>CAVOLN010000001.1:0-1376271 GCA_963696825.1 Terriglobia bacterium
AGCGACTTTGAAATAACCGTGGTTGGCTTCGATTACCTGTCGGAGTTTTCGATTTTCTGCGGGCTCATCTCGGCTTTCGGTCTCGATATTCATTCGGGTGATATCTATTCGTTCTCGACCTCACCTTCTCGTTCCGGCGCTCGAAAAATCGTGGACGTCTTTCATGTACGGGCAAAGCCGGGTGCGCCATTCAACGAAGACAAGCAGGAAAGCTTTATAGCGGAAATGCAAAGGTTCGCGCGGCTGCTGGCAACGGGAGATATTCAAGAGCCTCGGGAGCGCCTCAACCGGTTTCTTGTCGAGCGAATCGAGACGATGAACGAGCCGCTGACGGGTCTCCTGTCGCCGGTGGAGATTGTATTCGACAACGAAGCGTTCAAAAGCTGGAGCCTGATGCAGACAAAGGCGGAAGATACCTTCGCGCTTCTTTTTGCCATCTCGAATGCTCTGGCGATGCGCGGCGTGTACATCCACAACGTCAAGATCCGCAGTAGCGGCAGACAGGCATCAAACCAGTTCCTGATAGCCGATCGCTGGGGACGCAAGATTGAAGACGCTCGCGAACAGGAGAGACTGCGGACCTCAGTCGCGATGATCAAGCAATTCACGCATTTTCTGCCGGAGGCGCCCGATCCGGCCAAGGCAATGCGGCATTTCGATCAATTTCTCGACAAGATTGCCGAGGAGCAATTTCCGGATCACGTGTTGTCGTTTCTAGCCGAGCGGGACGGCATGAGTCTGCTTGCGCATCTACTTGGTTCGAGCGATTACCTCTGGGACGACTTTCTCGGCATCCGTTTCAATGACCTTCTTCCGGTGCTACGGGATCTTAATCAGACCCCGATCCGGCCCGATCCCTCAGGGCTGCGCAGTTATCTTGATGGCGCTGCAACATGGGAAGACAAGAAGAAAGTCCTCAATACGTTCAAGGATTCCGAACTTTTCCGGATTGACGCAAAACATCTGCTGCAGCCCGGCATCAATCTCGTTGAATTTTCGCTCGCCGTTACTCAACTTGCGGAAATCGTTCTCGATGAAGCTGCCAGCATCTGCTATGGCGAGTTGGGTGAAAGAGCCGGCAGTTTCACGATTTGTGCTCTTGGTAAATTCGGCGGACGCGAGATGGGCTACGCTTCTGACCTTGAAGTTCTGTTTGTCCACGAGACGGGTGCAAATACGGCTGTCTTTGAAATGATGGTGAGACGCATCACCGAATTGATCGAGGCGCGCAATACCGGGATTTTTCACATTGATTTGCGGTTGCGTCCGCACGGCGACGCCGGATCGTGGTCGATCCCGTTTGTCGAGTTCGCCGGCTACTACAGCCCGACAGGCGCGGCTGCACCCTTCGAGCGGCAAGCTTTGATCAAGCTGCGCTGCGTCGGCGGCGATCCGGTGCTCGGCCGCCGAGTTGAAGGGCATCGCGATGGGTTTACCTATAGCGGCGCGGATTGGGATTGGAAAGATGCGCTGCACCTGCGGAAACGCCAGATGCTGGAACTCGTCAAGCCAGGAGAAATCAACGTGAAATATAGTGCCGGTGGAATCGTTGATGTCGAATACGCGGTGCAGTATATGCAATTGATGTATGGCGGCAAATACGAAGCATTAAGGATGACCAACACCCTCGACGCTCTCGATGCGCTTTATGGCCTGCGGCTGCTCTCCACCAAAGAGTATGACAATCTGCATTCGGCCTATCTCTTCATACGCCGTGTCATCGATGCTCTGCGGATAGTCCGCGGTGACGCAAGCGACCTCGTTTTACCGCCGGAAGATTCGGAAGAGTTCAAATCTCTGGCGCGCCGGTTGAGTTACAGCGAAAAGGACCGGACGCAAAATGCAAAGCGCCTCGCCGCCGATCTCCGCCAGCATATGACGACTGTTCACGACTTCTTTCTCGCCCGCTATGACAGCTGACTTTCAGCCAGGCCAGCGCTGGATCAGTGAGACCGAGCCGGAACTCGGCCTTGGATCGATTCTGGAAGTCACGCATCGCCGGGTGACGGCCAGTTTTGCGGCTACCGGAGAGCAGCGGCAATACGCGCGCGGGAATGCTCCATTACGCCGGGTTCGGTTTCGTCCAGGTGATACGGTCAAAGACAGGCACGAGAAGCCTCTCACGATTGACTCTGTGGTCGAACGCGACAGGCCTCATTTACTACCGCCATGGAAAGCGGGAATTGTGTGAAAGCGAACTCAGTGATGCTCTCAGTTTCAATAAGCCGGAAGAGCGTCTCTCCGCGGGACAGTTCGATGCGGCCGCGTTGTTTGATCTGCGCATGGCAGCGCTGGAACACCAATACAGGATTCGCAAATCGAAGGTACGGGGATTCGCCGGAGGAAGAATCGAACTACTTCCGCATCAACTGTACATTGCCTCCGAGGTGACCTCACGTCTCGCACCGCGTGTTCTGCTTGCCGATGAAGTCGGCCTTGGTAAGACGATCGAAGCGTGTCTGATTCTGCACCGCCTGATAATCACTGGACGGGTTCGAGCGAGCACTCGTCCTGGTACCGGAGTCACTGATCCACCAGTGGTTTGTCGAACTGCTGCGGCGTTTCAACCTGTGGTTCCACATCTTCGACGAGGAGCGCTGCGAGGAAATCGAAAGAGCGAACCCAGAAGCAAATCCGTTTTTAGACGGGCAATTCATTCTCTGCACTGTCGGACTGTTTACGGGACAGGAATACCGGGCGGAACAAGTGCTCAGTGCCGGCTGGGACATGGTCGTTGTGGACGAAGCGCACCATCTGTCGTGGGCCCCGGGCAGTCCTGGTCCGGAATACGCATTCGTCGAACTACTCGCGCGCGAAACGCCCGGGTTGCTCCTTCTGACGGCCACGCCCGAACAACTCGGCCTCGCCAGTCATTTTGCTCGCCTGCGTCTGCTGGATCCGGATCGCTTTTACGACGTGGATGCATTCATCCGGGAGACGGAACAGTATCGCGAGGTGGCGCGCGAAGCGGATGGTTTGACGGACAACACGACTTTGAGCCGGTTACTGGATGAACATGGCACCGGGCGCGTGAGCTTTCGCAATACGCGGGCAACAATATCGGGTTTCCCGGCGCGAAAGGCACAGCTGGTTTCTCTGGCCGCCGGTTCTTCGAAGTATGAACGCATCGATTGGCTGGCCGAACTGCTTCGCAAGCTCAATCCGGAAAAGATCCTGCTGATCTGCCGGACGCCGGCGATGGTGACAGCTATCGAAACTGCGCTTCGCCAGCGGGTGAAGGACCTGAAGGCCGGGCTTTTTCACGAGGGCCTTTCGCTGCTTCAGCGGGACCGGAATGCTGCGTGGTTTGCGGATCAGCACGGAGCGCGCATTCTTTTGTGTTCCGAGATTGGAAGCGAAGGACGCAACTTTCAGTTTGCCCATCACCTGGTGCTATTCGATTTGCCTCTCGATCCGGAGTTGTTGGAGCAACGCATCGGGCGGCTCGACCGGATCGGCCAGAAAGCGGAGATTCAAGTGCACGTCCCTTTTGTTGCCGGCACCGGACAAGAAGTTCTGGCGCGCTGGTATCACGAAGGCTTGAATGCGTTCGAGAGCAACTTGCAAGGAGGCAGGGAACTGCTCGAGCAGTTCGGGGCGCGTGTCTACCATCTTTCGCAGAAGTTCAGCAAATCGGGCGTCAGGTCGCGGCTCGAATTGGACCGCTTGATCGAAGAAACGCGCACGGCACATCAGGACATCCGCGCCCGGTTGCATGAAGGCCGCGATCGCTTATTGGAACTCAACTCGTTTCGGCCTTCAGTTGCGGAAAAACTGGTTACGGAGATTCAAGGTCAAGACAGTGAGAGATCCCTGGACGATTTCATGCTCCGCGTTTTTGACCAGTACTCGCTCGACGTCGAAGAAATCGCTCCGCGCACGTACAAGTTGGGTTCGGCCGGGATGTTTGCAGATTCGTTTCCGGGCTTGCCGGCCGAGGGGATGACAGTGACCTGCGATCGTAAACGGGCGCTCGTCAGGGAAGACCTTCAGTTTCTGACCTGGGATCATCCCCTGGTTACAGGCGCGTTGGATCTGCTGCTCGGATCGGAGAAGGGAAACAGCAGCCTGCTCGAATCGGAAACTGCTCCCCCGCTGGAAGCTGTTTATGTTCTCGAATGTGTTGCCCCTCCTCATTTGCACCTTGATCGGTTCTTGCCACCGGCTCCAATTCGCGTCGTTGTGGAGACGGAGAACCTGGGGGAAGCCGAAAAGAAGGCTGAAGCTCAGGTGAGGCAAATCGTGGATGCGGCACGCGCCGAAATGATTGCGGCGCTCAACCACGAGATCACACGCCTCGAAGATTTAAGACGGGTGAATCCCAGCGTGCGCCCTGAAGAAATCGAGATGCTGAAGGAGCAGAAGCGATTGCTGGATGTGCACCTCAGTGGCGCACGGCTCAGGTTGGATGCGTTACGAGTGAGAGGAGATTAGCCACAAAAAGGCACAAAAAGCACAAAAAGGAATTAAGAAGATTTGATTCCTTTTTGTGCTTTTTGTGCCTTTTTGTGGCTAATCTCTTCTTACAGGCTGTAATACATATCGAACTCAATGGGATGGGTCGTCATACGGAATTTCGTGACTTCTTCCATCTTGAGTTCAATGTAGGCATCGATCATGTCGTCGCTGAAGACTCCGCCCTTCGTCAGGAAGGCGCGGTCCTTATCCAGGTGCGTCAGCGCTTCATCGAGCGAGGCGCATGGATGCGGAATATCTTTGGCTTCTTCCGGAGACAGATCGTACAAATTCTTATCCATCGGATCGCCGGGGTTGATCTTGTTCTGCACGCCATCCAGGCCGGCCATCATCATCGCGGTGAATGCGAGATATGGATTCGCCGTTGGATCGGGGAAGCGCACTTCAATGCGGCGGGCCTTGGGACTGTTGACGAGCGGGACGCGAACGGCAGCAGACCGGTTGCGAGCTGAATATGCGAGGTTGATCGGCGCTTCGAAGCCAGGTACCAGCCGCTTGTAGGAATTCGTGCTCGGATTTGTGATGGCGTTCAGTGCTTTTGCGTGTTTGATGATGCCGCCGATGTAATGAATCGCGAACTCAGACAGTCCGGCATAGCCTTCACCGGAGAACAGGTTCTGTTCGCCTTTCCAGATCGATTGGTGACAGTGCATACCGGAACCGTTGTCGCCGACGATCGGCTTGGGCATGAACGTCGCTGTTTTGCCGTATTTGGCTGCGACGTTGTGGACCACGTACTTCAAGCGCATCATCCAGTCGGCTCGTTGAACGAGAGGTGCGAACTTCGTACCGATTTCATTCTGACCGGCGGTTGCGACTTCATGGTGATGGACTTCGACGACGACGCCGATCTCTTCGAGATAGGTGCACATGGCCGAGCGGATGTTTTGCAGCGAATCGACGGGAGGCACAGGGAAGTAACCGCCCTTGATTGACGGACGATGCCCTTTGTTGCCGCCGTCGAAGGATTCACCTGCCGCCCAGGCCGCTTCTTCAGAGAAAATCTGGTAGCGAGCGCCAGACATACCGACGGACCATTCAACTGCATCAAAGACGAAGAATTCCGGCTCGGGTCCGAAGTACACCACATCGCCCAGTCCTGTCGATTTCAAGTAGGCTTCACCGCGCTTGGCGATGGATCGCGGATCGCGGTCATATCCCTTCATATCCGATGGTTCAATCGTGTCGCAGCTGATGGCGAGCGTGGTCATGTCCAGAAATGGATCGATGAAGCACGATGTCGGGTCGGGCATAAGCAACATGTCCGATGCTTGAATACCCTTCCATCCGGCGATCGAGGAACCGTCAAAAAAGTGACCGGATTCGAATTTGTCGGTCCCGAACGACTTCACGGGCACGCTGACGTGCTGCTCTTTGCCGCGCGTATCGGTAAAGCGGAGGTCGACGAATTTGACCTCCTTGTCCTTAATTAGTTGGAATACTTCTTTTGGGGTCATAGTCCTTTCCTCGTCGGCATTAAATTTGTTTTATTGAGTCCGATGGCGTAGAAAAACGGCCACATTCTGCCATAAACAAAAAAAGCCTTCGATCCAAAAAAAGGATCGAAGACTTCATTGTCCTCTCTCAACACTGCGTCGTGTTGAAACCACAACTTATAGCCTAAACCGCCGGAAACCACAAGAGGTACGCGGGCCCGCCCGGAAGAATCCAGCGCTGACGAATCCTGACCGTATTCGGCCCGTACGACGAAGACTCTGATCGTCTGGCGCGTGAGCAGCTCTGGCTTTGTCGGAGGTCTACGCCGCTCCGGTCAGCGGACGGGTCGCGATGGGGCCTGGCCAGGGCCGCCGGGTTGCGGTTGAACTTCGCTGGTTTGGTAGCGCTCGCATTGCCGCTGACCTCATGCGTGCTGCGGGGTGGCTCGTAAAACAATGCAATGATCTTCGCCAAAAAAGCGGACACTCTTGATGGTTTCTGTCGCACGCTCTCCGTCTATCTCGTCGTTCGAACCAGAGGTGAATACGAATGAAGCTCACAAAAGCCGAGACCGATTTCATCAAGGACCAAGGGGTTGGGCGCATCGCCACGATAGACCCGGACGGTATGCCACATAATGTTGCGGTCTGTCCTGTACTGGATCGCGAACGTGTCTACGTCGGCTCGGATAAGAATGCGGCGAAGGTCCGGAATATTGGCGCAAATCCGAAGGTGGCTATCGTTTTCGATGTGTATCGGGACTCCTGGAAAAACCTGCGGGGAGTCATGCTGAGTTGTACCGCTCGTTTAGTTGACCATAAGGACTTCAAGCGAATACGCCGTAAGCTCTATGCCAAATATCCTCATTACGAAACCGACGCGGCGCTCGACCCGGCAGATTCCGTCATCCTCGAACTGATACCGGAGAAGAAGTTCAGTTGGGGCCTGAACCCAGGGGAGTAAAGAGGACGCAAGACCGCCGGGGTATCGGCTTCAGGCAGTTGTTTCGGAGTCGATCCCGAAGAGGCCAGGATAGCGGTTCTTCGGAGGACGACGACAAGGGCGCCCTCGGCAACCCGGTTATTCGACCGGCTGGGCGAATACCAGACGTTGGCCGTTCAGATCGATCACATCGAATTCGATCATCCCGTATTCCTGTTCGCAAAGAGGTCGTGAAATATGAACACCGGTTTCGCTCGTTCCTCTTTTGTCGTTTGCATCGAATTCACTGTAAAGCTTCGGATTCAGCGGCGCAAAGGATAAGCGAAAACGCGCAATCGATCACCCGGGCATGCGCCGACAATTAACGCGATAGCTTCGGATGCGTCTTTCGTCTCCTCAACAGTGTCGTCCTTCTGCTACGGTTTGATCACCTTCACGACGTAGTAGTTGATCTCCTTTGGAACTTCCTTGAACCAGTGCGGCGTGCCGGCAGGTATCACCATGACGTCGCCCTTGACGAGATGGTGCGTTTCGCCTCCGTTAATCGATGTGCCAAGTTGCTGGGCCGGTCGAGTGACTTTGCCGCCGATCATCGTGCCGCCCGTAACGACGGTGGCTTCGCCGTCGAGGACGTAAAACGTGTCGGTTTCTTTGTCATGAACTTCCACTTGACCGGCTGCCGTGCGTCGATTTACGGAGACGGAAAGGTCTGGCGCCGTCACCAGAGTTCCGCCTTTGGCGACCTTTTCGTGATCGACATAAGTGACTGTTGAATTTCCCGCCGCCGCAAAAAGAACCGCTGAAATCAGCAATGCCGTCGTGACCAGAAACAGCTTCATAATCGTCTCCCGTGTTGTTGGTGTGTAGACGATGACATCATACGCGCTCGCAGTCCACATTTCGTCGCACGGCGGTGTCGGCGGGACCACGATGTCGGGAAGTTCAGGAGGTTCTGCTCTGCTGGTACTCAATGCGGCCTCCCATGGTGAGGATGCCACCGGCTGCCGGAGCCAGGAATGAATCGTTCCTAGAGAAACTGAATGCCCTGCGCCAACGGCAGCGCGTCGGAGTAGTTGACCGTGACGGTCTGGCGGCGCATGTACGCTTTCCATGCGTCGCTTCCGCTCTCCCGGCCGCCGCCGGTTTCTTTTTCTCCGCCGAAAGCACCTCCGATTTCCGCGCCGCTCGTACCAATGTTGACGTTGGCAATGCCGCAATCGCTGCCGCGAACCGAGAGAAACCGCTCGGATTCGCGAAGGTCAGTCGTGAAAATAGCGGAGCTCAGACCCTGAGGCACGCCGTTCTGCATCGCAATGGCCTCGTCCAGATCACGGTATGTGATCAGGTAGAGGATCGGCGCAAAGGTCTCCCGTTGCACGATTGGCCAGTCGTTCTTAGCCTCGGCAATGCACGGTGAAACGTAGAGTCCTCCGGAATACTGCTTTCCTGACAATCGTTGGCCGCCGGTCAGAATTCGGCCGCCGCTCCTCTTCAGCTCTTTCAGGGCGGTCATCATGTTGTTCACCGCACTCTCGTCGATGAGGGGTCCGACAAGCGTGCCTGGATCCAGTGGGTTGCCCACGCGCAGTTGTCGATACGCGTTGACGAGCGATTCCGCAAGTTCGTCCTTGATCGATTGGTGCACAATGATCCGCCGGGTCGTCGTGCATCGCTGGCCTGCCGTGCCGACCGCCCCGAACAGGATCGCTCGCTTCGCCAGGTTCAGGTCGGCCGACGGCGTGACGATGATTGCATTGTTCCCGCCCAACTCCAGGATGGTGCGCCCGAAGCGCTGAGCCACAATCCCGGCCAGACGCTTTCCCATAGGCGTTGAGCCCGTGGCCGAAATGAGCGGCAATCGCGAGTCGCGCGCCATGCGTTCTCCGATGACAGAGCCCGGGCCGACCACCAGCGAGAATACCGCAGGATCCACATCACAATCCCGGCACACGCGCTCGGCGATGCGCGTCGACGCAATAGCCGTCAGCGGCACTTTCTCGGCGGGTTTCCACAGCGTGGCGTCGCCACATACCGCGGCGATCGCACTGTTCCAGGACCAGACGGCAACAGGAAAGTTGAAAGCGGAAATGATGCCGACAACGCCCAGCGGATGCCATTGTTCCAACATGCGGTGGCCGGGCCGTTCAGAAGCGATTACCAAGCCATGCAGTTGCCGCGACAGACCCGTCGCAAAATCGCAGATATCGATCATCTCCTGGACTTCGCCTTCGCCTTCCGCCGGGATCTTGCCGGCTTCGAGGGCGACGAGCAGGCCGAGCTCATGTTTCAAGTCGCGCAGAGCATTTCCCAACCGCCGCACAACCTGGCCACGTATGGGCGCCGGCAAATCCCGCCATGATTGGAATGCCTGATGAGCTGCTGAAACTGCCCGGTCGTAGTCCGCTTCGGACGCCGTCCGCACGCGAGCGAGAACGCTGCCGTCGATCGGCGTTCGTCTGGTCACTACCTCGCCTTCGCTAGCCCACGCACCGCTAAAAACTCCGGAATTGATGGTCTTTAGCGAGAGTCCGAGTTTCGGAAAGATCTTCTGTACCGTAGCTGCAACACTGGAAGCGCGCTTGGTTGCCACATCTCCTCCCGGAAAATCCGTCTGCTACCAGTTTCCGCGTCCCGCGCTAAGAATTCCAGCGCGTTCGTAGGCCCGGGCCGTCAGAGTATAGCCGTGCCTGAAGGGCGTGGCTATATGATGGCAAGCGGGATAGAGCCACAGAGTGGCGAAAGATGTTCACCCAATCTTTCGCCACTCTGTGGCTGGGATCTTTCCGGAAAAATTCATACCCACGGCTCGCGCCGTGGGTTACGCTCTAACGGCTCCGGGCCTCTGATTCGTTGCATTATTCGTGGCGGACTACACTAGTTGCCGCTGCGCCGAAGCGAGTAGTGGCATTCGTAGTCGTCATTGACATTTCGAACGGTGACCTGAATGATGCCGTTTTCATCGCAATGATAGACTTCTTCAACGAGTGGTGAGGCTGCAGGATTCATCGGTTGGACTGAACCCGGATTGGCAATGTGTTTGAACTGCGGATCAAAGGCAAACAGGATCTCATCCCAGGGTGCGATCTCTCCTGTCGGCCGGAGCGTGGCATCGATTTCGTCACATTCGAGATAACGGAAATGCCCGATGTTGTGAGCAGGATGATAGCGACGAACCTGTCGGGCAGGCAGCGAAGAGCCTTTGGCGAACAGTGTGTCGAAATACGCGGCTCGACCGGCTTCCGCTTCCCTCCAGACACCGAAATTTCGCGTAAAGCCGCGTTCGAGTCGCAGATCCGACCTTGAATCCGCGGCGATTGCAAGACCTATTGCCGCCGCGGCATGGGCATAAGCAGATTTCCGTACACGCCGGCCGAAACGCATGCGAAGCGTTCGCGCGACCGGTGGAAATTCACTCGCACCGCCGCAGACATAAACGCAGCTGATGGTTTCTTCGCCGCCGATTCTGGCCACGGTCGATTCGACAACCTCCATAGTGCGATCGATCAGGGATTGAGAGCGTTTGTAAAACTCATCCGCCGAAATGGCAATCTCCCGGTTGCCAAGCGTGAGCAGGATTTTCCGGGTATTCGGATTCAATCTTTCCTTGGCGATCCGGCACATTTCCAGTACCCGGTCCGGATCTGTCAGACCTGCCGCCTCGGCCATTTCGAAAAGAATGGAATCGAAATCGTCTCCGCCCAGTTTGCTGATGCCTGAGCTCCAGGGCACCGAATGTCCCGCGTCACTGAGCCGGATGACGGAGCAGTCAAAGGTGCCGCCACCCAGATCGTAAACCAGGAGGTTATCGCGTTTGCCGGTCGCCTCTTTGTTCCGATACGCGTGTGCAAATTCGATGCCCGCTGCCGCCGGCTCATCGAGCAAACCAACCACTGTGAAACCGCCGGAGCGGAAACCCTCCATAGTCAGGAAACGCTGATTGCTGTTCGAATTGGCAGGCACACCGATTACCCCCTCGAGCGGTCCATCGATGTGGATGTTGGAACGGTTCTCCACTGCCGAACGAAGGCTGGTGAAGAATTCGCGTAACAACAGAAATACGGGAATTCCGCAGATCGTGCCGTTGGGGGAAGCAGACGAAAGAAACCGCTTGAACGAACGATAAAACGTCCATTCCGGATCCTGCGTCACAGCGGCCGCGTCGAAACCGTATCGGCGCTCGTTCCCACGAATCGCAATCAGAGACGGAATCCACTCCTGAGTATCGCCTTCGTTGTTTTCGAAGCTGACAACCGGATAATTGCCGCGGTCGGCTACGGCCACAATTGTACGAGTTGTACCAAAATCAATTCCAAGCCGCATGCACACAGCTTAACGGTTTTTCTCTCAGATGAGGTCCCTTTGGTCTTTTCTCCAGGATCGGCTGACTGCAACTAGTTCAGTCCGTAATGAATCAGTGGGCCGCTTCGCGGCACCTGATTCGAGGGTGTTGCAGACTCACGAACCAGCCATTGCAGGCGTGCTCTATGCCCGCGCGCTTTACCCGGAATCAACGAAATACGCGCGGTCATAGACCGCGCCTAGCCAGTGGGTTCTTTCGCTGCCATTCGCTCTGCGCTGCCGTCTGGCTTACGATTCGGAAATCATTGCCGCGGTATCGACGGAAAGCCTGAGTTCTTTGCCTTACGGCCTCCGGAGAACGTTGAAGTGCGCGAGTTGGCCGAACGGCGGGCCAACCGCATTCCCGCCTCGCTAAAACGCCGCGCCGGGGAGGAGCCATACGACGAAGACTCTGATCGTCGGGCGCGTGAGCAGCCCTGGCTGTCGCAGGTCTACGCCGCTTCGGTCAGCTGGCGTGTCGCCATGGGGCCTGGCCAGGTCCGCCCGGGTTGCAGAACGCTCCTGGAATCCGACGCACCTCCATGGGAACCGAAGGAAAGTTGCTGGTGAGCTTGCTGCGCGGCTAGATGTTATCCAGATCCGGCAGGTGTGAATTTCCATCAACATGCTCATGATCATTTCCTTTCAACTCCATCGTTGGCCTTTTTTTTGGTCCATACTTCTATAAATCCCCGCAGAACGGAAAGTGACTGAAACATTTTTTAAGTTGTTGAATGCGAGCGACTTAGTGCGGGGCAAAAACTATCGTGTTGCAGCCCAAACCAGTTTTTTGCAAATCGGCAGGTGGTCGATCGGGACGAACACGTGTCGATCGGGACGAACACGTGTCGATCGGGACGAACACGTGTCGATCGGGACGAACACGTGTCGATCGGCGACGAACACGTGTCGATCGGGACGACGTGATCGGGACGAACACGTGTCGATCGCGACGAACACGTGTCGATCGCGACGAACACGCGTCGATCGCGACGAACACGTGTTCATCGTGACGAACAGCTGTCGATCGCGACGAACACGTGTCGATCGCGACGAACACGTGTCGATCGCGACGAACAGGTGTCGATCGCGACGAACAGGTGTCGATCGCGACGAACGCGTGTCGATCGCGACGAACAGCGTGTCGATCGCGACGAACACGTGTCGATCGCGACGAACACGTGTCGATCGTGACGAACACGTGTCGATCGTGACGAACACGTGTCGATCGCGACGAACACGTGTCGATCGTGACGAACACGTGTCGATCGCGACGAACACGTGTCGATCGCGACGAACACGTGTCGATCGCGACGAACACGTGTCGATCGCGACGAACACGTGTCGATCGTGACGAACACGTGTTGATCGTGACGAACAGGCGTCGATCGTGACGAACACGTGTAGATTGCGACGAACACGTGTTGGTCAAAGCCAACTCGTGCAGATCAACGGAGACCACACGAAAAAATCCTGGACTGACTGTCTCGGAAACAGGTCAAGAAATTCCGCGAGAGGGTATTCGTGTACTTATTTCGTCGAAAAGAAATTAACTGGGAGAGACCAGAAAAGGCCGTCCCCTCGCCTGCCAGCATCTTCCGTGTGAGTCCCAAGCACCGCCGGGAGTGTCTATAGTTAGGAGGGCAGAGATGGTGAAGAGGGGGAAATTTACCGGCAAAAGCGAGCGGCGCGGCATGTTACAATTTTACTTTCGGTCTCGCAATGCGGTTCCGTCTAGCGTGTATCGCCTCGGACTCAGGCCGTTGATTCCCCAAGTCAGCTATATTGATGAATTTAGAAGCGATTTCCATCTGGCTCCGGACTACTTTGCTGCCCTATGGCGGTTTTGGGCTAATGGTTCTCGCAATATGCGATTCATCGTTCTTTTCTTTACCAGAAATTAATGACGTGTTGCTGATGACGTTCGCAATGAATGAGCCACAAAGCATGATCAAGTTTGCTTTGCTGACAACTTTGGGGTCCCTCATCGGCTGCTCGCTTCTTTATGCCGTTGGCCGTAAAGGGGGGGAAGCCTTTCTGCGCAAGAGTTTCGCTGATGAACGGCTGGCCAAAGTCCAGGCCTGGTATCAAAAGCATGGGATTCTGGCCGTGATCATACCTTCATTGCTGCCGCCGCCGATGCCTTTCAAGGTTTTTGTGTTATCTGCGGGTACCTTCGGGATTTCCTGGCCGAAATTCCTCACGGCAGTCGTGATCGGCCGCAGCATTCGTTATTTTTCGGAGGGGATCCTGGCTGTTATGTACGGTCCGGCCGCGATCGAATTCGTACAGAGAAATTACGGGAAACTGGGTCTGGCTATTGCTTTCTTGATCGTGGCCAGCGTGCTCGTGTTTTTTGCATTCGCACGCCGCCGGACCCCCAACGTTGAAGCGTGAGACTTAACGGTTCAAGAATTCGGATTTGTATTCCTGCTGTTCTCGCTGATGCTGGCCGGTTGTATCAGCATCAAGAGAACGCGGGTCATTCCGCAGGATCAGCGGCTTTTGCCGGCTAAGACAGCAACTAAAGAAGATTTGCTGCAGGCTCTGCAGGACAAAAGCAAACAGGTCCACACGCTGAAGGGAAGCGTCACGTTGGATTTTTCAGGTGGCGGCTCGCATGGCGTACTGACGGAATACCGGCAGACGACGGGATATGTACTTGTCGACAGACCGCAGAATATCCGGATCAAAGTGCTGGCTCCGATAGTCGCCTCGACGATATTCGATATGGTTTCCGATGGTCATCAGTATCGCGTCTCGATTCCCGTCAAAAATCAATTCGCTGTCGGCGACGTGAGTGCACCCCTGAACGCGAAGAGCCCAATTGCCAATCTGAGGCCTCAGCATTTACTGGACGCTTTGTTTGTCGATATCAGTTCCTACATAGACAAGACGCCGCAGCAGGTGAAGTTTTTGTTCAATGAGCAGATCGAGGGGCGCCGCAGTTTTTACGTTTTCACTTTTATCGATGTTTCCGGGGACGGCCGAGAGGTTCAAACCCTCGAGAAGCTCTGGCTTGACCGCAACGATGACTTTCAGGTGTCGCGGAAACAGATATTTCTGCCGGACGGCAGAATCGAAACGGATGTTGAATATTCGAATTATCACAGTGCCGGGGGCCTGCAATTCCCTGAAACTGTGGTGATCCAGCGGCCTATCGAAGACTACACGTTGAAGATCGGGTTCCAGAAGACGGCGCTGAACGACAAACTGCCGGACAACACGTTCAATCTTGAACGTCCGGAAGGATCCGAACTCGTGCAAGTTGCACAGTAAGGCAGTACAGCAAATATGAAGAAGCAAATGATTATTTCGGGCTTGACGGCACGGCCTGTCCGCTCGATTGTCAGTATTATGGCGGTGACTCTCGAGGTGACGTTAATCATCGTCATCGTCGGCCTGGTCACCGGAATTCTCAGCGAGAAAGCACAACGGACGGTCGGAGTGGGAGCCGAGATCATGGTTCAGCCGGCGGGTTCTTCGATGTTCATGGAACTGTCGGGGAACACCATGCCGGTGTCGATCGCCGACAAATTACGCGAACTTCCCGGGGTCAAGGCGGTAGCGCCCATTCAACTTCAAATCAACACACAGGACGGCATTGAGACGATCTTCGGTATTGAACCTAAATCGTTTGATGACGTGACCGGCGGTCTTACGTGGCATCAAGGCAGACCCTTTAGTGGTCTCGATGAAATCGTCGTCGACAACGTGTGGGCGAAATCTAAACCCGCTGCAGTCGGCGATACGGTCGAACTGCTCAATCACAAATTCAAAGTCGTCGGTATTGTGGAGCAGGGTAAGGGGGCTCGTGTTTATACCTCACGAGAAACGCTGAGCGCCGTCACGGGGCAGCAGTCGGACCGTGTTGGCATGTTTTACGTGAAGCTGAACAGCCCGGAGCTGGTAAAAACTGTAAAGAGCGAAATCCAGGGAGTGCTGCAAGGCTACAATGTCAGCGACGTCAACCAATTTTTAACGCTCATGACGTCCGCCAATATTACGGGTCTGCGGCCCTTCATGCAGGCCGTGGTCTTTGTTGCGCTATGTATCGGTATTCTCGTGATCTTTTTATCAATGTACACGACTGTTACCGAGCGAACTCGTGAGATTGGAATTCTTCGCTCCCTTGGTGCATCGAAGGCTTTCATTGTCGGTCTAATCTTCGAGGAGGCGGCGGTCATCTCCGTCTTAGGTGTGATCTTTGGGATTGGCGCCAGTTTCCTGTTGCGAAGAGTGCTTACGTCAGTGTTTCCCACGCTTATTGTGGACATTACAACCACTTGGATTGTAGCCGCATCTGTCTCCGCGATCGCTAGCGGCATTATCGGGTCCTTTTACCCTTCGTTGAAGGCGGCAAGTCAGGATCCGGTCGAAGCGCTCGCCTATGAGTAGTATTTGTGATACAAATTTGTAGTTAGGTCCTTATAAATGAAAACTTTGCTGGAAACTATCGGGCTCCGCAAGACGTACCGTGTCGGGAAGATCGACGTCGAGGCTCTTCGAGGCATCAATCTACGAGTTCGCGAGGGCGAGCTGACTGCAATCATGGGACCGTCAGGTTGCGGAAAATCGTCGCTGATGCACATTCTGGGCGCAATGACCAGAGCGACGTCCGGTAAGGTTCTGATCGAAGGCAGCGACATCGCGGAAATGAATGATGCCGAGCTCACCGGCATCCGGCGGGACAAGATCGGGTTCGTTTTTCAGAAATTCAATCTGCTGCCGACATTGACTGCTCGCGGCAACATCGATGTTGCGCGTTATCTCCATGGCACCGCCAAGGCACACGATGAGCATTTGGCAGAGATTCTGCAGCTATTGATGATCGAAGATAAAATGGGCCGCAAACCTTTCGAATTGTCCGGCGGCGAGCAGCAGCGTATTGCAATTGCGCGGGCGCTCGCGGCGAAACCGGCAATTTTGCTGGCGGACGAGCCGACGGGTAGTCTGGATTCGAGAAATTCCGAAATTGTGTTGAATATGTTCCGGGAACTGAATCGAAGATTCCGGCAGACAATCATCCTGGTCACTCACAACCCCGAACTCGTCACTTATACCGATCGGCTTATCGAGATGCGTGATGGTGTGATTGTCAGCGACAACGATCCCTGGGACACGGATAACGAACTCGCTGATAAGTCTGCGCCATCGCGTGTATGAAACGATTCTTACTTTGGTCGTTTGAGCGAGGGTCCGTCCAATACGACATTATCTGTGTCGTGATCCTCGCGTTCATTTTCATCATGCCTCCCGCCTTTTTTGACGACCGTCCCGACTTCATGCGCATCCACGCCTGGGATCAAGCCATCCGGCAGACTCGGGATGATGACGGAAAACCCGTATGGGTCGTCAAAGTTAAGACCGAGCAGGACGCTGTCGATCGTCTCAAAGAGAAGTTAGGCGAGCCTGTCACCATTTCGCGTACGGAACCGGTCTATGACGCAGCGGGAGCTCTCGTTGCGTATTCGATCTGGGTAGCGAGGTAATCCGCAAATGAAACGAAGAGAATTAGCCACAAAAGGCACAAAAAGCACAAAACTTTTCTCTCTGTTTTGTCTGATGTGGCTGACCCCGCCGTTGCAGGCGCAAACCACTCTCGATCAGGTCTTCGCGAAGATGGACGAAATCGCAAAAACCTTTCGAACTGTCGACGCGAACCTCGAGCGGACAAAAGTCACGGTCATCGTCGACGAAAAGGATGTTGCTTCGGGAAGGCTTTATTACGTGCGCGCCGGGAAAGAACCTCGGCTTAAGCTTGAGATTTCCAAGGGCAGCGAGCTCCTCAATATCTGCTGATCGACAAGGGGAAGGGGTTCTTCTACCAACCGATGATCAAGCAGGTTCAGGAATTTTCATTGGGGAATCACGCTAATGTCGTCGACCAGTTCATGGCGATCGGGTTTGGGCAATCCAGTTCGGATCTGAAAAATGCCTACCAGGTCCAGTTCGCCGGTGAAGAAGTGGTGGACGGCAAAAAAGCGGCCCTGCTGGATCTGACGCCAAAGGCCGCTCTGGCCGGCATCAGGTCCGTGCGGCTCTGGATGGATGAGCAGAAGGGCGTATCGCTGCAGGTCAAGGTGACCGAAACGGGAGGCGACTATGCCATCTACAAGTATTCAAATATCAAGCTGGGTAGCGCCATTCCGGATTCGGTTTTCGACCTGAAGCTGCCGAAGGACGTTCACGTCAACAAGATCAGCTATGATGTGACGCGGGCCCGCCGCTCCATGGCGGAAAGTTCCCGCCAGGTGTACCAGATCCTCTGAGACACGGTCCAATTCGAAAGGATGGCCATCACCCAGAGTGCTGCTGCCATCCTGTCCCACAAAGCGCCGATAACCAGCAACACAATGCGTTCGGGTCTTTCGAGAAATCCCACCTTGCAGGCAGGAATCAGCGATTCCGCCCTGGCGCGCGTATAACTCGTGAGAGTCGAGCCGATCAGGCAGAGTCCGGTCAGCCAGACATACTGAATCCGGTTGATTCGCGCGTACCACGCGATCAGACCGAGAAGCAACAGCACATCCGAATAGCGGTCAATGACGGAATCGAAGAAGGCGCCGAACTTTGTGACACGGTTTGTGCGCCGGGCGACTTCGCCGTCGACGATGTCGAAAATGCCGGCGAAGATGACCACCAGCGCCGCCCATCGGAAGATCCCTTTATAGAAGAGAATCATCGCGCCGATGTTGATCAGCATTCCGATAAGGGTCAGGATATTCGGGTGGACGTTGAGGCTTGCAAGCAGATTGACGATGGAATCGACAACTCGCTTGCCGCCTGCGCCGATGCGGCCCGTAATGGCTCTGGACTCGTTTTTACTGGCTGTCATGCATTGTCGTGAAGCTGATGATTTCGAAGTTCCGCGTCCCCGACGGGATCTTGACTTCGACACTCTCCCCTTCACGCTTATTTAAAAGGCTGCGCCCGATGGGCGAAGTCGTTGAGATCAGTCCAGCTGGAGCATTCGCATCTTCGCTGGTTACCAGCTTGTAAGTGACCTTTTCGTTCTTGTCTACGTCGAGGAGGACTACTTTGGAACCAAGTGAAATCCGGTCCCGCGGAATCTTATCAAAATTGATCATTGAAAGATCCGCCAGCCTTTGTTTGAGCTGTCCCAGGCGAACGCGGACAAAATCCTGGCGTTCGCGGGCCGCCTGATAATCCGCATTTTCGCTGAGATCTCCGAGGGCCGCAGCCGTCTTCAGCGCTCTCGGCAATTCCTCACGTAATTCTTTTTCAAGCGTCTGGATCTCTTCTTCAAGCTTTTTTTTGATCTCGGTGCTCATGCATTTCCTAAAACAATTTGAAATTGATGGTTAAGAACTTTTTTGGATTCTGTCTAAAATCATAAATCAATTTCTGAATCTCTGACGTTGTCTCGTTCAAGCTGTTGAACAAGGCCGGGTCGCGGATGAATTTACCAGCACTTCCTTCGCCTTTTTGCACCGAATCGACAAGGGCGTTGAATTTCGTGACACCGTTGCGGAAATCGTTATACAGCGCATCGTCTTTCGACAGGAGCTTTCCGAGAGTTCCTTCGCCACGGTCGATCCGGTCGGTGATGTTCTCGACTTTTGCCGTGAGGCTGTCGACTCGATTATATAGCGTCGGGTCATTCACGAACTTGCCGACTGTGCCATTGCCGCTTTCGACTTTCTTAACCAGCAAATCGACCCGATCGCCGATCTGCATGATTTTTGTATATAACGCATCATCCGAGATAAGACGTCCCATCGTTCCCGGACCTGTTCGCGCGTCATGAACCAGCGTATTGGCTTCGCGAACCACCGCATTCGCGTTGTCATAAACGGATTTGTTGACTAGAAACTGACCGAGCGTGCCTTCGCCTTGTTCCACGCGGTCGGCAATTTTCTTGAAATCCTCGCTGAGGACTTGCAGATTGGCGATGAAGTCGTTCGTTCCCTGAACGATCTTGCGGATATCACCTTCTTCTGTCCCTTGGATGAAGCCTCCATCTGGAATGATTTTCCCTTCCTCCGTACCGCGACTGATGTCGATCTTGCTGTCGCCGAGTAATCCGATGGTCGATATGGAAACCTTGGAATCCGTTCGAATAATATTCTGATAGCGCGAGTCGATTCTCAAAACGGCTTCGACCGCCTTATTCGGGTCGGGTTGCCTGGAAATGGCGACGCTGTCCACATTGCCGATCGTCACGCCTTCGAGCGAGACTTCCGCTCCATTCCGGAGGTTGTTTGCATTCTGGAAATAGGCGGTGATTGTGTATTTCGGCACAAAAAATCCGGACTGACCGCTGATGTAAAAAATGGCCAGCGCGAGCAGGGCAAAGCTGGTGATGACGAGTATGCCCACTCGCAATTCAGTCCAGGCCAGTGATCGACGTTGGGCCATTATTGTTCTCCTCTCATTTCAGGAAGCGTTGTATGTAGTCGTCCTCGGATTTACGCAGCACTTCATCCGGCCCCTCGAAAACGATTTTTCCGTCGCGAAGCATGAGAAATCTTGTATTCGCGATGCAGAGAAAATTGCCTTCTGTCTGAAAACGAATCTGCTCCCCGCCGTTGATTGCGTATTCGGTTGCCAGTGTGAACGCATCACGCATGCGGTGGGTGACGAAAACGGCCGTGACTTGCTTGGTATCCCGCAATGCGATGATGAGTTCATTTATCTTTTTCGAAGTGATCGGATCGAGCCCCGCCGTCGGTTCGTCATATAACATGATACCCGGCTCTCCGATCAAGGCGCGGGCGAGGGCGACACGCCGTTTCATTCCTCCTGACAACTCGGACGGCATTTTGTCAATCGCCGCCTCGAGTCCCACAAAGCCAAGGCTCTCCCGGACTCTGCTATCGATTTCATTCTCGTTCACGCCCAGTTCATAGAGGCGGTAGGCAACGTTCTCCCGAACGCTCAAAGAATCGAAGAGCGCCGATTCCTGAAACACCATCCCGATTTTCTGGCGAACGGCCACGAGCTGCTGTTCGCTCATGCGACTAATGTCTTCGCCGTCGACAAGAATCTGTCCCTCGTCGACCTTATCCAGTCCCATGATCAGCTTCAGGATAGTGGACTTGCCGGAACCGCTTGCGCCAATGATGATTTTCGTTTCGCCCCTGAAAATGCGGAACGACACGCCGTCTAAAACGGGCTTGTCGGCGGCGTAGTATTTGACGACATCCCGCAGCTCCACCACCGGTTGCATCGGTCCCTGGTCGCTCATCTGGTGTATTGCAGGATCACGCGCGTCAAGAACAGGTCGAAGATCAGAATCAGAACGGAAGACGCCACTACTGCCTGGGTGGTCGAACGGCCGACGCCCTGGGTTCCTCCATAAGTTCGCAGGCCGCAATAGCAACTGACGACTGCAAGTGTGCCGCCAAAGACAAGAGGCTTCAGCAGACCTCCAAAAAGGTCCATGTATTTGAGAGCGTCCCAGGCCCGGCTCAGGTACAGATTCGGAGTGATATGCAGGATGAGAACGGCTATAGAGAGCCCGCCGCCAATGCCGATGGCATCGGCGACAATAGTCAGCACAGGAAGCATGGCAATTGTCGCGAGGACGCGAGGCACAACGAGTTTTTTGATAGGGTCTGTACCTAACGCGCGCATGGCATTGATCTGTTCGGTCACCAGCATCGACCCTAATTCAGATGCCATTCCGGAGCCAACGCGGCCGGCAACCATCAAGGCGGCGAGAACCGGGCCCAGTTCGCGAACGAGCGAAACGGAAACCAGTCCGCCGGTGAAGCCGACGGCGCCGAATTGGGAGAGCGTCTTTGACGTCTGCAACGTCAGAACCGCTCCGGTGAAGAAGCCTGTCAACATAACAACAGTAAGCGATCCGACGCCGATGAGATCCATCTGCATGAGGATGTCGCGTACGTAAAAAGGCCGACGGAACATGGAGGCGAAAGCCTTGCCTGTCAGGAAGGACAGGTCCTGTACTTCCTTAATGGCAGCTTTCGGAGAAAGAGGCATCGAGGCCATCGTAGCGGAAAATTCAGCTATACTCAACGTATGCTGAGCTTTAGAACGGCCGGCGAGTCTCACGGACCCGCCCTCATAGCCCTGGTGGAGGGCCTTCCGGCGCATCTTCCCGTCGATTTTGACTTCATCGATCATGAACTCCGGCGCCGCCAGGGCGGCTACGGCCGGGGAGGTCGCATGAAGATCGAAAAGGATCAGGTTCGGTTCCTTTCCGGAGTGCGGCACGGCAAGACCATCGGCAGCCCCATCTCAATGATGATCGAGAACCGGGACTGGCCGAACTGGGAAGAAATTATGTCCGCGCGCGAAGTCCTGAGCGACGCAGCTGCCAAACGGAGAGTCACCCGGCCGCGGCCCGGCCATACGGATCTCGCTGGCTCTCTTAAATATAACCACACGGATGCCCGCAACATCCTCGAACGGTCCAGTGCGCGCGAGACGGCGGCTCGAGTGGCGTGCGGTGGACTGGCCAAGGTTTTCCTGCAGCATTTCGGCATCGAGGTCCTCAGCCACACCACTGCAATTGGCGCGGCCCGGCTGCCTGACGACTTCACGGTTTCCTGGGAGCAGCTGGAGGCGATCCGGGATGACGAGGTCGTACGCTGCATCGATCCCGAGATCGGGAAACAGATGGTCAGTGAAATCGAAAAGGCCCAGAAAGACGGCGATACCATTGGCGGCACATTCGAAGTGGTTGCCCGAGGCGTTCCTTTAGGGCTCGGTTCGCATACCGGCTGGGAAACCCGGCTGGACGGGAAACTGGCGCAGGCGATCATGTGCGTTAACGCCGTCAAAGCGGTGGAAATCGGCCAGGGTGTTCGCATTGCTTACAGCAGGGGCTCCCAGGCGCACGACGAGATTGCTTACGATAGCAACCAGCGACGCTTTTACCACTTGAGTAATCGGGCGGGAGGTATCGAAGGCGGGATCACCAACGGAGAAGAGGTTCGGGTTGTCGGGTATCTCAAGCCCATACCGACGTTGAAGAAGGCGCTCCGCTCGGTGGACATGATTTCGAAAGAGCCCTTTCTGGCTCAGCACGAGAGGTCCGATACCTGTACCGTCCCCGCCGCCGGCGTCATCGGAGAAACGATGGTCGCTCTGGTAATAGCCGGCGCCTTCCTTGAAAAATTCGGCGGCGATTCTGTCGGCGAAACGCAGAGAAACCTCGAAGGGTACCTGGCCCAGCTTCGGAATTATTAGGCTCATTTCTCATGAGCCTTTGCCCAACGATGGATAAGCCACGGATTGAACGGATTTAACGGATTGGGCGCATTCACACACTGTTTAATGCGCCCAATCCGTTAAATCCGTTCAATCCGTGGCTTATCAGAAACCCGGGCTATAACGGGGCTAGAACTCGAGGCGCATCTGGCCTGCGAGTGACCGGCTACCGGTCTTTGTGGTGATCTGTCCGAACGTTCCGGAGTTAATGTTCAAGTTCGGACTGCCCGGCGTCGGGTGATTGAGGATATCGCGGGCATCGAGGCGGAAGGCCAGGCTGCGCGATTCCCCGATCCGGACCTTCTTTTGAAGGTTGGCATCGAAATTCCAGGTGCCGGGTCCGTAAAGCGGATTCAAGCCGAGTGTGCCGAGCTGCCCGGGCGCGGCATTTTGCAGGATGATGTTCTTGCCGGCAGCGTCGGTCGAGACCGCTCTGTTCGTACAGAATTGCGTAAGACCTGATGCGACCTGGGCACAAGCCGGATCCTGCACTGAAAAGAGTGGTTGCGAGAAGAAATTTCCAAACGGGTTACCCCAGACAACCTTTCCCTTTCGCGGGAAGTCGCCGACGATATCCGGCGTTCCTGTTCGATTGATGGTCGTAGTGGCGACGACGTTCAACGGCGCTCCCGTCGAGAAGTCGAAGATTGTGCCAAGCTGCCATCCTTCGATGACGCGGGCGAAGACGCCGCCGCTCTTTCCACCCAGGAATCTGCCTGGCCCAAAGGGCAGTTCGAATGTGGCGTAGCCGCGGAAGTTATGCGTCCGCTGGAAGCTTCCGACGGTGTAGTCGGCGTGCCGGTTCATGAAATCCCGATAGACTTCAGTCGTGCCGCCGCCATCCGCTGTCGGTGGCGCCACTCCGGTAGCGCGGCTCCACGTCCAGGTTGCCTGATAGGTTATTCCGTGTTTCGGCCGCATGGTGAGCTGCGTTTCCATGGAATGATAGGTCGAGTTGTCAGAGTTGTTCCGCATCTCCATGGTCGAGAATTGCGGATTAGCCGTAATGAAGTTTTCCGGGAACAACCCGCTGGAGCGCAGTGTCCCGCCCGCAATCGTCTGGCCCGCAGGAACAGTGACGCCGATATTGGCAGTATTCAGCGTGTTCGCTACATTCCGGAAATTGCCGTTGGCGATATCCGCCCGGAATGACGAGTGCCGGCGCAGGGCTTCGGAGCCCGTGACGTCGCGACCAACCACGCCGATGCCCGTTCCGAAGTTCAGGCCATTCAGCATCTGGTCAAACATCGGTGCGTTTCCGCCGGCTCGCGTGATGGTCAAGGCCTGGAGCAAACCGTTGTATTGAAAGTCCGGTTCGTTGTAGTTGATCGATGAATGGAGCTTCACGCCTCGGGTGCCGACGTATTTCACGTCGAGTATCATGTTGGACGGCAGCGAGCGGGTTACGCCGAGCGTGAAAGTTTGAACATAAGGCGAAACATAGTCCGGAGCAAAAAACGACACTGCAGTCGAACGATCCGTGGGAAGGGCAGTCACGACATCAGGAATGCTCGACGGATATGCCAGCGGGAAGGCGAGGCCCGTCAGGTCGCGGTACGCCGAACCGCCCGAATCCGTGGCGCTGTATTCGATACCCGGCAGGCGTCCCGCATCATTATCGATCCATGAAAGGCTATTTCCCGGCAGCAGGTAGGAGATCTGATAGCCCCCGCGGATCGTCGTCTTGTCCCTTCCGGCAAAACCTGGCGACCACGCAAAACCGATCGCCGGCGCAAAATTGTTTCTGTCGCTTGGCCAGATTCCCAGATTGGGGTATTTGGAATCCGTGCCGATCAGAACCATCTGGGTGGGACTCGCTTTCGTCTGGCCCCCGTTGTGGAACGCTTCATTGAATGAGCGGCCCGATATGCCGAAGTAGCCGGCATTGCCGTCGATGGGGCCGCGCGACCAGAAATGGCCGGTTGCGCTTCTGAAGTCTGGAACGCGGAAGAGATCCCAGCGTATTCCGAGATTCACAGTAAAATTCGGCCGGACCTTCCAGTCGTCTTTCAAGAACCAGTTAAATTCGTTCTGGTGGTTCTCGCGGATTTTTCCTCTCGTTCCCTCCGGCTGGCCCGGATGGTGATACGAGGTCTTGTAGTCGAGGAACTGCGTGTCGGTGGGTTCCCAGGTCTCAAACCGCTGCGACACAGCCGCGACCGATCCGGAGAGGAAAGCCAACATGTTCTGCGCGAGCGTAATGTTGTTCGTCAGCATGCCCGGGAACCTTATCGACACCGGTGACGGCGACATTACCGACGGCGCCGGTGGTTGAACAACCAACCTGTCCACAGACCGTCGGGATGAGGCCCAGCGTCGGAGTGGTTACGGGCGTCGGCTGATATCCGGCAGTGTAAGCATAACGGAACTCAATGCCGCCTTTGATCGCGTGCGCTCCGTGCGTCCAGCTCAGCGTATCGGAGTAGGTCGTGAGCGGGCTGGTATTCCCGAAGTCGCCACTGGATCCGACCACATGATTCGGGAACATCGCCGGCCGGATGTAGACAGGATATCCATTGATCACCGGCAGGAAGCTGAGAGCTTTGTCCTTCACTCCCGGCGTCTCGATCGCGGCCGTCCACTGCAAGCTGGTCGAGCGGTAGGCATAACGGGCCTCGTTCAGAAGATTCGGCGAGAGCGTTGATGTGAAATTCAACGTACGCACTCGTGGGGTCTTCGCGGATCTCTCCGGGATATCCAGTCGGCCAGGGCGCCGTATCGTTGTTGTCGCTATAGTGGCTTTCGCGAACCCACGTTCCGCTCAATCGGTGTTTTTGACTGAAGTTGTGATCGATCTTGATATTGATCTGCCGCCGATTGTAAGCATCGATGACTTCTCCGGTTCCGCCAGGAGAAACTCCCGTGGTACGCCGCACCCATCGAATCACCGCGGTATTCAGCCCATCGACGGGAACGCCGCCGATCGAGCCCGCGCCGTCGTATGCGTTGGGCAACGGCATGGCCTGAATGATTTTTGCGATGTTACCGGTCGAATCGAAACCTTTGCGGAACGGATCCCCGGGATTGAGTGCATCACCGAAAACGTTGAAGGTTTGCAGTGGGCCAGTCGCACCGACCTGCGCCGGGCTCAGCGGATTTCCAAGCTTGTCGACAACTGGAACGGTTCGCGTCGCCCCTGTACCGTTGGCAATAACGTCGGCGTTCCCGTTGTTCACTCCAGGAAAGAACCTGAAGATACCTTGCCGCGCCGTCGGTGTCAGCACCACCGAATCGGTGCTTTGCTTCTGAAGCTGGTCTTGCCGATCGTAAAGAGCGAAAAAGAACGTCTTGTTTTTGAAGATCGGGCCGCCCAGGCTCGCGGTTGATTGTTGCCGGTTGTACCAGATCGGGTTCGTCCCAAGTCTGTTGTCGTTCCACGCCGCGGCGTTCAGCTTGGAGTTGCGGACGTTCCACGTTGCGGCACCCCGAAACTGGTTGGTTCCGCTCCTTGCGCGCATCTGAATTTGCGCGGCGCCACGGCCCTCGACGTCAACAGGGGCAACGACGACTCGCATTTCATCCACGAGGTCGGGATTGACGAAGAAGGTGGGCTTCAGCCCCTGGGTATGCCGGCCGGTATTCATTGTGACGCCATCGAGCGAGATGCCGACATTTGCCGAGGCATTGGCCGAAACTCCGCCAAATGTCGTGCTCGCGGTGCCGTTGCCGATGACGCCCGGCATCGTGCTCGTTACCAGGTCCATCACATTACGGCCCACCAATGGCAGATCAACAACCTGGCTCGCCGGAAGAACCGTGCCGACCGAAGCGGTAGCCGCCGTCAGTAGTGCATCCGCGGCTGCCGTTACTTCTACGGCCTGCGCCACCGTTCCAACCTGTAAGGTAAAGTTCTGCCGGATCTGTTGAGAGGTGCCCAGCGCCAGACGAAAGCTTTGGGTCGAAAAACCCGTCAAGACGGCGGTCGCTTCGTAAGATCCTGGCTGAAGACTCGGAAAGCGGTAGGTTCCTGTTTCATTCGTAATTGCGGTCGAAGCAACTCCAGTGGCGGTGTTTTTCGCCGTCACTTCGACGCCCGGGATCAAGGCTCCCGTCGGGTCCGCTACAGTTCCGCTCAAGGTTGCATTGATTCCTTCTTGCGCGAAACCGGCAGTAGCCAAAAGCAGACAAGCAATCAGCCCGGTGATGCAGAGTCCTCGCATGGATTTCCCCCCAAGTAGTTTTGTTCGCCAATGTAACTCGGTAAATTTTGCGTAAGTTTTATACTGCGCACCGGGGAAGTCAACGGATATTTGGCAGTGAATCCACCTGCCAAATCTCCTATGTTCAACCGGCTTACGGTTGACGAAATTTGCAGGGAGACATCAATTCTGTGTGACTCGCATTTATAATGGGGCTGTATGATACGGCCGATTGTGCTCTGGGGTTCCGAGGTGCTGGAAAAGCCGTCGGACCCCGTTACCAACATCAGCGGCGACGATCTCAAGCTCGTGCAGGACATGATCGAAACCATGTACAAGGCGCCGGGTGTTGGTCTGGCCGCGCCTCAGATCGGCGTTGCGAAACGCATCATGGTTACGGATACCTCTTCCGGTGAGAAGAAGGATCATCTGTTCACAATCGTCAATCCTCAGATTGTCCAGACCGATGGCGAGCAATACGAAGAAGAGGGCTGCCTGAGCATTCCTGGATTCTCCGCAACGGTGGTGCGTCCGAAAAAAGTTGTGCTGAGCGGAGTGGATCTCAATGGAAAAGAGGTTGTCATCGAAGGTGCCGACCTGCTGGCTCGAGCCTTCTGTCACGAAATGGATCACCTCGACGGTAAATTCTTCCTCGACCATCTGAGCTTCATCAAGCGCGACATGATTAAAAGGCGGATCAAAAAATTGATGCGCCAGGGCAAGTGGGAATAAACCTCGTCTTCATGGGCACCGCAACGTTCGCGGTTCCGTCCCTTCGCCAGTTGTTCGAAAAAGGCTACAAGATTAACGGCGTAATCACCCAACCCGATAAGCCGGGTGGGCGCGGTCAGGCGCTGCAATCATCGCCGGTCAAAAAGCTTGCCTGTGAACTCAAATTGCCGGTCCATCAACCGGCGTCGTTGAAGACCGATGAAACGAGGCAGCTCGTTTCGGCTCTTGCGCCCGATCTCGTCGTTGTCGTGGCGTACGGAAAGATCCTTCCGCGATGGCTTCTGCAGTTTCCCGGATACGGCTGCATCAATCTGCACGGATCGCTTCTTCCCAGGTATCGCGGTGCGGCCCCGGTGCATTGGGCTGTCGCAAATGGAGATTCGAAAACCGGAGTTTGCACGATGCTGCTGGACGAAGGTCTGGATACCGGTCCCGTGTATCTCTGCGATGAGACCGAAATCGGGCCCGAAGAAACCGCCAACCAGCTCTACGATCGGCTCGCGGCGATGGGAGCCCCGGTGTTGACTAGAACCGTTGCGGGCGTCCTGGACGGCACTTTAGAGGCGAAACCCCAGGACCCGGAAACGGCGAGTTACGCGCCCATCCTGAAGAAGGAAGACGGATTCCTTGATTGGCGGATGCCCGCCGGGCATATTCAGGACCGTGTCAGGGCGTTTAATCCGTGGCCGGGAACCGTAACGAAGTTTCGCGGAAGTGTCTGCAAAGTACTGAAAGCGAAAGCAGGAATGCGGGTACTCTCCCATCCGTCCCCAGGGACTATTCAGCCAGCCAAAGGGGCGTTGAATGTAGTGTGCGGTGACGGCGCAATTCTTGAAATCCTGACCATTCAGCCGGAAAATCGCAAAGCCGGTTTCGGGCACGGACTTTGCGAATGGTGCACGCATCCAAGCCGGTGAAAAATTTGAACCTATGATGGATAATGAGCGATATGGATGAACCTCAGATTGAAACCGTAGAAGTGCGCGAGCCAAAGCCGCAGAACCAATTTTCGCGGTGGTCGGGCATGATCTTCATGGTCGCAATCTTGACCGTTGCAGGCCTGGTGAGCGCGCTGACGGCGATGCGGTTTGCCATCCGCGGCAAGGAAGTCGAAGTTCCGAAGCTCGTGGGCAAAACGAAGGAAGAAGCCGAACAGATTCTACGAAATGGCGGTTTGAAACTTAAGGTCACGAGTTCGCGGTTCAGCTCTTCGGTTGCGGAGGGCAGAGTGATGGAGCAGATTCCCTCCAGCGGTACCCGGCTGAAAGCAGATCGGACCGTTAAAGTGCTCGTGTCCCTGGGCGAACAACGGTTTGCCGTTCCGAATCTCGTAGGTACGAGTCTTCGCGCCGCACAGCTCACCTTGGCGCAGCGCCGGTTCATGCTTGGAAACACGGTCTACACGCACACTCCAGATGGAGAACCATCAACAGTGGTTTATCAATCTCCCAAACCCGGGACGCAGGAGGGAGCGGATCCTTCGGTCAATATCGTGATCTCGCTCGGCCCGCCGGCCCAGTATTTCATCATGCCGGACTTGATCGGAAAGCCGGCCGAGCTGGTCTCTGCCCGCGTCCGAACCGAAGGTTTTCATCTCGGCAAGGTGAATTACCGCAAATATCCCGGCGTCGAACCCGGTGTCGTGATCTTTCAGAAGCCTCAGGCCGGTTACCGCCTGACGAAGCCTGACGTGATCTTTCTGGACGTGAGCCAGTGAGCATTCGCATTGCGCCCTCGATACTCTCGGCGAACTTTGCAGCGCTTGGGGAAGACATAAGGAAGGTGGAAGAGGCCGGCGCTCATCTTCTGCACGTTGATGTGATGGACGGACACTTTGTGCCCAACATCACAATCGGTCCGCCGGTCGTCCGGGCGATCCGAAAGGTAACCAAGCTTCCTCTGGACGTCCATCTGATGATCTCTGATCCCGACAAGTACATCCCTGATTTTGTCGATGCGGGCGCGTCTATATTGACCGTTCATGCCGAAGCGACGGTGCACCTGGACCGGACCCTGAATTTAATTCGCTCACGAAACGTTTTTGCCGGAGTCTCAATTGTTCCATCAACTCCCCTGTCGGCTGTCGAACATGTGCTCGGTGTGGCCGATATGCTGTTGATCATGACCGTCAATCCCGGTTTTGGAGGGCAGAAGTTCATTCCCTACACAGCCGAAAAGGTCAAGCGTGCCAGGAAGTTGATCGAGGAGCGGAATTATGGTTGCGCGATTGAAGTCGATGGCGGAATCGATGCTGCCACCATTCCGGAAGTCGTCAAGGCCGGGGCACAGGTCCTGGTCTCCGGATCGGCCATCTTTCAATCGGCTGATCCTGCTGGAAAAGTCAGGGAACTCCTGGAAATAGCGGCGTCAGTCGGGTATGATCGACAGTACGTCTGAGCCGTCGCAAGCCGGCGTTTCTGCAATAAATCGAGGTCGAATGAGGAAGTTTTTATCGTTTCTCCCATTATTTTTGCTTTTGCTGAGTTGCGGCAAAAGAGCCGAAACCAAGGCACCTACCAGCAATTTAGACGAGCCCGACCGGGTTCTCTTTGAACGCGCGATGAAGGATCTCGAGAAAGCGAGATACACCGTTGCACGATTAGACCTGCAAACCTTAATCAGTACGTATCCCGACAGTGAATTCCTCGCGCAGGCGAAATACGCCATGGCCGAGTCGTTTTATCGTGAAGCGACGTCGACGGCACTGACGCAGGCAGAAAACAACTTCAAGGATTACATTACGTTTTTCCCGGGGACCGAACTTGCTGATGACGCCCAGATGAAGATCGCAATGACTCACATCAAGCGGCTGGAAAAGCCGGATCGCGATACGACTCAGGCGCAACTTGCCGAGATCGAGTTCAAATCGTTTATCGAAACTTATCCGGATAGTCCTCTGATGGATGAGGCGAAGCAGAAACTTCGTCAGGTCCAGGAAGTCCTGGCGGATGGTGTCGCCGGCGTCGGCAACTTTTATTTTATTTCGCACAAGGATTATCCTGCCGCAGTGAGCCGCTACCGCGAGGTGGCGACGAAGTATCCGGATTACTCCAGAATGCCTCAGACCTTGTTCGGCCTGGCCGACGGGTTGCAGCATGTCGGTAACGACAAGGAGGCAGCGATCTATTATTCGCGGATTGTGAGCGACCATCCGCTTTCGGATCGTGTAGCCCTGGCGAAACAACGGCTTATCGCTATGAACGAGCCCATCCCGCAACCGAATCCGGTGGCTTTGGCCCGCGCACAACAACAAAACAGAGTCGAGCCAAGCGGTGTTCTGGGCAAGCTGCTTGTAGGCGCTCAAGCCGCGTCCGTCGGTTTCGACGGATACGGCGGCAGCGTCGACTGCAACGGCTGAAGAAGCGACGGCTGACACTACCGGTCCCGTCCGCGGAGGAACAGGCAGCAATGCGAATACGCGGCCCGGTACAGCAAATGACAACACGACGTTTACTATTGATCCGAAGATAGTTGATAAGCCGTCGGCGCCGGCAAAAAAGTCCCCTTAGCCGGTGCGCAAGCTGGAACTTCAAGGGGCGGACTCAGTTCCGCCCTTTTTTAGTGATTAAGCACAGAATGCGACAAACGATTCTTCTAGCGGATGACAGTCCCACGATTCGACGTCTCGTGATACATACGTTCGCGGATGCCGATTTCAAGATTGTCGAGGTCAGCAACGGAGATGCGGCCATCAAAGCTTTGGAGGAAGTTAAGCCAAACCTTGTGATGACTGACATCTATATGCCGGGCAAGAACGGTTACGAAGTCTGCGCCTACGTTCGACATCACTCGTCTCTGAATGCGACACCTGTGATTCTTCTGGTGGGGGCATTCGACGCCTTTGATGAAGAACGGGCAAAACGTTCGGGAGCAACAGCCAACATCACAAAACCTTTTGAGCCCGGTGCACTGATCGACCTGGTCAAGTCCGTTCTGATGGGCGCAAGCGAAACGAACCCGCCCGAGCCCGAGCCATTGCCGGTCGCTGTAGCTGTAGCCGAACCGCAGCATGCGCCATCCGAGCCCGCAGCGGCAGCGGTTGTTTCGTCTGCAGTATCCGATCCCATTGCTCCAGAAGAAGATCTTCTGGGGTTGAGCTCCATCTTTAAGGAACAACCGGTCGTGCAACCGGTTGCCGCGATGTCTGAGGAGGATATGGACCGCATTGCCGACCGCGTCATTCAAAAGCTTTCGACGCAGGTTATTGAGAGCATCGCCTGGGATATTGTGCCGGACATTACGCAAAAGATTCTCCGTGAGGAACTGAAACGAATCGATGAAAGCTGAACTCCCGAAGACTTATAACGCGCAGGAAGTCGAGAGCCGCTGGTATCAATGGTGGGAATCAAAGGGATTCTTCCGCGCCGATGCCGCTTCGCAAAAGCCGCCGTTCGTCATGATGATGCCTCCACCCAACGTGACGGGCTCGTTGCACATGGGGCATATGCTGAACCACACGGTTCATGACGTGATCGTGCGCCGCAAACGGATGCAGGGGTTCAATACGCTGTGGCTCCCCGGAATGGATCACGCCGGCATTGCCACCCAGAACGTCGTCGAAAGGGAACTCCGGAAAGAAGGCCTGACCCGCCACGATCTGGGACGCGAGAAGTTCGTTCGCCGCGTCTGGCAATGGAAGGAACAATACGGCGGCATCATCCTGAAACAGATTCGCCGGATCGGGTCTTCATGCGATTGGTCGCGTGAGCGGTTCACGCTGGATGAGGGATTGTCACGCGCAGTCCGCGAAGTCTTTGTCCGCTTGTATGAAGAGGGGCTGATCTATCGCGGCAAGCGGCTGATCAATTGGTGTCCGCGATGTCATACGGCTTTGTCCGATCTCGAGACGATATACGAACCCGTTGATTCGAAGCTCTACTACATCAAGTATCCGATCAAAGGGACGGCGGACGGCTTCGTCGAAGTCGCCACTACGCGGCCGGAGACGATGCTGGGCGATACGGCCGTTGCCGTCAATCCGAAAGACGAACGATATAAGAAATACCAGGGCCAATCCGTCATCCTGCCGTTGATGGGTCGCGAAATTCCATTCATCGAAGATGCGTTGGTCGACCTCGAATTCGGTACGGGCGTCGTCAAGGTTACACCTGCTCATGATCCCGCCGACTTTGAGATGGGCCAGCGGCATGGGCTCGAGCAGATCAGCATCATCGACGAGGACGCGAAGATCACCGCGGCCGGCGGCCCTTACCAGGGGCTCGATCGAGCAGAGGCCCGGAAGCGCGTACTGGAGGACCTCGACGCTCAGGGGCTGCTGGTGCGCACCGAGTCGCTGAAGAATAACGTCGGACATTGCCAGCGCTGCCACACCGTCGTCGAACCGCTGCTGTCGACGCAGTGGTTTGTTCAGATCAAGCCGCTCGCGGAGCCTGCGATTGCGGCTGTCGAACAAGGCCGGACGGAATTCGTTCCGGCAAATTGGTCGAATACCTATTTCCAGTGGATGAGGAACATCCGCGACTGGTGCATTTCGCGCCAGTTGTGGTGGGGACATCGCATCCCTGCCTGGTATTGTGACGACTGCGGCGAAATGATCGTTTCGCGGACCGATGTCAGCCACTGCCCGAAATGCTCCTCGGCAAAAATCCGCCAGGATCAGGATGTCCTCGATACGTGGTTCAGTTCGGGACTCTGGCCATTCTCAACGCTCGGCTGGCCGGATCAAACAGACGATCTGAAAGCGTTCTATCCGACAACTCTGCTTGTTACGGCATACGACATCATCTTCTTCTGGGTCGCCCGCATGATGATGTTCGGCCTGAAGTTCATGAACGATGTTCCCTTCAGGGCCGTGTACATCACCGGCATCGTTCGCGATGCCGAACGGCAGAAGATGTCGAAATCAAAAGGAAACGTTGTCGACCCGCTCGAGATCTGTGACCGGTATGGAACCGACGCGGTCCGCTTTGCTCTGGCACGGATGGGGGCGCCTGGAACCGACATCGCGGTTTCCGACGAGTTGCTCGAGAGCTACCGCGCGTTCTCCACAAAAATCTGGAATGCGGCACGCTTCATCTTCCGGCATGTCGACGAGTCGGATCGATTGCCGTCACTGTCGGAATTGCAGCAATCGGATCTATCGCTGGCCGACCGCTGGATTTTGTCGCGGCTGGCGCGCGCTACGGACGAAGTGAATCGCTCGGTCGAGCTTTATAACCTGCATGAAGGCGCGCGCCACATCTACGCGTTCTTCTGGCATGAGTTCTGCGACTGGTATCTGGAGATGATCAAGCTGCATCCCGAGCGGTCGAAGTCCACGTTGCTTTATGTGTTCGAGAGCGCCCTGCGTTTGCTCCATCCTTTCATGCCATTTATTACGGAAGAGCTCTGGCAAAACATTCCGCATAAGGGCGAATCGATCGTGATTGCGCCGTATCCGGAGTTCGATCTGGCCATGTTCCCGGAGTACCTCGAAATATCAATGGCTCTGGTTCAGGACATCATTGTCAAAGTGCGCAACATTCGCTCGGAAATGAACGTCGATGCGAAGCAGACCGTACCGGTTCGGATTGCCACTTCGGATCCAGATTTGACGCAGCTTCTGGCGGACGCTCGAGACTACATCTTCAGGTTGGCTCAGGTCAGTCAGCTCGAAGTTGTTTCCCGGTTGAGTGACGACAAGCTGGCGGCCCGCGCGGTGGCGGGCAGTCTGGCGCTCGAAGTTCCGCTTGCCGGTCTGATCGACGTTGAAGTAGAGCGCACGCGCCTGAAGCGCGAACTGGAAAAGGCACAGCGGGAAATTGACAATCTCCAGCGCAAGTTATCGCAATCCAGCTTTGTCGAGCGCGCGCCTAAAGAAGTGGTGGAAGAAAACCGCCGCCGGTTGACGGATTACCAGGACCAGGCCGCAAAGCTGGCTGAAGGTCTGAACCGGCTGGGCTGACGCAGATGAATCGGGACCATGCAGTTTTTCTGTAGGGGCGGTCTGTGACCGCCCCTACAGGGAACCGCCGGTACCAGTCTCGCTTGGAAATCTCGATGACATCTATAGATCTGCAGCTGATTGAGGCGGCCCTGCTGGCGGCTCTCCGTGAGGACGTCGGGTCGGGTGATATCACGTCCCGTGCGGTCATACCACCGGACTCACGGGCACGGGCGCGGTATACGACCAAACAGGGGTTGGTTGTTTCCGGAATTCCAGTCATTGAACAGATCGTGCGGCTTGTCGATCCGTCTCTCGAGTTCAAGGCCCTTGTACCTGAAGGGGCATCCGTCGGCACCGGTACGGCCGTTGCCGAAATGCGAGGTTCAGCCCGCTCGATCCTCACGGCAGAGCGGACATCGCTTAATCTCCTGCAGCGCATGTGCGGTATTGCGACCGTCACGCGACGGTACGTCGACCGGATCCAGGGTACGCTCGCCCGGATTGTCGACACACGGAAAACCGTACCGGGCCTTCGAATCCTCGATAAATATGCAGTGACCTGCGGCGGCGGAATGAATCATCGTATGGGACTGTTCGATGGTGTTCTGATCAAGAATAACCATCTCGCCTTCCATGCATCTGTAGAAAAGGCTGTTCAGGCAGCTCGGGCTCATCTCGGTCATCTCGTCAAGATCGAGGTGGAGGTCCGGAATCTGGATGAGCTGAACACCGCAATAAACAGCGGCGCGGATGTCATTCTTCTAGACAATTTCACTCCCGAAACGACCAGTCAGGCGGTGAAACTTGTAGCCGGTCGTGTTCCGCTTGAATCTTCCGGCGGTATCGAACTCGAAACAGTCCGCAGCTTCGCGGAAGCCGGTGTCGATTACATTTCAATTGGCGCTCTCACGCATTCTGTCGCTGCGGTCGATATTCACCTCCGCGTAACGCCTGAATAATCCATGGACCGAAAGCTCGACGAGCTTCTCTTTGCCCTCATGCAGAACATGATGCTTACCGTTTCGGGCGAAAAGTTGGCCAGGGATCTAGGCGTTTCCCATTCCACGCTTGTGCGCTGGATCGACAAGCTACGAGCCGCCGGTATCGAAATACGCGGTGAATTGTTCACGGGCTACAGACTGGTTCGCCTGCCAGACGTTCTCCTGCCGCAGCTGATCCGGCCGCGTCTCCGGACGAGGATTCTGGGAAGAAATCTGTACCACTTCTATGACGTCGATTCGACGAACTTGTTCTCTGGCCGGTTGATCGCTCACGGCCGGAAAGTCTCGGATGGGACGGTCGTCATCGCGGAGTCCCAAACCGCAGGGCGAGGCCGCCTCGGACGGAGCTGGCATTCCGAGCGCGAAGCCGGGATTTATTTTTCCATGGTGCTTTTTCCTAAGGCGCCGCCGAGTCTGGCTCCCTTATTCACGTTAGCTACCGCGGTCGCGATGCATAACGCAGTGGAACGGTATTCAGGCCTGGACATCGATATCAAGTGGCCTAATGATCTTCTGGTCGGCGGTAAAAAATTCTGCGGCATCCTGTCCGAGATACAGGCGGAAGTCGATCTGGTAAAAACGATGATCATCGGCGTCGGACTCAATGCAAATCATGAGCGTCTTCCAGAAGATATAGCAGGCCGCGCAACGTCCCTGCGAATTGCGTCCGGCCGCATTCAATCCCGGAGCGAGATCTTGTTGGAATTTCTCGAGGAGTTCGAAAGCATCTACCTGGACTTCGAGCGCAAAGGACCGCGCGGCATTATCGACCAATGGACGCGCTTTTCCAGCTTTGCAAATGGCCGAAAGATCGAGATTCACGATGGCGTCCGCAAAATTTCCGGTGTCACCTGTGGGTTGAATCCTCTCGGCGCCTTGAAGATCGAGCAGAAAGGCGGCCGAATCGACGAGGTTTACAGCGGGGATGTCGTGGCATGGGAATAACGTGCGGCTGATGAGTGGGCAACGGCGCTGCGCGGGGAGTGAAAAGCGATTATGCTTTTAGCAATTGATCTCGGTAACACGAACACGGTGTTTGGTGTTTACGACGCGAATGACAAGATGCTCATGCATTGGCGGTTGTCGACCCAGAAAGAACGAACGGTGGATGAATACGGAATTCTCCTCCGTAACCTTTTTGCCCATGAGAAAATCGACGCCACAAAAATCCGACGCGTGATCATCGCCTCGGTCGTCCCTCCGCTGGATCCGGTGCTTCACGAAATGGTGACCGCCTATTTCTCGGCCAAGCCTGTGTTTGTCACGTATGAGAATGCTGGTATTCCCGTCCTCTACGATGATCCGCGGGAGGTCGGCGCCGATCGTATCGTAAATGCGGTCGCTACGGTCCACCGGTATGGCAAGCCCGCCATTGTGGTCGATTTCGGGACGGCGACAACATTTGATGCGATCACGTCTGAGGGTGCGTACCGTGGTGGCGTCATTGCGCCGGGGATCGTCATTTCCGCGGAAGCTCTCTACGAACACGCCGCAAGGCTGCCCCGTATTGAAATTCAGAAGCCGGCGAATGTCATCGGGAGTTCGACCATCGGGAGCATGCAGAGCGGTTTGTATTATGGTTACGTTGATCTTGTTGACGGAATCATCGCCCGGATGAAGAAAGAGCTTGGTGCAAGTACACGCGTCATCGGCACTGGCGGTCAGGCGCCGTTCATCAGTCAGGAAACCAAATCTATTGAGATCGTGGACCCGAATCTGACTCTGGACGGACTTCAACTCGTCGCGACCCGCCTCGCACGCCGGTAGTCCGGATTTCTCAAGCCGAGGCCGGGGTTCGGATAAGCCACGGATTGAACGGATGATGGGCGCATTAAACAGTCTGTGAATGCGCTCTCATCCGTTAAATCCGATCAATCCGTGGCTTATCAGCTGAGGATTTTCTCTCAACCCACTGGCCCTTTCCTACCGGATCATGGAGGAATTCCGCTACCACCTGGTCTGAGCGTCCATTGTTTGAATGAAGTTACACGCTCGGTTTTCTACCGGCCCTTGGCGTGCAGATTCTTTGGGGCGGAGCCGGTAAAAACCCATGGCTGATGATTGGGAGTTGCACCTGTCGCTGGAACTGCTGAAGGAGTTGGCGTACGGAACCCCAAATTTGGATGCAGTGCAACGGCACCACTTTCAAAACTGCGAAGAATGCCGGGACTCATGGTGGGTCTTTAAAAATGATGCGGATGTGATGCAAAGGGCGAGAGACCTCGCGCGAAAAACCCGGCAGACCATCGACCGGCTTGGCACCAACACCAAACGTCGATAGCAAGCCGATCAGGCAAAAAAGCAGGGGGACGAGAGCACCTGCTGAATATCGAGGTCTCCTGTTTGCCGGGACCTTCTTCTTTGTAGCGTTTCCACTCGAGACATGCGGCCAGGAACAGCCACGGCTGGTCGGCCTCCGTCCAACGATGAATGCGCGGCGAAGCCTCAAGCAGAGGATTGGCCGCGAAGTCCAGAATCTGGCCGGATTGGGGATTCACGTTTTATTATCGCGCTGGGATCTTCCTAGAATGCCACGCGTTATCTGTCAGTTACGTGGATTTCCAGAGCATTTGTCTTCGATTCATGGAACGGTAGATTATTACTTCGGACAAAACTTCGGTACAAAAACGCCGACATTGCGGGACTGCCGGGAATCGCGAGGATCTTGACCTTTCGTCATTTAGCTATGCATTGCCGATGTTGTTGTCATGGCCGACCGAAGGAAGCGCCATCGATCGCAGGCGTTCTGCGAACCGCGGGTCAGCTCGCAGGCTGTCCCAATCCGGTGCGACCGCCAGGTGAACGAGTGCTGGGTCGCGGTACGCGATGGCCTGATCAAGGCAGTCGAACGCTTCATCGAGCCGGCCTGCTGCCCCATACAGAACGGCGCGAAAGAATGCCATCTTCAGCAAGACGTCGAAGTCCAGTTGCGGGTTCGTTATCTGATCCACCATGAATCTGCTCACCCCGGAGAGGCCGGCCGTCGCGTACACCTGCTGCATGTCCGCGGTGACCTGCTTCATCACCGCCACTCTCTCTTCGGGAAAGCCCCACGCGATGGCCTGGCTGGACGGTCCAGGCCGCGAATCTATTGACGTCCCCGATCTTCCAATAGACGTTCGTAATGAATTGGCTCGCCAGCACATGCTTCGGGTCGATCTCAAGAGCTCGCCGAGCCCAGACTTGCGTCTCGTCGTACTTCCGCTGATGCCAATACGAGATGGCGATCTGCACCAGAACGCCGGGCGATCGCGGATCGCGTGCGAGCGCCTGCTGCTTGCATCGCAGCCCATCGTCGAGCCGTCCGAGCGCTTCCTGTAGCGACCCATACTGCAGGAGCGCCTCGGTGTGATCCGGATTGATCTCGAGCGCACGCTGCAGGCTGCGCTCCGCCGCCGTCCAGTCCCACTCGCTGAGAAAAAGGACGGTGCCAAGGGCAACTTGCGCGTCCGCCGAGGCGCTGTCCATCGCCAGCGCGCGCAAGGCAGACGCTTTCGCCTCTGTAAACGCTTCCTGGTGCGGCACCGCGCGAAACACTGCCTGCAGGCACCGTGCGCGCGCCAGGCCGGCGTGCGCCGGTGCATAGGTCGGATCGATCTCGATCGCGGAACGAAAGGCGTCCACGGCGGCAGGCAGTTCGAAGTACGAGCCTGACAACAGGTGAGACCGGCCGCGGCCGACAAGCTCGTAGAGTTCGACGGGACGCGCCACGGCGCTCGGTGCGAATGGCTTCTCGTCGCCCGAATCAAACCTGACTGCAGCGATGAAGCGATACCCTGACCGCACGACGGTTTCGATGTAGGCCGGAGGCCGCGTGTCGTCGCCGAGCGCCTTGCGCAGTGCTGCCACGTGAACATTGAGAATGCCTTCTTCGACAAACGACTCGGGCCAGACCTGCGCCAGCAATTCGTCCTTCGTGACCAACCGCCCCGACTGCCGCACCAACACAACCAGCACATCGTAGGCCTTCGGTGACAAGCGAACGGTTTCGGCTGCCGCGCAGCAGCCGCCGCTCTCCCACGTCCAGCGCGAACTCGTCGAAATGAAATACTTCCCGGCTAGCCATTAAATTTTCGGCCAATCTTAACAAATCCTTCGGGACACGTCACGGCCCGGCTGCTACTGTGCGCACATTGAGGCGGAAAGCACGAAGGAGATACCATGGCTGATATCAATGATGTGCTTGCGGCTAATCGCGCCGCCATTATCGAGCTTGCCGCGGCCGCGGAGAGATCAGCGGCGACTTGGACTACGCCGCGCGCGCTGGGGAAATGGTCGCCTGGCCAGGTCGTGGAGCATGTGGCGGGTGGCCTGGAAGAAGGGGCGATCATCCTTTCTGGGGCTCCGTCGAAGGTCCGGAAAACCCCCTTTTTCCTGCGCCCGCTGGTCAGACTGTACATCAAGCGCATCTTGAAGAAGGGCGTATTTCCGAACGGGTTTAAGGCCGACAAGTCGCTTGACCCTGCTACCGGACCGGCCACGCCCGCTCAGGCGCGCGTCCGCCTGGAAGGGGCGCACGCCAGGTTTGACGAGGAATGCCGTAGACGGGTCGCCAGCGGCCAAAACGTCGTGGCCCATTACGCTATGGTGTCGCTCGAAGACTTCGTCAGGTTTAACACGCTACACACTCGCCATCATTCCAAGCAGATGCCCGGCGCAACCTAAAGGGGTTTGGGGATGGTGTTCTTTGTCTGGGATGAAAAGGGGGGCGCACAACTGAATTCTGCAATTCGAATCCTGGAATTCAGGTGTGCGCCCCGCTTTTTCGAACATTCTCGAGGGCGCGCCAGTGCAGGTTTTCCGAGGTCATGCTCGGGCTGGCGCATATCATAATGAAAGGAGTACAGCATGTCTCAGATAGGTGAACCACTAAGAATCATCGAAGTTGAGCCACTGGAAGAACCGGTACCAGAGAGAGAAGTGCCGTTCGAGCATCCAGCCGATCCAGTCAAGGAGCCAGCGTAGTGATCGTCCGAGAACCCATCGTCGGCTGGCGACAATGGAACTTCATGTACCCGCACTTCCTTGCCAATCTTGGTAACGACACGATCTACGTGCCTCGTGAGAAGATTGAAGCGCACTGTGAACCGTATTCGACCATTGGCACCTTGGTCCTTCGGAAGGATCACAGCGAGCAGGCACCACACCTGACGTGTATGTGTGGCATCTATGCCTACAAGGAGAAGCCGAGACTTCTACATGAGATAAGCAACATCTATTCTGGACCTTCAGGCTCGTCTACGGCGAGATTAACCTATGGGGTAAGGTCATCGAGCATGAGGATGGCTATCGTGCGCAGTTCGGCTATCCCAAGCGACTCTGGTGCACACCGGCAATCGAGCCGCTGGCTGGCTGGATTGGTTATGTCTATGGCGTGCCATGCGAAGTAATGCCGTCGGGAGACGGCGAAGAAATCAAAATCAAATCACCGAGATCGAAGCAAAAGACTGTCATCACGAAATATGCTTGCGGGCATGAACAAACAATCAAAGTGGAATACAAGAATGGGACGACGTACTGGAGTGACATGAAAAATGCTCCGATTTACTATAGCGTAGGCTTTTGTCCGAAGTGTTTTGTGCTGAACATCAATCCAAAACGAAAGGAGAAGTAAGGTCTCCAGGCCCAACCCGCCGATACGAGTGGCGACCGCTGGACAACGCTACTGCAGAATGGATAAGACGGGGAATCGCCCGCGGGTCGCGGATATTCGAAAGGCCGAATTCGAAAAGGGCAAAGTCCGCGTTGCCTGCACTGCGCACTGACCAACTTGGCGCGATCCAGGTCATACCGTCGGGGCCCCGGTCTGTCGTTCGGTAAGGTTTGAATCGATTTCAAAAGAAAGGCGCGCGTCGAAGTCCCCGGAATCAAAATCGTTCCGCTCGTGGCCCCGCGGAGGATGCTTGCGCATTCCGACCTCGATGTACACTGCTTTCGAGGATTGTCCAGCTTGACCATTTATTCTCTGCTTCAGGAAAGGGCCGCGCAAACTCCCGATGCCGTCGCAATCGCCGCCCCTGGCCGCGCCCCGCTGCATTACGGACAACTCCTTCATCGTGTGGATCGAGTCAGGGACACACTGACCGCGATGGGTTTGTCGCGCAACGACCCTGTCGCGGTCGTGCTTCCCAACGGACCCGAAATGGCCGTCGCGTTTCTTTCCATCGCCTCGGGTTTTACCTGCGCTCCCCTCAATCCAGCCTATCGCTCCCGGGAATTCGATTTCTATTTTTCGGATTTGAAAGCCAAAGCGCTCATCGTCGAACCCGGATCCAGCTCGCCGGCCATTGCCTCCGCGCAGAAACTTTCTCTTCCTGTCGTCGCATGGAGGGAATGGACGGACTGGACGGAATGGACGCCATCTGCCGCAGGCTCCGCCGCCGCTGGGGACGACGATACTGCATTGATGCTCCACACTTCCGGCACGACGTCGCGACCCAAAATGGTGCACTTGTCCCAAGCCGCGCTCCTGGCGTCGGCCGGAAATATCGCGGCAACGCTGCAGCTCACCGAAAAAGACCGATGCCTGAATGTGATGCCGCTCTTTCATATCCATGGACTGGCGGGAGCGCTTCTATCGTCGATGCTTGCCGGGGCCAGCGTCGTCTGTTCTCCCGGCTTCGATGCGGACCAATTCTTTTCGTGGCTCGAGAGCGAGCGCCCTACCTGGTACACCGCGGTTCCCACCATCCATCAGGCGGTGTTGTCATGTGTTCCGGAAGATCGCGAGGCGCTGCGCCGCATTCCTCTCCGGTTCATCCGGACGTCTTCCGCACCGCTGACGCCGCGGGTGATGCAACAACTGGAAGACGTCTTCCAGGTTCCTGTAATTCAGGCCTACGGAATGACGGAAGGGTCGCATCAAATCGCCAGCAATCCACTGCCGCCCCGCCTCCGGAAGCCCGGATCGGTTGGGCTGCCCACCGGAACCGAGGTCGCGGTGCATGAGGGCGAAATCATCACCCGCGGCGCCACCGTGATTACGCAGTACGCGGAAAGCTCCGGGAATTCCAATGAGAGTTCCGATCCTCACTTTATGGATGGCTGGTTGAAAACCGGAGACCAGGGCTATATCGATGCGGATGGCTACATCTTCCTGACCGGACGCCTGCGCGAAACGATCAACCGCGGCGGCGAAAAAATTTCTCCGCTGGAAGTGGACGAAGTATTGAAAGATCATCCCGCGGTTTCCGAAGCCGTGGCCTTCGCCGTGCCGCACGCCACACTGGGCCAGGATATCGCCGCCGCGATTGTGCTGCGCGACGGCTGCTCGGCCACAGAAGCCGATATTCGCCGGTTCGCCGCAGACCGGCTGTCGGAATTTAAAGTTCCGCGCCAGGTGTTTATCGTCGAACGCATCCCGAGAACCGCTACCGGAAAAATTCAACGCGTCGGCCTCGATCAAAGGCTTGGCCTGACGCTTTCCGTCGAGGATGCCTCTCCCAAAACCCCGGAAGAAAAAGCACTGGCGGAAATCTGGTCGCTGGTCCTCGGCGCGAACGCCGGAATCCATGACAATTTCTTTCAACTGGGCGGAGATTCCCTTCAGGCCGCTCGAATCGTTTCACGCATCCGGGTGGCGATGGGAGTCGAGCTTCCGGTCAGCGCATTCTTTGAAACTCCGACCATCGCAGGCATTGCCGGCGCATTGATGACGGTCCGGACGGAATTCCCGCGGCTCGAGCACGCACCGCTGCCGGACGACGGCATTGTCCCGATCGCATACAACCAGGAAGCCATCTGGTTTTTCGATCAGTTGAATCCCGGCAATCCCGCATACAACCAGCCCATGTTTCTGGAGTTGCGCGGAGCTCTCGACCGGCCCGCACTCGAACGCGCGTTGAACGAGATCGTCCGGCGGCATACCGCATTAAGCTCCATATTCCCTGCCGTCGACGGCAAACCCGTACAGCGCATCGAACCGGCGGCTCCGCTGAAATTGGCGTTCACCGGGATCCGCGGCCAGAGCGATGCGGAGCGGGAAATCGAAACCCGCAAGATCGCAAATCAGGAGGCGCGGCGGCCGTTCGATCTGGCGCGCGGTCCTTTGTTCCGCGCCAGCCTGCTGCAGATTGAGGATGACCGGCATCTGCTGATGATGACCACGCACCACATCGCCTTCGACGGCTGGAGCGCGGCGATCCTCTTCACGGAATTGCAGAAGCTCTACGATGCCTTTTCCTCCGGCCGCCCTTCGCCTTTGCCGGAATTGCTCGCGCAATATTCGGATTTTTCCCGCTGGCAGCGTGCGTTCGCCGGCTCGGATGTTCTGAAAGACAAGCTGGAATACTGGAAACGTCAACTGGATGGGGATTGGCCCGTGCTCAGCTTGCCCTCGGGCCGGATAGAACCCGCCGTGCGGTCTGCCGATCTCCATGGCGCCACAGAAACCTTCACCTTGCCCGAATCCCTCAAAGACAAGCTGACTGCGCTGGCTCGTGCGGAGGGCATTTCGCTGTTCATGGTTCTGCTCTCGGCATTTCACGCATTGCTCCACCGGTACTCGGGTCAGGAGAACATTATCGTCGGCGTCCCCTTCGCGGGCCGGAGCCTGGTCGAAACCGAAGAGCTCATCGGTTGCTTTATCAACACGCTCCCCGTGCGCGCGGATCTTTCCGGCAGCCCGTCGTGTCGCGTACTTATTTCCCGTGTGCGCCAGACCCTGCTCGAGGCCCATGCCAACCAGGACAGGCCGTTTGAAAGAGTTGCCGCCGAGCTTCAGGTCGAACGGCACGGCGCCCGCGCCTCGCTCTTTCAGTTTCTGTTTCAATTTCGCGACTTCCGAGACCCGGGCGAGATGGACCAGCTCCACGTCCACGAATACAAGCCGGATCTGGGCGCATCGCTTGTCGATATCAGCGTCGCCGTCCGTCCGCTGCAAAACAGACTCGAATGCCGCGTCGAATACAGCACGGAACTCTTCGAGGCCGGCTCGATCCACCGCCTGTTCCAACACTGGAAGACCCTGCTGGAAGGCTTCACGGCGAACCCGGGCACCCGTGTTTCGCACTTGCCCATGCTTACCGGCGGCGAGCGGCATCAACTTCTGACGGCATGGAACAAGACCCAGGCGGATTACCCGCAGGAACCATGCCTGCATGAATTGTTCGAAGCGCAAGTGGAGCGGACGCCGGACGCGGTGGCGGCAGTCTTTGAAACCGAACGATGGACCTACCGGGAACTGAATCGGCGCGTCAACCAGTTGGCACACCATCTCATCCGGACTGGCGTGGGCCCCGAGTCGCTGGTAGGAATTTGTATCGAGCGTTCCCTGGACATGGTCGTGGGTCTGTTGGCCATTCTCAAGGCGGGCGGCGCCTATGTGCCGCTGGATGCCGGCTATCCGAAAGAACGCCTGGGTTTCATGATGGAGGATTCCGGAATCCGCGTGTTGCTGACGCATTCGCATCTGATGGAATCCCTCCCGCCGCACACTGCCCGTGTGATTTGCCTGGATCGGGAAATGGATCGGGAAGAAATAGCCGATGAGAGCGAACGGAACCCGATAACGGGCGTAAAGGCTGAAAATCCGGCCTACATGATCTACACCTCGGGGTCCACGGGGCGTCCGAAGGGAGTTGTGATTCCGCATCGCGGCATTGTCAATCACACGTTCTGGATGCAGCAGAAATTTCAACTGACCGCAGACGACAGCATCATCCAGAAGACGCCATTCAGCTTCGATATGTCCGTTTGTGAATTTTTCGCGCCATTCGACGGCTGGCGCCCGGCTCGTTCTCGCCAGGCCCGGCGGTCACCAGGACAGTGCGTACCTCATAAAACTCATTACCGAAGAAAAAACATCACGATTTTTCAAACCGTCCCGTCGCTGCTCCGGATTCTTCTCGAAGAAGAAGGAATCGACCGCTGCACCAGTCTGCGGATTGTGTTTTGTGGTGGAGAAGCCCTCCCCAGTGACCTTCAAGACCGGTTCTTCCGCTGTCTGCCGGCCCAATTGCACAATCTCTATGGGCCAACGGAATGTTCTGATCGATGCGACGTTCTGGACCTGCCGGCGCGATTCGGGCACATCGGTTGTCCCCATCGGCCGCCCGATCGCGAATACACAGGCCTATCTGCTGGATGCCAATCTGCAACCCGTTCCCATCGGCGCGCCCGGGGAGTTGCACCTTGGAGGCGCCGGCCTGGCGCGAGGCTATTGGAATCGCCCGGACCTGACCGCAGAGAAATTTATTCCGGACCCCTTCGCCGATCCGGGCTCGGGCGCCCGCTTGTATAAGACCGGCGATCTGGCTCGATATCTACCCGATGGAAACATCGAATACCTCGGCCGCCTCGACCATCAGGTAAAAATTCGTGGTTTTCGTATCGAACTTGGGGAGGTCGAAAATGCTGTCCGTCAGCATCCGGCGATCCGGCAGGTTGCCGTGGACATACGCCACGATGCGCGTGGAGACAAAATCCTCGCGGCTTATATCACGCACGCCGGCCCGCATGCCCCGTCGATCGGCGAACTGCGCCGCTTCCTGAAGGACAGGCTGCCGGACCACATGACGCCGACGTCTTTTCTTTTCCTGGAGGAGATGCCGCTCACGCCCAGCGGCAAGCTCGACCGGAAAGCCCTTGCCGTCTTCGATGCCAGCCACGCGGCGCCGAATCCCGTGTTGGCCGCGCCGCGGACAGCGGCCGAACGAGCCGTTACAAAAATCTGGGAAAACGTTCTCCATCGGGAAGGCATCGGCATCGACGACAACTTCTTCGATCTGGGCGGCCACTCGCTTCTGGCGACCCAGGCGGCGTCGCGGCTGCGCCAGGAATTCCACATCGAACTCCCGTTGAGAAGCCTGTTTGAAAATCCGACCGTGGCCAGCCTGGCCGAATGCATTGAAACCCTGCAATGGGCGGGCCGGAAATATGAGCCCGGCGCACAGGATGAATCCGGCGAGCGTGAAGAATTGACGCTATGACGATCGGCGAGCTCGTATCGCATCTCCGCAGCCTGAATGTGCGGATATGGAGTGAAGACGGCCAGCTTCGATGCAATGCCCCCAAAGGCTCTCTGACTCCGGCGCTGCGCGGTATGCTTGCCGAACGCAAAGCCGAAATTCTGGACTTCCTGAAAGACGCGCCGCCTCCGGTGCAGCGCGTACCGAGGGATGGTCCGCTGCCGGTATCGTTCGCGCAGCAGAGGCTCTGGTTCATCGATCGGCTGGAGCCCAACAGCGCTCTTTATAACATTTCGATCAACGTGCGCCTCGAAGGGCCGCTCGATGTTGCGGCGCTTGAGAAAACGCTGAATGCACTGGTGCGGCGCCACGAGTCCCTGCGAACCACCCTGCCGGATATCGACGGGCAGCCGGTGCAGTCCATTGCGCCGTTCCTGATCATTCCACTTCCGGCGATCGATCTCCGGGCGTTTCCTGAAACCCAACGTGACGCCGAAATCCGGCGTCTGAGCGATGAAGAAGCCCGGCAGCCTTTCGATTTCGCTCGAGGCCCGCTCCTGCGCGCGACGCTTCTTCAGGCCGCTGCCGAGGATCATTTGCTTTTGCTGACGATGCACCACATTGTTTCAGACGGCTGGTCGATGGCGATCCTGTTTCGGGAATGCGCCGCTCTCTATTCTGCGTTTTCAGCAGGAAGCGGAACGGCAGAGGGAACGCTCGACGAATTGCCGGTTCAATACGCCGACTTTGCGCAATGGCAGCATCAGCGGCTCCGCGGTCGTGTGCTGGAAAACCTGCTGGGCTACTGGGAAAACCAGCTTCGGCATTCACCCGTCCTGGACTTGCATTCGGACCGGCCGCGTCCGGCGGTGCAATCGTATCGGGGAGCCGAACACTGCTTCATGATTCACCGGGAGCTCACTGAAGATCTTGCGGAAATCGGCAAGCGCGAAAACGCGACGCTGTTCATGACGCTGCTGACGGCCTTCTTTGTGCTGCTCTACCGCCACACCGGGCAGGACGACGTTGTCGTGGGCTCTCCGATTGCCGCAAGGAACCGGGCCGAGATCGAGGGACTGATCGGCTTCTTCGTCAATACCATGGCCTTGCGCGGCGACTTGTCGGGCGATCCCACATTCCGGCAGGCGCTGGCGCGCGTCCGCGAGATCCGCTCTCGGCGCCTACGCGCATCAGGATTTGCCGTTCGAGAAACTCGTGGAAAAACTGCAACCCGATCGGAATTTGAGCCGCCATCCCCTTTTTCAGGTGATGTTCGTTCTGCAGAACGCTCCGGCGGCGCCTCCTCAGTTCGCCGGGTTGACGGCGACGCTGCTCCGGCAGCCGGAAACGACAGCTAAAATCGATTTGATGCTGACGCTGCGTGAGAAGCAGGGACAGCTTGAAGGATCCCTGCAATACAGCACCGACCTGTTCGATGCCGCAACCATGGAACGGATGGCCGCGCAGTATCTGACGCTGCTGGCCGGCATTGCGGCCAATCCGGATCGGTGCATTGCAGAATTGCCGATCCTTACCTTAGATGAGCGCCAGCTGCTGTCTGAATGGAACGACACGCGGGTGGAATATCCCCGAGACAAAAGCATTCACGAGCTGTTCGAAGCACAGGCCGAACGGACGCCGGAGGCAATCGCCGTCGTATTCGGAAATCGGGAACTTCGGTATGCCGAACTGAATGCGCGCGCCAATCAGTTGGCCCACTATTTGAAAAAACGCGGTGTTGAGTCCGAAGCACCGGTGGCGATATGCGTCGAACGTTCACTGGAAATGATCGTCGGGATACTGGGCATTCTCAAGGCGGGCGGCGCTTACGTTCCACTCGATCCGGCATATCCCCGGGAGCGGCTGGCGTTCATCCTGGAAAACACGCAAGCAAACCTCCTGCTGACCATGGGCAGGCTTTCACCGCCCCTCCCCGCATCGAATGCAGTCCGCCTCGACACGGACTGGCCGGCGATTGCATTGGAAAGCGATTGCAATCCGGATCGCAGTTCCGGCGCGGCGAACCTCGCCTACATCATGTACACGTCCGGTTCGACCGGCGCGCCCAAAGGCGTCCGTATCGAGCACCGCGGCGTCGTGCGCCTGGTGAAGGGTGCGAATTACGTCGATCTCGGGCCCGAAGAAGTGTTGCTGCAGTTTGCTCCACTGGCCTTCGATGCGTCGACGTTTGAAATCTGGGCCAGCCTGCTGCATGGATCGAAGCTGGTGGTGTTTCCGCCGCATTCGCCGACGCTGGAAGAACTCGGCGAATTTATCGAGAACCAGCGCATCACCACGTTGTGGTTGACGGCTGCGCTGTTTGTGGAAATGGTGGACAGCCAACTGGAACGTCTGCGGCATGTACGGCAATTGCTGGCGGGCGGCGATGTCCTCCCGGTTTCGCACGTGAATCGGGTGCTGGCATCGAAAGACAGGGGCCGCATGCGATTGATCAATGGCTATGGCCCGACGGAGAACACGACATTCACATGCTGCCACGTTATGGATTCGCCGGTGGAGACCGAGCATTCCGTGCCGATCGGAAAACCCATCAGCAATACTCGCGTTTATATATTGGATGGCCGGGGACCGGCTCCGATCGGCGCTCCGGGCGAACTTTATGCAGGCGGAGATGGCGTCGCCAGGGATTATCACGGTGCGCCCGAACTGACGGCGGAAAAATTCTTTCCGGATCCATTTTCCAATGAACCTGGCGCGCGCATGTACCGGACGGGAGATCGTGCGCGCTATTTGACGGACGGCACGATTGAATTCCTCGGACGCCTGGACGATCAGGTGAAAATCCGGGGATTCCGAATCGAGCCCGGAGAAATCGAATCGGTTCTGGGCCGGCATCCCGGCGTGGGACGAGTCGTGGTTCTGGCCGCTGCAGAAGGAGGCGCTTCCTCCGGCAAGAGTCTGGCGGCCTACATTGTGGCGCGCCACAATCCCGCGCCCACCGCCGATGAACTGCGGGCGCATGTGAAGGAAACGCTGCCCGGCTACATGACGCCCTCTGCGTTCATTTTCCTGGATGCGATTCCCGTCACCGCCAATGGCAAAGTCGATCGGCGGGCCCTGGCGGCTCCGGACCGCGCCGTGCGCGTTTCGGAAAAACATGGCGCCGCGCCTCGAGATCATGTCGAGCGGCAGCTCGTCGACATCTGGAAAAGCGTTCTGCAGACCGGCGCTATCGGTGTGACAGACAGTTTCTTCGATCTGGGCGGGCATTCTCTGCTTGCGGTTCGAGTGGCCAGCAAAATCGAAAAGCTCTTTAGAAAACGATTGCCGCTGGCTGCTTTTTTTCAGGCGCCGACGGTGGAACATCTGGCGCGGCTTCTGCGCGAGGAAATTTCGCTCTCACCCTGGGAATCGTTGCTGACCATTCAGACGAAGGGATCGAGGCCGCCATTTTTCTGGGTCCACGGAGAGCGCAGCAATGCGGTTCTTCCCCGTTATCTCCATCCGGATCAGCCGCTCTACGGACTCCTGCACCAGAGCGAGGATGGAACTCCCGCACGTTACAAAAGCGTCGAAGCCATCGCCTCGCACTATCTTCGCGAAATACGGACGGTTCAACCGCATGGTCCGTATTTTCTGGGCGGCTATTGCTTCGGCGGAATGGTTGCGTTTGAGATGGCGCAACAACTGACTCTTCTTCATGAGAATGTCGCCCTGGTGGCGTTGTTGGCGCCATCGACTCCGTATTCAGGCCGCTCGAATGGATTTAACCGGTCACCGGTCAGGTCCAGAACCTGGCGCGGCGAAGTCTCCCGCCACCTTAAAAATCTGGAACAACTCGAACCAGCGGAAAAGCGCACCTACGTTCTGGCGCGTGCGAAGAACAGGATTGCAAGAGCATTCAGCCCAGTCGTGAACCCCGTAAGGAAAAGTCTGCAGAAGGCGGCCTGTGCGGTGATTCTGCGCCTGGGGTATCCCATACCGCTTTTTCTGCGAAATTTTTATATCCTGGATGTGTACCGGCAGGCAATGCGGCGCTATTGCGCGAAGCCATACGGGGGGTCCGTGGTCCTATTTCTGCCCGACAGCCATCTGGATCATTCCAGGCGCGCGTGGTGCGAACTTTCCACAGAGAAAGCCGGCGTTATCGAATTTCCCGGCGAGCACACCGACATCCTTCAGGAGTCTGAGGTGAAGACCTGGGCCGAGCCGCTTTCGTCGCTGCTCGACGCTGCCCAGACCCAGATCAATTTGTAGCGGCGTCCTGCGTCTGGATTTTGTTGATGCGGTGGCAAACTACATTCCCGGAAGCATGGGCAGAAAAAAAGTGATTCCGCGAAAAACCAGGGCGGCCGCCAGGCCGACATTTACCGCAACGCCCAGAGATGATCGAGAAAAGGGTCTGTGACAGATCGGTATGGTCCACCCGCATGACGGATCGAGTACGAGAGTCACATTTGATGAAATCCAGCCTACCAAACCCCTCTGGTCCGCCGACGGACGACGCATCATGTTCGGATCGAGGGACGCGGCTTCCCAATGGACCATCAAGATCAAGAACGCCAGCGGCGCAGGGAATGAAGAAGTTCTGTTCAGCGGGCGGGGCAGTCGTCTCAATGACTGGTCCCGTGATGGACGATACGCCGTCTACAGCGTCCCCGGAGCCAACGGCATACCCGACCTGTGGCTTCTGCCTCTTTTCGATGATGCGAGTCGTGCTCAGCCCGTACCCTTCGTGACAACCGATGCTGCAGACTACCAGGCTAAGATCTCGCCGGATGGCCGATGGATCGCTTATTCGTCTGGCGAAACGGGACGGATGAAGTTTACGTCCAGAGATTCCCGACCAAAGGAAGCAAGCAGCAAGTTTCTCCTGCCGGTGGAAGTCAACCCGCTGGCGGGCTGACGGCAAGGAACTGTTCTACGTGGCCCCCGACAATCGATTGATGGCCGTGGTGGTAACCAGCGCGACGGCACTCGAACTAGGCTCTCCGATGCCCCTCTTTTCGTAGATATCGTACGTCACGGGGAGCCGCGAAGCAGCGGGTGGTCTGTTCAAGCCGCGGATCCGCGGTCTGTTTGCGTCATTCGCGCTTGTTGCCGTTGCCGCCCCGGCTATGTTTATAGGCGCGGACCACGGTGTACGGCGAATCGAACAGCACCTCCTTGTCGAGCAGCCCGGTGACCTCGTACTTCTCGAGCGTCGCCCGGACTTCGTCCGACACGTGCGCGAACACGAGCTTCACTCCAGCTTTCCTGAGGGTGTCGTGGACCGCATGCAGGGTTGCAGCGCCGGTGAAATCGACATCGTCGATGCCGGAAGCGTCTATGCAGAACCATTGGAGCGGCGGCGATGCGGCGGCCAGGAGTTGCGTCACCTGGGAGAACAGCAGTTCGGTATTGGCATAGTAGATACTGTGGGAAAAGCGATAGATCATCAGGCCTGGCTCGGCCTGTAAAGAATAGGGAGTCATTCCTCCTGGTCCATTGCTGTGGGCGCGTGCGCCAATGGGTTGGGCCCGGAACCCCGTTTCCTCGTCACGGACGATCAGGCTGTTATGCGGCCGGTAGCCCTGACGGGTATGATCGAGCAACGATAACACGACGGCGAGCACGATGCTCTGCTCGACGCCGACGAATACGACCGTGAGCGCCGTGACCAGCGCGATCCAGAATTCCGAGGGTCGTGCGGAGAAGATCCGGCCCATCCCCCGGATGTCAACGAGGTCTAAGCCGATACGGAAGATGATCGCGGCCAGCGCCGCCTCGGGCAACAGTTCGAGCGGCCGCGTGAGGAATAGCAACACGAGCAGCGCGATCAAACTGGCGACGAATTGTGCGAGTTGGCTGCGCCCGCCTGCGCTCTCGACCATTTCGGTTTTTGTCGGACTGCCGTTGACGACGAAGGTTCCGGACAGGGCTGCGCCGAGATTGGCGAGCGCCAGGCCCACAATGTCGGTGTTCTCGTCGAGCCGCTCGTTTTCCTTTGCGGCAAAGGCGCGCGAGGTTGCGGCGCTCTGTGCCAGAATCACGACGAATAAGGCAGCGGCTGTGGGCAGGAGCTGCTGGATCAGCGTCAAGCTCCAGGGGACGTGCGGCAGGCCGAACCTGGGGAGCCCGCTCGGCACTGCGCCCAAGAGCGTCACGCCCAATTTCTCGAGATGAAAAAGGGAGGCCGCGGAAATAGCGCACACCACAGCGATGAGCGCCCCGGGCACTTTCTTCGACAGCCGATACGTCCCGATAATGAGGGTAAGCGTCAATGCCGCAACGCTCAGTGAAGGCAGATTGGCTTCACCTGAATGGGCAACGAGGTGTTCGAGTTTCGCAACCGTGCTCCCCTGCGCAGCGGGCACGCCCAGCATGTCCGTCAGTTGCCCCACTGCCACCTGGACGCCGACCCCCGTCAGGAAACCCGTGAGTACTGTGTGCGACAGGAAATCCGAGAGAAAACCTAAGCGCAGCACGCGCGCAAACAACAACGTTGCCGCCGCCAGCAGCGCCAGCACCTGCGCCATCGCGAGCCACTCCGCCGAGCCGCGCACGAACGATAAACCAGAGAGGCTGGCCGCGAGGATCGCCGCTGTCGCTGAATCCGCTCCCACCACGAGATGGCGCGAGGCGCCGAACACACCGTAGAGCAGCATCGGCAACAGCATGGTATAGATGCCGGTGATGACCGGCGTGCCTGCGATTTTGGTATACCCCAGCACTTCGGGCAGCGCCAGCGCCGCAAGCGTGACTCCCGCGAGAATGTCGGGCAAGATATGCTCACGACTCAGCGGCAGCAGCCCCTGAAGAAGAGGAGGACTCGTGTTCGGCCGTTTGGTCGTCATGCGGTTATGCCGCTTTTTTAGGCACGCTAACCATATCAACGTCTGAAGAGTTTGAACTACATGCTTCTTCGAATCCAGTTGGCGAAAAGCGGATCGACGAAGAAATATTCACCATGGTAGCGGCCGAGGATATCCTGGGAGTCGAGCGACTGAAGCGCTTTCTGGACGGTCGATGCGGCGCCACGACGGTATTATTCGCGGCCTGCCTGGGACGTGAAATCCGGGTGTAACGCGACAATCTGTCGCCCTGGTCACGAGATTGCCGAATTCTTCAGATTCCTCCAGATGCGCAACCGCTTGTTCGCATTCTGCTGAGAAACCGAACGGTTGCGCAAGTACAGTACCTGATTATCGGTAGAAGAATTTATTGGCGGACAATCTCGACAAATCGGTTCAGCCGCATCACCTTTGCCGGACGCGCATTCTTCGGCGACCCTGACAAATCGCACGCGCGCGCCAGACTCAGGCCGTTCTGTTTTGGCCCAATGTCGTCAATTCGAATCCGAAGAACGTCGCGGCCGTTCCATCAGCCAATTGGACGCGGTAACGGTAAACCAGATCGATTGAGGGCGTACTGACTTCAATCACCACACCTTGCTTGTCGCGATAAATCCCGGGGCTGATCACTGAAACCTGATCGCCTGGTTTGAAACGCGGGATTTGCTTTTGGAAGGTATCGCTCATGATAAAACAAATGCATGTGCACGCCTTCCTGCATGCTCGCAGCCGCTCCGAGCGGACATTGGTCTCGTAGGGCAACACCGGCTTTTGTATACTCAAAAGACTTGTGATGTATGCCACCCTGCTAAGAAATGAGAAAGACCAAGTTGTCAGTCAGCGTACATACGTTGACTGCGGGGAATCAACGGGAAAGTTGTTCCGGATTGCACGTGGTAGTGGTGTTCCACTCGCAACGCGGATAATCATGCTGCTTCTGTTGTCCCTGCTTACCAGCCGGAGCTCGATCTCGCAAACCTCGACAACCACTCCAGATTTGCCTGACGCAACAGAAACACTGCAATACCTGAGACAGACCATCGACTGGTTCCAGCACTTGCACGTTGAAGAACAGCTCACAACGGGCAGTGCTGACGCCATGTTCCTTGAAGACGACAGGCAATACGCAAAGCAAATTCTGAAGGCGGGCTTCGAGTTTGCAGCAGCTGAGGCAAAGTTGTTGTCAACGAAGGCTGCGCCTGCTGCGGCGGCGGATCAGCCGACAGATCTGGAGAGCAACTCAGGTTTGGCGAGGGCCGCCGCAACCGCAGACAATGACGTCCGGGAAACCGAAACGGAAGTCGAGTCGTTGAAACAAAAGCTGCAGACGGCGCCGGCCAATAAACGACGGGAGCTTCAATCGACGATTGACGAAGTGCAAAGCGAGCTCAACCTCAACCGTACCCGTCGCGACACGCTCCGCAGCATCGTTCAATTTATCGGGACTTCCGGAGGGAGTGGAACGAACCTGCAGGAGCAGGTCAAGGAACTCCAGCGTTCCGTTCCAGAACTTCAAACGGAGGCCGCAAAAACAGCCGGAACTCAGATACCTCCACAAGAAGGCACGGCCGTTCCAACTGCCCAATCCGGGAATCGCGAGATACAGCCTTCGGGCATTCTCGATCTGGCTACGAATCTCTTCACTCTTTCGCGCAGGATGAGGACTCTGGATGAGATCGTTAAGTCCACGAATACGCTTTCGCGTTCCGCGCAACAGTTACGCAGCCCGTTGATGAAGAACCTGCGCACCCTGGCTAAACGGGGAGAAGAACTGGCGAAGGTCGCGGATACCAGCAGCCCCGAGCAGCTGGAGCAGGAAAAGCACGAGTTGGATGCGTTGACAAACCAATTTAAGGACTTCTCGAGCGTTATGGTCCCGCTCGAACAGCAATCGATTCTTTTCGGTTTGTATACGAACAGCGTGAATCGCTGGAAGAGTAATATACAGAGCGAATATTCGCTGGAATTAAGAGGTTTGCTGGTTCACGCCGCGGTGCTCGGCTTTGTACTCGCCGTCGTCTTCATCCTCGCCGAGGTCTGGAGGAGGGCGACGCTCCGCTATATCCGCGATGCCCGCAGACGCTATCAGTTCCTGCTATTAAGGCGCATCGTGTTGTGGTTCGCCGTCGGAATAACCATCGCGTTCTCCCTCGCGACGGAGATCGGGTCGCTTGCCACGTTTGCGGGACTAATCACCGCCGGAATCGCGGTTGCCTTGCAGAACGTGATTCTGGCTATCGCGGGATACTTCTTTCTCGTTGGGAAATATGGTGTACGTGTCGGCGACAGGGTCCAGATCTCGGGCGTTACCGGAAATGTCGTCGATATTGGACTAATTCGACTACACCTCATGGAGATCGCCGGCCCCGGAACCGACAGGCAGCCTACGGGTCGTGTTGTGGTGTTTTCCAATTCTATCGTTTTCCAGCCCACAGCCAGTTTCTTTAAACAGATTCCAGGCACGAATTTCGGTTGGCACGAAGTGAAACTCATTCTTTCGCCCGACAGCGATTACCACATGGCCGAAGAGCGCATGCTGAACGCGGTCGAATCGGTGTATGCCAAATATCGAAGTAAGATCGAAGAGCAACACCGGCATATGGAACAGACATTTGCGCTTGGTCTCGACCTTCCGGAACCGAAGAGCCGGCTGCGCCTGACCCAGACGGGGCTGGAAGTCGTGATCCAATATCCTCTGGACCTTGAACGATCCGCCGAGATTGACGATCAAATCATTCGAGATTTGCTCGCCGCTCTGGAGAAGCCGCCGAAATTAAAGCTGGTCGGCTCAGGAATACCCAACATTCAACCCGTTCTCGACCACGCCGTCAGTTGATCGAGATGCGAACCGACTATGACGTCGCGATCATTGGTGGCGGGCACAACGGCCTGGTTCATGCTGCGTATCTTGCGCGGGCCGGCAAGAAGGTGCTTGTCTGTGAGCGCAGGCACGTGCTGGGCGGCGCGGCGGTTACCGAAGAAGTCTTTCCGGGTTTCAAATTTTCGGTAGCGTCGTACGTCGTCTCTTTGTTGCGGCCGGAGATCATCCGTGAACTGGACCTGCCGCGGCACGGGATGGAGATCCTGCCGCTCGACGGAACGTTCACGCCGATGCCGAATGGTAATTATCTCTGGCGGGTGAACGACCACGCCAAAACCCGCATGGAAATCGCGCGCCACTCCAGGCTTGATGCCGAAGCATATGACGAATATGGCAAGGCCATGGTGGAGATGGGCCGCTTCGTCAAACCGATTCTGGCCATGACTGCGCCGGACCCGACCTCGCTCGCTTTACGAGGGTTAAGAGACCTTCTGTCCATCGCCCGACGCTTTCGGAAACTGCCGCCACAGGACAAGTACAACCAGGTTCAACTCATGACGATGAGTGCGGCCGATTTCCTGGACCAATGGTTCGAGACGGACGTCTTGAAGGCCACGATGTCGGCGTCCGGGATTATCGGCACCTTTCTCGGCGTGCGGTCGCCCGGAACAGCCTACGTACTTCTGCATCACTACATGGGCGAGATTGACGGAGCGTATCGTTCATGGGGCCTTGTGCGTGGCGGAACCGGTGCGATTTCGAACGCCATTGCCGGTGCGGCCAGAGAAGCGGGTGCGGAGATTCGGACGGAATCGCCGGTAGCGAAAATCCTTGTCGCCAATGGACAGGCAAAGGGGCTCGTGCTGGAGAACGGCGATGAGATCCGGGCAAGAGTCGTTTCGTCCAGCGTCGATCCACGCTTGACGTTCATAAAGTTCGTGGGGCCGGAACATTTGCCTCAAGACTTTGTAGAAGACGTCCGCCGATACAAGTTTCGAGGTTCATCCGGCAAAGTCAATCTGGCGCTGCAAGCTCTGCCGGATTTTACCTGTCTTCCGGGACCCGGCGCTCACCTTCGTGGTGCAATATCGATCTCGCCGAGTCTGGAGTACATGGAGCGCGCATATGATGACGCAAAATACGGCCGGTTTTCCCGGCAACCCTACATCGACATTGTCATACCGAGTTTGACTGACCCTTCAGTTGCTCCCGCGGGAAAGCACGTCATGTCGTGCTTTGTCCAGTATGCGCCATATCATCTTAAGGAGGGCACCTGGGACGAGAAGCGTGACGAATTCGGCGATACGGTCATCGACACGCTCGCAGCATACGCTCCTAACCTGAGGGAGATCATTCTGCACCGGCAGGTTTTGACCCCCTTGGACATCGAAAGACAATTCGGGCTCTCCGAAGGAAACATCTTTCAGGGCGAACTGTCGCTGGAACAACTGTTTTTCCTGCGACCGGTTCCTGGCTGGGCCCAGTACCGGACGCCCCTGCGCAACCTGTATATGTGTGGGTCTGCGACACATCCCGGCGGCGGCATCATGGGCGCGCCGGGGCTGAATGCGGCCAGGACCGTGCTGAAGGAATGGAAGCGCTGATGGCCACTGATCGGCAGCGCGTCGTCATCATTGGAGCGGGGCATAACGGCCTGATCGCCGCTTTTTATCTGGCCAGGGCGGGCTATGCGCCGATCGTGCTGGAGAGGACCAGAATTGTTGGCGGTTGCGCCGTCACTGAAGAGATCCACCCGGGTTTCCGATGTCCCACGCTCTTTGATTCAACTGGTCCGCTGCTGCCGCAGATTGCAAACGATCTTCAACTGGAAAAACATGGATTGGAGACGATCGGTTCGAAAATTCGACTTCTGACACTGCACCCTGACGGATCGGAGTTGCGTATTTACGAGGATGTGGAGACGACGGCGACCGAACTCCAGAATGTGTCGTTGCACGATGCGAAGAATTATCGTGAATTCCATTCCACTTTGAGCAAGCTCGCTCGTGCAATCGCGCCCCTGCTTTCGGTGGCGCCGCCTGACATCGATAATCCGAACGGGCATGACCTTTTAAATCTCGGTAAATTCGGATTGAGGTTTCGCGGACTGCACAAGAAAGATGCCTACCGGTTATTCCGCTGGGTACCCATGGCGATCGCCGACCTTGCCGCAGAGTGGTTCGACACCGAACTTCTGCGCGCCGCGATCGAAGCGCGCGGAACGTTTGGCACGTTCGCGGGCCCATGGTCGGCGGGAACCAGCATTGGATTGCTCATGCAAGCGGCACTTGGAAACCCGGTTTCTCTTCGAGGAGGCGTCGGGGCGCTGACTCAGACGTTGGCGAGTGTGGCTTCCACTGCCGGCGCAGAGATTCGCACCGGCAATGCCGTCGCGCGAATTCTGATTGATAATGGTCGCGCGCGCGGCGTCATCCTGGACAATGGCGAGGAAATCGGCGCGTACGCTGTGATGTCGAATGCCGATCCCCAAAACACTTTTTTGAAGCTGATCGATCCGGCTGAACTGGACCCGGGTTTCCTGATGAAGATCCGCGCTTATCGGACGACTGGCAACATGGCGAAGGTGAACCTCGCGCTGTCTGGAGCGCCGGCCTTCAGCGGCGCGGCCGGAACAATTCAAATCGGGCCGGACACCGATTATCTGGAACGCGCCTTCGACGCTTCAAAGTATGGAGAATTCTCGCCGCAGCCTGTCTTGCGCATAACCGTGCCGTCGTTCGCGGATCCCTCTTTAGCTCCACGGCCTGGGCACGTCATGTCAATTTTCGTGCAGTACGCGCCTTATCGATTAAAGACGGGCAACTGGGATTCGCGACGCGAAGAATTCGGGGATGTTGTGCTGAAAACATTGGCGAATTACGCGCCAGGCATCGAAAAATTGATTCTTCAAAGGCAGATTCTGACGCCGCTCGACATCGAGCGTCGCTTCGGATTGACAGGTGGTCATATCTTTCACGGCGAACATGCATTGGACCAGCTTTTTGCCTTCCGGCCGGTGCTCGGGTGGGCCAGATACACCACGCCCATTAAAGGCCTGTACCTCTGCGGTTCTGGGACGCATCCGGGTGGCGGGATCACGGGGGCGCCTGGGCTGAACGCGAGCCGCATGTTCATCGCCGGCGATTGATGTGTTGCGAATGAACTTATACCAGCACAGGGCCGTCAGTATCGCGGTGAGTCTCGGCGCGGTCGTTCTGGTGACGTTGATCTTCGGAGCGCTCGCCTTTGTAAACGCCACGACGATCGGATTCGCATATCTCATTACAGTTTTGCTGATCGCTGCCTGGCGGGGGATCGTGGAGTCGGTGCTTGGCCTCGATTCTGGCTGCGCTGTGTTTCAGCTATTATTTCCTGCCGCCATTTGGGTTTGGCATTGAGGCACCGGAGGACTGGATTGCGCTTGCCGCGTTTCTTGCGAGTTCGCTTGTCGCGAGCGATCTCTCTAACCGCGCCCGCAGGCGCGCTGATGAAGCGAATGCACGCCAGGCTGAAATGGAGAAATTGTATGCGCTGAGCCGGTCGATCATGCTGATGGCCGGCAAGGAGCCGATCGGAAATCAACTGGCACACGAGGTCGTCCAGATCTGCCAGATCTCCGCAGTCGCCATCTATGATCGCGCGGCGGATATGGTCTATGGCAGCGGTGATACGGCCATGGAGATCGACGAACGTCTTAAGAACAGCGCATTAACAGGTACGCAATTCAAGGACGAGCAGACCGGCACGACATTTGTGCCGATTGCGTTGGCGGGGCACAGCACGGGTAGTGTTGCGATCCGGGGCGGGGAACTGTCGGAGACCGCCCTCCGGGCTCTGTTGAATCTGATGGCGATCACTCTGGAGAACGCCCGCAGTCGCGACATCGCAATGCGGGCACAGGCTGCACGGCAAAGCGAGCAGTTCAAGTCAACGCTGCTGGACGGTCTCGCGCATGAGTTTAAAACGCCCCTGACGTCCATCCGGGCGGCTGCAACGGCATTGCTCGCCGCGAACGTATCGGACATCAGTCAACAGCAGGAATTGTTGACGATCGTGGATCAGGAGGCTGAAAGACTGACACGTCTTGTGACAGAGGCGACGCATGTGGCCCGCATCGAGGCGGGGAAAATACAGGTCAACCGTCGTTGGCACCGGATCAACACGATTGTTGATAAACTAATAGCTGAAACCGAATTGCAGCGCGACGGACGCCGCATTAAGGTCTCGATACCAGGAAATCTGCCTCGCGCCTGGGTGGACGCCGATTTGATAGAACTCGCCCTGCGGCAATTAGTTGACAATGCCCTCAAATATTCTCCCCGGAAATCGGCTATAGCGATTTCCGCTGAGTTTGCTGATGGTAATTTGGCCGTCTCCGTGCAAAATGAAGGCGAGCCTTTGTCGGAATCGGAACGCACGCAGGATTTTCGACAAGTTTTACCGCGGCCAGAATGTCCGTCATCAAGTGGCAGGGACTGGTATGGGCCTCCCGGTCGCGCGGGAAATCCTCATGGCTCACGGCGGAGATGTCTTTTTGAATAGCAGCAGCCGAAAACTTACGGAATTTGTCGCGACAATTCCCGTGAGCGGGCAGCAAGGAGAGGTGTTATGAGCTCAGGTAAAATTATGGTTGTCGATGATGATCCCCAGATCCGGCGTGTGCTGAGAACCGCCCTTGTGGCGCAGGGATACGAAGCCGTTGATGCGCGGAATGGAGAAGAAGCGCTCGACATGATTCGGGAGCAAAAGGCGGATCTCGTCATCCTCGACGTCAATATGCCCGGAATGAACGGCCTCGAAACTTGCCGGGCGCTGCGATCCATTACCGAAATACCGATCGTGATGCTGACAGTCCGGGACGCCGAATCCGACAAAGTGGAAGCCCTCGACGCAGGTGCGGACGACTACGTCACCAAACCGTTTGGCTCGCCGGAGCTGTTGGCGCGGATTCGCGCCGCGCTGCGCCGTTCGCCGCAGATGCTGCCGGAAACCAACAGCGTGCGATTCGAGGATCTCGAGATCAACTTCACGACGCGACGCGTCATTGTCGGCGAGCGCGAGGCGCGGCTCACGCCCAAAGAATTCGATTTGTTGCAATACATGGTGGCGCATCCGAACCTGCCGCTTACACACACGAAGTTGTTGCAATCCGTCTGGGGGCCCGATTACGGGGAGGAAGTGGAATATTTACGGGTTTTCATCAATCAACTGCGGAAGAAGATTGAGAAGAACCCGTCCAATCCGAAATATCTTCTGACGGAGCCGTGGGTGGGTTATCGGTTTCATATCCCTGCTAAAATAAATAAGTCATGATGTAACATTGAGTCCTTGTTCGTACTTTTTCTAATACCATTCACCATTTCTGCATGGACACTCCAAAACGGTCTCTTATAAACGAAAACCGTGTCACGACGGCCAAGGTCGTCGTCGCCAGCACTGTCATGCTCTCCTTCATATCTTTCTGGAGAGCTGCAGCAATTGTTCTCAATGACCTGGGTTCGAGCGTTTATTACGTAGGCGGCATTGTCGAACAGGCTATTGGACCCGCCGCTCCGTGGTTCATTATCGCCGTCATGCTGTTCGCTTTTGCTGTTCGCTCCATCTATATGGAGAGCAGCAGCATGTTTGTGCGAGGCGGCGTCTACGTTGTCGTCCGCGACGCCATGGGACCTTTCGTCGCACGTGTCTCGGTTTCGGCCCTGTTGTTCGACTACGTCCTCACAGGCCCGATCAGCAGCGTAAGCGCAGGCCAGTACCTTGGCCGCCTTGTGAATGAAGTCGGTGAGTTGCTCCACCTGACCTTTCGGACGGACCCGGCGCAATTTGCCATCTTTTTCGCCATTCTCGTGACGATGTATTTCTGGTGGTACAACATCAAGGGGCTTCACGAGTCGAGCACGAAGGCTCTGCGGATCATGCAGCTCACGACCGTGATGGTGGTGATCTTTCTGGTGTGGTGCACACTCACCTTGCTGATACGTGGTCCAGCTCAATATCCCCCCGCGCCGCTGCCGCGGAACCTTCAATTCAGCGATGAAGGATTAGGTTGGTTCAAAGGGACCTGGTGGCCAACAATCCCGGTAGTCGCGGTTATCATCGCGTTCGGACACTCCGTGCTGTCCATGAGCGGATTCGAGACGCTGGCTCAGGTTTACCGGGAGATCGAATACCCGAAGCTCAAGAGTCTCAAGCTGGCCGGCAACATCGTGTGCACCTACGCAGCGATTTCGACCGGCGGGATCATTCTTCTGGCGGCGATGATCATTCCGGATGCTGTTCGAAAGAATTATGTCGAGAACCTGCTCGGCGGTCTTTCGATGCACCTGGTCGGGCCGGAATTGCTGAGGCTGAGCTTTCACGTATTCGTCGTGATTGTTGGTGTCTTGATTCTTTCCGGCGCAGTCAACACGTCCATCATCGGCGCGAATGGCGTCATGAACCGGGTGGCCGAAGACGGAGTGCTGGATCCGTGGTTCCAGAAGCCCCATCGCCGCTTCGGTACGACGTATCGAATCATCAATGTGATCACGATTCTTCAATTGATCACGGTGGTGCTCAGCCGGGGGCAGACGTACCTGCTCGGTGAAGCGTACGCCTTTGGTATTGTCTGGAGTTTTTTCCTGAAAGCTCTCAGTGTGCTGGTTTTGCGTTTCCAGAGGCACGATCAGGAGTACAAAACGCCTGGTAACATCACAATCGCTGGACGAGAGATTCCTTACGGTCTGATTTTGACGACGACCGTCCTCCTCTTTGTCGCGCTTGCGAACTTGTTCTCGAAGAGAATTGCGACGATTTCCGGAGTGTCGTTCACGGCGATTCTGTTCATCATCTTCACCATTTCCGAGCACCGTTACCACAAGAAGAGATCCAAGAAAGACATCCTCGAGCAATTCAATCTCGACATGCGGCCGGAGATTTCTGCGGAGTCCATTCGTGTCCGGCCGGGCTGCGTGCTGGTCGCAGTCCGCGATTACAACCGGATGCAGCATCTGCAGTCGGTTCTGCAGAAGACGAATGTCCGGAAGCACGACGTCGTGGTCATGACCATCCGCAACGTTTCCACAGCCGGTACGGGTGAGTTTGCCCTCAGCGAGGAACAGCTCTTTACCGAATACGAAAGGGAACTGTTCTCCCGGGTCGTCTCCGTGGCCGAAAAAGAGGGTAAGCCTGTCGAATTATTGACGGTGCCCGGCGTGAATCCCGTTCGATGCAATGGTTCAGACGGCAGCGACGTTGAGAGCATCGCGACTGGTGAGCGGCGTTTCTGCACGGATGGATTCCGAGGAACTGGCCCGGCGCATTGGCCGGGCATGGGAAAGCCTGCCTGAACCCCGCCACCCGTTTTCGCTGGAGATTATCTCGCCCGACAGGCCCTCGATCTTTGTGAATCTTGGCCCTCATCCCCCTCGCCTCTGGCCGGAAGATGTCGATCTCGTTCACGATCTGTGGCTTGAATTGAGCGATGATTTCGGCAGCAAACTGCATCATCGAGATGTCGTCGGAGTCGCTCTGCGCAGAATGGATAAGGAACTCCGTTCAAAAGAACGCTCGGAGGTCATCACCGATGTTCGAGAGGAACTGGAGCACCGGCCTAAAGATGTGAAAGAGGTCGGCGAACTGCCTTCGTAAGGCCGACATGGCTGTCCGCGTGCAATACTAGCCGGCATGATGCCTGGTGGACATCTCGTAACATCGCTTGCGTTAAGCGGAGCAGCCTACGCGACAACCGGTTCTGTGGAGCTTGCAAGTGGTTGTTTTGCCGGTGGTTTCCTCATTGATGTAGATCACTATCTCGATTATTTGTTCTTCGAAAAACAGTGGCGGCACCCCGGCCCCGTCAGTTTCCTTCGCTATTACTTCGCAGCGTGTCCGAAAAAGCTGATCCTTCCTCTTCATTCGGCCGAACTCATGACACTGCTGTTGAGCGTCATCTTACTGGTTCGTCCAGTACCCTTGCTGGTCGGGTACTGGGTCGGTGCTTTCATGCATTTGATTTTTGATGTTCTGGTGAACGGAGATTACGCTCTGAAACACCCTGTTCTGTTTTATTTCTTCAGTTATCGGGCACGCTTTGCGTTTGCGGCCGAGCATCTCCTGGACATAACCGTTTCTCCAGAAGCAGGAGACAGGCCACTTAGAGACTTCTTTCGTTGGCTGCCTCTCAAAGCGGACCAGCCGCGGCTGGAACCGACTGAAGGGGATGAACGCATCGAATCCGTTTAGCTCCGTCTTCTTTGTTTCTACTTCCTATTCCTCATTGCCAGATCATAGACGAACCCGGCAGCGCCGCCAGAGAGATGGAATTCTGGGCATTGCAGCCTCGATGTTTTCCACAGTTGCGTGATGGCCCGTGGAGTTTCGGGGAAGTTCTCCCTTGAATGCATGGTGCCGCGTACAATGCACTCTATGCTTGCTGTCCACCTTGAGAACCGTCGAGTGGGCGTTCGCGCTGTGCGTCGCCCGTCGCGAGCCGCGGGTTCAGCATTAATTCGTCTGATCCTGGGGGGAATTTGCAATACAGATCTCGAACTCCAGCGCGGGTACTACGGATTTTCCGGTACGCCCGGTCACGAGTTCGTAGGTGAAGTCGTGGCAGCCGACAACACGGCTCTTGTGGGCCGCCGCGTTGTTGGCGAAATCAATATCGCCTGCGACAAATGTGAATGGTGCAGGAAAGGCCTCGGACGTCATTGCCCCAAGCGCGACGTTCTCGGTATCGTTCGACATGCGGGGGCGTTTCGTGAATTTTTGACGCTGCCCGAAACGAATTTACATGCTGTACCCGGCCAGATCTCCGATGAATCGGCTGTTTTCGTCGAGCCGATTGCGGCTGCGTGCGAAATTCTTGATCAAGTGGCTATTCCCGACAAAGCGGCTGTCGCTGTTCTTGGCGACGGAAAGCTGGGTTTATTGGTCTCGCAAGTCCTGCATGCGGCTCGAAAAGAGGTCCATCTTTACGGCCATCATAAGAACAAGCTGCACATTGCGGAGCGCTCGGGCGTTCACACCGTAACGGCAGGCAAGACGATACCTCTCTGTGCTTATGACTGGATCGTGGAGGCGACGGGAACCCGTGGAGGCCTGGAACAGGCAGTGCGCATGACGCGCCCGCGTGGGACAATAGTCATGAAATCCACGGTTCACGGCCTGGTCCGAGTCGATGCTGCACCGATCATCGTGAATGAAATTACGTTGGTCGGTTCGCGCTGCGGAAGATTCGAGCCTGCGCTGAAATTACTGGCGGAGGGCATGGTGAACGTCGGAGATATGATTTCGGATACGATGCCGCTTTCTGAGGCTCGCAGAGCCTTCGCCAGGGCAGGGCAGCGAGACGTCCTGAAGGTGTTGTTGAAGAATTAGGAGAAGTTTTATGCAGTTTCAACTCAAAAAATTATCTTCAGAAGCGATCCCACCGGCGCTCGAGAGAGCCGAACGCTACCGGCTCCTGAACGAGCCGTTACAAGCGGAAAGCATCTGTCTGGATATTCTCGCGGTGGATCCGGAAAACCAGCAGGCTGTTGTATTGCTTCTTCTCGCCTTGTCGGAACAATTCGGTGAGAACATCACAGAAAAGCTGGACCGCGCCTGGTCGCTTCTTCCAAAGCTGCGCGATGAGTACCAGCAGGCCTATTACCAGGGCATCCTTCTGGAGCGGCAGGCACGGCTATACATGCGCAGCGAAATCCCCGGCGCGAATTTCTCGGCCTATGATCTCTTCAATGAAGCCATGCGATTGTATGAAAAGGCCGAGCGGCTGCGGCCGCCGGGGAATGATGAAGCATTGCTGCGCTGGAATACGTGTGCCCGTACTATTACGGGTGCGAAGCTGCAGCCGCGGCCGATCGATGACTTTCCACCCAGAATGCGTTGAATCAAGCTGCAGGACGTTGGCCTGCGGCCCGTTTGCCTTCCGCGAACTCCGCGATCATCTTTTTATTGAAAGCCGTAATGTCATCAGGCTTACGGCTCGTGACGAGCCCTTGATCGGTGACGACTTCCTCATCCACCCAATTCGCTCCGGCATTCCGCAGATCTGTTTGAAGAGATGGCCAGGACGTGAGCGTTCGTCCTTGTACACCACCTGCTTCGATGAGGGTCCAGGCGCCGTGACAGATCGCCGCAACGGGTTTGCGGTTGTCGATGAAGTGCTTGACAAACTCCACGGCCTTTGGATTCATGCGGAGCTTGTCCGGGCTCATCAGGCCGCCAGGCAGCAGCAGTGAATCAAAATCTTCAGGGTTTGCGGTTTCAAGTGGAACGTCAACTGCTACGGTTTTGCCCCATCTCTTGATGTTCCATCCACGCACTTCGCCTTCCTGGGGCGAAACGACCTGTGTCGACGCGCCTATACGGTCCAGGGCCTTCCGTGGCTTAATTAATTCAACTTGTTCAAAGCCTTCATCCACAAGTATCGCAATTTTCTTTCCAGTCAAATCTTTTTTGGCCATGAAGCTCCTCCGGTTCTTTCTATGTTGGACGGGCAAAAAAAAAGAGGACGCCGCAGTCGGCGTCCTTTTGGGAGGAAGGGGGGCACCCTATCTCTTCGATTTTGGCTTCAGCGCAGTTTTGCCTGAATCGGCAGGATCTTACGTGGACAACTCGCTGACGGCAGCGGCGATATTCTGGTTATTGGCTTCGCGATACTGTACGGACACGCGAGTGCCAGCAACCAGATTACCTGACCGCTGCGTTTGCGGAGTGAGCATGAAAGTCATTTGCCCTGCCTTGCCGCGAACCGTTCTCGTAATAACGATCTGATTCGCTTGAATCGAAGTGATCGTACCCTGGGTGAAATGAGTTGCAGGTTGGGACGTTTTCGCCTGGGGAGAGGCGGGAGGGTTCGAAATTGCCTTATCGGTCCTTTGGCCGGCTGAAACCGCAACGCAAAGTACAGCTGTCGCGCCGGCGATGAAAGTAAATCTATAAGAGCTCAGATGCATTTAAATCCTAGTCACCCTCAATTATTTAAGCTAACGTGCATTAACACGTGATTAAGGTGAGATTAATTCGCTTTAATGAATGGAAATTTCACACGAAACGTGCTCCCCTGACCTGGTGTCGAATCGACCTCTACTGATGCGTGATGCTGATCCGTCGCCCACTTCACAAGACTGAGACCAAGACCAGCTCCATCGGCGCGGTTTGATCGGGACGGATCTGCCCGATAGAAGCGCTCGAAGATGTGCGGTAGCGCCTCCGGCTCGATTCCGATCCCGCTATCCGTTACTTCGATGAAACGGTGTTCGCCATTCTGCGAGACACGAACTAGCACACTGTCCACCCGATGGAGTGAATTTGATGGCATTGTCGACCAGATTGAGAATGATCCTTTCAATCCATCCATCGTCGCCTTGAACGAACATATCGGCGTCGCAGTCACATGAGAGACTGAGGTTTTTAGACGCAGCGACAGGTTCAAGCTGTTCGATCAATGACTGTGCAAGCGATGACAGGTTTACCGGATCATGCGCAATCGCCACTTCTCCAGATTCGGCGCGGGCCAGCGTAAGAAGTTCATTCACCATTTTCGTCAGCTTCTCGAATTCTTCGAGCTGGCTCGCCAGCACGCGCCGGTATTGTTCAGGCGAATTCGATTGCATTAATGCAATTTCCGCCTCACCGCGCAAGACGGCAAGGGGAGTTCTCAGTTCATGAGAAATACTGGCAGTGAACTGCTTCATCTCGCCAACCGCTTTTTCCAGCTGCTGAAGAGTTTCGTTGAACTGCTCGGCGAGGTAATCAAGTTCGTCGCCATTACCGCGCACGGGGAGTCGGCGGTCCAGTCGCGATACGCCGATCTCACGCGCGGCTTTACCTAAAGCAGCGACGGGCTCCAGCGCTTTTCCAGCCATGAACCACGACGCTATTGCCGCGAGTAGGACTCCCGAAGGAATGAGCAAGGCGAGTGCCTTCACAAACCAGTTTATCGTGTCGTCCACCGTGCGCATGGAGGCACCGACCACGAGCAGATAGGGCTCGCCGTTGACTCGGACTTCCTCGTTGCGCAGTCGAAGCTTACCCTCGTCGGTTTGTACATCAACAAAGGATGGAGCGGTTTTGGAGTACTGCGTCACATCAGAGGCCGGATACTTAACCGCCGCTGCGCTGAATTCATCGGATTCGGCCAGGAGTTTGCCTGTGTGGACTTCGTAGACCTGGTAGTACCGCGTTGCCGTGTTGATGAACGTCACTTCATCCGGATCATTCGGATCATATCGGAAGACCGGCTGGCTTTCCTCCCCGGGCTGGGCTGGCTCAAAGCGCAGGTACCCGCGAAGGCCGTCGGCTCGATCCTGGACTTCCTGGGTCAGATCGCGGTCGAGACCCACGCTCAGGACGTTATAGTAAATGAGTCCGAACCCGGTAAGCAGCACGCTCACGGTGATCGAATAGAACAGTGTGAGCTTCGTCCGTAATGTCAGAGGCCTCATGCGGCGCGGTCGCTGAGCATGTAGCCGACACCGCGGACGGTGTGAATCAGAGGCGGCTGGAATCCTTTATCGATTTTATTGCGGAGTGAATTGATATGGACATCGACAACGTTGCTGACGCTATCGAAATGGATGTCCCAGACGTGCTCCACGATCATCGTCCGGGTTACGGGTCGATGAGCATTGCGAAGCAGGAATTCGAGGAGGGCGTATTCCTTGAGTTTGAGATCGATCGGCTGGCCGGCCCGGCGGACCTGTCTGGTGGCCGTGTCCATTTCGAGATCCGCAACGCGGAGCTTCGGATTTTCCTGGTTGCCGCGTCGTAACAGCGCGCGTATCCGCGCCGAAAGTTCGGCAAAAGCAAACGGCTTGATCAAGTAATCGTCGGCGCCCGCATCGAGCCCGGCCACTTTGTCTTCCACCGCGCCTTTAGCGGTCAGCACGAGTACCGGAAGCTTTGCCTTCTTCGTTCGGATCTGCCGCAGCACATCCAGACCGGACAGTTTGGGCAGCATCAGATCCAGGATTACAAGATCGTAGTCGAAGGCCGTCGCATTGTTTACAGCCTCCAGACCGTCGTACACCGCATCGGCGGCGTATCCCTCCTGTTGCAGCCCCTTCTCGATGAAACTCGCCACTTTTTTCTCGTCTTCAACAACAAGAATGCGCATGGCGATCCATTATAGGGCGAACGGGTCTACGCTGCTCTCGCGATAGTCTTCAGGTTGGTCGACAAAAACGACCGATTCTCGTGCTTCGGTCACTCGAGCCATGGCATATGCACCGATCCCGAGCATGATGTCCCGGACGGCGATGTCATAGTAATGTCCGCTGGAAATCAGGTTTGCGGCGATACCCCATAACCAGAGCATCGCCAAATACCCGAATACTCGTGTCGCGCCAAATAGAATGGCGAGACCAACGACGATTTCCACGCCCCCGACGATATGCATGAAATTCACCGCGCTGATAGGCAACGTCCGCTGCACCATCGGGCTGAGATATTGCTCCCAGTTGACGAGGATATTGGTGAACTTATCAAGACCGGCCAGCAACGGTCCGAGCCCAAACGCTACCCGTAAGGCCCAATAGCCGGCATTTAATTCCCGAGAAACCAACATAAATATGTCCCCCTATAAAATAGGACCCGGGCGCCGCAAAAAAGTTGTATTTCGCAGCAGTGAGACTGCTCGTCCTCTTCCGCAGTAATAAACTTGATGGAATATCCAGTCCAGAACGTTGTTCTGGCCGCCTCCTCCCTGCCAAGGCGCTGATTCCATTGAAATGTGGTTTGGTATGGAGACTGCTAAACTGCGGGCGGTTCGGAAGAGGAGAGAATTTGCATGAGAACCTTATTGATCGGTCTGGTTATCGCCATCGGGTTTCTGGCCAGCTATTTCGTCACGACGATACAACGCATCTGGTAACCCGCGCGGGCAGGAAGCCCTCAGCGATACTGTGGAACAAAACGAAACAAAACGAGGGACAGGCCACTCGGATGTTTCCAATCGATACACTTTTGACCTCTCTGATCTGTTTCGACCTGAAATATCGTCTGAGTGACATGTTGCTCAGTTCGTTTCGTGGTCTGTCACACAGCTGAAAAGCAAACTCTCCGCCTGCAATTTTCGCCTTCGTCTCCAACCCGCATCTGGCGCGGCTTCTGGCGCTTCCCGCAAGCGATGAACCACTTGACCCGAAATTCTTTATGGTGATAGTGTCTACCCACTTTATGAATCGCCGTACGAAAATCCTCGCCTTCGCAGTCGTGTTGCTTGTCGCCGCTCTCGCGCAGGCAGCGCAGAAAGCTTTAAAGATCGACGTTGACCTCGTGATGGTAAGCGTTGCCGTATCCGATTCCGACGGCCGGCCTCTAACGGCTCTGAAGGAGCAAAGCTTCCAACTATTCGAGGATAAAATCGAGCAAAAGATTCGCTACTTCTCGAGCGAAGCGGCGCCCATCAGCATCGGTATCATTCTGGACATCAGTCACAGCATGCAAAAGAAGCTTAGCTTTGCGAAAGACGCTGCACTGAAGTTCCTCGAGACGGGCACTCCGGACGACGAATACTTTCTGGTCGAGTTTTCCAATCGCGCAAATATCGCCCAGGGCTTCACGAGCGATATCACGCGTCTCCGCGACAAGCTTTCTCTGGTACCGGCGCAAGGCAACACTGCTTTGTATGACGCGGTCTATCTCGGGCTTGCCCAGTTGAAGAAAGGGCAGAACCCGAAGAAAGCGCTTCTCCTCATAACCGATGGAGAAGACAACCACAGCCGATACAGCCGCCGCGACATCCGCGAATTTGTTCGCGAGGCGGACGCTCAGATCTATGTGATCGACATGGGACGCGCACTGGTTGGCGAACTGGCAGATATGACGGGCGGCCACTCTTACCGCGCATCTGTAGCCGACCTCGAAGACACGTGCGAAAAGATTGCCCTGGAATTGAAGAGCCAGTATGTCATCGGATACGAATCGACGAACGGCAACAAAGACGGAAAATTCCGCAAGGTTCGCGTAAAGGTCACACCACCCGAAGGAATGCTCAAAGTGAACGCCCGGACTCGAGAAGGGTACTACGCACCGAGTTCACAGATCGGCGGGTCCAGTGAGTAATTCTTCCAGTTCGGAACCAGCCTCACTGAGGCCCTGTTTAGCGGCCTCCCCGCTGCGGCTGCGGCAAGGGCTTCCGCGGAAGTTTGTCATCCCGGTTTGCCGTGTGATAAGCGAATGACGCTACGATGACCGCATCCTTCATCAAGTCCGCCGCCTGAACACGTTCGTACACATCCATACTGGAGTGGTGCGTTCGCGTGTCGTACTCCACCGGATCCTGGATGAATTGAAACCCCGGCAGTCCGATAGCATCGAACGACTGATGATCGGTACCTCCTGTGTTGCGAATCGTCACGGTAGTCATGCCGAGATTCTTTAACGGCTGCATCCATGCCTGGAATATCGGAGCCACCGCTTCATTACCTTGCAGATAAATCCCGCGAATCGCGCCGGTCCCGTTATCAACATTGAAGTATCCTGAAAATTTCATATGTTCCGGTTTCAACTTCATATCGGCCCGGTCGGCAAAATGTTGAGTGACGTATGCGCGGGAGCCAAGAAGTCCTTCTTCTTCGCCGGTCCATAAGGCGAGACGGATCGTGCGCCGTGTCCGCAGTCCGGTGGCTTTTAAGATACGCATGGCCTCCATCATGACAGCGCAACCGGCAGCATTGTCTGTGGCTCCAGTTCCCGCATGCCACGAATCGAAGTGGGCGCCGAGCATGACCACTTCGTCGGCTTTGTCTGTACCTGGAATTTCGCCGACGATATTGAAGGAGTTTAAATCATCGTCGTAGAACTTGTTTTCAATCTCCATTTCAAGCCGCACCGGCACGTTCTTCTGAAGCATCCGCCAGATCCGGCCGTAGTGTTCGGCGGCCATCACAACCTGTGCAGGAGCGGGGGGATCGGAAGCATTTCTACCGCCGCCACTTTGTACGAAGACAGTCCCTCCGCTTCCCTGGCTTGGTTCGATCGTTGCAACCACGCCCTCATCTATGAAGAATTTCTGGCGGCGCTGATTGAAATCCTGCGGATTCCCGCCACCTCGCTGTCCGCCTCGTGCGCCACCGCGAGGCGGCTGCACGGGCTGATTGGACAGTGCAGTCAGCTCTTCGTCGGTGTAACGATGTCCCGGGGCTTGAAATTCAGGGGCTAAGTCGCGGCTGGCCGCGATCATCGCGTATTTCCCGCGGAGTTGCCCACGCAATTTCTCGAAGTCCTGTTCGTTGTTGATCACGGCAATTACGGCGTCCCCCGTCACCGGGCCTCTGGTTCCAGGTGTCCACGCTTTCGGATAGGCGATCAGAGAGAAAGGTCCGGCTTGAGAAATAGCTCGCGCCGAAAATTTCTCGTTGGCCCAGCCGCGGCCAAAGGGGCCCCACGATTCGAGATGAACATTTGCGAGTTCCCATTGGGTCAGCTTTGTCTTGCTCCACTCGGCGGCCGCCTTGATTTGCGGAGAGCCGGTCAAGCGGGCGCCGTATACATCCGTGAGGTAGCTGAGCGTGTCCATGACCTGAGAGCGATTCAGTCCTTCGTCTTTGATTTTGTAGATCCCGTCCAGATCAACTTTCTCTTGTGGTATCTGCGCAATGATCGGAATGGCGAGACAAAATAGGGCAAGTGCGGCGATTGCTCGGATGCGTGTCATGGGTCACTCCAGCTAACGGTTTCGCCGATTATAGCAATGTGTTTCAGCGTCGGCGGTGCGAAAGATCCTGTTTCAGCCTGCCGAGGTGGACGATTTTGTGTTAGCCGCGGAGCGGCGGAAGATCCTGGCCACGGCCGCAAGGCCGTAGCAGTTGTTTTAGCGGTAAAGGAGCCGCGGTAGCGGCGAAAGACTCTTCCGCCGCTACCGCGGCTGAAGCCTGTTTCTTTAAGCGGCGTTTGACAAATCTTGACGGGACGAATCGGGGCGCTTCATTGCAAATACCAGGCCCGCGGCCGCCGCCGCGGCCAACGTCGCAAACCAACCCCGATGCGTTGTGAACCAGAGCTGCAGACTGCCTGACCGGGCGCTTGCGTCGAACCTGCCGTGAGCCCCATGATCGCCAGGCAGCGGACTCCACAAATTGTCCGGTCGATCCGGGGCGGCGGATTCGTTTGTCTGTTGCGAATCGTAGCCGTGCTTTGCGAGGTAACGATCCAGATACCCCGGTATGATTTTGTTCCCGAGGATGGCCTTGACTGTCGGCAGACCGACGTAAACTTCACGCCTTCGATGATGAGCTGCCCAGTAGATGCCTCGGGCGGCCACTTCGGGTTGAAAGATTGGAGGCACGGGCTGCGGTTCTCGCGGCAGCCGGCTCCGCACCCAATCGAACTGCGGCGTGTTCATCGCCGGCAATTGCACCATCGTGAGGTGAATGTCTGTATTGTCGTGAAGCAATTCCGCACCTCAGGCTGTCCGTAAAACCCCGGATCGCGTGTTTCGCACCGCAATACGCCGATTGGAGCGGAATGCTCCGGTATGCCAGAGCCGAACCGATCTGAACGTTATCGTGCCCCGGTTGCGAGGTCGCATGACGCTAAGTGCCGACATGGTTCCGTAAACAACGCCCAGGTACGTGACCTCGGTGACACGTTTGAATTCTTCCGCAGTCATTTCGCTACCGGGGAAAAGACGGACACCATCGCGTTGTTGATCCAGATATCGATCGGTCCTAAATCGGACTCTATCGTATCCGCTGCCGCCTCGACTTGAGCGGATCCGCAACATCGGTGGGAATGATCAACGCGCGGCCGCCCAGCGCCTGAACTTCCGCTTCCGCCCCTTCCAGCCCGGCGGCCCCTGCGCCCGAGCAGGGCGATCCTGCACCCATGTCTTGCGAATTCTCGCGCCGTTGCGCGCCCTACGCCGGCCGACGCGCCGGTGATTACAATGACTTCCGATTGATGTGCCATACAAAATTCAATGCAATTCGGTGCCCAGAAGCCGAGAAATCATAGCCAGCACGGGCCGTTAATGGTTTCGCATCGTGATGCGATATAATGACTCCACAATATGCAAAACGTCGTATCGATTCAAAAACATGCTCACGGACTCGGTGATTTCACAACAACCCCACGACTTTTGATCGTTTCCGCCCTCGCGCTCGTCGTCGGCGCGCTCAGCGCGGTGGTTGCACTCGCACTCCTCAAACTGATCGGCTTGTTTACAAATCTGTTTTTCTACCAGCGATTTCAGGCGGATACCGTATCGCCTGCCGGCCACCACCTGGGCTGGTTTGTCATTGTGGTCCCGGTCATAGGTGGATTGATTATCGGGTTGATGGCTCGTTACGGATCCGAGCGCATCCGAGGCCACGGAATTCCCGAGGCGATCGAATCCATCCTGTTGGACGGCAGCCGGGTTGAGCCCAAAGTTGCATTTCTCAAACCGATTTCAGCGCCATCTCGATTGGTTCCGGCGGTCCGTTTGGCGCCGAGGGCCCCATCATCATGACCGGCGGGGCATTCGGCTCGATGATCGCGCAGTTCTTTCATCTGACCAGCACCGAACGCAAGACGCTGCTCGTCGCAGGCGCGGCTGGTGGTATGTCCGCTACTTTCGCCTCGCCGGTTGCGGCCGTCATGCTCGCCGTTGAGCTTTTGCTGTTTGAATGGAAACCGCGCAGCGTCATCCCGGTCGCCCTGGCGACCACAACTGCCGCGGTCATCCGACGTTATTTGCTGGGGCTCGGACCTTTGTTTCCGGTTCCCGCACATCCTTCGGTCATTTCTCCGCAGGGTTTGTTGTTCTGTGCTGTCGCCGGCGTGCTGGCCGGGCTGCTGTCCACGGCGCTGACGAACGTCGTCTATCTGGCTGAAGATGCGTTCATCAAGTTACCCATTCATTGGATGTGGTGGCCTGCAATTGGCGGCCTGCTGGTCGGAATTGGCGGGTTGCTGTTTCCCGAGGCTCTGGGTGTCGGTTACGAAACCATCGGAGCGTTGCTGCAGGGCGATGTCCCTGCACGCTGATTGTCGGCGTGCTCTTTGTGAAATCTGCCATCTGGGCAATGGCGCTTGGATCCGGTACGTCGGGCGGTGTACTGGCGCCGCTGCTCATGATGGGCGCAGCGCTTGGCGGCGTCGAATCGATATTTTTTCCCGCTGAGGGCATCGGCTTCTGGCCGCTGATCAGCATGGGCGCGATCCTGGGTGGAACCATGCGCGTGCCGTTTACAGCGGTGATCTTTGTGCTGGAATTAACCCGCGATTTCAACGCATTTCTGCCGCTGTTTATAGCCGTTATCGTTGCGCACGCCTTAACCGTACTGGTGATGAAGCGATCCATATTGACGGAAAAGATCAGCCGCCGTGGGTTTCATCTCAGCAGGGAATACGCGATCGATCCGCTCGAAATTCTGTTTGTCCGTGAAGTCATGCGTACGAACGTCGTTGCATTGCGAGATAAGGTCATGCTGGATGACGTCTCCAGAATGGTTCAATCCGCCGCGCACGGCGGCCAGCATTTGTATCCCGTTCTGGATGCTTCCGGCTCTCTGGAAGGAGTGATCACGCGTAAGGATCTTCACCGTTTGCATGAACGAACTGTCACCGTACAGGAAGCGATCAAGAGACGGGTCGTGACTGCCTATCCGGACGAACCGCTGCGTCTCGTGGTATATCGGATGGCGGAGACAGGTTTCACTCGAATGCCCGTTGTGGATCGCGACAATCCGGCAAAGCTCGTCGGCATGGTTTCGCTGACGGACCTGCTTCGCGCCCGCGTGCGCGATCTGGAAGAAGAACGGCGGCGCGATCGCGTGCTGCGCCTGAAGTTTCCGTTTACCAGAAGACGCGCCACTGTCGCGTAGCAGCCGGCTCAGCGGATCTCGACGATGAACAATGATGGGAGATTCGGTCCGCGGCTGCGGTCGTTACCCCATGAACTGGCCGCAAAAACGAGGTTATCGAAACCGTCCACCCAGAGCGCCCGGATCTCGATATCCTCCGGGAAGGTAAGTCCCGTCTGAGCCGGCAGGTCGAGGCTGCTGATCAAGTTGTAGCCATTCACACCACCTGCATACAAGTCGACGGAGCCGGTTTCGCTGCCAGCGACCAGCAGCGGAACGCCTTTCCGCTCCGTCCCGGCCACGGTGTTTGTAGTGCGGCTTATGAATTGAACAGTGCTCAGGGTCGTCCTGTCATAAACGTTAATTCCGGCGCCGCAGCATCCGGGATGCGTCATGAAGACATAGTTTTTCCAGGCGTTGAAAATCACACCCGGGCGCTCAGCAGTCGTGATTGGACCTACGAATTCCTGCGTCTTGCGATCGAACTCGAGCAGACTTCCCGGGGCGAATTCCTGACCGTAGGTTCGCATGGTGGGGAGTTCAACAACAAAATCCCCTATATTCAGTTGCGCCATGTAGATCCGGTCGGACGTGGCGACCATCGAACCCTGCCCCTTGGCCACGTAAACGTTCTTTGACGTCACTTGCAGCGCGTTCAGTCCGTACGTCGAGAGTTGGAGGGATTGTTCGAATTGCAGAGGCCAGGTCTTCAGAAAGCTATACAGATTGCCGTTCCTGCTTGTGATAAAGATCCGAGTATCGTTACCGCGCACGGCCGACAGTGGCGCTCCCAGATGAATGGTTTCGATCAGCTGGAAATTGGTCTCGCGATCCCGGTCGAGAACGAAGAGGTCGCCTTCCACCGAGCACAGGAAGATGCGCTCAGGATCCGCATAGACCATTTGAGAGGAAACGAACGCCCCAGGCAGGTTGACAGCGGTCAATAGTTTGAGTTCCGGCGTCCATGTTGTCTGGGCCCCGGCGGCGGTTATCGAAGCTGCGGCCGCTAGAATGGTCAAAAAGGAAATCCTGATGGCGCGATAAGCCTTTTTCAACTTGTAACCCTTTCAAAACACGGTTTAGGTTTTTATCGAATTGCCCATCAACCACCGGCCTTGCCAGATGGACGATTGCCTTCGACGAATTCCAAGCATGAAAACGAATGCAGCCGTTCCCACACATCGCCGTGCGACATACCAGTCAGCGTTTGGGCTGGTCCCCGTGTCGAGAACACAACGCAAACTATTGCTTCAGATGAGTAAAGAATTACGTCCCGATGTGCTTTTGTCTACGCTAAAACAATCAAACGCGATACCGCTCCGCAGGCGCAGTCTATGACCGCGAGATTGTATTGATTTGCGAACAGCTTGCGGTCATAGACCGCATCTACAATTTGCGGCTTCGCAAGAGAAGATATATCCCGAGGCAGAGCCCGAAATCGATCAAGAGACCGGCATCAACCCGATAGAGGCGATGCTGAACCGGTTCCGGCAGAAATGGTTCGGCGGCAAAATAGAAGAGATTTCCAAGCAGAACCGCCAGGAGCATTCTCATCCAGTTGTGGATCATCTTTGCGTGTGATTGTCGTAGAAGCGGGACACAGACACGTTCGATACGTTTGCTTAAATCGGTGCTCATCTCCGCTGGAGCGTAATGTATCATGCGGTCATATGGCCGAACGGATTCCCATTCCTGAGCTGAAAAAGAAGCTGGAAACCAGCAAAAAGCTGGTTGTTGTCGATGTACGTGAACCAGGCGAAATCAAGGAAAGCGGCGCCATCCCCGGAGCGATCCATATTCCCATGGCCCAGATTGAGAAGCGCATGGGTGAACTTCCAAAGAATGCGGAGATCGTCTTCTATTGAGGCGGCGGTGGGCGCGCGTCGCGCGCTGCTGACGCACTGATAAAGGCCGGGTACAAGACCGTAGAGTTTTGTGGAATGCGTGACTGGAAGAAAGAAGGCTTGCCGACGGTTCCGTCGATCAAATGATTAATGACCGGCCTGTTGTGCAATAACCAACTCTCCCGCTGGTAAACTTGAACTATGGAGAAGGGCGACGCGCTGTTGATTGTGGATGTGCAGAACGATTTCTGCCCCGGGGGAGCGCTTGCGGTCAACAGTGGCGACGAGGTTGTTGCTGTCCTGAATAACTGGATCGGCCAGGCGCGGAAAAGCGGCATTCCTGTGTATGCCACACGCGATTGGCATCCGCCGCATCACATCAGCTTTAAAGAACGAGGCGGTCCGTGGCCGCCACACTGTGTGCAAGAGACCTCGGGTGCCGCTTTCCATGCGGACCTGAAGCTGCCCCCTGAGGCACAGATCATCAGCAAGGCTCAGAAGCCGGACGAGGATAGTTATTCCGCCTTCGGCGGAACAGACCTTGCCGGACGCCTTCGCAGCGCCGGTATCCAGCGTGTCTGGATTGGTGGATTGACGCAGGATTACTGTGTCCGCGAAACATCGCTGGATGCGATTCGCGAGGGCTTCGAAGTGCATGTTATCGTCGCAGGTACCCGAGCCGTCAATGTTCATCCGGACGACGGCCACCGCGCTCTGGAAGATGTGCGGCGGGCCGGCGCAATTCTCGAGCACTGATGGTCCCGCCCTGGGCAAACGATTCCACCGCCTCACTGCTGACTGACCTCTATGAATTGACCATGCTGCAGTCGTATTTCGACGCGGCAATGAATGAAACCGCCGTCTTCGATCTGTTCGTCCGCCGGCTTCCGCCCCAGCGAAACTATTTGATTGCGTGCGGGCTCGAGCATGTCTTGCGTTATCTCGAAACATTTTCGTTCGACCAGGAAGCGATCGAATACTTACGGACATTGGGCCAGTTTTCCGAACCTTTCCTCCGGAGCCTCAGCAGATTTCGTTTTACCGGTGACGTATATGCAATGCGCGAGGGGACCGCGTTTTTTGCCAACGAACCGATCCTGGAGATCGTCGCTCCTCTGCCCGAAGCGCAGATTGCCGAGACATTCGTTCTCAACCAGATTCAAATGGCGACCCTCGCCGCCTCGAAAGCGTCCCGTGTTGTCCGCGCGGCGCGCGGCCGTTCGGTCGTCGACTTCGGAGTAAGAGCAATGCACGGTACCGATGCCGGTATCAAGCAGCCGCGGGCATTTTACATTGCCGGGGTGGACTCCACGTCCAGTGTTCTGGCAGGTCAGGTCTGGGGAATTCCAGTTTCGGGCACAATGGCGCACAGCTATATTCTGGCTTTCCCCGATGAACTGGCGGCGTTCCGGCAATTTGTGCGCACGTATCCGCGGTCAATTCTGCTGATCGATACCTTCAGCGTGGAAAATGGAATCCAGAACGTCATCAGCGTGATGCGGGAAATCGGCGGCGAGTCTCACGTCACCGGCGTCCGCCTGGATTCCGGCGACCTGGTTCAACAGGCGTTCGCCGTCCGGCAGAAACTGGACACGGCGGGCCTTCACGACGTGAAAATTTACGCGAGCAGCAGTCTCGACGAATATGAAATCGAGAAAATCGTTGATGCGAGCGTTCCTATCGATGGCTTTGGTGTTGGAAGGAACATGGCGTCCTCTTTTGATGTCCCAGTGCTGGATACCGTATACAAATTGACCGCAGTATGCCGGGCAGCCCAAGATGAAGTTTTCGGAGTCGAAATCGACGCTGCCGGGACAGAAGCAGGTGTTCCGCGAGCGTTCGACGCATGGGCTCGTTCGAGACGTCGTTGGCCTTGTCGATGAAACGGGTATTGCCGGCGAACCTTTGCTGGTCAAGGTTATGGAGAACGGCCGGCGAACGGAGCCAGCCGCGGCCCTTCAATCGTGCCGCGACCGCTGCAGAGCCGAAGTCGAGGCGCTGCCGCCACATCTTTTGGAACTCTCCAGGACGTCGCCCGAGTACCGGGCGGAAGTGAGCTCCGGCCTGGCGAGGACCATCGACACGATTCGCAAAAAAATGTAAAACTTTTCCGTAACCAAATTGACGGGTACCGTGTCTATACTGCATGCGCATGCGCCGCCTTGTCGCGACTGCTGCTCAATTATTGTTATTGTTTGCTGTCGCGACTCAAGCGCAGAGTGGCAAAAAGCCCGCCCATACGCTTCACGCCTACCGAACCACAGAAAGAATAACGATCGATGGCCTTTTGAATGATGCAGCCTGGATGAAGGCTCCCGTGGAGTTCGAGTTTACTCAGCGGGATCCTATCGAAGGAGTGGATCCCAGCGAACGCACGCAAATCCAGGTCGCATATGACGATACGTCCGTATATTTCGGCGTTCGTTTATTTGATAAGGAACCACAGAAAATCGTGCGGCAGCTCTCGCGGCGCGACGATAATCCGGACGCCGATTATTTCATCCTGCAATTGAGCCCAAACCACGATCGTCTGACCGGTGCGCTGTTCCAGGTCAGTGCTGCCGGCGTTCAACGGGATGCCATCATTTCGAATGACACGTTTCAGGATCAATCCTGGGATGGGGTATGGGAATCCGCCGTTCGGATCGACGATGAAGGCTGGTCCCTTGAAATGCGGATTCCTTTTTCACAGCTGCGCTTTCCGCCGGGGGAGCGTCAAGTCTGGGGAATCAATGCTGCGCGTTACATTCATCGGAAGAATGAGACCGTCTGGCTGCAAATGGTTGGGAAGAAGGAAAGCGGAACCGCGTCCCGCATGGATGACCTCGAAGGAATTGACGGCGTGGAGGGGCATCGCCACCTCGATCTGACCCCATACATCGTGAGCCGCGGCCAGTTCATCCACCCTGCCGCTCCAAATGATCCATTCAACAGCGGACATCGTCCATCAGGTGCCATTGGGATGGACATGAAATATGGTCTGACCAGCAATTTCACCTTAGATGCGACGGTGAACCCGGATTTCGGCCAGGTGGAAGTCGATCCCGCCGTTGTGAATCTCTCTCAATTCGAAACGTTTTTTCCGGAAAAGAGGCCGTTTTTCCTCGAAGGCACGAACATCTTCGACAATTTCGGCCGCGGTGGCTCGAACAGCTCCTGGGGATTCAATCGCAATACGCCGAACCTGTTCTACTCGCGGCGTATCGGCCGGTCTCCGCAAGGAAGCGCATCCGGCGATTTTGTAGACACACCGACATCGACGCGAATTCTCGGAGCGGGTAAGTTAACCGGAAAGACTCGCAGCGGCTGGACGGTCGGCCTGGTGGAGGCCGTTACCGGACGTGACAACGCAGACGTGTCCGTTCAAGGCCTGAGGTCCGAAGTCGAAGTCGAGCCGCTGACAAACTACATGGTGACGCGCGTCTTGCGCGAGTACAACCGTGCCGGTTTCGGCTTCCTGACAACGACGGTTGCGCGGGATCTGCGGCAGCAGTCGCTCCGCGACCTCCTGTCCAAGCGATCTCAAATCGCCGGAGCCGATGCCTATTGGTTTCTGGATTCAAAAAAACAGTGGGTCGTCACCGGAAAGCTGGCTGAAAGTTTCATCGACGGCAGCAGCACTGCCATTACCAATCTTCAACAGTCTCCTCAGCACTACTTTCAGCGGCCGGATGCCCCGGAAGTCCGTCCACAGAAGCGATGCTACCTCGATGCGAGGTTGGAACGGAGACTTGAACCTCAATCGCCAAAGCGGAAGTGTCACCGTCAATGCTGCGCTCTGGGCCGTCAGCCCTGGATTTGAATCCAACGACATCGGCTTTCAAAACGGTGGCGATGCCGCCGGTACACACGCTGTCGTCTTCTGGAAGAAGACGGACCCCGACCGATACACACGAAACCGCAACGTCTGGTTGAGTAAATGGTGGACCTGGGATTTCGGCCGCAAGGTGACGGGCGATGGCTGGAACGGATCTGCTTCCGTTCAGTATCTGAACTACTGGGATACTTTCGTCAATTTTGGAACTCAGCGTCAAACTCAGGACGATCAGCTTACCCGCGGCGGTCCGGCTGCCCTGCGGCTCCCCGGACAATTCATCAATTTCGGCTTCGATACGGATTCGCGGAAGAAGGTTTCATTAGGCGCATTCTATGGAATGGGCCGCAACAAGCCCAACGCATGGAACGTCAGTTCGAACGTCAACGTGACCTACAAGCCGACTCCGTCGATCACGATTTCGACCGGGCCGGGATTCGATCGAAGCCGGGGGAACTCGCAGTACGTCACATCCCAGGCCGACGCGACCGCGACGAAAACGTTCGGAAACCGCTATGTCTTCTCTGAACTCGATCAATTCGATGTGAATCTGACCACACGGGTCAATTGGATACTCAGCCCAAAGATGTCGTTGCAGCTCTATACGCAGCCATACATCAACGTCGCCAGGTATTGGGACTTTAAAGAATTTGCGCAACCCGGAACCTATTCCTTCTTGCGCTATGGACACGACGTCGGCCAGATTACATTTGATCCGACCCTCAGCCAGTACGTCGTCAATCCGGATAATGCGGGCGAGGCGCCGCAGATCAAGTTCGCCGATCCAAATCTAAATTTCAAATCGCTTCGCGTGAATGCCATTTTTCGCTGGGAGTGGCGGCTTGGCTCTACCCTCTACCTGGTCTGGACGGAGAACAGGCAGGACAATTCCAATCCCGGTCACTTTTCGACTGGCCACGATGTCGCCCACCTTTTCGCCCGCCCGGATGATGTGTTCCTCGCCCGTATCGCCTATTGGTTCAGTAAATAACATGGGAAAATAGTGTTGCAGGCGCGGTGTGAATGAATTAGCGCCAGAGGCGCGTAAGAATCTAGCCCCGGCCGTCAGGCCGGGGACCAACCAGCGAACGTTCGAGGCCCGGAGCGCCGAAAGATTGTTGCGACGAATCTTACGCCCCTCCGGGGCTGGTGTTACGACGCATACGTATACCCCCGGCCTGCAGCCGGGGCTAGGTTCTAACGGCCCTTCGGGCCTATTGTTAGCACTTCATAGACCGCGCCTTCAGTCGAATTGAGGTGACGTGAAGCGTGTTGCGATCATCGGCGGCGGATTGGCCGGGCTGACTTGCGCTTTTGCTCTGAAACGGCGGGGGATTCCTTCGATGGTTTTTGAGTCGAGCGCAAAAGTCGGCGGCCGTGACAGCGCGGCATTGTTTTTCCTGTCGCCGGATTTGTTCCGGAACACGTTTCAGCTCGTTCGTGACGTGGGACTGGCGGACGATATCATTCCCATTACGCCGCAGGCTGCTCAGGTCTACCAGGGGCGCGTCTATCATCACCGGGTCGCATCGGCGACCGGCTTGCTGTCTTTCAAAGGCCTGGGGATCGCGGACAAAGCATTGCTGGGACGCATGGCATATCTGCTGGCCCGCTATTCACCACAGCTCGATTTTCATCATCCCGAGCTCGGGCTCGAATTCGACGACGAGAGCGTTGCGTCATTCGTCAAGCGGGAGCTGTCGCAGAACGTCCTGAACTACATTGCGGGTCCGCTGATCTCTACACTGTTTTATTTCGGTTCCGCAGAAACATCGCGCTGGCTGTACCTTGTTCTGGCCAAAAACATGTACAACACGCGCATGAGCACGCTGCGGGGAGGTATCCTCCGCCTGGCCGCGCGCCTTTCATATGAGCTGCAGACAACCGGCCGTCAAATTAACACTCTTCATGCCGAGGCGGACGAGTATGTGGTCGACGGCCGGGTTTTCTCCGACCTCGTGATTGCGGTTCCTGGAACGGCTGTTCTCAATATCGCCGGGCTCGATTCCTTACTCTCCGGCGACGATATCGAATTTTTTCGCAATACGCTTTACCAGCGGACGGTCAGCGTAACCGTTTCAACTCCCGCGCCGCTTGACCGGAATTGCTATGCTGTCTCCATTCCGCGAGTTGAAGGTTTCGCCGCAGCAACAATCTCATTCCATAACTTTATCGACCCCTCGACTGTACCGGACGGCAAAGGGCTTCTCACAATAACCGGTGGAGGTCCGGCCGTCACGCCCGCCCAGTTGATGGACGAGCTCCGTTCGCTGTATCCGGTGCAGGAGGAGTCGATCGAGTCTGCGGAATCTGCCGAATGGCGTTCCGGAATGCCGAAATTTCCTCCGGGCCGTTACCGGCAAATCCAATATTTCCGGAGCCGGGAACGAAGACCAGGACTGTTCTTTTGCGGGGACTATCTGGCAGGTCCGTTCATTGAAGGGGCAGTGACTTCCGGTCTGCGCGCTGCCGAAGCTATACGAATTTAATCGTCCGAAAACGCACTTCGCATGCCGCGCATCGGTAGGCTCTGGAGAAAAGCAGCAGGCGCTCAAACCCGCGGCGGCGTGATCTGCGAATATTCTCGCCGCCGCATTCGGGACACCTCAAATCGGTGATGTCTTTCCTGTCGCGCGCAATTTTGCGTTTAGGCTTCAGTGGTTTCGACGTCTGGAAGTCGAGAAAGACGGAGCCAAACCGGCTGTGATCACACTTGATGCAGCGATATCTGCGCCTCAAGACCAACCACGACAGGTTATCGAGGAGGCCGCGCGGCTCGCCGGTAACCCAGTGCGTGTTGTTGCACCGTGGACAATACATCATGTAATTGACTTATAACTTATTTACGACGATCGTGCCATTCTTCATACCATGCCATCTGTATCGCCTCTAACTTTTTCTCATTGGAGTTCTTTGGATCGTCGCTAAAGTCTTCAAGGTTGGTGACCCATTTGTACAGGTCTGTGAAGCGGACCGTCAGCGGGTCTTTGTCTGGAAATTTATCGGTCAGCGCAATCGCGACGTCCTCCGTCGTGGTCCATGTCAATGATCTACCCATTTTCAATTTCCCTCACGCGTTTGTCCTTCAGCGCCCGTGAAATCGCGGAATTCATAATCAACTCGGCCAGGTGCATGGTGGCATTGCTGAGACGCTCGATGGCTTCGCGTATCACCTGATGATTTGTGCTGCGCATCACTTCGCGCAGGTTCTTCGTTGCCGCGGTGATCTCGCTCTTTTCCTCTTCGGAGAGTGCGGCATACTGTTCATCGACCGTACCCTTCGCGGTTGCATTAAGCACGGTTTCCGCTTCGTTGCGGGCTTCGATGACCAGCCGGGCTTCGATGTCGGCCTCTGCATATTCGAAGGATTCCAGAATCATCTGCTCGACTTGCTCGTCGGTCAGACCGTAAGTCGGCCGGACTTCGATCGACTGGTATTTACCGGTTCGCTGTTCCTGCGCGGCGACACTCAGGATGCCGTCGGCATCGATGAGAAATTTGACTTCGATCCGCGGCAGGCCGGCGGTCATCGGCGGAATGTCTTTGAGATCGAACTGCGCAAGACTTCGGCAGTCTTTCACCAGTTCCCGCTCGCCTTGCAGGACGTGAATCTTCACGTTCGCCTGTCCGTCAATGAAGGTGGTGAACATTTCCGTGGCGCTTGCCGGAATCGTCGAGTTGCGCGGGATGATCTTCGATATCACGCCACCCATCGTTTCTATCCCGAGCGACAACGGTGTGACGTCCAGCAGGAGCATGTCGCGCTTGCCGCCGGCCAGGATCTCGGCCTGGACAGCCGCTCCCAATGCGACGACTTCATCGGGATTCAACTCGGTGTGGGGAATCCGGCCGAATAGTTCCTGGACCTTCTGGCGAACCAGAGGAATCCGCGTGGAGCCGCCGACCATCACGACTTCATCGATTTCGTTCGGACGAAGGCCGGCATCTTTCAAGGCTTGCCGGCAGGGCGCCAATGTACGTTCGACGATCGGGCCGATCAACGTATTGAATTCCGCGCGCGTGATGGGGCGACGGAAGCCGGCGGATTCAATAACGATCTCCGTCCGCTCGAGAGAAGAAAGGTCTTCTTTGGCTTTATTCACCGCCTTTCGTATGGCTGGAATGTCGGTCTTCGGCGCTTCTTTCAGCACTATCCGGATCAGGACTTCGTCGATGTCGTCGCCGCCCAGATGAGTGTCGCCGCTCGTGGACAGAACTTCGAAGATTCCATCATTCAGTTTAAGGATCGAGATGTCGAATGTGCCGCCGCCGAAATCGTAGACGGCGATAGTTCCCTGATTACGCTTGTCGAGGCCGTATGCCAGAGAGGCGGCGGTCGGTTCATTCACGATGCGAAGGACGTCAAGGCCGGCAATACGGCCGGCATCCTTCGTCGCCTGACGCTGAGCATCGTTGAAATACGCAGGTACGGTAATGACGGCGTTGGTGATTTCCTCGCCAAGGGCCGTCTCCGCATTGCGCTTGAGTTCTCGAAGAATAAAGGCGGAAAGCTCCGGCGGCGTGTAATCGCGGCCAAAGATCTTCAGGCGGATGATATGTTCGCTTTCCGGAGACACCTCGAAGGGAAGCAGCGGCAAATCCGGGCGGACATCTTCAATGCCTTTGCCCATGAAGCGCTTGATCGAGAAGATGGTGTTCTTCGCTTTTTCAACCATCTGCTCCTTGGCGCCGTTGCCGACAATCACTTTCCCCGCCTCATCGAAATAAATCACCGAAGGTACGAGCTTGCTTCCGTCCGGACCAGGCAGGACGCGCGGCGTTCCATTCTCGACGATAGCCACCAGACTGTTGGTTGTTCCCAGATCGATTCCGACTATTTTCGACATTAATGGCTCTTCTCGCCTTCTAATTCGCTCTCGAGGTTGCGTATATAAGATGATTCCGACAGGATCTCGGCCAACTTCGCCAGTTGTTCCCGCAACGCCGGTTCTGCCGCTCCTGCCTTGACGATGTCGTCCCACTCCAGCGCCGCATGCTGCAGTTCGGCATCGAAGCGTTCCCGCTTCTCTTTGATCTGCGCGCGCAGGGAATCCGCTTCCTCGACGCTGGCGCGGCCGGCCTTGACCTCTTCGAGCTGTTCATTGATTTCGAAAACTTCCATGAGGAGCGCCTGAGGGACCTTGCTGCCATCCGACTTCAATCCGTAAAGGCTGAGAAGATACTCAACGCGCCGTACGGGATGGCGCAAGGTCCGGTACGCATCGTTCAACAAGGCGGTCATGCGCACGGCCTGAGTCTTTTCAGCCGGTGGTGCGGTGGTGAAGTAATCCGGATGATATTTCCGGCTCAGCTCGTGAAACGTCTTTTCGAGGGAGGACAGGTCGATGCCCAGCACTCGGGGCAGGCCGAATACTTCGAAATAGTCCATGTTTTGAAGTTACAAGGAAGAACGCTTAAGTTGAGAACGAGCTACCGCAACCGCAACTCTTTTTGGCATTTGGATTCATGAAGACGAATCCCTTGCCCATCAAGCCGGCGTCATAATCGAGAACGGTGCCGTTCAAATAGATGTAACTTTTCAGATCGCAAAACAGTTTGACGTCGTCACGCTCGAAGATTTTGTCTCCCGTCCGTGCCTGCGTTTCGAACGTGAGATTATAGGAAAGCCCAGAACATCCGCCGCCCTTGACACCGACGCGTAGACCGGCGGCCTGGACGCCTTCTTTGTTCATCATGCGTCGAACTTCGTCGACTGCTTTGTCTGAAATTTCAATAGCCATTACTTACTTGCCGTCGTGCTTTTTCTTCCAGTCGGTAATAGCGGCTTTGATTGCATCTTCCGCCAGGACCGAACAATGGATTTTCACGGGAGGCAGGCTCAACTCCTTAACGATATCGGTGTTCTTGATCGCCAGCGCTTCCGCCAGCGTCTTGCCCTTGACCCATTCGGTGGCAAGACTCGAGCTGGCGATGGCGCTTCCGCAGCCGAACGTCTTGAACTTCGCTTCTTCGATGACGCCGCTTTCTTCGTTCACCTTGATCTGCAGTTTCATGACGTCGCCGCATTCGGGCGCGCCCACAAGTCCGGTGCCGACATTAGGATCTTCCTTGGGAAGCGCGCCGACATTTCGCGGATTGTTGTAGTGATCGATGACCTTGTCTGAATATGCCATTTGATTCTCCTAATTGCTCTCAGTAGCCCAGTGCACGGACTTTATATCGATGCCTTCTTTTGCCATTTCATATAGCGGCGACAATTCGCGGAGCCGGCGGACGACTTCGATAACCCGGTTCGCGACGTAATCCACTTCTTCTTCTGTATTGAACCGGCCGATACCGAACCGGATCGAGGTGTGGGCCAGATCCTCTCCGACTCCGAGCGCTTTCAATACGTAGGAAGGCTCCAGACTTGCGGAAGTGCATGCCGAACCGGACGACACCGCAATATCGTTGATTCCCATCAACAGCGACTCGCCTTCGACATAAGCAAAGCTCATGTTCAAGTTGCCCGGCAGTCGCTTGTGCAGGTCGCCATTGATGTAGACCTCGTCGAGTTCGCGCTCGAGAGTGGTGCGCAGTTTCTCGCGCAGCCGGAACATTTCTGCGGATTCCCGTGCCAGGTCCTCGCGGGCAATCTGTGCCGCTTTACCAAAGCCGACGATTCCGGGCACGTTCAGGGTGCCGGAGCGCATGCCGCGCTCATGCCCGCCGCCATCGATGATGGGCGTCAGCAGGACGCGGGGATTGCGGCGCCGCACATACAGAGCGCCCACGCCCTTGGGCCCATATAGTTTGTGAGCGGACAGCGATGCGATGTCCACATTCATTTCGTTCACATTGAACGGGATCTTGCCGGCCGCTTGAACCGCGTCCGTGTGGAAACAGTACGCCCCGCTCCCGCGCGATCTTCCCGATTTCCTTGATGTCCTGAATGACGCCAACTTCGTTGTTGGCCGTCATGATCGAGATCAGGATCGTCTTGTCCGTGATCGCCCGTTTGCAGATCGTCGAGATCGACGAAGCCCTTGTTGTCGACCGGCAGAAACGTGATGTGGAAACCATCCTTTTCGAGATGCTTGCAGGTGTCGAGAATCGCTTTGTGTTCGGTGACGCACGTGATGATGTGATCGCCCTTTTCGCGATACATCCAGGCGACGCCTTTCACCGCCAGATTGTCGGATTCCGTCGCGCCGCTCGTGAAGACGATTTCCCGTGGATCGGCGCCAATCAATGCGGCAATTTCTTTGCGCGCCGTCTCGACGGCTTGTTCCGCTTCCCAGCCGAACTTGTGGTTGCGGCTTGCGGCATTGCCGAAACTGATCCGTCAGGTACGGCATCATGGCGTCAAGCACGCGCGGATCGAGCGGAGTCGTCGCGTGATTGTCCATGTAAATAGGTAGCTTAACCATTTTCTTCCTCGTGACTCTCTTAATTCGTCGCCAACTCGTAAATGGATGTGTCGCCAAGCACCCGCACGACTTTTGCTTTGATCTTCAAGAGCGGGTCTTTTACCGAACACATCTGTAGTTGCTGGCAATCGTCACCGCGCTCGCAAGGGGTAATCGAAATCGGCCCCTCCAGCGCCTCGACAACATCCACAATAGATATGGCGGATGGGTGCTTCGCCAGAACATAGCCCCCATTGATGCCTTGCTGGGACACCAACAAGCCTTTACGTGCCAGCTTTTGCAAGACTTTAGCCAGCAACTCGGCAGGAATGTGATATTGCGCGGCGATCTCCCTCGCACTGACCGATTCGTCGTGGTGCTGGGCCAGATGCTTGAGTGCAATGAGGCCGTAATCGGACTTTTTCGAGAGCCGGAACATCGCGTTACCTGCCTAACCCCGACCGTTTAGGTCGGACTTCTATAAATGTAAGGAGTTAGGGCCGGAAAATCAAGGAGTAACTTTGAGCAGGACGTCGTTCAGCGGAAGAGATCCGCTGCAGATGTTTCAGCCCGCCATAGCGTCCGGAACGGTCAATCAGGACGGCGGAGAATCCGGCACGGATTGCCGCTTCGACATCATCATGCGGGCTGTCTCCGACGAAAAGAGCTTCTGAGGGTGGTACTCCGACAGCGCTCGCACCCGCGGCGAAAATCTCCGGGTCGGGCTTGCAGTAGCCGGTCTCGCTGGACAAGGTGACAGTGTCGAAGAAGTGACGGATTCCGAGGCTGTCCATCACGGAATAAATGCGGCTGTCGAAGTTGGAAATGACTCCCAGCTTGAGGCGGCGCTTGCGCAGTTCTTCGAGGACCGGAAGGGTATCGGGGAAAAGCACCCAGCCCTGAGAATCGCGAAATCTCTCGTACACCTCATCGAAGAACCGGTCGAAATTGTCGAACATGCCGACCTGCTGGAAGACCCGCTGAACGATGTCATGCCACCAACGCTTCTGATCTCCCGCACTGAGGGGCCCGGCGCCCCGGAAGTTTTGGACAAAGGCGGCCTGGATATCCTGCGGTGAAGCCTGCGAGCCGTATTTGCGCGCGACGCTCGCGTAGATTTCCCCGACGGAGCCGCGGGTGGTGAAGAGTGTTTCGGCTGCGTCGAACAGCACAGCCCGAAATGTCGTGAAGGTTGATCGGCTAATCGGCGACTTCCTGGTGGTGCATATGCACTTCGAGGCCGCTGAGATCCACGATGGAGCGGCCGTAGTAGTCTTCAGCCCATGGAATCCGGACGACCAGCCGCTGTTTCGTTGCGACGAGCTCGTGTGTAACGGGACGGCGAATCCCATTCGCTCATGATGTGCGTGCGGAAACCTTCGCTGTGAAAAAACTTCCGGATCGTGGGCACGGCATCCTGATACGCCCCATCCCAGTTCTTTCCGAAATCGTTGCCTGCAAGAAAATGCTCTAGTCTTGTGATCCACTCTGCCTTCATAGGGAGACTCGATTCTAGCCGCGATCCGTGCAGACTTCAACTTTGCCGGGATATGCCACGAATTGAACGAATTTAACGAATTCAATTCGTTTAGTTCGTTCAATTCGTGGCTTATCCCAAAATCCCCACCTCGTGATTTATAATTTCGCGCATGAAAAAGATCATTACCGTCGCTATCGGATTAACCTTTGCCCTTCAACTCTATGCTCAGCTGCCGCCCAAGCCGCTGGGCAGCCAGGAGGAGATGCTGAAAGACGCCGATAAGAAGCTTGCGGCCAACAAGAAGCTCGTTTTCGACTTCTGGCGGGAAGTTCTTGAAGCGCGTCATCTGGATCTTGCCGACAAGTACATGCGGCCGGATTACATGCAGCACAATCCGAACGCAGAAACCGGCGTCGCCGGCTTCAAAGCCTATTTCTCGCGCTTAGGCGGACCATTGTCCATCGAGCCGAAGATCAAACGGGACGTCATCTCGATCGTCGCGCAAGGCGATCTGGTCGTCCTGAGCTTTGTCCAGGATAATAAGGACTCGAAAGGCCAGCCCTACAAGACGACCTGGTTCGATATGTTTCGGATCCAGGATGGCAAGATCGCAGAGCATTGGGATTCGCGACCAAGCAATAAATACTCAAGCGATAATAGGGTATGGCGAAAATTTATCCTTTTCGTAGTCTGCGCTACGCGCTGGATCGCGTTCCTATCGAGAAGGTCGTTACTCAACCCTACGATAAAATCTCCCCGAAGATGCAGGAGCGCTATTACTCCCTGCATCCCAACAACATCGTCCGGATTATCTGTGGAACATCCAGTGCCGACGATTCACCGGCTAACAATGTCTATACCCGCGCCGCCGGATATTTGAAGCGATGGCGGGAAACCTCAATCCTGCAGCAATTACCCGAACCGGCCTTTTTCATCTACTTTCAGCGTTTCAAGGTCCCCGGTGAGGCAGACGTTCGACTGCGCAAGGGATTTGTCGGCGTGGGACAACTCGAAGATTACGCGTCGAAAGTCGTTTTTCCGCATGAGCGGACGTTGACCGGTCCGAAGCAGGATCGTCTGGAACTGCTGCGTCATACGAAGACCCAGTTCGAACAGATCTTCATGCTCTATGAGGATCCGGAGCGGCGCATCGATAACGTTCTCGACGAGGCGACGCGCCGTACAGCCGACATTCATATTCGCGATGAATATGACGTCGAGCACATGATGTGGACGCTGCTGGATCGGGAGAAGGTGTCGTTCATCCAGTCGCAGATGGCGGAGAAGAAGCTGATTATCGCCGACGGCCATCACCGTTATGAGACGGCTCTGGTCTATCGCGATGAGATGCACGGTCAGAAGGGAAGCGGTCGCATTCCGATGACCTTCTTCAATATGCACAGCCCGGGTCTGACGATTCTGCCGACGCACCGGGTGCTCTCGAATCTTCCGGGGTTCGATGCCACCACGTTGTTCGGGCGGGCAGCGGAATTTTTCGAGCCGTCCAAAGGGGAACGCGTGACCATCGGCGTCTTCAGCCGCGGCGAGCTGTCCTGGTTGCAGTTGAAGCCGGGGCTGGATCTTGCAGGGCTCATGCCCGACCTGTCGGAAAAACAACGTGGCCTGGACGTGGTGATATTGCATCGCCTGATTCTGGAAAGATGCCTGGGGATCAGCGAAGAGGCAGTCAAAAAGGAAAGCTACATCACCTACGTTCGCGAACGGGATGAGGCCATCAATGCCGTGCGCTCCGGAAGCGCGCAGGTTGCCTTTCTGCTGAATCCAACGCGCTTGGACCAGATGCGCGACATCGCCTACGAAGGCAATGTCATGCCGCAGAAGTCCACGGATTTCTACCCGAAAGTGCTTTCGGGCCTGACGATGTACTCGATGGATTGGCCGTAGGCGCGGGCTTTTAGCCCGCGTTCAAATACCAAAGCAAATTGTTGTCTGAATTGAACGCGGGCTAAAAGCCCGCGTCCTACAACAGCCGCACATCCACGAGATTGTCGTAGAACGTGGCGCCGCCGCCCATGTCGCTGACTTCTTCCGAGGTTGTGCTGTTGGCATTGCGCCCGCCGGGGACCAGCTTATTCCACCAGATTGACGGCGCCGCCAGCACACCCGGGCGTGTGCGGTCGGTCACGACGGCTTTCGCTAAAAAGCTTCCGCGCCTGTTGAACACTTCCACCGGCACACCATCCGCAATCTTTCGCGATATCCGCATCGACTGGATGAATCTCCAGCGTGGGGCCGATCTCTTTTCCGGCAAACAAATTCACGAACGTGGAATTCAGAAAGTGATGTGCCGGCGGTGAAATCAACGAGAACGGAAACACCCGCGCCAGATCCGGATTCGAGAGACGATCCTCACGCGGCGGGATATACGCCGGCAGGGGATCGAGATCCTTCAACCGGTCCGAGTAAAACTCACACTTGCCCGACGGCGTCGGAAAGTTCCCCCTGGCAAAGGGCGCATCGCCTATCCCCAGCGGCATCCAGCCGTTTTCCCGCAACCCCTCGAGCGTCACGCCGTTCACACCGTGCAGCGCTTGTTCCACCAGATCTTCATCGCTGTCTTTAAAACACGCATCATCAAATCCCATGCGTGCCGCAAGCAGGCGAAAGATCTCCGTGTTCGGCTTGCTCTCGCCCAGAGGCGCGATGGCAGGCGTGTTCAGCATCGCATACGTGTGCCCGTATGCCCGGTGCAGGTCGAGATGCTCGAGCTGCGTGGTCGCGGGTAGAAGAATATCGGCATAGTCCGCCGTATCGGTCTGGAAGTGCTCGAGCACGACGGTGAACAAATCCGGGCGCCGGAGCCCGGCCAGAACTCGCTGCTGGTTCGGAGCAACCGCGCCTGGATTGCTGTTGTAGACCACCAGCGCGCGCACCGGCGGCTCCGCTTCCGTCAACGCGCTGCCCAGGCAACTCATGTTGATGGTTCGAGGATTGCCGCGAATCAGGTCCGGCCGTTCGAGCGCCGCGTGGTCGTACTTGAAAAATCCACTCGTGCTCAGCACGGCGCCGCCGCCGGGATAACGCCAGGAACCGACCAGGGCGGGGAGGCAGAAGATGTTGCGCACCGCCATGCCGCCACCGGCGTGCCGTTGCAGTCCGTAATTGACGCGGATAAAAGCGGGGGAGTTTCCAGCGTACTCGTGTGTCAGCCGTTCGATCGTCTGCTCGGGTATGCCCGTGATTTGACTGACGCGCGACGGAGGAAATTCCTCCAGTCTGGATCTTCAGTTTGTCGAATCCGAGCGTATATCGATCGACGTAGTCCTGATCCTGCAATCCATCGCGCACGATGATGTGCATCATGCCGAGCGCTAGGGCACCGTCGGTACCGGGCATGATGGCGATGTGCTCGTCCGACTGCTCCCCGGTCTTTGTCCGCAAAGGATCGATGGTCACGATCCTGGCGCCGCGCGACCGCGCCTTGAGAATGTATCGCCAGAGATGAATATTCGACGTGATGACGTTGGAACCCCAGATCAGGATGTACTTCGCCTGATCGACGGTCTCCGGATTCGTACCGACCGAAGCTCCAACGCTGTAACGCATCCCAAACATGCCGGCCGACGAGCAGATGGTGCGATCGAGCAGTGAAGCACCGAGACGATGAAAGAACCGCCGGTCCATGCTGCCCCCGTGCAGCAGACCCATCGTGCCGGCGTAACTGTACGGCAGAATCGATTCGGAGTTTTCCTCGGCGATGGATTTCAGCCTTGCGGCGACAGTATCAAGGGCCTCATCCCACGAGATTCGTGCGAATCGGCCTTCACCCTTCTGCCCGGCGCGTTTCATCGGGTACAACAGCCGGTCCGCATTGTAGGTGCGCTTCTCGTAGTGCGCGACCTTGACGCAGAGACCGCCGTGCGTATACGGATTCGCCGGATCGCCTTTCACGCGGACGGCGCGGCCGCTATCGTCAACTTCAACCAGCATCGCGCACGTATCGGGACAATCGTGCGGGCAGACTGCTCGAACCGTTTTCATCGGCTAGCTCTTCTTCAGGTTGCCGGTCTTCGAAGCGGCATCTTTCATCGAACCCAGTAATGCTTCACGCTGGTGGTAAAGCTGTTTCAACTCTCTCGGTTGCCGTCTCGCCATGGCGTAGGCCGTCAGGAGCGGCAGGGCGACCGTCGAGTCGATGTAGCAGGTCACCGCATCCGGCAAGCGTTCCGGATCGACCTTGCCCCAGGTCATCGCCTCGGCCGGCGTCGCGCCGGAGAGGCCGCCGGTGTCCGGCCGGGCGTCGGTGAACTGGAGGAAGTAGTCGTGGCCGCTCTCGTCCAGCCCGAGCACCTCCTGGATCTGCGGCTCGGTCTGGAGGATGAAGTTCTTCGGCGATCCCGCCGCCGAGGATCAGGATGCGCGCTCTTGTTGCCGCCTCTTCTTCGCGTCATAGACGATCGCGGCCGTCTCGTTCACGTCGCGCATGCGTCGATCTGCAGCTTGTCGCCTTCCAGCGCTTTGGCGGCGAGGTTCATGCCGATCGAGCTGTCGCCCGGCGACTGACGTGTAGATCGGCACCCCCAGTTCGTAGGCGGCGCCGAGCAGGCGACTTGTCCTTCACGCCCAACACGCGGCTGCGCTCCAGCACATACTTGCCGACCAGGTGGTGGAACTCGGCCGTGCTCATGGTTCGTCTGAAATTCCGGTCCGCTGATCATTTCGCGGAAGAACGAGTCGGTCTTCAGCAGCACGTCGTACTCGAAGACAATGTCGTAGATCCGGACGATGCCTTCCTCGCGGAGAACACGATCGTCGAGATTGGCGAGCCCGCGCCGCATTTCCAGTCCGATGCCGAAGTGGGTGTCGTGGTAAAGGTTCGCGCCGGTCGAGACGATCCAGTCGATGAACCCGGCGCGCATCAGCGGGATGATGGCCGCCATGCCGAGGCCGGCTGGCGTCATGGCACCCGACAGACTCATTCCGACGGTGACATCGTCGGCCAGAACACGTTCGGCGAAGAGTTGACATGTCTCGCGGAATCGCGCGGCATTGTAGGCGTTGAATGTCTGATCGATCAGGTCGGCAACAGACATGTTGCCGTCAATCGCCGGCGGTTCAATCCGCTGGCCACGCAGAAAATGACTTTTGTTGTTCATCAGGCAAACATTTTCTCATAGATAGCGTCACTATGTGCCGCGGGCTTTATGCTGGTGACAGCGTATAATTTGTTCATGAACGAAGCACACATCGAATTGCTTCAGAAGGCCCTGCAGCAGGACAAACTGGACGGCTGGCTCTTCTACAGTTTCCGGGGCAGCGACCCGATTGCGGAAAACATTCTGAGACTCGATCACGCGAAGTTCACGACGCGGCGCTGGTTTTATTTTGTGCCGGCCACGGGAGCCCCGCAAAAGATCGTCCACGCGATCGAAACCGGGACGCTCGATAGTTTGCCGGGCGACAAGCATGTTTACCTGCCATGGCAGCAGTTGCATCAGGTACTGCGGGAGACCTTGAACGGCGCGAAGCGAGTGGCGATGCAGTATTCGCCGCTGAACGCGATTCCGTATATTTCACGCGTCGATGCCGGAACGATTGAACTGATTCGCAGTTTCGGCGTGGAAGTCGTTTCGTCGGCCGATCTCGTCCAGGTGTTCGAGGCCGTATGGACCGGAGAACAGCTCGAGACCCACCTGTACGCCGCCAGGCATATGCGTGAGATCGTCGACGAAATAACGAAAGAGGTTCGGCGCCGGTTGCAGACCAACGTCAGCGCGACGGAAGTTGAAATTCAGGAGTTCATACTGCGCGAGTATGAGCGCCGCGATTTGACCGCTGGACATCCGCCTATCGTTGCCATCAACGCGCACAGCGCGGATCCGCATTATGCGCCCAGCCTGGACGACAATCTTCCGATGAGGAAGGGTGACTTTCTTCTCGTGGACATGTGGTCCAAGCGTAAACTCCCACATGCGGTGTACGACGACATCACCTGGACCTTCTTTATTGGAGATGCCGTTCCATCGGAGCATCAAAAGATCTTCAATGTTGTGCGCGACGGCCGGGATGCAGCGATCAAGGCGGCTCAGAAACGTTATCCGACAGGAGAAGTTCTGTACGGCTGGCAGATCGACGAAGAAGCGCGCCAATCCATCAAGAAGGCGGGCTACGGAGAGTATTTCCTGCACCGTACTGGACACTCCATTCACGAAGAAGTTCACGGTAATGGAGCAAACATCGATAATCTGGAGACGCAGGATAGCCGCCGGCTCATGCAGGGAACGTGCTTTTCCATCGAGCCGGGCGTTTATCTCAAAGGGAACTTCGGCGTGCGAAGCGAAGTCGATATGTATTTGTCTGACAAGGAAGCCATTGTGACGGGCTTGCCCATTCAGACAGAAGTGATACCAATTTTGAAATAGGAGACTATGATGCGATCACTGTTGATGGTCATAGCAATGCTGCTGGTCGACGATAAGATTGCGGACAGGCTCTGGGAATCCTCGAAAGTCGTGGATGAACTGGTTAAGGCGCCTGATTCTGATATTCCGAAAGAGCTATTAAAGAAAGCAGAATGCATTGCTGTTATTCCCGGATTAAAAAAGGCCGCAATCGGCTTTGGTGGTGAAGCTCGGGAAAGGCGCGGTGTCCTGCAAAAAGGACGGTGGTAAAGGCGCATTCGGTTCGCCGGCGCTGATCTCTCTTACCGGGGGAAGCTTTGGCTTTCAGCTCGGCGCCCAGGAAACCGATGTCGTGATGCTTTTCATGACGCCGGACAGTTTTAAGTATTTAATGCGCGACAAAGTGACCCTGGGAGTGGATGCTTCTGCGGCCGGTGGTCCAAAAGGCCGCGACGCTTCTGCCGAAACCAACGCCACCATGCGTTCGGAAATCCTGACCTACTCCAGGAGCCGCGGTCTGTTTGCCGGCATCTCCCTGAAGGGCGCCGCGCTGCGTCCCGATAAAGATGCCAACAAGAAGCTGTATGGCAAAGACATCGATCTGAAGGAACTGGTCGAAACCGGGAATGTTGCCGTTCCCGAACCCGCCAAAAAATTCATCCAGTCTGTCACCCAGGCGACGTCGGGCAGCTGAGGCCTATGGCAATCGTCCGATGTCGTGTAGTCGCGGGCTTCGAGCCCGCGTTCGGGATTCGAAGCCTGAACGCGGGCTGAAGCCCGCGACTACAAGCATGTGCGCCTGCAGTCACACATTTTCCTGCCTATAATAAAAATATGCTGTTGGAATCCTACAAAGCCGCGCGAGAGCGCGCAGCGATCGCCGAAAAAGACTGGTGTGGTGTTATCAAACTCACGGGCAGCGAGCGTGTTTCATGGCTTCAGGGCATGGTCACGAATGACGTGCAGAAGCTTACGCCCGGGACGGGTTGCTATGCGGCACACCTGACCGCGCAGGGAAAGATCGTCGCCCACATGCATATCTTCGCCGATGAGGATGCCCTCTGGCTGGCACTCGAACGCGCGGCCATCCCCAAATTGATCGCCGCATTCGATAAATTGCTGATCATGGAAGACGTGCAGGTGGCGGACGTTTCGGATCAGTATTCGATCCTGGCAGTCATTGGTCCACAGTCTGCCGCTTTACTCAATACCTGGGCCGGTCAGGAACTGGCCATCAGTACGCCATACTCGCATCGCACTGTCGATAACTGCCGGGTTGTGGTTTCCGATCTCGGCTACGACATCTGGGTTCCGCGCGCCCAGGCCGATACGATCGTTCGCGCCATATCGCAAGGCGGAGCCACCGCCATGGATCACGGCACCTGGGATGTGCTGCGGACGGAAGCCGGACTGCCCATTTACGGAGTCGACATCGACGAAACAACAACCCTGCCGGAACTCGGCGAGGCCGGAATCAGCTACGACAAAGGCTGCTACATCGGGCAGGAGGTCGTTGCCAAGGTGAAATACATCGGCCACGTGAACCGCCGTTTCGTCGGCCTGGTGCTGGCGCACAATGAATTGCCCGAAATGAAGAGTCCGATTCGCAAAGGCGGCAGGGAACTCGGATACATCACGACGACCTTGCTCTCCCCGCGCTTGAACAAGCCGATCGCCCTGGGATTCGTGAATCGTGCCGCCTGTGCCCCCGGGAGTGAGGTCGAGGTCGGAGAGCACACCGCTAAAGTCGTGAAACTGCCATTCAACGAAGAAAATTAGCCACAAAAAAGACTTAGCGCGGCTACGCCGCAACCAAACAGCGGAAGGGCGGTAAGGGAATAAACACGACTTTGTGGCTCATCTTCTGTTTAAGAACTCGCGCCGTTCCGCGGATTGAAGTGCGACACGCGTGCCAATTCCTCGAACAGCTTCTTCTCCGCCTCGCTGAGTTCCTTCGGCACGACGATTTTCACCCTTACGAAATGATCACCGCGTCCGCCGCCGCGCATATTCAGGCCCTGGGCTTTCAGACGCAGCCGTTGACCGGAGCCAATTCCGGGTGGCACGCGGATTCCGGCCCTGCCCTCCAGAATGGGAACTTGAATATCGGCGCCAAGGGCGGCCTCCCAGGGTGTGATCGCGACTTCGACTTCCGTATCGTCGCCTTTAACCGTAAAAAGCGGATGGTGCTCCTGACGCAGCCGGACATACAAATCACCGCCGTTGGGACCTCCAGACGGAATGCGGATCTTGCTGTCGTCGCGGGCGCCGGGCGGTATCCGGATGTCGATGGTTTTCTCCGCGTTGCCGAGCCGCACGGTTAATTTCCGTGTCGTCCCGCGATGCATGTCTTCCAGCGGCAGCGGCAGTTCGGTCTCAGACTCCGCTCCCCTCGGCACGCGTGCCGCCGGTTCGCGTCCGCCTGCCGGTCTCGGCGCCGCCCATTCCCCCCATGCCGCCCATTCCGCCAAAGAGGGCTTCGAAGAAATCACTGAACGATCCGCCGCGCTGCTGCTGGGCGCGACCGAACAGATCTTCCATGTTGATGGTGCCCTGGAAGCCACCGCCGGGGGCGCCGCCCCAGTTCGGGGGAGGAGTGAAGTCCGCTCCGTTTTTCCAGTTCGCTCCGAGCTGATCGTATTTCTTGCGTTTTTCCTGGTCGCCCAGAACCTCGTAGGCTTCCTGAATTTCTTTGAATTTCTCTTCGGATTGCTTGTTGTTGGGGTTCAGGTCCGGATGGTACTTGCGCGCCAGCTTTCGGTACGATTTCTTGATTTCGTCTTCCTTTGCGGTTCGGGAGACGCCGAGGATCTCATAATAATCTCGAAATTTTACTGGCATGTGTCTGAGTTTACTACAGAGTGACTTCGAGGCCTTCGCGCGCTGCAATCACGTTGGGAGCAATCTTGAGCGCGCTCTGGACAATCGTTTCGATGTCGCCATCTTCGTGGTAGGGATCGTGATGGTAAAGCGCGATACGTTTGGCGCCGGCCTGAATCCCTGTTTCGATCGCTTGTTTCCAGCTGCTATGTCCCCAGCCGGCTTTCTCGGGCAATTCTTCCGGCGTGTACTGCGAGTCGACGATGAAGAAGTCGGAATCTTTCGCCAGCGTGACCATGTTCTTGTCGCTCCAATCCACTCCATGTTCGACGTCCGTGCAATAGGAAATGACCTTGCCGTTTTGCATGATCCGATAGCCGACGCAGCCCTGGGGGTGGTTTAGAGGCAGCACCAGGATTCTGGTGTCGGCAACGGTAAAGGTTCCTTCGACGAGGTCGACGTATTCCCGCGAGCATGGAAGTTTCGACATATCGACCGGGAAATACGGGTTTGCCATCATGCCCGCCAGAGCATCCATGACCAGGTTTGCGTCGCGCCTGCCCGCAAAATAAAACGTGAAGTGGTTTCGCGGATTGTAAAGCGGCCGGAAGAAGGGTACGCCCTGAATGTGATCGAGATGAAAATGACTGAAGAAGATGTGCGCGTTGATGGACTTCGCGCCAAACTCCTGCTCGAGTTCCTTGCCGAGCAGCCGTATTCCGGTTCCGCCGTCCAGGATTAAAATCTGATTCGTGTCGGTGCGGATTTCAGTGCACGAGGTATTCCCGCCATACCCCATGTTTTCTTTTTGTGGCGTCGGCGTGGATCCGCGAACACCCCAGAACCGCACACGCATCAAGGCCCTCCCAAGGAACGGGCAGTATAAAGAGTTGCTCTACTAAACTTCAAGGATCTTGGGAATCCTAACGAGGTTGCGGCAACCTGTTTTGGTCACGAAAACGACATCTTCCAGCCGGACTCCGCCCAATCCCTGGTAGTACAGGCCCGGTTCGACGGTCACGACATTTCCACTGCGCAACGCATTCTTGCTTCGCTGACCAAACGATGGCGCCTCATGAATATCGAGACCAAGACCATGGCCCGTTCCGTGAAAGAATCCTTGCATGCGGCCGTTCTGAAGTCCCGTAGGAAATCCTTCAGCGGAAAAATAGTTCACGATCTCGAAGTGGATGTCATAGGCGCTCGCCCCATCGCGAATCTTGCGAAATCCGATCTCCTGCGCATGGGCGACACAAGCGTAAGCGTGTTTCAGTTTTTCGGAGGCGCGTCCGCGAACGACGGTACGCGTGATATCGCCGAAATACCCCGTCTTCTGCGAACGCGGAAAGATGTCCATGATGATGGATGTGTTTGCCCGAATGGGTCCGCTGCCCTGATTGTGCGGATCGACACATTGTTCGCCGGACGCCGCGATCGTGTGACTCGGCACGTAGCCCTGCGCCATGATGACGGTGTTGATGATGGTCTTCAGAATTTCCGAAGTCAGCCGGGTACCGTCCAGATACAGATACCCGTCCTTGCGGATTTCCGTGCGCCGCACGGCGTCGATTCCCGCTTCCATGCCCAGTTCGGCGGCCCGCAGCGATTCGTTGATATAGCGAACTTCCTCGCTGGTCTTGAACTCGCGATCCGGCCAGAACGGATCCGTCTTCGGTTCCACGCGAATACGCATCCCTCGTAGTTGGTCAGCCAGACCGACGGGGAAGGTCGCAGGTACCTCCACGCTGCGAATTTTGAGATCGCGAAAGACCTCGAACAGCACTTGCGCAGCAGTGGGGAATTGGGTCCCGCGCCGTTGCCACTTCTTCTGGTAGTCGGAATAGGACAGCACTTTGTCGACGCTCGCCTGGCTTTTCGCCCGGTCGAGTTCCAGATCGTTCATCACCAGATAGCGCTTGCCGCGCTTCTCGATGAATATGAACGGATCGGGAGCGAAAAAGCGGGTTGCCCACAGCATGTTCGCGTCGCTTTCGCTGGCGCTGTAGATCAGACGAGCATCGATTCGGGGTAATTTCGGCATGCTATATTCAATGAGGCATGTCTAAGACAGCAGGGATCATCGTTATCGGCAACGAAATCCTTTCCGGGAAAACCCGTGATGAAAATTCGCCTTATCTCACGCGAGAACTGCGCGCTCTCGGAGTGGATGTGCGGAAGATCTCTGTCATTCCCGATGAACTGGAACTCATTTCCACGGAGGTCCGCCACTTCCACAAGGCCTACGATTATGTTTTTACCACAGGTGGCGTTGGACCCACGCACGATGATTTAACAATGGACGGAATTGCCACCGCTTTCGGCCGGCGCATTGCCGAGATGCGGATCTCGAGGCCTCGTTGCGGCACTTTTATTCCGCAGACCTGATCGACGGGAATTTGCGGATGGCCGACATCCCCGAAGGCGCGCGCCTGGTCGGCGTGCAGGGCTTGTGGTTTCCCGTTGTTTCGGTCGAGAACGTCTACATCTTTCCGGGCGTTCCGGAAATCCTGCAGCGGAAATTCGAGCGCATCCGCGAGACCTTCCGGGACTCGCCGTTTCACCTGCGCGAAATTTTTCTGAAGGCCGATGAAGGCCAGATTGCCGCTACGCTGCACCGGGTGCTGGCGGATTTTCCCGATCTCCTGCTCGGCTCGTATCCGTATTTCGACAATCCGGTCTATTCGATCAAGCTGACGCTGGAATCGAAGGACGCCGCTTACGTCGAACGTGCCTGCGAGCAGTTGGTCGAAGCCCTTGCCAGGGTGCATCTCACCCCGGTCAACGTCTCGATGTAGGCGCGGGCAAAAATCGTACGTGTCCAGGACAGAAGCCGTAATCGGTTATGTGAACCGGCCCAGTCCCCGCCTGAGTCAGGCGGGGACTTCCGACACCCTGCCGACCGTACACCTTATCGGGGACTCGATGTCGAATTCGTCGAGCGTCCGCCCGTCGATCGCAATCGCCTGGATATGCGCGACCTTCCCGTTCACCGACACGCTGACAAAATTCTCAATACTGACCGCTTTCTGTGTAATCTCCCGCCGGCGGTTTACTCACGTCGTACAGCGGGGCTCCGCCGCCGCCGGCCGTCACGTAATGGATCCCGTTCTTTAAATAGTGCTGGTAATTATGATCGTGACCAAAGAATCCCGCCGAAACGTGATATCTCTCGAACATCGCCGTCAGCGCGGTCATGTGCGGATTGTTCCCCTGACGCGATGCGACGGCCGTGAACGGCGGGTGATGCGCCATCACGAATCGATAGTCGGCCTTCTGATGGGCCTGCAGGTCTTCTTCAATCCAGCGTGACTGTTCCGACCAGAACGCATTGCGGCCGGCATCGTTGGAGGCCGCACTCGCCAGTTCGCTGTCGATGACGGTGATGTGACTGTTGCCCCAATCGAACGAATAGTAAGGCGCCCCCTCGTGGAAGATGTCTTCGAAGTAGTGCGAGGTGCGTTCGTGATTGCCCATCGCGGGAAAGAACGCAGTCTGCCGCAGCAGTTCCTTCTCGATCCGGAAGAAAATCGGCCATTGCGCCGTGTCGTTACCGTTTTCCACCATATCGCCGGTCTGAAGAATAAAGTCCGGCACATCGTGTTTCATCACCTCGGCAATCACGCGCTGATGCACGTCATGGCGCGTCCGGTTGTCGCCGTAAACCAGAAAACGGTAGGGCTCGGCCGCCGCGGGCGGTGTCTTGAACGATCCTTTCTCCTGATCCGTTCCGGACGAAATCGTGTATTCATAGCGCGTGTTGGGCTGTAGCGATGTCAGGGTTGTCGATTCGACCTGCAACGCCGGCGACGTCAAAGCAGCGCCTCCCGCGGGCTTCAGAGTGACTTCATCGGTCTGGACGATCCAGGCAATGGTTGCGCTTCGCGCCGTCACGCTGACCGCGAACGGTCCGCCGACGATCTTTTTGTCGGCAGCCAGCAGCAGCTGCTGCCGTGATGAGCAGAATCCCGATCAGTCCAAGCCACAGTATTCGTTTTGCCATGATTCTTAAAACTCCGCGCGGAACATGAACTCGAAGCGGCGGGGCGCGCCCGTTCCCACGGCTCCGGTGTTGATGATGTTTGTGATTTGTCCGAAGCTTCCGCTCACCGCCGGCGGAGTGCCCGTCAGTGACCCGATGCTGCCGGACGGATTCTGTATAAACAGGATGGTTTAACAGGTTGTAAGCCGACGCGCGGAAGTTCAGCGCCAGCCGCTCGGTGATCGGAAAGCGCTTTTGCAGAGACGTATCGATTTCATACATGCCCGGCCCGTTGGCGATATAGCGGCCCAGGTTGCCCCAGGTACCGTTGGCGGGCAGCGAGAAAGCGGCCGGGATTGAACCAGTTGTTGAATCGTCTGGTTGGCGGCATAGATCGGTACGCCGGGAACCAGATTCGGCCGTTGACTGGAAGTGTTGCCGTCCAGCAGATCGCCGGACTTTCGCGACATCGTGATGTTCACCGGCAGTCCCGTGCGCGCGCTCACGATGCCGGCCAGTTCCCAGCCGCCGAGGACCTGGGACACCGAGCCTGCCGGTCAGGAACTGTTTGCCGGCGCCGAACGGCAGTTCGTAGACTGAAGTTGGCCGTTCATGGTTGTGGCGCACGTCGATGCTGCTGCTGCTGCGGTCGCAGGCGCGGCACGCCATGTTCTGGATGGCCACGGATTCGCCCGAACCGATGGAGCGTCCGTGATGCCGTGCGACCACATGTAGTTCATCTGGAACAGCAGCCCCCGAACGAAGCGGCGATGCAGCGAAAGCTGCAGCGCATTGAAGTTGTTGTTGCCGTCGTTCGCCTTCAGACCGAACGAGCCGAAGCCGGCCAGCGGACGCTTGCCTGTCAGCCGGATCGATCAGGTTCGTCGTGTACTTGTTGAAGAGGTGATGTCCCTCGCCGCCGGTGTAACCGACCTGAACGAGCCAGTCTTCGCCGAAGCTGCTGCTGGATCACGAAGTCCCAGTTTTCGTAGTACAGGTCCTTGCGGTGGCGGTCGATCGCCTTGGGACTGAAGAGCTGATTCTTCGGATCGAGAAAAGCGACAAGCGGAAACGCCAGGGTGGGGAAGATCCGTCGACAGGGAATAGCGCGGCACGGCGCTTTCCGCCGGGTCGCTGAAATCGTCGTTCTGGTTGCCGCCGTAGTAGATGCCGAAAGCCACTGCGGATCGTGGTCTTTCCGTGCAGCGCCGCGGGCGCCCATGCCAGACCGACGCGCGGCCCGAAATCCTTGGTGTTGGGATCGTAGTAGGGCGTGCCTTTCGGGCAGAAGCCGCCGCAGCCGCAATGTCCACCACCGCCGAGCGGTTCAGAATCTCGTGCATCACCGAATAGAATTCGTAGCGCAGTCCCGAGGTTGAGCGTCAGTGTAGAACTTACCGGAACTCGTCCTGCGCGTAGCCCTGGTAAAACGTGCGGCGGTTGCCGACCACTCCTTCGCCCTGCAGATAGGTGGCGGAGTCGGCCTTGTTATTGATGAAGTCGTCGTCGGTGGCATAGCTGATCGACGACGTCGTCAGCGTGTTGCCGGAGTTATTCAGGCGGATGCGGCGGATATCCACGCCGAACTTCAGCGTGTGACGGCCGCGGACCATCGTCAGGTTATCGATATAGGAAAACGTGGTGCCGACTTCGGTATCGAGCGAGGTGTCGCTGACGCCGTCGAATCCCGGAATGTCACGGCGACCGGCGACGTGCCGTAGCCCCAGTTGTGATAGTTGGCGCGATTGATTCCGAACTTGGCCTCGTTGATCGTCGTCGGCGAGATGATGCGCTGGTACTGCAGCACGACGTTGGTCGGGATGTGGGGAATCACGTTGTGGCCTCCCAGCGCGTCGGTCGGATTGTCGATGTAGGCGTTGTCGATGTTGTAGCGGACGTAGGCGCGTGTTGTTCGTGTCGAACCGGTAGTCGAAGCGGAACATGCCGGCGTCTTCGCGCACCGTGTCGGTCGCCACCTTCGTCAGCTTGATCGGTGACGCTGTCAACCGGCGTCTGGCCGAGCGGGTAGGCATCGAGGATCGGCTTCAGCACCGGCGACTTCGCGAGCACCTGCGCGCGGAACGCGGCATTGGGCACGAAGTTGATAAACGTCTCGCCGAGGCTCTGCCGCAGCCCCTCGTAGTTCAGCATAGAAGAACGCCTTGTCCTTCACGATGGGGCCGCCAAGGCTGGCGCCGAACTGGTGCAGCGTGAAGGGCGGCAGGGTGGAACCGTCGAACGGCGAGCGGGCATCCAGCGCGTCGTTGCGCAGCGCGTAGAAGGTGCTGCCGTGATAATTGATTGGTGCCGGTCTTCGATACCACGTTGATCTGCGCGCCGCCGGCGGCGCCGCTCTCGGCGGTGTAGTTCGCCGTGCTGACGCGGAATTCGGCGATGGAATCGAGCGCGATGTTGAGCCGCGTGTCGGCCTTCTGGGTCTGCTCCTGAACGCCGCTGGTGTCGATGCCGTCGAAGGTGAAGTTGCTGTCGTCGAGCGAGTGGCCGGAGAAGCGGATGCTGCGCTGCGCGCCATCGCCGTAGTTGACGGCCCCGGGAGCCAGCAGCATCAGGCTGGCCCAGTTGCGGCCGCTGACCGGAATTTCCTTGATCTGTGAAGATTCGATGACGCCGCCCACCTCGGCGTTGGTCCGATTGACGCCCTCGGCCGCCGCTGGCTGTCACCGCAACCTCGTCGGTAAATCCGCCGATTTCCAGTTTGGTATCGATGGTGCCGGGTTTCGCCGTATTGAAGATCGATGTCGCGAATCGTGATTGGCCGGAAACCATCCTTATTAATGGTCAGCGTGTAGCTTCCGACAGGCAGCGGCGTAAATTCGTACAATCCTCGCGGGCCGCTGACTGTTGTCCGGCGAAGCCCCGTTGCAAGTGATCCCAACTCAACGATGGCGCCCGGCACAACCGCACCTGACGCGTCGGTTACAGTCCCGTCGATGGCGGCGCGATCTTGAGCAATTAAAGGTACAGTCAGGAAAACCATCGTGAAAACAAATGAGAGCAATCGGCGTTGCATGATTACCTCCGGTTTGCGTGTTAAGACGGAAGGGAAGCAACGCTTAAAATAGGGGCCCGCTGTTACAAGCTAGTAACAGGATGGTAAATAACTGTTAATGCCTGACCGGCACAACCGAAAGGGGAAGGCGCACAGAAGGGACCGCAAAAGAGAGCACAAGAAGCACATAAAAAACGGGGCGGAAGCCAATTTCTTGTGCTTCTTGTGCCTTTTGTGTTCCGTTCCCGTTTTCAGACGGTGGCTTTGATCGCCCTGGCAATGGGGACGCTTGCAGTAACGGTCGTTCCTTTGCCGGGAGCCGACAGAATATGCAACACTCCGCCGGCATTTTTCATTCGTTCCGACATGCCGGACAGGCCGAGGCCTGATGTTGCAGCCGAACCCATTACAAAGCCGCATCCATTGTCCTGGATCGACAGTTGAATAGTTGTTGTCGTTATTCTGGCTTCGATGTTTACCTGAGTGGCGCCGCTATGGCTGAGAGCATTTCCGAGCGACTCTTGCGCCACTCGATACAAGGAGACGGCCGCGTCGATTCCAAGGTATGGGATTTCCTTTTCGCTTATGAATGTCACCGCCCGTTGATCATTACAAGCCTGCTGGCAAAGCAGGCGAAGGCTCGGGATCAGGCCTAACTTCTCCACGATCCCGGGGTGAAGCTGGCGCGCAACGCGTACGATGTCTCTGCCAAGCGTGGCCGCCGACTGCTGCAATTGATCGAATTCGTCTCGTAACGCGGAATCTTCCTCATATTTCCGCGAAATGTACTGCAGACTCATGGAGATCATCGCAGTTGTCTGGGACAAATCATCGTGCAGCACTTGCGCAATTCGAGAGCGCTCCGCCTCTTGAGCGTGGATGACTTGAAAACTGAGGGAACGAAACCGCTCCTCGCTTTCCCGTAATGCCCCGTCTGTCGTGCGTTGCTGAGTTGTCACAACCGACAGAAACATGTAAGGACAGGACACGACCAACAGGAAGAGCTGTATCGAGAGTAGCCTGTCCACCGTGGACTGCAGGTAGAACGGGCCGCGGCCGACAAGGGTTCCTGAAATCGCGATCAAACTCAGCAGTAGCAGTGGAGACCGGCGAGCCTGCCGGACCGAAACGGACGGATCCCCACAGCAGGAACGGGACCGGCAGATATAACAGAGCGGGAGGAAAGTGTCGGCCGCCTAATCCGCCCATAAAGGCGAGATAGCACGCAATCACCAACCCGGCTGAGACAAGAAGTCCCTCAGTCGGACCTCCGGCCGTATCCACGCGACCATGGCGCTTCGTCGAGAGCATAACCAGGAGAAAAGGCGTCAGAATCAGGCCGGCGAGCGCATTTCCCAGAAACCAGTTTCTCCAGGTGATCCAAAAGGCATCTCCCAGATAGACGCGCGACACCGCTCCAGTTAGCGCCGAAAGCCCGGGCGATAGCAGGACGGCAACCAGAAAATAGCGGACGAAATCGCGCAAATTCTCGAACCAGGCCGGCATGCGCGAGAAAGAACTCAACAGCGCCGCGGACAGCAGGGCCTTCAACGAATCATTGACGAAACACAACAGAAGAAACCAGAAGGGAAGGTCCGGTACCGAACAGAAACAAGCGGATCGGGAGCGTCCCGAGCAAATACAGCCACCAGCTTCGCCGCTTGCTGAGCAACAGCGCAACAAGAAGCACCGAATCGGGAAACCAGAAAGGTGAGGCAAACTCCTGCGAAAACGACATGCCAAAGCGATACGCAACCAGAAATGCAATCTCGAATACTACAAAGCGGCCGAGGTGTCGCCCAATGTCCGATCTGATTCTGCGTGTTGCCCTGAAGAACCTTTGCATGTTTACGCCACATTACATTGCGGTTGAAGATCGTTAGAAAGATACCGTAAATTTTGTCGCATACCTCCGTAGTTTTACCGGTAAGAGCAAGCCGTATTAACGCGCGAGCAACGAATACATTTTCAGGACAGCGTTACGTAGCTTTTTCTTCTGCTCAATGGAGGTTTTGCTGCCATCTATTGCGGGACGCTTCATAAGCGTCGATGAGAAACGCTGCCGTTGCCTGAAGAACGGCGCCATTACCTGAAGAAGGCGGCCGTTCCCTGAAGAACGTGGGCCGTTACCTGAAGAAGGCGGCTGTTCCCTGAAGAACGCGGCCGTTGCCTGAAGAAGGCGGCCGTTGCCTGAAGAAGGCGGCCGTTGCCTGAAGAAGGCGGCCGTTACCTGAAGAAGGCGGCCGTTACCTGAAGAAGGCGGCTGTTCCCTGAAGGAGGCGGCCGTTACCTGAAGAAGGCGGCCGTTACCTGAAGAAGGCGGCTGTTCCCTGAAGAAGGCGGCCGTTGCCTGAAGAAGGCGGCCGTCAGCTGAAGAAGGCGGCCGTTGCCTGAAGAAGGCGGCCGTCACCTGAAGAACGGTGCCGTTGCCTGAAGAACGCGCTCGTTTCGTGAGGGTGCGGGCCGTTCCGTAAAAATCGTTCGCCGCCTCATATAAAGCGTCTCCCTTGGTTTCCGGGATCCAGGGATGGGCAATGACGCAGGATTTTGTTCTTTGCTGATTTAGCTAACAGGATGGAAAGGAACTGGCGTTGAGAGCAGCGCCATTATCGTTAGGTGGGTTTAATTTTACTTTCGTGCAACCCCACTTCAGAGTGACACTGGTGCACATCTTTGGCCGGAGAACAATATGAAGCGCATTGTCATGATGCTCGTCCTTTCAATGGCCGTCATGCCAGCAGCCTCACAGACGCCAGCGTATAAGCCGTCGTTTGAGGTGGCGTCGATCAAACCGGATCCTGGCTGCACCACACGCCCACGGACCGGCCAGACTGCATCTCCAGGCAGACTGAACCTGGAGTGCATTACGCCGCAAGATCTGGTTGAGTATGCGTATGGTGTCTGGGCCAATGCCGCCAGCCCGAATCCCAAGCACCCCAATGTTCGAGGCGGACCGGGCTGGGTCAATTCAGATTATTACTCCATCACCGCGACCGCCGCCGGCAACCCGTCGAGGGGGGAAATGAACGGACCAATGCTTCGAACCCTTCTCGAAGAGCGATTTAACCTGAAAGTGCATAGCGACTCGCAGGTTGTTCCTGTGTATGCACTCACTTTGGCAATGGGACGGGTGAAACCCAAACCGGCACAGGATGGGCGTTGTGTTCGATCCGATCCCACACAGACTCCGCCGCCTCCTGCACCGGGAGAACTGCTACGTCCCGTCTGCGGTCGCCCGATTCCCGCACCCAGGGGTAGGAATGTAGCGTTCGACGTGTTCGGCGTAAGTCTCGCCGACTTCGCAGACGGACTGCTCTCTCGAATATTGAACCGTGTAGTGATCGACAAGACGGGCGAGGCTGGATTGTTTGACCTTCAGTTCGAATTTACGCCGAATGACGTGACACCCCTTCGCAGTCCGCCCCTGGCGGTATCTCCGGCCGTAGAAAACGACATTTCGATTTTCACAGCTTTGGAACAGCAACTTGGCCTCAAGCTGAAGTCCGATAAAGGCCCTGTCGAAGTTCTTGTGATTGACTCCGTGCAGCGCCTATCGGAGAACTGAACTCGGGTGTTGGTCCGTCGATGACAGAACTACGAAAGCCGATGCTGGAGGAACTCCAGCGTCTTAACTAAGCCCGATATGACTGATCGACCGCAACACGATGCCAGCATGCCGCCGTTTGTGATTGCAACGCTCGGTACGATGGGCATCGCCATCATGGTCGTCTGGTGCGCTCGGTCCTTCGGCCGAACGGTCGGTTTCGCATTCGGCGTCAATTGGATCTTGATTGCATGGGCGATCTGGCTCGGTCGCATACTGGAGTCCCAAAGCGGCGCCTGGGACGGGCTAACTCGACTACCTGCCTCTTATTACTCAATGCATCCCTTCGAGAAGGGGGGACGCATCTACGATTACCTCGGGGTTCGTTGGTATCGGCGATTGCTGCGTCGCATCCTGTGGTCTGTAAACCCAGCCCTGCTCAGATCCCAGCCGGGGGCCCGGCAGACCATGATTCGAGCCACGCAGGCTCCGGAGTCTGGGCATCTCATCATATTCATTGTGATCCTCGGCATCACGTTGTGGCCCCTGATCTCCGGCTGGTGGAACACTGTGGCATGGCTGCTCCTGTTCAATGTTTTGCACAACGCGTATCCAGTGTGGTCGCTGAGGCAGGTTCGCGCCCGATTGGACCGCCCGTCGAGAAAAACTGCTATTAGGGTAATGGACGCAGTCCGTAAGTGGGCGTAAGCGGGGCGATCTAGATCGCCCCTGGGCGGCTACTGTTTACAAATCCTCCACTGCCGTACTATCTGTACGATCATTTGTCCTTCAGGAGCTGTTTGCCGACCGGTATCGGGCATATAATTTTGTCGGCCGCTTCCCGTCTTAGTTATGCGACGAATCCGAATAACAGTTCCAAAGAGGTGACCATCATGAGTGAACTGCGATATCCAAACGAAAGCCCGGAATATCGCGATGCGCGCGACGCACTGCTCAAAGAGGAGCGGGAGCTTGTCGACAAAGTGAAATCGGTTGCGGCGAGGCGCCGCAATCTCCCTCTCGGCGGACAGTTGAAAGAGGACTACGTCTTCCACTGGGCCAACGATGGGAAAGTGGGTAAGAGTGTGAAATTCTCCGAGCTATTCGAGGATAAAAGTACCCTGCTGCTTTATTCGTTCATGTTTGGCCCGAACTGGGACCATCCGTGCCCTTCCTGCACGTCACTGGTCGATGGATTTGACCGGACCTCGTATCAGGTCACTCGAAACGCCGCGTTTGTCGCCATTGCCAAAGCTCCGGCCGAACGGATCAATGCGTGGGCCAAAGAACGAGGCTGGTCGCAGATTGCGCTGGTTTCCGGATCGGCCTCTGCCTATCAGGCCGATTACAAGTGCCAGGGAGAATCTGATGATATGCAATTGCCAGTTATGCATGTCTTTACGAAGCGGGACGGAAAGATGCTCCATTTCTGGGGAACTGAACTGAAGGGGAACCATGTCGACACGGTGTGGCCCTATTGGAATCTCATGGACTTTACGCCAGAGGGTCGGCCAGATATTCCCGTTCCGCCGCAAAAGTTCCGTTCCGAATTCCTGGAAAAACATTATCTGAATAAGAAATAAATCTGGTGTCAGCTTCGTTTTTCGGGCAGGCCGAATCTCGCTCCGGGGCAACGATTTCTGCCGGGGTATTGTCGGGTGTTCCGAAATCTCGTGCCGAAAACTTTCAGTTCCGCTTCAGCCGTCCTTAATTTAAACGGAAGCACCCGGCCTGGTCATCCGTACAAAAATTCGGCAGCTCATCGAGATCAAGGGGCTCGCCGAAGTAAACGTGGCGCATGACGTTTCGATCGTAATCGAGCGCTTTGCCGCCCGCTCGGATCACGTCATGGCCGATTTTCTCGGTCTGCTCCAACATGAAGTAGTTCATGACCGTGCTCACGGGGCCTTTTGCGAAATTATGCCTTAACCCCAAGGCGTGGCCCACTTCATGGGCGACAACGTAGCGCAGGTGGTCGTTTTGCTCGTCAAGATCGCCGTGCTTAACGCTTCGTGAAAGGATGAAAATATGGGCGTGCAGAATTTCTCCGGTTAATGGATCGCCTTGAATGTGCGAAGTCGAGGCGAAGTCTCCATCTGTCAGCCACTGAATGACATTGTATCGAGGACTCGGCGCCGTGACGCCATCGGGCGCATCGATCACCTGAAGCAAAGGCTGGCCAAGGGCTTTGTTCCAATAGAGAACGCCGTCACGCACGGCCTGTCGATAGCGGACAGGTATCGCGGCCGATAGGGCGAAGACAATCGGCTTGTGACTGTCGAACTTCATTGCGTAGAGAACCGTTCGCCCTGATCGTCGTTGCGGATACGTTTCGTAAAAACCGAAGTGGTCGAGGTTCTCGATCTCAAAGGGCTGGAAATTCGGGTTCGGCCGATACGGGCTCAAGTAGTAATGCACCAGTACGGATTCCAAATGCGCATCGAGGGCCTTTTGATCAAGGACGATCGCAGGCCCGCGTCGGGAGACGCTCAGTATCTGCCGTTGAGATAATCGGAAGAACGAATAATCGTGGGTGTCGACACGTCCGTCATAATCTTCACCGGTGCGGTCCTCTTCTTCAAAAATTCTATCGAAGCCGGCATTGAAATCGACGATTAGAGTCCGCGCTGTTTCGCTTCGAATGGGGATCGTGGCCAACAAGTGCGGAGGAGTCGCCGGATCGTGCGGCTCTTCGACCATGCGAAGAACTTTTCCCTGCCATTTGAAGTCGACGATACGACTTCGGCTGGTCATGAAATCGTGAAGGCCATTGACTTGTTTATAGCTGACTTGCAGCAAGAACCTTTCGTTTAAATCAGTCTTGCTCATGGCCACTTGTCCCTGCGGCGATGGATACGGCGGGCCAAGCGACAAGATGAAAAAAAAGAGAAGGCCTTCGAGCACCATCACTATTCATGCTACTCGAATTTGACGAAAGCGGCGAAGTTTGAACGCGGAGGTTCGGAAACAACGACGATGGACACGGTCTGGATCAGGATGGAGTCGCCGACCTGAAGGCTTGGCGACGCTTATGTCCAAAGGCAAGGGCCGTAACGATTACTCGCCCAACGCAAGCCGCGTGCTTCTGGAGATTCATCGCGGTTTGAGGTGAAACGTTGCCTACAGGACGCGCAATAGCGCGGCCGGCTTGTGTATGAACGGAAGATTCTCCGCAAGCAAGTCTCCTGTGAAAACTCTCACCACAAACGAATGTCGTTCGGTGCGTTCGCTCGTGAGGTAAAGTTGTCTGGCGTCACTTGGAGCGGCAAACGTCAGCGTCGTGTCTATTCCTTCCTGGGGATCGAGTTCCCGATTGAACGGAGTCACGGAAGGATCGGGGATCAGCGGGAAGCGCCGTCCGCGTTCGTCCACGAGAAACAGAATGGCTTTCCCGTGAATCTTTCCGCCGCGGCCGGCGTCGCTGAAGATGTGGACGTCTGCCTTGTAAAGCGTGTCCTGCTGCCGAGGCGCCGCTGTCACATTTGTCACGCCGATGCACCAGATATCAGCGCAGAAGCTATCGCCTCTTTTTACGACGGTCTGCGGCGTTATCGTCAGGAGGGTGATCTGCAGAACGAAAAAGACCGACAATATGACCGCAGTATACGCGAGCACTCTGAAGGACAGGCGAAACTTCAACGCCAGGAGCAACACGGCCGATGCCAGGATTGAGGCGCATGTTCCGAACATCACTAAAAGGAGGAACATTACACCGACAAAGGAATCCGAATGGACAATCATGCTCGCGCGCCTCTTGCTCCGCCATACAAGATGCCGATGCTCTGGAGAGCGCTGTTTATCCAGAAGTAAAGGGACCAGGGTAGACGTGCCCCGGCAGCGGAGTCGCTTAGCGTTGCGCTGTAGCCGATCCAGGAAAGGAGCACCGTACCGCTCAAAACAATAAGCGCGGCCCGCAAGTGGGGGCGAAAGTGTCGTGCGACGATCCATCCGGTGAGCAACCCAATGACGGCCAGCAACGCTGTCGCAATGGCATTGGCGGCGAATGTGTAGGTCGTACCGAACCTGGCGGTGTGGTACCAGATCGGCGGCGCCCACGAACCGATGAGCAGGTCCGGATTGTCCAAATCCAGACTGTCCAGCGTGACTTGGTATAAGCCGAAATGAAATATCGCGTAGCCGAGCGGCCAATAAATCAGCCAGCCGCCGATCACCGCGCGAAGGACGGCCAGGGGGGCGCGGCGAATCTGAGCTGCGGTACTGACCGCAACTAAAAAGATCACTTGCTTCCACTGCCACAGCGCGGTTCGGCCTTGATGAAGGTACTCGGCGATATCGCCGGCCAATGCTTCATAATCGCTGGTGCAGGCAACGTTACGAACCAGCCAGGCAGCCATCGGCGTGAGCGTTGGTTTCATGCCGGACCTCGCGAAAGTGCTCGCAGTCCCTTCCACATGCGCGTCAACGTTTGTTGTGTGTTGCGAACCAAATCGAGGCCTTTTCCCGTCACTTTGAAGTATCGTTTGGCACGGCCACCTCGCTCCGGCGTCGGCTCACCGACGCTGGACACGACAAGACCGCGCTCCTGCAGACGCTCGAGGGCCGCGTAGACGCTGCCCAACGCGACATCCCGCTCGCTCTGTGCCGCAATCTCGTCGCAGATCGGCACGCCGTACGCTTCGTCGCCAAGACGAATGAGCGCCAGCATCACCATCAGTTCGAAATTGCTGAGCGAGTCCGCCGCCATATATTCACATAGTATGAATATATGGTTGTGACTTGTCAACGCGGAAGGTCTCAAAGGTGGGCAGAATAACGCAACGGCACGCGCTGCTTCAGTTCTTCAAACCAGTGGAGGACCGGAGGATTGGCGTTCGTGCTCGGAAACGGCTGCACGAAGATCTGATTCACGCCCGTTTCGGTGGACTGATAGGCAAGCCACTGGCCATCGGGGGAAAACGCGGATCTGCCGATGAACGATCCGGCGTTCTCCGCAAAGAACCGTAGCTTTCTTGTCCTGAGCAGAAAAAATCCACACCGCGGCTTCAGATCCTTTGACCGCCGTATATGAGAACCGCTTGCTATCTGGAGACCAGGAATCGGGAATATGGGCAATTCCTTGTTCGGGCTTCGTGAGTCGCTCCACGGGTCCGGTGCCATCGACCTTTTGCCAGAAGATGGCGAGATCGCCCTCGCGATCGGACTGGAAAGTCGATACTTTCTCCGTCCGCAGACCAGACGGGATAGCGATTTGCACCGCCCAATGTGAGCTGCCTCGGCGCCGTGGCGCCGGGAAGGTCGATTATCCAGACGTTTACCTCCTTGCTATCGTCTGTTGAAACAGCAACCCGATTGCCGTCTGGAGAAACTCTGGGGTAGGAATAGGCTTTCGCCGGGAGCTTCAGCCGTTCGATTCCACCCTTGCGGTCCAGCATCGCGAGAGTTCGCTGCGATCCCCCACCTGCCGATACCGGCCCGGGAACATAGATCAGAGAACCGGTGCTGGAGAAGCCGAACTGCGCCGAGCCTGTGGCCTCTGCTCGCCGGACCCCCTCGACGACCGGCATCTGTCCACCGGTAACCTGCAGCCGGCTCAAATCGAATGAGATCGCGATCAGGGTCCCTCCGTACGCATACACAATGTGGCCCGTCGAAACATAACGGGCGTCGCTTCCGTCGTCGATAATCTGTTTACGGGGGCTGCCCGGCTTGAGCGACTTCACAAAAACCTTTGCTGTGTCCCACCGATCGACACCTGTCGACAAGGTAGACAGCACCGCCTCTCCGCCGGGCAGGACCTGAGGACCGTGTGCGAATTCACCTGTTTCCACGCTGACGAGTAGCTCGGGTTTGCCGCCATTCTTCGCGACCCGCAGGATGCCTTTATCGCCCTGGCCAAATGCGATTCCGTCTTCCCCCCAACTCATACCGAATATGGCGTCGTCCACAGGACATAGCGTCACGGCTGCTCCACCAGTCAGCTGTGGTTATTCTTCGGCAAACCGGAAAAATAACGGGGTCTGAATTGGTTGTATTGCAATTTGCTTCGTGCCACACTGACCCGAGGAGACCCCTATGAAGAAGTGGATGCTGAATACATTGGCAATCCTGCTGCTGTCCGCAGCCGCCTTGCAGGCACAGGATTTGACAGGTACATGGCAGGGCACGCCGAACGTTGGCGGCCGGGATCTGCGCACCGTGATTAAAATCGCGAAGGGAAACAACGGCGCGTTGACCGGAACGTTTTATAGCATTGATCAGAATCCACAAGGTATCGGACTGGGCCCGATTACGGTACAGAACTCCACCGTCAAATTTACGATCCCGGCCATGGGTGGCGCCTTTGAAGGAAAACTCGGTACGGAGGGTACGACGATCTCAGGCACTTTCAGCCAGGGGCCGGCATCTTTTCCTTTGAATCTGACGAAAGCGACACCTGAAACGGCATGGGCGATTCCGGAGCCTCCACCGCCGCCGGCGCGAATGGCTGCCAATGCGAATCCGGCATTTGAAGTAGCGACGATCAAGCCCAGCATGCCCAACACACCAGGGAAGCTCTTCACCGTCAGAGGCGCCAACGTCATGACGGTAAATACGACGTTGAGCGATATCCTCAGCATGGCCTATGACCTCCACGCCAAGCAGATCGTGAACGCGCCCGAGTGGGCAGGATCCGACAAATTCGACGTCACCGGAAAACCAGACGTGCCAGGTCTTCCCAGCGTGACACAAATGAAGACCATGCTTCAGAAACTTATGGCGGACCGCTTTCAGCTGAAGTTCCATCGCGAAAAGAAGGAGCTCTCCGCCTATGTGATTACCGTCGCCAAGGGCGGATCGAAGCTGACGCCTAGCCAGGCCGATCCTAACTCGCTCCCAGGATTGTTTTTCAGCGGGCCCGGCCGGTTCACCGTACGAAATGCCACTCTGGCCGAAGTTGCGCAAGTACTTCAGGGAACCGCTCTGGATCGCCCGGTTGTGGATCAGAGCGGACTCACGGGCCGCTATGATTTCACGCTGAACTGGACGCCCGATGAGTTTCAGTTCCCGGGACTCCGCGGACCGAATGCTCCACCGCTTCCTCCGCCACCGGCAGGCCAGGCAGAAATGCCGGACCTCTATACAGCGATCCAGCAGCAGCTGGGGTTGAAGCTGGAATCGATGAAAGCGCCGGTCGACGTGCTTGTGATCGACCACGTCGACAAACCCTCCGAGAATTAGCCTGAAGACTGCCGGCGCGCCTCGCGCCGGCAGTAGTGGCTATGAGTTCAAGAACACTTCCATCGCCGAATTAATCCGGTTTGAGGCCGATGAGGCGATCGATGACCAGCACATCGACCGGAGCTCGATCGGATACTAGTTTGAGCCCGAGCTGTTCCTCGAGTGCCGTAAAGATGGAAGGTCCTTCGGCCGGTACGCCTGGGCCGGGAACTCCGGCCGGCATCAATGTGGGATCCGGGGCCCACGACAATTCCATGTCGAAAGTCCCAGACAAGCCGGTCTTGTCGACCACCGGCTTTTCGAAGATGCGTTTCAGGCCTTCCACAAGGAACGATACTCGATATCCCTCCATCCTCAGCCGTGCCAGACCTATCTGCGGGCTGCATCCGTCGTATTCGGCCTGAGCTGCAGCGGAATCCAGCGGCTTCGCCGCGACAGATTCGCAATCTTTTGCCGAAGGATGAATATTCGGACCTGATCTGCCGTCGCGACGTGCAAGCACGAGCGCATATCCCGGAACGTCGCGCTGGTCACGGTGAACAGTCAGATCGAAACGATCCAGCAACAGTCCTTGCAGCATGACATACATTTGCTGCGGCGATACCGGAGCGCCCGTTGTTGCCACGACATCGAAATGCGAGGTATCGGCCCACGCGGGTAATCCGATCAGTTGATATGGCCGGAGGTCATAGCCCACCTGAATCAACTGTCGGAACGTAGCATTGGTCCATGAAAACCGTTCCGGTGAAACCGTGAGAGGAGATGGTCTATTAACCGAATCGTTCGGTTTGATCGAAGCAACCTCAAACGCCTTTTGTGCCGCAGCGTGTGTCGCAAGAGCCGCGATAAGAAGGACGACGCGGAGTGTCTTTTTCATGGGTTCATGTCTCTATCAGTGGACGATATAGATGCGAACATTACCCGTCAACATTAATCGTCTGCCGCGGCCCGGCTTCCGATAGAGGGGTTTATTGCGCCAACTGGAACTGAAATTGGCAGTTCGGTGTCTTAATGAGAGGCAGATGAACACGAGCATTCGCAGAACAGTCCTGATCGCGCTTTCACTTTCAGCCGTTTCGCTGTGCGCCTGGATCGTCTTCATCGGTTCAGCGGGTCGGCCAATCGATCGAAGAGTTTCGATCGTGTCCCTGAGCCGAACCGGCAAGTGGCTCGCAGCGGGAACTGCGCAAGGCAAGATTACAGTCTGGGACCAGGAACGAGGTTCTCCTCCGCGGCATTTCGATTTTTCCCGCGGTTCGTTGAATGATCTCCAATTTGATCCCCAGTCGCAGGATTTGGAAAACCGTTGGACGCATGTGCGGGACAGACTTCCGGCAGGAGGTTCAAAAATGATCGAACGGAAAAATGTGAGGCTGGCGCTTGTGGCAGGCAGGTCAAATGTAACAGTGGAGATGCTGGTCACTTGGGCGCACCGCGTTCAGAATTACCAATTGCGATTGGAAACCGCCAAAGGTCCCGTCGAAACGCTCGTGATCGACAGCGTCCAACGGCCTCAGGAGAATTAGCGAAATGGTTCCGGTGACGTTACGAAAGAGAACGAGTTGGCTGGTACGCACCCTTCCGCCAACGGCACCACATGTCCGTCAGATTCCCAACGCGATTCTTCGGGCAGCCCTCTTCGGCCTCATTGCCGGGCCTGTGCTCGGAGTCTTTTTCGGCTGGTCGGGTCCTGTACGGGCAGCAATGGTCGGGGGAACCTATTCGCTGATGTTCTATGTCATGTGCGCCCTGCCGGTGGGATTTGCGCGGGAGCACTTTGCCGGGAAATTCCCCACAAAAGCCAGAGCGGCGGTGGTGGTAACAAATCTCGTGGGGATTGCCGCCGCCTCGCTTGTCATGTTCGTCCTCTTCGAAGGATTTCGCTTACAACCACAGGATTTACAGATCCCGATTGTGCTGATCATATTTGCTCTTGCCTGGGGATATGTGGTCACCGAGCGACAATTCGCCGATGCTGAAAAGAGATTGGCGAACTCGTCGGCATACACCCGGGTATTGCAATCGCGGATGAATCCGCATTTTTTCTTCAACACGCTCAACACGATTGCCGCATTAATTCCGGAGGATCAGGCGGCAGCGCAACGGATGTTGGGATTGATGGCGGATATGAGCCGTTACGTCTTTACGGGTGCCGGCAGTGAGGTGGCGTCGCTTCGCGATGAATTGGAGTTTGCCCGTGGATATCTGGAGATCGAAAGAGTGAGATTCGGAGGCCGTCTGCAATGCACACTGCCGGGCGACTCCGAGGTCGAAGGTATCGTTATACCTATTTTCACATTGCAGCCGTTGATCGAAAACGCCGTGCGGCATGGCATAGGCAAGCGCGTCGGCGGCGGTGCCATCGCCGTCGGACTCATGCGAACTGGAACGCGGTTCGCCCTGACCGTCGAAAATGACTTTGAGGATTCACCAGTCTCCGAAGCGGATTTCTTCAAAAGCGGCCACGCACTGGATAATATCCGGGAACGCTTGCGGTTGATCTATGGTGGGCAGGCGTCCATTGAGGTTACAGTCCCGCGGCCGAATCTCGTTTCCGTGAGAATCGAAGGGCCGGCGAGGCCAGAGCAAAATGGTTCTAACTCCCAGAATCCGGTGCATCCTCGTCGATGATGAGGATCTTGCCCGTACCCACATGCGGCGTCTGCTGAAAGGGTATGCCGATCTGGACATTACCGGAGAAGCATCGGATGGAATTCAGGCGCTGGAATTGATTGCCGGGCAGCAGCCGGATGTTGCCTTTCTGGATATCGAGATGCCGGGTCTGAATGCGTTTGATGTTATCGCACAACTGAGGCATCCCCCACTCGTCGTCTTTACGACGGCCTTCGACAAGTATGCCGTGGGTGCATTCGATGCCAATGCGCTCGACTACCTGCTGAAGCCGATTCAGCCGATCCGCCTCGCGCAAGCTCTCGACAAGGTCCGCGCCACCCTCGAAAAACCGCGCGAGGAATACGAATTGCTGTTGCAACGTACTCTGTCGTCCCGACGCACCGGGCCGCCCTCGAAACTGGCGGCACGCCGCGGCCGGCGGATCGTCTTACTCTCCCCCAGGGACGTTATTTACGCAGCCCTTGAGAGTCAGATCGTCTTTTACTACACACAGGCGGAGCGACTGGCGACGGATCGCACTCTTGGGGAGCTTGAAGAGATGCTCGTTCCGGCTGGCTTCTTTCGTGTCAATCGCTCGGCGATCGTGAACCTGAATTACGCGCGCGAGCTCCTGCCGTGGTCATCGGGCACGTGGAGAGTCAAGCTCTCGAACGGAGTGGAATTGGATGTCAGCCGCGATCGTGCGAGATCGTTGAGGTCGAAGATCGGTTAGCGGGAGATCGAGGGATTCACGGGGATGTTTCTTGTCTCCGGCGACAGCTCACCGAACGAGCACCGGGTCAAAAGTCCGTTTTACCGACTACCGCTCCTGCGCGACCAGCGTCTCCATGCAATTACGCGTCAGTGGTCCCTTCGGAATCCGGAACGTCACAGTCTCGGATTCCGCAACTCCTGTCCAGACGGCCCCGTAGTCCTTCCACTTCTCATTCAGCTTCTCCACCACCTCCGGTGCCAGCGAGCGAAAGTCGCGCGTCATCACGATCTGAACCGTCTTCCCCCGCAAGTCCAACCCCGAAGAACGGTCGAGCACCGGAATCACGACACCTTCAGTTCCCGTGTACCAGGCGGACTTGCCCCCGGCGATGATCGAGAAACGGCGGTCGGGACCAGGCATCGCCATCACCGTCTTGACGTCCATGCCGCGGTTTCCCATATTCCTCAGGACGGTGGACCCGTTCTGCCCGGCCACTGTCAGCCGTGTGAGATAGTGAATCCAGGAAGGGAGAATGATCGTCTCGGCCCGGTGGTTCTCGTAAAGCAACTTCAGGGATAGCCGAAGCGTGATATCGTCCGGGCCTCGCTTTGGACCCTGGAAAAGAAATGAGGGAATCGGGCCCAGACAATACTCTGGCGTGCCCTCGGTCATCCCGATCGTGACGTCACCAGACGGAGCCGCACTGTTCTGCGCGCGCATCACGGTGCCACAAACCGCCAGAAGAAATACGAATGTAGTCGCCTTCATATAGACCGATATATTAGCCCTCGTATTGCAACGCGAGCAAACCCGCGTTCCAATTCAGCCAATTGAGAAGCCTGCCGACTTCTTCGTCGCGAAGGTGTCAAGTGATAAAGAGGATTATTCAGTGGCACCTGGGAGGTTTTCGCTGCCGACGAAATTTAGACATTACATTCAAGTCCGGATGATGATCGCCATTGGGGCCGCTCTGGTTACAGTCAGCCTGACGAATGATTCTTTTATTCGGCCAGGCGGCCCAGGTTGCGCCGCCGCCGTACGTGCGTTTCCGGAGGAAGTCCACGGGAATCTGGACGGGTCAAGGTCGTACTGCCAGGATTGATCGTTGAAACCCGCCGTCTCGACGATAAGCGTGTCGCCGTTCCGTCGGCCTATCGAGGAGCCGAGCCATGAAGGGTGAAATCTGCGGGGTAGGACCGGCCATCGGTGAAGATCTGGCGGTAGTGGTTGAACTCTTCAAAGAGGATGACCGTGAGACCGGGCGTCTGCACGATCTTGAACGGCTGCCCGGGAACCAGCATCGCGTCCGGAATGCCGTGAGGAAGCACAGCGTTCCGAAGGCCGGCCTGCACCCAATAGACGGACCGTGCTCGCGGTATAGCGCCTCAGCTGCGGGCAGCATCACGATCAAAGAATCCGCCGTGAGGAAGTTCTCGATGTTCTTGTTTTCATTCTCAAGATAGTCTTCTACTTTTACCAAAGATACGGGATGAGACGATAGTGCACCTTTTGGCTGTATTCCGTGTATCCCCGAAGATCTCTGCGCAGGATCTTCTCCTCGTCGAGGAGGCGCCAGACGAGGACGGGGAAACACGGAATGATGAGCAGAGTCCACCACCACGCTCCCAGTGCGAGTGGGATTGCGATGAACAGCCAGATCGCACCGGCATACATCGGGTGGCGCACATACGCATAGGGACCGGTATCTATCACCTTCTGGCCTTTCTCTACTCTGATATTTGATGCCGCGAAGCTATTCACTTTGGTAACCCAAAAGATGAAGAGAAATGAAAGTATGACGAGCACGTCGCCGGCGATCGTGACGCCGGGCCTTACCGGCGACCAGCCATAGCGATGGTCGAGCGCGGGCAAAGCAATCAGCGCAAAAAACGCAATGAATATCAGGGATACGATTATCTTTTGCGACCGCTCTTTCTCGTGCTGCGGGCCAGCCGCGAGCCGCCGCTCCAGGAGCGGCTTGTCATACAGCGCAAGATAGATCGTGAAGCCGATGGTAGACGCACTGAAGACTGCGAAGAAGAGCCAACCCTGCCAATAATGAAATGTGCCTGCAGGCCAAAAGATGAGCGCAATGAATAAAATCGTTCCCCATATCCCCTGGATAATCGCTCGCCGATAGAGTGGGTCCATAGCAACACGGTAACACCCGAGCGCCCCGTCCCGCGCGACCCCCAGGTGGCGGTGATTTCGTAATAGGCGAGTTTGGTTCCGATCATGGAACAGCTATCGGGTACGGAACACAAGAAGCACAAGAAGCACGAAAACTGCGATAGCTCTTGTGCTTTTTGTGCTTCTTGTGTCGTTGCCGGCATCGCCGTCGATCACGAGCTTCCTGAAAATCTGGATCGCTTCTCACCGGGCGAGGCGTTCGCATGACTGGGCCCGTCGTTAAATCCGAGCCCGGTTCCTTCGTTCATTTTCAAGATCCCGACGGCAACGACATATATTTCTGGGAAGTCGTTCCTGACCGGGTAGAGAAAGGTGAACTGGAGAAGACTTCGGTCTAATCGTAGGCTTCGTTCACGAGCCGATTGCTGATCCACCAGATGTTGCCAAACGGGTCCGTAATTCCGGCTTGCCTGTCACGATAGGGCATATCCATCGGGTCGAACATCTTTTTCGCTCCATTAGCCAGAGCTTTGTCGAGCGTACGATCTACGCTTTCGACATAGATATAGTATGTTGCAGGCATCGGCTTGAGACTTTCTCCATTGGCTTCGCTGACCATGAAGTTCGTAGTGCCGATTCTCACTCTTGAATTTGCAATTCTGCCACCAGGGAGTGTGGTCCTGCCGATTTCCTTTGCATCGAAAGTGTTCTTCAGGAAATCGACAAACTTCTCAGCCTGATGGACCACCATGTAAGGAAACACCGTTCCATAACCTGCGGGTATGTACATGAAAACGTATACTGCGGCAGAAAATGTTAAATGGAAAGAGCCACTTTGCGGTACCACCTGGCGCTATGCCGGCGGAGCCGCGGGAAACAAGTTCAGAATAAGCACGAATTGAACGAATTTGAACGAATTCAATCCGTTGAATGGTCTGTTGCCGCGCGATGATTCGCCAGATTGCGCCACAGTTCTTCGCAACCGACATGCGTGTGACGCTCATCTACTATACCGACAAACTCGGGTTCGACTGTGTCAGCAGCGTGGCAGGATCCTCCGGTATATGCCGTCGTCGCGCGTGACGGGCACAGGATCCACTTCCGCTGCGCCGATCCGCCCACACCGAATCCCGACAAATACGACGACGAGCTGCTCGACGCCTATGTTTTCGTCGACGACGTGGACGCACTATACGCGGAGTACGCGGCGCGCGGTGTTGAGTTCACGCGAGCCCTTGCCGACACACCATGGCGGGCGCGGGAATTCGTCATCAAGGACTGTGACGGCCGTCTAATCGCCTTCGGCAGGAATTCGGAATAGCGTCATCAGTCGCGGCCTCCATAGCCTCCATGGCTTCGCATGACGTCAGCGACCTCAGTGCGATCGAACTTCACGGCTAAACTGAGTGGGGTCTCACCATCATTCCGCTTTTGATAGGGATCTGCACCGTGCGCGAGAAGCCATTCGAACAGCATAGACGGCAGTCGCCGAGTCTCGCAACAATGCACAGAAGTGAAGGAAGGTGCTGCCGTCGTCTGCACTCGTCACATTGATGTCGATGCCGCGTTCGAGGGCCAGTTCGGCCAGTCCGATAGCAACTTTTCTGAGTTCCGGATCGGTCATATAGGCCGGAGGCGTGCGAAGTCCGACTTCCGGTTGGGAAATGTCTCGACCCGGCTGCGCAAAAAATCGGTCTTTTACAGGCGCCAGACGCTTCCTCACTTCCGGGAGAAACGTTGCATCGGTTTGAGTAAGTCGGTCCAGCGCTTCATCGAAGGTCATTTTCGGCATGAACGTCTCCGAGTCGTGTTTTCTGGATTTCACAATGAATATTACTATTTTCGAAACGTCGGGCGGTCATAGACCGCCCCTACAGGGAAATCGACGACAATTTATTGGGAACGGATAACGCGGTCATGTTAGGAATGGATATCTAAAGGATCGACAGATGACACGCAGGCGTGTTTTTACTTTATTCGCAGCGCTCTCTTTTGCTTTTACCGGCCTGCAGTCGCTGGGCCGTCCGGCCGAGACGCTGCCTGCGCAGCTGACTGACAGCGAATACTGGAAGATGATCTCCGATTTTTCCGAACCCAGCGGCTTCTTCCAGTACGACATCGTCACCTCCAACGAGGTGAGTTATCAGCACGTCATGCCCGAGTTGATGAAAACGCCTCGAAGCGGGGGAGCTTATCTCGGGGTGGGACCGGAGCAGAACTTTACCTATATCGCCGCGCTGCGTCCGAAAATCGCCTTCATCTTCGACATCCGGCGCGACATGATGCTCGAACACCTGATGTACAAAAGCATCTTTGAAATGTCGCCGACTCGTGCTCAGTTCGTTGCCAATCTGTTTTCGCGAAAGGCAGCGGCGCAACTGGCGCCGGAAAGTTCCGTTGACGCGATGTTTCGGGCATTCGCCCGCGTTCCGGCGGATCCGGCGGTGACCGAGGCCAACCTCAAACAGATTCTCGACCGGCTCAAAACGGTTCACCATTTCCCGCTCAGCGCCGAGGACGAACGCGGGCTCCGCGCGATTTATCGGACATTCGCGCGCGAAGGCGTCATGAGTTTCGGTTCCAGTTTCCGCAGCCCCGGCTACGCCACGCTCATGACATTGACCGATGGGGCCGGCAAGAACTGGAGTTATCTCGCGACAAAGGAGAGCTACGACCGCATCCGCGCCATGCATCAGCAGAATCTGATCGTTCCGGTGGTCGGCGATTTCGCCGGACAAAAAGCGATCCGGGCCGTCGGGCAATATCTGCGCGCGCATGGCACGACGGTCCATGCCTTCTACATTTCGAACGTCGAGGACTACATCCGGGCGCTGGCCGCAATACGTGGGCAATGTCGCGTCGCTCCCGACCGACGCTTCGAGCGTTCTCATTCGGTGGTTCATCGGAGGATCGACTTCCGTTTCATCCATGTCCGATTTCGTCCGCACACAGCGGATTGTTCGTCACTGACTCCGGTTCCGCGGTTTATGCGTAGAAGCGGATCGATACGCACCGTGCCCGTGAAATATTCGGCCGGACCTTTGCCCGAAGGGTGTGAGCCATTTCTTTTGATGTCCATGTTATCTCCAGTTGGCCCGTTTCCGGATCGTATCGAAGGACGCAGCGGCGTCCCGCAGGACCTGATCCGGGGCGAGTGAGGTGAGTTTACCAGCGCGTTTCAGAACGCGGCCATCCACGATGACCGTGTCGACATTGGAGGGTTGAACGGCTTCGACAACCATGTGCGCCGGGTCGGTGAACACGCCGAGGTTGATGCTGTCGGTCGAAATCATGATGACGTCGGCGCGCTTTCCGGGCTTGAGGGATCCGACGCGATCGTCGATTCCGATGGAGCGCGCTCCTTCGATGGTCCCCAGTTCGAGCGGCGCGTCTGGCCGGAAGCTTGAACTCGCTGTGGCCGCGCGCGTTTTCGCTGTTTCGAATCATTTTCAGGATATCGAACGGATTCGCGTCACCGGCCAGGGCTGTCGTGTCGACGGACATGCCGACGCGAACTCCGGCATCCAGAAACTCGCTGACCTTTGCAAAACCGTATCCGATTCGCAACTCCGTTCCCGGCGAGACACTCAACGATGCTCCTGCTTTCGCCACCATCTGAATCTCTGCAGGCGAGGCGGAGACACCATGAATGATCTGCACATCTTTTCCGAGCAGATCCTCTTTTGCGTGAGCTTCAATCTGGCCTTTGGCCTCTTCGCTGCTTCCCATATGAGCCGAGATGGGAATGCCAAGCTTGCGGGCGGCGTCGAATTCTGTGCGGTAAACCTTCTGAGGAAGCGGACTATTGCGGAACATGCCACGCCAGGCAAACCCAAGGCGAATCAACCCTTCGTTCGAGAACGTCTGCCAATCGCGCTGCAGTGCTTCAAGATCCTGCAGATTGACGGTTTCCGTATCCGGCATTCCTTGAGGCCAGCCGTAGGACCAGCGGGCGCGAATGCCCGCGTCCTGCAGCGCGCGAATGTCCGCTTCGGCGTGCGCCCGGCTCCGCACGTTGTGACAATAGTCATGGACGGTAGTGATGCCGGAATATAGCGCCTCGGCGGCTCCAAGCCGGGTGCCGTTATACATGTCTTCGGGCATCATCGCTGCGCCCAGAGCCGCAGCGGTCGGGAAATATCCCTGATCTGCTTTGTCACCGGCGAAACTGCGCAACAGCGTATTCCACATGTGCCAATGAGTATCGATGAGACCCGGAAGCACGATCATGCGCTGCCCATCGATGATCGTCGCGCCCGGCGCCTTCAGCGCTTTCCCGACGGCGGCAATCTCACCATTCCGGATATGAACGTCACCGCCGGCAATATCGCCCAATCCCGGCTCCATCGTCATCACGTATGCATTTCGAAGCAGCAGTTCGCGCCGCAGCGGCAGCACCGTTTTTCTGCCCTGCGCGAAAATAGAACCCGTTGCGGCAACTGCACCGAGAATTCCAACAAATTGTCGTCTATCCATACATCGCCTCTGCGTCGTGAAGATCGTTTAAGGTGAACGCGACAGATTACTTTCCGTCATTGGCAAACTGCAAGACTTTGTAGGATCTGCTGAAACCGGCGACAACGGCCGCGCCCCGATCACTTACAAAATTGGAGATTGATCTTTAAACCCACACAGATTTGTAGGACTTCTGACATGACGATCATTCGTCCTTTCGGCTGGCGCGATTGGCAATCAATCATTTAGCGTGATACGCACGCTCTTCTGTCGAGGGCCCTCCGATTGCTGAATGAATCGAACAAGTCATGAGCGTTGCCTGTGTTGGGCATTGCTAAGTCCGCTCCGTGGCGGTTCCTAACCACTCCAAAAACAATTGAGCAAGTTGCATAGGGAGGTCTTGATGAAGAGCTTCTTGAAGGTGATAGGACTGATTGTTGGGGTCTGCGCGCTTGTGGCTCGGCCTGAAATGGGCTACGCACAACAAGCCGCGATCGTCGGCGCGGTGCTCGACGATTCGAGAGCCGTGCTGCCGGGTGTTGTAGTCGTCGCAACGAGTCAGGATACGGGCCGGCAGTTTACGACTCTCAGCGACGAGCATGGTGAATACCGGCTGATCGGATTACCGGCCGGCCGCTACGATTTGCAGGCGGATCTGCCGGGTTTTGCAGCAACGGTGACGAAGAATATCGAACTTCTCGTCGGCCAGAACGCGACGATGACATTGACGATGAAGATTGCTTCAGTGAACGAAACGGTCAGTGTCAACGGCGAGGTGCCGCTCGTGGACGTCGAGCAGGCACAGGTGGCCGGAAACGTAGACACGCGGCAGATGCAGGATATCCCGATTTCCGGCCGCAACTGGCAACAACTCGCGACGCTCGTCAAGGGAATCACGATGAATACGATAACCACGCGGCCCGGCGTCACGCAGGACTCGGCGTTTCAGCTGAACCTGGATGGTCAGAACATTACGAATACAGCAAGCAACTCGGGGTTTGGCCAGCCGATCATCAATCGCGACGCCATCGCCGAGTACCAGATCATCACGAACCTCTTCGACGTAACGATGGGGCGCTCGACGGGAATCCAGGTCCAGGCGGTATCGAAGTCGGGGTCAAACACTCTTCACGGCAGCGCCTATGGTTTCTTTCGCGACAGCAATCTGAACGCGGCCGATCAATACGCCAACCGGGTGCTGCCTTACGCCGACCAGCAGGTTGGCGGTACGGTCGGCGGCCCGATCGTCAAGGACAAGATGCTTTACTTCATTTCCTACGAGGGCGAGCGGGCGCCGAACACGCTGATCCTCACTCCGACCGCGCTGCCGGGCCAGCGGTTCCAGCTGCCGACCGAAAACGACCACCGCAAGCCGCTCGCACGTTTCGACTACCAGATGACTCCGAAGGATCACCTGACCGTTCGCTCGGGTTACTCGAGAAGCCTGAATAACAATTCGGTCGGCTCGGTGCCAAGCGCCGACGTCAGCCAGCTGTTCGACTCGAACTTCACCTCGGCGAACTGGTCGCACGCGGGGAAATCCAAGCTGCTGCAGGAATTGAAACTCAACTACTTCCACTACCACTGGCACTACGCGGCTGCCAATTTCGTTCCAGCGAGCATCTCCGGTTCAACTCCGACCTACAGTTTCCCGGGCTTGTCGCTCGGCACGCCTTCGAACTATCCGCAAACTGGTTCGAAGACTTCACCACGACGCGCTACGACCTGACGACGGCACAAGGGTTCGCACGATCTGAAGATCGGCGCCGAGGTTCGCGTCGGGACGGACAGCGGCGACTGGCAAAGGGGCAGCGCGGGACGATGTCGTTCAACCGGCTGCCGGCGGACGCGACGACGCGGTTTCCGCATCCGATGCGGCGCTCGATCCGAGCCAAGTGGAATCTCAGCGGCCTCGACGCGACCGCGACGCAGTTCACGATCAACTACTACCGGAATCGACCAACTTTCAACATTCCGCGCCCGATGGTGGCCGGGTGGCTCGGCGACACTGGAAGGTGCCGCGCGGGCTGACGCTGAACCTGGGCGTCCGCTACGACGTGGCGTGGGATGACTTCGTGTCCGCCTGGGGTCACAGCCGACGATCGATTCTGATCGACCACCGGCTACGCGCCGTTCGGTGTCGGAAGACGTCGGCTCCAGCGACAGCGTCGCGCGACCTGAAGAACGTTCGGCCGCCCGCGCTGGGCTTCGCGTGGAGTCCACGGTCCGCCAACGACCTGGTCATTCACGGCGGCAGCGGCCTGTACTTCAGCACGATGTCGGAGCAACCCGTCGATCAGCAGCTCTATAACGGCCAGGACGGTCATCGCGAATCACCTTCACCGAACGACGGTCAAGCCCGGATTCGTGCAGGACCCGACGCGGCGGCGTCACCGCCGCGCAGGTGCTCGGCGGGGCAGGTGCCGCTGCAACCGCAGGCCACGTTCGTCATCACTCGCGCAACATGCGGATGCCGTATGCGTGGCAGAACATGATCGGGTTCCAGAAGCAGTTGACCGAATTTCAACCGGATTCGACGCCGACCTGGTGGAGTACAAGGGCTACCGCGACGGACAGCCAGCGCGATCCAAACCTGTTTTACGAACGCGGCCACGGGCCTGCCGATGAACCCGAACCTCGATGGGCCGTCCCGAACCCGGCGGTACGGCTCGATTCACCTGAACGAGAGCCAGGGGCGATCGAACTACATGGCGCTCGCGACGTCGCTGAAGCGGCGTTACACGAAGAACTTTCCAGCTCGGGAGTGACCTACACCCTGATGTTCTACAAGCACGACACCGGCATTGGCAGCGCGGGGTTCGGCGCCATGCAGCTGAACAACTTCAACATCGATGACGGACTGGGCCACATCGAAGGACTTCCAGCGCAACACGCTTGCGCGCGAACGGCGTGTGGACGCTGCCTGAAAGGCTTCGCGTCGTTCTCGGCCTATCTACGGCTACGGATCGGCGAATCCGTCGTTCACGACCAGCACCAACGTCGATCCGCTGAGCTCTCGGGCACGACGCGCATCCGGAACGACCTGAGCGATTATTCCGCGCAACAACTTCTACAGGCGACGCGTTCCAGACGCTCGACGTCGCACGTGTCGAAGGATGTGCGATCTCGGCGAACGCATCAAGGTCGACCGGCATCGCCGAGGTGTTCAACCTCTGCAACCACGCACAGTTCACCTACAACACGCTTGAAGACCTCGTCCGCGTTCGGTGACGCGAAACGGACGGCCAACGCACCGCGCATCGGCCAGCTGGCGCTGCAAGATGTCGTTCTGAGCGGAAGGTAGAACCATGGCAGCACGAGGGAACAGCAATCGCGGTGTGTCTGACGATGGCAGTCCTCCACGACGCCGTAGCCCTGATCGGCGGGCAACGCCGCCATCGACGCCGCGGTCCGCGGCGGCGGCTCATTCCGTCTCGAAGAGGCGACGATCGCGGACATACAGGCGGCGCTCATCGCCAGGGACACCGGCTCACGACGGTCCAGGCATGGTGAATCTCTACCTCGCGCGGATCAAGGCCTACAACGGCACGTGCGTCAGTCATGCCGGAGGGGCTGCTCGGACCGATCACGACCATTCGCGCACGCCGGTCAGCTGAACGCGCTGGGCACGCTGAACCTCCGGCCGGCGGCACGGCGCGCGCTGGGATTCGACGACCATAAGGCGCGCAGCATGACCGACGTCGAAGGACGACGATCCCCGCAATGCCGGACGCGCTGGAGGTGGCGGCCGACCAGGATCGAAGTTTGCCGCAGACGGGGCAACTGGTCGGTCCGCTCAGGGCGTGGTGATTTCGATTAAGGACTGGTACGACACGTTCGACATGCGCACGACCGCGAGCGCGGACGTGCTGTTCGCCAACGACCGTCCGCCGCACGATGCGACGTTCATCAAGCGTCTGCGCGAGGCGGGCGCCATCATTCTGGCCAAGGCCAACGCGGGAAGCCCGCAGCCGCGCAACTCATTTGGCGGCGTCGGTGTGCAATCCGTACGACACCGAACGGACGCCTGGCGTGTCGAGCGCCGGCAGCGGAGCGGGCGTGTCGGCCAACCTGGTGACATGCTCGATTGGCGAGGAGACCGGGCACGTCGATCCGGATCCCGGCGCGCTCCACGAACGTCGTCGGGCTCGCGCCGACCCAGGAACTGGTCAGCCGCGACGGCATGATCGGCGCCGGCATCAATACGCGCGTCGGTCCGATCTGCCGCACCGTGGAGGACGCGGCGCGCGTACTGACGGTGATCGCAGGCTACGATCCAGAAGGACCCGCTGACGGCGTTCAGCGCCGGCCGAATACCTGCCGAACCGTACCAGACCTTCGCGCACGGACAGCGGCTGGACGGCGTGCGCATCGGCGTCGTCCGCGAGTTCATGGACAAACGTCTGTTCGCCAAGGCGGACGAGGAAACGATCGACATCGTGGACCGCGCGGTGGCGCGACTTGCGTGGCCTCGGCGCGACGATCGTCGATCCCGGGCCGGAGGGCGCGCTGTTCCAAAGTTGCATCAACAAATACGCGCCGGCGGCGCTCGGGAAGCTGTTTGTCCGGGCAGCTCCCAGCTCGTTCCCTGTGGACGCGCAAGGCAAAGCCGACGACCAACCAGATCTCGGCACTCGTGGACATGGCGATGAACCCCTCGCTGGTTCCCGACGCTGTCACGATCCGCAGTTTCGGGCGGCGGGGCGAACGGAGAAGGCCAGTACATGCGGGAGCTCTACGTCCGGCAGCGCGGCGACGCGGCGATCAAGACCGGGCGCGACATGACGACGAAGGTCAACGAAATCAACGACCCGCAGTTTCTGGCTGTAACGCGGGGCGCGCAAGAGGCGGCGGCGGGGGAGGCGGCGGCGCAACGGCATGGAGCTCGATACGGCCGAACGCATGCTGCAGCGCTTCGCATTTCAGGAGACGATCCTTCAATGCATGGCGGAGCTGCAGGTCGACGCGCGTCGTGTATCCGACGATGAACATGCCGCCGCTGAAGATCGATCAGCCCGAGGAGCCGACCGTCAACAACCGCGGCGTCTATCATTGGACCGTTTTCGGTCAGCAGGGTTTCCCGACAATGACCGTGCCTGCGGGATTTACGACTGTCGTGTACGATCGCGTCCTCGATCCGTCGTCCGCCGACGGCACTCGAGTCGCAAGTGTGACGCAGGCAAAGCTTCCGGCCGGTATCGATTTTGCCGGCCGCCCTTTCGATGAGCCAACGCTCCTGAAAATTGCGTCGGCCTATGAGAGAGCGACAAAACACCGGACGCCGCCGCCTGACTTTGGTCCGCTTCCCAATCAGCCGTGATCGGGACGTGATGATTCAATCGGCCAGATCGAAGTCTGGCCGATTGCGTCAACACGATACATAACTATTACAATCGCCGATGAAGCCTCCAGTTACGATGTCTCATGCCTTTAAGACTTCAGGCTGGAGGCTCATGACGAGGATCATTAAAAGGGAATTGCGTCCGTGGGAAATGCCCGCGTGGAAGCCCGTCAAAGGCAAAGAGAAAGTGCTCCTTCATCTCGTCGCCATTCACGTTCTGGCTCTTGTCGGGCTTATCCTGTATCCACTTCCAAGCATCCCTGTATTCGTCGCGGCCCTGATCTTCAATCTGCTTGGAGGTTTGGGCACGACGGTTTGCAATCACCGTTACCTGGCGCACCGCACCCTCAAACTCAACAAGGTTGTTGAACATTTCCTCGTCTTCTGGACGGTCTTCAATGGCTCGGGTTCACCCGCACACTGGGTCGCAAATCACCGGCTCCACCACGCGAAATCGGACACCCCGGAGGACGTTTCGAGTCCGGCGCACGGCGGGTTCTGGTGGGCGCACCTGCGCTGGCTTTATCAGACGACTCCGGCCGATATCAAGCGATGGGCTCCGGACCTCGACAAAGCGGAATACCGTTTCTGGGGATACTCCGAGGCACCGCTCGTCGTGCTCTCGATTTTCTGCGGGCTCGTATTCGGATGGGAAGCGTTCTTCTGGTTAGGGGCAATTCGTCTGGTCTACTCGCTCCACCTTCAGTGCTTTGTGAACAGCGTCACGCACATGGGAAAACCTGACGAGGACGGTCACTTCGCCAGGAACTTGTGGTGGCTGGGCCCGCTGCAGCTTTCGGCGTGCGGTGAGAACTGGCACGGCAACCACCACCGTTTCGCCAACTCGGCTCGTCTTGGCTTGAAATGGTGGCAGGTGGACGTGGGTTGGTATTTCATCTGGACGCTCGAGAAGGTTGGCCTCGCCCACGGAGTGAAACGTCCAGGGCAGTCTCATGGTCTTGTTCCGCTCTCCGGATCGCGGTAGCCTCTTAGCGGAGCAAGTCCGGTTATGCGTCTCAGGAGCCGTCAAAAGTCGATCGTCTTCTTCATTGCCTTCGGCGCGTGTCTTGTCGCGCTTGCGATCGCGTTGAATGTCGGCTGGATCCTTCTGAACTGGCGTCAGGTGGCGCTGATGGTATTCGGCGTTATTTTGTTCACGGCAATCATTCTGGGCATCGCGCTGAACACGATCTTTCTGGTCCGGGAAATACGCCGGAATGAACAGCACGACGGTTTCATCAATGCCGTCACGCACGAGTTGAAGACCCCTATCGCGTCGATCCGTCTCTACCTCGAGACCTTGCAGACGCGCGATGTGGACGAGGCGCGCCGGAAGGAGTTCTATTCCATCATGCTCGCCGATACGAGCCGGCAATTGCGCACCGTGGAGCAAGTGCTGCAGGCGGGTCGCGTCGGGCTGCGCAGGCGTCCAATCGATCGCTCGGTCATCGACCTCGGCGCAGTCGTCCAGGAATGCCTGCAACCGCTTCAAACGCACATGAATGGAAGCGGCAGTACGATCCAGTATTCTGAACGTCTGAAGGGTGATTCGCGGCCGCTCGTCCTCGGCGACCACGACGAATTACGGGTCGCTGTGTCGAACCTCGTCGATAACGCAGTCAAGTATTCATCCGAGCCTGCCCGCGTTGCGGTTGAGGTGGGAGCATTCGACGAAAAACGTTTTGCTGTCCGGGTGACGGATAGCGGCATCGGTATCCCGCGCGGACAGCTCAAGCGCGTCTTCAAGCGGTTCTATCGCATCCCGGGGCGCGTCGTGTTACAGGTGAAGGGCTCCGGGCTCGGGCTTTTTATCGTCCGTTCGGTGGTCAAACGTCACGGCGGCCGCGTTTTCGCCGAGAGTGCCGGCGAGGGAATGGGGAGCACCTTCACGATCGTGCTTCCGAGGGTTTAGCACAATGACTGCAGTGTTGATCGTGGAGGACGAGAAGCACCTGGCGCAGGGGCTCCGCTTCAACCTGGAAGCCGAGGGCTACGCTGTCGATGTTTCAGGTGATGGCGAGACCGCTCTCGAGTTACTCCTTTCTTCCGAGCGGCATTTCGATGCGGTTCTGCTGGACGTGATGCTTCCGGGAAAAAACGGCTTCGACGTCGCTGCCGAGTTGCGCGGAGCCGGACAGTTCATCCCGGTCTTAATGCTGACTGCGCGCGGCCGCCCTCAGGATGTGTTGCGAGGATTCGAATCGGGGGCGGACGATTACCTGGCGAAACCGTTCGAGCTTGCGATCCTGCTCGCCCGGCTGGGCAGTTTATTGCGCCGATACCGCTGGCTCCAGCGGGGTGACGCCGCCAGTACGGCACCCGCAACTGCTAAAACGGTGGGCCGAGGCGAAGAGGAATTGCTCGAAAACTTTTCCTTTGCCGGCAAAACAATCGACTTCGCCCGGCTGGAGTTGCGCGCGGGGCGGCGGACCGTTCGGCTGACCCTCATGGAAATGGAGTTCCTGCGTCACTTGATCCAATGCGAAGGAAAAGTTGTGCCACGCAAAACTTTACTTCATGAGGTATGGGGGCTTCACCAGGATACCGACACGCGCGCGATTGACAACTTCGTCGTCCGTCTCCGAAAGTATGTTGAAGAAAACCCGTCGAAGCCGCGTCATCTGCTGACGGTCCGAGGCGTCGGTTATCGTTTCGTCGCCGACCCCGCCGGCCCTGAGTAGGTGCGCGCTCGTGCGAGAAGAAGATCAGCCACAAAAAGGCACAAAAAGCTTAGTGCGGCTACGCCGCAACCAAACAGCGGAAGGAACCTGAGACTGGGACGTAGCCGAGAGTCCCCGCCTAAGTTAGGCGGGGATCCTTCGCGCAGCGAAGGCGGGGCGGTCTGTTCAAAGCTCGCGCGGAGCGCGCTCCTTAACTTAGGCGGGGACTCCCCCATTTCAACGTCCTCCCAAAACCAATTCGGACAAACCAGAAAGGGCTGGCGTCGCTTTCTTCCAAAAAACTGGTTAAAAAAACTAAAACTTACAGCCTTGTTACACAAAGGGATAAAAGTCTTCGCTTTATTCCCTCTGTGCTTTTTGTACCTTTTTGTGGCTGATCTTCTTCGTTCCTAGTGGCGGATCTGCGAGGAGATGCTGTTGGTTTCGTACACCTCGCAGTTACCGCGCTCGCGCCAGCAGTCCCGCGTTGGGGTTCGCGTTGCGCCGCACCGTTCGCGTCGGCAACACCCACGGCTCGACCAGCACTTCAGGGTCTTCGACCGTGACGTCGTACAGGATCACATCGCCCTGACGCGTGAATTTCTCCACGACATGCATCTGATCGGAGTGGAAGAAACCGCCGCGCCCCAGCCATGTCGAATCGACGAACGAGATGGAGTCGAGCACCAGCGTGTCGCCTTCCCAGCGTCCCACGGTGTATCCCAGATACGTCGCCTCGAATCGCCTTCTTCGGGTCGTGCTTGCGGCCATCGGTCGGGATCACGCGAAACTCGCCGTATCCGCCGCCGGCATCGCCGCCCTGATAGAGAAAGATCACGTCGTTATCCGTCTGGAAGATGCGCCGGGGCGGGCCCTCCCGCGGAACTCCCAGCGGCTGGCAGGTCATGACCGGGTCGTACTTGTTCGTCCACATGTCGAGCTCCTGAACCTTGTCCCAGTACTCGGGTTTGTAGACTGGCCGACTCAGGTTGCCGAACCGCGAGGGCGAGTAGAGCTCAAAATCGTACGTCTGATTGTCCTGCCGGTCGCACGGCTGTCTCTGCGTCGGACGCGCATCGGCGTCCGCCGCCCGTCATGTAGTTGCCGATCCAGTCGCTATAGGTCCAGTTGCCCGTCAGGTCGGGATGCGTCGCCCATCCGCGGCGTGGGCACCGACTTGTCGACTGGCGGTTCCGTCCTCGCCATAACGCCATGGGGGAGCTGCCCCGTGACCTTGATCGCCGTCTTCACGCTTGCCGGCACCGGCGCCACGACATAGACATTGCCCGTTTCCGTCTGCGTCGTCGTCAGGTCGCGGACGACCGCGCCGTTTCGGCGCTCGACCATCTTGCCGGCGTAGAACACCTCGATTTTGTTCAGCGGGTTGTTCCAGTCCTGATAGTCGCCGTAGGTGAATTCGGTGGTCGTCGCCCCATGTTTGACGACGACGCGTTCGGTCATGTACTTCGCGTCGAGCGTGGCGGTCGCGGTCGCTCCCGGCACGCCGGGAATCGGGAACGTCACGACCGGCTTACCCGACGTCCCACGAGACGGACGTCTGACCCACTTTCGCGAGGCCGTCCGCGAAGAGCGTGCCGGGATTGGCTCCCAGCCAGAATGTCTCCGTTGTCCCAGCCACCGCCGCCTTGGGCGCGCCCTGCGGACTTGCCCACAGGCGGATGAGCCGCTCCTGCACGGCTGCCGGCATCGGCGTGACCTTCCCCTTCGTCGGACCGATCTCCGCCCCGGGCGTGTCTTCGTTCCAGGCGTAGAGCCCGCTGACGACTTCGACGTTCGAGTACGTTTGTCCGTTCGCGCGCGTGCAGGTGTACTGAATCCGCTGACTGAATGTCTGGTAGTTGGTGCTCGCACGATACTTCGTCAGCGTGCACGGCTGTCCGTCCACCTGAATCGTGCCCTTGCCCTGATATTCGAGCATCGCGACCATGTCGCGTTCATCATGGCCCTTGAGCATGCCCTGGTTCCGCATCCAGTTGAAGAGCACGGCCTTCAGATCTTTGGCATCTTTTGCCGGTGTATAGGGTTCAGGAACCCCGACGTCCCTGCGCACTGGCCGTCAGCGACCCGCCGATCGCGAGGCCGGCTGCGAGCGCGACCTTTATCCAACCGATTCTTTGAAGGTTCATGGTCGTCATCCTCTCCGATATGTCGAGTCTTTACTCAGGAGTCGATAAGCCACGGATTGAACGGATTTAACGGATTCAAATCCGTTTAATCCGTTCAATCCGTGGCTTATCCGAATCCCACGTTGGCTTGTGAGAAATCCGGGTTAGAAAGCTGGCCGAGCATATTGCGGGTGGAGGACGCCAGTCAAGTTCAGGAAATGACGGCTATTCAAAGACTTTGACTTCCAACTCTCACCTTCTTTAGAGTCAGCAGGAAACGCGGAGGCATACCATGACACGAAACTTTCTGGCGGTGTTGATTCTTGTGGCAGCAATCGTCGCGCCGGCTTTCGGCCATCATTCGGAAGCAGCGGAGTACGATTCGACGAAACCGGTGACAGTCACCGGTACGATCAAGAAAGTCGAATGGCAGAATCCGCACATCTGGTTCTACGTCGATGTAAAGGACGAGAGCGGACACGTGACGACGTGGGGATTTTCCGCCGCGCCTCCCGGTTCGCTGATGCGCCGAGGGATCACGAAGGATGCCTTGCCGGTCGGGGCGGTCGTCAATGTCACAGGGCTCACGCGCAAGGGACGGTTCCAACAACGCTTCGAGTCACACCGTGACGTTCGCTGACGGCCGGAATGTATTGACGTCGAACAGCGAGGCCGCCCGATGACCAATAGAAGGCTGAGAGAGCCGAAGCGTATGGCCGGGCGTTCTGGCAGTGCTGGTTCTCGGGATGACGGCGACGTCACGGGCCCAGGACGGTCCGCGGATGCCGGACGGGCAAGCCGGACTTCTCCGGCATCTACACGCAGCCGTCGACGGTGAACCCCACCGGACCGCGCGGCAATCTCATTTTCAACGCCGACAAAATGGCGCCGCTGAAGCCCGGCGCCGAAAGCCTGCTCTATGAACCGCGCAACGGTGATCCACGTCACGACGAACCTCGCGCCATGTGTCTCCCTGCGGGTTTTCCGGATGGAATGCTGTACATCCTGCCGATTCAGATCGTCCAGAATCCGAAATACCTCGTGATCATTCCTGAACTCCAGCGTGCCCCGCGCATCATTCCCACGGACGGCCGTCCGCACCGGACGGGGCTCGAGCCGTCGTACTATGGCGACTCGGTGGGGAAATGGGAAGGAGACACACTGGTCATCGATAGCGTGAATTTCAAGCGCTGGATCCTTGATGACTATCACTACACCGATCCGACGAAGACCCGCTGGCACAGCGATGCGCTTCACACGATCGAACACCTGAAACGGGAAGGGAACAAGCTCCTTTACCAGATCACCATCGACGATCCGAAGATTTTCACCCGGCCGTTCTCGCAGGACTTTGAATTGACGCTGCGCCCCGACTGGGACCAGCTCGGACTTCTGGAATATGTCTGCGAGGAAAACAATCGATGTGCGGGAGGGAATTGCCGCGCATCAGACGCTCAATAAGATTTGGAGGGCAATATGAATATGGAATGGAAGAAGAAGGATGTCTGGTTCGCGGCAGCCGCGTTGGTCGCAGTTGCCCTCATGGCGGCGCCCCGGGCGCAGGCGGAGGTACCGCCGGACGTCGAGACGCAACTGCGTCAGATCGGAACCGGCGTCTGCGTTCCCGAAACGGCAAAGCTGTACAAGCCGCTTCAGCCGATGCCGCCAGCCGGCGTGACGGTGCTGCGCGATATCTCTTACGCGCAGGATCCACGGACAATCATGGATGTCTTCTCTGCGGAAAAGGGCGGCGGTTCGCGGCCCGTCCTGGTGTATGTCTCGGGTGGCGGTGGCGATAAGAAAGTCAACGGACCCGACGGCGAGCCGTTTTACGACAACATCATGTACTGGGCTGTGAAGAACGGTATGGTCGGCGTCAATATGCAACGTCGTGGCGGGTTCGGAGGCGGAGGAGGAGAATGGGATGCACCAGCTAAAGATGTCGGACTGGTTGTGGGCTGGGTCCGCCAGAACATCAAAAAATATAAAGGGAACCCGGACCGCATCTTTCTCTGGGCCGACTCGGCAGGCAACGTACCGGTGAGCACCTATGCGGGACATCCGGACATCGCCGGCGCCGATGGCGCCGCCGTGAAAGGCATCGTTTTGATGTCGTCACCGAATTTCAACATTCTGCCCGAGACCATTCCGACAAATAGCGCCGCTGCGGCTGTTGCGGCGACCGCGGATCTCAGCCCGAATTGCGGCCGGCCTGCAGGAGAGGGAAGAGGAGGCCGAGGGCCGGCGCGCGGAGGCGCGGCTCCCGGAGCGAATGGTCGCGGCGGTGCAGGCGCTCCCGCAGTCGATCCAGCGACGCAATTGGCCCGTTCCAATCTGCCGGGCCTCGCCAAGGGAAAGATCGCCGTGTTTCTCGCCTGGGGAGAACTCGATTCGCGCAACATCCTTCAGTTTGACGAGGCTCTAAAGAGTGCGCTCTGCAAGGCCGGCCGCTGTCCCACGACCGCAGAAGCGATCAAGGGCCACAGCCATGTCTCGCTCGTCTTCTCACCCAACACGGCGGACGATTCCGTGACGGGTCCGATACTCAAATGGATGAAGAGCGTCAAGTAGATCCGCGTTTGGATTAGCCACGAATTGAACGAATTTAACGAATTGAATTCGTTTAATTCGTTCAATTCGTGGCTTATTCTACAGCTTCATTGAGATAGGCCAGTAGTCCTCAGGCGGCCACGATATGGCGTCAGCCGTTACGTCCAGAGTCATGCAAAGAAATAGGGTGACTCGATGACCTGGCGGATATCGAGATCTCCCGCCTGGGGCGGCTCGGGCAGATCCAGGTCGGGATGGGCTTGCCTCTGTTCTTCCAGAAACTTCTGCAGGACGGGTTCGGAATAGATCCGAACGAATTCCTCGCGAAGAACGCGATGGAGAAGATCGATGTCGCAGGCATGGACGCCAAAGCTGTCGTGGACCATCGCGAAATGACGGATGCCTTCGGCGTAGAGCCGGTTGATCGTCAGCATCATGTGTGCGGCATCCATGGAATGGACGAAGTGAGCGACGATGCCGTCCACCTGTTTCCGCCAGTCGATCTTCCTCTTCTCATCGTCTGCATATATGGTGAACGTGGAATCCGATGTCGTCACACGTACCGCTTTCGGTTCCCGGACGCCATGAACGACATAAAAACCGGTTGGCGTCGTCCACGCAACGGGCCGGTTCGCCTTGGCGAGAATGCGTGCGACGTAGCGCAGCCAGACCATTATCTTTCCCGCCTCAATGGCGACCTCAGGAATGCTTTCCTCTAATCACTTTGGCCAGATAACGGGCACACTCCGGAGGATTGATGCAGCTCTTGATGGCGTCTGTTTCGAGCAGTTCCTCATAGATCGTGCCGCGTGTTACACCGTAAGGTGTGGTCATCGTCGCAGGCTTGACGAGATCACGATCGATTTTGCCAAGCAGTTGCCGGGCCCAGAATTCGATCATCCCTTGAGGCTTCGCCCTGTCGGGCTCGCGCTTCGCGGCAGCTGGGATCTCCAGCGTCCCTGGCGAGCCGCCGGCTGGCGTGATCGGCAACTTCCTGGTAGATATCCTCGGGTTTGATTCCAGGCGCCAGGTTCGTTGCCCGGCCGCCAATCGGATCGCGGCCCATTGCACTGAGGTGCTGATAGCCGTTGCATGAGCCGTCCATACTGACCACCAGATGCGAACGAAAATCCGGACCTTGCTCTCGATAGCGCTTTCCACTCCTTACAGGCAGCGCGGACAAGCCACGGTTTTTTGGCCTCCTTCCAGAATCGGTGACCGTGAAGGGGATGCGCCGCGAAGGCGAGGATGTCCTGTTCGTTTTGCCGGACCCAGCTCACCCGCTCGTCGAAAGAGATTCTGTTCTTGCCGAAGCAGTTCGCGAGGTGGACCGCCAGCCAGTACGGTCCCCGCTCTCCCAGTGGCTTACCGTCGGCGAATTCGAGCGGAGACCTCAAGATCGCATCGGACTGAGGGTTCACCAGTTGTGGTACCGGATAAGCGCGTCCCCGGTGGTCCACCTGGTGCGGATAGTAGATTCGCGGGTGTTCGCGGAACTGCTCAGCCATGGCTAAGCCGGAGACGATGACCTGCCTGGCGCCTTTAGTCGGATTCTTCTCCAGTCGGAAAAACGGACCTTTGGCATCCCAGCCTTCCCGCATGTCGCGATGGATGGGCTCGTTGATGCGGAACGCCGTATTCTGCATCGCATTGACGGCCGACAGGACTGGCGTCAGATCGGCCTTTTTGAGCAGCCGTTGCGTCCGTTTGTTGGGTTCACGCTTCAGCAGTGGGAGTCGATTGACCAGATAGCCGCCTCCGGAAAGCGACATCGGTTGTGGCGGAACGATCATCGGCCGGTAAACCGGACTCATCAAAGACTCCAGCGCGGGCTGGTGTTCGGCGATCCAATCGCAGGCGGTGGTTGTCAGCGCAACCGTTGTTTTTGTGCTTTGCGCACCCTCGCGAGAAGTATTCAGCTCGAATACCGGGACGCCTTCGACTGGCGCGGCGCGAACCGCCAGATCGATCAATTTTCTACCGAGGTGAAACGAGAGGCGGTTCTCCTTCCAGTAGTCCGGATCGTCGTGATTTTGTGCGATCTCTTCAGCGCGCCGCCCGGCGTGCCGGCTGCGACCGCGTGGCAGCAATTCCTGGACAAGATTGATCTCCCGCTTTTGCTCGCAGTCGTTCTTTCGCTCAATGCGGCAGCGCTCGCCGATTTCGTATGAAACCGCAGTAACGCCCGGCGCCGTCCCTTCATTAAACTCGGATCGGCTGATGGCGTTGAACATTATGCCGAGAGTGATCAGAGCCACTGGTTCGGCATGAACGGATGCAAGGGGTATTACATACTTCTCGAGTTTCTGGCCTTGCGACGTCTTTAACTTGAGTTGCTCCGCACGAATGACGTCCGCGAGCGGGTTCAGACAGTGTGCCAGCAGATCGCGGACCGGCTTGGAATCCGTCGCCGAGTGGTATTCGTAACGGGTGGCGTACCGAAGCAGTCCGTCGCGAACCGCGTCCGCTTCCAGTTTCTTTTGCCGCTCAATGTCGTTATCCAAGGTGACGGGATTATATGAAAGGAATTCGCAAGGAAGCTGGGCTTTTTTCAAAAACCTGACACGAATTGGCAAGGAAGTCGGCTTATTTCAAAAGAGTCGGCACGAATTGCCAAGGTAGCCGCATTTTTTCAAAAAAGCTCGCACGAATTACCAAGGAAGCTGGCTTTTTTCAAAAAACCTGGCACGAATTGCCAAGGCAGTCGGCTTATTTCAAAAAAGCTGACACGAATTGCCAAGGCAGCCAGCTTATTTCAAAAAACGCTTACACGAATTGCCAAGGAAGCCGGCTTTTTTCAAAAAACCTGGCACGAACTGCCAGGGAAGCCGGCTTTTTTGAAAAAACCTGACACGAATTGCCAAGGAACCCGGCTTATTTCAAAAGAGCCGGCACGAATTGCCAAGGCAGCTGGCTCTTTTGAAAAAACCTGGCACGAATTGCCAGGGAAGCCGGCTCTTTTCAAAAAAGCTCACACGAATTGCCAAGGAAGGCGGCTTATTTCTTGGAGACGGCGTTGTCCAGCATGGCACGAATCTCGGCCGCGCTGGCGGCTGCAGGTTGAGGACCGCCGCGACCTCTGGTTCCCGCCGCAGGATTCGCTGGTGCAGCTGGGTTGCCGGCGCGGACCTCGACGACCAGGTCGATCGGTTTGCGGCCGTTGCTATCGGCGATCTCAGGATTGGCGCCTTTCTCGAGCAGGTAGCGAACGAGATCCGCCCTGCCCGTTTGCGCCGCCACGTGAAGCGCCGTCATGCCTTCGTTCGTGGAGGGCGAGCGGGCGTTGCGCATGGAATATGTCTTCGTACCGGTGACTTGAGCATTCACGTCCGCGCCGTGCTGAAGAAGCAGGTCCATCAGCGCGAAAGCCGCGCCTCCCCCCGTAACTCCACCGCGGCCCTGGCCGCCTCCGACGCCCGCCGCGACCAGAAATGGTGTGACACCCATCGCGTTGATGTTGGGTGAAGCGCCCTTGGCCAGAAGCGCTTGAACGACTTCCATGTCGTTGGCGATGCTCGCCCGCAGCAAAGGCGTGGCTCCCGTATCCAGCAGGGGATCGCTGAAGCGTCCGGTGTAGCCTCCGCGCGTCGGGCGATGCATGCGGAGCTCGGGACTGGGATCGACATTCGCGGCCAGTAGAGCCTTGATGACGTCCATGACGGAAGAACGTGCGGAATGACTCGGATCCACCGCGACTCTCAAGCCGCCACCGCTGCTGCCGCCATCTTTTCTATCGACGGCGATATAGAGGGCCGTGCGTCCATACCAATCCCACACGCCGGGATTGGCTCCATGATCGAGCAGCAGTTTGGCGATATCGTTGTTGTCGTTATCGAGGGCGATCATCAGCGGCGTGACGCCTTCCGGCGTCGGCACATTCACGTCGGCGCCCTTCGCGATCAGCGCCTCGACGCAGTCGTAGCAGCCGTCGCGTGCGGCATACAGCAAGGCCGTCAGTCCACCGAAGGGATGATACTGCACGCGAGGCTCCTCCGAAATGTGGCTTGGCCAATCGTAGGACAAGCTCCGCGGCTTGACGTCGGCGCCTTTGGAAAGCAGCAGCTTCACCATCTCGCCCGCGTTTTTCTTAGCCGCCGACGCGTACATCAACGGCGTTTGATGATGCTCCTTCTCGACCGTGTTGACGTTGGCACCGGCTTGAATCAACATCTGGACGATGGGCACTTCGCCGGTCTTGATCGCCAGCATCAACGCCGTCTCGCCGTCCAGATTGGCGCCTTCAACTGCCGGCACCCGCATCGAGCAGCGTTTTCACCATCCGGGCATCGGTGACCTTGACGGCTTCGGCGAGCGGCGTGTCGCCGAACTCATTGGTGACGTCGGCTTTCGCTTTCTTCGCGATCAGCGCGTCGAGCAGTTCGTAGTCGACCTTGATAGACCGCCCAGTGGATCGGACGGGTGCCGTCGGGTTGCGCTTCATTGACATCCGCGCCGGCTCGAATCTTCTCGAGCGCGGCCTTGCGATCGCCCTTTTGAATGAGAGTGGCAAGAGAACCCTGTCGGAGTTGCGCCGCATGGGCAGCGATCGGCCCGAGCGGCAGACAACGGTGAACGCAGAAGGCGGCGGGAATGAAGCGTCTCACTATATTTCGCTCTCTAAACGACAGCTCGGGTCCAGCTTGTTGTGGTGAGCAAACATGCCCTTGGCCGCGTCGTACAGGAATTTGTACGGATCTTTCCAGGTTCGAGGCAGGCCATTCAGAACGCCGCCCTCCAGCATATCTCTGGGACTGTCGCCCTTGAGAGTCCGTTTCCACACGCGGCTGCGAACTTCTTCCATCATGTCGCGCTCGGCCTTGAATTCGGCTCGGGTCATGACGGGACCAGACGCGGGCACGATCCTGGTCTGTTCGTTGCTGAGCTTCAGGATCGTGTCCATCGCGTCCACGCGACCGCCGATCCACGCGCCGGTGAAATAGTCCAGCGCCGGATCGCGAAGCGGAGAGGCGACGTCGCCGACCGCCAGAACATTCGAAGTCTCTGAAAAAGACGTAGATGTCGCCGTCGGTGTGGGCCAGAGGCAGGTGGCCGTAGTCGATCTGTTCGGTACCCGCTTTCAGCGAGCCGGTGGTGCGAAATGTTTCCGTGGGCCGGGCGGCTTTGGGCGCGAGCCTTCTCGTAGCGATCTTCGGCCGGAACCCAGTAGTCGGTGGACATCCACTGCCGCGTGTGCTCGTGCGCGATGATCTTCGCGCCCGCGGCGGCGAACGTTTCGTTGTTGCCGGTCTGATCGAGGTGATAGTGCGTGTTGAAGAGCGTTTGTACTTTCGCATCCGTTGCGAACGTCTCAAGGCGGCCGCGATCGGTCGCCGTCTCTGGCGCGCCGCTGTCGACCAGCACGAGCCGGGCTCGCGCGAGCACGACACGTTCTGCCGCCGCCGTCGAGACGGCAAGTGTCCGTCAGACGTCTGACATCGCGACCTCCTGCACGAAGCAGCGACGGGAACGCCAGCGCCACCGTTCCCGCCAGCGCAGCCTTCAGAAAGTCTCTGCGATCCAAGCCTGACCTCCGATTCTGCAGGACGTTACGCAGTCGCGGGCATCAGCCCGACGTTCGGGGCGCCGACGGCAGCATTGTTCGCGTTCTGAACGCGGCTGAAGCTCCGCGATACATTTCGTCCGTTCATTGCCTCGCCCAGCTAGATCTCCGAAATCGTGCCGGTGCTGTCGCCGAACTTGTCGCGCTCGACGCCGACCTTCTGCAGCAGCGTCAGGTGGAGATTCGCGATCGGCGTTCTCTCCGGCAGCACCAGGTGCTGGCCGCCGAGCTTCATCTTGCCGTTGCCGCCGCCAACCAGGATGTTCGGCACCGGATAGTTGTTGTGCCGGTCGCTGTTGCTCATGTTCGAGCCGAACATGAAGATCGAGTGGTCGAGCAATGTGCCTTGCCCGTCCGGCGTCGCCGCCATCTTGGCGAGAAATTCCGCGAACTTCTCCACGTGCCAGGTCTGGATCTTCGCCAGCTTGTTCAGGCGCTCGAGATCGTTCGCGTGGTGCGACATCGGGTGGAACGCATCCGGGATGCCGATGTGGTTGTACGTGCGGTTGGTGCCCTCGGCCGCCGTGACGTACGCGACGACGCGCGTGAGGTCGGCCTGGTACGCGAGCGCGATCAGGTCGAACATCAGCTTCACCTGCTCGGCGAAGTCTTCCAGTTCGCCGACCGGCGCATTGGGAATTTTGAGCGTCGACAGATCCTTTGCCGCCGGCCATCTGCGCGCGCCGCTCGATCTCGCGAACGCTTTCGAGATAGCCGTCCAGCACGGCGCGGTCGCCGTTGCCGAGCCGGCCTTGCAGCTTCCTCGTGTCGTCCAGGATCAGATCGAGGATGCTGTCGGTCTGGTTGCTGATCGCCGCGCGCTCCTGCGGCGTGTCGCCTTCACCGAACAACTGCAGGAAGACCTTGCGCGGGTTGGTCTCCATCGGCAGCGGCGAGTCCGCGTCGCGGAACGACAGCGTCGTATAGATGCTGTTATTGCCCGCCGACGTTTGCACGATTGTTTCCGACGACACTTCGAGCGAGGGCAGCGGCGTGTCCTGGCTGATGATCTTCGCGATCACCTGATCGAGCGTCACGGCCATGTGCGCCCTGGCGCGGCCGGTGTCCGGACGCGTGCAACTGAGCCAGGTCGACGGCGTGAAGCTGTGAACCGAGCCGGCGGTGGCCGCGTTCTCGAGATTGCCGAACGACGACACGTACTTCTTGTACGGCTCGAGCGAGGACAGAATCGGGCTGAGCTTGAAGTCGGCGCCGGAGCCGCTGGGCGTCCACTTGTCCATGGCCGGGCCATGCGAGGTGTTGTACATGATCGCGCCGTGCGGCATGTAGAAGAAGCCCATTCGCAGCTTCGGCGCCGCGGCGGTTTGCGCAAGCGCCGTGCGCGCAGGCACCATGGCGTCGAGAAACGGCAGCCCCAACGCCACGCCGGCGCTCTTCAGCATCGCCCTCCGCGAAATGATGTTTCTTGGTGATGAACATAGTTTTCCCTGCCGGTATTACCGGCCTTCAGCTCGGCTGAACTCGATTCCGCGGCCTGCTTGCGGAACGCGTCGCTGTTGACGATTCCCAGAACGATGGACGACAACGTGTAATTCTCTTTCGCGGCCGCGCGAACAATCGAACGCACCTGCGGCATGTCGAAGTATTCCAGCTTGCGGTTGATGGCGTACATCATCAGCCTCTCCGTCACGGCCGTGACGAACGTCGCCGGGCGGGCGACGAGTTGCGCCCGCAGCTCCACCACACCGTTGATCGCGACGCCATTCGGCAGCACCGTGCTGGCGTCGATCGGCGCCTTCGCCTGGCCGTCGACGGTCCGCCAGGCCCCGATCGCATCGAAATTCTCGAGCGCCAGACCCGTCGGATCGATCACGCCGTGGCACATCCTGCAGCTCGCCTTGTCGCGATGCAGCTCGAGCCGCGCCCGCACCGTCTTCGGCGGCTCGCCGGCCTTTTGCGAGAGATCGGTGGCGGTGTCCGGCGGCGGCGGCGTCGGCGGCGTGCCCGATGCAGCTTGTCGAGCACCCATGCGCCGCGCAGCACCGGCGAGGTGCGATCGGCGTAGGAGGTCCGCATCAGCACGGCAGCCTTGCCCAGCAGGCCGAAGCGTTCCTGTCGGTGAGGGTGACCCTGCGGAACTGGGAACCCGAGACGCCCGCGACTCCGTAATGCCGGGCCAGGCGATCGTTCAGGAAGGTGTGGTCGGCCGTGAGGAGATCGACGACGCTGCGGTCTTCCAGGAAGATGCTGCTGACGAAAGCCTCCGTCTCGGTGGAGAAGTCATGCCGCAGTTGATCGGTGAATCCCGGGAACAAGACGGGGTCGGGCTTCACCGAATCCAGGCTGTCGAGGTTCAGCCACTTCATCGCAAAGTTGCTGACCAGGCTGGAGGCCTTCGGATCCGCCATCATCCGCCGCACCTGTTTTTCCATCGCGCCCGGCTGGTCAAGCCGCGCGACTCCGCCAGCGTCAGCAGTTCCTGGTCGGGGCCGGTGTTCCAGAGAAAGAACGAAAGACGAGAGGCCAGTTCAAGATCGGTGAGCGCGAGCTCCGTGTTGCGCCGCACGTCCGTCGCCGGAGTGCCCCAAATCTCCCGATAGAGGAAATTCGGGCTGGCCAGTACCGCGGCCACGACCTGCTCGATTCCCTGATCGAAGCTCCTCCGCGTTTCCGCGCTGCGTTCATAGAACTGCATGAGGCGAGTCACTTCGTCCGCGGTCACCGGCCGGCGGAACGCGCGATGCGCGAGGTTCTCCGTAATCTGACGGGCGCATGAAGACTCTCCGTGTTGCATGCGGGTCGCAAACGAAAGATCAGATCGCGGCTGAGGAGTTCTGACACACCTGTGGGATTAAACGGTCCGCTGATTACCACGCCGTCGACCAGCTGTTGCTCCGACCCGGAGGCGCGCACGAGCAGCTCATCGTCAGGTCGTCGAAGAACGGATCCGCGATGTTGTGCGGCGACTCCACGTGCGAACGGTCAATGAAAGCGACGACGACGTCGTGCACGCCGGCTTGTACCTGCACGGGAATCTTCGAGAAACGCTCCATGATCTTGGCGCGTCCCTGCGGCCCCTTCGCGTGCAGCTGCCAGTCGTCGGGTCCGCCGATCGTCTGCCGGAACACGATCTTGCCATCGATCATGATGACCAGCGTGCTCTGATTCTCGAGCGTGGAGTTGTAGATGCCCACTCCGAGGTCGTTGATGGTGATGCGATATTCGCCGTCGGCGGGAAAGTTGTGTTTGAAACCGATGCCGCCACGCGTGCCCGAACGGCAGCGGCACGTCGGGGTTGGCATTGGCGGCGATGGCGTACTTCGTACTCGCCACGTGGGATTGGGATTGCCGATCGCGAGCTTCGCCACCTGCCGCGCGGCGGTGATGTACTGGCTCAGGAAGGCCGGCGACACAGTCAAGGCCGCGGCGATGTTGTCGAAGCCGTCCACCTGGCCGTCCTGCGGCAGAACGTCCGTCGCTTTCAGTTCCACACCGAGCAGCGCCTTGACCGACGCGACGTACTCCGTGCGGTTCAGCCGCTCGAGCGGAACGTGACCCGCCTTCGGAGTTTGCTTGATGCTGCGCGCCTCCGCGCCTGCCCCTCCGCGGCCCTGAGTGTCGAGCGTGTTCTCCATCCAGCTGACGAACGCATCCACGTCCTTCTGCGCCGGCTGCGGACTGCCGGGCGGCGGCATCAAATGTCCGCGCAGCTTGCGCAGCGCCTTCTCCCAGATCTCCGCGTTATCCGCTGCGGCCTGGAGGTCGAGACCGTCCAACGCGAGCCCGCCGATCTTCGCGCGGCTGTTGTGGCAGCCAATGCAATAGGTATTCAGCATGGCTTGATGGGCCTGATGTGGATTCAGCTGAGCCGCCGCGGGAGCGGCGATCAAAACCACAACTGCACATAGATAAAGCAGACGCTTCATGGCTTCGTCGGCTGGGGCGCGATGCCCTCGGTTATCTCCATCTTCGTTCCCCATGGGTCCTCAATGAACGCGACGCGCATCGTGCTGACGAAGTTGCTCGGCGTCACGCCCTGAGTAATCTTGACGCCATCCGCTTCCATCCTTTTGAGAAACTCGGGCAGATTCTTCACTTCGAACCCGATGTGATCCAGCGAACGGCCGGCAGTGGGATCGAGCTTTGTCTCACTCTGCGACATTGCAAGACTCACGCCAGGGACTTCGACGCAATCGGTCCCATCCGGCGCACCCGCATTCGTGCACTTCCCCGAAACGCCGCCTACGACCTTCGAATACCAGGCCTCCATCGCCGGAACGTCCTGCGGATAAAGATGAATATGATTGATCTTGACGGGCACCTGGAGCGACGGATCCCCGGAGAATTCCAATCGAATGCCGTCGGGACCAAGAATATAACCGTGGTTGGGACTTATCCTGCTCGATCTTGTATCCTGCAGCCTCCCATTTCGCCTTCGCCGCCGGCAGATCCTTCCAGACGAAGCCGATGTGATTCACGATCGAACCGGCCGTACCGCCCTTGGTCTGGCCCCTGCGGAGAAGAATGAAGACGCCGGGGAATTGGATCATCTCCAGCCTCTGATTCGCCATCGCAACGCCGCCCATCGTGGCCCAGAACTTCTGCTGTGCGGATACGTCGCTGACATAAAGATGGATATGTCCCAGGCTGATTCCCGCAGCATTCGGCGTGGCCAGCTGCCCCGCCGCAGGCAGCGCAAAAGCCGCCGCCAGAAGAAAAACAAACGCGATCGTCGATTTCATCACAGACACTCTACTAGGAATGGTCCGAAAAAAGGAAGGACGGCAACCTTCGCCGGCATGGCGCACTGGTTTATACCGCAGCGGTCGTGACGCAAATGAAACTTGTCAGTCACACTGGCGCGGACACGCTGCGCCGTACTAATTCTCGGTCGGCTTCTGCTCCACGTGATCGATTACCAGAACGGGAGCGGGTCTCTTCTCCAACTCCAGCTTCAATCCCAGTTGCTTACTGACGGCGTCGGAAAGCGAAAGCGCGCCATTCGGATCCGCCGCGCCGCCGGCGCCGGGCTGGCCGGGACCCTGAAGGCTGTTTTGCAGAATGCCGATTGCGCTAAAACTCAGCGTGAAATCGTAGGCGTCGGTCAAACCAGTTTTATCCAGCACGGCGGAGTGTACGTATCCGTTCGCCTGTTGAGGAAGCTGGTCCGCGAACTGCGCCATCGTCATGTTGCGGCAGTAAAGCAGTCGCGAGAGCAGCGGGTTCGCGACTCTGGGATCTTTCCCATCAGGACCGGGCCCCTCATAGCAACCGGTGCGCGTCGTAGGATCGGCTTTAGCCATCTTCGGCTTAACCGAGGACAACGTGTAAGCTGGGACCACCCGGTCTTCGAAGTGCATCTTCAGCTTAAAGCGATCCTCCAGCAGCTTGGTGATCAGCTTCGTTCGCGTCTCCGGGTCGGCTTGCGGGGGCTGCCCCGGGTCGGTTGAAATCATTTTCGCGGTGATGTCCCAACGGTCTTCGTCCATGAACTTGGGCGCGTCCTGCATCATATCGGAAGTGACGTCGTAGAACTGCTGGAGCAGGATGCTGAGCGTCGCGCCCTGGATATTGATTTGGTCTGCTGTGAATCTGCATCCGTGTACCCTTAAAATCCGGATTCGTGGGCTTAATCACCGCGACGTCGAACTCCAGGGCCGGAGGCGGCGGCATGAACTTCGAGATGTCCGCGGCGTTCGGCGTCGGCGCTTCATTTACGCTGTCGACGAAAATGACAGGTTGCGGGATCTTGCCCGCCTCGAGCTTGAGTCCGAGCTGCTTGTCGACCGCGTCGAAGATGCTGATGCCGTCCGCTCCGGCGCGCGCGAGCAGAGCCGGTGGGGTCCACTTGATCGTGAAATCCCATTTGCCCTCGAGACCGGTCTTATTCAACGCGCTGCCGCTGCCGTTCGCGATATTGGCAACAATGCGCGCCAAATCGTCCATAGACATGCTGTGGCAGTCGACTACCTGTTGCGGGACCGTGTCCGGGGAGGGCAGTCTGCGGTTGCCCCTGGCAATTCGGGGAGCAGCGGCGTCCGCAGCCGGCTTCATCTTGGGCTTGCCGCTGCCCGCGGAGAGCACGAACCCCGGCAGTTCCTTCGAATCCTTGTGGATCTTAAGACTGAACCGCTCCGCGAGCAGCGTCTGAAGCATCAATTTCGCTTGCTCCGGAGTGCTGCCCGAGGGAGCCCTCGCCGACACGTCGAAACGATCTATGTCGAGCCAGCTTGGTCCGGCCAGGATCTTATCGTTGTCGATATCGTAGGCAAGGCTGATCAAGTCCACCATGGTCGCCTGGCGCACCAGATAACGAGTGCCGCGCAAGCCAAACGGCTTCCAGTGCCTTCACACAATGCCGACGATGTAAAATTAACTAAAATAATAAGGATATGGGTTTCAGATCTGACATCGAAGGAGCCTTGAATGACCTCATTCCCAATGAAAACGGAATGGGGACTCAGTTCGATCATGCTGCGCTTGCGGATTATCTGAAACAGTTCTCATTCGATGACCTGGCAAAAGCATTCTTCGCATTGAACATGTGGCTGCGGAATATCGCCAGTCCAATTAAATTCCAATACCTATATCGAACATTTGAATCCATTTGTGGTGAATTGCCTGCTGCCAGTCAGCTCAACGGCTACGTTGATTTTGAAACATTTTGTAATACGTTATTTCCCTTACTTCCGAGCTTTATTACGTTAGAGGACTACGTTCCAGAGCCGGATTGGGGTGATGTCTACTATTTTTTCAGGGAACGGAGATTCCGGGTCTTCTATGGGTGCGAACTTTCACAGCCGTATGAGTTCTATCATTCATTTGAAATCCTGCACACCGACCTAGATGCCGCGTTCAAAAAACAAATTGGGCGGTCACCACTGTATGAGCTTCAGTTTTGTCTTGAATTTCAGCAAGAGGTTCTGGAACGGCTCCCGGCCCAAAAAATAACAGGCGATTCGCCCATTAGCCCGGGAGACCTGACCTTACCATCTGAAGAGTTTTGGACAAAATCTACGGAATTCATCGATTCATTTGATCCAGTCGGCCGTTACGGTTCCAAATTCGTATCCAATTTTGGGCGTGATGCCACAGCTTCGGAAGCTGGGCGCATTGACATGAATGCCTTCACGGAAAAGGCTTTTGAAGGCAAAAACAGTCAACATTTATTTCTGCGAAAGGCGGGGAAAACCTATCCGGTAATGCCGCGTCGGGCATTTCCCGTTGTGCTTGACACTTGGGGAGAATTGCTAAAAAAGCACCATAACGAGATAACCCCGCTGTTGAAAGATCCGGATTTACAACATCATGCAATGATTGGGCTATCGCATTTCATTCAAGCTCGCTGGCCTGAAAATGATACGTTCATTCCCGCGACGGCCATTAATGAGGATTTGCGACCGGATGACCTGCTCCTGTTGTGTATCAGGAGCAAGGACACTCTATTTGTTTTTCACACAACACCGCCTGCACTTACGAGTGACTCTATCGAAAAATACTTGATCGATCTTGTCCCCAAGGTCGCGGAATGCAAAAAGCTTTTATCTGTGAGTCCTACTCGCGTCGGCTTACCGACTAAGGGAGGACACATTGAATTTGGCGCGGCCCATAAGCAGGGTCTTCACCCAGAGTTGATTATTGTCATCCCACCGTGCAATGCCGACTTCGTAAAATTCGAAATTCCAGCAGATCTAGATGCATCGGTTATGGGACTTGATCAATTATGCGGACTGATTGATGAGGTCGAAGAACCCGGTGAATTGAGTGACTTCTCTGATTACATTCATTCTCTTGACTCGGTTCATCTCGCTGGCGGTTCTTATCTGGACGTGTTTGGATCGTTCCGCGATTCTCACAGTATATTGGTGCCGGGCGCAACAGAACCCGACATGATCTCGCTCGATCCCCACTGGGGGGCCAGTACCCGATATGAATCGTTGAGGAAGTTCTGGGAACGTTTTCCCGACCCCGGATTCGAGGGGCACCCCCGTAGCTGGTCTATTCCAGAAGAGAAATACACCCCACACGGCTTGGTGATCAGTTCGAAAACATTTCGGGCTTACGCATATTGTGAACGATTAGGATCCACAACCGTATTTATTAATACGCCCATTCATCTGATGACATGGCAACAGGCGCAGATTGCCGAGAACTTAATACATTCGCTTTCCGACGCAATTCGAATCTACTCCGAACTGTTAGGCGACTTGGCATTCACGAAAGTTCCGAATGTTATTCGGGTGCTGTTTTTCCCGGCATCGTTGGTCAGGGAGAGCCAAGAGCTTGAACATTTGAAGCGTTTTCTGCCGACAGATCAGCTGTGGGTGACAGACATTAACAAATTCGGTCGCAAACAGGAATACGGAATACGGCTCGTTTATGACGACGATAGAGTCATCTCGACATTGGAGTCCGTCGCAGACCGAACGTACCAAATACTTTTACTTGCAGATATTCTCGACCTTGTCGTTCGTATTTTCCCAGGCCCGTACGACGACGATATCTTCAAAAAGCTTCATGCAGAAGAGCGAAAGCCACCTCGGTTTAAGCTCTTCGCGATGGAAAAACGGGTTTCATTTCCGGAACTCATCAGCACAGTTACACCGGAAACAAAGGACTTCAAGTTTGCGGCCAAAGAAATCGCTCAGGTTGCATACAAGGCGGGAATCGAGCCAGGAACCTATACAGATGAGGCCCAGCAAAAACTCAATGTACTGGTTTCCGGCGTAGTAAGCAGGCTCGATGAAAAGATAGTGCAATTCAGCTTAAAAGACGCCTTGCCCTTTTTGCTTGAGAAGGTGGACGCACTAACCGATGAGTACGATCGAGATGAAAAGCAGCTAAAACATTCTCTGCAGCATGAAGTTGATTTCCAGCGGGAGGACCTTGCTCGCGAATGCAAAAAACACTTCATCGAAAATCATAAGAGCTACCGGTATCTCATCGAGAAATTCGTGCAATTGCAGCCATCAGGCACTGCGTCGCTCACAAGCGGGCTACTTGCTGAACTCCTGGCACTCGTCGATCGCCTCCTGGGCCTTTATACGGAAAGCGACTTTCTGCAATACGACGTTTATCCAATCCATATGACGATCGACAGCGATTTTCGCGTTCAGACCTCGTGTGGGGCTCAGATCGATCAATTACAAAACGAATACGGTAAACACCTGGCTCAACTGGATCTCGGCGTGATTGGTCGGAAGGCAGACGATCCCGCTGCTGGTGCTTCGATTGAAGACTACATGAAGGCAATAGATACGGGATTCAGGAAAGATTTCGGTTTTGCACTGTTCGACCTGATTAACGTACAGCAAGTCATGGCGCTCTGGGCCGCCTATGCGCGAGTTCCGGAGCAGACCTCATACGGTGCGACTGAAGAAGAAATTAGTACAACATGTTCCGCGGCTATCGCGGATTTCGATACCTCCACAACCAATAAGATCCTGGAGTTCCTGACGTTGATTCAGGAAGACGTGCTGAAAGTGAAGGGAAAGAACGGTTTTGACGCAGTTTCAACTTTGCCGGTTTGGGAATACGCAAAACGACCGTGGCGATATACGATTCGGCCGCTGATTAAGATCGAAAATGTGTATCACTGGGGACCACATTCCGTTGAGAGGTCTGCTCGTCATTGGTCAGGGATCGGACAACATCATCGATTACCAGCAGATATCGCCGGTGTGAATATCTCAGCTGTTCTTCAGGAGAGTCACGATAGTTCAACAAAGCAGCTTGCTGACAAAATCGAAGAAATTACCAAAAGGTTTACAACGAACGTCAAAAAAGAGGTCTATCCACACAAACTCGATGGGACGACTAGTGATATCGGAGACGTCGATGTGTTGGCGTACCTTGGGAAACAAAATGTTCTGCTGAACATAGAGTCTAAAATCATCGATCCGGCGTACTGCATCAAGGACGTAGCGAGAATCCAGAGGAAGATCTTCGGCCGTAAGAAGGCGAATGGTTCATTTTCCGACGGTTATCTACAGAAAGTTGAGCAAAGAGACAAATATCTGGAGACCTCAGGGCTGGATCTCGTTACGAAATTGCGTTGGGGAAATCCAGCAGAGCCGCCGAGGGTGGTGTCGATCTTTGTCACGAAAACAGATTACTGGTGGACGAAGTTCCCGTCGATACAAACGGACGTAGAGTTTGTTGCAGTCCGACTTCTCCACGATTTCATAGCTGCGCTGGTGCAGTAGGTTGATCAGATCCTAACACGCATTTTTACCTGTATTTAGCTTTACCTAGCCGCGCACGCCCAAAGCGGCAGGATTCGTCTTTACAAAGAGACTGCGATTTCGTTTTACCTCTTCCTTTCTTGAAATAAGGACCAATTTTCCGTTGATCCCTTCTACTTCGGCGTACCGCACTTTTTCGTGTGATACAACTCACGGTATCATTGAACATACATTGGCCGCCCGGCGGCCTGTCTGTATACTGCTACGACACTTCCGAGGAGGTCCGTTCTTCAAGAACGTCAAGATGCCGGATAAGGATACTCTGCTGGAGTTACACGTCGATGGACCTGCCGTTCATTCCGGAAGGATCACGGTGCCGGACCTCCTGACGCTTTGTGAGCATGCCCAGAATGCGGTGGCGCGGCAGGCTGAGGCGATGGAGGGACGACAATCCCTACGGCCGGGACCGAAGGTCACAAAGGTTAAGGACGAATGTACGCTTGAACTGACCGGCATCGGCCATGGAAGCACAACCCTGATGTTTTCGCTCGCGAAGCCGCAGCAGCACCTGCCTGGCGTTGTCACTTTTGCCGAAGAAGTCATCGTGGAAGTCACCAAAACGCTAAAGGCCTTCGAGAAACGCAAAAAACCTGAAGTTCGTCCGGACCCCGGAGTCCTCGATAGCCTGAATCGAATGGGTGAAGTTCTGGAACACGGAATCAACCGGGTGGAATGGATTGTTCCGGGCCGATCCCGGCGGAAGCGAAGCGTTAAGGCAACGCATAACCAAGACCCTGCGCAAACGTGTCGCGGAAAGCATCGCGGTCGCCGTAAAAAAGGAAGTAACCATTGAAGGACGGCTCGAGATGGCTGACTTCCGAACGACCGACGAACGTTGCCGGATTCATCCGCCCGTGGGAAATCCCATTCAATGTTTTTTCGACCGGAACATGGAAGACGAAATCTACAAGGCGCTGAGAAAAACGATTCGAGTCACAGGGGATGCCTTAATCAATCCCGTATCCGGCAAGACGGAACAGATTGCTATCCGGTCGATCGAACCGATTGATCCTCTTTCCGTCACCGCAGCAGACTTCTTTAGCGGAAAGTCGCTGGAAGAATTGGCGAAAGCCCAAGGCATCGAGCCTTTGCGAAAACTTTCCGGCCTTAAGGGTGGTTGGCCGGACGACGAACCCCTCGATGAATTCCTCAATGAAACCTATCGAGACCGGGCGACAGGCTAGAAGAGGCAATCCACCCAGTGGAAGCTGTTCTATTGGACACCGACGTATTCTCATACTTGTTAAAGGATGATTCCCGGGCCGAGTTCTACCGCAAGCACATCCAGGGCAAAACAGTTGCGCTCACCTTCATTACGGTCGGCGAACTCTATCACTGGGCAGAAAAGAAGAAGTGGGGCGCCAGAAAGGTCGCAAATGTTGAACAGCGTTTCAGAGCGACGGTTATCGTTCCTTATGATCTTGAGATCTGCCGAATTTACGGCGCCCTCCGGTCCAGGCTGAAGACATCTCAGGGTTCACAACGGAATGTGGGAGCCAACGATTTATGGATTGCGGCGTGTGCGATCCGCCACAACCTAACGCTACTCACGAACAATCAAAAAGACTTTGAAGGTATACCAGAACTGAAAGTGATCTCTGCCCCACCTCAAGCAAAGACCAGCGCCGCGGCACCGAACCTTTTTTCCGCGAAAGACGAATCCTGAGCAAGCCTGTTCATCAATGGCAGGTTCCTCGCGAGGGTTATCAATAACCAGAATTTCTGAAGAATTTCGTGGTTTCAGCGCAGTTGTCAGAACCAGGACGTCGCCGGAGTCGCTGGCAGGTTCAAGCTTCCAATGGATCAGCCGTTCCAATAGCGGAGAGATTTGCCGTAAAGATTGCTGCTCTGACCGGAGCAATCGCTTACGAACTCCGTTATACCCTGGTAGCCAACGGCGTAGCGTCCGGTTCCCCGACCACGCTCACGCTGACCAAGCATCACAGACAAGCTCACGATTCGCAGTGCGTTCAGGCTCATTCGAGCGCCTCCCGGCCAGTCTCAAGTCACGGATGAAACTGGATTTAGAGGTATTGCATCACGGCTGCATGCGGCAGTCAAGCGGGGCGGTTGCGAGATCTTCTTCAAACTCCCTGGTGGGGTTAGTTAGAGCCATGCCTCGTCAAAGTGGCGGCTCGCTGCGACGGGTTTCAAACGGTGTTCGCCTCACGAGTCACTTCGAAGCCACAGTCGGTTATCAAGTCATCCGCAGGCTCGTCCTCGACGTGGAGCGGGTCGGTGATGCCCCCGTTTGCGAAGAATTTCGTGGCCGGCATCTTCCTTCTCGTGCTATCGATGCGGGAACCGTGACGACAAGCAGAGCAAAGGCCTTCTGATGGATCAAGCGGTCCGCCAATTCATTCACCGTTACACCATGCACACCATGAACCCGGACGCCGTTGAGGAGTTAATCGGCATGCTTCCGTCCGACGACCTGACACTCGACCGCTGGTTCGTGCAAACCGTTGAGAGCGGTGAGGCTTGGGAATTTACGTTTCTGGCAGTTGCGGCCCAGGCGTCAAAGCGTCTCGTCGACGCCCGTCATCTGGTCAAAGGCGCACCATTGCTGGCACAGCAGAGTGCTTTGGCCGAAACCGTCAGGCGTATGCAGCAGGATGCAGCCGCCGATTATCTGCTGCAGGCAGTCCGTAAAGGAATACTCGATCAGGGAAACGCGGCCTGGGCATTATTTTTCATCGCCGCCTGGTACCGTGACCGGCGGAAGGGACTCTTTCCAGAGGATCTGGGTCTGCTGGCGTACTCGCTGACGACAGGAGCGACTTTGGGCGACGAGGCGGCTTTCTACCTGATCGGCGCCGGTGTCGTAACCAAGGACGATAAGTTGCTAAATCGACTCCGAGGGTTTTACGAACAATACCCCGATGGGGATTCGGTTTGGCCGCAGAAGCGTAAACGCGCGGAGGACGTGGCAGAAAAGCTGTTAGATAGCCGCATTTCCGGAACAGAGTTGTTGCCGGAGCCACCGCCGAAACTCCGCCGTGTTGTAGCGCCTCAGGAGTTGGAGCGAAAGATAAACAACTTAGCGAAGCCCGCGTTCCGCCAGCTGATGTACACGCTTGAAAGTATTGCGCTGGGCGAGAAGATCCGCCCCAAAGTGCATTCCTGCCAACACGTGGAACCTATCCTGGAGTGTCGCATCGATTCTGAATACAGGCTCCTTTTCCGGGTTCGTCCCACAGAAGTAGAGGTACTCGACATCGTGTCTCACCGCGACGTCCCGCGAGCTGTTCAAGCCCTCGACTCGCTGTTGTGAAACGACGGACTGCGTGCCGGTTCGCGAAATTTAATTGGAGGGAACACCCAAGAACACATTGTGTCTCTTTGCGACCAACGACGATTGCGGTCGAACCTTGCGGCTCGTCAGATCTGTGAACGGAATCGGAAGAAGAACGACATCATTTCTGGAGCAGGTCATTGAAGATGTCGTCGGCGTCGTTGTCCGAAACCTTCATGAGCGATTTTTCGGAGAGTTTCAGCCATGCCTCGCGATCGGGGTCCGAGTCGATCGTTACCCGGACATGGGCGTGTTCCGGCAACGGCAGCGGCTGTTGAACAACCAACTTCCCATCCTCGTAGATCGCGTGAACGGTTTTGATCATGATCGAAGAATAGCGTAGTGCGGTGCTCAATGTCGCCGATCTCGCGTTCCTGGCACGTTCCACGGACACGGGATTCATGGAATACACCGAAGTGCTTATCCCCGCCGAGGCTTACCCCGAATTCTGAAGAATTCCAAGAATTAAAGAGTATTGCCATATCTAATTGAAAATAAATTACATACTCGCCATTGTGACGCATAACCGACACTCTTGGAAGAAAGGCTCAACAATTGCTGTTTTCGTTACAGGCAGTTTTGGTACCAATCACTATTCCGTTCGAGATGTGGAGAGACAGGGAATCCGGCCGCATGTCTCTCGACCTTTATTGGCGTGGCTGGAATCAACCATTAACAGAAAGAGGTGAAATATGAAAAATTCGACTGCTAACAAAATCAAGGCCAAACTGGCGTTTCACGATGTGTCGGACGCGGATGCCCAACAGCAATTCCTTGCAGTGCTGAAGGGTATGAAGAACAATCCGGCATATCCGATCCCGCCGGTGGATATGGCAACTTTCGAAAAGGGTGTGGACAGCTTCGGCACGCTGCTCACCGATGCGCAAGATGGAGGCAAGAGGGCCATCAGCGCGAAGGACAAACAGCGTGTGGCGGTGATCAAGATGTATACGGACCTCGGACATTACGTCGAGTCGGCATGCAACGACGATCCCGCAACCTTCAATACCAGTGGTTTCAGCGCAGTTGTCAGAACCAGGACTGCGCCAGTGCCGCTGGCAGGTTCGAGCTTCCAATGGATCGATCGCGGTCCCAATAGCGGAGAGATTGCCGTAAAGATTGCTGCTCTGATCGGAGCAATCGCTTACGAACTCCGTTATACCCTGGTGGCCAACGGCGTAGCGTCCGGTTCCCCGACCACGCTCACGCTGACCAGCCCCCGCAAGCTCATCCTGACTGGCCTGACGCCGGCTGGAACCTACCAGTTCCAAGTCCGCGCGTTGGGTAAGTTGGGATTCAACGATTGGAGCACTCCGATGACGTTTATCTGCGCCTAACTGGTGGCAGAGCGTCGGAGTGTTCGATTCGGCCCGTGGATTTACATCCACGGGCCTTTTTTTTGGGCCATGAGTCACTGCCCCTCGGGTTCACTGAAGTCGTCGAGCTCCAGGAGTTCCTGGTAGGAGTCCATCTCCTCTCGATCCGCACGTCGTTGAAGCGAACGACGGATTAGCTTCGCAGCAGGCTGTGAGATCGTCTCAAGGAGTTTCAGGTTTCGATTTGGAACCCGCCGGGTTCCCGCGTGTCGAGGTAAATCACGCCAATCATTGTCCAGCCTGCTCGCTTTAAGGAGCGCAAATACAAGGCGGCTTTCGCCGGTTCGAAATGTACGGCTCTCTATAGGTGTAAACGAATGCAAGCGCTTTCTCGCTAACGCGAAACCGTTTCGGCTCCCCGGCCCGTTTGCCGTACATGGAGGACTGGAAGTCTTCGGGACCCTCCGGCTCATCGCGCCCGTGTCGGCACGCTCTGCACGATTCATAGTCGATCAGAGCTGTCCAAAATAGCGCGGTCCCGAAGGCTGAGAGCCGCATCTGTTAAAGGTTTGGAACTGTGCTATTACGAATAGACCAAGTTTTGCATAGTCCCCTCCGAAGTTAGGAGGGGTGGCGCGAAGCGCCGGGGTGGTCTGTTCAAAGATGCGCAGCCACCTTATGATGCTCGCGAAGCGCTCCTTATTAATCGGTACTCTTCGTCTTTGAACAGACCGCCCCAGCCTCGCTTCGCGAGGCATCCCCGCCTGACTCAGGCGGGGAGTTACGCGTCCCAGCACATCGCTGCGCGCAATTTACTCCCCGCAACCGCGCTATTTTGGACAGCTCTGATAGTCGATACGAAAGTACCTAGGGGGCTGTCCCCAGAGTCGATACAATATGCCGGCATGGAGCGGGAACTTTACCGACATCGATTCAGCGATGAAGAACTGCGACAGCAGCGCGCGTTCTGGGTCCCGATTTGCAAGTACCTGCAATCGTACGTTCTGACATCGGGGGCCACTCTCGACCTGGGAGCAGGGTACTGCCACTTCATTAATAACATCCGCTCATCGGAAAAGTACGCTCTCGACGTGAATGAAGAAAACCTCAAGAAACATGCGGATCCGAACGTCCGGACCATTACGGGTTCTGGAAGCAGGCTGCATTCGATCGCCGATTCCGCGCTCAACACCGTTTTTGCCAGCAACGTTTATGAACATTTTCAGAGCCGTGAGGATGTTTTAGAGAGCTTCAAAGAAGTACATCGGGTACTTCGCGGTGGTGGACGGTTCGTCATTCTTCAGCCGAACTTTGCCTATTGTGCACGCGAATATTTTGATTTCTTTGATCACCGGCTGGTGTTTTTGTTTACGCTAAATACGGCACCTCCCGCGCCCAACATTCTGCTAACCAACATCTCGGAATTGGACGACAATGCCTACCACGGTGTTGAATTTGACGCCGTGAAGCACCTGTCGCATCGTTGGCAGCTGCTCGGGGGCTTTACCATCCAGCGCCAGAAGGGTGTATTCTGCTGCGCCGGTTCTTCCGACGATGCCATCTTTGGCGACGACTTTAACGATCCCAACCGCGATATCAATCGTCGGAACAACTTCCTCAACAACGACGCCACCTACGTATTCAAGGTGGATAGCACCTATGAACTGCCCTGGAAATTCAACACGAGTGTCAACTTCCAACACTACACAGGGTTTCCGTTCCAACCCACCCAGGTTTTTTCGGGCCCTGAGCTAAACCAGCTGTCGACAACCGTGATCCTCCAGCCTGCGGGCGACCTGCGCCTGCCCAGCGTGAACCTCCTGAACGTGCGCTTCGCACGCGAGTTCGTATTCAGGGATCGCATCCACGTTGAGCCCATGGTGGACCTGTTCAACCTGACCAACGCGCAGACTGTCGTTTCCAAGGTGCAAACGTTTGGTCCGAACTACTTGTTCCCGACCAACACCATCAATCCTTTTCTGGCAAGGTTTGGTCTTAAGGTGAATTTCTAACGCTTACGGCCTGTAGTTGTGGCTGATTGGTGTAAGGCGGGTGTTACGATTCCATCCGCCTTTTTCACTCTTGGGGGCGTCATGTTGAGATTGAGACTTTGGCATTGGTCCGCGGTATTGGCGTTCTTGCTGTGCGCCGGGATAGGTACGGCCCAGACCACAAGCACACATCCTCTCACGATCGAAAACCTGATTGACATCAAGCATCCGTCAAACCCTGTGTGGTCGCCGGATGGCAGACGCATCGCGTTTCTTTGGGACCGCGCCGACATCGTGAATCTGTATCTGGTCAACGCCGACGGCAGCGGCGCTCCGGTTGCACTCACTTCCTTCCCCGACGGCAAAGTCACCGACGTTTTCTGGAGTAAGGATGGCACCACCGTCTATTTTTCTCGCGGGGCTGATTTGTGGCAGGTGGCGGCCAATGGTGGGGCGGCGACTGGTGGAGACGCGCGGGCAGTGTGGACCACGCCGGCTCCCGAGGTCGAGTTCTCGCTATCTCCCGATGGCACTCGACTGGCATTTGTCCGCGCCGGAAGCGCGGGTGAAGAGCAGCACGGCGGCGACCTGATTATTCGTTCTATGAGCGACGGTTCCGAATCCAAAATCGCTCACGATGATGAGAGCATCTTCAGCCTGCTATGGTCGCCGGATGGATCGCAGATCGCATACCTCGGGGGCAGCAAGATCATTCGCCACGATGAATCGCCATCTTATTCGGGCGAGAAGCTTATCTACGCGGTTTTCGAATACGCCCCTGGCCAGCTCTATGTTGTTCCGGCTGCCGGAGGCAATCCCACCGCGATCGACACGAAAGGAGAATACAACGGCCTGGCGTGGACGGACTCCGCGCACCTGACCTATGACCGGCAGTCGAACCACTTCAAGACACGCACGATCTTCGTAGCCCGCGCCAGCGGGGGCGCACCCCAGGCCATCCACGAAGACAAAGAAGATAAGTTCTGGAGCCTTCCTGATTGGGAAGCGGAAGCCAAGCCCAAGCCCTCCCCCGATGGCAAATGGATTTCCTTCCTCACCGATCTGGATGGCTGGGATCATCTGTACGTGATTCCGGCTTCAGGCGGCAACGCCGTGCAAATCACTAAAGGGCATTTCGAGGCATGGCGCCCGACCTGGTCGCACGACAGCACGCGGATTGCATTCGATGCCAACGAACCGGATCATGCGGGCGATCGCCGAGTTGGCATTGCTGCGATCAGCGGCGATCCCACGCACGCCAGCATCACCTACGTGACGACCGGCCACGGAACCAATGTCGCCCCGCGCTGGTCTCCCGATGACAAGCGGCTCGTCTACCAACACACCGACACGCAAAATTCCGCTGACCTGTTTGTCGCGGACGCGACCGCGGGAGCTAAGCCGGCGCGTCTCACGAATTCCATGCCCGCCGGAATCGACCACTCGGCATTCGTCGAGCCGCAGTTCGTCACCTATCCCGGGCCGGATGGTAAACCGGTGCCGGGCTGGCTCTTTGTCCCCAAGAATCTCGATCGCAGCAAGAAGCACCCGGCCATCATTTGGGTCCACGGCGACGGCATCAACCAGAACTACGACGGCTGGCACATTCAGCGTAATTACGCCGTTTACTATAGCTATCACCAGTATTTGTTGCAGCAAGGCTACGTGGTTTTTGCTCCCGACTATCGCGGCAGCATTGGCTACGGCAAAGACTGGCGTAACGGCGTCTATATGGATGTCGGTGGCAATGACGCCAAGGATGCCTGGATGGGCGCGAACTATTTAAAGACGCTCCCCTACGTGGATAGTGAGCGCATTGGAATCTGGGGATTGAGTTACGGCGGCTTCTTCACCCTGATTGCCGTGACCGATCAGCCGACCCTGTTTCGCGCAGCCGTGGATGTGGCCGGAGTTGCCGACTACGTCATGTACTACCACGATCCTTACAACAATGACTGGACCGAAGGGCGCATGGGAACGCCCGCGGAGAATCCCAAGGTTTACGCCAACGCGTCGCCGATCTCGCATATTGATCAACTGGCGCGGCCATTGCTCGTTCTGCACGGCACGTCCGACGTAAATGTGCCATTCCTGCAGTCGGTGTGGCTGATGGATGAAGCGTTGAAGAAGCACAAGGGTGAGCTCGTCCAATTCATGATTTATCCCGGGGAGTTCCACTACTTCAGCCGCGAGCACGTTCTGCGCGACGCGTGGAACCGAGTCGACAGATTCTTTGCGTTCCACCTGCGCGGAGTGGGCCCCAAGCCATAATGCAATGGGTGGCACGCGCCTTTAACGGCAGGGCTGCTGTCCCAAGTAAGGCCTAGCCCCAGAAGGGGGCGCAGAATACAGCCCCAGGCGCAAGCAGGCGGATTCAAGCCCCGCGGGCGAAAGAAACGATTTTCGTTCTCCCAATACACCACTTAGGGCGCACCCCTGGGACACCGGAGGCCACATGAAGACCAGTCGTCGGGATTTCGCACAGAAAAGTACTCTGGGATTGCTGGGCGCTGGTTTCCTGGCGCGCGTTGACAAGGTCGCTGCCGCCCAGACGTCAACTCCCTCGATGTTCGACCTTCTCCGCGAGCAAGGCAGCGGCAAGAGCGAAGCCCTCCTCGTCAAGCCCACGCCCGGTGAAGAAGGACCACCCGCCCCGGCCACCGACGACCGCCTGACTCTGGAGTGGAACAAACAGACGGTGCAGCGCTTCAAGAGCAAGTTGGCAGCGCAAGGCGTGAATGCATTCCTGGTTCGCAGTCCGCTGAACACCACCTATCTCACCGGCTACTGGCACACCACGACCGAGCGTCCCGAAGCAACCTTCATGAATCACGATGATGCCGACCCCTGGTTCATGTATCCCGCGCTCGACCGTGACCTGGTCCGCAGCTGGTGGTTTGGTAGCGGCAAGACTTACTTCGATTTCAAGGACGACGGATCATTTCCCAACGAAGGCAAGGTGGCTCAGGGCAAGACCGTGGACTTGTTCCGTTTTCTGCTGGAAGGAATCAAGGAGCACGGCATCCAGGGAAAAAAGATTGGGATCGATGGCGAGTTGTATCCCTCCGAGAGCGCCAAGGCCCGCGAGATTCTGCCTGACCTTGAGTGGGTCAATGTTGATCCGATCCTGATGGATATGCGCATCGTGAAGACGCCGGAAGAACTGGCATTGTGGCGCCGCGCCTACGTCTACTTCGACCGCGCTCACGCCTTCGCCCGCGATTACATTCTTACTCACGGCACCGACATCACCGACTACGAAGTAAGAATGGCCACCGAGCTCTGGATCAACAGTCTGCTTTACTCTGATCTCAAGCTGGCTAACGGTATGCCTCATCACGGAGTGAAGAGCAACGTAGAACTGGGAGTGCGGGCAGGCCCGGTGACTGCCTATCCTCATCCCAACCAGCCTTATTTCAACCGCATTGGACGCGGCATGGCGCTGCAAGTTTCCGGAGACGCGAGCATCGGCGGCTACGGCGGAGAAAATTACCGCATGTTCATCATTGCCGACAAGGCGGGTGAATTCGATCCCCACATGCGCAAGCTCTGGGAAGTAAGTCAACGTTGCTGCGACATGCAGGTAGAACTGCAGAGCGAAGGATCGACTTGCTCGAGCGTGGCTTACAAGATCCACAAATACCAGGTAGAAAACGGCGTTCAAAAATACATTTACCACCGCCCCGCCCACGGATCAGGCGTGGAAGGGCACCAGCCGCCCTATCTTGCCCTGGGCGACTACACCGTGTTGCAGAAAAATATGTGTTTCTCGGAAGAGCCGGGTCTGTTCGATCCGGAGAACGGTTGCGGATTCAACTGGAGCGACACAGTCGTCACCGGCGCGAAGTCCGGCTATCGCATGAGCCGCGTTCCGTATTCGAAGGAGTGGTGTTGGATCAAGTTGTAACGGGCTGATCCGCGACAAACCCTGCGTGCCCTACGGCTTGCTGGTGAGATCGATCCAGGTCGTTCCCTTCTTGAGGGGGACGACATACCCATCGTGCTCTGATTTCACGGGACTCGTAAAACCACTAGCGCGCCCTGCGCCTCACAGACGCCCCCCGGGGCGCCGCTCCTCCAAGACCTGTTTCAAGGATTGACCGGCATGCTGAATATGTTGGCGTAACAATTTGCACGCCGCTGCCACTTCGTTCTTGCGGCACAACTTGAGGATCTGGTGGTGTTCTTCATTCGCGCGCTTCATGCCGTGCGTCAAATACAGTTGCAGCCGGGTATAGCGCTCGCCGTTGTGGTTGACGTTGCGGATGATTGACATGAAGTGCGGGCGCTCGGCTCGAGAATAGAGTATGGAGTGGAACTGCCAGTTCATGCGTCCCCAATTCTCCATGTGCTCTTCGCGCCGCAGTTCGCTCATGTATTTATTCAAGACCGCTTCGGCTTGCGCCAAATCGGCCGGAGTGAGACGCGGAACCGAGAGTTTGAGCACCTCGGGTTCCAGCAGTGCGCGGATCGCGAACAACTCCTCGATGTCGCTGGGGGAGAGTTCGGGAACGATGGCGCCGCGGTTGGGGACAATCGTGATCAAGCCTTCCGCGTGCAGTTGCCGCAGGGCCTCACGGACCGGAATGCGGCTGACGTGGTATTGCCCGGCGATCACATCCTGCCGTAACTGCGCGCCCTCGACGATTTCTCCGCGGATAATCTGATCGCGCAACTTCTCCGCCACGGCGGACGTCAGGGACTGCCGTGGAATCGCAGATTCAGAACTTGTTGCGGGTTTCATTTTGACCAATCGACTTGTCCGGAATGAAAGCGCTTTCGATCACTAAAACGACCACATGTGTTCAAAAAATCTGTGAACTCTCGCGGACGCTGAAAGCATGGCAATAATACTGTGGAGTCACTCTGCAGGCAATATGCTGTGAGAGTCTTGCTCCCCGGACCTGCAACGGCTCTGCGAGGCGTTTTCACAATGCAAATGCGTCGGGCCCAGCACGGTCGTTTATGGAGCAGGGGGCCCGGCGCTGCGAATCGGCGGTAGCACCGGCTGTTCTGTCGTCGGCATTGACGTTCAGGTGCAGGCGGTTACGACGGCGCGTTCACTTGCAGCCCAGCGCGGCTTGGCCGAACGCGCCGAATTTTGGTCTACGGATGTCACCGGGCCTTTGCCATTTTCTGACGCCAGCTATCGAGGCATTTCCGCCGAAGCCCACTTGGCGGAGTAGGCGATGTCGACCAACTGTAATCGTTTTCTCGGATACGATAGTATTCGACTCATCGGCATCCATATCGGTTTTATCCAGAGATGCGTTTGCCGGAGGAATGGCTGGCCTTGTGCGCGCGTCCCAGGGCCAGGTTTCCTCAACTGTGACCTGAAAGTGATCGAATGATTGACTTAGCAAACCTCGAACTTTGGTTTGTGACCGGAAGCCAGCACCTCTACGGGCCAGAGGCACTGAAAGACGTCGAGGAGCACTCTACCGTCATCGCGGACGCTCTTTCCGCATCGACGCAGATCTCCGTGAAGATCGTGTGCAAGCCAGTGATGACCAGCAGCGACTCCATTCACCAGTTATGCCTGGATGCGAATGGCTCGAAGAATTGTGTAGGGCTGATCACATGGATGCACACGTTCTCCCCGGCCCGGATGTGGATCGCCGGCCTCCGGGTGCTGAACAAACCGTTCCTGCATCTGCACACACAATTCAATCAGGAACTACCGTGGTCAAACATTGACATGGACTTCATGAATCTGAACCAGTCAGCCCATGGTGACCGGGAGTTCGGATTCATCGGAGCCCGCATGCGCCTCAAGCGCAAAGTCGTGGTCGGCTTCTGGCAAGATACCGCAGTTCATGCCGAGATCGGTGTCTGGACGCGAGCTGCCTGCGCCTGGCACGATGCTCAACATTTGAAGGTCGCGCGCTTCGGCGACAACATGCGGAACGTGGCCGTCACCGACGGAGATAAAGTCGATGCCGAGATCAAGTTGTGCTATTCGGTGAATGGGTATGGCGTCGGAGATCTTGTGCACGTGTTACGGAAGTAACAGACGGTGAAATAGAGAAGCTTACGGCTGAGTACGATGAAGAATACACGGTCGTTCAGTCGCTGCGTGCCGGCGGAAACCAGCGTCAGGCGATGCGGGAGGCTGCAAGAATTGAGCTAGGGTTGCGGCATTTTCTGACCGAAACCGGCTCCAATGCCTTCACCGATACGTTCGAGGACTTGCACGGCCTCGCTCAACTTCCAGGAATCGCGGTACAGCGCTTGATGGCGGATGGATACGGCTTCGGTGCGGAGGGTGACTGGAAAACAGCGGCTCTTGTCCGGGCCATGAAAGTGATGAGTCACGGCTTGAAGGGTGGAACGTCGTTCATGGAGGACTATACCTATCATCTGAGAAACGGCGGTCAGGTGCTGGGCGCGCACATGCTGGAAGTATGTCCATCTATCGCGGAGGAACAGCCGACGGCTGAAATTCATCCCCTTTCCATCGGCGGCAAAGCAGATCCGGTGCGGTTGGTGTTTACAGCTTCCAGCGGAAGCGCGCTGAATGCTTCAGTAGTGGATCTGGGGAACCGCTTTCGTCTGATCGTCAATCAGGTGAACGTGGTGCGGCCGGAGCATCCACTGCCCAAGCTGCCTGTGGCCCGGGCGATCTGGATACCCGAGCCTAATCTGAAGATCGCAGCAACAGCCTGGATCCTTGCCGGCGGTGCCCATCACACCGCTCTCAGTCGCGCCCTGAGCCCGCAACACCTCGAAGATTTCGCGGAGATGGCTGATATCGAATACTTGCTGATCGATCGCAACACTACCATAGAGAATTTCAAGAAAGAGCTGAAGTGGAACCGCGTGTATTATCACTCTCTCGGTTGACGGACCGCCGCAACTGCACGTACCGCTATTTTGAGATTTGGTGAGTATTGGCTTTCGGATTAGTTTATTTGCGTACTGTGCTGACAGCGTTCTTACTTTGACTGGTTGCTGGAGCAAGACGCGGCCGAAAGTGATGAGAAGGTCACAAATATATACGAAGGAGAAGCTCATGGCCCCCGCAAAGGAAATCTCTCGCAGGCAGTTCGTCACCTCGGCGGTCTCGACGGCCGCGATCGCATCGATGCCCGTGACATCAACTCTTTGCAAGTGTCGCCAACGAAGCACCGCAGACAAACGGAAGCCGCGCGAAGCGGCACCCCTGGCTGGAAAGATCCGAACTGGAAAGATCAGGGAATCGAGAATCTGAGCAAGTCACCGCACGCGAAGCTGCGAGATATTCCGGTGCGCGCGGTGACCATCCAGAGCGGCTTTTGGGCGCAGCGGCGCGAGATCAACGTGACCAAGAGCATTCCCACCATGCACGATCTTCTCGAAGCGAACGGCCGCATGAACAATTTTCGCCGCCTGGTCGGCAAGAGTTCGGCGGCGCAGAGCGGTCCGGTGTATTCCGACTCCGATGTTTACAAGTGGACCGAGGCAGCAGGGTTCGCGCTTCAGTCGGGCGACCGTCCGGAGCTTCGCGCGACGGCGGAGAAAATGATTGCCGAGGTGGTCGCGGTCCAGGAGCCCAACGGCTACCTGAACACCTACTACCAGGATGATCGCAAGTCTCTCGCGAATGCTTACCCAGACCCAGACCACCGGCCACGAACTCTACAACATCGGACACATGCTGCAGGGCGCGATCGCCTATTACCGGGCCACGGGCGACCGCAAATTGCTCGATGCCGGAATCCGCTTCGTCGATGATTTCCTGATGTCCAGTTACGGACCCGCTCCCAAACAACCGATCGTTTCCGGACATCCCGAGATTGAAATGGCACTGATCGAACTGTACCGCATCACCGGCGACAAGCGGCAACTCGATCTGGCGGGATACATCCTGGAGGGAGACGAGCGCTTACATTTGCCGGAGCGCCGAACCATCTACATGTTCAGCGGAACTCCGTTCACCGCGAGAACAAAGCTGGAAGGCCATGCCGTCCGGGCGATGTACGCCTGTTGCGGCGCCACCGACTACTACATGGAGACCGGCGATCCGGCCTATTGGAAGACTCTGAACACTCTGTGGAACGACATGACCACCACCAAGATGTACGTCACCGGCGGAGTCGGCTCGCGGTCCGACGGCGAAGCCTTCGGAAATGCCTACGAACTGCCCAATGATCGCGCTTACGGAGAAAGTTGCGCAGCCATCGGCAACATGATGTGGAACTGGCGCATGCTGGCGGCGACCGGAGACGCAAAGTTCACCGACGTAATCGAACGCGCGCTGTACAACGGAATCAATTCCGGGATGTCGCTCGACGGCACGCTCTATTGCTATCGCAACCCGCTGGCGTTTGATCCATCCACGGGAGAAAAGATTCGCAATCCGTGGTACGACACGACCTGCTGTCCGCCGAATCTCGAGCGCACTTTCGCTTCTTTGCCGGGATACTTCTACAGCACCAGCAGCGACGGAATTTACCTGCATCTTTACGACAATTCGGAACTGAACTGGCATCTGGAAAATGGCGTCGGCCTCAAGGTGACGCAAAAAACAAATTATCCCTGGGATGGAATGATGGAAGTCACAGTCACGCCCGCCCAGCCTTCGAATTTTACTTTCTATCTGCGAATTCCCGGATGGGCGGACCGCGCAGCAAGTCGCCGTCAATGGAAAGGCGGTAACGCGGAGCGAAGCCAGGAGAATACTTGGCGATTTCGCGACAGTGGGCTCAGGGTGACGTCATTCATTTGAAATTAGAGATGCCGGTGCAAGTGCTGCAAGCGAATCCTCAAGTGGCCGACGACGCGGGGCGCGTTGCGGTGCAGCGCGGTCCGCTCGTCTATTGCCTGGAGGAACTCGATCAGCCGGCGGGAGTGGCGATGAGCGATTTGGCCGTTGCTCTGGGTCAGAAGCCGCAAGCTCAATTTCAGAGTGAAATGAAGAGTGACTTGCTGGGAGGCGTGGTTGTGCTGCGTCACGCTGGCGTGGCCTATGAGAGAGCCGCCTCTCGCAATGCGCTCTACTCCCGCTACGGCGGCGGTCAAGCACCAAGCCGCCGGGTTCCACTGACGTTTATTCCTTATTACGCCTGGTCAAACCGGCAGGAAACGTCGATGCAGGTCTGGACTCCCGTGGTTACCGCCTGACGCAGGACGCGAGAGACCGGCGCACCGGGCGGGGAGTTAGTCATGGTTGCCTCCGCCTTTTCCGTACCAAGGAATAGTGATAGGCATGAGTGTCTTTAGGAAGCTGGCCTTACTGGCTGCCGCGCGCCGAGCGTATACCATTCGACTGAGTACGGTTGCGTACCCACATGGAAAGTGCTTCACTCGAATCCCGTGCAAGAATATATCTTAGGTCTCGGAAGACCGTCACGCCGCTTTGTTCTTTTGATCTTCTTCAATGTGGAGACTCTCGATGATGGGCCTCCTCCGGTTCTGAGTGCTCATTCGAGCCATTAGTGCTTGAATCATCCTAAGTGCGAGGGGCTGGCGTTTTTCATAGGCGTGGGCGAGAACTGAGCGGAGTTGCTCAAGTTGTTGGTAGTCTGCCATTGTTGGTTCTCTTGGATGCGACGTCTGGCAAGGGGTTTGGCTGATCAGGTCAGCTTATATAGCAGCGCTCCATGCCGCGGTTCAGTCCCAGGGCTAAGCTCGCGTCCGAATTTGTATGCCGTAGTGGAGATTCGAGAAAGTTTCCTAAATCTCACGATGGGCATGACATGATTGATAGCTTCCGGTTTGCGCTTTTTCATTCCTTATGACCTGAAAAGGTCAGATACACTCACCAAGTGCAAGAAGCACCTGCAATTAGACCTGCGAGCTGGATTGCCACTGCCCTTTTATTCGGTGTACCAGGCTTGGTCTTCGCGTTCTTGTTTCATTGGCTGGGCCCGGATCTCCGGCAAAGGGGAACTTCTTGGTGGCGCATTTTCCATGTTTTGCTAATTCTGCCGCTCACGTGCATGCTCGTGGCCGCCCTTATTGGCGCGGCCGTTGATCAGCGCGCTATCTCGTGGAAAGGTATCAAGCAACGGTTGCGGCTTTCTGCTCCAAGTGCGACGGCGTGGCTCTGGGCAGCGGCCCTCTCTGGCTTTATGTATGGAGGCAATTGGGCGGACCTCCTCGCTGTTGCGGCATCGTGGCTAGCACTTTGGAAAGAAAAGACGGGTCAAAAGTGGATGTTCGGTGCAATTTTGATAGGCATGCTCGTCAAGCGCTACGCCAGCGTCTTTCAACCTACTCTGGAGTCCATCAGATTCTTCGATCCTTCTGCATTCCACCGCGAGTTCTTCAACCACTTCGGTCCTAAGGATTTCATGGGTATTCCTTTGCAGGGAGCCTGGTGGATTCTCATTTACTACGCTGTCCTAATACTCGTGTGCAACATCGGCGGGGAAGAACTTTGGTGGCGCGGCTATGTTCTGCCACGCCAAGAGCTGGCGTTCGGAAGGGCCGCATGGGTTGTTCATGGCATTTCTTGGTCAATCTTCCATCTGTTCATGCAACCCACCCTGTGGGACACCATTCGCATGGCAATCACAGGTGTGGCACTTTCCTTTGTTGCACAACGCACAAGGAGCACATGGCCGGGCATCGTAGGCCACAGTTTCGGCAATCTGACCTTCTTCCTGAGCTTGGTTAGCGGCGTGACTTCCCACTGAGTCATTCCGCATAAGTCCAATTATCCCGGCCTAGAAAGCGGCACTCGAAGTGACGGCCGAGATTCGGGCGGATGATCAGCTATACAGAAGCAATGGCCAACCTACCACTCTTGCCTCGCACGCTGCTTCGCCGCGAGCCGGATCGGTTCAAAATCCTTAGCAACTAATTACTTGAAGCTGATCACGGGAAGTGCGACGTGTTTGCAGCTGACTCCCATTCACTCCCACTTGAGTGACGAGAAGCGTGTTTATCAGGACTAGTCCGGAAGCATTTATATTTGGTCGCCCGTCACCCGGGTCATAAGTGTAATCGCGACTTCCAATCGTGCTTGTCGAGGGATGGAGTGATCACTCGCGTTCGGGCGAGATCAGCTTCTGGGTGGGGGAGCTTGACCTCGTTCGTGCCCGGCCTTTGCTTGGAGGGCTTGCAGCCGAACGATGCGCTCTACTAGCTTCTGAACCTTGCGATCCTCGTGATGTTGGGGGAGATCCCGCTTCTTTGTCATGGTCATGGCCACATTCTGCCACAGACCGAACGGGTTGACTACCGTCGAGGCCAGTCCGTGCGGTACCGAACAATCAGCACCGCTGGGCAAGATCAGCAAATGACCTTACGCTCCGATCTAGGCGATGTCAGGGATGCGTTAGTGAGCTCCCGGTGTGCAATCGGCAAATATCAGACTAAGTGTTATGACATATCAAAGGCGCATTCTTTTGGAACGCGGCTTAGCGTGCGGAAATTGACTTTATCGAACCATCGGAATTGAGTTCGATCAGCCCGGCTTGTCTTGTCGGTCTTGGCAAAACAAGCAAAAGCATGAGTCTTGACAAAATCTCACATTAGATATAATCTAAATTGTTCATGGACGCCGAGGCGATTAAACGGTCCTTGGAGGGCAGCGGGTTGCGCTGCACTCCGCAGCGCTACGCCGTGATGGCATTCTTGATGGAACACAACCGGCATCCCACGGCTGCGGAAATCTTCGAAGCCGTGAATCGCGTGGATCCGCGCTCTTCAAGGGCCACGACTTATAACAATCTGCGGGACTTGGTGGAGGCGGGTTTGGTGCGTGAAGTGGCCGTCGAGGGCCGCGCCGCGCGATTCGATGCGAAAGGCATGCGGCATCACCACTTCATCTGCGACCGCTGCGGCAATGTTGAGGACATGGAGTGGTACGACGTGCCCAGGCCTGCCTCGCGTTCTCTCGGTAAGCGAGTTGTTCGCGAATGCCAGCTTATTTTCCGCGGGCTTTGCGCGAAGTGCGCTCAGCGTGCTTCCCGTTAAGTCTGGAGATGTGTGGATACTTGTTGAACAGCCGATCAAGAAAGCGCGTCGGCACCTAATCGTGCGAACCGCAGTCTGATGGGTTCGTAGATCATCACAGTTTTGAACTAATTCAAAGGAAGAACATATGGAAAATCCAAAACATATGGAAAACACACTTGCCTCTTCATCGGGGACTGTTTCCCCCGAAGATCAGAGCCAAAACACGTCAACCGAATCCAAGTGCCCGTTCAACCACGGAGCCTCCGCTCCCACGAACCGCGACTGGTGGCCGAATCAGGTGAACCTGAAGGTCCTGCACCAGCACTCTGACCTGTCCGATCCGATGGGCAAGGAGTTCGACTACGCCAAGGAATTCAAGAGTCTCGATCTGAATGCCGTGATCAAAGACCTTCATGCGCTCATGACCGACTCGCAGGATTGGTGGCCGGCCGACTTCGGCCACTACGGAGGGCTGTTCATCCGCATGGCGTGGCACAGTGCAGGCACGTACCGCATCGGCGATGGCCGCGGCGGCGCCGGAGCCGGGCAGCAGCGCTTCGCCCCGCTCAATAGCTGGCCGGACAACGTGAACCTCGACAAGGCGCGCCGGCTGCTCTGGCCGATCAAGCAGAAATACGGCCGCAAAATTTCGTGGGCCGACTTGATGATTCTCGCCGGCAACGTCGCTCTCGAGGATCGATGGGATTCAAGACCTTCGGTTTCGGCGGCGGACGCGCGGATGTGTGGGAGCCCGAAGAGGTGAATTGGGGGCCGGAAGGCACGTGGCTGGCGGACGAGCGCTACAGCGGCGATCGTGATCTTCAGAGTCCTCTCGGCGCGGTTCAGATGGGTCTGATTTACGTGAACCCGGAAGGGCCCAATGGAAAGCCGGATCCCATCGCGGCGGCCAGGGACATTCGCGAAACGTTCAAGCGCATGGCCATGAACGACGAAGAAACGGTCGCACTGATTGCCGGCGGGCATACCTTCGGCAAGACTCACGGCGCTGCCGTTCCCGCTGACTACGTGGGCGCCGAACCAGAAGGTGCCGACATTCAGGACCAAGGCTTCGGGTGGAAGAATAAATTTGGCAAAGGCTTTGGCGCTGACACCATCGGCAGCGGCCTGGAAGTCACTTGGACCACAGACGCCGACCAAGTGGAGCAACAACTTCTTCAACAACCTGTTCAGCTTCGAATGGGAACTGACCAAGAGCCCGGCCGGTGCGAATCAGTGGACGCCGAAAAATGGCGCAGGCAACGGCACGGTGCCGGATGCGCACGATCCCTCAAAGCGTCACGCGCCATCCATGCTGACCACGGACCTCTCCTTGCGGTTCGATCCTGCTTACGAAAAAATTTCACGGCGCTTCTACGAGCATCCGGATCAGTTCGCAGACGCGTTTGCCCGGGCGTGGTACAAGCTGACGCACCGCGACATGGGCCCGATCGTGCGTTATCTCGGCCCGCTGGTTCCGAAGGAGCAGCTGCCGTGGCAAGACCCGATCCCCGCTGTGAATCATCCGCTGATCGGGGAGCAGGACGTTGCTGCTCTGAAGGCGAAGATCCTCGCCTCTGGCCTGTCCGTTTCCCAGCTGGTCTCGACCGCTTGGGCGTCGGCGTCGACGTTCCGCGGCTCGGATAAGCGCGGCGGAGCGAACGGCGCGCGCATTCGCCTCGCGCCGCAAAAGTTCTGGGAGGTCAACCAGCCGACTGAACTGGCGAAGGTGCTGCAGAAGCTCGAAGCCATCCAGAAGGAGTTCAACGCTTCTGCGTCTGGCGGGAAGAAAGTCTCGCTGGCGGACCTGATCGTTCTCGGCGGCGATGCGGCGATCGAGAAAGCCGCGAAGGACGCCGGAACCGACGTGAAGATTCCCTTCACGCCGGGGCGCATGGACGCGTCGCAAGAGCAAACTGATGTCGAATCCTTCGAGCCGCTCGAACCAAAAGCGGATGGATTCCGCAACTATCTCCGCGGCAAGCAGCGCCTGTCGCCTGAGGAGCTGTTGGTGGATAAGGCGCAATTGCTGAGGCTGACGGCGCCGGAGATGACCGTTCTCGTCGGCGGCCTGCGCGTTCTCGGCGCAAACACCGGCAACTCCAAGCACGGCGTCTTCACCAAGAAGCCGGGCACGCTGACCAACGACTTCTTCGTCAACCTGCTCGACATGAGCACGCAATGGCAGCCGTCCGACACATCCAATGGCTCTGGAGCCGTGTACGAGGGGCGCGACCGCAAGACGAACCAGGTCAAGTGGACCGGCACCCGCGTCGACCTGATCTTCGGTTCGCACTCGCAGCTGCGTGCCCTCGCGGAAGTCTATGCGTCGCTCGGACTCGAAGGAGAAGTTTGTGAAAGACTTCGTGGCGGCGTGGAGCAAGGTGATGAACCACGATCGCTTCGACGTCGCAGCCCGATCTCAGCGGGTGGCCCACTCAAGCCCGGTTTTGGCTTGAGTGGGGATGTTTCGCTCAAACGGGCTTGCGCAAGCGTCCCACTACGCAACCGGCTCTGAGGGACGGGTCGAGATCGAGTCGGAATGGACGGCGCGAAAGCGCGAACGGCGGGAAGATTTGTCGAGCAGTAGAACTTTCCCACTCAAGCCAAAACCGGGCTTGAGTGGGCCACCCCCAGGGGAGTTACACAAAACAACAACTCGGTCCTCTAAAGGCCAGAAGCGGTGACGTTTGTGCGCTCGTCTTACCGTAAGCGCCGCAGACTCTCGACGGAAGGCACGAAATAATAGGAGCCGGTCAAGGGTTGAGTAAAGCGGGTGAGCGCATCGCGCGTGCCCGTGATCAGGCCTGCCATGCTATCGAGCATTCTGGAGAGCCGCTTCTGGTCCGCGCTGAATCCAACGAACATGGTGCCATGGTCATCGACGCTTCCGTAGGGCATGTTGCGACGAAAGATATGCCCGAACTCGTCCTGATCAGTGCGTGCTACATGCGAGTCCGCTGGCTTGTTCTCGAGTTCGATGCTGTCGGGTTTGGTGCGTCCCATGATGCGTTCCTGCTGATCGACTGGCAGAGCTTCCCACTCCGCTACCTTGTGCTTCCACTTTTGCAGCAACAGGACCGAGCCGGCAGCTCCGGGAACCCCTTCGGGCAAGAGAGCTGTGGCGGGAGCATCGAGCAGCGTCGGATTCTCCGAGCCATCGATGAAGCCGGTAAGATCGCGATCGTGCCGGTAAGGCCAACTCGAGGTTTCTTCCGCTAGCGAGGCTTGGCCTGCGAGGTCATGGATGACCGAGCGGGCCATATCGAAGAGAACGTCATATGCACTGCCGGATAGCCATACCAGCGCATCATGTTGCGTGCCTGGCATAACGAATCCTTCTGTGCCCCGGATCTCCTCGTTAAAGCCCTCCACGCCCGGAGGAGCGTCATCTGGAACAATATTGCGCCACAGCTCAGGCCGAAAGCCGATGACGAAGTTCACTCCTCCGGTGGTGGTTCGTGGTTCACGGATAGCGGAGATTGTAGACGCGAACTCTTTGCGTTTCTTCGCGTCGAGAATGTCAAACTCCAGGTACGCATGAGAGGACGTTCCCAGAGCGAAGATTCCAGCCTGAGGCGTGTACATGCAGGCATTATATCGGGCACTATCTTAGCCAATACGAGTGAGCTCGATCGCGTCGACGCACGTTTGTCCGCAAAGACTGGATCAGGCAATGGCTAACCAGAACATAGCGAAACTCGCCCTCCGATTTGTCCTGATCATCGGGATCGTCAACTTCTTTGCGGACATGACTTATGAAGGAGCTCGTGCGCTGGTGGGACCTTTTCTGGGCTCACTCGGTGCCAGCGCCGCCATCGTCGGTTTTGTCGCCGGATTCGGTGAGTTGGTCGGATACGGGCTCCGCTCAGTCTCGGGATACTTTGCGGACAAAACACACAGATACTGGGCGGTTGCATTCGCGGGATACGCGATCAACATGTTGGCGGTGCCGGCTCTGGCGCTGGCGGGAAACTGGCCGCTCGCTGCCGGGCTGATCGTCGCCGAGCGAACCGGTCGGGCGATTCGCAAACCTGCCGTGGAAGCGATGCTTTCTCATGCGGGAAAATCCATCGGACAAGGTTGGGTGTTCGGCCTGAATGAAGCGCTGGACCAGACGGGAGCGACACTAGGGCCACTGATTACGGCTTTCGTCTTATTCCGCCATGGGAATTACCGTCACGCTTTTGCGGTGCTCCTGATCTCAGCGCTGCTTTGCCTGGGTGTGCTGTTGGTTGCCTGGTTCCTTCACCGGCGACCGCAGGAGATGGAAGAATCCACACCGGCGTTGTCCAGGCGGGAGTTTCCAAAGGCTTATTGGCTATACCTGGCGGGGGGAGCATTGATTGCCGCTGGATTTGCCGACTTCTCTCTAATCGCATTTCACTTCCAAAAAACCACAACCGTTCCGCAGGGTCTCATCCCTGTTTTCTATGCGGTGGCAATGGCAACGGGCGCGCTGTCCTCCCTGATTCTTGGAAAATTGCTGGACAAGCTGGGCCTCCCCATCCTTCTCGTAGCGTTTGGAGTTCCGGCATTTTTTGCACCCCTGGTTTTTCTACAGGGAGCCACGATGGAGCTCGCAGGGATGATTCTTTGGGGAATGGGGTTGGGAACGCAGGATTCCTGCCTCCGGGCGGTGCTGGCCGCGGTGCTGCCATCTCAAAAGCGCAGCACCGGCTTTGGCATTTTTGACACTGGTTTCGGACTGGCCTGGTTTGTGGGCAGCGCGATCATGGGCCTGCTATACGAGAAGTCGATTGCGGCGCTGATCCTGTTCTCTGTCCTGGTACAGCTATTTGCGCTACCCCTGCTTGCCCTGGCCAACAAAGAGAAAGCGTCATAGTAATATTCACGGTTCGGCGCACCGCCTCTTGCGATCAGGCATTGCAAGGCGATGTTAATGCGCCATGCATTACATTAAATGCGCCCGAGAACCAGGAGAATGACAACCACGAAAAGGACGAGTCCGACGCCACCGGTCGGGGCGTAACCCCAATCCCGGCTATGCGACCACCGCGGCAGCGCCCCAAAGAGTGCTAAAACCAGGATCACGATCAAAATAGTTCCAAGCATGTTTTGCTCCTTTACCGCCTAAGTATGAGAGGTGCAGCCTCTTTCGAAGCTGCATCGGGATCCGTTAGAGCGTAATGTTGATCGCAATTCCCTCGCCGGGATACCTGCGGTCGTACATGTAGTAGCCATTGTCGACATAGTCGACATAGACGTCGTCATTGTCGTACCAGTCATTTCCCCAGGCTTGCGGCCAGGGGTCGACGGCGCTGATCCAATAGCCCTGGTACTGGAAGCGCGGGTATCCGCCTACGACCAGGAAGGGGAGGGTATTGATGCGGAATCCGTGGCTCGGCCCAAAGTATCCGCGGTAGCGGTCGTCAGGAATGCGATAACCTCGGTAGCCCCCGCGTTGCTGCCAGGTACGGTGATCGGCCTGCCAGTTTTGGGATCGATGCTCCTGCCAAGCGCTTTGCTGGACGCTCCGTTGTTGCTGGTTGCGCTGTGCCTGTTGCTGCTGGTTGTGCTGGGCCTGTTGCTGCGCGTGTTGCTGTTGCTGGTTGCGCTGAGCCTGTTGCTGCTGTTGCTGCGCGTGTTGCTGTTGCTGGTTGTGCTGAGCCTGTTGCTGCTGTTGCTGCGCGTGTTGCTGTTGCTGGTTGTGCTGAGCCTGTTGCTGCTGTTGCTGCGCGTTTTGCTGTTGCTGGTTGTGCTGAGCCTGCTGCTGTTGTTGCTGCGCGTGTTGCTGCTGGTTGTGCTCGGCTTGTTGCGGAGCATGTTGTTGTTGCGGCTGCGGGTGTGCTTGCTGTTCGTGGGCAGGTTGTCCGCGCTGCTGACCATGCTGCTGTTCGGGCTTTGCTTGCTCGTGGCCCCCCTGCTGTCCTCGGTCATGCTCTTCGCCGTGCTGCTCCTGCGCGAGGGCAGGAGCAGCGATTGCGAGCAACAAGGACAGAATCGCTGTGCTGGTGATTCGAATTACTCTCATGGTGTTCCCCCATTACTGCGATTTAGGTGCCCCTGCTCTACTGCAAGCTTCCGGTCGTCGCGTTGACCGGGTTGCCAATGGCTTCGCCGGATACGAGAAGCTCCACTCTGCGGTTCTGCTGCCGTCCGGCGGAGTTGTCGTTGGAGGCCACGGGCAAAGTGTTGCCGAAGCCTTTTGATCTGACTGAAGTAGTGACTACGCCTTGCTGCACAAGATAGTCACGCACTGAGCTGGCGCGATTTTCAGACAGTGTCTGATTCATTTGATCGCCGCCCACGTTGTCGGTGTAGCCGCCGACTTCAATGTTGAGTCCGGGGTAAGCCAGCAGAATTCCGGCGACTTTCGCCAGCTTCTCGCGCGCTCCCGATTTCAACGAGTATTTTCCAGTGTCAAACAAGACATCGGACATGCTGACGATCAGGCCGCGCGCGGTGTCGCGGGTCTGAAGGATTCTGTTCAATTGTTCGGACAAACGCGCACGCATGGCCGCTTTGTCCAGGTCGGCTTGTTGGGCGCTGGCTTGGGCCTGCTGTGCAGCCAGACGGGATTGGTCGGCATCAGCCTGGGCTGCGGAGAGGGCGTTGGCGGATGCAGCCTGGCTATTTGCCATATCGGATTGGGCCCTGGCGGCTGCGGATTGGGCATCAGCGGCGTCAGTTCCGGGCCCTTGCGGCATCTGCCTCGGCTCGATTTGTGGCGCGCTCGGCTCGGGCCTGATCAGACTGTGCCTGTTCCTTCTGCCGGGTCGCGTCGTCGGCTTGCGCCTGGGTTTGTGCTTGCTGGTCAGCGGCAGCCTGACGTTCGTCTTCCAGACGTTCCTGCTCTATCTTTTTGACCGTGATGGCGCGCGCATCTTCGGCGGTCTGCACCGCTTCGCGGGCAACCGCAATCATGCTTCTTCTTATCAGTATGCTTGTCGGTGGCATAACTATCGACCTGGTTCATCAACTGGACAGCGTGCTGGTAGCTGTCGTTGGCGTAGGTCTCGGCGCCCTCGGATTGTGCGATGCGCAATGCGTTGCGCGCTTCGAAGAATTCCAGCGGCAGTTTGGTGTTCAGTACCACCGGATCAAATTTGTAGCCGGTCGGGATGTAGCCGCCGCGTTCCAGCAGTTCATACTTTGCGTCTACATCGCTTCGAGTGGTGCCTTTGGTGTCGTCGCGAACGACGTTTTCGATCACCACCACGTTGCTCGGCTGGCGCACCGCATAATAAGGTTCAGCTGTGACAACCAGGGCGAAGGCCTGAAGGTCGGTGGTGACGTCCACCTTGCTGCGATGGTTATCGCCCACCAGAATCTCGCCCAGGTTGATGGCCCGGCCCTCGGGCGAGATCGCCCAGAGGATGTAGGTCAGATACTCATTGCCGAAGGTCGTGGGCTTTTCCAGGTTGGCAAATTCCACTTCGATTTCGATGTAGCCCTTCTTGCTTTCTACCTTGGCCTGGCCGGTGGCCTGGGGCATCAGGTCAGTGCCTGCGAAATCAATCTTGGTAGCTCCGCCGCGATGCTTGTAGTTGACGGCCTGCACGCTACGGCTCACCACGGTGACCCGGAATGTTGGCGTGTGCTCCATGGGCTCGATGACCATGGTTGATTGAGAATTGGTTTGCGCAAACGCGCTCAAACCGAGGGTAATTCCGGCTGCTAGCAAAAGCTTGGTCTTCACAGTGGTCTCCTTCGAGGCAGATGTCTGCCGGCTGCTGCTAAATCCTGATCTGATCCTTCCAGTTTCGACGCTGAATTCGCGGGCTGGCTCTACGAGTTGTTCACAATCGATCATCCTTTCCCAATGCGAATGTGGGAAAGGGAGTGAAACAACCCAAAAACATTCAACAGCCACAAAACCACCGCGATCACCACGACGCCATTCAGAATTGACTTGATGGATGACTGCATCGGAATAAAGCGATTTACCAGCCACAGGAGTACACCCACCACGATGAGAACTTCCAGGAGTTGAATTAAGGGCATGGTCTTTGACCTTTCTTGTTGCGTGGACCGACGCCCCTCTCCGCCGAGGTGTAGTTCCGATTCTTGCGTTCGCAAGCTCTTAGGGTCGAAACGTGTTGCCGTGGAGTTGCGCGGCACTCACGGGCGAAGAATGTCGAAGCTGGATGTGATCGTTTTCGACTTGAATTGGCTGGGACCTGACCCGCCGCAACTAAGGAAATGAGAGCCGCGAATTAGGTATCGTGCTCTCTCTACACACTCAGCAGACATAAAGAATGACAGGTGCGGGACTTTCGTGTCTGAGCAAGATAGCTCACATTCATAGATATGGGTTCGGTGCCTGGGCAGGGGCGGGGGCGATTGGCTACGGTCTACGCTTGATCGTGATACTCACCAGCGCGCCTTCTTTAAGTCCTACTTCGTCGCCGTTCTTTGTGGTCAGGATATTCTCGATTCTGATTTCTTGATCCTGCCCGTCGGCACCTTGGATGACGATCTCCGCCTGCTCCGATTCACCTGGGTGGGATGGCTTGATGATTGTTTCCACGGCTCCGGATAGAGATGCTTGAGATAGCGCGGGGTTCAGTGGCTCGGTCATACAGGTTTTTCTCCGCTCACTTATTTGGAAAGTAAAGAATGACAAACGCGGCCCGCAGTGTCTGATCAAAATCGCTCGCATCCGGCGAGGGAGAATGCGGTGCCTGTGCCCTGGGCTCAAACTACCGAAGGTTCGGAACACTCAAATTCTTGTCCGCACTTGAAGCAGACCTGGTAGGTTCTGCCTTTGATCGTGAAGACGCGGCTGAGCTGACGGTGACGGCAGCGAAAGACGAACTCGAAAACCCACAGCACCGGATTCATACGTCCTGCGATCTGCCGACGGTCGTAACTTCCGTTGGCATCCAGCCACTCCAGCAGAGAGCGCACGCTCGCCCGAGCCAGGGCAATCGAGCAGTCTGCGGCCCCGTAGTAGATGTTAACCGTGTCGCCGTCTGCGATCCATCGTGTATCCGCAGGGGAACACGACATCATTGACATCGCCATTGCGCTCGTAATCGGCCTCCGGCCCAAAGATCCACGAGTCGCCCCGCAACAGACATTTTTCCGGATTCTCCAGGTCAAACAGAGCCAGGCCCAGGCGATACAAACAGCCGGAGGGCGTGTGCCGCACTCCGTGATAGAGCACGAGCCAGCCTCTGGAGGTCTCGATGGGCGGCGGTGAGAGGCCAATCTTGTTTGCGTCCCACCAGGCGCCGCGGCGCGCTTCCAGCATGAGCCGGTGCCTGCCCCAATGACGCAGGTCGGGAGAGTAGGAAATCCACATGTGCGCTCCCAGCGGCGTCATCGGACGGTGAATCAGCGCCCAGTAGCCATTGATTCTCCGCGGCAGAAGGGCTGAGTCTTTGTCATCCGGCGGCATGATCACGCCGTAGCGCTCGAAACTTCGGAAGTCTTTGGTCAACGCCAGCGACACTCCGGGACCGCCACGCGAATAGGAGGTGTAAGTGACCACATATTGCTGCAGCTCGGGCACGAAAGTGATGCGCGGATCCTCAATGCCCCAGATTTCTTCGGGATAGTCTTTGGGGCTGGGCATCAACGTCGGTTCGCGGTCAATTTGCCAGCCATCCACTCCATTGCCCGAGCGGGCGGCGCAAAGATGCGACAAGCCGCGCCGGTCTTCGATGCGGCACAGCAGCAGAGTGGTTCCATCCTGCAGCAAGGTTGCGCCCGCATTGAACACGCTGTTGATGGAGTATGGCCAATCCTTGCGCGTCAGGATCGGGTTGGCGGGATGCCGAAGAAGCAGTGGCGGGTAGTGCTGTGCTTTCGACATTCACAAGCGTTGTTTCAGGAGCAGTCATGAAGAGTCTTCCAGCCTTCTTCAGGTTTTTGCAGAGAGCGCATTTCGAGAAGTGCCATCAGGAAAGACAGCGTGGATTCCGCTCCCTGATTCTGATTGGCGCGATCGGGATGCAGGCCGTCCCGGCAACCGCCGGTTTCAGAATCGTAGAGAGAAAGCTGAAGATCGTTATCGCCCAGGAACCAGTTGAAGGCCGACCATGCCTCCTGCGCCAGCGATGGTCTCCGGTTACGCGATAGGCCTGTAAGCAGGCGGACACCGCGCCGGCAGCTTCAATCGGCTGTTGATCGAATCGAGCTGGTTCACCACCCTGGCGGTAAAATCCTTGCGAGCCGATCGGCACAAAGTGGCCATTGGTCGGGCAAGTTCTGCGTTTCCATGAGCCATTCCAGAGAATCGAGTCCGGCGGAAAGCATGCGTTCATCCCCGCAAGCCGATCCCACCAGAAGCATGGCCTGGGGCAGCCTCGCGTTACCGTACGCCACAACATTTTCAAACCATTTCCAGTCCGGACGCTGAATCGACTCGTACATCTCGAGCAATCTTTGAGCCAGTGCGAATCGTACGCGCTGGGCATCGCGGTCTCCAGGGTACGAATGGAGGTACTCCTGAATTCCGAGCAGAGCGTAGGCGCAGGCGCGCGGACTGTGGAACTCGACCACCGCCGGCAGCGAGATACTCGAACAAACGTCCGGCGGCGCCTCGCAATCCGTGATTCTGCGTGACGGCCCAGGACAGTTCCAAGAGCCCACAACGCGCGGCCGTGAGAATCTTCCGATCCCTGCTCTTCCATCCAGCGGTGATCGTAGCCGAGGAAGTTTCGAAACCTTTTCTTCTTCGGATTGAAGGCGTGCTCCAGAAATGCCAAATAGCGGAAAGGCCAATCGGGGTTGAGCGGTTCGGCTTTCGGCGGACAACTCGATACCCGTTTGTCTCGATACCCAGTTGCTTCAACAGAACAGTAAAAATAAGTGCGCGTGCGTTGTCGTCGGTGGTGTATCCCTCGGCCCGATTGGGGATGGTAAAGATGGCGTGCTGCAGCATTCCGGTGTCGTCGGTGAGCGCATTCACGTGATTGAGTTTCAAGTTCGGGCAGCTGATTCAGGAATTTTCGGGTCGCGCGAGCCGAAAACTGAACCCGGGGAGTCTCCATGCGGTCGCTGCGGACCCGGGCGAAACTCTCCATGTAGCCCTGCGCAGCTTTCTTCCAGACCATGTCCCGCGCGAACAGGTAGGCGCGTTTGCGCATGGCATGCCGAAGGGCCGGCGTGGTCAGGAGTTCGATTGTCTTTTGTGCGATGGCGTCGGGATCTTGGAAGGGAACCAGGGCGCCGCGCCGATCGTCCAACAATTCAATGGCGTGCCAGTACGGAGTCGAGATGATCGCCTTGCCCGCCCCCAGCGCATAGGCGAGCGTTCCGGAAACAACCTGCGCCTCGTGGCGATAGGGAGTGATGTAGATGTCGGCGGCGCCGATGAACTCCGCCATTTCCTCAGGGCTGACAAAGCGGTCGTGGAAGATCACTTGCGATTCCACTCCCACTTCCTTCGCCAAGGCTTGCAGGCTGGCTCGATACTTGTCGCCCTCGCGGCGCAGGATGTGAGGATGGGTCGCGCCCGCCACCAGGTAGACCACATTTTCGTGTTTCGACAAGATCTGCGGCATGGCCTGAATTACGTTTTCGATGCCCTTGTTCGGAGAGAGCAGGCCGAAGGTGAGCAGCACCGCTTTTCCTTCAACGCCGAAGCGGTCCTTGTAGAAATTGGGATCGAGAAAGGGCAGGTCCGGAACGCCGTGCGGAACCATGTCGATCTTGTTGCCCGGGACTTTGAAAATTTCCTGCAGGAACTGGGATGAGAGCTGGCTCATGACAATGAGCCGGTCCGAAAGCTCCGCAATCTCTTCCATGACCCTGAGCTGGTCGGGGTCGGGCTCGCGCAGGACGGTGTGCAGCGTGGTCACGACCGGCATCTTCAAGGCCGCGCAGCAGGTGCAGGATATGACTTCCGGCCGGCCCGCCGAAGATTCCATACTCGTGCTGCAGGCACACCATGTCGATATTGTGGAAGTTCAGGAATTCAGCCGCTTCCTGATACGAGGCCACGTCGTCCTGGGCGAGCGACCATCTCACCCGCGCGGGATAGTCATATCCTTGTTCTGTGTCGTTCACCGGCAGAGCCAACAATCGAGCCGTCCCGTACTCCGCGGATATGGCCTCGCACAGGTCGGTGGTGAATGTAGCGATTCCACAATGTCGCGGAAGATAGTTCCCGATCACCGCAATTCGACTGGGCAGCGATGGCTTTGCCTGCAACTTTGGGCGAGCGGATGCCACCCGGTCCGATATCCGGGGGCGCTGGCCGACAACTTCCAGGACCATCTTGGGAAACACTGTGTTTGGCAACGACATTTGTCCCTGAATCCAGTGAGAACAGTTGTACAGCGAGGTCGCTCTTCAATAGCGATCCCTAAGAAAGCATTGGCGCTGGTTTTGAAATTTCCTCTTGATCAGTATTGATGAAAGTGGGCTCGCGCACTGGTCAAAATTGACCAGACTTTCCGGCCAGGGGGTCTCGTCACTATCCTACTCTAAAGTTGCGCACCCAACGCCCGCACTCCAGACCGTTGGAAGGACTACAATGAAGGTGTGAGATATTACACAACCAAACAGATGAATGGCGGCACCACGTTCAAGTGCACTTTTTGCGAGCACAGTGTCACTACGCTCGATTTCAACAGCACCCTTGGAAACCGGCGCACGCAAGCGGCATCGGTGATCAACCAGCACGCCGCGTTATTGCATTTGCGAGCCCCAGCGCTGGTCAAACTGGGTGGCCGCGGCGCACTCTAAAAACATAAAAGAGCAAGATTGACCATCTTCCAGATGGGCGATGCGGAATACTATGAATGTGAAACCCGCGAAACTCACGCTCGGGCAGATACTGTCCGTCCGTTGTCCCATGTGTGGAGCGAAGCCGAAGCAGAGATGTACGCTTAGCACCGGGCATCCTTCAAAAAAGACACATCTCGACCGAGAACTGGCCGCGGTCAAGTTTGCACGTCCTGAGAGCTCAGCCCAGGCAGCGCTTCGCGTTCTGAAAGCATTTACCAGCAACCTTCGGGTTCGTTTCCAGCATAAGTAGGGACTAGAACGTATCTCATCAATCAATTTCAGCCAGTTTGCTCACCCCCGGCATAACTTCCGGCTTGCGCGTTACTCGGGGAAAACACCGAGCCAACGTGTGCATAACCTCCCAGAAGTGGGTTACTTGATGTCCGGGGGCCACGCGCGGTTCAACGCTTCTGGTACGGGTGGAAGATGTAGTCCTTCGCCTTCACGGCCGTATGGCACGCGTTTCCGCAGTCTGAGAGGCTTTTGGGATCGGCCGTGAACTTGTCCGATGCGGCTTCGTAGTTGAACACCGCGTATCCCCACCCGCCGCTTTTCGGAAATCTCTTGCTGTCCTTTTCCATGACGAAAGCCTGGGTAAAGACGTCTGGCACATCCACGACGAAGGGGGCCTCCGTGCTCTTCTTCGGCTTCCACTGGAGCTTCACGATCATGGAGCCATCCGGGAAAGGCTGGCCGTTGCCCGGAACGCCGGCCTTGTACGCCTTGATCATGGTCGGATTGGCGACGATCACCTTGAGCACTTCGTCGGTCCGGGCGGAAGAGACCACCGCCCAGTCCTCGTATCCCCTGAAGTCGGAGAACGCGATTCCGCTCGGCGATTTCAGCGAGTACTTGTCCTGCGCGTAAACGGCCGTGACGACGAGGACGGCGAGCACTGCCGTGGCTATCGCAATCGTGAGCTTGCTTTTGCGCTTCATGGCTGATCCTAATCTTAGCTAGGACTTCCACTTTGGCCCGTGAATCGGGCACAGCATATCACACCCCCAATTCCTGATCCTCCGAAGCGCTGGCGCAAGTGAGCAATTCAGACCAGCTATTGTCACCTGTCTGAGCGATCATGATGGTAGAGACGAGCACTTCTTCTCTCTCTTTCAGGTCCTCTGAACTAAGTCAGCCCATCTGAAGTTCTCTCCTCTTAGTTCCGCAGCTCCTAAAGGAACAATTCATGAAAAAGACAATTTCACTGCTGTTGATGAGCCTCATGGGCATGGTTGGAACATATGCATGGGCAGGCACGGCTCGCGAGGACACGGTCGAACGCCTGCAGTCGTCGGTCGATGTTCTGCACGCGATCATGGCGACTCCGGACAAAGGCATTCCGGAAGAAGTACTGAGCGATGCGAAGTGCATTCTGGTGGTGCCCGAACCTGATCAAAGGTGGCTTCATCTTTGGTGGCAAGCACGGACGTGGGGTGGCCTCGTGCCGCACTTCCGATGGCTGGAGCGCTCCCGCATTCGTCTCGGTTGGTGGCGGGAGCTGGGGATTGCAGATCGGAGTCGAAGGCGTCGACCTGGTCATGCTGGTCATGAACGATCAGGGTTTTCAGCATCTGCTTTCCAGCAAGTTCGAACTGACGCGGTGAAGGATCGGTTGCAGCGGGCCCGGTAGGCCGTCACGCTTCCGCCGGAACCGACTGGAAGATGAACACTGAAATGCTGACCTACTCGCGCTCCAAGGGCGTTTTCGCCGGCCTGACGTTGGAAGGCGCGGTCATCGAGCAGGATGACGACTCCACTCGCGCGATTTATGGCAAGCACATGACGTTCCGCAACATTCTTTCGGGCAAGGCAAAGACTCCCGAGAGCGCCGATGCATTTATGAAGGCCGTATCCGATGCAGGCCACCAGGCGCACGTTGCGGAAGCGAACGAAGACAAGAACTAATTCCAGCAGGAAGCTGTTATCGCGTCGAAATTTTGTGGCTGACCGGAATCGCATAACGGTTCCGGTCAGCCTGATAAGTTGACACTCTTTAGCGGCATGAATGATCGTCGGAGGGGCAGGCAAATATGAAAGTTAGGCTACCGAAACGTCTTTGGGCTCAAGTCGCGTGCCTTTGTCTTTGGCCCATTCTTGTATTGGCGCAGTCCGGTGATGTTGCGCAGAAAGATTCGGTCCAGAATCTCGACGCCTGCAAAGCCGGTCGCGAAACCTGCGACCGTTCCAGGCTGAGTCCCTCGCAATCGGCGGAGGTGGCCGTGGCCGTCCACGGGCGCAACGTTGCGAATTGCAGGAACGGCAACGACTCCTGTGACCGTTCGAAACTCACCAGGCAGGAATCGATCGCTTTGGCCGTAGCCGATCATCAGCGCAACGTCTCCGACTGCAGGGAAGGCTTGCACTCCTGTGACCGCACCAAACTGACCCCGTCCGAAGCGCATGATTCGTCGGTGGCGGAGCATCAGCGTAACATCGCCAACTGCAAAGACGGAGTGGGGGCCTGCGATCCCGCCAAACTCACGCTGTCTGAAGCTGCAGAGGTGAACGTCGCCAGGCGCGAGCTCAACGCATCCGATTGTAAGACCGGCGCTGGGCTATGCGATCACTCTCACCTGACTGCCTTGGAAACAAAGGAAGTGACCACCGCGGAACACCAGCGCAACGCGCAGCAGTGTGAAAATGGCTCGAACGAGTGCGATCACTCCAAACTTACTCCGATGGAAGCCGGTCAGACCGCCGTCGCCGATCACCGGCGCAATATCTCAGAGTGCAAGAGGGGCGGGCAAACTTGTGATTATTCAAAGCTGACTCCAGCTGAAGCCAAGACGCTGGCCGACGCCGAGGAACAACGTAACTATCTTGCGTGTCTCAAGGGTTACGGTTATTGTGATCTCTCGCGTCTAACGCCCGCGGAAAGTAAGGCGATTCCGGCCGAGCACAAGCCCCTCCCCCGATAGGGCTGGCCGGAAACGAAATGGAGGATCTTGAAATGAAGATAGGCTGGGTGATTCTTTTGCTGGCAACCGCCGGCCTCGTTATCCAGCCACTGCGGGTGCAGGCGCAATCGCCTGCTGGCGCGGGAGACTTTGCCATGACTCCGGGCACGCCGAAAAGTACCCAGTATCCAGATCGGACGTACAAACGTCCGACCGAAAAAACGAAACTGCACAACTACTTTTTCGACGCTTTTGGTCCCTATCCCATCGTGGGCGCCTCGATAGCGGCTGGCATCAACCAGGCGGACCGGACTCCGCCTGAGTGGGGACAAGGCGCGGAGGGTTATGGCAAGCGCTTCGCGTCCAACTTCGGAATTGCTATCGTAAGCACGACCACGCGCTATGGGCTTGCGCAAGCCTTCCACGAAGACACGCTGTATTACCGCTGTGAGTGCAAAGGATTTTTTCCGCGGCTGGGCCATGCCACCATTTCTACCTTCACGGCGCGCCGCGGCGACGATGGTCACCGCGTCTTTTCGTTTCCCAGCCTGGTCGCTCCCTATGCCGGCACAATGACCGCCGTCTATGCCTGGTATCCGGGCCGCTATGGCGTGCAGGACGGTTTCCGAATGGGTAACTACACCTTGCTCGGGTATGTCGGACAGAACCTCGCCCTGGAATTCCTCTATGCCGGACCGCACTCGTGGCTTTCTCGTTTGCATCTCAACAATCGGCACGGGGCCCCGGATCCCGGGCCGAAGCCCTGAGCGGACGGCCGCTCGCAAAATCACGAACCACGAAGGTCACGAACTATCACGAAGGACGTCTCAAAGGCTCTCTTCGTGTCCCTTCGTGCCCTTTGTGGTAGTCGGTTTCGGAAAGTGACCCACGCGGAACTACCCGCAAAGTGATCAATATTGACCATCTTATCGCCAGGCCGCAAGGCATCATTATAGGGACGTGTTTGTGAAAGTTAAGCGTGAACAAGCTCTGACGGTGCGATGCCCCACTTGCGGTGCGAGACGGGGGGAGAAGTGCGAGCTGGGCACTGGCCTGCCTCGCACCGAGCCTCATCGAGATCGACGCCTGGCGGTGAGAAAATCGAAATAGCACGCGCTTGGGCTCATATAATTAACCACGATGAACACGGCTAAAGCGGCCACGAGGAAACGCGAGTTTGACCCCGACAACTTCCTGGCGACGATTGGCGCCGGCAGGAAGACGATGGCGGTTCCGAAAAAAAAGACTGTCTTCTCGCAAGGCGATTTGGCGGACGCTGTCTTTTACATTCAAAAAGGCAAAGTAAGGCTCAGCGTCGTATCCACAATCGGCCGGGAAGCGACGATTGGAATATTGAGGGAGAAGGATTTCTTCGGGGAAGGCGCGCTGGCCGGGCAGGCTCTGCGCATGGGGTCGGCGGCCGCCATGACCGATTGTGAACTGTTGCGGATCGAAAAGGGCGCGATGATGAGCGCGCTGCACCGCGAGCACGCGTTCTCCGACATGTTCGTGGCGTACTTGCTGGCACGAAACATTCGCTACGAAGAAGATCTGGTCGATCAACTGTTTAATTCCAGCGAAAAGAGGCTGGCGCGCGTCCTTCTTCTGCTGGCTCATTTTGGCAAGGAGGGCGTGCCTGAAACCGTGGTTCCCAAGATCAGTCAGGAAACCCTCGCGGAAATGGTCGGCACCACTCGTTCCCGAGTCAGTTTTTTTATGAACCGCTTCCGGAAGTTAGGTTTCATTCACTACGCCGGCGGCGAAGAAGGCGGGCTGCAGGTTCACAGTTCTCTGCTCAACATAGTGCTGCACGATTAGTGTGGTGTCCCCACATTCGCTTGGGTAGAGCTATCCTTCGTAAGCACATCATCATCCACCATCTGCCACCACTTTCTGATTTTGCTCGCCGAGCCCCTTCACGCCCAGCCGAATGCGATTGCCGGGACGCAGGTAAACCGGGGGCTTCTGCCCCAACCCGACGCCGGGAGGCGTTCCGGTAGAGATGACGTCTCCGGCTCTCAGGCTCATAAACCGGCTCAGATAGCTGACCAGGTAAGCCACTCCAAAGACCATAGTTTTTGTGGACCCGTTCTGATAGCGGTGTCCGTCGACCTCGAGCCACATGTCCAGATTCTGAGGATCGGGTACTTCGTCGGGCGTCACCAGCCACGGCCCGATAGGGCCGAAGGTGTCCGCGCTCTTTCCCTTGACCCACTGGCCGGTGCCTTCAAGTTGGAAGGCGCGTTCCGAGAGATCGTTGATCACGCAATATCCGGCAACGTGGGACAACGCGTCAGCCTGCTCCACGTACTTTGCGGGTTTGCCGATGACCACTCCCAGTTCCACTTCCCAGTCGGCTTTTTCGGCGCCGCGCGGGATCACAACGTCATCGTCCGGACCAACAATTGATGATGTCGCCTTCATGAAAACTACAGGTTCGCGAGGCACCGCCATGCCCGATTCCGCCGCGTGATCGGAATAATTCAAGCCAATACAAACGAACTTTCCCACGCCGCCAACGCACGGACCAATCCGCGGCTGGCCCGTAACTTTGGGTAGAGTCGAAACGTTAAGGTTTCGACAGTTTCTCCATCGACTCCGGAAGCAACCACTGCCCGGCAAGGTCAGGAACAACGCTCGACAAATCGCGGATTGAGCCGTCGGAAGCAAGAACGCCCGGCCTTTCCTGACCGGGGGAGCCGTAGCGCAGTAATTTCATTTCTTCTCCATATTATTGGTTCCACGAGATGGGTGGGCCTTAGATTGTAAAACACCGGTTCGTTGGCCGATAGAGGCCGGGTGTCACTCTGGTCAAATGTGGGTGCGAGCGTCTCGCTCGTGCCGAAGTGGTGACACCAAAACCGGCACGAGCGGGACGCTCCGCCCAGATTGATGACGGGCTTGCAGCCGGGTGCTGTCATCTACAATCTGATTGTGCAACCAAATGCAAGTTTCCGTATCTAATTACAGTCATTCGGGGCAGCGCCGCGTCCCAATTATTTTTGTTCGCATGAAGTTCAAGACATGGCCAAACCAATTTTGCTGAGCGTGGATGACGACTCTGATGTTTTGCGGGCGATCGAGCGCGACTTGCGGTCGAAGTATGGCGCCGAATACCGGGTGATCGGCAGCGATTCTCCGGAGGGCGCGCTGGATCTGTTGAAGCAGCTGAAGGTGCGCAATGACAGCGTGGCCCTGCTGCTGGCGGATCAGCGCATGCCTCACATGGACGGCGTGGAATTTCTGCAGGAAGCCATGCGTATTTTTCCCGATGCCAAGCGGGCGTTGCTGACCGCGTACGCCGACACGAACGCCGCCATCAGCGCCATCAATGAAGCCAACATCAATTATTTCTTTTTGAAGCCCTGGGATCCTCCAGCGGAACATCTCTATCCGCAATTGGATGATTTGCTCGACGACTGGCAGGCTTCCTACCGGCCTACCTTCGAGGGGATTCGGGTGCTGGGCACGCGCTGGTCGCCGCGGTCTTATGAGCTGCGCGATTTTCTGGCGCGGAATCATGTTCCTTATCAGTGGATTGATGTTGAGATTTCCGCCAACGATCCGGAAACCAAGCGTCTGCTGGAAGCGCTGGGACCGGAGGCGGCGAATCTTCCTGTTGTCCTGTTTCCCGATGGCACGAAGCTTCTGGAGAGCGTGCCCGACGGAGGTTGCGCAGAAAGTCGGTTTGCGCACGCGCGCGCAAACCAACTTTTACGATCTGGCGATCGTAGGCGGAGGGCCGGCGGGACTGGCGGCAGCGGTCTATGGAGCATCGGAGGGCCTGCACACGGTGATGATCGAACGCGAGGCGCCCGGCGGCCAGGCGGGAATGAGTTCGCGCATCGAGAACTATCTGGGATTTCCCAACGGGCTGAGTGGCGGCGATCTGGCGCGGCGCGCGGTGGTGCAGGCGCAGCGTTTTGGAGTGGAAATTCTTTCGCCCCAGGAAGCGGTGGGCGTCACGAACCGAAGGCTCGTACCGGATCATCAAGCTGGCGGACGGAAATGAAATTTCCTGCCACGCGCTGATGATCGCGACCGGAGTGCAGTGGCGACGGCTGGAAGCTCCGGGAATCGATCGCTTGCAGGGCGCGGGCATTTACTACGGCGGCGGCGCCACCGAAGCGCTGTCCTGCAAAGGCGAGACTGGTTTACGTGGTGGGCGGCGCGAATTCGGCGGGCCAGGCGGCGATGAATTTTGCCAAGTACGCGGAGCGCGTGGTCATCCTGGTGCGCGGCGATTCGCTGGCCGAGCACCATGTCGCAGTATCTGATCGACCAGATCAAGGAGACTGCCCAACATTCAGCTTTGGGCGCATGCCAGCGTGGCCGAAGCGCACGGCGAAACTCATCTGGAAGAAATTTCGGTTCTGTGTTCGGACACCAACAAGATCGAGCGCGTGCCGGCCAGCTCCGATGTTCATCTTTATTGGAGCGCTGCCGCGAACCGACTGGCTGGCGGATCTGGTGGAGCGGGACGAACGCGGGTTTCATTCTGACTGGCCCCGATCTCATCCGCGACGGCCAACACCCCAAGGGCTGGACTCTCGATCGCGATCCATTTCTGCTGGAGACCAATGTGCCCGGTATTTTTGCCGTGGGCGATGTGCGCCACGGCTCGGTGAAGCGCGTGGCTTCGGGAGTGGGCGAAGGATCGGTGGCGGTGCAGTTCATCCATCAGTATTTGAGCAAGGTGTAAATGGTCGAAAAATCAGAACTGCTGTCGCGTTCCGGCGTTCGCCGATCTGCCCGACGATCAGATCGACTGGTTCCTCAGCCAGTCGCAGGAAGTGCATCTCAAGCCGGCGACACCTTCATGCGCGCAGGGCGATCCGGCGGAGTTCGATGTTCGTGATTCTCGAAGGGCAGCTTCAGGGGCGCGGCGAAATCGGCGGCGAAACCGTTACGATCTCCGCTGGAGGCCGGGCGACGTCACCGGAGTGCTTGCCGTTCTCGAGGATGAAGCAGTGCAACGCTGACCGGCCGGGCGGTCACCGAGAGCCGCATCCTGCGATTTCCGGCTTCGCAGTTTCCCGAGCTGGTGCAGAAAATGCCGGAGCTGACCCAGCGTCTGGTGGGCCTGATGTCCGACCGGATTCGCGAGACCACCCGGATCGAACAGCAGCGAGACCGGCTGGCGGCCTTGGGAAAACTTTCCGCGGGGCTCGCCCATGAACTCAACAATCCCGCTTCGGCCGCCAAGCGCGCCACCAGCCAGCTGCGCGAGATCCTGAACGAATCACGGACGCCAGCCACGAATTGGGACGGCGCGAACTGACCCCAGCCCAGAAAGCCGAGATCGAAAAACTGGAAGCTTCGTTCGTGCAGCAGGACGAAGCTCCGCTCGGATGCGCTCGCCATCAGCGATCTGGAAGACCAGATCGATTCCTTGTTGCGCAGTCACGGGCAGAACGATCTGTGGCAACTGGCGGCCGATCTGGCGCGCAAAAACATCAAGCCGGAAGCGCTGGAATCGTTGTTCGCCATCCTCGATCGCGGACACGGCCCGCGCTGCCCTGGTGAGGATTGCCGCCTCGGTCGAGATCGCGAACCTGCTGAACGAAATCGAGAGCAGCACATCGCGAATCTCCGACCTGGTGCGCGCGATCAAGGAATACACCTACATGGACCAGGCCCCGGTGCAGAACGTTGACATCGTGAAGAGCCTGGAAAACACGCTCACCATCCTGAATCACAAACTCAAACAAGGAGTGATGGTGCAGCGCGACTACCACAAAGATTCCGCTGCTGGTAAATTCATTCGGCAGCGAACTCAACCAGGTCTGGACCAACATCATCGACAACGCGATCGACGCGATGAACGGCAAGGGCGAGCTGCGGGTCCGAACCTATCGCGAGGACAATTGCGTGGTGGTTGAGATCGGCGACAACGGTCCCGGGAATTTCTCCGGAGGTCCAGGCGCACATCTTCGAACCTTTCTTCACCACCAAGGGAGTTGGAGAGGGAACCGGGCTCGGTCTCGACACGGTGCAGCGAATTGTGAAGAAGCATCGGGGAAATATTCAGGTCAATTCGAAGCCCGGAGACACACGTTTTCAGGTCTGGCTGCCGCTGGCTCCAAACCCCTCCTCTTAGAAGTGCCGCGGTCTTCGCGTTCTTTGCGAACTTTGCCGTTCAAGATTGTGGCTGATTTTGGCAAAGATTAAAGTCTCAACCGCCAAGGGCGCTAAGAACTCCGCAAAGGTGGCAAAGGCTGCCTGGTTAAGTACGTGTCCAAATAATGGTGCAATCGCCTGATTGCAGGGTCGACAGAGCCTGGGTATATAATCGCGTGGTTTTTCGGGGCGGCGTGCTCTACCAAACCAAACCCATCTTCACCAAGAGAAAAGGGAAAATTGTCTGCACCTGCCATTGTCGCCGATGCGGTTGCCCGCCGCGCCCGCCGTCGAATTACTTTGCGTCTTCTGCCGTATGTGTTCCTGCTCTACGTAATTGCCTACCTGGATCGCAACAATCTGGCCACGGCGGCGCTGCAAATGCCGCACGATCTCGGCTTCGACTATGGCGTCATCGGCTTCGGAGCGGGCATCTTCGCCCTCGGCTATGTCATTTTAGAAATTCCCGGCACCATCATCATCGAGCGTTGGAGTGCGCGGCGCTGGATCTCGCGCATCATGGTCTCCTGGGGCCTGGTCACGATCGGAATGGCCTTTATCCACACGCCACATCAGTTTTATACGATGCGGTTTTTGCTGGGATTGGCGGAGGCGGGATTTTTCCCCGGAATCATCGTCTACCTCACCCACTGGTTCGTCTATGAAGATCGCGCCAAGGCGGTGGCGGGTTTCATGGCGGCCATTCCGCTGTCATTCGCGGTGGGCTCCCCGATCTCGGGATTACTGCTGGGAGTTCATTGGGGAACCCTACACGGCTGGCAGTGGCTGTTCATTCTGGAAGGCCTGCCCGCGCTGTTCTTCGGGGTCATGACCTGGTTCTATCTGACCGATTGGCCGCATCAGGCAAAGTGGCTGCCTCCCGATGAGCGGGAGTGGGTGATCAATCAACTGGAGAGCGAGAAACGGGCCAAAAAATCTGTCCGTTCCTACACCGTGCTGGAGGCTCTTCGGCATCGCGACGTTCTCATTCTGACGTCATTGCACTTCGTGCAGAATGGCTCGGCATACGCTCTGGCATTTTGGCTGCCCACCATGCTCAAGCGCCTATCGGGACAGACTGATTTCAAGGTAACTCTGATGGTGGCTCTGCCGAACCTGCTCGGCTTCGTCGCCATGCAAGTGAACGGCTGGCATTCCGACCGCACGGCTGAACGGCGCTGGCACACCGCTATTCCGCTGTGGGTGGCGGCGGCTGCACTGCTGGTGCTGAGCGTGGCCGATTGGGGAACTGTACCTTCTCTTTTCCTGTTCTCAATCGCCGCCGCCAGCCTGCTCGCTTTTTTGCCCAGTTTCTGGGCCATGCCGTCCGCGTTTCTGTGTGATTCCGCTGCGGCAATGGCTACCGGCACCATCAATTGTGTCGCTGCAGGGCTCGGGGGATTTCTTGGTCCAGCCATGGTCGGCTATCAGGCGGCGCGAACTCATTCATTCAGGTCCGGTTTTGCGGTACTCGTGGTCGCACTGGTGATCGCGGGTGTGTTGCCGCTTACCGTAGGAATACGTGGCCGCCTCGCGGCGCCTTCAGTCGCGAAGTGACTGTTCGTCCTTTCGCATTCGTAACTGCGGTTGCGGGAAAGGCGCGGCCTTAGCGATGCCAACGGCTCCACTCATGACCGCGCCTCTCAAACTACTGCGGGGTGTACTTGAAGTTGCTGATGTACATGTACCGGGTTGGTCCAATCGTCGCCATGCCTCCCCAACTCGAACTGTTCGTGCCCCACATATTGAACAGGAAGGGCGCGGGAGAGCTCGGCACCGACTGGCTGTGTGAGACTACAAGGTCGCCGTCAACGTACCAGTCGACGTGGGAAGGCGCCCAGACAATCTTGAAGTCGTGGCTGTTGCCCTGATCGTAGCCGGTGATTTCCGTGTCCTGAAAATCAGATTCTCCATGCCAGTTTGTGCAGTCCACGGCATCGGGCTTGTTCCCCACCTGCTCCATATCGATCTCGGTCTCTGAGTTGGAGGCATAGAGGAAACCCGAAGAATCAGAACCCGACAGAACGTTGACCACCCGTGATGTGAACTCGAAGGTGCCATAACTGAAGCTCTGCTTGGTCATAACCTCCGATCCGCTGGAGAGGATCTGGCTACCCTGCTGGGTCTGCGTAAGCGACAGGACCAGTTCAGACCCAACCGACACATTATTGGGATCGAAAGTGCCCACGTTTCCATTTCTGTTTCCGACCGGGGGCGCGTTGCCGTCATGGTTCTCCCAGTTGTACCCCGAAAAACTGAACTCGCTCGGGCCGGTTACCGAGGAACCGCCGGAGGAACCGCTTCCGGATGAGCCAGTTGAGCTGCCGCTGCCCGAAGGGCCGGTGCTCGAAGTGCCGCTTCCGGATGAGCCAGTCGAGGTGCTGGTGCTGAGGATCCGGTGCTGGAAGTTCCGCTACCTGAAGAGCCGGTACTCGAAGTGCCGCTTCCGGATGAGCCAGTTGAACTGCCGCTGCCCGAGGATCCGGTGCTGGAAGTTCCGCTACCGGAAGAGCCGGTGCTCGAAGTGCCGCTTCCGGATGAACCCGTCGACGATCCGCTGCTCGTAGTCCCACTGCCGGAAGTACTGCTGGAGCTTCCACTCCCGGAAGTTCCACCGTGGGCCGGAACAAATGGCATGGTTCCTCCACTGCAACCTATCAGAAAAAGAATGGCTAACAATAAAACACTCATCCTCAACATAAGGTTTCCTCGAACGAACAGGGATAGGGACAGGCGTACGAGTCCCTTTTGGCCAGATGGAATGCAGGGGCCCGAAAACGTCAGATTTCAGATTGCTGAACTAAGGAGATCTCTCGGCGTCGAAGATCGAGTCGTCACGCTGTCCCAAACAAATCGGGAGTGCGCGGGTTCGCATCTTCTGATGTGCAAACTCAACACCACAACGGCGGCTTCCGAAGAACGGAAGGACCTGGTTGAGTTTGAACTGCCGAGGTAAACGCTGCGACAAGTTTCCCGAGGTTGCGCTAGCAACTCGGACAAAACAGCGAGAGCTAAAGCTTTAGACGAAGAAGCGGTCCGCACAGTCTGGCAAAACTACCAGTTCCGTGTTTTCCACAGGTGGCCCAATTCAGTCCCTGGCGGGTCATTAACTGAAAAGAGAATCTGGACCCCTCCGGGCCGGCTGAGGACTCGATTTTTAGGTATAGGACAGTCTGGCGGCGGGGAGCGGGCGAAGAACTTGATTGAGTGTCATAATCTTGCACCAGCCCGCGAAACTTCCATTACTGCGCCTGCAGTTCCGTCACCAACTGGCTGACCGCCGCCACATCGTAGGTGCAGGACAAGTCCGCGTGCCCGGCCAGCGTCTCGCGCTCTTTGCCTCCCACCAGAATCTTCACCCGGTTGATCCCGGGAATATTCGCTGCCAGAGTTTGCACCATCGAAGCCACGGTAAGTTCTTCCACCAGGACCCCGGAGCGATGACCGTCGGCAAAGGCGTCGTTGACGTCAATCACGGCCAGCCCCGGATCGACCAGATACACATCGCGCACCTCGGCTCCCGGAGCCCAGCGGATGCGAAGACGACTTGTCCAGATAAAGTCCCAGCAGCGCCCGCAGCAATTCCTGCGCCCGCTCCTGCCGTCCCGCCGGCAGCGGAATGTTGGCCGCCTGCGCCCGCAGCACCCCGGGATCGTCGTAGGCCACGTAGAGCGTTACCTGCTCGGTCGGTCCCTGCACCGGCGCCGCCACCGGGTGAGTGTACTCGGCGGGCGTCTCGGTCTGCGCGCACTCGGCCGCGCATTCGCCACACATAGACGCTCATGCCCAGCGCGACCGCCAGCATGACCGTGACGCCGATCATCAGATGGCGCGGGATCATCTTGTGCTCCCGGCGGGTGGGTGACCGGCGCTGCAACTCCGGGGGTTGCCCAGTTTGTCGCGGACCGCTTCAATTCCCGCGGTCACCGATTCCGCCACCAGTTGCTGGTAGGCCGAGAGAATTCAGATCGGCAATCTTGCCGGCGAGGGGTGCGATCTCAATCGCCACCGCGGCCGCGGCAACGTTGTTCAACGGACGCAGAGGCGCGCCAGAGATGCGAACCGCAATCTGCCGCTTTCCGAATTCGGTTGCCAGGCTCGACTCCGCCGTCTGGCTGGCGGCGCGAAATCCGGACTGCGCCGTGTTCCAGTCCAGAAATGGGCCCCGGTTCTCGCCTCCCGCCGGAAGCAGCGCGGTGTACAGCCGCACGCCCGCTCCCTGAGACGCGGCGTGCAGGCAGATGTAGATGGCCGGATGCGCCGCGTTGGTCATATTCGCCCGCTGGTCCAGGCTCAGGGTGATGTCTCCATCGCGCAACAGCAGCGTCGTAAGGCCGTGCGCCTGCAGTTCCTGCCGCAGGCGCGCGCGCAAAGCCAGCGTGACATCTTTCTCCGCCAGTTGGTCGCTGAGCGCCGCGCCGCGCTCGTCCCCGCCATGGCTCGCGATCCACCACCACGAAATATTGCACCGGGCTTGGAGCGGCTGCGGCAGCGGCGCACCGGCGTGCGCCGGGCGGGTTGGCCGGAGGAACCGCGGCGCCGGCTGAGCGCGCGTGGGCTGGCAGCTGCGGGCTGCGACCTGCGGCGCCGGCGTAATCGTGATGGTGCGGCCGTCGTTGCTGAAGCTGGCAAACAGCGGCACCGGCCCGTTCACCGCGATCTCCGCCGCTCCATTGTTTTCCTGAAACGTAGCCGAAGGAATGGCCGGGCTGTCAAAGGTCAAGGTCTGCGATCCCGGAGGAACCAGCGGCTCACGGGTAAACACCATGCGCAGCTTTCCCGGCTCGGTCGCGATCATCGGATTCACCGGGGAAGTGAAGTTCATCACCAGGGTCGGCGGATTCGTCTTGTTCACCTGGGCGGTGAAGTGGACCGCGACATTGCCGATGAACAATCGCCGCGAGCTTTCGTGAAAATTTACCGGGTACCCAGAGAAGCGCTGCAATGAGGATGGACAGCGAACTCAGCGGGACCAGTCCGCGTCCGTTTTCCAGCAGAAAGTGGCCGGGCAGATCGAAGGTTTGTCCCTGCACCCGAGCCCGCGTCTTGCCGTCGGCGTGAACTCGCTGTCCGAACCTGTTGTAGCGCACCCTCCAGACTCGGCCATCGGCCCGCGCGCTGACCGGCCCCAGCGGCTGAAGGATTTCGAGCAGGCCAACGTAGTCGCCGCCGTTGCGTTCCAGTGACCGGCAGGGAGTAGTTGGCGGTAGCGGAATAAACCGAAAGCGCTTGCTCTCGGGAGCACCGGAAACAGCCAGAACGCCAGCGAGCAGGATCGACGGCACCAGAAGAGTCGCGAACATGCGGCGGCGCGTCTGAGCGTTGCAAAACCAAGATTGTCCAGACGCTTACGAAGCCCGATCGCTGCGCGCTACTCCAGGGCATAGATCGTCAAGCCGGTAAGCAGCTTGGGATAAAAGTCGGTCGACTTCTGCGGCATAACTTCGCCGGCAAACGCAATGTCGCGCACCTGCGACATGCGCGCCGGATTCATCAGAAACGCCACGTTGGCCGCTCCACTCCGCACCTGCGCCATGGCCTCGCCGATGTCGCGTATGTAGCGGACATTCTTCTGGTCGCGAATGGCTTCTTCCGAAATCCCCAGCACGCCTTCGAGCAGACACTTGTGCAACTGCACCACGTCGAGCGCCTGCTGGCGCAGCGACAATCCCGCAAAAACCTCGGGCGGAACCGGCTTCGGCCCGGTCGAGAAGAAAGACCCGGTCGGCGGTGACCGCCAGCATGGCCGTACCGATCCGTCCGGCCTCGCGCAGGATGACCTCGGCGCGGGCCGCGTCGACCGACGCGTCGACCTCTTCCACGCTGAAGTAGGGACTTGCCCCTTCGCGGAAGGCTGCGGCGGAAAACGACGGCAGACCGTGGACCACGCGATGAGTGGGCAGAATCACCAGGCCGGGGCTGTCCATGTTGACCAGCGTCATCATCACCAGTTCGTAGGGAGCAGGGCCGGCGCTGCCGGAGCCCGGCCTGATTCCTTCGGCTGCGCGCTGCTCGTTGCGATAGTTCAGAGCGGTTTCATAGCGGTGATGGCCGTCGGCGATCACCAGCTTCTTGTCCCGCATCTTGTCCCGCACCAGGTTGACCAGCCGCGGGATCGGAGATCTTCCACACCCGATGCGACACCCCGTATTCGTCCTGGGTTTCGAGATCGGGATCGCCGGCCGGGCTTCAGCAGACCGTCGATTTCCCCGGCCGGATCGCTGTACAGCATGAAGAGCTGCCCAAAGTGGGCGCGGGTGGCCCGCAACAGGTCCAGGCGGTCGGCTTTGGGCTTGGCCAGAGTCTGCTCGTGGCGGAATACCACGCCGGCCGAGTAGTCCTCGATCCGGCCCAGGGCGATGATGCCGCGCCGCTCCAGTTCGGCGGTGCCCCCGGGCACCGTAAAGCGCTGCACATAAAGGTAGAGCGAGGGTTCGGCGTCCTGCAAAAAGATGCCCTGCCGCCGCCAGTCCCGGAAAGATTGGGCCGCACGGGTGTACGTATTTTCTCCGGCATGGTCGCTGGCGTGCTGCTTTCCCCAGGATGACGCGCACCAGGTTGTGCGGGCTGGCCGCGTAGTAGCCGCTCCTGCATCTCAGGGGTGATCTTGTCGTAGGGCTGGGTCACGACTTGTGGAATCGAGACCCGGCTCGGGTCATAACGAAGGGCGCGAAAAGGTTCAATAAGGGCCATAGTTTGAAAGGAACGAAATTGACCAAGAGATTGACCTGAAATTGTACAAGACGCCTTGTAAGACGTGCGGATGCGAGATCTGAACTGGAATTCGCGTACCTGCAGAGATCTGCGTCTTCGGGAAGGGCTTGAACCGAGCAGTGGCAAGAGAATTCGCAGGAGTGAAGTGCCGATGTTCGCAAGACGAGATCAAGATCGTTAAATGCATCAGGCAAACCTTTGCAGCGTCTGCGTCATCGCAGCACGACGCACAGAAAGGTTGACAGAAGCGTTGACAAATCGATCTGTGAGCTATGTTAGTATCACGCATCAATGAGGTAATTATGGCCCGCCATCATGGGCGCGGGTCATCCCGCCCATCGAGCCAAGGTCGTTCGTCCCGCTCGGCCCTACCCTGGACCCTGAGAACCCTTATGTTGCCCGAAGAGCAGGCTTCCACCGTTTCTCTATTCTTTCTTCCTTGATCCTGGCTGTGATGTTTGCTGCGCTCCCGCCGCCTGGGCACAAAGCCCGGTGGATGACTGTGCACGTCAGCCCTCGCATCCAGCCTCCTCCGTCCGCCGAAAAACAGATCATCGATCCCGCCCTGCAGGACTCACACCAAGCCCCTGCAAGGTAGACGTCGACCTGGTGCTGGTGCCGGTCACCATCACCGATCCCATGAATCGCCTGGTCACCGGACTCGACAAGGAAAATTTCACTCTTTTCGAAGGCAAGGATCAGCAGGAGATCCGGCATTTCTCCAGCGAAGACGCTCCCGTTTCTCTGGGCGTGATCTTCGACATGAGCGGCAGCATGAGCAGCAAGATCGAGCGCGCCCGCGAAGCCGTGATTGAGTTTTTCAAGACTGCGAATCCGCAGGACGAATTCTTCATGATCACCTTCGCCGACAAGCCGGAGGAGATTTCCGACTTCACCCAGTCGATCGAAGACATTCAGGGCAAGCTGGTCTACACCGTTCCCAAGGGACGAACCGCCTTGCTCGACGCCATCTACCTCGGCGTCAGCAAAATGAGGCAGGCCAAGTATCCCAAGAAGGCGCTGCTGATCATCTCCGACGGCGGCGACAACCACAGCCGCTACACCGAAGGCGAGATCAAGTCGGTGGTGAAGGAAGCCGACCTTCTGATCTACGCCATCGGCATTTACGACCGCTACATGTCCACTCCCGAGGAGCAGTTGGGCCCCGCCCTGCTGAGTGATCTCACCGAACTCACCGGTGGACGGGCTTTTACCATCGATAACCCGAATGACTTGGCCGACGTCGCTACAAAAATAGGGATCGAGCTACGCAACCAATATGTGCTCGGATACCGTCCAAAGAATCCAGCGCATGACGGCAAATGGCGTAAAATAAAGGTGAAGCTGATTCCACCAAAAGGTTTGCCGCCGCTGCGTGTGTATGCCAAGACGGGTTACTATGCACCTACGGAATAGTCGAGAGATTCACGCCGCTGCTCGACTGGTTGCTATATTTTTGTTGAGCTTAGGCAGTTGCGGCCCAGAAGCACCGCTCCACCGGCTTCTCCACCCCGCAGCTCCCAACCCGCGACTCCGCCACGCCTCAATCTGATGCCCGCCGGCCAGGCTCGGGCAGTCGAATCCTGCCGCCACAGGCGGGCGAACACCAGGGCAACGACGCCGGGCACCTTCGTTTTCCACGCCGACGTGCAGGAAGTCTTGCTCCACGCCACCGTTATCGACGACAAGCAGCGCATGATCACCAACCTCGATCAGAATGCTTTCACCGTTTTCGAGGACGGCAAGCCTCAGGTCATCAAGTCTTTCCGTCACGAAGACATTCCCATTTCGCTCGGCATCGTGATCGACAACTCCGGCTCGATGCGGGAAAAGCGCGCCAAGGTGGCCAAGGCGGCAGTCAATCTGGTGCGCGCCAGCAATCCCGCAGGATGAAGTCTTCGTGGTCAACTTCAGCGACGAGTATTTCCTCGATCAGCCCTTCACCAGCAAGATCAACCTGCTGCAGGACGCTCTGGAAAAATACGAGACCCGCGGCGGCACCGCTCTCTACGACGCGGTCGTGGCCTCAGCCGACGAGTTGAAAAGGCATGGCAAGCTGCAGAAGAAAATCCTGTTCGTGGTGACCGACGGCGAAGACGATGCCAGCCGCGAATCGCTGGAACAGGCGGTGCGCCGGTTGCAGGAAGAAAATGGACCCACGGTCTACGCCATCGGGCTGTTGGGCGAAGAACGCCAGCGACGCGCCAAGCGCGCTCTGGAAACCATCTCCGAGCGCACCGGCGGCATCGCTTTCTTCCCCCGCACTCTGGACGAAGTTGACGACATCAGCAGCACCGTGGCCCGCGACATCCGCAACCAGTACACCATCGGCTACAAGCCCACCACTCCCAAAAGCGCGGGCGGATATCGCACCATCCGCGTCGATGCCCGCGCCCCCGGCTACGGCAAGCTCACCGTGCAGAACCCGCAGCGGCTACTACGCCGGCCAGGAGCAGGCCGCCGGCGGCGGAAATTAGAAGTACAGCACTTGGCAATCAGCACTTGGCAGCTTGCTCAGTCCTTGCCAACGCTCAAGCTGCTAAGCTGCCAAGTGCTAACTGCCAAGTGCTGCACGACTCAATTGACGCTCCGCCCCCGCTTCCGTACCCTGTAGTGTGAGGACAAAAACCATCGAAGGCTCTCGCCTGCGCGTCACCGACGACATTTCCCAACTGGTCGGCGACACTCCCATCCTGCAATTGAAGAAGCTGGCTCCCGGCGATGCCGCCGGCGTCTACGCCAAGCTGGAATATCTGAATCCCGGCGGCAGCGTAAAAGATCGTGCCGCCAGCGGAATCATTCTGCGCGCCGAAGCCGATGGCCGCCTCAAGCCCGGCGGCACAATCGTCGAAGCCACTGCCGGAAATACCGGCATCGGCCTCGCCCTGATCGGAGTGCAACGCGGTTACAAAGTCGCGCTCTTTGTTCCCGAGCGTTTCTCCGAAGAAAAAGTGGCCATCATGCGGGCTCTGGGCGCGGAGGTGACCCGCACTCCCGACGCCGAAGGCATGCAGGGCGCAATCCGCCGCGCCAATGAATTTGTAGCGCACGATCCCAGCGCCTTCATGGCCAGCCAGTTCGACAATCCCGCCAACCCCGACTATCACTACCAGACCACAGCCCCGGAAATTTTCGAACAGATGGAAGGCCGATCGATGCGCTGGTCATCGGCTCCGGAACCGCCGGCACGTTTACCGGCGTGGCCCGCTTCATGAAGGAGCGCCTGCCCAACGTGCTGGCCTACGCCGTGGAGACGCAAGGTTCGATTCTGGGCGGCGGAAAGCCCGGCCCGCACAAAGTGGAAGGCATTGGCGCCAGCTTTATCCCCGGCAATTTCGACCGTTCGGTATGCGATGAAGTTCTGATGGTCAGCGACGCCGACGCCTTCGCCATGGTGAAGACTCTGGCCGCTCGCGAGGGCGTGCTCTCCGGTTCGAGCGGCGGCGCCAATGTGGTCGCCGTCGCTGCGAGTGGCTCGGCTGGCTGGGACAAGGAAAACGCGTAGTGACCATGATCCCCGATTCAGCCGAACGCTATCTGTCGAAAAAGATTTTCGAAGGCGGAATTTGAGAAGCAGCTATCAGCTGTCAGCTCTTCAGTCAATATCCAACTGAGAACTCGAGAACTGAAAACTAGGAACTAGATTAAACCGAATCAAGCTGCAAGAGCTGACAGCTGAAGCTCAGAACTGAAAACTGAAAGCTGAAAGCTCCTCCATGAAAAACAAGCAACCAGGTTTCGCCACCAGCGCCATCCACGCCGGCCAGGAACCCGACCCTGAAACCGGCGCGGTATCCGTTCCCATCTACCCGACTTCCACCTACGTCCAGCAGGAACTGGGCAAGAACAAGGGATACGAGTACGCTCGCGTTTCCAATCCCACGCGCACTCGCCTGGAAGAAAATCTGGCGATGCCCTCGAAGGCGGAATCGCTTCTCGCGTCTTCGCCAGCGGCATGGCGGCGATCAACGCCATCTGCACCATGTACAAGTCCGGCGATCACGTGGTCTGCGGCAACGATCTCTACGGAGGCGTGCCTCGCCTCTTCAACCAGGTCCTGGCAAATTTCGGAATGGAATTCACCTACGTCGACACTTCCGATCCGCGAAATGTCGAGCGCGCCATCCGCAAAAATACGCGCATGGTCTACATCGAGACCCCAACCAATCCGCTGATGTCGCTCAGCGATATCGAGGCCATCAGCCAGATATGCCGCCGCAAGAAAGTGGAACTGGTCGTCGACAACACTTTCATGTCGCCATACTTCCAGCAGCCGATCTGGTTGGGAGCCGACATGGTGGTGCACTCCACCACGAAATTTCTCAACGGACACAGCGACGGACTCGGCGGCGTCGTGGTCTGCACCACCCAGAGCAGGCCGACAAACTGGCCTTCGTGCAGAAAGCCGCCGGAGCGATTCTTTCTCCCTTCGAGTGCTGGCTGGTTCTGCGCGGCGTAAAGACGCTGGCCGTGCGCATGGAGCAACACGATCGCAGCGGCCGCATGATCGCCGAGTTCCTGGCCCGTCATAAGAAAGTGAAGAAGGTTTTCTATCCCGGCCTCCCGGAACATCCGCAGCACGAACTGGCCCAACGCCAGATGACCGGCTTCGGCTCGATGATCACATTCGAAACCGGATCGCTCTCCAATGCCAAAAAGATGTTGAAGAAAGTTCGCGTATGCTCGCTGGCAGAATCGCTGGGAGGAGTGGAAACGCTGATCTCGCATCCCGCCACCATGACTCACGCCGCGCTGGGAGAAAAAGGAAGAAGAGAAATCGGCATCACCGACGGCCTGGTCCGCATCTCGGTCGGAATCGAAAACGTGGAAGACATCATGGACGATCTCGATCAGGCCCTGGCCGCAATATAGAAGGTCTGAGCCGAACTCGGTGAGTTCTTCGTAAGTCATGACTTCATCTTCAAGCTCCGCCCGCGAGTGGAATTCGTCCGAATATCATCGTCTCTCTCAACCGCAAGTCAGCTGGGGAAAAAAGGTTCTTGCCCGGCTGCGGCTGCGAGGCGACGAATTGCTTCTCGATGCCGGCTGCGGCACCGGTCGCCTCACCGCCGATCTGCTACAGGCGCTGCCACGTGGACGCGTGGTTGGACTCGACGTTTCCCAAAACATGTCGCGGTCTGCCCTGGAATACCTGCGACCGCAGTTCGGCGAGCGAGCCCAGTTGGTCACGGCCGATCTGTTGGAGCTTCCCTTTGCCGGCGCTTTCGATGGAGTGGTCAGCACTGCGGCATTCCATTGGGTACTTGATCATGACCGCCTGTTTCGCGGCTTGTATCAAGCGCTCCGTCCGGGAGGCTGGCTGCAGGCCCAGTGCGGCGGTGGTGAAAACCTGGCTCGACTGAATGCGCGCATGGCCGCGCTTGCCGAATCTTCAACCTATGCGTCCATACCTGGCCAGCTTTCCCTCGCCCTGGCTCTATCAGGACGCCGAAGCCGCCGCTGACACCTTGCGCCGCGCTGGATTCGTGGAGGTCCAAACCAATCTCGAAGCTGCTCCCACGCTGTTCGAGGATCGCCGCCAGTATTCCGATTTTGTGAAAACCGTAATCGTGCGCACTCATCTCGAGCGCTTGCCCGACACAACGCTGCGTGATCAATACGTCTCCGACCTGGCCGACCAGGCCGCGAACGATGATCCTCCTTTTCTGCTCGACTACTGGCGGCTTAATCTCAGCGCAGGAAAGCCGCAGAGAAAACCATCCTAAGGCCGCTGGGATAACCTCTATTCGCTCCTGTCCCTCCGCCGAAGCAAAGCTCCGCCACCTTTTCAGTTACCAAAGTCACGTAAACGTCAACCGAATCATTGCCGACCGTCCCCTAGCGCGGTATCAAGAGGTGTACCGGGAGGAAATATGCGACAAGGTTTATGGTTAACCGTTTTCGTAATTGCCGGCGCGATGCTCGCCTTAGGACAAGACAATGCGAGCCAGGACCGGAGGGATCTTCATCAGGATCACCGCGACGTGCGCCACGACCGTCGTGACCTGAATCATGATCGCGTCGACCGCAACCACGATGTTCGGGACATCCACCACGACCGAGCCGACATCGCCAAAGATCGACGGGAATTACGGCACGATGAAAGGACTGGCAACCGGGCAGGCGCCGCAAAAGAACGGGCCGATATCGCGCACGATCGCCGAGAGTTGCATCAAGATCATCGAGATCTGCATGCCGATCGCCGGGACATTCATCACGACCGGCACGACATCCATCACGACCGTCGTGATGTCCGCTACGACCGCCGTCACATCAACCAGTAGAATCAACCAGTGAAGAAGATACTGAGCGCGGGAGTTTCTTAGACTCCGCTCAAGACAGGCCACGCAGCTGCGAGGGGACGCCCTCGCATGCTGCCGGGAAAGTTCGGATGCAACCCCCGTGACGGCTTTGGAGACTGAGCTTTTGAGATTTAAGAGATCAGGCCAAACGCTAGAACCGATGGCCGCGACTTTTCGAGCGGTAAGCCAGCCCTGGAACGGCCGCCGCGCTGGAGGCGGTCTGTAGAGCCATCATCGACGGCGCCAGAGAAAAGTTATTCTTTGGCCGGGCGCGTAAATAAGCGACCGCGTACATTCCCGCGAGAGTTGCAATCACAATCGCCAACTGGTACGACCAGGGCGCGCCAGTTCCGTCACCTACCAGGGACAATGCACCGAAAACCAGAAGTATGTGAAAGCAGAAGACCTCCAGAGAGGACTTGCCCAACTGCACTAACGGCGTCCAGGCCAGCCTGCGCGCGATATATGGCCGGACAGCCATAAACAGAACCCCAAGCGCAGCGAAATTCAGCAACCGGAACACACCGAGTTGCCACTTGTCGAAAAGCACCCAGGCATTTCCCTGATCGACGGGGTGACTGACGAAATACGGGATCAGCTGGTAACGCAAGATAAAGAACGTTGCAGCCACCAAAATGGAAAGCGCAATCGTCCATCGCGACTTAAACCGCGATTTAAACCGGTCCAGCGACTGGGTTGCAGCTCCCGAGCCAGCCCAAAGTCCGAATATCCACAGAAACTGCCATGCGAACAGGTTGAAAGCGCCCAGATGGCGAAGAGGAATGGGGAAGTCGGCGTGTGCCGCAAAAAAGCTGTACAGCATTTCCCTTACCTGGAATTGTGATGCCAGCCACAGAGCCGCCGACGGTCCGAGCACAAACTTCCAGCCACGACGTTGTCCCACATAGAGAACGAGCGGCGTGAGAAACAAAAAGACGATGTACATCGGTAAGATATCCAGCAGCGGCGGACAATACAGGAGCAACATGGCACTGGCTGCAGCCAGGGCATGATGCCACAGGTAGAAATCGAGAAGTCCCTGCAACGCTGGTTCCCGGGTATGCACCGCGATGGCTGCGACCACTGTAAACGCAACTCCCAGTAAGGCAAGGTGGTAGCCGTACAACCTCGCACAACGATGCCACAATTTCTCGCGAACTACTTGAAATGGCTTCTGTCGGAGGAGTGCGCCATAAACCCTTCCGGAAAGCAGGGCCGATACCAATACAAAGCCCTCCGCCCAGGAGACGAAGCCCAACAACTGATTGGAGTAATAACTCGCGCGGGTGGGCAAATGCGTTAGCGCCATTCCAATCAACATCAGCCCACGCAGTGCGTCAAGTTCGGGTAACCGTCGCGAACGGCCGGGATTTGGTCGAAGGGTCAGGCCTTCCGTTGTCCGCCTGCCTGAGGCTGACAACGGGGGCTGCCATTTCGAAATTTGACTTCTGATCATGGTTAGCCCCAACCATTTTGATGCCCGTCTGCGTCGTGCGGTTCGCAAAATACAAATATTTACACTAGATAACTTTAACCATAATGCTCCGGGAATTTCTGTATCTGGGACTGACTCACGCCTATCAGGATTTCCTCACATTTGGAAAGACGCTGATCCTGATATCCCGATCCTTAAATAAGCCAAAGCGGAGAACGAGAAACTGCCCCGCTGATCAAAACGCCTTGTGGTTTGTATAATGGCCGCCATGTCCGGCTCTCCTTCGTTCGGTCTGGCGGCTGAGTCCATGTTGCCGCAAGATCGCAACAACGCCTATCTCGGCGTTTACGCTGTCAGCGTATTCGTTCGCGATCAGGAGCGCAGCCTGCGGTTCTACGTAGATCAACTGGGATTCAGCCTCGCCTTTGACGTGCGGCTTCAGACCGGAGAACGCTGGGTAGGGGTTTCTCCTCCGCACGGCACTGCGGTTCTTACCCTGGTCGCACCTGAACCTGACTCGGATGAGTACAAACTGATCGGCCAACCTACGCCGGTTGCGTTTGTTTCCGAAGATGTCGTGGCCACCTACACTCAGTGGAGAAAGCGCGGAGTGCGATTTCGCCACGTTCCGCGGCTGAGGCGGGTCAAGTATCAACAGCTGGCGGGAGACGAGGCTGAAAAGAACTTCACTGCTGCTGGGTAAACAGACGCCCAATCTGGGGCGGAGTCTTCACCCGCTTCGAAGATATCGACCGGAATTCCTTCGCGCTGGTCAGCTTCGACGAGATGACCCAGGCAGTGGAAGCGCAACGCCGGGCCGCGGCGGACGAAACTGGAATCCGAACGCCGTGCTGCTCACGAGATGGAGATTGCAAAACGAGTACAGGCCAGACTGTTTCCCCAGACTTTCCCACCCCTGCGGACGCTGGACTATGCAGGCGTGTGTCTCCAGGCTCGGCAGGTTGGCGGTGACTATTACGACTTCCTCAACCTGGGCAACGAGCGGCTGGGGATCGTCCTGGGCGACATTTCAGGGAAGGGAATTGCCGGCGCTCTCCTGATGGCGAATCTGCAGGCGAATCTGCGCAGCCAGTGCATCGTTTGTTTAGACGATCCCGAGCGCCTGTTGCGCTCGGTCAACCAGCTGTTCTATGACAACACAGCCGACAGCTCCTACGCCACGCTCTTCTTCGCTGAATATGACGACCAGGCACAACGTTTGCGCTATGCCAACTGCGGACATCTTTCCGGCCTTTTGCTCCGCGACAATGACGTTCTGGAGCGACTCGACTCCACCTGCACCGTCCTGGGTCTGTTCAAGGAATGGGATTGCTCGATCGGGGAATGCAGCCTGCTGTGCGGGGACGCCATCGCTCTCTACACCGACGGCATCACCGAATCGTTCAATGCGGCCGGTGAAGAGTTTGGAGAGCAGCGATTGACCGAAGCCCTGCGGCGACATCGTGAATTGTGCCCGCGTGATTTGCTGGCGGCCATCGTGGATGAGGTTCGGCAGTTCAGCCCGGCAGAACAATACGACGACATCACGCTGATCGTTGCCAAGTGCGTGGAGCGTGACGGAGATCGTGTCCTGTAGCGCCGGCGTCCCGCCGGCTGTCGTGAGGGCGTCCCGCCCTCGCACGAGTGAACCAGTTTTCACACAGCTAATCGGGCACTGGGATGCGATATATATTCCGCCGCGTGTTCTGATGCGTATAGGAGTAAGTGTGCGATCCCGAGGCCGACTCAACTTCTTGCGGGATTAAGATGACCCCTTTTTCTGACTTCAACATGCCCCCCATGTCGATGCCTCCGGCGGGCAGGCTTGGGATGCCGCGAGCCGGGTTTACAGGCAGGATGTAAGTATTCGGACTGCCCCTTGCGTCGGTGACGACAAAGAAAAACTTCCCTGTAGTGTCCCAACGGGATCGGCAAAGTGTCGTGCACAGGAGAATGGCTGGGCCCCCGTCCATCGCGTAGGCATTGATGGCAGCCGGATGTTCGTTATTCGTCACCTTGGCCGCTGCCACTACCCAGCGTCCATCGGGAGAAACTGAAAATATATCCAGAATCGAATCCGGAATGACCTTGCTGCGTTCGGCGCCATCCGGGGTTGTCCGGTACAAAAAATTCTGCGCACCTTCCGAGGAACGCAATAGCAGATTGCCATTGGGGAGAAAGAACGGCGAGTCCTGGCTGGTGGGCGAAACCAACTCGCGCGGTGACGACCGGTGCTCAGTGGACGCAATCCACACGTGAGAAACCCCGTTCTGATCCTTCATGGAAAACGCGACCTGCTTGTCGTCGTGCGAGAGCGAGTAACGGTAGTCGAGGGACGCGCCAGCCGAAATAGCGGAGCTCGATACGACCCGCTCGCTTTTTCCCGTCGCAAGTTCGGTGGACCAGAGGTCGACTCCCGGGTTCTGCCCACTCTGCATCAGGTAATAGAGTTTTTTTCCGTCCCAGGAGAGGCTAGTTCCGTATGCGGTTCCTTCCGACGAGATCTGGCGATCTCCGCCACTGTCATGCATCCACACGGTGTTATCCTGGGTACCCACTGACGTCAGCAGCGACTTCCCGTCAGGACTCATCGCGATACCTTCTTCTTCCGTGGTGCCGGAAGTTACCTGTTGCAACGGTCCGTCAGGAAACTTCTGTCTCCAGAGGTGAAACCTGCCGCCCTGGTTTGAACTGACATAGAGCCATCGACTGTCTGGTGACCACGCGCCCGCGATACAAGCGCCATGGGGAGGCCCAACGGTCTGGGCTTCTCCACTCCCATCGAATGGAACCACCTGGCATGGCCCCAACTCACCCTGAGCATTCATGACAACCACCAGCACCCAGCGGCCGTCCGGGGAAAGATAAGAGTGGTGAACCATGCTGCGATCGCCGGGAGCAGCATAAACATCGCGGCTTTGCCCGCGACTCTCATCGGTGGTGACCAGGACCATGTGAAGTCCCTGCTTGATCTCGGAAAAGAGGAAGCGTTTACCACCGTCGATCCAGGAAAGTGAGGACGCATTTCTTAGAAGGACTTGAGGCTGACCGCCCAGAACCGGAACCTCCCATGTATCCCACGGATCAAAAGTTCCGTAAGTGATGCGCGAGCCATCGGGCGAGAACGCGGGAGCGAGTTTGAGCAGAGAATCATGGGTAAGTTGAACCGCATCCCCGGAAGGAAGCAATTTGACATTGATTTCGCCTTTGCCAATAAAGGCGCTGTCTCCTCGGATGAATGCCATCATGCGCCCGTCGGGGGAAAGGGCTGGGTAGACCGCGGAATCGGTGAAGAATGTCATCTGCTCCCAGGCCGTGGGACTGGCCGGTGCCGCATGGATCAGATAGCGATAGAGTCCGACGCCCGCCGCGGCCAAGAGCAGCACTACCAGCACCGCCACTATGCTCAAGCGCGCGGAAATCCGCCGCCCGGATGGAGTGGGGAGATCGATCCTGCCTGACTCGGTGTCGCGCTTCAGCCGCTGCAAATCCGTTCGTATATCCGCCGCGCTTTGATAACGCAGGCCTCGGTCTTTCTCCAAAGCCTTATTAATGATGTCTTCCAGCTTAGGCGGCACATCAGGATTCAGCCGCACCGCTGGTGTCGGCGTCCCGTCAAGGATGGCCTTGAAGATGAGCGCAGAACTTTCGCCACGAAACGGCAATGTGCCCGTCGCCATCTCATATAGCACTGCGCCGAAGGAGAACAAGTCGGTCCGCGCATCGAGCTCCTTGCCCTTGGCCTGCTCCGGCGACATGTAAGCGACGGTGCCGAGCGTGGAACCGGGACTGGTGAGGTGCTCCTCATCAATTGTCTCTGTCATGGGGTTGACGGCTGCAATCTTGCTTGACGAACCGCGCACCGGCATAACTTTCGCCAGACCGAAGTCAAGGATCTTGGCGTGCCCATGCTCGGTTAGAAAAATATTTGCGGGCTTGATATCACGGTGAACCACGCCCTTGGTGTGCGCGGCATTCAACGCATCAGCAATCTGAATTCCCAGCGAAAGCACGCTCTCGATGTCCAATGGTTTTCCGGCGATGCGATGCTTCAGGGTCACGCCCTCCAAAAATTCCATGGCGAGAAAGGCGTTATTGCCTTCCTCGCCGATGTCGTAGATGGTGCAGATGTTGGGATGGTTCAGGGCGGAAGCCGCCTCAGCCTCCCGCTGGAAACGACTGAGGGCTTGCGGATCGCGGGCAACTTCATCGGGCAGGAATTTCAGGGCTACGAAACGGTGCAGCCGGGTATCCTCGGCTTTGTAGACGACACCCATCCCTCCGCCACCGATTTTCTCGATGATGCGGTAGTGCGAAATGGTACGCTCGATCACTGGCGAAAAATGTTACGTCCGCGAAACCGGCAAGTCAATGAAAGCTGCGGAATTGGCGGTGCCGGGAGGCTTGTTAACCACGCATCGCCGCTCTTGCCAGTTAAGCAAATCGGTCGAGAAAATGACTGGCTCTTTCACTTCACCGATTGCCCAATCCAGCTCAGATAGCTCACGCTGCCGTCGTCAATCGAAATCGCAAATACATTCCGGCACATCATAAGAATGCAATTCAAGAATCGCCTCCCGCACCCGTTCAAACGCGCTGCGTGTCGTCTTGATGATCAGCAGCCACTCTTCGGCCTCTTCGATCTCTCCTTCCCAGCGGTAGATGGACCCCACCTGCGGCACGATATTCACGCAGGCCGCCAGCAGGCGCTCCACCAGGGCGCGCCCAATCTTGCGGGCTTCGTCTTTTGAGCCCGCGGTGGTGAGGACGAGTATCTTGTCTGTCATATAGAATCAGCCTTCGCAGATTCTGAGCGGCTGACAAGGGTTAGCACCGGTTCGCGATCAGCGGAGATTGAATATGGCCACACGCAAATTCATTTTGGAACTTCGGGCTGGCGCGCAGTCATGGCGGACGAGTTCACCTTCGCCAACGTGCGCCGCGCGGTGACCGGAATCGCGCGTTACGTGGTTTCGCAAAAGCCCTCAGGCGCTCGCGTCATCGTCGGACGCGATCCGCGTTTCCTGGGCGAGACTTTCTGCGCCATGGCCAGACGAAATTCTGATCGCCCACGGCATCACGCCCCTGCTGATCGCGGAACCAGCTCCTACTCCGGCCATCTCTTACGCCGTGATTCAGGAAAAAGCCGACGGCGCCATCAATTTCACCGCCTCCCATAATCCTCCGGAGTATAACGGCATCAAGTTCTCCACGCCCGACGGCGCCCCGGCGCTGCCCGAGGTGACAAAGCGCATCGAAGCGGAAATCGCCGCCAGCGATGCCGGCGAGACGACAAGCCGAAGGCCACCGTCAAAGTCCGTCAACCGCGCAGGCCTTGGAACCTCGCGCCGCCTACCTGGCGCGCCTGCGAGAGATCGTCGACTTCAAAGCCATCAAGAAAGCCAATTTGCGGGTGGTCTTCGATCCCTTCTGGGGAGCCGCGCGCGGATATTCCGATGCTCTGCTGCGCGAGGCCGGCGTCGATGTCTCCACCGTCCACGATTGCCGTGACGTGCTCTTCGGCGGACACGCTCCCGAACCGGACGACCACCTGCTCGACGGATGCCGCGAACAGATGCGCGCCACCAACGCGAACATCGGCATCGCCACCGACGGCGATGCTGACCGCTTCGGAATTGTGGACGCCGACGGCACTTTCTTCACTCCCAACTACATCGTCGCCCTGCTGTTCGACTACCTGGTCGAAAGCCGTGGCTGGAAAAATGGCGTGGCCAAGTCCGTCGCCACCACCAACCTGATCAATGCCGTGGCCAAACATCACGGCAGTCGAGCTGCACGAAACTCCGGTGGGATTCAAATACATTGGCGAACTCATCAAGCAGGACAAGATCGCCATCGGCGGGGAAGAGAGCGCTGGCCTCTCGATCCGCCATCACGTCCCGGAAAAAGATGGCGTGCTGGCCGGCCTGCTGTGCTGCGAAATGGTGGCAAAGCGCGGCAAGTCACTGGGCCAGCAATTGAAGGAGCTATTTGCCGAAGTTGGTTCCTTTTATAGTCTGCGCGAGAACTTTCACTTGACGCAGGAGGCCATGGAGAAGTTCACTGAAAAGTTACGTAAAGAGCCCACGCGATCTCATGGGCCGCAAGGTCACCCAGATGGTTCGTACCGACGGCCTGAAGTTGCTGTTCGGGGACGGGTCGTGGGTGTGCTACCGCTTGTCGGGGACCGAGCCGGTGGTTCGGGTTTACTCCGAAGCCCGGCAGCAGGCAAGATCTGGAAAAATTGAGCGCAGCGGCCAAACAATGGATATTCGAATAAAGCAGTACCGAAATCCGGGTATTGCCCCACGCCCAGCGCGGACTGAGCGCGCTGGTCGACCATGCCCCGCAGGCCGAGGCTCTCGGTATCGCATCGCGTGAAGGAGAAGCTGCGTCCGCTTCTGCCTGGCTGTACAGCGCCCGTCGCCGTCTGGCCACTGCTGGGAGTGGCGATGCGTCACGGTCTGGCTGTTTCTGCACGTGATGTTCGGCGCCAACGGCATGGTCGTTTACCGGCAAAAGCGCGCCGAGTACCAAAACCTGCAGCCAGGAAATCGACCAACTGCAGAAGGAAAACGACCACTACACCGGCACAGATCAAGGCCCTGCAAACCGATCCCCAAGACCATCGAAAAGGAAGCCCGCGAGCAGTTGCACTACGCCCGCCCGGGCGAGGTCGTGTACGTAGCTCCCGCGCCTCCGCCGATCTCTATCCCTGCCACCAACGCGGCCCAGAAATAGAGGGCTTGGCGGAGATTCTGCTGACATCTCATCCCCAGGTTCGTGGTATATTTCGCTGGAAATCCAGGCGAGATTTGCGGATTCGCGAGTAACCAACTGCCGTCTCGCCACGTCAATACAGGTAGCAGCCCGGCGCTCGCAGCGATAGGCGCCGACCCCAAATCTGCGGCTCCGGCCGCCAAAAATCGAGGAATCTATGAAGAAACTGTTACTGCTCTGTATGATCCTCTCCGTTCTGTTCCTGATGGTGGCCGTGGTCGCAGCCGATGATATGGGCAAAGCCCAGACGGTGAATGGCTGGGTCAGCGATTCCAAGTGCGGCGCCAAGGGCGCCAATGCCGGCGCTGCCGCCTGCACCAAGAAGTGCATCGAAGGCGGCGCCACCGCGGTCGTGGTCACCGACGGCGACAACAAGGTCCTGACCGTCGACAACGCCGACGCGCTCAAGGGACACGAAGGCCATCACGTAGCCGTCACCGGTCACGTCAAAGGCGATTCCATTCACGTGGAAAGCGTAAAGATGTTGTGATCTAGGTGAGCCGGGGTGCCCCGTCCTCGTCTCTCCGTCTTCTGGAGAGGCAGGGCGGGGAATTGTTTTGGAACTTAGAGCCCTACCAGAAAGAATTCACCGACCTGATTTTACCGCACCACGCCTTCCAGCGGAGAACTCGCCGTCGCATAGAGCTTCCGCGGCATCCGTCCGGCAAGATATGCCTGCCGTCCGGCCAGCACTGCATGCTTCATGGCTTCCGCCATCAGAACCGGGTCCTGAGCGGCGGCGATTCCTGTATTCATCAGCACCGCGTCCGCTCCCAGTTCCATCGCGATGGCGGCATCGGAGGCCGTGCCCACACCCGCATCCACGATCAGCGGCACGCCGGTAATCATCTCGCGCAGGATGCGAATGTTGGCGGCGTTCTGAATCCCAAGACCACTGCCGATCGGCGCACCCAGCGGCATTACCGCGGCCGCACCCGCATCGAGCAGCCGTTTGGCAAACACCACGTCATCGGAAGTGTAGGGAAGAACGGTAAAGCCTTCTTTCACCAGTACGCGAGTCGCCTCCAGGGTCGCTTGCACATCGGGATAAAGCGTCGCCTGGTCGCCAATCACTTCCAGCTTGACCCAATCGGATAGCCCAACTTCGCGCCCCAGCCGCGCCGCGCGGATGGCTTCATCGGCGGTGTAGCAGCCGGCCGTGTTGGGCAGCAGAAAATATTTCTTCGGATCAAGATAGTCCAGCAGCGATTCCTTGCTGCGATCCAGATTCACTCGCCGCACCGCGACGGTCACCATATCGGCGCCGCTGGCCTCGAGCGCCCGCGCGGTTTCCTGAAATGATTTGTACTTCCCGGTCCCCACAATGAGGCGGGAACGAAACTCGCGTCCGGCAATGATGAGTGGATCGCTCATAGCTCTATTGTAAGGGATTTTTCCGTCACCCTGCCGCGTGGCTTCTACTTTCGCGCCGCGGTGATCATAGCTTCCAGGCCGTTCGCCGCGATCTGCACTCCGATGCACATCAGGACGAATGCGATCACCCGCAAGATTCCCTGTGCCGTCTGGGGCGCGATTTTTTGGGTGATTTTGGGAGCATAGGTATAGCTGACGAACACGCTGAAACTAAGCGCCAGAACCGCGACCGCGATGCCCACATGGGCTAGCACATTGTCCACCACGGCCGCTTTCGAGGCATGTGCACTCAAGGTCAGCATGACCACAATACAACCGGGCCCGGCAGTAACCGGAAAGGTCAAGGGATAAAAGACCTTGTCTCCCAGCGTTCCACCGCTGCTCTCTGCCGCGGTCTGCTTTGCGACCTTTCCTTCATCTTTGTCGTTCAGCAATCCCCACCCCATGCCGGCCAGGACAAACCCTCCCGCCAGTTGCACCACGGGGAGCGAGATCCCAAAGAAGGTTAATATCGCTGCCCCAACCAGTTCGATCGTAAGCAAAAAAAGAACGGTATCAATCGCGACCTTGCGGGCAAGGTTGCGGAAGACATCGGTCGGCGCGCTTCCCACCACGCCCAGGAAAATGAGTGCCGAGCCGAGAGGGTTGATCACCGGCAGCAGCGCACTGAATGCGAGCACAAAATATTTCAGGACCAGGGCCATTTCGAGGAAGCATGATATCCAAATTATTGGCGCGCAGGCATTTTTGTTTGGGCCTGCAAATCCAGGCGAGCGTTGCTCGCCCGCACGGGCGACGACGCCCGCGCACACATTGCAGACCAGCGCTCAGACTCTTCCACGGAACTGGATGATTCTCCGGCGATCGCGTTTGGAGGGCCTGCCCGCAGGCAATTCTTCGAACTGCCTCATCGCCTTACGCTCCGCCGCCACCTTCAGACGCTGCTCCCGGCTGGCCTCAGTCTCGCGGTAGAGGGTTTGTGCCACCGAAGCGGGTCCGCGCACCTCGCTGAGCAGCAGCACTTCAACGTCGAAGTCACCACCGTCGTTGGTCACTCGCAGCACGTCTCCAATCCGGACGTCCCGCGCCGCCTTGGCCGGCTGCCCACCGGATTGAATCCTGCCGAGTTGGCAGGCTCGTGCAGCCAAGGATCGCGTCTTGAAAAACCGCGCAGCCCAAAGCCACTTATCCATTCGCACCGAGGCCATTCCCCATTTTCCTACGAATGCGGATTTTTACGACTTTTTTATGCGCGAACTGATTAGCTAGGTAAGGAGAATCGGATCCGGCAAATGCTGATGACTATCGCTATTCGCGTCCTGGAAGCCATGTTTGTGGTGGGAGTGCTTGGCTCTGCCTTGGTCGTCGTCCTGACCAGTATTGAGGACTTCAGGACATTGTTCAAAAAGGACAACGAGCCGTAGGCTGACGGCCTTGCCTTGGCCGCGACGCTACCTCGGGCTGGTGATAGAATGCGCCAACGTGTTCGGGGGCGCAGGATGTTTGATTCTTTGGCCAAATTTGTCGCTCACCTCCTGAGTTGGACCTTCATGATTGGCCTGGCGGGCTGCCTTCTGGTTATCCCGGTCGCCGCCTTTCAACTGTTCAGCGTGTTGTTCGAGAAAGATCGTCCGGAAGAGATAAACCCCAGCTTGCAGTCCCGCTAATTCACGCACCGATCAGTCCGAGTCTTCCGCCTCGGATCGACAGCCTGCCGCTTTTCCGGGTTGTCCTCTGCGGGCTGAGGAACCCGAAGTTCCAGCTCCAACCGGGCGTTGTCCGAACGCATTCCCACTGGCCCGGTCAGACTCAGCACCTCGGGCCCAACCGAACCTTGCCAAATCAGCCCGTCGTCGACCAAGACTCTCATCCCTGTTGCGCTGAGTTCCGCACGCATCGTGTAAGCGTCTCCGGGGCGCAGGGTGGGAACCGGCTTGCTAAAGCGTGGTTTGATGTTCCGGTAGCCGCGATTGCCGCATTCCGCGCTGGTGTGCTGCGACGGGTTGCTTTTCACCGAGACCACGAGTTTCGACTCGGGCTCGATTCGCCACATGGCGTATACCAGATTACAACCATCCTGAGCCAGCAGCTTCAGACCAAACTGGCGGCGCAGTTCCCCGGAACCGAGACGCGCCTCATTTCCGGTTGAGCCCAGATATTTGAAATGGACTTCGACAACCTGTGGCGTGATGGCATCCACATAAGCCCGCATTTTGGGGACGCTTACGAAAAGCTGGCGCCCGGATTCCGTTATCGATCCTTCGGTGACGCACAGATCCGCACGTGAAACCGGTGTTAGCGGCAATCTGGAAGATTGGGATGCCGCGCCGAAATCGAACCCCGCCAAACCAACGAGAGTAGCTGCCAATGCAATGTTTTGTTTTCGCACCTTGATCCTCCTTCGCCCCGTCCAGCGAATGATTATTTCAGGTGCACGCCCGCCCTCACGTCTGCGATGTGTCCGGCGATTCTATGTCAGTTCCTACTCCATCTCAAACGCCAAATACTGCAACCCGCCATCGCGCTCGATCTGCAAGACCACCGCAGCCCCGGACTTAAGGTCGCGGACGGCACTGCGCAGGGTCTCGACGGAATCAATCGGCTTGGTATTGAGCGAGTGAATGATGTCCCCGGTCTGCAGGCCGCTGTCGGACACGATAAGGTTGGCGGCGCGGCCCACTACGACGACACCGCCCGGAATACGGGTCGTCCCGATCGCAGACACGAAGTTGATCGGTGATATCCACGGCCAGCACGCCCAGCCGCGGCACCAGGCTCTTCTCGGGATCGGTCGCATCCATGAGCAGGTCCATCTGGTCGTGCTTTTCGACGGCAGGGACGTAGAGAATCTTCTTCTCTGCTTTTGGAGTCCGTGCCGCGCAGAATTTCGAGCTTCAGCGGGCGGTCGGGGTTATGAAGATAGGTGGCGGCGGTGAGCGCCGACATAGTTTCAATCGGCCGGTCGTCGGCGGTGAGAACAATGTCCTGCACCTGCAGTCCGGCGGAGTCGGCGGGGCCGTCAGGCGTAACGTCGTCAACGATGACGCCCCACGACTGCGGCAGCCCCAGACCCTCCGCCAGGGTCGGCGTGATCTCCTGCGCCCCGGCGCCGATCTCGACGTGGTGCACGTGACCATACTTGCGCAGGCTGTGATAGACGAAATTAACCACGCGCGCCGGGATGGCAAAACCCAGGCCCTCGCTGCCACCGCTCTGACTGAGAATGAAAGTGTTGAGACCGACCACATCGCCGTTCATGTCCACCAGCGGGCCGCCGCTGTTGCCAGGGTTGATCGGCGCGTCGGTCTGCACATAGTTCAGAGATTTTGTGGGATCGGCCTGGCGTGCCACGGCGCTGATCACGCCCATGGTGACCGAATTCTGCAGACCCTTCCGGGCTGCCGACCGCCAGCACCATTTGCCCCACGCGGAGATTTTGCGGTTCTTCCAGCGAGAGTGTGGGCAGGTTGGTCTGGTCAATCTTGAGCAAAGCCAGGTCGCTCTCCTTGTGGACCCCAACCAGCTTGGCGTCAAGCACCCGCCGCCTGCCCGGCGGGAGTATTGGTCGGCGAGGCCGGTCGATCGACATCGGCAACGCCACACGAATGCGCTGTGCTCCTTCGACCACGTGCGCGTTGGTCATGATGTAACCGTTCGAGTCCACGATCACGCCCGAACCCACCGCGTGCTGCCGCACGATCAGCGCCGTCTTTCCCCGGTCGCTGTCGCTGTCATTCAGCGGCCCATATCCGGTCGTCTGAATCTGCACCACTGCGGGCGAGACTTTGGCGGCCAACTCTTCGAGCGCGCTGTTCATCTGTCGCAGGATGTCCGGGTTGTCGGGCAGATGGTTCTCGGGTGAGCCCGACTTCGATTTATCTGACGACTGAGCCAGGCTATTCGCGGTCACAAAAGACAGCACAATGATCAGGGCCAGAACCCGGCGAATTGGGGAAGATACAAGCGACATGGAAGTTGCTCCTTGGTGCATCCTAATTGAGAGACACGACTGTGGGAAAAGGGTGCAAAACCTTGCGTTCGGGCTTTGCCGCGCTAATTCGTCCCTCGTGTAAGCTACTGAAAAAGCGACGCCTATGCGGCGATGCCCGGCAGTCCAATTGCTATTCCCAGGAGTGGGGTTGGTCCCAGGACCATCCGGCGCTGTCCCCCCAAGTCAGCCTGTGCGGGCCCCACGAGGTAGAGATGGCGTACAGGGAAACGTTTTGGATGGCTTGCGATTCGACCGAACAAATGCGGGCGGAATATGGCCCTTTTCACACCCGCGCCGAAGCTGAAATCGAAGCCCGAAAATTAGGCTTTGGCTTCCTGCTGCGTTACGAGCACATCATCGGCGACAACGAGGACATTCAGGAAGTACGCTGCGTCTTCATCGAATTGCCTCCAGGCCCGGTAGCGGCTCCGGCGCGTCTCATTCGCAAGCTGCACACACGCTGTGCCAGTTGCGGTGAATCTGCGATTCACGATGAGCCCTGGCAGGCTGAAGTTTGGGCCGACATCCACGAGTTTGAGCACTCGCGCCATCGTGTGCGCTTGTTCGAACAGACTCGCGCCGACGGGCTGAAAGAAATAGGCGACTGGCGCGATACCTGCGCCTGAGCCGAAGCCTCGACTTGAGCCAACAGCAGGTCTTTCGACTGCATGAACGGACTCGCAAGCGCGTCCGTTTACTCCGCTCAAGATGACAAAGGTTAAGGCGGACACATAGAGCTCCACGTGACAACCCAGCGTACCTACTCAATCAGGCGAACACGGAGCAGTCTTTTTTGCTAATCTGTTGACCGTGACTTCGGCCTTCAAACGGCTCTTCCGGAAAAAACCATGATGCTGTTTGTCTCTGTGCTGTTGGCGCTGGTCCCGTTGCTCGGCATTGTGTGGATCGTGATGTACAGTTCGATCACCAGCGTGGACGGGCTGTTTATGTCGCTCATCCTGCTGGCCATGTCAGGCATCGTCGGTTTGAACGTTCTTCTCGAACTACGCAAACTCCGCAGCGGTACAGGAAAGTCCAGTACTTCTACTGTGACCGCTTCTGGCGGGCTGGTGCAGCGGGGGAAGGTGGAAAGCGTTCAGTTCTACGAATCCGGGGTGGGTGAGCCCAACAAATCCGTCGTGACTCTTGTGGATGGCGGAAGCGCCTCGCGACTGTTGGTGCTTGAGGGCGATATGCGAAACGCGCTGCCGGTTGGCCAGAAAGTGGAAGTCACCTTCCGCAAGGAAAGCGGACACAACGTGCTGCTGAACGTGGACTATCCCTAGCTCATTGCCCCAGCTCAGCAACTCCGGAGGCAGGCTGTATGAAACCAGCGAAATCGACGAAGGGTACGACGGTTGCGAAGGATGTGGAAGAATACCTCGCAGGCGTTCCCGAGCCTGCCCGCGGCACCTTGAACCGGGTTCGCGCGGCCGTTCGAGCCGCAGCGCCGGAAGCTAGCGAATACATCAGCTATCGAATCCCCACCTTCCGGTACAGAGGACGGCCGCTGCTGGCATTTGCCGCGTTCTCGAAACATTGCAGCTTGTTCCCAATGAGCATGTCGGTGATAAAAACTTTCGAGAAAGATCTCAAGTCCTTCGATAGCTCTAAAGGCACCATCCGCTTCCCGGCGGACAAATCCCTGCCAGCCGCACTGGTGAAAAAAATCGTAAAGGCACGGCTCGCACAGGTCGCAGAGAATGAGGCCAGGCAAAAGCGGTGATCGGGGCGTCCTCCCGGACGGGCAGAGGCTCCTCGCCCTTTTAAATTGATTACGAAGGTAACTGCGGAAAGATTTTTCCCAGCCAATCCACGCCTCCACTGCAGTACAAATTCTAAGGACGAGTGTTCCACGGCCGCGACAACCTGCGGCCCACGGGAGGGGGAATGTTGGAGTCCACCGAAGATCGCACGCCCCAGCCCTCCATGTTGGCCCGCACCGAGGAGATCCAGAAGCAGATTCAGGCGCTTTCCGGGCGCGATCTCCAACTCTGGTCCATCGGAATTCTGGTAATCCTGGTGCTGACCTCGGGCCTGCTGGCTCTGGTTCTGCCCAACCTGGTCTGGGCGCAGCGCGTCATCCACGTTGAACACTCCTATTTGCCGCAACTCTTTTTCGGACTGATCTCCCTGATCCTGTTATTCAATATTTATCTGCTGTCGCAAAAGCGCAATCTGAACACCACTCGCCTCGCCCTGATTCGCGAACTGGTTTTGAACGAACGGCTGGAGAGTCTTTCGCTGATCGACCCGCTCACCCAACTTCTGAACCGCCGGGCCTTGAACGAACTGGTTCCGCGAGAGGTGGCGCGCTCCAACCGACTGGGAAGCAGCCTGACGTTTATGGCTCTGGAGTTGAACGGGTTCAGCGGCATCACCAGTCCAAGTTCGGAGCGGTCGAAGGAGACCGGGTTCTGGTTGAGTTTGCCAAAATCCTGAAGAACGGTCTTCCGCGGCGCCGACCTCGCATTTCGCCAGGGCGGAGATCAGTTCCTGGTCATGCTGCCGGACACGAGTGAAGAGCACGCCGATGCGCCCGTCCATCGCCTTCTCCGGGAAGTGGATCATTGGAATCTGTGCCAGCAAGAAGGAATACGAACTTTCCTTCAGCTACGCCCTGGCGCCCTATGTCACCGGCTCCGACGCCGAAGATGTCCTGCGCGCCGTAGACCGCAAGATGTATTCCAAGAAACACAATCTGACACCGGTGTTCTAAACGGATAGGCTACTCTAGAGGGTGCCCCGTCCAAGCGGAGCTTGGACGGGGCACCCTGAGAGTATCAGCGGGACAAACCGGTTGCCGCTGCACTGTCTACCAGCCATAGTAATCTGCCGTTTGTCGGTTGCACTTTTTGCGAAGGAAGATTGGCGCTGCTGTTCTCCAGCACTTCGTGAAGGATGGGGGCTTTGTCGGGTCCGCTGGCCAGGAACATCACGATGGCGGCGGCATTCAGGACCGGGAAAAGTGAAGGTGATGCCGGTCAGTGTTGAATTTCTCTACCCAGTTGGCGACCACCAGGCGCTGGCGTTCGTTGAGCGCGGGGCTGCCGGGAAAGAGGGAAGCGGTGTGTCCGTCGGGACCCATGCCCAGGAGGATCAAGATCGAAGCGGGGAAACTCTCCCGGGGAGAGATGGAAAAAATCTTTCAGGGTTTGCTCGTATTGCAGAGCCGCCGCTGCCGCATCTTTTTCCTCGGCGTGAATGCGAAAAATATTTTCCGGCGGCACTGGGACCTTCGACAGCAGCGCTTCGTTGACCATGCGGTAATTGCTCTCCGGATGATCGGGCGGGACGTGGCGCTCGTCACCCCAGAAAAAATAAATCTTGTCCCACGGGATGTCGGGCTTGGTGGCCAGCAGGGCATAGAGCCGTCTTCGGGGTTGAGCCGCCGGAGAGAGCGACCGTGAATCTTCCCCGGGCCCGTACCGCCGCGGCAGGCCTGAGCCGCGAACTCCGCTGCCGCGGCCTCAAACAATTCTGCTGGCAGTCTTGAGAATGCGAATTTCCGGTTGAGCCGGCATGTTGAGTCTCTCACGCCGCTCGTTTTGACCATGAGCGCAGCGCGCGGCGCCCAGCAGCGCGATCCGGTCGTTGGTGATTACCCTGACCGGCATCGATTCCAGCAGGGCTTGCATCCTGCCCTTGCCGGTGAAGGCCTGCATGAACAGCGGCCCGGAAAGTTTCGACAGCATTTTGGGAGCGATACCTCCGCCCAGATAAACCCCGCCGGTCGCCATGATCTTGAGCGCCAGATTGCCGGCTTCGGCCCCGTAGATCGAGACAAACAAATCGAGGGCCTGTTCGCATAGTGACGCATTTGCCATCCATGCCGGCGCGGGAAATTGCCGCCGCCGGATCGGAGTGGGCCATTTCGTCGATCAGCCACTGCGGCGGCGTGCCCCGCCCGGTGTCGCGCAGAAAATTGAAAACATTGACCAGGCCCGGACCGGAAACGATTCGTTCATAGCTGACGTGACCGAAGCGGGTGCGAAGATAGTTGAACAGCTCCACTTCCAGCTGGATTGCGCGGAGCGAAATCCGCGTGGCCGCCCTCGCAGGCAAAAACGTGATGCTGCGCGCCGTCCCAATACATCCCGGCCTCTCCCAGTCCGGTGCCAGCGGCGATCACCGCCTGATTGCCGACGGGCTGTCCCTTCACCTGGTTGAGCGCCACCACATCCTTGGCATCGAGCGCGGGAATGCCCCAGGCATTGGCTTCGAGATCATTGATCAGAAATGCTTTCTTGATCTTGAGTTCATCCGCCAGGCGCTTGGATTCGATGATCCAGGGAAGATTGGAGGCTTCCACCCGGCCGTTGCGCACCGGACCGGCGATGCCGAAGCAGGCAGTGTCCGGATGGAGGTTCGAGGTATCGACGAACTTGGCAACGATCTCGTCCAGGCCGGAGTACTCGCGGCTGGGAAAGATGGAAGCGGAGACCAGGCTGAAGCGGCCATCCACGACATCGAAGAATGCCAGCCGAGCATGGGTACCTCCGATGTCGCCTGCCAGAATCATTTCTCGAAGTTCCTCCAGTGGCGGCCGTCGCGCTCCAGCAGATCTTCGGCCTCTTTCGGGCCCCAGGTGCCGGCGGCGTAGTTGGGAAAATTGCGCGGCGGCAGGGCTTTCCAGACATCGAGCACCGGGCTGACCACGCACCAGCCGGCTTCGACCATGTCGGCGCGCTGGAACAAGGTGGCGTCGCCGATCATGCAATCGTGCAGCAGGCGCTCGTAGCCGGTGCTGGGCTGAGCTCCGAAATAGTCGGCATATTCAAAGTTCATGTTCACCGCGCCCAGCCGCATGGCCGGGCCCGGGAACCTTGGCGGCAAAGCGCAGCGAGATGCCTTCTTCCGGCTGAATGTGCAGCACCAGTTGATTGGGCATCAGATTCTCGACCGGCGTGTCACGGAACAGCACAAACGGAGCGCGGCGGAACTGGATGACGATGCTGCGTGCTGCGGCTGGGCAGGCGTTTGCCGGTGCGCAGATAAAAGGGAACGTCCGCCCAGCGCCAGTTATCGATCAGCAGCTTCATGGCGACGAAAGTTTCGGTCTTGGAATCCGGCGGAACGCCGGGCTCGCTGCGATAGGCGGGCACGCGCTCGCCGTCCGACGATGCCTTCGCCGTATTGGCCGCGCACCGTGCTGGTCAGCACGTCTTCCGAACTCATGGGCTGGATGGCGTGCAGAATCTTGCCTTGCTCGTCGCGCACCGCGTCGGCGCGGAATGAAACCGGCGGCTCCATCGCGGTCAGGCTGATGAGCTGCATGATGTGATTGGGCACCATGTCGCGCAGCGCGCCGGCCTTGTCGTAGTAGCCGCCGCGCTTTTCGACGCCCACGGTTTCCGCCACCGAGATCTGAACGTGATCGATGTAGCGCCGGTTCCAGATGGGCTCGAAGATTCCGTTGGCGAAGCGCAACGCCAGAATGTTCTGGACCGTTTCCTTGCCCAGATAGTGATCGATGCGGTAGATCTGCTTTTCGCTCGGCCACCTGCAGCAGTTGCTTGTTCAGCAGCCGGGCGGATTCGAGATCGTGTCCAAACGGCTTTTCGATGACCACCCGCCGCCAGTGCTGGCTGTCTGTCCTGCATCAGTCCGACGGCGGCCAGTTGCTCCACGGCGGGGCCGAAAAAATCCGCCGCGGTGGCCAGGTAGTACATGTGATTGCCGTGAGTGGAGTGGTCCTTGTCGACCTTGTCGAGCAAATCTTTCAGCTGCGAGATAAAGATTCTTGTCGCCCATATCGCCGCTCAGGTAGTACATGCGGCGGACGAACCACTCCCAGATATCGGGATCGACTTTGTCGGTGGCAAACTGCTTGATGTCTTCCGAGACTTTCTTGCGGAAATCCTCGGTGGACATGGGCGAGCGCGCCACGCCGATGACGGCGAACTCGCGCGACAGCAGTTCGTTTTTCGCCAGGTTGTAGAGCGCGGGAATCAGCTTGCGGCGGGTCAGGTCGCCGCTGGCGCCGAAAATCACCATGGCGCAGGGATCGCCGGGCTTTCCGATCCGCTGCGTCTGCGTGCGGGCATCACGTCAGTCTGGGCCATGACTTTCGGAATCTCTTGGAAATGCTTATGCCGTTTTGCTTAGCGGCGGCGGTTAGCTCGACGTGACCGCCGAATTTCTGCCGCATCGCGGAGAGCATTTTCTCCGCGAACGTGTGTTCCTGCCGCGAACGGAAGCGGGTGTACAGCGCCGCCGAAAGCACGTCGACGGGAACTGCTTCGTCGATCGCGGCCTGGATGGTCCAGCGGCCTTCGCCGGAATCCTGCACGAAGCCGGTGTACTCGGAGAGCGTGGGATTTTCGGCCAGCGCCATGGCGGTCAGATCGAGCAGCCACGAACTGACCACGCTGCCGCGCCGCCAGACTTCGGCGATGTCGGCCAGATTCAGATCGTAGCGATGCTCTTCCGGAACCTCTTTGCTGGTGGCGTTGCGGAAGATGTCAAAGCCCTCGGCGTAGGCCTGCATCAGGCCGTACTCGATTCCGTTGTGCACCATCTTCACGAAGTGTCCCGCGCCGGACGGGCCGCAGTGGATGTAGCCTTCTTCGGCGGTGCCCGGCATCTTCTCGCGGCCCGGCGTGCGCGGAATATCGCCGCGTCCGGGAGCCAGCGTCTTGAAAATCGGATCGAGCTGCTGGACGACTTCTTTCGGCCCGCCGATCATCATGCAGTAGCCGCGTTCGAGGCCCCAGACGCCGCCGCTGGTGCCGACATCGACGTAGTGAATGCCTTTTTCCTTGAGCTCTCGCGGCGCGGCGGACATCGTCTTTGAAATAGGAGTTGCCGCCGTCGATGAGGATGTCGCCCGCCTGCATGCGCTGGGCGAGGGCCTGCACGGTCTGCTCGGTCGGAGCGCCGGCCGGAACCATCAGCCACGCGACCCGCGGCTTGCCCAGTTTGCTGACGAAATCATCGAGCGACGCGGACGCAATCGCGCCTTCGCCGGCCATCTTCTTGACGTTGTCGGCACTCAGGTCGGTGACCACAACTTCGTGTCCGCCGCGCATCAGGCGGCGCGTCATGTTCGCGCCCATTCTGCCCAGACCGACCATTCCCAGTCGCATAAATCCGCTCCTTATCCAATATTAAATCGTTTCTATAGACACGCGCTACTGCTTTCCGTGGTTACAGCCTGAACCAGTGCAGGTATACCGGGGCGAAACTCAGCTTAGAGCTTGCTGAAACGCCGCCGCCAGAGTGGTCGAGCCCGGACTGCGAGATCCTTGCCCAGATGCACGCGCAACGCGCGGCGGCCGCGTTCGGCGAGCACCTGGAAATCTCCGCGCGCCTGCGCCGCTTTGACCACGCCGAACGTGTATTTCTGTCCGGGCACCGGCAAGATCCGCGGCGTCGTCGCAGGTGATCTGCAGAAAGACTCCGCTGTTCGGTCCACCTTTGTAAGCCTGACCGGTGGAGTGCAGGAATCGCGGACCGAATCCCAGACAGGTGGCCACTCGCTTTTTGTCGCGCACCGCGTGCCGCAGTTTCTGCAGCAGCGCTTCGTGCTCCTGCGTTCATCTGGATGTAGGCGAGCAGGGCAAAGTAATCGCCGGCGCCGACGCGATCCAGATGAGCGCGCAGATATCCCGCCAGCGATTTATCGCTGCCTGCGGCTTTCGCCAGCGCATCGGCATTCTTCGCATCGGTGAAGAGCTTGATGCCGTCATCCTCGAGAACGGGCTTCTCCGCGGGCAGGGAACCGGTCTTCTCGTATTCCGTCGGTCAGATTGCGCGTGGCGATCTTGCTGGCTTCGACGTCGGGCTGATTGAAGGCGTTGATGCCGATGATGGATCCGGCCACGGCGGTCGCGATCTCCCAGCGGAAGAATTCCTGGCCGAGATCGTAGATGTCGTCCGACCGCGATGCGCACCACCGGATGCCCGGCCTTCTCGAGCGCGGCGACCTTGGCGTCCTGCGCCGCGTCCGGCGCGGACTCCAGGCGCACGTAGGCGAACACGCGATCGTTGCCGTAGACCTCGGGCGCCCCGAGCGTCTTCGCGATCGACCGGGATGATGCCCTTGCCCTGCTTGCCGGTGGATTCGGCGAGCAACTGCTCGAGCCACGCGCCGAGATCGGAAATTCCGGGCGAGGTGATGATGGTGACCTTGTCGCGTCCGTTGCGGGCCGCGGTCCCGAGGATCGACTCCGAGCACGACTCCCGGGATTCTGTTCGACGGGAACGCCGGCTCCGCAGGCCTCGACCATTTCCTGCGGTGCGGTCGAGGAATCGGTTCGATGTCCAGGCCCATGACCGCTGCCGGCACCATGCCGAAATTCGAGAGCGCGGAGTAGCGTCCGCCGATGCTGGGCAGGCCGAGGAAAATGTGGCGGAAGTGATCGGCCTCGGCGACCTGCTGCATCTTCGATCCGGGATCGGTGATGGCGATGAAGCGGCTGCCGGCTTTGTCCGCGCCGATGGTCTGCTTCACGCGTTCGAAGAAGTACTGCTTGAAGATGTTCGGCTCGAGCGTGGTGCCGGACTTGCTGGAGACGATGAACAGACGTCTTCGCCAGATCGATCTTGTTCTCGAATGCCTTGACCTGCGCCGGATCGGTGGAATCGAGCACGTGCAGTTCGGGGAAGCCGGCGATCTTGCCGAAAGTCACGCGCAGCACTTCCGGGCACAGGCTCGATCCGCCCATGCCGAGCAGCAGGATGTCGGTGAAGCCTTCTTTCTTCACGTCTGCGACTGCGGCGCGCAGCTTGTCGCTGTGCGCGATCTGCTCCTCGGTGATGCCGAGCCAGCCCAGCCACTTGGCTTCGTCGGTCGCCGGTCCAGAGCGACGCATCGCGCTGCCACAGGCGGCGAACCTTGCCGCCGGCACGCCAGTCGTCGATGTTGGTCTTTACCGCGGCCGCCAGGGCCTCGGGCAGTTTGTAGGTCTGGCAGGCTGACTTTGGCGCTCATTTGGATTTCGAGCTCTTTTCGACCGCCGCGAGCAGTTTGTCGAAGGCCTCGGCGAAGAGGCGGACTCCGTCGTCGGTGAGCTTGTCGGTGACTTCCTTCATGGAAATGCCGAGCTTTGGCGACGGTTTCCATCGTCTCATGGGCCGCGTCGACATTCTCGGTCAGGCTCTGCGCGCGGCTTGCCGTGATCGCGGAAGGCATCGAGGGTGGCCGGCGGAATGGTGTTGACCGTGTCCGGCCCGATCAGTTCTTCGACGTACAGCACGTCGCGGTAGGCCGGATTCTTGGTGCTGGTGCTGGCCCAGAGCACGCGCTGCGTCTGCGCGCCCTTGGCGGCCAGCGCCTTCCAGCGATCGGTGCCGAAGATCTCCTGATATCTCTCGTAGGTCTGCTTGCCGTTGGCGATCGCGACTTTGCCCTCGAATGCTCTTCAGCTGCTCCTGCTCGCGCGGATCTTTGGCAGCTTTGAGCTTGGCGTCGATGATGGCATCGACCAGCGTGTCGATGCGGCTGATGAAGAAGCTGGCCACGCTGGCCATCTTGCTGACGTCGCCGCCATTCCTGCGCGAATTGCTCCAGGCCGGCGATGTAGGCTTCCGCCACCTTCTCGTAGACGTCCTGCGCGAAGAGCAGGGTGACGTTGATGTTGATGCCTTCGCTGATGGCTTGCTGGAATGCCGGGATGCCTTCGGCCGTGCCGGGAACCTTGATCATTACATTCTCGCGACCGACGGCCTTCCACAGCCGGCGCGCTTCTTCGAGCGTGCCCTTGGTGTCGCGGGCGAGATAGGGCGAGACTTCGAGGCTGACGTAGCCGTCGCGGCGCTTCGTGCTGTCGTACACCGGCCGCAGAATATCGGCGGCATCCTGAATGTCGCGGATGGCGAGAATTTCGTAGCGCCCTTGGCGTCGAGATCGGTGCGCGAGCGCAAGCGAGTTCAGCAGATCGTCGTAAAGCGTGCTGCCGGTGATGGCCTTCTCGAAGATGGCCGGGTTGGAGGTCATGCCGCGCAGGCCGTCTTCGTCGATCAGGCGCTTCAGTTCGCCGCTGGTGAGCAGGTCGCGGCGGATGTAGTCCAGCCAGACTGACTGGCCGAACTTCAGCAGATCTTTGAGGGGATTGGTTGCTTTGGCGGTTTCGAGAACTCCTACTGGTTGCATAAAACCTCTCTTTTTTATCAATCAGTTGTCAGTCTTCGGTCGTCAGTTCTCAGCGTGACTGCCTGACGACCGACGACTGACGACTGCTATTTTCCAATGGCTTTTCGGGCCGCCGCGACTACGTTCTCGGTGGTGAACCCGAACTTCTTCTGCAAATCCTTGATCGGAGCCGAAGCTCCGAATCGGCGCATTCCTATGACTGTGCCGGTCGGGCCGACATACTGCGACCAGCCGAAGGTGGCGGCCTGCTCCACCGCGACCCGCGCTTTCACCTCGGGCGGCAGGACTTTGGCTTTGTACTCGTCACTTTGGCTGTCGAAGAGATCCCACGAAGGCATGCTGACAACGCGGGCTTTGATGCCTTCGTTTTCAGCTGCTCGTAGGCGCTGACGCACAGCGAAACTTCGCTGCCAGTGCCCATCAGAATCACTTCCGGCTTGCCGTCGGCGGCATCGGCCAGGATGTATGCGCCCTTGGCGACACCTGACGCGGAGCCATATTTCGAGCGATCGAAGGTGGGCACGGCCTGCCGGCTTAAGCACCAGCGCCGCCGGTTCATGCTCGCAGCTTGCATGATGACTTTCCAGGCTTCCACCACTTCGTTCGCGTCCGCCGGGCGCATCAGCATCAAGCCCGGGCATGGCACGCAGCGACGCCAGTTGCTCGATCGGCTGGTGCGTGGGACCATCTTCACCCAGGCCGATGGAATCGTGGGTGAAGACGTAAATCGTGGGAATCTCCATGAGCGCGGCCAGGCGGATGGACGGCCGCATGTAGTCGCTGAAGTTGAAGAACGTGCCGCCGAAAGGCCGGATCTTGGACACCGCCATGCCGTTCAAGGCCGCGGCCATGCCGTGTTCGCGCACGCCGAAGTGCAGATTGCGTCCGCCATAGCTGCCGGCCTGAAAATCTCCGGCGCCATCGAACTTGAGCCGTGGTCCGGTCGGAGCCGGCCAGGTCGGCCGAGCCGCCCACCAGCCAGGGAACATTCTCCGCCACCACATTCAGAACTTTGCCTGAACTTTCGCGAGTGGCGATGCCCTTTGCGTCGGCCGGAAAGGTGGGCAGGTTCTTGTCCCATCCCTCGGGCAAGTTCGCGATGCTGCATGCGCTTGATCTGGTCCGCGAGTTCGGGAAATTTCTTTCCGTATTCCGCGAACAGCGCTTCCCACTTCTCGCGCAATTCGCGTCCGCGCTTGCCAATTCCGTTGCGGAAAGTTTCCAGCACTCCGTCAGGCACCAGGAATTTGGCGTCTTCGGGCCAGCCGTAGAATTTCTTCACCAGCCGGACTTCTTCTTCTCCCAGCGGCTCGCCGTGAGCGGCGCTGGTGTCCTGCTTGTGCGGCGAACCGTAGCCGATGTGGCTGTTGACGCGGATCAGCGTCGGACGGTCTTTGGTCTGCAGGAAGCCGTTGTAAGCCTTGGCCAGCATCTCCAGATCATTCGCATCGGTGACATGCAGCACGTTCCAGCCGTAGCCTTCGAAGCGCTCGCCCACATCTTCGGTGAACGACACGTTCGCCAGGCCATCGAGCGTGACGTGATTGTCGTCGTAAATCCAGCACAGATTGGAGAGCTTGAGATGGCCGGCCAGGGACGCCGCTTCGCTGGCAACGCCTTCCATCATGTCGCCGTCGCCGCACACCGCGTAGACGTTGTAATTGAAGATCTCAAAGCCAGGCTGGTTGTAGTGCGCCGCCAGCCACTTGCCGGCAATCGCCATGCCTACGCTGTTTCCGACTCCCTGGCCGAGAGGGCCGGTGGTGGTTTCAACGCCCGCAGTCCAGCGATACTCGGGATGTCCAGGAGTCTTGCTGTCGAGCTGGCGGAATTTCTTGATGTCGTCCAGCGTGACTGCGAAATCGCCCAGGCGTTCGTACTCGGGATTTACGCCGCGCACTTCCGCCAGGTAGAGCATGGCGTAGAGCAGCATGGAGGCGTGGCCGTTCGAAAGCACAAAGCGGTCGCGGTTGGGCCAGATCGGATCTTCGGGATCGTAGCGCAGGAATTGCTGCCACAAGCAGTAGGCCACCGGCGCCAGCGCCATGGGCGCGCCCGGATGTCCGGAGTTCGCCTGCTGCACGGCATCCATCGCCAGGGTGCGGATGGTGTTGATGCACAGCGTTTCCAGTTGTTTGCCGGTCGCTAAGGTTTGCTCGCTCACTGCCATGGGAGACCTTCCCTATGGAGGGTACGTTATCAGCCGACGGCCGGTGGAAGTACACTCCTCCTCAATAACGCCTGTAGAAACGGGAAATCCCTGTATTCCGTCATAAGCAGTCTACCAATTTCTCTCGGAGGCTGTGCCGAGGCCCGCGTGTTAGCGAGTCGCTGCGACCCCTAGCATTATCAGGATGCTTTCAGGCCAGGTTAGAGATGTCCCTGTATGGGGACAAGTTTTGTGATTTCTTGTGAATGCGGATGTCAGGAGGTCGATTGGCTGTCTAGCGCTTCAATTGGGCCAGGTACCCGTTCTCGGTGTTGTAGCCCTTGGTCGTGCTTTCGACGAATTTGAGAAAGTGGCGCAGGTTTTCACGTTCGGTGGGTTCGAGTTCGGAAAACTTGATTCGCACTCCGAACGATGGACTGCTCTTGGTGACGATTCCGGTCAGGATGAGTCCTTTGATCCAGATCTTTCCGTTGGCCAGCCAAAGACCGATTTCTACATTCACTCCGGAAGGCACCGGCGTGGCAGTCTCGACGAAACATCCACCTAATGCGGTGTTGGACAAATTTCCCCAGACCGGCACGGCGGAGTTGCCCAGGCGCAGCTCGACCGCGACGAAGCACTTCATGCGGGCGTGGCGGCGGCGGTCCTGACCCCAGGTGGGGGTGAATATGTCCGGTTCAAACGGCGGGCTGGCCGCGGGGCTGGTTGCCACCGGCGCAGCGGGCTGCCGGCTGGCGTGCAGCCGGCGTGGCTTGTGCCACTGGCAGTGGCTTTGGAGGCGGCGGCCTGCGGGCTTTCGTCGCTACCGACCCTTGATGTTGCGCATCGCCTCGAGCAGAGCCTGATCGCGCTTCTCAGGCGCGAGCTTCGCGATAAACCTGAAGCAGTTCTCCCAGATGACTCACCAGGGCCGGATCGGTCAGCAGTTGTGTCCAGTCCGCACCCGTGCCGGAATACTTAGGATCAGTCATAGGACGAAGAAACTATTCCCCGAGAACTTTGGTTACGCCTTCACTAGATTGAAGCAGGATGTCGCTCCTGGAACAAGATGACTATAGTCACCAGCCAGAGTGACCTGAACGTGGCTGGGGCGAAGAGTCTCGATAAAATAGCAAGGGAGGCACTTTGCTGTTGGAGAAAGGAGCCCATGAAAATTTTGGTTGTTGAAGCTGAAGAAACTACGCAGAAGGTCATGGGCGTCATGCTCACCCGGCTGGGCTACAAGGTTGAGCTCACCTCAAACTGCAATGAGGCTTTTCGCGCCTATTCCGAAAAGGGTCCGTTCGATGTTGTGTTGATCAGCACGAGATTCGTGCGCGGTTCCGCAGGCGGCGGGTCCAAATTTATCGATGACATACGGCGCAAGAATCCTGACCAGCACTACGCCTTTGTCACAGGATCTCCAGTGTTGCGTAAGCCGTTCACCCTGCAGGAACTGGACGATTTCATGGGCGCTTTCCGGCGCCCGGCCAGCAGCCGCTTCGGATAAGCTACGACTTGGTCCGCGCGATTTTTCATCTGATAATCTGTCTCACCGTGACAATCGAGCGATCAGTCCGCAGCTCTGGAGCTAAGTGTCAGACAGGGAATGTGATCGAAGCAGAAGAGGAAATCTGGTGCGCCCGGAGAGATTCGAACTCCCGACCTATTGCTCCGGAGGCAATCGCTCTATCCAACTGAGCTACGGGCGCCTTGGCTTCAGTTTACATCCCGGGAGCTTTGACCATCAATCGGTCAGCCGGATCGGACAACTCAAGACTGGAGAGCGAGATCCTGGGAGCCGAATAAGACAGTCTTAACCTAACGGGTCCCGGTATAGAGCCGCCGCTGTCGAATTTCAGACTCTGCAGCGACAGCGGTGAGGCTTGCTTCGCGGAACGGGCGGGATCTGACTTGGAAAGCTTGCCGGTCTAGTAGCGGTTCCTACCGCCTCCACCACCACCGCCACGACCACCGCGGTCACCGCGATCTCTGCCGCCGCCCCCCGCCGCCGCGCTCCACCTTGGGACGCGCCTCGTTGACGTTCAGCGTGCGGCCGCCGAGCTGAGTGCCGTTCAAGGCGGCAATGGCTTTGTCTCCTTCTTCGGCGTTGGTCATCTCCACAAATCCGAACCCGCGCGAACGGCCGGTGTCCCGGTCGGTCATGATGCTGACGCGGTCTACCTGTCCGTGTGCCTCGAACATCTGCCGCAGTTCTTCTTCCGAAGTGTTGAAGTCGAGGTTCCCAACGAAAATATTCTTCAAGCGAATCGCCTCTAATTGAGCTATCTGAGAGTGACTGACTTCGGCGGAAAAGCGAAGGCTGGTTGGCCGTCTTACAGCCGGAGCAGAGGAACAGTCAAATGCGTGGGGAAGTATAGCAGGTCTTTCCAGGATGGGAAGTCATTCCGTGGCAGGCGTGACTCCTAGCGGTCTTTGCGGTTCAATTCTTCGGATGCAGAGCCCGGCGAACACTCCACGAAGGACGCCTGAAATCGACTGTCAGCTGAGCTCCAGTTTTCCGATCACCGCTTTCAGCACTGCTGGCCGAGTGGCGCAACTTCTCGAGTCTCCTCCGGGCTCAGTTCGCAGGCGAAGCACGCTTCTCGACTCCGCTGCGATCGATCACCGTGGGCAGGCTGAAACAGACGTCGCTCATTCCGTAATAATTGTCGATCAGGCTGGAAACCGAAAGCACGGTGCTCTGGTTGCGAAGAATGGCCTGAGTGATGCGCATCAGTCCGGCGGCCACGGCATAGTAGGTCGCGCCCTTACACTCGATGATGCGGTACGCCGCGTCCCGCGTCTGGAGAAAGATTTCTTCCATCGCTCTGCGGATCGTAAGGCAAGTCTTGGGCCTTGCAGAATTCCTGCAGACGCATGCCGGCGATGTTGGCCAGCGACCACACCGGCACTTCGCTGTCGCCGTGTTCGCCGATGATGTAGGCATGGACGCTGCGAGCATCGACACCGAAGTGCTGGCTGAGCAGATAGCGAAAGCGCGCCGTGTCCAGGACCGTGCCCGAGCCGATCACGCGCTCGGCCGGCAATCCGGAGAGTTTCCACGCCGCGTAGGTCAGCACATCCACCGGATTGGTCGCGATCAGCAGTACGCCGCTGGGATTGTGCTTCACCACCTCGGGTATGATCTCGCGCCAGATCGCGGCATTTTTCTTGATCAGATCCAGCCGAGTTTCGCCCGGTTTCTGACTCGCGCCCGCCGCCAGGACGGTGACCGATGCGCCGGCGCAGTCCGAATAGTCGCCCGCCCACACTTCGCGTGGGATGAGTGAAGGGCACGGCGTGATTGAGGTCCATGGCCTCGCCTTCCGCCTTGGCGCGGTTGGCGTCGATCAGCACGATTTCCGAGGCCAGTCCGCTCGAGCAGCAAGGCATAGGCAAAGGTCGCACCCACGTTGCCGACACCCACAACGGCGACGCGCACCGGATGCGCCTGGTTCTCCGCATCGCTTCAGTGCTCATCTGAGCTATCCGGCTAACACTTGTCGACCTTCCAATATCCGTCGCGCTGGTAGCCGATCTGCAAGCAGGCGGTTCTTTGGGATCGTGCCGCTTCTCACACTGGGGACATTTCAGATATCGGCTCCAGGCGGTTCCCTGGCGATCGTAGTTTTCGGAGACGGCGAAGGTCGTCCCGCAACTGCAGGGGACGACAAACATCTTGAGCGGCTTATCTTTGCTCTCGGGCATTCGAGCCAGCTATCAAGCTACAGAATTAACGGATTCCCAGCAGCACCGCAACATAATCGCGCACCTTTCTCAACAGTGCGGGATCCGCCTTGGAATGAAATGCCGCACGTCGAGCAGCCCAGTCCAGGCTCTTCAGATGGTCCACCAGAACTGCCCCTTCCACTTTGTCTACCACCGTCGGACAGAGCAAAGGGATAACCCTTGCGCTGGCTGGTCAGGGGACAGACTACGGCCAGGCCGCTGGCGCGATTGTAGCTTTGATCGGTCAACACCAACGCAGGACGCCGCCTGGCCTGTTCGCGCCCGCTTTGGGGATCAAAGTCTATCCATGCCACGTCGCCCGGCCCGCGGCACATAGCGGGCTACCATTCCACCGCTTCCTTGCCGCGTTCCTTGCCGGTAGAGGTTTCGCCGTAACGGTTCTCCGGAGTGATCTGCGCGACCAGTTCGCGCAAACTCGGAGGCTGGTCAGCGCGGCGCAGCTCGATCTGCCCGTCCGCAGCCTCCATCAGGACCCGATCGCCCTCGGTCAGCCCCGCCTCTTCAGCCAAAGGCTTGGGAATTCGGACCGCCAGGCTATTCCCCCACTTCACGATTTGTGTTCCGGCCATAATGATACAAAGTATACACCACTGTAGATACCATGTCGATACTCCTCGTTTCATCGAGAGGGGGCCATCGTCGAGGGCTTCTTCCTCGAACGGGAAAGAGAAGTGTGTGGTCGACCAGAGTCCCACCCTGTCTCTCCAAAAAACGCAGAGACCAGGGTGGGGCATCCTTTATTCTTCTACCGCGACCATCGAAGTTTTCTTGCCGCGTTTGTTGGCTTGGAGGATTTTCTTGCGCAGGCGCAGCGACTTGGGAGTGACTTCGACGTATTCATCGTCGGTGATGAACTCGATGGCCTGCTCGAGATTCAGATTGCGGAAGGGAACCAGGCGGATCGCCATGTCGGACGTCGACGAGCGCATGTTGGTCAGCTTTTTCTCGCGCACGACGTTCACGTCAAGGTCGTTGTCTTTCGCGTTTTCGCCGACGATCATGCCTTCGTACACATCGATGGTGGGGCCGACAAAGAGTTCGCCGCGCTCCTGCAGGTTGTAAAGAGCGTAAGGCGTGGTGACGCCGTTGCGATCCGACACCAGCGCTCCGGTCAGCCGGTGCGGAATTTCGCCCTGCCACTCGATGTAGCCGTCGAACAGGGAGTTCATCACGATCGTGCCGCGCGTGTCGGTGAGCAGCTGGCTGCGCAGGCCGATCAGTCCGCGGCTGGGGACGCGGAACTCGATGCGCACGCGCCCGTATCCGTGATTGTGCATGTTGAGGACTTCACTCTTGCGCGCGCCCAGTTGTTCCATCACCACGCCGACAAACTCTTCCGGCACGTCGACGGTCAGCTTCTCGATCGGCTCCATCAGCTTGCCGTCCACGCGCTTGGTGACGATCTCCGGCTTGCCCACCATGAGTTCGAAGCCTTCGCGGCGCATCATCTCGATCAGGATGGAAAGCTGCAGCTCGCCGCGTCCCATCACGACGAAGGAATCGGTGCTGTCGGTGTCTTCCACGCGCAGGGAGACGTTGGTCAAAAGCTCTTTCTGCAATCGCTCCCGCAGATTTCTGGAAGTGACATAGGTGCCCTCGCGACCGGCGAAGGGCGACGTGTTGACCGTGAACAGCATGGCGATGGTCGGTTCATCAATCGCGATGTGGGGAAGCGGAGAGGGATTCTCGGCGTCGGTGATGGTTTCGCCGATGGTGATGCCCTCCACGCCCGCGACCGCAATGATGTCCCCCAGCGCGGTTTCCGTGATGTCGACCCGCTTCAGGCCGGAGAATGAAAACAGCTTGGTGATTTTGGTTTTGTGCAGCGTGCCGTCCAGCCTGGCGATGCCCACATCCTCGCCGGTGTGCATGGTGCCGTTGAACACGCGCGCGATGGCGAGGCGGCCGAGGTAGTCGCTGTAGTCGAGATTGGCCACCAGAATCTGCAGCGGCCCCGCGGGATCGCCCTTGGGTTCGGGGATGGTCTTGACGATCGCTTCGAACAGCGGCTGCAGATTTTCTCCGCCGCCTTTGATGTCGGTGGACGCAGTGCCGGTTTTGGCGTTCGTGTAGAGAACCGGAAAGTCGATTTGCTCTTCTTTGGCGTCGAGGTCGATGAACAGGTCGTAGACTTCGTTCAACACTTCCTGCGGACGCGCATCGGAGCGGTCAATCTTGTTGATCACCAGAATCGGCGGCAGATGCGCTTCGAGCGCCTTGCTCAGCACGTAGCGGGTCTGCGGCAACGGACCTTCGCTGGCGTCGACCAGCAGCATGACGCCATCCACCATCTTGAGCGCGCGTTCCACTTCGCCGCCGAAGTCGCTGTGGCCGGGCGTGTCCACGATGTTGATCTTGATGTCGTGATAGAAGATGGCGGTGTTCTTGGCCAGGATGGTGATGCCGCGCTCGCGCTCCAGGTCGTTGGAGTCCATGACGCGCTCGATCAGGTGCTCGTTGGCGCGGAAAGTGCCGCTCTGGCGCAGCATGGCGTCCACCAGCGTGGTCTTGCCGTGGTCTACGTGGGCGATGATGGCGATATTGCGAATGCTGGAATTCAAAAGTCAGTTGCCTTCCTGAAGCGTGGCAAGCACAGCTCTACTACCACTTTACTATGTATTTGGGGTTCCGCAGCGAGCTAGTTTCTCACGCAGTGCCACGTGGGCGAGCGGCCGTCCTCGGCTGTCCGGCGGAGCGGAGCTCCAGCTATGGTTCGCGTTCGGCACAATGCAAGTCGGAGCTTCGACTGCGACCGGACAGCTCGAGCGGGGGCTGTCCCACGTCGCTCTATGCAGCGAGAGCTCAGGCGGGACTTGCCGGCGCTACAACACCAGATGTCCGCCTCAGTTCCTTGCGCAGCCGGTACCAGGTCGACGATCGCGGCCAGGGAGAAGACAAAGATGATGGTGGAGATGGCGTTGATTTCCGGGGTGATGCCGCGGCGCAAACGTCCCCAGATTTCCAGCGGCAGAGTATTGTCGCGCCCGATCAGGAAAAAGCTGACTGCGATTTCGTCCATGGAGAGCGTGAAGATCAGCAGCGCCGCGCCGATGATCGACAGCCGCAGGTTGGGAAGAGTCACGCGCCAGAAAGTCTGCCAGTAGTTCGCGCCCAGATCGAGCGAGGCTTCTTCCTGCGCGCGATCGAGTTTTTGCAGACCGGCGAAGACTTCGGTGGTCGCGACCGAAATCAGCGCGGTGCCATGACCCAGGACAATCGTGAGCAGGCTGAGCTTCACGTCGGCTTCGCGAAATAACATCAGCAGCGAAAGTCCGGTGATGATGCCGGGCAGGATCAGCGGCAGCAGCACGAGCCGGCGGAACAAGCGCTTTGCCCGGGAAGTTGGCGCGATCGAGCGCCAGCGCTGCGGGAATGCCGAAGGCCAGCGAGATTGCCATGGCCGCGAACGCAACCAGCAGGCTGTTCAGCACGGAAGTCCAGATGGCGTCATCGGCAAAAAGCAGGCGATACCAGTTCAGGGTCAGGTCGCGCGGCGGAAATCCGCCGACGCCCGAACCGTTGAACGAGTAAACGATCAGAGTGACGATGGGCAGGTAGAGAAAACCGAAGACGATAATGGCGTGCCAGGGCAGCCAGCGCGAAGCTGGCAGCGGCTGTCGCGTTCTGCGGCTCATCGGAAGCTCCATTTCTTCTCCAGACTTTCGGAGAGAAAGAGCAGAGCCGAGCACCAGCGCCAGCATGCAGAACGAAATCGCTGCGCCCAGCGGCCAGTTGTAGGCCGCGCCGAACAGGCTGACCACGATATTCGAAATCATGATGCCGCTGGGGCCGCCCAGCAGCAGCGGCGCCAGAAAATCTCCCAGGCTGAGCACGAATGCGAAGGTCGCTCCCGCCAGAACTCCGGGAATGGAAAGCGGAAAGATCACTCGCCAGAAAGTCTGAAAGGGCGACGCGCCCAGATCGTGCGACGCTTCGACCAGGTTTCGCGGAATGTGTTCGAGCGACGCGTAAATCGGCAGGAACGCGAATGGCGTGTAGATGTGCGTGAGCGTCAGCACCACGGCGAACGGGCTGTACAGCAGAAATTCCAGCGGATGTCTGGTCAGGTGCACATACTGCAGCAGCGTGTTGAGGACGCCATCGCTGCCCAGGATCGTCTTCCAGGCATAGGCGCGCACCAGATAGCTGACCCACAGCGGAATGATGACCAGTTGATAAAGCAGATCTTTTCTCTTGCCCGCGTAAAACGAAAGGTAGTAGGCCAGCGGATAGCCGAGCAGCAGAGAGAAGATCATCACCCGCGCCGCGATCCACATCGAGCGAAACAGAGTCTGCCAGATAAACGTTCACCTGGAAGAGTTGGCGGTAGTTGTCCAGCGTCCAGGAGTGGACGATGGCCTGCGACGACGAAACCGACCAGAAGCTGTAACAGAAAAGAAGCGCGTACGGAACGAGCAGGAAGACCGCCACCCACAGCAGCGGCGGCACGGTGATCGCGGCTCGATAGGCGCGGGAAAACATCAGGCTTTTTCCTTGGATATTGGAGCCTTGGTCCGGACTGGGACTCCGGACTGGTACCGGAATCTCGGATTCTCGCACCGGCACCGCATCGGCCGGCGAGAACTCAAGCTCGACATCTCCGTTCCAGTTCTCCCGGCTGGCGGCGCGAATGGAAAGCAGCAGGCCGTCGGCGCATTCGACCTGCATCAGTTCCGTGGCTCCGTGAAACGCCTGGCGCAAAATCTTGCCGCGAAAGCGCACTGCGCCGCTGCCCGCGCCCTCGGCCAGGCGAATGTTTTCCGGGCGCAGTGAGAACAGGCCAGGACCATCGCGCAACCCGGTTCGCCAGGAGAGCGAATGGCAACGCGCGACTCCGTCCTTTACTTCACCGCTCAGCAGATTGGTGTGGCCGATGAACTGGGCGGTGTAGGCGGTTGCCGGCCGGTTGTAAATCTCTCGCGGAGACGCGACCTGCTCCAGTTCTCCCATGCGCAAGCAGCGCGATGCGGTCCGACATGACCATGGCTTCTTCCTGATCATGGGTGACGAACACGAAAGAGATTCCGACTTCGCGCTGCAGCGATTTCAGTTCCACCTGCATCTGGCGGCGCAGGTTGGCGTCCAGCGCGGAGAGCGGCTCGTCGAGCAGCAGCAGGCGCGGACGGTTCACCAGGGCGCGGGCCAGCGCGATGCGCTGTTGCTGTCCGCCGCTGATCTTCGACGGCTTGGACGCGGCGTATGGCGTCATCTTGACCATATCCAGCGCCTGCTCGACGCGCGTCGCAATTTCCTGCTTCGGCAGCCTTGCGATCTTCAATCCGTAGCCCACATTTTCCGCGACGGTCAGATGCGGGAACAGCGCGTAGTGCTGGAACACGGTGTTGACGCGGCGCCGGTAGGGAGGCAGGTTGTCGAGGCGCTCGCCTCCCATCAGAATTTCGCCCGAGCTGGCGCTCTCGAAACCGGCGATGATGCGCAGCAGCGTGGTCTTGCCCGAACCGCTCTCGCCGAGGATGGTGAGAAATTCGCCTTCGGCAACTTGCAGCGAGATGTCGCGCAGCACGGGAGTTTTCCCGAACGACTTTGGCGACGTTGCGGATGTCGAGCAAGCGGAGCGCGCTGAGGCTGTGGTGGTTCGGGTGGTCGCGGGTTCGCTCATGGTGGCCAAGCATCCTTTTTGCTTGGGGCTTATGTAGCGTCGGCATCTCGCCGGCTGTCGCGGAAGACATCTTGCCCTCCCACGGTGGCGCGTGGACGCCGGCGCTACTGTCTACTGCGCTGCTTTTACTTCGTTCCAGATCTCGTTGTACTTGGCGCGGCGCGGCACATTCTGCCAGAAGTAAAGACGCTTCTGATAGTTGTCCACATCGTCGAGGTGCAGGCTTTTGATCTCGTCGGGCGTCATGAATTGCGCCGCCTGCGGGTTCGCCGGAGTGTATCCGGTCACGTCGGTGACTTTCTTCTGGGTCTGCGCTTCGACCATGTACTCCAGAAACTTGTAGGCCAGTTCCTTGTTCTCGCTGCCGGCAGTGATCATCAGGTGATCGATCCATCCGGTCGTGTTTTCTTTGGGGATGGTTTCTCCGACCGGAAAATTGATCTTGCGCAGCTGGTTGGTCATCAGCGGCCAGCCCATGGCGGCGACCACCTCGTGATTCTGAAACAGATTGGTCAGCTCGCCCCGGTCGACCACATCTTGCGGATGTTCGGTTTCAGCTCCAGCAGCTTTTTTCTTGACCGCGTTCGAGTTGTTCGTCGGTGAGGTTGTAGAGCTGCGAAGGATCGGGTTTGTCGTAGCCGAGAATCTGCGCCGCCATGTACACGGTGGAAAGATCATCCCACACCGAAATCTTGCCGCGATACTTCGGGTCCCAAAGCACGGTCCAGCTTTCCGGAGGTTTGGGGAAGACGGTGGTGTCGTAGATCAGCGGATCCGGCCCCCACATGAAAGGCACGCCGTAGACCTGTCCTTTCATGCGAACCAGCGGCAGGGAAGTGAGCTGCGGCGAGAGTTGGCTGTAACTGGGAATCTTCGAAAGATCGAGCGGCAGCGCCAGGCCGGCCGCTGCGATCGAAGTCGCAACATCGCTCGAAGGCGAGATCACGTCGTAATTTCCGGCGCTGCCGCCGCGCAGCTTGGCGACCAGTTCATCGCTCGATCCCATGTAGGAGGCGGAAACCTTGCAGTGATACTGCTCTTCGAAGCCGTGCACGAACGACGGATCGGCGTAGCCTTCCCACACCAGCAGGTTCAGTGACGGCGTTTTCTTGCTGCAGGATCCCAAGAGAAGAATGGCGGCCAACAGTGAGAGCCAAAGCGCAAAGCGTCGGATCGTCATTTCGCCTCCGCTGCGCAGGCGTCCATCCCGGGGCGCTGGTACACCACTTTTCCGCCCACCATGGTCAACAACACTTCCGTGTTGCGATACCTGGCTGGGTTCAATCTTGAACAGGTCCTGCGAAAGCACGATCAGATCGGCCAGCTTTCCGGGCTCAAGCGAGCCTTCGGTTTTTTCGCGATGTCCGGCAAAGGCCGCGCCCAGAGTATAGGCCTTGATGGCATCTTCGAGGCTGATGCGTTCGCCGGGAACAAAGCCGCCGGGAGGATCGCCTTCTCTGGTCTGTCGGGTCAGGGCATTCTGCACTCCTGGCCAGGGATTCAGCGTCACAACCGGCCAGTCACTGCCGAACGCCAGAACACCACCGCCTTGCTCTCGACGCTGTGCCAGACCCAAGCCGCGCTGCAGCGCGTTCCGCTCCGGCGTTGGGCAGCCAGACCTTCAGCAAATCTTCGTCAGGATAGGCATGCAGAGGTTGAAAACTGGCAATGACGCCCAGTTTGCCGAAGCGCGGAATATCCTGCGCGCTGATGGTCTCGATGTGTTCGATGCGGTGCCGCGCATCCTGAGTGTGGTTTGAGTTCTGCGCGTCCTGGTAGGCGTCCAGGGCCAGGCGCACCGCGCGGTCGCCAATGGCGTGAGTGAAAATTTGAATGTGGGCGGCATCCAGTTCCGTGACGGCCCGCTTGTAATCTTCCGGAGTCCCAGAACAGGCTGCCGATCTGTTTGGGTCATCGGTATACGGCGCCAGCATGGCCGCGGTGTGCGACTCGATCACTCCATCGAGAAAGAACTTTACCGCACCGGCCGAAATCCACTCATCGTGATAGCGGCGGCGGGCGTCTTCGATCTTCTTTACCTCCGCATCTGTAACCTGGGCGGCTGCAATCGCGCTGCGATCTGAAAACGGACGGTAAGCTGCCCTTGACCTCGCAACTCGTCGTAAATCTCCAGCACGCCAAAATCTCCGCCCTGGACGTGCGTGCCGTCCGGACTGATGGCGCGGACCAGACCGGACCGGTTCGCTTCGTGCATGCCCTGGCGCAAGGCGTCGACAATCTCCTCGGTGGCCGGGCTGGGGAATCGCTTTCCGGACGACCTCATCGGCCGCATCCTCTTTGATGCGCTCCCGTGGGTTCGCCGGATTTCGGGTCGCGCACGAATTCGCCGCCGGGTGGGTCGGGAGTATCCCTTGCCAATACCCGCCAGCACCAACGCTTTGCTGTTGGCCCACCAGGTGTGCCCGTCGAAGCTCTCCAGATACACCGGGCGGTCGGGAATGATCTCGTCGAGGTAGCTCTTGTCAGGCAAGCCGAGCGGACCGAAAATCGCATAATTCCAGCCGCGTCCCAGGACCCAGGGCAAATCCGGATGAGCATCAGCGAATTCCTTCACTGCTGTCTGGATTTCGCTCACGGTCGTTGCTTCATCCAGATTGACTTGGCGCAGGCTCAGCGAGCCGTCCAGAAAATGGATGTGGCAGTCGGTAAATCCGGGCAGGACCAGGCGCTGTTGAACATCGATCACTTGCGTCGAAGGACTGCGATACGCCAGCGATTTCTTTGGCGGTACCCACCGCGAGAATCTTGTCTCCGCCGATGGCGAGAGCTTCGGCCCAGGGCTGTTTCGGGTTGACGGTGTAAATGCGCGCGTTCACGATCACCGTATCCGCCACTGGAGACCGCGACAACTGCGCCCATGTGCCGGCAGAGAGGAAAATGATGGCAACCGGGAAAAGCCAATGAGCTAGCTTGTGGATTCGCCCGGACTCGACCAAAAATGCCTCCCTGTTTCCTGATCCTAATTTCGTGATTCTGAGAGCGGCAGACTAAAAAGTCGGCGGAGTATTGACCCACAGCACCCAGGTCTCGCCGCGCCCGGGATTTTTCCAGCGATGCGGCGTCGCGCTCTCGAAATAGAAACTATCTCCGGGTTGCAGTCGGTACTCTTCTTCCTCGCAGCGAGATTTGCAATTCTCCCCGCAGGATGTAAAGAAACTCCTCGCCCTCGTGGGTGTAAGACTCGCCGCTGCCGGACTGGGGCGCGATGCGGAACAGGTGCGGCTCCATCACGGTGTTGCCCCAGGCCAGCAACTCCATGCGGACGCCCGGGACCGGCTTCGAGCACTTTGCGCTTCTCCGGTGAGACCAGGCGGATATTGGATTCTGCGGGATCGAAAAAATCCAGGATGTTGGTTTTGTAAAACCGCGCCAGCTTGCGCAGCGTGGATACCGACGCGCTCATGTGCGAGCGTTCCAGGGCGCTCAGAAATCCCACTGAGATGCCCACGGCTTTCGCGACCTGGGCCAGTGAAAGCCGGCGTGCGATTCGCAACTGGCGCAGCCGCACCCCAATTGCCCGGGCGCCGCCGTCGGGAACGGAACGCACCTGGCCGTCGCGCTTGAGCAGTTGCACGATGGCGGGAGCATTCAATCCCCGCACCCGGCGCAGGAAGCGCGCGCGCTTGAGCAGCTTGACGTCTTCGGGGCCGTACAGGCGATACTTGCTGGCGGTGCGGCGCGGGCGGGTGAGGCCGAGGCTCTCCCAGGAGCGAATGACCGAAGGAGAAACGCCGACCAGACGCGCCACGTCGCCGATTTTCAAGTAGGGCTTTGGCTCCGTCGGTTTCATCCCGAACTAAGCTCCCTAAGCGTTTCACTGATCAGGACTAACGCTATTTTTTGCTTGACAGTTTGCGGAGGATACCTCTAACCTTGCGCGATTATAGCAAGGTTTGCGTTGGGCGCAAGCCAGTGTTTTCAAATTGAAAAACTTCCACTCGCAGCTCGGAGATCCCCCATGACATTCGTCGACAGCACGCTGGACGGTGCGCTGGCTGGTCATCCTGTTTTGTCTTGCGAATTCCACGTTCCTCCTGGCCCAAAGCACGGGCGGCAGAATTCTGGGCCGCGTGGCCGATCCCAGTGGCGCCGTCCTGGCCAGACGTGAAGGTGACTCTGGTCAACGAAGCCACCGGCGTCAGCCGGGAAGCGGTGACCAGTGACAGCGGCGACTTCGTGTTTCGTCGAAGTGCCGGTGGGCACCTATCGCGTCGAGTTCGACCTGGCCGGCTTCAAGAAGAACGTCCGACGCGGACGTGCTCCTGGAACTGAACCAGGTGGTGACGCTGAATATGACTGATGCAGATTGGGCGAAGCCAAGGAAACGGTTGAAGTGACCTCGGAAGCGCCGCTGGTCGACACCACCAGCACCCAGCTGGGGACTGTCGTCAACGATCGCGCCAGTCGTCGCAGTTGCCGCTGAATGCACGCGATACCTACCAGTTCCTTCACTTGCAGCCCGGGGTGTCGTCGCAGACCGGCGCCGATCTTTATTACGGCAGCAACAACGTCAGGCAGCGTTTCGGTCAATGGCGGCCGCGGCCGCTCCAACAATTTCAGCGTCAATGGCGGCGACGCGAACGACATGTTCGTGAACCTGCCGACAGTCCAGCCCAGTCCCGACAGCGTCGAGGAATTCCGCGTCCTCACCAACACCTTCGACGCGGAGTACGGACGCAACTCCGGCGCCGTGGTCAACGTGGTCACCAAATCAGGAACCAACCAGTTTCACGGCAACGTGTACGAATTCTTGCGCAACAAAGTTCTGAACTCCCAGGGCTACTTCGACACTTCGCAAGCCCGCCTTCATCAGAACCAGTTCGGCGGCACGTTCGGCGGGCCGGTCAAGAAGGACCGAACATTCTTCTTCGCATCCTACGAGGGGTTGCGTCGCCGCCGTGGCGCTTCTGGGCCAACCGTGGCTGTTCCTGACGCGCTGGAGCGGGCAGGAAATTTTTCTGAAGGCGATGCCTTCAGCGGTGTGATCGGAAATCAAACCGTGGCCGACGTGTTGAACAGCCGCGCTGGCGGAGCTTGCGCCACAGACATCGCCGCGGCTGGCGGAGTCAGTCCGGCGGCGGGCGTAAATTATGCCGACATCTTTCCCGGCAACGTGATTCCTGCTTCTTGTCAGGATCCGGTTGCCGTCGACCTGCTTCGCTTTGTGCCTTCTGCCGAACACCTCGAACGGATTCTTCCAGGCTGTTCTTACCGGCAGCGACCGGTCTGACCAGACCACGGTTCAGTTTCGACCACCACATCAACGACAAGCAGAATTTCAGCGCGTACTACTACTTCACCGACGAAGACACCTTCAATCCGTTTAACAATTTCCAGGCCGCCGGGGCCAACGTCCCCGGCTTCGGCGCCAGCAGCAAACAGCGTTTCCAGCAGTGGAACCTGAGCCACACCTGGACGGTCAGCAACAACGTGGTCAATGAATTCCGCTTCACCTACATGCGCGAGGCGCAGCGGACTTTCAACCATTCGCAAAGCACCAACAGTGTGACCGACTCCTGCGAGTCAGCCGCGGCCAAGCCCTTCTGCTTCACCGGCCTCTCGGACGCCAGCACTATCAACGATCCGGGGAACAATGTCCTGGCCGGCACGACTTTTGCCAACAAGATCGGAATCACTCCCGGCCTGGGGCCGCAGCGCGAGGGCGTTCCGGATATTACGGTTTCTGGTGGATTCACCATCGGCAACAACTTCGAAGGCGAGATTCCGCAGGTGGGAAACTCGTTTCAGTGGTCGGACAGTTTAACCAAGGTCACGGGCAACCACACCATGAAGTTCGGCGCTGACTTGCGCCGCATGCGTTTCGACCAGACTCTCTACTTCGAGGTAAGCGGCTATTACAACTACTTCGGTGGAGGCACCAACGACGTCGGTTTCACCAACGACCTCTACCCCAACTATCTTCTCGGCTTGCCGGACACTTACCAGCAAGGTGCGGCGCAGAGGGAGAATGTCCGCACCACTGCCGTTTATCTGTTCGCGCAGGACAGCTGGAAGATTCGGCCGAATGTGACCCTTAACTACGGCCTGCGCTGGGAGTTCAATACTCCTCTGACCGACATCGGGCATCACGTGCAGACTTTCCGTCCCGGACAGGTCACGAGCATCTATCCCTGCCAGCTTTCAGATTACGGGCAGGCCTTGGGGACGACCGACTGCAACACGGTGTTCCCGACGGGCCTGGTGGTTCCCGGAGACAAGGGCGTGCCGACCGGCCTGACTCAGACCTACTACAAGGCATTTGCTCCGCGCATTGGCATCGCCTGGAGTCCGGGCACTTCGGGCAAGACCAGCATCCGGGCTGGTTGGGGTATGTTCTACAACCCGATGGAACAGCTTGTGCTCGAGCAGTTCAGCGCCGAACCTCCGTTCGGCGGCAGCACATTCCTGGCAGAAACTTTCTTCAACACTCCGTTCTACGCTCAAGCCGGGTTTGTCGATCCCAATCCGTTCAACGGCATCCTGAATCCACCGCGCGGACAGCCGGTGGACTGGTCGATCTACCGGCCGATCCTGCTCTTCGGAGAATTCCAGCCGCACATGCGGTCACAGTATTCAGTGCAGTACAACTTCAGCATCCAGCGCGAGCTGGCCAAAAATCTGGTGCTGCAGGTCGGCTACGTGGGATCGCAGGGACATCGTCTGCTGGCTATCGACGGACTTGAACCGTGCGACTCCACAAACTTGTCTCGATATCGCTTCCATCGCCAGTACGGACCCCGCGAATGTGACTTCATTCGGTGATCCAGCAACCTGCAATCAGTTTGCGGAGGACAACCAGTTCAGCGTCACCGTCCCAACTGGCTTCAATTTCCACATGCCCGGCGGCCCGGTTGTTCCGGGCACCGGACAAACTCTCAATTTCGTCGGCATTCGCCCCTTTTCCTCGCCGAACTGCGATGGCCGCCGACCGGCGCGAACTGTCCGCGTGGATCAGGTTCCGGTCTTCTCCAACATCTTCGCTCAGGACACAATCGCGAATTCGACCTACAACTCGCTGCAGGCAAACCTGGAGAAGCGTTTCTCTAACGGCTTGCAACTGCAGGCGGCCTACACCTTCAGCAAGTCGCTCGATCAGGCTTCGAGCTTTGAAGACATTCTCAACCCCTTCGATCCGCGACGGACGCGAAGCTTGTCACTGTTCAACGCCACGCCAGCGCTTTGTGCTGAGCTACTACTACGAGTTGCCGATCCAGAAATTTACCGGCGTGGCCGGGCAGATTCTCAACGGCTGGGCGGTTTCGGGTATCACGCAATTCCAGAGCGGATTCCCGATTCACTTGCAGTCCTTTGACGACAACGAACTGACCAGCAGCATTGATTTTTCGAGCGGCCGGGCGAACCCGACCAGCTGGCCCAGTTCCGGAAGCTCGATCCGCGCAAGAATCCGAACAACTACTGGTTCGATCCCAACAGCTTCACCTCGAATGCTTCCGACGATTCCCAGGTGCCGTGCTCGACGACGCATCACCTTCAACTGCTTCCAGCCGTCTTTGTTCGGACGCTATCGGAACCGCGCCCCGAACCATCTGCTGCGGACCGGGACTCAACAACTGGGACTTCTCGGTACAGAAGAGCTTCCGGATTTGCGAGAGCATCAGCGGGTCGAATTCCGCTGGGACATCTTCAACGTCTTCAATCACACGCAAGTTCTTCAATCCGGACGGCAACATCACTGACGGGTCGGATTTCGGTCGGGTGAAGCGCTGCCGGCGATCCGCGCCTGATGCAGGTGGCGTTGAAGTTATACTTCTAGCAAGCGTACAGCCCGGGCGGCTTCGGCCGCCCGGGCATTCTAATGGCCGCATCGGCCTGAGCATTCCTGGAGACCAGATGTACCCCGAACTGCAGAAAGAGCTCGAAACCTTCGAGCGTCGCACGCCGAAATCCGCCGACGCTCACAAGAAGAACCTCAAGCGCATTCCGCTGGGCGTGGCCAGCAACTACCGCGCTTACGATCCCTATCCGATCTTCGTGAAAGAAGGGTCAGGGCAGCAAGTTTCGCGATCTCGATGGCAACGAATACATCGATCACAACCTGTGCTTCGGCGCGCTCATGGCCGGGCATTGCCATCCGGCGGTGATGAAGGCCGTCGAAAAGCGTCTCAGCACCGGCACCATGTTCGGCATGCCGCACGACATGGAGTGGGAACTGGCGGAAGAAATCTGCAAGCGCTTTCCGGTCGAGATGGTGCGCTTCGGCACCAGCGGCACCGAAGCGACCATGCACGCCGTCCGCCTGGCGCGCGCCGCCACCGGCCGCGACAAGATCGTAAAGTTCGAAGGCGGTTATCACGGCCTGCACGATTCCGCGCTGGTCAGCGTGAAGCCGCACGCGCCCGGACTACGGCGACATCAACGCTCCCACCTCGGTTCCCGGCGGACTGGGAGTTCCCAAGGCGGCCGTCGCCAACGTTGTCGATCGCGACCTTCAACGATCTGGCCAGCGTCGAGCTTCGCTTCAAGCAGAATCCCGGCGAGATTGCGGCCATCATCCTCGAGCCGATCCTGATGAACGTCGGCCTGTGCATGCCGCAGCCCGGCTTTCTCGAGGGACTGCGCGACATTGCCACCAAAAACGGCGCGTTGCTGATCTTCGACGAAGTGAAGACCGGCGCGAAGCTGGGCTGGGGCGGCGCCTCCGAATACTTCGGCGTGAAGCCGGACATGATCTGCCTGGCGAAGTCGATTGGCGGCGGCTTGCCGCTGGCGGCGTTTCGCGCGCACAAATCGGTGATGGATCTGATCTCGCAGCACAAGGTCTTTCACGGCGGCACCTACAACACCAATCCGGTTTCGATGGCCGCGGGCCTGGCGACGTTTCGCGAAGTGCTCACTCGCGAGAACTACGCGCACGTCGACAAGCTCAGCAAGAAGCTGACCGATGGCTATCGGAAGATCGTCGCCAAGTCCGGATTGCAGGCCTACATCGCCAGCGCCGGAGCGAATGGCGCGCTGATGCTTTATCCGAAGGAGATTCGCAACTATCGCGACTGGGAAGCCATCGACGTCGATCTGTGGCGGCACTACTGGTTCGCCATGGTCAACCGCGGCGTGATGGCGCAGCCTTACTGGTGGGACGAGCAGTGGACGATTTCCGTGCAGCACACCGAGGCCGACATCGACAAGCATCTGGCTGCGTTTGAAGATGTCGCCCCGGCGCTGGCCAAAGCGCAGCAGGAGCGCGTCGGAGAAGTAGTAGCGGCAGCGCACTGAGGATTTTCGTAGCGCCGGCATCTCGGCGGCTGTCGCGAGGGCGTCCCGCCCTCGCAGCGAGGGCAGGATGCCCTCGCGACAGCCGGCGAGATGCCGGCGCTACGAAACCAAAATCAAGGAGCAGGTATTGTCCGCGAACGATCCTGACCAGCCTCATCTCAAACGCGTGCTGGGCCGCGCCGACCTGGTTCTGCTGTTCGTGGTCGCGATTTTCAACCTGAACGTGGTTCCGTCGATTGCGGCCAACGGCGGCGTCACGGTCTGGCTGTGGATCATCTCGCTGCTCCTGTTTTTCTGGCCGCAGGGAATCGCCGTGATCGAACTGGCGCATCGCTATCCCGGCGAAGGTGGCGTCTACCTGTGGGCCAAGGAAGTCTTCGGCGACTTCCACGGATTTCTGTCCGGCTGGTGCTACTGGACGAACAACATGCTCTACGTGCCGACGGTGATGCTGTACTTCGTCGGCGTGTCGGTGTTTGTTCTGGGCCCGAGCCATCAGGCGCTGGCCGACAACAAGATGTTTGCGCTGGTCGCGTCGCTGGTGCTGCTGATCATTCTGGTGGTGCTCAACATCGTGGGCCTGGGCGTGGGGAAGTGGATCAACAATCTGGGCGGTATCGGCACGGGCGTCGCCGCCGCGGCGCTGATTGGGCTTGGGGCTGGTCATCTGGCTGCGCTTCGGCACCACCGTGACCGCCGCTGATTTTCGGATCCCGGCGAATCCGCGCTTCGTGCTGAATTCGTTTGGCGTGATTTGTTTCGGCCTGGTCGGCCTGGAACTGGCTTCGGTCATGGGCGACGAGATCCAGGATCCGCAACGGACCTTGCCCGGGCGCGGTGGCCTGGGGCGGCGTGCTTTCCGGGCTGCTCTACATCGGCGCAACGCTGACCTTGCTGATCGCGGTGAGCAAAGACCAGATCAGCGTGCTGCAGGGCATCGTGCAGGCGGTGGGCCACATGGCGGAGCGAGTCGGAGTGGGGTGGATCGTGGCGCCGTTTGCCCTGTTGCTGAGTTTTTCGATTGCCGGAATCGGTTCGGCGTGGCTGGGCGGCTCGGCGCGCATTCCGTTCGTCGCCGGACTCGATTCCTACATGCCGGCATGGCTGGCGAAGGTGCATCCGCGATACGCGACGCCTATGCGGCGCTGATCGTGCACGCCGCGGTTTCGATGGTCCTGATCGTGATGAACTTTGTCGGCGCCGGCGTGCAGGAAACATTTCAGAAGATGCTGTCGCTGGCGGTGGTGCTGCAATTGATGCCGTTTCTGTACATGTTCGGAGCGCTGCTGAAGCTGGCGCTGAACGACTCTGCGCGGGCCAGGGACACTACAGCAAGACGACGCTTGATCCTGGCCGGAATCAGCGGCCTGGTGACCACGACTCTGGGAATCGTGCTGGTATTTTTCCCGGCGCAGCAGATCAGTTCGCTGTGGTCGTATGAAGTATGGATGTTCGGCGGCACGCTGTTCTTCATCGGCCTGGCGGCATTTTTCTTTTTTGTGTACGGCCGCCGAAAAGCACAAACAAAGATGTAGGCGCGGGCGTCCCGCCCGTGCAGCCGAGCGAAGCTCGGCAATAATTCGATTCAGCAGGAGGCCTCATGCCGGGCGGAGTAAAAACCGACGTACGAACGTATCAGCTCTACATCAACGGCGAGTGGGTCGACAGCAAGTCGAACAAGACTTTCCCGGTCTACGATCCCGCCAGCGAAGAAGTGATTGCGCAGGCTCCGGACGCGAACGCCGACGACGTGAACCGCGCCGTCGCCGCCGCCAAAGCCGCGTTCGACGATGGTCCGTGGGCAACCACGACCGCCCAGGAACGCGGCCGCGTGCTCTTCCGCCTCGCCGACAAGATTCGCCAGAACACCGCCATGCTGGCGGAACTGGAATCCCGCAACACCGGCAAGCCGATCGTCGAAGCGGAATATGACATCACCGACGTCGCCACCTGCTTCGAGTACTACGGCGGCCTGGCGACAAAAATTCTGGGCTACGTGAATCCGGTTCCTGACAACGCCATGAGCCTGACGCTGAAGGAACCGATCGGCGTCGCGGGCCAGATCATTCCGTGGAACTATCCGCTGCTGATGGCGGCGTGGAAGCTGGCGCCGGCGCTGGCCGCGGGTTGCACCTGCGTGCTGAAGCCGGCCGAGCAGACTCCGCTTACCGCGCTGGAAATGGCGAACTGGCTCGCCGATGTCGGCCTTCCGCCGGGCGTGGTCAACATCATCACCGGCTTCGGCGAGACTTGCGGCGCGCCGCTGGTGCAGCATCCCGACGTCAACAAGATTGCTTTCACCGGCAGCGCGGCGGTCGGAAAAATCATCGTCAAGCAGGCGGCCGACACGGTGAAGCGCGTGACACTCGAACTCGGCGGCAAGTCGCCCAACATTTTCTTCGCCGACGCCGATTTCGAAGCCGCCATCGACGGCGCGCTCTTCGGCGTCTTCATCAACCAGGGCGAAGTCTGCTCCGCCGGCAGCCGCATCCTGGTGCAGAAGCCGATCTACAAGAAGTTTGTCGATGCCATGGCCGAGAAAGCCAAGAACATCAAGCTGGGCGCGCCGCTCGATCGCGACACCAAGATGGGCCCGCTGGTCAGCAAGGAGCAGTACGATCGCGTGCGCTCCTATCAGGAAATGGGAAAGAAAGAAGCGCAAGCTGGCCACCGGCGGCGGACGCGCCGAGAAATTTGCCAAAGGCTATTACGTGGAGCCCACCATCTTCTACGATCTGGATAACAGCGCGCGCATCGCGCGCGAAGAAATCTTCGGACCGGTCGCCGCGGTGATTCCATTCGAAGACGAAAAAGATGCGGTGAAGATTGCCAACGATTCTCCTTACGGACTTGCCGCTGCGGTCTGGACGCGCGACATCTTCAAGGCCTTCCGCACGGTGAAGTCGCTGCGCGCCGGCATCGTCTGGGTCAATCACATGCAGCCCACCTACGTGGAAGCGCCGTGGGGCGGATACAAGCAATCCGGCTTCGGACGCGAACTCGGCCCGTGGGGAATCGAAGAATATCTCGAAACCAAGCAGGTACACATCAATCTGAACGAGGCCCCAATCGGCTGGTACTGAGAACGGCAGAACTCGTCGGTCATACAAGTCGTCGGTCGTTGGTCAATCGCAAGCGTCGAATGGCCAAATGAGCCAACGACCGACGACCAACGACCAACGACTGATACTGAGAACTTAACATGGCAACTATTCAACTACAAACCGCGATTCCCGGACCAAAGTCGAAAGCGCTGGCCGAGCGCCGCGACGATGCCATTCCGCGCGGGCTCTCGATCGGCACGCCCGTCTACGTGGCGAAGGCCGAAGATGCCTGGCTCGAAGATGTAGACGGCAATCGCTACCTGGATTTCGCCGGCGGCATCGGCTGCCTGAACGTGGGACATCGTCGCGAGCCGGTGGTCACCGCGGTCAAGAACGCAGCTCGATCGCTTTCTGCACACCTGCGTTCAGGTGACGCCTTACGAAGAGCTACGTCCGTCTCGCCGAACGGATGAACCAGGTCACGCCGGGCAAGTTTCCGAAGAAAACTCTCTTTGTGAACAGCGGCGCCGAGGCGGTCGAGAATGCGGTGAAGATTGCGCGCGCGCACACCGGCCGGTCGGGCATCATCGCCTTCGAAGACGCCTTTCACGGCCGCACCATGATGACCCTGTCGCTGACCAGCAAGACCCATCCCTACAAGGCCGGCTTCGCGCCCTTTCCGGGCGATGTTTACCGCATTCCCTACGCGTACTGCTATCGCTGCTCGTATTCGCTGAAGTATCCCTCGTGCGATCTGTTCTGCGCGCGCCACCTGGAAGACACATTCAAGCGCGTGGTCGCGTCGGAAGATGTGGCCGCCGTGATCGCCGAGCCGGTTCTGGGCGAAGGCGGATTCGTGGTTCCGCCCAAGGACTTCTTCCGCGTGCTGATGGAGATTTGCCACAAGCACGGCGTCCTGTTTATCGCGGACGAAGTGCAGAGCGGCTTCGGCCGCACCGGCCGCCTGTTCGCCAGCGAATACTACGGCATCGAGCCGGACATTCTGGTGACCGCCAAATCGCTCGGCGGCGGACTTCCGCTCGCGGCGATCACCGGCCGCGCGGAAATCATGGATGCTCCCGGCCCCGGCGGACTGGGCGGCACATTTGCCGGCAATCCACTTTCCTGCGCCGCTGCGCTGGCCGTGCTGGATATCTTCGAGCGCGAGAACTTGCTGGCTCGCGCCAACGAAGTTGGGCGAACAGTTTCAGAAGCGGGCGCGGCAGTGGCAGAAGCGCTGGCCGATCGTCGGCGACGTCCGCGGCTTGGGCGGAATGCAGGCGATCGAACTGGTGCAGTCGCCGGACAACACGCGAACCGGCTGCCGAGGAAACCAAACAGATCACGCAGTATTGTTACGAGCACGGCCTGATCACGATTACCGCAGGCTCGTATTCCAACGTGGTTCGCGTGCTGGTGCCGCTGGTGATCACCGACGAGCAGATGGACGAAGGCCTGGATGTGCTGGAGTCCGCCCTGCAGGCGGTGTATGAAAAGAAAGGCGCCGTCGCCCAGCCGGTTTAGACTTGTGCTTGTGTGGTCGCGGGCGACTCGCCCGCGAAGCGGAGCGCTGCAGCGCCGACGAAAACGGCGCTACAATATCCTGAGACAAATTTATGACTGTTGCTACTGCGACTCTGACCAAAGTTCCCAACTTCGTTAACGGCCAGTGGATCGACTCCAATGCCACCGAATGGCTCGATGTCACCAACCCGGCCACCGGCGAGGTAATCGCCCAGACTCCGCTTTCGCAGCGCTGCCGAGGTCGCGCGCTGCGGTCGAGGCTGCCGCCGCCGCTTTTCCCGAATGGCGTCGCACGCCGCCGGAAGATCGCATTCAGCCGCTGTTCAAGCTGAAGCACATTCTCGAAGAGCACATCGACGACCTCGCCCGCATCCTCACCCAGGAAAATGGCAAGACCTTCACCGAAGCCAAAGCCGAGTTGCGCCGCGCCATCGAAAACGTGGAAGTCGCCTGCGGCATTCCCATGATGATGCAGGGCTACAACCTGGAAGACGTGGCCCGCGGCATCGACGAAATGATGATCCGGCAGCCGCTGGGCGTGGTGGCCGCGATCATTCCGTTCAATTTTCCCGGGATGATTCCGTTCTGGTTTCTGCCCTACGCCATCGCCACCGGAAATACTTTCGTCCTGAAACCGTCGGAGCGCGTGCCGCTCACCATGCGGCGGGCATTCGAGTTGATGGAGAAGATCGGACTGCCCAAGGGCGTGGTGAATCTGGTGAACGGCGGCAAGGCCGTGGTCAATGCGCTGCTCGATCATCCCAAGGTGCGGGCCATCAGCTTTGTCGGTTCCACGCCGGTGGCCCGGTACGTTTATGCGCGCGCCGGCGAGAACGGCAAGCGCGCGCAGTGCCAGGGCGGCGCGAAGAATCACGTCATCGTGCTGCCCGACGCCGACATGAAGATGACCACGCAGATCATCGGCGACAGCGCTTTTGGCTGCGCCGGGCAACGCTGCCTGGCGGTTTCCGTGGCGGTGACGATTGGCGAGGCGCAAAAGACTTTTCGCGATTCGATCACCGAAGCAGCGGCGTCACTGCGCGTCGGCAATGGCCTGGACGAAGGCGTGCAGATGGGCCCGGTGATCACGCCGCAGAGCAAGTCACGGGTCGAGTCGCTGATTGCGACGGGCGAGAAGCAGGGCGCGAAGATTCTGCTCGATGGCCGCAACTCGCGAATTCCGAAACATGAAGCGGGAAATTTCGTGAAGCCGACCATTCTCGACGGCGTTCCCGCCACCAGCGAACTGACCGAAACGGAAATCTTCGGTCCGGTGCTGAGCCTGGTCCACGCCAACGACATGGATGAAGCGCTGGCCTTCCTCGAGCGCAGCCCGTACGGCAACCAGGCGTCGCTGTTCACCTCGAGCGGCGCGGCGGCGCGACGTTTCCGCTACGAAGCGCCCGCGGGAAATATCGGCATCAACATCGGCGTGGCCGCGCCCATGGCGTATTTCCCGTTCAGCGGCTGGAAAGACAGCTTCTTCGGCATCATGCACGCCCAGGGACGCGACGCCATCGAGTTCTACACCGAAAAGAAAATCGTGGTCGAGCGCTGGGCGAAAGAACACTCGCGCAAATTCTAGAGTTGGCACGAACCACGTAGGGGCAGGTGTCCTCACCTGCCCGGCCGAGCGAAGCTCGGCAGAAGCGCTGGCTAGCGGAACGTAAAACCTGGCGAGCTTTGCTCGCCCGCCCGGACGAGGACGTCCGGGCCTACGCAGATCCTGAGAGGCATTCATGTCCGACACCATCCAGAAATACAAAGACTACGTGATGACTGGCTTCATGAAGTCGGTCGTGCCTATCGTGATCGACAAGGCCAGCGGCGCTACCGTCACCGACATCAACGGCCGCGAATATCTCGACTGCTTTGCCGGCATCTCCGTGGTCAACGCCGGCCACTGCAATCCCAGCGTGATCGCCGCCGCCAAGGCGCAGATGGACAAGCTGGTCCACTGCTCGTCGTACATCTATCACGTGCAGCCGGTCGCCGATCTGGCGGAGAAGATTGCCCACATCGCGCCGCGCGGACTGACCAAGACATTTTTCGGCAACGGCGGCGCCGAAGCCATCGAAGGCGCCATGAAGCTGGCCCGGCTCTACACCGGCAAGCATGAATTCATCGCGCTGCACGCCAGCTTTCACGGACGCAGTTGGGGCGCGCTCAGCGTCACCGGCAACATGGGACGCAAAAAGCGCGGCGGCCCCTACGCCGCCGGCGTGACCTTCGCGCCGGCTCCTTACGCCTATCGCTCGCAATGGCCGAACGATCCCGAAGAATGCGGACGCCAGTGCGCCCAGGCCATCGAAGACGTGATCCGCTTCACCACCGCCGACGACGTGGCTGCATTCATCGCCGAGCCGGTCATGGGCGAAGGCGGAATCATCGTTCCGCCGCCGAACTACTTCAAGGAAGTAAAGAAGGTTCTCGACCGCCACGGCATTCTTTTTATCGCCGACGAAGTCCAGTCCGGCTTTGCCCGCACCGGAAAGATGTTTGCCATCGAACACTACGGCGTCGAGCCTGACATTCTGGTCACCGCGAAGGGCATTGCCGACGGCTTCCCGCTGAGCGCATTTACCACGCGGCCTGAAATTGCCGCCGCCTACAAGCCCGGCGATCATCTCTCGACCTTTGGCGGCAATCCGGTCTCCTGCGCCGCCGCGCTGGCCAACATCGAGTTCATGGAGAAGGAGAATCTTCCGGCTCGCGCCACCGAGACCGGCAACTACGCCATGGCGAAGCTGCGCGAATTGCAGAAGCACAATCCGCTGATCGGCGAAGTGCGCGGCCTGGGATTGATGATCGGCGTCGAACTGGTCAAGGACGAAAAGCTGACTCCAGCCACTGCCGAAGCCGAAGCCATTCGCGACGGGCTGCTGCGCCAGGGCGTGCTGGTCGGCGTCGGCGGCGTGTACGGCAACGTCATCCGCTTCCAGCCGCCGCTGATCATCACCCGGCCGCAGATTGATCGCGCGATCGAGGCTTTTGCGACGGCGCTGCAGGAAGTTGCCCAGCCCGCGCACGTGTAGCTCTGAATTCCAGGCAACTGCGTTCGCGAGCGATCGTTCGGATTACCTTGGTCATCTTTTCCTCATTCTCCCGTCCCTTGACAATGAACTCAAAGAAAGTGGAGTAGTTGTGGGCCACATTGTCAAAAACTTCGAGGAAAAGCCAGGGCGAAGCTGTGCCCATGCTATCTGTTCTCGTCTTCTTTCTCCTTCCAACGCTCTTGATTGCGCAGGCCCCTGACGCGGCACCTCAGGAGCGACCTGTACCCATCCTTACCGGTAACGCCGGCTTTTTTACCAACGTCAATGGCGGCGAAACCGAACTCGTTCCTGAAATCAATCCGGTCATCCTGTTGCCGCTGGGAGATCGCTGGCTGATCGAATCCAGGGCCGAATTCAAGGGAGACTTCGAGCGGCCCGACGGCGGCGGTCCGTACGGCGGCAAGGTTGAGCAGGAAATCGACTATCTGCAGGTGGACTACATTGCCAACAGGTACGTGACGGTCACGGCGGGCCGGTTCCTCACGCCATTCGGTATTTACAACGAACGTCTTTATCCCATCTGGATTCGCAGCCTGCAACCGACTCCGCTGATCTTTCCGCTGGGAACCGGTTCCAGTGACGGCGCGATGCTACGCGGTGGATTTTCTCTCAACCCGAAAGTCAATCTGAACTACGCGGCTTATTTTTCCACGTTGAGCACAGTGAACAAGTTTGAGTCCGATCGCACTGCGGGCGGTCGCGCTGGATTCTTCCTGCCCGGTCCGCGGATCGAGGCTGGCTTCTCCTTTCAGAAGGAATTGCAGGAGGAGCGCTCCAATGCTTTCGGCTTCCATTTCGCGTGGCAGCCGACGCCTCTTCCGCTTAATTTGCGCTCCGAGTACGCCCGTTCGCACGACGGCAGCGGCTACTGGATCGAAGCCGCATACCGTCTTAGCCAGGTGCCATTCTGGCAGAAGACATTGCGGCGGACCGAAATCGTCGGACGCGGCCAGCAACTGTTCGCCGGAGAGATCGACGAGGATGAAGCCGAGGAGTACGGCCTGCCTGACGTGAACACACGCCAGGGGGACTTCGGGCTGAACTACTACATCCGCGACGGGCTGAAAGCTGTCGGCCAGCTACAGCCGCCGCTTCAATTCTGACGGAAACGTGAATCTTTGGACGGTAGGACTGGCCTATCGCTTCGCCATTCCCTTAGGGACGCGTGGGGCCGCAATGAAAATGAAAGTTCGCAATTCTGACTGCTGTAGTGGCGCTGGTGTCGCTGGTCTACGCCGCCGATCCGCCTCGCAAGAGCGAGAGCTGCAAGTGCGGCGGTGCCCGTGGCGCACAGCAGCGCTGAAGCCGATGCCATGCGGGTACAGGGAGAGCAGCGCTTTCGCGCCAACTGCGGCCGCTGCCATGCCGCTCCGCAGAAATTTCCGCCGCGAATGATGGCGACGATCGTCCGCCACATGCGGGTGCGAGCCACGATCACAGATGAGGACATGCGGCTCGTCCTCTTCTACATGACGCAGTAGCTGAGGACCAGCAGACATGATCGGCAGGGCGAGGGGACATTTGTGTGGAATGGCTTTGGCAGCATGCGGTCTTCTCGGCCTTATGATGGCTGGGGATCAGATAGCTCGGGCCCAGGATGGCGGCCAGGTTCACGTTATTGAAGTTGTGGCGGACAAGGACAGCCGCTACAAATTTCCAGATGGAGGCAAGCCGGAAATAACGTTGAAGGCCGGCGAGCAAGTTCTGCTTCGAGTCACGGCGCGCAAGGCGAAATCATGGAACCGGGATGGCTCGATCCATGGCTTCACGTTACTGCGGACCAGCGACCGGTCAAAGGTTCCTGGATTGGAACCTGCTGTTGCGGCCCGGCACGCAGGAGTTCCAGCTGACCGCCCCTGCGGAGCCCGGAGAATACGTGGTGGTATGTACGGTAATTTGCAGTGAAGATCACGAAGGCATGAACATGCGAGTGGTGGTCGTGCCGTAAGGTTTGGGAAGTCTCAATGAAAAGACTTTCGATCATCGGATGGGAATCTGGTTGCTGGCGGCGGTCATGCTGGGCGCAAGCCGGCGATGAAAAACCGCAAATCTTTCACGGTGAAATCGCGCGACACTCAGTGTGCCTTGAACGTCCATTCTTTGACTCGCTCGCACACCGAGATGCTGAAATCCAAAAAGATGGGCGGCACTCCCGGCGCCTGCGCGTCCTATTGTGTGCACTATCTGGGAGGCGATTTTGTTTTGTCGTCAAAGAATGACGTCTACCGCCTCGACAATCAGGATAAGGCACGTCAGTTCGCGGCGCAGAAAGTAAAGATTACGGGCACTCTCGAATCAAAAAGCAAGACAATCCATGTGGTCGCGATTGAAGCCGGTGGAATAGAAGCGATCTCACGGCAGTTAGCTTCAGTTCTTGTTGAAAGCCACATTGTCTCTTTTCTGCGCTTCGGAAATCACGTACACGATCAGAATCCCCAGCTCCGGCTCGATCGGATGGCGATAGCGCGGATGCGGAAAGACGGCATAGTACACGGCCGGGTAGCACAGAATCAGCCAGAAAAATAGCCATGCTCCGGGCCTCCGTTTCCGCAGGGCGCGTCCCAGGCCCCAGAAAGCAAGCACCGAAGAAGCCAGGAATACCGAATTTTTGATCGGAGCCAACGCCGGGATCTCGGACAAGCGCGGAACTCCGCCCCAGTAATAAATGAAGCGCTTTAGGTTGAGGCCCATGAAAGCGCGCGTAGTCCTCGCGAATGAACGCGATCGCTTCGCGCTTGCGCTCCGCAACGTAGGCGATCTCGCCCAGTTGCGCGGTAGAGCCGCATCTGGTAAACATTCTGCGTGGGATGAAGATATTCCCTCCAGGTTCCATCGGCTCCTGGGCCATTTCCGATGCGCAGCTCAGCGCCGAAGTTTGAGCGCAGCGACATCAGTCCCAAAGGTCCGGTAGTTGCGCGCAGCCCAGGGAGTGACGCAGGCGACGAATACCAGCACCGACAGCGCGACTCCACCCAGCGAAGGCTTACCGCGTTTCCAGCGTCGGTACCACGCCCAAAGTCCGGAAGCCGGCAGGAACGCCAGCAGGGAAGTGTTGGTGAGCGCCGGCGATTCCCCACAGCAGTCCGAACTCGATCCAGGGTATCAGCCCGTCTCGCTCTTCGAGGTCGAGAGTCAGCCAGAAAATGAGTGCGAGCAGCAGCGCCGCCAGACTGGTCTCCCAAACCCACCGCGTGCACCAGTACATGACAGGCGGCATGACGGCCCACAGCCAGGCAGTCCAGATCGCCAGTTTTTCGCTGAAGCATCGTTTGGCAATCAGGAAAATAGGAATACAGGTCAGCGCGGAAAAAAAACTGTTCAGGCCCAGCAGCACCAGCGCCGAGGCGTGGGTGTAAACCCCAAACAACCGGAAGACCACGGCGATCAAGAAATGGATAAAGCGGCGGCTCCCACGCAGTGGGTCCCGTGGTCTCGTTAAATGGATTGCTGAAACCCTGACCCTGCGCCAGTGCGCGGCCAATGCGTCCCATTTCCCAGCCAAAGCTGAAGTTGTCGTCGAAAGTTTTGAACTTGTAGGTATGGGCAACGATGATCCAGCCAAAGCGGAGAGCGAACGCTGACCACCACCATCCAGAAGAAAGAAGTGCGAGCCTGACTCCACCAGCGGGAGTAATAGGAAAAAAATGTCGCGGGCGTACTGGTAACGCCATCAGCCATGAGTTCGCCCTGCGGAAATCCGGGGGCAGTTCCATTTGTAGCTGATACCGCGAAGCCCGGCAACTTTCGAGCGGCAGGTAGTCGACCTAAAAGGAGAGAGGATTGAGTTCGGGGCTACGCGCTGCGGTATCGCGGGTTTCCGGAGCGAGCTTCGAATAGATCAACGATTCCACCTGATTCCATACTTTCGGGTCGCATTCAATTTCGGTGTGTGCCTTTACCAGCACGCGGTCGAACCAGGGATATCCCTGGCAGGAGATCGGATTGGCCTTGTAGTCGAATCTAAAATTTCCAACGATTTCGGTTTTCGCCGGATCGGCGGCGCGAATCACCGGCCGCCCGTGCACAATTCCATCCGGCTGGTAGAAATTCACCGCCTGTCCTACGTTGGTGGGAATCACAGCATCGTTCTGACCAATCTTCGATACGCTATCCACCTGAATGGTCAGAAGGACGGGGATGCCTTCTTTTTGCAGCTTGCGCGACAGCGTGACCGTCTCCGAAGCGCCCCAGCTGTGCCCAAATATGATGATGCGCGCGCGGCGCTTTTCTTCGGTGGAGAGAACTCCATCGTTGTTCAGATCCAGGCGCCGATGAATCTCCATGTAGGCCTGATCCCGGCGGCGGTTCTCGAAGGCCTGCACGTAGACGCCGGCAGGGTACTCGTTGCGCAGATGCTCAACCACCTGAACCGTACTGTGAGCGTGGGCATCGTGCTTAACGAAGCCTCCGACGAAGCCGATGACCATCGCGGGGGGCAGGGCAGGTGTCTCGACCACTGTGATGGGACCCGGTGAGCCGGCTTCTCCGCGAGCCAGGGAAGCCTGGATCAGGGCGACCGCCAGGAGAAACGAAAAGGTACGGGCCAAGGTAGGCATACAGCGCACTTCAGGGAGGGATCATAACAAAAAACCCAGGTGAAAGACGGAGGAAATCGTTGTTTCAGGCTAAAAGTCGTAGTTGCGGCGAAGTTGCTTGCGCTAGTTGGAAACTATTTTGCGCTCCCTGGCACGTGGTGAAAGAAGGGGATATGTGGATTAGTTATTTCCTGGTTAACAGGATATCGCCGCCATGGCTGCCCGAAGGCGTGGCCGAATTTGCCGCGGCGCTAGCAGTATAGGAAGGCACTGACTGAAGCATGTCCCAGTCTTTCCTGAATTCCACCATGCTTTCGCGGCTGTGTTTGGGACTCTTTAAGACGCGCCCAATGCGCGCCAGCATCAACTCGTAGGCCAGTTCCGGGTCGGAGCCTGGACTAAGAATGTTGCTCGCGCTCAACCCGACCTGGGATGACTTCGCCGTCGGAAATTTCCATCCACAAGGCTCCATTATGATCCGCCACTGGAGTTCCGGCGTCGCCGAGTCGCTGAAAGAATCTATTTAAAGAGCTGCGTTCCGGAGTGCTGTCCCCGCGGGCGGCTTCAGCGACCACGGAATCGAACTCGACCCGATATCGTTTCCACTCCTCTGGAGTGCCGAGCACCCGAGCACGTTCTTTTTCCTGAGTGACCTCGAGTCGTTCAGTGCGGAGGTCGTCGTTCTCAGCACGTGCCAGACGAATCTGGTGCTCGAGTTCGGTAGCTTCGATGGTCGGGTGCTTCTCCAGTTCGCTCTGCGGATTGAACCGCCCAGTGAAAATGTATGAGGCCGCGACCAGCGGCAACACGTGGTCCGCGAAGATGAGCATGGGGACGAGCAATTTCTTCGAACGAAACAGTTGTTCGGTCCCAGTTCGAGCTACGGTGCTCCGTTTGATGGTGCCCGGTACCTGCGCGTAGTGAAGGACCCGGAAATGCGCCTCCGGATGGCGCTTGGCATAGCGCGTGAAAGAACGCGCAATCGCCTTCGGGCTGGTCATGCCAAAGTCGTTGATGTAATCAGGCCCGGTAGCATCTGGGAAATAAGCGTTAATCACCCGCCGGGTGAAGTCCGCGCAGTTGCGGGTCATGCCATTGAAGTGGTTGTCGGTTCGGAAGCGAATTGAACTGTTCGATCAGATGGAGATCCTGCTCAACCGTGGTCTCGACGACGAACATGTACATGCTTCGCTCCAGGGTCGCGCCTACCATTTCCCGCCATTCCGCTTTATTGCTGGTCCTGCAGGATTCGCTGGAGCAGTAATCGTCAAGATAGTTTTCGCGATATCTTTCTTCCAACACGTGCTTGATCTGCTGCGAACCGACGATCGGCCGGTTGTGAGCGTTCTCCACGCCGTACAGGTAAATATTGAGCGGAACGACATTCCACTCGAAGGGCTGATCTTCCCCCAGTGTGGTGTAGTTGCTCATGATCGAGCCCTGCTCACCCGCGTGGCAGAGACGTAGTTTCACCGGGGAGTCGGGACAGATGCGGGAAAAATACACGGCGCTGTGTCCGGAGCCAGTGATCCGGGCCACACTGGTATCAAGCGACTCATTGAGCACAACTCCCACATCGCCGTAGGCTCGGGGAGAAGCCAGACAAATCAGAGCCAGGGCAAGCAGGAAAAGCCATGAAAACAAACGTCCGGCAATGGGTAGCCTACGCGGAGCGCTGGGTGAAGCCGGGATGGCCGTCAGCGTTTGGCTCGAAGATGAAATACGAAACAGCAAGACCGTCTCCTTAATCCCCTTATGGGCCGGATCCGCTTATGGGCTCGCCACCGGCGACCCTTAGACGTAAGAACCCCAAGTTAATGTGAAGGTTGTACGGATACGTATGAACACCACGTGTTATCAATGCTTTACGTTGCCAACGAACCTTCTGTAGGGGTCTATTTTCTACGGCAGCGGCGGCCTGCAAAAGTAACCTTCGTAATGGGACTTAGGTAATGCCGGGCTGGATTAGGCGCAGCCAGGACAACCGCTGTCGGTTGTGGCGCCCACCGCATCCCGCCCCAAAGCATGTTGTAAGCAGTCGAAAGTCGCGGGCAACCGCAGCCCGACGCTGGCACTACGTTGGCTAAGCGGGAACGTATACAATGCGGTCTGTTGGGAAGGGCAACCGGAATAGTGCCCAGAAGGTTAGAGGCGAATGTTCCTCGAAGTGGCGCTCCTCTAAGTGACCCTCATATTCATCATTGACCCGCGGAGTCGGCGATGAGGAACGGCACACCGTTCTCCAGGGTTTGGCGTAGCGGAGTACTCGCGAGGCCTCCTTTTCGCAGTGCCGCGATACGGTTAGTTGTGTGTGTGCTGCTCATCGCTAGTGCATTTGGCCAGGCGCCGACCCCGTCACGGCTGCCGGACCCAACCACCGCAGCCGGCCACATAGATACCTACAACACCCAGGGCGCAGTCGTGAAGCTGACGGTGCTCAGTGGCCCGCGGACCCGGCTGGATCGTCAGGCTGTGGTGAAACTCCGGAATGAGAAAACGCAGGAAGCCGTATGGCAGACCACGACAGACGCGGCCGAAGCTTCGTTCGGCGACCTGGTGGTGGGATCCTATGACGTGGAAGTGAGTGCGGTCGGATTTCTCACGGCGCACAAGACGATCAATGTTCAGGGCGCATTCAATACTTATCACGAAGAGATAAACCTGGAGCGGGATCCCGCTAGCATTGAGCTGGCCGCGCCGACTGCGCCAGACATGCCAAAGAAAGCGCGAAAAGAAACAATGCGCGGCATTTCGGCCCTGAAATCTGGAAATTACGGCGAAGCTCAAAAGCGACTGGATGCCGCGTACAAGATAAATCCCGACAACGCCGACTTGAACTTCCTGCTGGGTTACATGTCTATCCAGCAAAGACGGCTCGATCTCGCCCAGAATTATTTGCGCCGGGCGACGGTTCTCGCCCCACACAACGTTCGGGCGCTTACTTTACTAGGGCGCCTGTACCTGCAGCGGTCGGAAGACGGGGCTGCCAGAACCACGCTGGAGCAGGCGGTGGTTGCCGGACCGCAGGACTGGATGGCGCACAATCTTCTGGCCGATGCCTGCCTCCGGCAGCGCGAGTATGAGTGCGCGCTGAAGCAGGCGCAACTCGCCGTCGATATCGGCAAAACCGAGGCCAGCCCGGCACAGCTCAGTCTCGGCCAGGCGTTGGCGCATCTAGGCCGAATGCAAGAAGCGATTGAGCCACTCCAGACTTTTCTGCAGGAAGCGCCGACGAGCCCCATGGCTCCGCAGGTGCGGAGCTTGATCGCTGAAGTCGAGCAACGACTTGCAGCCCCTGCCCAGAGTGCGCAGTCGTCGGAGGGCATCAGCACTTTGACCGGCGCCAATGCTCCGCTTGATGCCACGGAATCCGAGCTGCCTTTGGAAGGCTGGCAGCCGCCGGGGATTGACGACTCTAAACCCCGGGTCGCTGCCGGAGTTACTTGCCCGACTGCCATGGTCATCGACAAGGCCGGTGAACGCGTGCAGCAGTTGGTGGATGATGTGTCCCGCTTCGCAGCTATCGAAGACCTCGTGCATGAAAGATTGAATCCCGCCGGTGTTCCCCTGAGCCGGGAAACGCGCAAGTTCAACTATGTTGTTGCTATTTCGAAGCCTCGCCCAGGTTTTCTCGAAGTGGATGAGTTCCGCAGTGAGCGTTCGGGATTGAAGGATTTTCCCGACCAAATTGCCAGCCGTGGCTTTCCAGCACTGGCGATGGTATTTCACCCTGACATGCGGGACAATTTTCAAATGACCTGTGAAGGCCTGGGCGACTGGCGCGGGCAGGCCACCTGGTTGGTTCACTTTGGACAGCGCGATGATCGGCCGAATCGCATTCATTCCTACAGGATAGAAGGTCAGTCTTACCCGGTGGGGCTCAAGGGAAGGGCCTGGATCACCGCCGATAAGTTCCAGATTGTCCGAATGGAATCGGAGATGATCGCACCCATGCCCAAGATCCAGCTTCTCACCGAACACCAGATCGTGGAGTATGGCCCTATATTGTTCGAAAAGAAAAACGAACAACTCTGGCTGCCCAAGAGTGCAGAGTTCTATTTCGAGTTCCGGCGTCGCCGCTATTTCCGGCGGCACAGCTTTGACCACTTCATGTTGTTTTCAGTCGACGCGGACGAAAAACGGAACGAATCCAAGATCGGATCCAAGATCGGATCGCAAGGCTCCGACGTCGAGCCACTGCCGAACCAGTGAGTCGGCTTCTAAAAAACTTAAAGAGGTAAACCATGCCGGTGAAACAAGGCGACCTCGGACTCCTGCAGCATCCCGCATCGAAAGAGCTGCTGCAATCGAAAATTCCTGCTCGGCTGGCTTATGTTTGGACCGATGGCACGCCCAGGGTCGTCCCTGTGTGGTTTCACTGGAACGAGCGGGAGTTTGTGGTTGGAACTCCTGTGAAAGCGCCGAAGCTGAAGGCCCTCGCCAAGAATCCAAAGGTGGCGCTGACTATCGATGGCAACGACTTTCCCCATAAAGTGCTGTTAGTGCGCGGCACCGCTCGCATGGAAACCGTGGACGGAATCGTGCCGGAGTATGCGACCGCCGCGCTACGTTACTTCGAACGGGAACAGGCCGCAGGCCTGGTTGGCTCAGCTTCGCAAACTCACGCCCAAGATGGTTCGCATCGTCATCGCGCCAGAATGGGTTGGCCTTCTCGACTTTCAGACTCGATTTCCCAGCGCACTGTCGTCCTGACCAACGGGTTTGACGGTTGGCCGGCGTTCGGCGGATATTTCCGATTACGTGAACGTCTGTATTTCTTGCGAAATCTAGAATCGCAAGACCAGGCCGCCAGAATACCGGATGTTGTTCCTGTCGGTGACGCCCGAAAAGCGGGTTGTCATCCAGTCCACCTGCGCCAAGCGCGCGGAGATCGCGGGCGCGATTTTGACGTCCAACCCGCCGCCCAGTACATGGTGAAGCCGGTAGAACTGACCCCGCCACCGGAAATTGTGCCCCCGCCGAACAGAGCGTGAGCAAAGGGCTTTACACCCAAAGCTCGGGCATGCACTTCAGGGCCGAAGGTGTAGGTGTAAAACTTCGTTCCTGAATCGTAGACTCCGCTGAAGTCCGCGGTGATGCCGACGAACGGGAGAATGTTTCCCGTAATTGCCCCGTTCCAGCCGTTTGAGTTGGAACCGCCATCGAAGTGGGTCAATTGATATCCAGCGAATATTTCCGTCTTTTGAGCGAGCGTCGGCAAGGAAGCCAGACAAGATAGAGAGAGCGACCAGTATCAGTTTACGCATCATTTCACTCCTGGTTTGAATGTAGGCCCCGAAAACGGGCAAGGTTCACCTTGCCGGAGGTTACGCTTCGATTGGATTTCATACCGACGGGTTGCCACAAGTCACCCCCAGCCAAGCGAGGGGTTGAACCTTAGTAATAGGAATTGATAGTAAGGGGGACGGATCATGCACTGGCGAGGGTATTCCAGTTAGAAATCCTCGATCATCCACATATTGCCGCTGAACTCCTGTCCAAGAACAGCCAGATACCGGCCATCTGGGGAAGGAACACCCCAGGTGATGGAGCTGGATTTTTGCTGTAGTAAGGAGTGGGACTTACCACTCAGCTCCACGAACAACAGCGTTGCTCCTGATCCGGTCGCGTTGCTCGTGAAGAAGCCCTTGCCGTTGGGAGACCAATCGAAGGTGTTGAGCCCGCTCCATCCGGTCACGGTGACGTCACGCATTACCGATCCATCCAGCGAAAGCACGTAAACATGATTTCCGCCAATCTTAACGATCCCGACTCGCGTGCCATCTGGCGATACACTCCAGTTGTAGTCTGCGTTGGGATCACTCGCGAATCTGGTTAATTCCTGACCCTTCCCGCGAACGGGATCGAATGCAGTGAACACAAGCTGCTTGCGATCCGGTGTTTGCTCCGCAAAAGCGCACAAAGTCGAAGGCGAGCGGGCACACCAAGGCGTACCAAACAAACGGGCAGTAAGAACCAGTTCTGACGGGCCGCCGGTGACAGGCATGCGCATGAGTCGCAGGGGCACAGGAGTACCACTGTCCGGGGAGCTGATGTTTTCGGGAGGGAGGACGAAGTAGAGAATCCATTTTCCATCCGGGCTGGTCCGACCGACCAGGTAGCTATCCGCCGTGACAAGCGTCTCGGCGGTGTCCCGCTTCAACGCTTGCTTGTAAAGCCCCCAATGGCCGTTACGATCCGAGTGGAAGATTACGGCTTTGCTGTCGGATGTCCATGCTGTAGGAAGGTTCAGAGCCTCGCTCAGTGTGAGGTTCTGCGGGGGAGTCAGTTTCGTATTCCCGTCTTGCAGTTCACCGACCTGCACGTTGGTGTGAACCGACCGTTTTTGAAAGACCAGTTGCTTTCCATCTGAGGTTGCACTCAGATGATCCAAGTTCGATCCCGCCCAGTTGGTCAGCCGCCGAGGCGCTGCAACCGGCGAACCCGTTCTCGCGTCAGTTCGGATTTCCCACAGATTGGAGGCATCGGCCGCGGTCAATCTGCCTTCGCCCACGGAGTAAACTACCCGGCTGTCTGGCAACCACCAAAAGTCGCGCAAAAAAGAACTGGTTGCAAGTACGGTAGTCGGACCGCCGCTGAGGTCTCTGGTTTCTATTGAAAACTCGAACCTGTCGTTCACTTGCCGAAACTTGATATACCCCAAGCGTTCGCCATCTGGGGACCATGCGACGCGAGCGAAGCCGCTGTTGCCCTCGGTAGCGGCAAAGAGCTTGTGGGCCTGTTCTCCTTCCTTTGCCATCAGCCAAACTTCGCGCGACCCAAACAGACTCGGAATGGCGGTAAAAGCAATCTGTAAGCCGTCCGGAGATACTGACCATGCTGTGGCATCATCACGGATTTTCCTTGGAGCTCGTCCAAATAAGGAAACAATCCAAATACTGCTGCTTCCTTCTGGCAGGGTTGCGTTTGCCACAAAGCTCGTACCATCCGGAAACCACGAGGCGATCGACCACGCAGCGTTTGCATCCAGCGATTCGGGCTGGGAAACATTTTGGATGTCTCCGCTGGAGATCAGTTGCACATGGACTCCCGACTGGTCGACATACGCCAGATACTTTCCATCGGGAGAAATGGCACCGCTGGCCACTGCGTTGCCAACAGAATTGCTGGTGAGCTGTCTTTGTTTCAATTCGCGAGGCGGGATTTGGATAGGACGCCTCATGAACCAGGTCGCCACTCCCGCAAGCGCAAGCACACACACGACCGATGTAGCCAATAGCCATCGATTCACTCCGGAAGCCGCCCGACGCACAGGTTGCGCGATCGAGTCAGGCGAGGCTGCGACCGCACTGTCGGTCGTGGGGGCGGCGCGGCCGGACTCGGTCTTGCGCTTCAATCGCTTGAGCTCAGCCCGCATCTCGGCCGCGCTCTGGTATCGCAGATCTCGATCTTTCTCCATCGCCGTGGCGATGAGTTCTTCAACCTTCAATGGCAAGTCCGGGTTGAGCTGGCGCGGCGAAACCGGGTCACGATTGAGAATCGCCTCGAAAACTACCGCCGAAGTTTCGCCGTCAAACGGGCCGCGCCCAGTTGCCATCTGATACAAAACCGCGCCAAAGGAAAACAGATCGGTTCGTGGGTCCAGTTCCTTGCCGCGCGCTTGTTCGGGAGACATGTAGGCAACGGTTCCGACCACCGACCCAGGGCTGGTCAGAATGGTGGCGGTTGGTTTCGCGGTCCCGTTCGCATCCTGCGCAATGTACTTGCCCTCGGCTGCCAGCTTCGCCAGGCCGAAATCGAGAATCTTGATCTGGTCGCGCGCGGTAACGAAGATGTTGGCGGGCTTTATGTCACGATGAATGATGCCTTTTGAATGCGCCGCCTCGAGTGCGTCTGCAATCTGTATCGCCAGACCCAGGAACTCCTGCAACTCGAGCCGTGACCGGGCGATGTGTTTATCCAGCGACTTGCCATCGAGTAACTCCATCGCCATGAAGTAAACGCCCCCAGCTTCGCCGATCTCATGAATGGTGCAGATGTTGGGATGGTTCAGGGAGGATGCCGCTCGGGCCTCCTGCTTGAAACGCTCCAGTGCATGCGGGTCTTTGGCGAGATCCTGAGGAAGGAACTTCAAGGCAACATGGCGGGCCAGGTTCAGGTCCTCAGCCTCGTACACGACACCCATACCTCCCGCACCGAGTTTGCTTAAAACCCGGTAGTGGGAAATGACCTGACCGACCATCAGGGGCAGACCTCCCAAGCACGTTGGCAGCATTCTACTCCGGCTTACCGGCAAACACCCCACGCTGAGAGGGAGCAGTCCTACCTCGGCCACTATCGGCTCCAGGAAACGACCCTTGTTGACTAGCGAATGGCGCGTCCGTAAGATGAGGCGACCCGAACGCCAACTCTTTCCCGAATGATCGGCCAGACCATCTCGCACTACCGAATTGTCGAGAAGTTGGGCGGTGGTGGGATGGGTGTCGTCTACAAGGCCGAGGACACCCGGCTCGATCGCTTTGTGGCTCTGAAGTTCCTACCCGAAGGCGTGGCCCAGGACCGCCAGGCTCTGGAGCGTTTCCGGCGTGAGGCCAAGGCCGCGTCCGCCCTCAACCATCCCAATATCTGCACCATCTACGACATTGGCGAAGAGAACGGCCAGGCCTTCATCGCCATGGAGTTCCTCGACGGCAACACCCTGAAGCACTTGATCGGGAACCGTCCGATGGATCTGGAGGCGCTGCTCGCCATCGGAATCGAGATTGCCGACGCTCTCGACGCCGCCCACGCCGAAGGCATCGTCCACCGCGACATCAAGCCCGCGAACATCTTCGTCACCAAGCGTGGACATGCCAAGGTTCTCGACTTCGGTTTGGCCAAGGTCGCGCCGACCGGCAGCCGAAAGGAAATGGCCGGACTCTCAGCACAGGCGACTGCCGCGGAAAGCCTTGATCACCTCACCAGTCCAGGCTCCACGCTGGGAACGGTGGCCTACATGTCTCCCGAGCAGGCCAAAGGAAAGGAGCTTGACGCGCGCACTGACCTGTTTTCCTTTGGCGCGGTACTCTACGAGATGGCGACGGGCACGCTCCCGTTTCGCGGTGATACAACCGCCGTTCTGTTTGATTCTATTTTGCACAAAGTGCCGGTTGCTCCGGTGCGGCTGAATCCTGATCTTCCCGCCGACTTCGAACGCATCATCAATAAGGCACTGGAGAAAGACCGAGAGCTGCGCTACCAGCACGCAGCGGATATTCGAACCGATTTGAAACGGCTGAAACGAGAGACCGAGTCGGGCCGAGCCAGCGCTGCGAGCGTGGTAGAAGAGGACGAAGCGCCAGCCGCCGCGGTCGTGTCGCCCGAGAGTCGGCAGCCTTCAAGCCAGTCTTCGCGGCAAGCTTCAAGCCAATCCTCAGCCCAAGCCTCAGCAAAGACCCGCGCCGTTTCCTCCGGGCAAGCTGCGGTGACAGAGCAAGCGGCGAGCCGCCCCTGGAAGGTACTGGTTCCGGTTGCTCTGGTAGTGATTGCGCTCCTGGTGGCTGGTGGTCTTTTCTACCGCTCCCACAAGACTCAAGCCCTCACCGAAAAGGATTCCATCCTTCTTTCCGACTTCACCAACACCACCGGTGATCCGGTCTTCGACAGCACTCTCAAGAAGGCGCTGGCTGTGAGCCTGGGCCAATCGCCTTATCTGAATGTCGTTCCGGATTCCAAGGTGCAACAGACGCTGAAGCTGATGGGCAAGCCTCCCGACACACGTCTCACCAGCGACATCGGCCGGGAAATTTGTCAGCGCGCCCACGTTAAGGCCATGCTCACTGGAAGCATTGCGCCGTTGGGAAGTGAATATGTGATTACGCTGGAGGCGGTCAACGCTGCCACCGGCGACTCGCTGGCGCAAGTGCAGGAGCAGGCCACGAGCAAGGAGCAGGTGTTGAATGCTCTGGGTCTGGGCGCCGAACAAGCTACGCGGCAACCTGGGCGAGTCGCTGGCGTCGGTCCAGAAGTTTGACAAGCCCTTGCAGGAAGTTACCACTTCGTCGCTTGAGGCTCTGAAGGCCTTCACTCAGGCTGATGAGTTGCGAGAAAAAGGCGACGCCCTTCCGCCGGTTGCGCTGTACCAGCGCGCCATCGAACTCGACCCCAACTTTGCCATGGCCTATGCCCGCCTGGGAAACCAGTATTTGACCGTGGGCCAGGCAGACCTTGCCCGCCAGAATTTTCAGAAGGCGTTCGAGTTGAGAGAGCGCGCCAGCGAGCGGGAAAAATTCTACATCACTGAAAAATATTACGATGGCACTGGCCAGTTGGAGCAGACCATCCAGGCGATGGAGCTTTACGCCCAAACCTATCCCAGCGATCAGACGCCGCACGTCAATCTATCTGTTGCTTATCAAATACTCGGCGACTTTGACAAAGGCTTAACCAAGTCCCTCGAAGCGATTCGCCTGGAGCCTGATTCGTGGTACGGATACGTGAACGCGGCTTATTGCTACGCTGCGCTGGGAAGATTCGACGAAGCCAAAGCGGTGATCAACACAGGTCTGCAAAAGACCAATGGCGGGGTTGTTCTGCATGCCAGTTTGTACTACGTTGCCCTGGTTCAGGGCGATCAGGCGGCGCAGGACCGCGAAGAAGCTTTCATCAAGGACTCGCCGGCGTTCGAACTGCAATGGGTTTTAGCCAACAAAGCCGGGTTGGCCCTGGCGCACGGCCAACGGAAAAACGCCCGCGAAATCTATGCCCATGAGGGAGAACTGGCCAAGCAGCTCGGCCTTACAGAGAACCAGGCCGCTGCCATTCAGATTCCAGCCTGGATCGATTTGCTCTTCGGCGATACCGCCGATAAGAACAAGTCGGTCTCCCAGGCAACCGCAGCGTTGGCTTCGCAAACAGCCCCGATGTTGCCATCCTCTCGGCTGAAATTGCCGCCCTTGCCGGCGATGAAGCCCAGGCCCGCCATTTGATGGAAGATGTGAACCGCCGCCGGCCTCTGGACACCAGGTTCCAGACCATGCTCATCCCCGTGGTGCAGGCCATTCTCCTCTTGAACCATGGTGAGGCCGCAAAAGCCATTGATGTGTCTGAAAGCCCGGTGAACAGTATGACAAAGGTACGACCGACATCCACTTTGTCCGCGGCCGCGCCTATCTGCTGAACCACCAGCCCGCTCAGGCCGCACAGGAGTTTCAAGCCGTGTTGAACTTGAGAGGCGCGTACATCGGAGACCCGCTGATGGGCCTGGCCCAGCTATACCTGGCTCGCGCCTACGCCCAGCAGAACGATGCCGTCAAGGCCCGCGCTGCCTACCAGGATTTTCTGGCCCTCTGGAAAGATGCCGACTCCGATATCCCCATCCTGAATGAAGCGAAGACAGAGTACGCGAAGCTGCAGTAGTTGTCCGAACGCAGACTTTCAACGGCTGCCAAATGTGTAAATTACTTACGGACGTGTAGTGCAGCTTGACCACGCCGTCTGGGAACTTCGTGCAGGAGATGAGTTTTAGCGGCACGGTGCGGCGCCCGGGAGCGATCAATGGAATGCCTTCGCCTATGAACGTGGGAATCACGTGAATCATAAAATCGTCGATCTCTCCTTCGTCGAGAAACGACGCAATGATGCCAGCTCCACCCATCATCCAGATGTCTTTCCCCTTGTTCTCCCGCAGACGGGTTGCGAACGCTTTGACGGGTTCGCTCACGAACTCCACGCCCGCAGGCGCTGGCGATTGCAGGAGAGTGCGGGTGAAGACATAGTTTTTAACTCTTGTATCGAAGGCCGACCCGTTCACGCCTTTCTTTTGAAATTCGAGCGCTGTGTCGTATGTCTTTCGGCCCCACAAGATCGTGTCGATCGACTTATAGAATGTACCCATGCCGTAGTTGCCCTTCGGACTCGGACGGTCGAGCCAGTCGACGGAGCCGTCGGATCGGGCAATAAAGCCGTCGGCGCTGGTGGCGATGTGGACGATGATTTTGCGCTTACGGACCATGGCGGTACAGGCAATGGTCAAATCTTAACCCGGAGCACGTTAGGATTTCCATCAGGTAGACTCAGCGAAGAAGGCGGCCCATCTTGGACATCCCTCGCGTTTCCTTGAGAGATCCAGACTTTCACCGCGGGCTGCTATCCCCAATCACGTTTGACCTGCAATGTGAGCACGCCTGCCTAACAGGATTTCCTGGCGCTGTGGAAGGATGCCGACCCCGATATCCCGATCCTGAAATAAGCTAAGACAGAGTACGCGAAGCTGCAATAATCTCGACGCTCCAGCCTTTAAGAGCCGATGGAGACTCGCCGGCTCGGCATCCCCGCGTACGATTGACACTCACCGGACTGGCACCTAAACTGGAGCGTTCGTCCTACTGCGGGCCTCGCGTCGTGGGTGTTTGTGTCATGCGGCAGTATGCTGGATATTGGGCGTACCGGAATTGGGGAAACTTCATGGGCTGGCTGCAGAACAAGTTCGAAAAGAATTTCATGATCACCACCGTGGACTACGTGTTCAACTGGGCACGCAAGTCGGCGGTTTGGCCGATGACGTTTGGGCTGGCGTGCTGCGCGATCGAGATGATCGCGTCGTCGACGGCGCGCTTCGATATTGCGCGCTTCGGCTCCGAAGTGTTTCGTCCCAGCCCGCGGCAGAGCGACCTGATGATCGTGGCCGGGACGGTCACGTTGAAGATGGCGCCGGTGGTGAAGCGCATCTACGACCAGATGCCTGATCCCAAGTGGGTGATCTCGATGGGCGCGTGCTCGTCGGTGGGCGGTCCGTTCAATACTTACGCGGTGCTGCAGGGCGTGGACAAGATCGTGCCCACGGATGTGTACGTGATTGGCTGCCCGCCGCGTCCGGAGAATTTGTTTTACGCGCTGCTGAAGCTGCAGGACAAGATCGATCAGATGTCGCTGGCCAAGCGTCCCACCGAAGTCCGGCTGGATCCGCACATGGTGGAGAATTTCAAGCGCCAGGTGATGATCGCGCAGACGCTGCAGCCGAAATAGTCGTCAGTCGTCGGCTATCAGCCGTCAGCGCACTACGGCCACGCTGGGGACAGCCGTCCCGTGCTGTCCTGGCCGAGCGCAGCTCGGCAATCGCCGAATTCTAATTGCTGAAAGTGCCACATGCTAACTTCGTAAAACTCACCACTCAATCCGAACTTCCTCCCGCAGGCGAAGCCAAAGAATTTCCTCTCGGCGACAAAGTCATCTGCGTTGCCAATGTGAACGGAACGATCTCTGCCATGGACAACGTCTGCCTGCATCGCGGCGGGCCGCTGGGGCAGGGCGTGATTGAGGGAGACAAAGTGGTCTGTCCCTGGCACGGCTGGCAATGGGATCCCAAGACCGGCCAGGCTGCGCACAATCCCGGCGCGAAGGTTGCGGTCTATCCGCTGAAGGTTGAAGGCGGCGATGTGATGATTGAAATGTAGGCGCGAGCATCTCGCTCGTGCGTCGTGGCACTGACTGCGCGAGCGTGATGCTCGCGCCTACATTTATCCCAGGTACTTCAGGAATTTTCCTGCCTGATTGTCGAACCCCGGGAACACCTGATTCAGCGCTTGATTTCCCAGATGCCGGTCGACCGCTTCGCCCAGCACGCGGCGGAAGTCTGTGGTGACCGCGAGATCGCGTCCTTCATAGAGTTGTGACTGATCGAGGCCGGGCCAGCGTCCGTAGACTTTGCCGCCTTTCACCGGGCCACCCATCACGAACATTACGTTGGCGTGGCCGTGGTCGGTGCCGCGATTGCCGTTTTCGCGGGCGGTGCGGCCGAATTCCGACATGGTGACGACGACCGTGTCTTCGGCGAGATCGCCGAGGTCGGTCCAGAAGGCGCCAAGCGATTGCGAGAACTCGCGCAGCACATTGGCGATCTGTCCCTGCGTGCTGCCTTCGTTGACGTGATGGTCCCAGCCGCCGATGTCGGCAAACGCCACCTGCACGCCGAGGTTGGCCTTGATGAGCTGGCAAAGCTGTTTCAGGCTGTCGCCAAAACGTCCCCTGGGATAATCCGCGCCGGCCGCCGGCTTGTATTTCGACGGGATCGGCCGACTTCAGCATCTTCACCGCTTCGAAAGTTTCCTGGCCGGTGCCATGCAGCACGGAGTCGACCGAATTCGCATACATGGCTTCGAAGGTGTTGGAGACCGGCGCCGCGTTCGGGTTGCGACCGCCCACGCCGAAATCGTTGATGTTGTTCACCGCGACCGCCGGCTCGGGTCCGGAAAGAATTCGCGGCAGAGACGGCCCCAGGCCGATGGCGCGGAAGGCTGACTTGTCGGCGGGCGCGGGCAGCGAGTGCAAGGCGCGATTCAGCCAGCCGTCTTCGGTGGCTTTGATGCCGGGCGTGCCGGACTCCATGAAGTCCTGCGCATCGAAGTGCGAGCGGCTCGGATCGGGCGAGCCGGCGGCGTGCACGATGGCCAGATGGCGCTGGTTCCAGAGCGGCTGCAAGGCCGACATCGCGGGATGCAGTCCGAAGAAGCCGTCGAGATCGATGACCGCGTTGCGCGGAATATTGATCGACGGCCGCATGGCGTAGTAAGCCTGCTCGCCGTGCGGAACCACGATGTTCAGTCCGTCGGCCGCGCCGCGCTGGAAGATGACCACCAGCCGCTTGTTTGCCGCTGCCGGGTGCGACGCGCCGAGTAACGCCGCGCGCGTGAGAAAACCGGGACCGCGGCCGTCCCGACGACCGCCAGCGCGCCGTTGCGAAGAAATACTCGGCGAGTGATGGACATAAAACAGCTCCTGGCTTCTAGCTCCTGGCTTCCGGAGCCAACGACCAACGACCGACGACTGCCTTGCCTATCTTCTCTGAAACTCTGGCGATCCCAGCAGCAGGCCCGCGATCGCACTCGTGCCTGGCGGGACTGGGTCTTCTTGTCGACGCTGGCTTCGATCATTCGGATCCTTGCATCTGCGCGGCAATCGTGTCGTGCGTTTGCCGCGACACGTCGCCGGCCAGCAAACTGTTCTCGAGCGCCGCCAGGGTCGCCTGCGCGTCGCCGGCTGAAGCGCCCGTGCCGAGCATGTGATCGGAGTCCACCTGCACGCCTTTCAATTTTCCTGCGGTCAGCGCCAGCGCGAAGTTCATGCGTCCCAGCAGCGCGGACGAATTCACCCAGGCATCGGCCTTCATGGAATAGCCGGTCGGCGGCTGCATCCCGTAAAGCGGCATGCCCATGATTTGCAGCTGGCGCGCCAGCGGCAAGGCATCGCTGACCTCGGCGCCGCTGGCGCGCACCGCCGAAACCACAAACTCCAGCGGAGTTTTTACTTTGGCCCGGTAAGATTCGGGCGCCCAGAACTCCGGCGAATGGAACATGGTCTTCAGCACTTCGCGAATGTCGCCATTTTTCTTCAGGAAGGTTTGCGCCATGCGGTCAACCAGCGCGGGCGGCGGATTGTCGGAAACGAAGCGCATCGCCAGCTTGGTGGAAATAAACTTTGCCGTCGAGGGATGGTGCGCCAGAATGTGCAGCACTTCGCGGCCTTCTTTTTCACCGCTCGACTTGATGCGATGTCCCAGCACGTTCTTGTCGCCGGGCTCGTGCATGCGTTCTTCGAAGGTGAAGCCGCCACCCTGCCTGGGCTGCTTCAGCGTCCATCCGGTCAGGACGCGGGCGACTTCGGTGACATCTTTCTGCGTGTAGCCGCCATTCACGCCGAGGGTGTGCAGTTCCATCAGTTCGCGGCCATAGTTTTCGTTCAGGCCGCTGCGCTTGCCCTTGGCTTGTTTCACCTGCGGCGGGCGCCGCTGGTCGCGGCGGCCTGCGCCAGTTGTAATTGTTATTGCGCTTGGGAATGCCGTTGGCGAAATCGGAATTCGGGCCCCACGCTCAGCCAGTTGTCGAGATAGAACAGCATGGCCGGACTCTGCGCGGTCGCCACCAGCAGGTCTTCAAACTTGCCCAGGGCATGCGGACGGATCACGTCGCGCTCATAGCTGGTGAGCAGGTAGCGGTCGGCGCCTTTTCCGATGAACACATTGAAGTGATTGAACCAGAAATCGGTCATCACTTCTTCCAGCTGGCGGTCGCTGTAGATGGCGCGCAGCAGCTTGCTCTGCACCAGTTCGCTGGTCACGACCTGCTGCGGATTGTTGAGCGCCATCAGCGTTTCGCGCTGCTGCGGCTTCATGCCCTCCATGAATTCGTCGCGCTTGTCGCCTTTGAGCGAAGTCTCGATGGCGCGCTGATCTTCGGGCGACATTTTGAGGATCGCCTTCATGCGCTGGTCGGGCGGCAGATCCAGCAGGTCTTCCGCCTTGAGATCGGCATAGAGACGGTCCTCGCGGCGGCGGGCCTGTTCTTCGTCGCTCATCTGGGCGGCTTTCCTGACGCCGCGCGGCCGACGGATCGGCGTTCGCGGTCTCCTGCTTCCGTTCCTGCTTCTCCTGATAGCGCTCGAGCTGCGCCTCGTAGACGGCGCGCTTGGCCGGATCGGAGGGAAGCGACTGCTTGCCTTCGGCGATGGCCTTGATCACCTGCGGCGGCGGAAAGTTCTCGACCATCTCGCGCGTGTCCATGCGAAGCGTGCGAAACGGGGCCAGGCGGGCATCGAGAGCGTGATCGTCAATTTTGTCCGGGATGCAGTTGCTGATCGATCCACTTGTCGACGCCCATCGCGGTTACCCGCTCGACGTCGCCCGGGCGCGGGCCGAAGGTCAGACGGTTGAGCGCGTGCAGCGCGCGTTTTTGCTCGTCCATCTGGACGCGCTGGCAGAGTCCTGCTTGCTTCTTTCTTGGCGATGGCAAACTGAACGGAAAGCGCAAGCCCGAGCGCGGATACGGCAACCAGAACAACGATTTGTCGTCGCAGGAAACTCATGTCGGACTCGGTTCAGGCGGAAGACTGCCTGATGTATTATTAACCCGAGCGAGCGGAAAAGTTGCTGACCAGCGAGGTTACTGCAGGTCGATGCACGGCGTCCGCAAGATCGATCAGACATCGCTGTAACGTCAATGGCTGGACTAAGTGACTTCAGCGCATGTAGAGTTGAGGACGAGTTACGTCAGGTACAGGCGGCCATGAGTGACTTTGTGCTGCAGGGTGGCGGCAAGTTGATCGATATCCCCGGCGGCGATGTTGACGGCCATGCGGTCTTCGAAGAAATGGAACGCGGTTGCTGCCGACCGCGTCGCGACGGATTTGCAGCAGCAGTCCCTGAACCGCGTTGGGATCGAATTTTTGCGGAGACAGACGCACGATCTCACTGAGCGTGCTGCCGACCGAAAGCGATTCGCGATAAGGCCGCTCGCTGGTCATGGCGTCGAAAGTGTCGGCCAGGCCAATGATGCGAACCGGCATGGCAACATCTTCCATCACCAGTCCGTCGGGATATCCCGAACCGTCGCCGCGTTCGTGATGCGAGCGCACGATCTCAGGAATGCGCGGCCAGGGGAACTGCACGCCGCTCACGATCTGATGTCCGACAACGGTGTGGTCGGCCATTTCGCGAAATTCTTCGGCATCCAGCGAGGTGGGCTTTCCGAAGAGACGCTTGTCGACCGCGACTTTGCCGATGTCGTGCAGATAGCCGGCGGAGCGCAGACGCCGCGACGTCATTGGGATCCATGCCCATGGCTTCTCCGATGGCGGAGGCGTAGCGTCCCACGCGCAGCGAGTGGCCGTGAATGTTTACGTGCTTCACATCGATGGCGGTGGCGAAAGCTTCGAGCGCGGTGTCGTAAAAACCGTGGAGAGATGCCAGCAGGCGCAGATTCTCTGAGACGCGCTGCGCCAGGGTCTGCGACAGCACGTGATTCTGAATGGCGATCGCCACGTAGTTGCAAAGCAGATCGAGAGCGCCCAGTTCTTCGTCGTCGAACAGGGCATCGCCCTCGCGGCGGCCCAGCGCGACCATTCCCACAAGTTTGCCGCCGACTTTCAGCGGAGCGATGCACTTGAACAGTTCAGGAGCGACGTTTCCGTTCGAACTCAGGAAGATTTCGTAGGAGCCAGGATTCAGGACAACCGGTCCGCGCGCCGAAGTCAGGGCATGAACATGCTTCGGCAGCAACGGCATGATGGCGGGCTCGGGCATCAGGGCGAAGCCTTCGGAGGCGACCGAGGAAAGCATGGAAGGCTTGTCGCTGAAGGTAAAGAGCACGGCTTCGCGCGCGCCGCCGGCCTGCAGCAGCGCCGAGACCATGGCCCGCGCGGTCTGCGGAAACTCGCGCTCCGCCGTCATCTCAGGGCCGAGATCGGACAGAGCTTCCACGGTTCGCAGCAGCCGCCGCAAATTGTTTTTCTGCACAGCCACGCACGGATGCGGGCAAAAAACCAGAGCAGAAAAAGAGTAACATGCGGCGAAACAGCGGGATACGGAGGTTGTTGGTTAGTTTGGTGCTAGGAAAACAGCTCGTCAGCTGTCAGCTCTCAGCTGTCAGCAAAAAAGCCTGTCATCCCGACCGGAGCGAAGCGCAGCGAGCGCAGTGGAGGGACCGTGTCTCGCGATCTGCAGCTCCGCGACGGTCTAGAAGTGCGTCCGCAGCTCGGAGAACTTTTCCACCACCAGCAACTGCCTGCGGCGGCTCCGCGGACTCAACTTCTTCGTGCTCCAGAATCCAGGTGCTGCCATGCGGAACGAACACGGCGTTCAGTCCCGCGGCCAGCGCGGGATTGATGTCGGACTTCGGGCTGTTGCCGATCATCCAGGTGGCATCGGGAAGCAGTCCGTATTTGGAAATGACCGAGTGGTAGGTGGCGACATCCTTTTCGGACACAATTTCTACGGCGGCGAAATATTCTTTCAGCCCGGAGCGTTCGACCTTGCCCGTCTGTTCCGGCACGGCGCCCTTGGTCATCAGGATCAGGTGATGGCGTTCGGAGAGATATTGCAGCGTTTCCGGCACGCCGGCCAGGATTTCGACCGGGTGACCGGCGATGGTATGGGCGAATCCATTGATGGTTTCGTGCAGCGCCGGAGTGAGCGGCTCGACCGCCAGGCGCTCGAAGGTCTGGACCAGGGAATGCGCGAAGCTGTGCAGCCCGTATCCGTGAGTCACGATGGACTCGCGTTCCACCTGGTTCAGCACTTCGCGCACCTGCTCCGGAGAGTATTCGTGATGATTCAGAAACGAGATGAAGTTGGCGATGGCGCGTTCAAAATAGATGTTGTTTTCCCACAGCGTGTCGTCGGCATCGATCAGCAGCGTCTGCGCACTGATTTGAATTTGCTTCAGCGGGCATCGTCCAACATGATAACGAGGATGCCGCGGACTTGGCGAGATCGCTATGCGACTTAGCGGAACCGCGCCTTGCGGTCAAGATCATGACTCAGACCTCTGCTAAAATCCAGTTTGATGATCACTACAGGGCTCTCTGATTCTTCTCGCTGCTTATTCTTCTGATGGTTTCTCCCGCATCAGCCCAGAAAACCAAGACAGACCGATGACCGGATCGCGGCCAAGGGCGCGGCTTCCGGCGGCATGCAGGTTGCGCCGGACCTGGCGCAGCGGCTGGCGAGATTTCGCCGCGTGCAAATGCCATTTCACTCCGCCGGGCTCACCGCCCGCGAGAAGAAGATGGTGGAGAAACTGGTGGATGCTTCGCCGCTACCTGGAAGATATTTACTGGCGGCAGAACGATCCCGAGGCCTTGACGCTCTACCAGTCCTGGCGCACAGCAAGAACCCGAAGGATCAGCAACTGCGTCACTATCTCTGGATCAACGGCTCGCGTTTCGATCTGATCGAACAGAACCGGCCTTTTGTCGGCATCGCACCCATGCCTCCGGGTCGCGGTTTTTATCCCGAAGGCCTGACCCGGCAGCAGATCGAGCAATATGTGCAGGACCATCCCGAGAAGAGAGACGAGATTTACAGTTCCACCACCGATCGTGCGCTGGCACGGAGATCAACTCGAGGGCGTGCCTTATCACATCGCCTATCGCTCATTTCTGGAGCCGGCGGCCCGGGATTTGCGCGAAGCGGCCGGCTTGAGTGCCGATCCGGCGTTCGCCAACTTCCTGCGTCTGCGGGCCGATGCTTTGCTGACCGACGATTATTTCAAGAGCGATCTGGCCTGGCTCGATCTGAAAGATCCGAAGTTCGATGTGATCTTTGCTCCCTACGAAACCTATGACGACGGTCTGCTCGGAGTGAAAGGCATCCTACGGCGCCGCGGTGCTGATGCGCAATGAAGAGGAGAGCCGCAAGCTGGCGATGTTTCAGAAGTATGTTGCCGACATCCAGGATGCGCTGCCGCTGGCGCCGGAGGACCGGCCTTCCAAGCACGGCCTGGAAACTCCGATGGAGGTCATGGACGCGCCTTACCGCGCCGGCGACTTGCGCCACGGCTACCAGGCGGTGGCCGACAATTTGCCCAACGATCCGCGAGTGCACGAGCAGAAGGGCAGCAAGAAAATCTTCTTCAAGAACTTCATGGATGCGCGAGTGAACTACGTGATTCTGCCGCTGGCGCAGTACATGATGCTGCCGGAACAGGCGGCCAAGGCTTCGGCGAAGGCTATCTGCTGGGCACGATCATGCATGAGATGGCGCACGGACTGGGCCCGGCCTACGCGCGCACGGCGGCCGGCAAGGTGATCGATTCGCGAAGCCATCGGCCCCGCCTACAGCGGTCTGGAAGAAGCCAAAGCCGATGTGGTCGGCATGTTCGGCCTGAAGTGGCTGGTGGATCACGATGTGCTGCCCAAGGAAAAGCTGGAGGAATATTACGCGTCTTATGTCGCCGGAATTTTCCGCACCGTCCGCTTTGGCGCCGGCGAAGCCCACGGCCAGGCGGAGATGATGGAGTTCAACTATCTGTCGGAGCGGGGAGCGATCAAGCGGCAACCGTCGGGACGATATGCGATTGACTACGCCACCATGCCCGGCGGCGCTGGCCGACCTGGCCAAGGAACTTCTGGATATCGAAGCAACCGGGGATCGCGAGCGCGCGGAAAACTGGTTCAAGAAATACGACGTGATGCCGGCGGAGCTGCAGGTGTCGCTGAAGGCAGCGTCAAAGGTGCCGGTGGATGTGGATCCAGTATTTTCGTTTCCAGAGAAAATCAGGTAGAGCAGCTTCTAGCGTCTGGCTCCAGCCTCTAGCCGAGCTCGCAAGCTGTGTCTAGCGTCTTAGCCAGAAGCTAGGAGCTAGGAGCCAGACAGCGTCTCCTACGCCACAAACTCTACTCTTGCTTCGCGCGGAATGATTCCTGCCTTGTGTCCCATGTCCAGCAGGCGGCGTACCGCTTCGCGGCCGTCCGGTCCGTAGTCCAGCGTGCGCTCGTTCACGTACATGCCGACAAACTTGTCGGCGAGCTGGGGATCGACGTCGCGGGCGAATTGCATGGCGTAGGCCAGCGCCTCGTCGCGATGATCGAGCGCGTACTGAATGCTGTCCCGCAGGGCGCCGGCTACACTTCGCCGTCAGCTCCGGCCCGAGACTGCGCCGGATCGCATTTCCTCCCAGCGGCAGCGGCAGGCCGGTCATTTTCAGCCACCATTTGCCCAGGTCCACAATGCGTTGCAGACCCGGCTTTGGAGTAGGTCAGCTGGCCTTCGTGGATGATCAGGCCGGCTTCGTATTTGCCTTCCACGACCTGCGGAATGATCTGATCGAAGGGCACGACTTCGGTCTCAATTCCCGGGCGCAAAAAGCCGCAGCGCCAGATACGCGGTCGTCAGCGTGCCGGGAATGGCGATCCGCTTGTGCTTGATTTCGCTCTGCGAAAATCCGTGCGTGGCGACGATCATCGGACCGTAGCCGTCGCCCACGCTGCCTCCGCTCGGCAGCAGGGCATAGTTGTCCTGAATGTAGGGATAGGCGTGGAACGAGATGGCGGTGACGTCATATACGCCGTTGCCATCCCGCGCTTTCTGGTTCAGGGTCTCGATGTCGCAAAGCGTGTGCGTGAAGCGCAGCCCGGGGACGCGCACCTTGTTGGTGGCCAGCGCATAGAACATGAAAGCGTCGTCGGAGTCGGGACTGTGCGCGATGCTGATTTCGCGAATCGACGCGCTGCCGTGCGAATGAATCCTTGGCTTCGGGCGCGAGCGATTCGACTGCCGTATTTCCAGACGGGGTTCCAACGGAACTCATGCCTGCTCCTTGCGGATACGCTGCCAGCCGGTCGAGACTCCGGCCGCCATCATGACCTTGATTACTTCCGCGAACACAAACCAGTAAAGTCCGAAGCGCACTGCCTGGGCGAACGAGTGCGTCAGCACCGCCAGCCAGGAAAGACCGCCCGCGAACAGCACCACTTCCGCCAGCACGCCCGCGGCGGCGGCGCGAGCGAAACTTGCCTTGCCGCGTTCCATGATCCAGCCCGCCAGACCTGCGACGAAGGGATACGCCAGCAGGAATCCGCCAGTCGCGCCCAGCAGTTGGGCGACGCCGCCCGGCCCGGCGGGATTGAACACCGGCATCCCCGCGGCTCCCTCGACCAGGTAAAGCGCCAACGCCGCAAAGCCGCGACGGCTTCCCAACGTGAGGCCCACCAGCAGCACGCCAAAATTCTGCAGGGTCAGAGGCACCGGAGTAAACGGCAGAGGCACCGTGACCCGGGCACACAGGGCGACAAACAGGCTGGCGCTTACCACGATCGCCGCCTGTTCCGCCCAGTAAAGAGCGCGATTACCTCGGCCGAGGACAAGAGTAGCGGGCTTCGCCATGTTGGACGTTCTCCGATGTCAGGATCTGAAGAGTTGCTGACGGCGTGAACAGAATACCGTGCGTCTAATCCTTGCCGTGGGTTTCTCTGGGAGCACCTTCCTTCATATGGCGGCGCACTCGAAGGTAGGCCGCCAATCCGACCAGAGACACCGACTACGGTGCTCAGGGCCAGGATCAGGAACAACCAGATCATCCGCACGATGTCCTAGGATATCAAAAGGAGGTGGAATGTGCGGGTGAAGCGTCAGGCCGTGCGATAGTAAGTCGGCGAGCCGCGAAGCGGCGAAAGAATGTAGCCCGGGGCGTAAGCCCCGGGTTAACCGAGGACGATTCCCAGCCCAAAGGGCGAAAGAAGTACGTCGCCGAGGACGTGCCCAGCGACTTCATACGGCGGCAGACGTTTCTTCGCCCCTTGCGGGCTCGGTTCTTTGCTCGACGCTACCCGGGGCTTACGCCGGGCTACAATCTTTCGCCGCTTCGCGGCTACGAAGCGCGCACTTCGGCCCTACTTGCCAGCCATGGCGCGCTCAACATCGTCGGCGGTGTGCGGCAGATTGGCGGTCAGATTGATCAGCTTGCCGTCCTGGTCCACGTAGAGAATGTCTTCAATCCGCACCCCCAGCTTTTCCTCCGGGATGTAGATTCCGGGCTCGATGGTAAACACCGTGCCCGGTCCGAGCGGAACGTCATAGTCGTTGGGGTCGTGGACATTCAATCCGACGTAGTGGCCGAGCCCGTGAATGAAGTATTTGCCCAGTGGTTCGCCGTGCAGGTCTTTGCCGTGAGTGTTGATGTAGTTGTAGGCCACGTCGTGGAGAGAATCCGGCTGATTTCGCCGCAGACGCGATTTGCCCGAGCGGAATGCGGCAACCGCAGCCTGTTGCGCGCCGAGCACGATGTCGTAAATCTCCCGCTGCCGGGCGGTGAACTTGCCCGGACGCGGGCAGGGTGCGGGTGATGTCGGAGGCGTACATGGAATATTCGCCCGCGGCATCGATCACCACCAGGTCTCCGGCCTGCATGGTGCCGGAATCCGCGGAATAGTGCAGCACGGTGGAATAGAAGCCCGATCCCACGATGGGAGCGTATGCCGGACGCTCGCAACCACGCTTTCCCCACTCGTACTGCATCAGGGCGGAGATTTCACGCTCGGTCACGCCCGGCTTCACCGTGTGCATGGCGGCGAGATGCGCGGCAATCGAGGCGTCGGTGGCGTGACGGATGCGTTCGATCTCTCCCGCGTCCTTGTAGGTTCGGAGCGAGGCCAGCATCGGCCGGACGTCCTGAAAAGAGTCGCCGACGGGAAATGCATTGGCGCGGTTCAGCCACTCCAGGGGCGCGGTTGAATTCGAAATCTCATCGTCGGCGACAACATCGGTGAAAATGGTGACCCGCTTCACCGGCAGCAGGCGGACGAGTTCCGAGCGCAGATTATCGAGGACTTCGACGTGGTCGAATCCGGTAATCTTGCCGGCGTCGGGATTGTCAGCGCCGAGCTTCGGCCCGGTCCATTTTTCCTGGGAAGGATTGTGGTTGGGCAGAAACAGAATTTCCGTGTAGGGATGATCGGCGGTTGGCGCTGCCATGATCAGCAGCGCCGCTCCCGGCTCGCTCCAGCCGGAGAGATAGAAGAAATTATCGTCGGGCCGGTAGCCGTAAAGATCGTTCGGCCCTTCGGCTTCGTTCGAAGCGAACAGGAGCACGGCGCCGCCATTGGCTTTGCTGGCCAGGGCCTGGCGGCGCATCCGGAAATCGGAGTTAGGTTGTCGGTCGAGAGCCCATGCAAGTTGACGAAAAAGAAAAACCAGCAGCAAAACCTTGCGCATTCAGAATCCCCCGGGTTCCTGGTTCGAGTTTACTTTCCAGTGCTGGTTACGGTTTTGCTTGCCGCAATCAGAGCATCCACGTTGGTCTTGTCCACCAGCGACGATCCCGTGTCCACAAATGCCGGAATGGGGAGCGAAGCTGTCTCTGGCCCAGTCCGCGCTCAGGGTGGACAGCTTGTGATGGTAAAGATCGTCCAGCATTTTCAGTCCGACAATAGCTCATGGTGTAGGGCTTCTGCGAGATGGTGGCGACGATCACGCCCTTCTGGATCCACGACAGGGTGTCGTCGTCGGTGTCCATCGCCAGAATGACCTTGTCCTTGACTGCCATGCTGGCTCAGCACGGTGGCGACTTCCTTGCCCGCCAGCGCTTCCAGGCACACGAAAGCGTCGGTGTGTTCCTTCTTGTCGTTGCCCAGGATCTTCGGTGGCGGTGTCGAAAGCGACGCGCGAATCGCCTTTCATATCCACGACGCGGGTGATCTTTATCTGCGGAGAGGCCTCGAGCGCATCGCGATAGCCGCGCAGACGCTCCTTCAGATTGGCTTGCTCGGGTATGGTGAAGACGACCACATTGCCCTTGCCGTTCAATTCCTTCGCCAGTCGCTGGCCGCCAATCTGGCCGGCGTGATAGTTGTCGGTGCCGATAAAGAAAAGCCGCTTGCTGGCGGGCGCGTCGGAATCCACCGTGATCACCGGAATGCCGGCGGCGATGGCGCGATCGATGTCGTCTTTCAACAGGCTGGGATCGGCGACGGAGATCAGAATTCCGGTGGCTTTGCTTTGCACCGCCTCCTGCAGCGCCTTCTGCTCAGCCTTGGGATCGTAGGTGTCCGGACCCGCGAATTCAGAACGCACTTTGAGTTGCTGGGCGGCCTGAAACAAACCGGCCGAGCCGGCCTGCCAGTAGGGAATTTTGACGTTGGCGGAAATCAGGAAATACTTTTCGTCCTGGATCATGGCCAGTTCCACAGCTGACCAGGAAAGAAGCAGCAGAATGCCGAAGACAACTTTGGCAAGGTACCTTGAAGTGGCTCATCGGATCCTCCTTGCGAGCAGCCGACGCGACGGCGCCCGGCAGAGCGCCCAAGCGGTACGAATTCTAAACCTAGATGCGCACGAAAAGGAAAGAAATCGGGTCCCATGTAGGCGCGAGCGTCCCGCTCGTGCTTCCCAGGCACGGATTCAACAATCCGGTCCCAGAAATCAGAAACCAGAGACTCGCCCAGCCTGCTCTCCAGGCAGAAAACTCGAAATCCCCTACACGCCCACCGGAAATGGCTTGGTATGGGTCTCCGCACTCAGGGACAATCCCGAGAAGCGGCCCTGCAACAAAGACATCAATCCCGTGTACCAGTAGCCGACCACGAACAACACCAGAAAAGGCACCGTGATGTAGTTCTCGTTGGCGATGGCGTAGTAGACGGTGAGCGCGAAATAGCTGCCAATCAGAAGCTCGACCCAGGGAACCCATCCCAGGCGGCGCCGGTATTTGGTGGCGTTGATCTGGTCCTTCTTCGATTCCACGCGATACTTCGGAGTGCGGGCGAAGGCCGACTTCTGTCCCATCAGCGCTTCCAGCACGGCGCGCGTGTTGGTGATGGTCAGGCCAATGCCCAGCGCCATCAGGAAGGGAAGATAGAGCAGGGCCCGCGGCCAGCTCTTGGGAAACAGTTCGCGCTGCGAGACCAGGTAAAAGCTGGAAATCGAAAAAGTCGACGCCATGAACAGCGGCAGGTCGATGTACAGCATCTGAAACCATCCCTGGTAGAAGCGGATGATCATGGCCGGCAGCAACAGCACCGAGAGCACGACCATCAGGGGATAGCTGAGATTCGCGGTGAGGTGATACCAGGCCTCCAGCTTCACCCGAAACGGCTGATCGCTCTTCATCACGCTGGGAAGAATCTTCTTCGCGGTCTGGATCAGACCCTTGGCCCAGCGCGCCTGCTGCGTCTTGAACGCGGTCATTTCTACCGGCAACTCAGCCGGGACACTCCACATCCTGCAGGTAAATAAATTTCCATCCCTTGAGCTGGGCGCGGTAGGACAGGTCGGTGTCTTCGGTGAGCGTGTCGTGCTGCCAGCCTCCGGCTTCCTCGATCGCGCTGCGCCGCCACATTCCGGCCGTCCCGTTGAAATTGAAGAAGACGCCGCTGCGCGCCCGTCCGGAATGCTCCAGCACGAAGTGCCCGTCGAGCAGAATGGCTTCGACCTCGGTGAGGAACGAGTAGTTGCGATTGATGTGCGTCCAGCGGGTTTGCACCATGCCGATTTTCGGATCGGTAAAATGGTGGATGGTTCGCAGCAGAAAATCTTCGGGCGGAACAAAGTCGGCGTCGAAGATGGCAATGAACTCGCCCTTCGCCGTTTTCATGCCTTCCGCCAGCGCGCCCGCCTTGAAGCCTTCGCGATTGCGTGCGGTGATGATAGGTGATGGGGAAACCCCGGCGGCGTACTGCTCGACCAGGCGCTGGCGCGACGGCCTGGGTCTCGTCGGTCGAATCGTCGAGCACCTGCACGTCGAGCTTTTCCAGTGGGATAGTGCAGACGGCAAACCGCATCCAGCAGGCGCTCGATCACGAACTGCTCGTTGAAGATTGGAAGCTGTACGGTCACGCGGGGCAGATCTGCAAAGTGGCCCGGCCGGTTCGATCGTGCGATTCTTTCGGTGCTTGTAATAGAGGTACACCAGCACATAGCGGTGCATGCCATACGAGGCCAGCAGAATCAGCACGATGAAGTAGGGGACCAGCAACGCCATATCAAACGCGTTGGCGTGATAGAGGCCCCTGAAGGTGGTGTCGAGAAAATGCTGGCGAATGTACTGGCCGATGCCCCGCGAGGCCACGAAAGCGGCCATGAAGGAAGGTGAAATGGAGGCAACGCCCAGGGAAAGTCCTTATCCGGTCAATTTAATCCGGCTAACCGGAGACGGTCATTGTACCCGAAAGGGTCAGCAGGAAAACCCACGTAGGCCCGGACGCCCTCGTCCGGGCAGGCGAGCGCGGCTCGCCTGTCCTGACTGCGCTCGCCGAAATCTGCGGAGCTTCGCTCCGCGGGGCGGTGTGCCCGCCCCTACGTGGGCGGTGGTTATCCAGGGTTTAGTTCAGGAAGTACGTCCGGTACAGCGTGTCGCGCTGGGCTGGCTTGAATCCTGCGTCGCGGATAATGCGGCGCAGCTCTTCTTCCGTGGTGCAATTGGTCACGCCGGCGGCGCGCACGACATTTTCTTCCAGCATCACCGATCCCACGTCGTTGCCGCCGAAGCGCAGACCCATCTGGCAGACTTTCAATCCCTGGGTTACCCAGCTGGATTGAACATTCAGGAAGTTCGAGAGGTACAACCGGGAAATGGCCAGGACCTTCAAGTATTCGACCGCGGTGGCCTCATCCCAGTGGCGGCCGCCCAACGCCGTGTTCTGCGGCTGAAAGCTCCACGGGATAAACGCAGTGAAGCCGCCGGTCTCTTCCTGCAACTCGTAGAGCCGCTGGAAGTGATTGACGCGGTTTTCGATGTTCTCGCCCACGCCGAACATCATGGTGGCGGTGGTGCGCATGCCCAACTGGTGCGCGGTGCGATGCACGTTGAGCCAGTCTTCGGTCAGGCACTTGAGCCGGGCGATCTTGTAGCGGACTTCGTCGTCGAGAATTTCGGCGCCGCCGCCGGGAATGGAATCCAGTCCGGCATCGCGCAAGCGCAAAATGGTGTCGCGGATGCTCAACTCGCTGTATTCCGCGATGGCGATGATCTCCGACGCCGAGTAGCAGTGCAGATGAATTTTCGGAAAGCGCTGCTTGATGCCGCTCAGCATCTTCTCGTGCCAGTCGATCTTCAGATCGGGATGCAGGCCGCCCTGCATCAGCACGCCGGTGCCGCCCAGTTCAACGGTTTCCCGAATCTTGTCGTAGATGGTTTCGAACTCGAGGATGTATCCCTCTTTGGCCGCGGGCCCCTTCAACGGCCGGTAAAACGCGCAGAAGGTGCAATATTCGGTGCAGAAATTCGTGTAATTGATGTTGCGGTCGATGATGTAGGTGGCGACGCCTTCGGGATGAAGCTTGCGGCGCACCGCGTCGGCTTCCATGCCGATGCCGATCAGGTCGTCGGAACGGAACAGGTCGAGAGCTTGCTGTTTGGTCAGGGACATAGCTTACAAACCGCTGTAAAGATTCTAACGGAGAGCGCGGCCAACGCCAAACCAGTGTCAACCTCGTCCGGAGCCATGTCATCCGATCGAGTTTCAATGTCATCCTGAGCGAAGTAGCGGCGTCGCATCGCGAAGCCGCTGCGCAGTCGAAGGACCCCTACGTTCCCGTAACGGCATTCCGCCTGCAAGCCCCGGTAAATGTAGTGCGGTTACGCTGAAAGGGCTCCTTCGACCTCGCTCAGGATGACTTGCAAAGAGGTAACTTCAGATAGAGATGCTCCAACTTTCATGCCGTCTTCTACGAACCGACTTCTCCGCTATCCCCAGCGGCCTGTTTTTGTACCGGTAATACTGGACCAGAGCCAGAACTCCCGCCGATCACTGCCAGCCCAATCAGGATAAACAGCGCCGGTTTGTAATATCTGCGAGAAGAACCTGACGATGTGCCTGCCGTAGATCGCTCCCAGGCCGGCCACGATGGTGAAGCGAACTCGCGCGGCCCAGCGCCAGCGCGGCCACAAATTTCTTGCGCGAATATTGCATGGCGCCCGCCGCCAGCAGAAAAGGCACAATCGGAAAAGGCGGCGGCAATAAGGCAGGCACGGCCACCGCAACGAATCCCCAGCGCTCAAATCGCTCAAAGACCTTCTCGGCTTTCTTCTTGGACAGCTTGCGTTCGAAGGCCTCTTTGCCGCCCTTCCGGGCCAGACCGTAAGTGATGTAGCCGCCGATGACGGCGCCGACGGTGGCCATGAATGCGTAGTACCACCACAAGTCGCGGTGCCGGGCGGCCAGATAGAATGGTCAGAACATCCATGCTGCCCGGCAGCGGCACGACCGAGTTGTCCGCCAGTCCCAGCAGGACCAGGCCCACGCCGCCCAGGTGCCGGAGCCACGTCCACACCGAAACCGCGATCAAGAAATGAATCTGGAGTCGGCATTTTGCCTTTAGAAGCAATTTGTCAGATGCAAGTGGTACGGCAGAACTGGAAATAGACTCAGATGGCTGCAGTTTTGGCCACGTCAAGAAATCGCAATGACGGCGCCGCCGGCAACGCGCCGCACTCTCCCGCATAACGATAGAAGAGCTGCAATCCGTCGAGGCACGCGGGATCGAGATCATAGTAGATGTTCTCGGTCAGATAGGTCGTTACCTCGGCTTCGCTCAAACCCAGGCGCGGCGCCCATTCCCGGGCAATCCGTTGCAAGATTCGCCGGCTCGCAAACCGTGGTCGCGCGACTCCTGAAATATGGCGGCCAGATCGAGGCTCGCGGAGGCATCTGCCAAAGCCGCCTGCCGCACCGCCCAGAACGCGAAAACGAAAGGCTTGCCGGTAAGGCGAATCCATTCTTCGGCCAGGTCGTAGGTCAGATAGCGCGAGCGGTCGACCTTCAACGCAGGATCGCCGATCACCAGGCCGGCGTCGTGTTCTGCCAGCATCTTTTCTACATCCGGCGCCATGGGCGTGAAAGTTCGGCCCTGCGCCCCACCACTTCGCGAACAGGACTTTGGTCAGCGCCACCGAGGTCAGCGACGAAGTATCGAGCGCGACCGACCGGATCTGTTCCAGCGGAACCTTGCTGACCAGAAGAATGGAGCGCACCGGCGCCGCGACGCGATCGCCACTCCGGGCAGGATGACCAGCCCCGGAATGCTGGCATAGGCGGCCGCCGGAATGATGCCGATATCCGCCGAGCCCGCAGCCAGATCGGCGGCGCATTGCGAGGGCACGGTATAGGAAATATCGAAGCCTGCACCGGCGTCTCCGTGCTCGAAATCCCACATCAGGGGCGCAGTATTAAGGTAGGAAATGGCGGAAATGCGAAGGCGTTTCATGCGGCCAGCGACTTGATGTTCAATCTTAACAGAGGAGTGTGTCGGCTGACCTTGACACCGTTTTTCGCGGGTGTAAGAGTCCGCGAGTCAAACGACTTGCGGAGGTGGTGACGTGCCCGAAGCTCAGGCCGTGAGTTCCAGACCCAGCGAAAGCCTGGCCTTGCAATGGCTGGCTCTTGTCCTTAACGCCTGGATTGGGCCCCAACCGAGGCGCGGCAGCCTGGTCGAGCACTTCGGCGGCGTCGAGAACGTCTTCAAGGCGTCGCTGACCGAACTGGAGGCCGCCGGCATTCAGACGGTTTCGGCGCAATCGCTGGCCACCGGCCGCTCGATGGAATTGGCCCAGGATGAACTGGGACGCGCGACCGCCGCCGGGCGTTTCCGTTGTCTGCCTGGACGATTCCTCCTATCCCGCACAACTGAAGCAGATCTACGATCCGCCGCTGGTCCTCTATGTACGCGGAAATGTGGATGCGATCGGCCAGCCGGGGATCGCAGTCGTAGGCACGCGCCATCCCACGCCCTACGGACTGGGCATGGCCGAGCGCTTGGCGTGCGATCTGGCCGCCCGCGGACTGGTCATTTTCAGCGGCCTGGCTCGCGGCGTGGACGCAGCTGCACATCGCGGCGCGATCAACGCCAAGGGGAAGACGGTGGCAGTCTTCGGCACCGGCGTGGACATTATTTATCCCAAGGAAAACACGCGGCTCACGGAGCAGATGCTGGCTCTGGGCGGGGCGCTGATCTCTGAATTTCCCATGAACACTTTTGCCGCGCCGCAGAACTTTCCCATTCGCAATCGCATCATCAGCGGCATTTCGATCGGCGTGCTGGTGGTCGAAGCCGCCGAATACAGCGGCACGCGCATCACGTCGCGCTGCGCTCTGGAACAGAATCGCGAGGTTTTCGCCGTCCCCGGCAATGTGACCAACAAAAATTCCTGGGGACCGAACACGCTGATCAAACAAGGCGCCAAGCTGACCGCGACCTGGGAAGACGTTTGGGAGGAACTCCCTCCGCAAGTACGACTTGCGCTGACTCCCGCCACCGCCGATGAATCGCAGAGCGGCCAGACTGCATCTCTATTCGGGGAAAGCGAGCTGCCGCCCCACGAAAGAAAGATACTGAAGCTGCTGAAGGCCGACGAAGCCACCCACATCGACGAAATCGTAGAAGGCCTGGAGCCGGACCTGTCGTCCTCCGAAATCTTCGCCGCGCTGTTCGAGCTGGAGCTGGCAGGCAAGGTGAAGCAGATGCCGGGGAAGAATTTTGTAAAGAGCTTCTAGCTGTTAGCTTCTGGCTTCTAGCTCGGAGAGGATGCGTTTCGATGGAAGACTTCAAAGACTTGCGGGTTTGGGAAAAGGCGCACGACGCTGACCCTGAACGTCTACAAGAAGAGTCGGGACTTCCCAAAGGAGGAAATGTACGGGTTAACCAGTCAGCTTCGTCGCGCCGCTTCTTCGATCGGTGCGAACATCGCTGAAGGTTGCGGGCGTCGGTCAGATCCGGAGATGAGACGCTTTCTCCAAATCGCTCGAGGCTCGGCGAATGAAGTGGAATACCATTTGCTCCTGGCGCGGGATTTGCAATTTCTGTCGGAAGACGGCTTTAACGAGTTAGAGGCGATGGTGCTGGAAATTCAGCGCATGCTGGCGTCCCTCGTGCAGCGCTTGTCGGTCGACGTTCTGGCCAGAAGCTAGTAGCTAGGAGCCAGCAGCGATTTTCAAGAACTTGTTGCCACCACCGCATTCATGCTAGCTTCAAAACCAGTAACCACCAATCAGAGGACACATTGTCAAAAGGTTTAGTCATCGTCGAATCGCCCGCCAAGGCGAAAACCATTCAGAAATATCTTGGCAAAGGGCTTCACGGTCGAAGCCTCGCTCGGCCACGTGAAAGACCTGCCCAAGAGCACGCTGGGCGTCGATATCGACAACGATTTCGAGACGGAATACATCGTCATTCCCGGCAAGGAGAAAGTTCTCGCCAAGCTGAAGAAGCTGGCCTTGTCCGCGGACAACATCTATCTGGCGCCTGACCCGGACCGCGAAGGCGAAGCCATCGCCTGGCACCTGGCCGAGGAACTGGGCGACGGAAAGAAGCAAGAAGAAAAAGAAGAAGAAGGATGGCGACGAGCCCGACCGCATCCGCCGCGTGACCTTCAACGAAATCACGAAGCGCGCGGTGCAGGAAGCCTTCGAGCATCCCCGCGACATCGATCAGAACCTGGTGGACGCGCAGCAGGCGCGGCGTGTGCTCGATCGCCTGGTGGGCTATCAGGTTTCTCCGTTGCTCTGGGACAAGGTCCGCCGCGGCTTGTCCGCCGGCCGGGTTCAGACCGTCGCTCTGCGGCTGATCGTCGAGCGCGAGCGCGAAATCAAGGCTTTCCAGAAGGTCGAATACTGGACCATCGATGCTCACCTGGCCGGGCCGAAGCCTCCGGCATTCGACGCCCGCTTCGTCGGCAAAGGCGAAGAGAAGGTCGAAGTCAACAATGGCGAGGACGCGGAGAAAATCCGCGCCGCGCTGGAGAAAGCCGACTGGCTGGTTCGCACCGTCGATCGCAAAGAGCGCCGGCGCAATGCCACTCCGCCGTTCACCACCAGCAAGCTGCAGCAGGATTCTTCGCGCAAGCTGCGCTTCAGCGTGAAGCGCACCATGATGATCGCGCAGCGCCTGTATGAAGGCGTGGAACTGGGCGAGGAAGGCTCGGTCGGTCTCATCACCTACATGCGTACCGATTCCACCCGCGTTTCCAATGAAGCGCTGGCGGAGGTGCGCGAGTACATTACGTCGCAGTACGGCAAGGATTATCTGCCGAATCGCCGAACACATATAAAGAGAAGAAGGCGGCGCAGGCAGCGCACGAAGCCATTCGTCCCACTTCGGCGATGCGCCATCCCGACCAGATCAAGCAATATCTGAAAGAAGATGAGTACAAAGTCTACAAACTGATCTGGCAGCGCTTTGTGGCCTCGCAGATCACGCCCGCAGTCTTCGACCAGACCACTGTGGACATCGACGCCAAATCCGGCGCCGAAACTTTCTGGTTCCGCGTGACCGGATCCGTGCTGAAGTTCGACGGCTTCCTCAAAGTCTACGAGGAGTCGAAGGACGGCAAGGACGAGGAAGACGAAGAGCTCAAGCACAAACTGCCGCCGCTCGAACCCGGACAGAAGCTCACGCTCAGGGAACTGAAGCCGGAGCAGCATTTCACCGAGCCTCCGCCGCGCTACAACGAAGCTTCGCTGGTGAAGGAGCTGGAAGAACGCGGCATCGGCCGGCCTTCCACCTACTCCGCGATTCTCAGCACCATCCAGGAGCGGCAGTACGTGCAGAAACTGGGCGGCAAATTTTCACCCACGGAGATCGGCCTGGTCGTGACCGATCTGCTGGTGGAAAACTTCCGCGACATCTTCGACGTGCAGTACACCGCGCGCCTGGAAGAAGAACTGGACGAGATCGAAGAAGGCAAGGAAACCTGGACCGACGCGCTCGCCGACTTCTACAAACGATTCGCCAAAGACCTCCACTACGCCGAAAAGCATATGGAGAACATCAAGCGGATGGAGAAGCCGACCGACGAGAAGTGCGAGCGCTGCGGCTCTCCGCTGGTGATCAAGTGGGGCAAGCACGGGTCGTTCTACGCCTGCAGTTCGTACGACAAGGAAAATCCGAAAGCTGCACCTTTACCAAGGAAAATCCGATCAACCTGCCCGACCTGGATTCGGCCGACGTTCAGGAGACCACGCAGGAAGAATATTGCGAGAACTGCGGCCGGGTGATGGTGCTGAAGCGCGGCCGCTTCGGCCAGTTCATGGCTTGCACCGGCTATCCCGATTGCAAGACCACTCGCCGTCTCGATCAAGGCAAGAAAGTTCCCGACATTCCGCTCGACGAGCTCTGCCCCAAGTGCGGACGCAACATGATGATCCGCCACGGACGCTTCGGCGAGTTCACCACCTGCAGCGGTTATCCCGACTGCAAGTATGTGAAGCAGAATTTTATCGGCGTGAAGTGCCCGCTCTGCAAAGACGGCGACCTGGTGGAAAAGAAGGCGCGCAAGGGCAACACGTTCTACGGCTGCGGAAATTATCCCAAGTGCAAGTTCACCTCCGCCGGCAAGCCGATGGCGGAAAAGTGTCCGAGTTGCGGCAGCGAATATCTGGTGGAGAAAACGCTGAAGGCCGGCCCGGTGATCGCCTGTCCGAACAAAGAGTGCGACTACGAGCGCGCCGCAGAACCCGCACCCGTAGCCTGAACTACAATCCATGTAGGGGCGGGCGCCCCCACCCGCCCGGCCGAGCGAGGCTCGGCAGTTAACCAAGGAGACCGCTTATGTCGAGAAAGCCCACGGCTGCCGACGCCCAACTGATCCTGCAACTCTACGACCTCCGCCGCGAAGCCGAAATGCGCAAGGCCCGCAACTGGTGGCTGGTGAAGTTCTGGCCGAAGACTGCCGACGATTTCATGAAGGTAGCGGACGGCGCTGGGAACCCAGGAGAACACCTGGTTCCGTCAGGTCGCCGGTTATTGGGACATGGCGGCGTCGTTGGTCGTCCACGGAACTATCCATCCCGACCTGTTTCTCGAAGGCGGCTTTAGCGGCGAAATGTTTTTCATCTACGCCAAAATCCAGCCCTTTTTGAAGGAATTGCGCGAGAAGATGAACAGCCCGGGTCTGTTCAGGAACGTCGAAACCGTGATCATGAGCTCAAAGGCCGGACGGGAACGGCTGAAACTGGTGAGCACGCGCGTCGCGTCAAGGCGCAAAGCGATGGCGGAGAGCGCAAAAGCAAGCTAAGAGATTTTTCAATCAGACCCAGTTGCCAGCCGTCAGTTCCCGGTTCTCTGATTAGAACAACCCAACCTGACTACGAAATATATTCCCGAATGTATTCGTCCTTGCGACTTCGCCAGTTCGTCCAGATCGCCATCGAAAATCACTTTGCCTTCCCGCAGAATCAGAAAAGCCATGGGAACTTCGCAGCGAGTCCCGCTCGCCAGCGGCACCATCTTGTTGGCCTTGCGATCGAAGTAGTGGGTGGCCATGATGAAGGCATCCTGCAGGCGATGAGTGACCAGCAGCGAACTGGTTTTGTACACGTCGCGCTGTTTCACGATCAGTTCCACGATCGTGGTGGAGGTCACCGGATCCAGTCCGCCGGTGGGCGAATCGTAGAGAAGAATTTCCGGCTGCGTGATGATGGCGCGCGCAATCGCCACCCGGCGCCGCATTCCACCGGAAAGCTCCGACGGGAAACATATCCACGGTGTGTTCCAGTTCCACGAAGCTCAGGGCCTCGCGCACCCGGCGCTCGATTTCGTCCTCGGAAACGTTGCCTTCTTCCATCAGGCGAAAGGCAACATTTTCCCGCACCGTGAGCGAATCGAACAGCGCGCTCTCCTGAAACACCATTCCGATCTGGCGCGCGCAAGTCGAATAAATCGTTTTCGCTCATCTGGGTGACTTCTTCGCCCAGAACGTAGATGCGGCCCGAGTCGGGCTTCATCAGTCCCAGCGCCAGCTTGAGAATGGTGCTCTTGCCCGAGCCAGCGACACCGAAAATGGCTTTGGTTTCTCCGTGCGGCAGCCGGAACGAAATGTCGTCGAGCACCACCTTGTCGTCAAACGCCAGGGAAACATTCTCGAAGCGGATGGCCTCGCTGATCGGTTGCCGGGTGTCGGCGGCAGCGCGTTTCGAGCGGTAGAGTGGGAGCAGACATAGTGCTCAGCGGTATCCCAACAAGCGCAATCAGCAGCTTGGTGACAAAGAAGTCGACCACCAGGATCAGTACCGAGGCGACGACTACAGCCTGGGTGGTGGAGCGGCCCACGCCCTGCGTGCCACCGCGCGTCGACATCCCGAAGTAGCAGCCGACGGTCGAGATGACAAATCCGAAGAGCACCGGCTTGATCAGTCCCGTGAACACGTCGCGCCAGACCAGGGACTGCCAGGCGGAGGTCCAGTACTGCCGCGAGTCCAGGCCGAGCAGCAGGGTGGAGACCATGTTCCGCCCGACCAGGCCCAGCAGGTCGGAAATGATGGTCAGGAAAAACAGCATGACGACGGTGGCCACCACTCGCGGCGTGACCAGTTTCTTCGTGGGATCGGTGCCCAGCGCGCGCATGGCGTCGATCTGCTCGGTCACGATCATGGAACCCAGTTCGCTGGCCATGCCGGAAGCGTTGCGTCCAGCCACCATCAGTCCGGTGATGACCGGCCCCAGTTCGGTCACCATGCCGACCGAAACCAGTTGGGCGATAAGAGTGAGCGATCCGAACCGCGACAGCGTGCTGGCGCTGTTCAGCGCGAGCACCGCGCCGGTGAAGCCGCCGGTCAGAATCACGATGGGCAGCGAGCCGACGCCGATCAGGTCGGCCTGCTGAATCATGTCGGTGACGTACAGCGGACGGCGGAAAAGATTGGCCAGCGACTTGGCCCACCAGCAGGGCATATTCCTGGAGCGCCTGGATCTTCTCCTTGGCGAATTCGGTGGGCGAGATGAGTTGGACCTGTAAGTCCCCAGCTGCCATGCAGTGTGGCCTCTACCTGCAGGAACTATAGCAGAGAGAGCTGTCAGCTATCAGCCATCAGCTGTCAGCCGAAGACACGGTAACTGAGAACCGAGAACTTGCAACTAGAAACTGGTATTTGAAGACAAGAATCGAGGAAGCGTCGAAGCTGATAGCTGACAGCTCCCTACTCCCGCACCTTCTTCTTGATCTCAATATTCAGCCGCTTGATTTTCTGATTCAGGGTGGAGAGCGGCACGTGGAAGCGTTCGGCGGCTTCGGTCTGGTTCCAGTTGCACTTCTCCAGCATGTCGAGGATGATGTGGCGTTCGCAGTCTTCCACGATGTCGAACAGGGAAGCGTCGCCGCGGTGTTCCAGCAGGGGAACAGGAGTGCCACGGCCGACGATCTGGTCGGGAAGAAGTTCCGGCGCCGACCTCGACTGCCGGAGGAGAGCACGACCGCGCGCTCGATCACATTTTCCAGTTCGCGCACGTTACCCGGCCAGGAGTAAGAGAGCAGCGGGCGCAGCCCTTCCGGCGTCATGCGCCGCCGCGGCCGCTCGTTCTCTTCCGAATACTTCTGCAGGAAGAAATCGACCAGCAGCGGAATGTCTTCTCTTCGCTGTCGCAGCGGCGGCAGGTCGATGGTGATGACGTTCAGGCGATAGAAAAGATCTTCGCGGAACTTGCCTTCCCGCACCAGCTGCTTCAGATCCACGTTGGTGGCGGCGATGATGCGCACATCGACCTGAATTTCGTGGACGCCGCCCAGATGCATGAACTTGCGGTCCTGCAGCACGCGCAGGATCTTGCTCTGCGTGTCCATGCTCATGGTGCCGATTTCGTCGAGGAACAGCGTTCCCCGGTCGGCGATTTCGAACAGACCCTTCTTGCGAAGCGATGGCGCTGGTGAACGCGCCCTTGACGTGGCCGAACAGCGTGGATTCCAGCAGGTCCGGCGGCATCGAGCCGGTATTCACCGGAACAAAGGCGCGATCGCGCCGCGGCGAGTTCAGGTGGATGGCTTTGGCGATCAGTTCTTTGCCGGTTCCGCTCTCGCCCTGCAGAAGAATGGTCGAGCGGCTGGGCGCCACTTGCGCCACCAGATCGAAAATCTTCAGCATGGGCTCGCTCTTGCCCACGATGTTTTCAAAGTTGTAGCGCTGCTTGAGGGCGCGCTTGAGCTGAACGTTTTCTTCTTCGGTGCGGTGGCGGGCCGACGGCGGCGCGCACATCAGCCAGCAGCTTTTCGTTGTCCCAGGGCTTCTGGACGAAGTTGGTGGCGCCCGCCTGCATGGCCTTCACCGCATTTTCCACCGTGCCGTAGGCGGTGATCATGATGACGGAGAGCTGCGGGATCGTGCGCGCGAAGCTCGGCCAGCAGATCGATGCCATTGCGATCGGGCAGCGCCAGGTCGAGCAGCACCAGGTCGAAGGGCCGCTCGCCGATCCGCGCCAGGCCCTCGTCGGCGGTGGCCGCCGACTCCACCGCGTAGCCTTCCATTTCCAGCAGGGTCTGCAGCGATTCGCGAATGGCGGCTTCATCGTCGATGATCAGCACCGACCCCGGCGGACGAAGACGGCGCGTCGTTCAGACTGCGGCGCGGGATGGTCGCCAGTTCAGACATTGACAGCCTTCCTCGTCAGCGGGAAATCGAGATAGAACGTTGTGCCCTGGCCGGGCTGGCTCTCCACGCGAATCTTGCCGGCGTGTTCCTGAATGATGCCGTAGGTCACCGATAGGCCCAGCCCGGTGCCTTTGCCCTGGCCTTCGCGCGGCGCCGTCTTGGTGGTGAAGAACGGATCGTAGATGCGCTGAATGTGTTCCTGCGCAATGCCGCTCCCGGTGTCGGACACGACCACGCTGACGCCGTCGCCGTTCGATGTGGCCACCCGCAGCGTTCCGCCCTCGGGCATGGCGTCCCGCGCGTTCAGGAACAGGTTCAGGAACACCTGCTGCAGGCGTCCAGGATTGCCGCTGATCAGCGGCAGATGGTCCGCAAGTTCGTCCTCCACCTTGATCTTGGTGATCTTGAACTGGTGCTCGAGCAGCGCCAGGGTGTCGGCGATGATCTTGTTGACGTTGACCTCGGTGAACTCCGTGCCGCTGGTGCGCGAGAAATTCAGCAGGTTGTTCACGATCTCCGAGGCGCGGAAGGTCTGCCGCGTGATCTTCTCCAGCAGCCCGCCCTTTTGCGGATCGTCCTGCAGCTGTTTCGAAAGCATCTGCGCGTAGGAGGAAATGACCGCCAGCGGCGTGTTGACTTCGTGCGCCACTCCGGCCGCCAGCAGCCCGATCGAGGAAAGCTTGTCGGCCTGCGAGAGCTGCGATTCCAGTTCGATGCGCTCGGTGATGTCGTCCATGATGATCAGCCGGCCGATCACGTTGAACTTCCTCGTGACCAGCGGCGCGATGGCGACGTTCACGATGCGGCTCTCGCCCGTCGGCGTCGCCAGGCGGAACTTGTACAGGTTGTGGATGCCGGGATTCTGCCGCACCCGGTAGAACTCTTCCACGAACGCCGCCGGGAAGACTTCGCTCAAGCGGCCGGGTCAGCGCCTGCCAGCGCGGCAGCGCGTACATGACTTCCATCTGCGAGTTCCAGGATTCGATGCGGTCCTCCAGATCGACCGCCATCACGCCTACGTTGATCGACTCGACGATGTTTTCGTTGAAGTCTTTCAGGCGTTCGTATTCGGCGACCTTCTGTTCCAGCGACGCGTACAGGCGCGCATTCTGGATGGCGATGCCGATGTAGCCGGCCAGAGTTTCCAGCAGTTCGACGTCTTCGCTGGTGAGGAAGTCGCCTTCCATCGTCTTGCCCAGGCCGAGGAAGGCGATCGTGCGTTGCTGGGCGCGGCAGGGGATGTAGTAGTTCAGGTCGAGCTTGGCGATGGTCTGCTGCGCGCTGGCGGTCTCGCGCGGCACCTGGTGAGTGTTGTCGAGGAAAAGATGTCCGGCTTCGATCTCCGGCCGCGGGGCGCTCAGGAAGTTCAAGATCGAGCCCGCTGGTCTGCGTCATGCCGAACGACTTGGCCAGCAAGAACTGCGGCGGCTCGCCGGCGGCCAGGAAAATCGCCATGCGATCCACCAGCAAGCGTGCGCGACAGACGATCGACCACCGAACTGAGCATCTTGTCGAGATCGGTTTCCGCGCTGAGTTCGCGTCCAAATTCGATCAGCGTCTTGCGGTAGTCGTAGCGGGTGCGATAGAAGAACTGGTCGATGCGCTCCTGAATCCATTTGCGGACCGGATCGAACAGCAGCGCCGTGACCACCATCGCCAGGATCAGGCCGGCCGGTCCGGAGCTCGGCACCTGGGTGTGCACCAGTTCGGCAACTCCCGCGACCACCGCGAAGTAGACTCCCACAATCGCGGCCGCGGCCAGCGTGTACACCATGCCGCGCTTGAAGATCAGGTCCACGTCCATCAACCGGTAGCGGAAGATGGCGTATCCGAAGGTCAGCGGCAGCAGGCCCAGCGACAGCACCGAAACCTTCATCGCCGCGGTCGGCAACGCGCCCGTCAGGTAGGGAATCACGTAGAAGAGGGTGAAGGGCGCGATCGCCAGAATGGTGCCGCGCGTCACCCACTTCAGCTGCTGCCGCAGAATCGGCGTGCTGGCCCGCCGGTAGCTGTACCACAACACCGCCGGCCGCCACCACGAAGAACAGCGCCAGGTAGCCCATCTGCACCCGGTCGAGGTTCCAGCGCACCCGCTCGCTGGCCTTCAGCAGCCGCAGCGCGAAGATGTGGATTCCCAGCAGCAGCACTCCCGGGACATAAATCGCCGGAATGATCCAGCGATGCTTGCGGACAAAGTTGCGCTTCTCCGGGAAGGTCAGAACGAAATGCAGGAACAACGCCGGCTGCAGCAGCCAGGCCACAACGTTGCCCCAGTAGATCGTCCAGTCAAACTGCGTTCAGCTTTCCGGTGAACTTGAAGGCGTAGAAGATGAACGAGACCAGGCAGAAAATGTAGAAGTGCGTGGAACTCGGCGCCGTCCAGCGGCGCAGCAGAACGTAAAGCCCGATGCCCAGATAGATCAGGGCAATGAAGCGCAGCCAGTAGTTGAGCGAGCGCTCCGCCGGAACCAGGATCACGGTCGTGTCCACCGGCACCGACTGCCGGATCAGCGAGTAAGTCGCTTTCGACCATGCGCCGACCCGGTAGACCTGGCGCATGCGGGTGGGGGTGTCCTTCACCTCGCGCTCGTTGATCGCGGTCAGGCGGTCGCCCACGCGAATGCCGGCCTTGTCGCCGGGACCGTTCGGTTCGACCCGGTCGGCGACCAGGCCGCCGTCGTTTCCGGCCTGTTCCATCCACCAGACGCCGTCCGATGGAATCTGGAAATCGCGTTCTTTCTGGAAATTGATCCAGGCCAGAACCACAGCCGCCGTGGTCAAGCAGGATGAGCAGACCGGCTGTAAAGCGGATTTGGAAGTCCCGGTTCATCGACCGCAACGGCTCCTGGTTGCAGGGCAGGGGAATTACCCGAAAAATGGTTCTGCACGTTCGGGGCCACGGCAGTGTGCAAAGCGAGAACCTCTAACTTACTTCAAAGAAAAGACTTCCTTGATTATAGAAGCCTGGCCAAGGTAAAGCTATGTTTTTTGGAAGGCTTCTGTGGGGTTTGGTAACTCTATGCGTGGCAAAAGCTTAAGGAACATAAGCCGATCAAAGCCTTCAATCGCGCGCGCAGTACGGCAGCCTGGGGCAGTCCTTTGCGGCCTTGGCGAGTCTAAGCGACTGCGGTTAGGATCGCTAGATCCTCCGCAAGGACTGCACCAGGAAAGGTGCAATAGTCGAACGCCGCAACTCCGATAGAATCGTATTTCCCCATGACCCACACCGAAGAAATCATCGAGCGCGAACGCCGTTTTCTGCTGCCCACCTACAACCGCTATCCCATCGCCCTCGAACGCGGCAAAGGCGTCTTCCTCTACGACCGCGAAGGCAAGCGCTACCTGGATTTCGTCGCCGGACTTGGGGTGAACGCTCTCGGCCACGCCCATCCCCGGATCGTAAAGGCGATTCGCGAGCAGGCCGCCCGAGCGATCCATCTTTCGAACCTCTACTACAACGAGTACCAGGGACGGCTGGCCGAGAAACTCTGCCAGCTCTCCGGCCTGGATCGGGCCTTTTTCTCGAACAGCGGCACCGAGGCCATCGAAGGTTCGATCAAACTGGCCCGGCTGGCCGGACACCGCGCCGGAGGCGAAGCCAAGAGCCAGCTGGTCGCCCTGCGAAGGCTCGTATCACGGACGAACTTTCGGCGCGATGTCGCTCACCGGGCAGGACAAATACCGCAAGGGATTCGAACCGCTGCTCGAAGACGTCAAGTTTGTTCCGCGCAACGATGTCGAAGCGCTTGCGCGCCGCCGTGGACGACCACACCTGCGCCATCGTGCTCGAGCCGATCTTCGGCGAAGGCGGAATCTACGAATGTTCAGCCAGCTTTCTTCAGGAGTGCCGTGCTCTCGCCGACCGCCACCGCGCCGCGCTGATCTTCGACGAGATCCAATGCGGGCTGGGCCGCACCGGCACCATCTTCGCCTTCCAGACCTTCGGAGTGACGCCGGACATCGTCGCGATCGCCAAACCAATTGCCGCGGGATTGCCGCTGGGAGCATTTCTGGCCAGGGAAGAATTCGCCTCAGCGATTTCTCCGGGACAGCACGGAACCACTTTCGGCGGAGGGCCGCTGGCCTGCCGCGTGGCCCTGGAATATCTGGCGATCGTCGAAGAGGAAAAGCTGCTGGAAAATGTGTCTCGTGTCGGCGCGTACCTGCAGCGAGCAGTTGAAGGTCACTCGCGGGACGAATACGCGGCGGTGCAGGAAGTCCGCGGGCGCGGCTTGATTCAAGGCCTCCAGCTCGACGATTCCCGCGCGCCCCATCGTCGAGCAGGCGCTCGCCGAAGGCGTGCTCTTCAACAGCACCCAGGACACGGTGCTGCGCTTTCTTCCTCCATTCCTGCTTGCAGGAAAAGCACGTGGACAAAGGCATTCGTGTGCTCAAGAAGTTATTGAAGAAGAACCGGACGTAGAGGATTCCGGGTCTAAACTGAGAAGATTCCTGAACCGCTAATCGATCGCCAGGCATCGAGCCGCAACGCGGCGCAAGAATGTAGCCCCGGGCGCAAGCCCGGGGTGAGGGGTGAGAAAGATTTGATCATGAAGGCCGAAACCCAACTCGCGCCGCAAATATCACACCAAGCCGACGAGTGCTGGTGCCCGCTCGATGGCTACCGCATGCGCTATCTGCGCCGTGGTTCCGGACCGGCTCTGCTGCTGCTGCACGGATTGCTGGGATATTCCTTTTCCTGGCGATATACCCTCCCGGTGCTGGCAGAGCGCGCCACGGTGTACGCGGTCGACATGCCTGGGAGCCGGTTTTTCCGATCGGCCACCAAACCTGGATTGCAGCTTCCGAGCGCAAGCCGACCGCTTGTTGCGTTTTGTCGACGGCGTTGGCGTCACTTCATTTGATCTGCTGGGAACATCTCATGGCGGAGCGGTCGCAATGATGGCTGCGGCCTGCTGTCCCGGCACGAGTGCGGAGTCTGATTCTGGTGGCTCCGGTAAACCCCTGGTCGGCGCACGGAAGGCGGCTAGCCCCCTTCGTAAGCCGCTCCCTGGTTTCGACGTTTGATTCTTCGCCTGGGTCCGGGCCTAAGGCTCGCGCACGATTTGGCTTTGCAGCGACTCTATGGCGATCGCAAACGCATTCGGCCGGGAACGCTCGAAGGCTACTCTGCGCCCTTGCGCATTCCCGGAGCCTTCGAATATGGAGTCGGCGTGACCCGCTCGTGGAATCGCGATCTTCAGGAATTGGAGTCTGCGCTGCCACGCATCGCTCATATCCCTACGCTGCTCCTCTGGGGCAGCAAGGATGCAGCGGTCGATCCGGCTTCGGCAGAGCAGCTGCGGCCGGCAGTTTACGCGATTGCCGGATTGAAATGTTTGACGGCGTGGGACACTTGCCCTACGAAGAAGTTCCAGAGGAGTTCAATTCAGCGGTAGTTGGATTTTTGTCCGAGCCATCGACAGAAAATCTTCTGAGCATGTCCAACTACCTTTTTGAGTTGCTGCGCGGCTACCTCGCCCACTATGGCTACTGGGCGGTAGCGGCTGCGCTGCTGCTCGAAAATGCCGGACTGCCGGTTCCGGGCGAAACCATACTGCTGCTGGCCAGTTTTCTGGCTTACTCCGAACACCGGCTCGCCCTGCCATACATCATTCTGGTCGGCGTCTGCGCGGCCACGTTGGGCGACAACCTCGGCTTCGCCATCGGCTCTTACGGCGGACGTCCCCTGCTGGAGCGGTATCAAAAAACCTTGCGGATCCGTCCCGCTGTGATCGCTCGCGGAGAAGAACTGTTCGCGCGCTACGGAGCTGCGACCATTTTTGTGGCCCGCTTCATCGCCGGGATGCGGATCATCGCGGGCCCACTGGCCGGCGTGCTGCGCATGCCCTGGCGCAAGTTTCTGCTGTTTAATTTTCTGGGCGCGGTTCTCTGGGTGAACGTTATCGCCGGAGTGGGATATCTTTTCGGAAAGCACTGGGATGCGCTGGTCGACCTGGTGCAGGACGCCAACCTTGCCATCGCGATTGTGGTGGTGGTTCTTGCCGTCCTTTTCTGGTGGCGGCGTCGAAAAGGCTGATCGTCGTATTTTCATGAAATCGCGTACCCAGCGCATTTTGATTCTGATCGCAGGCTGGAGTTTTATCCTGCTGGGAATCGTTGGCCTGTTTCTGCCGATCTTGCAGGGCGTCCTGTTCATTCTTGTCGGACTGATTATTCTTTCATCGCAATACGCATGGGCGCGCCTTCTGCTGGCGAAACTGCGAGCCCGCTTTCCCAAGATCGGACGGGCTGCGGATCAGGCTGCCGCCAAGGCCGCGACCTGGCTGCGGCGCCTTTCTCGCCAACGCAAAGTCGATTGATGCGTCATTGACGCGGTGCTAACCTCGAAACAGCGAAACCAATCCATGGCTGATCCTGTAACACCCGCCGGTCGGGCTCAGACCGCCGGCATCCGATCCTGGCGCCCGCTTCATGCCGTTCGAGATTTCCCAGGTCTGGGTGCGGTTCCTGCTGGCCCTGGTCGGGTTGATTCTGGCCTTCGGGGCGGCGCTGTTCTCCACCGTGGCGCGCGAATCCGGAAGCCTCTGGGCCACGCTCGTTTTTTCGTCGGTGGCGTTGGCGCTGGCGGCGATCGTCGGGTTGACCACGGTTCCGTATCTGGCGCGCCGGGTTGCCGGCGATCGGGTTCGGGATGCCTTCGACTACGACGTAACCCGGGTCGGAATCATTTACGTCCTGACCATTCTGCTGATCGGCATCGCCGCGCTGAACACCGGCAACAACCTGCTCTACGTGATCGTCGCGGCCATGTTGGCGGCAATCCTGGTATCGGGTGTGGCGTCGGCAGTGGTTCTGCGCGATCTGGAACTGGACATCGCGTTTGCCCGATCAGGTCTTCGCCGGACGTCCGGCGCCGGGAAAAATCGTGGTCCGGAACCGCCGGCGCTGGCTGGCATCGTTTTCGATCAGCGTGGTCCCGCTCAAGGCGGAGACCTCGAGCCGCTGGCAATGGGAGCCGGCAACCTTTGGCTTTCCCGCCCGGCCGTCCTCCCGCCGATCAGTGGGTAAGATTGCCCGACCGGCAGTTGCGTCGGGTCCCAGAGAGCGCGGCCGCGCCGGGCATCTTCAACGAGTCGGCGTATTTTCCCTACATTCCCGGCAGGGTCCGCATTGGCCGTCGAGATGGAACTCTGTTTCCTGCGCCGCGGACGCTATCAGCAGAACAGCTTCGGCCTGGCCACCCGTTTTCCGTTCGCCTTCCTCACCAAGACGCGGCGCGTGCCTTTGGCGCGCGAGATACTGGTATACCCGCCGGTAGAGCCGACCGACGAATTCTTCGAAATCCTGCCGCTGATCACCGGAGAGTTTGAAACCTTTGCCCGCGGACGCGGCGACGATCTGTATCTCATTCGCGAGTACATGCCGGAAGATTCGGCGCGCCACGTGGACTGGAAAGCCACGGCCAAATCCGGCTCGCTCAAAGTTCGCGAGTTCACCCGCGAGGACGAACGCAAGGTGCGGCTGGTGTTCGACAATCCCAGCCCGGGAACGGTTTCCGAACAAGCGTACGAAAATGCCGTGACCCTGGCGGCATCTCTGGGTTGGCACTTCACCGAAGCGAATACCGAGGTTTCCTTTGTGGCGCAGGGCTATCGGGCGGGAGCGAACATTCGCGAATTTCTCGCTTATCTGGCCACCGTCGATCCGCAAGCTTCGCCGTCGTCTGCTCGACAGCCTGGAGATTTCGGACGACTACAACATCATTCTGACCACCCGTCCGCGGGAAAGCATTCCGGCCAACCTGTGGGCGTGCTCGTATTTTGTTTTCATCGGTGAGAAATACACGAGAGAATAGCGAGGCGACCGCACTCTTCGCAAAAACGCGAAACATGAGGATCCGAAAGCGGTATTCTAAGTGCAGCCACGCGCCATGCGCCTGCATCCCAAGAGAGAGCGCCGCTTTCGCCTGGCCGGCCGAAGACTTCGATGAGGTGAAAAGGATATGAATCGCAAAGGTTTCCCAGTCGCGACCGCCGTGGTTGCGTTTCTGCTGCTGGCGATCGCGTCTCTGCCCGCGCTGGCGCAAAGCGCTTTGGAAATCCCGTCCGGCACGACCATCCGGGTACGCATGATCGACAGGCTCAGCAGTGAACAGAACCAGACCGGAGACACTTTTCACGGAACCCTGGACGAGCCCATTCAAGTGAACGGCAGGGAACTCTACCCCAAGGGCGCGGATGTCATCGGCCGTGTCACCGACGTGCATCCCACAGGCCGGCTCAGTGAGCCCGGCGAACTCGACCTGGTGCTGAACACGGTGAGTTCGGGAACGGTGGCGGCATCGATCCATGTGCAGCCGCTGGTTATCAAGGGCGAGTCGCACTCCAAGAGCAACGTCACCAAGATCGGCGGCGGAGCGGCCCTGGGCGCCGTGATCGGCGCCATCGCGGGCGGAGGCAAGGGCGCGGCGATCGGTACCCTGGCCGGCGGGGCTGCCGGTACCGGCGCGGCTGCAGCCACCGGCAAGAAGCCCGCACTGGTAGATTCGGAAGCGGTTCTGACTTTTGTGACGTCAACCGGCTCGAGCCCCACCACGCCTCCACCCAGCCCGACCCGAATGACGCGCCACCGCAACCTCCTCCTGCGGCCTCAGATTCCGGCCCGCCGCCTCCCGGCCCCCCACCCTCAGACGGGCCCATCTCCGATTCCGGTCCCGGCGCGGACGACAACACACCGCTCTTTACCTTGCGCGATCGAAGAATCATCCGGAGCTGTGTCAACGAACATGCCTCGGACCTTCCGGCCGCCGCAATTCAGCGTCCCGAGCTGCCATCCGGCTCAGAGCGCCAGATTCACCGCGGCGGAACCTTGCCCTCCGACGTCCAGAACCAGGCTGAGGCTCTGCCCCTGGCCTGCGAGGATCAACTCCCTAAGTTGCCGAGCGATCTGGAGCGTGTCGTCTACAACGGTCGTGTCCTGCTGATCGACAGCAAAGGTCACGTTCTGGATATGTTTTATCTGGATCAGAATCAGTGAGCCTGATGCGAGGGCGAACGTGAGCTAGAGGGTAGGTTCTCCCTTAGTTTGGCGATTTGCGGCTGTTTCAACCTCCGCGTGCAGCGACGGGCACAACTATCTAAGGTTTATATGTCAGGATGCGTGTTGCGAGTGCTGCCCCGGCGACCACCAACATGAAAGTGGGAGGTCCAATGCCTTTGACATCGCGTACCAACAGATGCGAGACAGTGGCGCCCACGAAGTAGAGGACTAGGCCGATAGCTGCCGCCACACCCAGGATAGGCCACCAGATGCCAACCACTAGACCCATTGCCCCTGCGAACTCACAGGCAGCTAGAAGCGGAAAGTACTTCAACGGCACACCTACTGTTTCGTGGATCACCTGTAGTTGATGTGGGTCACGACGAATCTTTCCGAGGCCCGAAAAAACGGCCATCGCCGCGAGGAGGATCGTAATCACCAGATACGCGATATGCATTTGCCACCTGCTCCTACAGGGCGAAAACATAATACGCCCAGGGTGCTTGATGTACTCAGGCGATTAAATCTTAGGCATTAAATCTTAGGAAAGAGACGAGGTTCAATTTTGCATCTAGTTACCAGCGAAATTGAGCCCTGCGCCCCGCCCGACGGGCGCAGCGGACAACTTACGTTATTCCGGTAGTCCGACGCGCCGACGGAGCTCGCCAAAGCGAGGGTCGGAGCGGAGACTGTCCATACGCGCGTCCGTGGCCAGATAGGTAGGCAAATAGTAGGACCGGTCTTTGTAGGCTTGTCCAAGCAAGGCGAATGCCCGGTCTTTGTCTCCCAGGCCCGCATAAATGACTGCGACGTTGTAGGGCGCGACCCAGCTGTGGGCTGATACCTCTTTCAGATGATCCAAAATCTTTTGCGCTTCGGCGCGGTTGCCCGACACAGCGTAGGCATGTCCCAGGCCTGACCAGGTCTCGGCATTGTCTTTTTCCAGTTCGACCGCACGTTGAAACTCGACGATGGCCTCCGTCAGCCTTCCTTTCTGCTCGTAAGCTCGACCCAGGAAACAGTGACTGAACCAAAAGTTCGGGTCAATTTCAATGGCGCGACGGAGTTGCTCAATCGCCGGATCCCAGCGTCGTGCAAATACCAGAGCCGCTCCCACGCTGAAGGCCGCGAACCCGGAAAGTGGATCGGCTTGCTGCGCCCGCTTGGATTCCGCGATTGACTGGTCGTACCGTCCCATCGGCGCCAGGAACCAACTGTAATACGTGTGAGCGTCCGGATTGTTGGGACTCAGTTCAATGGCTCGTTTGAATTCCTTTTCCGCTGCGGCCCAATTCCAGTCATACCAGTGCGTGACGATCGCCATGGAAATGTGAGCCCCCGCATCGGATTCGTCGATCACGAGCGCCCGCTTGGCCGCATCCTTGGTCTTGGGCCCGGCTTCGTTCGGAGACATGAACCAATCGTCCTGGTTCACATAGTTGAAAGCCAGGCCGCTGTAAGCCAGGGCATAGTTGGGATCGACAGCGATAGCCTGATTAAAATAATCGATGCCCGTGTCAAACCCTTCTTTGGTGAGTTTGTTGGTGTAGTACTTACCCTTCAGATAAAGCCGGTAGGCTTCGGGATTATCTGTCGAGCCCTTGGTCAGCGTTTGTTGATCTTCCACCGAAAGTTGTGAGCGCAGACGCTGGGAAACTTCCCTTGCAATGTCACTCTGAACCGCCAGCAGGTCGGCTACCTTACGGTTGTATTGCTCACCCCACAGCTGTTTGCCGTTACGGATGTCGTCGAGTTCGACGTTGATGGTTAAATCGTCGCCGCGCTGCCTGACGTCGCCTGTGAGTACGGTTTGCACGCCAAGTTCGTCGCCAACCTTTTGCACATCCATCGCCTTACCCTTGTAATGGAGAGCGACGCTGTGCGGAGTCACCTTCAGACTGGGCAACCGCGCCAGGCTGTTGTTGATGCTTTCCGTGACGCCATCGGAAATGTAGTCCGCGTCGGGATCGTTGCTCCGATTCTCCAGGGGTAAAACGGCGATGGAATCAATACCCGCCTTGGATCTTTTCAGATAAAAGAAGACTCCGGCGGAGCCGATCACCAGCAAACTAACGGCAATAGTCACCGCGATGGCGCGTCGTTTGATTCCGGAGATGCCCCGCGTAGAGGCTTCTTCGAGTGCCCGGCGAAGATCGGTTGCCGTCTGGAAGCGGCCGTCCGGAGACTTCGATAGGCACCTGCGCACAATCGCTTCGAGCGCGGGCGGCGCGTTGAGCGCTTCCGGATTCTTGTGAACGATGGCGCCGATGGTCGCGGCGGACGAGCCCCCGGAGAAGGCGCGGCGTCCCGCGAGCATTTCGTAAAGCACCGCCCCAAAGGAGAAAATATCGGAGCGTGCGTCGGCCGGCTTTCCCTCGGCTTGCTCCGGCGACATGTAGGCTGGAGTGCCCATGATCGTGCCCACCTGGGTGACCGCGCCCATGGTTTGGGTTTCGCCCACCGTCAGGGTGCCGGCGCTCTGTTTCGCGAGTCCGAAGTCCAGCAGCTTTACGACCCCGCCCGAGGTCGCGAGGATATTCGCTGGTTTGAGGTCGCGATGAATGATCCCCTTACCGTGTGCGGCCTCGAGCGCGGCAGCAATTTGCCGCGCGAGTTGCAGCGCCTCATCCGGCGGAAGGGCCTGCGGCTGTTCACAGTCGACGATCGGCCGCCCGTCGATGTACTCCATGACCAGAAAATCCGGGCCGACGTCGTAAATCTGGCAGATGTTGGGATGATTCAGTGCGGCGATGGCTTTGGCTTCACTCTCGAAGCGCTCGCTGAACTGCTCGCCAGAAACTTTGATCGCGACGTCCCGATTTAAACGCGAGTCTTGGGCGCGATACACCTGTCCCATCCCTCCTGCGCCAATGGAGGAAAGGATTTCGTAAGGACCGAGTTTGTCGCCGGCAGAAAGCGGCATGTGAAGAGTCGAGCTAAGTCTAGCCGATCACAGAGTGGCCGACCATGTAGCGGAACATACGTGGCTCACCGGGAAACGGAACTTTAAAGTTCGGTGTCGTCGATCATTCGTTTGTCGAAAAGCACCGCAGCTCGGAGGATCATCCACACTTGATGTTGTTGTTACCGATCACCTCGAATACCGACAAAAGATGGGTAAGGCCAAGAAGTTGCCGGATCGATTTCCCAACGTTGAAGAGTAGCAAGGTGCAGCCTGCCGATTTTGCGGAAACGTACAGCCGAACCAGGGTGCCGAGACCCGTGCTGTCCATGTGGGTTAGATCCGTCAAGTCCAGCAGGATTCGTTTGGAGTTCGGAATCAGTCGGCTGACCTCGAGGTAGAGGCGATCGTTCACACCTGCCACCAACCTGCCGCTGCATCGCACCTCGGCGTCGTCGCCGGTTCGGTCAACGACAAGTGTCAGAAGGCTTGCGACCGCTTGGTCAGGCATGGGAACACCCCTTCTGGAAACGTATCGAACAGGTTGAAATCGCTGTCGCGCGATTGTACACATTGAGGCCGCGAATGGAACAGCGTACCGAAATTGCTATGCCGGTGATGCGGTCGCGCAGAGCGCCGCCCCATTAGGACGCTGAACCCGCCAATGGCCTGGCGCCCTTGATGACGAGCCAAGACATGAACGCAATCTCCCCGAAGAGGGCGGGCTGGGAGTTGGTATACACCTTCTCAGAATATTGCGGCAACAGTACGCTCGTAAGGCTCATGATCAGGTAGGCGAAGCCGTCGATGGCGAGCCAGACGCCCAGGAAGCGCGGCAGGAATCGCGACCGGTACACAAGCAGGCCGAGGGGGAAGAAAGCAAGACCCCAAAGTATTTCGGCGACACCAATTCCCGCGTTATGCAGATTGAGGAACAGCATAGCCAGAGCATCCCGCTGCGGCTTTTCAAATATGGATAGGAAATCAGCTCCGCGCACGAGGACGAGGGCAGCGATCGAGTTCAGCTCATTCAGAAACGCTATCGGGATCGCGACCACAATCAATATCACCATGAGCGAGGCGTGCCGCCGGTTGACCCCTTGGAGCAGGTCGTACAAAGCCAGGGCCACGAAGATAAAACCGGCCTGGCAGATGAGTTGGCCCACGATGCCGAGACGAAACAGCGTCTCGGAGGCCGCGATGTTGTTGGCCGTCGCCGTTGCGTTTCCGTGCACGATCAGCTTGCTGGGCACATAGATCATGGCGAAGAAGCCAGGTATTGAGATGAGTACATACAGCAAGCCTGCGAATCTGCCTGGGTTCCTGGTGGAACTCATGTGTCCTCGCTGGTGAGAGTTTAGTCTGAGATATGGCGGAGGCTATCAAAAAGTTCCGCCACACGACCATCTTTGAACCTCACGGGCGGCGGCGGCGTAGCGTATGCCCTGATAGGTGCTGAACTGCGCACACCTCTGAGTGAGTGGGCTGAGATTTAGAGATCGTTGTGCCCGCGCGCGGCGCCGGCAAGGCCAGCATCCAAGCTACTTCGGCTTCCGGTCGGCGTAATAAGAACCGTCGAGGAGGTACATTACGAGCTCGGGACTGTTGCGCGAAAGCGAAGTTTCCCTTTTGAAAATTCCATCAAAGGTGTTCTGCAGAAAATAGTAAGACTTACCGGCTTCCAGTTCCACGTCAAAGCCGTAGGCATTCTCTGTCACCGCTTTAAAGGTTCTCTTGAATGAAGCGAGGACTGAGGTGAACGTCGAGTTGTACCAGTGGGGAATCACCCACCGCCTTGAAGCTGTGGATCTCGCCAGCCTTGATGACAAAGATGTCTCCCGCGCTGCCCTCGAACGTTTTGCCGCTTACTGTCCACACTCCCCGGCCTTCACGGATGAACTGTATCTCGTCATAGGGATGCCGGTGTGGACCCGGCCCCGATCCGGGTTTCCCATGGAACAGGAACACCGAAACACCGGTGTTGCCCTGCTCAGCTCCGACAAACTCGTGCGAACTACCAACAAAAGGCAGGTTCTCTTGACGCACGTGAAACATTTTTGGTCGCCCTCCTGCCAGGATTTGATGACCTTGTCCACGGTTTAGCTCCCCGAATACCAATGAGTGTAATGGCGATTTATCGACAACAATCCTTTCGAGACACTGCCACTCCTCGGCTTTCATTGACTTGCTTATCCTTCCGCCATAGCATTCTTGCGCATGATCGGCCAAACCATCTCGCATTACCGCATTGTCGAGAAACTCGGCGGTGGCGGGATGGGTGTGGTCTACAAGGCCGAGGACACGCGGCTGCATCGCTTTGTGGCTTTGAAGTTTCTGCCCGATGAGGTAGCCAACGATGCACAAACTCTGACCCGATTCCGGCGCGAGGCGCAGGCGGCATCTGCCCTGAATCACCCGAATATTGTCATGTTGCACGACATTTCGAATGAGGCGGGAACGGACTTTCTGGTGATGGAGTATGTTCAGGGCCAGACCCTCGAAAATCTAATCCCTTCCGACGGGTTGCCCTTTGACAGAGTTACTGAGTATGGTGTGCAGATTGCCTCGGCTCTGGCCGCGGCGCACTCCGCTGGCATCGTTCATCGTGACATTAAGCCGGCGAACATCATGGTTACTCAGGACAATCAGATTAAGGTGCTTGATTTCGGCGTCGCCAAGCTGACAACGCTCGTCGGCACCAGTCCAGACGTTGAAACCAGCACGGCGATTCAAGGCACGATCCCTGGCATGGTCGTCGGCACAGTTGCGTACATGTCACCGGAGCAGACTCGCGGAGAACCTGTTGATGCGCGCTCCGACATTTTTTCTCTTGGTTGCGTTCTCTATCAGGCCGCGACCGGAAAGCGTCCGTTCGGTGGGGCAAGCACTCTGGCTATCATGCATGAGATCGCCACTTTGCTGCCTCCTGCACCAAGCAGCCTTCGTTCTGAACTGCCCGGCACTTTCGACACCCTGATAGCAGCTTGCCTTGAAAAGAATCCGATCCACCGACCCGCCACTGCCGGGGATGTGGCGCTACAGTTGAAATTGCTCTTGCCATGGGAGGAGAGCGCTCGGCACCGGACGCGACCGGACCGACGGTCTGTGGCGGTCATGCCGTTCAAGCTGCGAACTTCCATTCAAGAGGATCAGTTCCTCGCGGTGGCCCTCGCCGATGCTGTTGTCACTCGACTTGCTGGTACTGGGAAACTCCTGGTACGTCCGACGGCGACCGTGATGCGATATGCCGGAAAGGACATTGAATGGACTCAGGCCGCACGCGAGATGAACGTAAACCTTGTGGTCGAGGGCAGTATCCAGAAGATGGGAGGCCGGGTTCGGGTTCTTGTACAGGCACACCAGGTAACCGGCGCGCTCACCCTCTACTCAGCAAAACACGACGGCGAAATGGAGGAGTTATTCGACTTACAAGACCAAATCGCAGACGCCGTAAGCGAGGCTCTTGTTCCCCAGCGACAGACGACAGCCCCTCCAGCTGCTCCTCCCACCAAAAACAATGCCGCCTACGAGTTGTACATGCGTGCTGCGGATCGCATTTCTCGGTTAAACAAGTGGGATACTCAAACTGCGGTCGAGATGCTGACTAAGGCAACCGGCTTTGATCCGAATTTTGCCGACGCTTGGGCCCGCCTCGCACAAGCTTGGATTCAGATGGGGGTTGTGTTCGATTCCGATCCGGTTTGGCTCGCGAAGGCTGAAGCCGCGGTCGCCAAGGCTCTGGCATTGGACACGGTGCACGCAGATGCCTTGTGTGCCCGGGGCCAACTTCTCTGGACTCCCAAGCATGCATTTGAGAACCGACCTGCGCTGCGGGCCTTGAATGCCGCGCTCAAGCTCAATCCAGGCTGCCATCAGGCACAAATCTGGCGCGGCCTAATCCTCTTTCATCTGGGCCTATATGCGGAAGCGCGGCAGGGCCTTGAGGAAGCCTTGGCGGTGCACCCCGAAGATGCGCGCACGATGGTCTTCCTGGCGCAGACTGCCCTGTATAGTGGCGATTATGAAGAGGCTTACGAACTAGAGTCGCACGCTCTCGCGCTCGATCCCGCGGGCGTTTGGCAGAACCTATTTTTCCCCACCATCCCCCTTTACCTGGGCCGACCCTCGGAGGCGGCCGAGGCGCTTCGGAGGGCGCGCCAAATGGTTCCGGAAGAGGCGACGTTGACCAGCGTGGAGGGCCTGATTGCCGCGCACGAAGGCAATTTCGGGCGAGCCGAGCAGCTCGTCGACACAGCGGTGGAATCGAAGAAGACTCTACTTCACACGCACCACCTTTGGCACAACGCCGCCTCGGCCTACGCCATGTGCGGCAAGCCAGAGAAGGCCGTCAAGTGGCTCCGTGAGTGTGCAGATATGGGCTTGCCCAACTATCTCCTCTTCGGCAGCGATCCGCATTTGCGCGGACTGCACAATCGTCCAGAATTCCTGGCGCTGATGTCTGATCTACGCCGCGAACACGATATAAATCGGGAAGAATTCGGGTTGGCCGAAGGCAGTCACTTTAATGAGTCCGCGGGGTAACCAACTGCGCTCAATGTCTCAACAGCCATTCTGTCTCACGGAATCCTTAAGGATGCCAAGGCGGAGTAGGCGAGGCACAGTAGTTGGCCATAGCTGGAAAGTCCGGCCTAGGCGTTTACCGTTGTAACCGCGTGGCGGCGACGGTTCGAAATGGCAATTGGGCAGGTTGAGCCGACTACGCTCAATGACACCGAAAGCCGTTCCAAGCCGAGGTTCTGAACAGCCCATGGGCTCCTTCGCGCCTCAAAAAGGGGAACACTGCGTCCCATCATATTCATCTCATACGAGCCCCCGGAAGATGTTTGGTAACCATTACTTTCGATTACGTTAGTACATTGACCATTCGGGGCAAACTGCTAAGGTTATGTTGTTAAGAAAGACTAAGTTAAGGTTCCGTCAACCGTGGTGCCCCGGCTGGCAGAAGAATTGGTTGATGACCGCTGACCACCAACTCGCACTCTGGATCGCCCACCCCGTCCTGCAACTGGGGGTCGGTGCCGCGATGTTGCGCCACAAACTTCACCGCACGTTTCCAGTTTTCTTTTCCTACATCGGATTTCAGATTCTGAGTTTCTGCCTCTTGTATCCCATGTATCAATGGGGAACTTATACTTACGCCCAATATTTCTGGTTCTACTGGTCTTGCGCTGCGGTTGATCTGGTCCTGGGTTTCATGGTGATCCACGAAGTTTTTCAGGACGTATTCCGTCAATACCATACTTTGAAGGATCTCGGATCGGTACTCTTTAAATGGGCCGCATTAGTTATGCTGCTCGTAGCTTTCGTGGTCGCTGCATCCAGTCCTTCAGGGTATGAGGGCCCGATCGTGCAAGCGATAGTCACGGTGCAGCGGTGCGTGCGGGTGGCTCAGGTAGGGCTGATCCTGTTTCTCATGGTGTTCTCGCGATATCTCGGATCGTCCTGGCACCAACGCAGCTTCGGAATCTCATTAGGCCTGGGCGTTTCCGCGGCGGTGGAATTGGGAACGCTCGCGTTTCATGTGAGCGGCCACGCCTCGGAGGTTTGGGTCAACGCGATTACTGTGGTGGCCGACAACATTGCGATTTTGATCTGGTTCACGTATGTCATGCTGAACCGTTCGGCGCAAGCGCCGGAGGCGAGCTCAGTGGCCTCACATCGCTGGGAACGGGGTCTCGCCGAGTTGCAGAATCCAGCGCGCACTGATTCTCTGATTCCGATGTTCGAAAGTATGGTCGATCGGGCATTTTCACGCACCCAAGCAGATTATTCCTCGAAGTAAGCGAAAGTCCGACCGGTGAGCAACGCCCGCGCGGCCCGAAACGCTGGGTTTACTCAGGCCTGAAAGCTGCGCCGTCCCTTAAAGTGTTACTCGCATGTGTGGGAGCTATCCTGCTGAAGTAAATAAATACAATCCTTTCGTGTCGAAAGAATCTCGTTTTGCGATCCGTGTTTGGGTTCGTAGAGTCGCTCGCGGTTAAGCGACGGCATGCACAAAATACTGTACTCCTTGCTGTTGATCTGTATAATGCCGCAACCGTCGAGGTCCCGCTCCCAGGGGCTTCGCACAGTAAGGAGAACACCATGAAACGTGCGGTCAGGATGTTGATCCTGATGGTAGGTTTGGCCTGCACGTACGTGGCAATCGCGACCCCGATACTCAATGCTGCACTGGGCCCGATTCCACTATGTAACCCGGCCAATCCGAATTGCAAGAAGTAGCAGCACTCGGTATCGAGTGGAAGCGATTTCGATAGCCAGCTGCACAAAGCAGCTAATGTGCTTCCCGGGCTGACTGATTGCCAATGGCAAAGTCAGCCCTCTTTTTTGTAGTCGCTCTTATGGAGGTGGAGCAGGCGCGACCAGCGATAAAAGTTTTAGTGGTTGCGCGCGCCAGACCCCTTCGACTTCGCTCAGGGCAGGCTCCTCGGGACTGAAGGCCCTCAGCGTGACGTCGGTGCTAAGGGTTCAGCCGCTTCCTTCTGCAAATCACGAGCGGGCAGACTCCACGACGCGGTCCAGACTTTGCCGAAGCTGCTGAGGATCCGAGATCGGAGGCTGGCAGCTGAATCCGGCACAAACTACCGCCACCGACGTTCCCTCTCCGATTCCGGGCAGTTGCGGGATGGTTTCTGCCAGGGCCGGCGGGAGGTTCGGCGCTACGGCTTCATTGGCCGGCAGCTTGAGTACGGCCTTGTCGAAGCCGAAGAAACTGGCGGCGACGGCATAAAGCTGCTCCGCCAAATCGTCGTCGCCCACAATGACCACCTGGGTGTGCGGCTTTGAATAATAGACTGCCGCGATGCCATAGGTGGCGGCGAAAATCCCGAACTTGCCCGCGAGTCCTGCCAGCACCTGTAGGGTTTGTTCTGCCTGGTTGCGATAACTTTGCTGGTTGGTGTAGGCGTAGAGCCGCATTAAGGCGATAGCGGCCACTGAGTTTCCGGCGGGAGTTGGGGAATCCTGAAATGGTTTCCGCCTCGTGCCTAACACGCCAAGCGGCTTTGCGCCCCCGGAGGCTGGCATATCAAAGAACCCGCCCGACACGGGATCGAACATGAGGTCGACCATCTTATCCACAATGCGCTTGGCGAAGTTGAAGTAGCTGAGGTCGGCAGTGGCTTCGTAGGCATCCAGGCAGGTCACGGCGGTGAAAGCGTAGTCGTCCAGTAGACCCGCAACGACTCGCCGTTCCGCGGTCGGGTCGGAGTATGCGACGACATGCTGCAATCCCTGCCCCGGCTGCCAGGCCTCGGCGAGGACGCGATCCAGCGAGCGCAGCGCAAAGTGGAGGGCTGGCTCCGCCTTCAATACTCTTGCCGCCTCCAGATAAGCAGATACGCACAGCGCGTTCCAGCCGACATAGACAGTCTTGTCAACATAAGGCGTGGGACGCTGCAGCCGGGCAGCGTACATTTTCCGCTTCGCCGAATCCAGCAGCGAGGTAACGCGTTCAACCGTCAGACCGAGCCGCTTGCCGATTTCCTCCAGTGAAGCCCGGACGTACAAAACATTCTTTTCCGGATTGTGGTGCATCTCGCCGACTTCATTGATGTCGTAACGCAGAGCCGGTAACTGCGGCTTCCTCCTCACTCAGGACGCCCAGCATCTCCGCGCGGGTCCAGGTGAAGTAGTCGCCGTCATCGTCCATCGAGTAGTCGGCATCCTGGGAGGCATAGAACCCGCCGCTCTCGCGATCGCTGAGCCACTCGTCCATCCAGCGCACGATGTCCCGAGCCACCGTGGCGAAGAACTCCGAGCCGGTGACCTGGTAGGCATGGACGTAGTTCTTGAGCAGTTCGGAGTTGTCGTAGCACATCTTCTCGAAGTGCGGCACGATCCAGCGCTCGTCCACCGAGTAACGGTGAAAGCCGCCGGCCAGTTGGTCATATACGCCACCATGCGCCATCTTCTCAAGCGTGGGGACAAAAATATCGCGCAGTTTTTCGTCTCCCGAACGCGCGTACTGGTCGATCAAGAGATCGAGGACGGCGGGATGCGGAAACTTGGGCGCGCTTCCGAAGCCGCCATTTTGCGGATCAAACATCTTCACCGCGGATTCCACGATCTCGTCAATCACCTTGGGCGAAAACTCGCCTCTGCTTCCTGCGAAGGACTCGGTCCGGGAGAGAGCGACTTCCACCATTTCAGCCTGTTCCATCACGTCGCCATTCTTCTGGTGATAAGCGTCGGCGATTGACATTCAGCACACGTTTGAAACTCGGACGCCCATAATTTTCGTCGGGAGGGAAGTAGGTTCCGCCGTAAAACGGCTTGCCGTCAGGGGTAAGAAAGGCGGTTAACGGCCAGCCACCCTGTCCGCTGATCGCGCTGACTGCGACTTGATAACGGCTGTCAATGTCGGGGCGCTCATCGCGATCCACCTTCACCGCCACGAAGCGTTCATTGACGATCTTCGCGACTTCCGGATCGTCGTACGACTCGCGATCCATCACGTGACACCAATGGCACCAGACCGCGCCAATATCGAGCAGGATGGGCTTGTTCTCGCGCCTGGCGGTGGCAAAGGCCTCCTCGCCCCACTCGTTCCACTGAATGGGCTGGTGCATGGCGGACCGCAGGTAGGCGGAAGAAGCCTTGGAAAGCGAATTGAGGGTCTGGGTGGTCATGTTGTCAGTTTATAGGTTTTTGGGGCCGCGGAGGACCACAAGCAAGATTTCAGAATATGGATTTTAGATTGCAGATTGACGACTCAAAGCGCCCGGTGGCGCGATTTTCAATCTGCAATCTCGAATCTTCAATCTGAGATCACGCCAGCGGGTTCACCACCTGAACCGCACCGTACTTCTGACTCGCTGCCAAATCCTCGGAGTAGAGAACCGTGGCTCCTGAACTTTCAGCTGCTTGCAGAATAAGAGCATCCCAGAAAGATGTCTGGTAGCGCGTCTCAATCTCCAGCGCGGCCGGCACAGACGCAGGATTGTTGACCACGATCTCCCAGCTTAGGTAGTCCTGTATGAGCTGTCGTACTTCCTCCGCTGGGAGCGGCCGGGCAACCTTGCGGCGAAGATTGATACAGAGTTCCTGCAGCACTTGCGTGCTCAACACGCCTTGTCCGGATGACCACAGATCCTCTACGAGTTGGCGGGCGCGTTCGTGCTTCAAACCGGCGAATCGGTCGTGAGCGTAGAGCAAGATATTGGTATCGACGAAGAACTTATCAGGCATGGATTCATCAAGCGTTATTCAGCGTTCATGAAGTTCGTCTCGAGAGCGGGGAGGCGTCCATTGCAAATCAAGGCCCTCGCGTAGCCGAGCCAGCGCGCGCTTTCGCGCGCGCTCATAAGTCTTACGTTCGCGCACGATTTCCTCAAGACGAGCCGCCAGCAAAGCACTGATCGACGTGCCCTCTTCCGCCGCCAGTATTCGAGCCTCGCGCAGGAGGGTGGCGTCTAACTTGAGCGTAATATTGGCCTTCATGATGGCACATTGTTACGTGCAGCACCATTATCCGTGCTTCTAAACCACTGTGTCAAGAGGACAATCGGATGAAATGTGCTCCCCGCCGAGGGCGAGACGCCCTCGGGACAGCCGGCAGGATGCCGGCGCTACTTTCATGGCTTCACGCTGAAAGCTGCTTTGCGATTGAGCAATACAAATCCACCGCCTCTAGCAACTGTTTCTTTTCAACGTATTCGCGTTCTGTGTGGGCGACGTGAATCGATCCTGGGCCGACCAGCAGGGGCTGGCCCCAATTGCTGAGCGCGGGTATGTCGGTGGTGAAAGCCGCGACCATGTTGGGGAGGCCGTCCAGCGTCCGCAGACGATACAAACGGGATTTCGAGCACAAACTCGACCTGTGCCAGATTGCCGACCGCCTCAACGATTTCGCGCTTCAATTGCTCCGCCGATCCCACCAGGCGGTAAAGTAGTTGTGCCCGCGCTTTGTCCGGAATCACGTTGGGGGCGCGGCCGCCTTCGATCACGCCAATGTTGAGGGTGCACGGTCCAATGCCTTCCTCCTCCGGCAATTTCATAGCCCGCAGGCGCTGCAGTGCTGCCAGAAGTTTGTCGATCGCCGATTCGCCCAGCTCCGGATAGGCCGAGTGCGCCATGCGCCCCTCGTGCGATCACTTCCGCTCGCAACGCTCCCTTCGATGCAACCGCAACCCTGTTTTCCGTGGGTTCGCCATTCACCAGGAACTTCGAGCCACGCGGCGACTGGTTGGCCACTTTGGCGCCCAGGCTGTCACGCTCCTCGCCCACCAGAAAAAGCAGTCCGACATGGATATTTTCCTGCCGCAATCGTTCGGCGGCGGCAATCTGTGCCGCGATAATTCCTTTGGCATCGCACGAACCGCGTCCGTAGATGCGGGTGGCATCTTCGGAGGAGGGAATGAAGGGCGGAACGGTGTCCATGTGGGTGGAGAAAACGATCGCAGGCCGCGGTTGTTCTGGCCAGGTGGCGAACACATTGCAGCGCGGGCCTTCGACCGGAATTTTCTCCGCTTGAAATCCCCGCCGTTCGAGCTCAAGGTGAAGCAAGTCACCGACCGCTGCCTTCGTTACCGGTGATGGACTCGATGTCAACGAGCTGACGGGTAAACGCGGCGACGTCCATCCCGAAAGGATACCTCAGCTCTGGTTCCGCGGCGTTCGCTGAGCTAGCCTCTTTTTCCAACCACGGAGGACACTGAGGACACAGAGAAGTACGAGTTGAACTCCTCAGTGTCCTCCGTGGTTGACCCCGTTGTTCTGCCGGGGAGGCACGGAGTCCTTCTCCGCTGCTATGCTTGCTTGGCCCACATGGACGCGCAACCTACTGCCATCCGATCGATCTTCCTCGACGGTCCCGCCGGCCGCCTGGAAGCGCTGCTCAATGCTGGCACGTCGGACGCCGCGTACGCCGCCCTGGTGTGCCATCCCCACCCGCTCTACGGCGGAACCCTTCACAACAAGGTGGTGTTTCACACCATGAAGGCGCTAAACCATTTTGGCTTTCCGGTGCTGCGCTTCAATTTTCGAGGGACCGGGCTAAGCCAGGGCGAACACGACCACGGAGAAGGCGAAGTCGACGATGTTCGCACGGCTTTGCATTGGCTCGATCACGAATTTCATCAGCCCCTGATCTTTGCCGGATTTTCATTTGGCGCAGCGGTTGGTCTGCGTGCTGCATGTGACGAATCGAAAGTGAAGGCGGCCGTCGCCCTGGGGCTCCCCGTATCGCCGATTGACGATCGGAGCTACGACTTCAACTTTCTCAAAACCTGCGCCAAGCCCAGGTTGTTTGTGAGTGGTGATCGCGACCAGTTCGCGACCCCGGCAGAATTGGAGACCCTCATCGGTTCGCTTACCGAGCCGAAGAAACTGGTGCTGATCGCCGGCGCCGATCACTTTTTCGAAGGAAGGCTGCGAGAGATGCGCGACGCTGTCGAGCAGTGGATCGGGGAAGCTGTGAATTTGTAGGCGCTGCGGTCCACGAGGGCGAGCCCGCCGTGAGCGACGCCGAAGCGAGGCCGCCCTCTCTACACAACTGCCATAAACGCCGGCGCTACCAGGACTCTATAATCCTTTCACATGTCTAGTTCGGCCACCGACCGCAAAAAGCTTGCCCTGGACATGCGCGTAACCGCGCGGCACATGTTTGAGTATGCGCTGTCGGAAGCCAGTATCGACCGGGCGTTTCAGCGCCACGTGGACTGCGACAAGGGCGTGCTCCGCGTTTGCGAAGACCTTTATAACCTCGATTCCTATAATCGTGTACTAGTGATCGCCGTCGGAAAAGCGGCCCACGCCATGGTCAATTCGCTGGAGATGCAGGCGGGCGACCGCTTCCAGGGGATCGTGGCAAGTTCGATCGATCCGATTTCGCAAATTCGAGGTTTTCGTTACTTTCGCGGGGGCCATCCCATGCCCACGCAGGAATCCGTTCGCGCTGCCGAGGCGATGTTGAAATCGCTCAGTGCGCAGAATGCTGCTTCGTTAGTGATCTTCCTGCTCAGCGGCGGGGGGTCCTCGATTGCTGAGAAACCGGTTGACCAGGACATCTCGCTCGACGGATCTGATCGCGACCTACCAGGTGCTGGTGCATTCAGGCGCGCCCATCGCCGAAATCAATACCATCCGCAAACATCTTTCCGCCATCAAGGGGGGAAGGTTGGCCCTGGCCGCATCCTCGGCGCAACAGGTCTCGCTGCTGGTTTCTGACGTTCCTGACGATACGCCCGACGCTCTCGCCTCCGGCCCGACCATGCCTGACTCCACCAGCGTGGCAAATTGTTACGCCATCGCCGAGAAGTACCGCATGCTCGAACGCTTTCCGGATTCCGTGCGCGAGCTGTTTCAACACCACGCTCTTGAGGAAACTCCCAAGTCAGATGATTTGGCCTTCCATCGAGCTCGGTGGTGGCCACTTCTGTCGAACGCCACGCTCCTGGAAGCGGCGGAGGTGGAGGCTCAACGTCACGGTTTTTCCGTGGAAATAGACAATAGCTGCGATGACTGGGATTACCAGCGCGCCGCTGAATATCTGCTGAATCGTTTGCGCCAGTTGCACCAGAAATCCGAACGCGTCTGCCTGATCTCGGGAGGAGAAGTCACGGTAAAGGTCGAAAATGGCGGCACTGGTGGCCGCAACCAGCAATTTGCGCTGGCTTGCGCCTCCAGGATTTCCGGAGAGGCAATCACCATACTTAGCGCCGGCACCGACGGCATTGACGGCAATAGTCCTACCGCAGGCGCCATCGTGGACGGCAGCACACTCGAACGCGCCAAAGCTCGCGCTCTGGATCCTGCCGCGCACTTGGCCAGCTTCGATGCTTACCCGTTCTTCGAGTCGCTAGGGGACGCAATTATCACCGGCCCGACAGGAAATAATCTGCGCGACCTGCGAATCCTGCTCGCGTATTAGGTTTTGTACCGCCGCCGTCCCGGCGGCTGTCCGGTTGGCGTCCCGCCACCGCGTCTGAGGTAAAGGGGAACAGCCGGCAATTCGGCTATTCAAAAAACCGGGTCACACCTTCTTCCATCACGAACACGCGGTCTTCAATGCCCGCTGCCTTGGCTTCTTTCTCCAGCAGGCGCAAAGGTTCGTCCATGGGTTCGTGCGAGAGGCGAAAAGTGCCGTAATGCATGGGCACCATCCAACGCGAATTCAAATCGAGGAAGGCCCGCGTTGCATCGGCCGGGCTGGTGTGAACGTTCCGGAAGGATGGCGGATTGTAGGCCCCGATTGGCAGCAACGCCACTTCCGGCGCCAAACGGTGTCCGATCTCGCGGAAGCCGGCGAAGTAGGCGGTGTCGCCGGCGTGGTAAAGAGAGTGCTTGTGGTCGCGTAGCACGTAGCCGCCATACCCGCGGTGCGAATCCTGGATCACGCGCGCCCCCCAGTGCCGGGAGGGCACGTGAGTGACGGTCAGTTCGCGATGACGAAAGCTGTTCCACCAGTCCAGCTCCACCACGTTCTCAAAGCCAAGGTCAGACACGAGATCGAAGATGTGATGTGGAACCACGACGGTAGGCGCCGCCACCTGGCTGCGTTTGGTGTGCTGCACGATCGCGCGCAGAGAAGGGCGGTGCAGGTGATCGAAGTGGGCGTGGGTCACCAGCACCAGGTCGATGGCGGGCAGGTCGCGAACATGCACGCCGGGCTGGCGCAGGCGCTTCAGGACGAACAGCCACCGGGCAAAGTTGGGATCGATTACAACATTCTGGCCGCCCATCTGGACGAAAAAACCGGAGTGCCCGATGAAAGTGAGTCCCATCTGGTCATTGCTGACCAGCTTCGGTTTATGGGTGCGGCCGGTTCGGGGAGTGACCGCCGAGTGCCGTACCAGGCTGCTGAATTGCCGGGCACGCTTTCGCAGCGCAGAATTCTTCAGGGTATTCTTCAGCATCGGCGACGAACCGCATGACAGTCGAACGGAATCTTTCACCTGCTGCTTCGATGCAGGTGCTGACAGCTCGGTAATCAATTCTAAAGCAAATCATCGGAGGATTGCTCGTCCCGCCCGTCCGTTTGCTGGTTCAAACTGTCCTGTCGAATGTGAGCGGTTGTGAACAGACAGGCAGATCCATACCAGATATGGTTTGTGCTGTTCCACTCCGGATGCTCCAGGTTCCCAGGCCGGAACTCAACCGGTGCACAACGCGCGAGCGTTCTGCGTAAGGACCAACAGCAAAATCAAATCCCAAGTGAAACCTCAGACCGCCGCAAGGCGAGAATCTTAGGAGGATTCCATGAAAAGAGTATTCCTGCTGATGGTTGTATCGGCCCTGCTGGTGACGTTGGGGTTTGCGCAGACTCCCGACGCCGGCAGCAACACGGACCCGGCCAACGTTAAAGGTTGTCTGGGTGGATCTGATGGCAACTACACAGTTGCGGAAGACGGCACTCGTCAGATTTTCAAGATCACCACCAGCAGTGTTGATCTCAAACCGCATCTCGGCCATGACGTAAAACTTACCGGACATAAAGCAGGTGGGGCCGTGAGTTCCGGCACTGCTGATAACAGCTTTGCCGTCACCGAACTGAGCATGATCTCGGAACACTGTGCCGCAGCCGCTGCTGCAACCACCGCGGCCCTGGTTCCGCCTTCAGAGACTGTCATTACGCCCGTTCAGGACGCCACCGCGCCCTCCGCAACCGCCAGCGCACCAGCTGCGGGCGCCACCGCACCCGGCGCAACTGCCAGCGCACCAGCTGCGGACGCCGCTGCACCCAGTGCAACAGTCAATCCTTCTGCCACGGTTGCTAACCCGCCCGCGGCAGACACTGCCGCACCCGCGACGACGGTCAACCCACCTGCGGCGACCGCCAGCACACCAGCCGCGGACGCTGCCACACCCGCATCCGCTGCCACAGCCGCACCCGCTGCGACAGTCAATCCGTCCGCGACGATTGCTAACCCACCCGCGGTAGACACTGCCGCACCAGCGGCGACGGTCAACCCGTCTGCGGCCACGGCCAGCGCACCAGCTGCAGACACGGATCACCCAACACGACACTCAGCCCATGCCCGCAGACTCTCAGCAACCAAGGCTGCAGCTGCACCGGCGGCGAAAGTTGGCCCACCCGCGGACACGGCCACCTCGGCGGCCGCGGATGCCGCCACGGCTAGCCCGTCTGCGGACACGACCAGCCCAGCCGCTGCGGATGCCGCAACTGCCGGCACGCCTTCGGCACCTGCCGGCACACCTGATGCAGCCGCCGTTACCCCTCCGGTGACCCACAGGACCGGCTCTTTGTCGCTCTTGATTGCCTTTGTCGTGCTGGTAGTTGTTCTGGGCACGATGACTCCGCTGCTCGGCAGGTGGAGAAAACGGAAGATGCTGGAGCGAACTGGTACCCCGAATCTTTCTTTTACCAATGAAGTGAGTCCCAATGAGGTGAACACCGACGAAGCCAGCTCCGAGCAAGAAAGGCCGGAACCACGCAAAGTTGCCTAGGCTGATTGAGAGTAATTCGGTGGGAGGTAGAACAGTTGCCCTTGAGGGCCGAGTAAATCGGGAAGGCGGAGCTTCGGCTCCGCCTTCTCATACGAAAGGCCTACGAACCTTACGCTGCTACTCCAGCGCCAATCTTATGGAAGGTCGAGTTGACAACGTCACTGGTCTGAACCTTGGGCGTTCCCTCGATAAATCTTGCCATGGTCTTCAACACTTCGGGGTAAGTATTGGTGTTGTAAGTTTCTGCACTGGCTTTGTTGTCCCACAGACTGATGGCCGTCACATCGATTCCGCCGGGACCGGAGAACGTAATTTCGTCCTTGAAGCCGTTCTGCTTGCGCAGTAGCGGAAGAATGTCCTTGTCAAATGTTCGGGTGTAATCAGAAAGCATATTGGATTTCAGATGAAAAGAGACGTTGCGTGCAAACATGGTCAACCTCCTTAAGGTTGTCATTCGCTAAGATAGGAGGAGAACTTCAGATGGGCTGACTTAGTTCAGGGAACCTGAAAGAGGAGCAAGGATGCTCACTCCCCCTACCGGTTGCACTTGAATGGCCCTCTGCAGCAATCGCGCAAGTTGTTGTTTCGATAGGTACAGAACAAACACGGCACCCCGGAGCGCGGTTCGGTCGTGTAGCTTTGGGGGCAAGTCGAGCACAAACGACGACATTCCACGCTCCATTCACAACTGCGGTCATCGCAGATTGATGGTCTCTCCTCCAATGAATTGCGTGGTGCTGAGAATCGGATTCAAATCAAATTCACAGGGGAATGCCTTGACCCCCGTAGCTCCCGTCGTTTCTAATCGCTGATTGTCATCATTTGCCATTACTTTTCGTAAATAGGGAGACTCAGGATGCGTGTTGCTTTTTTAGGTTTGGGAATCATGGGACGGCCAATGGCGTCCAACCTGGTCAAAGCGGGTCATGAGGTTTCCGTCTGGAATCGTAGTGCCGGCAGGGAAGTGGAAGGCGCGCGCACCGCCGTTTCCCCCGCCGACGCCGCGCGCGGCGCAGAAGTGGTCTGGATGTGCGTATCCGACACCGCCGCCGTCGAGAGCGTTCTGTTTGGGCCGCAGGGCGTCGATGAAGCGCTCGCCGAAGGCATGACCATTGCAGACTCCAGCACGATTTCGCCTTCTGCAACCCGCAAGTTCGCTGAGAGGGTTCGCGCCAAGGGAGTGAACTACGTCGATGCTCCCATGACCGGATCAAAGGTGGCCGCCGAAGCCGGCAGTCTCACCTTTATGGTGGGCGGTGACGAAGCTGTGATCGAGTCCCTGAAGCCCCTGTTTGCCGGCATGGGCAAGGTGTTTTTCCGCATGGGCGAAACTGGCAAGGGACAGGCTGCCAAGCTGGCGATGAACCTCCAAATCGCACTGATTTATCGAAGGCTTCGCCGAGGGCCTTACCCTGGCGACCAAACTTGGAGTGGATGTTGAGAACCTGCTGAAGGTAGTGCAGGCATCCATGGTTCGGTCGGGAGTGGTGGAATACAAAGCGCCATTCGTCATGAAGCGAGACTTCACCCCCAACTTCCCCTTGCGGCTGATGCACAAAGACATTCGCCTGGCGCTCGAAGCTGCAAAAGAGGTTCGAGTCAAGTTGCCGGCCCTCGAAACCGTGGAAGAAATTTACGAAATGGCCACCGAGGACGGACACGAAAATCTGGATTACGCCGCCACTCTCACCCTGCTGGAAAAGTGGGCCGGAGTAGAAGTGAAAGGCGCGACCGCCTAACGCAGGTGGATGGCTAATGTGGGCGCGAGTGTCCCGCTCGTGCTCCCGGCGAGCGTCCCACCTGTGCTGCCAGGCGCTGATTCCGCCGATCCGGCCGCGTGTCGTAGTACCTACGTAACACCCTCCCTGTCTGCTATTACAGAACTTTTACACGCGACTTTTTGCGACGCTGGTACCTTGAGCCTAGGGGATTTCAATACCGTGTACGGGAATACACCATGGCAATCGACCTGGAAGCGTTAGACCGGAAGGCAGCCGCAGACGACGAAGTTAACTGGGTAACCGCGACCTTTATGGGCTTGTTCCATGTCGGCGCCATCGCCGCGCTGTTCTTTTTTTCCTGGAAGGCTCTTGCTGGTCTCGATGTTCTTGTGGTGGGTTTCTGGAAGCCTGGGCATCGGCATGGGCTACCACCGCCTGCTGACTCATCGCGGATACAAGACTCCCAAATGGGTTGAGTATTTCCTCACTGTCTGCGCCACGCTGGCTCTCGAAGGCGGACCGATTTTCTGGGTGGCCACTCATCGCATCCATCACCAGCATTCCGATCAGGAAGGCGATCCGCACTCGCCCCGCGACGGCAAATGGTGGGCTCACATGGGCTGGATTCTGACCGGCAAGTCGATGCACCACGACACCACCACCCTGGCCCGCTACGTTCCTGACCTGGCCAAAGATAAATTTCACGTTTGGATCACCAAGTATCACTACGTGCCGATGATCGGACTTGGCCTGATTCTTTTGGCGATTGGCGGCCTGCCGTTTCTGCTGTGGGGCGTATTCTTCCGCACCGTCATCGGACTGCACACCACCTGGCTGGTCAACTCGGCCACGCATAGCTGGGGCTCGCGGCGTTTCGTGACCAAAGACCTTTCCACCAACAGCTGGTGGGTGGCGCTGCTCACCTTCGGCGAAGGCTGGCACAACAATCATCACGCCCATCCGGTCTCTGCCCGGCATGGTTTGAAATGGTACGAGATCGACATCAACTGGTACGGCATCTGGGCACTGACCAAGCTGGGCCTGGCGCGCCAGGTCTATCGCGTAAAGCTATCTGAACTACGCCGTCGCGAAGAAGAAGACGGCGTGCCGGCGGCAGCGCGGACCGAACTGGTCTCGGCTTAACCTTCCTCTTCCGACCGTGTCATCCTGAGCGGAGTAGCGGCTTCGCAAAGCGAAGCCGCTACGCAGTCGAAGGACCCCTACCTTACGGTACACCCTCACTCACAGAACCAGCCGTCTTCGCTCTTCTGCTGTCTTCGCGACGATAGAGGTCCTTCGACTCCAGCATCCGATTCGCAAGCCAATGGGATGTTTACGCTCAGGATGACAATTGGAGGAATCGCTTCCGTTTCCTACTCGTCTTTATTCGCCACGCGGTAGAATCCTGCCATGCGCATCAGCTAGCCGCCGCAGGGCCATCGCCTTCTTCGTCGTGCTGGGCGTTTGCCTGGTGCTGCTGGCGGTCGGACTGAATGTCGGCTGGATCATTCTCAACTGGCGCGAAGGCGTTCTGCTCTTCCTGGGCGTGATCTTCTTTGCCCTGCTGATTGCCGGGCATGATCGTGAATACCAGCTTCCTGGTGCGTGAAATTCGACGCAACGAACAGCATGACAGCTTCATCAATGCCGTCACTCACGAACTGAAAACGCCCATTGCATCGATCCGGCTTTATCTGCAGACCCTGCAGCGTCGCGATGTGGATGAGGCCCAGCGCCGCGAGTTCTATCGCCTGATGCTGGACGATACCGATCGCCTGCTGGGCACGGTCGAGCAGGTGCTCAAAGCCGGGGAGGCGAGCCACAAGCAAGCAGGACCGGCGCGTGCCGGTTGACTTCGGCGATCTGGTTCGGGAGTGTGTGGAAGTCGCGCGCACCAGCCATCACCTTCAACCCGACTCCCTGCGCTACGAGCAGTCGGCCAACTACGGCACCGGCGCCAGAGTATTGGGTGATTCCGAAGAGCTGCGGACGGCAGTTTCCAACGTGCTCGACAACGCCGTCAAGTATTCCGGAGAGCGCGTGCGAGATTTCGGTGCGAGTCGAAACTCCGGACGAAAAACACGTTGACGCTGAGCGTTCACGATCAGGGTGTGGGCATTCCGGCGGGAGAGTTGAAGCGCATCTTCAAACGCTTTTATCGCGTCTCCAATCGCTCGCTCAGCCATGTGAAGGGAACAGGCCTCGGCTTGTTCATCGTGCGCGCGATCGTCCGCAAACACGGAGGCCGCGTCTTTGCCGAGAGTGAAGGCGAAGGGCGGACAGTGTCGGATCCGAGACGGTAGTTCCTGGAATTGCCGCCGCTGCATGATATCGGGGTAAGCGCTCGCGCACGAGTTCGAGAGCTCGGCATGAGTCATGTCCTGATTGTCGAAGACGAAGCTCACCTGGCCAAGGGATTGCAGTTCAACCTTGAAGCCGAGGGACACTCCGTCGCCGTCGTTGGCGACGGCGAAAGCGCTCTCAAGCTGCTTTTGGGCAAATCCGCGGAAAGCAAGGCCGCCGAGTTCGACGCCGTCGTGCTCGACGTCATGCTTCCCGGCAAGGATGGTTTCACGGTCGCCTCCGAGTTACGCGCCGCCAAGCAATTCGTCCCCGTGCTCATGCTGACCGCGCGCGGGCGTCCCGAAGATGTGCTCAAGGGCTTTGCCTCGGGCGCGGACGACTATCTTCCCAAGCCTTTCGAGCTCCCCATCCTGCTGGCGCGATTGCAGGGACTGCTGCGCCGCCGCGACTGGATGCGCCAGAGCCCGGCCGCAAATGCCACCCCGGCCGACGGAATACGAGACCTTCTCCTTCCACGGCCGGACCATCGATTTCGGCAAGCTGGAGTTGCGGGTGAACGGAAACACCATCCAGCTGACCCTGATGGAAGCGGAATTGCTCCGCCATCTCATCCGCAACCAGGGACGGGTTGTTTCTCGCAAGTCGATCCTGGAAGAAGTCTGGGGACTGCACGAGGACACGGACACCCGCGCCATCGACAATTTCGTCGTGCGCCTGCGCCGCTACATCGAAGACAATCCCTCCACGCCGCGGCATCTGCTCACCGTCCGCGGCGTAGGCTATCGCTTCGTCGCGGAACCAGAGAAAGACTGACCCCACTCCAAAGAAAACTTTGTCATCCCGACCGGAGCGGAGCGAAGCGAGCGCAGTGGAGGGACCCTGCTTTGGCAGGGTGCGCTCGCCCCTAGCGGCTCAGCTGGGAAATAAGATTGTCCCGGTGATCGAGCGCGATCCTGTCAACACGGTCCAGGGCATAACGGTAAGCGATGAAGGCAAATGCCGCCGGCAGCAGAAAGATCAGAATTCAGAATCCACGAATTTCCGTACTGCGCGTGAAAGCCAGAGCAGCAACGCGCCAGCGCCGAACAAGCACTCCTCGAATTCCAAAGCTTGCCAGCACGGTGGTCAGGGATGCCCGTTGTCTGCCTAATACGCCGGCCTCTATCCGGGTGGGCGAATAGATCGAGAACAGGTTTCCGGCGGCGAGGTCAATGTGGTACCGACAAACAGGATGCCAGCCAGCGTGGCGAGCGTCACGCCGATCGACGGCGGCCGATAGAGCAGGCAAGTGCCCAGCCAATACCAGCACCACCTCCAATGCAAAAATGGCCGAATGCGCCAGATTCTTTCCCAGCATGATTTGCCGGAAGCCGCACCGGCGAGGCGAAAAAGAACTGGATGCCGCTGCCGTCAGCTCCAAAATTGTTGTAGGAAAGATTGGTCAGCAGCAGCAGCGAGTAGGCCGCGCCAATCGGAAAGGTCAGCGCGGGGGCATGGGCGAACAGGCCTTCGTTTCGTCCTGAACTGCGAAAGACCAGCAGCATGAACAAGGGCACGATCAGGGTGAACAGCATGGGCCCGCTGCGGCTGAGATAGCGCAACTCTTTTTCGAAGACGGCGGCGACCGGCCCGGATAGTCCCGGCACATTCCAGCCGGGACGAAGCGCGGGAAGCTCCGCCAGTCGCAGCTTTGCGTCCAGCCGATTCGCTGAGATTCTCGCCTCGATATTCCGCGCGCAAACGAAAATTCAGCAGCCAGAGGAACGCGACTCCGTAAAGCACCAGCAGCAGAAACGACAGCATGCTTGCCTGCGGCTGGCCCTGCACCATCCCCGCGATCGCTGCCGCGGCCAGCCCCGGCGGCAGGGGTCTTTGTGCATTGGAAAGTTCCTGGCCCAGTAGGCTGCGCTTCGGGCCTGGATCGATGTCCGTAAAAAGCGATCAAGGCCCGATCAGCTGAAGGCTCGAGCATGACCAGAAAAAACAGGACGCCCATGATTTCGCGCGTGCGCCGCTGCGCCAGCCAGCGCTCCAGCCAGGCGAAGACCATTCGCGCAAGCAGGATGTTCACGATCGCGAAGGTGAACAGCACGATCGCGACCCAGGGCAGTGCGACTGGCTTGGCGACTCCGATGCCGATAGCGATTCCGAGCAGCCACAGACTGGCCACGCTGGTCGCCGGATCAAGCGAGCCGTAAGCCAGCCGAATCAGAAAATACGACCGGTAGCTCAGCGGAAAACGCAGCAGGCTTGCTGACTCGATATTCTCGGTGAACGCCGTCGCCATCAAGGGAAAGAGCTGCCAAAACAAGAAATACGGGCCAGAGCAGGGCGCCGAGCCACTCCGGGCTCCCGTCCGTCACTAAGAACCAGGCCACTCCGCCCAGGCCATCGCGCCGCCCGATGCCACCCGCCATAAAAGCCAGGCCGATAAAGATGCGTGAGGCCAACTCCAGCCGGCCGCGAAACGTCTGCAGAGAATTGACAAAGATTCGCCAGCGCAGTTCCGCGACCGCAGCCAGCTGCTGTCGCGCTGACGGAAGCGGAACTCTGCCTGGCCGGATTGGGCTCCGCGTCATTCAGCGCAGCTCCATTCAGCTCAGGTCGATTGACCTGAGTTCGGTTCAACCCAGCCACGACAATTCCTGACCGTCGGATCGCGATCCGCCCACGATGACGAAGAAAAATCTGTTCGAGGGTCAGCTTTTCGCCTGGAGAAGCTCTCGGCGTCAGCCGCCATCGGCGCGGCCTGCAGCCTGCGCCTCGACGCCCGCCCGCAATTCTTCCAGCGAGCCTTGCGCCACCAGCCGGCCGCGATGAATGATGCCGACGTGACTGCACAGCCGTTCCACGATTTCCAGCACGTGGGAAGTCAGGAAGATGGTGGCGCCGCGCGCGATCATGCGTTGCAGCATGGCTTTCAGCGTGCCGGCGGCGATGGCGTCCACGCCTTCGAAGGGTTCATCCAGAAAGAGAACCTTCGGTCCGTGGATCACGGCCGCGGCCAGCGCCAGCTTTTTCTGCATGCCATGCGAATAGTCCGTGACCAGTGTCTTGGGCTGGTCGACGAGTTGCATGAACTCCAGCAGTTCAGACGTCCGCTTGGCCGCGGTTTCACGATCCAGACCGTACATGCGGCCGACAAAATTCAAATATTCCGACCCGGTCAATCTTCCGAACAATGCCATGCCTTCCGGCACCACTCCGATCTGCCGTTTTACTTCCACCAGGTTCGTGACCAGGTCGAGCCCGAGAATCCTGATGCTCCCGGCGGTGGGGGCAAGCAGTCCGGTCAGCATTTTGATGGTGGTGGATTTTCCCGCACCATTGGGGCCCAGAAAGCCGAAGAACTGGCCCGCCGCCACCTCCAGGTTCACGTCCTCGACGGCTACGAGGTCGCCGAACCGTCGAGTCAGATTCTCGGTGCAGATGGTGGGAGAACCCATGAAAGTTTTCGACTCTGCAAATGGAAAACGGCCGGAAGCCCAATCCGTACTTTGACAAAGACCTTCATCGTACTAGACTAAGCGGCAAAATTTCCGGCACGTTGAAGTTGCTTGCAGGCAGTTGGATCGCACCACCCGGCTCAATGTTCGAGGAGGAGACTTTATGGGCTTTCGCTGGCTCCTGTTGCTCATATTCCTTTTGACCACCAGCATGCGTGCTGGCACAATCTCCGCCTCCGCGCAACAACCGATAGTCAACCCACGGTGCAGACTCTGCTCGACCGTATTCAGCAGCTGGAGAATCGGATCAACCAGCTCGAGGAACGTGACCGCAAGCTGGAAGCTGCCCAGGCTCCCGCGCCCGCAGCGCCCGCCGCCCCGGCTGAGACTCCCGCGCAAGCCGCTGCCCGCGGCTCCCGCCGCGCTGGTCGCACACACCGAAGGATCACGCCGCATGGGCGAAATCCGCGACACCGAGAGGCATTTTCCCTCGCTTCAAATCAGCGGATTCGGCGATGTCGATTTCTCGGCAACCGATCAGAAGGGTATCAATCAGCGGATTCAATCTGGGACAGTTCGTTCTGCATCTGGCCTCGCCTCTGTCGGAAAAGGTCAGCTATTTCGGCGAAGTCAGCTTCACCGCGCAGCCGACAGGCTACGACCTGAGCGTGGAACGCACCATCATTCGCTACGACTACAACGACTACTTCAAACTCTCATTCGGCAAATATCACACTCCGATCGGTTACTGGAATGCCGCCTTCCACCACGGAGCCTGGCTGCAGACCACCATCGCTCGGCCGGAAATGGTCAAATTTGGCGGCACCTTTATTCCCACTCACTTTGTGGGCGTGGAGGCGGAAGGAAATATTCCTTCAGGCGGGCTGGGCCTGGGCTACAACGTGGGCCTGGGCAATGGCCGCTCTTCGCTTCTCAGCAAGTCCGGAGACAGCGGCGATTCCAACGACAACCGCGCCTGGGTGGCCAACGTGTATGCCCGGCCGGCCCGGTTCTATGGTCTGCAGGTCGGCGCGTCGGTCTATCGCGACAAGCTTACGCCGCAGCCCGGCCAGAATTTTCGGCGAATGGATCACCGCTGCCGACGTGGTCTGGACCAAGGAAAAACCGGAATTCCTCGCCGAGTACGCCAACGTCCATCATCGCGACGATGCTGACCGACAATACCTGGGACAGCCAGGCGTTCTATGTTCAGCTCGCCTACCGGCTGCCCTGGCAGCAAAGCAAATGGAAGCCTTATTATCGGTACGAGTATATTCATAAGCCTGAAAGTGATCCGACGCTGGTGGATGTGCTGGATCTTTCAGGTTCGACGCTCGGGGTCCGGTACGACATCACGAACTACGCGGCTTTCAAGGGCGAGTATCGGAACAGTCGCCATGGTGTGGACGAGCCTCGGGTGAACGGGGCATTCTTCCAGACTGCGTTTACCTTCTGACACGCACATGACAACACATTGGAAATTCGCCTCCCGAGTCTTCGCCCTAAGCTGCCTGTGCCTGGCATTTCTGCAGCCGCTGGCGGCACAGCGCCACGACGTTGACGTCGCCGTCGTGGTGCACCCCGACACGCCCGATCAGCAATCTGAGCCTGTCCGAAGTGCGCAAAGTATTTCTCGGCGACCGCCAGTATTGGAGCACCAACATCCCGGTCGTCCTGCTCATTCGCGCCCCCGTGGCCCGGGAGCGAGACGTGGTTCTGAAAATCATCTACCAGATGTCGGAGTCGCAGTTCAAACAGTACTGGATCGCGAAAATTTTCCGGGCGGAGTCGGCCACCGCGCCGAAGGTTGTGTACTCGAACGACATGGCCAACCAACTGGTGACCGCCATTCCGGGCGCCATTGCGTTCATTGACAGCAAAGACGTGAAACCCGGCACAAAAGTTCTGCGAGTCGACGGTCGTCTGCCGGGCGAGGCAGGTTATCCATTGCGGTGAAGAGTTTGATTGTCATCCTGCGGAAGTAGCCCATTCGCTTGCGAATGGGCTGACGGAGTCGAAGGACCTGCTACCAGCGTGAGGAAAGCTGAAGCGCGAAGCGGAGCTGCTTGTGACCTATGCGGTAAGGTAGGGGGCTTTCGACTGCCACTCCGCTCAGGATGACATTTTTTTGCGGTGGCGTTCAGGATAATAGAAGCGTTCATTGCGGCATATTGAGCTGCTGCACTATTCTCTGGAATCTCGGATCAGAACGAATCTCATCAAACGCAGGTTCGACCTTAACGTAGGTGAGATTGCTGTCACGCTGCTCTAGAGCCGTCTCGAGCGACGCCAGCGCCTGGCTCTTGTCTCCCAGCCGGGCGTAGATCTGGGCCATGTTGTAGGACGAAACGTATCCCCGCTTCGAGACTTCTTTCAAACCCTCCAGCCAGCTCTTCATCACTCCGGGATAGCCGGATGTGTTGAAATCCTCGCCGATGGCGGCCGCCAGGTCGGGATTGCCGGAGAGCGTCAGCACTTTTTGCCGTTCGCCAATCGCCTCCTTGAACATGCCGTTCTGCGCGTAGGCGGCTTCGATGGCGTGTTGCGCCGGGACGAATTTCGGATCCATCTCCAGCGTTTTGCGTGAGTTGCTGGATGGCGGCGTCATACTGCCGCGTGAAGTAAAGCTGCCGGCCCAGACTGGTGTTGGTGAGAAGCGAAAGCGGATCGAGCTCCTGAGCCTTTTTCAGCTCGACCCGGGCTTCATCGAAGCGGCCCATGCGGGTCAGAAAATCGCCGTACCACTGGTGAGCGGAAGCGTTGTTGGGATTCAGCTGAATCGCGCGCTTGAATTCGGATTCGGCTCCCGGCCCAATCCCAGTCATAACTCTCCCGCACCAGCGCCAGCGAGATGTGCGCCTCGGGCAGGGTGTCATCCAGTTTGACCGCGTGCATGGCCGCCGATTTCGCGTTTTGCCACACCTGCTGCGGCGCCATGTATCCGGATTCGCCCAGGAAGTTGTAGGTATCGGCGAGCCCGGCGTAGGCCTGGGCATAGTTCGGATCTTTCTCGACCGCCTGATTGAAATAGTCGGTGGCCTTCCGGAAACCCTCTTCGGTCCACTTGTTCCAGTAGAAAAGACCCTTGCAGGTAGAGCTGGTAAGCTTCGGGATTTTCGGTGTCGTGCTTCGCTACCTGCGGTGGACTCTTCCGCTCCGACAATTCTGGGCCGCAGGTTGTCGTAGATTTCCTTTGAGATGTCTCCCTGCATCGCGATCAGGTCGGAAACTTTGCGGTTGAACTGGTCGCCCCAAAGTTCGGAGCCGTCGGCCACGTTGACCAGATCGGTCTGAATCGTCAGTGTGTCTCCGCGCTGCGCCACTCGGCCCATCAGCACGGCGTCGACGTTGAGTTCCTTGCCGACTTTCTGAGCATTGATGTCGCGACCCTTGTAGCTGAACACCGTGCTGCGCGCCATCACTCGCAGTTCGGGAACGCGGGAAAGGCTGCTGATAATTCCTTCCGTCACTCCGTCGGCGAGGTACTCGATGTTGGGATCCGCGCCCACGTTCACGAAGGGAAGAACGGCGATGGCGTGAATGTGGCTCGATCCGCCTCCCAGCAACCGGTCACGCCAGCGGTGCGGAAGCAGACGCCAGGACCAGCAGCAGAAGCAGACTACTGCGGCAGCGATGATCGCCCGGTTTGCGCCACAGCGGCTGTCGGAGCCTTCGGCGGCGCGAAGGTCGGAACTCCGGAAGATTCCGTGTCGCGCTTGACCCGCTTGAGGTCGGCCTGAAGTTCGGCGGCGGACTGGTAGCGCAGCTTGCGGTCTTTTTCCAGCAGCTTGGATGTGATCCAGCCAATGTCCGGAATCAGCTCGGGATTCAACCGCGTCGCCGACAGCGGCGCGCGGTTCAGAATGGCCTCGAAGACCACCGCCGTGGTTCCGCCGCCGAAGGCCAGCCGTCCGGTGGCCATTTCGTAAAGCACCGCGCCCAGCGAGAACAGATCGCTTCTGCGGTCCAGTTCTTCGCCGCGGGCCTGCTCCGGCGACATGTAGGCGACGGTGCCGAGCGCGACCCCGGTGCTGGTCAGATGTTCGATCCCGCTCAGCGTAGGTTGGTTCGCGCCGCCGGCTCCTCTGTACGCGATCTGGCGCGGGGTCGGCACCAGCTTCGCCAATCCGAAATCCAGCACCTTGGCTTGCCCGCGCTTGGTCAAAAAGATATTCGCCGGCTTGAGGTCGCGATGGATGATCCCGGATTCGTGGGCGGCTTCGAGCGCATCCGCGATCTGGATCGTGATCTCCAGAATTTGAGGGCCGGGCAGCGGCTTGCCCGTGATCATGTGCTTGAGCGTGTTGCCCTCCAGCAGCTCCATCACGATGAAGGGCTGTCCCTCGAACTGGTCAATTTCGTGAATGGTGCAGATGTTCGGATGATTCAGGCCGGAGGCGGCCCGGGCTTCGCGCTGGAATCGCTCCAGGGCCTGAGGATCGCGGACCAGTTCCGGAGGGAGGAACTTCAAGGCGATGCTTCTACCCAGTCGGAGATCCAGGGCGCGGTAGACGACTCCCATGCCGCCGCCGCCCAGCTTTTCTTCGATTCGGTAGTGAGAAATGACTTGGCCCAGCATAGAAATTCCGCGGCTGATGGCTCATGGTAGGCCGCGCATACTGGCAAGTCAACGCAACCGGGTTGGGCTGTGGTGCGGTTTATCCGAGTAGCGCCGGCATCTCGGCGGCTGTCGCGCGGGCGTCCCGCCCTCGGCCGAGGGCGAGACGCCCTCGCGACAGCCGGCAGGACGCCGGCGCTACTTAGGGATTCTTCGGGACTAAGTTCTCAAGACGACGACTAGGATTTACTAACCTACTGGCGTGAGGCTGATGCTCCGGCGAGCTCGCGAAGCACGCTCAGAAATCCAGCGGCGGCCTGCTCGTCGGAGAGAGCTTCCAGCGGAACCGTGGCGGCAAGATGGGGCGATTCGGAACGGAAACGCACGCTGATCAGGTTGTGTCCGCGGGCGGTCATCAGGGTGTTGACCACCGGCGAGAGTTCCTGGGTCCATCGAGTGCGGGTGGTAAGAACGACCGGCCCGGGGCGAGAAACCGACCAGTCGCGCGAGCTCGGACGTCAGGTTGCTGTGCCGCTGCGACAGCCAGCGATGACGGAAGACATCAAGCTGAAAGCTCGGAGCGTAGTCCAGGTCGGCTTCAAAAGTGAGAGTTTCTTTTTGCTTGTGCCAGATGCTGACGAACCACTTGAAGGGAATCGGACGAGGCCGCAAACGGATGGTCACGCGGGCATTGTCGAACCAGTGCGCGGTGAAACCGAAGCGCGCCTGAAGCAGAGTCACGCCCAGCCAGCGGGAGTCCAGCACTTTGCCCTTTGCTGGAACAGGCCGATTCCACCCAGTGCAGCGCCAGTGCGCCCTTGCGGCGGTTGTAGCGCGCAAAGTAGAAAAACCATGCCGCCAGCAAAACCACCGCGCGATCGCGTCGATGAGCACCAGGCGTCCCACAGGAACCTCTTTGCAAATATTACGACTTGTGATGCAAGTATCGCAACAGGTTCCGGCATAAATTTTTGAGCCCAGGCCTGATCCCGAGCCGAATGCGCGGTGAAGGCGCTTAAGACTGGGCCGCACGGCTACAATCGATCGGTGGAATTCCACTTACGAGACTTCCGGCAGCAGGATTTCGAGGCCGTGTGGCGCATCGACCAGCAGTGCTTCGCGCCCGGGGATTTCATACAGCCGGCTGGAACTTGCCACCTATCTGCGGAGGCCGGGAGCGTTCGCCCTGGTGGCCGAGCCGTTAGAGCTCGCGACGGCCGCCCCGCAAGGCAAAGGAGTGTCTGCGGATGGATCGGCGCCCGATATCTTGGGATTCATCGTCGCCGAGGCGGGAACCCGTGGCAGCGGTCACATCATCACCATTGACGTGCTGCCCGAGGCTCGCACGGCCGGAGTCGGATCGCGATTGCTGCGTGCTGCAGAGAACCGGTTACGCGCCGCCCACTGCCACGCCGTGATTCTCGAAACCGCGGTCGACAACCAGGCCGCTCTCTCTTTTTACAAGCGGCACGATTACACCGTGATCAAGACTATCCCTCGTTACTATTCGGACGGCGTGGACGCGTTCGTGCTGAAGAAAGATTTGCTTTCGCCGCCCGAGCCAGCTAAGTTGCCGCAATGAAGATTGCTAGTCGGACAGCGGTTCGAATTGCGATTCAGGGCGAGGCCGGTTCGTTCAGCCACGAAGCCGCCCGGCGCATGGTTCCGGGATGCCAGATTGTGCCGTGCGCGCGCTCGGTCGAGGTCTTTGACCGCGTGGAGCGTGGCTCGGTCGCCGCCGCGGTCATCCCGATCGAGAATTCGCTGGCTGGTTCCGTGACCGAGCATTTCGATCTGCTGCTGGCGCGCAAGGTTTTCATCGAGCGGGAGTTTCGACTGCGCATCGTGCACAACCTGATTGCGGCCGCCGGGGGTCAAACGCGGCGATCTGCGCCGGGCTTATTCGCATCCCGTGGCCCTGGAGCAGTGCCGCGACTTCTTCGCCAGGAATCCGAAGATTCAGCCGCATGCCTTTCTACGACACCGCCGGCAGCGTCAAGCATGTGATCGAAAGCGGATTGCGGGATGCCGCTGGAATTGCCGGCAGCCAGGCCGCCAAGGCGTACAAAGGCCACATTCTGGCGGCCGGCATTGAAGACGACAAACGCAACTTCACCCGCTTTTTTCTGATCCGCAAGACCCGGCGTGTTCTGCCCGGCGCCAACAAGACTTCGATCGCCTTCAGCGTCAAAAACATCGCCGGCGCGCTGTTCAAGGCGCTGGCCGTATTTGCCCTGCGCGACATCAGCCTGACCAAGATCGAGTCGCGCCCCGCCGCGGCCGCCCCTGGGAGTATGTGTTCTACGCCGACTTTCTCCGCGGAGACGACGAATCCGCCCGCAACGCCCTGCGCCATCTGGGCGAGGTGGCCGACCTGGTAAAAGTGCTGGGAATTTATCCGGCAGCCTGAATCGCGTAGGGCGGGCGCCCTCGCCCGCCGCGTTCGAGTTGGATTGACTGGCTTGCCTGCGCTGAACGCCAACGTCAAAGGCGGCGGACGAGAGTGCTCGCCGCCACACGACCATTCCCGTAATCCGGTCACCATCGGTCTCAGCACCTTTGATTAGGTACAAACCGTCCGTGGAGGGTTTAGAATCCAAATACTTTCAAGTCATTTTCAGGCCTGCATCTTTCCGGGTCTTTATATCATCAAAACTTGAGCACAAGACACTCAAGGTGAAATATGGCAGAAAAAACGCGCACTGAGCGCACTCCAAAGCCAAAAGAAGAAGAAGACTGGGGTACTGCCGATCCTGCCGGTGCGGGATACGGTGCTGTTCCCCCATGCCGTGCTGCCCCTGACCGTAGGCCGGGAAAGCTCGGTTCAACTGATTAACTCCCTGGGCGAGGACAAGACCATTGTCGTGGTGGCGCAGCGCGAAGCTCGCGTCGATGCCCCGCAGGCCAGCGATCTCTACACCGTCGGAACCCTGGCCGTCGTCCACAAAGTGGTCAAGATGCCCAACCAGAGCCTGTTCGTGTTTGCCGAAGGCCTGGAGCGGGTACGGCTGACCGAATTCGCCCAGCTGACGCCATTCATGCGCGGGCCGGGTGGATTCCGTGCCCGAGGCGATTCCACCGAAGAGTTCCGAGGTGGAAGCGCTGCAGCGCAACGTTCTTACGCTGTTCCAGCAGATCGTGGCCGGCTCGCCGACTTTGTCGGATGAGCTTTCGACCGTGGCCATGAACATCGACGAGCCCGGCCGCCTGGTGGATTTCATCGCCTCCTCGCTTGCCGTCGCTCTCGACCGCCGACAAGCAGGACACGCTCGAAACCACCGATGTCCGCGTGCGTCTGGAAAAAATCAACCAGCATCTGGCGAAGGAGCTGGAAGTCCAGCAGCTGCGCAACAAGATTCAGTCCGAAGTGCAGGACCGGGTGCAGCAGACGCAGCGCGAGTACTACCTGCGCGAGCAGATGAAGGCCATCCAGAAGGAACTGGGTGAGCAGGATGAAGGCGCGCGCGATACCGAAGAACTGCGGCAGAAGATTGACAACGCCGGCATGCCCGACGAAGTCAAGAAAGAAGCCCTGAAGGAACTGGGCCGGCTGGCCCGCATGTCCCCGATGGCAGCGGATTATTCCGTCACCCGCAACTACGTGGAGTGGCTGGCGGCGCTGCCCTGGGCGAAAACTTCCGGCGGCGAAGTCGACATTCTGAAGGCCAAGGAAATTCTGGATACCGATCACTACGACCTCAAAAAGGTCAAAGATCGCATTCTGGATTATCTTTCCGTGCGGCGTCTGAAGCCGGGAATGAAAGGTCCCATTCTCTGCTTCGTCGGACCTCCGGGCGTGGGCAAAACCTCGCTGGGCAAGTCGATCGCGCGCGCCCTGGGACGCAAGTTCGTCCGCATCTCGCTGGGCGGCGTGCACGACGAAGCCGAGATTCGCGGCCATCGCCGCACTTACATCGGCGCGTTGCCGGGACAGATCATCCAGGGCATTCGCCGCGCCGAGACCAAAGATCCGGTCTTCATGCTCGACGAAATCGACAAAGTCGGGCGCGACTTCCGCGGCGATCCCGCTTCAGCGTTGCTCGAAGCTCTGGATCCCGAACAGAACTCCACCTTCCGGGACAACTACCTGGATGTGACCTTCGATCTTTCGAAGGTGCTGTTCATCACCACCGCGAACATGCTCGATCCGATCGCCGAGCCTTTGCGCGACCGCATGGAGATCATCGAACTCCAGGGTTACACCGAGGAAGAAAAGGTCCACATCGCGTTTCAATACCTGATTCCGCGGCAGATCGAAGAGAACGGCGTCACCGCGGAGCAGATTGAATTTCCGGAAGAAGGCGTGAGCTACGTGATCCGGCACTACACGCGCGAAGCCGGCGTGCGCAATCTGGAGCGCAACATCGGCACCATCTGCCGCAAGCAGGCGCGCCGCCTGGCGGAAGGCAAGACCGACAAGCTGATCGTCACCAAGGAAGTCGTTCAGGAATTTCTGGGCGGGATCAAGGTGCGCAGCGAAGGCGAAATTGCCGAACGCACCAAGCGTGCCGGCGTGGTTGTCGGTCTGGCCTGGACGCCTTCCGGCGGCGACGTGCTGTTCGTCGAAGCCAACACCATGAAGGGCAAAGGCGGCTTCACCATGACCGGACAGATCGGCCAGGTGATGCAGGAATCCATGCAGGCGGCTCTGACCTGGGTGCGTTCGAATGCGGCTCAGCTCGGAATTCCGGAGAATTTCTTCGCCGAGCACGACATTCACATTCACGTGCCGGCGGGAGCGATTCCGAAAGACGGTCCTTCGGCGGGCGTGACCATGGCGACTGCTCTGGTTTCGTTGCTGACGGGACGGCCGGTGCGTCCGCTGACCGCCATGACCGGCGAAATCACGCTGAGCGGCGACGTTCTGCCGATCGGCGGCGTCAAGGAAAAGGTCCTGGCCGCCAAGCGTGCTGGCGTTCACGACGTGATTCTTCCGGCGGAAAACAAGATGAACGTGGAGGAAGATCTGACTCCGGAGCAACTCGAGAACGTTCAGGTTCACTATGTGAAGACGATTCCCGAAGTGCTGGAGTTGGCTCTGCCCACCACCCCGCGCGAGGAAAAGCAGGACGAAGAGGAGCGGGAAAAAGTGCTCACCGCGCAGGCGGTTTCGTAAGTCACTTCATCAGTTAGCCAGTTGCTTGAAGATCGATGCCAGTTTCCGAAAAACTCGGAAACTGGCATTTTTATTGCCATATAAGTGCTTGATTATCAGTACCTAAGTACATGCTCGCCTGTATAGAACTTATCCTCTGCGAGGGGTTTAATGTAAATGAGTGCGGTGCCGTTCCGGCCGCAGCGAGGAACAATATGCCAAAGACGAAGACATACCGGGCGTGGTTAGTCGGAGTTGTTTTGGCGGGCGTATTGCTGTTGCTGCAAAGCCCCGCTGATCTTCGCATGGCGCAAGACGATCAGGATCAGGATAACGATCAGGATCCACCCAGCCGGGTGGCGCGCATGAATTACGCGCAGGGTTCGGTGACGCTTTCAGCCCGGCGGCGAAGGCGATTGGGTGACCGCTGTTCCCAACCGGCCGCTGACCAGCGGCGACAATCTTTGGACCGACCAGGACTCGCGCGCCGAGATTGCACATTGGCTCGACCGCCGTCCGACTGGCGTCCTCAAACCAGTCTGACCCTGCTCGATCTCGATGACCGCACCACGCAGCTTCGCTTGTCGGAGGGCACGCATCATTCTGCGAGTTCGTCATCTCGATGACGGCGATCTGGTCGAAGTGGACACACCCAATCTGGCGTTCGATCTGCAACGCACCGGCGAATACCGGATCGACGTCGACAGCGCCGGCGAACGTAACCAATGTCAGCGTCTGGAGCGGGCGCGGCGAAGTCACCGGCGGCGGATATTCTTACACCGTGGTGGCCGGCCAGTCGGCTCGCTTCTCCGGCACCGACCAGTTGAACTACGACATCGCGACAAATGCCGCGCGTCGGATGATTTCGACAACTGGGCGTTTCAGCGCGACCATCGACGAAGACGGCGCCGAATCCGCCAACTATGTTTCGCCGGAAATGACCGGCTACGAAGATCTCGATGACTACGGCCGCTGGCAATATGTCGGCGGCTACGGAACGGTTTGGGTTCCATCCGAACGTTGCCATCGGATTGGGCTCCGTATCGCAATGGCCACTGGGCCTATATCGATCCCTGGGGCTGGACCTGGGTCGAAGACGAGCCCTGGGGCTTCGCGCCTTTCCACTACGGACGCTGGGCCTATGCCGAAAACCGCTGGTGCTGGGTGCCGGGACCGGTTGCCGTCCGGCCGGTGTATGCGCCCGCACTGGTGGCTTTTGTCGGCGGCGTCTGGATTCGCCATCGGCGGCGGCCCGGGCGTGGCCTGGTTCCCGCTGGCTCCCGGCGAAGTGTATGTGCCCTACTACCGGGGCAGCCGCGGCTATGTGGAGCGGTTGAACGTGACCAATACAGTGGTCAACGTCACTCGCGTGACCAACGATTTACAACGAGCGCAACGTCACCAACATCACGCTACGTGAACCAGCGCGTGAACAACGGCGTGACCGTGGTTTCGCGGGACACATTCGTCAATGCGCGCCCGGTATGCCGGAATCTGGGACGCTTCGATGCGCGCCAGATGGCCGACGCTCCAGTGGAGCGCGGAATTCCGGTGCAACCGGTTCGAGCCAGCGTTCTGGGCTCGGGAGCGCCCGCCAGATTCAGGCCGCCGCAAGCCGTCATCAATCGCCAGGTAGTGGCGACCCAGAGACCAGCTGCCTCCGCGGCAGCCTTTCGAGCAGCGGCAGGCGGCGATCAACGTGCGTACGGAGCGGCCGGTGTCAGCCTCAACCGCTGGGCCAGCAGGCATCGAACGTCCGGTGGCGCGCCCGCAACAACCCGTGCGTCCGCCAGAGCCCGCTCAAGCCTCGAATTCTGAGGTGCCGTCACGTCCCGAAGCCCGTCCGCAGCGGCCGCATTGACGCCCCGCGCGTGAACGAGCCCATGCGCCCCGAGGGCCCGGGAGCGCCTCGTCCGCCGCAAGGCCGCGACGATCGCTATTCGCAGGGCTGGTCTCATCCGCAGGCCAAGCCCGCTCCTCCGGTGCAGCAAAGGAATCCAGCCCAGGCGCGGGACGACGAGAACAAGTTCCGCAACTGGCAGCAGCAGCGCCAGCAGGCCGCTCCGCCGCAGAACCGGGCGCCACAGGTAGCAGCAGCGTCCGCAACCCCGGCCGCAGGAAAACCGGCCGCAAAATCAGAACCCGAAATAGGTGATTCGTCGCCTGAATTGCCAGTTCCCATATCAGGGAACTGGCAATTTTTTTGCTGCCAGATCGCCTCACGATAGACTACTGGGAACCGGGAACTGGAAACCGGGAACTGGTTTGTTTATGCAAGTCCGCGTCTTATTCTTCGGCATGCTGAAAGACCTCGCCGGACGAGCCAGCGACTCGCTCAGCTTGCCCGAAAATGCCACACTGGGCGACGTTCTCAGTCACTATGAGCAGGCCATCCCTCGACTGAAGAACTAATGTCGTCGCTCGCCATGTCGGTGAACCAGGAATACGCCGGACCCGAAGCAAGGCTGAGACCAGGAGATGAAGTCGCACTCTTGCCCCCGGTGAGTGGCGGTTCGCAGAGCGAACCGCGAGCCCGGTCGACAGCGCACGCAGCAGACACGCGGCCATCGTCCGCGGAAAGATCGATACCGCTTCTCTCCTGAAGGCGATCAAGCAGCCCGAGGACGGGGCCGCCGTCGTCTTCGAGGGAATCGTCCGCAACAACACTCGCGGCCGCCGGACTCTCTACCTCGATTACGAAGCCTACGAAGAGATGGCCCTCAAGCAGATGGAGGAGCTGGCGGAACGTGCGCTGGCCGACTTCAAGATTCGCGATGTCGCCATCGTTCATCGCCTGGGGCGACTGGAAATCGGCGAGACCAGCGTGCTGATCGTGGTGGCTTCGGCCCACCGGGCGGCCGCCTTCGACGCCTGCCGCTGGCTCATCGATACCCTCAAGCGTACGGTGCCTATCTGGAAAAAGGAGTATTTCGAAGATGGCGCGGTCTGGGCCGACGGCGAGCCTTTCCCGGAGGAGATTCCCAGCGCCCAAGGCACCCATTCCGGAGAGCGTGCATCTAAGTGACAAGCCGTTTTGCTCTGTGGCTTCTGCGCGTGGAGTCTAGAGCCGGGGCCAGAAACATCTCGAACTTCCCAGATGAAACAAGTTGCAACTGCTGGCCTTCTGCTGGTCCTGTGCCTCGTCTCCGCTGCCCAGGAGTCCGACACCACCTTTAAAGTCGACGTCAAACTGGTGAACGTGTTCGTCACCGTGACCGACGAGCACGGCGCACCCATCGCCGGGCTGAAAAAAGATAACTTCGAACTGCAGGAAGATGGCAAGGAGCAGAAGATCGCGGTCTTCGACAAGGAATCGGCCTTGCCGCTTTCCATCGTCCTGGCCATCGATACCAGCCTGAGCACGCGCAAGGACCTTCCGCTGGAACTAGCCTCGGCTCGCCGTTTCGCGCACGCCATCCTGCGCCCGGTGGACGCGCTTGTCGCTCTATCAGTTCAGCGAGACGTGAGTGAATTGACTCCCTTTACCTCTGACCTCCGGGCCATCGATCGCGGCATCGACCGCATTCGTCTGGGTTCGGCCACCGCGCTCTACGACGCCTTGTTTCTGGGCTCGCAGGCGCTGGAGCCACGACAGGGCCGCAAAGTGATGGTGGTCATCACCGATGGCGGCGACACCATGAGCAAGGTGGACTACCAGGAAGCGGTGCGCGCCGCCGAAACCGCCGAAGCCATCCTCTACAGCATCATCGTTGTGCCCATCGAGGCCAGCGCGGGACGCGATACCGGCGGCGAACATGCCCTGATCCAGCTTTCTCGGCGACACCGGCGGCAAGTATTTTTATGCGTCTTCGTTGCCGCAACTGGACGACGCCTTTCGCCAGATCAGCGACGAACTGCGCACTCAGTACTTGCTCGCGTACTATCCTTCGCAGCGGCTTGCCGATTCAGATTTCCGCCGCATCCAGGTAAAAGTCAACGGGCAAACTGGCAGACGCCGGATTCAAAGTGCGCCATCGGACGGGATACTACACGTCCAAGTCGCACTGAACTGATAACCGAGAACCAGAAACAGGGAACTGGTTGTCCTAATCCCAGCCCGAGCAGAAAAAATTTAGACTGGTAGCGAATCTAAGCTGTGAAACAGAACGCAACGGGAGAACAGCTCCCGCGCCGGTTGACGGGACAAATTCCCTTGTGAAAGTCTTATAGGATTGCAAATTGTAAAATTCTGGTTTGCCGGGGCAAGTTGTGCCCGTAGACACTGACGCCTTCTGCCTTCCTTCAATCCGGGCAGTGGTGCTTTTCGGTTGTCCGCGAGTGGAAAGTTCGAATCGTTGCAAGGAAGGTAAGCTAGACGAATGTCGAGCAATACTGGTTGTGCCCGTTCCACCTTCAGGCAGTCAAGTCTGTGGACCGGAGCGATCACGGTTCTTCTCGTAATTTCGTCGCTGGCTTACGCCCAGGAATCTTCCACCGGCAACGTCTCCGGAACTGTCACCGGTCCTCGAGGCGCCTCCGTCAGCGGAGCGGACATCACCCTCACCCCAAGAATCACCGGACACATCCGTCAAGACCACGACCAGTCCGGCCGGCACCTACGCCGTCCGCGATCTGCCTCCGGGAGAATATGTTCTGCACGTTGAAGCGAAGGGCTTTCAGCCCGCCGACCTTCTGCTCAGAATCCAGGCCGCGGCGACCGCGACCGGTGACGTCAAACTGCAGCGCGCAGGTCGTCGCCGGCCGCCAGCTGGTGAATACCGAGACGCCGGAAGTACGCGGCGACGGTCAGCTCCAGCCAGATGGAACAGACTTCCCACCGATCGCGGCTTTCTCGATCTGACCCGGCTCGAACCCGGAGTGCAGCTTCTCGACGGCCGAGATGCTGGCGCCCTCCAAGAGCGGGCTTCCAGCAGCGTCCATCGTGGGCCGCAATGGCCGCACCACCCGGATGCAGGTGGATGGCATCGACGTCACCGACGAAACCGTCGGCGCGACCACCACGAATGTGCCGGTGGGCGCGCGTGCAGGAGGTCGCAGGTCGAGCCAGTCGTTGCTTGCCACCTTCCGCGGGACTGGCCTCTGCCGGACTGGTGAATGTGACTGACGAAATCCGCCGCCAACGATCTTCACGGCCAGGTCTTCGGCAACTTTCGCGACAAATCTGCCGGCGGCGCCAACTTTCCCGGCGGCCAGGACAATTCTTACTCGCGTGAAGTCTTCGGCGGCGATGTGGGCGGCGCCTGGAAGAAAGACAAGCTCTTCTATTTTCTTTCCGGCGAATATTTCAAGCAGGATCTCGACGCCCCGGTTGTTTTCAACGCGCCTTTCGATGTTCTGAACGGAAGCTACAACTCTCCTTTTCATCGAGACCGAAGTCGTCGGCGCGCCTCGATTACAAACTGTCTCCGCGATCGCAGCTGTTCTACCGTTTTACCTATGACAACAGCAGCGTGGTCAACGCATTCGGAGGCAACAACTTCCAGCCTCTCAAGAGCCACGACAACACGCCCGGCAACGCCGTCGGATTCGATTTCACCCGGGGAGCGTATGTTCACAGCCTTCGTTTCGCCTACGACCGGTTCTCCAACAACATCGTGGACGCGGTGCTGGGAAGCAGCATTTTCAATCCTGCTCCCGGAGTCAGTCTGAATTTCGGCCGGCGGCTCCGGATTTGCCAGCGGTCCCAACCCGCAGGCGCCGCAGAAGACGATGCAGGCCAACATACAAGGCCGTTACGATGTGCACCCGGACCTGCGGGCGCATACGTTTCGCTTCGGTGTGGCGCGTGAACAGGATCGACAATCTGATTTCCGCCAATCTTTTCGGTCTCGCTCCGCAAGTCGGTTCGGACACCGACCTTGCGTCCACTATTTTCGCGGCCGGCGGGCCTTTCCCTGGCGGCGCCGGCAATCCCCTGAACTATCCGGTGGACAGCATCACGCTGGGAAATGGGTTCAACTGCTTCAGCGAGAAATCAGCGGCTCGGATCTCCCTGCGGCGGCTTCAGCGACACCCGCATGCAGGCCTATGCCGGCGATAGCTGGAAAGTGCGCTCCAATCTGACCGCTGACCATCGGAGTGCAGTACGTTCGCGATACCGGACGCACCGATTCCGATCTGCCGCGCCATTCCATGTTCAGCGGTCGCAGCTTCCTACGGAGCTCACGCGCCCTGCTCTGGCAGCGACCATCTTGCTGAGTCACTTCGGAGGAGTTCCCGGAATCGGCGACCGGGTGCGCCAGCCCAACCTGAATTTCGCTCCGCAGTTCGGCCTGGCCTGGGACCCGGGAAAGAGTGGACGAACCGTTGTCCGCGCCGGCATCGGCATGTACTACGACAACAACGTTTTTCGCAACGTGCTGGTGGATCGCGTGACCCGCCTGGCGAATGGCGCAGTTCAACGCGCAGGCGAATGATCCGTGCGCCAGCCACGGCGTGGTCATTTTCCCCGGCAACGTTGCCGCAAGAGTGCTGCGGGCCTCTGCGGACAGCCCATCGGAAACGTGGCCACCGCAGATCGCGGATTTGCAGACTGCGTTTCAGGCGGCCAACGCCGCTCTGACTTCCAGGTTCTCCGAATCCCAGTTTCCTGGGCCAGACGCTGAACAGCCAGCAGGGCCTGCTGGCGCCCGAACTACCAGACTCCGCGTTCGCTGCAGATGAACATCGGTTTCCAGAAACAGATACGGCCAGGCGACGGTGTTCAGCGTGGACTATGTGCGCAATGTCGGCACCCATTACCTGATCGGATATGACACCAATCACGTGGGGGACGCCGGCTCCCTGAAAGACCGTGACCGAATGCGGCGCTTGAATGCGATCAACAACACGCTGGCTGGCGAATCCGCTGAGCAGCGCCGGTTGTCGCGCCCGCCACCAGTGCCGGCGCCAGTTCGCAGACCGCGGTGAACTGTTATCTGGCGCACGTGCCCGGCGCCAGCATCGCCGATTTCGCCAGCCACGGCCTGGATTCCGGCGGACAGTACCTGGGCGGCGCCCCGGCTTCCTGTTCGGCCTGACTCCCGATACCGGCGCGGCCTTCCCTGGAATCAATCCGCTGGTGGGACGCAACACCATGTTCTTTCCCGCCGGGCGGTCGCTCTACAGCGGAGTGCAGGTCTCGCTGCGCACCCAGATCACCAGCCCGGTGCGCGGAGTTCGAGGCGGAAGCCTGCAGTTTTCCTACACGCCATTCCAGCTTCCGCAGCAACGTTGCCGGAAGGCGTCGGCGATCAGGACCTGCTGCCGCTGGCGGCGGACTTCAACCACCCCACTGCATTTTTCGGATCTGCATCGCAGGACCGCAAGAATCAGTTTTCCGCTGGCCTCGGTTCTGGATTTGCCTTATGGAGCCCGGCTGGGCTTGATCGCGCAATTTGCTTCGCCACTGCCCCAGACTCTCTTTCTTCCCGCCAGTGATGGCGTAGGCGGCGAGATTTTCCGTACCGATGTGACCGGCGATGGCGCCTTCGGCGGCCAGAGCCAGACCGGCGCCAGTGCCTACGGCGACATTCTGCCGGGAACCAACATCGGAGCATTCGGACGCGCCGTCAAAGCCGACAAACCTGAACACAATCATCGACAACTACAACGCGAACTTCGCCGACCAGCTGACACCCGCCGGCCAGGCGCTGGTCAATGCCGGCTTGCTTTCGCGATCGCAACTGCTTCAACTGGGCGCGGATTCGCCGGCCATCGCAGGGCGCTCCTGCCGGAAATGCAAGTCTGGCATGGTTGCGCACCTTCGATGTCACTCTGTCCCGGCCCTTCAAGCTTGGCGACCGCTTTGTTCTGGAGCCCAGCGTGTCGGCATTCAACGTTCTCAACTTCGCCAACTTCGACGGCTCCGGCAACCGTCTGAGCGGTGTGCTGAACGGTACTCCGGGCTCGCTCAATGGCACCACCATGACCGAACGGGCGACCAATCGCATTGGTCCCGGTTCGGGCGTGTTCACGCTGGCCGCTCCCCGCCAGATCCAGTTTGGCTTGAAGTGACTTCTAGCTGCTTACTAGAAATTAGAGGCTGTCGTCCTGAGCGAAGCGAAGACCGCTGCATTCTCCCGCCTCAAGCGGGCAGCGTGTAAAATAAGCGCTATGCCTTTTCAAGGACAAGGCGCATCCGGCCCGCCACGCAAGGGACGGCCCGCCCCTCCCGAGCAGACCTCGGAGGAAGCGGCATACCTGAAGTCTCTCGGAGAAAAACAGAAGCCCGTAAGCATCAAGCTGGCGGACGGCGAAGTGGTTCGAGGCTGGATCGAGTACTACGACAAAAATATGGTCCGGCTGACCCGCGAAGACCAGCCCAATCTGTTTATCTTCAAACACGAAATCATGTACATCGCGGAAGACAGCGGAAAACGCAAGTAGCCTTTCTTTGCGTCCTTTGCGGATCTCTTGGCGTCCTTTGCGGTTAAGCTTTTGAACGAAATCTTTAACCGCAAAGGACGCAAAGAAATCCGCAAAGGACGCAAAGAAAATCATCCATGACTCAATCCAACCACAACGACTTCGTTCCCGCGCATGGCCGAGATCGCCCGCGAGGCCGGCGCCTTGCTGATGGAATACTTTCAGCAGCACGTGAAGGTGGAGTACAAAGGCGATGCCGACCTGGTCACGATTGCGGATCGCAAGTCCGAAATTCTGATCCGGGAGCGCATCAAGGCGCGCTGGCCCAGCCACGACATTCTCGGCGAAGAGCAAGGCCTGGTCGATACCGGCAGCGATTATCGCTGGTACGTCGATCCGCTCGATGGCACCACCAACTTCGCCCACGGCTTTCCGGTGTTCTGCGTTTCCCTGGGGCTGGAGCACAAGAACCAGAGAATTGCCGGCGTGGTCTACGATCCCACGCGCGATGAGCTGTTCGCCGCCGAGCAGGGAAGCGGCGCTTACCTGAACCAGCAGCGAATCCAGGTTTCGAAGATCGCGAATCTGTCTGAAAGCCTGGTGGCAACCGGCTTTCCCAGCCACAAGCGGCACAAGAATCCGAACATTCATTTCTATCATCAGATCACTTTGCGCACCCACGGCGTGCGGCGCGCAGGCTCGGCGGCGCTCGATCTGTGCTGCGTGGCCAGCGGACGTTTCGACGGATTCTGGGAGTTCAATCTCAATCCCTGGGACACCGCGGCGGGCGTGCTGATCGTCGAGGAAGCCGGCGGCAAAGTGTCGGACTTTCACGGCGGACCTTTTCAGATCAACAGCCGCGAAACCCTGGCCTCGAATGGCCTGGTGCATGCCGCGCTGCTCAGCGAGTTCGCGCAGATTTTCGAAGGGCGAGGCCTGGAGCCGCTGCCCGATGTTCAGCGAATACCGAAAAGTATGAATCGCAAGCGGAACCTGATTTCTGCTGCGTTCGCCATTTCTGTCCTGTGCGGAATTGCTCTCGCGGCGGACAAGCCAGCCCCGTCCCCGTCGATCGCCGCCTACCAGCAGTCATTCGACAAATGGAAAGCCGAACTGGTCGAGGATCTGAAACAGGAATGGCTGCCGCTGGCCGGATTGTTCTGGCTCAAGCCGGGCGAGAACAGCTTCGGCACTGATCCGAAAAATGCCATCGTTTTTCCCAAAGGCCCGGCCCATGCCGGATCGTTCACCTTGCAGGGCAAGACCGTGACCGCGACAGTTCGCTCCCGACAGCCAATGCGATCATCGCAGGCAAGCCGGCAACCACGGCTCGAGCTTCAGCCTGACACTCACGGGCAATCCGACCGATCGTCGAGATCGGGAAGCTTGCGCTTGCACGTGATCGTGCGCGGCGAGCGTATCGGTATCCGCCTGAAGGATCTGGACGAGCGACGCCGTCGCGCCAGTATCACGGCCCACAATTCTTTCCCTCTGGATCTGTCGTATCGCGTGACCGCGACCTGGCTGCCTTCCGACGGCAAACAGACCGTCGATGTTCCCAACGTGCTCGGCGATGTCACCCCGACACCGGTTGCCGGCACTGCCGTTTTCAAGATCAACGGTCAGGAACTGAGGCTCACCGATCTGGGCGGCGATGCCGCCAAAGGGCTGTTCTTCGTCTTCAGCGATCCCACCAGCAAGACCAATACCTACCCCGGTGGCCGCTTTCTGAAGACCGGCCCGGTAGCCAACGGAACCGTGGTGCTCGACTTCAACCGCGCCTACAATCCTCCGTGCGCGGTCACGCCCTACGCCACCTGTCCGCTGGCGCCGAAGGAAAACCGGTTGAGCGTCGCCATCCCAGCCGGCGAAGAATACGACCACAAACACGGCCATCACTAAGACTCGCTTTAGCCACCAAGGACACGAGTAGGAATTCCTTAGTGCACCTTCGTGTCCTTGGTGGCTAGTTACGCACTTTCGGACTTGGCAGCTTGTCCAGCGTACCACGCAGCAGCGGTAAAATAGAGCTGTGATCAATTCGCTGCTGGATCGAAAGATCGAAAAACGCCCCGACAAAGTCCGCCTGCAAGGGCGCATTCTTTTCCTCACCGAAGATCCGGAACTCATCAAGCGCCAGCTGGCCGGCGAAGACCTGCCCTGGGACACCAAGAATCCCGCCAACAATCCCAAGCTGCGCGATGACATTTCGACCGACGAGATCACTCCCGCGCATTACTGTTTCTATTTCGACGAGACCCTGGGCGAGATTCCCTACCTGGGCCTGAAGTGCGGCGACGTGCTGCCCATCGGGCGCGGCGACGTAAAAAAAGGCGGATTCGTCTGCGCCGTCAGCGGCAAGCGGCGCGGCAAAGGGCTCGAGCCGCGAGCAGTCGCCTTACGCCGAGATGTGCGCCGGAATCCAGCTGGTGATCGCCGAGAACATCGAGCGCATCTACAAGCAGAATTGCCAGAACCTCGGCGTGCTGACCTCGACCAATTTCTCGCTGATCGACAAGGTTCGCGCCGGAGAAGAAATTCCGCTCAGCTGAATTCACCGCCGGCGAAGACGAGATCACGCGCCAGGTGATCGAGTACGGCGGCTTGTTCCCCTTCAACGTGGCGCGCATGCAGAAGAAAGTGTTTCTGCCGCCGATCAAGACGGCAAAGCGCCCCATGACGCTGGCGGAAAAAATCTTCGCCCGCCACATGCTGATCCAATGTGGGCGCGGACGTCTCCGCCGTGCAGCCGAGCAAAGCTCGGCAGTTGGAGTGCCGGTGCCGTCAAGCCCGGCGACACCGGCTTCGCCCGCGCCGATCTGCGCTTCAGCCACGAATACGTCACGCCCATGGCGGCGATTTTCTTCGAGCGCTACGTCGGCAAAGACGCCAAGGTCAACGATCCTTCCAGCATTCTGTTCTTCCGCGATCACCTGACCTTCCTCGACGAGGTGATTTCGGAGGAGAAAAAGAAACTCGGACTGCTCGATCTGGCCACGCAACTCAAGCTGAAGCAGCAGGATTTCGCCGCCAAGCAGGGAATCAAGCTGCATGGCGAGTTAAAAGACCGCAAAGGCTCGGAAGGAATCTGCCACTCCATCGTGCTGGAGAGCTACGCGCTGCCCGGACAGTTGAATATCGGCTCCGATTCGCACACTCCGCACGTCGGCGCGATCGGCTGCGTGGCCTTCGGCATCGGCACCACCGACGTTTTCAACTCATGGATCACCAAAGATGTGCGGGTCAAGGTGCCGGAGTCGGTGAAGATCATCATTCGCGGCAAGAAACATCCCAACGTTACCGCGAAGGATTTCATCCTGAAGATTCTCAGCCTGGACTACGTCCGCAGCGGCAAGGCGCTGGCCAAGGTCATGGAGTATGCCGGCGAGGCCATCGAAGAACTGAGCGTGGACGAGCGCGCCACCATGACCAACATGGCGGCGGAAATCGGCGGATTCACCGGAATTGTCGCGCCCGATCAGCAAGGCGGTCGATTTCCTGGTGGAGCGCCGCGGCATGGATCGCAAGCAAGCCGAGTCTATGATCGAGGGCCTCTACAGCGATCCCGACGCCCAGTACGCGCACATCATCGAACTCGATGCCGCCGAGATCACGCCCATGGTGGCGACGCCCGGCGATCCCGGCAATGGCAAGTATATCCGCGAACTGAATACGCCGGTGCCGGTTGAACTGGCCTACGGCGGCACCTGCACCGCGGGCAAGAACGAAGATATGGACATGTACGCCGCGTGCTGGCCGATGCGCTGCGCCAGGGCAAGCGTGTGGCCGATTCGGTCAAGTTCTACATCCAGTTCGGATCGCAGGAGACGCGCGAGTACTGCATTCGCAAAGGATATCTGGACATTTTCCAGAAAGCGGGCGCCCATGTGATCGAGCCCAGTTGTGGGGCCTGCATCAACGCCGGGCCGGGAGTGACCACGCGTCCGGAGCAGGTGGTGATCAGCGCGCAGAACCGCAATTTTCCCGGGCGCAGCGGACCCGGGCAGATGTACCTGGCCAGTCCGCTGACGGTGGCGGCCAGCGCGGTAGCCGGATACATCGTGGAGTACGAACCGAGCACGGAGAGAGAACTGGCGGCGAGCCGACGCTAATCAGCGAGAGCGTTGGCCGAACATGGACCTCTTGACCGAAGCCTGTACCGCTAACCTGCATTCTTGCTAGAATAACCAGTTCGTAGAGTTCGGCAAGTTCGCCGGTATCCGTCGTTAGACATCAGTCGCGAGACCAGGGAGACAATGACCTTATGACCTACGTGATTGCAGAACCGTGCATCGGAACCAAGGACACTGCTTGCGTGGACGCCTGCCCGGTGGATTGCATTCATCCCAAGAAAGATGCACCCGCGCACGCCGAGGAAGAGATGCTCTACATCGATCCGGTGGAGTGCATCGACTGCGGCGCTTGCGTGCCGGTCTGCCCGGTGTCGGCCATCTTCGCGCTCGATGATCTGCCGGAGAAGTGGACGTCGTTCACCGAGCGCAACGCGAAGTATTTCGGACGGTAAGCTTTAGATCTTCTGAGCTCTCAGCCAGACTGCTCTAGAGATCGCTGCGTTGTATGCTTCAGATAGCGATCGAACGCGGCTGAGGTCTGACAGCTGCCGTCCTTTCCATCTCCCCACTGCTCCATTACAATCGAACGATCTAACCTGCTGGGCTTCCATGGCACTGAAGGAGTCGGAAGCGATCGTCCTGCGCACGTATCCGTTGCGCGAGGCCGATCTGCTGGTCACGCTGTTTACGCGAGCCGAAGGGAAAGTTCGCGGCGTGGCGCGCTCGGCCAAGAAGTCGAAGCGGCGGTTTGGCGGTGCGCTCGAGCCGCTGACTTACGTTCGGGCGTTTTACGAAGATCGCGAGCGGCAGGAGTTGGCGCGGCTGGATTCCTGCGAAGTGCTGGAGTCGCCGCTGGCGACGGAAGTGAGCTATCCGCGAGCGGTGGCGCTGGCGCATGTGGCCGAGTTGCTCGACGAGTTGCTGCCCGATCGCGAGGCCAACGATGCGGTCTTCCGGCTGGCGCTTTCGGTGCTGGCAGGATTGCGCGGGACCGATGTCTGGATGCCGGTCACGTATTTTGAGCTGTGGATGACGCGGCTGATGGGCTATCTGCCCGAGCTTTCGAGTGCATCGTTTGCGGCCGCACACTGAACGGCAGCCGGGCATTTTTTCACGCGCTGGCCGATGGCTTGATGTGCGCCGACGACAAGCGTCTGGCGTCATCGGAAATATCGCCGGACTCGCGAGCGCTGGCGGCACAGATGTTTCGCGCCCCGGTCGAAAGTTTTGCCGGAGCGCCCTGGCCCAAGAAGCAGGGAAGTGATCTGCGAAAGTTTCTGATGCAGACTCTGCAGCGGCATATTGAGAAGAAGCTGGTGACCGCGGGAATGCTGGAAAAAATCAGCGCTAGCTTCCGCTGAGAACCGAGAACTAGAACACTGATGAACTGACAGAATCAATACCAAACAGTTACATGCCGCTTCCCAAACCCAATCCGCTCACTTTCCAGGAACTCATCCTCCGCCTGCAGACCTTCTGGGCTGAGCGCGGATGCGTCTTGCAGCAGCCCTACGACGTCGAAGTCGGCGCCGGCACCATGGCGCCGGAAACTTTTCTGCGCGTGCTGGGGCCGCAAGCCTTACAAAGTCGCTTACGTGCAGCCTTCGCGCCGCCCGGCCGATGGACGTTATGGAGAAAATCCCAACCGCCTGTTCAAGCACATGCAGTTGCAGGTCATCCTGAAGCCGCCGCCGGAAAATGTGCAGGAGCTTTATCTCGAATCTCTGGGCGCGATGGGCATTGATCTGCGCCAGCACGACATCAAGTTCGAAGAAGACAACTGGGAGTCGCCCGACGCTGGGCGCCTGGGGCATCGGCTGGCAGGTCATGCTCGATGGCCTGGAAATCACCCAGTTCACCTACTTCCAGCAGTGCGGCGGCGTGGATCTGGATCCGATTTCAGCGGAGCTGACTTACGGCCTGGAGCGCATCGCTGCATTCCTGCAGGATGTGGATTCGATTTACGACATCGTCTGGGCACGCGATCCGGAGACCGGCAGGGTCGACAACTTATGGCGATGTCCGGCTGGCCGATGAGTTGCAATTCTCGGTTTACAACTTCGAATTCGCCGACGTCGAAAAGGCGTGGAAGCATTTCGAGCTGTGCGAGGCCGAGTGCAAGGCGCTGCTGGAGAAGTACTGCGGCGCTCGCCGAGAAGAGAAGACGGATGGCGTCGGGCGCAGACAAGAAGCGTTTCCCTCTGCTCGCCGCTTACGATCTCTGCCTGAAGTGCTCGCACCTGTTCAACATTCTCGATGCGCGCGGCGCAATCTCGGTGACCGAGCGCGTGGGCGTGATTGCGCGGGTACGAGCTCTGGCGGTGGGAATTGCGAAGGCGTGGGTGGATCAGCAACGCGGCGAATTGCCCGCCGGGAGAGGAAGAACCGGTCGCCGTCAAAAAGCACGAACGTAAGAATGAGAGGCTGTCCTCGGTGCGGATCGTAGGGATTTGGTAGCGCCGCCGTCCCGGCGGCTGTCGTGAGGGCGTCCCGCCCCCGCCGCCGAGAGCAAGCCCGCCCCGAGCGCAGTCGACAGGGCTTGCAGGAGTTGACCGGTATTGACGGTTTATTACAGATGCCTGACTTTCTGCTCGAGATCGGTTGCGAAGAGATTCCGGCGCGCATGATCGACGCGGCGTCGCTGGAACTGCGCGCAGCGTGTGCACGAACTGCTGGAGCGCGAGCGCCTGCTGCCCGCCGGCGAAATAAGCTATCTCGATACTCCTCGCCGCCTGGCTGTTCTCGGTCGCCGGACATTTCCTCCGCGCAGCCCGACGTCACCGAGCAAGTGACCGGTCCGTCGGTAAGCGTCGCCTTCAAAGATGGGCAGCCTACGCCGGCCGCGCATGCCTTCGCCAGGAAGGCCGGCGTGTGAGGTTTCGCAGCTGGAACGAATCACCACGCCGAAGGGCGAATACCTCTCGGCGAAGATCACGAAGAAAGGCCGCCCCGCGGCCGAAATTCTGGCCGAAGTCCTTGCCCAAAGAAATTGCTTCGATTTACTGGCCCAAGAACATGTATTGGCGCAAGCCGAGCGAGCGCTTCGTGCGTCCGGTGCGCTGGCTGGTGGCCATGCTCGACGCCGAGGTCATTCCGCTGGAGTTCGACGGAGTTCGCGCCGGCAACCAGTCGCGTGGACATCGAATTCTGGCCGACGGCCCAGTGCGTATCCCTCGCGCGGGAGCGCCCTACATCGAGGCTTTGCAAAGCGCGAAGGTTCTCAGCCGCGAGCGAACGAGAGAAACAGATTCGCAAAACTCTCGACGCCGCGACCCGCACCATTCCCGGCGCGCGCTGGCGCGAAGACAAGTCGCTGCTCGATACCGTGGTCAACCTGACCGAATGGCCTTCGGCGATTCTGGGCAGCTTCGATCCGGAATTTCTGGAACTGCCCGAGGAAGTTCTGGTCACGGTGATGCGTGATCATCAGAAATATTTTGCGGTCGAGGATCCGCGTGGCAAACTGCTTGCCGCATTTTCTGGCGGTGCTGAATACCGACGGCGATCCCGACGGCATCATCCGGCACGGCCACGAGCGCGTGCTGCGCGCCCGCTTCAACGACGCGCGCTTCTTCTGGCAGACCGACCAGAAACATCCTCTGCGCGAGCGCGTCGCGTGGCTGAAGAATGTCACCTTCCAGAAGGATCTGGGCAGCTACTACGACAAGATTCTGCGGGTGCAGCGCGTGTGCAGTTGGATGTGCGAGATCATTCGCCAGCAGCGGAATGGCGGTCCGCCCGGGCGTGGTTCATAAAGCGGCTTGTCTGGCCAAAGCCGATCTGACCACCGAACTGGTGAAGGAGTTTACCGAACTGCAGGGCATTGTCGGCGGACTGTACGCCAGAGTGCAGGAACTCGATCCCGACATGCCGAAGCCGACGCGCGCTATGCCATCGCGGACGCGATTTACGATCACTACAAGCCGGAGTCCATGGAAGACTCAGTTCCGCGGACCACTCGAAGGCGCGGTGCTCTCGATCGCCGACAAGGCCGACAGCATTGCCGGAATGTTCGCGCTGGGATTGCAGCCCACGGGATCGAAAGATCCGTTCGCGCTGCGCCGCCAGGCCAACGGAATTGTCAAGACGATTGCCGAGCACAAGCTGCCGATAAGTCTGAAGCAACTGTTCAAGGACGCGCGCGAAGCCTATCGGGGCTCGGCAGCGGAGAAGAAGTTTTCAGCCGCTCGTCGATTACGACAGCAGCGGTGAAACATTTCCTCCGCGAGCGCCTGGAGTTCTATCTGCGCGATGCTCTCGGCTTCAAGTACGACGTGGTGAACGCGGTGCTGGCCGCGGACGCGGACGACGTGGTCGATGCGGTGGCACGGGCGGAAGCAGTGACCAAGGTTCGGCCATCTGCCGGACTTCGAGTCGATCTCGGTCGCGTTCAAACGCATGCAAGAACATCCTGCGGCAAGCAGCCGAGGCGGGAAAGCACGTCGGCCGCGGCTGTCGACGCGGAGGCGCTGCCGGAGCCGGCGGAGAGGGAACTAGCCTCTGCAAATTCCGCAGACTGCAAAGGCTGTGGCCTCGACTGAGCGCGCAGCAGCAATTACGAGCAGGCTCTGCTGGAAATCTCCCGCCTGCGCCCGGCCAGTCGACACATTTTTCGACAAGGTCATGGTCATGGTCGACGACGAGCGCGTCCGCGCCAATCGCCTGGCGCTTCTGCAAACGCTGTTGAAAGAATTTTCCACCATCGCCGATTTCTCTGAGATCGTGACCGAAGGCAAAGAATCCAAAGAATCTTCGAAACAATAAAGGAACAACACTCATTATGGCGACGCAAACTCTCCCCGAAACCAGCCTTGAGACCGCAGAAAAGAATCCAGCCACCAAGTACGTCTACTTCTTTGGCGGCGGCAAAGCCGATGGCAACGGCAAGATGAAAGACGACCTGGGCGGCAAAGGCGCCGGCCTGGCCGAGATGACCAATGCCGGCCTGCCCGTGCCTCCGGGTTTCACCATCCAGACCGAGGCTTGCCGCGAATACATGCGCACCAACGGCGTCTCCGCGGAAGTCGAACGCCAGATGGATGCCGCGCTCAAGAAGCTGGAAGAACTTGCAGGGCCAGAAGCTCGGCAAGGGCGAGAATCCGTTGCTGGTGAGCGTGCGCTCGGGCGCGAAATTTTCCATGCCCGGCATGATGGACACCATTCTGAATCTCGGTCTCAACGATCAGAGCGTCGAGGCCCTGGCGAAGCGCAGCAACAATCCACGCTTTGCCGCCGACTCCTACCGCCGTCTGATCCAGATGTTCGGCAACGTCGTGCTGGAAATTCCGAAGCACGCCTTCGACGAAGTATTCGACGCCAAGAAGAAACAGAAGAAGGCCAAGCTCGATACCGATCTCGATGCCAAGGCACTGAAGGAAGTGATCGAGGAATACAAGAAGGTCGTCAAGAAACACACCAAGCACGACTTTCCGCAGGATCCGCACGAGCAGCTCGTCATGGCGCGCGATGCCGTGTTCCGCTCCTGGCAGAACGATCGCGCCAAACACTACCGCCGCATCAACAACATCGACGACATGCTGGGCACCGCGGTCAACGTGCAGGCCATGGTCTTCGGCAATCTCGGCGACACCAGCGGCACCGGCGTCGGCTTCACCCGCAATCCTGCCACCGGAGCGAAAGAATTCTACGGCGAGTTTCTGATGAACGCGCAGGGCGAAGACGTGGTTGCCGGCATCCGCACTCCGGTTCCCATCCTCGAATTGCAAAAGGTCATGCCCGCAGTGTACGACCAGCTGCGTGAGATCACGACGCGGCTGGAAAAGCACTACAAAGACATGCAGGATTTCGAGTTCACCATCCAGGAAGGCAAGCTCTACATGCTGCAGACCCGCAACGGCAAGCGCACCGGGCCGGCGGCGGTGCGCGTTGCCATCCAGATGGTGGATGAAGGTCTGATCACCAAGGAAGAAGCAATCTTCCGCGTCGACCCCAACCAGGTTTACGAATTCCTGCTGCCGCGTCTGGATGAGAAGAGCGGCAAGGTAGAAGTGCTGGCCACCGGCCTTCCGGCATCGCCGGGCGCGGCCGTCGGACAAATCGTTTTCACCGCCGACGAAGCGGTAGAAAAAGCTGGACACGGCGCGACCAAGAAATCCCGTCATTCTGGTGCGCGCGGAAACCACGCCCGAAGATATTCACGGCATGGAAGTGGCGGCCGGAATTCTGACCTCGCGCGGCGGCATGACCAGCCACGCTGCCGTGGTCACGCGCGGCATGGGCAAGTGTTGCGTGGCCGGCGCCGGCGATATCGAAGTGGACGAAAAGGCCCGCGAGATGCGGGTGAAAGGTCAAGTGTTCAAAGCCGGCGACTGGATTTCGCTCGACGGCACCACCGGACGCGTGATCAAAGGCAAGCTCGGCACCATGGCGGCGAAGCCCGACGATCCTGAACTGATGAAGCTGATGAGCTGGGCCGAGCCGTTCCGCAAACTGGGCGTGCGCGCCAACGCCGACATTCCGCGCGATGCCATCCAGGCGCGCGCTTTCGGCGCCGAGGGCATTGGTCTCTGCCGCACCGAGCACATGTTCTTCGGCGAAAAGAAGCTGCCCCACATGCGCGCCATGATTCTCGCCAACACCGAGAAAGACCGCCGCGCCGCGCTCAAGAAATTGCTGCCGTTGCAGCGCGCCGATTTCGTCGGCGTATTTCGCGCGATGGACGGCTTCCCGGTCACCATCCGCACTCTCGATCCGCCGTTGCACGAGTTCCTGCCGCGCCGCGAAGACCTGATGGTCGAGATCGCGGTGCTCGAAGCCACCAAGCCGAAATCGCCCAAAGCTGAAGGGACTGAAAACCCTGCTGCGCCGGGTGGAGGAGTTGCACGAATTCAATCCCATGCTCGGACATCGCGGCTGCCGCTTGGGAATCACCTATCCGGAGATCACCGAGATGCAGGCCCGCGCCATCTTCGAGGCCGCGGTGGCGGTGGCCAAGGACGGCGTGAAGGTCTTTCCCGAGGTCATGATTCCGCTCACTGCCACGCTGAAAGAAATGGCGAACCAGGCAGCGATCGTCCACCGCGTCGCCAAAGAAGTCTTCGAGGAAAAAGAAAGAAAGGTCGACTACCTGGTGGGCACGATGATCGAGTTGCCGCGGGCCGCGCTGGTGGCGGATGAGATCGCGAAGGAAGCCCAGTTCTTTTCCTTCGGCACCAACGATCTCACCCAGACCACGTTCGGCTTCTCGCGCGACGACATCAACAAGGTGCTGCCGACCTATCTGGAAGAAGGCATCCTGAAGCAGGATCCATTCGCCGTGCTCGATCCGGAAGGCGTCGGCCAGTTGGTAAAGATGGCAACCGAGCGCGGACGCAAGACCCGCCCCGACCTGAAAGTCGGCATCTGCGGCGAGCACGGCGGCGAACCGTCGTCGGTCGAGTTCTGCCACCAGGTGGGACTGAACTACGTGTCATGCTCGCCCTTCCGCGTCCTGACAGCACGTCTGGCGGCGGCACAAGCGGCGGCCACCGACAAGCTGAAGGTCGAGGGCGGAAGAACGAAGTAGGTTTTAGCAGCAGGGAGAGCACGCGCAGAGGCGCATTCGCGGTTCGAATGCTCGCGCTGTGTGCTGCTGCTGTCGGTGCTCCGTCGCGATTTTCGAAAGTGGAGTCCCGGTCTACTGCACTCTCTGCAACCGGGCGATCAACTTCTGCGCGAAAGTTCTGATCCGACTCCGACCACAGCAGGCGCGCATTGGCTCCAGAATTCTTTTCCACCTTGCTGGTGAACTCCACCAGTTTCTGCACGTTGGCGCGCACTCTCGCCGCCGCTTCGACGGTCAGCGGCACATCTTCCTGAAGAAACGGCGAGTCCAGGCCCAAGGTCCACCTGGATGTGGCCTTCCTGCTGGTACACTCCGTCATCAAACTCGGTGCCATGCACCAGAAACTTCACCTGCGACGGCTGCAACGTCCACTCCCCGTTTTCGGCCACCACCCACAGATCCCAAAACGCTTCAAACATGTAGGCGTAGTCTTCATGCAGCAGGTCGGAGGCGATCAGCACAGCTTCTTCCGGTGAAACGCCCGGTCTGAAACGTCGTTCAAGAATGGTAGGTTCATTCCACGAGACGGGATGCAGCGCCAGATAAGTGATTCCAGGCTGCTGCACCGAAAATGAAAATTGCCGCATCACCGCCAGGGCATGAGGCAACATATCGTCCGCCTCAAAGCTGGAAAACCAAAGACTGAGATAAAGAGGATCAGGCATTCAACTCCATTGCACGAGCACAGGTGTCCGCCGCACTCTATTCTAAATGGCCGCCGGCAACTACTCCGAACCGCATCATGTGTGAAATCGGAAGACTGCCCGATGCGATCGTTTTTGACACTCTCTCCGCCGCACTGTTACCATCAAACATTCAGCCGCAGGCTCCCACCTCAAACAGTGTGGTCCCCGTCGTCTAGCCTGGCCTAGGACATCGCCCTTTCACGGCGGTAACACGGGTTCAAATCCCGTCGGGGACGCCAACCACTCTTTCGCCCTGAGCCAGCCCGCTTAGTTGTTGAAACAACGATGGGTTAGCGGTGTTCAAAAACTTCTGGTTTCGGTGGTACGCGACGCCACCTTGGAACAGAAAATTTTGAACACGCAGCCTCTGCTCCGCGTCCGCCCGCTGCCACGCGGCCGCAACGTCCACCAGCATCAGCTTCGCAAAGCGCAGGAAGGCGTCGAGCGTTCCACGCTGCGACCGCACGGCGTGCAACTCTCGGGTGATGCCGTCAATATCGTCATCGAAGTCGGCATTGGCTTGGGCGTAGTCGGCTTGGTTCACTTCGCCACGGAGTCTGGCCCGAAGCAGTTCTGCCTTCAGCTTCTTCTGTTCTTCTAGGCGGGCTGTAAGTACCCCGGTCGCCACACCCGTATCGCCCCGCCTTCGTGCCCATACATCGGCTGCGATTGCAGGGAACTGGGCGGTGGTCGCTGCTTCCGGTCGCAACGTTTGGAGATGCTCGATAAACTCGGATTCAAGCACGGACTTCGATACCTTCACGGCTCTGCACTCGGAGTTCCGACACCAGTAGTTGGCGTAATGCTTCAGCTTGCCTTTGTTCATTCCACCAGTCAGCGGCGTCCCACAGATGCCACACTTAACAAAATGTTTCAATGGGAACGCTGGATTGTCCTTCCGCTTCGGTGCGCTCGACAGTTTGCGCCCAGACAACACTCGCTGCACGGTGTCGAATAGCTCTTGACTCACGACTGGGGCGTGCAAGCCCTTCACCGGTGCACCCACACTCGACGAGTACACCCAGCCCGCATAGATGGGCTTACGCAAGAGAGCATCAAACGTTTGCGCGGTCAGCTTCTGGCCACGCTTCGTCTTCAGCCCTTTGTCGGTAATGATTTTCAAGACTTGAATCTTGGTGTACTGACCGGTCGCATACGACTCGAAGGCTTCGCGCACGAGTGATCCCGTTAACGGGTCGGGCTTAATGTTCGCACCGTCACCGTGCTTAGGGTCGTTGACATAACCGAGAGATGCGGCCCAGGGCCAACGACCCGCACGGACACTAGCAGCCGACCGTTCTTTCATTTTCTCCGACAGCGCGTCGGAGAAGTATTGATTGAAGACGCCATGAACGCCCGCCGCCATTCGTCCCGCCGCTGTGTTATCGACGTTCGGTTCGGCCACAGAGAGCAGAGTTATGCCATTCTCTCGCAACTCAGCTATAGCAGCGCCTGATCGGCGACGTTACGAGCAAAGCGGCTCAACGATTCGACTATGACATAGCCGATTCTCTGGCGCTGTGCCCTACACTATGAAACCGACCAAGCCACCCACCATTACCGGACCCTGGCATGGCGGAACCACCGTCATGTGTGTGACGGATAAGTTTGGGAACGTCATCGCAGCGACTCCCAGCGGCCTGTCGAGCACAGCTGGCGTGGCCGGACGCACGGGCATTATTCACGGAAGTCGGCTCAGCAGCCTGAACACATTTGCGGGAACTCCGAACGTGATCCAGCCCGGCAAGCGGCCGCGAATTACGCTGAGCCCCACGCTGCTTTTCCGTAACAATGCCAACGACAACCAACCCGTGATGGCGATCTCGGTAGCGGGCGGTGACCAGCAGGATCAGGCAGCCATCCAGGTCATCCTCAACTACGTGGAGTTCGGCATGAGTCCCGAGGAGGCGTTTAAGGCGCCGCGCTTCTCTACCACGCATTTCATCAGCTCCTTCGGTCAGGACCGTGCCAGCCTGGGCAGCCTCTCTGTGCCCAACACCCTCCCCGAAGCAGTGCAGGCCGACTTGAGGGCTCGCGGCCACGTGGTTACCGCCAGCCGCAGCGGAGTGGGCGGAGTGGCGCTGATCGGCATTGACCCCAAGACCAAGCAGGCCACCGCCGTGGGTCCGGCCGCGGGCAAAATCAATTAGACTCGCGGTACCTCGGGTGAACGAGGCAGGAGTTGCTGGTAACGCTCCGCTGGGCAAAAGCGAGGCGTACATCTAGCTCCGTCTGAAATGCGCGGATTGTCATTGCCTTTGCCCGGCGCGTTTTGAGTGAACAGAACTGAGTCGGTTCCCCCAGATCTGAATCTGATTGGTAAGCTTAATATGCGTGTGGTCCGGCATGGGAGATACGCGATGAGAGCAGTGGTGTTGCATGAGTACGGTGGTCCTGAAAAACTGAAATTTCAAGATAACGTTCCCGAACCGGAGATTAGCGGAAGTGGGGTGCTGATCGCGGCGACTGCTGCGAGCGTCAATCCGATTGACTGGAAGATACGTTCAGGGATGCGACAGAAGGATTTTCCGTTGTCGTTTCCTGCAATTCTGGGCCGCGACGTGAGTGGCGTCGTACGCGCGGTCGGCGCAAATGTGAAGCATTTCAAGCCCGGCGACCGGGTTCTTGCTTTTACCCATGCGACCTACGCCGAATTGGTGGCAGTGGATGATTCGGAACTGTCGCATCTGCCGGATGGCGTAGAGCTCGCAGACTCGGCGGCCATACCGCTGATTGCACTTACTGGAGACCAGCTTGTACGCCTCGCAACAAACGTGCGAAAAGGGCAGGTTGTTCTGATAACTGGAGCGTTGGGTAGTGTCGGGCGCGCGGCAGTGCATTCGGCAAAGAAAATAGGCGCGGAAGTAATTGCAGGTGTTCGCGCGAAAGAACTGGACAGAGCCCGCTCCCTGGGTGTTCCCGGCGTACTGGCGATTGATGACGACGAAGCGATTGAGAAATTCCGCTTGGTTGATTCAATCGCGGACACGGTTGGCGGTGAAGTTGCGGCCAAGCTGATCGCGAAGATAAAACCTGGCGGCTCTTTTGGCTACACCAGCGTATTGCAGGAAGGCGCGGCGACGCACAACCCGTCCGTGAAGATTACGCGCGTGTTCGCTCACCCTGATCCATCCAAGGTGCGTGAGTTTGCCGATGATGTGCGCGACGGCAAGTTCGTGCTCCCAATTGGCCGTCGGATGCCACTGCGTGACGCGGCTGAAGCACACGTGCTTGGAGAGAAAGGCGGCATTGGGAAGATTCTCCTTTTGGCGCCCGGTTTGCCAGCCTGATTGGTCACCGCGAACGAGCATGTTTCTTGCGCTATTTATGATCCACGAACTTCCATGACTTACTGAAACTGCTTCAGGTAGCCATCCGTGTTGCGTAGTTTCAGTAAGTTGCGATCGGGCACTTTGCCTTTACTCCGCGACGCCGTCATTAACCTGCCGGCACACCATGCGCAGCGTCCCGCTGTCGTTGAAGATCAGCCCGTTGAAGCGCAGCACATTCCCCGGCGCAATCGCGGCGGAATTCAGCATCTGCGTGCTGCTGTCCACGTAAACCTCGATGGACGACGGATTCTGCAGCGCCGTGGTTTGCTCGGGTTGCACCGCCAGGATGGGAAACGGGTCGTACGCGGCGAGCGAGACGCTGTACACCGTGAATCCGCCGCTGCTCGACACTCCCGTGATCGTTCCGTTGATCGTCTGCGACATCAGCGTTACCGTCGTTGCATGCGTGTTCGTGCCTCCTGAAGTCACAATCAGTTGCGAGGCAACCGAAACGTTTTGGCCGGCGAACACGTTGGAACTATTAAACGTTACGGAGAACGGAAGATTCGATGGCACCGCCATCTCTCCTGAGAGCTTAAAGGCGGTACTGGCGTCGAACGAATAGTTCATGAAGTTGCTTGCCGGAACGACGCTCTGGTTGAACTCCTCATTTGTGCGGCCCAGGTCGAAGATCTCGCCTTGCGCGCCGAACACCGTCGCGGGGGGGGGACCTGTCAGGACGTTCGGGGTGCCGGGGTCATCTACCTCAATGCGCGTCGCCAGCAGCGAGCCATCCGATTGAAGCGTAAGATCCAGATTCGCGATCATGCCCGCAGCAAGCGCGGAGAAGTTGCCGATGCCCTGGTAAACGGTGCTCGCGTTGGTCGCAATTGTAAAAGTCGAGCTGTCCGGAAACGAGGGATTGTTAAAGCCGTAGTCGATCATCAGGTTCAGGCTATTGCTCCCGCTATTGATGGAAGAAACTAGCCCATCGACTCCCATTACTTGGACCTGAGATTGCGGCCTGGGTGCGACCGGAGTGAGCGTGAACATCGGCGTTATCGCATATGTATCTGGCTGTCCGGCGCCCTGATTCGTGAACGTCGCGGAGGGCGACACCTGCAGATCCAACGACACGGCCATGGCGCTGCCATGGATGGCGAGCGGAGCAGGCAGGGTCACGCTGGCAGTTTGTGGAATCGAGTTGGGCCCACCAACCGCGTCCGTAACCGTTTCCAGCCCGCCCGACGCAGTCAGCCTGACGTGGGTGAATTGGGCGTAGGAATAAGTAACAGTCGCCGAGGTGTATACACCCTGAGGCACCATCGCCGTGAGGAACGGCGCCATCCGACCGTTCAAATGAATGAATTCAGCCTCTTGAGTTTGGGTAAATGCCGTGCTTTGCGGCGCTGCCAGAACGCTGACCTTGGTGCCCGCCTGGTTTGTCAAGCTGATGCTGGTAATGTCGACGTAAAAGTTTGTGAACTGACCATTGGCGGTGCTGGACACCACCACGGTCACACTAGTTGGCTGCGGTGCGGGAGGTGGCACGGTGACTGACGACATGCCGCCCGAACCACAACCTGTCGCAAGGCAGCCACATAAAATCAACAGAAGAGAAAGCACGGCGGACACCGGCGTCACACCGGAACGGCAACGAACGGGCTGGGATAGCGGTTCACGGTTGCTCCTACGTCGCGAATCCACCAGATCCGCAACGAAGTGCAAAATATCTTATCAGCCCGACATCACGCGGGGTCAATTCGAAGGCCTTAGGGACGACAATGCCGCAACTATGGAAACTACAGCGCAGTTCTAGATTTCCCGTACCAGGCCTTCATCCGTAGCTTTTGTGTTACGCACAAGCAGTAGCACGAGAATCATTCCCACAAATGGGACCAATCCGGCCACCACCACAATCGGATCGAAAGCGTGAGTCGCAGTCGCCTGTCTCGCATCGGAAAAATGCCCGACTAACTTGAAGGCAATGATCGTCCCAATGCCGGCCCCAGTCCCGCTCAAACCGCTGACTGATGCGACAGACTCGTTGTTGAATACATCCGACGGAAGCACATTGGCGATCGTGGTGAAGCAGGCGTATGCGAAGGTCGAGAGCGCGAAAAGCAGTGTAATCAGGTAGAGATTCGTCGTGAGTATCGTCGGAATGAGCAGAGTCACCCCCACACCGCCAAATACAACCAGGGCCTTTCGAGCCGCGCCTAGGGACCATCCACCCTTGATCAAGTAACCCGACATCCAACCGCTGAAAAAGTTTCCTATGTCCGCAGCGATAAAAGGAATCCAAACTGCCACTAACCCGCTCCTCAGATCGATCCCTTTTGCGACCAAGTAAATAGGGAACCAATCGGTAACGAAGAACCAGACTGGATCACTGAAAGCCTTCGCGATAATAATTCCCCACGTCTGCGGCAGTTTCAGAAGGTCTTTCCATCGCAGGCCGGTTTCGCCATTCTGCCGAGAGCTAATGGCACCTCTTTCCGCCATGATGAGACCGAGTTCCACGGGAGGGATCCGGGGATGTTGATCGGGCGGCCCATAGAGCCATCGCCAGCCAAGCAACCAGATCAGTCCCAGGAATCCTGGGATCACAAACGCGGGACGCCAGCCCCAACGGAAATAAATGCCGAGAACGATAAAGGGTGCGATCGCCCCTCCGATCGAGCTACCACTATCGAACAGCGCCGTAGCCAAAGCGCGTTCGCGCTTGGGAAACCATTCCCCGACGACCTTGGTCGCAGCTGGCCAGTTCCCAGATTCGCCCGCTCCCAGCAGGAAGCGAAATGCCATAAAACTGTAGAAGCCGCTTGCCAGCGAAGTCAGCATCGACGCTACCGAGTACCAAGCGACTGTTAGCGTCAAGCCCCGGCGAGCGCCGACGCGATCCATCAGCCGGCCACATACCGTCTGCCCAATCGAGTAGGCCACGCGGAATCCGATGACGATGTCAGCGTAGTCGGAATTGGTCCAGTGGTACTGCAGCTTGAGGTAAGGGGCGAGAAGCGAGAGGGTTTGGCGGTCAATGTAATTTATTACGGTCGACGCAAATAGGAGCCCGCCGATCCACCAGCGCAACGCCGGAATGGCACCATGCCTCAGCGCCCTCACGCCGGATATCTCGATTCTGGCAAATTCAGCCGCTGCCAAGCGAGCATGCCGGTGCTAGACAAAAGTACGCGTCTCTTGCGTCAGTAATGCCACCGAGTTCTTGTCGAGGTACACGGTCGTGTTTTCGTGACGGCGCAAAATCGAAGCTGGAGCCATCGGGCTGATCTCTCCCTCGAGGCAAGCTTGGACGGCCTTCGCCTTCCGTGAATCTGGCACGATTGCAAGAATCTCCTCCGCCTTGAGGATCTGCCGTATTGACATCGAAATGGCCTGCTTCGGTGTTTCGGAAATACTCGCGAACCATCCCTCTCCGACCTGCTGGAGCCGACAGGCTTCGTCCAGATTGACGACCAAGTAAGGTTCCTCGGTTTCGAAGTCTGCGGGGGGATCATTGAACGCGAGATGGCCGTTCTCACCAATGCCAACGAAGGCGATGTCGATCGGCGAGGCAATCAGGGCTTTTCCTACTCGCTGGATTGTCGCTAACGGGTCGGTATCGCCGTCGAGGAAGTGATATTTGGTTATCCCGACCTTTTGAATCAAGCGTTCCTGGAGAAACCTGCGGAAACTTGCCGGATGTGACATCGGCAAGCCGATGTACTCATCCAGATGAAACATCTCGACGCACTGCCAATCGATATCTGCCACCTTGGTTAAGGCTTCCAGGAATTCAAACTGAGCCGCCCCAGTGGCGGCAATAATACGGGCCCGTTGGCGAGCATGAATCGCCCGGCGAATGCTCGCCGCTGCCTGTTCCGCAGCGACCATCGCCAGAGCACCTTTATCATCGAATACTTTCACCGCCAACGCTTCATCTTTTGCTCTGTTCTTCATCTTCTTCCCTGGGTTTGCGCCAACTCGTATGTTTGAGCTCGACTTGAACACATTCGCCGTTCCCGCACACTATGGTTCCGGGCGGCATGAGCGTGGAGGCACGAATTCCCGAAACGCAAAGGGAACTCATCGCACGCGGTCACGAGTTGCATGTCGCACCGCCTTGGTCTATGGCCTCTAGCGCAGGCAGCATGATCGATGGAAAGACCGGCGTGCTGAGCGCAGGAGCTGACTCGCCAGTCGAAGCGTATGCCTGGTCGTGGTGACTCGTGAAGGCACGAGTTCGGCGCGAACGATGCTTCACACCCATCATTCCAGCAAGACAAGACGAGTATCGCCTTTACGCACTATCTCTAAATCAGAGCTTCACCACGGGCTGTTCTCGATTGTTCGCCAGGCATCTTACCAAGTCCACACCCGCCCTCAGAACTCGAACCTTATCGCAAGCTGGCCAGTGCGCGGCCCGCCTGCTTGGGAGCTGCTCACCTGTCGGGTGACTTTGCCGAAAGTGGTGTCTCCCAGGAACGAATCGGGTGTCCGGAAACGAACCGTGTTGGTGATATTAAAGAACTCGGCTCGCAGCTCCAGTTTCATTCCCTCTCGCACCACGAAGTCCTTGAAGATCCCCATGTCAATATTCTTGATCCCTTCCCCGCGTGCATTGGCGGAAAACCGGGGAGCATTGCCCGGCACTTGGTCATCAGGAATACTGAAGCAATTGCCGTTATAGTAACTTGCGTTCGGGTCGTTGGAGAAAGCCACATCATGCAAGCTGAGCCCGGTCGTGAGATTCGAACAGGTGATATTCGGCCGCTGCTGGCCATCGGCAATGCTCGAATCGGCCAAGGCGAATGGCACGGGTTGCCCGGATTGCAGGGTCAAGAGACCGTTCAGGGACCAGCCGCCGACGATCGCGTCCAGGATCCGGTTCATGCCTCCCCCCATCCATCGCTGACGCCCGAACGGCAGGTCATAGACAGCCGCCAGCACAAACCGCTGCGGCGTGTCATTGGCCCCAATCGAGTGTTCCGCCTTCAGGTTATTGATGTCCTGCGGATTTCCCAGGCCCGACCCCTCAAAAAAGATGAAGCTGTTAGCCCCATAGGACGAGTAGTCAGTCGCCTTCGACCAGGTGTAGTTCCCTTCAAAACTCAACCCGTGGCTGGGACGTTTCTGGAACCGCACCAGCAGCCCGTTGTACCAGGAACTCGCCGCTAGCAGGGGCAGCCCCTCAAAGTCCCCGTCGAATTGTGGAAAACGCCGCAACAGATTGCCCAGCGGAATCGTCGGGTTGTTGTAGATGGAATCAGGCTGGTTGAAAACCGCGTTCGGACCGGTAAACATCGCCTGAAATGGATTCGGCACCAGAGAAGACTGGCACGTCGAATCGCACAGGTTCCGCGCCGCGGTCGGCAGCGTATCGCGGTTTCGCGTCGCTCCTCCCCAGGGCAAGTGCGTGCTGCGATTCGCTGAATAGTCGGCGGAAATGACAATCCCGGCGGGCAACAGGTGTTGCAACCCAAGGTTCCATTGATAAATCTCCGGGTTGCGATCCGAGCTTGTCGCCAGATCGTTGCCGTTCCCCAGCCCCCACTCGGCCAACGCGCCGTACTTGGTTCCTTGCGCCTGCGGAAGCGTGTTGGGAGGCAGTGTGGGAAATACGTTGTTGAGTGCCCAACCCGGGGCAAGGGTTACGCCACCGTCCAGCGAGATGTGAAAGGCCGCCGAGTCCTGGAACGCCGTTCCCGGATACTGGAAGTTGGTAGCGGACGAAAGCCCGTAGAAGAGCCCCGCGCCGCCGCGGAGGACGGTGTCCTTCGCGACCTGATAAGCAAAGCCCAACCGCGGTCCAAAATTGTTGCGGTCGACTGGAACATGCCGCTTGCTCGAGCTCGGGAACACCGTGGTTCCCAGCAACTGCTTTGGTCCCAGCCCTAGACTGCTCAAGTCGACGGGATCCCCATTGTTGTCCACGATCCCGCTCGATGGCGGTGTCAGATCCACAGTAACCCCGCTGTTTCCCGTGAAATTGCTGAATTGGATGCGGTTGAAGCGCTCTGTGTAGGGCACGCTCCACTCGTAACGCAATCCCAGGCTCAGCGTCAGCTTGGATGTCACTTTCCAGTCATCCTGTGCGTAGAAGGAGGTCTCCTTGGATTTCTCCAGCACCGCCGGCTTGATGTTGATGTGGCCGTCGCTCGGCCATCCCAGTTCCAACGCCGCCATCGCGTCTCCATCCTGGCTCAAAGGGTCAAAAATGGCATTGGCCGCCGTTGTGGACCCGGAAAAATGAAACAGCCCAGTCGCGTCGTCGGGTTGAAAGAAATTGTTGAAGAACAGCCGCTGCTCCCCGCCAAATTTCAGCACGTGGTTCCCTTTGACCCAATTCAGCGATGAGGAGTAGACGTACTGGGTGTGCCCATTGACGGTAGTAATGCAACACTGGCCACCGTTCGGGCCACCATTCAAGGACGCGTAATTGTCCACATTAACCTCAGTCATTCTCACGATGTTGTTGGCTTGCGTCAGAATCGATTGAAACCCGAACTGTGCGGGATCGATCGCTTGCGGCTGTTCGTTCTGAAAGTACCGATCCAATCCAAACCGGCTGGTCAGAAGCAGGTTCGGACGCAGTGTCCAGGCGTGCTCCAGGCCCACGTTGCGCGTGGTCACTTGCGTCGTCGACCCATCCTGGAACAAACCCGGAGTTGTGTCATGAGCACTGTTCTGGCTATACCGGCCCATCAAATGGACCTTGTTCGTGAGTTGGTGGTCCAGTTTGATGTCAAATTGGGTTGAGGGCGAGGTTTCGGTGACCGCCTGATTGAAATTATTGCCCGAGTTGTCGATCGGACCCGTAGGCAAGGGAAACGCATTCTTAGCGTTCAGCAGGTTCCAGACCGGGCTCATCATGGACTGGGGAATTACTTCCGTGCTACCGGTGGTTGGATCAACCGGAAAAGGCTGCCGGTCGCCGTAAGTAGGACTCGAGGGATCCGAGTCGACATTGAAGGGGTTGAAGAGTTGCACGGGCACGGTATTCCCGTCGGTATCCTGCGTCAACGTCTGGGTGAAGTCGCCTTGCCGCTCCAGTGCAGTCGGAACTCTCGCGCTGATCAGGTTCTTCGAGATGTTCCTCTGTCTCTCCAAATCAACCAGAAAGAAAGTCTTCCCCTTGAAGATGGGACCGCCCAGGGAAAATCCGTATTGATCGTGTGTCGGCCCGGTCCTCGGTATTCCATTCCGTGCGGCGAAGAAATTGTTGGCGTTCAGCCACGGCCGTTGCCCAAACCACCAGCCACTCCCGTGAAACTTGTTGGTCCCCGACTTCATCAGAACATTCACGACCGTCCCGCCATTGCTGCCATACTCGGCCGCGAAGCTGTTATTCTGCACCTTGAATTCCTGGATCACCTCGGTCGACGGCATGTAACTTAGATTGTTGGTTGCCCCCTCCCCCTGTTCGGGACCGGTCGCTAGACCGCCATCCAGCCGGATTTCCGCCGAGCCATAGCGCTGCCCGTTGGAGGAAAAGTCAGTTCCGTTTGGATAGGCATCCGCATTGTTCAGCTTGGTGACTCCGGCCGACAGATACACCAGTTGCGTGGCGTCCCGCCCCTGCAGTGGCATCCGGCTTACGAACTCGTTCGTAACATCCGTGCCCAGCGCTGAGCTTCCCGTATCCAGCAGCGGCGCGGTCTCGGTCACGGTTACCGATTCGCTGGTCGACGACAGGTTGAGCGTGAAATCCACCGTGGCCTGTTGGCTCACCGCCAGCACCAGTCCGGTCCGCACCATATCGCGGAAGCCAGGCGCCTCCACCTTGATGGTGTAGCTCGCGGGGCGCAGCCCGTTCACCACATACTCTCCACTAGTGTTGGTGGTCCCGGTGGTCGCAATACTGGTCGACTCATTGGTCACTGTGACTTTGGCGTTGTTCACCACGGCGTGGGCAGGGTCCGTGACCGTGCCGCGCACTTGCGCCGTGTAACTGCCCTGTCCCAGCGCAGCCTGATGAACGAGGAAAAGCACGGTGAGAAAGAAACTCCAACGACGAAAGCAGGAATCAGCGCAACGAATGGACATCTTGGACCTCCCAGAATTACTGAGCGTAAAACTGACAGCACCAAAACGTAAGTAAAAGCAAGCCTTCCTAATTTACCTCTACCTGCCTCAGAACCTAAATCCAAAGCCCCAGCTGCGGGTCACGCGCCGCGGTCTTATCTCCAAATTGCGGCGTGCCCTGGATGGTCGAGTTGTTACCGCTTTGAGGATCACTCTTGGCAAAGAGAAAGTTGGGATGAATCAGTACGTTAAAGAGCTCTCCACAAAACTCCAGGTTGGTTGGCTCCGGCAATGTTGACCACGATACCGCCGTTATTGGCATACTCCGCGGAGGTTCTATTGTTCTCACCGTCACGGAAAGAATTTGTCGAAATCCGCGGTACGCGATCCCCCGAGAGGCCGGTTCTCTAGTTTGCCCGTGTTGCATCAGTTGTCACACGTATCTTCGATTTATTGCGAACCATTACGAACGCGATCTTTTACCACCTGTCTTTCAATTGTCAAGCTAAATCTCTTAGTTCAGGCGAAATCTCTCTCGGCTCGGCGTAGAGTCTTGGTCAGCCGAAACAGCCGGTTGAGCAACGTTCGTGCCCGAGGAGCGATTCAGAGACGAGCGATCAATAACTGTGTTCTTTAGCCAGTATTGCGGTAGCCAGCCAACTGCCACGTGGTTTTTTGCCCTGGCCTTTGGTTTTGCAATGGGCGCCGATTACCTGTTGATTCCGCTGATCACTGCGGCATGCTTCGGCACCGCGGTGCTTGGAAAGATCCTCGCGCTGATCATCATGGGCTGAGAGCCGCGAACGGATACCCGAAGCGCTTCTGCGATTCGTCGTCCATCGCCGAAATACTTGCCGAAAAGTTCTTCTGGTTAGCAGGCGTATCTACACTGATCCCTGCCAGAATCCTACGCTGACCATCATGGCTCTGTGCGTGCGCTCATGCGATCACCTGATGGACGAGATGAAGTGCAGCAACATTTAGTTTCACATCGCCCGTGGCGCGCGGTCCAAAATCTCTTCTTTCGCTGGATCCCAATAAAGTTTCTTGCCCGTCCAGTACGATTCCGCCGCCATCGTGCACGCGACCGAATGCCCGAAGCCATCGTGCACGGTCGCGATGGGCTGCTGCCGCGAACGAATGCACTCGAACCAGTTCGCCATGTGCTCGACGGACATGTCATCGATCGCCATCGGCGCCAGCTGTTTGTCATCCGGTAGTTGAATGTATCTAGACCCCCGCTGCCTGTCGATCTCCCAATTGTCCTCGTGGTTACCTTTTTCTTCCACAACCTGGTAGCGCGGGCTGCCCTCGCCGCCTATGTTAACCAGCGTTGCCTTCTTTCCCATGTAGCGCGTGTACCCAGGCGAATCATTCCCAAAACTCGTCGCGTAACTCACCAAGAATCCCTTCGGATATTCCAGCAGTGCCTGAAACGTGTCTGGATTTTCCCGTCCGTCACGCCAGGCAAATATTCCGCCGTGTGCCATAACCGACCGTGGCACGCGATCGTCCATGAAATAGTGCACTAGGTCGATCCCGTGGCTCATCCATTGGTCGGAAATTCCGCTCGAAAACTCTTTGTACAGCCGGAATTCGAAATATAGGCGCGGATCGAACGGCCGTTGCGGTTTGGTCATCAGCCATTTCCCCCAATCCGTGTCCGCCTCGCGGATCTGCGCCACTTCTTTCCGTCCGCGCCACCGCGGACCATGATAGTTCCACACGATTTCAATCTTGCTCACTTGTCCTAGTTCACCACTTCGCACTACCTCACGTGCCGCTTTCGGATAGGGCTCACTTCGATGCTGCGTCCCCACTTGCACGATCAAGTTGCGGGTCACCACTGCGTCGCGCGCAGCCTTCACCTCGGCCAGCACGTTACCCATCGGCTTCTCAACGTACGCGTCCTTGCCCTCCCCGGCTGCCAGCTTCAGGATCGGCGAATGGGAATGCTCGGGCGTGGAAATCAACACTGCGTCCACATCCTTCAGCGCGAGTAGTTCTTCCACATGTTGCATCGCGCGCGGCTCCCTGCCGTAATACTTCCCATTCGCCGTGCGCGCCTTGTCCCGGTTCACTGACCATAAATCGCAGACGGCCGTCATATCTACGTTGTGGCTGTCCTTCAACCGCCGCACAATCTCGGTAAGATCATCCCCGCGGCTTCCGATTCCGATGTGGCCCAGGGAAATGCGATCATTCGCGCCGATAATCCGAGCATAGGACAACGCGGTGCTCCCGAAAGCCGCGCTTCCGGCAATCACCGTGGCTGTCTTGCTAAGGAATGCTCTGCGGTTCATATCTCCTGCTGCTTTGCCCATGATCGCTCCCTGTCACCAAATTAAAACAGCGCGGAGGTGTGGTGCCGAGCCCCTGTGGGGGCTATCGATCCACACATCTGGGTGCGGGCATACACGATATTGTTTTAAAAAAAACAGCGGTATACTGCCAGCCTCTGAGCATGGCGGTTTCGTAAAATTGCGTTGTTGGTTGATATGTTTCTATTCCCAAATCCATTCGCGGAATGTACATTGTTTCCGGTTTGCTGGAAAGACCTAAAATTCATTTCACGCTAAAGGACTTCAAAAAATGAAAATGCCAGAACGACTGTTCCCGGGCACCTTCGCCGTATTCATCGTGTTCGCATTGGGACTAATCGCCAGTTCGAACTGCTACGCCGAGAAGCATAAGCACATCAATCTTGGCGGCGGCAAGGGCCTTCCCTTTAGCGACGGGGTGATTGCAGGAAAGACTTTGTATGTGGCGGGACAAGAAGGATCCGATGAGAGCGGCAAACTGGCAGCCGGTGGGATTGCCGCCGAGACCAAAGCGGCGCTTGAAAATATTCAAAAAGTGATTAAAACCGCGGGATTCGAAATGTCCGACATCGTCTCCGTGACCGTCTATCTGGCAGATATTCAGGAGTTTGGGGACATGAACAAAGTGTACAAGGAAATCATGCCTGATCCGAAGCCCGCGCGGGCCACGATTCAGGCGGCGGCTTTGGTAAACAATGCGCGCATTGAGGTTTCCGTGATCGCCGTTAAGCAATAGCACTCAGGTCTCGAGGATGTTTCCTTGATTTGAAAGAGGCAAGGTATGTTTGGCACAAACCTGATTGCCTCCTTTCTAAGTAGCGAACCCAGTCTGGAAACACCGTCGTGAAATCCCACAACACTAGCTCATTCCGGCGCCCTTTCCTCTCTCGACGAGAATATGGGAGTGGTTCACAATTTCATGGAGCGAAAATAAGTGTCATCTCGAAGTATTCCGTCATATTCCAATTGACAACCAATTAAGCTTCGGTGTATCCAGAGTTGTCAATAGTTTCTAATGCTTTCGCATATTTTCGTTGCTGGCTTTTTTGCAGACGAGAATTAGAGGCGAAAAGTGTTGAGCCACGGGTGGGCAGCTGGTTGTCTTGGGAGAGCGTTCTTTTGGCATTCCACAATCGCCCCCAAAAATAGTTTTGTTATCTGGCCCGGCACGGGAGTACTGCAACGCGTTGGAGTCGGGATTCGCTGCCGGCTCGCCCAATCATCCTCAGGAACTATTGAATGCCTTAGGCGACAGCTGTGGTGCCGGTCATAGGAGAGAGATGCGAAACCAGCTTTGCGGTCGGCTGACGGTCGCTGGCCTTGCCTTGGCCTTCGCCGCGCTACTCAGCAACGCTGAATCTCAAACTTCAAACTTGACGAGCCAAGGAACGCCGGTCGAGCACAGCAGCGGCAAGAACCTGTTTGAGACCACTTGCGCTGTCTGTCATGGACTCGACGGCGCCGGCGGCGAGCATGCGCCGACTATTGGCCGCGGGTCGGCTGCCAAATCCAAGTCAGATTCGGAACTTACCCGCATTCTCCGCGATGGAATCCCCAGCAAGGGAATGCCGGCATTCAATGGCTTAGGCGACCTTAAGCTTCGGTCCATTTTGGACTATTTGCGTTTTCTACAGGCGAAGCACGAGACTCGAAGTGACGCCGGAAATCCTGTCCATGGCCGCCAAATATTTTTTGGCAAAGGAGGATGTGCCGATTGCCACGCGATGCACGGTGAAGGCCACTTTCTTTCAACCGACTTGAGCGATTTCGCCTCTGATCACGACGCGAACGATATTCGCGTCGCCATCGCCAACCCGCAAGAACAACAAGTGCCACCCCAAACTTTGGCACGTGTCATAAACAATTCAGGTCAGCAATTTGCCGGTGTCATTCGCAATGAGAACAATTCTTCTCTGCAAATACAGGACACAGATGGGCAATTTCATCTGTTCATAAAATCCGACTTACGGTCCGTGCAGTGTTCGCCCGCGCCTTCCATGCCTGGCGACTACCAGCAGAAATTGAGCGCAACTGAGATTGAAGATCTGGTGAGTTACATCGTTCAACAATCGCCGAGTCCGGAAGCCACAGATGCTCAATCCACCGGCCACGAAAGGAAAAATCAAATGGACTAGGGTTAGGGTATCCGGCTCACGGAAGACCATAATACGCAGCTCTTCTAAACTATGCAGTAATGTTTGTGATTTGCAAACGGAGGCTCCCGAAATGACAGTCATCCCCGATTTCAGCCGGCGAAATTTTATTCGATACGCAGCCGCAATGCCGTTGCTGAGCCAGATTGCCGCCCGAAGCGCATTCGCCAGTGCGGCCTCTGCGTTTGGAAAATCTCGACACGAAAATGTGTATTCCCGTTTGGGCGTAAAGACTGTCATCAATTGCCGGGGGACTTGGACATATCTGAGTGGCTCTTTGGAATTTCCCGAAGTGCAGGCTGCCCAGCGAGAGGCAGCGGAGTATTTCGTCAACATGTTTGATTTGCAACATGCGGCTAGCCGTCGTCTTGCGGAGTTGACAGGAGCCGAAGCCGGAATGGTGACCTCCGGCGCGGCGGGAGCGATGGCGTCGGCGACTGCGGCTTGCATGGCGGGTAGTGATGCCAAATATATTTGGCAACTTCCAGACACCACTGGACTGAAACATGAAGTCATCATGATGGGAGGGAGAAGTGCCTTTGACAATGCGATTCGATTGACAGGGGCCAAACTTGTCTTGGCGGATACACCGGAAGACCTGGCCGCCGCTATCAATGACAACACGGCGATGATTTATACCACGCATCTCGGCGATAACCTGGACAAGGAGAACGCTATCGCAAAGAAGTTCCGGGTTCCAATGTTATTGGACGACGCAGCGGGAATTCCTCCCATCGACAATATCAAACTCTACGCGAAGATGGGCTTGGACATGTATACATTTTCGGGAGGAAAGGGGCTTCGCGGGCCGCAGTGCAGCGGCCTGCTGCTTGGCAGGAAGGATCTGATTGAGGCAGCCATGTTGAACACGAGTCCATGGGAGGGTGCTGTGTGCCGTGCCATGAAGGTTGGCAAGGAGGAAATCATCGGTCTTCTCACGGCCGTCGAAACCTGGCTAAAAAACGATCTCAATACGCTCAACCGGGAATGGAATGCGCGTGTAGAACGCATCGCCACACTCGTCAAAACCGTCCCGGGGGTCGAGACCGACATTTCTGTTCCAACGGACGGGAACCGGTACCCTACACTGCGCATCTCTTGGGATCAAGAAAAGTGGGGATATACCATTAAGGACTGCGTACAGGCGTTGCGGACGGGTGATCCTGTAATCGAAGTAGCGGGCGCTGACAATCCCAGTATTGTTCCTGCGGTCCGCGAAGGAAATCCAAACCCCAAGAGCAAGGGATCGGCGTCAGGGTCAAGCAAGCTGGAACTTGTTTCCTCAACTATTCGGCCGAATGAGGTCCTCATCGTGGGCCAGCGGCTTCGCGAACTTCTAAGTAACGCGCAGAGAGCAGCGCCTGCCGCTTAGCGATTTGCGCTGCGTCAAGCACTTAAGGGCCGAGGAGGACGTTGCACATGCGCCAATGCTTTTTAGGAATTGCTTTGCTGATTGCGAGCACTGCTTATTCTCAACTGAACCCGGTTGCGACCAAGTGCTCGTCGGCAATGGATGCGGATGGCTATGTCTATCTGGCGGGACAAAGTGGCAATCGCCCAGATGGTAGTTCGTCCGAAAAGTTCTCTGAACAGGTGGCCCAGGCTCTTGAAAACGTAAAAGCAATTGTCGAGGCCGCAGGCTTGACGATGGAGCATGTCGTTTATGTCCAGGTATACCTCGAAAACGTAGACAACTTCCCGCTGTTCGACACCGTTTTTAGGAAGTTTTTCCCCAGCATTCCACCCGCGGGCGCAGTGCTGGGAGTCGCAAAACTCCCCTCGCCAGGTATTCAGATCAATGCGATAGCCGTGCATGATCTGAATGGACGCAAAGCAGTGATTCCTGCCAACTACAAATTGGATGGACCGTTTTCGCCAGGAATTTTGACGCACGATCGTTTGTTCATTTCAGCAATGCAGGGAAGAGATCCACAGAGTGGCAAGCTTGCAGAAGATCCAGCGGCTCAGACAGACCTTGCCTTAGATGGGTTGAGCGCTGTTGCTGAAGCAGCCGGATTGACCCTAAGGCATTTTGTGTTCGTGAATCCATATTTAACGAACAACATACCGCCGAAGGTGATGAATGAACGCTATGCCCGTCGCTTCGAATTTGGTAATACACCGGCGCGAGCGACTATCCAGGTGACCGCGTTGCCGCAGCAGGCAGAAATTGAATACACTGCCGTGGCGGTGCGCGAACTAAGTGTTCGCCGCTCCATTCGTCCTCGCAACATGTCGCCAAGCCCCACGGCCAGTCCATGCGTCTTTGCGGGTGACACTCTGTATTGCTCCGCGAAAAGCGGATTCATCCCAGGTCCGCACGGCGGAGTCTTCGGCAGCACCACGGCGGCACAGCTCCGGCAAACCATGCGCAATCAACTCGACAACCTGGAAGAAGCTGGCATGGATTTCAGCCAGCTGGTCAGCACAACTGTCTATTTGGACAATCTCTCGGACAGTGGCGAGTTCAACAAGGTCTACTCGGAATATTTCCAGGGCGCTTTACCAACGCAAACGTTGCTCCAGCAACTTGTTCCGGCCGATCGTTCACCGAATGCTGACGGACGCTATCCGGACCTGGAGCAGATGTCTCTAATTGCAACAAAGACCCCTAAAACGGAGATAGACAAATTGTGCAAATGAATAGTCCGATGACACATTGGCCCCTTAGAACGCGGTTGATCTTTCCTTTGCTGGGACTTCTTCTGTTCGACGCCCATGCGCAACAGCCACCTGCTCCCGCGTGCAAAGTCGAGGCTATAAATTACAAGGGCTGGCAAGCGCAGCAAGTTTCCAACCCCTGGGTGAAGTTAATATTTGTACCGCAAAATGGCGGACGCCTCATGCAAGTGATTTTTGATGACCATCCGTTTTTGTTTGTAAATCCGGCATATGCGGGAAAATATGTTCCGCCCTCGCACAACGAATGGTTTAACTATGGAGGCGACAAGATTTGGGTGCTTCCGGAGGGGGATGACGACGAACAACATTGGGTTGGCAACTCTGATGTGTTGGACGATAGTCCTTACACCTTTCGCATACTTTCACAGGGGCAGTCGTGCGCAGTCTCGTTGACTGGGCCGGCGGATCCGCCTACAGGGCTACAATTCACGCGCACTATCCGTCTTGATTCTGACTCTCCTCGCATACGTTTTCATACAGTGTTTGCCAACGCGAGTGGACACCCTATCGAATGGTCCGTACAGTCGGTAACGCAGTACGACACGGCCGACCCAAAGGACCCAGCGCATCATAATAAGGACATCTGGGGATTCAGCAGCGCAAATCCCACGAGCGCCTATCTCAATCGCTACCACGTGAGATTTGGACCTGCGGAGAACTCCGCAGCCAAAATCAGAGAAGATGGCATCTTTTCCTTGCATTATGTCCCACTAGCGGCGGAGCTGTGGCTGGATTCGAAGGATGGCTGGTTGGCCGTAGTGGACGGCGCCACTCAATATGCCATGGTTGAGCGATTCCGCTACGACGACACGAAGCCGTATCCTGGAAAGGCCTCGGTTATTTTCTGGACCAATGGGCCGCAGCTCCGTCAGGCACCGGACGGCACAGTGACTTTGGGGCACACGGATAAAGAGCCGCCTCCTTTTTATATGGAGGCTGAGTTGAATTCTCCGATGGTCCGCCTTTATCCAGGAGAATCTCATAGTTTTGATACGGAATGGTTTCCGACGCGCGGCGATAGCGGTATTCAGGCCGTAAGAGACTCGGGAGTGGTCTTTAAGGCTTTGCGCGCGGTTGAAAACAACGACAACGGACAAATCGATATGACCGGAACGTTTGGCGTCTTCTTTCCTGGACAACTTGTTGCTTATTTCTACCGCTCGAGAGGACCAGTGATGGGCACCCAGCCCATCGCGGCAGTAGATCCCCGAAAAATTGTCCCGTTACAGAGTTCCGTGGCGTTCAGCGGTCATCCTGGACGTGTTTCGCTTCACCTTGTGGACGCCAATGGATTGGATCGCGGATCGCTCGGAGAAGTGGTGATAGAAGGTTCGGGCCAGACGCAATGAAAGTGAACTTGTGCTGGATTGGATTCGTAGCAGGAATTCTTTCCTTTCCATTTTGCCCGGCCGTTGTACCTGCCCAAGAGCACTCAATAACCGCCAGCGAGCGCAAGCCGTACATCAAAGAAGATGTGTCTGCAAGCCCGAACGGAAAGAATTGGACGTCTTATAACGGAGACTATTCCGGACAAAGGTACAGCAGCCTGAGCAGCATCAATACAAGCAATGTTTCGCATTTGCGGGCCGCATGGATGTTTCACGCGGAAAACACCTCGCATCTGGAAGTCACGCCGGTGGTCTACAACGGCGTGATGTATGTGACTGCCGCAAACACTTTAACCGCTTTGGATGCGCGCGCAGGACGAGAGCTGTGGAAGCACGAACGTGCTGTAAGCAGCGGCCTCATTGATGACGCGGCAGCCCACAAAAATCGAGGTGTGGGGCTCTGGAAAAACCGCGTATATATGGAAACCGACAATGCGCACCTGCTTTGCCTGGATGCGCGCTCTGGTCGCGTGCTTTGGGACGTGCCGTATGCGGACTCCACAAAAGGCTATGGAGCCACAAGCGCTCCCCTCGTAGTGAAGGACCAAGTCATTGTAGGTACTTCAGGTGGAGACAGTGGAGTGCGGGGCTTTCTGGCAGCATACGATGCCGAAACCGGAGTCTTGCGATGGAAGTTCTGGACCATACCAGCACCTGGAGAACCTGGTTCTGCAAGCTGGCCGGGCGACGCTTACCTGCATGGTGGAGGCACAACGTGGATGCCAGGCACGTATGATCCTGAATTGAATCTTCTGTACTGGACAACAAGCAATCCAGCGCCCGACTTCACAGGAGAGACGCGTCCAGGAGATGATCTTTACACAGATTGTGTCTTAGCTTTGGATGTCGATACGGGAACATTGAAATGGTATTTTCAATTTACCCCGCATGACTTGTACGACTATGACGCCAATGAGACTCCTGTGCTGATTGATGTGGATGAGCATGGCGAACGTCGCAAGTTGCTCGTGCAAGCCAATCGCAACGGCTTTCTGTATTTTCTTGATCGAACAAATGGAAAGTTCTTAAAGGCGCCGCGCTTCCTGAATGAAGTGACCTGGGCGAAGGGAGTTGATGCGACTGGCCGCCCGATTCTTTCGGGACTCATCCCGACGTCAGAGGGCACACGCATCTGTCCTGGCATAGACGGCGCTACAAATTGGTACTCACCGTCGTATAACCCTGAGACCCGGATCTTTTATTTTCTCGCGCTGGAGAATTGCAACATGTTTTTCTCAAAACCCGCGGAATACAAAGAGGGCGCAACGTACTATGCCACGGGCACAAAGAAAATCCAAACGGAAGCACAACAGAAGATTCTTTTGGCGTACAGCATCCCTGATGGAACACTGACGTGGCGTTACCCCCAGGTAGGAAAGGGAACTTCCTGGGGAGGGACGTTAGCCACTGCCGGAGGGTTGGTATTGTTTGGAGACGACACTGGATCGTTTGCGGCGGTAGACGCGCGCACAGGCCACCCGCTCTGGGAGTTCAACACCGGCCAGACCGTTCGTGCTTCTCCGATGAGTTACGAAGTGGACGGAGTGCAATACGTCGCCATTGCTGCCGGAAGCGATGTCATCTCCTTCTCTCTACCGAATTAAGCGATTCACCACAGTAAACCGACTAGCAGCCCAGGCTAACGGGCCACGGGCCGACGTTGTTCGCGGGGCTATCGAAGCATGTCGACTTGAGGCTCGTGAGCCTGCAGGAGTTCGGCCCGGGGGCGGTGGCGATGCGGTATGAGCCGAGAAGGTAGCCATTGGGCTTGTCAAGCCCGAGTCGGCCGCATCATGGAGCAACTCGGGTCAGGCCTTCCAAATTCTCGACAAACCTGGCCATCGCCACCACAACGCCGACACCGAAGGCGATAGACATTCTTCGCTGCAACATGGGACACCACGGGCCAAGTATCAGTCCAAATCTTCTTCAAGTTGACGTTAACAGGTCGATGACACTCATTGAAACGGGGAGGAAGCATTTTGCCGTCCATATACACTACAACATGATCTTCCCAGTAGCGAACCGCACCTACGTTATCTTGGTGGTGGTGCACTTTGTGAGGAGTAGCACATTTGAGTCTGCTCAACTGGATAATTTCAACTCGCGAATCGCGTCTCCAGCGCCGCTGAGGTTGGCAAGCCGCATCTCGGAATATTTGCGCGATAAGAATCACGCCGGGTGCGCCAGCGCGGAAGGCTGCCAGAACTGCTTCCTTCACGCTTTGCGGCGTGCACTTGCTGTTATTGGGTTCGGTCGGGATATCGATATCAATGCCGGGCCAGATCTGAGTCTTTGTCCCAGCAACCCCCTCCAGCGCGCGCTTCGTTTCGCGGTAGACGTAATCGGCCGAAAGCCCAGTGTGAGGAATCTGCTCGTAGCTGCGCTCCTTGAATCCCATCACCGCGTAGTTAAAATCGAGCAGGGCCTGTTTTGAGAGATCTCCATAGAGCGTCGAGCCGATATTGTCAGCGTACAGCGCCATCCGCTCGCCGCCGCAGTTGTTGTACATCACGACCTTTATGAAGTCGGAATACTTCGAGAGCTCCTGCAGATCCTGTTCCGCGCGGTAGATCGGATTGAAGGAAGTGTTGTGCCAGATGTGCCAGCCCACCGGGATCGCCGGCTTGGCCGTCTTTACCGTTTTGTAGAGTGCGGCGTAGGTCTCGCGAAGGCCGTCGGTGAAGAGCATTTCCCAGGCGGCCAGTTCGGGATACCGCAACAGTATCCGCCAGAATTGAACGAAGTAGCCGTCCACTGGGCGTTTGCCGCTCCGTGACGCACGAACGAATTTTTCCAATTCCAGAAATCCCTGCCTGGCGCGATCAGGATTAATTCCACGCTCTTTCGCTTTTTTGCTGACAAAACTCGCAGAAGCAGGTTACGTTGCCCGGATCGATCGGCGGTGTGTCATGCGTGGCCCCCAGACTGTCCGAAAGCGCACCTTGCCGCTCGGATCCCCACATGATTCCGTCGATGTCATAGGAACGCGTGAAGTCCTCGACCAGGCCGGTAAAGAAATTCCGGTAGTTCGGATTGTTGACGCACAGCGTCTCCATATTCCGTCCGTACAGATCTCGCTCCTGGACTTTCTCGATGTTCGGCAGGTCGGTGCGGAACACGTCCTCTATCCAGCAGATGACTTTCATGCCGCGCTTTTTCGCCGCAGGGAGCACTTCGGCCAGGATATCCAGGTCGCCGTGGTCGGGCGCACGAGTGTCTCTGATAACCGTGTTCTTGTAGTACTGAGGATGAGGGGTGGCGAAATTTCCGCCGTGATAATTGAGGTCGTACTCCTGCTTGCCGTGATCGGGCAGGGGCTGGCCTGGAATCTGTCTTCCGGCGATGCCGCGACCGTAGGTGAATACCGCAAGAAACAGGGTATTCACGCCGGCGCGTTCCTGAAGCACGTCCAGAACTTTCTCGGTGCCTTCATCCACAAACGAAATTGCGCCGACCTGGATGCCGATCATTTTGGAGGAAGAGGCAGCAGCCGTTTGTCCCAGAGCCGGCATCGCCAGGGCGGCGCCAGCTCCAGCGGTGATCTTCAGGAATTCACGGCGATTCACGTCCGATTTCAGCATGGATTTCTCCGTATTGTTGTTGGTAGCAGCCGATGTCGATTTTTCCGGATTTGACTCGCGGTGAACCTTCAAGATCCAGTTCTCCCACCGGCACTCCGTCAGTCGTGCCAGCAGCGAGCGCGGGAGAATCTGATTGCAGATGAAAGTCATTCGTGGCAGGGTCAACAAAATGCGGATCTGAGAAAACGGGAATGACGATCATTCCCCGTGGACTCAACATATTTGTCGAATCCCGTCACGGTGGCGGAAGCTCCATGCCCATGTGCTCGCCTTCGCTCCGGAGGCACAGTAATAGAGGTTGTGATCGATCGTGGCTGGCGGCTGGTTTTTGTCGACCTGCGATTTGTTCAGCGACGATAAGGCAGCGTGGCCCTGCGTAGACGATGTTGTTCTCGAAAATATTGTCCGCCATGTTCCACTGCATCTGGAACTCGCCGGAACCTGTTGCCGACGTATCATTTTCGTAGAGAGTGTTGTTGACCACCGTGCAGTGATCGGTGTGTCCCCGCTCAGGCGCATAGCCTCCGATGGAAACACCTGCGGTGTGGCAGTGATAGATAAGGTTATTCCGCGCAGTGATGTAACTGGTGGCGCGGTCCTTGTGCTCACTGGCCAGCTCGATTCCGAAGTCCACATCATGAATGACGTTCTGTTCGATCAGGATTCTGGTGCCGCCGTCCACGTAAATACCATCGGAAGATTCATCATTGCGGTAGGCCGGATTGCCGCGCGAGGTAATGTTGTAAACCAGATTGCCGCTTACCACTCCGTCGCGGGCCTGGTCGACGGCAGGGTCGGGCGCCGTGCGCTCAAAACCGATGACGTCGATTCCGATGTTGTTGTTGTCGTGGACGACATTGTGCGTGATGCGGAAGTTCGTGACGTTCCCGTTCACCACCAGCGACTCGCTCGAACCGGTCTTGAGGTGATGCACCTCGTTGCCGTCAATGATCAGGTCAGTGATCGGAGTCTTGGCGTCGGTACCGTATACGGCAATGCCAAACCCGTTGCCGCCGCTGTCCCGGAGCATCGCGGCCGGGAAAAGTCTGTCTCAATGTGATGAACGTTGTTCTTCAGAAGTTCTATATGGGAGCCGGCTCCCGATAACGCTTATGCCCAATGGAGCGAGCCGATGTTCGGCGGTGCGGAAGTTGCGAATTTCAAAGCCCTCGATTCTCACGTAACTCTGGTTGTGAATGGTGAGAATGCCGCTTCTGCCGGTGGGAGTGAAATGCTCTGCGTCCAGAATCGCCGTCTCGCCGGGATAGCTTCTGAAAGTAATGAATCCATCGCTCGCGTTGCCGGATGCGTTGATGCTCACGAGCTCTTCGTAGACTCCACCTCGCACATTGACGGTACTGCCCGCACGCGCGGTGTCCGCGGCATGTTGAACCGTGCGCCAAGGTGCGGTTTGCGTGCCCGGATTCGAATCATTTCCGGTCGTCGACACGTAGAAGGCTGAGTTGGGCTGGCCAAAAGCTCCGGAGACGCATACAAGCAACATAAAAGAGATTGGAAATTTCATGCTGATCCTTTCTGCAAAGACCATTTCGCACTTTCGACATGCTTCTCTGTATATCGTTTGTTTTCATTTGTCCAGCATAAAGAGCGATTTCCACGAATGTGAAAACAAAAATCTGAGGCGCCGCAGGCCGTTCCGCCGAAAGAGTTTTGAGCGATTGGGGAGAAGTGCGAAACCTGAATGCCCACCGTCGGTACAAGCCTGGTGCAACGTGTTGCTGTCACTCATCGGTTGGGAACAGGCGGGCTAAAGACGGCGACGCTTGCGCCAAAGTGAATTTGATATACCTCAGAATAAGCTTGACACTCATTAAGTTATTTCGTTTTATTAGGTTTCTTTTCGTTCTCATGCTGGCGGAGGCAGCGAATCGACTGCGTTATGCATTTGGAATACCGTGGTGCCGACGATGACAGTGAACGTCCCAGGAGTTCTGAAATCAACAACAGCCTGGAGATCATATGAATCGAAGAACATTTCTGAAAGCAGCTAGTGTCGGCTTGGCAGCTGGTCCCATCACGCCTGTCCTTGGTTATGCTTTGCAGCCCAGTGCGCAAGATCCGTCAACGGGCAACGGCATTGGGGCACAGAATCAGCTGCATGGAGAATCCCCCGAACAAATACTTCTCAAGGACTACCGGCCAAAATCCATTTACAAGATTCCGGTGACGGAGGTTGCCAAGGCCAAGTATCCGATCATTGATATGCATTCGCATCCCTACGCCAAAACCCCAGAGCAAATTGGTGAATGGGTTGACAACATGGACCAGGTTGGCGTGGAAAAGACAGTCATTCTCACTGCGGCTGTCGGCAGCGATTTTGACACGGTCTACCCTAAGTACGCCAAATATCCAGACCGTTTCGAGGTGTGGTGCGGTTTTGACTTTGCGGGCTATGACCAGCCGGGATTTGGGCCGGCAGCCGTCCGGGAACTTGCAAGGTGTCATCAAGCCGGTGCGCGTGGCGTCGGTGAGCTTCACGACAAGGGGAAAGGCATGCAGAGCGGCAAGTCAAAGACGTTTGGCATGCATCCTGACGACCCTCGGATGGATGGGCTATTCGCGAAATGTGGGGAATTGAAAATGCCGGTCAGCATTCACGTGGCAGACCCGATCTGGATGTACCAGGCAATGGACAGGACCAATGACGGGCTGATGAACGCCTATCACTGGCGGTTGGACAATCAGCCGAATATCGTCGACCTCTCCGGAATGGTCGATCTTCTCGAACACGCGGTCAAGAAACATCCGCAAACCACGTTTATTGCTTGCCACTTTGCGAACCTTGACTACGACCTGACGCGACTGGGTGAGCTTTTCGACCGTAATCCGAATCTGCATGCGGATATCTCCGCCAGGTATGCCGAGACTGCGCCCATACCGCGCTTTGTCTCCCAGTTCTATGCCCGGCATGCAGATCGTCTTGTGTACGGCACCGACATGGGCTTTGAAAAGACAATGTACCGAGTCACGTTTCGCATCTTAGAAACGATGGATGAGCACTTCTACGAAAGCGAGCAATTCGGCTATCACTGGAGTCTGAATGGATTCGGCCTGCCTGATGCAAGCCTTAAGCGGGTATATCGCGAAAATGCCGCGAAGATATTGGGTGGGGCGGCTGTCCGACAGTGAATGGGCGCGAAAAATGCGGCCGAGGCGCTTGACACTTCTTTTGAAAAGGGAAACGCAACCAAAAGAAATAAGTCGATAGCAAAGGAAAAGCACAACATAGTATCATTACACGTTGACCCGTGAGGGAGTTCCGCGCGGCAGACCGTTTCCGGCTTATCGAGTTCAGTTGGTTCAAAAAGACAGGAGGCCAATGGCAGCGCACCGCGAAGGTGCAGACTGAAGGTTTGGTAGGTAAATGTTTAACCTGTCTTCAATCAGGGTAGTCGTAGTTAGAGGCTAGAAAACATGGCAATCGCAGGGTTCGAATTAGGTTGGATGATGTGTGACACGAGCGTAACGGAGATCCATGACAACCAGTGACATCAGATGGAGCAACGCACAACCTAACGCTGTAGGCGCGCATACATGGTTCGAGATTCAGCAGCAACCGGTATTGTGGCCGACAACCGCAGTACGCGTTCGCGAGGGCATCGCCCGGCTGAAGCTTCAGGCCAAGCTGAAGGATGCGCGAGCGGTCATCACCGGCGCAGGAACTTCAGCCTATGCCGCGGCTGTGATGGCAGCAGCATGGCCGCGATCCAGGGCTGTGTCCTCCACCGATCTGCTGCTGGCGACCGAGCGCTATATGGAGGATGCGACTGTACTGGTCTCCCTCGCGCGCTCCGGTAACAGTCCCGAGAGCATGGCTGTGGTCGAGCGTGTTCACCGCTTCCGACCCGAGGTCTGGCATTTGGCTATCACCTGCAATTCTGAGGGAGCATTAGCAACCTCGCTCCTGGTGAGGCCGATCATTTTGGATCCCCGCACCAATGATCAGAGTCTGGTGATGACCAGCTCTTTCTCCAATCTCTCCCTGGCGGGACTCTGCTTGGCGAAGGGCGGTTTTATGGATCAAGTGATTGTCAGTGCCGCCGAAGGAGTACACACAGCGTTTGCTCCGATCAACGAAAGAATGAGAAACCTGGCCAATCGCGTCGAAGACCGGGTTGTACTTCTCGGCTCACCGCCGCTTTTCGGTTGGGCGCAGGAGGGGGCCTTAAAGGTTCTGGAGATGACGGCTGGTCGCTTTCCTGTCATGGCGGAGACTTACTTGGGATTGAGACACGGGCCGATGAGTTTTGTGCGGCCGAATACGGCGGTCATCTGCCTCCTCTCCAATGATCGAGCAGTTCGCCATTATGAAGAGGATCTAGTCCGAGAACTGCGCAAGAAGAAACTCGGGTATCTCGTGGGCATATGCCACGATGGCGATATCGACCAGACCACCGGGCAGCTCTTTGATGAGGTCATTCCGCCATTGCTCCCACAAGCCCCGGACGATGTCCGCACGCCCTTTGAGATTCTCGGTCTACAACTGTTTGGATACCATCTGAGCCTGCGCGCAGGTCTCGATCCGGACAACCCGAGTCCAAGTGGCGTGATCAACCGGGTGGTGCCAGGGATTCGAATCTACGAATGAGCTGAACGATTGGGATGCTATTGCGGGACTGGACGAAGGAATGAACGTTCGTAAATATGTAGTGCTTTTGATTTTCCTTTCATTGCTGTTATTCACGAATTCTTCGTCGGCACAAGCAATTTCCGGAACTCTGCGGGGGCAGGTTACCGATCCATCGGGAGCCGCGATCACCAATGCCACCGTCGTGATGACTCCGTCGGCAGGTTCTCCGGTGACGACTCAGACTGACTCGCAGGGCATGTATGAGTTCAAGGGACTGCCCTCAGGAAAGTACACCCTGAATGTCATCGCCGAGGGGTTCACGGTGTATGAGAACGACAATGCTGACATCGCCGACCAACCACTGCGTTTGAATGTTCAGCTTACCATCGCGGTGCAGGAGCAGAAGATTCAGGTTTCTGACATCGCGCCTACCGTGGACGTGAATCCAGCCAACAATGCCGGCGCCATCGTTCTGTCGGGCAAGGAACTGGAGGCCCTGCCCGACGATCCGGATGAGTTGCAGTCCGATCTCGAAGCTCTCGCCGGGCCCTCCGCCGGACCCAACGGAGGGCAGATGTACATCGATGGTTTTACCGCCGGCCAGCTTCCGCCCAAGTCGTCCATTCGTGAAATCCGGATCAATCAGAACCCATTTTCCTCGGAGTACGACGAGCTCGGCTATGGCCGAATTGAAATCTTTACCAAGCCGGGCACAGACAAGTTTCATGGAGAGTTTTATGTCAGCGGAAATGACTCAGCTTTCAACGCCCCGAATCCCTTCGCGGGCCCGGAGCCTGGTTACGATTCCACGCAGTACAGTGGAAACATCGGTGGTCCCATAGGTAAGAAGGCATCGTTTTTCTTTAACATCGACCGGCGGAATATCAACGATCTCGCTGCCGTTAATGCCATCACCCTCGATCCCAGCGACATCAATGGCACCATTCCCTTTACTGAGGCGGTTCCCAATCCGCGCACTCGCAACAACCTTAGCCCACGTCTGGACTACCAGATTAGCAAGAACAACACGCTGACGGCGCGCTACCAGTATTTCCGCGATGCGCAAAATAACGACGGCATCGGGCGGTTCAACCTTTCGCCGCAGGCCTACAACTCAGAGTCCGTCGAACACACCCTGCAGATTGGGGATACCCAGGTGTTCGGCTCGAAAATCGTCAATCGAGACGCGCTTTCAGTATCGTCACGAGCGCGACAGCCAGCTGCCCGTGAGCACGACGCCGGCGGTAAATGTGCTCGGAGCATTCACGACCGGCGGCAACAGCCAGGGCGCCATCATCGATCACCAGGACCACTACGAACTGCAGAACTACACCTCGCTGGTTCAGGGGAATCACATTTTCAAGTTCGGAGGGCGTCTGCGCGCTATCCGCGACGCCAGTTTTTCCCAATCCGGGTTCAACGGCACCTTCATTTTTTCGTCCCTGAATTCGGCTGCAGACACACCGTCCAATCCCAGTTGCGACATCGGCGCGAATCCATCAACGCCTTGCCCGATCTCCTATCTATTCGCCGTCCAACAGCTGGCGACTCCGGGTGGAACGCCCTATGCAACTCAGCTCTCGTATACCAGCGGCCTGCCCAACGCTGACGTCACAACCTACGACGCAGGTCTGTACGCTCAGGATGACTGGAAATTGCGGCCGAACATCACCCTCAGTGCGGGCTTGCGCTTCGAAACCCAGAACGACATTCACGATCACGGGGATTGGGCCCCTCGGCTAGGGATTGCGTGGGGAATCGGCGGCAAGAGTGCACCGCCGAAAGTTGTTCTGCGCGGTGGCTCCGGAATTTTTTACGACCGATTCGAGTCCGAACAGCTTCTGCAGGTGGAGAGGTTGAATGGGATTACACAGCAGCAGTTCGTCATCAACAATCCAACCTGCTTTCCGGGCATTGATAAGCCGCTCGTGCTTTCGGCTTGTGGTGCTTCCAGCGTTGCCACGCCGACGATTTACCAGATCGATCCTCGATTGCACGCTCCCTATGTTGTGCAGTCGGCCATCAGCGTCGAACGCCAACTCACCAAGACAGCGACCCTGTCGGTCACCTATTTGAATTCCCGCGGCTTCGATCAGCTCCTTACCATCAACGCGAACGCCCCGTTTCCGGGGACGCCCGGCAGCACCACTCGCCCCCAACCGGGTGAAGGCAATATTTATCGATACGTGTCCAACGGCAACTTCGAGCAGGACCAGTTGATCGTTAACAGCAACGTGCGCCTGGGAACAAAGGTCCAGGTATTCGGCTACTACACCCTGAACTACGCCAACGGTGACGCTTCCGGCGTTTCCGGTTTTCCTTCCAATTCCTACAACATCAGGCAGGACTACGGCCGATCTTCCTTCGACACCCGTCACCGTCTTTTTTTTGGTGGTACGATCGCATTGCCGTACACCTTTCGCCTGAGTCCTTTCATGATCGCGCGCTCCGGGTCACCATTTGACATTACTTCTCCCAACGACCTGAACGGCGATTCGGTCTTTAATGATCGTCCCGGTTTTGCCTCGAGCGCGGCATGCGCTGCTACGACGATTAGCCCGACTGACCCAAACCTCTACTGCACACCGCTGGGAACCTTCCAGGCCAGACCCGATCTGGCCACAAGTCCGCAAAGGATTCTTCCGGTCAACTACGGCATGGGCACCGCTCATTTCGTGATGAACCTGCGCTTGACCAAGACTTTCGGATTCGGTCCAAAGACAAAAGATGCTTCGCCCCGTCAGGGACCTGGAGGCCCCGGCGGTGGCGGTTTCGGAGGCCGCCGCGGCCCGCTGTTCGGTGGCGGTGGTCCAAGGGAAATGTCGGCCGCGTCAGACCGGCGCTACAACCTCGTCCTGGGTGTTTCTGTCCGCAATGTTTTCAATAATGTAAATCTGTCGGATCCCAGCGGGATTCTAGGCTCGCCATTTTTCGACAGATCCAACGCGCTGCAGGGAGGCCCTTTCTCAGCTGGTGCTGCCAACCGCCGTCTGGATCTGCAGGCGACGTTCAGCTTCTGATTTCGCTTGGTCCTGCCAGATCTAACCCCTGAGCAAACCCCTGAACAAACAGAAATAATCGTAAGGTAACGAAACTCTGGATGGGAACCCCGGTCTCGAGGTCCGACGATATTAAATCTAAAAATTAGGAATAGTCTTGACAACGAAGCAAATCATAAGTTAAAGAGCATAAATGAAACCACGACCCCGTTTCAGCAGATAGCCGAACTAGAGTATTGACGTGGCCAACTGCGCTGTAACCCGCCTCTCTCTTTGGTTATTTTTCTGAGTTATGGTCTTGTGCCTGGCGGCGTCCGCTCACAGTCAGGCCAGCTACGAGAACGGGCATCGACCTTTGTTTGTAGCGCCATTGCGTTAACCCCACTCGGCAGTCCGGGGCACTTTTCCAATTCTTAAGACAGGCAATCGGCCTGGGGGAGAATCATGCGGCTTAGAGTTTGGGATTGCACTCTCGTCGTGAGCATGGTCTTGGCAATCATCCAGCTACCCCTATCCGGGCAGACTCGCTTGGGAGCGAAGGCCCCCAGTTCCGCCGAACAGGACTGGACCAACTATGTGCGCATCGGTGGGTATGGGCTTTCGCACGATAATGCCGACAAAATCGTAGCCAGCGCCGAAGATGACGGGGTTTCTGGTATCGAGGTTGATAACGACATAGAAGGCCGTTACGAGAGCTTCCTTGACCCAACGGCAAAACTGGAAGCGATTCGTGCCGTTGCCGAGAAAGCCCACGCTGTAGGAAACCACGCCTACGTGTACATTGCCGGGACGGAATGCATCACCGCGAATGCGGACCAGACAACCCACACGCTCGCGAAGGATCACCCCGACTGGTTGCAGCGCAAGATCACCGGCGAGCCCGCAATCTTTGGCGGCGGCACTGCGTTTTGGATCGCCAAAGGAGATGAAGATGTGTGGGTCACTCCTTATGCGCCGGAGTGGCGAAAGAGGTACATGGAAAGGGTCCGGCAAATCGCCGCGACGGGAATTGATGGCATCTACGTCGACATTCCCTACTGGATGACTCACTTCAAGGGCTGGGAAGACACCTGGGCCAGCTTCGACGACTATACGGTGGCCGCTTTCAAGAAGCAGACAGGACTTGATGCGAAGAGAGATGTGAAACTGGGCGACTTCTCTGATCCGAATTTTCGGCGATGGGTCGATTTTCGCATCCAGACCATCACAGACTTCATGCAGGAGATTGACCAGAACGCGAAGTCGGTAAATCCCAAGATTAAGACCATCCCAGAAATCTATCCTGGAATCGAGAAAGCGGCAGTGGTCGTGGGGGCCGATGTTTACAGCCTTTACCCCGTGGTGGACGCGATCGCGCACGAATACTCGTTCAGCGGCGGTGGTCATAGGGCCGTGGCCCGCCAGCCACTGGATTGGTTCCGCTACCAGGTTGGCCTATACACGTTCCGAGCCTTCGCTCAGGGGAAAGCGAGCTGGATCTTGAACTATTCCTGGGACGGAGAAAAGGATGTGGGCCCGCGCGAGCCCATGAAGAACCTGGCAATGTCGGAGATCTCAGCGGGAACAAACTTCTGGGATGCACCAGGGCATTCGATGGCTGGATCCAACGATCTTCCAACGCGCAGGGAAATCTTCGCCTGGATCAAGCAACACGAAAAGGTTTTCTATCGGCCGCGGACGCCGATCGACCCGGTCGGAATTTATTTTTCGCCGCAAACGCGCAATTTTTATACGGATGAGTTCATCCGATCGTATCGCGGAATTCTTATTCTGCTGATGCAGGCTCATCGGGAGTTTCAGGTTGTCACTCCCCGGACTCTCGATGAATTTCAAGGCGAAACACTGGTTCTGCCGGACGTGCGTCTCCTGAACGAGCAGGAACAAAACTGGATAAAACAATACGTGAAGCAGGGTAAGAAACTAGTCATCACCGGTGACAGCGCCATGGCGCTCGACAGCCAACCAAATGTGGTCCGATTTCCACAGTGCCCTGGGAAGGGTTACAACGCATCGCTCGAAGCGAACTTCGAGCATACCAATCCGCAAATGCAAAAGACGTTCCTCGACAGCCTGGCACCGACCCACAGCATTGAGGTCTCCGCGTCGCCGTCCGTTGCCACCTCGGTAGCTCAGGTAGATGGCTCGACTCACGTGTTTCTGGCGAATTTTGCGGGTTTGGTGGGTAACAAAAATCCGGTACAGACTCCGCAAACCAACGTTAGTATTAGCCTGCCTACTGCGGCGAACAGCTCCGGTTTTTTGTTGCCATTTCTCGGCGACGTTCAGAAATTGGACGGCACACAAGCAAACGGACGAACGACGTTCAATCTGCCGCCCGTTCTCAAGGGCGCGGTCTTTTGGTACGGGCATTAACGCCAAGATTTCGCATGGCAACGGGGTTCGCGTTCTGATGGCAACTGATATTGGAGAGCGGAAATGACATTCAAGTTCTGGGCGGTGGCTGGCACTTTCGCCATCACGATTTCATCCGGGCTCGGCACTGGGGTTGGAGCCCCCGCCACGGACAATCCTCAGATCCAAGGGGCAAATCTGAGAATTGAATTCGATCACAATTTGCGCAGCCGAGTGGTCGCCCGTTTTGACAACAAAGAGACGACGATGGGCCCTTTCACCGCTTCTGAGAGTGTGACAGCCGCGGACAAGGCCTGGACTGAATTCCCCGTGACCTCGCAGAAACACGAGCGTGTTAGCGATGCTTTCGGGAAGGGTGAACGGCTCACCGTGACAGGAAAGTCGGGAACGCTGACCAAGGCAGTTTCCGTCACCATGTACGACGAATTCCCCGCGATGGCGCTTTTCGATGTTCAGTACACCAACACCGGCACAACCAAGCTGGCCATCAAAGGCTGGACCAACAACGCATACACAGTGGACACGCAGCGCAATAGCGACACGCCTGCGTTCTGGTCTTACCAAAGCGGTTCGTACGAGAAACGGCCAGACTGGATCGTGCCACTGAAACCTAATTTCCAGCAGGAAAATTTTCTCGGCATGAATGCCAGTGACTACGGTGGCGGCACCCCGATCGTCGACGTCTGGCGCAGGGATGTTGGAGTAGCAGTGGGACACGTTGAGCCGCGGCCGAGACTGGTTTCGCTGTCGGTGGCGATGCCAGATGCCGATCATGCCAGCATTGCCGTGGTTTTCCGGCGCGAGACTTCGCTGGAACCTGGAGAAAGCCTTCATACTTTTCGCACCTTCGCCGCCGTCCATCAGGGGGACCACTTCCGCACCCTGACCGACTACCGACGTTTCATGATCAAGCAGGGCTTCAAGATGGCCTCCGCACCGGATAGCGCCTTCGGCGCGATCTGGTGCGCGTGGGGATACGGCCGGTCGGTTCAGCCGCAGCAGGTGTACGACACGCTGCCAACCGTTAAGCGATTGGGATTCAGTTGGGTCACACTCGATGATGGATGGCAGAATAATGTCGGCGATTGGGTCCTCGATCCCAAAAAATTTCCGCATGGCGACGCCGACATGAAGGCCCTGGTTGACCGAATCCATCAGGAAGGCTTCCGCGCTCAACTGTGGTGGTCTCCGCTCAGCGCCGTACCGGACTCAGCACTGCTGAAGAATCATCCCGACTATGTACTACTGAACCAAGACGGTTCGAAGCAAGATGTCTCCTGGTGGAATTCTTATTACTTGTGCCCCGCAGACCACCGGGTCGTCGAGTACCACAAGGCTCTAGTACGGAAGATTCTGCTGGATTGGGGTTTCGATGGGCTGAAACTGGACGGCCAGCACATGAATGGAGCTCCGGCCTGTTACAACCCTGCCCACCATCACGCGCGGCCAGAAGAAAGTGTCGAGGCCATGCCTGACTTCTTCCGCGAGATTTACGATACTGCACAGGCCGTGAAGCCCGGCGCGTTGGTGGAGTTTTGTCCTTGTGGCACTGCCTATTCCTTCTTCACCATGCCCCACTTCAATATGTCGGTCGCGTCCGATCCCAGGGGTTCCTTTCAAGTGCGCTCCAAGGCTAAAACGTTAAAGGCTCTTATGGGAGACAACGTTCCCTTCTTTGGTGATCATGTTGAGCTGAGTGACGGAGCAAACGACTTTGCGTCCACGGTGGGAGTGGGCGGAGTGGTGGGAACCCAATTTGTCATTCCGGCGCTCATGGAGAAAAGAAGCAGGTCCGATCTGACTCCGGCGCGAGAGAAGGACTTCGAGACCTGGCTTCGCATCTATCGTGAGAAGATGCTGTCTAGAGGCCAGTACCTCGGCCAACTCTATGACATCGGTTTTGACGTGCCTGAGACACATGTAATCCGTAAGGACCAGACTCTGTACTACGCCTTTTTTGCCAAGCACTGGAAAGGGCCAGTCCAATTACGCGGTTTGCAAGACCGCAACTATACCGTGCTGAACTATGTCGACGGCACCAGCCTCGGGACCCTCTCCGGCCACAATGCTGAGCTGTCGGTTGAGTTCGACAAGCATTTGCTTTTGGAAGTGCGGCCACAATAACGAGACGTGAGTTGCCTTTCGTGTAATGCATCGGCTGCGCAAGTGAGAGTAAAGCCTTCCGTGAGTGTAGGTATGAGTGACAGAAGAACCCCTAGGAACTTGTTTCAGTCCCTTCTCTCTACACAAGCCTCCGGTTCATACCTGGAGGGTCTTTCCGCAGGCATACGCATACTGATCGAGCACTTCCAAGATTTTGCTGTGAATGAGCTCAACTGGGTGGTTAGAAACGACTCCCGCACGCAGGGCTGCGCTCTGGTTGGGCAGGTACTGGCTGAGCAGGGAAACAGGTGCAGGATGAGCATTCAAGTTCGCTAGCAACCGCTGCAGAGCTGCCGCCACGGTTGGCTGCGGCCAGTAATACCGGGAGCGATCACTGAAGCTGTACTTGCGGGCAAAACGCAGGGCGGCATCGTCGCCGCGGTAATAGCCCTTCCAATATTGCGGATTGGCAAGCATCGCTTCTTCCAAAGACTCGCGTACCCGGGAAATTGAGATTCCTTTCCGATCACCCAGCCACTCTTGTTCCACGGCCGCCAAGGCAAAAACAGCTTCCCGAAATGCAAAGGTCAACCATGGACCCACCTTCAGGATCGCGAAGTGATCGCGCACCATCTGCCTCAAGGCCGCAGCGGTCTGGTAGTCGGTCGAATGCGCTTCGTAAACGCCTTGCCATTTCTTCTCCGCAAATTGAGACAGCTTACGCACTTTTTCTGTTGTGTAAGGAAAGACAGCGGTATCGCCAAATTCCACGCCGGGCTGCACGACCACGGCAATCACTCGCTCCCATGCCGCTTGCAAGCCGGGTGCCTCAAAGGCCTGCTCCGCCAGATGGATGGTTCTGGCCACATCTTCGGTTCGCGTCGTTTCCGGCGCTTGCGCATCGAGCAGTTCGCCGCCCGGAATTGGCACTTCGGTTCCGATGACGTAAAGGGGCTTGGGCGATCCGGGCGGAAGCTCCCCGTATGCGTCTTCGGCAGCGTTGCACAAATCCCCTGCGCGGCTGCTGACGATTTCGTCCGGGAGCGGGCTGGAGGAATCGCCGACATCGCCTGCGAGATGCATGCTTGCATCCAGATGAATCTTGGTGTAGCCGGCCAGCACGCAAGCGCGTACTAGTACTGTTGCCTTTGCCATCGCAGACGATGGGCCTTCAGCACGCCACGGGTGGGGCCCCAAATGATCGCCGCCCAAGACGATTCTCTCAGCGGGGAAATTCAGGGCGGCTGCGATCCCGCGTACAAAGGATGCGAACTGCGCGGGAGTCTGACCGGTGTAGCCACCAAACTGATTTACCTGGTTGGAAGTTGATTCGATCAAGACCAGGTTGTCGTCGCGCTGCGCCTGCAGTATTCCCGCCTCCAGAACAAACCGGTTGGCTGAGCAGATCGAACAGATGCCGACGGCACTCCCGCGACGGTTCTCCTCGAGGACACGCGCGAACCTCTCCGTAGTATCTGCCGCAGGCCTTGCGTGTTTTGTTGGAAGGCTCATTTGCAATTTTTACGGATGACATTCCGGGTGGATGCAGACTTCGGGCTCCTGTGTGCCAAGAAACCACTGCGCACACACGGCCAGAACCGACCCGCCACGGCTTTGCCTCGGGTGGAGGACGAAAAAGAGGGGGCCGTCACAAGCCGTGCAGAATGGCGATCAAAACAATCATTTATTTTTCGATATCAATCAAAATTCCCGATCAAATACGCATATCAAAAGACCAATCCGTACTGCCATGCTCAGCCTGGCTGTGGGTTGAGAAGTATGCGACCCCGCGGAAATTTTAGCCGACAGAGAGAGGGCATCCAGCTTCTGTCAAGACCGAACCTCGTTTTAAAATATTACGAGTGCTTACTTTTACTTCCGTTTTGTGGTGATTGTCAAGGTTTTCTCTCGCATCTTGGCCCCTCATCTGAACGAGATTTCGCAAGGCGAACAAGCTATTTGCCATGGAATAGAACAAAATCATACTGTATAAGAAGAAATCGAGTACCGACTGACCGAAAACCATGCTCACAGCTGTGGGAAATAATATGCTCAACGAGGAGCGCCGCCGCGCCATCCTGGATATGATGCAGCATGACGGAAGGGTCCTCGTAGCCGATCTAGCCCAACAGTTCCAGACCTCGCAAGTCACCATTCGCAAGGACCTCGAGATTCTTCACGTCCGGGGCCTAGTTCACCGCACGCATGGAGGCGCGTTGCCCATGCGGCAGGGTGCGCTCGAAGACCCCACTCTGCGGGAAAAAGAGAAGCTTTACCGCAAGGAGAAGCTTTCCATTGCCATAGCGGCAGCACGCCTGGTGGCGGAAGGCCAAGTCGTCATTCTGGATTCGGGTACTACGACGACCGAGATCGCGCGAGCCCTGCGCAATTTCAAAAATCTGACCATCATCACCAACGCCGTGAATATCGCGGCGGAACTCGCCAATTCATCCTTGGAAATCATTCTCACAGGCGGAACCGTTCGCAAGAATTCCTTTTCGCTGGTAGGCCCAATCGCAGAAGAAACATTGCGTCGGCTGAGCGCGGATATTCTGTTTCTCGGCGTGGATGGGTTCGATGTTCAATACGGGCTCAGTACGCCAAATCTTCAGGAAGCGAAGGTAAATCGGGTCATGGTAGAGATCGCTAAGCGCACGGTTGCGACCTGCGACTCCAGTAAATTCGGCCGCCGCAGCCTTTCGCTGATCGTGGAACCTTCTGCCCTGCACCACGTCATAACAGACCATGGCATTCCAAAGACCGATATGAAAGCTTTGAAAAGAGCAGGTGTCGAAGTCACGCTAGCGTAGATTGCTGCTTGGCGTTTCCCAGAAGCGATCGGCGCACCAACAAAGACATAACCTAGGGGCGGCCCGTCGCCTTCGGACATCCCGGGAAAGGCGCACTTTTTGATGCGACCGGTGCCAGAGTCCGGCAGGTGCCATTCACGCCTGATCACGTGTAAGCGGCGATCGTCGCACGGAGATGAGGCCTCATAATAAGGTTATTAATTCGTGGGACTGTCAGCCAATCCTGGAATCCAACGGATGGCATTGTCGTGAAATATCTTCTTTAAGACCGTCTGGGGCAGGTTCAATCCCTGTACCTGCCTACCACTGAAGTTAAAAGTTTCGCTGGTTGCCAGAAAGTTCCAGTCACGCGCGTAGCTGGACTGCCAGTCCTTTACCACTTCTGCGGGACTAGCGTCCGCGAGGAAATCGAGATCGGTGCCGTAGAGGACACGATCCTGATACTTGATGAGAAACGCGCGCACTTCTTTCGGAGGCATCAACATCAGGTAGCGCATTCTCGCCGCTGTGTCGATGGCGAAATTTGGATACTTGTCGAAGTGCCTGGCGATGTTGTCGAGATCTCGTTCCATGCTCCCCAGATGGACCCCCACCATACGTAACTGGGGATTGTTAGCGAGCACATGATCACGCGCTTCGAGAATCTTCTGCTTGGACGGGAACCCGGGCCGCCCGGCCACGTACCATTGCGGATTTTCCCGGTAGTAGGACGAGGAGGGGTCGGACGGATCCGGTGGTCCCCAGGCCACATCGGGTTCGGCCTGGTGGGCTATCAGGGTTTTGCCGTGGCTGGCAATGTCTTTGTAGATCGGCTCGAACTTGGAATCATCGGCCATGACGTATTGGCCGCTACTGTCCTTAATTTCCATTCCTATGTTCTTCCAGATCTTGACCGCCACGGCTCCCTGCGCGAAGTTGAGATTGATCTGGTTAATCGCATCATCATCGAATGACGCACTATCAAACTTGTATGGATCGAACGTCGTACAGAGGACGACGTGGCCACGGCTCGAGCGCACCAACTCCAGCGCGTTATCGACCTGCGGCTGCAACTGCTTGCGATAGGATTCTGTGTCATCCATCACAAGAATATCCATGAGCTTCAGGTTCAGCCGTTCGAGCATCTTCTGAAAAGCGGGATCGGTCTTGAAGACATGAACGTGCACGTCAATGGGGTGGATCACTGCGAACCCACGTAAGGTTCTTTCTTCACTGGCGGCAGTCGCTGGAGCTGATGTGGAAGTCGAAGTCTGTGCGGCGGAAGATAGAGCGATCGAAAATCCTAATAAGACTCGAGAGAGAGTTCGTGCCGCTATCATTGAAAATTCCTCCATCCCGCAGAAGACAGGCACGGGCTGACCGCGCCTTGCCGCGGAGACCCTACCCAAGACATGCGCAATTCAAGAGCCCAGGACGGGAAGGGAACTGTGCGTCGTGGTGCCGCTGGTACCAGTTATGGGACCTTGCTAATGCTGCGCGCCCTTTTGCACCATACCCGGATACCACGAGCGCACGGCAAGAATCCGTGATGCGACATCGGGAGCACTGTAATATCCAACGGTGCAGTTGAGCCGGAAGAAATAAGCGTCTCCGACTTTGGCCGGATGCCGTCCTGCGATCCCGTCCATTCCTCCCCCCGCCACCATGGTTCCATGACCACTCAAGACCAGGTAAATCTCCTCTTCACGCTCATGATGGTGGGGAAAGTTGGTACCGTCCGGCGCAATTTCCATTAGAAAGAGGCTGGTTAGAACGTGGCCCGCTGTGAGGCGATCACGCTTGCTGTCGACATCTCCCATCAGCAGGCGGAAACGAGCGGCGGCTGGGTGGCCACTCACAGTTTGCGTCGGCACATCCTCGATGTTGGCTTTTAAGGGCTGCGGTGGGAGTGGAGTCTTCTCAAATCCCTTGGTATGAAAACCCATAATGACCACAGTCAGCGGCACCCCAGACGGATTACTTAAAACATTTGGAATCGTGGCCGGAATATATAGATAATCTTCCTTCTTAAGAGGCACCATTTCATTTCCGTATTTCACGGAACCACTGCCTTCGAGGACAACGTATACCTGATCTTCAGCTGGATGTTGAATCGTAGCGCAAGCACCATTGGGATCAATCACCGCCTGACCATAGCGGGCTACGCCGACAACGACGGATGTTTCCGCGTCTCCCTTCCCGAACAAAGGTCTGTAATGGCACGTTGTCGTTGTAATGTCGGCCTTTTGTTCCTGAACTGTTGAAGCGTTGCGATAGAGAAAGGTAGGATCGATCGCGCGATCCTCAGCATGAAGCATGGGCATGCAGAAAGCACTCACCAACAGAGTTACCGGTATGACGCTATTCCGTTTGGTGAAATCCATGATTTGTTACCCATTGCGTTGTGGTTCGTGCTGCAGCGCACCTCTGGCGGAATTGGCACCTGGCAGGCCGCGTCGTAGCGCGCACTCGCTGCTGTCCAAAAAGCCACTCATGCCGTTTGTTTTCGCGCATTGGCCAGAATCTGGCGCAGACGATTCCCAACGGTGAGATCTTCACCGGCTCGTAAGGTCATCGAGACAATTTTCAATTCATTCGGGCGAGCCTGTTTTGTCTTGTTGTCATTGCCTTCCCGGACAACCCGAACCAGACTCGGATTATTACTCGTCAGTACTTCAATACGAGGTTGGCCGTCCCGCAAATGCTGGTCACATTGGGCCACTGTCAGACCGAAGCGCTCCTCATCCCATGTCACGGTCAGAGTAGGATAGCTGTTGCCCTCTTCCGGGATCTCTATTGAGGTGGTAACTCCCGGCACGGTTTGCACTAACTTCGCGATGCGTTCGACCCGGCTCCTCCACTCTTTGTTTAATGCTCCGAGGTCCGCATGCGACCAATATTCCACTGCCGCAAGAATGCCGACAATCTCTTCCTTGCCTACCTTCAAGGACCTGCATACGGCGCCCTCCCATGGATTGTTATTCGCCAGCGCCGCATCGATCAAATGTTTCCGTCCTAACAGTATTCCGGAACATTGCGGGCCCCGCAGACCTTTCCCGCCGCTGAAACAATAGAGGTCAACCCCTAGTTTTGCGTAGCGGGTGAGATTTTCAAACGGGGGAATGCCCGCTGCATCGTCCAACAACATGGGGATCCCCGCCCGGCGTGTGATTTCCAGCGCCTTCGGAAGACGGTCGTCTCGCCAAGTTGTGTAGACCATCGCTGTTTGCGCGTTAATGGCCGGTTGCAGATCCTCCAGCCCGTGAGCGAGCACCAATTTGCCTCCAGCGAGCCGGATCGCGCTATCGAATGCACTCCGGCCTCCCAGCATAACTACCTCTTGCTTCAATCCGGTGGTGTCGGGCAGTTGCCAAACATTTTTGGGATCAGACCCAGCTATGCAGGCCGCCGTCGCCAATGCCATCGCACCCGCCGAGCCGGATGTGACCATTCCAGATTCCGCACCGGACAGTTCCGCAAGCCGCTTTCCTGCGGCGCGCTGCAGTTCAAACATGTCGACAAAATGCTGGGATGCAGCCTCTACCGCCCGCCGCACCTCCGGCAGTTCGAGCGAGCCGCTTAGATATGTCCACGTTCCCCGCGCGTTAATAAATGGCCGGACTCCAAGACGGGTATAAACATCCGCGGAGGCAGACTTTCCGGTAGTAGCCGCCACGGTGCTCGCAAGACTGCGTGAGGCAATGGTGACAAACAGGGGAGCTGCGGCAAAGAACTTGATGAACGATCGTCGGTTATTCACGCCATTGAGAAGCCGATGCTCAGCCAATATGAATTCTCCTTAATATCTAGTGTGAATCCGTGTCTCTCGGTCTGCCCATGATCGCCAAGGTGCGGGGAAGGAGGGAACTTATACTCCCTTTCTCCAGCCCGAGTCACTGCCCTTCTTCAGACGAATCGTGAGGGAACCGTCAGGATTGCTCGGGTGGTCACACGCCCAGCGGACGGGACGCTTCTGCCCCTTGACGTCCAATTCAGCCCTCAGCTTGATCTGCTGGCCGTCCATTCCTTTCGGCAGAATAATGGAGGCTTGCCGGAACTGGCCCGCATACGGTTGGCCGGCATCGAGATTTCCTCCGAGCCTGACACGACCATCCAGAGTCTCTGCGTAGATCCCGAGCACTCCCGGCACCCCCGCCACGCCATCATTGACGATGCCCAAAATCAGTTCCATCGTGTCGTAGCGTTTTCGCTGCCAAATAAGGGATGGACGCACACGATAACCAAGCCTCTGCTCCATGGCCTTAAGCGAATCAGGATACTTCTCGTAATAGCGCCGAACGTTGTCCGCTTCCGTCCAGAGCCCAAAGTAGCTTGTGCCAATGTCCAAGGCATGAAAACCAGCGCTCTCACGATAAGGACGGTTGATCGGGCCCCCAATCTGGTGAGGATAGTCATCGGTGGGCTGAACTTCTTTGTCGTGCCCAACGAACGCCAGCATGTTGGCCGGCAGCTTGTTTAGGCAAGCTTGCTCCTCGTCCGCAAAGTCGGAGAGAACGTAATGCCGGTTTGCGCCGTCCTCGAGAATGGTGGCAAGCCAGGGAGGACGGTGCGCAAGTTCTTCGATTTGGATCGGCTCATCCATGATCAGACTGTCTGAGCGCAACCAGCATCCGGAACGCACCGCAAGGTCCTGCACTTGCCGGTTGCCCGAATTGCTGATGTCAGGTTCGGTGTTGACCGCGAGAGGAATCTTTTTCCAGGTATCGATCTGGAGCTGCGTCATGCGTAGGAACGTCTTCTCTGCGGTCAAATAGTCCGGGAATGGACCTGGGATGTCGTTGGTGTGACCTTCCCCCCAAAATCCGTACATCATCAAATCCATGTATTCCAGTTGCGGATTGTCACCGAATTTTGCGGCGAGAAGTTCATTCAATTCGGCAAACGCCTTCTGGAATTCCGGAGAATCGTAACGCGGTTCGCGGAAATCGAACCTGGCTTGGTGCTCCTTGGATTTGTGGCCGATGTTGACGATGGGTACCTTGTCTTGTAGAAAATCCGGCAACGAAAGCTTTTTCGGTTGGATATTTGGACTGGAAAGCTGGATTCGAAATCCGACGCCTAGATTGTGACGCTTGGCAGCGTCGAATGTGATGTCCCATACCGGGGACAAGTTCAACTTGCCGGGCGCCGTCTGCACATCGCGCCAGTCGCAGCGGATGTACAGCACGTCCACAAATGGCAAGGAAGCCATTTTCTCCACGCTCTGTTCCAACGTTTCCCTACCGCACTGGACTTCGAGCGCCGGTCCGTTTTCCTCCCACGTGTAGCCGACTAGACCGGCGCCGAAATTCCGGATGTGATCGCGAGAAGGCTGGGTTGCGAAGATCGTGAACCAGCCTTCATCCTGGTCAATGCCAAATGGCCCCTGGTCGAGCCGATTGGTCACTTGGGGCGAGCCAAATGGATAGCCCTCCCACAGATGGTCGGGCACATCCGCCCACATACGCGGACGCATGAGACTGCTGGCACCTGCAAGGAGTGCTCCGGTCTTTACAAAATCTCGTCGCCGCATCTTGTGGCTCCTGACACTTCCGTCTCATGACCGGAATTCCTCGCATCGCAAACTGCTACCCTAGACCTCCTGACGGAGGTTGGGACGCAGCGTGAGCGAGCCGTCGTCGTTCAGCTTCTGGTGACAAGCCCAGCGCACGGGATAGCGCATTCCCTTCACCTCGATCTCGGCTTTGAGTTTCAATCCTTTCCAATCGGTGACGTTCGGCAGGACGAACTGTGCCTGCCGAATCTTGCCCGGCAACGGATAGCCTGCGTCCAGACAACCGCTCTTGAGCGTCTTTCCATCCTGGCTCTCCACGGTCACCCTCAATACGCCCGGTACACCCGCGATGCCGTCATTGGCGAAGCCGACGATCAGCCCCAGATAGCCGCTGTCCTTATAGCTCCAGATGAATGACGGTCTCACCCGGTAGCCAATTCGGCGGTTGATCCGGTCGAACGCAGTCGGATAAGCCTGGTAGTAGCTCATCAGATTTTTTGCGCTGATCTGATGAAAGTTCCAGAGCGACCAGTAATTCGCCCCGATATCGATCACGTGAGCGATCATGTTCTCTGCCGGCGAGATCCCTTCATGCGCGGCGCTTGGATCGGGAGGTTTGCCGGGAAGTCCTTGCTCGAGCAGTGCGGCGATCCAAGGCGGGCGATTGCTGAGCGCTTCAATCTGCTCGTTCTCGATAAAGATGGTGTCGCTGCGAATCCAGTTGTTGCTGCGGACCGTGCGGTCTACCAGTTCTGAATTGCCGACACGGCTGTAATCCGGTTGAGTGTTGGTCAGCAGAGGAGTCTTCTTGAAGTACTCGAGCTGAACTTCGAGCATATTGATCCAGGTGCGCTCTGCTGTCAGGTAATCAGGGAAAGGATTGTTGCCGAATGGCCAGGTGTGCCCTTCGCCCCAGAAGCCGTACATGAAAGTGTCGATAAACTCGATGAGCGGGTTGCCATCGAACTCCGCCGCCAACTGGCCAACCAGCTCTTTGAATGCCTGCTGGAAAAATGGATGGTCAAACCGGGGCTGATAGCGCGAATGCGGATTCTTCAAGTATCTTTGTGCCGCAGCGCTGCTTTCCTGATCACTAAGCACCAGATCAACTTTCGGCACTTTCTCGAGAACAAAATCGGGCAGCGCAGCTTCGTGCGTGTAGTCCGGAGCGCACATCTGAATGCGCAATCCGACCCGCTTGTTGTTCTTCTTCGCCAAATCAAACACGTGCTTCAGGTAGTCGGGCATCTCCAGGCGTCCGGGCCGCGGCTGAACTTCCCTCCACGTCGGGCGGATGTAGAGCTGCTGGCCCAAGGGAAATCGAACCAGATCCTCGATCGCCTGGGAAATGTTGTCCGACTTGATTTCCTCGGTACCCACTGTCTGCGGTGATGTAGGTGACCAGCCCCTTGCCATAGTTCGGCACCACATCTTCCGATGGAGTTGTGGTCATCACCACGTCGTCGGTAGGAATGACGGCATCGGGTGGATATTGCGGGAAGGGGCCCTGATTCAGGCGATCGGTCACCCTGGGACCGGAGCCGAAGTCGTAGTTTCCCCAGTTGTGGGCGGGAACGTTCGCTTGCGCCTTGCCCATTCCCAGTTCCGCAGCTACGGCAACAGCAACAGTACTTTTTAGGAAATCTCTACGTTGCATTGGAGCTCTGTCCTCCTCCTTACCGTTTTCAGCCGCGTAGATAGCGGGTTAGCTAATGATCCGCGCCATTTGCCACCTGCCTCGTAATTTCCCAGAGATCGTTCAGCAAAGATCGTTCAGCCAAAGACCGTTCAGCGAATCGCCATTGCACGGCCAGAAGGCTAGAACTGCAACTTCAGGGCAAACTGAATCTGACGCTGCGGGATCACCGTGGACGTGATCACGCCCGCGGCTCCAGGACCATCCGTGACGAATGGGTCCGGCTGAGAGAAGACGGCATGGTTGAAGGCGTTAAAGAACTCTGCGCGAAACTCGAGTCGAATCCGTTCGCTGATGCTGAAGATTTTGCGGGCAGAAAGGTCCGCGCTCTTCTCCCCCGGACCCTCCAGAATGTTCTTTCCCGGCATTGCCGAAGCAATTACAGGTTGGAACCGGAAAGTCGTTTATGTTAAACCACAAGCTTGGGCTGGGATTCGCAAGCATGGCCGCTGCCGATTCGATCGGTCCGCAGCAGTCCCTGAGAGCCTGTGTTGGTGGGGTCACCGTATCCTGATTACTGGGGAGAAAGGGAAGCCGGAACGGAAGGTGATGATGCCGCCAAGGTGCCATCCACCGAAGACCGAGATCCGTTACGTCCACCGTGGTTCAAGAATTTCTGGCCTTTCCCGACCGGTAGGGCGTAATCCACGCTGGTGACCCAGCGCTCGCGGTTGTCAAAGTCCGAGAGCCCTTTTTCCGCGGCAAGGTTGTAGCTGTTCTGCGGCCACGGCGCATTGCAGCAAATCTCCGGCTGGTCGTTGATGCTCTTGCTGAAAGTGAAAGCGCTCAAGAAATAGAGGCCGTGGCCGGTTCGCTTTTCTGCCTTCAGCTGAAACGCGTGATAAGTGGAGTTTCCGCGATTCTCGATCGAGGTGAACGGTCCAAATTGGGGATAGGGTCGCAATGCCTGATTAAACGTTGGTCGTGGAGTGGGAATCTGGTTCCGGTCCAGGAGAGACTGCAGGTGAGTCCCTTTGGTGCCCACGTAAGCGGGAGTAATCAGGATATTGCCAGGCAATTGGTACTCGATGTTCAGATTCCACTCGTCATAAACACCCGTATGCAGGCGAAAATCCTGGCTGGTGACGCCGGACAGTGCCTGGGTTGGATCCAGAGGCGGGAAACCGGTCGCCAAGGTTACGGGCGTGCCATTAGGTGTTTCGGGTGGGTTCAGGCCATCGCCCTGGAAGCTAGGCTCGAAAAAGAACGGCAGATTGTAGTCGAGTCTGCAGCGGATCGCCAGTGCGGATTTCGTTAAAGATAAAGAAGCGCCCGTATCCGGCGCGCACAACCAGCGGACGAGAGGGGAATGGACTGTACGACAGTCCGATGCGGGGCGCAAAATCGGCCTTGTCCGCATTCGCCAGATGCTTGGGATAGCCCGGCGTGCCGGCGGGGATGATTTTTCCGGTGGTGTAATCGAAATTGCTCTGCCGGTTGTGTGCCTCATAGAACGGTGTGGCGTAGTCGTAGCGCAACCCAAGGTCCAGCGTCAAGTTCGGCGCCACCTTGTAAGTGTCCGAGACGAACGCCCCGTACGAATGCTGGCGATTATCGAAAGGCCGTGACCGTCGAAATTTTGGCAGAAATGGGCAGGCCCAGGAGCATGTCGGCAATCGCGTTGCCGCTGCCTTGCTGGTTGCCAGGATCCACCGCCGTGAATTGACCGCTGAATTGAATGTTGCCCCGGGGCTGACCAATTTGCAGCAGATTGAACTGGTCAAATCGGATCTGCGGCCCCACCTTGAGCAAGTGTTTTCCGTGCACGTAACTGATCGTGTCGCTGATCTGGATCACCTGGCTGGTGCTCTTGGTAGGCGTGAAAAGGGGTTCGCCCAGTCCCTGGTATCCGCTGAACCCGAACAATGCGTCAGTCCGTTGACGGATGGATTGTCGGGAACGCCAGGAAATTGCAAACCTGCGGGTGGATAGGTTCTGGCCGTAAGAGGGGATGTTGGAAATGTAGTGGATCCGGTTGAATCCGACCCGGAGTGAGTTCACCAGCGTCGGGCTGATGACATTGGTCGAACCGAGCACGAAGCCGCGCGTGGTTAAAGGCCGATTGCCAGTGTTATAGCTTCCTCCGTCAGCAATTCCTGCGAATACAGGCGCTTGAAAGCGCTGATTCTGGCTCAAGGAAAACCGTTCGAAGAGTTGCATCTTGGAGGAGACGTTCTCGTCCACTCGCACATCCATCTGATCTACCCGGTTGGTACCCAGGGCATTCACAGAATAGTTGCCGCCTCCAGGTGTCGTGACCACGGGATAGAGAGCTGCGTAGTTCAGTCCCAGTTGATTCATGCCTCCGGGAATGATGTTTGCTTGTCCGTTGATGGGGAGGCCGGTCGTCGCATCGAATCCGAAGCCGTCTCGCACCGTGGAACCATCTGGGGCAGTACGAGTGGTCGCGGGATTGTAAATCTCGCCCTGGTAAATAGGTCGGCCCAGGCCGTCCAGACCTGTCTGCACGAGAGGGTTGATAAGGTCGCTGAAATCTCCGGTGGTTTCTTTCTGGGTCGGCACGGTGGCGATGTCGGTCTGCGCCGAGTGAATCCGCGTGCCTTCGTAGTCGCCAAAGAAGAATACCTTCTCTTTTACGATCGGTCCGCCCAAAGTGACTCCAAACTGATTCTGCTTATGAGGCGCTTTGGGCTGTGCCGTGCCAAAACCGTATTGCGCGGCATCTAGGGCCTCATTGCGCAGGAACTCCCAGGCGCTTCCGTGAAATTGGTTCGTCCCCGACTTGGTGGTGGCGTTGACTGCGCCGCCCCCACTCCGTCCAAACTCAGCCGAGTAGTTCGACGTCTGAACCTTGAATTCGGCAATGGCATCTACGCTGCTCAATATGGCCAAGTCCCCGTTGTCGTTGGAGTTGTTGTCAATCCCATCAAGAATGAAATTGTTTTGGTCGCCTCGGGTTCCATTGACGGAGAAATTTCCGCCGGCATTCCCGTTGGTTGGCGAACTGCTGCCATCGACCGGTCCTTCTGTGATCTTGGTCACTCCCGCGGTGAGCGTGGCCAAGTCTGTGTACCGCCGCCCGTTCAGGGGTAACTGCTCTACTTGCTGACTGGCAACTACGTCCCCCAACGACGCGTCCTGCGTGTCCAGCAGTGGAGCTTCTCCGGTAACGTTCGCGGTCTCGGTAACCGAACCGACTCGGAGACTGAAATCAAGCCGAATAGTCTGTTGCACATCCAGAACGATATTTTGGCGGACTTCTGTCCGAAAGCCAACCGCCTCAGCTGAAACCGAATATCTTCCAATCTTGACTGGAGTGATCACATAGTTGCCGTCGGAGGCGCTTTTGACGGAGGTCTTAATGCCGGTGTCCACGTTCGTAGCGGTTGCAATGGCGTTCGGCACCACTGCCCCGCTTGCGTCCTTGATGGTTCCAACCACGGTTCCGGTATCGACCTGCGCCAGCCCAGTCACCGCCGCGCCGACCAGCCATAACAAACCAACGATTAAGGTAGTCTTCCTCACGGGGGATTCTCCTTCCCGAACAAGATGTACTGTCGACTACAACTCTTGGTGGCAACTCGTCCGCAACCGGCTCTTCAGGCTTCTTTGTGTTTCGTTATTCCCGCTTTAGCGTCAATCAAACGGAAATTCCGCCTTGAAAGGCGTTTTCTTTTGCCATCGTTTTATATCTTTTCATTTTGTTTGTCTAGTATAAAGAAAACCCTTCGACACCCACTAAAATGGCGCACGGGAGCACCTGGAATTCCGGCCGCAGCTTCTTTCACTCGCTGAACAGAGCCCAATTTTGGGCAACGGCAAAAGCAAAACAGTGTACGGTCTGGGAGCGGTAGCAACCCGTAAGGCAAGGCCGTCCCATGCAGTTCCAGTTTGGATTGACATATCCTCTTTCCGGGCCGTGGTGGCGTCAAAATAGACCTGGTAAGGGCAAGCAGATACCTAGCGTGCTTGTTGCTCTCTCTCGGTTGCGGGCCAGTAAATAATCTTGTCGGGCGCAGGGGTTTTGCTGATTATGATCTACGTTTTCTTTCGATAGCCTGTTATTAATTATTCTTTGTTCTGGGCGCGCTTCGAGGCAAGTTCACATTCACTAGAAGCGGCTCGGTCGACCGGTATAGGCATCCGACCGGACGTTCCGGCATTCGAATCGGAATCGGGCGAGATGCAGGAGAAAGTATGATCAATCGACGCCAGTGGTTACTGGGAGCGGGGGCCGCGGCAGGCGCGGCTGCTCAATCGGCGAGTGGCCTCGCCATGAGCGAAGGGGAAGTCCACAAAACACAGAAGCGCGCTTTGGATCTCTCGGAGTTTGAGCCAAAGAGCATGCTGCAAGTGCACGAGTCGCGCGTCGAACGCGCCAGATTTCCGGTGATTGATTTTCACACCCACATTACGGTGGCAGCGAAGTCAGAAAACGGCGTTGAACTGGTGGCGGAGCGCAAATATTTGGGCACGGCGGAAGAACTTCTCTCCGTAATGGATCGAAAAAACATCCGGGCCATGGTGAACCTCACTGGCGGATACGACCAAGGCTTGAGCGCAACCATTGCCAAGTATGATCGTGCCTTCCCTACGCGCTTTTACACCTTTACCGAACCATCCTATGTGCGGCTCAACGATGCCGGCTATCCCGACCTTCAGGCGCAGGCTATCGAGCAGGCCCATCGGCAAGGTGCGCGTGGTCTAAAAATTCTTAAGACTTTGGGACTTTACCTTCGCGAAAACATTACTTCCGGCAAACTGGTGAAAATTGACGATCCGAGATTTGATCCCACGTGGGACGTTTGTGGGCAATTGAACATGCCGGTGGCGATTCACGTGTCTGATCCGGTTGCGTTTTTCACGCCGACAGACCGTTTCAATGAGCGTTACGAGGAGCTCAACAATCATCCGGACTGGTCTTTTTACGGAGGCGACTTTCTCAACAATGCGGAACTGCTCGCAGCCCGGAATCGGGTTTTTGCGAGGCACCCCAAGACTCACTTTGTAGTGTTACACGTGGGCAACTTTTCCGAGAACTTGGCCAACGTTGGGGAAAATCTCGACAGGTTTCCTAATATGACCGTGGATATCGCCGCCCGAATCGGAGAGCTCGGAAGACAACCACGAACCGCCCGGAAATTTATTGAAAAATATCAGGATCGAGTTTTATTTGGGACCGACGCGACCCCGGGAGGTAACGAGTTTCCGCAGCAGGTGTTTAATGACCAGCTCTACGAGATCTACTATCGATTCCTTGAGACCGACGACGAATACTTCGATTATGCTCCGGCAAAGATACCTCCCCAGGGGCGCTGGCGCATCTATGGGATCAATCTGCCGGAAACCATCCTGCGCAAAGTTTATTTCGAGAACGCTGCCAGGCAGCTAGCTATTGCCGTGTAAGTCGACAGAGTCGGGACACTCGATTCTCATGCGGTTGTTTTATGGTCCCGGCGCCTGCTGTGTGAGGATTCCCGGCAAACGACCAGGAAGTGACCGCATCGGCGCTACACCGCGTCGATACGCAATCTGAGGAGCGACTCGAAAGACTCGGCGGCATAATATTACGCTCGGGCTTGGATGTGGCGTGTCCGTATGATTTGAGGAATGAATCAGTCTACCGCCGCAACTCTCGGTCTTCCCTTGTTACGGAGATCTCTAAATGTATTGCTTCATAAAGGTTTTTCTATTAGTACTCACCAGCACCCTTGCCGTGGCGGCCGACAACAATCTGATCGAAAGCGCCCGGGCTCGTGACGATGTGGCGCTTACCACGTTCCCGGTTGCCGCATTTTGGCAGGACGCTCGTCCGGTGTATGCGGAAAAGAGTCCGCACGCCGAACCGCTCCCGCGCTATCGCACGGAAATCCGCACCCGTTGGACGAAAGACAATCTCTATTTTTTATTTGTTTGCCCTTACGAAGAACTGAATCTCAAGCCCTCGCCTAGTACTTCAACGGAAACATTTCAGCTCTGGGATTGGGATGTTGCCGAAGTTTTTATCGGTTCTGATTTCCAGAACATTCGGCGATATAGGGAGTTCGAAGTCTCCCCTCAAGGGGAGTGGGTCGATCTCGATATCGACCTGGCCAATCCCCACCACGAAGAGGGCTGGACCTGGAATTCCGGTTTTCAAGTTGCTGCTCGCGTCGATTCTGTAAGCAAGATCTGGTACGGGGCGATGCGCATCCCGTTTTTAGCGTTAGAAGGTCATTCCCCAAGGGTCGGAGAAACATTTCGAATCAATTTCTTCCGGAGCCAGGGACCGCCATCCGACCGAAAGGCAGTGACGTGGCAACCAACGCTGAGCAAGACGTTTCATGTGCCGGAGAAATTTGGCCTGCTTAAGCTGGTAAAGCGCGAAGCCAAGTAGGCGTGCAAGGCCGGGTAGCGATGAGAACTAAACGCGGACCATGCCGCGGAAGAGGAGGCCAGAAGAGTCGACTTAAACTTGGGTGAGCTATTCGAAACCTGGCTGCGCCGGTCCGCCCCGCCCTGTATGTCTACGGATATGACTCAAGTCTTTGAACTCGCCCGGAGAGGCGGAGTCCCGAGTTGGTCTTCGGATTGACACTACGGGCTAACCCGCAAAGAGCCTTCCTGTTCTTCCGCCCCCCTGACTATCAGGTGGGGCCTCTCGACCTCTTTGAGGACCCAAGAAACTTCTTGACAACGATTGAAGACGAAAGCAATAGTAATAAAACGTAATATTTCTACAGCAAGGATTCTGGAGGCAGGGCGTCTAGATTCCTGCCAGGATTGATCGCCAGGACATAGTCAACGGTCATGCAGTTGGTCGAAGGAGCTTTATATGACGAATTCTCGTAATGCTCGCTTATTCGTTTCCGTGATCCTTTCCTTCTTTTGGCTTGTGCTTTCCGTGCCGACATGGGCGCAGAAGGACGCAGGCAGCATTGTGGGTACGGTAAAAGATGGGACCGGTGCGGTTGTGCCGAATGCGGACATCGAAGTGAGCGACGTCGAGCGCGGGCAATCCTTCAAGACGACCACCAGCGACTCGGGCGAGTTTGTGGCCAGCCCGTTGCACGTTGGCCGGTACAACGTGACGGTGTCAAAGGCGGGTTTCAAAAAGGCTGTGTCAGAGACGGTGGAACTGAATGTGCAGGGGCGTATAGCGATTAACATCACGCTGCAAGTGGGGCAAATCACCGAGGAGGTGGTAGTGACCGGGGCAGCACCCCTGCTGGAAACCGAGACCTCGGAATTGGGCCAGGTGGTGGATCAGAAGCGAGTCAGCAATCTGCCGCTCAACGGCCGCAACTTTGCCCAACTGGCACTCCTCAGCACGGGAACGGCGCCGAGTGAGCCCGGCGCCCGCGATGAAGGGGGATACGGCTTCAGCGCCAATGGAGCGCGGTCGCTACAGAACAACTTCCTGCTCGATGGCGTGGACAACAATTCGAATCTTCCCGATCTCCTGAACGAAACCAATTTTGTGATTCAACCCCCGGTCGAGGCGTTGCAGGAATTCAAAGTCCAGACGAATGCGTATAGCGCGGAATTCGGGCGAGGGAACGGGGCGATTGTCAACGCAGTCATCAAATCGGGGACCAACCAAATACACGGATCAGCATGGAATTTTCTGCGCAACAACAAGCTCGATGGCCGCAACTACTTTGATGATCCCACCAAGCCAACCCCGCAATATCAGCAAAACCAATTTGGGGCTACCTTCGGAGGTCCGATCGTTATTCCGCATCTGTACGACGGGCGGAATCGCACCTTCTTTTTTGTTGATTACGAGGGTTTCCGCGTGCGGCAGGCGCAGACGCAAACCGCATTTGTGCCGCCCACGGCGTGGCGTCAAGGAGACTTCTCAAGCCTGATCGACTACACGAATGTGACAGGCAGCGATTGCAACGGCAGGCCTACCTACCCGGGAGAAATCTTCGATGCCCGCCTGGCGCAGGCGACCTGTGGCGTTCCCTTTCAGTATGACGGTACGGGAAAGGCGCTCAATATCATTCCCGCAACCCCGGTCGTGGCGGGCGGGGGCTCTCTGGATCCACTGGCCCTCCGGTTGGCCGCACTCTATCCGGCTGCCGGTCCTCTGCAACCGAGCGGCAATAACTTTCTGGCGAATCCGGTACGCCGCGAAACGCGAAACAACTTCGATGCCCGGGTAGACCAGAAGTTTTCTGACAAGGACAATGCGTTCGTCCGATTCAGCATTGAGAATCAGCCAAGTTTCATCCCGGGGACGTTTGGAGGATTGGCGGACGGAGGAGGCTTCTTCAGCGGCGACGAAAATTTTTCCTATCGCAGCGTAGCCGCCAGCTGGACACATTTTTTCAGACCAGAACTGATCAATGAGTTCCGGTTGGGTTACAACCGCGTGAATGCTCAACGCCTGGAACTCAACGCCAACACTAATGTGTCGGGAAGCCCCAGCATCAACTTCCCAGGTGTTCCATTCTCTCCGGGAATCGGGGGACTGCCGCAGCTGAGCTTCAGCGATGTGGCGACGCTTGGTAGTCCAACATTCCTTCCTTCGCGGGAGCTACAAAATTCTTACACGCTTTCCGAAAACCTGACATGGGTGCGGGGGCGGCACACGTGGAAATACGGGACGGAAATCCGGCGCGAGGAATTTACGATCTTCCAGCCCGCGGCGGCGCGTGGGGACCTCAATTTCGACGGTACGCTCACCGACAATCCAGCGAACATCGGCACCGGAGGCACAGGATTCGCCTCGTTCATGGCCGGGCTCACCAGTGGGGGCGGCATCAACAATTTGCACAATGTCGACTATTTCCGCAACACGTACGCGTTCTACGCACAAGATGACTGGAAGATTAGGCCGAACCTAGTGTTGAATCTCGGGCTGCGCTACGAATTATTTGGAACCGTTTCGGAGCGATTCGACGACACCGGAAACTTCGATTTGAGTGATCCGACAGACCCCACCATCATCGTGCCAAAGGGAAAGAGCGCGCAGTTGACCCCTTTTATTGCGCAGTTTGTCAAGATAAGCCCTACCGGCAGCCGGGGCCTCATCAACTCGGACCTGAACAATTTCGCGCCGCGCTTCGGTTTAGCCTGGGAGTTTATTCCGAAGGCGGTGTTGCGAGCAGGTTACGGTATCTTTTATGGCGGACAGGAGAACGGACCGTATTCGAATCCGAGCCCGGGGTTCAATCCGCCGTTTTTTGTAAATCAGTCGCTGGTGTCGCCATGCGGCGCGCCCTCGGCTAACCCGGCGGGGTTGGACTGCAGAGTTACGGGCATACCGACATTGGCGTCTGGCTTTCCGGCCAACGCTTTGGTTGACCCGAATACGCCCATCTTCTTCTCTGTTGATAAGAACTTGCGCACGCCTTACATGCAGCAGTGGCACTTCGGCATCGAAAAAGAGTTGCCGGGCTCTAGCGTGCTCGCTTTGACCTATGGTGGGTCGAAGGGCACGAAGCTTTATACGTTTTTCAACGGCAATCAAGCGGAGCCGACGGCGGACCCGAGCCTACCGACAGCACCCAGGCGACCCGTGAAGAGTGCGGGGTGCACGATTGCAACCCCGGACAATTGCAGCCCGGTTTTTGACACCGGCATTGACTCGTTTCGTTCCACCGGATTGTCCAACTACAATTCTCTGCAGGCCCGATTCGAAAAGCGGTTTTCGAAGGGATTGCAATTCCAAGCGTCATACACGTGGGCCCACTCCATCGATATCGCTTCCAATGCGAACTTAGGCCCGACTCAGAACAATAGCGACTTTCGCGATTTCAGAAATCCGAGAGCCGAACGGGGAAATTCGGACTTCGATGTGCGACACCGGCTCGTTGTGAATTCGATCTATGAACTTCCGTTTGGCCACGGCAAGAGGTTCTTCGGCCAAGCCGGCGGATTTGCAAATCAAGTGGTCGGAGGCTGGCAGGTCGCTAACATCGTGTCGGTCTCTTCCGGCAATTGGTACACAGTGCTGGATTCGAACGGCAACTTTGCTAACGCCGATGGCGGAGCGGGCGGAGTTTCTCAGCGACCTGACCAGGTGGGAGATCCGAACAAGGCGGGGCCAGTGGCGGGGAACCCGGGTTGCGTCGCGCCCAGCAAAATTCGCACCCCTACAGCGTGGTTCAACACTTGTGCCTTCGCCGACCCGGCTTTGGGTTCGTTTGGCGACGTTGGCCGAAACACGATCGAATCTCCCGGCTACACGACCTGGGATTTTTCCGCCTTCAAGAATTTCCGAACGACGGAACGAACCAATCTGGAATTCCGGGCAGAGTTCTTTAATGTCCTCAACCACACGAACTTCTTGTTCGCGAACAGCGGGCCGCAGAACGGCAACAACGCAACCATTCTTGGTACTTCGCAGTTCGGGAGCCTCACAGCGGCGCGGACGCCGCGACAGATTCAGTTTGCTCTGAAGTTTAGTTTTTAGGCTGCGGTTGCAGAAGACAGGTCGCACAGAACGTAAGATCTACAGTGGTTACGAGTAGCCTGCCGATTTCTGGTTCGGAGTCGCGCGGCGGAGAGAACATGCCAGATTTCGGTGTGTGCGTGGTTGGCGAAATCAATTTGGACCTGATCCTCTATGGTCTGCCCAAAGTGCTAGAGTTAGATCGTGAACTACTGGCCAGCGGCCTCGCTGTTACGTTGGGCAGTTCATCGGCTATCTTTGCTCACAACCTTGCAATGCTCGGGAGCAAGGTTGGTTTCGTCGGGAAAATTGGCGGTGATGCGCTGGGGAAAATGGCGCTGGAACGTCTGGCGGCTGCCGGTGTCGACGTAAGCCGCGTCAAGCGGGCAACTGAGCGCATCACGGGGCTAACCGTCATCTTACCTTACTTGCGGCAGCGTCACATTCTCACATTTCCGGGCACCATGTTTGAGTTGGAGTATTCTGACATCGACATGGGATGCGTGCGGGCTGCGCGGCATCTGCACGTTTCATCGTTCTTTCTCCATCGTGCGTTGCGGAAGAGGATTGTAGATCTGTTCCGCCAAGCGAAAGACGCGGGGCTTACAACCTCGCTTGACACCAATGACGACCCCGAGAACAAGTGGGACCGGGACCTGTTGGAAGTCCTCAAGCACGTAGACATTTTTCTCCCCAATGATCGCGAAGCGAAGAAGATAGCCCGCACCGAAGATCTTTCGCAAGCCATCAACCTGCTCGCTGGGCTCGCCAAGGTTGTGGTGGTGAAGCGCGGCTCCGCGGCGGCTATCTGCCGGTCGGGTCAACAACAGTACAGTCTCATGCCTCCGAGCGTAAAACCTGTGGACGATGTCGGTGCCGGTGACAGTTTCGACGCAGGATTCATCCACAAGTTTACCGCGGGCGCGAAACTTGAGGACTGTCTGGCCTTCGCAAACCTGGCTGGTGCGTACTCAACAACCAAAGAAGGCGGTACGGAGGCGTTTCGCGATCGCATTGCATTTACCAATTTTGTGCGCCAACATGGGTAAACTGTCGGCCGGGACATGCCCCGCTGAAGGGATAACGATTCGGTTGCTCCACAGCTTTCGCCGATACTAGGCTTCCTGATTTGCCTGTTTATCTGGATTCATTTATCAAACCTGGCACTGATCACCGGGTCCACTTGGATGATCGGCGGAATCACTTACGGGGCGTGTACGACGAGAGGCTTCCAGAATGACCTGGTGAATTTCGACGTGCCTCCGGACGGCTGAGACGATCTAACATGGCTTCTCGACGTCCTGCATGATCTCGCTTTGATCACCGAAGCAAAGACTTTTGAAGATGGAGTCGACTTATGAGCGACACACAGTGTCTGATCCGAAAGCTGATCATCGCGCGGCGGGCGATCGAAACCGCGCGAAAGGTTCTTGCAGTCTTGCAGATGCAGCGTAATGGGCGCACTTGTTGCCGCATTGACGCTGGGCGCAGTGCCATGTCCGGCCCAGCAGCTGACCAATGGCACTCTGTTGGTGACGGTCAATCGTCAAGGATGGGTCGTATCAATTTGGACCGATTGGTAGCCAATCTACGCTGCAGGCAAACGTAGGTGCATTGGTCGACCACACGTGGCTGCATTCTGGGAGCTATCCCTCGCATTCGGTTTCCGAGTCGCCATTCAGCGATGCGCTTGGCTCCGGTCGGCAGTTGACGGTCACATGCAGCGGACTAATCTGGCAGTCCCGATCTTATTTATGTACTGCAGCTTTACACCCAAAATCCCTACGGCACCATTCAAGTACGGGTCAGGAACGGAACCGGCAAAGCTACGTCGGTGCAGGCAATTCGCAGTGTTGATGCGACGGGAGACTCGATCGTGAGCTTGGGTGGACGGCCATCGGACGAACGAATTCTCTCCGATAGCTTTAGCGAGGATTGGCCCGACTTGGTGATCTACGATCTCGGGGACGCTCCGGACGGAATGCATCGTGGAGTCGGAAGCCAGCTTATCTATAACCGGCAAACCAAGCAGAGCTTGTTTCTTGGCGCACTTACATCGGACCGTTTCTTGACTCTCTTGCGACTAAAGACAGAGGGCAAAGGCGCCGGAGCTAAGGTCGCATCGTATACCGTCGAATCTACGGGAACCACGGAGATTCAGAAGGATTACAGTCAGGCAGAGACTCTTGAAGCAAAGTCATCTGAAAAGCGACCGGATCGAACTGAGTCTTCCACTCAATCCGGGCGAAGAGATGAGCTCTGAACGAGTGATGTTCGCGGCAGGGCCGGACTACCTGGGGCAACTTCGCGCTTATGGTTCCGCCATTCGACGGCTGCATCACGCACGGGTTTCGAGTGTGATTCCAATTGGATGGTGGAGCTGGACCGCTTATTACGCTGCCATCAACGAGGGCGAAACGCTGGCCAATGCCGATTGGCTGTCGCAGCATTTGAATTCGCTCGGTTACAACTTTTTCCAGATCGATGAAGGCTATCAGTACGCTCGCGGAGAGTACGTTACCGCCAATGCGACGCAATTCCCGGACGGCATGCGGTCTGTGGCTCATCATATTTTGAGAGATGGCCTCACCGTTGGCCTGTGGACGGCGCCGTTCGAGGTAAGCAGCCGGGCGTGGGTTTACGAACATCACAAGGATTGGTTGGTCCACAATGCCAAGGGCCAGCCGATTCCTCTGGAGGATGTGTGGAGGCAGGGTGTTGACACGCTTTACGCGCTTGATACGACGCATCCTGGGGCGCAGGAATACTTGCGCCAAACCTACAAGACGTTGGTCCGGGAGTGGGGAGTTCGCTTCATCAAGTTGGACTTCATGGATACGACGGCAATTGAAGGTTACTACCACCGTCCGAATACCACCGCGCTCGAAGCCCAGCGCATCGGCTTGCAGGTGATCCGCGACACGGTCGGCGACGATGTGATCCTGGACAAAGACGGAAGCCCGATGCTCAATCCCGTCGGGATCGTGGACACAGGCCGCGTCTCCGCGGACACGGGGCACAGTTTTCTGAGGTCGAAGACGGCCGCTCCCGGCATTGCCGCGCGCTTCTACATGAACGGCAACTTCTTCATCGATGACCCGGACGCTTTCAACATCACCGATACATATATGGTGGAGCATTCGCGCGAGCGCTCCTCCCATTCGCTAGCAGCAGCGCAGGCTTCGATTGCACTTTCTGCGATCGCCGGTGGCAATTACGAAATCGGTGATGACCTGCTGGTGCTTAGCAGTGAGAAGGATCGACTCGCGTTGGTCGAAAACCGAGACTTGCTCAACATGGCCAAAGCTGGTCGAGCCTCTACACCCGTGGATCTGATGACCTATGAGCCGGAGGACGGACAACCGAGTATTTTCTTGCTCCGTCAAAGCCCACGGCAAAGCATCTTGACGGTTTTCAACTGGACCGACGGGCCACGCTCGCGCTCGTTGAGCCTCACAGACCTCGGGGTCCCGGTGAGCTCCACGATGGTGGCAACTGCGGTGATGGATTCAAGCTCCACGTTTGCACTCGAAGGTGGCGCGATCCGGCTGCAGAATCAGCCGCCACAATCGGTGGTGGTAATCAAGCTGGTGGACACTGCCGTCGCCAAGGCCGCCCCAACTGTTACGGCCCAAGTCCCATCTCAGTCGAAGGCTGGGGAAACGATAGCCTTCTCGGCTCAGGCCGACCCTGACGGTGTACCGGTACTCGGCTATCACTGGGACTTCGGCGACGGGACGATCTCCGAATGGGCCCAAAGTTTCCCATTGCTATCACACGAGCCGCCGATTTCACGGTTCGTCTTACGGTGGACGGAGCTGACGACGTCGCCCTATGAACAGAGCTTTTCCATCGGAGTATCGGGCGAACTGAAACCGACTCCGCAACTCCGCGCGAACCGGCGCTTTGAGGAGCCATCCGACAAATGACGTACGCCTCGCCGCAACGCCCATGACTGCCAAGGTGAGAATTGAGAACGAGCGTGGATGACTCTGGTCATCGAAGATATGCAGGAGCGTGGCCCGAACGGTCTGCCGGCAATCTGTGGCACACTACGGAGAACAGAACGGCGACCTGATGCGCGATCCTGAAATGATTCTTGAAGCTGGTGAGAGTGGGGACGAGATGACCAGGCGCAAAGCATTCCCGGCCATTCGACGACTACGGGACCGTAGCTACAGAAAACCGATTGAGTAAGTGCAGTGGAAGGCCCTTAGGGCTTTGCGGGCAGCGGCTGCCAGAGCTCAATCTTATTCCCATCCGAGTCATAGATCCAGGCAAAGCGACCGTAGGATTCATCCATTCGTTTGGCGTCAATCTTTACTCCCTCTTGTTTTAAGCGGTCGAGCAAAGCATCCATATCGTCCACGATGTAGTTGATCATGAACGGTGCGGGGCTGGGATCGAAATACTTAGTGGAGGCGGGAAAAACAGTCCAAACTGTAACGTGTTCCTTTTGCGGGTCGTCGTGTTCGCGCCACGGAAGCATCACGCCTTGGCCTTTGTCAGCGAGTCCAAGATGCTTCGAATACCATTCGCGCATCTGATCACGATTAGCGGATTTGAAGAAGACACCGCCGATTCCAAGGATGCGCCCGCGCTGCTCCATTTTGACAGGCGGCTTCGACTTTTCAGGTTGCGGAGATTGCACTTCCTGTCCTCCTTTTGAGCAGGCCGAGATGAGCAACAGCGAGCCGAGCGCAATTGTGCTCCAGGGTATTCCTTGCATGTGCGGGATTATACAAGTTTCGATTCGAATGGAGAAAACGGTTCGCTCAAGGTTCGCCGCGATTCACCCTTTCTAGATCGCGCATGAGGTCTCGAACTGGCTTGGCATCGCCCGTAGAGAACCAGGCTTGCGGGATCGCAAAGTATCCCAGATTGCGTGTTCATCGGCACGAGGCGCGGATGACTCCTGCAAAACGGTAGGCATCCGCAGGTCAGAAGCGGCTGCTGGTCTGAGTTTTTCCTCCACCCCAAGACAGCGACAAGCGTCGACGGAGTTACATCGGTAATCTTTACCCAACCTCAGCACTCAATACAATCCAAGGGTAAGGGCCGGAGCGCTCTGGCACCTCGGAAAGGTCTGAGAAGAGGACGTGTCTCTAGCACTTGTTGTTGCGGTTTGGCCTCGCTCAGACAGTGACGAGTACCTCTATGAAATGTCGGGTTATCGCGGTCTTGGGCACTCGTCCGGAAGCCATCAAGCTGGCGTTGGTGATTCACGAATTACGGCGCCGTTCCGAAGATTTTGAGACGGCGGTAGTGCATACCGGCCAGCATCGGACGATGCTCGACCATGTCCTCCAGTATTTCAAAATCAAGCCCGATTTCGACCTGGATGTGATGCGTCCTAACCAGACGCTCAACTCTCTTACCGCGCGTGTGTTGGACACAGTCGAAAATGCTTGCCACCGTTTTGAGCCAAATATGGTGTTAGTCCAGGGCGATACAACCACCGCCTTCGCTTCCGCTTTGGCCGCTTACTATTGCAGGATTTCCGTTGGTCACATCGAAGCGGGTCTGCGCAGTCATGACATCTATAATCCGTTTCCCGAAGAAGCAAACCGCAGACTGGCAGCGGTGCTGACCGAGATTCACTTTCCACCGACGGTCCTGGCGCACGACAATCTGTTGGCCGAGGGCGTTTCCCCAGACAAAATTGTCATCACTGGCAATACCGTTATCGATACCCTGCGCGCGCTCAGTCAGCTGCCTCACTCCTGGGACAACACCCCTCTGGCCGGTATCCCCACGGACGGCTACCGCCTGGTTCTGGTGACCTCCCATCGCCGCGAGTCTTGGGGAAAAGACCAGGAGAATATGTGCCTGGCCCTCAAAGATCTGGTCAAACAGCATCCCGACATACGCGTTATCTATCCGGTTCATATGAATCCGAATGTTCGCGGCACAGTCAATGCGTTGCTGGAAAACACTGATCGGATCCATCTGACCGAACCGCTGGACTACATCACATTTGTCGGCTTGCTGCGGCGCTGTTTTTTGGTTCTGACGGACTCCGGTGGAGTTCAGGAAGAGGCACCCACATTTGGCAAGCCTGTGCTGGTGCTGCGCAATCTTACTGAGCGGCCAGAGGCCTCGCAGTTTGGCATGGCCAAGATTATTGGGATGTCTCGTGAGGGCATCGTCAACGAAACGAACCGGTTGCTGAACGATGTGGATGCTTATCAGGACATGTCGGAGGGCAGCAATCCTTACGGTGACGGGCATAGCTCGCAACGAATCGTGGAAGCCATATGCCGCTGGCATCAGAAGAAGACACCGCTGTTGGCGCCTGACAAACAATTCAAGCTACCGGCCAGACCAATTCCCCGTCGGCGGAAGAGTGACCTCTCGGAAAAAGCTGGAAAAGCGGCCGCCGCAGGTAAGGAGTGACGGCCCACACCCTGCCCTTGCCGTCGTAGCCGCACGCCATGATTTATGTTCTCTACTTCATCGTTTTCGTGATCTGCGTCTACACCGCCCGTCATTACTGGTTCACTCTTAACCGGCTATTCGGCTTCCAGCGGCATCCCTACATCGACATTGACACCGCCTCCTGGCCACTGGTGACCGTACTCGTAGCCGCTCACAACGAAGAGAAGGTCATCTCCAACATTCTGAGCGCCTTGATGACAGTGAAATATCCCGAGGGCCGAATGCTGGTGATTCCGGTAAATGACCGCTCGACCGACGGAACCCGGGAGATCATCGACGACTTTGTAGGACGATTTCCCGGACGCATTGAGCCTTTCCATCGCGCTGGCGGAAAGGGCGGCAAGGCAGCCGCGCTGAAGGACGCCATGGAATTGGTAACAACCGAAGTCATCCTGATCTTCGACGCCGATTACATTCCTGGTGCGAGCCTCATCAAGCAACTGGTGGCGCCATTCTTTGACCCCGAAGTCGGTGGCGTCATGGGCCGGGTTGTGCCGTTGAATGTCGGCACGAACCTGCTGACGCGCCTGCTGGATCTGGAACGAACGGGAGGTTATCAGGTCGATCAGCAAGCCCGTATGAACCTCCGCCTGGTGCCACAACATGGGGGCACGGTCGCTGGAGTCAGGCGGAGTGCATTGCGGGAGATTGGTGGATGGAACGACCAATCTCTGACCGAAGACACCGACTTGACCTATCGTCTCTTGCTGCACGGCTGGAAGACCGTGTATCAGAACCGCTCTGAATGTTACGAAGAAGTGCCAGAGACCTGGGCGGTCCGCATAAAGCAGATCATGCGGTGGGCCAAGGGCCATAACCAGGCGATGGTGACATATGGTCTGCGCCTGCTGCTGGGCAAACATCGAGCAACGCTGCGGGAGCGGATTGATGGCGCGCTGTTGCTGGGAGTCTATGCCATGGCTCCGGTCACACTCTTGGGCTGGGCGCTGGCACTAGCTGTGTTCTTCCGGGGTGTAGCTCCCCTTCATGGCGTCATCGCGCTGTTCTCGTTAACAGCCTACGCCGCGCTCGGCAACCTGGCCGCATTCTTCGAAATCGCGGCTGCGGCTCGGCTCGATGGGACGCGCAAGCGAATCTGCCTTTTGCCATTCCTCATTCTAGGTTTTGCCGTAAGCATCTTCTCTGTCTCTCGGGCCGCTCTATCGCAAGTATCTGATCTTGTGACTGGGGCTGAACTTCATTGGGACAAAACCGAACGTTTTCGGAAGGTCCTGTGAACGCCTCTCTTGCAGTGGCCGCGTTGATCTTGCTCTTCAGCTTGATGTTGATGCTGCCGCTCGTTCCTGCGTTTGTGGAGTTAAGGCGGAAGTCTGACGCGTCGCCACTGAACGTAGTACAGCAACATGCTGGCGAAATTCGTCATTTTGCCAACAGCTTTCGGACCTACATCCAGGTGCTGGGGCCAACTCTGAAGCAGTGTGTAGCCTTAGGCTCGACGGCAAGTGGCATCATGCCAGACGGAGTCGAATACCTGGCACTGGGCCGATGCGACGATTCGCAGACGCTTCCAATCCAGCAACCGGGCGCAATCTGTTCCGTGACGATTGCGGCAGGTTCTGACCTCGTCCTGCCACCTGAGATCACGTTCCTTAGAGATGTTTATGCCGGTGGGCAATTCAGCGGAGGAGACAATAACAGCTACCGAGCCATCCTGGGAGAGAGGGATGTCCACCTGGGCCGCTCCAGTCGGGTGACACGCTGGGTCCATGCGGTAGGGGAATTTTCCGCGGAACACGACTGCGAACTCTCCGGGCGTATTTCCTCGGACTCATGCATACGGCTGCAAGGTGCCTGTAACTTTCTGCGACTCAATGCTCCGCGAATTGAAACTGGTCACGTAATGCCCGGTGAAGACTCGACGCGGCTGATCTCCGAAGACGACGCCAATGCAGGTTCAGGCGTGGTCGAGCGTTTCCTGTATGACGGAGACTTCGAGGTCCACGCCGGAGAGGTTGTTACCGGCAACATCGTAGCCAGAGGTAAATTGCACATCAGTGCAGGTGCATGCATCCGGGGCAGCGTGAAGAGTGTAGGCGACATGGTTCTCGGAACCGGTGTCTCCGTGCAAGGCAGCCTGATCAGCGGGAAACAGATGTTCATTGGCCTGGACTGTTCGGTCAACGGACCGATCATTGCAGAACGCGCTTTGCGCATTTCTGCCGGAACTCGGTGCGGCAGTCTTCAACATCCCACAACGGTTAGCGCCCCTCGTATCGAGGCGGAAGAGGGTGTTGCCGTGTTCGGCACCTTGTGGGCCCGCGAGCACGGTGAAGTGGTGGCCAGCTGATGAAGCGACGACCCATCATCGTGGCAGTCAGTCTGGCGCTCGTACTGCTGATCGCGTGGCGATGGGTGGCGCGTGCCCGGCCCCGTTCAACTGCCGACCGCTTGCTGCTCCTGGTGCCTGATGGGACCAGTTACTCCGATCCTAAGGTCACAGTGTGGATCGATGCGGGGAACGAGGAAGGCCTGCATGTGGTGCCAGTCCATGATTCCGAGTTCTTGCGGCCTTTCCTGGGTGAATTCCAATGTGCGGGGGTGATTCTGCCCGATTCGATCCATCAGCAGGCGAGTGACCTTTTCATAGCGAGTCTGCGCCGCTTTGTCGCTGAGGGCGGAAAACTCATGCTGGTTTACGATGCCGGCACGTTCTCGCTGAATGGCAGTTATGCGGCAAAGCGCTCCCGATTGTCGGACCTGGCAGGCGTCGACTACGCGCTCTACGACACACTCGGCGACAAAACCACCCAATGGAGCAGCGTCAAAGGCACGAGTGCGATTGTCGGTGAGATGGAAATACCACCGGGAAAATATTATCCCTTCGTGTCGGGAACCAGCACCTCCGATTCAGCGCGAACTGCGAAAGCTTCGAATCCGGCCAGCACTGAGGTTGAACTTAGACGCTATAAATATGGTGAGCTGCTCTATCCCAGCTTCGTAACTTCGGGACAGTACTCCGGCAAGATCCTGTTCCAATCCAAGGTTGGGATTGTCGCGGGTGAACATGCTTACGAATTTGGGTCCGTGCTTTTCGTGAACCTTCCGCTCGGATATCTCAAAGCCAACACGGATGGACTTCCGATGCATGCCTTCCTGAAATACTTTGCGAAGGACGTGCTCTGCATTACCTTACCTGGCGGCGGTCCCGGATGGAGTCGGTGGACTGGTCCTGAATTGGCATGTGGACTCGAATGCCGCTATTAAGCCCCTGCAGCAAATGAATACATGGAGTTTGCTCAAGCAAGGACCGTATTCGATTCACATAACCGCCGGTCCCGATGCCATGGCTATTGGAGACGGCAGAGGCTTTGATGTTGAACACAATCTCATCAGCCAGGGACTGATCCGCAAGTACGAGGGCTTGGGCTACGAAGTAGGCAGCCATGGAGGCTGGATCCACAACTACTTTGCTTCGCATGTGGATAAGGACGATCCCAAGGATCTGGAACAATTCCTGGCACTAAACAAAAACGCGCTCGAGCATGTAACCGGAAAAGCTGTCGTCGAGTACTCCGCCCCGGACGGAAATCAACCGGCCTGGGTCACGCACTGGCTGGAATCGCACGGCTTTGTCGCCTACTACTTCACCGGTGATACAGGCATGGGGCCAACCCAGGGCTATCGAGGTGGAACCCGGGAAGGCGAAAACATCTGGGCGTTTCCTATACTCCATCTGGATCGGGCCGCGGGGTTTGAGGAAATGACTTCTGAAGGATATTCAGATTCCGAGGTGGGGCGCTGGCTTGATGCGATCACTGAATTTGCGACCGACCATCAATCAGCGAGACTGATCTATTTCCACCCTCCCGGAATTCTGCCCTATCAGCGGATCGTCGAGAAATGGCTGCAACAAACGGCTGAATTACGAGCCAAGGGAACATTTCGTTGGTACACGATGACCGAGCTCGCGAACTTCCTGAACTCGCGCAAACAGGTGGAGTGGAAGATTGTTCGACACGGCAAGGTGATGAGTGTCGACGCCACTCACCCCCAAAGTCTGGAACATGAGACGTGGCATCTTTCATCGGAGAAATTCGGCGAGCCCCGGATCATCCAAGGCTCCGCGAAAGTAGTCCGAGACAAAGACGCCTGGATGATCGTGGCTGGCCAGGGGAAAACGCTGCAATTCGAGACGGAGGAAGTTGACCGGACAAAGGTGCTGACGAAATGACTACTTTCCGCTACCTGTGTTTCCGGTCCGGAACCTGGGTCCTGATGCTGAGCATGGCTTTGGTGTGTATGTCGCGCGCTCAGGAGAATGCCGCCTTGCCCAGTCCTTCCCAGGCAAGTCAACAATCGCCGGCCGAGGTAGTGCCGCCCGCAGAACTGAAACTGCTCACCAACTATGTCGAAGGCGGCGGCGACTATCTGGCTTTGACTAACGGCTTCGGCAATTGGACTGGCGGATACGCGCGAGGTGTCATCGCCCAGGGAAAAAATATCTGGAACGCAGAGGTCAATGCTCAGCGCGAATTCGGCGACGCGGGAGTATATTTTGGGGCCGGCGATACCTACAACTTTAACCCCGATTGGTACGGCTCACTCACTCTGGGCACCAGCGCCGGGGGGTTTTTCTGGCCGCGTTTCCGGGCGGACGCATTCTTGAACAAGAAGTGGTTGGCCCGCCGGCAATTCATTACCACCGCGGGCTTCGGTTATTACGCCGCCAAAGACGTCCACCGCGATCACAGTTTCTTTGTCGGCTCGACATACTACTTCGAGAAGCCCTGGATCCTCGAGGAAGGGATCCGTTTCAATGTCAGCAATCCCGGATCTGTCTTCTCTCCGGCCGGTTTCGTCGCGCTGACGCAAGGCCGCAATCTGCAGCACTACATCACGCTGCGTGCGGGTTTTGGAAAAGAAGCGTATCAACTGGTTGGACCGGCGGCGACCATAACGGATTTTCATAGTCAGACCCTGACCATTACCTGGCGCCAGTGGGTCGGTCCACACTGGGGCGTCAATGTCGTCGCGGACTACTATCACAACCCGACCTATATGAGAGGTGGGACTAGCGTTGGATTCTTCAAGGAGTTTTGAGAATCGCGACACCAGGGGATCCGATTCCCCGAAGGTGTCGAATCCGATCCTCGCACGCGGACATCGTGGCGGTGTTATTCCCATGCACCGGGCCCTGGCCCATTTTCGCCTCGGCACCATGAACCTGATTACTGCAAGTTGTCTTTTTGTGTTCTTTTCGTCTGCCTGGCTGCTCTTGCTGCCGCAGGTCTGCGGACTGTGGACTCGGATCTTCAGGTTCGGAATCCGATTTCTGCCTTTGAGCGCAGAAGTCGGAATGTCGGAGCATCATTGGACGTCCTTGCTCAGTTTCGATATTCCTTACCTGAGGATGGAGCCTAGTGTTGCCGAGTGCTCAAGTTTGGTGGCTTAGTTGTGCCGTCACAACGCTGATCTTCGTGGCAACGTTTCTTCATTTCCAAGAGGTTGATTCCTGTCATCTATCTCTTGCGGGCAGTCCTGCTGGTACAAGTGATTGCGTTGTTGTATTTTGCACTTGATTCCAGCCCGCTTTCCGCACACTCCGGACAGTTATTTAGCAGGGTTCGTAACCTCTGGAATCGGGTTGATCTCGCTGGTGCCACTCATATTCGGTTTGACCTACTACATCTTCGATTTCGGCCTGCCGAGAAAGGCACTGCTCACGTCGATCACGATGGCCCACCTCGCGCTTGTTTCTTCCCTTCCAGTGCCTGCTACAAGCCTTGATACTGCAGAAAACCGTATTGTTCATGCCGGTGCTTTACATTGTCTTTGGTATGCCTGTCGACGTCATGCTTGTGATCGGGTTTTACTCTTGGGGGATGACCTGGTCGTTTAGAAGCGAAGGCTAGCTATGGCACCCTACGAGTGGGCTGGCGGATGGGTGGAACAGGGATAGACTATCAGGGCCTGTATGAACACGCCCAAGACTAGCGTTCGTATCGCAATGTTGGGATCTGGGTTCGTCGCTGGCTTTTACATGCAGGGTCTTGCCAATGTTGGAAGCCAAGAGGTTGTCGCGAATTATTCCAGGAAGAAACACCGCGCCAGGAAGTTCGCCCAGGAATGGTCAATTCCAGAACCAACGATAGAGCTCAACAAGCTCATAGAGCGAGACGATATCGACCTCTACGTCATCGCCGTTCCGAACGAAGAGCATCTACCGGTTTCGTTGGCGCTTTCGCGTGCGAAGAGAAATCAGGTATGCACGAAACCTTTGGCGCGCACACCCCGGGAGGCGTATGCCATGCTCAGAGCTGCTAGACGTTCCGCCGCTCTGCATGGCTATGCCGAAACAGAGGTCTTTTCTCCTTGCGTCGTGAAAGCTCGGCAGATGGTCGCAGAGGGCGGGGTTGGGAAGGTTCTCTGGGTGCGTTCAAGAGAGTCGCACGGAGGGCCACATAGCCCGCACTTCTGGGATTCGACAAAAACCGGCGGTGGTGCCATGCACGATCTTGGCTGCCACTCCATTTCTGCGGCACGTTTGTTTTTCGGCAAGGACAATACCATCGTGGAAGTAATGGCGTGGGGAGGCCGCCTCGTTCACACCAACATTAATTGTGAAGACAATGCTCTGTTGCTTCTCAAGTTTGCAAGCGGCGGAATCGGCCATTGCGAACTCTCGTGGACGACAAAGGGCGGGCTTGATCTTCGAAACGAGATACATGGTTCCGAAGGCTCCATCTTTACAGACGTCACTAGAGGTACTCCCATTTCCGCTTTCACAACACGATCCGCGGGCTACGTAGTCGAGAAAGCTGAAATCGACTTTGGCTGGACCCGACCCTTACCCGAAGAAGCGTTTGCATATGGCTATCAGGCGGAAATGCGTCATTTCGTTGAATGCGTTCGTGACGGAACGAGTCCTCGCGAGACCTATGAAGACGGCTACGTAGTGAACTGTGTTTTGGCTGCCGGTTATCAGTCGATGCGCTCTGGCCGTTGGATCCGAGTGAAATACGGGGCATAGTGGTGGGGGTCATTGGTGTGTCGCGATATTTCACCACTTGAGACGGTTCCCCAACCGGGTGGCAGATCGGAATAGCTGTCGCGGTAGGGACGACCATCGCTGATCGCCCCCCGCACAGATCCGTACGAGCGCGTTTACGCATACGGCTCTTACCAAGGATGAGTAGCGGCAAAGTCTGCTTGCCGCACACCGTGCAATCCCTGGGACATGCGTTTCCCGCTCTGTGTCGGGCGCATGTGAGATTGAACGATGTTCTCCTCAGTCTGTGCCCTTCCCTCCCCGGCCTCCGCGGAAGGTTGCCCTTGCTTGTTCGGCTGGTTCACGGGTACTACGGCACAGTCCGACTTCTCCTGTACGTGCACGTCCGCCGTTCGGTTTATGGCCTTCGCGGACCGGTCTTGATCAGTTAACCAAGACGTGCAGGAGATCTCCCGGTTCTCGTGCATGTTGTTTCTCAGCGTGCGCGGGTTCTTAGACTACGCAGGACCTATCAATCACTCGCGATTAGCGTGATTGACGTTTTGCCTTCCTCCACTCGGAATAGAGTCGGCATCCTGTTCCATCGGCTTTTCGAAGCTCAATAGCCCGGCCCACCGGTACCTCTATCTACGCTTCAAGAGACACCTCGCGGCGCCGCCTGCAAGACTTGAGGCCAGGATGGAGTCGCTGTTCTCCTTTCCCGTAGGGCTCTTTCATCCCCTACAACATGCCGGTTTATCCCGGCGCACTCCGAATTGCCGACAAACTGCCCAGTGTCCGCCTGTTCTGGAATTGCGGGGTGTAACGGGTCAGGCCGTGGCGAAGGTTTTATTCCACTTCGCGCGGACGGTGCGAAGGAGTGACGGGTAGACGACCAGCTTGCGGAACGGGTCGATCAGGGTCATGTAGATCGATGTGAAGCGACTGACGTTGAGCACGTAAATTCCGAAATAGAACCGGTACCCATTTGCCGTTTCGACAAGTGCGCTCAGCGCTGCGGCGTGGGCGGTACGGTTGATCAGCTCAAGGAATTGCTCGTTCTCGAAGCGGTATACGACGCGGAAGAGTCCGTCGCGCGTGCCGGGTGGCACAAGGGACCTGGAGCGATCGGCGATTGTCATGTGTGTTACGAAGGATTCCCAGGCGGTTGCGGCCGGCTCGCGATCCCAGCCAAGCAGCCGGCCAACGAACAGACGGACGTTCAGGAGCGCGCGCACGACCGGCGAGGGCGTGAGCAGACACGAGCTTGCCGCCCGCAAAAACTCATCCAGAGTGACGCCGGAGCGCCTACGCGGCAGATCGATGGCCCACACATCATGAAGCGGCACGCCGGCAGGAAAGTCGTGAACCCAGCCGTTCGAACTCTTGTCTCGAGATCTGGGGCATCTGGCCTCCTTCGTGGTGAATGAGTGCAATCGTTATGTAGTCGCATCGGCCTTACATAGGACGGTTCTCAAGAACTCCCTTATACCGGTAGGGCCAATCACCCGAACCTACACTGGCCCCATATTGGGAAGGGCAGCCACCTCGAATGTTAGGAAGGGGCAAAATTCGCGCTCCGCCACAATCAATTCCGCTATAAGCTTATTCCACTTGGCATCGTCTTGAGATCTGGCTGGTTATGAGCGCGCCTTGGAGTGATTCTCGACACCCGCGGTTCAAATCATGAGGAGCGTATTTGACAAATCGGAGATGCTAGATAGAAATCGACGCCGATTTCTGAAAATATCACTTTTAGCAGCCGGTGCTCGAATTGCCGCCGCCACAGCGAACCTACCGCTACGAGCCCTTGCACCGAGGAAGAAGTTGTCAGATCCGTGGGCGGAAGTTCCGCGAATTCTCGAGCGCATAAAACCGCCACACTTCCCCGATCGCGAATTCAATGTCACCCAATTCGGAGCTTTGGGAGACAACCGCTTCGATTGCACAAGGGCTTTTGAAGATGCAATCGCCGCGTGCAGCCAGGCGGCTGGTGGCCGTGTTCTGGTGCCCAAAGGCGAGTTTCTGACTGGCGCGATCCGCCTGAAGAGCAACGTCCGCCTCCACCTGGCAGAGGGTGGGACGATCCGCTTCCTGCGTGACTCCTCCAGATACCCCATGGTGCTTACCCGGTTTGAAGGCGTTGAACTGATGAATTTTTCTCCGCTCATTTACGCTGTCGAGGAAGAGAACATCGCGATCACCGGAAGCGGCACCCTCGACGGCAACGCCGACTGCGAGCACTGGTGGACCTGGAAAGGCAAGAGCAATTGCGGTTCTGCGTCCGCCACCCCTTCCCAGGAACAGGATCGCAACCGCCTCTTTGCTATGGCCGAGAATCGCGTTCCGGTGAAAGAGAGAGTTTTCGGTCCGGACCATTTCCTGCGTCCAAGCTTCATTGAGCCTTACGGCTGCAGGAATCTCCTCATCGAGGGAGTCACGCTACTCCACTCACCCATGTGGAATGTCCACCCTGTGTTGTCCTCGAACGTCATTGTGCGAGGACTTACCATCAACAGCGCCGGGCCGAACACAGACGGGTGCGATCCTGAGTCCTGTACAGATGTGCTGATTGACAATTGTTTCTTCAACACAGGCGATGACTGTATCGCCATCAAGTCCGGCAGGAACGAAGATGGACGGCGGGTGAATGTACCTTCCCAAAACATCATCATTCGGAATTGCCAGATGCGAGACGGCCACGGCGGGGTGACGATCGGAAGCGAAATTTCCGGTGGGGTGCGAAATGTTTTTGTGCACGATTGCCGGATGGATAGCCCGCATCTCGATAGCGCTTTGCGGATCAAGAACAACAGAATGCGCGGCGGCGAAATTGAGCGCGTCTTTGTTCGCAACGTGGAGGTCGGCCAGATCTCGATGGCGGGACTCTCCGTCGACTTCCACTACGAAGAAGGCGAAGCGGGGAATTTTACCCCAGTGGTTCGAGACGTTGAAGTCAACAACCTGACAATTCGCAGGGCAGAGTACGCCGTGTATCTTCGAGGCTTCAAAGATGCGCCCATTGAAGGCGTGCGCATCACGGATTGTGATTTTGAGGGCGTACTGAAGGCCAGTGTGATGGAAAACGTGCAGGACATTTCTCTGAGACACGTCCGGATCAATGGAAGGCAGGTCAGTTCACCGCTGTGAGCGGGTACAGACATTCTCTCAGTCTTGATGGCTCCGTCTCGGCGAGAAATTCCTCATAGAAAGTAATTCAGGTTGGCAGTTTTCCGTCCGCCATTGCCCACAGTGAGGCGGCTCAGGTCACGACCGCCGACATTGTTAGAGATAGCGATTTTTACGACTAGTAATCAACTACCCCGTGCCTTGTCGCCTCCGGGCCGGACTAGTAAATGACTCCATCAGATTGTGCCCTTGTGTATATACTTGGATTCGCAGTTGCGATTGAGGGTGGGCATGACTACAGATCATCTCTGTTACCCGCGAATCGCGTTCCTCCGCTTGCTTCTTCCCCTGTTCCTTGCAATTCCTCTCACTGCCCAACAAACTGAAAAGCAGGGCGCAGTATCCCTCATGGTGAACCCGGCTCATTTTACCTTGCATGCCGGGCAGACTCAAAGCAAATACGCCGCGCCACCGTTAGGAAAGTTTGAATTGGAAACGTTACGCCGGTACCGTGCTCGCTCACTCAAACAACTAATTGCTACACTGCCTTCGGCTCCGGCTTCGGATCCGCGCTTCCCCCAACCCCCGGAGTCCACCGTAACTCGCTCAACGGCGCTGGATACAGAGACCTGGATTTGACGCTCACCAAGGCTTTCGGCTTGCCGAACATGCCGGTACTCGGCGAAAACGCCCGGGTTGAGTTCCGAATCGATGCCTGCAGCGTGTTTAACAATTTGAACTTCGATCCGAACACCATCTCGAACAACATCGCTGCCGGTAACTTCGACACCTATACGGCTGCACTTTCTGGCCGTGTCGACACCCTGGGAGCCCGGTTCAGTTTCTAGAAGACAGCTCGAAGAGAGAAGGTCGGTCTTGAGAGCTAAGGGGGTTTGCTGTCTCTTCCTGAAAGTTGTTCTACTGCTGTTTTATGCGCCGCTGAACTGTCAGACAACTTCGCAGGAGCGCGTCGAAATAGACGCACACGCGCAGACTACTCCATTCCCGCATTTCTGGGAGCAGATGTTTGGTGCCGGGCCATCCTTTCCTTGCGCGAGAGCTACCGTGATGACCTTCGCGCTGTGAAGGCGGTGACAGATTTTCGCTATGTTCGCTTCCACGCAGTCCTGCACGACGAGCTTGGGATTTACAACGAAGACGAGCACGGCGAACCGGTCTACAACTTCTACGTGGATCAAGTCTATGACGGCCTACTCAGTAATGGGATCCGGCCCATGGTTGAGATCAGTTTCATGCCTAAGAAATTGGCGTTCAACCCGGATGCGCTCCATCCCTTCTGGTACAAGCCCAATCTGTCGCCGCCCAAAAGCTGGGAGCGGTGGGATGATCTGATGGTCCACTTTGCCCAACACCTCATCGAAGGCTACGGCATTGACGAAGTGTCGCAGTGGTATTTCGAAGTCTGGAACGAGCCCAACATTGATTTCTGGGGTGGTATACCGCGTCAGGAGTCATACTTCGAACTCTACGATCACACAGCCCGGGCCTTGAAGAACGTAAGTCAGCGCATTCGTGTGGGCGGGCCGGCGACCGCCGCCGCGGCATGGGTGGACGACTTTCTGAAGCACGCGGCAGAGAACCACTCGCCGGTAGACTTTGTTTCCAGCCATGGATACGCAGATGACACTGTGCGCAATCTCTTCGGAACGAACGAGGACATATCTGAGGACGACCGGGTCTGCCGCGCGATCGCCAAGGTAAAACAGCAGATTCAAGCATCGTCTATGCCAAAGCTTCCGTTGTTCTGGACGGAGTGGAACGTCCCCGGCAAAATGCAGGTCCGCGACACGACCTATGTCGGGCCGGTGCTGGCCCACACGGTGCGGGATTGCGATGGCAAAGTTGACATGATGTCATTCGGGACTTTTTCCGACGTCTTCGAAGAAGGTGGGCCGATTCCAAAGCCATTTGTTGGAATGTGTGGACTGCGGGCCAAGGGCGGCATCAACAAACCGAGTTACTACGCCTACAGCCTGCTCCACCAGCTCGGCATGGAACGGCTCCCAAATCCATCCAAAGATATAATCATAACGAAAACCAAATCCGGGATTCCGGGGCTGAAGATTGCCCTACCCTCGACACCAGCGGATGCGAAAGGGTTGATGACGACTGCGATTCGCGACGACAACCCAGTGGTGTATTTACACCACTACATGCTGACGCTTGACACGGGTGAAGTGCCGGAAGGGCCGTACGTGATTCCGTTTGGCGTAGCCGACATCAAGAGAGCTGGCACCGATGTGACGATTGTGGCGACAGCCTGGATGGTAAAGAAGGCACTGGCCGCTGCCGAGCAGCTTGCCCCGGAGGGAATCAGCGCGGAGGTCGTGGATCCGCGCACCCTCGCGCGGCTGGACTCCGAAACGATCGTCAGGTCAGTAAAGAAGACGGGACGGCTTGTTCTGGTGGATCAGGCTCCGCGTCATTCGTCGGCGGCGGTTGTCATTGCCGCGGAGGTTGCCGAGAAGGGTTTCGACTATTTGCGCGCCCCGATCACGATGGTGACTGCCCCCGACACCTCGATTCTTTATAGCGAACCGCTCGAAAGCTACGCCCTTCTCAACGAGGAGAAGATTGTGCACGCGGTGCACTCAGTTGTGGCGGAGCGCGCCGTGCGGGTGTAGCAATAGGCAGATCTCAAAAAGATGATTTCTCTTCCACAAAACAATAAGGAGTTCTGTCCATGTCTGATTTATTTCCCAAGGAAATCACTCGCCGAGGCTTTATCACCAAGGTTGGCCAGGGACTCTGGTGGCAGCCAATCTTGCCGGCACGCTCTTGAAAAATGCCGCGGCGGCAGCAAGTCCCTGATCCGCCGGGAAAGAAATTGGGATGGGCCATCGTCGGCCTGGGCAGTCTTGCGATCAACCAGATCCTGCCGGCGTTCGCGAAATGCGAAAAGTCGAAAGTGGTGGCCCTGGTCAGCGGTCATCCCGACAAGGCGAACAAGCTGGCGCTGCGCTACGGTGTGAACCCGAAGAATATTTACAACTATCAGAACTACGACACGATCAGGGACAATCCGGAAGTCGACATCATCTATATCGTGCTGCCCAACGGGATGCACGCCGAGTACACGGTTCGCGGACACCAGGCGGGCAAGCATGTGCTCTCGGAAAAGCCCATGGCCAATACGCCCGCCGACTGTCAACAAATGATCGACGCCGGCGCGCAAGGCCAATCGAAAACTGATGGTGGCATACCGCTGCCGCTATGAACCCTACAACCAGGAAGCGATCCGCATGGCGCGCCAGCAGGAATTGGGGCCGACCAAGGTCATTCTCGCCGATCACGGATTCAACATCGGCGATCCTACGCAATGGCGGCTTAACAAAACGCTGGCGGGAGGAGGATCGCTGATGGACATCGGCATCTACTCGCTGAACGCGGCTCGTTATCTTACCGGCGAGGAACCCACCGAGATCAACGCCATGATGTACACCACGCCGGGAGACGTGCGCTTCAAGGAAGTGGAGGAGACGCATCAACTTCCAACTGCGTTTCCCCAGCGGCATTCTGGCCAATTGCACGTCCAGTTACGGCTATTCGGGACAGAATCGTTATCGGGTGGTGACCACCAAGGGATGGTTCGAACTGGAGCCGGCGACCATTTACAGCGGCTTGCGGATGTACGTACACCATGACAACGTAACCGAAGAGCGATTTCCTCCGGTGCGCGACCACTTCGCGCTGGAGATGGACCACATGTCCGGTTGCGTGATGGAGAACAAAGATCCTCTCACTCCGGGCGAAGAGGGATTGCGCGACTTGACCATCATGATGGGCATTTACGAAGCGGCGCGGAGCGGAAGACGGTGAAGTTGTAGCGCATCACAGCTCTAAATACGTGGTCATCCTGAGGGACTTCAGTCCCGAAGGATCTGGCGGAGCGTCACGACGGCCGTATCCGCCTCGCCAGATGCTTCGCAAGCTCACATGTCCTGTGGAATTTGCACTGCCGTTTGCTCCGAATCTCTTCCAGGCGTTTCTTTAAGTATTCCTGGTATTCCTCTTTCAGCTTGGGATCGGTGGGAGAACCGTAAATCTCGCTGGATTTGTATTTTCCTTCATCAAACTTCTTCTTGGTCCACTCATCGTGAATGTGAGTTTCGTCGGCGCGGTCGAGGACATCTTTCACGGCTTGCGGCGGAATGAAATAAACTCCTTCGCGATCGCCGACCACCAGGTCGCCCGGCATTACCGTGACTCCGCCGATCCGGATCGGAATGTTGATCCCGGTAAGCATGACGTTTCCGATGGGCGTGGGATCGACCGAGCGAAAATAGGCGGGCATGTCGATTTCCGAAATGCCGTCGAGGTCGCGGACGCTGCCATCCACAACCAGTCCGCCGCTGTGCGTGGCTTTCATGACGTAATAAAACAGATTGTCGCCGACGATGGTGCCGTCAACTTTCTTGCCGAAGAGATCGACCACCAGAACGTCGCCGGGCTGAAGCATGTCGATCGCGGTCTGGTTGGTGAGCTCGCGGGATGCCACGGGCTTTCGCTTTGGCATTGGCGACGTGGTCCACGTCGGAGCGTTCCGGCATGAACTGGACCGTAAAGGCGCGTCCAACCATGGTTTTGCCCGGATGTAGAACGTGGAATCCGTCCGCATACTGATTGGGGAACTTCTTGTCTTCCAGGCCCGCCCAGATCTCCTCGGCCGACAAGCCGCGAGCCCGCTCGATCAGGTCGTCCGGCACCTTTGGCCTGCCGTCCGGGCAAACGGCCAAATGGATTTTGCGCGGTGTAATCCAGCAAGTCCTGATTCGAGAAAGTAATCATTTGCGCGCGGGCGATCGCCGGCGCAAACGGCAGCAGCAAGCATGCGCTGATGGTTAAGAGTGCCATCTGTGGGATAGCTTTCGTGACTACGAGTGTTGTCATGAGTGTCACCGGTCTGTGTCATGCTGACTGTCGTCCAGAAGATTATCTGCTCGCGCTCACGCAAAGTCTCAAATCGGGGAAGGTTTGTCAAACCGGCGCCGGATCAGAGGTGGTGCGGTTCGTGATTGCATTAAATCATTGTCATTCCGAAGCCGAGTTTATCGGTAAGGAATCTGCTTCGCCAGCAAACAGCAGATTCCTGCGCGATTCTGCTGCGCTTCGGAATCACAATTTGTGATTCCATTGCACCGCTATCGCCGGATCAGCAGGGTAAGCGCTGCCAAAGCGGAAAGTTGTTGAATCGATCCTGATCCCACATTACTCTGCTTGCGACTTGCGCACGGCAACTGATGAGAAAGGACTATCGATTCATGAATCGCCGCGATGTTCTGAAGACCTCGGCTGGGAGCACTGGGAGCGGCTCTGTTGCTGGACGATCCGGTGGAGGCCTATCCCAAGGCAGTCAACACGAACTCGAGTCCTTCGACGCTGCAAGATTACCGACCTGCGCGTCGCGACGGTCGTCAAGCCCGGCCCCAGCCCCTGTCCGATCATTCGCATCGATACCAACCAGGGCGTCTATGGACTCGGCGAAGTTCGCGACGGCGCCAGCGCAACTTACGCTCTGTTTCTCAAGAGCCGCATTCTCGGCGAGAACCCGCTGCAACTCGACAAGATTTTTCGCAAGATCAAGCAATTTGGCGGTCCCGCGCGCCAGGGTGGCGGAGTGTGCGCCATCGAAATGGCGCTGTGGGACATTGCCGGCAAGGTCTACAACGCGCCCGTGTATGCCATGGTGGGCGGTGGCAAGTTCCGCGACAAGATTCGCGTCTATGCCGACACCACCGAATCCAAGGATCCCAAAATCTACGCCCAGCGCATGAAGGAACGCAAAGAAGGGATGGGCATCACCTGGCTGAAAATGGATCTGGGCATCGAGATGGTTTCGGATACGCCCGGGCACCGTGACCGCGCCCTCCGACCTGAGCCAGTGGGAGATGACCCAGCTCGAGCATCCTTTCCTGGCGATGGAAGTCACCGACAAGGGCATTGCGATGCTCGAACAGTATGTCGCCGCGGTGCGCGACGCGGTCGGCATGGAAATTCCGCTCTCCATGGATCATCTCGGCCACCTGGGCGTGAAGTCGATCATCCGTTTGGGCAAGGCCTACGAAAAGTACAACCTCTCCTGGATGGAAGACGTGATTCCGTGGACCTACACCGATCTGCTGAAGCAGATTTCCGATGAGAGCCCGACGCCGATTCTTACCGGCGAGGATATCTATCTGAAAGAACCCTTCCGCGTGCTCTGCGAGAAGCATGCGGTGAGCAAGATTCATCCCGACCTGGCGACGTCCGGCGGCATTCTCGAAACTCACAAGATCGGCGACATGGCGGAGGAATACGGCGTGCCGATGGCGATGCACTTTGCCGGAACGCCCGTCAGTTGCATGGCCAACGTGCATTGCGCTGCCGCCACGCTCAATTTCCTGGCGCTGGAAAACCACTCGCTCGACGTTCCCTGGTGGTCGTCGATGGTGGAAGAAGGAGTGAAGACGCCCATCGTGGAACACGGCTGGATCACGGTTCCAGACCGGCCAGGCCTGGGCGTGACGCTCAACGATGACGTGGTGCGGCAGCACCTCATGCCGGGCACAGGATACTTCGAACCTACTCCGCAGTGGGACCAGGAACGCTCGTGGGACCGGTTGTGGAGTTAGTTTTCCAAACGCGGCTTCGGTAGCAGGTTGCGGGACACTTCTCAGATTAAGCTTGCTGTCATCTCGATGTCATTGTCATCTTGAGCGAAGTCGAAAGACCTGCTCTTGGCTTGCACCGCCAATGTGCCCTGCAACCAGTGCTCGCAAGCTTCTCCGCGGGTGTGATGTTCCCACCGGAAAGCAGGTCCCTCGACTCCACAGGATCGCTCGCGCGATCCCGCGACGCTCGGGATGACAAGTTGGTTTGAGTAACTTGCCGATCGCCGTTCAGGCAAGTTGTCACTGGGCAGCGCCTTCGGCCAGCTCGTGCAGCCGCTGTGTAACCTTCAGCAGAGCCCGGCCGTCGTGGTGAGCCGCCTTCCAGATGCGCCCTTTGCTGACGTTCGTGCGGACGCCGTCAGGCCCGATCATCTGTAGACTCCGTGGGATTGGGAATCCGTTTGCAAACTCATTACGACACCGCTAAAGCCGGGCACACGTAGGTGAGTAGAACTCGTTCGCTTGTACCTAGCGAACGATGAGGTCGCACTGAGAGGGTTAGCGAGGGATAATCCTAAGAGTGGATACAATCTGCCCGTCGAGAGATGAGACCCTGAAATCGTCGGTGATAGTCACCGGACGAATCGGCACGTTGATGGTGTGGGTGAGAGTGGACTGGCCTGCAACGATCGTAACTTCGAGGTCTCCGGGAGAAGTGGTCGTGGCCACTGACGGAGAACAGGCATGGTCTGTGCTCGAAGGCGAGAATCGTCCAGACCTGGCGATTTTGGACTGGGTGATGCCTGGCATGGACGGACTGCGAGTGTGCCGTGAACTGAGAAAAAATGCACACCACAGGTACATTTATATAGTGTTGCTGACGGCAAAAGACCGCAAACAAGATTTGGTCGAGGCTATCGAGGGGCCGATGAATATCTGGCAAAGCCATTTGATGCCCAGGAACTCAAAGCGCGCTTGATCGCCGGCAAGCGCATCCTCGATTTGCAGGAACAACTCGTTTGTGCAAACCGTTGTCTGCAGTTTCAGGCTTCCCATGACACATTGACGACACTCTTCAACCGTGGGGCCATCGTGGGGACTTTGCAGAACGAGTTAGCCCGCGCCCTGCGAGAAGGAAAGTCAGTCAGCGTCATTCTGGTCGACATCGACCATTTTAAGAAGATCAATGATGCTCACGGACACTCGGCGGGAGACGCCGTGCTGCGCCGGGCCGCGCAAAGAATGCAATCCTCCGTCAGAAGCTACGATTCCGTCGGGCGCTACGGGGGGAGGAGTTTCTGATCGTGCTTCCTGGATGCTTTTCCTCTTTGGCCATGGAGAGAGCGGAGCAGGTCAAGATCACGCTCGGGGAACCAAGCCCGGATCCATCGGAGCCTCGAATCACGGTGAGTATGGGCGTTGCCGTTGCTAAGGGGCCTACAAAGGTGGAAGAACTGTTGTCCAGGACCGATGACGCACTTTATCGAGCCAAACGCAACGGGAGAAGCCGCGTAGAGTCGGACCAGGGCACGACGGACGATCGGACGCCCGAAATGACCGCGCCGCCAGCGACCATCCCTTAAATCAAGGTCGGTAGGGCTGCTGTAAGCCTGCTGACGCCCCCTGCATCAAAGATCTCCTGGCCAAGCCCCAAACGGAGTTCATACACCCCGAGGACCGCACCGCGACCGGACTGAACGCGGCCGGCTGCGCGACCAGGAATGACTCTGCGATTCGAGAAACCGCGTCGGTAAACGCGGTCCACAACCTCGCAGAAGGTTGATAAAACGGGCAAGAGCTCGCCTCGATCCAGCCACCGCACGAGCGAAGTGTTGCGTACAGTATTGTCTGTATGGACCTAAGGTGTCTTTTACTTGAGTATTTGAAATCGTTCCCGAAGGTCTCACCAAATGACCATTGCTATGTCCACCCCAAACATCGAGTTGACCCCGTCCCTTACACACCCATCGAGCCATGATCGCCACGGCCATGTGGTTCAGTTGTACACGGACGATAGCTTCCTCATCGATGTATTAACTCGATTTGTTGGGGGAACACTTGCGGCTGGCGACGCCGCCGTGATCATCGCGACAAAATCGCACCGTGCAGAACTTGAAAGAATGCTGTCGACGCACGGACTGGATACGGTCAAGGCGGCCATGCAAGGGCGCTACATCACTCTGGATGCGACCGAAATGTTAGCAAGATTTATGGTTGACGGTTTTCTCGACGAGCACAGATTCAATGACATTATCAGCGCAGTGTTAATTCAAGCTCGAAATGCTGTTCATGGAAAAGAATGTCATCTCGCAGTTTTCGGGGAGTTGGTTGCTTTGCTGTGGGCGGAGGGAAAGACGCAGGAGGCCATTCGGGTAGAGGAACTCTGGAATGCCCTCGCCAGGAGCCACTCTTTCTCGCTTCTTTGCGCCTATCCGATTAATGGGTTCAACAACGAAAAGCATACTGAGCTTTTTCTGAGGATTTGCCAGGAACACTCTGGCGTGGTTCCCAGTGAAAGCTATTTGGGATTGAGCAACGACGAAGAACGCCTCCGTAATGTTGCCCACTTACAACAAAAAGTTCAGGTATTTGAAAAAGAGTCAGCGGTCCGTGAAACCGAGGCGCGGTTCCGATTATTAGTGGAAGCTGTGCAGGACTACGCAATCTTCATGTTAGATCCCCAAGGCAATGTCAGCAGCTGGAACCTTGGCGCCGAACGCATCAAGGGATATAAGGCGGAAGAGATCGTGGGCAAGCACTTCTCCCGTTTCTACCCGGAAGAAGATGTGCTAAATGGCAAACCACAGTGGGAACTGGTGATCGCGGCAAAACACGGACGGTTCGAAGACGAGGGCTGGCGGATACGCAAGGATGGATCGAAATTTTGGGCAAATGTGATCATTACCGCCGTAAAAGATAACACCGGCAAACTGACCGGTTTCGCCAAAGTCACCCGAGATTTCACCGAACGGATGCAGACCCAAAAGGCGTTGCAGGCCGAAGTTGCCCAAAGACGAGAGGCACAGATTCAATTGCAGCATTCAGAAAAATCGTTGCGGCAGTTGTCCTTCCATTTACTGCGCACGCAGGACGAGGAACGAAGGCGAATTGGCAGGGACCTTCATGACAGTCTGGGCCAGTACCTCTCGGTGCTTAAGATGAAGTTGGAGTCGGCGTCGTCCATTGTCGGAGATCAGCAAAAAGTGGATGATGTGGCTCAGGAGCTCGCGCAATGCATTAGGCTCACGGAAGACTCGATCAAGGAGGTTCGAACAGCCTCCTATCTTCTGTATCCTCCTATGCTCGACGAGATGGGTCTGAAATCAGCGATACCCTGGTGCCTGGACGGATTCTCAGCCCGCAGTGGAATCAAGGCTACTTTTGAAGCGCATGCGGACTTTGGTCGCCTTCCTCGCGACCTCGAGTTGGCCTTGTTCCGCGTTCTTCAGGAAGGTTTGACCAACGTTCATCGACACTCCGGGAGTCAGACGGCGCACGTTCGGTTGTCGCTGAAGCAAGGAATCGCCAGTCTCACAATTGAAGACAAAGGAAAAGGCATCCCTCCGCATCTCTTGGAGGAATTTTCCCGAGATTCTATGAATGCGATGGGAATTGGATTACGAGGAATGAAGGAGAGGATGCGGCAACTGGGTGGAAGGCTGGAGGTCACTTCGACCGAAGTCGGCACAACGGTGACTGCATTGATTCCTGCGACCGAGTCCCATGAGCAAGGTGAGCTTACCTAGCTGACCCAGCGATGACACAAATGATTGGAGCCTGCATGACCGCCAGGATTTTGATTGTGGATGATCACGAGATTGTGCGTGAGGGTATTCGCACTCTTCTCGGAAGAACGCGGCCGGAATGGACGATCTGTGGCGAAAGCGTCAACGGCGAGCAGGCTATTGAGGCCGTCAAAGCTCTGAGGCCGGATGTCGTTATCCTCGATATTACCATGCCTAAAATGAGCGGCCTCGAAGCAGCGCCGAAAATTGCAAAACTGGGTTTCGGGTCTCGGATCTTAATGTTCACGATGCATGACTCAGAGAGGTTATCCGGTGAAGTTCGTCGAGCTGAGGCTCAGGGCCTGGTTCTCAAGTCTCAAGCTGCGCGAGATCTCGTTCGCGCGATCGATCAGCTTCTCGCTGGCGGCACTTTTTTTGGTTCTGAGGCCGGGCCTGAGTCTTCGAAGTCACCAATTCAAACTGACCCCAACAAAGCGAAAAGTATTCTAAAAGAGGTTGCAATGTTACGGCAGAACTGGACCAATCGTGCTGCCGTGTTTCAACGCTGTGCTGACTTCTTCCTCACCCACTTTCCCGTTAACCCGTAGTGACCGCCCCAAGAAGTTAGGTGGTCGCTACATTCTTGCCGTCGCCGCAGTCGAACACAGTCCAGCGTTGTGGATAAAAAGACGCGGAATCAGAACCGTCCGGTCAGGATATCCCACCATGGGGTCGGGAGTCGGCAATCTAACCAACCGAGCACGCGGCGTTACAGATCAGAATTTGGTCGTATGCTGTACCCATGGTCTATAAGCTTTTCACCGTCACCACGGTTTTGTTGGCGACCGCATTCGCTGCTGCCCAGAACACCGGTCCCAATTCACGTCCCCGCGCGTCCGACCTGGGCCTGAAGGTTGGCATCCTGCCGACCGGTTGCGGAGCTGTTTCGCCATGTTTCTTCCCGGTTCGTTGAACATAACGCCGTCCGGAAGGTCGCGACATGCCAGGCCTCACTCTACATACATCGTCCACTCGGTGATTTTCATTAGTGCGCCCGCGTATTTTGTCACCAGTGTCCTGCAGGTTCGGACCGCGCGGTCAGAAGTTGAATTGAGAGGCAGCGCAAGCACATCGAGGTGGAACCTGCCAACCTCGTTGCCGGCGACCTGGATCAGTTGGCTAGTTCTCGAAAAATGCCGCGGGCTTGTATATTGGCGAAGCCAAAGCTGCGGAATTGGCACAGCAGATTTTGCTCTTGAAATGACAGGTGATCTGACTCAGATCGGCAATACGAGGCTTCTATGAGGTATTGGCTAGTCCTTCACGGACTGCATTTGCCCTGATGCCGCATTCCGATACTTTACGGTTTGCAAATGCTCGCAATAGAGCACCAGTTCTCCTGGAACCTTAAAAACCTCATATGAGACTCGGACCATGCCCAGCGTCGGGTATTTTGGCCACTTTTCGAGATGAGTGCGGATGGTGTAAATGGTGTCTCCGATAAAAACTGGCTTGATGAAGCGTACTTTGTCGTAGCCGTAACTGAAAGTATGGATATTATTGTGGGCCATCAAACCCAGACCCAGGCTGAACACCATCGCGCCCGCAATGAGCCGGCGGCCAAACGCGCCTTCCTCTTTGGCGAAGACGTCATCGGCTACATAAGGGTGCATGTCAAGAACCAGGGCGTTGAACGCCATGCTCTCGCCCTCGGAGATGGTTCGTCGGATGGAGCGGGCAGTCTTTCCAACCTCGAAGTCCTCGTAGAGCCAGGTTTCCGCATTCCAGACGGGAATCTCTTTATGTTTGGCGGCGTCGGGATTCGGATTCTTCACGAAGGTCCTCCAGAGTCAGGCAATTTGTCGCATTAGACTTCGCTGCCCGGCGTATCGTGCGTTGAGCCATGCAATCAGATCGGGGTCGCTCACCAGGCCTCTCAGACCTTTGTTGATTTCTATTCCCGCGGCTTCGAAAAATCGGACAAATCCATTGAATCGAGGGCGCAGATAAGCAGTTTGTAGCGTTTCTAGTGTTCCCGAAAAAAATCCGCTGGCAGCCGAGTCTACCTCCGGATCCGTCCAAGCCGACAGACTTGCGGGTTGGCCGCCTTCGCGGAAATAAGTTCCGCGCTGATGTTCCAGACTTACGAGCCATTTTGCGTATGCGATGGCGTTGTCCGGATGCTGGCTTTTCTTGCTGATGGCAACGCCCGTGCCCCCTAACATGGTGCCGGCACATCCCCGTAGACCGGCGGCGGGTGCGTCGGCGAATTTCAACTGCACAGGTCTACCTGCGCGCGAATAATTGGAGTAACCAAAACCGTAAGGGCAGTAGATCGCGTCCGAAGTGGAAATCATAAAATCGTAGACCTGGATGGGATTCCACGCCACAGACTTAGGATGAGCGGCGGAAATGAGCAGATGGAGCCGATCTAAAACGTCTCGTGCAACCGCATCTTCGACGAAAATGTCCGAAGCGTCGGCGATGGAATGTCCGAGATTTGCGCTGAGCGTGAAGAACAGACTGATGGCATCCGTAGGGCAAGCTGGCACAACAATGAACTTGCCGTAGTCTCGCGCCTTGCGCGCCAGGGTGAGAACGTCCTCGAATGTGCCAGGGACTTCCAGGGAAAACTGCCGCAGTAAATCGGGGCGATAAGAAGCGACCTGTGTCGCCGCATCGATCGGCAATGCCCACAGGCCGTCTCCATACCAGTAAGATTCCCAGGAGGGTCCAACCGAATCGCCGGCCATCTGAAGTATTTCCGCTTGGCTAAGGAACGGTGCTAAATTCATCAGCGTTTCGTGAGCGGCAGCATATCCGACGAAAGGGTGGTCTACGATGAGCAGGTCGTAGCGGTCGATGTACTGCTCGATCGGGGCTTCACCGAATTCACGCAGTGTGCGGCGGTCCCAGCGAATTGTCAGGCCGGGATTGAGTTTTTCGTACTCCGGCGCTCCTCCGAGCAGCGGAGCGTAACCGCGAGGATGATCCCAGGTCAGTCCGGTGAGAACGGTTTCCACTCTTGCCTCGCAACCAAAGAATTGTGACGCGACTTAAGACGGTCGGTGCTCGACCATCAGGATGTGCTCGCAATACAACACTACTTCGTCTCGCTGGTTCAAGACCTCGCAAGCCTCGATTACTCGTCCCAGGCCTTTTCGCTTGGGGTCGTCTTCCTTGTGCTTGACAGTGATCCGGGTACGCAAAGTGTCACCGATGAAAACCGGTTTGGGGAATCGCAGCCTGTCATACCCGTATGTAAAGGCCACAAGATTGATATGGTTTGCCGTCAGGCCGATGCCGATTGCGAAAGTCATGGTGCCGTGAGCGATACGTTGGCCAAATTGGGTCTGGCGCCCAAACTCGGCGTCTACGTGGTGAGGAAAATAGTCACCGGTATGGCCGGCATGGATCACCACATCCGCTTCGGTTATAGTTCGACCGGTTGTAACTCTCGGAGTGCCAACCACGTAATCCTCGAAATATTGTGTCTGTGTCATACGCGAACTATGCCGGATAATAGTCTCGCCCGCCTGCCGCCGATGGCAAGAGAGAGATTTTCGCTCACCTTCAATAACTCCTGCTTCACTTGAGATAGACCTATCCGTGCGCCGATCTGCTGTAAATATGGCACTGCCATTGCACCCACAGCCTCGCCTTGCTGGTTCAGCACCGGAAAACTTATGTTCACCACTCCACGCACCTGATAACTGGCCAACTCCTCATGTCCCCGATGGCGGATTGCGTCCAAATGACGGTACAGATTTCTTGGGGGGCGTTTGTCCGACCGACGCTGCCAGGCTCTCAGAATTCTCATCTGCACTTCTTTTTTCTGGAAAGCAAGGATCACATGTCCGGACGCGGTGTCGAGCAAATCAATATTGGCTCCCAGGCGGACTGCGAAACCCATTTTGCCGGGGGAATCGACTTGCGCTACGACGATGACCTCGCTATGACTGAGCATGGCCAGATGGCAAGACTGACCGGTCGTTTCAGCGACCTGTTGCATGAGCGGCTTGGCTGCGGCAACCAGGCGCTGTAGGGGATGGTGTTTTTGGGCCAGTTCGAAGAATTTGAGTGTGAGCTGGTAGCGTTCATCGGCGCCCACCTGGCAGATGTAGCCGCGCTCGTCCAGACAAACCAGCATTCGGAACACTTCTCCAATGGTGCGGCGGAGGCGATGTGCGATTTCGCTGCGAGTAAGCGCCACGGAATCTCCGGCCAGCAACTCCAGGATGTCCAACCCTTTCTCCAACGCGGGCGCGGTGTATCGGATTGCGCGTTGTCGTCGTTTAAGGTGGTTAACCGTTTGTCCGGTAGACATAGATTTAGCCTACTACAGTACTTTCTCTAATGAAAATGTAATTTTATATGTACAATGAACGCCGTCGGTTAACTTGAGCATCAGGAGTCTTGCATGGCCACATCTTTGCCGTCAGACAACCACGCCCCGCAAAAGCCCCTCAAGGGAGTCCTGGTGCTCGACTTCAGTCAGTTTCTAACAGGCTCCCTGGCCACACTTCGCCTGGCTGATTTGGGGGCGCGTGTCATCAAAATTGAAAGGCCGGGCGCAGGGGACCTTTGCCGGTCGCTCTACCTCAGCGATACTGACGTGCATGGCGAAAACACGTTGTTCCACGCCATCAATCGCAACAAGGAGAGTTATGCTGCTGATCTGAAAGACGCCGGTGATCTGGGCCGGTTACACGACTTGATCGGACGGGCTGATGTAATGGTGCAGAACTTCCGGCCCGGCGTCATCGAGAGACTAAAGTTGGATTACGAACATGTGTCCCAGGCTAACCCTCGTCTGGTGTATGGCGCAGTTACCGGCTACGGAAACGCGAAACAGTGGCGTAATCGCCCGGGGCAGGATTTGCTCGCCCAGGCGCGGTCCGGCATCATGTGGCTGAGCGGCGATGAGGGCGATCCGCCGACACCGATGGCGTTGGCGATTGCCGATATGTTGGCTGGGCACGGTTTATGTGAGGGAATTCTTGCCTGCCTGGTGCGGCGGGGTGTGACCGGCCGTGGAGGCCTGGTGGAAACCAGTCTGATCGAGGCATTGCTGGATTTTCAATTCGAAGTGCTGACCACGCACATGAATGACGGACACCGCCCGCCACGGCGCAGCGCATATAGAAACGCGCACGCCTATCTGGCAGCGCCTTACGGAGTTTACGACACAGCGAATGGCTTTTTGGTTTTAGCAATGACGCAGTTGCCAACACTCGGCGCCTTGCTGGATTTGCCGACGCTCAGGGAAATATCGGATTCAGCGGAAAGTTTTCGCCGTCGCGATGAGATCAAACGAACTATCGCTACCCGCCTGAAAGATCATACGACCGAACACTGGCTGGAAATATTGGATGCCGCCGACATCTGGTGTGCTGAAGTTCTGGACTGGCCCAAGCTGTTTTCCAGCGATGCATTCCGCGAAATTGATATGGTGCAGACGCTCACCGACGGGCGGGGCATCGAGGTGCTGACGACCCGATGTCCCATTCGTCTTGATCGCAGGATTCTCAAGAGTCTACAGCTTGCGCCGAGAGTAGGGCAGCATACGCAGGCCATTCAGAAGGAATTTGGACTCTAGGTATATTCGATGGTCGTCTCAGTCGGCTCGGGCACCGTCTACATCGATCTTTATTCAATCGCCTATCGCAAATCATGAAAGAAGACCGCATTATTTCGCTTGAAACCAAAGATGTGCGATTTCCTCTGCACGACGGCGCGGGCAGCGACGCTGTGCACTCCGGGTCTGAGTACGCTTTTGCAACAACTCTGCTGGGCGGCAGCGGCGGTCTCTACGGCACAGGGATAGTACTGACTCTGGGCCAGGGCAATCAGTTGGTGTGCGAAGCGATCGAATTGCTTGGAAGCGGTCTGGTTGGCCAGGAAATCGAAGAGTTGATGGCGAACTTCGGCGCCGTCACGCAGCGACTGGCGCAGCATCCGCAACTGCGTTGGCTAGGACCGCAGAAGGGGGTTATTCATCTCGCGCTGGCGTCTTTGACTAACGCATGTTTTGATTTGTGGGCGAAGGCTCGAGGAGTGCCGCTGTGGCAGTTGCTTCTTGATTTAAGCATACCAGCGCTGGTAAAGCTGTTGGATCTCAGCTATCTGGACGACGCTCTCACCTGCGAGGAAGCTTTGGGCATCCTGGAAAAACAACTGCCCAGCCGTGCGATGCGAGAGGATATTTTGAGGCGGGGCTATCCCGGATATGACACTTCAGTCGGCTGGTTTCAGTATGAAGACAGCCAGGTGAAGGAGTTGGCGCGAGAAGCCATGGGCCAGGGGTTTGGCGCCTTCAAGCTTAAAGTGGGATCTCCCGACCAGCAGCGCGACGTACGGCGCGCCTCCATGTTGCGTGAACTGGCGGGCCCCGAAGCACTGATCATGCTCGATGCCAATCAGCAGTGGACTTTGCCGGCAGCGCTCAAGGCCTGCCAAGCACTGAGCACCGTATCACCATTTTTCATCGAAGAGCCAACCCACCCGGATGATATTGAGGCGCACCGGAAGTTGGCGGAGGCGATCGCGCCCACCCCGATCGCGCTGGGCGAGCACGTTCCAAACCGCATCATGTTCAAGAATTTCATGCAGGCTGGCGCAGTCCATTTTGTGCAAGTAGACTGCGCCAGGGTTGCCGGGATTTCGGAATTCCTAACCATCAGCCTGCTGGCGCGGAAATTCGGGCTGCCGGTGGTGCCGCATGTTGGCGATATGGGCCAGATCCACCAGCACCTGGTTTTGTTCAATCACATTGCGATGGGCCACGATGCATTGTTTCTGGAATGCATCCCTCACCTGCAACAGTATTTCGTTGCTCCGGCTCGGATTGAAAACGGAGTTTACCTGACGCCCCAAACTCCTGGCTGCTCTTCGGACTTGAAAGGAGTAGCGCCGACAAAGATCCCGGCCGCGCGGCCCTGACTGAATCACTTGTGATTGAGGCGCCGGTCTATATCATTCGGGCGGAGATCTCGTCTGGCCGAACCGCTCGCTTCTCCGCCATCGACAGATACTCCGCAAAAACAATTTGCAGGGTGTGAAGATTGTCCCGTCCGCTAGTCTCTGGTTCTGAGTTATCTTCGATTGCGCACATCAGAGAGGCCATTGGGCCGACAAACGCGTCGGGAATCCACATACTTTGCAGGCGGGCTGAAAACCAGTAGCCAGGATTACGCTTGGACATGAATTCCAACGTGTCGGGGCGGCCGCTGGGATAGTTGTACATCAGTCCGATCGTGCCCTTGATCACGCCTTCTGTTCCCTCGAAGCGAAAAATGGCATAGGGGTCGTCTTGCCAGGTGGTGTGGCAAACGTCGATGAGAACCTGGAGGCCCGAACGGTATTCCCAAACGGAGAGCGTCTTGGTTTCCGCTTCGGTAGTCTCGCCAGGCGCGCGTGTGCCGCTGGTGAAAACTGTCGCGGGTTCGCCGAACAGATATCGAAGAGAATCGATGTAGTGAATGCTGTGGAACATGACTTCCAGGCGCTTGCCCTGGTAGATCCACGGCCACAAGCTCCAGTCGGTCTTGCAGTGAACCTGGATCGTGGCATAAGTAGGAGTACCAAGCCAATCTTGGTCGATGAGAAGGTGCGCGCAGCGGATGCCCGCATCCCAACGCATCTGCTGGTTCACAGCAATCTTCACTTTGGCTTGTTTGGCCAGTTCCACGCTGCGCACCGCCTTGGCGTATTCATCGGCAAAGGGCTTTTGACAAAGAAGATGCTTGCCGGCGGCGGTTGCCTGGGCAACGATTTCGACCTGCTGCGCCGGGTACACCGCTACGTCCGCAATTTCGATGTCGCGATCACTCAACAACTCATCAACCGTCGGATACAGTTTCGGGATGCCGTGCTGCTTTGCGGTGCGCTCGGCTTGTTCATGGTTCTTGTCCGTGATTCCCATGACCTTGAATCCAGCCTTTTTGTAGGCCGGCAGGTGAGCGTAGTTCACAATTCCGCCGGCACCGACGATGCCGATCCCACGGTCTGTGCGCCGCGGCATTTTCGGTTTGTAGTCAAGAGTGGGAAATAGGTCAGGCATTTTCACGAACCTTTGTCGGCAGAGTGGCCGAGCTTCAGAATGCTTCAGAAGCGCATTCACGAGGGACAGCCCTTATAACAAGGCACAAATTTAAATTCAAGGGGCGCAGTAGTGTGCCTTCCTAGCTCCGCGTCCGTTGCGGCGTTTCTTGGCGACCTTTGCGGTTAAAATCTGTTGCTCTTATTTCGAGAAAAGTCAAAAGACTTAACCCCAAAGAACGCGAAGGACGTCCGCACAGTAAGCAAAGAAAACCCAACTTAGACACGATTCGCCTCATCACGTTCATTGCTGAGCCAGTAGTCTTGTGCGAGACTGCAAAAGCACATGTTTCATTCCCGGTTCCTGCAACGGCTCTCTGTGCTATTCTCGCTGGCCGTGGCATCAGCATTTGCTCAAGCCCCGAACGCCCAAAAGCTTAGTCAGCAAGCCGTCAAGCCAGGCGTCATCAGTTTCGAGGACATCGCTGCCGAAGCTGGGTTGAACATGTTGAATGTCTCGGGCGGCGACGCGCACAAGGAATTCATCATCGAGACATTGGGCAATGGCTCCGTGATCTTCGACTATGACAACGATGGCTGGCCGGATGTCTATCTTCCGAATGGTTCCACCGTCGAAGGCTTCCCCAAACACCACGCGCCCACCGGACATCTCTATCACAATAATCATGACGGCACGTTTAGCGAGGTCACGTTGCAAGCGGGCGTTGCTCGTTCTGGATGGGGGCAGGGAGGTTGCGTTGGTGATTACGACAACGACGGCAACCTGGATCTGTTTCTGACTTTCTGGGGCCAGAATATCCTCTTTCACAATAACGGCGACGGCACATTTACCGACGCAACGGAGAAGGCCGGTCTCAAGACGAGCGAGGCGGAGTGGAGTACCGGGTGCAGTTTCGTGGATTACGATCGCGACGGCAAGGCCGATCTCTTCGTTGCACGTTACTTGGATTTCAGCTACGACTCCGTCCCGCGGCCCGGTCAGGGACAGTGGTGCCAATGGAAGGGGATCAACGTGATGTGCGGGCCGCGTGGACTGAAGATGTCCGCCAACGTCCTCTATCACAACAATGGCAACGGCACATTCGCCGACGTCTCCCAGAAATCGGGGATTCTGAATACTTCCGGCTGTTACGGGCTGACTTCGATTACTGCCGACTTCGACAGTGATGGCTGGTCTGATATTTACGTCGCTTGCGATTCTACGGCGAACGTCCTGTACCACAACAACCACGACGGAACATTCACCGATATTGCCAAGAAGGTGGGTGTGGCCTACAACGAGGATGGGGGAATGCAGGCCGGCATGGGGTTATCCGTCGCCGACTACACCCACAAGGGCCATCAAGGAATTGCGAAAACCAACTTCAGCGATGACACGCCAACCCTCTACCTCAATCGCGGAGACAACAATTTTGAAGACGCCACTTACCCGGGTGGCTTGGGCAGGATCAAGAGTTGGCTGGGGTGGGGCGTACAGTTCTATGACTTCGACAACAGTGGCTGGCCTGGCATTTTGATCGGGAACGGCCATGTCTATCCGGAAGTGGACGGCAAAGGCCTGGGCACAAGCTATCGCGAGCCCAAAGTTGCGTACTACAACTTGCGCAACGGAACGTTTTCCAATATCACGGCTGATGCCGGGGCTGTGTTGAGCGAATCACATTCCGCGCGGGGCATGGCTTTGGGCGATCTCTTCAACGACGGGCATGAAGAGGCGCTGGTCAACAACATGAACGAAAAGCCGTCGCTCTACTACAACACCGCGCCCGTCGGCAATTTCATCAGTCTGAAGCTGATCGGAACGAAGTCGAACCGTGCCGCTCTAGGAGCCGTGGTTACTCTGGAACAAGGAAACGACAAGTGCGAAAAAGAAGTACGCAGCGGCGACGGCTACATTTCGCAGAGCGATTTGCGAGTACATTTCGGACTGGGCAAAGCACTAAAGGCAGACAAGCTGACGATTCGTTGGCCAAGCGGTTTGGTGGAAACGCTGCAGAACCTCTCCGCCAACCAGTACTACACCGTGATTGAAGGTCGAGGCATCGATCCCGCGCAATCGCATGGAGTAAGCAAAGTACAAATTGCTCCGCTGAACCAGAAAAAATAGATAGTCGACAGCGACGTAAGCTTGAGGCCCTACACCACGTTTGCCATCGAGATGACCCCGATAGAGAGCAGTAGAATCGCAATTCCCACCCAGCAGTAAGTGACGGCCCGTCGGCTTGCCCCTTTCCACTCACCCGAAGCGGCGCCCCAGAACAGGGCAACGATAATGTCCAGGGTCATGAAGATGGGCCAGCCGACGATGCCGCCCAGGGTGCCGAGTGAAGCTGCTCCGACGCCATAAAGAACTGTTCCGCTGAACCAGAGCAGGCCCATAGAAACACCAAGCAGCCAATAAACCGGCGAGCCGCGTTTGCGGTAGACGCTCCAGGTATTGTTTCGGCCGAGCAGGTAAACACAGTAGACAAGATTTGCCAAGAACCCGCCGGTCACGGTCAGGGCCCAAATTGGATTAGCCGCCATGGCAGTGCTTGCACCGGTGCGTAGCGCGCGCAATCGGAGCTCGTCGCCGAATAGGAAGCTGAAATTCAGCATCGACGAAAAAATACCGGACAAGACGCAAATCACGAGGCCAATGGTGAAGCCCGAAGCGGAAGAGGTCTGAGATAAGTCGCGTTCTCTAATCCGGCCGGCGTGCGCGAGGAACACCAGCCCAACCGTCATGACAATTGTCCCCAGAATCAGGCCCAGGCCTCGGGTGGTGGAGAGTTGTTCGGGATGAAGAATCGCCAATGGGAACAATGAGCCGAATGAAGCGGTGATGCCGAGGATCAGGGCGAATCCGAGCGCCATGCCAACTCGGCTGATCCCGAGCCCGAATAGAGTAGCGCCTGTGCCCCATGCCACTCCGAAGAGCACAACCCGAATCAGGATGGCGAAAGACGCTCCGGCGAAAACGTTCATCAGATTGGGAACGGTAGCGAAGGTCACGATCCAGGGGAATACCAGGAGCCCGGAGAAGGCAAATAGCAGCCAGCTGTTTTCCCACTGCCACCCGGTCATGCGCTTGATGGGTGCGGCAAAACTGCCATTCAATATGGCGGCAAAGACCACGACCTCGATTCCCCATCCGATGGTTGAGTGCATCAGTCTCCTTGCGCGCGGGCGAAAATCGCTCGACCTAAGGTGAAGGTGGTTTTGGAAGCGCTGAGTCTGCTGGTCTGGCAAACTTTGAGTCGTCCACGGCCAGGTTGTCGTGCGCTTCTTCAATTTGAATGGTGACACGCGAGCCAGGTCGGGCGACGATTCTTTGGAACGGTATCTTCACGCCGGCCTGGTCCCGATAATCCGCATAGTCGATTCGCGTCGGATTGCGCCCCAGCGGCGACTCGACGTAGCGCAGAATCCGCAGTAGCAGGCCGGAACGTTCATCGAAGTAAAACTTGAGCGGAGGTTGCCCGAGGTTGATCGCAGAGACCACATACACTTCGTTGTCTCCGATTTTCTCGGGTTTTTCGTTTCGCAGCTCGCCGAACAACTGCTTTACATGGATTGGCAACTGCAGGTCGGTCTCGGCCCGGGAGGAAATGACCTCGCCAGTGGGAAGGTCGTGCACAGGCCGGTTCGGAGATGATGTCCAACCGGAGTTTCCATCGTACGCGGTAATGTTGTCCCCGTTGGGCAGATGGATGATGGAGACTCGCTTGCCGGGAACTTTCGTGAGGATGTCGACAGGGAAGGCCCGCCCACCAAGATTGATGGTCCCCTTTTCAATCCGAGTGGATAATTTTCCAATTGCGGACGAGCCGCCAAGGGCATCGATATATTTGGCGACAATTTGATTGGCAGACGGTACATCTGGAGGGATTGGTTCATGCTCGTCTTCCTGCATTTTCTCATTTACAGGCGGCGTGCCTGCCTCCGCGATCATTGGCGTGGCCACGGGGTGAGAGTAGCCGCGGTGGCAGGAGTAACAGGTGACCTCGCGCTTGCCCTCAAAATTTTCCTGATTGATGATGAACATCATCTGCATCATCTTGCGCGCCGTCTGCTTGGGTTTCTTGTCGTCCTTCTCGAAGGCGCCTTCCACATGGCAGAAACCGCACTCCACTCCTAGAGAGTAGGTTATGAATTGCATCGCGGGGATCAGTTGGTCCGCGGGGAGACCCTTCAAAACCTGGATGTTTTTGTAAGCCTCATCCGTCGTTCTCGTTTTGGATGTTGCTGGTTGGCTCGCGCTGGTGTGTTCGCCCGCGAACGAGAGTGCAGTGATGAGTCCCAGACCGGCAATCGTCCAGCGCCGGCTCTTTTTGTTCATGCTTCTGTCCCCCCAATCAAGCTGGCAGTGTAGCAAATGTGGAAAGAGGTTCCTGCCAGGCGGCTTTGATTTTCAGCAGATCAGAGCCAAGGTCAAACGAAATGTCCGGAGCGCGAAGTCCCATTACAAGCCAGGCACGGTGTTTCCGGTTGCAAAACTCGCCATTGCTCACGGCAGCGATTTTAGCTACAGTGCGCTGAAATGTCCTGCCGGATGCTTTTCGTAATTCTCGGACTGCTGGCGTGTTCGCCGAGGTTGGCTGAGGCCCAGGACATCGATGCTAATCCCACTCCGCAAAGCCGCACTCCGTCAACCATTGCTGACCAAATATCAGATCCCGCCGAGCATGATGCGTTCTTAGTTCTTTTCAAACCATCCGCACCGGGACAAATGTTGCAGCGCGCGAAGTATTTTCTTGAAACATTCCCGCAATCGTCTTTTCTTGCGCAAGCCTATGAAGTGGCCGCTCGAGCCTGTTTCGATGTGCAGGACTATCCATCGGGTTTGAGCTATGCGGAAAACTCCCTTCTGCTGCTGCCGGAAAATTCTTTACTGCTGGTCGCGGTTGCGGATATCGAGGCGCGCGAGGGTCACAACAACGCCGCAATGCTTCATGCCCGCGACGCTCTGGACGATCTCGAGCGGTTCGGTCCTCCAGCCACGGTCGCGCCCCGAGACTGGCCGGAACTGAAACGAAAGCTGGCTGCCACAGCCAATTTCGCGCTGGGACGTTCCGCGCTAGCGAAAGCGCTTGACCTCCCTCCGGGCCAGGAGCGCACTTTACTTGTTCGGGACTGCGAGCTATCGCTGTCCAAGGCGCAAGATCTTAATCCGTTAGATTCGGAGGCGACCTACTTGCTTGGCCTGGCTCGCCTCGTGTCCGGAGAGTTGAATCTGGCGGCGGTTAACTTCGCAAGGGTTTACCAGCGTGGGGCCGCGTTTGCACCAGAATCTTTGCGGAATTTGCAATCTATTTACAAGGCGCTCGGGACGAATAGCCAAACGGGTTTTGAAGAATTTCTGAAGCAGTCGGAGGCCATTGAAAGGTCGTTGAGCACGTCCGCCACGCCGCCGGCGGAGAAACCGAACGTCGCACCAGTGGCGGAATACGCTGGATCGGAGGCGTGCCGGGGATGTCATGGGGAGATTTACCGGGCGTGGTCGCAATCTGGTATGGCAAAGATGCTTAGCCCTTATTCGCCGCAGAATGTGATTGGCGATTTCCAAAGCCACAATGAATTCTATTTTGACAGTAGTAAGCGATCACTGTTTGGGCGCATGGTTACTCGCGACGGCCGGCATTACTTCGACATCAAGCAGCTTGATGGTTCATGGCACAGCTACCCGGTCGACTACACCATCGGTTCCAAGTTCCAGCAGGCCTATGCGACTAAGTTGCCGAATGGCCAGATTCACGTCTTTCCGATCCAGTACAACGCTCTGCGCAAACAATGGATCAATTACTGGAAAATCATTGATCTGCCGGGGAGTGAGCGGGCTGATCTCCGTTCGTGGGAAAAATTGGACGCTTCTACCAGCTACCAGGCCATCTGCGCGGTTTGTCATACCAGCCAGTTGCGCAATGTGAAGGGCGGCGGTTTTGAGGCGGACGATCTAAAGTTCAAGGAGCCGGGCATCAATTGCGAGATGTGCCATGGGCCCTCTCTGCAGCATGTCGTGGACATGTCAATGGTGAATCACGAACCTAAGCAGCCCCTCGATCCGCCGGTCAATTTCGAGGACATCAGCAGTCGAGACTTCGTGCGCATCTGCGCGCAGTGCCACATGCAATCCGCGATTCGTACGCCTGGGCCAGCGGGTGAACTGAATTATCTGCCCGCCAACCGTTTCTTCAGCGAGAACCCGAGGATTCCGTTTGGAGACTTCTCCCGCAAGGGTTTCTACAAGGACGGACGATTTCGCCAGACCACGTTCGTTGTCGAAGCCCTGGAGCGTTCGCAATGCTTCAGGAAGGGACAAGTGAGTTGTGGCACTTGCCACAACCCGCATGGCCATGATGCCCAAGGTCAGGATATGCAAAGGAATCCGACGTCCTTGAAATTCCGCGACCAGCCGGACTTAATGTGCGTTGGCTGCCACAGTAATTTAAAAAATGACGCGGCGGTGGCGGCTCACACCCACCATCGTGTCAACTCCGAGGGCAGCCGTTGCGTTGCGTGTCATATGCCGCGCATCATGGATGCGCTCTTGTTTGAGGCCCGCACTCATCAAATTGACGACATTCCCAAGGCCGAAATGACTCTACGATTCGGTCAGCAGGAAAGTCCGAATGCCTGTTTACTTTGCCATGCGGAAAAGACTCCGCAATGGCTCAGCCAGCAACTGTCGACCTGGAAGCAGGGCGCTCCATGAAGGTTGATGGATCCAGGATGACTTGCAGTCGGCGCGGATTTGTGTGCCGGCTGGCCAGCCTGGTGTTGGTTCTTTTTCTTGCCGCTCTTTCTGGCACTTCTACTCGTACCGCTGCTGGCGAAGGATCGCCACGACCTGCGAGCGCGGTCGGCGGTTATGTCGGATCACCCGCTTGTGCGAAGTGTCATCGCGAAATATACGATTCTTATTCCCGGACCGACATGGGCCGTTCGATGTCAGCGATAACCCCGAATCTATTGGGAAAAATTTCTACATCAGTCACGATTTTCGACCAGCGCTTGAACCGCCACTTCGAAGCTTTTGTGAAAGATGGAAGTCTTTACCAGAGCGAATATGAAGGAGAAGGGGTGGGTCAGATCCGTGACACCCACAAGGCAGATTGGATTATCGGTGCGGGGGCGAACGGATTTGGCGCAATCGTGCGTCGCGAGAATTACCTGATCGAGGCGCCGTTATCGTTTTATTCGAAGACGAACAATTGGGCGTTATCCCCGGGCTACGAATTCGCAGACTATGGGTTCAGCCGTCCGATTCTGCCGGGCTGTATCGAGTGCCACAGTGGACGGCCGGAGGCAGTGTTTGGCGGCAACGGACGTTTTCGGGATCCAGCGTTTAGTGAACTAGCCATTGGGTGCGAGAACTGCCATGGGCCTGGTGAATCCCACGTGGCCGAGATGCAAATCTCGCCTGAAGCTGGCGGTGGAGCGATTGTGAATCCGGCAAAACTGTCGCCCTGGCTGGCTGACAATATTTGCATGTCTTGTCACCAGATTGGCGATGCGCGAGTGCCACAGGCAGGACAGCAATACCGCGATTTTCGTCCGAGCACGGCGCTGGACGACACTTTCGGTGTCTTCCTGGTTCCGTTTGGGCCCGGCTCCGCGCCGAAGGATGACTTGCTCGAGCATTATCTTTCCATGCGCCTCAGCAAGTGTTACAGGAACAGCCAGGGCAAGCTCGGCTGCATTAGCTGTCACGATCCGCATGTCCAGCCAAGTCGCGAGGAAGCTCCAGCCTATTTCCGGCAGAAATGTCTCGCGTGTCACACGGAGAAAAGTTGCGCCGTGCCGCTGACCATTCGACAGCGGAAGAACCCGCCTGATGATTGTGCGAACTGCCACATGCCCAAGCGGGACGTAACCGTAATCTCGCATTCGGTTCTTACCAACCATCGCATTGTCGCCGAAGCCGACGAACCGTTTCCCGACTCTGCTTTTCACATGACCACTTCGGAGCTACCCGATCTGGTTCACCTGAGCGCTATTCCTGGACGGGGAGATGCACCCACCCAACTGACCTTGTTGCAGGCTTATGGCCAGGTGATGCTTTCTCATCCCGAGTACCGGCCGCGCTATTGGGGGCTGGCTAGGGAGCTGGAAAAAACTCACCCGGAGAATATTTTCGTGCTCGAGGCCTTGGCGGATTGGTCGCTGCAGCAGAAAACACGAGAAGGAGTGACGTCGGCGATTGGATATCTTGACGAAGCGGTCAAACGGGGCACAACGAATCCAGCAGACTTTCAGCAACTCGGCAGCCTGCTGATGGCATCCGGCCGAGAAGCAGAGGCAGCGAGCGCCTTCCAAAAAGCAATTGATCTCTTTCCCTACGATCCAGAACCCCACCGCTCGCTGGCCAGGAGCTACATGTTGTCGCAGAGAAAAACGGAAGCTTGTGAAGTGCTGGGCAAAGCACTGCGGTTGTTTCCCCTCGACCCCGGCATCGGTAAACTGTCCAAAGATTGCGAGTCGGCCAAACCGAATGTTCCCGGTAAGCCGGCAGCAGTCCAAAAGTAGTTCAGACGCGGCGAAAAGAAACTTCCGATTAGACCCGAGCAGGATGATTCTTCTTGCCGGACGAGCGGGCTCCTGTCCCCGCCACACGCGCATGGAATCCCATCGCCATAGAGATTGCGCGAGCGGCACTGGTAACCGCATCGGCCAGAGTTGCGACCTGACCAAGGCTGACTCGGGTGACAGGCCCAGAAACGCTGACTGCGCCCACAGCCTCGCCTCGGGAATCCAGTATTGGAGCGCTAACGCACCGAGCACCGGGCACCGCTTCCTCATCGTCGAGAGCGTAGCCTTGCCGCTGGATCTTCTGAAGTTCACGGCGAAACTGCACCATGTTCATTATGGTTTTCTGGGTTGAGGGCTGAAAGCTGATCGTGCTCAAAATACTGTCTCGCACGTCGTCAGGCTGAAATGCCGCGAGCGCCTTGCCCAAAGCCGTGGCATGCAGAGGCCGCCGCGTTCCTACCCGCGAAGACAGCCGGAACTCGTGGGGACTCTCCATCACCTCGACGTAGAGCACGGTATTCTGATCGAGTACGGCAAGATTTACGGTCTCCTGGGTCGACTTCCACAAATCCCACAACACGGGTCTGGCCACAGTCTGCAGGTTGGCCTGAGGATTTACCCGGGCAGTCATCTGTGAAAGCCGCGGTCCGATCAGATACGTGCCAGCTTCGGTGCAGATGAGATATCCCTCTCGCTCCAGGTGTTTGACAAAGCGATGAGCGGTACTCTTGTGAATTCCGGTGGCATCGCAGATGGCCTTGAGTCCGAGTCCGGACCCGGATCCTTGCAGCGCTTCCAGAATCTTCAAGACTTTGGAGATTACGCCTACCGGTGCTGAAGCTGATTTCGGGCCCCGCGCCATATCGATTCCGACCTCTAGTTTGTTATGTCTGCCGGCTTAAGTTCGAGTCGGCTAAAGTGAGACAAGGTTTCATCAGATGAACCCAATACTACTATGCCGGCTAGGAATCAGGGTAGGTTGTACCACATAGTGAAACGCAGTTCAACTATGTGAAATTTTTTGGTTGACAACATTCCAAAGCCAGTGCTAAACCATCCCTGCCGACAGCTGAGTAAGGCCGTCTGTTTCGTTCACGTCAGTTTGCCGCAAGTGTGGTTGAGATTGGGAACCGCGATGCTGCCCGGGAAGGTAAGGATCGCGAGGAGGAGCTACGATGATCCGCAGGATTTCCTCACAAGCTTCCAAACGGTGGATTTTTAGCTGGACACTGGTCGTGGGGCTGGCACTGTTGCTGTCGCTCGCCAGAAGCGCCCAGGCTCAGGTGACCGCCTCAATCAGCGGCGTGGTGCGCGATACCACCAGCGCAGTGATTGCGGGTGCGGACGTCCTACTGCACAACAACGACACCAAACTCAACCGTTCGACGACCACCAACGACGCCGGCTACTACTACATTGCCGATGTCCAGCCCGGCAATTACGAGCTAAAAATCACCAAGCAGGGATTTAAGAGCGCGGTGCAGACGGGCGTCAATCTGGTCGTGAACCAGAGCGCCAGTTACAACCTTACGTTGGCACCCGGCTCAACCACTGAGAGCATCACGGTGCAAGCTTCGGCGCTTGGCCTGGAAACCTCCACCTCGGAACTGGGCGTCGCCGTGGTAAAGCAACAGGTGAATGATCTGCCCCTGAATGGACGCAATTTCACCCAGATTCTCAACCTCACGCCCGGCGTGAGTACCGTAAACGTATCTCAGAATTCGCAGGGCAGCGGCGGGATCTGGTCCAACCCAATTGGAACGTTTTCCTATCCTTCCGTGAACGGCCAGACCAACCGGAGCAATCTTTTTCTGCTTGATGGTGTTAACAATCAAGGATCGTTTGGGAGCACCTATGCGGTAGCCCCGATCGTCGACGATATCCAGGAGTTCAAGGTGCAATCGCACAACGACGATGCATCCTTTGGCGGCGCCATGGGCGGCATTGTCAATGTAGTGACCAAGTCTGGAACCACCAAGTTTCACGGCAGCGCCTGGGAGTTCCTCCGTAATGCCTCAACTGATGCCCGGCCGACATTGTTACCACAAGGCGTGCCGTTCCAATTCCAGCAGAACCAGTTCGGAGCGACCCTGGGCGGGCCCATTCCTCTTCCCGGTGAGAGCGCACAAAGGAAAACATTCTTCTTCCTCACATATGAGGGATTTCGTCTCCACAACAGTTCGCAGAACTTTTACATCACGCCCACTACAGCCCAGCTTGGTGGAGACCTCTCTACGCTTACCGGACAGATCTATAATCCCTTCAGCGTGGTAGCTAACGCAGGCAGTCCGACAGGGTTCAGCAATCAGCCCTTCATGTGTGACGGTGCCGGGAACCCCCTGCCGGCAAATAATGGAATTCAAGCCGCGGGCACGCCCTGTAACAAAATCCCAACCAGCATGTTGAACCCAACGACAGTCGCGTATGCGACAAAACTGTACCCCGCACCAAATCTGGTCGGAAATCCGAACTTCAACGGATTGGACACTACCAAGACGATTACCCGACAAGATGAAGGGAGCGCCCGGATTGACCACCAGTTTAGTGAGCGCGATAACGTCTGGGCCCGCTACAGCAGTTTCAGGCAGCCGGTGACGGGCAGTGGCGGATTCGCCGGCCTGGTGCATGAACAGGTGACCAACGGATACAACTTTGGAGTGAATTACACTCACTCATTTTCCACCAGCGCATTATTGGAGCTGACTTTCGGGCGTAACAACGTAAACATCAACCAAGGCACCAATTATGCTGCTGCTGGTAACGACTTCGGAACCCAGATCGGCTTCTCTCCCAATTTTGCAGGCGGTTTTATCGGTGGCGTTTCGATGATTCCGACCGCAGTCATCTCGGGCTTCATCGGGAACTCGAACCCTAGTGGTCACGGCGCCGCGCAGACTGACGATACCCACGTCTCTGATATCTGGGAGTGGCAGGGCAACTTTACTAAAACTCACCTTCACCACACGTTTCGGATGGGCGGAACCTTCGCTACTAACAACGCGGGCGCGCTCTACCTGAATTCTTCCGTCATCTTCAGTGCGGCTAACACGGGAAATGCGGCCAATCTATCGCAGGGGGGCGATGCTCTGGCGTCTTTCCTGCTGGGTGTTCCGAACAACGCCTCCCGCAGAAATACTGTGGAGACTGAACACGGCGGTTGGGTAGATGGTTTCTATTTCATGGACCAGTGGAAGGCCACCAGCAAGTTGAGCATCAATCTGGGGCTTCGCTATGACCTTACGCTTGTCCCCCGCTACGGTGACAATGAACACGCCAACAATTTCGTCGGCGACACTGATTTCAATACCGGGACATACATTCTGGAGCGAAATGCTCCTGACTGCGCGCAAACGAATGCGGCGCCTTGTATCCCAGGGGGCGCTTTGCCGCCGCATGTGGTGGTGACGCCGCTAGGCAACGGGAGGATTTTCTACAACGATTACAAGAATTGGCAGCCTCGGGTCGGAGTGGCTTACCAGTTGTTCAATCACACGGTGCTGCGCGGCGCTTACGGCAGGTTCTATGACAATTGGGCAGCGATCACGCAAACGGCTCAGAACTTCGAAGGAACATGGCCGGACATGGGGCAACTCGGCGCCAGCAATTTGAACCCTTTGACCTCAGTACCGACCGCCACCGTGACTGATCCCTTCAGCCTGGGCTCGGGTGCTCCTCTCCCCCCTGCAACTCCGTTCAATCAGGTGACGTGGTTCGCGGATCCGCACCTTAAGCGTCCGTATTCAGACGATTGGAACTTCGGAGTGCAGCAGGAGCTCGGAAGCAACACGGTTCTGACCGTGAACTATGTGGGGTCACATGGCAGCAATCTCGATGTCAGCACTTTTGCTGACACGGCAACGACTCCGGGACCTGGTCCCATTACCGATAGGCAGCCGTTCCCCTATCTCACGCCGGCGCCCTTTGATAAGAGCGTGGGTCACAGCAGCTACAACGCTCTGCAGGCGTCCTTAAATGGCAGATCGGTGCACGGGTTGACGTATCTCGTCTCTTACACCTGGTCAAAAGCTTTGGATATCGGTTGCACCGGCTGGTATGGAGTAGAAGGTTGTTCGACCCAGACGCCGTACGATCTGGAACGCGACCGTGGCCCGGCTGCAACCGATTTGCCGCACATCTTCTCCGCTGCCTGGGTCTACGAACTGCCATTCGGCAAGGATAGATGGGGATCGAAAAGTCGAGTAGTGAATTACCTGATTGGCGGTTGGACGTTGAATGGAATTCTGTCGTTCAGTTCCGGGCAACCGTTCGATGCCGGCGCCAGCGGCGACATTGCGAATACGGGCAATTTAAGCTTCACCACCGGATACGGATATGAGCGCGCTAATCTTGTGGGTAGCCCGTATCCCGCAGACAAGGGACCGCATCAATGGCTGGACGCGGCTTCATTCCAAGTTCCAGCGCAATTCACATTCGGTAATTTGGGCCGGGACTCGTTACGTGGCGACTGGTCGAAGAACCTCGATCTCTCGATCTTCAAGCGTATTCCGATCACCGAGGCGATGCGGCTAGAGTTCCGCTTTGAAGCTTTTAACGTCACCAATACTCCGATCTGGGGACTGCCGGCCAATAATCTCAATGGCCCTAATTTTGGAGTCGTGTCGAGCACGGCAAATACGGCACGGCAGCTGCAATTCGGGCTAAAATTCTATTTTTGAGGACGGCCACAACACAAGCACAGGCTTAAGCTGATCTTGGATTCGGATCAACCATTCAGGCGGGTATCGCGACTCCCCCGCCTGAATGCTATCGAGTGGAACCGCTCTTCATTATTAACGTACTACTCCGATTCGAATGCCTTCGTGGACAGCGTCGAGCCGCCCCGCACCTCGCAACGAAGTGGCCGTCTGGTGGCAGGATCCGATGGTCAGAGCAATGTCCGCAGCCCATACAAAAGCGACCGAGGCACGGATGCTCTTACGCCCGCAGCTTGGAGCGTTGGTCGTGGTCGTGGGTTCGCTCTGCATGTTTGCCCAAGGCCCTTCCTTAACCCACGGCGGCGCATCGAGTCTCAAGAGTTCTGCGGCTTTGCCGAAGGCGTGCGTTAACCAGGCACGTCAGTCCGATAAGACTGCGGCCCTGATGGAGAGCGTTCAGGATCATCCGACCGCAGGCGCCTACAACACTCTTGGGGTCCTGTTCGCTCAGACCGATCGCCTCGACTGCGCCGTCCCAGCCTTTCAGAATGCCTTGAAATTGGAAAATCAAAATTGGGAGGCCCACTATAATCTGGCGCTCGCGCTGCTCAAGACCGGGGATCGCACCGGGGCGAAGCGTGAGTTGCAAGCCGCAGTCCAGTACAAGCCAGACTCCGTCAGCTCCCATTTCGCGCTCGGATCTCTCTGGCAAAGTGAGAATAGGTTGGACGAGGCTGCGGAAGAACTCAAAACCGCTCTTACGATCGATCCCAAGTTTGTCCCTGCTTCGCTCAAGCTTAGCCAGGTTCTTACCAGCCAGAATAAACTGGCGGCGGCAATTGCCTGCCTGGAAGACGCGCTCAGGCAATCACCAGCCGCCGACCAGGAGGAGGCGTTGCAAGCCAGCCTGGGCCTAGCCTACGCCGAGAGTGGCGATCCCAAGAAGGGCCTTGAAATACTCCGCAGCCTGGTTTCAACGCAGCCCAATTCTGCCGACGCTCACTTCAGTTTAGGGCTGCTATACGGCAAAAGCAGCCAGCCTGCGGATCAAGATGCTGCGCTCGCACAATATAAGGAGGCATTGCGGCTGGACCCCGGTATGGAGCCAAGCCGGCTTGCCCTGGGACGGTTACTGCTCTCACGTGGAAACTGCTCGGACTCGATACTCGCCCTGCAGGCGTACACGAAGCACAAACCGCGCGACCCCGAAGGACTCCATGCACAGGGCCTGGCATACGGGTGTCTTGGGCGCGCGAATGATGGCATCGAGTCACTGAAGAAAGCGGAGCATTTGGATCCGAACAACGCCGGAGTTCACTACGACCTTGGTGTCATGTTAGCCGAGGCTTCGAGGACGGCTGATGCGATCCAGGAATTGAAAACCGCCGCGCGAATGGATCCGAAGGACCCGAAGGCTCACCAGCAGCTGGCCCTGCTATTTAAAAAGACAGGAAACAAAGAAAGCGAGCGAGCTGAAGAGGCGAAGCTCAAAGCGCTCAGCGGACAGCAGGAAGGGAATGCCGCTGCCGGAAAGCTGAATGCCGAAGCTAATCAATATTTGCTGGCCGGCAATGCAAGCGCTGCCGTCAAGAGCTATCGCCGCGCTCTGGAACTCAATCCCAAAGATGCCAAACTGCACTACAACCTTTCGCTTGCGCTTGATCGGGCGGGAGATCCTGAGGCTGAACGCAAGCAGCTCGAGCAGGCCATCGAGCTTGATCCCAACCTGGCAGTAGCGCACAACCAGTTGGGGCTGCTTGCGCTGCAACAGGGCCAAGTCGCAGCGGCCGAGCAGAGCTTCAAGAAAGCGTTGTCGATTGATTCGAAATATGCCGAGGCACAGAGCAACCTTGGCGTCCTTTATAGCCGGCAGGGAAAGAGCACGGAGGCGATTTCGTTCTTCCAGCAGGCGATACAAAGCGACCCGCACTATTCGAAAGCATACGTCAATCTGGGGCTCACTTTTCTTCAACTACGGGCCCTCGACCAGGCGGAGCAACAATTTCGCGCTGCAATTCAGGTCGATCCCAATAATCCTGGAGCCTACTCGGCGCTGGGGATGCTGCAAGTAAAGACCGGACGCGGAGCGGATGCGGTTCAGACCTTTCGAAAGGCATTGGCGCTTGAACCTGAATCCGCCGAAGCTCACCTGAACTTGGGTATTGCCCTGGTCGACCAGTACAACCGGCCCGACGGCTTCAAGGAATTCACCGAGGCGGCGCGTCTGAACCCAGGCTTCGCCGCGGCTCACCTAAATCTGGGACGCTTTTTCTTCGAGACTGGAAAGTACGAAGACGCGAGCAGGGAACTGGAGTTGGCGGTTCGTCTGCAGCCAAACCTTGCCGGCGCACTTTACTTTCTGGCTCTGACAGCGAAACAAACTAACCAGGTGGATCGGTCCACCGAATATTTGCAGCGGGTGGTTGCTCTCCAGCCTAACAATGCCGACGCGCAATACTTGCTGGGACAAAACCTTGAGCATCTGGGCAAACAGGACGCCGCTTTGGAGCACTGGAAGGCTGCAGTCAACGCCGATCCGGATCATTCCCAGGCTTTGTACAACCTGGCGAGAGCTTTGAACAAGTTGCACGATCCTGAAGCCCAACAATATCAAGACCGGTTCGATGCTCTACAAAAGCGCCAGCAAGTTACTGATCGCATAGAGCAATTGGGGAATTTTGCATTGGAAGCAGCCAATGCACAGAACTGGCCACAAGCTGTGGCGCAGATGAGTGAGGCCATTCAGCTCTGCGGAAACTGTTCGCAAGGCGCACACCTGCACCGAAACCTCGGCCTGTTTTATGGCCGAACCGGCAAGATCGGTGAAGCCGAAAGAGAACTACGCACCGCACTGGACTTGCAACCGAATGACGCGGATGCCCAAAAAGCTTTGACCGCGCTGGAGAGCCTGCAGACGGCACAAGCAAGATAAGGATCTCGGGCTAGTAAAAGTGCGGCCTGGCCTGCACACGTATATTGCATTGCCGCACGGCTTACTTATTTGGTGGAGGAGGGTGTTCACCTGGAAACCCGAGGCAGCTCTCAGCGTCTGGCTCATAAAGTCGCCGTTGTAACCGGGGGCGCGAGCGGTATTGGACGGGCGATAGCTACAACATTTGCTCAGGCCGGAGCTTGCGTCTACGTTCTTGACATTGATGAAGCCGCGGCCCGGAATGTAGTCGCCGACATCACGCGAGCCGGCGGGAACGCGAAGGCATACCGTTGTGACGTTTCGGTTCAGGAAGATGTTAAGGTCGCTTTTAACCAAATATTCCGGGAAGGGCACGTAAATATCCTGGTGAACAACGCGGGCATCTCGCACATCGGCACTCTTGAAACGACTCCCGAAACCGATTTCGATAAAATCTATTGTGTAAATGTAAAAGGTATGTACAACTGCATGCTGGTTTCAGTTGGCCACATGAAACAGAACAATGGAGGCGTGATTTTGAACATGGCGTCGGTGGCGGGGACATCCGGACTAGCCGACCGCTTTGCCTACTCCACCAGCAAGGGCGCGGTAGTGGCAATGACCTATTCAGTCGCGAAGGATTATCTGCCGCACCGAATTCGCTGTAACTGCATCTCGCCAGCGAGAGTCCACACCCCCTTCGTGGATGGCTTCCTTCATCGCAACTATCCCGGCAAAGAGCGCGAGATGTTTGAGAAGCTGGAGAAGTCACAGCCCATTGGGAGAATGGCCACGCCGGAAGAAGTCGCGTGGCTCGCCCTCTATCTTTGCTCCGATGAAGCAGCGTTCATCACCGGAGTGGATTATCCCATTGACGGAGGTTTCATGAATCTCCGGGGCTAATGGACCACAGTTCGCTTGCTGGCAAAACCTATGACAAATTCTCCAGTGCCCATTACCGAGCGGCGGTACGTCGCGCCTCTGATCATGGTCACGAGTCTGTTCTTTCTTTGGGCTCTAGGGGTCAACCTCAACGATATCCTTATTCCTCACCTGAAAAAGGCATTCGGCCTTTCGGACTTCCGCTCCTCGTTGATCCAGACGGCATTTTTCGGAGGATATTTTCTGGCTGCGTTGCCGGCCGGCTGGCTGATGGAAAAGATTGGTTACAAGCGGGGCATTCTGGTCGGCTTGCTCGTCTGTGCCACCGGCGCCTTTCTTTTTGTTCCGGCTGCCTCGATCCTGGTGTATTGGTTTTTTCTTCTTGCCCTCTTCATAATGGCGTGTGGTCAGGGGGTGCTCGAAGTCGCAGCCAATCCATACGTCACAGTTCTGGGTCCGCCGGAAAGTTCAGAACGACGGCTGAACCTGGCTCAATCGTTTAACTCCGTCGGCGCATTGGTCACGCCTATCATCGGTGCCGCTTTCATACTTTCCGGAGTTGAGCACACTCGTACCGAGCTGCAAGCCATGAGTCCGGCCGCGTTGCAAGCCTACCGGGCGGCGGAAGCCAGCAACGTAAAAGTGCCATACCTCGTGATCACCGGCCTGTTTCTGGCCGTGGCTGTGCTGATCTATTTTTCGGATTTGCCTGAAATCCGGGAAGACGACGGCGAAGCCGAGCCGGAGAGCCTGGGTGAGGGAGTGCGCGGCCTGTGGCGGCACAAACATCTGGTCAAAGGCGTGATTGCGCAGTTCTTTTACGTGGGTGCCCAGGTGGGCGTGGCCAGCTTTGTAATTCGGTTCGCCCAGTACAGCCTGCCGGGCACGCCAGAAAAAATGGCGGCCAATTATCTGAAACTGCACTTACTTGGCTTCATGATCGGGCGGTTCACAGGATCAGCCGTTATGAAACACGTCGCTGCTCCCCGGCTGCTCTCCTTATTTGGATTTGCAGCCCTGACCTGCCTGACCGTCGTACTGCTCGCGTCCGGAGCGGCCCCGGTCTGGGCTCTGGTTCTTCTCGGCTTCTTTCATTCGATCTTCTTTCCCACAATTTTCGCCTTGAGCGTGAAGCAACTGGGACCTTACACCAAGCTGGGGTCGTCTTTCCTGGTGATGGCAATCATTGGCGGCGCGGTCTTTCCGGCCGTTATGGGGTACATTTCGGATTTAAGCAATATCCGCTCCGCGTTTGTTGTCCCGCTGGTTTGCCATTGCTACGTGCTTTACTTCGCCCTCCGCGGCTACCAACCTGTCGTGTCTTCGGGCAAACTTGAATACGCTGACAGTGTTCAATAAGGCCGCGACGGAATTGTCCGCGACTGAGTTCTAACTTTGATGAACTAAGCGGTACAGAACTCGCATTCTTCGCTGCAAGCCGCACGAGCCAGTCGCTAAAACCCCGCTCGACCATTCAACAAAGACTAAGATGACCGTGTGGCAGCCCCGAGGAGCGACGCATGATCCAGTTCAATCAGGAAACATGTGGAAACCTGGATGTCGCCCTCCGCCGGGAGTGGCTGGAAACCAATGGGCTTGGCGGCTTTGCCTCTTCCACAATTATCGGGCTGAACACTCGCCGTTATCACGGTTTGCTGGTGGCTGCCACCAAGCCGCCCGTTGGCCGGCTGGTCATGCTCGCCAAGCTGGAAGAAACTTTGTTCATCGATCGCAAGCCGTTCGATCTCTCTGCCAACCGCTATCCCGGAGTAGTTCACCCGCAAGGATTTCGATTCCTCAAACAATTCCGCCTCGATCCGTTTCCTATCTTTACCTATGAAGTCGAGGGGATTGAAGTCGAGAAAACGGTCTTCATGATCTACGGTGAGAACAGCACGGTAGTGCAATACGAACTAAAGAGGAACAATCATCCACAAGAATCAAAGAGCTTGTGGCTTGAGATTAGGCCGCTCATCGCATTCCGTGACTACCACAGCACGACTCATGTGAACGGCGCTATCAGTTCAGTGGTGGAAGAACATTTGGGATTGGCGAGCGTCACGCCCTACCAGGGTTTGCCTTCCCTCTACCTGGCCCACCATGCTGTTGAGCTGCGAAAAACCGGCGACTGGTACCGCAACGTTGAATACGACGTCGAGCGCGAGCGTGGGCTTGATTTTTCGGAAGACCTGTTCAATCCCCTGGTGCTGCGTTTCGACCTGCGGGATTTCGACCTGCCGGTTCGCCGCCAGGCTTTGGTAATCGCCTCCACCGAACATCGAGACATCGCGAAGGTGGTCGAATATCGGCAGGCGGAGATCACGCGCCGCCGTAATACTAGAGTTGCTGGCGCCACCCGAGACGACTTTGCCCAAACGCTCGCAGCGGCTGCCGACCAATATATCGTCAGTCGTGGAGACCAAAAGACGGTCATTGCCGGCTACCATTGGTTCGGCGACTGGGGCCGTGACACCATGATCGCCCTGCCTGCCCTCACTCTGTCCACGGGAAGATACGATGTCGCACGCAGTGTGCTGCGCACCTTCGCCAAATATGTTGATCAGGGCATGCTGCCGAACCGGTTCCCCGATGCCGGTGAAATGCCGGAATACAACACCGTCGATGCCACCCTCTGGTTCTTTGAAACGGCGCGCGCCTACCTTGCGCACACCAGCGATATGGAATTTGTTCGCAATGAACTCTACTCGGTATTTACGGACATCATCTCGTGGCACGTTTGCGGCACGCGTTACGGAATCAAAGTGGATCCGAGCGGCCTAATCGAATCAGGCGAGGCTGGTCTCCAGCTTACATGGATGGATGCCAAGGCCGGTGACTGGGTGGTGACCCCGCGCCGCGGCAAGCCGGTTGAAATTCAGGCGCTGTGGTACAACGCGCTTTGCATCATGCAAGACCTCGCGCGCAAATTTGGGGACCAGGCTGGCGAGAAGCGGTATCGCGACATGGCGGCCGTTGCCAGCCGGAGCTTTAATCAGCTGTTCTGGAACGAGAAGGCCGGTTGCTTGTACGACGTGACCAATGGCAGCCCAGATCCATCGATCCGCCCGAACCAGATTCTGGCTGTGAGTCTGCCTCACAGTATGTTGTCGGCTGAGCGCGCAAGGAGCGTGGTCGAGAAGGTTCGGGAGCATCTGCTCACCCCGTATGGCCTGCGCACCTTATCCGCCAGCGATCTCCAGTACCGTGGCCGATACACGGGTGGCCCGGTCGAGCGTGACGGCGCCTATCACCAGGGAACGGTGTGGCCCTGGCTGATGGGGCCCTTTATCACGGCATACGTGAAGGTGAACGGCGGTAGTGATGGAGCCCGCCGTCAGGCTGCGGAATGGCTCGTGCCGCTGAAGGATCATCTCGCCGACGCCGGTTTAGGACACATCTCAGAGATTTTCGACGGCGACGCACCGCATCAGCCTCGTGGATGCATAGCCCAGGCCTGGAGCGTGGCCGAAGTTCTGAGAGCATATATAGCAGATGTACAAGGACTGCGGCCTGATCCGACGGCAGCGCCCAGCTTACCCGCAAAAGGCAAGGCACCCGTCTCTGCCGGAGTGTGAAACGACCCGGGCTAAATCTTGGTGCTACAGGGGGGTGTCCATCTTGTGCCGCCTACAGCAAACACTGTAGGGTCAACCTAAAGTTTTCATGTTAACAACTGTAGATAAGTTGGCCTTGGATCGAACTTTGCCTTTCGGGTTGGCGCTGACATAGGGTTCGGGACTGCCGCAATATCCGGTTACTGCGGCCCGGATCTGAGCTGTTGTCTCGCCTTGAGGAACATAAAAGCTAAATCGTGAGAAGCCATTTCGAACAGGGTATTCCCTCGTTATTTAGGAGACGACGATGAAGAGAGGCGAACGTCACGCCGCCGCGTCCAGCAACACCGCTGACGCTACGCCCACCCAGGGAAAGAATGGGCATTCCGGTGCGTTTGTTGAGGCCACTTCCGCAGATCTTAGCGTGATCCTGGCAAGCCTGCAGACCATGCGCGCCGGCGACTTTTCAGTGCGGCTTCCCGGGTCCTGGACGGGGCTCGCGGGAAAGATTGCCGACACATTTAATGACATCGTCGCCGTGAACCAGCAAATGGCGCACGAACTCAAGCGAGTCGGACAGGTGGTTGGCAAGGAAGGAAAAACGCGGGAGCGCACGCGCTTTCACGAGTCCAGGGGTGCGTGGGGCGAGATGGAAGTGTCGGTCAACACCCTGGTTGAAGACTTGCTTCGGCCCACCGCGGAGGTGACTCGCGCCATCGCCGGAGTTGCCCAGGGCAATCTGACCCAGACCGTCAGACTGGACGTCGACGGGCGCCCGCTTGAAGGCGAGTTTTTACGTTCCGCCAACATCGTCAACACCATGATTCAGCAGCTCGGCGTTTTTACCGCCGAGGTCACGCGCGTCGCCCGCGAAGTGGGAACGGACGGCAAGCTTGGAGGGCAGGCCCAGGTGCCCGGCGTGGCCGGTACCTGGAAAGATCTCACCGATTCCGTCAATTCGATGGCCAGCAACCTGACTGGCCAGGTGCGCAACATCGCTGAGGTCGCAACCGCCGTGGCCAGCGGCGATCTTTCCCGCAAAATCACGGTCGATGTTCGCGGCGAAATTCTTCAGCTCAAAGAAGCCATCAACACGATGGTCGATCAGTTGCGGTCATTCGCTTCTGAAGTGACCCGCGTGGCGCGCGAAGTCGGCACCGACGGCAAGCTGGGTGGACAGGCGGTTGTGCCTGGCGTGGCCGGAACCTGGAAAGATCTCACGGACTCGGTGAACGCCATGGCCGGAAACCTGACGGCGCAGGTTCGAAACATTGCCGAAGTCACTACGGCCGTCGCGCGCGGCGATTTGTCGCGAAAAATCACGGTCGACGTGAAGGGCGAAATTCTCGAGCTCAAGGACACGATCAACACTATGGTCGACCAGCTCAACGGCTTCGCCGGAGAAGTGACCCGCGTGGCCCGCGAAGTTGGTACTGAAGGCAAGCTCGGCGGCCAGGCGCAGGTGCCGGGAGTTGGCGGTACCTGGAAGGATCTCACCGACAACGTGAATTTCATGGCCAGCAACCTGACCGGCCAGGTGCGCAACATCGCCGAGGTGGCTACAGCGATTGCCAGCGGCGACCTTTCCCGCAAGATCACGGTGGACGTGCGCGGTGAGATTTTGCAGCTGAAGGAAACCCTGAACACGATGGTGGATCAGCTGAACCGTTTCGCCGGCGAGGTCACGCGCGTGGCCCGCGAAGTGGGCACTGAAGGCCGACTGGGCGGACAGGCCAACGTGCCCGGCGTGGCCGGCACATGGAAGGATCTTACCGACTCAGTCAATTCGATGGCCGGAAACCTGACCGGCCAGGTGCGCAACATCGCCGAAGTCACCACTGCCGTGGCAGGCGGCGATTTGTCGCGCAAGATTACGGTCGACGTGAAGGGCGAAATTCTCGAGCTGAAAAACACGATCAACACTATGGTCGATCAGCTCAACGCCTTCGCCGGCGAAGTAACCCGCGTGGCCCGCGAAGTCGGCACCGAAGGCAAACTCGGCGGACAGGCGCAGGTGCCGGGCGTGGCCGGAACCTGGAAAGATCTCACCGACAACGTGAACTTCATGGCCAGCAACCTGACCGGCCAGGTCCGCAACATCGCCGAAGTGGCCACCGCCGTTGCACGCGGCGATTTGTCACGCAAGATCACGGTGGACGTGAAAGGAGAAATTCTCGAACTCAAAGACACGATCAACACTATGGTGGACCAGTTGCGGGCATTTGCTTCCGAAGTAACCCGCGTGGCCCGCGAAGTCGGCACCGACGGCAGGCTGGGCGGCCAGGCGCAGGTCCCGGGCGTGGCCGGAACGTGGAAAGATCTTACCGACTCGGTCAACTCGATGGCCAGCAACCTGACCGGCCAGGTGCGCAACATCGCCGAGGTGGCCACGGCGATCGCCACGCGGCAACCTGTCGCAAAAAATTACGGTGAACGTGAGCGGCGAAATTCTGCTGCTGAAAGAAACCATCAACACAATGGTGGATCAGCTCAACGCCTTCGCCGGCGAAGTAACGCGCGTGGCCCGCGAAGTGGGCACCGAAGGCCGACTGGGCGGACAGGCGAACGTGCCCGGAGTGGCAGGTACCTGGAAAGATCTTACTGACTCGGTCAACTCGATGGCCGGAAACCTGACCGGCCAGGTGCGCAACATCGCCGAAGTAACGACGGCCGTGGCCCGCGGCGACTTGTCGCGCAAGATCACGGTGGACGTGAAGGGCGAAATTCTCGAGCTGAAGAACACGATCAACACGATGGTCGATCAGCTCAATGCGTTCGCCGGGGAAGTGACGCGCGTGGCGCGCGAAGTCGGAACCGAAGGCAAGCTGGGCGGTCAGGCGCAGGTGCCGGGCGTCGGCGGAACCTGGAAGGATCTTACCGACAACGTGAACTTCATGGCCAGCAACCTGACCGGCCAGGTGCGCAACATCGCCGAAGTGGCCACGGCCATCGCTACCGGCGACCTCTCGAAGAAGATTACGGTGGACGTCCGCGGCGAGATTCTGCAACTCAAAGAAACGCTCAACACCATGGTCGAGCAGCTGCGTTCGTTCGCGGCTGAAGTCACGCGCGTGGCGCGTGAAGTGGGTAGCGAGGGCCGGCTGGGTGGACAGGCCAACGTGCCTGGCGTGGCCGGCACGTGGAAGGATCTCACCGACTCGGTGAACGCCATGGCCGGAAACCTGACCGGCCAGGTGCGCAATATCGCCGAAGTGACGACCGCCGTGGCTCGCGGCGACTTCTCGCGCAAGATCACGGTGGACGTGAAGGGCGAAATTCTCGAGCTGAAGAACACGATCAACACGATGGTCGACCAGCTCAACGCCTTCGCCGCCGAAGTGACGCGCGTGGCCGCGAAGTCGGGACCGACGGCAAGCTTGGAGGTCAGGCGAAGGTGCCGGGCGTGGCCGGAACGTGGAAGGATCTTACCGACAACGTCAACGTCATGGCCGCCAACCTTACCGAGCAGGTGCGCGGAATCGTCAAGGTCGTGACCGCGGTCGCCAACGGCGAACTGACGCAGAAGCTGACGGTCAACGCCAAGGGCGAAGTCGCTGCGCTGGCCGAAACCATCAACAACATGACGGACACGCTGGCGACGTTCGCCGACCAGGTGACGACGGTGGCGCGCGAGGTGGGCGTGGAAGGCCGTTTGGGCGGCCAGGCCAACGTGCCCGGAGCCGCAGGCACGTGGAAGGATCTCACGGGCAACGTGAACCTGCTTGCCGACAACCTGACCAACCAGGTGCGCGCCATCGCCGAGGTGGCGACGGCCGTCACCAAGGGCGACTTGACCCGCTCGATTCAGGTGGAGGCCAGCGGTGAAGTCGCGGACCTGAAAGACAACATCAACACCATGATCGACAACCTGCGGCTGACCACGGACCGCAACACCGAGCAGGACTGGCTCAAGACGAACCTGGCGCGCTTTACCGGCATGTTGCAAGGGCAGCGCGATCTGACCAGCGTGGGTCGCATGCTGTTGTCCGAGTTGGCGCCGCTGGTCGACGCTCAGCAAGGCGTCATCTACCAGATGGAGACCGAAGAATCAGCCGGCATGGTTCTGCTTTCGGCTTTTGCCGCGGATGGAGCGGATGGTCATCTCCGGCGCTTGAGAGTGGGAGAAGGTCTGGTGGGACAATGCGCGGCCGAAAAGCGCCGCATGTTGATCGCCGACTTGCCGCCGAACACGATTTCAATTCGTTCGGGCTTGTTCGAGGCGGTTCCGCGAAACGTGATCGTGTTGCCGGTGCTGTTCGAGGACCGGGTCAAGGCAGTGATCGAACTGGCCTCGCTGAGCAGCCTTCACCGCTTCGCATCTGGCGTTTCTCGAACAACTGACCGCCAGCATCGGCATCGTGCTGAACAGTATTGAGGCGACGATGCAGACGGAAGGATTGCTGAAGCAGTCGCAGCAGTTGGCCACCGAACTGCAGACGCAGCAAAAAGAGTTGCAGCAAACCAACGAGCAGCTGGCGCAAAAGGCTCAGCAGCTGGCCGAACAGAACGTCGAAGTCGAACGCAAGAACCAGGAAATCGAACAGGCGCGGCGCGCCTTGGAAGAGAAGGCGAAAGAACTGGCTCTGACTTCCAAGTACAAGTCAGAGTTCCTGGCCAACATGTCTCACGAACTGCGGACGCCGCTCAACAGCATCCTGGTTCTGGGCCAGCAGCTCACCGACAATCCCGATGGCAACCTGACCCCAAGACAGGTCGAGTTCGCGCGCACGATTCACGGCGCGGGAACCGATCTGCTGAATCTGATCAGCGACATTCTCGATCTGTCGAAGATCGAATCGGGCACGGTTTCGGTCGATGCCGAGGAGGTCTTCTTCGCCAGCCTGCTCGATATGGTGGCTCGCCCGTTCCGCCACGAAGCTGAGAACCGGCGGCTCAGCTTCGAAGTGCACACCGATCCGCACCTTACGCGCAGCCTGGTGACCGACTCGAAACGTCTGCAGCAGGTGCTCAAGAATCTGTTGTCCAACGCATTCAAGTTCACCGAGCAAGGAGGAGTGAATCTGTCGGTGTCGGTAGCCGCCGGCGGTTGGAGCGACGACCATCCCGATTCTGAGTGCAGCCGCTTCGGTCGTGGCCTTCCAGGTTTCCGATACCGGAATCGGTATTCCTTCCGAGAAGCAGCGAATCATCTTCGAGGCGTTCCAGCAGGCAGACGCCGGCACCAGCCGCAAGTACGGCGGAACTGGTCTGGGGCTGGCGATCAGCCGCGAGCTGGCCAGCCTGCTGGGTGGCGAAATCCAATTGCGCAGCACGCCGGGGCGGGGAAGCACGTTCACCCTGTATCTGCCGCAAACCTATGTTGGCCCCTCCGCACGCTGCGGTTGCGATCGCGGACCGGAAGGACCGTGATTCTTGCCACGGCAGTTGGCTGCGGTTGCCACCGAGTTGGAGATTGAACGCATCGCCGACGACCGTGAAAATCTTCAGCCGGACGATGCGGTCCTGCTGATCGTCGAGGATGATCCGCACTACGCGCGAGTGCTTTGCGATCTTGTCGCACGACAAAGGATTCAAGGTCCTGGTGGCGATGGGCGGGGCGGAAGCCCTCGCTCTGGCTCGCGAATTCCATCCAACCGCGGTTTCGCTGGATGTATTCCTGCCGGACATGCTGGGCTGGACCGTGCTCAACCATCTGAAACAGGATCCGCGACGCGGCACATTCCGGTGCAGATGTTGACTCTGGATGAAGACCGGCATCACGGCCTGACGCGCGGAGCATTTGCCTTCGTGACCAAGCCGACGACGCCCGAGGGGCTGGAATCGGCGCTCAACCGGATCAAGGAGTACACCGAGCCTCGCCGCAAACGCCTGCTGGTGGTGGAAGACAATCCTGCGGAGCAGCTCAGCATTCGCGAGTTGCTGGGTCATGACGACATCGATATTTCAGTCGTCGACCACCGGAGGCGAAGCTCTGGACGGCTGTCACCGAGTCCACCTTCGACTGCGTCGTGCTCGATCTGCGTCTTCCGGATATGTCGGGCTTCGAGGTTCTGGAACGCCTGCGCGACACTCCATCGCTGAACGACTTGCCGGTCGTGGTGTTCACCGGGAAGGAACTGTCGCCGGAAGAAGATGCCCGCCTGCACACCCTGGCGCGCAGCGTCGTGGTCAAGGGGGTTGAGTCGCCGGAGCGGCTGCTGGATGAGACCGCTCTGTTCCTGCATCGGGTGATCGCAGATCTTGCCGCCCGAAAAACAAAAAATGCTCGACCGTCTGCATCGCTCTGACGATGCACTGGTCGGGAAGAAGGTGCTGGTGGTGGATGACGACGTGCGCAATATCTTCGCCCTGAGCAGCGTGCTGGAGCGGCGCGGAATGACCGTGCTGACTGCCGGAACCGGCCGGGAAGCGATTGCAACTCTGGAGTAGACTCCGGAGGTCGCGATCGTGCTGATGGACATCATGATGCCGGAGATGGATGGATACGAAACCATGCAGGTGATCCGGCAGAATGCTTCGTTCCGGCGTCTGCCGATCATTGCGCTTGACCGCGAAAGCCATGAAGGGCGATCGCGAGAAGTGCCTCGAAGCCGGAGCTTCCGAGTATCTGGCGAAACCGGTCAATACCGACAACTGCTCTCAGCACTTCGCATGTGGCTTCACAGATAGAGTTCAATTTGTGGCAGCCCTCGAGAAGATGAGGAGCTAATGAGCGACGAACGACAAAGTCAACATCCTGATGGTGGATGATCAGCCGGCGAAGCTGCTGAGCTACGAGGTCATCCTCGACGAGCTGGGCGAGAATCTGATCAAGGCCACCTCCGGCACGCGAGGCGCTGGAACAGCTGCTGAAAATCGACGTCGCGGTCGTGCTGATGGATGTGAGCATGCCCGAGACTCGACGGGTTTCAGCTGGCGGAGATGATTCGCCAGCATCCCCGCTGCCAGAAGACTGCGATCATCTTTATCTCCGCCGTGCACCTGACCGACCTCGACCGACTCAAGGGATACGAGCGCGGCGCGGTGGATTACATTTCCGTGCCCGATCATTCCGGAACTGCTGCGCGCGAAAGTCAGCGTGTTCGCCGAATTGCACCGCAGGGCACATCAACTGGAGACGCTGAATCGTGAATTGGAACAACGGGTTGCGGAGCGAACCGAGGAGTTGAAACAGCGGGCGGAGGCGTTGCAGCTGTTGAATGTCGAACTGGCGCGCAAGAACCAGGAACTCGATGCCATTGTGAAGACCGCGCCGGACATTATTTTCAGCCGCCAGGCGGACGGGGCGCGCGACTACATCAGCGGCCGATTTTACGAGTTCACCGGCGCGCCGCCAGGCTCTGCGAATGGCTTTGGCTGGCTGGATTATGTGCATCCCGACGACCAGGAGCGCAGTATGACTCACTGGCTGCGTTGTGTTGAATCTGGCGAGAATTATGAATCGGAATACCGCCTGCGGGGAAAAGACGGACAGTATCGCTGGTTTCGCGCGCGCGCCGTTCCGCTTCGAGATGCAGAGGGCAAGGTCCTCCGATGGTATGGCACCTGCTCCGACATCCACGACAGCAAACTGCTTGAACAATCGATGCGCGACAGTGCCGTCGAACTGGAAAAGATGGTGGACGAAAGAACGAGCGCGCTACGACTCCTTTCCAGCCGCCTGATGACGATGCAGGACGACGAACGCCGCCGCATCGCGCGGGAGTTGCACGACGGGTTGGGTCAGGAAATGGTTGCGATGAAGATGCTGTTGAATGGGATTATCCGGAAAGACTCTTCCCAGCTGGCGGCCGACGTCGGCGAAGTGATCAGGATGATCGACAATGCAGCCCAGCAAATTCGCAGCTTGTCTCATCTGTTGCATCCGCCCTTGCTCGACGAAGTCGGCCTGCTTTCGGCGCTGCGTTGGTATCTCGACGGGTTGACCAAGCGCAGTGGCATCGAAACCGAACTCGAGGTGCAGCCGCCCGACTTTCCCCGGCTCGCTCCGGAGATGGAAAGAGCCATCTTCCGCATCATTCAGGAAGCTCTGACCAATGTGTTCCGTCATTCCGGAGCTCAAAAGGGATGGGTCAGCGTGATTCGAGGGGAAAGCGAAGTGGTCGTACGAGTACGCGATGACGGGCAGGGAATCGCCGAAGAAGTCTCGGAGTTGCGGCCGGACAGCATAGGCGTCGGCATCGGTGGCATGAGCCAGCGCGCCAAGGAGTTTGGCGGAGAGTTGAGGATGATGAACGCCCATCCTGGGACGGTGGTGGAGGTTGTCATCCCTTGTCACGCTCCTGCCCTGCAAGAATCGGGTGCGCCTGCCTGATCGGTTCGACCTTTATAGGGAATGTCAAACCAGCGCTGACATTTGACTGTCCGCGAGTTGAACTAAAGGTGGTAACCCCGCCGATTCGGTGAAAACTGACCGGGCTCGAACCTTCCCGCACTCACTTCTGTTTCACCCTCGCATCGTCGTTTCGGGTAGGCGATCAATTCGCTCAAAGTCAGGTCTTCACCTGATCGCGCTCACGTGGTTTTGCCGAGACACTGCTTACGTGATCTCTTGTGGCAAAAAGCGGAACTGCGGACCTTGGTTGTGGTCATTGGTGGCCGTGCTGGCGGCTGGAAGCCTTGCCGGCTGTTCCAGAGCATCGACAAAACCGCTTCATGGAGGCGATCGTTTGCCGTCCACGCGGCCGATGGCAGAGGTTCAAGATACCAGCCCCGGAGCAAACGGGGCTAAACCGTCGCCATGTATAAAATGGGAAACTGGATCCGGACGATTCAGCAGGCCGCTGCGAAAAGCGGTCAAGAGTTCCGCCAGTGCTCAGCGGGCTCAGCAGGAGCAAAAAATCCAGGCTGAAAACTGAAGTGGTTGATCTGATTAGGGAAGCTGAGATGAAGAAGATCCTACCAACCCTAGCTGTTTGCGTGTTATTTAGCGCGGCGTCGTTGGCGAAGCCCGCACAACAAACGTCTTCTACCGAGCACTCGGCGCCCGCCATACAGCAGGATTCACAGCCCGCCTCGATGGCAAGTGCCGCGAACAAGGAAGACAGAACCGTCAAGGGTTGCCTTCGATCGAGTGGCGGCAAGTACACTCTGGAAGGCAAACATCAGAAACCTATCTGGCTGACCGGATCCGAGGACTTGTCTTCCCACGTGGGGCACCTCATAGTTGTCCACGGCAGCTTTATTTCTTCGACCGAAGCCCCTTCCGGCGGGCAGGCTCATAACTTCCAGGTGAAACAGGTCGATATGGTTGCGGATCGATGCAATCAAACTGGCAACGTCAGCAATAAACACCAGGCTCCCGCCGATCAGAAGTAGCCCTGCCGTCATACAGAGTTCCCCAGGAAGCTCTCAGGTTTTGGGGGTATGGTCAGGAGCACCCTGTTCGATCATTCTAGGCGGCATAACGCACGGAGATCGAGCTCATGCCAATAAAAGCACAGCTTATTCTTCAACCCACGCAGGGCTATCCGGCAAAGGCATACCGTATCCAGGACGGCAATGTCGAAGTCAGAAGTTTGGACACCGGATCTGATGAGGGAGGCGGCTGGTGGCGACTTTCACCTCAGCAAATCAGCACTCATGTCGAGCGCAATACCGTGGTTGCTCGCTGGTTAGAGAGCCGCATGGGTTGGAGGCGCCTGCTGCAAGCTTGCGTAGGCCAGGACGCTAGCGAAATGACGTCAGGTTGCCGGTCATAACGTGCAGTATCCTCTTAATTAATCCTTGAGGATGCTCACGGTTAACTCATGATCAAATCCGCTGGCATCCAGTCTCTTTGCATCCTTTTCGCGTGCAGTGCGCTCCTGGCGGCGCCGGTCGCGGTCCGTCACAAAGAAGGATTAACCCACGGTTTTCTTGTGCTGGGCACCCTTGAAGGGAAGACTCTTGCAGCTGGGGACCTTATTCAGGTCGTGCAAGACGACCAAGTTACAACCGAACTCACTTTGCACTTCAGGGACGGATCCTTCACGATGAGACGACCGTTTACTCGCAACCACGCGTATCGCAACCGGCTTCGTCATAAAGGTGGAAATTGGCGGTGTCGCAGGCATAATCGCACCGTTGGTGGGCAAGAAACCATCAGACACACATATCTTGGTCTATGAAGGCGCGGCGCCAACTTTCCTTAGATTCGAAGGTGCTTTGTTCGAGGGAGGGCCGATTTGGCGAATTGAGTTGGCCAATGTGGTCTGCCACTAGGTCGCAATCGGTGACGGCTTATTTTTCGCCGAGCTCTGGCGCGGCAAGTGAAGCGCCCCGATCTGCTTGCGTAAAGAGGCGTAGAATTCCCGATTCTTTTGGACCGCGAGGTCTAAAGCGGTCACTTCTATATTCGCGCCCGAGCGAAGGACTTCTATGGCCGCGGCGGATTTTTCGAGGTCGGCAACGATCTGCTTGAGTATCTCTTTGAGCTCTTCCATGGCACCATTCCCGTGAAATTATGCTAAGCGTCGAAACGAGTCATTCCTTGTCGAGGCAGATGGCTTGGGACGCGCGCTATTCATGTGACGCAAGAGGCACGAAGCGCAAAAAGCCTGGCCGCAACATTCGCAAACTTCCGAATGCAAGTCACACAGCTGTCCGTGGCATTCGATACATTCTTCCGAGGATGTTCGGTTACACGGGTAGTGGTGATGTGAACCCGCGAGCACGATGCTGCAAGCCATAGGAATTAGATGCGGCTCGCAATAGCGAGGATTTTGAATCGTTTGGGCGCTTGTCAGGACAGAAGCAGCTTCGACCGGGCTGTGGCCTACATTATATGCGGCTGGATATGGGGCTGGGCATTGGGGCGAGAGTCGGGATCACAGAACAGACACACCGGCAATGCAATTGTCCAGGTCCTGTCAGTGCCGAACAGAGAGAATGTGCCCTCCACGTTTAGCATTACTGAGTCACACTCGGGGCACAGTTGCTGCTGGCGTAGCGCAAGCGACTCGCGTTGCAAGACCCCTTCAACTAGTAACTCAGAGCGAGCTGGCGGCCTGACGGAAAAATCGGGGAGAGGCTGCTTTTCCATAGAGTGACTCCTTGCTCTTGTCTTAGTCTTGCTGCCTGATTCGCAAGGAACCGTCACTCATGTGCGCGGCGGGAGAATGCGCGAGACCTAGATAAACACTACTCTCTTTTCATGCTTCTAACACCCTAAGGAGGGCACCGCCCGGCACACCGTTGCCATTGTGTACGCTGCGGTACATAATTCAGTGTATTGCTTTATGCCCGAAATGGCTTAGGGTGGTAGGGAGTAACCATGAATGTGCGCCAGAATTCTTCTCGCCGACGATAATCCGACCATCCGGCATTCCCTGCGAACATTACTCTCCAAACAAGCCGATTGGACAATTTGTGGTGAAGCTGAGAATGGGAAGATGGCAGTCGAGATGGCCGCGCGGCTCTCGCCGGACTTGGTTATTCTGGATCTCTCAATGCCGGTGATAAACGGGCTGGACGCGGCCCGCCAGATCAAGAAAACCTCTCCCGATATTCAGATTGTCATGTTCACAATGCACGAATTTCCGCACCTGCGGGAAGAGGCGCGAAAAGTAGGAGTCAACGAACTGGTCCCGAAGACCGCCCATCCCTCCCACCTGCTGAATGCCCTCCACGCGATGCTGGATGACTAAGGCTTCCGGTTGGACTCACGCCAGGAGGCGACGTCGGCTCGCAGAGCTTTCAGTCTATCGAGCGCGTCCACAATCGCCCGGTTTTCTTCGGGAGAGCCGCCGTGATTCTGGGAGAATTCGTGCAACCTTTCCTTGATCTCGACCTCTACCGCGCCGATGCGGTCCTCTATTTTTGACCAATCCGTTTCCAACACCGCAGCGCTATAACTTTCAAACCACTTGTATGTCGTAGTCATGGTGAACCTCGACCAATGTCTGTCTCCAGTTTTTAGTCGATCAGTGTTATTTTTCTCCGCTCTCAGTCGCCGTCTTCCATACATAAAAGTTCTTTTCGTCCGCAAGGGTTTCGATTGCCAGTCCTTGCGAAACCGAAGCGCGATGAACGGCTGAGCGAAGATTCGCAAGCCCGATTCCGCCCACCTCGGCGAGAGGAATTTCCAGCGCTGACCCGGGGGCCGCCAACTCCAGCTCTTTCAAAATTCCTTGAACCAGATCGTGGTGCTTGCCGCGTCTGCCCCGGTCGAGATCGGAAATCTCTACTCGCCGGTATTTCAGGTCCGGCTGCGGTGGTTTTGCTTTTTGCTCTCTGGCCATTAAGGACTCCTTTCGTCCGCAGGGAATACGATATCACGGCGTCTACTTTATGGCAAGTATATTATTGCAATACGACAAGGTTATGTGGCAACTCAGTATGTTCTGCGGATCGTACTTTTCGTGTGCCTGCTCAAGTGCGTTAATTGCAGCCACTCTAGAGGAACTCAATATCCTCACCTTTCTTTAGTGGCAAAGGTATTCTCAAGGCAGAGGCCGAAAGAAAGCACGGTGACACACTGATGCAAGGTACTTCATGGCGCGAGTTATACAAGGCCGCGATGCTCGAGATTGACCTGAGCAAAATGCAGTTGAGAATCGACGCGGCGGTTGCGGCAGTTCACGTGCGGATGGAAGAAGTTGCCGTAAGCGAAGGCGATAGCCGTGCGGAAGTCCAAGAAATGTCGGATGCGCTGCAGAATCTGCGTAGCCTTCGGAAAATGAACGACAGAATTTCGAGCCCTCCAGTCACGCCGAAGAGCAACTCACCGCAGGAAGGTGTGTTATGAGACGGATGTGCAGGCGCCGCCTGGGGTCATCCTGGCGCAGGCGGCAGCGGGCAGGTGAAGAGCTTTTGCGCCGCGTTAGAATCGTGCGGATCCAGCGAAGTTGGCGTATCTCTACGCCGAAGCCAAGAGGCGACGCGCCAATGCTGAGGTTGTTAAGGAAGAAGGCCTGCTCTGAGCGCGCTCTATTTGCCGGGACAATTTTCGGTCGCAAATCCAGCAACAGACTGCAGTCTTTCCAGCCTAGGTTAGTTTCGTCGCCAGATCAGAACTGACATCGAGACTGCCTTCGCCTGGCAAACTCCAACTGGGGTTCCGCATCCAATCTGCCGAACTTGCAGGGGTTGGTCGCAACTGGCGGGTTAAGGGAGAAATCATGCAAAGCATACTCGGGATTTTCGAGTCTCGCGCAGGCGCAGAGCAGGCGGTTCAGGGGCTGCTGGCCACACCTATTTCTCCGCAGTCCATAATCTTTTTAAGCGGTGAAGCAGGCAAGGCCCAGGTGGACAGTCTTCCCACCACTGACGCCGAGCGCGACGGGATGGGCGAAGCAGTCGGCGGATTGGTGGGAGGGGCGGTGGGCGCCGGCACCGGGCTGTCTCTGGGTAGTGCGATCGCCAGCTTGTTTGTGCCTGGCGTGGGCACGATTTTTGCTATCGGGTTGGGAGCGGCCGCACTGCTTGGAATCGGAGGGGCTGCCGCAGGAGCCAGCGCAGGCGAAGCCTCCGAGCATGCCGCGGACACTGGGGTCCCCAAGGACGACACGGTCGTGTACCGCCAACTGCTGGAGCGTGGCCGATCGCTGGTGATAGCCAACGTCGAAGACAACGATCTTGCATCGACGGCCAAGGCCGTCTTTCATCGACTCGGGGCCGAAGATGTCGCGGAAGCGCGAAAGGATCTGGAGCCAGCAGCCTGAAATATTGCGTACCGTTTTTGCCTGCTCGCCATGGCGCGGTACAGGAACGACTGAAAGGTACCTAAGCGTAGGGCCGCTTCCATGTCGTTGGCTGCAGAAAACTGGCGGGCGAGGCCCGCCCATCGGGCCGGCAGGATGCCGGCGCTACACGAGCGGTCGGGCGGCATCTCACCGGATTTCAGAAGGGCGCGATTAGAAGATATTGCGGAATCCCCAGAACAGGAAGCCCGCCAGCATCATCGAGACCGGCAGCGTCAGCACCCAGGCCATGAGCAGATTGCGCACCGTGCCCCACTGCAGCCCGGTGTGATTCGCCGCCATGGTGCCGGCGATACCCGACGAGAGCACGTGCGTCGTACTGACCGGCAGGCCGAACCAGTCTGCCGCGCCGATCGTCACCATGGCGGTGATTTCCGCGGCCGCGCCTTGTCCGTAGGTCAGGTGGTCTTTGCCGATTTTTTCGCCGACGGTTACGACGATGCGCTTCCAGCCGACCATCGTGCCCAGCCCCAGCGCCATCGCGACCGCGACCTTCACCCAGCGCGGGATGAATTTCGTGGCGTTGTCGATGTGCTTCTTGTAGTTGTTCAGCACCTGCCCAGTCGCTGGCGGCAATATCCGGCTGGTGCGTCTTCTGCATCAGGCGCAGCGCTTCGCTGACCAGGTACATGTCGTTGCGGAAGTTGCGCACCCGGTCGTTGGGCACCTTGGCCAGCTCTCCGAACAGCACCGTTTCATTGCCGATATCGCTCACCAGTCTGGCGCAGCGCCAGCATGGTGTTGGGCGTGAATTCCTTGGTGCGAACGTAATGCGGTGACGTCTTCACGCGCATCGCCGATCACGGCGTTCGGGCTCACGTACTTGTTCAAGCGTATTGGCGGCTTGCTCGCGAAACCGCGACAAAGTCCTGCGACTGCTGCTTGGTGACCGCATGGTTCAACGCGTAGGCGGTGGGCACGGTGCCGATCAGGATCAGCATGATCAGGCCCATGCCCTTTTGTCCGTCGTTCGATCCGTGGGCGAAGCTCACGCCGGTGCAGGTCAGAACCAGCAGGGCGCGAATCCAGAACGGCGGCGGCTCGGTGCCTTCCGGCGCTTCATACAGTTTCCGATTCTTGATTACGGCTTTCATCAGCGAAGCAGCAGCAATCCGGCCAGCGCAAATCCGACGATCGGCGAAAGCAGCAGCGACTTGCCGATGTTCAGGGCCTGTGCCCAATCCACGCCGCTGGTGCCGGTTCTGGCCGACATGAGCTGGTTGGCGATGCCCACTCCGATGATCGATCCGATCAAGGTGTGCGAACTGGAAGCCGGCAGCCCGAAATACCAGGTGCTGAGGTTCCAGATGATGGCGGCGACCAGCAGGGCAAACACCATCGCGAATCCCGCCTTGCTGCCCACCTGCAGAATCAGTTCGACGGGCAACAGCGAAATGATGCCGAAGGCGACCAGTCCCGAGGAAGTCAGCACGCCGAGAAAATTCCAGAAGCCCGACCACACCACCGCGACGTGCGGCTCCAGCGAGTGCGTGTAGATCACGGTCGCCACGGCATTGGCGGTGTCGTGGAATCCGTTGACGAACTCGAATCCCAGCGCCACCAGCAGCGCGAGGCCCAGCAGGACGATAGGGCATGATCGAGGTGTTGTGAACGCCCGAAAGATCGGAGAGCAGATGCGACCCGGCATAGATCACTCCGATAATCAGAACCACTCCGAATACAAGGACCCCGATTTTTCCGGGACCTTTGCCCAGCTTGGCTTCGAGCGCGGGTACGGCTACGGGCCCGGGCTTCGGCGGAGCGGGTAGGGTGGGTGCGGTAGCCATGTGGTCTCCTGAGTCCTGAGCCGGAGAATTTCCGGTCAAGGCTGGCCGCCACTATACGGAGGGATTGTTACAGCAGTATTAAATGTTTGGTAAACGAGGCGAATTTTGCCGAAAATCCCAGTTCACAGCTTGTTCAGTCCATCCAGCGCGGCGACCTTGTAGGCCTCGGCCAGCGTGGGATAGTTGAATACCGCATCGCGAAAATACTCGATGCTCGCGCCCAGGGTGAGCACGACCTGGCCGATGTGAACGATTTCCGCGGCCCGGTCGCCGATCACGTGTACTCCCAGCAGTTTGAGCGAATCCGGATCGAAGATCAGCTTCAGCAGGCCCTGTTCGTCGCCCAGCATCTGTCCCTTGGCCAGCTCCGCGTAGCGAGCCAATCCCACTTCGTAGGGGATCTTGTCTTGGGTCAGCTGTTCTTCGGTGTGTCCGACCATGGAGATTTCGGGGATGGTGTAGATGCCGTACGGAATGAGATTCGGCGGCATCTTGCCGGGCGTGCCGAACATGTGACAACTGGCGAGGCGTCCCTGCTCCATGGAAGTGCTGGCCAGTGCGGGAAATCCGATCACGTCTCCGGCGGCGTAGATGTGAGGCACGGCGGTTTGAAAGTGTTCGTTGACCATCAAGCTTGCCCCGGCCGTCCGAGCGTCAAGCCCGCCGCTTCGAGATTGAGCAGATCGCTGTTGGCCTGGCGTCCGATGGTGTAGAGCAGTCCCTGGCCGTGAACATTCTTTCCGCTTTCGAGCTTGGCAAACACCCGGTCGCGCGCTTCATCCAGGCCGATGGAAACGACTTTTTCTCCGAGCCGAAAGACCGTTCCCAGCTGCCGCAACTGGAAGCAGAGGCTCTCCACGATTTCGCGGTCCACGAAATCCAGCAGTATGGGACGTTGGTCGAGCAGCGTGACTTTCACGCCCAGCGCGGCAAACATGGACGCGTATTCCAGCCCGATGATGCCGGCGCCCACGATCACCAGGTCTCGCGGGACTTCTTCCAGGCAGTGCACCTGATCGGAATCAAAGATGCGTTTGCCGTCGATCGGAATATCGGCGCTGTGCGCCGGGCGCGTGCCGCAGGCGATCAGGACGTGATGACCGCGAACCAATTGCGAACCATCGTCGCTCTTGACTTCGATCGTATTGGGATCGAGGAAGTGCGCGTCGCCTTCGAAAGTGGTTACGTAGTTGCGGCGCAGTTGCGCCTTGATCACTTCGACCTCGCGCGCCATGACCGATTGCGCGCGGAAGGTCAGGTCGGACATCGCGATGCGGTCTTTCAGCACGTAGCCGCGGCCATAAAATGTGCGCTGGCGGAAGCCGCTCAGGTACAAGACTGCTTCCCGCAGAGTCTTGCTGGGGATGGTTCCGGTGTGAACGCAGACGCCGCCAATCGTTCTTCTTCCGGTCAATGATGGCAACTTTCTTGCGCATCTTGGCGGCGCAGATGGCGCCCTTCTGGCCCGCCGGACCGCTGCCGATCACCACCAGGTCGTATTCGTTGGCTTCCATAATTGCATTCAAGACTCCGAGCAGAATTTTAACCGGAGAAACTATCATCACTTCCCGTAAACAAAAGCTGGATTGCGGGCTTGTAACAATCTATTAACAATGCCGCGATAGGATGACGCCGTACGGCAGGAGATCTTCGCCCATGGCCCGCGTCCGCCTGGATGATCCGCGCTACTACTTCAATCGCCATGAGTCCTGGCTGGCGTTCAACCGGCGTGTTCTCGAAGAGGCGCAGGACGAAAGCAATCCGCTGCTGGAAAGAGTCAAGTTCCTCGCCATCACCGCCAGCAATCTGGATGAATTTGTCGAGGTGCGAGTCGCCGGACTTCTGCAGCAGGTGGAGCACGGGAATCCGCTCACCGGCCCCGACGGACTATCGCCCGCAGAACAACTCCAGCGTCTCGCCCAGGAACTTCATTCGTTCGTGGACGCCCAATACGATTGCTGGAACCAGAAGCTTCTTCCGGCGCTTGCGGCGCGAGGGCATACGAATTTTGTCGGTGGCGCATCTCGACCGCGCCGGCCACGACGCGATGGACCTGTTTTTCACCCGCCAGGTGGATCCCATCCTGACGCCGGTCACGATCGATCCTTCGCATCCCTTTCCGCACGTGATTAACAAGGCTTTGTGCGTGGCATTCCAGTTGCGTCGTCAATTCCAAGCCGGGCACAACCTATCTCGGCGTGGTGACGGTGCCGCGAAAACTTGCCGCGCCTGGTGCGGGTTCCGAGCAAGAACGGACAGCATCGATTACATCTTTCTGCACGATCTGATCGAGACCCACACCCGCAATCTCTACAAGGGATACAAGGTCATTTCTTCAGCAGCATTTCGTGCCACCCGCAACAGCAATCTGTATCTCCACGAGGAAGAATCGCGCAATCTTGCTCGACCTGGTGGACAGCCAGCTGCACAGCCGGCGCAAGGGCGACGTGGTGCGACTGGAGATCGAGGCCGACGCGCGCCGCCGAAATCGTCGATCCGCTGTCTCAGCAATTCGGGCTGCGAGCCATGGCAGGTGTTCAAGACCCAGGGCCCGGTGAATCTTTCGCGCTTGTTCTTCCTGGCGGACCAGACTCCGCGTCCTGACCTGAAGTTCCAGCCGTTCACCTCCAAGAGCTCTGAGCTTCGCGCCGAAAGTCTCGAATCTGTTCGAGGAGATTCGACAGCAGGACATTCTGCTTCATCATCCCTACGATTCCTACGAGCCGGTGGTTTCTTTTATCGAGACGGCCGCGCGCGATCCGCAGGTGCTGTCGATCAAGCAGACGCTTTACCGGACGAACGAAAATTCTCCCATCGTGCGTGCCCTGATGGAGGCCGCCCAGACCAAGGAAGTCACGGTGGTGGTGGAGCTCAAGGCCCGCTTTGACGAAGCTTCGAACATTCGCTGGGCGCGATCGCTGGAAGAGGCGGGGGTACAGGTATTTCACGGCCTGGTGGGGTTGAAGACTCATTGCAAGCTGGCCTTGCTGGCTCGGCAGGATTCGGATGGAGAGATACGGCAATACGCTCATCTGGGCACGGGCAACTACAATCCGTCGACCGCGCACTTCTATTCCGACTTGAGCCTGCTGACCTGCGATCCCGAAATGACTTCGGCGGTGCACGCCGTATTCAACTTTCTCACCGCCCGCTCGGAACAAGCCAACTACAAGCCTCTGTTCGTCTCGCCCATCGATCTGGCAAAGAACTGCATTGAGCTGATCGATCGCGAAACCAACCACGCCCGGCGCAAGCGGCCGGCGCGCATCATCGCCAAGGTCAATGCGCTGCTGGATCAGCCAGTGATCGAGGCGCTCTACCGGGCTTCGCGAGCGGGAGTTGAGATCGATCTCATCATCCGCGGCGCCTGCGCCTTGCGTCCCAACGTGAGAGACGTCAGCCACAGAATTCGGGTGCGCAGCATCGTGGGAAGATTTCTGGAGCACAGCCGGATCTTCTATTTCGCGAATGGCGGCGAACCTGACATTTATCTGGGCAGCGCCGACTGGATGCCGCGCAATCTGTACGAGCGGGTCGAGGTCATGTTCCCCGTCAAGAACCCCACTCTGCGCGATCGACTATTTGGCGAAATCCTGCAGAGCTATCTGAGGGATAACGAAAAGACTCGCATCCTGCGCCAGGATGGAAGCTATGTGCGGGCCTACCAGGCCAGCACGTCCAAACTCAGCCGCAACGGCAATCGCTTCAGCGCACAGAAGTTCTTCATCGATCTGGCAGAGGACAAACTCGAAGGAAAACTGGCTTCGTCTGCGAATCTTGACGCTGCGTAACCACTCAGTGGATGAACTGCAGTACGGCTCAACGAGGATGAGCGGGCGCAATCGAGGGCTGATCAGGCTGATTCATGCTGCGGCTTAGATCGAACGCCGTGTTGACCAATCCGACGTGAGAGAAGGCCTGCGGAAAATTGCCCAGCAGCCGTTTTGCCGCCGGATCATATTCTTCAGAGAGAAGCCCCACGTCATTCCGGACACTCAACAGCCGTTCGAACATCCGCACCGCATCTTCGCGACGGCCCTGCAACACGTAGTTATCCGCCAACCAGAATGAGCAGGGGAGAAACGTTGCTTCTCCATGGGGAATACCATCCACCGCAGGGTCGTGGGTGTACCGTCCGACAAAGCCATTTTCTATGAGGTGGGTTTCGATGGCTTTGACCGTACCGACCATGCGAGCATCATCAGGCGGAAGAAATCCGAACAGAGGCATCATCAGGAGGCTGGCATCCAGGTGTTTGGAACCATAATACTGGACAAAGGAATTCAGATCGGCATCAAAACCCTGGCGGCACACCTGGTCATGAATGGTATTCCGAAGGGCCTTCCAGCGCGGAATGTCTCCCGAGAACCATCCATTCTCTGCAGACCGGATGGCCCGATCCACGGCGACCCAAGCCATCATTTTAGAGTGAACAAAATGCCGGCGGGGGCCGCGCACCTCCCAGATTCCGTCATCGGGCTCCTCCCATTCTGTTTCCAGAAAGTCAAGAAGAGCCAATGCCACGTCTTTGCCTTCGTCCGGCGGCGGCACCATTCCCGCCTGGCGGTATAGGAAGAGAGCATTGGCGATTTCTCCAAAAATATCCAACTGAAATTGCTTGTGTGCGGCGTTACCGATCCTGACCGGTAGAGAGTTCTCGTAACCTGGAAGCCAGTCCAGTTCCAGTTCGGTGAGTCTGCGTTCGCCGCGCAGACCGTAGACGATGTTGAGTTGTGAAGGTCGTCCGGCGACGGCCCGCAAAAGCCATTCACGCCATTCACGCGCTTCCTCGTGGTATCCCGCGTTGAGCAGGGAGTGCAGGCTCAGGGTGGCATCGCGCACCCAGCAAAAGCGGTAGTCCCAGTTGCGGACGCCGCCCGGCCACTCCGGCAGCGATGTTGTGGGCGCGGCCACGATGCCGCCCGTGGGCGAAAATGTCAGGGCTTTCAGCGTGATGAGTGAGCGCAATACCGCATCACGCCATTGGCCTTGATACGTACAGCGATCCGACCATTCCCGCCACCAGTTCTCTGTGTCCTGAATCGCTGCGTCGACGTTCACCACTGCAGGCTCATCGTGCAGTGAGGGATACCAGGTGAGATCAAAGGGTATCTTCTGTCCTTTACTCACGGTAAACGCAGCGACCGTTTTGAAGTTTTCTCCATGGAGCGCGACTTCCGTGCGGAGGCCGAGCATGTCCGGACCGGCAATGGCGGAGATTCCGTGATCGGTACGTCGAACCCAGGGCACGACGGAGCCGTAGTCGAATCGAATCACCAGTTCCAGGTTCATCCGCACCAGGCCTCCGGTTCCGACCACCATGCGCAAAACATCCGGTGTCCCGTCGCGAGGGGACATGCAGTCGATGACCGTCACCGAACCGCTCGCAGTGTCGAACTCGGTCTCAAGAACGAGGGTTCCCTCGCGATAGCGCCGGCGAATCGCCTTTATCGGGTCGGCGGGAGAAATGGACCAGTGTCCGTTTTCAGGAGTGCCAAGCAACGCTGCAAAACAGGCGCCGGAATCAAAATGCGGAAAACAAAGCCAGTCGATCGAACCCTGTTTAGATACCAGGGCAGCGGTGTCACAGTCGCCGATCATGGCGTAATCTTCGATGGGTATGGACAGGAATCGCCCTCGGGAAATTGAACTGGTTAGGACTCGCTGCCAAAACGCGAAGACGGATCGCGGTGAATAACGACCCGGAATCGCAACTTCACTTTGCGGATTGCAATTGCTGGAGATCGGCCAGCACTTCTTCGCTATGACCCTGCGGACTGACCTTGAGATACACCTTCCGGATTACGCCGGTGGGATCAATCAGGAAAGTGTTGCGGGCGGCCAGAGTCATTCCGTTGTATTCCATGACTGAGCCGTATTTTTCAACGACGAAGTGGTTGGAATCTGAAAGCAGCTTGAAGTTCAAGCCTTCCTTGGTGCAGAAGCTCTTGTGAGAATCCACGTTGTCTACGCTGACGCCGAGGACCACCGCATTCTTCTGCGTATATTTATCGATATCACGTTGGAAATTGTGAGCCTCGATAGTGCAACCCTGAGTGAAATCCTTGGGATAAAAGTAGAGCACAACCCACTTGCCCTTGAACTGGTCAAGCGAAACCGGCGCGCCTTCCTGGCTGGGCAGGCTGAAAGCAGGCGCTTGATTGCCAGCCATTGGTGGCTGGGGCTGATCTGCGGCGACGGCAAAAAGAGCGGCAAGAACCAAGGTCAGGAAAAGTACCGGGAAGGTCTTCATATTGTTCCTTTCGAACCACTGTGTACTGGTAAGGATAAACGATAATCGGGCACTTTTGGTAATCCAACTGGAGAGCAGGCGGAATGCGGCGTTCCGTGGATGCCGCGACGGCGGGCCGACTCGTGAGAAAATATCTTTGATTAGAGTTTGGATTACGGTTCGGATTACGGTTTGATGATTCAATCTCCAGAGGTCAGTGTGAATGTGCAGGAATATCAAAACTCTCTTTAACTTCGATCCGCCGGTCACTGCCGAGGAGGTTCAGGCAGCTTCGCTGCAGTTTGTGAGAAAGATCAGCGGATTTAACAAACCGTCGAAGGCCAATGAACCCGCGTTTTTGGCTGCGGTGGATGAAATAGCCGGCATCTCGACGCGTCTCTTGCGTTCGCTCGAAACCACTGCGCCGCCGAAGAATCGAGAGGAAGAGGCAGCGAAAGCCAAAGCTCGCGCGGCGGAGAGATTCGGCGCTTAGAGCCGCAGTGGGTCAACAGCGAACCGCAGCGGCTAAAGCCGCCGTCTCTCCAGTGATTTATGGCACGACTGAAGTCGTGCCCTTCCCCAAAACCATGCGACAAAACCACGTGGGAATACCCGGCGAATTTGTAGCGGCGCTAGCGAAAACCCCATCCAGCGAACCCACCCGCGCAAAACGCGCGAGGGTGGGGCACCCACTCATAGCTGATCGCTGAACTAGTGGCGCCCCGCCAGGATCGCTTGCCAGTTGATAATTGCGTTCCAGACCAGGCGGTGATCTCCGCGGTTCAGGTCGCGATGCAGCGGATTGAAGTTGAAGGCCACCACGTGGCCGCGGCCGACCGGCATATCAAGAATCGCCGGACGTCCGATCAGCCGGCTTTCACCCCATGCCTGGCCGCTTACCACGAACGGCGCTCCGTCGCGATCGCCCCATTCCATGACGATGTGGCTGCGGTCTTCCGGTCCGTCGAGGCAGGTGGTGCAGTAGGCCATGCGCAGCCAGCGTCGCGGCAGGATCGTAGAGCGGAAAGTTTTGGCGGAAGACGTGAGTGTGCGCCGGGATAGCCGTAGGCCAGCGGAGAATCGGGCTGGTCGAAAGTTACGCGCACGTGCGCGCCCGGAGTGCGGGTGGCGGCCTGCTGCGCCGCCGCGGCAGAATCCGCTCCACCGCCCTGCGTGCTGCGCGGCACGCCGCCGGAGGAACGCCGAACGCCGCGCACGATGCCGCCTTCGAGCGGAAGCATCGAGCCGCTGCCCAGGGTCACGAGCAGTCCGCCATCTTCGACAAAGTGTTGAAGCTGAGCCAGACCCTCCCATCCGATGCCGCCGGTGATGTCGTCCGACTCCGCGGGCGTGCCGAAGCTCGGCGTCTGCGGAGTCGTTCTTGAAAGGCATCGGTCCCCAGGCTTTCGGCAAGCCCTGAATCTGCTCGGCAAGTTCGAGATCTACGTGGCCGTAAAGCAGGACGTCCACGTGATCGCGCAAGCATCCCGCGCGGATATCTTCGTCGCGAAGATAGGTGTAGGGAATCTTGCGCTGATCGAGCGAGTAGCGGACCCATCCGATCGAGTCTGTGTCGGCCCACGGAACCCACACGCCGATGCGCGCGGCTTTGGCTTCGGTGCCGCGGGCACGTCGGGGACGGCAGCCGCGCTGGCGAAATCGAGACCCAAGTTCGTTGGCAGTGGCTTCGAACCGCATCGGCCAATCCATCTTGCGCAGGCAGGATCCACGATCCGGCGGGGAAGTCGATTCCGCCGGCGGTAAATGCGTGTTCGGCAATTTCGATGTTGAAAGCCGGCCAGTCGGTAACGGGCTGCGAGCAGTCCCTCCTGCCCTGTGTCTTTCAGCAAGAAGACCGGGCCAGCGCCCGCGACGTTGCCCGCCGGATGCGGCTGCTTCGGTCAGAGGAGTGAGGGCTGCCGAGCGCACCGACGCATCGGCGGTCGGAATCGCCTGCAGCTGGTAGTGTGCGGGCAATTCCCAGGAGACATCGTCGTAGGGTTCGCTGCCATCCTTGGGATAATGCTGCGGCGTGAGCAGGTCCACGGCGTAGTTGCGATAAGGCTGGTCGAGACGCACGACGTAAGTGCCGGCGGGATACTCGCCGTCTTTCAGCTTCAACGTCTGCTTGCGCGCGGCCCACCTCGATGTGCTGACCAAGCAGCCGGCCAACCATCTGCGCGACTCGCGTGCGGATCGCCTTGTCCGTCGGGAATCAGGAACGCGTATGGCGGCTCGTTCAAACCCTTCTGCCAGGAGTCCCAACCCTTCTTGTAGAAATTGTGGAGCATCGCCTTCGCATTGACCGCGCTGTAGTCGAGCGCCGCCAGCGCTGCTGTCTCCTGATAGTTGAGGTTGTCGCGGGCCGACCAGATGACGTCTCCGCCGGGCGGAGGCAGCGGCCGATACCACTCCATGCTGGCCTCGGCTGGGCGGTACGACGCGGCGCAGGGTTTCGGCGGTGCCGTTGCCCCAGGTTTCGTAGCCGCGGCCGATGCTGTTGTGATTCATGGCGACCGAATCAAGATAGAGGTGGGCGAAGGCTTCACCGAAATTCCAGGTGGAAACGCCGGGCATGCCCATGGCGGTCAGAGTTTGAACTTCGTGAAAGCTTAACTCGAGAAATTCGGTGTAGGTGATGGGATCGATGTTCGGGTTGTAGGGGCCGGTGCCGTTCCACGTCATCAGCATCGGCTGGCCTTCGTGCAGGTCGTGGACCACCGTCGGGTGCCACTCGTGAAACATGCGATGCACGGCCTTCGTGGTCTCGTGAGTCTGCTGGTGAGTGTCGCGGTTGATGTCCACAAATGCGTACTTCGACCAGTAGGGAGGCGACTGGCGCGGCAGAGTGGCTCGATCGGTTTTGCCTTTCAGATAGCGATAGAACCACTCCACCATCTTGTCGCGCCCGTCGGGATTGGAAACCGGGTTGATCAGAACCACGAGCTGCTCGCGGATGCGCCGGATCATCGGCTGTTCTGAAACCGCCAGACGGTAGGCCATTTCCAGCATGGCCTCGGTTGAGCCGGTCTCGTCGGAGTGCAGGGCGGCATTGAAATAATAAATAGGCCGGGCATTCTGAATCAGTCGATCGGCAGCGGCGGGATCGGTGCGACGGGGATCGGCGAGCGCGGCGGTCGCGGCTTTCAGGCGATCGAGTTCGCGAATGCCGGCTTCATCGGCGACCGCGACCATCAGGATGTCGCGCCCTTCTTCACTGCGGCCGATGGTGAAAACGCGCACCCGCGGCGATGCGGCGGCCAGAGCACGGCAGTAGGCGTAGGCTTTGGCGCTGTCCACGAACTCGCCCGGCGCACCTGCGATTCGGCCCAGAAAACGCGAGAGGAGAGGGAACCGTCGCTGACTTGGGCAGGTACGACACCCAGGGCGAGAGAAAACGCTTGTCGCCGGTGGCCGCGGCGATGGCCTCAACCGAACCGGCTTCGGGCGTGTCCGGAGCCGTCGTGGTTTGCGCTTGCGAAACGCTGATTGCAACCTGCAGCAAGGAAAACATCAGGAAAAAGGACCGGACCATGCAAGCCTCCGCCCTCGGGATGGTTCACTGCGTGCTTCGCCGGTTGAGGGCGCGAGTGGAGTTTACTACGGGCAGGACTCGCGGGAACGTGTGCACTATGTAGACGTCACGTTGTGGAGTCGAAACATTCCTCCTGGGTTTATGCTGTCCCTCTTGGGATTTTTGCCGACCGCTCGGGAAGGGTAGGGGTCCTTCGACTCCGCTGGATATTCGCAAGCGAATGATCTGCTCCGCTTAGGATGACACGGCGTCCGGTGTTCGGAAAACCGGACAAAATGCAAATTCCTGTCGTCTAAAACCTTCGCGCGTTGGATATTGATGGCTGGTTTTCTCGCGAGTCGAGAGAGCGACACTATCACGGCTACGGCCCGATCGAGCAACAGTCCATGCAGAACTTTCACATGGTCACGTGTTCGGACGGCGGGAGTTGCGACTTCTGCGCGGCCCGGCCTATCCAGTGGCTCTACCGGTGCCGTAACTTCAGTTGGCAGCAACGAAACATTTTTGCCGGCGGGGCCACCGGCTTTTGGGCGGCTTGCCGTGAGTGCTCGGAGTTGGTGGACAGCCAACGCTGGAGCAGCTTGACCGAGCGTTCGCTGCGTGAATTCGTCGTCAACCACGCCTCAGCCGGGCACGATGTGATCCTGCTGCGCCAGCAATTTCGCGCCATCCACGAATTGTTCCGGCAGCACCTGATACCCGAATCTCAGGGGATCGAATTGAAGGTCCGAGCTGGATTGAATCACTTATTTTCCGACGTAGCTGATCCGCCAGATGGAGTCCGAGGCGTCGTCGGTAACCAGCAGCGATCCGTCGGGAGCGACGGTGATGCCTACCGGGCGTCCCCAGACGTGGTCGTTGTCGACCACGAATCCGGTCATGAAATCCTCGTATTCGCCGGTGGCGTGTCCGGTCTGATGCAATGGCACGCGGATTACTTCGTAGCCCACGCGAACCGACTTGTTCCAGGATCCGTGCTCTGAAGCAAAAATGTCGCCCTGATATTCCGCCGGGAATTGCTTGCCATCGTAAAAAGTTATCCCCAGCGAAGCGTTGTGCGGCTGCAGGATCACATCCGGCGTGATGACTTTGTCCTTCAGTTCGGGATGTTTCCCGGCATGGCGCGGATCCTGATGACCGCCCATGTACCACCACGGCCAGCCGTAAAATCCGCCATCCTGGACATGGGTGATGTAGTCCGGAACCAGGTTGTCGCCGAGTCCATCGCGCTCGTTGACCGAACACCACAACTCGCCGGTTTTCGGATTGACTGCCAAGTCCGACGCAGTTGCGAATGCCGGAGGCGTAAATTCGCATGTCCGACCCGTCAGGGTTGAATTCAAGAACGTCAGCGCGATTCTTTTCCGCCGGGGTCACATCCGGGTCGTCGACGTTCGAAGCTGAACCCACGGAGACAAACATCTTCTTGCCATCGGGCGAGAATTGAATGTCGCGTGTCGAGTGGCCTCCCTCAGCCGGCAAGGTCCGCAATGTGCTGCGCCGGGCCGCGTGCCTGCAAATCGCCATTCTGATAAGGAAAGCGGACGACCGAATCGGTGTTGCCTACGTAGACCCACTGCGGATTGGGTCCGGGAGGATAGAAGTTTATGCCGAACGGCCGATTCAGACCGCTGGCGAAGACCGCCATCTGTTCGGACCTTGCCAGTGGAGCTGATGCCGCGGAAAACTTTAATGTCGCCGTCCGGGTTGGTCTCAGCCACGAAAAAGTCGCCATTGGGAGCGGTGCGAATAATTCGCGGGCTTCTCGAGACCGGAGGCATACTGTTCCACTTTAAAGCCCGGCAGGAACTTGCGGCCATGCGCCCTCGGGACGGGCAACCACTTTAGGCCCGTTGCCGGCCGATGGAGTCACAAAGGGGGCGGGAAGATCCTTGATGCGTGATCTTGCGAGTCTGCCCTGGCTTCTCGTAGCGAAAGTCGGTGAAAGGCGGCGTTGGCGAGCGGAAAGTTTTTGGCGGTGGTTTTTTCCGGGGCCGCGGACGATTTCTGCGCCACTGCGGACTGTGGCAAGCCCAGGGTTTTTACGTAGTTGACGATCAGCCAGCGTTGCCTCGCCGGTAACGACGCCCACGAGGGCATGCCGTTGTTCACGTCGCCCTTGGTAATAAACCAGAACAGTTCGCCAGAGGCAGCGGCTTTGATCTTGTCCTGCGCCAGTGGCGGAATATTTCCTGAACCCTCTCCATTCTCGCCGTGGCAGCGCGCGCAGCGGAGATGGTAGAGCGGCTTGCCGGCGGCGGGCGCCTGGCCCTCGTAGGGATTCGCCATTTGCTTGGCCGATGCCGGCGCATTATGGAAGGCGGCGTCCTGAGCCCGGGCGAAGGGCGACAGAAGAACGGCGGTCAGGGTAAATATCGCAAGTGAATCAACAATGCGCATGCTGGCTTTCAAACTCTCCTCCGCTAAGCGCGCTTAAGCCGGGCGATCGTAGAAGCATCCTACCGGATTTCAATATCCTTTTACCTTAATCACAAAGTAGTTGAATTCGTGGGAACCCTCAAGCAGGACCTGATGCGGAACCCGGGCCGGAATGCGGACCACGTCTCCCGCCGAAAGTTTCTCCCGGACGCCGCCCTGGATCGTGCCATTGCGCTTTTCGTGGGGACCTACAGTCTCTCCATTGATCAGCTTGCCGCCAATAAGCAGGGTCGCCGAGCCGGATCGTACGAAAAAAACGTCGATCTGGGTTTCATGCCACTCGGGGGGCCCGTCAGACTCGCGGCGAACCAGCATCGCGCTGTCATTCGGAAAGTCTGCCAGCAACTCTACGGCAAAATGGTGCGGATCAGCGGTGGCGTCCTCATGCATTTTTTGTTCGTACTGCTTCAGCGACGATGTGCTCCAATGCTCGAAGCCGGGCGGCAATGCTTCCTGTGCCGTGGCCACCAGCAATGGAATCAAAACTGCGCCCGCAAACCAAATTTTCTTCATCGCACGCTCATCGTAAGACACGTTTCAAGCCGTTTGTTTTCAGGTGCTCGGCGGTTTCTGAACCTCGCGAGTGGAAAGCGCACACCGCTGCACACAACTCCAACCTTCAGATTTGCTAAAGTATGCCTGCCAGATTGAAACGATAGGCAGCGGCGTCACCAGTGTCAAATTGGAAAAGTTAAAGCTACGATTCAGCAAGACTAAAAGGATAGCTGAGCTGATGCCGGGCCTTCGATCTGACAGCTGCGAGCCTCCGCCTGGGGTGACCACCGTGATGGGAGAGAGTCTATGGACATCCACCAACTCGAACTGTTTCTCGCGGTGATGGACTCTCCCAGCATGACTCGGGCGGCGGAGAAAGTTTTCCTGTCGCCAGGCGCCGTCAGCCTCCAGTTGCACAATCTGGCCGACGAGCTGCACACAGAACTGTTTGTCCGGAGCGGAAAACGACTGGTGCCTACGCCGGCGGCGTTGCGCCTGGCCGAGCATGCCAAAACCTTGATTCAGATGACCAACCAGATCAAGCAGGAATTTGAGAATGATCTGACCAAGGACACGCGTCCCTTCCACTTCGCCACCGGCGTGACCACATTGATCTACCAATTGGGTAAGCCGCTAAGGCAGCTGCGAAAACAGTTTCCCAAAGCCGAGATTCGGGTGACCGTGCAGGTGACCGAGGAGACCATTGCCGGCCTGCATGACCGGCGTTTCGATCTTGGCCTGATCTCGCTGCCGGTTCCCGAGGAGAATCTCAAGATCATCCCGCTCTTCGATGAAGAACTTCTGATTGCGGGGCCGGCAACAAGCAAGACCCGGCACGGCCACATACACTCCATACGGGCTTCTGAGTTGGCCCGGGTTCCATTCCTGCTTTATCCTCGGGGGACGGTCCTGCGGGTACTGATCGATCGCTTCTTTAAGGATATTGGGGTGACGCCGCGGGTGGTGATGGAAGCCGAAGACACCGAGGCTATCAAGCGCCTGGTGGAATCAGGTTTCGGTTATTCCATTCTTCCCGAGCATGCACTTCGCCGGAGGACGCGCTTCTTCCAGACTTTCCGCGTCGATGGCCATGCGGTGGTTAGAAGCCTGGCGCTGGCGATGGTGCAGACCGACTATCCCCGCAAGTTGACCTTATCCATTGCAGAGTGTCTGCGCTCGATGCTTGCGGCTTGAGGCTAGTCATCCGCTCCTCATAGAGGTTGCCGCAGTCTTTGCGTTCTTTGCGGCCTTGCTTTACGAATTTTGCGGTTTAAGATTTGCGTGACTCGACAAAAGTCAAAGTCCTAACCGCAAAGTGCGCTAAGACTTCCGCAAAGGTCGCAAAGAAGAAATAGAACACTACAGGGTGTCGTAACTCTTCCGTGAAAAAAACTAATGTTGCTCAGCCGGGCTAAACGGAGACGGGTTTGTAAAGACACAACCTCCAAGCTCTGTCTGACTCTATAATTCACAACGCCAATACTCTGCATGCAAGGATGTGTTCATGGGTCATCCTCTTCTTGATCTGGCCGACGAAACCGCAGTTGTGATCGGGGGAACCAGCGGCATCGGGCTCGCCCTCACCCGGGCGCTAGCGCAAGCCGGGGCCAACGTGGTTCCCACAGGCCGTCGCGCGCCGCAGGTGGCTTCTGCGGTTGCGGAAGTTGAAGGGTTGGGACGGCAGTCGCTGAATCAAACCTGTGATGTCACCAGTGACGCGAGCCTGGTGCAACTTCTGCAATCAGTTTGCGGGAAATTCGGCGCGGTCCAGATCCTGGTGAACTGTGCCGGCCGCACGAAACGGGGGCCCACGCTGGATTTCCCGGATTCAGAATGGAATTCAATCCTCGATACCAACCTGACGGGAACTTTGCGCGCCTGTCGCGTGTTCGGACGGCACATGATTGAGCAGCATTACGGGCGCATCATCAATATTGCGTCGCTGTCCTCGTTTGTCGCGCTCTTCGAAGTTGCCGCATACAGCGCCAGCAAAGCGGCGGTGGCTTCACTTACGAAATCGCTCGCCATTGAGTGGGCTGCCTCCGGGGTTTGCGTCAATGCGATCGTTCCCGGAGTCTTTCGCACCGATTTGAATACCGCCCTGCTGGACGGCACCGACCGCGGCCGCGAATTTCTTTTGCGTACACCCATGAAACGGTTCGGAAAACTCGACGAACTCGGAGGCGCCGCGGTGTTTCTGGCATCGAAGTCCGCCAGCTTTGTCACCGGCCATCTGCTGACCGTGGACGGAGGCTTTCTGGCTAGCGGGGTTAACCAGTAGGATCTGCGTGGACTAGTACGTCTAAAATCCCCACCCTTGCGCACAGGACGCGCAAGGATGGGGCACCCTCGGGATCAACGATCAACGATTATCGACAGACGTCTGCATTTCCTCAGCGGCCCAGCCAGCCGCCATCCACCGCGAGAACATGCCCGTGAACATAATCGCTGGCGGACGAGCAGAGAAAAATTGCGGCGCCGGTGACGTCGTTGGGATCACCCCAGCGGCCTGCCGGAATCCGTTCGAGAATTTGACGGCTGCGCTGCGGGTCGTTGCGCAATGCCGTGGTGTTGTCCGTTGCCATGTAGCCGGGCGCAATTGCATTTACGTTGATGCCCTTCGACGCCCATTCATTGGCCAGCGCCTTGGTCAGTTGCGCTACACCACCCTTGGCGGCGGCGTAGGCTGGAACCAGAATCCCGCCCTGGAACGAAAGCAGGGACGCGATGTTGACGATCTTGCCTTTTGCACCTCGCTTCAACATATCCTGACCTGCGAGCTGCGAAAGGCGGAACACGGAGGTTAGGTTGACGGCAATCAATTCGTCCCAATCGTTGGGTGAGAACTCCGCCGCTGGGGCGCGTCGTATGACGCCGGCGTTGTTCACCAGAATGTCGATGGAACCGAATTCTTCCACTGTCTTTCCAATCAAAGCCGCATACACGGCTGGATCAGACATGTCCCCCGCCATATAAAAAGACTTCCTCCCCAGTTGGCGGATCTGTTCGTAGTGGCGTTGCCGCCCTCGCTCCGGCCGTGACAAGCCAACGTTTGCCCCGGCCTGTGCCAACGCGATGGCGATTGCCGCGCCCAGGCCCCGGCTGGAACCGGTGACCAGCGCATTTTTTCCGTCAAGCCGGAAAGCTTCCAGAAGCCATGTTCGATTTTCTCTGGGTTCAGTTGATTACCGCTGGCTCCAGCCGCGGCACCAGAATCTGAATGGCGGCCAGCGCCACCAGGTAGGCAAAGCCGGCAATCAGGAACGGAACCATGTAACTGCCAGTCCACTGCAAAGTGTAGCCGACGATTTTCGCGATCAGCATTCCTCCAATCGCACCTGCCATGCCTCCCATTCCGACCACCGAGCCAACGGCCTGGGCGGGAAAAGTGTCGGAGGTCAGAGTAAACAGATTGGCGGAAAATCCCTGGTGAGCCGCCGCCGCGAGCCCGATCAGCAGCACCGCTCCCCACATGCTCTCGATGCGATAGGCAAACACGATGGGGACAACGCAGACCGCGCAAATGAGCATGGTGCTCTTGCGTGCGATATTCACGGTCTTGACCGCGATGCAATCAGCCAGGACGAAAGCCAGCCTCCAGCCACGCTGCCGACATCGGCGATCACGTAGATCACCATGATGGGGATACCGATCTTCATCAGCGAGAGGCCGTGCTGGCGTTGCAGAAAATCCGGCACCCAGAACAGGTAGAACCACCAGATGGGATCGATCATGAACTTGCCCACCACAAAGGCCCAGGTCTGCCGATGAGGGATAAGGCGCGCCCATTTGATTTTTGCCGTCGGCGGTTGCGGATCGCTGCGGATGTAGTCGAGTTCCGCCTTGGAGACGCGGGGATGCTCTTCAGGCTTGCGATACAGCAGCAACCAGAATATGAGCCAGACGAATCCCAGCGCGCCGGTAATGATGAACGCCCAGCGCCAGCCCCAGTGAATCGTGATCCATGGCACCACCAACGGAGTGATGATGGCGCCGACGTTGGTACCGGCGTTAAAAATTCCGGTGGCGAGCGCGCGCTCTTTTTTCGGAAACCATTCGGCCACGGTCTTGATGCTCGCCGGAAAAACTCCTGACTCGCCAAGGCCCAGCGCCGACCGCGCAACCAGAAAACTGGTGAAGGAACTTCCCAGGGCGTGTCCCATGGAAGCCAGGCTCCAGAACACCATGGCCAATGCGTAGCCCAACGCGCGTGCCTAGGCGATCCACCAGCCGGCCGACCGCCAACATGCCCACCGCGTACGCCGCCTGGAAGGCAAACACCAGGTTGCCATAGTCGATCTCGTTCCATCCCAGGTCATGTTGCAGGGTGGTCTTCAGAACGCCCAGGACCTGGCGGTCCATGTAGTTCTTAGTGGTGCCAAAAAGCAGGAGGGCGCAAATGACCCAGCGGAAATAACCGACCGGCGAAATAGCCGCAGCCGCTTCCGAATCCGACGCAGTGATAGCGGATGTAGCGGCAGGGTCCATGGTTTGATGGCTAATCTTGCCGGCGCTGATTTTAGGCGACACAGCTTGAGATCGCTACTGTTTCCGGCCTGCTTCCAGTCCGGAGGCGCCCTGGTCAAATCCTCGCTGCACATTAACTACTCCGAACTGCCGGTCTTCTCCTTCGCGATGGGCCGCCATCGCCCACAGAAAGCAGATCGGATGCCCGGGTACTGACACATTCGGATGGTAGCCGCTGGGCATCAATACCGCGTCGCCGTCCCGCACCACGGTGACCAGCTCGGGATAGTCGGTCTGGTTATACACCAGTTGAATGCCAAATGCCGGCGCCGGCATGTTGAAATATACGTACATCTCTTCCAGCATCTTGGAGTGTTCGTGCGGCGGCCAACTCGTCCAGTTGCCGGGCTCGGAAACAGTGAACCCCGCAATCAGCCTTCCCGCTTCAACGTTTTTGGCGAGCAGCATGTGAAGCTGGCGTGACGATCCTGATCCGCCGGTCTTGAATTTCAAGCCCGGGTCGCCGGAGACTTGTGCAAAGTGTACGACTTGCAGCGGGTAGCGCTTCGCAACTTCGGCGGAGAACTCTGCGATGTCTGCGCTCGATTTGGTCGCGATCTTCACCGACGAATCGCGGGGAATATACATCGAATCGTACTTGCCTAGGGAAAAATCCTCGCCGTCGACCGAGACCGTGGCCTGTCCTGAAAGCACGATCAATCCGGTTTCGCGGTCTCCGTTGGAAAATGACTCAACCTGCTTGGATGGATTCAGGATGATGCGCCCGTAGGCAAGGTGTTTCATCGAGCTGTTCCCGGGCGTCACGGAGATGCGCCGCCCAGTGTGCTCATGGGTCTTGCGAAACACCATTTGATGGGTTGAGCCGTCCGCGTCGTTACTCATTCGGAATTTCCCCTAGCAAAGGGTCGCTTTTTTGGCCGAGTCGAAGCCTCAGTTAAAGATATTCGACCCTATGCTGCAGTTCGTTGCTCCGGTCAGTTAGGAGCATCCTCTCAGCTTTTTGGAAAGCATCGGGCCGCCTGTACATGCCGCGAGCCCCCATACTTCAGTGCGCTAATTTCATCCTTTTGAGATTGCGATTCGAAGTAGCCAGCCGGCCTGCGCAAGATTGTCAAAGCCCCCTCGCGGCAGCGGCATTCCTGCGAATCGAGCAGTAAGTAACGTTCTCAATCGCACTACAGTAAAATCACTTCAAGTATAGAAATCACTCTGGGCCTGTCAAACCATAAAAACTTAAATTTGAATTCAGTCTGACTCAACAGTCTGCGTGCTCCCCAATCTTTACAGGGCCTGCAACTGCTTCCAGATCGCAGGTTCCACGGGAACACCGTTGGCCCGGTTTTCCTGTCGCGTCTTCAGGACGCGGTAGCCGGGATAGCGCACGCGCTCTCCAGAGGAATGCGGCGGCAACTGGAAGTATTCGATGATTTGATCGGCGACCTTTGCGGCGACGATTTTCCCTTGAGTCGGATCGAGGGCAGCGAAATCGATTGCGATGAATACTTGCGAGACCATACTTTCTCGCTCCGGAATCGGAGGAATCTGATGGGTTGCCTTCCCGCCCGACAGGATTGCCGCCATCAGATCCAGCATCAGGGACAAGCCTGAACCCTTCCAGAAGCCGATAGGCAGCGGACGATTCGACTTCTCGATGGCTCCGGGATCTCGTGTAAGCCGCCCCTCCGAGTCAAAGCCGCCTTCCACCGGCAACAGCTCGCCGCGCACACGGTACGAAGCCAGGGTGCCGTAAGAAAATTGCGACATGGCCATGTCGAGGACGATGTGGCCTTGGGGCCGCGGCACTGCAATCACCAGCGGATTGTTGCCCAGACGCGGATCGGAGGCGCCCCAGGGCGGAAGGTTGGGCAGCGTATTGGTCCAGCACAGGCCCATAACGCCCGCGTCCGCAGCTTGCCAACCGTAGCTGCCGCCACGCATCCAGTGATTGGTGTTGGCCAGCGCCACGCAGCCCATTCCATGTTCCCGCGAAAGTGCGATGGCCCTTTCCATGCTGTGATAGGCATTGAGATTTCCCGGACCGATTTTTCCGTCCCAACGCTCCATCGATCCAGCACGCGTGAGCAACTCGGGTTCGGCGTGAATGTCGATCAGCCCGCTTTGAATCATGGTGAGGAATCGCGGAAAGCGGTTCAGGCCGTGCGAGTAAACGCCGTCGCAGGTTGTCTCGGCGAAAAGCCGGGCACAGAGCCGGGCCCGTTCCGTTTCAAATCCAAGCTTTAACAGCACGCGCACGAGAGTGTCGAGCAGATCCTGATAAGAGACTCTGAGCATTGATGCGATCTCCGTTAGGGATTGACCGCGAACTACTCCGTAAGTCGGCAGAATAGCAGCCATGCATCCCGACAGGTTATCTCTGCGGGCGTGTGCGCTTTGTTTAGTTCGACTTGAATGGTGACTTCAGTTTTTAAGATTTGACCTGCAACCGGCGTTTTCTGTAGCCTGCGACGCTGGCGCCAAAGCTGCCACTTCTCGCAGCGAGCAGCCAAGACTCATTGCGGATGTTCGATCGTTTGGTCAAGATTCATTCAATCGCGATTCCATCAGTCAAAGTGTAATTCAGTTAAATCCGAGGGACAGAGAACTCATGATAAATCGATTCCACAAAAGATCTGTGCTTTTACTCGACAACATGGATGCTGGTGCTGGTATTTCCGCTGCAGGCAGAAAAGCAACCCAAAGGATTCAGGAAGTGGCCGGCGGGCAGCTCACCCCAGGAAATCGGCAAGCGCGTGGCAGAGCGTCTGGTGTCGACCCCGCACTCGAACTTCAGCCGGCCGGGTCCTCCTCCATTTATTACCTACCCGGAAGTTGCGACCTGGTACGGAGCTTTGACTTTTGCCCAATTGTCCGGCGACAAGGATCTTGACGCGCGCCTCATCCAGCGCTTCGAACCGCTGTTCGGCGATGAATCCAAACTGATACCAGTACCCGACCACGTGGACAGAACGGTGTTTGGCACGGTGCCGCTGGAAATTTATATCCAGACCAAGCAAAAGAAATATCTCGATCTCGGATTAAATTCCTGCGGACAAGCAGTGGGAGAATCCCACGCCGGACGGCCTGACGCCGCAGACCCGGTTCTGGATCGACGACATGTACATGATCATCATCGTGCAGTTGCAGGCGTATCGCGCCACCGGCGATGCGAAGTATCTCGACCGCGCCGCGCTCGAGATGTCCACCTACCTGGACAAACTGCAGCAGCCGAACGGACTTTTCTACCACGCGCCTGACGTGCCGTTCTTCTGGGGCCGCGGGGATGGCTGGGTGGCCGCCGGAATGTCGGAGGTGTTGAGTTCGCTGCCGGAGAATCATCCGCAGCGTGCGCGCATCATGGAAGGCTATCGCAAGATGATGAAGGCACTGCTGCCGTATCAGGACAAGGATGGCATGTGGCACCAGTTGATCGATCATCCCGAGTCTTATCCGGAAACGTTCTTCCACCGGCATGTTCACCTTCGCGATGATTACCGGCGTAAAGAACGGCTGGCTCGACAATAAAACTTACGGACCGGCAGCGCGCAAGGGATGGTTGGCGCTGGTGAGCTACCTGGAACCGAACGGTGACATTCGCAATGTGTGCCAGGGCACGGGCAAGAAAAATGACTTGCAGTACTATCTCGACCGCGAGCGCTTCACCGGAGACCTCCACGGCCAGGCTCCGATTCTGTGGTGCGCATCGGCGTTGTTGCGGTAGATGAACTTGAAGAGCTGAGTGGAAAACCGGTGAACGCGGCGGCGGCCCGCGACGACCGTTCTGGAAACTACATTATTCTCGTTGACGCCGCAGGACGGCGGTGATCTCTACTTCAGAGTGGCTGCGCCCGCCTGTCGAGCACAGGCTATCGTGATCGCCGCTGTCGCCGGAAACGCCGATCGCGCCTACGATCTGCCCATCGATCATCAGGGGGATGCCGCCTTCGAGTGGCACCGCACCCGGCAGACGAAGGATTCGCAGCCCTGCGCCTCCTCCGGCGACGAGATCCTGAAACGCCTTGCTGGGACGCTTGAATCGAACCGCAGTACGCGCCTTTTCAATCGCGATGTCCGCGCTGCCAATTTGTGTGTTATCCATCTTTTCGTAGTAGACGAGGATCCCGCCGGGATCGACGATCGCCACCGCCATCCTCCAATTGTTTGTCCGCGCTTCAGCCAGCGCTGCGGCCGCAGCTTTCTTGGCGTTCTCTACGCTCACCGGCGGCCCGTAAGGATTGGGCATCTGGCCCGACCGCGCTTATAGCAAACGTCACCGCGATCATGACCATAAAAACTCTACTGACTTTCGAGACATGTAGCAGTCCTCCGTGCAGATGTCACGGCGACCGCCGGATGCGCCACAAAGGCGCAACCGTCTAGTAGCCCTTTATCTTGACCACAAAATAGGTGAACTCATTCGAACCATCGAGCAGGATCTGGTGGGGCACCTTCGGGGGAATGCGAACCACATCGCCGGCCGAGAGCATTTGCGCGTACCCCACCCTGAATGGTGCCGTTGCGTTTTTCATGCGGTTCAACCAACTCTCCGCCGACCATGGTGCCGCCTACGACCAGAGTCGCGGAACCGGCTTGCACGAAGAAAACGTCCGCCTGGTTTTCGTGCCATTCGACGACGCCGTCGGCTTCGCGGCGCGAGAGCATGAAAGGTATCGTTGGAAAAATCCCCCAGCCGTTGCATGCCAATGTGGTGTGCATTTTTTCCGGCTTCGGTGTGCAGCGTCTGATCAAGCTGTTTCAGCGAGTCGGCCGTCCAGTGTTCGAAGCCTTCCGGTAGTGTTTCTTGAGCTGTCATAAGGGGCAGAGCCAGCGCAAACAAACAGAGCAGCAAGAGTCTCATCATTTTCCCTCACGAAGGGTTTTCAACCTGGGTTCTCACTTCGCTACCTGCATCTCAGCCCGAAGCCGCACTGAGTGCGCACTAGAGTGAACGTCTCGCAGCGCCCGGAGCCCGCCGAGTCATGCGCAGGGCCCGGCAAACTATAAGAACCTCGCATCGCCGCTGTCAAATCGTAAAAACTGATTTTTACTTTGAGCCAAACTAAACAAATTCAGCGTTCGCCCGCCCTTATACTCTCCTCGCGGGCGACAAGCGTCAGGCGTCCGCTCCCGGTCCAACCGCTACGACAAAATACGTGGCTGCGGTGGAGCCGACATTCTTGATTCCATGCTCGTTCATTCGAATGCACGAACCCGACTCCGCCCGGACCCAGACGATAACTGGCGCCGTTGACGGTGAGTTCGACCGTTCCTTCCCGAACCAGCCACATCTCGGAATGCACGTGGTGGTGCGGGGCGTGCGGGGCAGCGCCCGGCGGGAAGAGTGGTTTCGTGCACCTCCAGAGCTTCACCCGTAGCCAGTTTGCCTTTCAGCACTCGGCGCATTTCCGACGTGGTCCAGGATTTGCATGGGCAGCTTGTCGAATGGATACGAAGCCGAGGGCAGGGAATTGTCTTCGGCGGCGAAAGGCATCGAGCGCAGCCGCGGCGGGAAAAAGTCCGGGAAGAAGAAAACACATTTCACGTCGTGTGATCGTCATGTGCACCTCGCGCGAATGCTGTTGTGAAATCCGCTCGGCATCATAGCAGAGGTTTTTCCGGTCGAGAATATTGCGTAGGTTAGACTAACGATCCTTCGAGGACCAGAGATTAAGTGGCAGAGCCAAAACAATTGCTGAAGGACGAAAGACGGGAGCCTCGAGACGCCCGTCGACGACCGCGATGCTAGCGACCCGGCGCGACGCGATGCAAGTGGCGGCCACTGCTTTCGTGGTCCTGTTCTGCATCGTCGGCCTCGCGCTGTGGGGATTGCCTTTCTATTACGACTTCATGGTGCAGCAATTCGGGTGGACGCGCGCGCAGGTGACTTCAGGAAATGCGCTGAGCAAATTGGTGGTGGGCCCGATCTTCGGATTTATCGCCGGCTGGATCATCGATCGCTTCGGACCGCGCCGGGTCATGATGGCAGGCATCCTGATGGCGGGTGGAGCGCTGGTCGGACTGGGCTGGGTCTCGACCCTCGGAATGTTTTATTTGTTTTATTTCTTCAACGCGCTGGGCTATGTCTGCGGAGGGCCACTGCCCAACCAGGTACTGCTGTCGCGCTGGTTCGACAAATCGCGCGGCAAGGCAATGGGCTTCGCCTACCTCGGAATCGGCATCGGGGGCGCGACCGTACCCTGGATCTCGCACGCGCTGGTGCAGCATTTCGGCTGGCAGGCAGCGCTGCGATTGCTCGGACTACTGATCATCGTGGTCTCGTTTCCCCTGGCGTTTCTGGTAAAGGAAGCGCCCCCGCAAACCACAACCGATCGCAACCTGACTGGGCCGGCAGACGTCACCGGCGCGTTCAAGACGCTGGCGTTTTATTTGCTGACCCTCGGCAGCATGTGTTCGATTGCCGCGGTGAGCGGCACCCAGCAAAATCTGAAACTTTTTCTCAGTCTCGATCGGCACTTTGCCCAGAGCGATGCGGCGCGGGTCCTTTCCCTGGTGCTTTCGTTCAGCATCGTCGGCCGCTTGCTGATGGGCTGGCTGGCCGATCGCTTCTCCAAGAAATACGTCATGCTGTTGACTTACCTGCTGGTGGCTGCCGGCATCCCGTTTCTGTTTCTGGGGCAGACTCGCGCTCGCTCTCTACGCTTCGGCCGCGGTGTTTGGAGTCGGACTGGGCGGCGATTACATGATCATTCCGTTGATGACCGCGGAAATCTTTGGGATGCGCGTTCTGGGAAGATTGCTGGGAGTAATCCTGACCGCGGGCGGCATTGCCGAAGCTGTCTCGCCGTGGTTGACGGGCCGCTTACGGGATGCGACCGGAAATTATTCCGAAAGCTGCTTTCTATTGGTCGGCGTGGCGTTGCTGGGAGCGGTCGCGGTGTTGGGTTTGCCGGAGCGGAGGAAGGCGGCATGAGCGCTCAGCCCATCCTGCGAGTCGGGAACCCTGAAGAGCGTCGCCGCATTTCAGGAGCATCTGCATTCGCTGCAATTGGCCATCCCGTGCGATGGCGAGTTGTTGAGCGGGGAACAATCGCCGCTGCGTTGGCCGCTGGTGAGCGGCGAAATCAAGATCGGCAACCGAATCGCCGTGCATCCCATGGAAGGTTGGGACGGTACTGGCCGACGGCAATCCGAGCGAGAACACGATTCGGCGCTGGCAGCGCTTCGGCCGCAGCGGCGCGAAACTGATCTGGGGCGGGGAAGCGGTTGCGGTCTCGCACGAAGCGCGCGCCAATCCCAATCAACTCGTCGCCGCGCCGCGAACCGAGGAAGGCTTGGCAAAATCTGCGAGCAACGCTGATCGCAGCATCATCGCTCAACCACGGGCTCCGACGACGGACTTGCTGATCGGGTTGCAATTGACCGATTCCGGCCGATACAGCCGCCCCAATGCTCACGGCCGCCCCGAGCCGCGCATTCTCTATCACCATCCGATTGTTGGACCGGCGCCTGGGATTGCCGGCTGACTATCCTCTGCTCACCGACGCCGAAATTGAGCGCATCATCGAGAGATTTTCATCGCGCGGCGCTCATGGCCTGGAAGCTCGGCTTCGACTTCGTGGACATAAAACATTGCCACGGCTATCTCGGACACGAATTTCTGAGCGCGCACACGCGGGAAGGCCGCTACGGTGGAAGTTTCGAAAATCGCACGCGATTTCTGCGCGAGGTTGTGCAGGGCATACGCTCAGTCGCGCCCGGACTTCAGATCGGGGTGCGGCTGTCGGCTTTCGATAGCGTGCCGTTTCATCCTGACCCCGACAAATCCGTCAAACGGAAAACTCGGGCCTGGAATTCCTGAGACGAGGAAAGATCTGATTCCTTATCGCTGGGGATTTGGAGTGGATCCGCTCAATCCTACCGAGTCTGACCTGAGCGAGCCAGTCCAGTTTCTGTCTTTGCTTGAGGAGCTTGGCATTCGGCTGGTGAATATTACCGCTGGAAGCCCTTACTACAATCCGCATATTCAACGGCCTGCGCTGTATCCACCATCCGACGGATATCTGCCGCCGGAAGATCCTCTGGTAGGTGTGGCGCGACAGATGGAAGCCACGCGCCAACTGAAACGAACAATTCCCAAACCTGATATTTGTTGGAACTGGCTACAGCTACTTGCAGGACTTTCTCCCGAACGTGGCGCAGGCTGCAGTGCGCGAAGGGTGGACCGACCTGGTGGGACTGGGACGAATGGTATTGACCTATCCTGAACTGCTCTGGGATGCCACTGAAGGACGCGCGATTCAACGCAAACGAATTTGCAGAACCTTCAGCGATTGCACTACCGCGCCACGCAAGGGATTGCCCTCGGGTTGTTATCCGCTGGACAGCTACTACAAAGACTCTGAACTGATGGAACTGCTGACCATCGCGAAAAAGCAATGACACAGAATGCAGCGTTCTTGAACTGCAACCGGAGCGACGCCGAAAATGACCATCGAGGAATTGGATAAGCAGCGCCGGTTTCGCCGCAAAGTGCAGGGCATCGCAGCGGCATTGTTGCCGTACGAATCGGATGGAAAAGTGGCCGTCGAGGCTTTTCAGAAGCATCTCGTTGCCACTCATCGTGCCGGGCTGATGAACGCCGTCAACATGGACACCGGCTATGTGAACTACTTGAGCGAAGCGGAGAAGCTTGAGGTCTTGCGCTGGACCCGGGATGCCTTGGGAAAGGATGTGCCCTTCGTGGCAGGAGCGTACATCGAAAATCAGACTGGCGATGTCGTCGCTCTTTACCGGCAGCAGATGGACTCAATCGTCCGTGGCGGAGCTATCCCCATCCTGTTTCAGACCGCTCGGCTGCACGGCAAATCAGCCGAAGAAAAGGCGGCTATCTATCAGGCAGCTTGCCAGGGCTACCCGCACGTGCTGGCTTTCGAATTGGGCACCATGTTCGCGCCCAACGGAGAAATCTTCGATGAGGAAACCGTGCGCCGCCTGATGGACATTCCCGAAATTAAGGGAATGAAGCATTCTTCGCTTGATCGACTGGTTGAGCTTAAGCGTCTGGCCCTGCGCGATGCGCACCGCCCGGACTTTCGCATCTACACGGGAAACGATCTGGGAATCAACATGATCGAGTATGGCTCCGACTATCTGCTGGGGCTGGCGAGTTTCGCGCCCGAAAAGTTCGCTGAGCGCGACCGACTGTGGGAGACCGGCGAATCCCGAATACTACGCGCTCTCCGATGGCTTGCAGTATCTGGGAAATGTGGCTTTTCGCGAGCCGGTTCCGGCTTACAAACATTCCGCTGCCGTGTTCCTGCATTTGGCTGGTCGAATCCCTACGGATCAGGTGCATCCGAAAAATCCCAGGCGTCCGGCGTGGGAGGCGAAGATATTGCGCGATTGTGCGCGCAGGCTCGGTATAGGGTGAGATCAGTAACCTACTGCCGGCACATCGATGCGGCAGTTTGAATTCCGCGCGGCGCGATAAATCGCCTCAACAAGGGCAATACTCTTTCGCCCTTCGCGACCGTCACAGACCGGCGCAGCGTTCTGCTCGATGGCACGGAGAAAGTTCTCGAGCAATACTTGGTGACCGCGAAAGTCGCTGACCACAGCGGACGATGCGCTCCGGTTTTCATCCGGCGCGATGGCCTCGCGGAAACCCGGCGGCGGGTTGCGCAAGTCGGCAGTGAGAATGCGGTCTTGTTCGAGAATAATCGTGCCCTCGGATCCGCTGATTTCCACTCGCCGCGGATACCCGGGAAAGGCGGCGGTAGTCGCCTGAAAAATGCCCAGGGCGCCGCTTGAAAACTCGAGAATTGCAAGGGCGATGTCCTCGGTTTCAATCGCATGAAGAGCGGTCGCCGTGCGCGATTGCACGCGTGCGACATCACCCAACATCCAGAGCAAAAGATCGACGGTGTGCACGGCCTGATTGATCAGCGCGCCGCCGCCATCCAGCGCCAGCGTCCCACGCCATTGCGAGTGGCTGTAGTATTCGGGGGGGCGGTACCATTTCACGCGGGCATCGACCAGCAGAGGTTTGCCCAGCACGCCTTTGCTGATCCAATCCCGGAGCTGGCGAATGCCCGGCTTCACGCGATCCTGAAACATCACGCCGAGCTTCACCCCGCAACGCTCGGCCGCCTCGATAAGAGCGTCTGCTCGCTTGGTCGTTATTTCGAGCGGCTTTTCGGTAAGCACGTGAAGGCCATGCTCGGCCGCCGCGATCCCGTGGGTCGCATGCAGGCCAGAGGGGCTTCCGATGGCCACGAGAGTCATCGGGCGATGCGCCAGAAAGGAGTCGAAGTCCTGATACGGCTTTCCGCCATACTCACCACAAAGGGCAGCCACCTTGTTTACGTTGGTGCCGTAGATGGCTGCGATCTCGACACCAGGAATCGCACGCGCCGCTCGCGCATGCGTCTCGGTAATATTCCCGCCGCCGATCAGGCCGATATGAATGGTCATGGCTCAGAGTAGGCGCGAAGTTCGATTTGGGCGCGAGCATCCTCGCTCGTGCCGGGCGGGCATGAGCAAACACGCCGAGGGTGCCACCACGAAGCTACTCCTGCAACTCCGCCCCAGGTCCGACCGCCACGACAAAATACATAGCCGCCGCGGTCCCGACGTTCCGGATGCCCTGCTCTTCGTTCGAGCGCACAAATCCAACTGAGCCCGGCTCCAGCCGGTACTGTTATCGTTGACGGTCAGCTCGATCGTTCCTTCGCGGATCAACCACATCTCCGAGTGCGGATGATGATGCGTGGCCGCCGTGGGCGAGCCGCCCGGAGGCAAAGTGGTTTCGTGCACCTCGACCCCTTCCCCGGTAGCCAGCTTGCCGCGCATGATAAGGCGTATCTGGGCGTTGTTGTTGGCTACATGGATCGGCGCCTTATCGAAGGAAAACGCGCCCGAAGGTAACGAGGTGTCCTGTGCGAAGGCTTGCAGTTGCACCGCTAGCGGAAGCAGCGCGGGGAGCATAGCGCACATCTCACGTCGGGTAATGGACATCGAGCATCTTCCTGTGGAAGATCGTTCTTGAAGACAGTTCGGCGTGGACTTGTGGAACCATGACGACCCTGCATGATTCCGCTTTCCGGTCGGCATCATAGCAGAGCATGTTAATTGCCTAGCTGGCGAAATTCTGAACGGTGACTTCACAAAATCTGAATTGACGCTGCGGCTGTGCTTTGGTGTAGGCTATTCGTCCCTTTGCCGATGGGGGTGACAAAATCATAATGTTTCGGGCCACAAGACTATCGTTGAAGCGTGGAGCGGTTCTGGTCGTATTGCTCGGACTCTTGTGTCCGCTGGATTTGCGTGCCCAGTCCCCGGATTTGACCGGCATTGCACACGTGGCATTTCGGGTGAACGATCTGGATAAATCGCGCGAGTTTTACCACACGCTCGGCTTCGACCAGGCATTCGAGTTTACGGATGCGGGCAAGATCTCGGTCGCATATATCAAGGTCAACGACCGCCAGTTCATCGAATTGATTCCTCGCACATCGGATTCCCAGCCGGGCGGAATCCTGCACACCTGTTTCGAGGCGGCTGACATAGAATCCGTGCACAAAGCCTATGTAGAACGAGGGCTGCAACCGACCGAGCCCAAGAAGGCGCGGGCGGGCAACTTGCTGTTTGTCATGCACGGCCCGGATGGGCAGTTGCTCGAATACACGCAGTACTTGCCCGACTCGCTGCATTCGCTGGATCGTGGCAAGCATCTGGGAGAGCACCAGATTTCGCAACACATGTTTCAGGCGTCTACGCCAGTTCGGGATATTGTGGCGGAGCGCACCTTCTACACCACTAAGCTGTCATTTAAAGATGCCGCTTCAGGTGGGACCGAGCTCTACATCGCGGGAAACTCGAGGGACAGAATAGAATTGCAATCTGATTCCCCAGCAACCAAGCCTCGCGTCATATTCGCGGCAAAGAATATTCGGAATACAGCGAAAGACTTGCGCAGCCGAAGCCTGTCCGTGCAAAAGGGCGCACACACAGTTTTCGTCACCGATCCCGACGGCGCCGTGATCGCGTTCCAAGTCCACGCGGAATCCGGCAAATAAGGGTTTTTACGCACGCTTCGGGGACCAATTGGGTTGACCAGGTTCCGGGCCGCTACTGAGGATTCGCCAGTGCTTCTGCGCTTCACGGAGGCTTCGATGAGATCCCGCGTATTGCTCCTTTCCTTCACTCTATTTTTCACTGGCCTGTTATTTGCTCAATCGGCGCGCGTGCCGGAAATCGCCTATCGCTCGGTCCCGGGGTTTCTGAAGCTGCCGCCTGATTTGTATCTGGGCGGAAGTCGCCGGCGTCGCCGTCAATTCGAAAGGGCACGTCTTCGTATTCTCGCGCGGCAACACCACAGGTCCAGCCTATGCCGCAGCCGCGGCGCAACTGCTGGAGTTCAGCGCCGACGGAAAGTTTCTGCGCGAGATTGGACACAACCTTTATGCCTGGTCTTTCGCGCATTCGGTCAAGATCGACAAAGACGACAACATCTGGGTGGCGGACAAGGGATCGGACATGGTGATCAAGTTCGATCCCGAGGGCCGCGTCGTAATGGTATTTGGCCGCAAGCAGGAAGCCTCCGACGAAGGAACCGCGCCGCTGAAGCATCCCAAGCCTCCGCTGCCACCGGTGGACGGGATGTTTCGGCAGGTAACCGACATGGCGTGGGATGCCGCGGGCAACACATACATCAGCGACGGCTATATCAACTCGCGCATCGCGAAGGTCGATAAGAACGGCAACTGGCTCAAGTCATGGGGAGAGCCTGGCAGCGGACCCGGGCAGTTCAGCACTCCGCACAGTATTGCGCTGGATGCGGAAGGAAACGTGTTATGTGGCCGACCGCGGCAACCGCCGCATCCAGGTGTTCGATGGCGATGGAAAATTCCTGCGGCAGATCGTGATCGACGTGCCGTTTGACCCTAACGCTCGCCCCGCGATCGGCAACAAGCCAGAACTACCCATAACGGGAGCGCAGACAATGGCGCCGGGAGCGCCCTGGGCAATCTGCATCACGCCGCCGCCAAACCAGGTGCTGTACAGTTCGGATGGTTACCCGGGACGGATCTACAAGCTCAGCCTGGATGGCAATGTCCTGGGCGTGCTGGGCGAGTCCGGCAAGCAGCTGAAACAGTTTGGCTGGATTCACGAGATTGCATGCCCGTCAGAAAACGAACTTTTCGTGGCCGAGTTGCTGAACTGGCGAGTGCAGAAATTGATTCTGGAGCCAATTCACTAGTGTGGTGGAGAACATTGTTAACCTTGGGGAACGTTGCTACTGTCGCAGAACGTCGGGAAGGGTACAGCTTCAGCCGCTGAGGTTCGCTGTCTGATGGAGCACCCGACTCTTGAAGCGCCGGAGTAACCGGCTTTTAAACAAGCAAGGAGAAAAACTATGCGATCAGAGTTTTCCCGCCGTCACTTCATTGCGGGCTTGGGAGTCTTAGCTGCCGCCAACACCAGGGTTTCAGCGGTGCCGCGCCAGCCGTCTTCGATGTCCGGGTCAACCAGTCTGGCAAAGTCTGCATTCAAAATTGCTGTCATCAATGATGAGATCTCCCAGGATTTCGGCCACGCGTGCGAAGTCGCCTCGCAACAGTTCGGGATGCAATGGATGGAACTGCGAAGCATGTGGAACAAGAACGTAGCGAATCTCGATGCCAACGAAATCGCGGAAGCCAATCGACTCCTGAAAAAGAACAATCTCCGCGTCACCGACATCGCCAGCCCGCTGTTCAAGGTCGATTGGCCGGGCGCACCCAAATCGAAATTCAGTCCGGACCACGATCAATTCAACGCCAACTTTACCTATGACCAGCAGGATGAAGTTCTCGACCGCGCCATCGAATTGGTCAAAGCCTTCTCTACCGATCGTATTCGCTGCTTCGACTTCTGGCGGCTCGAGAACCAGGCGCCCTATCGCAAGGCGATGAATGACAAGTTGCAACAGACCGCCGAAAAATTGGGAAAGATCGGAATCATCCTGATCTTGGAGAACGAATTCGCGTGCAATACCGCCACCGGCGCGGAAGCGGCCAAGGTCCTTGCCGGTGTGCCGTCGCGCTCTTTCATGCTCAATTGGGATCCGGGAAACGCTGCCATGCTAGGAGAAAAACCTTATCCGGATGGCTACAATCTTCTGCCCAAAGACCGAATCGGGCACTGCCACTGCAAAGATGCGGTCAAGACGGGAGAGAAATACGAATGGGCGGCGATGGGGAAAGGCACGATTGACTGGGTTGGGCAGTTTGCCGCGCTCAAGCGCGACGGCTATCACCACGTGGTAAGCCTGGAAACGCATTGGCGCGGTGCCGGCACGCCCGAAGCCTCGTCCATACAAAGCTGGGCAGGAATGAAAGACGCTCTTCAAAAAGCTGAGGCGCTGTAGACACTGAGACCCGAGCATATGTGTAACATGAGAATGTGTAGGGGCAGGTTTCCGCCCCCCCGGCAGCTCGAAGCGCAAGAATCGGTGAATAAATAAATGACAATCGGCAAGAATGCGGCTGAGGGCGCGCTGGCTCAAGATGAGATCCGCCAGATCATTGCCCAGGCGGCCGCGGACCTTGGGGTGACCGGCAAGCGCGTGCTGACCATTATCCCCGACGGCACGCGCACCATGCCCATGCCGCTAATGTTCCAACTCCTGCAAGCCGAGATGGGGACGCGAGCGGCGGCCTGCGACTACCTGGTCGCCCTGGGTACTCATCCGCGAATGAACGAGGCCCAACTCACCCGGTTGATCGGTTGTCCGGTTATCGATGGAATTTGCGGAAAGGCTCAAGTGGTTAACCATCGCTGGGATCTTCCCGGCACTTTCGCGGATTTAGGCACCATCCCTGCTAGTGAAGTTGAGACGGCCTCCGGCGGGTTATTGTCCGATCCTATCCTGGTCAAGATTAATAAAATGCTCTTCGACTATGACCAGGTGTTGATTTGTGGGCCGGTGTTTCCGCACGAGGTGGTGGGTTTTTCAGGCGGCAACAAATATCTGTTTCCGGGCGTGAGCACCGGAGAAATGATCAACCAGACTCACTGGCTCGGAGCCTTGCTTGGCAGCTACAACCTGATTGGCACCCGCTGTACGCCCGTACGCGAGCTTATCGATCGAGCGGCTGAAAAAGTAAAGGCGCCGGTCGCGTGCTTCGCCCTGGTTTTGGCGGACGGGGGCATCGCCGGACTGCATTTTGGCACCGCGCGGGACGCCTGGAGAGCTTCGGTCGACCTGTCTTCGCAAAAACATATCGAGTGGGTAGATCGCCCGTTTCGCCGCGTGCTCTCGGTTTTGCCCACGATGTACGACGACATCTGGACCGGCGCCAAGGGCATGTATAAAGTTGAACCTGCCATGGCCGACGGCGGCGAGGTGGTCCTCTATGCTCCCCATATCACAGAGTTTAGCTACACTCACGGAGCGGTCCTGGACAAGATTGGTTATCACTGCCGGGATTATTTCCTAAAGCAATGGGGCAGGTTCGCCGACGTGCCGAAGAGCGCGATTGCGCATTCCACGCACTTGAAGGGACAGGGCGAATACGATGCGACTACCGGGATTGAGACGCCGCGGATTAAGGTCACTCTCGCGACCAGTATCTCGGAAGAACGCTGTCGGCGATTGAACCTTGGCTACCTCGATCCTGCCACGATCAAACTGGAAGATTGGCGGGGACGCGAGGCCGAAGGCATCAAGCTGATCCCCCGAGCGGGAGAGACCCTGTATCGATTGAAAGTGCCCGCGGCCGAGTAGGACAGCATTGCTTTTGAGCGAAAATCATTGAGCGAGCCTCGAACATCTAAAGATTGAAGATCGATGAGCAAAGCCATGAGCGAACTCAAACTGCTGCAACGAAGCGCGCTAAAAATCGGTCCTGAGGACAATGTTGCGGTCGCGCTGAGCCGCTTGGAAAGCGACGATGAGGTTGTGCTTGATGGGCAACCCTACAAGATTCGGTCCAGAGTTCCGGCCAAACATAAGTTTGCCCTGCAAGATCTCAAGCCCGGCGACCGGATAGTCATGTACGGCGGCCTGGTGGGAGAAGCGACCGCGGCGATACCCAAAGGCGATGTGATTACTGTCTCCAACATGCGGCATCAAAGTTCCGATTTCCACGGGAAAACCACTTCACAGACATGGGACGCTCCTGACATTTCGCGCTGGAAAGGCCGGACCTTTCAGGGATACCAACGCGCCGACGGCCAAGTGGGGACGAGGAATTACTGGCTGGTGATTCCGCTGGTCTTTTGCGAAAACAGGAATATCCGCGCGCTTCAGGAGGCGTTCGAAAAAGAGTTAGGCATTTCTCCTCAGCAGACCTACCGCCGGCATGTGGCCGACCTGATAAAGCTCTATCAGGAGGGAAAGGTCGACGAGATCAAGAATTTCAAGTTTCAGGAAACGCCATTGGCGGCCGGCCCGGCGACAATCTTTCCCAATCTCGATGGCATCCGGTTTCTGACCCACGACATGGGTTGCGGCGGGACTCGGCAAGATGCGCAGGCGCTGTGTGGGCTGCTGGCCGGCTACATCCATCATCCTAACGTTGCCGGCGCTACCATTCTCAGCCTGGGCTGCCAACATGCGCAGATTTCGATGTTGCGGGAGGAACTGCAGAAGCGGAATCCCCGGTTCAACAAGCCGCTCCTGGTTTTCGATCAGCAAGCCAGCAACCTGGAGTCAGCCATGCTGGGGGAGGCGATCAGGCAGACGTTTCTCGGGCTGGTGGAAGCCAATCGGCTGACCCGCGCACCGGCGCCTCTTTCCGCTCTTACGGTAGGACTCAAGTGTGGCGGCTCGGACGGATTTTCCGGGATCACCGCTAACCCCGCCATCGGTCATCTCTCTGATTTGATCGCAGCTCTCGGGGGGAAGAGCATTTTGTCGGAATTTCCGGAGTTATGCGGAGTGGAGCAAAACCTCATCGATCGCTGCCGTAACGCAGCCATTGCCGATAAATTCATCAACCTGATGCGAACCTATGCGGCGCGCGCCGAGGCGGTGGGCTCCGGGTTCGATATGAATCCGTCGCCGGGCAATATAAAAGATGGCTTGATCACCGACGCCATGAAGTCGGCGGGGGCCGCCCGCAAAGGCGGAACCTCGCCGGTGAGCGATGTTCTCGACTATCCGCAATACGCGGTGGAGCCCGGATTGAACCTTCTATGCACTCCCGGAAGCGATGTGGAGGCCGTCACCGCACAGGTTGGCGCCGGAGCCAACGTCGTGCTGTTCACCACCGGTCTGGGGACGCCGACAGGAAATCCGATTGCGCCTGTCGTCAAGCTGGCCACCAACTCCGAGTTAGCTGGACGAATGCATGACATCATCGACATTGACACCGGTCAAATCATTTCGGGAGATGTCTCGATCGAGCAAATGGGCGAGTCAATCCTGGAACAGGTGATCAGCATTGCCGGCGGGGAGGTGCAAACTAAAGCCGAGCTCAAACCGCAGGAAGATTTCATCCCCTGGAAGCGAGGCGTGTCACTCTGAGGCGATCGCGCGCGATTAGTTCTTTTGAGGTTCCTTTGCGGTCTTTGCGCCCTGCGGTTCAGGATTTTTATTTCCGCCCTAAACTCATTAGGTAGCTCACCAGATCGTCGAGTTCCCGACGGCTGAGGCTGGACCCGTAGTCGGCCGGCATCAAAGATCGAGGCTGATATTCAATGCTCCGCAGCTTCGATTTCTTAAATAGATGAAAGGCGCCGTCGATGGCCTGCATCTGCAACGAGAAGTTGTCTTCGTTGCGCGCAACTCCTGTCTGGGTCTTGCCGTCCTTGGTTGTCACCAACACTGCTCGCTCGCGGAGATCAAGGTTCTTGTTGGGGTCGGTGATCGCGCCACGAATGTTGTCCGCTGACTGAAGACCGGCGTAGCGCGTAAGGTCCGCCGCAATAAACCCGCCCTCTCCCTTGGCCATGTGGCACTGCGAACACGCGGCCTTTCCGAAGAACAGTGCTTTGCCGAGCGCCGGATCGCCGGGCATTTTCTCTGCCGGGATTTGACCCTGGAGGTTGCGCAGATAGCGAACCACCGCCTGAACCTGCACCGAGCCGAGAGACCCAAACGACGGCATTCCAGTTCCTGCTCTACCATCCTGAACGATACGAAGAAGATCCTGATCGGACAATCGCTGGACCTCCAGTTTGCCCGCGATATCGGGCCCGCGCTCTCCACCTCGGCCGTCCAGCCCGTGGCAAGCCGCGCACGTAGTTGAGAAAATGCGCTTGCCTTCGACCACACTCTCGCTATCGGCAGACTCTGGCGCAATCTCCTGTGCCCGCAGCCGAGACGCCGAAATTACCCACGCTACGCAGAACAGCAGCGCGATTGCCCGCAGCGAAAAATGAAACCACATACGCGACATGTCTATTTTCGTTTTACGGCGATGGCAGATACTTCAATATGAGCGCCATTTACCAGTGCGGCCGCCTGTATCGTGGCTCGCGCCGGCTTGGGATCGGGCATGATTCCCCTGTACACCTTGTTCATGTCGCCGAATTCGTGAATATCGGACAAATACACGGTTACGGAAACAATATCTTTCAGGTCGAATCCAGCCGCCTTGACGACCCTTTCAATGTTCGCAAGGGCGGCCTGAGTTTCGGGACCAATTCCTCCCGTTGCAAGCTTGCCTTTATCGTCGGTGCCTTCCTGTCCTGCGACGTATAGGGTATCGCCCGCGATGACTCCGTCGCTGAAGGGAAGGCCTTCAGTCCCGGGGAACTTGATGGCGCGGCGTTCCTGCGCCAGGCAAAGCAACGATCCAGCTATGATAACCAGCCCGATAACAATCCTTGCCAGCGAGAGCTTAGATTTTCCGGTATTCATGATGGTGTGGCTCCTTTTTAGGCATGAGAATGAATTCTGAAATCCCCTACAAAAACTTTGTCATTCCGACCGATCTGAATCCCCTACAAAAACCTTTTGTCATTCCGACCGGAGCGAGCGAAGCGAGCGCAGTGGAGGAACCTGCTTTTGTTGGCACGTTTTACTGAGCGATGCCCCACTTTAGAACTTCACTCTGGACTTGGTCCGCCGCCCGGTCGGACACCATGTGCTGCAGGCGCAATGCACAGGTCCTTCGCTGCGCTCAGGATGACAGATTAGCGTTTGATTTTGAATCTTTGGAAAACAGTTCCAAGAGTCCCGCGTCAATATATACAACGAGGAGCATGAAGGAACCAAATTTCGCGCGCCCGACTTGACGAACAACTTTAGCGTTCTGTAAGGTTCCGGCATTGGGGGCGACTGTTAATATGGGATTGCAATATCCCGGCTTTCATTGCATAATCCGCCTTCATTAAATCGATTCAGGGAGACCAATTTTACCTGCAGATGCAGTCTCGCCGCGGTCATCGCCTTGGTGACGGCGAGCTGCCTTATTCTGCTGGCAGCCGATCTGCCGGCCGACGAATCAACTTCAGCGGTTATTGATGTGCTTCCCGCTCAACTGCTGGCGCAGCCTCCGGAAGCGAACTGGCCGTCGTATAACGGAGACTTTACCGGACGCCGTTACAGCAGGCTGTCACAGATCAATCTCAGCAATGTCGGACAGTTGCGGGCGCAGTGGGTATTCCATTCCAGCAATTCGAACCGGCTGGAAGTGACGCCGGTGGTGGTGAATGGCGTCATGTTCGTGACCTCCGCCAATGACACTTACGCGCTCGACGCGCGAACCGGCCGCGTGATCTGGCATCACGACTGGCCCATCTCAGCCGGACTGATCGATGACGCTTCCGGCCATCTCAGTCGCGGCGTGGCGGTATGGCACTCGCGGGTGTATCGGCAAACCGACAACGCACATCTGCTTTGTCTGGACGCTCGTTCCGGGCACCTGCTGTGGGACGTTGCCTATGCCGACTGGAACAAAAATTATGGCGCCACCGGCGCTCCCCTGGTGGTGAACGACAAGGTGATCGTAGGCACGTCCGGCGGCGACGACGGAGTTCGCGGCTTCGTGGCCGCGTATGATGCCACTTCCGGAAAATTAGCATGGCGTTTCTGGACCATCCCGGAGCCCGGAGAATTCGGCTCAGAGAGTTGGCCGGGCAATTTGTACCTGCACGGCGGCGGCACAACCTGGATGCCGGGTACATACGATCCTCAGACCAATACACTGTTCTGGGGCACGAGCAATCCCAGTCCTGATTTCGACGGCAGCGTGCGCCCGGGCGACAATCTTTATACGGATTGCGTGCTGGCCCTGGACGCGGATACCGGCAAGCTGAAATGGCACTTCCAATTCACGCCGCACGATCTCTTCGACTACGACGCCACGGAAACGCCGATTCTGATTGACACGGTTTACAAAGGGAAGCCGCGCAAACTGCTGGTGCAGGCGAATCGGAACGGCTTCATCTATGTGCTGGATCGCACCAACGGGAAATTTCTTTCGGCGAGTCCGTTTGTGAACAAGTTGACCTGGGCGAAGGGTATCGATGCGCAAGGCCGCCCGTGCGATCCGGACTGGAGCCCAGCGCCGAAGGAACCCGCATCTGTCCCGGCTATGGCGGCGCGACCAACTGGTTTGCACCGTCTTACAACGAGACCACCCACCTGGTTTATTTTCTTGCCCTGGAAGAATGCCAGTTATTTTTTTTGAAGCCGCAGGAATTTGAAGAAGGGAAGACTTTCTACTCGACCGGAGTAAAAAGAATTCCGGGGGAAAGTTCGCAAAAGATTCTGGTGGCCTACGACCTGGACACGCAGTCGATCGCGTGGAGATATCCGCAGGTGGGTGGCGCGACACTCTGACGGTGGAACCATGACCACGGCCGGCGGCCTGGTCTTTTTCGGCGACGATGCGCAATCGTTCGAAGCCGTGGACGCGCGAACCGGAAAGCCGTTGTGGCACTTCAACACCGGACAGGACTTCAGCGCGTTCTCCCATGAGTTATGCGGTCAAGGGCAAACAGTATGTGGCCATCGCCGCCGGCAGCGACATTTTCAGTTTTGCGTTACCGTAAGAACTATTCGAGCAAGTTTACCGACCTGGAACACATATAAACATTAAGGAGATTGATTCATGACTTCGACATTCTTCAATCGCAGGATGCTGATGGGCCATCTGGCTGCCGGACTTTCCGCCCTCGGCGTGGGCAGTTTGCTGGCGGCAACCGCCGAGGCCAAGACACAAGGATTCGGGCGTTCGCAAACTGAATCGCGATGGCAAGCCGGCCGACGGAAAACAGATGATCACTCCCTTGATCATCCACAATGATCTGATCTACATCGCCGGCCAGGGCGCGAACTCCAATGGCCCGGTAGGCAAGGATGACATCGACAGCCACACCACCAAGGTGATGGAAAACGTAAAAGAGCTGGTAATCACTGGCGGCGGCACCATGGACAGCATACTGCAGCTCACGGTTTATCTCGCGGACCTGGCTTACTACGAGCCCATGAACAAAATCTTCAAAACCTATTTCCCCAATGGCGGACCGGCTCGGACTACGGTGGCGGTGGCCGCGCTTCCCGGTAATTCCATGCTGGAAATCAATTGCATTGCAGCCATGGTGAAGAAGTGAAGCTGCCAGACCGGCGGCTCGTAGGTACGGCGCGCAGGTAAACCGCAACCGATCGCAAAGGAGCAGCATCATGAGACTCGGGTCGAATTGGAATCGCCGCACTTTTCTCGGAAGTTTGACCGCAGTGGCGGGCTCGCTGCTGGCGCCGGCTAAGCTTTTCGCCGAAGAGCCGCCAGTGCTGCGGAGGTGAAGGTCAGCGGATTCGGCCAGTCGGGCAATCCGTATGAAGAACTCGGAGTGAAGACGGTCATCAACTGCGAAGGAACCATGACCGTGCTCGGCGGTTCCATCCTTCGCCCGGAGCTGGAAGCGGTGATGGCCCAGGCCGGCCGCCACTTTGTCCGCATCGCTGACCTGGAGGTCGCCGCCGGCAATCGCATCTGCCCAGATGCTCAAGCTGCCGGAAGGATATACGGCGCGGTGACTTCAGGCGCAGCGGCGGCCATGCAGTCCGGACTGGCTGGCATCCTTACCGGAAACAACGAACAGTTCATCAAACAGATTCCCGATCTGACCGGGATGAAGTCGGAAGTGATCATCCAGAAATCCCATCGCAATCCCTTCGATCATCAACTGCGCAACACCGGAATCAAGCTGGTCGTGATCGAGACTCGCGATGAGCTGCGCCAGGCGGTCAACGAAAAGACGGCGATGATGCATTTCACCAATTTCGCCAATGCCGCCGGACAGATCAAGGTGGACGAATGGGTCAAGCTGGCGCAAGGAATACAAGATTCCATGCATGAACGACGCCGCGGCCGACACGCCGCCGGTTTCCCATCTCTGGGACTACGCCAACATGGGCTATGACCTGATCACCTTCAGCGGCGGCAAAGCCATGCGCGGCCCGCAGTGCGCCGGACTGTTGATCGGCAGAAAAGAGCTGGTCGCCAACGCGCTGCTCAACAACAGTCCGCACGAAGACACGATCGGCCGCAGCCAGAAAGTCGGCAAGGAAGAAATCGTGGGAATGGTCAAAGCGCTGGAGCTCTATCTCAACGAAGACCACGAAGCCCTGTGGAAAGAATGGCAGAGCCGGTTGGACTACATTTCGAAGCAGATTACAAGCGTGGCCGGGGTGAGCACATCTTTCTTCGTTCCGGACATCGCCAACCATGTGCCGCACATGGCGATCACATGGGATTCAGCACGCATTTCCCTGACTCCCGCGGAGGTTTCACAATTGATGCTGGAGTCCAACCCGTCCATCGTGATCGGCTCCGGAGAAGATCGGCCCGGCCTAGTGATGAACTCATTCATGTTGCAGCCGGGAGAAGACAAGATCGTCGCGGAACAGCTCACGCGCGTCTTCCGTGAACACTCCGCCGGCGGAAAATAGCGGCGGCCGCGCTTCATCTTTTTAGAATAGCCTTGTTGCTTTACGTGCTCAGTGTCGGCGGTTGCGCTCTTTGCGGTCGCTAGCCATCTGCGTCAGCGCCATCAGAAGAGGGAGGAAAGGTGCCGCGTCCCGGAAAAAGCCATGTGCGCTGGTGGCTCATCTTCTGGATGTTCATCCTGAGCGCGGTCGCGTTTCTGGATCGCGTGAACATCTCGATCGCGGGCAGTTCCATTGCCGCTTCCTATCACCTCAGCAACGTCCAGCTCGGCTCGGTGTTCAGCGCGTTGCTTTGGGGCTACGCACTATTTCAAACGGTCGGAGGACGCCTGGCGGACCGCTTTGGTCCGCGCCGCGTACTCGCCGCCGGAGTGGTGTGGTGGGGCGTGTTCACGGCTCTGACTGCGGCGGTTCCCGCAGGCATCAGGAACGCTCTGATTTTGTTGATTGCAACCCGCTTCCTGCTGGGAGCGGGGGAGGCGGTAGTTTATCCGGCATCCAACCAGTTCGTTGCGCGCTGGATTCCGATGCAGGAGCGCGGCATCGCCAACGGCTGGATCTTTGCCGGTGTTGGCGCCGGCGCCGGCCTTACGCCTCCACTGATCACCTACCTCATGCTTGACTATGGCTGGCGCGCTTCTTTCTGGGTGTGCTCCGGAATCGGTTTGGTCGCTGGAGCAGTCTGGTACCTGCTGGCCCGCGATGCGCCGGCAGAGCATCCGCTGGTGTCAGAGCAAGAGCTTGCCCACATCCAATCTGGTTTGGTGCAGCCCGGTTTGGCGGCGGCGGATGAAACTTTGGCAGGCCAGCGGCAGCCCGACCTTGTGCCGTGGAGCAGAGTATTCGCGAGCCCGGACGTAATCGCGATCACGCTCAGCTATTTTTGTTTCGGCTATGTCGCCTGGATTTTCTTCAGCTGGTTCTATATCTACCTGGCCCAGGTGCGCGGGCTGAATCTGAAAGCCAGCGCGTTTTACGCCATGCTGCCATTTCTGGCGATGGCCGTCTGCTGCGCCGTTGGAGGCGCGGTGAGCGACCGGCTTACCCGCACCCACGGGCCGCGGGTCGGCCGCTGCGTGCTCGCTGCTGTCGTTATGTTCGGCGCCAGCGTCTTTCTGGTCTTTGGCTCGCAGGTCGAGAGCGCGCGAGTGGCCAGCGTGGTCCTGGCCGGCGGTGCGGGAGCTCTCTATCTCGCGCAGAGTTCGTTCTGGTCGGTGACTGCGGACATCGCCGGCCGCTCGTCCGGGTCGGTTTCCGGCTTCATGAATACGGGCGCGCAGGTTGGCGGGGCAGTCACCGCCTCGCTCACGCCCTGGATTGCCGCCCACTTTGGCTGGACGATGTCGTTTCTGGTGGCGGCAGGCCTTTGTCTTCTGGGAGCCGCGGCTTGGCTACTGGTTGATCCGCGCCGCAGCCTCACCATGGCGCGCGAATAAACCGCCGACATTTATCTAGGCCAGGGCTATCTAGATCAGGGCGATCTAGGTCAGGGCGCGATCGAGATGTACATATCCGCCATCGACGTACAGATGCTGGCCGGTGATGTGTCCCGCTCTTCCGGAAGTCAGGAAAATCACCATGGCGGCAATCTCCTCCACTCCGGTCATCCTCTTGCCCAGCGGAATCTTTTCGATAATGTTGTCGAGCTTGGCCTTCGGATCCGGGAAAGTGTCCAGCCACTGCCGGTAAAGCGGAGTCATTACCTCGGCCGGTAAAATCGCATTCACGCGAATGCCATAAGGCAGCAGTTCGGCCGCCCATTCGCGCGTCAGCGCCAGGATCGCGCCTTTTGACGACGCGTAGCCGGAGGTGCCGCCCTGTCCGGTAATCGCGGTCTTGGAACTCACATTGACGATGCAACCCCGTGATTCCTTCAGCCACGGCAGGGCATAGTGCGCCAGGTTGTAGTAATGCAGAAGGTTGCGCTCGAGCGACGCAATATATTGCTCGGGGCTGCCATGCTCAAGTCCAACTTTGTCATTCACTCCGGCATTGTTGATCAGCGCGTCCAGCCGTCCGGCAAGCCGAAGCGTTTCGTTTATCACGCGAGAGCAATTCTCTGCGGCCGAAAGTTCGGCCGTGATCACATGACTCCTGGCGCCACTGCTCTGCAGTTCAGCTTGAAGTTGTCCCGCTGCAGCCTCGTCTCGATCGGCAATCACCGGAACAGCGCCTTCCCGGGCAGCGTCGCGCACAATGGCCGCGCCGATGCCTTTGGCGCCGCCGGTGACGAGTAAGACTTTATTGGTAAGCTGCAGGTCCATGGATCTGAGACCCTGATCCTACGCGCCTTCTCGATTTCCGCCGGTGCGAGAGCCGTGCTCAATCGCAAACAGCATCTCGAAGTCCTCAACGGAGGTGAGAACGACCACGATCGCAGACCCAATAACGCCGGCGGTAAACATCCCCTCAACGAGACGAATCAGGGCAGAAACCAGAATGTGCATAGCGAGATTACGAGAAACAGGTTGAAACAAGATGATAGCTGTGGTCCGTCAGAGTAGCAACCGGAGTCTGGCGGGTTCAGTGGTCACGTTACACGCCACAAGATCCACAAACCACGAAGGACACGAAGTATCACGAAGGGTTTCCTTCGTGTACCTACGTGCCCTTGGTGATTGACGGTTCCGGAAACTGACTAGCGCGCGGGCGGGAATTGTGCGCCCACATCGTTCTTGCTCGCCGCCTTGGCCAGGAGTGCGGCGGCAACCTTTTTGATGTCGGCGGTTTCCTCTGGGGTGGCCGTGGCTACGCAGTCTCGCACCAGTTTCTCGCAGTGTTCCCGGACCTTTTCGTAAGCGCCCGGGTCCTGGCCCCGGACGGTGAGCAGTTCCTTCAGCCAGTGTTTGCCGTAGCCGGCGTGCATGGTTTCGTCGGCCCAGTCGAAATCCATGTCATGCTCGCTTACGGCGTCGCCATAAGCTATGGAAGAGTTGGGCGCGGGCAGGCTTGTGCTTGATGTTTTTGGTTTCAAAAAAGTAAAGCATTCCCAGGCGATAGATCGGATCTTCGCCCGATGCGCTCTCGTAAATGTAAGTCCCCAGCGGAATTTCCGCCGGATCGAATCCCCAGGCCATCAGGCGCTCGTAGCCCATGCGGCAGTGGCGCGATTCATCGTAAGTCCAGCGCGCGGCATTGTGAATCCACTCCCATGGTAAAACGTCGGCAAAGGCGCTCAACATCACGCCACCGGCTTCGACGGCCCAGACTTCATTCACGTGGCTGATCGCCGAGCGCAGTTGCAATTGCATACCCTCGCCGTACGGATAGGCGGGATCGACCACGTCCGGCCAGTAGAAGCGGCAGGGCCAGAACCGTCGATCGCGGGCGGGGCGATCAGGAACGACATAAGTTTTTGCTCCGGGCAAAGGCCCGGTAGAGGTGGCGGTCGGCGACGGCCCAACTCCCACTCCGCCCACCGCCGACAAGCGATTCTTTACCGCTTCCATCCAGGCTAGCGCGGATTGCGCGCAGTTCGGGATTCTGCGAAAGCGCAGACTCCGCCCAGTTGCTCGAACGCGTCGATCTGTTCTTCTTTTTCGGAGAGCGCGACTGACAGAAACCGGTGAGTGGGGCCGTCGGCGATTGAATCTGAGGCTTGCAGATATTCACGATAGGAATCGCGCAAAGCGGGCAGGAGGATTTTTCCGATGCTTAGCAGAAACGCCGGCACCGACGGCGAATCCCTGATCGCGCCGAACAGTTCGACCAGCGCATGGTCGGCTCCTTGCTCTTCCAGCAGGCGGCTGGGGAAACGAAGCTCGAACACGCGATTCCGAAGAGCGTGAGCGGTTTCCGCACTCTGCCAGATAAATCGGGCGAGGCCGGTCTTGATTTCGAGAGGAGCGATTGCCGGCATCCACGCCGCCTGGCTCACCAGCAGCGAGCGCTCGCAAAAGAAAAACCGCTTAAGTAGTTGAGCGGTGTCGAGGCGCATCCAGCGGGCCCGCGGCTGCGGATTCGATAAGAACTCGGAAGCCTGTGCCATTGGGTTTCGTTTCTTCGCCAATCCATTCTAAAGCCAGACCCGCACTCACCGCACTGCGGTAACAAAGCACATGTGGTCAGAACGAGTTGCTCAGCGCGACCGCGATCACCGCCACGATCAGGATCAGCAGTCCCAGATTCAGCAGCCGGCGGGCTGCAGCCGGGGCGCCTTGCCACTCACCTCGCCACAATCCCCAGAGATTGCCAACAATAATGGAAAGAGAAATGAAAAGCGGCCAGCCTACCACGACGCCCCAGCGCCCGAGCTTGGCGGCGCCGGCTCCGTAAAGATAGAAGCTTCCAATCCACATCAGAGCCATCAGGGCGCTCAATCCCAAGTTCCGCGGCGTTTCCGGGTTCCAATATTGTGCCAGCGTCTTCCGCGTAATCATCAGGTACAGGCAGTAAGTAAGGTTGGCAACAAACCCGAAGGTGAAAAGCAGCGCCCAGACGGTATTGCCTGACGCAGCCTGGGAGACACCCAACGACTCGGCGGCGCTGACCAAGTTTCCGCCAAAAGCCACACCCACGTTAGGCAGGCAGGAAAGTATGCCGGCCAGGATGGCGATGGCCAATCCGATTTTGAAAGCATTGGGACGGGCTGCGGTCGATTTGCCCTCGGAAGGCGTCCGGCGTGAGCCAGCGATCGAGCACAGCACGATGCCGAAAATAACCAGCGCGGTTCCGGCGAGGAGAATCACTCCCCTGGTGGTCAGGAGCGTTTGCGGAAAAAAGACAAGCAGTGGAATCAGTGCACCCAGGCTAGCGATGAGGCCCATGATGATGGGGTATCCCAGTGCCATTCCCAACCGGTCCATCCCGAGCCCGAACAGCACGGCGCCGACTCCCCACCCCAGTCCGAACAGCGCCAGGATGGCGAGGTCCCGCCCCGGCGACGCGGCATATACGGCGAAAATGTTGGGGACGAACAGCAGCGTAATGATCCAGTTGAAGACCAACATGCCAAGCAGCGAAAACGTCGCCCAGGTGTGCTCCCACGACCAGCGCTTTACCAGCGTCATGGGGAGAATGAAAGAGCCCTGCAGCAAGCCAGCCAGCAGCACGAGCAGGAAACCCGTCAGCAAAGGCATATGAGTAGCTCAGACTTTCAACAAGTACGCGCCTGGCTTCAGCCCGGATATTTCTAGGTTTGTGGAGTTTCCCACTTGCCCGATTCCGCGGAGCGGAAGATTGCTTCGATGACGGCCATATTCTTGATCGCATCTTCCAGTGGGACCGGAACCTCAGTGCCTTCGCGCACTGCCCTGGAGAAGGCATCGGCCTGAATGGTGTACTGGTCGCACATGGGAAAAGTCTCGGTGGTAATTCCGCCGCCGAAGACGTCGCGTCCGTCGTCGATAAAAATGCGGCATGGCCGGTCGATGGGAGCATTGAACGGAATTTCAATCTCGATGCGGCCCTTCGTTCCCAGAAACTGCATTCGCTGGTAAGACACGAGCTGGGTGCTGCAGGTAAAAATGGATTGACCCGAGGGGAAATCGAGGATGGCCGAGGTCAGCCGGTCAATTCTCATCTCGGGGTCTTTCTCGATTATTCCTGATACTCGCGATGGCTCTTCGCCGAAGACGAACCGCGAAGTGTTGATGGGATAGCATCCAATATCCATCAGCCCCCCGCCACCGTAGTCGGGGTTATTGCGGATATTTGTGGCATCGCGGTTGAAGTAGCTGAAGAACCCGGACACTGAACGCAAGGAGCCAATCCGGCCCGAAGCGACCAGCTCGCGGGTCCGCAGCCATTGCGGATGCGTGCGCACCATGAAAGCTTCGCCGATCTTTACCCCGGTGCGGTCGCGAACCGCCAAAAGAGTTTTGGCTTCCGCCACTGTCAGGCTGAGCGGTTTCTCACACAAAACATGCTTGCCGGCTTCAGCTGCCCTGATCGACCAGGGAACATGAAGCTGGTTCGGTAAGGGATTGTAGATCGCCTCAATCTGAGGATCGGCGAGCAGTTCCTCGTAGGAGCCGTACGCCTTGGGAATACGAAGCTTGCGCGCTGTTTCTTCGGCTTTGCGGCGGTCACGAGAGGCAATCGCGGTCACCTCGGTGAACTTTCCCCGCTGCATTCCGGGGATGACTTTCTTAACCCCGATGGCAGCCGTGCTCAAAATTCCCCAGCGAACTTTGTTGGCCATAGGCACACATCATAGCTGCAAAGTTCGGCGGGATGAAACCCGCCTGTATTGATCCTCTTACTTCGCGGCGTCCTCCCGAGCGAAGCGAGGGGTTTGGCGCGGCGCGAACCGGAATTCTCCCAGGATCTGCGGCGATGCACGGCAGATCCTTCGTGGCCTGAAGGCCATTCAGAATGACGGCGCGCGCGGATTACGATTCAGTTCCCACAAGGCGCCAAGATCAGTGATGACGGCATCGTCTGTCGACACCGGCGATAGCAGGAAATCGGTAAAATCGCCGCGAGCGAAATCGAAATGCGGTACCTGGATGTATCCGGCAGGCGTGATCCAATAAGGTTGGTAGTTTAAAGCTGCCACGATGTCCCTAGTTCGCTGATTGCGATGAGGCCGCGGCAGAACTTCACAGATTATGAACGGACGGTCGCGCATGATTGTTGCCTGCATGCCTCCAAGCACATCGGCCTCAAAATCCTCAACGTCGATCTTTATCAGATCCACACGCATCGGGTGACGCGCTTCGTAGTCGTCGAATCGCAGGGTTCCAACATCGAGGCGGGGAGATCCTTTTCTGGCCTGCCAACTCTCGACGGTCAGTGTCCCGGTAGTTTCGAGGTCCGCGCCTTGATGCGCCGGGAGGAATAGAATGGTGCGCCCGGATCGGCTGGACAGCGCGGCGTTCTCGCACCGGACGCGCCCTTCCACTTGATTGAGCCGGACGTTCCTCGTGAGTCTTTCAAATATTTCCGGGACCGGTTCAAACGCTACCACCTGGAGGTTTTGATTCCACAGCGGCCCCAAGATGGAATACAGTCCGCAGTTGGCTCCCACATCAATAAAGGTGGCTGCACGTTCAAACAAGGATCGAAGTGTGCGCGATGTTTCGGGCTCGTAGCCGTCGAGTCCGTGCCAAAAGAGAAGAGATGCCAGTCCGACTCCCGCATCCCGCCCGATGGTCAGGTTTTTGCCGTTGGGAAGCTGGATCGTGACCCCATTCTTGCGGACGCTACGCTGAAGCCGGAGCGCGAGGCCGCGAGAAACGGACGAGAGATGCTTTGCAGGATTTGCCAGCAACATGCTCAGGTAGTAGTTATCCCGGCAGCGTTTCAGGAATGCGGTAAAGCCATTGGCCATCCAGTCCGATCTCCCAGGATATTCTTTGTGGCCGAGGTTTTGCGAAGGCGCGATCGGAAACGAAGCACCGCGCGGTTCAAGCGTAACAGAAAGCTCCGGCTGCGCTTAGGGCCGTTCTTAGAGCCAACTCGGAGATGTAAGACCGTGCTGACGGTAGAACTGCAGGACATGCTCGCGCCTAGGCAGGGAAGGAATCACGCCTTCTTTTGTAACGGCCAATCCGCCAGTGACAACGGCGAACCGGACCGCGGCTTCAAGGCTGTCCCCACAAGCCATCGCCACCGCCAGGCCGGCGTTGAAGGCGTCGCCCGCGCCGGTTGTGTCGACCGCGGACATCTGCATCGCGGGCACATGCGCGGAAGACGTCGCGGTCACGATCAGTGCGCCCTTTTCGCCGAGGGTCATCACGACCTGTTTGACGCCGCTCCGAATCAACGCGCGCGCGACTTCCTCCGGTGCGACGGTCGCATCCGGACTGCGCCCCGCGAGCACCCTGGCTTCAGTTTCGTTCGGAGTGAGAACGTCTATCAACTGCAGGACAGATGGCGGCAGAGACCGGACCGGAGCGGGATTCAGAATGGTGACGGCGCCCAGAGCGCGTCCGCAAGCCAGCGCCGCCTCGGCTGCGGCCACGGGAATTTCAAGCTGTGTGAGTACCACCGCCGCGGAACTAAACGCGGCTTCGCAGCTTGAAACGTCGCCGGCAGTCAGCAACTCGTTGGCTCCCGGATCAATGGTGATGCAGTTGTGGCCGCTTGAGGACTCAACAATGATGAATCCGACTCCGGTAGGTGCATCGGCGGTTTGGGTCACGTGCGCGACATCGATGCCTTCGTCGCGATAAAGCCGCAGCGCCATTTCGCCAAAAGGATCTTTTCCGATGCGCGCAATGAAGCTGACCTGCCCGCCGAGCCGTGCGCAACCCACCGCCTGGTTGGAGCCCTTTCCGCCGTAGTCCACGCGATAACCGGTTCCCAAAAGCGTCTCGCCAGTGCTGGGCATGCGCTCCACTTTCATGGTCAATCCAGTGGCGTAACTGCCTGCGACAGCAATTCGGGCCGGAGTCAATGGGAGAGCCTCCTGGGTTGAGTGTGATTACCTGGCCGGTTCATAGATAGGTGATCGTTATTTTCAGATCGAGACGTCCACCAGGATAGCGGAACGAAGCGGCGTCGAACTTTGGTGGTCCGAAATGGCCTTTGGCATTATTTGATGCGCCTACGCCTTCACGCGGAATGCCCATGAAGTTGGTGTCCAGCTTTCCGTTGGAATTCTCGTCGTGGATGACGGAGACGGCGTATGTGTTTGGAAGCGCACCCGGAAATTCACATATGGCATGGCCTTTGGCGATTGCGGCTTTGCTTCGCATCACCGCTTTGTCGGCGCGCTTGGGAAAGTCGCCGGGAGAGGAAAACAGCGCACAGAGAACCTCTCCCTTGTCGCTGCGCAGGCCGGCTATTTCGACATGGATCAGGTTTTCAGTTGCCGGTCGCACCTGTGCCCGGAGGGCAGGGCCTAGCATCACCAGGAAAACAACGGCGACGAAGGCCCGACTAGACTTGAACATTCTGGCGGCTCCGCTTTTTCTAGCTTGCTAGTATGCATGGCGCGGCTTGGCGAGACAACCTGCCTTCGCGTCCTTTGCGGCATTCCTTTGCGACCTTTGCGGTTAAGAATCATTTACTTTGATCTCGGGAAAAGTCAAAAGACCTAACCGCAAAGAAACGCAAAGAACATCCGCTAAGTTCGTAAAGCACACCTGAGTTAGGACACTACTGCCCGTGCCCGGGCAGACATTCCGCCTTCCGCCCTGTAAAATCTGCGATGCGCGTTCCTGAAGTCTAATACCTGGTTTAATTAAGAGGGACCAGCATGCCAGATAAACCTCCCACGGCGGATGCCCGCAGCAATATCGAGTCCGTCCTGCACGAAGATAGAAAGTTCGAATGTCCGGAGCACTTCCGCCAGCAGGCGCACATCAAGAGCCTGGAAGACTACGAGCGCATCTACCGCGAGTCGGTCGAGCAGCCGGAAAAATTCTGGGCCGGAATCGCCAACGAGCTGCACTGGTTCAAGAAGTGGGACAAGGTTCTGGAATGGAACCATCCCTGGGCCAAGTGGTTCGTCGGCGGCCAGATCAATCTTTCCTACAACTGCCTCGACCGCCACGTGCAGACCGCGCGCAAGAACAAGGCCGCGATTGATCTGGGAAAGCGAGCCCGGCGAAGTCCGCACCCTGACCTACCAGCAACTTCATCGCGAAGTGCAGAAGTTCGCCAACGTTCTGAAATCGCTGGGCGTCAAGAAAGGCGACCGCGTCGCCATCTACATGGGGATGACTCCCGAGTTGCCCATCGCCATGCTGGCCTGCGCCCGCATCGGCGCGCCGCACACGGTCGTCTTCGGCGGATTTTCCTCCAACGCGCTGGTCGATCGCATTCACGACTCGCAGGCCGTGGCCGTCATCACGCAGGATGGCTCTTACCGCCGCGGCGCCGAGGTCAAGTTGTTTCCGGCGGTCGAAGAAGCGCTGAAGTCCTGTCCGTCGGTGAAGCACGTGGTCGTCTACAAGCGCACCGGGACGCCGATCAACATGCAGCCCGGCCGCGATCACTGGTGGCACGAGCTGATGGCCGACGCCTCCGACGATTGTCCCGCCGAGCCGCTCGACGCCGAGCATCCGCTCTACATCCTCTACACCTCCGGCACCACCGGCAAGCCGAAGGGCGTCGTGCACACCACCGGCGGCTATTCCGTCGGCACCTACATCACCACGAAGTGGGTCTTCGATCTCAAGGAAGAAGACACCTACTGGTGTACCGCCGACATCGGCTGGGTCACGGCCACAGCTACATCGTTTACGGACCGCTGCAGAACGGCGCCACCAGCCTGATGTACGAAGGCGCGCCCAACTTCCCCGAGCCCGACCGCTTCTGGAGCATCATCGACCGCCACCAGGTAAATATTCTTCTACACCGCGCCCACCGCGATTCGCACCTTCATCAAGTGGGGCGACGAGTGGCCGCAAGAAACACAAGCTCGACAGCCTGCGCCTGCTGGGCACGGTCGGCGAGCCGATCAATCCCGAGGCGTGGATGTGGTATCGCGAAGTCATCGGCCACAACCGCTGTCCCGATCGTCGATACCTGGTGGCAGACCGAAACCGGGCACATCATGCTCAGCCCGATTCCCGGCGCGATCGCGACCAAGCCGGGCTCGGCGACCCGTCCCTTTCCCGGCGTGGTTCCCGAGATCGTGACCATGGATGGCAAACCGGTGCCCGAAGGCTCGGGCGGATTCCTGGTGCTCAAGCAGCCCTGGCCGGGAATGCTGCGCACCATCTATGGCGATCCCGACCGCTACGTGCAGCCAGTACTGGTCGCAGATTCCGGGCACATACTTCACCGGCGATGGCGCCCGCAAAGATAAAGACGGCTATTTCTGGGTCATGGGCCGCGTCGACGACGTGATCAATGTCTCCGGCCATCGCCTGAGCACGATGGAAGTGGAGTCCGCGCTGGTGGCGCACGAAGCGGTCGCGGAGGCCGCGGTGGTGGCGCGTCCGGATGAAATCAAGGGCCAGGCGATCTCAGCTTTCGTAACCCTGGAGCACGGAAGAAAGCCAACGCCCGAGCTGAAAGACGAATTGCGAAAGTGGGTGGCGAAAGAGATCGGCGCCATGGCCAAGCCGGACGATATTCGCTTCACCGACATGCTGCCGAAAACGCGCAGCGGGAAAATCATGCGCCGCCTGTTGCGCGAACTGGCCAGCAGCGGCGACGTGAAGGGCGACACCACCACGCTGGAAGACTTCGGCGTAATCGCGAAGTTGAAGGAAAGCGAAGAAGCTTGATTGGTTGCTAGCGTGAAATAGTAGCGCCGGCATCTTGCCGGATGTCCTGAGGGCATCTTGCCCTCAGGTGGGGGCGAGACGCCCCCACGGACAGCCGCCGAGACGGCGGCGCTACATTTATTCCCCAGCGCCCAACATCACAATCGGCATCGTGGGGGTTGCCGATCCCTGTTCCGGCTCGACCGTAATCGCAAATGCTTTGGCCTCGACTCCTGCGGGCAGTGGCGGCTCAATGACCGTCGCGCTGCCATGGGCGTCGGGCTTGAAGACTCCGGCCGGGATGGGCGCTCCGTTGGTTGGAATCAGCCACAGTTCGTACGCCTTTTGCGGCGGCAAAGCCGGCATGTTGCTGGCGAGGAAAACCAGGCTGGAGCGGTCGCGAACATAGATCGCTTTGCCCTGCGGCTGCGGCGGAGTCTGCGCCGCGACCAGGGTCACGCGCATTGCGTTCGTCGAGGTCAGGGTTGAAACCACTTCGCGCGCACGTTCGAGTTGCGCCTGCTGCTGGGCTGATTGGCTCTTGCAACTCGGCCACCCGCTGGGACAGGCGGTCGCTCTGCTGGAAGAAGAAAACTGCTGCCAGGGCAAATGCCGCTGCCGCCAACCAGGGCATCAGCGTCCACGACCAGCTGGCGCGATCGCGCGCCCTTGGCGCCCGCGGCTCCTTGGCGATCGCCTTCAGCAGGCGTTCCCGCGAGCGCGACGCGGAGGCGCGGGACCAGCACGCCGAAAGCGCCAGCAATGCCGTGTCTCCGCGCAATTGCTCGAGCTCGCGGCGGCAGGCGGCACACCCTTCCAGATGCTTTTCCAGCGCGACGCGCTCGTCACCCTGCAATGCCCCCAGGGCGAGCAGTGCGAGATCGTCGGCGAATTGTTCGTGCGCGCTCATGATTCAAAAGCCTTGCGCAGGGCCATCAGTCCGGCGCGAATGCGAGTCTTGATCGTGCCCAGCGGCTCTCCCGTCTTGGCCGCAATTTCGGTATGGGTCAGACCTTCGAAGTAAGCCATCTCCAGCGCGCTTCGTTGCGCTGCCGGCATGCCGCCCAGGGTGCCGCGAACTTTTTCCATGGCCCGCGACCGCTCCGCATCGCCCGCCATGTCCGGTTCGACCGAGACCACGACGTCGGCGATATCGGTTTCAGGACGCCGTTTGCGCAGGCTATCAATGGCGCGGTTGCGGGTAATCACCGCCAGCCACGCCCCCAGGTTGCCGCGGCTCGCGTCAAATACTCCGGGATTGCGCCACAGCTGCATGAACACTTCCTGCAACACGTCCTCGGCCGCGCCGGTGTCGCCCAGCACCCGCAGCCCGACGGCGTACACGATGGAGGAATAGCGGTCGTACAGCGTCGCCATGGCGCTCTCGTCGCCCGAGCGTATCGCTCCCACCAGCGACAGCGTCGGTCGCGCCTCCCTTTAATTCAGCGCCGGACAAACGGTTATCTCATCCTTTCAAAAGTACGCTGCGCAATGCCTGAGCGGATTGCCCACAGATCTGGCACCTTCGGTACCATCCTCTTCAGCCGCAATAGGTTACTCTGATGGCGCGCAGTGTGCCGCCGGAAACCATAGCAGCATTTGTCGGGTTCGACAAGAGCCTCAGACACGAGCCGCTGACTATCCGACCCGCGTTGCTCACAATTCGGGAGTAAACTAGGCCGAACAACATTGAAGAGAGGCCCTGAATGGGAGATCTCAGCCGCATCGGTGTAGCCATCGATTCCGACCTGCTTCGCCGCTTTGACAGGTTCATCGCGCAGAAGGGTTACGAGAATCGTTCAGAAGCGTTTCGCGATCTGATCCGCGACCGGCTGGTGGGATCGGCGGTGGTCGCTCCCGACGCCTTTGTGGTCGGCACGGTCACGCTTATCTATGATCATCACACGCGCCTGTTGCCGGAGAAGCTTACCGATCTTCAGCATGAGCATCATCACGTGATTATTTCCACGCTGCATGCTCATCTGGATCACGAAAGCTGTCTCGAGGTGGTTGTGCTTCGCGGCAAATCCAAAGACGTGCAAAAGCTGGCCGACCGGCTGATCAGCACCAAGGGAGTACAGCACGGACGACTGGTTATGAGCTCGCCGGAAACCGCTGCACATCGTCATCCTCATTCTCATTAAAATCCGCAGTGCGATTCGGCGCCATCAAAAGCAATAACCACCAAGGACACAGTTCCACGAGGGAAATCTGAAATCCTTCGCTCGTGTCCTTGGTAGTCGATGTTCTGGCTACTGGCTCTTCATCGCCAGCAGTCGTTCTTCCGGCGTCATCTGTTTCCAGAGCACTTCCAGATCACGCTGCACCCGCGAGTTTCCGGGATCGCCGTGCAGCGCTTTGGCGAACCAGCGATAGGCGGTCGGCAGATCGCGGTTGACGCAGTGTCCAGTGGCATACATGGCGCCCAGCAGAGTCTGCGCCTTGGGATTCGATTGCCGCGCGCCGATCATTAGATTTCTCTGCGCCAAAGCGCAGTCGGCGCGAACTCCGCGGCCGTACAAGTATCTTTCTCCCTCGTCCACCAGCCGATCTTCGGGGCTGGCGGCGGGAATCGTCGGCAGAGGGCTTGACGGCGGACGGTTTCCGGACCGGCGTCACCGAGGCGGTCGCAGAAGATGGCGCGGCTGCATCAGCCTCGCCTGCGCCTGAAGGACGGCGCGGCCGCAGGCTTCGCGACAGGTTCCGCGGTTGGAGCGGCGTTCGCGGGTTTCGCCGCAGGTTCTCGGCCGGCTGGATGCTATTCGCCGGGCTCGGAGGTTTGGTCGGGCGGTTTCGCGGCCGCTACCGCATTGGGATCGGGCTGCGCCTTCAGCCGGCGACTCGCTGGCAGGAGTCTGGCCAACTCCGCGGAGTTACTGGTCCAGGAGTTATAGCGTGCAGTCGCGGCTTGCGCTTCCGGAGGGGCCGGGTTCCCAGGTGGAAGCGGCGGTGAGTCGGCGGCCGGAGTTGCAGGCGGGCGTGGAAGCGGGAAGCGGTCACGGAACTGGCAGCATTGCGATTTGCAGCTGTCCCCTGGATTAATCCGGCCCAGGGATAGCCGTCACGCTGCCAGTGCCAGGCCAGCAGCCCAGCGCTCACCACCAGCAGAAGCAAGCGCGAGGTACAGACGTCCGTGGCCGCGCGGCGGTTCGTCATCCAGCAAATAATCGAGGTCGCGTGGTGCGGTCATCTCCCAAGCCCAGGAAGGATGGACCGCCGACCGGCGAGACTCTGGCTTTCGTCCGGTTCGCGGGTGGCGGACCGTAGGCGGGCAAGCGGAGCTCCACACATCCCGCAAAAGCGGTATTCGGGATTATTTTCGTGACCGCATTGATTGCATCGGACTGTCATGGCAACTGGCATGACTATATTAATCTCAGATGCCTGCGGGGGCGAAGCCTTTGGTATGCCAGAAGGGCAGCACCCCCGGTCACGCATCGGACAACTAACCACCCGGCCTCACCCTGAGGGACTTCAGTCCCGAAGGGTCTGGCGTGCACGCCGAACAGGCTGTTGGAATAACTGCGCATACGCTGCACGCCAGATCCCTTCGACTTCGCTCAGGGCAGGCTCTTCGCAAGCTAAGGATGACTACTTCAATTCGGGGTAAAAGTTCGAACCGCGGGTTTACGCTTCGCCATCTGCCTTTACACCCTGGTCTACAGCGTGTTACCTTAATTGCACGTTACGAACAAATTGAAACTAGAAGACAGGAGTGCACTAGGTTAGTGCTAGCCAGAGAGCAAAAGAAATCCCTCATCGACCAGTACGGCACGCATCCCACCGATACGGGCAGCCCCGAAGTCCAAATCGCGTTGCTAAGCGAGCGCATTGGTCAATTGACGGAGCACTTCAAAACGCACCAGAAGGATCACGGTTCGCGCCGCGGTCTTCTCATGCTGGTCAGCAAGCGTCGCCGCCTGCTCGACTACCTCAAGCTATACGATTCCGAGCGTTACAAGACGGTTGTGCATAAGCTTGGCCTGCGCAAGTAGGTTTCAGCGGGGCCGTTCCCGGCTCGGGGTGTACTCGCCGGACCACCATCGGAATCATCTGGCCGTCGCGCAGACGGCCGTCACGCAATAAGGAAAAAAGCCGCGAACGGTGTGTTTCCGGCCATCTCCAAAACGCTACTGGCTCTTGCCCTTCACCTGTGCAGTCTCTTCCAAACGCACGCGCGTGTCCTCCTGCCCAAAAGGAAATGAATCATGAAACAAGAAGTATCTGTTGAACTTGCCGGCGGTAAACCCATCTCATTTGAAACCGGAAAATTAGCCAAGCAGGCGCACGGTTCGGTCGTGGTGCGCATTGGCGACAACGTCGTTCTGGCCACCGCCACCGCCAATCCCGATCCCCGCGAAGGAATCGATTTCTTCCCCCTGACCGTCGACTATCGCGAATACACCTACGCCGGCGGACGCATCCCCGGCGGCTTCATCAAGCGCGAAGGCCGTCCCAGCGAGCGCGAAATTCTCACCAGCCGCCAGATTGATCGCCCGGTGCGCCCGCTGTTCCCGGATGGCTTCCGCTGCGAGACCCAGGTCATTGCCTTCGTGCTCTCCGCCGACACCGAGAATGATCCCGACGTCGCCGGCATCAACGGCGCCTCGGCCGCGCTGACCATCTCCGACATTCCGTTCGAAGGTCCCATCGGCGCGGTGCGCGTCGGCCTGGTCAATGGCGCATTCATCATCAACCCGACCTACAGCGAGATGCGCGAGAGCCTGCTGAACATCATGGTGGTCGGCACTGCCGACGGCATCGTGATGATCGAGTCCGGCGCCAAGGAAGTGAAAGAAGAAACGGTCGTGGATGCCATCGAATTCGCCCACACCGAAATCAAGAAAATTTGCGCCGCCATCAACGATCTGCGGCAAAAGGCAGGGAAGCCGAAGCGCGCAGGTCACTCCTCCGGAGTTCGACCAGGCTTATTACGACGATCTGAAGAAGCGCGTCGGCGCCGATCTTGACCGACCGCCTCGACACCCAGAAGCATCCCAAGGCGGAAAGCTACACCCTGGTCCGCGAACTGAAGAAGGAGCTGCAGGCTGCCATCCCGGAGGATGACGAAGCCGCCCAGAAGAAGCTGAAGACCTACTTACGAGACCCTGCGCGAACGCATCTTCCGCGAGCAGGTCATCAACAAGAAGCGCCGTCCCGACGGCCGCGCCTTCGATCAGATTCGCGACATCTGGATCGAAGTCGGCGTCCTGCCCCGCACCCACGGCTCGGCCATCTTCACCCGCGGCGAAACCCAGGCCCTGGTCACCACCACTCTCGGCACCAGCGACGACATGCAGCGCCTCGAAGTCTTCGAAGGCGAAGCCAAGAAACGCTTCATGCTGCACTATAACTTTCCGCCGTTTTCGGTTGGAGAAGTTGCATTTCTGCGCGGTGCAGGGCGGCGCGAAATTGGTCACGGAGCGCTGGCGGAACGCTCCATCGCGAACGTGCTGCCGGACGAAGACAAGTGGCCCTATGCCATGCGCGTGGTCTCCGACATTCTGGAGTCGAACGGTTCGTCATCGATGGCGACCGTTTGCGGAGCTTCGCTGTCGCTGATGGATGCGGGCGTTCCGCTGAAGTCTCCGGTGGCCGGCGTTGCCATGGGACTGGTCAAGGAAGGCGAGCAACTACGCCATCCTGACCGACATCGCCGGCGCCGAAGATCACTACGGCGACATGGATTTCAAAGTCGCCGGCACCAAGGACGGCATCACCGCCCTGCAGATGGACATCAAGGTCGGCGGCATCACGGCGCAGATCATGCGCGAAGCGTTGTCCCAGGCCCAGCGCGGACGGCTGTTCATTCTCGACAAGATGAACGCGGTCATGTCCGCTCCACGCGAGAAGGTTTCGTCCTTCGCTCCGCGTATCTACACCCTGCAGATTCCGGTCGACAAGATTCGCGACGTGATTGGGCCCGGCGGCAAGATGATTCGCAGCATCATCGAGCGCACCGGCGTGAAGATCGACGTCGAGGACTCGGGCAAGATCAACGTGGCCTCGAACGACGAGGCTTCGGCCGCCAAGGCCCTGCAGATCATCGGCGACCTGACGGCCACGGCCGAGATCGGCAAAACCTATCTCGGCACCGTCACCCGGCTGGCTGACTTCGGCGCATTCGTCGAGATCATTCCCGGCACCGACGGTCTGCTGCACATCAGCGAAGTCGCGGAGCATCGCATCAAGGACGTCCGCGACGAACTGAAAGAAGGCGATCAGGTGCTGGTGAAAGTGCTGGCCGTCGAAGGCAACCGCATCCGGCTGTCGCGCAAAGCCATCCTCAAGGAACAGCGCGCAAAGATGGGTGGCGGCGAACTTCCGCCGGAAAATGGTGGCGGAGCGAGCGGCGGCGGCGAAGCCTGCTCACGCTCCCGCACTGACCATCGAAGGCGGCGCCGATTTTGCCGACGACGAACCGAACTTCAACCGCGATGCGCCGGTAGCCGGAGCCGGAGCAGGGGAACGCGGCCCGGAACGCAGCGCGATCGCGGTCCAGATCGAGGCGGCGACCGCGGCCGCGGCGGCCGGCCGGCGGCGGTGGCGGTGGCCGAGGACGTGGACGCGGTGGCCCTGGACGCGGAGGCCGCGGCGGCTTCGGCGGCGGCGGACACGGCGGTGGTCGTCACTAAATCGTTTTCTTTTCCATAACCAGAGACCAGAAATGCCGCGATCAAAATCGCGGCATTTTTGTTTAGCTGTGGCATTTATCCGCGCATTCATCCCGCCAAACTTTGTCATCCCGACCGGAGCGGAGCGAAGCGAGCGCACTGTAGCGACCTGCTTTGAAGGCGTCCGCGAGCTGAATGGCCGAGCCGCGCAGGGGCCATTCCCACGCCCACGCACCGCCGCATCACTCCCGAAGCGTATCCTTGCGCCATGGACAAAAAAGAGATCGAATCCCCAAAACTGACGGTTAACTTTCTCATCTGGATCAGCGCATTTATGGTGCTGCTGTTTTTGCTGATTGCTCATTTTGTGTGGAGAGTTTTCTAGGCAACGTGGGCACAAGCAGCTCGCGGATAGGGACAAAGCAGGTCCGTCCACTGCGCTCGCTTCGCCACACTATGGTCGGGATGACAGTTTTTGGGGCAATTTAGAGACCCAGAGGGTGCCCCGTCCAAGCTCCGCTTGGGCGGGGACATTGGACAGAATTCTACCCAAACGGCCGAGCGTCGGTTGATCGGTGCATTCCGTTATTCGCAGCGCAGGGCTTCGACCGGCTCCATGCGTGAGGCCTTCAGCGCGGGCCACATGCCTGCGGTGACACCGACAAAGGCGAGAATCACGAAGGCGATCAGCATCACGCTGCTGGAAGTTTTCAGGATAATGTCGCCTTCGTGATTTGCGGTTTTGTACATCTCGGAGTAGAGCGGCATGGGCGGAATGGCGTGCGCCAGCACAACCGAGACCAGCATTCCTATCGCTCCGGCGGCGAAGGTGAGCACCAGGGCTTCTACCAGGAATTGGAGTGCGATATCGCGATTGCGTGCGCCCAGCGCTTTGCGCAGGCCCACCTCTTTTGTTCGCTCGGTAACGCTGACCAGCATGATGTTCATCACGCCGATGCCGCCAACGCCCAGAGTAAGCACGCCAATGAATCCGAGGATCAGGCGCAGCGCGATTCCGAACTGCTCAATCTCTTTCGCATCCTCCACTGTGTCCCACTCGGGGCTGGATTTGTCGTCCTTGGGATCGAAGTTATGGCGGCGGGCAAGCACCTCTCTCACCTGGCCCAGGGCCGCTGTATGCAGAAGTGCGGTGACCGGCTGGAACACGATCATCTCGGGATCGCGCTGGTCATTGATATCGCTCAGGCTTTCGAAAGGCAGGAAGACATTCTCATTGTCGGGACCGTTGTTGGAGGAGTCCTGAATTTTCAATTGCAGCAGCCCGATCACATCCCAGGTCTGCCCGTTGATAGTGACGTGATCGCCGACCGGATCGCGATTGCCAAATACTTTCTTGGCGGCATTCGGCCCAAAGATCAGGACGTGGCGATGTTCGGCGAAGTCGCTCTCCTCGAAGTAGCGACCCTCGGCGACGTTCAGCTTGCGCATTTCTCGGTAGGGATACTGCACCGCCTTGGAGGAAACGGAAATCACCTTATCGCCGTACTTGAAGGCGATGGGGTCATCCCATTCGGCGCTTACCAGGCGGACCAGCGGCGCTTCGTCGCGGATGGCCTGCAGATCCTCGTACTTGAAGTGAATGCGTTTGCCGGCGCGCTGTCCACCAGCCTGCAGGCTGGTCTGTCCCTGCCAGACCATGATCACGTTGTTTCCGATTCCGAGGAACGCGGCGAGCACGCCCTGGCTCACGCTTTCGCCATAGCCCAGCAGGAGTACGACGGTGGTCAGTCCCCAGACGATTCCCATCATGGTCAGGATAGAACGCAGGCGGTTGCGCGACAGCGCGTCCCAGCTTTGCAGGATCAGTTCCTTGATGCGCATCTGGCGAGCGTTCACCCTTTCTGAGCGCCACTCCGACGCCCTACTCCTGACGCAGGCACTCGATAGGACTGAGCGCGGCGGCGCGTTGCGCCGGATACATTCCCGCGCCCACGGTGATCAGCCCCAAGCGTCAACAACGATACGAAGATCGCCAGCGGCGAGATCACCGGATGGGGCACGATGTCCGGCAACTGCAGATTACTCGACCAGGACACAAATACCGACGCCGATACCCAGCCCACATGCTCCGCTGATGATCATGAGCGCCGCGGATTCGGCGAAGAACTGGTTGCGGATATCACGCGCGGTTGCGCCCATCGACTTGCGCACGCCGATCTCGCGGGTGCGCTCGGTGACGCTGACCAGCATGATGTTCATCACGCCGATGCCGCCGAGCGAAAGCGTCATCAAGGCCACCGCGCCAAAGAAAATAGTCATGATGTCGAAGATACGTTCGACCAGCTTCGAACCGTCGAGCGTGTCCCAGATGAACAGGGCGTCTTTGTCGTTGGCATCGAAGTGGTGTTCGCGTCCGAGGATCCGGTAGATCTGTTGCATCGCCTCTTCGTGATGTTCCGGATCAGCTACCTCGACCACCAGGTTGTTGATCCATCCCTTGGAGATGCCGGGTTTCTCCGGCGGCGGGAAATCGCGGGCCATCGAGGAGTACGGGACGAAGAGCTGGGTATTGTCGGGACCGCTGCCGTAGCTGCCGTTCTGTTTCTTCTTTTCCAGCACGCCGATGACGGTGTAAGGCGAGCCATCCATGGTGAGCGTCTCGCCGATGGCGGGCTTGCCGGGAAACAACTGGTCGCGCGATTCAACGCCCAGCACGACCACGCGCCGGCCCTCCTTTTCGTCGTCATCGCTCATCAGGCGGCCTTCCTGCACTTTGAGCGAGCGAAAGCGCTGGTAGTCGGGCCATACGCCGCGCACCGGCCGCGATGCCGCGTTGTAGCGGCTGACTTCGGCGACGCTGCGACGAAGTTCCGGGCTCACCGTCTTGATCAGGTAGGCTTCGTTCTTGATGGTGTATGCATCCTGAATCGAGAGGCGCACCGGGCGTCCGGCAGCGTAACCGCCTGCCTGTGCGCTGGTGCGGCCGCCCCAGATGATGGCGAGATCGACGCCGATGGTCTTGAGGCGTTCTTTCTGGTCGCGGCTGAATCCCTTACCCAGGCCGACCAGCAAAATGACGGAAGTGATTCCCCAGATGATCCCGAACATGGTCAGAAAGCTACGCAGTTTGTGCGCGGCGATGGAAGAGGCGGTCTGCCGCAACACTTCCCGGATGTTCAAGGTTCGAAATCCTCCCGTGCTTTGGACGAGTGGAGGGCGCTTATGTGAGCCGATTTGCGTTTTTTAGCTCAGCCCTGCGTGGGCACGACAAGTAAGGACGAACGTCTTGGCTTTCATTGACTTGTCCTGTTTCGTCCACGTAAGATTCGCGCCAGTGATCGGGCAGACCATCTCGCACTACCGCATCGTCGAAAAGCTGGGTGGTGGCGGGATGGGCGTGGTCTACAAGGCCGAGGACACATCTCTCGGTCGCTTTGTCGCCCTGAAATTCCTGCCTGACGACGTCGCCCAAGACCCGCAAGCCCTGGAACGCTTCCGCCGCGAAGCCCGTGCCGCCTCCGCCCTCAACCATCCCAACATTTGCACCATTTACGAGATCGGCGAGCACGAAGGCAAGCGCTTCATCGCGATGGAGTTTCTGGATGGCCTGACCCTGAAGCACATGATCGCGGGCCGTCCACTGGAAAATGAGACGCTGCTCTCGCTGGCGATCGAGATCGCCGACGCCCTCGATGCGGCTCACTCCGAAGATATCGTCCACCGCGATATCAAACCCGCAAACATCTTCGTGACCAAGCGCGGCCACGCCAAGATTCTCGATTTTGGGCTGGCCAAGGTCGCGCCGCCGCCGGTTCGTCCAGCCAGGTGGCATCGGCCAACACCATGACCGGCACCATTGACGAGCAGCACCTGACCAGTCCGGGCACTATGGTGGGCACGGTGGCTTATATGTCGCCGGAGCAGGCGAAGGGAAAGGAACTCGATGCCCGCACCGACCTGTTCTCCTTCGGCGCGGTGCTGTACGAGATGGCCACCGGCACCTTGCCCTTCCGGGGCGATACCTCGGCACTGATCTTCAAAGCCATCCTGGATTCAGGGCCGACGCCCGTCGTGCGCCTGAATCCCGACGTGCCCTCCAAGCTGGAAGACATCATCGACAAGGCGCTGGAAAAAGATCGCTCGCTTGCGCTACCAGCACGCCTCGGAGATGCGCAGCGATCTGCAACGCCTGAAGCGGGACACAGACAGCGGCGAAGGCCGATACCTGCCGCTGAGTGCGATGCTGAAGGCATCGGCAACCGGATCCTCGAGCTCCAGCCGGCACGCAGCTGTCAGTCGCGACTCGGCGGCGGCGGACTCCGCGCAAAAACCAGCTTCCGGAAAAATCAGCGGGAAAATCGTCGCGCTGGTTGCCGTGATTGCGGTCGCGATCATCGCCGTTCTTTTCTGGCAGCTCAAACATCGCGACGCACCCAAGGCGAGTTCCGCCAATCCAACCACGGTCGCCGTTCTTCCTTTCCAGAACATGAGTGCGGACAAGGACGTCGATTTTCTGCGCCTTGCCTTGCCTGACGAGATCGCGACCGCGCTGAGCTACGCCCATGCCTTGTCCATCCGTCCTTTCGCCACCACCAGCAAGTACAACTCGCCCAGCCTGGATCTGGAACAGGCGGGACGCGAGATGCGCGTTACCGATATCGTCACCGGTCACTACCTCAAGGAAGGCGACCAGCTGCAGATCACGCTGGAAGCAGTCGATGTCGCCAACAATCGCACGGTGTGGCGGGACACGCTCAACGTCGGGGCCGCGGACATGATCGCCATGCGGAGACAGATCGCGGCGAAAGTCCGCCAGGGCCTGGTTCCGGCGCTGGGTGCGGGTGAAAATTCAGCCGAAGCGGGAACCCGTCCCAAGAACGAAGAGGCCTACGATCTGTACTTGCGCAGCGTCTCGCTGCCTCATGATGCGGCTCTCAATAAAGAAGCGATCGCCATGCTGGAGCGGGCCGTCGGTCTGGATGCCACCTATGCGCCCGCCTGGCGCGCGCTGGGAGAGCGCTACTACTATGACTCTCACTACTCGGATGGCGGTGACGCCGATGTTCCAGCGTTCGACCGCTGCCTACGAGCGGGCCCTCGCCCTCGATCCGGACTACAGCGACGCGGCCGGGCATGCTGATCACTAATCGGGTAGAAACAGGGGAGTTGGGCAAGGCCTATAAGGACGCGAAGGCTCTGGTGGCACGTCATCCGGAGAATGCGATGGCGCACTTTGCCTTGAGTTATGTGCTGCGCTATGGCGGAATGCTCCAGGAGGCCGCACAGGAGTGCGACACGGCCTTGTCGCTTGATCCCGGAAATTATCAATTCCGCTCCTGTTCTTTTGTGTTTGATCTGATGGGCAATACCGAACGGGGGATGGACTTTCTCCGGCTGGATCCGGGTTCGGCTGGGTCCGGTCAATCTGCCTCTCCATTTCGAACGCGCGGGCAAGCAGGCGGAGGCCCGAGAAAGCGCGAAGAAAGTGTCAACCGACGATCCCTTCCGGGCAGTCATTGATTGCGTGTTTCGACCCAGCTCCGCCCAGCCGAGCTCGATCAAGAGGTCCGCGCAGCTACACCCGGTTTTTTCGCTGATCCCGACCCCGAGAACCGTTACTGGGACGCCACTCTCATGGCTGCCTGCGGCCGGAAAGATACTGCTTTGCGTCTGATCAAGAGCGCCATCGACGGGCACTATTGTGCGTATGCCGCGCTGCAAAGCGATCCTCTGATGGCGACACTAAGGGGTGATCCTGAGTTCAACCAGCTGCTCGCTGCCGCCAAAAATTGCCAGAGTAACTTTGTCGCGGAAGGGATCCAGGCGCACTGAGTGGTGCGTCGTAGTGCGTTGGAGCGAGGGCGCGGTGAGTTCGAAAAAACCGGCATGCGTCAGGAGAAACGGCGGAACACCCATAAGGTCATGGTTTGGATTTTTCCTTTTCGGCGGCCTGGGTCCATTCTGTAGCTAAAGATTGAAACTCAGGTTGTCCGTGAAGACTCTGGAACTCCGGAGCTTCCAGCGCGGAGGGTTCGTGGAAGCCTCCCGCCAACGAAACTTTTAATTCTGCAAGCGTGTTCCTTCGGTCAGCCAGCATGGCATAGGCGCGAGCCCGCTGGTAATGCGCCCATGCCGGATTCGAGGATCCTGCCGCTGCTAAATCAAAATAAAGCAGGGCGATGTGATAGTTCTTTTCCTCCAGACTATGCTCACCCGATTCATAGGCTTCTACTACCAATCCTCCCAGCGCCCGACGCACGACCAGTGACTTCAGGTCGTTTGTGTTGCGGGAATCCGCTGCACGTCTCTTGAGATCGGCAATGTCGCTCTTCAGGTCCATGAACGTGAGATTGTCCGGGTTGCCGGCTGCGATTGCTTGCATCTGCGACGAGGGCTTGGCGGTCATTTCTGCCTGTTGGGCAAGGGCCGACGCTTCTTCTTTTTCTGCGGTCTTTACCGCTTTGTCTTTCGACAGCTCGACGAGCGACGCTTCCGCGGAGCTGACGTCCGCTAGATTGCGGAAATCACGCACCAGCGATTGGTATTCGCGAAGCGCGGCCAACCAATTATTTTGGGACTGGAAGTCGCGGGCCTGGGCGAGCCCGCCGTCGAGAGTCTGCCGGATGCGTACGGGATCGCGCAGCATCGTTCCTGAGGCCATGGCTTGAATGTCCATCCAGTTAAGCGCCTCGATCCAGACCTCTCGGGGCGCCCATCCATGCTGGCCGTCGAAGATGCGAATGCGGTAGCGCACGCCGGCGGCGTCCAGCTTTGGGCGCAGGTCCACGAATTCGCCGTAGTTGAAGTCGGCATTGCCGACAGCCGCGTAGTAAGCGAACTTCAGGTCCCGGGTGGGTTCGGCGCCCAACGGAAATCCAGCCGCATTTGCTATCACACCCGCGACGCAATCGGCGCACGACAGTGCGATGCGGGTGGCCACGCGAGCGCCACCCGACATCCCAGCCAGGTACCGGCGTGGTTCGGCGATAGGGAATCGTTGTTGGGTGTCCTGCCACATCGCATTCGCCGCCTCGGTTGACTGTCCCATCGGACCGTTCCGGGAGTTATTGGAGGCAGCGACGATATATCCGAATTTCTCTGCTGCCGTCTGCATCACTTCGACGGCAACCTGTCCCCGAGCGGCGGGGTCGAAAACATAAATGATCGGCCACTTTCGGTATGGAGTGAAACTGGAAGGAAGGTACAGCGCGTAGCTCTGCTTCTGGTCAGCAGTGCAAACCACTTTAGGGATTACGGCGCCTGCCGGAAAAGATGGGAGCGCTAACTGCGCCGCGGCTGCCAGGCAGAGTGAGGTCAGATAGAGAACGGTGAAGAAGGGCCGAAGCATGAACCAAAATAGCCGCAAGCATTGGCGGGAGGCAAGACTCGGTCGAACTGACCTCCTAAAGCCCACCCCTTCGCAAAATGCGCGAAAGAGCAGGGACCCGCCTGAGCCAATGTGGTAGTATAATAGAAGTATGAAAGAGAAGACCTCTATCACACTCTCGACCGAGGTCCTGGCCCGCATCGACGAAGTTGCCGGCCCCAAGCATTCTCGCTCCTCCTTTATCGAGCAGGTGCTTAAAGGCTATCTGCGGCAACGGGCGAGAGAAGAAGCAAACACTCGCGACCTGCATCGCTTGAACCGGGCCGCGCAGCGGTTGAATGCTGAGGCGGAGGATGTGATCGAATATCAGGGAATAGACGCCGGAGAAGAATGATCGCTCAGGAGTCGGCGTGAGACGCGGCGAGCTGTATCGGGTTCACAAGCCCGGCGTCGATCCCAAGCAATATCGAGTGTTTGTGATCGTGAGCCGACAAGTGCTGGCCGACTCCAGGTTCTCCACTGTGATATGTGCGCCTGTGTTCAGCAGTGGCGAGGGACTTTCCACACAGGTTGCCGTCGGGCCGGATGAAGGTCTGAAGCACGACAGCTGGATGATGTGTGACAATCTGGTAAGCCTCAGAAAAGCTGACCTCACACAATTCCTGGGATCGCTCTCCCGATCAAAACTTGCCGAATTAAATCAGGCGCTGAAGATTGCTCTGGATTTGTTCTAGCCAACGCCTTTGCGGGCCGCTACCCTCGGATCTTCAGTGAAGGCCAGTCGCGGTCAGCATCATGCCCTTGCCGAAGGGGCGGCTGCCTTCTTGGGCAGGATTTCTCCGATGCGGCGAATCTGCGCGCCTACGCCTTTGAGTTTTTCTTCGATGTTTTCGTAGCCGCGATCGATGTGGTAGACGCGATCGATGATGGACTCGCCTTCCGCCACCAGCGCGGCCAGCACCAGCGACGCGGAAGCGCGCAGATCGGAAGCCAGTACCGCGGCCGCGCTCAACGGCGACTTGCCGCGTACCACTGCGCGCCGTCCTTCGATCTTGATGTTCGCGCCCATGCGCACCAGTTCCAGCGACGTGCATGAAGCGGTTCTCGAAAATATTTTCGGTGATGATCGACGTTCCTTCGGCCTGCGTCGCCAGCGCCATGTATTGCGCCTGCATGTCGGTGGGGAAGCCGGGATACTCTTCGGTGACGATGTCGGCGGCTTTGAACGGACCGTCGCCCATCACGCGCACGGAGTCGGCGGTCTGCGCGGTCTTCACTCCGACCTCGTGCAACTTGTCGAGCAGCGCGCCCAGGTGAGCTGGGATCGCAGCCGGCGACGTTCAGGTCTCCGCCGGTCAGCGCGCCGGCAATGATGAAAGTGCCGGCTTCGATGCGGTCGGGAATGATGCGGTGCTTCGCGCCGTGCAGTTTGCTCGACGCCTTTCACGCGAATGGTCGAAGTGCCGGCGCCTTCAATCTGCGCTCCCATCTTGTTGAGCAGGTCGGCGAGGTCGGCGACTTCGGGCTCGCGGGCGCAGTTCTGCATCACGGTTTCGCCCTCGGCCAGGGTCGCGGCCATCAGCAGGTCTTCGGTGCCGGTGACGGTGATCTTGTCGAATACGATTTCGCCGCCCTTGAGCCGGTCGGCGGTGGCTTCGACGTAGCCGTGATCCTGCGTGATCTTCGCGCCCAGACGTTCCAGTCCCTTGATGTGAAGATCGATGGGGCGAGCTCCGATGGCGCAGCCGCCGGGAAGCGAAACGCGCGCCCGGCCGCAACGCGCGACCAGCGGCCCCAGGACCAGCGAGGAAGCGCGCATCTGCTTGACCAGTTCGTAGGACGCTTCGGGGCTGGTCAGATTGCGGGCGCAGATGGTGGTGCGATGCTGTGCGCGTCCGTATCCCAGTTCGACTTCGGCGCCCATGGCGGCCAGCAGTTTGCGCGTGGTTTCGATGTCGCGCACCTGCGGGATGTTTTCCAGAATGACCGGCTCGTCGGTGAGCAGGGCGGCGGCCATGGCCGGCAGGGCGGCATTCTTGGCGCCGCTGACGCGAATTGTGCCCAGCAGCGGATTGCCGCCGCGAATTACAAATTTATCCATATTGAGTACTCGTCGTGATTAAGTAACAAGGCGTCCAGTCGTGAGGAAACGCGCAGGCGGGCAAACGGTTACTTCTAATCGAGGACACGGCCTGGAGTTGTGATGTGACAGGACTCTGATTGGGCAGGGCACGACTTGTCGGTCGAGAGCTCTGCCAGCGCTGCCGCTGAGGTTGCCGACTGGTCGAACCTACGCTGGGAGGGCGGGACGCCGCGCTACGACAGCGCGGCGAGACGCGTGCGCTACAAAGACTTGGCTACAAGCTGCGGGCGGCGGCGATGGCCTGGCGGACGTGTCCGCCAGCCGACTTTCAGCGCCCGCTGTGCTTCGCGGCGATCTACTTCCGCGTGCAGCATGACCAGCGCGACGGGGACGCTGTTTCTCGCCGCCTTGCAAAGCCTGCTGCGCTGTTCTTCTGTCGACTCCCGCGGCGCGCTGCAGAATGCTTACTCCACGTGCCGCCAGCTTCGAATTCTTGGGAGTGACGTTGATCATGAGGTTCCCGTAGACGTATCCCAGGCGGGTCATGGCGCCGCTGGAAAGCATGTTCAGGATCATCTTCTGCGCGGTGCCGGCTTTCATGCGGGTCGATCCGGAGATCACCTCGGGACCCACTTCGGCCACGATGGCCAAGTGCGCCGCCTTCTGCAGCGGCGTATTGCGATTGCAGGTGACGGAGATGGTCTGTCGCCCCCTTGCTGCGGGCATACTCGACGGCAGCGATGGTGAATGGAGTCCGTCCGCTGGCGGCGATTCCGACGACCACATCGTTCCGGCCCGGCTTTCTTTTTGCCATTTCGCGCTCGCCGAGGCTGCGGGAATCTTCGTTCGCCTCGACCGCCGCGGCCAGCGCCGCGGGACCGCCCGCCATGACGAACTGAACAGTCTTGGGATCGACGTTGAAAGTGGGAGGACACTCCGCCGCGTCGAGCGCCGCGATCCGGCCGCTGGTGCCCGCGCCCACGTAGATCAGTCTTCCGCCTCGCTGCAGCGCGTTCGCGATCAGGTCGATAGCCCGTGCGATCTGCGGCAGGGCGCGCCGCACCGCGGCCGCCACCTTTGCGTCCTCGTCGTTGATGACGCGTGCAATTTCCAGCGACGACTTCAAATCCAGATCGGCGGAAGCGCGATTGGGTTGCTCGGTGGCGAGCCGGCTCAGATTCTCTCGCGTCTTTCTTGCTGGTCGCTTCAACCGTTTTTCTCCTCAGGCTCGCGATCTCTGTTCTGACCTCCAGCGCTTCGACCACTGCATCGTGAAATCTGTGGGCGCACTTGCTTGATCGCTTGGTTGCTGCAATCGGGCCAGGTGCGGTTGGTCAGCAGGGTGATCGGAAAGCTGGCGCTGGGGATCGATCCACAGCGAGGTTCCGGTGTATCCCAGATGTCCGAAGGAATCGGGCGGAGAAATATTTTCCTGACTGCGAGGGCGCGGAAGGCGTGTCCCAGCCCAAGGCTCGGGAAGTGCCGGCTGGCGCGGTTTCCCTGCGGGTAAAGAGCGCCAGAGTCTCGGGACGAACCAGGACGTCCGCCTTGCAGAAGGACGTGAGCGAAGGTTGCCAGATCTTCCGCGGTCGCGAACAGGCCGGCGTGTCCGGCGACGCCGCCCAGCACGCTGGCGTTTTCATCCTGCACTTCGCCCTGGATGATGCGGTGGCGGAAAGTGCGGTCGTCGGCGGTGGGCGGAATGGAAGCGCGCCACGCCGCCGGCGGATTGTAAGCGGTGTGGACCATTCCCAGCGGACCAAACAGTTCGCGCTGACAGAAGCGGTCAAGGGTTTCGTCGGCAATGCGCTCCAGCGCGACGCCGAGAATGATGAAGCCGATGTCGCTGTATTCGGCTCTGGCGCCGGGATCAGCGGTGAGCGGAGTGGTGAAGGCGGCCGCCAGCAGATCGTCTCTGGTCTTCGCCTTCAGAAATAGTTTTTCGTAAGCGGGCAAGCCGGAGGAGTGCGCCAGCAGCATGTGTACGGTTACTTCGCGGCGGCGCGCAGTCGTTCAGCGGCAAACTCAGGGACGATCGCCGACTACCGGCGTTTCCAGATCGAGCAGTCCGCGCTGGTAGAGGATCATCGCCATGCTGGTGGTGGCGACCACCTTCGAGACCGAAGCCAGATCGAAGACGCTGGCGGTGGTGACCGGAGGAGAGTCCGGCTCGTAGGTGAACCGGCCGAAGGCTTTCAGTGCGACCAGTTTTCCCTGCAAGGTAACCGCAATCGAAGCGGCGGGAAAAGCACGCTCGGCGATGGCGTCTTGCAAGACTGCAAAAGCTTCGCCGAAAATCGCGTCCTGCCGCTCATAGGCAGGAGCAGGGAAACGAGGCGCGGCTTGGCCTGCCGGTTTTCGGCGAGGAAGAACTTTCTGACAAAGGGATCGTGTGCTCGATCTTCGGGTTATAACAAAGTTCCAGAGACGGGTAAAGGAAGGCCGGTTGTCGAGCTGTGGTCGGCGGAGGCGAGCCTGAACGCGTGCGGGTTCAATTCTGTTCAGATTTCGCCGCAATCGCGAGCTCTATTGTTGTGTGACCGTGCTCGGACAGAGTGACCGCCTGTGGATCTGAAACCGCCACGGCACCGCTGGGATCCCAAGACCTGGCGACCACCCGATACTTGCCGGGCGGAATCTCGACGGAAAAATGTCCATTCTGGTCGACGCCCACCCTGCGAGCGCGCTCACCGTTGTAGGCCGTCTTCGGGTCGGAGTCGATTCGAACCTAATCCGCGATGTTCCCGGATGAGAACCACTCGGGCTGACTTGAGCGGATTTCCATCGGCCGCACTGACGACGCGGCCGGAGACTGCACACCGAGCGAGGGCAGGATCGGATGGTTTATGAGGCGCCGTTGTTGGCGTTTGTGCGGACAGCGTGAGGGCCGCTGCCAGACTCGCGATTGCGAGCAATACCGTCTCATAAAAAGATCGCATTCGCAAGGAACGCGGGAGGAGACGGTGGAATTATACGTCTTCAGCGAATGTTCACAAGTGCGTGTCCTGTCTCTGGTTGAAACAAGCGACTTTACACCTACCTGAGAGGCAGAGGTTTCAGAATGATTAAAGTCTCAGCGCATAGGTGCCGATTAACTACCGACAATCCAGGTAAAGGCACCGCCAGCCTTCCCGGGGAAAGTGCGATATGGGAAAACGCAGAGAACCGCGGATACTGGCCAATCTCGACGTCCGCATCGCGGGGATTGATGCCGAAGGGCGTCCTCTGTTGCAGGCTGCCAGGACGGCAAACATCAGCCGGCAGGGGGCTTTGCTGGAGGGCATTCAAGGCACATTCAAAGCAGGCGAAGTCATCTCTATCACCCACAAAAACAACAAGGCCCGATTCCGGGTGGCATGGGTCGGGGCTGCGGGGACGAAAAAAGCAGGTCAAATCGGAGTGCAGAGCGTCGACGCCTCAAAGTGCATCTGGGACTCTGCGATTTTACCGGAATTGGCCGCCGACACGTATGCCCCAAAAACCAAAGAACGCAGACAGCACGAGCGCGTGCCCTGCAAATTGGGAGCAGAGCTGTATATGCAGGGTGCCAGCTCGCCGGTGCGGGTTCTTCTCAAAGACATCAGCGTTGGCGGATGTTTCGTCGCCATGCCCACGCTGCCGCCGGAGAATGGTGCGCTCAAGGTCGTGGTCTGGTTGAACGACACCAAGCTGACCCTGCAGGGCGTCATGGTCAACCGGCGTGCTGGATTCGGTATCTCGATCAAATTCACGGGCGTCACGGCCGAAGTCCGCGAAAAACTTGAACGTTTCATTCAGCCCAATCTGATGCTGCGATCATAGGAACGAGACCGGGCTTCCGGGACACGGATCGGGAACGCGATACCAACGACGACACCCCCTTACTTCAGTTTCTTGAGCAATCGCCCGCAGGTTGTGTAAATTCAAAGCATCCACTCAATCTTGACAACTCGCCGTTGGTGCGCGTGTGGCCTGGTTGCGGCTGTGTTGTTCGTGAGCCTGGCCTCAGCCAGCACGAACCGGGCGCACGCAACTCCATCGAAGGCGGTTACGGGCATTCCCAGCCTCAGTGTGCTCGACGCCATCGTGCGCGATGCCATCCACGACGACCAGATTCCTGGCGCCGTCCTGCTGGTCTGGCACAACGGACAGGTGATCTACCGCAAGGCTTTCGGCAATCGCGCGCTCGAACCACGTCGCGAGGCGATGACCGCTCGACACGATTTTCGATATTGCGTCTCTCACCAAGGTCGTGGCTACCACCACGGCGGTGATGCAGCTGGTGCAGAAGGGCGAAGTCCGGCTGAACGATCCGGTGGCGAAGTATATTCCCGAGTTCGCGCAGAATGGCAAAGACGACATTACGGTCCGCAACTTGCTTGACCCATTTCTCCGGCTTGCGCGCGGATCTCGATTTGACTCCGCCCTGGCAAGGCCGCGATACCGCCCTGCGCCTGGCTTTTGCCGAGAAGCCTGCGTACCCGCCCGGTTCCCGGTTTCTCTACAGCGATACCAATTTCATCACCCTGGGGGCGCTGGTGAAACGCGTGAGCGGAACCACGCTGGATGCGTACTGCGCCAGGAAAATCTTCGCCCCATTGCACATGACGCACACTCGTTTTCTGCCTCCGGCGGCCTGGCGGCGCAAAATCGCTCCCACTGAATACGACGAACAGGGCAAGATGCTGCGCGGCGTGGTGCACGATCCCACGGGCGCGCCGCATGGGCGGCGTGGCCGGGCACGCGGGCGTCTTCTCGACCGCCGACGATCTCTCGAAGTTTGCCCAGGCGCTGCTGAACGGCAGCCCGGTGCTGTCGAAAGAGATGGTCGAGAAGATGACCACGCCGCAGCAACCGCCTACGGCCACAGTGCTGCGCGGTTTCGGGTGGGACATCGATTCGCCATTTTCCAGCAATCGCGGCGACCTCTTGCCGGTCGGATCATTCGGGCACACCGGATTCACCGGTACATCGCTCTGGATCGATCCCACGACGCGCACGTTTATCATTCTGCTGACCAACGCCGTGCATCCTCGCGGGAAGGGAAGCGCGGTGGCCTTGCGCTCCAAGGTTGCCACGGCGGTGGCTGCCGGCCTTCCACTCACCGTCAGCGAAAAGGACGAATTGCGCTGGAAAAGTATTACCGGATACAACGAAGCGCAGACCGCCGCGCGCCGCGTGGCCACGCGCAACGGAACGGTGCAGACCGGAATCGACGTGCTCGAAGCGCACAACTTTGATCCGCTTCGCGCGGCCACGGGTAAAAAGAAAATCGGACTGCTGACCAATCAGACCGGGATCGATTCGCAGGGACGCCGAACCATCGACGTGCTGGCACAGGCTCCGGGCATCTCGCTGGATGCGATCTTCAGTCCCGAGCATGGGGTCACCGGCGCGCTGGATACCACCCATGTCGACAACTCGACGGACGCAGCGACCGGCGTTCCGGTTTACAGCGTTTACGGGGCGAACCGACGCTGCCCGCCGGCCTTCGCCGGATGTTCTCAAGAACCTCGACGCGGTGGTGTTCGACATTCAGGATGTCGGCACTCGCTTTTACACCTACGAAACCACGCTGGGATATTTTCTGGAGGCGGCAGCCAAGGCGGGAATCGAGATCATTGTGCTCGACCGTCCCAATCCGATCACGGGTTCGTTCGTGCAAGGCGCGATTCCGGACTCCGGACGCGAAAGCTTTCGTGAACTATTTTCCCGTTCCCGTTCGTCACGGCATGACGCATGGGCGAGCTGGCGAAGATGTTCAACGCCGAGCGCAACATCAATGCGCGGCTGACGGTTGTCCCCATGGAAGGATGGATGCGCGGCGACTGGTACGACTCGACGGCGCTGCCCTGGATCAATCCTTCGCCCAACATGCGCAGCCTGACCGAAGCGACGCTCTATCCCGGCGTCGGCCGTGGTCGAAGGCACCAATGTTTCGGTCGGCCGGGGCACCGACACTCCGTTTGAATTGCTGGGCGCTCCCTGGATCAAGGGCAACGCGAGCTGGCGCAATATCTGAACGCCAGAAATATTTCCGGAGTGCGTTTTGTTCCGGTCAGCTTTACTCCGAGCGCCAGCGTGTACTCCGGGCAGAAGTGTGAGGGCGTCAACATTTTGCGTGGTCGACCGCAATGGCTTCGACGCGCCCGAGCTGGGCCTGGAGCTGGCTTCCGCGCTGCACAAGCTCTATCCCGAGCAGTACCACATGGAGCGAATGATCGAGTTGCTGCTCAACCAGTCGGCGTACGATGCGCTGGTCAGCGGGCAGGATCCACGCCGCATCGCCGAAGACTGGCGGGAACCGCTGGAGAAATTCCAGCAGCTTCGCGAGAAGTACCTGATTTACAAGTAGGCATGTACCGCCATCGCTGCCTCACTTCCGCTAGAATGTCTTGTTACGGTGATTTGTTCCCCGGGGAGTTTAGGATGAAAGCTGGTAAGTCGTCACCTGCACCTGCTGCAAATCTGCTGTATCGCTGTGCCGGCCCCAATTGCGGGACGCTCAAGGGCGCCACCGACCGCTGGTGGCTGATGTGGACATCCTTCCTCGAATTCAACCGGCCCGTGCTCTACCTCTGTCCCTGGGATGACGAGATTGCCGTCGCGCGAAGGCACTCTGCACGTCTGCGGCGAGCTGTGCGCGCAGCGGCTGCAGTCGCAGTTCATGGGGAACGTCAGGGAAAACGAGCGCTCGGCCAGCGCCTATACGTAGCTCTGAGCAAGATCCCGACAGAACCTTTTCGATCAGAATGGCGAAGCCTGGCATCGTCGCCTGAATAATTCGGCCCACGTCAGGATTCGATAACTTTCGAGCTTCAGTTTGCATCGTACCGTCTATCGGGTCGACCATTACGCGGTTTGGGGAGTCCATCGATGCGCACAATCATTCTTCTGTTTCTGGCGTGCTGGCTTGGCGGTGGCCAAGCAATCCGGCCGCGCGGCACTGACGCCTCGACGCTGCTGACTGCCAACCAGCTGACGATTCCCTCCGGCACCAAGGTCCCGCTGGCGCTCAAGCAAGCCGTTTCGACCAAGAACGCCCGCGAAGGGGATGCGGTTTACGCGGTGACCACTTTTCCGGTCGTGATCAACGATCGCATCGTGATTCCCGCCGGCACCTACGTGCAGGGCAGGATCAGCAACGTCAAGCGCGGCGGACGAATCAAAGGACGGGCCGAAGTGCTGATGCATTTCAGCACGCTGATTTATCCCAGCGGCTACACCGTGGTGCTGCCGGGCGCGGTCGAGAATGTTCCCGGGGCCGAAAAGACTTCGATGAAGGACGAAGAAGGCACCATCCGCCAGGACAGCCAGACCGGCGAGAAGGCCAAGACCGTGGCCACGGCGGCGGGAACCGGGGCGGTGGTCGGCGGGCTGAGCAACGGAGTCAAGGGCGGCCTGATCGGCGCCGGAGTCGGCGGCGGCAATCGGCACCGCCATCGGCCTGCTCACCCGCGGCAATGACGTGAGGATGGACGCCGGCACCACTCTGGAGATGGTGATCCAGCGCGAAGTCCCGCTGGATGCGAGCCGGATTCCAAGACAGTAGCTGGCTGTGTGGCCGCGGGCGACTCGCCCGCGACTTCTGATCGTCTGGACTGCGTAGGCAAGACGTCCTCGTCAGCCGCGGCGGACGAGGCTCGCCCATACGTACTCTACTTCAAACCGAACAAGGCATTCACATGCGCGGTCACCGAAACCGACTGCGGTGTGAACTCTTCCGTCGGCGCCGGCGCGGCGCCCGCCACGCTCATCTTCATCATGGCTCCGGCCATGGGCATCGGGCGCACATTCTCAAACGTGTCCACCGACGCGTAGGACAAGCTCTCCCAGCGTGCGCCCGCGCTCCGGGCCAGGGCGGCGGCCGATTCACGCGCGCGCCGGTACGCGTCGTCGACGGCCTTGGCCTTGGCCGCGTCCATATCTTCCAGCGTGTAGTTCAGAGACTGGTTTTCGCTGACGTCGGCATCGGCGAGTTGCTGCACGATCGGCGCGATCTTGGAAAAATCTTTCAGCTTCAGCGAAACATTGGCATTCACGCGGTATCGCCACCAGCTTGCGCTTGGCGGTCTTGTAGTCATAGACCGGTTGCAGAGAGAAGTAGCCGATCTCCGCCGACTTGGGATCGATCCCATTCGAGCGCAGAATCTGCCGTACCTGCTCGGCCGATTTGGAGGCGCGATCGTAGGCTTCGCGCGAGGTCGCTTCCTGCGCGGAGATATTGAATTGCATCACCGCGGTGTCGGGATTGGCTTCAAACTTGCCGTCAGCGCCGACAAAGACGGTGTTGGGCTGGGCGGTGACGGTGGGACGATCCTGGGCGAAAGCGGCTGGGTGAGCCAGCAGCGCAAGCAGTCAACGCGAAAGCGGTTTTCATGAATTCTCTCCTGACGAGCTATCATGATGCCACATGATGGAGCGGTTCATTGTCGCGCGTGTATGTGGCGCGCGGGCACGGCGTCGTCGTGCAGCGCTCATTGACTTGGAAGGCGCGAGCGAACAGTTGCGCTCAAGATGACATTCGACAGGCTCAGATGTCAGGTCTAAGATGCGAGACGAGAGTCGCCCGCTCCACACGCGACTTACCGCCAGGGCACTTGCAGCGGACGATCCAGCCGAATTTCCAGCATGGTGCCTTTTTGCAGTTGCAGGCGGCGGTCGCTGAACAGTCGCTCGACCACGCCTGCGGCGGCGCCGATGCCGGCGCCGATGGCTGCGCCTTGCCGCCCCGTCAGCTCCACCGATCGCGCCACCCGGCGATCGCTGATCGCTCCGCCGCCTTGCCCTTCGCGTTCGATCTCGCCTTCTTCGCCGAGCGCCTTCAGTCCGTGCTCTCCGGGGACGGCGGTGATCGTCGCCATCAGCGGCACCCATCCGCGTTCCGTTTCGATTTCGTCGAAGCTCAGCAGCAGGCGAGGATGAAATCCGTTGCCCACGGCGCTTACATGACCCTTGATCCTGCTGCCGCGGAGAATCATGGTTTCGTCCGGTCCCGACCAGGTCTTCTACCAGTTTGGCTTTGAAGCGCTTTCCCGGCCGGACTCGGCTGACATCGAGTTTGTCCTCGAGGCGGATCAGAAACGTGGTTCCGTCGGCGATGGCGTGCGGAGGAGCGGCGACGTTGGTCCGGAGCTCTGACTTCCTGCGCGCAGAAGCAGCGGGCACAACGCGAGCCAGCAGCTCAGGGCAACGCAGCAAGCAGCCAGATCCAGCTGCGAGCGCAGCGTAGTCATAGGCACAGCCTCAATTCTGCGAAGACGACCTGCCAGTTTGGTTGGATGTGACGGCGCGTTGAAATTGCTGCCTCCGCGAGGTCGGACAGCGGAGCATGAAGCGGCGAACGCTTAAGCCGCAAGCTTAACAGAGGATTGAGTGCGGTAGGATCTACGAGGAGCTCTTGGCGGCCGTGGAATAAGCGAAGCGTTGGACCTGGCCATCGACTTCTTTGCGCAGATCGGGCCAGATATTCTCGTCCATCTCGAGGAAGACTTTGACTACTTCGGGATCGAACTGCCGTCCCGACCACCGTTCGATTTCATCTCGCGCCGCGGTCAGCGATTGCGCCGGACGATACGGGCGGTCGGAAGTGATGGCATCGAGCGTGTCGGCCACCGAGAACATGCGCGCGCCCAGCGGAATCTCTTCGCCCTTCAGTCCGCGCGGATAACCGGTGCCGTCATACCGTTCCTGGTGGGCGTAGACAATCTCCGCGGCTTCGCCGAGGAATGGAATCTTCTTCAGAATTTCGTAGCCGTGGTAGCAGTGCTCCTGCATGATCAGAATTTCATCCGGAGTCAGCTTGCCGGGCTTGCGCAGGATGGCATCGGGAATCGCCATCTTGCCGATGTCATGCAGAAACGCGCCGCGCGCAATCACCGCAATCTGATCTTTCGACAATCCCATGGCGCGAGCGATGGCGATGGTAAACGCGGTAACGCGCTTGGAGTGGCCTTCGGTCTCGGCGTCTTTCTTGTCCAGCGCATCGCCCAGCGCTTCGAGCGTGATGTCGTAGGAACGCTCCAGATCGACCAGTGCCTTGCGCAGTTGCTCGGTGCGCGCTGCGACCAGCGCTTCCAGATCGGTCTGGTAGGCGCGGTTCTCCAGCTTCAGGCGGCGATTCTCCAGCGCCCGGCGCACCGTGGCCAGCAGTTGTTCGCGCTCGAAAGGCTTCAGCAGGTAGTCGTAGGCGCCGTTGCGGATCGCGGCCAGCGCCACCGAAATGTCGTGCACCGCGGTGACCATCACCACCGGCATTTCGGGAAAGCGTTCTTTGGTTCGTTCCAGCAGGCCAATGCCGTCCAGATTGGCCATCATCAGGTCGGACAGCATGAGCTCGAATTCTTCGCCGGATTCGAGCAGGGCCAGCGCTTCCATCCCGGAAGCCGGCCTGACGACACTTGTAGCCGGCGGTGGTCAGCATGGAGCGACACAATCTCGCGGATGCTCTCCTCGTCGTCGACAACCAGGATGCGATCAACTGGCCATGGGTTTCTAGAGTCTACGGCCAATTCTACCGTAGTTCCGAGATTCCGAAAGTAACCAGAAGGACAGGGAAAGCCCATTGGCCATCCGGGGAAGCATGCTATTAAGGGAATGAGCGCTTAACTCCTGGTCGCGATGAATCTATCGATCTTCTCTAGCCTGGCTCGCGGTCGGGGACATTACTGTCCCCCGGTTGACGCTACAGGAGTCGGCGGCGCTGATCCTGCTGGCCGCCAGCCTGCTGGTTTTCCGCACCTTTCGCGAACGTTACCTGCTGATTTGGACCCTGGGCTGGCTGGCCTATCTTGTGTCCCGCTGGACGCTTCGGGGCTACGCGCCGGAGTCCGTCCCGCGCTATCTGACTGCGATTTCGCAGGCGGAATTTGTGCTGGCGGTGGGCCTGTTTGCCGCCGCGATCTTTGTCTACACCCACGCCCGGAAACTGCTGTTGCCGCTGTTGCTGATTACGCTTGGCCGTGATGGGCTTTGCCGTGGCCCGCGCCTGGTTTTGGCCGGATTCGATCGCCCTGCGCGTGGCCCTCGAAGTCTCCTACCGCATCATCGCCGTCACTGCGCCTTCCAACTGATTCGCTACCGCTGGGCGCGCTGGGAAATCGGTCCCTGGCTGCTGAGCGTCAGCCTGCTGCTGCTGCATCTGCCACTGGGATCCGATTCGACCTGCACTTGCCCTTCGGATTCAGCCTGTTGGTGAGCCTGCTCGCCGGGCTGAGCATGCTGCTGCTGGTCTTCGACGATTACAAGCTGCACATGCGCCGGCTGGGAGTGGTGAACGCGCTGACCAGCAGCATCACGCGGGCCCATCAGCAGGGCCCGATGATGGCCACGGCGCTCGAAGAACTGAAGAGGCTGATGTCCGCCAAGGCTGCCTGGTTCCGCTTGCTGGAAGGCGACAAGATGGTCATCTCCGACCAGATCGGCCTTTCCAAGACATTTCTCCGGGAGCGGCTGTCGGTCCCAAAGGACGACGACTTCGAGCGCACGCTCAACGCGACTGCGCCGGTCGTGGTGGTGACCTCCGACGGCAGCGGAAGCTGTCCGTCCCTACCTGAAGCAGGAAGGATTTCACCATGTCGTGATGGTGCCGGTGCTGGGCAAGAAATCGGTGATCGGCACCCTGGCTCTGGGCAGCCGTCACCGCCTTTCCTACACTCCCGACGAAATGGAGTTTCTCGACCACCACCGCCCACCAGTTGGGACTGGCGGTCGAGAACCTGCGCCTGGTGGAACAGATTCTGCGCTCGCACCGGCAGTGGACGAATACCTTCGATTCCATCCACGACCTGGTTCTGCTGCACGATTCGGAATTTCGCGTGATGAAGGCCAATCACGCGCTGCTGGAACGTCTGGGCCAGGCTCCCGCCGACGTGGTCGGCCAGCTCTGCGAAGACGTGCTGCCGCGCAATCAGGGCCAGTGGAAGGGATGTCCCTACTGCGTGGGCACGGAAGAAGGTTTCCACGAAGGACCCGACCCCTGTTTCGGCGGCTTCTCGATGGTTTCTACCTCCTCGTACGTGGAGCAGGGAAGCAAGCAGAAAGGCACGATCCACGTGGTCCGCGACACCACCGACCGGCGCATCGCGGAGGAAAAATACCGCCTGCTGTTCGAGCAGGTGCAGGAAGGCGTTTTCGTCGCCACGCCCGAAGGCAAGCTGCTCGATTGCAATGACGCCTTCATGCGCATGCTGGGCCACACCAGCCGCGAAGAACTGATGGCGCTCAATGTGGATACCGAGCTTTACGCCTCGTCCGAGCAGCGCGATGTGTTCCGCCGCGAGGTGGAACAGCACAATTACGTGCGCAACTTTGAAGTCACGCTTGCGCCGCAAGGATGGAACCCTGCTCAGCGCCATGGAGAGCAGCTTCGCCACCCGCAACGCGGAAGGAAAGATCGAGCGCTACCAGGGCTTCCTGCTCGATATGACCGAGAAGAAGCGCGCCGAAGATGAAATCCGCCGCCGCAATCGCGAATTGAATGCGCTGAATGCCATGGCGGTCATCGCCACCCAGTCGTTCGATCTGGACGAAATTCTGAACCTCACGCTGCGCCAGGTGATCTCGCTGCTGGGCGCGGAGACCGGTTCGATCTATCTTTGCGACGCCGACGAAACCACCTTCCGCCGCCGCGCCGGTTGGGGACAGCGCAGCGCCGAGCGCGCCCGCTTCTCCGAAGTCAAATTCACCGATGGCTTTGGCGATCTGGTGACCCGTTCGCGCACCGAGGTGGTCACCGCCGACTATCTGCCGCATCTTCCCGCGCTGGTGGCGGAGTTCATTCGCGCCGACGGGCTGGCGTCCTGGATCTGGGTGTTGCTGTGGGGCAAAGACAAACCCATCGGCATTATGGGTATCAGCAGCCGGGAGAGCCGCGAGTACACCAGCAACGACGAGAGTCTGCTGGTCGCGATCGGCCGGCAGCTGTCCACCACCATCGAGAAAGTCCGGCTCTACGAAGAAACCTGCCGCGCCTACGAAGACCTGCGCCACACCCAGGAGCAATTGCTGCAGAGCGAAAAGATGTCGGCGGTCGGACAGTTGATCGCCGGAGTAGCGCACGAACTGAACAATCCGCTGACCGCGATTCTGGGCTATGCCCAGCTGCTGGAAAGCGAAGGGCTGGCGGACCGCGCCGCCGACTTCGTCAGCAAACTCTTCAAGCAGGCGCAGCGCACTCATCGCGTGGTGCAGAACCTGCTGTCGTTCGCCCGCCAGCGCAAGCCGCAGAAGGAGCAAGTGGATATCTGCAAGGTGCTGGATGAAACTCTGGCCCTGCGCGACTACGATCTGAAGGTCAACGACATCAAGGTCGAGCGCGAAATCGAGGCCGCACATTCCGGCGGTCACCGCCGATCCGCACCAGCTGGAGCAGGTGTTTCTCAACATCATCAACAACGGCGTGGATGCCATGCTGGAAGCGGGCCGAGGCGGCACGCTGAAGGTCCGGGTCTACGCGCAGGACGGAAACGTGATTACCGAATTTCAGGATTCCGGTCCCGGCATCAAGGAGCCGAACCGCATCTTCGATCCCTTCTACACCACCAAGAGCGTGGGCAAGGGCACCGGCCTCGGACTGAGCATCTGCTACGGCATCGTCAAGGAACATGGCGGAGACATTTCCGCGCGCAACCGCGAGAACGGTGGCGCGGTGATCGAAGTGCGGCTGCCGGCCAGCGGACGCGCCGGCGCTCCCGAGCCCGCGCCGCCTGTTTCGCCGCGAAAGTTCGTCATCGAAGGCAGCGTCCTTCTGGTCGAGGACGAAGAGGCAGTTCTGGAATTCGAGCGCGACGTGCTGACCGGCGCCGGAGCCCAGGTCGTCACGCTGATGAACTTCGAAGAAGTGAAAGACGCGGCTGCTGCAGCGACAGTCAGTTCGACGCGATGATCATCGACGGCAAGATGCCGAATGGATGGAATGCCCCCGACGTGTATCGCTGGATTGCCGAGAATCGCCCCGGCCTGGAAAAACATCTGATGTTCACCTTCTCCGGCGCGGTCGAACCTGAAATTCGCGCCTTCCTGCACGACCACAATGTCCCCTACCTGGTGAAACCCTTCGAAGTCGGCGACCTGATTTCCCACGCCCGCCGCCTGCTGCAGAAGACCCTGGCCGCCACCGCGGGATAAAACCCGCGACTACGAAGCTGGCTGAGCTTCGCGATCTTTGCGGCCTTTGCGGTTAAGATTTTGACGAGAAGTTCTGATCCTATGGTCTAAGCCCATCTCTACAGACTCTTCTTCAACGAGCGGGTGAATTCCCGCAACGCGGTTTCATTCCGCCGATACCATCTCCACAGGCCAATTTTCTTGGCTTCCACCAATCCCGCCTTGGTCAGAATCGCCATGTGGTGCGAAATGGTGGGCTGGGAGAGGTGAATGCGCTGCTCGATATCGGATGCGCACAAGCCGACGTCCTTGCCGATCGAACATGCCGCCGTGCTCCTTGAGGGCCTGCAAAATCCGGCGCCGGTTGGGTCGGCGACGGCGTTCAGGATGCGATTCAGCTTCTGTTCCGTGAGGTTCATAGCAGTAAGAAATAGACGCTGAATTGACGGATGTCAATATGGACTTTGCACCTCCGAATTGCTCTTCGAAGTGGACTGTGCTTATGGGATCGCGGCGATCGTCTCATTCGAGTACGCACTCTCCGTCCCTGATCGTCCACCGCCGTCACCACGTAGTAATACCTGGTGCCGGGCTGCACGCTTTGGTCGATAAACGTCAGCCCGCTTATGGCGCTGGCCGAAAGGCCGTAGGACGAACCCGAAATCGTAGAACGGTACATGCTGTAGCTGACCACGTGGGAATCGAGGCTGGGGCTCCAGAACAGAGCCACCGAATGCGGCACCGGAGCCGGTTTCAACACCAGAGCGACGGCCACAACTTTCGTCACCCCGCCTCCATTCACAGTGACGTAGCCGCTATAGTTTCCCGCTTGCAGGCCAGTGAGCGCAGTACTGATCTGTAGTGTGGATGGGGCGGTTCCGGAAGCGCTTGAGAGTAACAGCCAGTGCTGGTCGCTGGTCCCGCTGTACGTGAGTGATCCCGTTCCGCTGTTCGTGACGCTCAGGCTGGCTGGAGTGACCGCGGGTCCTCCGGCCTGCCCAGCAAAGCTCAAGCTCATCGGACTCACTGTAAGCACAGGACCCGGGCTGACTGTCAAGACGCTTACGTCCTGAGCCGTCATCAAAGTACTGTCGGCACTCACTACCAGCACTCCGGCCGAATCGCGGCATCGCACCCGAAAATGGTAGGTGGTTGCTGCAAGCAGGCCCCCGACAGCGACCACGTGGGCGAGAACTCTGGCTGCGCCCAGTGTAGTGATGCTGCCGTAGAGGGCAGTCGGTCCATACTCCACTTGTGAATCGGCTGGCACTGCCGTACTCCAGGAGATATTGGCAGCATTGCTGGCCGGGCTGACTTTGATTCCGCTGATCCAGTTCTGCGTTTGATTGGCAGGCACGAACAACACGTCGACCCAGTAGTTGCTCGCCGTCCACGTACTGGTTGGCCAGTGGGTTGGCTGTATGCCGTATACGAACACGCCGCCGTTAACTGGCACGTGCAAAGGGGGAACATTTGCCTGTACTGTGAAGGAATTATTGTCATTGGAAAAATGACCCGCGGGTGCAAAGTATCCGCAGGTGAAGACTTGGTTTGCAGCGATTGCAACTGGTGATGAGAAGACGACCAGTTGCTTTCCCGAAGCCGTTTCGCTGGTGGCTGACTGGCTTGCCAGTAATCTGCCGGTCGAATCCCATAAGCTGACCACGTGGTTGCCGGTGTTGGTGGCCGATTTGTAAAAACTGCAACCCAGAACCTGTCCGGGAACGTCGGCGAATATCTTAACTCCCAGCACCACCGACTGAGCGTCACCGCCATCGGCAACACCGGGCGTGCTGGTACCGAAAATACTCACCGGCAATTGCGCGGACGAACTGCCTGCAGTCAGTAAGACAAACATAAGACCTGGAAGAACCGTATGAAGGTGACTCATAATTTCCAATCGCGAAGTAAATGGCAATCATCCTGGGCACGAATCCTGCTCCCACAGCCTAGTACGGAGCTCTGCTGGGAGGTTGTGACGGGCGTCACAAAATGGAGAAAAGGTTTGTGACACCTGTGCGAAACAATTGATTGTGTGCCACTCCGGGAATTGGCTTGGATTTTAGAAATCACCGCAGCGGTAGATCAGTCTGAAAGTTTTCGTCATCAATTCGCAATCCGTTGTCAGCTTGAGCGGAGCGAAGGGACTCGCTCGCGAGTCCGTTCACGAAATCGAAAAACCTGCTGTTTGCTCGCGCCAGAAACAAGCCCGCCAACTAATCCCCGCCCTAGATAGTTTTCCATTTAGGGTTAGCTCCAGCAGAGAGCAGGTCCCTCGACTCTGCATAATCGCTCGCGAGTGATCATGTTCTGCTCGGGATGACAGAGCAGTGCATCGGCACAAGTGGATCAGCCTGAGATTGTTGCATCTTTAGTCCGCATAGACTTCGCCTGTCGGCAAGGCTGCGGGCGTAGGGCGGTATAATGTCAGCTCTCACTCAAACAAAACACGAACAATCTGATCACGACGCCACTGTAAGCGAGTTGAGACTGAGGTCCGACGCCCAAGGTCCGATTCTGATGCTATTCGAAGGTCAAGATCGTCGAGAACTCGAGAAGCTGAAGAAGAGCGAGGGCCTGCTTGCCTCCGGGCCAGTCGCTCACGCTCAAGTGGCCGGTCCTGCACTACGGTTCGGTGCCGAGGTTCGACCCGGAGACCTGGGATTTTCGCGTCTATGGATTGGTGGAGTCGCCGCTCACGCTGAGTTGGAAAGAGTTCAACGCGCTGCCCAAAATCCAGCGAAACAGCGATTTCCATTGCGTGACTCGCTGGAGCCGCTTCGACAACCACTGGGACGGCGTCGCGTTCCGGGAATTGCTGGCGCGCGTCCATCCCAAGCCGGAAGCGGCTTACGTGCTGGTCCACGCCGAGCAGGGATACACCGCCAATGTGCCCCTGGCCGACCTCGATCGCGAAGAAGTGTTGCTCGCCACTCATCATGACGGCGAGCCGCTGACCGGCGGACCACGGCTATCCGTTGCGCCTGATCGTTCCGCATCTCTATGCCTGGAAGTCGGTGAAGTGGGTGCGCGGGCTGGAGTTTCTCGACCACGACACGCCAGGATTCTGGGAGCAGAACGGCTATCACATGTACGGAGATCCGTGGAAGGAGCAGAGATTCAGCAGGGATTGAAGCACGATTCAGATTGGGATCTGGATCTCAGATTTCGTCCGTGTTCGATCTACCGTGTCAGATCTGTCAGATCTCGAATCTGACGCACTTGCTACTTACTTCTTCAGAATCGGATTGTACCCGTCGCTCACCAGCTTGCCGCGCGCGCCTTCTGCATCTTTGATGTCGGCAAAAGGGCCCGACCTGCACGTGGAACAGTTTGTCTCCGGCAGTGTTGGCGGCGAAGGCGGCGTATTGCTTTTTCTTGAGCGCATCCACCAGGGCCTCGGCATCTTCCTGTTTGCTGACCGCCGCGACCTGCACGAAGTAGCCGTTCTGGCGCGGGACGACGGCGGTGGGATCGGGTGGCGGCATCGCTGTCTGCGGCCGGCAGATTTGGCGGACGCGGCTCGCGTTCGACGCGGCGCGTCCGCGGTGTTCGGCGTCAACTGGGCAGTCTGGATCCTTCTGTCCGACGGCTTTGTAGAACGTCAGATCGGAGGGTGGCTGAGGATTGGTCGGCTTTGACCGCCGTGGGACGCACTGCTGCCGGGCGCGGCTGAGCTGCCGCCTGGACGTCGCCATTGGACTTGGCGGAACTCTTTCCCAGCGAAAATCCCATCCCGAAAAACACTGCGCACAGCGCCACCAGGCCGAAAAACAGGGCCAGCATCTTGCCCGTGCCCAGTGTGATTTCTGTGTCTTCAGAACCCGCCATGTTTGCCTCTCACCTCGATGGCCCTGACATCAGACCGCTTAGCCTCTGCCGCTGCTGTCCTCGTCGGCTTTGCCCAGCATCTTCTGCATCCCGGAGAAGAAATCCACCGGAACCGGGAAGATCACGGTGGTGTTTTTCTCCACTCCGATTTCGGTCAAGGTCTGCAGATAGCGCAACTGCACGCTGACCGGTTCCTTGGCCAGCAGTGCGGCGGCGTCCACCAGGCGTTGCGCGGCGGAGAATTCGCCTTCGGCGTGAATGATCTTCGAACGCTTTTCGCGTTCCGCCTCGGCCTGCTTGGCCATGGCGCGCAGCATGGATTCGGGCATGTCCACCTGCTTGACTTCGACGTTGGTGACCTTCACGCCCCAGGGCGCGGTGTGCGTGTCGAGAATGCTTTGCAGGCGAAGGTTGATTTTTTCGCGATGGGACAGCAGTTCGTCCAGTTCCTGCTCGCCCAGCACCGAGCGCAGCGTGGTCTGCGCGAATTGCGAGGTCTGGTAGACGTAGTTGGAAACTTCAACCACCGCCTTGCGCGGATCAATCACGCGCAGAAAGATGACGGCATTCACTTTCAGCGTGACGTTGTCGCGAGTGATGATGTCCTGCGGCGGAACTTCCAGCGCTTCCTGGCGCAGCGAAATGCGCACCATGCGATCAATCGGCGCGAACACCAGAATGACGCCCGGGCCCTTTTCATGGCCCGAGCAGGCGTCCCAGGCGGAAGATTACGCCGCGTTCATATTCGGCCAGGATCTTGATCGAGCTGAAGAGGTACAAGAATGACAATGATAGTGACGATGGCCGAAAACGAAAGACCCATCAGAAGCCTCCGCGCCCGATTGTCAGGAACGCTTCTGAGGCGGATTGTATCGCAAATCCGTTAGCGGATACGGCATCTCCCGAGAGCATGGGGGTGCCTCGCATGATGCCAACACCGCTGTGCGGCAAGAGTGTCGCCTCACAGACTGCGTAGTTGAGTCGGCCGGAAGTCGCGCTGGGACGTAGCCGATGACGCAGGCGTCGGATCCACCCGCAACTGCAGTCCGTCGACCTCGCGGACCACGACCGTCTGCCCGGCGGCCACGCTGACTCGTGGACGTCGCATCCCAGATCTCGCCATGGACGAAGACCTTTCCGCTGCGGCGAGAGCGGCGTCTGCGCAACGCCGATTTCGCCGACCAGTCCCTGCGCGCCGGTGACCACTTTGTTGGCTCGCGCCTTCAGGGCGATGCTCATCAGGAACACGGTGATCACTCCCAGCGGAATGCTCACCGCCAGCGCGGTCAGCAGATGCACCCTCATTTCCGGAATGGGAGCGTCCACCAGCAGCAGTCCGCCCAGAATCATGGTGACCATTCCGCCGATGGCCAGAACTCCATGGGCGGCGAATTTCGCCTCCAGCGCGAACAGCGCAAATGATGCCAGGATCAGCACCACGGCGGCGAATCGCACCGGCAGCAGGTTGAGCGCGAAGACCGCCAGCAGAATGAAAACGACTCCCACCGTTCCCGGCACCACCGCGCCGGGATGGTTGAACTCGGCATAAAGCGCCAACGCTCCGATCGCCAGAAGAATGAATGCGATGTTGGGATCCATGATGAAGGCGAGGATCCGCTGCTTCAGCGTCATGTCGAACGGTGCGAATCGGTGTCGCCCGCCAGGTTGAGCGTGATCGTTTTCCCGTCGAAGCGCTTGACGGTTTTGCCCTGCATCTGTTTCAGCAGGTCTTGTTCGCTGGTCGCGACGTAGTCGATCAGCTTCTGCGAAAGCGCCTCCTGCTCGGTGAACGACTTGGACTGACGCACCGTGCTCTCGGCGACTTCGACGTTGCGGCCGCGCTTGGAGACCACGGAGCGCATCAGCGCGGCGGCGTCATTCTCCATCTTCTCTTTCATCACGTCGTCCATCTTGCCGCCGCCGAGGGTGACGGGATGAGCCGCGCCCGTATTGGTTCCGGGAGCCATGGCGGCCACGTCTGCGCTTTCCAGGATGAAGAATCCGGCCGACGCTGCCCGGCTGCCGCCGGGCGTGACGTAGATGATGACCGGAACCGGCGAGGCCAGAATTTTCTCGATGATGTGGCGAGTGGAGTCCAGCAGGCCGCCGGGCGTGTTCAGTTCGATCAGCAGCGCCTGATCTTTGTTGCGCTCGGCTTCGGCCAGGGCGCGGCCGATGTACTCCTCGGTGATGGGATGAATGGTGTCGTTGACAACGATCTTCAGGACTTCGGCGGAGCAGGGAACTGAGATAGCTACAGCAAACTCCGACAAACAGGCCGCACAAGCACGCGCAGAATGGCAGGCAGTTTCATCGGCGAAACCTCGCAAGCTCTATTGTCTCTCAAATCGAGCCTGAAAAAGCTAGCGCCGACATCCTCGCCGGCTGGTCATGCGGGGTCGTCCGCCCGAATGCAAGCAGGCTGCCAATCAGTCTGCGGTCATCGCTGCGTGTGTCTTGCTTCTCTTCCGCCCGCATCTCGTCCCATCCCGGCAGATGCGTGTCGCCGGTAATCAGCCGGGCGCCGCGTTCATAGGTGAGATAAGACCAGGCCCACTGGATCATCACGATGATGCGATTGCGGAATCCGATCAGGAAAAATATGTGGATGAACAGCCACGACAGCCAGGCGAGAAAACCGGAAATGTGAATCTTGCCGAAATCCGCTACGGCGGCGGCTCGGCCGATGGTCGCCAGGTTGCCTTTGTTCCAGTAGTGAAAGTTCTTTCGCGGTTCACCCTGCAGTTCGCGTGCGATGTTGTGGGCCGTGGCTTTGCCTTCCTGCATGGCCACCGGCGCAACACCCGGAAGCCAGTTTCCGTTCTCATCCTTGAGCGCAGCCAGATCTCCGATCACGAAGACTTCGGGATGTCCAGGAATGCTCAGATCAGGATTCACCAGCACCCGGCCGGCGCGATCGACCGGCGCTCCCAGCTTTTTCCCCAGCGGCGATGCCGCGACGCCCGCCGCCCACAGAATCACGGCCGCCGGCAGTTGCGTTTCTCCCATGTGCACCGCTCCCGGCGTCCACCAGCGTCACCATGCGCCGAGGTTTGCACCTCCACTCCCAGGCGTTGCAACTGTTCTTCCGCGCTGCGCGAAAGATCTTCGGGATAAGCCGGCAGAATGCGCGGCCCACCTTCGAGCAATACGATCCTGGTCTTCTTGGGATCGATGGAGCGAAATTCGTTGGCCAGCACCTGGCGCGCGATCTCGGCCAGCGTTCCTGCCAGCTCCACTCCGGTCGGACCGCCGCCGACCACCACGAAATTCAGTTGCACCTGCTCCTTCTCGCTGTCGGCCTGGCGCTCCGCCAGTTCAAATGCCAGCAGCACGCGGCGCCGAATTTCCAGAGCGTCTTCGATCGTCTTCAGTCCGGGCGCGAAAGGCTCCCACTCGTCGTGTCCAAAGTAGGCATGGCTGGCGCCCGCGGCCACGATCAGGTAGTCATAGGCGACTTCTCCGTCTTCGCAGCTTCACCACCCGGCGCGACAAGATCGAAATCCTGCACCTCCGCCATCAGCACTTCGACGTTGCGATGACTGCGCAGGATCCAGCGAATCGGCGCGGCAATTTCTCCCGGAGACAATCCGGCGGTCGCCACCTGGTAGAGCAGAGGCTGAAAGGTGTGAAAATTCTGGCGATCGATCAGCGTAATCTGGACCGGATAACGCGCCAGCGTCCGCGCCGCCATCAGGCCGCCAAAGCCGGCTCCGACGATCACCACCCGCGGTTTGGTTTTCTGGTCCATAGACCTACCTTATATAGATTCCGCGATGCGATGCCTCGGTCTCGAAAAATTTGCCTCGATGCCTGGATCTGAGAACCGGGAACTGAGTCACTATCGAACTGCGTTTTCAGTGCTCAGCTCGTTCCGGCCATCATCAGGACGTAATAAGCTCACAAACGACACGATGAATCCCACGAACCACGAGTAGTCGTACCAGAAGCGCAGAGGCGGAATCACCAAGCCCACCAGCGCCACCGCCGCTCCCAGAACCAGCGCGGCCACGGCCTTCCAGTTGAATCCGCCGGAATACTCGTAAGCGCCGCCGCGCAGATAAAGATCGTCCACCAGCAGCACGCGTTTCCGGATCACCCAGTAGTCGCAAATCATGATGCCCGCCACCGGCCCCAGAAATGCCGCATAGCCTCCCAGCCAGCCGAAGATAAATGTCTTGTAGTTGTCCAGCAGCTTCCAGGGCATGATGGCGATGCCCATGAAGCAGGTGATCACGCCGCCGGTCTTGAAACTGATCTTGCGCGGCCACAGGTTGGAAAAATCGTTGGCCGGCGAAACCACGTTGGCGCCGATGTTCACGTTCAGCGTGGCCAGCAGAATCGCAATCAGCGATACCACGACCGCCAGCGGCGAATGAAAGCGGCTCAAGAGTTGCACCGGATCCCAGATTGCCGTTCCGTAAATGACCACGGTCGCCGAAGTCACCAGCACGCCGACCAGCGAATACAAAGTCATGGTCGTCGGCAGCGCCAGCGCCTGACCGATCACCTGCGCCCGCTGGCTGCGCGCAAAGCGCGAGAAGTCGGGAATATTCAGCGAGACCGTGGCCCAGAAGCCGACGGTCGCGTTCAGCGCAGGAATCAGAAACTTCAGAAACTCCGGAAAGCTGGCGAAGCGCGACGGCGCGGAAAGCATCGGCCCAAATCCTCCCGCCTGCACATAGGCCCATCCCAGCAGCAGCAAGCCCACGCCCAGCAGGACCGGCGCGCTGATGCCCTGCAGAAATCGGATGTACTCGATTCCTTTCAGGATCACCGCCAGATTGATCAGCCAGAACGCCAGAAAGCAGATGCCCGCGCCATGCGGCACCGATTTCCAGGCCGGCCAGACCGTGGCCAGCAAGAACGTTGATGGCCTCGCCACCAATCCAGGTCTGGATTCCGAACCAGCCACACGCCACCAGCGCCCGCAGAACTGCCGCGACGTTCGCTCCCAGCACTCCGAACGACGCTCGCGCCAGCACCGGGAAGGGAACTCCGTAGCGCGCGCCCGGGATGCGAATTCAGCAGCATCGGCGCCAGCACAATGCAGTTTCCCAGAAACACGGTGAACACCGCCTGCTTCCAGTTCATCCCGCCCTGGATCAGGCTGGCCGCCAGCATGTAGGTCAGAATGTTGACCGACATCGAGACCCATAGCGCCGCGTAGTTGTACGTGCCCCAGGTCCGGGCCCCGCGATCGCCCGAGGCCGCTTCGCCGGGCATGACGGTCGGCGCAAGATCAGGGTTGTAAAGCGGGCTGGATTCGATTTCGAGCGGAGTGGGAAGTTGGCATCGACATTTGTGGAACTAATCTACACGTCCTTGGCGCCTTGCGAATTTCGCGGCTCAGAACGGACAGGCAAAATCTTTAAACCGCAAAGGTCGCCAAGAACGCAAAGAAGAACTGGGAGTTGCCCTCCCTCAGTCAATGCGTCGATCGCCGCGAACGTTCAGCTTGATGCGGTACAGGCTGGTGCTCGCCGTGATGTAAAGCGTCTTGCCGTCTTTGTCGCCCCAGGCTACGTTGCTGACCACTTCTGGAACTTTGATGGTTCCGAGATGCTTGCCTTCCGGGGAAATGATCCAGACGCCGCCCGGACCCGAGCCGTAGATGTTTCCGTTCTTGTCGAGCTCGCAAACCGTCGGCACGCCTTTCGCCGGATCGGACGAGGGATCAAGAAACACGGCTGCCATCGGTGACCGATCCGTCGGGCTGCACCCGGTAGCGCATCCAGAGCTTTCTTGCCGGATTCCGCGATGTACAAGAATTTCTCGTCCGGCGAAAACGCCAGGCCATTGGGTCGGCGGCAGGTCCTTGATGACCAGCTGCAGCTTGTCCCGGTCGGGCGGGGCGCCCGGCTTCTGCTGGCGCGCAGCCGGTATGCGGTACACGCCGTTGAACTGCCAACTCCTTTATCGGATCGGTGTCACTCTGTGTGGGCAAGCCGTAGGGCGGATCGGTAAAGTACAGCGAGCCATCGGATTTGTACACGAGATCGTTCGGACTGTTGAGCTTCTTGCCCTGGTACGAGTCCGCCAGCACCGTGATTTGCGCCCGTGGGATCGACTGACTCCAGCCGCCAGACGGTGCGTCCGGCGTGCCCGGCGACGGTGACGCGGCCGTCGGCGTCGAGCGTCATTCCATTCGAACCCGGCTCCGGTCCCTTGAACGGCTCCGCGCCTTTGTAGCCGCTGGGGTGCATGAAGACGCTTGCAGCCTGCCCCGGAATCCACTGGATCGATGTTGTTCGCCGGAATTTCGGCAAACAGCAGCGTGCCTTGGCGAGTCCACACCGGCCCTTCGGTCCACTTATTGAAACCGGTTGCGACTTTCTCAAGCGCGGCATTGGCAGGGACGAGCTGATCGACAGCAGGGTCGAGTCTCTGAATCTCCTGCGGAGAAGACTGAGCCGGATGAGCAGTCGCTAACACCGAGACGATGAAGAGCAGGCATGGACGCATCATGCGGGGGATTGTAACCGCTCAATCAGCTATTCACGCGCGAGATTTTCGTCAGCGATTCGGCGGACTGTCCGCCAGGCTAGTCTCCCGAGACGGCTTTGCCGCTCTGCGTGGTCAGAATGCCGTAGCTTTCCGGACGCCGGTCGCGGAAGAACTGCCACACCTTGCGGACTTCCAGAATCATGTCGAGATCGAGATCGGCCACCAGCACTTCATCTTTGTCGCGGCTGGCCTGGGCGACGATCTTGCCGCGCGGATTGCAGAAGTAACTCTTGCCGTAGAACTCGCCGATGCTCCAGGGCTTCTCTTCGCCCACCCGGTTGATGGCGCCGACAAAATAGCCGTTGGCGACGGCATGCGCCGGCTGCTCCAGCTCCCACAAGATATTCGGAAAGGCCCGCCACGGTCGCCGACGGATTGAAAACAATTTCCGCTCCGTTCAATCCCAGGGCGCGCGCTCCTTCGGGAAAGTGCCGGTCGTAGCAGATGTAGACGCCGACCTTGGCGATACTTGGTGTCGAAGATGGGATAGCCCAGATCGCCGGGCGTGAAGTAAAACTTTTCCCAGAATCCCGGATGGCAGTGCGGAATATGATGCTTGCGATATTTCCCCAGGTAGCGTCCGTCGGCATCGATCACGGCGGCGGTGTTGAAGTAGAGCCCGGGCATCTCCTGCTCGTACACCGGAACGACGATGGCCATGTGGTGCCGGGCGGCAAGCTCCTGCATCAGGCGGACCGTGGGACCGTCGGGGACCGGCTCCGCCAGTTCATACCAGCGGGGATCCTGCTCGGCGCAGAAGTAGGGGCCGTAAAACAGCTCCTGCAGACACAGAATCTGGACCTGCTGCCGGGCCGCCTGCTCGATCATCTCCACATGCTTCCGGACCATGGCTTCGCGGATCTCGGCCAGCGAGTGCTCGGCGCCCAGGACATTGCGCGCCTGAATCAGGCCACAGCGAACCATTCGTGACATCGGAAGACACCTCGCGAGCAAAAAATATAACGAAGTGCAAAAAACTATAGCAGAGATGCGCAGTGGGAAGGCCGTCGGCTTCGTGACGATCTCGCCTCTTCGGGGCTGGCCAGGTTCGCTCACCGTGACTGCGCCGGGGTTCATTCTTGCGCCGGTCCCGCAGATGACTCGTAGACTAACAGCGCCATCCGCGGACCACCCAGAGGGTAGCCGGTCGGCAGAGCCAGCGTTGCAGCTAGTGACCCTTCCGGAAATAACCTTGTGCCGGCCTTCCACCTCCGGACGTATAATCCTGGCAATCTGTTACTGGGGGCTTGCCATGAATTACCGCCTCACTTGCTGCAGCGTTTCTCACCCTGACCTTGACCGTGTTCGCTTCTGCCCAAGGCAAGGCGAGCGGCGCGGCGCGACGACGACCGACCACCACCACCACGAATCCATCCGCGCACGACCACGCAACCCAGCATGAACGCGCCCGACCCGACTGTGGGCCAGCGAGCGTTCATCTCGCGGCAAGGTCGTGCTGGACGATGGCACCCAGATTACCGAGTCGGCCACGATTCAGACCATCTGCCGGGGCCGCAAGCAGACCGTGACTCACACCGATTCCCACGGCGGTTTCAGCTTCGAATTTGGCGACCGGACGTCCGCCGCTGCCGCTGGCATCAGCGAGCGCCGACGCCGATTCGTCCTGGAACCCGGCCAGTCCGCACCGGAGGAAGCAGCCAGCGTGACTGGCGCGATTGCGAACTGCAGGCTGATCTTCCCGGATTCACTTCGCAGCCCGTCGATCTGAGCAGCCGGATGTCGACCTTTGAAACCACCGACATCGGCCGCCTGGTGTTGCACCGCATGGGCCAGGTCGAAGGCTTGACCATCAGCGCCACCAGCGCCATGGCGCCCAAAGATGCGCAGAAGGCATACGAGAAAGGACGCGACAAGGCCAGCAAAGAGAAGTGGGACGAAGCCCAGCCACTTGTTCGAGAAGGCGGTCCAGATTTATCCCAAGTACGCCGTCGCCTGGTTCGACCTGGGCCGCGTCCAGCTTCGCAGAACGACGGCGCTGGCAGGCGCGCCATTCGTTCGAGCAGTCCATCGCGGCCGATCCGAAGTACGTCAATCCCTACCGCGGCCTGGCGGAACTGGATACGCAGCAGAAGCAGTGGCAGCCGCTGGTCACCGTGACCGACCAGCTGCTGGCCCTGAATCCGGTGAGCTTTCCCGATGCCTGGCTCCGTAATGCGCTGGGCAATTACTATCTCGCGTAATTTCGCAGCGGCCGAGAAGAGCGCCCGCCAGGGCATGAAGGTCGACGATCAGCCACCAGCTTCCCAAGCTGGAATATCTGCTCGGCGTAATTCTGATCCAGAAGCGCGACTACCCGGAAGCCAGCACCCACATCCAGAACTATCTTCAAGTAGCCACCCAGCCTTCCGAGATAGAGGACGCCCAGAAGCAACTGGCGGAGATCACCAGGCTTTCAGCCTCGGCCGGCAGTCCCGCCGAAGAGAAAAAGTAGCGCCGGCCGCCGGTCAGCCCAAAGGGCGGGAACGCCCGCCAGAAAACGTGCGTTACACAAATGCTCGCGTGATCTCTCGTTGCCGTATCCTTCATCAGCTCGATCTCGCGTAGCGTAATTCGTCGTCGCCAATCCTCATTTCGCCATAGGTTCATCCGCAGGCCCACCTTTTTCTCTTCATCTTTGTCTTCATCCCGTCTCGGCCTTGTCCCAAAATTGTTCTGCCGATGTCCCAAAATCATTACTCAGAAGGGCCATAAGTCCGCGGGCGAGGCCTGCTGCGACTGTTAGAATCCGAACTGGGAGTAGTGATGAGCAGTTTTTATAAACGAAGTATTGTTTTGGGTCCTGATGATGGCTGGCGGCTCGTCCTTTTTTGTGCGTCGCAGCCCAGGTTGTCGAAAAATACGCCTGTCGAGAAAACGGCGCTCGATAAGGATAAACCGGCTGCCGAGAAATCGGTTGCCGAAAACCGGTGGCAAGAGTCAGCAGCGTCACGGTGACCGAGGCGAACGGCAGGCTCGATGTGGAGATTTCCACCAGCCGGCCGGTCGCGCTGCGCAGCCAGGTGGCAACCGATCCTGACCGCCTGATCCTTGATTTTCCCGATGCCTTGCCGGGCGCCGATCTGCACAACCAGGCCATCAATCGCGGGCAGGTGAAAGGCATTCGCGTCGGCCTGTTCACCCAGAATCCTCCGGTTACGCGCGTGGTCATCGACCTGAAAAGCGCGCAGCCTTATCGCATTTATCCCTCCGGCAAGACCGTGATCGTCAAGCTGATGACCGGCGAACAGCAGGCAGCGGCGAGGAGCGCACCTTGATAACGTTTCGTACACGCCTCCCCCGGCCCAGCCCGCGCCCACGCTCGCAGTCGAGTACAAAAATGGACGGCTGAGCATTCTGGCGGAAGAGGTGAGTCTGGCCCAGGTTCTCAGCGAAGTGCAGCGCAAGATCGGCGCGGATATCCCCATTCCCCCGCTGGCCGCCCAGGAACAGGTGATCGTAAATACCGGTCTGCTGCCGGTTCGGGACGCGCTGACCTCGCTGCTGAATGGCTCGCGCTTTAACTTCATCATCGTGGGAGCGGACGGCGATCCCACCAAAGTGAAGAGCGTAATTCTCAGCTACCGCGGCGCCGGCGGAATGTCCCAACCCGTCATCGCAGCTCAGCCCGAGCCTGCCGCCACCGAAAGCCAGCCCGAACCCGAACCCCCTCCGCAGGACATGCAACCTCAGCCTGACATGCAACCGCCTCCACCAGACGTGCCGCCACAGCCCGAGGCTCCGCCGCAGGAAGGCCAGCCGCAGGAAGGCGCACCACCGCAGTAAGCATGAGTTCGACGGGGTTTTTCCGTTCCAGGAACTTATGGATTCGCGGCCTGCCCTGGCTCCGTACTGGCACCGAGCTAGTGAATCAGCCGTACTGGAATGGCGGACATTCCGCCGCCCGAGACTGTCGCGCCCGCGCTCGGGTTGTTGCCGCAGCCTACGACGTTAAGGATGTGTGCCTGAACCTCGGTGTGATTGCCCGCGGGAGGCGAATTCACGGTAGTCGAGTTATCGATAAACACCTGCAGAAATCCGATGACCGTGACCTGCGATGTTCCGGGTGTTGTCGGAATAGGAAGAGTCGTATCAATAATTGGAAGATTTGCGATGGAATTGCTGGTCGTGACCAGAGTTCCGGAATGTGGTCCGCTACCCGCTGTGATTCGGACAGGTTCAGTGCCGGCAGAAAAACCGGGAAGGCTGGTCGGATCGAGCGTGTCTCGGGGGTGTTGCTGATCAGGCATTGCACACCGTTGTTCGTCTCGGTCCGCAACTGACCATGCCGCGTCGCAGTGTCGGTGAATATTTTGACGGCGGCAGCCCCGCATGAGTATGGGTTGAAATCGCAGCATTCAATGCTCTGCTCCAAATCCCGAACTCCCTGACACGCCGGGCACAGATTATTGGCGTTAGGCGCTACCTTTGCCGGTATGTAAGCCAGGTTTTTAGGTGCAGGGCTATTGGCCGTAGGCGGATTGGGTGCGATGGTCGTACAGGTTCCCACGCCTCCAGTTCCGGTGCAGGCCGGATACAAAGTTATCTGCTCCCCCACGACCCCAGTGGCGACGGCTGCGCCCGAAGCAGGATCGACGAACTTGAGCGTTGTTTGCGGATCCTGGTTCGCAACCAGCAGTGGCTTCACGCATTTCGGCGCGATCGGAGGATAGTTTCCCGTGACGGTTTGCGAATTGGAGGCGTTGTAGGCTTCAGCGACTGCGGTGGCGGACACGGTGGCCAGCCTCGCGCCCCAGATTCGGGCAAAGAAAGTCGGCAGATCAGTTCTTTGCAGAGTGACGGTAGATCTGCGGATTGCCCGCGCGCGTGAAGTCGAATCGTGGGCGTCGCCCACCAGGGCGGGCGCAGCGCCCGAAACTTTGTTCTGCGCCAGGATGTCGAATTGATGACGTTGTCGCCATGGTTTGCGCCAGAGCTCTGCCGCGTTGGCATTGCTCGGGTCGGACGTTACTCCCGGAGTCCACAAAGCCTTCGCGCCCGCCAGGGCCGCGGCATCAGCGGCGCGCTGCATCTCGCTGCGAGCCACGTACAACGTCACAACATCAATCGCCAGCGCCGCCATCGCGAGCAGACTCACCAGGCTGACCGCCACCAGAATGATAGTCTGGCCCCGCTCTCGCTGAGCGTCGATGAAGGCGGCTTGAGGCTATGGTTGTTCATAACACTTCAGTCCATGTTGGGCACAGTTGCGTCGGTCGTGATCTGGCTCACTCCCAGGTAGGTGGCTCCTGGAACCAGCAATCTGAATCACCTTGTTGAAGTGCCACGAATAGGGATATTGCAGGGTGACTCGCGTGCTGATCACGTTAAACGTATTGCCGCCGACGACGGTCGGAAAGGAATAACTTCGCTCGATGGTCAGAACCAGGGGCGCCGCGCAGCCACCTCCGGCCGCGGTGTAAGTCCACGTCATGGTCGCTGCCGACCCGTTGACACGCGGCTTGACCTGCCAGACCGCAATCGTTCAGCCTGGCCGTCTGCAGATGAGACGACCACCAGATCGCGGATCGCGGTGACCGATGGTGGAGTTCCGATCGCATCCAGGTCATTGGTGGGCAGAGCTGGAAGCGAAGCGCGCGCCCTCGCGCGCGATATTGTTCAGCTTCTGTTTCAGATTGAAGGCGCCGCCGAAGTCGAAAATTCCCACCACGAAGACCACCAGCAGGGGCAGGGCGACGGCGAATTCCAGCAGCTGCGAGCCCGAGGTGTCGGCGAGAAATGCTGCCTTCCACCAGCGAAATGTCGGTTCAACGTGCCGCATCTAGTTTTCTCCCGTGGTCTGCACATTGGCCTTGAGCATGAATCAGTTGGTTGTTCAGCGAGGTAAACGGCAGATAAAACTGGTACGGATACTGGAAGCTGACCGAAACTCCGCAAGCCGGCGGTCCGCGTGCGTCGGTGCGTTGATCTGAACATTCGACTGGAAGCAAATCTGCGGGTTTCCTCCTCCAATCGCCGCGCACGTCGTTACCGGCGCCAGCGTAGTGCAATCTTTCAACGCCGGATTCGGCAACAGGGGAGTCACCTGGCTCGGATTCAGCTTGGAGGCTTGCAGCACCTGCGCTACCCGGGTCGCCACCTGGTCCGCCGTCAGCGCCGTATTTCCCAAAAGTCGCGCTGGTCGGGGCAGTGGCGGCACGCGCGCCTTCGCGCGCCGCGTGGGTGATCGTGGCATAGATGTTGTAGGCCCGCCCGAACCAGTAGATTCCCAGCAGCAGCATGAACACCAGGGGCAGCACGATCGCCGCCTCGGCGATCTCGGCTCCCCGTGGTATCGCGCGTGATGTTTCCAGAATCTTCATTCCGCTCAGAACGCCCCACGCCTGCCTCACAGTATAAAGAACAACCGCCACGGCCACGGCCACTCCGAACGGTACCTTCAGGGATTCCGGATTATCCAGCGAAAGCTCCGGTCCCGGCAGATGAAGCGTAAACAGGGAAGCCAGCATGTGCGCCAGATTGCGCAGGGTCTGGCCTACCCGCTTCTTCCAGATGATCAGAACGACGGCCATCAGCACCCGCCACCAGGATCGTTACCACCAGCACCGCGATCAGGCGCGACGGCCCCAGAAACGCTCCCAGCGCGCCCACCAGCTTCCAGTCGCCTCCGCCCAGGCTTCTTAGCAGGACGAACGGCAGCAACAGTCCCAAGCCCAATCCCGCGCCCAGCAGCGACTCTTTCGCTCCCGTCCAGCCCTGGGCCAGGGTATTGACTCCAATTCCCAGTATCAGCGCCGGCACCGTCAGCCAGTTCGGGATACGGCGCGAACGCCAGTCGGTCCAACCGGCGACCAGGGCAGGAATTGTTGCCAACATCCACACCCCCTGTTTCAGCATCGGCTCGACCACGCCTCCGGGGATGGGTGCGCGGAGAAAACCAGCCGGAATGTTGGCGTTTGGGGTGGCCATCCGAATGTCCGGAACTGGCGGCCGGGGAGGGTCAAAACCAGCCTCAAGATGCGGATTATGCGCGGTTAGGCCCCTCAAGTCAATGTAAAGAAAGAGATCGGGTTCGGTAGCGCCGGCGTCCCGCCGCTGTCGCGACGTCTCGCACCTCGATCAGTGACCTGAGCGAAGTCGAAAGGCCCGATAGCATCCAGATCCTGTGGCTCGGGCCTTGCCGACATCGATCGGCAGACGTCGCAAGGCAGTTGTATCGGAAGGGTCCTCGATGCGCATCGGGCCTTTCGAGTTCAGATGCCAGAGTTACTGGCTTAACGGATGCCCACTGCCGCGCTCGGCCACAATCTTGCGGGCGTTTTCCGCCAGTTGCTTGGCCTGCGGCAGAAGCTCCAGCGCCTTGGTTACCTGCGGATCGGTTTCCGCCCGCACCTTCAAGCCTTCTTCCTGGCCGAACACGTCGACGAAGATTTCGCTCTTGATGTTGGAGCGCACCCAGTCGTTGTTCTCCAGCAGTTCGGCCTCGGTGTAGGGAATCTTCTCGTCATCGAGGAACTTGCGGAAGTCCTGCAGCACCACATCGTCCACTTCGAAGCTCTTGGCGGGATGATGGGTGACGGCGTAGTGCTTGGCGAAATTGAAGAACGCGTAATGCTGCAGCAGCGAATCCTGGAAGTGATTGCTCTTCACCTGCGTCGATCTTGACGTCGGGCGTGATGCCGCCGCCGCCGTACACGGTGCGGCCGCTGTCGGTCAGCTTCACTTCGCGGCTGGCGTTGTGTTCGTTCTCTTCGCTCTCGCGATTGAAGTAATAGTCGTAGAGCGAGACGTTGGAGTAGTCACGCTGAATCAGACGCCTGCTCGGCGTGTAGTACTTCGCCGTGGTCAGCGCCAGTCCGGTGTTCTCCGACAGCGGATACACGGTCTGCACCAGGCCCTTGCCGAAAGTGGTTTCTCCCGACGATCAGGCCGCGATCGTGATCCTGAATCGCTCCGGCAACAATCTCCGCCGCCGAAGCCGTTCCCCGGTTCACCAGCACGACCAGCGGATATTCCTTGCCGCCGTTGCCGTGCGCCGCCGTGTAACGCTTTTCCGGTGAAGAGCGGCCATGGTGCGAAACGATCAGCTGTCCCTTGCGCAGGAACTTGTCGGCCACGCCGACGCCTTCGTTCAGCAGGCCGCCGGGATTCTGCCGCAGATCGAGGATCAGTCCCTTCAGATCGCCCATCTGGTCGAGCGCGTCCGCAACTTCATGTTCCGTGGTCTCGTTGAAGCCGGAGACGTGCATGTAGCCGATGCCCGGCTTGATCAGGAAATGCAGGTCGACGCTGTAGCGCGGAATCTCGTCGCGAACCACGGCGAACTCAAGCGGCTTGTCCGCGCCTTCGCGCAGAATCGTGATGTGGACCGTGGTGCCCTTGGGTCCCTTCAGCAGGTCGGCCACATCGCCGGTGCTCATGTTGTCGGTGGGCTTGCCGTCGACGGCGGCGATGATGTCGCCCGGCCGAATGCCGGCGCGATAGGCCGGCGTCCCGACAAACGGCGCAATCACGATGACTTTGTTGTTGCGCGGGCCGACCGTCATGCCCACGCCGTAATACTTGCCGCGCTGATCTTCGCGCAGCAGGGAATAGGCCTTGGGATCGAAGAAATTGGAGTGCGGATCGAGCACGTGCAGCATGCCCGGAATGGCGCCGTTGTAGATGGCCTTGTCGGGGTTCACCGGTTCGGCGTAGTTCTGCTCGACCACGTCATAGACCGTGGTGAACTGGCGCAGGCTGTCGCGGACATCGGAGTCACCACCGGGAGCGGCCGAAGGATTGATCTTCTGCCCGAAGACGATGCCGAGAAATCCGCAGGTGACAAGATATGAAAACAACCAGGAAGAGTGCGCGACGAGAACTACCAACCATCATTGTTTTCCTTCGCCGGGGACGTAGAAAACACCCCGGCCACCGCGTCTGAGCGCAGTATAGCACGCTGTCCAGGCCCGCTTAACCACTGCTTTCGGCTACCCGGAAGTAACCACCAGGGCAATCAGATGACAGCATTCGGCTCACATCTACTGCTAATTGGATGCGCGGTCAGAGCGCCGGAATCGCGACGCGTTCGCAGGAATCTCGCCGCAACTAACACTCGTGAATTGATTCTGATCGGTCAGGAATTCGGCAGCTGCACGCCGGATTGCTGGCAATCTCGCTCCGGCAGTATCATGGAACTATGAACCTGGGCTTTCCAGAGATGATCTTCCTCTTCCTTTTTGCCCTGATCCTGTTCGGGCCCAAGAAGTTGCCCGAGATTGGACGGCAGATCGGAAGGGCGCTCAACGAATTCAAGCGGGCCTCGAACGAATTCAAGGCGCAAATCGAATCCGAAATCTCGCAACTGGATCTCGAACAACAACCGCCAGACCATCCTGCCTCCAGTTCAGGCCCCGCCGGTTCGGTAGCTTCCGGCAGCCTGCCTGCCGCCGAGATCTCCGCTCCCGAAGCTCCGCCTCACGAGATTTCTGTCCCTCCGAGACGAATTCGCTGGCCAAGGCTCCCGATGCCTGAGATGGCTGCCGAGCTTCCTCCCGCCGAAGAGTCGCGCGACGGCCTTACCGCCATGAGCTTCCTCGATCACCTCGAGGAACTGCGCCGGCGCCTCATCTATTCCATCCTTGCGGTCACGGTCGGATTCTTCGCCTGCTGGAACTATCACGAATTCATCTTCGGCTTCGTGCAGCGGCCGATCATGGACGCGCTGCACCGCAACGGGATGGCCGAGAAGCTGGTCTATCTGAACCCCACCGAACCCTTCAACCTTTACTTGAAGGTTGCGGCCCTGGCGGGCCTGTTCGTGACTTCGCCGTTCGTGCTCTATCAGGTCTGGATGTTCATTTCTCCCGGCCTCTACCGCAACGAAAAGCGCTACGTGTTTCCCTTCATGTTCTCGACCGTCTTGCTGTTTCTGGCCGGCGGGCTGTTCGCCTACAAGATGGTCTATCCGGCGGCGCTGAACTTCCTGATCGATTACGGCAAACAGTTCCAGCCGATGATCACGATCGGCGAGTATACCGATCTGTTTCTGACCATCATGATCGGGATGGGCGTGATTTTCGAGTTGCCGATCCTGGTGTTCTTTCTGGCGCTGATGGGAATCGTCAATGCCGGCTGGATGTGGCGCAATCTGCGCTATTCGATTCTGGTGATCTTCATCATCGCGGCGATCATTACGCCGACCACCGACATTCTGAACATGTGCATTTTCGCCGCGCCCATGGTGGCGCTCTACATCTTGAGCATCGGAATCGCCTGGCTGGTGCATCCCAAACAGCGCAAGGCGCGGCAGGCGCGAAAAGACCGATGAGACGGATCTGCATGCACGTAGGGACTGCCGCCCTCGGCTGTCCGGCCGAGCAAGCTCGGCAGCTTTCAAGCACGACAGAGGGCGGGATGCCCTCGCGACAGCCGGCGGGACGCCGGCGCTACGTGGCCTTTGCGTCCTGCTGGGCTTGCTGATTTGCGTCCAGCAGGCTTCAGCGCGAATCGTTCAATGCCGCGCGCGCCATGCAATACACGCGCGAAGTGGTGGCCTTCGGCCCGCGCCCGATCGGCAGCGCGAATCACAAGAAGCTGGAAAATTACATTCTCGCTCACCTGAAGGGCGACAGGGTCGAAGATGACGCTTTCACCGCCGACACTCCCGAAGGCAAGTTTCCGGTGCGAAATATCATCGCCAAGTTTCCCGGGACGCGCGACGGCATCATCGTCATCGCCGGTCACTACGACACCAACTATCCGCTGCGCAATACCGGCTACGTCGGCGCCAATGACGGCGGCTCTTCGACTGCGATCCTGCTGGAATTGGCCAACCAGCTTCGCGGCAAAAAGCGCGACGGCTACAGCGTCTGGCTGTTGTGGACCGACGGGGAAGAAGCGGTAAAGGCGTGGACCGACACCGATAGCCTTTACGGCACTCGCCATCTGGCGGAGAAATGGCAGAAGGACGGCACGCTCAAGAAGATCAAAGCCTTTCTGCTGGCTGACATGATCGGCGACGCCGACCTGAACGTCGATCGCGACAGCCAATTCCACTCCATGGCTCGAGGATCTGGTCTATCAGGCGGCCACGAAGCTGGGCTACCAGTCGCATTTCTTCGCGCGCACGATCCCGTCTGGAAGATGACCACTTGCCCTTCGTCCAGCGCGGCGTGCCCTGCGCCGATCTGATCGATCTCGACTACGGCTACGGCAACGTCTTCCACCACACCCCGCAGGACACCCTGGACAAGCTCAGCCCCAAGAGCATCGAGATTGTCGGCATCGTGATTCTGGAGACAGTGCGGCTGCTGGACAAGAAATAGAGTCTCGCCCGCCCGGAACGAAGCGTCATGCTGGGCTTGAAGTATCCCGCGTGAAGTGGATACGAGCTTTGTCTGCAGGCGGCAATCGCTTGCGGTTCACACGTTTTGCTCTTTTCCCGATTTTCATTTCTAATTCCGCCTATGCGACGAGCCCCGCTTTGTCTGCTCATTCTGTTCCATCTCTGTTGTGCGCCGCCTTCGCCCAGAAGCCCGACCGACCGCGTGATCGCCGAGGCCCAGAAACCTTCACCTCTCGAAGCCAACCTGCAGCAACTTGACCGACGAGATCGGCGGCCGGGTTCCGGGCACGCCAGCCATGCAAAAGGCGGTGGATTGGGGCGTCGCGGCATTCAAGGCCGCCGGGGCGGACAGCGTTCATACCGAAGATTTCTCCATCCAGGCGTCCTGGGCGGAAGGCGCCACTCGGATGACACGTGGTCGCGCCCGAGCAGTTCGTGCTGCGCGCCGTCTCGATCGCGTGGGCTCCGGCGCTGGCGCCTCACAATCGCATGTCCGGTGATGGATGTCGGGCCAGGGCAGCCGAGGAAGACTTCGCCAAAGCCGGCAACATCGCCGGCGCCATTCTTCTGGTGCATTCCGAGGAGATGCAGAAATGGGATGACCTCTTTGCCGAGTATCTGAAGGCGCCGGGCGTCATCGATCGCGCGGTGAAGGCCAAGGCGCTGGCGATCGCATTCCAGTCCACCCGCCCACACGATCTGCTCTACCGCCACACCAACTCCAGGCGACGGCGAAATTGATCGCCTTCCCATGGTGCTCGTGGCCCGCGAGGATGCGGGACGCATGGCGCGCTTGCTGGCCTCCGGGCAGAAGCTCTATGCCGACCTTTCCATTCCCAACACCGTCGGCGGCCCGATCACTGCTGCGAACGTCGTGGCGGAACTCCGCGGCAGCGAGAAGCCGGACGAGTTCGTGATCCTCGGCGCGCATCTCGATTCCTGGGATCTGGGTACCGGAGCGCTCGACAACGGCTGCAACGCGGCGCTGGTGGTCGACGCTCTGCGCGCGATCAAGGCTTCCGGCGTGCGTCCGCGGCGCACGCATTCGCTTCATCCTGTTCTCGGGAGAAGAAGAGGGCATGGTCGGATCGCATGCTTACACCATCGCCCATCGCGCGGAACTGGACAAGATTGCCGGCGTCGTGGTCTTCGATTCCGGCATTGGACGCGTCACCGGATTTTCTCTGGGCGGACGTCGCGACGTAGTCAATGCGGCCACCGTACTGGTCGCTCCTCTGAAGCAGTTCGACGCCGCGACTCTCACCACCGACGCCGACTGGGGCACCGACAACTTCGACTTTCTGCTGGAAGGCGTACCGACTTTCGTTGCCAATCAGGAAGAGGCCAACTACCTGCTCAACTATCACGCCATGTCCGACACCTTCGACAAGGTCGATCTCGCCCAGCTCAAGAAACATGTTGCCGAAGCCAGCGCCTTGACCTTCGGCATCGCCAACGCTCCGGAACCGCCCGGCCCACGTCTCCATCACGCGCAGATTGAACAGACTCTCCGCGAAACCCATCTCGATGAACAGTTGAAAACCTTCGGCATGTGGAGCGATTGGGAAAGTGGCAAGCGCGGGAGAAAAGACTAACGGTGTGGGACGGACATCTTGTCCGTCGCTTTTGAATTTGAATTTGACTTTAGGTTGGTCGATTGCCCAGACTAAAGCCAAGTTTTGGGTATAAAGTCAAACTCAAAGGCGGCGGACAAGAGTGTCCGCCCCACAACAGATCTCACCCTGGGGCGTTGATTGCTACTGTTCTGGATCTTATTCAACCTTTTCGTCCTGGCCATGCTGGTGCTCGACCTGGGCGTGTTCCATCGTCGCGCCCACACCGTGAAGTTTCGCGAAGCGCTGGTCTGGAGCGCTGGTGTGGATCGCGCTGGCCGCGAGCTTTCGCGGTCGTGATTTACTTCTGGCACGGGCGCACGCCCTTCGCTGGAGTTCGTTACCGGATACGTGATCGAGCTCTCGCTCAGCGTCGACAATCTGTTCGTCTTCCTGCTGATTTTCCGTTTCTTCCAGGTGCCGCCCGACGCACCAGCACAAAGTCTTGTTCTGGGGAATTCTGGGCGCGCTGATCATGCGCGCGATTTTCATCGTGGCCGGGGTGGGCCTGATCCAGCGATTCCACTGGATCATCTACGTGTTCGGTGCGTTTCTTGTCTACAGCGGCATCAAGCTTTTCCGCCAGGAAGAACGCCGAGATCCATCCGGAGAAGAATCCGGTGCTGCGTTTGTTTCGCCGCTGGGTGCCGGTGACCAAGGACTACGAAGGCAACAAGTTTTTCGTTCGCCGTCCGGGACTGTACGCGACGCCGCTGCTGGTGGTGCTGGTGGTGGTGGAGACCACCGATCTGCTCTTTGCGGTCGATTCCATTCCCGCCATCCTGGCCATCACGCGGGACGCTTTCATCGTTTACACCTCAAATGTCTTCGCCATCCTGGGCCTGCGCTCGATGTATTTCGCACTGGCGGGCATGATGGAAATGTTCCGCTACCTGCACTACGGGCTCTCCCTGGTGCTGATGTTCGTCGGAGCCAAGATGCTGCTGTCCCACTACTACGAGATTCCGACGGTGGTTGCGCTGGGCGCGGTGGCAGGCGTTCTGGTGATTTCGGTGCTGGCCTCGGTGGCCAACCCCAAAAAAAGCTGTCATCCTGAGGAAGCGGAGTCCTTCGCCGTGCGAGGACTGCCCGACGAAGGACCCGTGCATCTGTGTGGCTGGCAGCATTCCGCGAGCGAGCGCAATGCATAGATCCTTCGCTGCGTCCGCTCGGCTTCGCCGTGGCAGAAGACCGCGTTCAGGATGCCAGGTTCGCGTGACAGGCTACGCAATTAGATTATGATGAGCGTGCATGAGCCGCGTAACCATTGCGCTTCCACCGCGATCCTACGATGCCGTGATTGAGAACGGCCTGCTGCAGCGGGCCGGCGAGAAACTGCGTGACTCTTCCTGGGATGCTGCAGCCGCCCGGCGCCTCGCCTCGGCGAAGCGGTCAACATCTGTTCGTGATCACGGTTCCGCCGGTGCGCCGCAAGTGGGGCAAGAAGTTGATGGCTTCGCTCTCCAGCGCCGGATTCACCGCGCAAATTCTGGAAATGCCCGATGGCGAACGCCACAAAAGGCTGGCGACGGTTGAGAAATTATCGCGAGCAACTGAGCCGGCTGGGCGCGGACCGGAATTCGGTCATCGTTGCCTTCGGGGGCGGCGTGGTCGGCGACGTCACCGGGCTGGTGGCGTCGCTCTACATGCGCGGCGTCGACCTGGTGCAGATTCCCACCACCGTGCTGGCGCAGGTGGATGCCTCCATCGGCGGCAAGACCGGAGTCAACCTGCGCGCGGGAAAGAATCTGGTCGGCACATTTCATCATCCGCGCATGGTTTTGATCGATCCCGCGGTTCTGACCACTCTGCCCGACCGCGAATTCCGCGCCGGACTCTACGAGGCGTTGAAGTGCGGCGTGATCGGCAAGCCGGAGTTGTTCCGCGCGCTGGAAAATGTTGACGTCAAAGAATTGCGCCGCGACCCGGCCAAGCTGGAATGGGTCATCGCCGAATCCGTCAGGCTGAAAGCCGAAGTGGTTTCCTCGGATGAGCGCGAAAATGGTCTGCGCCGGGTGCTGAACCTTGGCCACACCATCGGACACGCACTCGAGGCCGAGACCGAACTACCGGCACTTTCTTGCACGGCGAGGCAGTTGCATGGGGAATGATCGCGTCCGCGAAAATCGCATCCGCGGTCGACAGAATCGACAACGCCGAGCGCCAAGCGTATCACCGACGCAGTGCTGCGAGCTCGGGCCACTGCCGAAGGTTCAGGTCGCGAAGCCGCAATATTCTGCGCCTGCTCAAGTCGGACAAGAAGACACGCAACGGCGTCGTGCACTTTGTGCTGCCGCGGGAGATCGGGAAAGTGGAAATCGTCAACGACGTGCCCGAACAGGTCGTTATGGAAGCGGTGGACGAGTTGCGGCGGTTGTCCCGGTAGCGGGGCCGAGCGAGCGATTTCATTTTGAGCAATTCCATTTTGACCAACTCGATTTTGAACAACTCCAGCAAATCAACGGTCCTCGGCGCGGCCCCTGAAGGCGCTACCGACCAGCAGTCTTCCGCGCGGGCCGTGCGCGAGATGTTTACCTCCATCGCGCCGCGCTACGATCTGCTGAACCATGTGCTTTCCTTGAATATTGACCGCCTGTGGTGGAGAAGGACGGCGCGAACTTTTGCGCGCATTCTTTCTCAACCGGAAGCGCAAGTACTCGATTTATGTTGCGGCACGGGAGATATGACGTTTGCCTTGCGGCGGCAGGCAGGGAAGTCTTCTCCCAAAATTCTGGGCGCTGATTTTTCTCACGCCATGCTGCAGCGGGCCAGCGACAAATCGGCGGCTACTTCGTTGCGCTGGGTCGAAGCCGATGCCCTGCGCCTGCCCTTTCCCGACGAATCACTTCGATCTGGTGACATCGGCATTCGGCTTTCGCAATCTGGCGAACTATGATGCCGGGTTACGCGAGATCGCGCGCGTACTGCGCCCCGGCGGAGAATGCGGGATTCTGGATTTCGCGGAACCACGAGGCGCCATTGGTGCTTTCTACCGGATTTATTTCAAGCACGTGCTGCCCGCGATCGGCACGCTTATTTCTGGAGTGAAGGGCCCATACGCTTATCTGCCGGCGTCGGTCGAGCGTTTTCCCGAACCGGATGAGATGCTGCAACGCATGCGGCAGGCCGATTTTCGCGAAGCATCCTGGAGTCCGTACACGTTTGGCATCGCCGGCCTCTATCGAGCCAAGAAGTAGCGAGATGGGCGCGATCCTAGCTGTTGCCTGCTGCCTTCAGGCGGTTTGCTAGGTCGCGGATGTCATCGGGGCTGGCATCGCCGACCACGAAGTAGCGCAAACCATCGCGGCTCCAGGTATCAACCTCGAATGAGCTGCGCTTCCGCACTCCGGAATCAGAGCTGAGTCCGTTGAGATCCCGATCCTGAAAGATGAATACTGAAATTTGATGTTTGCGAATCTGGTAGATCAAGTGCGCTCCCGGCGCCTGGCCCAGATAAGTCACGCGGCCGCCGGCAAGCGAAAAGTCTGAATTCTGCAACTCCGGCAGATTGAAGCTGAACGGAATTTTTCCCTGGAACCAGGGTTTTACGGTGTGGCGATCGGTGGAAACGACATCGACCGGATTGGTGCTGGCCAAAGTGGCTACATGGAGGTCGGCCAGTTCGCTAAAGGTTTTCTCGCGCTCCAGGCGTCGCTGCCCAAAATAGGCTGCGCCAACAGAAGCAATGAGCAGCAGGGCCATTACCGTGACCGAGGTCAGCCAGTTTCTCCACACCGAAGCTTCCGCTTTGCCTCCCGAAAAAATCGAAGAGCGGGAGCCCTGCACACGCTGTTGGACCCGAGCCCTGAACTCGGAGCTGGGGGCATAACGCCTTCCCGCTGACTGCACGGCGCGCTTCAACTGGACGTTGCCGAGTACGTCGGCGGCGCACGAGGGGCAACTTCTAACGTGGGCGTCTACCGCTCTCATCTCGTCTGGAGGGAGCTCGCCGTCCAGGTAAGTTGCGAGTTTGTCGGTGTAAGCGTCGGCCATATCAGCCCCGAATCTTCTCCGGATGGATCTTTTGTTGCAGGATTTCGCGCAACGCCTTGCGGGCGCGCGACAAGCGCGACATTACGGTGCCGAGTGGAATCGAAAGTGACTCCGAGATTTCTTTATACGACATTTCTTCCACGTCGCAGAGCAACAGGATCTCGCGAAAGTGCAGGGGAAGCTGCTCCATCGCGCTTTGCAGCAGTTGTTCCTGGGCTTTATCCAGAAATATGCTTTCCGGTGTGCCGCCAGTCGCGGGCATTTCCAGACCTTCCTCTTCGTCATCCAGAGGCACGGTTGAAGTCGCCTTCAGTCCGGTGCGCGAGGTCAGGAACGTGTTGCGCAAGATGCGGTACATCCAGGCGCGAAAATTCGTGTTTGCTTGGAATGATGAAAATCCTTTCAGCGCTTTTACGTAAGTTTCCTGCACCAGGTCCTCAGCTTCAGTCGAGTTCTGCGTCAGCCAGTGCGCGAAGTTGTAGAGCTGGTCAAAGAGCGGCATGGCCAACTCTTCGAACGTCGCGGCTGAACGCTCTTCCGACACCTCTATAGGGTAAACCAGCGGGGAGGGAATTTATTCCCTGGGATTTTGGGAGGGCGTTTGCGGACCCGGATAACGGGCTGCCGAGCTTTGCTCGGCTGGACAGCCGGGGGGCGGCTGTCCCCACGTGCGCTTACGGTGCCTCTGCGGCTGGTATGTTCCTTCGGCGGCAGTGGACTGGAAGCAATCCGCGAATGCGTCGGCGATGGAGTAGCGGATCACATCCTCATAATTCTCGCCCAGGAATTTCTGCAGGCGATCGGTGTTCATGATGTACTCGCCGGTCATGTAGGGCGCGGCTTCCGGCGGGATGGACACAATTCCCAACCGCCACAGCATCTGTAAAGCCATCCGGAACGCTGATTTGCCCGGCACCCGCACCAGCTTGGCCTGGGCGACCTCGATGCAGCGTTCGAAGGTCAAAGGTTCGCCGCGTCCGGCCACATTCAGCACCGTCAATCGCTGCGACTCCGGTTCCGTTTTTCGCAGGATGTGTGTGATCAGCCGGGCCATGTCATCGACGTGGACGAACTGGATGCGGTTGTCCAGATACTGTTGCCCGAAAGGAAGCATGCAGGGCAGGCGCTTGCCCTGGCTGCGCGCTTTCGCAGCCCGGTCACTCTGCCCGTTGGGCGTGCCGCGAAAAGCGCCGACCATGTAGTTCTCCACGCTGGCTCCGGCAAAAATATGCGGACGCAGCATGTAGGCGCTGCAGCCTCGCAGCGCCGGGGCTCGCTGCTGCACCACCTTGTCGGACTTCCATCTTGTGAATCGCGTAGGGCAGGGTGTGGGCGCCGAGCGGATGCTCTTCGGTCACCGGTCCGGACAAGTCCGAACCGTAGACGGAAACACTGCTGGGAAAAATAAATTTCTGGACGATCGCGGTTGTCGCGATTGGCTTCGGTGATGGCCTCCATCACCCGCGCCGTTCCCGCCACATTGATTTGCCACATGCGGTCGACGTCAAGCACGCCGGTGCGCACCGGATCAAGCACGAATGCCAGATGGACCACCGCCGACGGCCTGCGAATCCCGCAGCAGAACAGAAAAGCTGGCGGCAGGATTCTTCTTCTCCCAGGTCCATGCGCTCGAAGCGCAGCGGCAGATCGGTCGCGGAGGCGCGTCATGTCCACTCCAATCACGTCGAACTCGGCCAGTTGCGGCAGCAGACGAGTGCCCAGATTGCCGGAAATTCCCGTCACCACTACAGTTGGTTTCGGATCGCCCATTTATTTGGGACCGGATTCAGGAGCCTTGGCCGGCGGAGCGTTCTCGACCGCGGCGGGGTCTTTCCCTGGCGGAGCGGCCGCCGGAGCTTCCGCAAAATACTTCTCGTTCAATTCAGGCGTGGCGGACTGTCTGAATCGCCTGCATGCGCATCCTGGATACGCTGCGAGCGCAAGGTGGAAACGATTTCGTCGTGCACTTTGTCGAGCGGCAGAGTGTCCTTTTCTCCAACTTTGTAGATCAGGTATCCGTTTGGAGTGGTAGATCAGCTGCGAGGTCTCGCCCGGCTTCAGGTTCATCACCTCGGCCTGGTTGGGCGGCAAGCTGGTGCGGCGCACCTTGCCCAGCTGGGTGGGCGGCTTTCCCTTGAATTCTGCGGCAGCGGCGGCCTCGTCCTGCAGCTTGTCGAAATCTTCTCCAGCGGCGGCGCGTGCCCGCAGCGCTTCCGCCAGCTTTCTTCATGGCATCTTCGGATTCCTGCTGGCTTTCTTGGCGTCGTCGTCTGCCTGGCTTTGTCTTTGCTTTCCGCGGTCTGCTTGGCTGCGAGGGATGAAGATCCGCTGCAGGTCGACTTCCTGAAATGCAGGTTCATTGTTGTGGTAGTAGGCTCTCGACCTCTTTGTCGGAAACGTGTCCGGCCTCATCCTGCAGTTTCTGGTTCAGCTCTTTGGTGAGCACTCCGATGCGGGCGACTCGCATGAGTTCCTCGAACTTGGGTCCCTGATCCAGACCCATCTCGTGCGCCTTGTGGACCATGACCAGGGCAAGTCCGTACTGGGTCGCCAGCTGTTTTCTGGGCGGGAGGCGCAATGGTCGGCGCCACTGTGTCTACCAGCCGCTCGAACTCGGCGCGGGTTACAACTGTCTTGCAGTCGGCAGGCTTGGATTTGTCCGCGGCCGGCTTGTCGCACAGTCCAGGAATCGTGATCACGGCGGCGTCGCGGGAAACGCTCGCGGTTTCCGGCGGATTTGGCAGCGGTCGCATGAGAGGGACGGGTCGCTTTCGGCGATGGCGGGCGGGGCCGCTGGCTTTTCGGCCTGTCCCCAGGCCATGGCGGTTAAAAGCAACAAACATATCAATCCGCGATGATTCATCAAATCAGAATTCCTCCGGTTAGGCTGATGAGGCGCACCGAGAATCCTAGCATAGAGCGAGCGTCGGACCTCGGGTGCCGGCGCGCCGAGCGTTACGGAGTTACCTTATTTTCAGCGTAGGATGAGGCATTAGATTCGTCGGCGCATGGCCACAGCAAGTAGAAACACCAGAGTGAGGTGCAAGAATGGCGTCAGGAAAAAGAAGATTGTAAGCTTCGTCCACCACACCCGACCATGCTTTCGAGCCAGAATGCGGGCGATCCCCACGAGATATCCCCATGGATAACTCAAAATTCCAAGGACCAGGGCATATCGTTTCACCTCCAAGTAGGTGCCACCGGAGGGCGCATCGAAAAGGAAAATAGTGGCGTATGCGGCCACAGGCCACAACAGCATCAGCAGGCTGGACAGAACAAGGGAACCGTAAGCGATGGCCTTCATGTCATGCAGTTCAGAGCTTATTCTCACCCCTGTGCCGGCCAACTTGTTTGTACGCGGCGACAGTGCGCCCGCCGGGCAGGGCGGCTTAGGGCTTGGGGTCCAGGGGTGTCAGGCCGCCGCAATCGGCGCCCAGCCATTTGGCGGTGATCGTGGTGCGCGAGTTGCGAACCTTGTCGCCAATTTTTGACACGGAAGTTGACTTCACCGTGTAGTTTTCGTGGTCGGGGAAAATGGCTTCGCCGTCAGCTTCGTACCCGGATTTTGGACAACTGGTGTGCCACTTCCACGAGGATGCGCTGCGATCGCTGAAGGCGGCCTTGCAGTCGGTTTCCACGCCGGCCCAGGGGGACCGCGCGAGCGTCTCACGGGTGTAGCAAACCTGGCCCATGCCGCCGGCGCCCGAGGTAACTCCGTGCTGCTTCATCATGGCTTCGATTTGGGCGCGTTTTTCGGGACTCAGATTCTTCATGCGCTCGCTCGCGTCCGGCATTTTCTGGCCGTTCACTTCGCGTTCGCTGTGGACTTGCCACAGTCCAGGTTTGATCGGCGGCGCGGTTTGCGCCTGTACGCGGAACGCCGCCGCAGCGATTGCGATGGCTATCAAGGATCGGAGGATGAGCATAACGCATTAGATTTTCCTTTTTCGGTGAACAGTAACGCCGAGTTGAAGTGAGTGGCTTGACCTGATCGGTAGATTTTCTTTCGGCCGCGGATAAGCAGGAAACAAGATGAACTGTACACCATCATGGATCCAACAGCTTAGTAATAGGCGTTTTGTCGCCGCTCTATTAAACAAACCCCAGCGCCGGCGTCACCCTGAGGCAGTTTAGTCCAAAAGAGCCTGCCCTGAGCGAAGTCGAAGGGGTCTGGCGTGCAATATTCAGAGTGCCGGACAAGAGCGCAAATCTTCTTCACGCCAGATCCTTCGCTTCGCGAAGGATGACGCCCTCCATCAGGATGGCGCTTTTCATCAGGGATGACAGCCTCCGACAGATGCGGAACGCCAAACCTTAGCAACCACCGACGTTTTCTGCTCTGCCCGCTATAATGCCGCTATGTCTGGATCGCCTGCGGTCTACAGTTCGGAGTCGATGCGCGCCGAAAAGCGCGCGGTGGCGGGAAATTCCGTTCTGGCCGCGATCGCCATCACCACGCTGAAAATTGTGGTGGGCGTCACCACCGGCAGCCTGGGCATACTTTCGGAAGCGTTGCATTCCGCGCTCGATCTGGTCGCCGCGATCATCACCCTGATGTCGGTTCGAGTCTCCGACAAGCCCGCCGACGCCGATCACCAGTACGGACACGGCAAAGTGGAAAATTTTTCTGCCTTCCTCGAAACCGGCCTGCTCCTGCTCACCTGTGTCTGGATCATCTACGAAGCCGTCAAGCGGCTCTTCTTCCATCACGTCGACATCGAGCCCAGCATCGCCGCTTTCGTCGTGATGTTTATCTCCATGGGGGTGGATTTCTGGCGATCGCGCGCCTTGGGCAGGATCGCAGCCAAGTACGACAGCCAGGCGCTCGAAGCCGATGCGCTGCACTTCTCCACCGACATCTGGTCGAGCGGGATCGTGGTTCTCGGTCTGCTCCTGGTTCTGCTGGGGCGAATCTGGAATATCGACTGGCTGCGCGACGCCGATCCGGTGGCTGCGCTGTTCGTGGCCGGCGTGGTGGTCTACGTGAGCTGGCGGCTGGCCCGCAAGACGATCGACGCTCTGCTCGATGCCGCTCCGGCGGGAGTGCGCAACAAGATTGTCGCCGCGGTTTCGAGCGTGGATGGCCTGCTCGAAGTGGACCGGGTACGCATCCGGCGCGCCGGCAATCGCTACTTTGCCGACCTCTCGGTCGGCGTGGCCCGCAATGTCACCTTCCAGCGCTCCGAGCAGATGGCTACGGCCGTCACCGACGCGGTGCATGATGTGCTGCCCGATGCCGACGTGGTGGTGCATTCGGTTCCACGCCCGCTGAGCACGGAAAATATTTTCGATCGCGTCCGGGCCGTCGCCACCCGCTACAACTTCAACGTGCACGACGTCAGCGTGCAGGACTTTCTAGGGACAGCTGCACGTGGAGCAGCACCTGGAACTCGACGAGAACCTGAGCCTGAAGGAGGCTCACGACCGCGTGACCGTGCTCGAATCGGAGATTCGCGAGGATGTGCCGGAGATTTCTTCCATCATCACCCACATCGAGAGCGAGCCGGCAACCATCGAGCCCGGCGACGAACTGATCCACGATGCCCGACTGGAGACGCGGCTGAAGGCGGTGGCCTCCGAGTTTCCGGAGATTCTCGATATGCACGACATTCAGATCAAGCGCGTGCGCGGCCGCATCTACGTTTCCGCCCATTGCACCATGGCGGACGATCTGCCGCTTTCCAGCGTGCACGATATCTCCACCGACCTGGAAATTCGCTTCAAGCAGGAATTTCCGGAACTGTTCCGCGTGCTGATCCACCCCGAACCCAGCACGGACAACCGGAGATAGACGAAGGCCACGTAGGGGCAGGTGTCCGCATCTGCCCAGCCGAGCGAAGCTCGGCAGATTTTTGCAGTGCCCAGGCAAACTTGCGCACAGAAATCCGCAAACCGGTCCGCGGCTATCTCTACATCGCCAGCGCCACGTTCTGCTGGGGAGTCTCTGCCAGCCTGGGCCGAGCCGCTTTCACCGGACGGCTTCCCGGGCTGCAGGCGTTGCGCCCGATCGATCCGCTGATTCTTTCCCAAAGCCGCGCCACATTTTCTTTTCTGGTGCTGCTGCCTGTCCTGGCGTGCTTCGCGGAGGCCGCCGGCTTGCGCCTGCCGCGGCCGATGTTCGCGCAAACCTTTCTGATCGGAGTTCTGGGCGTGGCCGCGTCCAACTACTTTTACTATCTGGCGATCCAGAGAACCAACGTCGCCACCGCCATCATCGTGCAATACACCGCTCCGATCTGGGTCTTGCTCTACACGGTCGCTCGCGGACAGCAAAAACCCACGCTGCAGCGGGTGGGGGCCGTGGGACTGGCCGTGACCGGAATTGCTCTGGTGATCGGCGTATTCGGCGGCGGCGGATTGCGCCTGGACACCGATTGGAGTGTTCGCCGGTCTGCTGGCGGCGTTTTCGTTCGCCTTTTACAACATCGGCGGACACAACATTCTGGCTCGCCATCGACCGCTGGATCGTGCTGCTCTACACCACTGGCAGCGCCTCGCTGTTCTGGCTTGTGGTCAATCCACCGTGGAAGGTGGCCGCAGCTCACTATTCGGGCGAACAATGGCTTTTCCTGCTGCTGTTTTCGCTGATCTCGGTGCTGGCTCCGTTTTCCTTCTACTTTGCCGGACTGCAGCATCTCGAACCCACACGCGCCATTGTGGTCAGCTGCCTGGAGCCCGTGTTCTCCATCGTCATCGCCGCCATCGCGCTGGGGGAGATCATGCGCCCGTTACAGGTTGCGGGAATCGTCTTCGTGCTGGCTGCAATCATGGTCGTGCAGTTGCCGGATCGGAGGTCCGCCGAGCCCATGCCGATCGTCGAGCCGATCGAGTGATCCAGAAATTCGAGCTGTCATCCTGAGCGAAGCGAAGGACCATGTATTCCCTTGCACCGCTTATGCGTCTTGGTCGTGCGCGAAGGTAGGGACGAGAATCCATAGGTCCTTCGCTTCGCTCAGGATGACAACCGTGGTTTGTCGGCAGTTCTGGTACAGACATTTTCCGTGACCAGCGTGACTACTCGCCCATCACTTTCACGATGACCCGCTTGTCGCGCTGGCCATCGAATTCGGCGTAGAAGATCCGCTGCCAGGTTCCCAGGTCGAGTTTGCCCGTGGTGATGGGAACGATGACCTCGTGGTGGATGAGCAACGCCTTCAGGTGAGAGTCGCCGTTGTCCTCGCCGGTCTCGTGATGTTTGTAGTCTTTGCGGAAGGGTGCCAGCGTTTCCAGCCATTGATCGATGTCTTCGATCAGTCCGCTCTCGTTGTCGTTCACGTAGACGCCGGCGGTAATGTGCATGGCGGAGACCAGCACCATGCCTTCCTGGACTGCCGCTCTTGCTGACGATTTGCTCGACCTGCGGCGTGATGTGGACGTAGGCGCGGTGGGAGCGGGTGTGGAATTTCAGGTATTCGGTGAGACATTTCATAGGTGATCCTTGGATAGTTCGTCTGGGTGCACTCACTTGAATTAGCGTGAAACCCACACCAGTTTCGCAGATAATGCTTCGGAAATCAGTTCTTGGAGGTGGCGTGGATCCTCTGACAGCGAATTGCAGGATCTGCGGCGGCTGCTAGGCGAACTTACGGCGCGAGTGTTTCGCATCGAGCAGGCCTTGAACCTGCAGGCGGAAATTGTTCCCAAGGCGCCGCCGGTTGAAGCGCCTCCATTGTCCTCGGCCGCCCCGCCGCCGCTTACGCCGACTGCACAAACTCCCCCGAGCAGTCAGACCTGGTCGAGCCCGGGTCGCGTCCGCAGCGCTGAGTCGCCCGGATCTCGAATCGCGAATCGGTTCGCACTGGCTGAACCGGATCGGCATTGCCGCAGTGCTGATCGGCGTTTCCTACTTCCTGAAATTTGCCTTCGACAACAACTGGATTGGGCCAACCGGGCGCGTCGTCATCGGACTGCTGGCCGGAATCGCCATCGTCATCTGGAGCGAGCGATTTCGCAGTCGTGGCTACCGCGTATTCTCTTATTCCCTGAAGGCGGTCGGCATCGGCATTCTGTATCTCTCGCTCTAGGCCGCCTTCCAGGTCTACAGCCTGGTGCCGAGCGGCGTGGCGTTTGTCATGATGCTGGCGGTGACCGCGGCCACGGCCGTGATGGCGTGGACCCAGGACGCGGAAATTCTGGCGGCGTTCGCACTGATCGGCGGCTTCACCACGCCCCTGCTGCTCTCCACCGGACAGAACCGCGAAGTGGCCTTATTCGCCTACGTCGCCATTCTGGATCTGGGCGCGCTTGCGCTGGTGATCCTGAAGCCCTGGCGGCGCCTGCTGCTGTTGAGTTATGTCGGCACGCTGTTGCTCTACGTCGGCTGGTACTCGAGTTTTTACGAGCGTCAGCCAGCTCCGCATGACCGTGGCTTTCGCCACGCTATTCTTCGCCATCTTTGCGGTCGCTCCGTTGCTGGCGCGCCAGGAGAGAGCAAGGGCGGGCTGTCTGAATCGGTTCCGCTCTTTCTGGCGCTTGGTAAATGCCGCCGGATATTTTCTGCAAATCTACGTCATGTTCGAGGCGATCGATACCAAGGACACGGCCTGGTTCGCTCTGGCTCTGGCGGCGTTTACATCTTTCTCAGCCGGCAAACCCGGGCTCGGGCCACAACGCCGGAAGCGGCACGGACGGTCGATCTGTTGCACCTTGCGCTGGCCATCGGGTTCATCACGGTTGCGATTCCCATACGACTCGATGCCCACTGGATCACGATCGGATGGTTTGTGGAAGCCGCTGTGCTGTTGTGGGTGGCCGACCGGATTCATTCCGAATTGCTGAATGCTGTTTGCGGTGGGCGCGCTGGCGCTGGGCGTGGGCCGGCTTCTGCTGATCGACAATTTCTACGTCACGACGTCCGATTTTCAACACCCGGATGGCGACCTACGCCGTGGCGATCGCGGTGTTGGGCGCAGTCGCCTGGTACGGCAGCCGCCGAAAAGATGAAACCGGACGCGCTGCCGTCGCCGTTTCCGTGATTGCCTTGAATCTGCTGGCGCTGATTGCGCTGAGCCGGAAGTAGCCGACTACTACGCGCAAGAGATGAGCAAACCTTCGCCCGCAGGGCGATGGGATCCGTCCGAATGGTCGAACTGGCAGCATGCTGAAGATTGCCCGCGACTTCACTTATTCCGCCCTGTGGATGGCCTACGGCGCCATGTTGATGGTGGTCGGTTTCTGGCGGCGTTCGGCGTTTGTGCGCTGGCAGGCGTTGGCGCTGATCGCTTTCACCATCGGCAAGGTGTTTCTGTATGACGTCTCGGAACTGGACCGCGGTTACCGCATCGTGAGCTTCATCGTGCTCGGAGTGCTGCTGCTGGCGATTTCGTTCGTTTACCAGCGCGATTGGCTTCGCCTCTCCGGCCGAAAGAATCCTGAAGAAGGTTCGCGGGCAGCATGAATCGCGGCATGGCCTTCGTACTCGCTGCTGGTTGCGGCTCTCGCGAAATTGGCTCTATGCCCGTGACCTGCAATTTCCTATTTCACGAACGTCCGCGACATCCGCATCTCTCAGCCGGGCATGCAGAATTACTTTGTGGTGGATGAAGAAATCTGGAGCCACGCGCGCCCCGATCTGGGCGATCTGCGAATCTTACGATGGCGAAACCCAGGTGCAATACGCGCTCAGCGAGCAGCGCGGAGGCACATCCAGCCACGAGGAAGCCGGCCAGGATACTCAACCTCGGCAGTGTTGGCGGGCACACCGAATTTGATCTGGATATGGGGCAGATCAGCGAATACGACCGTGTCCGCTTAAATCTGGACGCCAAGGATTTCGTGGTGACGGCCTCCTTGCGGGAAGCAACACGCTGGGCGACAAGCCGGCCACGCAGCTGCCACCTTCTACGCTCTATGATTTCACCCGCGAAGCACTGGGCTCCAACTCGGTGCTGAAATTGCCGCCGTCGAGTTTCCGTTATTTACATGTCAGGCTCTCGGCCGGGATTTCTCCGCACCAGGTAAAAGGTGCGACGGTTTACAACGTGCAGGAAACCAAGGCGGCCTGGACCAGCGTGGGATCGTGCAGCGCGCCGTCGCAAACGCAGCGAACTACGGTGATCACTTGCGAGTCGCCGCTGCAAGTTCCGGTGGATCGCATTCGCTTTCAGGTGGATCCCAAACAGGTGAACTTTCGGCGAGCGGTTACGCTTTCGGATTCGACTGGACAGGTACGAAGGCGGTGGCGAGATTACGCGGGTGCGGATGAATCGCGCAGGCACCACCGTGGTGTCGGAAGACATGGATGTGCCGGTCGGCCGGCCAGAGTTCCGGCCAGCTCGATGATTACCGTGGACAACGGGGACAATCCGCCCTTGGCGATTATCGCGTGCAACTGCTGTCGATCGAGCGCCGCGTATATTTCGATCCGCCAGGCAAGTCATCGCTCAAGCTTTACTACGGCGACTACAAACTCGAGCCGCCGGTGTACGACTACGCCCGGTTCTTCAAGGCCGATCCCGCCGCGGCCAAGGCCGAGCTGGGACCGGGCGGCGCACAATGAAGCTTATCGCGGGCGTCCCGATGATCGTCCCTGGTCGGAGCGTCACAATGCGGTTCTGTGGCTGGCGATGATCCTGGCGGTGGCCGTGCTGGCAGCGCTGGCGATTCGAGGATTGAGGGCGGAAGCCAAGGATCTGTCATCCTGAGCGGAGTGCATCGCTGCGAGATTGCTGCAGTCGAGGCTTCAGTGCTTGCGAATCGTTCGACTGCTTCGCTCAGGATGACGGGAAGTGCTAGTCAGATCGCGCCGACGTCCGATTTCAGCGCATCGACTCTTCTACTTCGGAAATCCAGTCGGGTCGTCTTCAGCACTTCGCGGGGCTTGGGACCATCCGCAGCGCCCACGATGCCGTCGCGCTCCATCAGGTCGATGAGGTGCGCGGCGCGTCCGTAGCCGATGCGCAGGCGGCGTTGCAGCAGGGAAGTGGAAGCCTTGCCAAACTCGACCACCAGGCGCACGGCATCGTTGTAGAGCGGATCGTTCTCCTCTTCGCCATCTTCGCCCGCAGCGCCGCCTTCGCCGGACGCATGTTCTTCCTTCGGGGCCTGCAGGAATTTCTCTTCGTATTCGGCCGTTCCCTGGGACTCGCCAGAACTCGACCACTGCCGCGATTTCTTTTTCGGTGACGAACGGAGCGTGCAGGCGATGCACGCGCGCCGATCCGGAAGGCAGGTACAGCATGTCGCCGCGTCCCAGCAGGGCCTCGGCGCCATTGGCGTCGAGAATGGTGCGCGAGTCTACCTTGGTCGCCACCCGGAACGAAATGCGGGCAGGGAAGTTGGCCTTGATCAGTCCGGTGATCACGTCCACCGACGGCCGCTGCGTCGCCAGCACCAGGTGAATGCCGACCGCGCGCGCCATCTGCGCCAGGCGCGTGACCGATTCTTCGACGTTGCCCGAGTCCAGCATCATCAGGTCGGCCAACTCGTCGATGATGATGACGATGTAGGGCAGCGGCCGGTCTTCGGAATCTTCGCCAAACAGGCTGCGCGTGCCTTCGTCGTCGAACAGCTTGTTGTACTGCTCGATGTTGCGCACGCCTTTTTCCGCCAGCAGCTTCAGGCGGCGCTCCATCTCGCGCACGGCGTTGCGCAGGGCATTGGCGGCCAGCTTGGGCTCGGTGATGATCGGCGTGAAGAGATGCGGCACGCCTTCGTAGTTGCCCAGCTCCAGCCGCTTGGGATCGACCAGGATCAGCCGCACCTGATCGGGCGTGGCCTTGTACAGGATGGACATGATCATGGCATTGATGGCCACGCTCTTGCCCGCGCCGGTCGAGCCGGCGATCAGCAGGTGCGGCATGCCCGCCAGATCGGCGGTGACGATGCGTCCGTTGATGTCCTTGCCCAGCGCCAGCGTGAGCTTTGATTTGGTGCCGATGAATTCGGACGACTCGATGTTCTCGCGCAGCCAGATAATTTCGCGCTCGCGGTTCGGCACCTGAATGCCGACCGTGGACTTGCCCGCCATGCGCTCGATCAGAATGCTTTCGGCTTTGAGCGCCAGGCACAGATCGTCGGTGAGATTGGTGATGCGGCTGTACTTGATGCCGGCTTCGGGCTTGAATTCGAAGGTCGTGACCACCGGCCCGGGATTGATCTGCGTCACCTGTCCGTGGACGTCGAACTCGGCGTATTTTTCCGTGAGCACCTGGGCCAGCAGCTTCAGTTCGTCGGCATCGACGGCCTGCTGCTCGTCAGGACGATGCAGCAGACTGCTCGGCGGCAGCTTGAAGCCTCCAGCAGCGATTCGCGGCAAGGTCGTCTTCGGCTTTGCACCGGTGTCGGCGCGCTCGGTGACTTCAACGTCCGGAACAATTGCTTCCGGAGCGGAGCGATCGGAGCGGCTGGCTCGACGCGCTCTTCTTCGTCACGCTCGCGATTGCCCGAAGTCATGCGGTCGATGCCGGTCGCTCGGACGGGCTCAGGCGCGTTGAACGGATGGCTGTGACGCAGCCGGACGCGCCGGAACCAGTTGAGCCGTGACCGTCGGCCGGGTGGCGCGGCGCTTTTCCAGTTCCTTCTGCATCTTCTTCTTCGCCCGGTCGTCCTGCCAGTCTTTGTAGCGATTCCAGAGCGCAATCGCAAACGCGAAACGGGTCGGAGCCCAGACTTGCAGGGAGGCGAAAGAGAACGCAGTCGTCAGATACAGCGCTACCGCCAAAACCGTGGCGCACACAATATATGCGCCGGCCAGATTCAAGTAATGGATGAGGACATCGCCGACGATCCGTCCGACCAGGCCTTCCATCGGAATCACGCCCAGCCAGCGCACGTGTCCGGGCAGCAGCGCCAGCAGCGCCGGAACAAACATCAGCAGCCAGACTGCGCCCAGAGACTTGGCGACCGGCGACACGACCTTGCGCGAGCGGAACCAGCGCGAGCCCAGCGCGCCCAAAAACACCGGCACCAGAAATGCTCCGATGCCGAAGCCTTGCAACATCAGGTCGGAAACGATCGCTCCCACCAGGCCGATCCAGTTGCGCGCGGCGCGCGAACCGGTCAGCACCGAGGCGCTGTTGAACGAAGGATCGAGCGGAGAATAGGAAGCCAGCGCCAGGAACAGAAGGAGTCCCGAGACGCACAGCAGGAATCCGATCAGCTCATTGAGCCGCCGGTTGTTCGTGGGAGCGAAAATCTGAGAGAAAATACTTCATGGGTATGTTTGCGCGACTGATGGAACCGATGTCCGACCGAGCCAGAGCTAATAATTATGCCAAGAACCACGGGCAGCCCGACAATGAAGGAATTCAGCAAGCAGTATCGAGTTAGTTTCCCGGGTAGCGCCGGCGTCCCGCCGGCTTCGCTCGGGCAGGCCCGCCGACCCGATAGGCGGGCACAGTTCGATCGCAGCCGATAACACGAACTGAGCTGTGCTCGAGACCACGTGAGAACACCGCCCTCGGCTGTTCGGCCGAGCAGCTCGGCAGTGGACGCGGTGATTAGCCCGCCAGCTTCGCCGCAAACACCAGCACCAGAATTCCCACCACAATGCGATAGACCGCGAACGGCGACAAACCCGTGCTTCCGCACCCAGGCCATGAACCACGCGACCGAACGCGTAGGCGACCACGAATGAAACCACGAAGCCAATCGCCAGCACGACCCATCCGTGAGGAGTCGATCTGCGAGACTCCGATCGGATTCGCGCCTTTCCGCGCAGCGATTTCAGCAGGTCATAGCCGGTGGCCGCCACCATGGTCGGAATCGAAAGAAAGAACGAAAACTCCAGCGCCGAAGCTCGCGACATGCCGGCCAGTTGCCCGGCCGCGATGGTGGACATCGATCGCGACGTTCCGGGAAACACCGCCGACAGAATCTGGCAGGCGCCAATCCAGATCGCCTGGCCCAGGCTCATGGCTTCCATCTTCCAGGTGTGAATGCGGCTTGCCGGGAGCGCCCGGCCCGGCGGCTTCCGACGTCGCGTTCATGGCGTCGACGATCCACATCACGATGCCGCCGATCAGCAGGGACAGTGCCCATGATGTGCAGGCTCTCCAGATGCTTGCCGATAATCTTGGTCAGAAGAAACGCAGGAATCGCGGTGTCGACGAACGCAACCACAGTCAGGCCCAGCGGATGGGTCAGGATCGTGCGGTCGCCGCTCTCACCTTGCGGAAAAGTGGAAAGAAATTTGGCGATCCGGCTCGCGAAAATAAACCGGCAGGCACAGAATCGCGCCCAACTGAATGACGATGGTGTACATCTTCCAGTAGCCATCGGACAGGCTGATATGGAACAGCGCCTCGGCAATCCGCAGATGCGCGGTGGAACTGACGGGCAGAAATTCGGTGAGCCCTTCAATAATTCCCAGCACGACGGACAGCAGGTAGTCGTTCAAGCTTCCTCCACGAACGAAGTTGCAGGAAAGTATTACAGAAACAGCATCGCGAGCTGGTAGAATTCGAAACTTCGCAGAGACGTGAACTTACTGCGTTACGTTTCCGTAGGTCGGGACGCCCTGATCGATCAGGTAGAGCAGGCGCTGGGCGCGCGCCACCCAGTCGGACGGCCGGATATGCGACGCCACTTTCTGGGCCAGTGCGATGGCCTTGCCTCTCGCTTCCTCGGATTTCTTCGGTTCTTCTTCCGTCTTGTAAATCTCGATCAGCGCCGACCAGCGCCAGGCGGCGTCGTACAGCGCCTCGGCAGCCGCCGGAGACTGAGGATGCTCGGTGGCGTACTTCTCGATAAATTTCCGATTCTTTTACCGGACACTTCGAACTGCCCTGCCAGTCGCCGCACAGCTTGTTGTCGATCAAGTGGAAAGCCGCCAGATCGGCCCACTTGGTGCCGGGAAATTTCTTGATGACCTCTTTCATGTATTTCTCTTCCATGCCTTCGCGAAGATAAGATTCGCGCTCCCGGGCCGACGGACGCGAGGACACGTCCGCTTTCTCCAGCTGCCAGCGGATATCGGCGGAGCGGTACATGGCTTCGCCCGCCAGCGGCGACGTGGGAAAATATTCGGCGACGCGATAGTAGAGCCGCATGGCATCCTGCGCCGCGCCGTTGCGTCCATGCCTGCGGCTGGCCTGGTCTTCGGAGTCGACCGCCTCGCCAAACAGTATCTTGTCGCCGTTCGGAGTGGAGGCCCGCACCACGCCTTTGTCGAGCACCCATCCGGTGACGGTCCGCTCCTCGGTCAGATTGGCCTCGACGTGCACCCACTCCCGGCTGGTTTCGAGGACAATGATTTCTCGTCCGCGATCCATTTCCGCCAGCTTCGCGGAACTTGTGATCGGGCGAGAGATAAATCTGAGCGACGCGCACCACGGCGCCACGCTGGTAGTTGGCAGCAGCGGCGGGGATGAGCAGACAGCGCGAGCAGACAGCCGAGCAGCCAGAAACGACCCATACAAAGTAGCGCCGGCGTCTCGCCGGCTGTCGCGAGGGCGTCTCGCCCTCGGACGGTGGGCGAGACGCCCACCCGACAGCCGCCGGGACGGCGGCGCTACAAGGTCGCGTCGTCATGCTCTTCTCCTTCTTCAATTCCGCCAGCATCTCCGGCTTCGATATTTCCGCCGCTGATCACGGCCACATTCACCGTCGTCTTCGGCAGTTCATCCCGATGGAACAGGAATGCAGCCACCGCTACCGCCCCGCTGGGCTCCGCGAGCGTCTTGGGATCGGCAGCCAGCCGCCGCATGGCTTCGCGAATTTCGTCTTCGCTCACGGTCACGATGTCGTCCACATAGCGACGGATATGCTCAAAGTTGATCGCTCCGATGCTCTGTGTGCGCAGCCCGTCCGCCAGCGTGCGGGTCACCTCTTCCGCGGTCGAACTGCACAATCTTGCCGGACCGCAAGCTGGCCTGCGCGTCGGCCGCGAGTTCCGGTTCCGCGCCGATCACTTTCACCGACGGGCTGCTCAGCTTGATCGCGGTCGCGATTCCGCTGATCATGCCTCCGCCGCCGACCGGCGCGATCACGTCTCCACTTCCGGCAAGTCTTCCAGAATCTCCAGTCCCATCGTGCCTTGGCCGGCGATGATCTTTTCGTCGTTGTAAGGAGGCACGATCACGTATCCATGCTGTGCGGCCAGTTCTTCGGCTTTGGCTTGGCGCTCGGAACTGGCCGGACCCACCAGTATGATCTCCGCACCCAGTGCAAGGGTTGCCTCGCGCTTGACCGCCGGCGCATTTCTCGGCATCACGATGACCGCTTTCACCCCCAGCGCCCGCGCCGCATAGGCCACGCCCTGCGCATGATTGCCGCTGGAATAGGTGATGACGCCGCGGCTGCGCTCTTCTTCGGACAGGGAGGCAATCTTGTTGTAGGCGCCGCGCAGCTTGAACGAGCCGATGGGCTGCAGATTTTCCGGCTTGAGGTAGAGCTGACGGCTGTCCTTGCTGGTCCGCTGACTCGTGGATGATGCGACGGAATCAGCTGGGTGCGAACGGCAACGCCGCGCAGGCGAGATTGCGCTTCGCGAATATCGTTGAGAGTGACGATGAGGAGCTGTCTCCGACTCGTCATCCTCGACGCGTATGAGCTTCGCAAGCGAAGCTTCGCTCAGGATGACAACTATCTAGATCTCCAGTATCACCGGCATGATCAGCGGACGCTTCTGCGTCTGCTTGGAAATATAGCGCTTCAGGTCGGCGCGGATCTTTTCCTTGATCACGCCGTAGTCGGCTTTTTCTTCGTCGCTCGACAGTTCCAGCGTCTGCATCACGATCTGCCGCGCTCCATCAACGAAGCCGTCTTCGCCCGGCGAGAATCCGCGAGTCACGATTTCGGGCGAAGTCTCCACTCTGCCGGTCAGCTTGTTGATGGCGATGATCGGCAGCACGATGCCGTCTTCGCTCAGGTGCCGGCGGTCTTTGACGATCAGGTCTTCCACCACGTCGGTGCGCGATCCGGAGTCGATGCAGACCCGGCCCACATTCACGCGGCCGGCTTTGCGCGCTCCCAGTTCGTCGAACTCGAGAATGTCGCCGCTCTCGATCAGCATCACGTTACCGACCGAGCCGTGCATCGCCGCCGCCATTTCCGCGTGCAGCTTCAGCTGCCGGTACTCGCCGTGGATGGGAATGAAATATTTCGGCTTCACCAGGTTGATGATCAGCTTCAATTCTTCCTGGCTGGCGTGGCCGCTGACGTGGACCGGCGGCGACGATCCGTCGTCGTAAATGACATGCGCCTCGCGCCGGAACAGGTGATCGATCATGCGATAGATGGCTTTCTCGTTGCCGGGAATGATCCGCGACGAGAGCATGACCGTGTCGCCCTTCTCGATCTTGGCGTGCTTGTGATTGTCGACCGCGGCGCGCGAGAGCGCCGACATGGGCTCGCCCTGCGTCCCGCTGATCAGCACGCAGACTTTCTCCGGCGGAAAATTCTTCATCTCGCCGGGATGGATCAGCAGGCCTTCGGGAATCTCGATGTAGCCGAGATCCTCGGCGATCTCCGCGGAATTGTTCATCGAGCGCCCGGCAAACGCCACCTTGCGCCCATGCTGCCAGGCCATTTCGACCGCCAGCTTGATGCGATGAATCGACGACGAAAAACAGGAGATGAACAGCCGCCGCTTGGTGTGCGCGAACACTTCATCAAACTTCCGCCGCACCGCGCGCTCGCTCGGCGTGTAGCCCTTGCGCTCGACGTTGGTCGAGTCCTGAAACAGCGCCAGCACTCCGGTCTTGCCGTACTCGGCGAAGGCGTGCAGATCGAACAGCCGGTTGTCGGTGGGCGTGGGATCGACTTTGAAATCGCCGGTGTGAATGATCACGCCCAGCGGCGTGTGGATCGCCAGCGCCACGCAATCCACCAGGCTGTGCGTGACCTGAATGGGATGGATCGTGAACGGCCCGATCTTGAAACTCTCGCCGGGCCGGATCTCGCGCAGGTCGGCGTCGTCGAGCAATCCGTGCTCTTCCAGCTTGTCTTCGACGTAGGCGAGGGTGAACTCGGTGCCCCAAACCGGCACGTTCAGTTCGCTCAGAATCCAGGGCAGTGCGCCGATGTGGTCTTCGTGCCCGTGGGTGAGAACGATGCCGCGCACCCGCTGCCGGTTCTCGATCAGATAGGAAATATCGGGAACAACAATGTCGACGCCCAGCAGTTCGGCTTCGGGGAACATCAGGCCGGCGTCGATGACGATAATGTCGTCACCCCAGCGTACGGCCATGCAGTTCATTCCGAACTCGCCCAGGCCGCCGAGGGGCACGATGTGCAATTTTCCAGTTGGCATGCGGAGTAATGATCGTAGCACAAGCAGTGCTAGCGTAGCCGCTGTCGCAGCGCGAGCGCCTGCATGAGATGGCAGCGCGCCACGCATCACCGTAATCTTCCCACTCAGCCGTGCATCTGCGATAAGGTTGAACTATATGGCTGAGCAGGAGCACAAAACATGGCTGCGACGGCGGGTCGAGGACGGCTTGCGCCGCGGCTTTCAGCACGCCTACGAAACCGTCAAAGTGGATCCCGTCAAGTTTCTGCTGCAGGTGCGCGCCGCCTACGGCCTGCCGATCACCAGTTTTCAGGGTGTTTACTCCGTGGAAGTCGAGCCAGCTCGATGACCTGGCGCACCGCGTGATTCGCAGCGGAATGAAAGTCGCGGCTGCCGAAGGCGCCGGATTTGGCCTGGGTGGCCTGATCACCATCATTCCCGATCTGGGAATTCTGTCGGGCGTCACTTTGCGGACCATTCAGAAACTCAGCCTGATCTACGGCTTCGAATTCAACACCGAAGAAGAAACCGCCGAACTCTGGATCGCCGCCGCCAGCGCCGCCGGTGTGGACATCAGCCGCGAGTTGCTGGAGAAAGAAGTGGTCAGCCGGTTCGTGCCGCGTGTGATCCAGCGCATCGCCGCGCAGGCCAGCGGGGAAGTGGTGGAAAAATGGTCGGGACGACTGATTCCTCTTGCCAGTTCCGTGATCGGCGCCGGCCTGAATTACTATTTCGTGCGCGCCTGGGGAGAACGCGCCCGCTCGCATTTCCGCAAGCGGCATATGGAAATTCGCGGGCGGATGCGACGACGGAAGACTGTCGTGGTGCTGATTCTCCGAAGGCGCTGTCGTCGTGAGTATGGCGATCAAAAGCTTTGACCCGCAAAGCATCGCAAATGTACGCCAAGAATTTCTTGACGCATCTTTGCGTCCTTTGCGGTTAGAGGCTTTTCTAAGTCTAAACTCTGACGATGCGAACATTTCAACTGCTCCGCCATTCTCTTCGATCTCGACGGCGTTCTGGTGGACTCGACCGGCTCGGTCTCCCGCCAGTGGCGGCTGTGGGCCGAGGAGAACAACATCGATCCGCAGAAAGTGGTGGAGATCGCACACGGCGTGCGCACCATTGAAATCGTGCGCCAGCTGGCGCCGCATCTCGATGCCGAAGCCGAAGTGACGCAGGCTGGAAAAGCGGGAAGCCGACGACCAGGACGGCGTCAGCGTCATGCCGGGCGCGGCCGAATTGCTGAAGTCGATTCCCGAAGGCCGCTGGTGCGTGGTCACTTCCGGCACCCGCTATCTGGCTACTGCGCGGCTGAAGCTCGGCGAATCTGCCCATTCCGAAAGTGCTGGTTTCAGCGGATGACGTGTCCAAAGGCAAGCCCGATCCTGAGCCCTATCTCATGGGAGCAAGACTGCTGGGGATGAATCCGGCCGAATGCCTGGTGATCGAAGACGCTCCGGCGGGCATTCGCGCCGCCCACGCAGGAGGAATGAAAGCGATTGGGATCACCAGCACCTACCCGGCGTCGGCGTTGCAGGAAGCGGATGCGGTGATTCAGAAGCTGGCGCAGATTCGAGGTCAAGAGCATGTCAGGAGTGCGAGCGCAAGCGGCCTTGACGGTTGAACGTCGAGCTAAGCTGACCTTCAACGCAGCCATTCTTCCAGCTCAATCCGCTGATCCGTCTTCTCGTCGCGATACTTCACAATCACCGGCGTGTAGAGCGAAAGATTCCACTCCGCGGCCTGTCCTTTTTTCACCGCTCGCGATCCGGGCACGACCACGGCGTTTTCCGGCACTTCCAGCGGCTTCTCGTCGGTTGCCTTGTAAACCTCGCCGCGCACGATGTCGTAAAGCGGCGTGGACCGGGTCAGAATCGTTCCCGCTCCCAGCACCGCGCGCGTCCGCACCAGCGTGCCTTCGTAGACGCCGCAATTTCCGCCCACCAGCACATCGTCTTCGATGATTACCGGCGCGGCGTTGACCGGCTCCAGCACGCCGCCAATCTGGGCGGCCGCGCTCAGATGCACCCGCTTGCCGATCTGCGCGCAGGAACCGACCAGCGCGTGCGAATCCACCATGGTGCCCTCGTCCACGTAGGCGCCGACGTTGATGAACATGGGCGGCATGCAGATCACCGAAGGCGCCACGTACGCGCCTTCGCGCACCGACGATCCGCCGGGAACCACGCGCACTCTGTCAGCCACTGCAAACTGGCGGGCCGGGAAAGTGTCTTTGTCGACGAAGGAAAGCGTGGCGTCTCCCATCTTGGCTGAGTTCGCCCAGGCGAAATCCCAGCAGGATGCCCTGCTTCACCCACGGCGTTTACCTTCCACTGGCCATCGATTTTCTCGGCGGCGCGAATCTTTCCCTCGGTGAGTTGCTCGCGAAACTCCAGAAAAGTCTGGCGCGCTTCAGGATTGTGTTCTACCTCGCCCAGGGTGGCGAGGCGCTCGATGGCAGATTGGAGGGAGGACATGAGAAGGGAAGTATAGAAGAAAGGATTTCAGATTGCAGATGGTTGATCGCTAGTTTCGCAACGGAGACTGAGCTGATCTTATGTATACGGGTTTTTGGTGAGCGCGGATGGACTCGAACCATCGACCCATGCCTTAAAAGGGCATTGCTCTGCCAGCTGAGCTACGCGCCCACGCTATTCAAATCTAACATATTCCAAAGACGTTTCATTGGTACTCGGTGCGATCTCACTCACTTGCCAGTATGCGTTTGCCGCAGTGATACTACTGCACCACCGAGAAGGTGTCGTGCAGCGTGGCGGTCGAACTGTTGCCGACCCAGACGTCGAAGTCTGATGGTTCTACGACCCAGCCATTTCTGGCGGCGCTCCAGTAGTTTCGCTCCTCGCGACCGATGGTGAAGCTGATCTCCTGTTTTTGACCCGGCTGCAGTGTGACACGACGGAATCCTTTCAACTCACGAACCGGTCTCGATGCCGAACCGAAACGCTGATGCAGATACAGCTGGACGACCTCGTCCGCTGCTCTTGCGCCGGTATTCGCAACCGTCACCGTCGCCGTGATCGAACCATCCAAAGGAGAGGTCTTGGCGCTCAGGTGAAGATCGGAAATGGAGAAGGTCGAATAGCTCAAGCCGTAGCCAAAGGGATAGAGAGGCGAGGTGGGAAGGTCCCAATAGCGGGAGGTGAAGTCTGCGGAATCGTAGGGTTTATGTGAGTTGGTGTGGGCGTAATAGATGGGAACCTGGCCTACATTGCGGGGCCACGTGACCGGCAGCTTGCCGCCGGGCACCGCATCGCCCACTAGAAGATCGGCGACCGCGTTGCCGGTTTCCGTGCCGCCGAAGTAGCAATCCATAATTGCCGGGATGTGTTCCGAAGCCCAGGAAATATCGAGCGGCCGGGTGCTGAAGAGCAGCAGCACCACTGGCTTTCCCAACGACTGGATCTTCTCGAGAAGCTCCTGTTGCTTTCCGGGAAGGCTGAGTGACGAACGCGAGGCGTACTCAAAATCCATGCCACTCAACTCTCCGAGGGTCATGATCACCACATCAGAATTCGCCGGCCAGGTTCAGCGCGTTCTTCATCTGGCGGTCCGCCTCTTCGGGACTCCAGGGCGTCTCTATCTTGGGCCCAATGAAGCCCTCGAATGAGGAGGGGAATTCCTTGGCTATCTGCACGCCCTCTGCGAATTCCACGTGCGAAGCCGGGAAGTTTGGCGCGGATCCCTTCGAAGACAGAAACAGTATCTTCTTCCTTCGCGGTCAGGCTCCAGGGTCCGTTCATGTCGCCCTTGCTGTTGCCTAGCGGTCCAATGACTGCAATTCGCCTGGTCGTCTTTGCCAGCGGCAGAAGAGCGCCTTCGTTGCGAAGCAACACAGCAGAACGTGCGGCTGCGGTTCTCGCTATCTGACGATGCTTCGCCAGCATCTCGGAATGGGTCTGGTCGGTAGCATCCGCATACGGGTGCTCGAAGAGCCCGAGATGATATTTCGCAGCCAGTATGGGGCGGACCAGATCATCGAGCTGCGATGCAGTGAGCTGCCCGCTATCAAGTAGCGACTTCATCTGCTCCAGATAGGTTGCGCTGCCCATGTCCATGTTCACGCCAGCGGTAGCACCGCGGAGTGCTGCATCCTTCTCGTTCTGCGGCGAAACCTTGCGTGACCAGACTGCCGACAGCGAAGGCGTCGCTCACCACGAATCCTTTGAAGTTGAGTTCTTGCCGAAGAATTTCTCGAAGCAGATGTACATTGCCGCTGACCGGGACGTCGTTCAGGTCCATGTAGGCACTCATGACGGTGGCCGCGCCGGCCTCAACTCCCGCACGAAAGGGAGGGAGATAGACGTTCTGCATCCGCTCTTCCGAAATGTAGGCCGCGTCGTAGTCCCTGCCACCTTCCGCGGCTCCATAGCCGGCGAAATGCTTCAGGGTCGCCATGAAAGGCCGCGGATTTTCTGGCCTTCCCTGAAAACCGAGCACCTGGGCCCGCGCCATGGCCGCGCCGAGGTAGGGGTCTTCACCTGCTCCCTCGGAGATGCGTCCCCAGCGCGGGTCTCTGGCAATGTCCAACATCGGTGCGAAGCTCCAGTGCACACCGGCGTGGGCCGCCTCCTCGGCGGCGATCCCTTGCGCTTGTTCGGCCATGCGCCGGGTCCCAGGAGGCAGCCATGGCCAGCGGTACGGGGAATTCCGTGTCAAAGCCGTGAATCACGTCGAAGCCAAAAAGAATCGGTATGTGCAGGCGCTGCTCGGTCATCGCGATCTTCTGCAGACGATTAATTTCCTTGGGATCGGTGAGGAACAGAAATGAGCCGACTTCGCCACGCCGCACGCGTTCTTCGTAGGGCACTGGGTCAACCTTCATGCCAGGAATCGGAAGTGTTAGGTAGAAGGGCTGGTTCAGTTGTCCGATCTTCTCCTCGGTTGTCATCTGCTTGAGCAGCGCATTGGCCCGGTCGGTGTCGTTGGGCGAAGTGGGAGCCTGGGCTTGCGCTACTCCGTGAAAGAAGCAGACCAATGAGGCTGAACGAGAGACAAGCTCTCAACTTGTTCATAAGAACCTCTTGAAAGTTCTGTTGGCTGGGAATCTCTCGCAGTGCAACTACCTTCGGACGGCCCAGGCCAACCCGTCGGGTCCTTTTCCTGTCGCGACGCGCCCCGTCACCGACAGCGTCTTTAGGTCCAGGACAGCAACGTTGTTGTCAGAACTCACCGCAATGTAGGCAACAGATCCGTCGGGGGCAACGAGAATACCGGCTGCTCCATGTCCCAGGCTGATGCGCTTCACTTCATTGCGAGACCCGGCATCCAGCACGATCAGGTCTCCATTGCCGAGATCGGAGATGAGAACGTGCTTGCCGTCGGGCGTGAACTTGAGCCGATTCGCAAATTTGGTGTGCACATTGATCGTCTGAATCACCTTCTTCGTTGCGATGTCGATGATCGTGACCATCTCCTGGTGGGAGGCTGCCCATAGCTCCTTACCGTCGGGCGATACATCGAATCCCTCCGGGGCTTTACTGATCGGGATGTTGGTCTCTGTCCATCCGGAAGAATCGGCGTTCTTGTCGTGCACAAAACAAGTGATGGTGTTCGATGTCATGCTCGCAGTGAAAATCGCGCTGAGATCGGGCAATACTTTAAGCATGTGAGTCCGGTCTTGACCTGTGCCCAGCAGCCATTCCACCTGCTTCGTTGCCGGATCGTAACAGCCGATCACCTTGCTGCCTTCAGCAGTGAAGTAGACCTTGTCGTTCACGATCTCCAGTCCGTGTGGCGCCTTGAGCGGCCCAAGGTCGACTGGCGACAACGCCCTTTGCGAAGACAGGTCAACGATGGAGAGAGTGTGCTGTGGTGTCCGGAAGCCACCGTAATTGGAGATGTAGGCCCGGCTTCCGTCCTGGCTCACCACGACCTCGTGCGGATCTTCACCAGCGGGAGTACGGGCTACAACCTTGAGGGTCCCTGGGTCCACAATGGCCAGCGCTTTGTCCTCTTTTTCAAGGACGAGCAGCGCCGGAGAGGGTGTCTGGGAGATTGCCAACGACGTAGGAGAGCAAATTGCGAGAAGCTGTATTAGAGCCGATATCCAGAGTTTGCTTGATGTCATGTTCCACTCATTCGCGAGCGAAAAGCCTTCACTCGGCGTTATCTCCGATGCGGAGCTCGGCCTCGCCGGCTACGTCCGGGATCAGCACGTGCAGAGCATGCGTCGCTTGTCGTAGGACGTCTTGAGCGGAGACGCGTTGTTGGACAGCTTCGCATTCGCCTGCGCCGAAGGCCAGTCGTAGATCACGACCTCCACGTTCTTCCACCAGGGCGCAAAAGCTTCCCTGGCGTGCGCCGAAGTTGACGCGCACTGAGTTGCCATCCGACTGACAGGTGAAACGTCTGGCGGAGAAATTCGCCGTGCTGGTAACGGAAAGTGTGGCCGTCATCGAGATACAGGGAACCGCTGCACGGCTGGCCGGGATAGACGCGAAGTTCCAGCGGGCCGTTGGGAGTTTCATCGGTGCTCTGGATGAGCGGTTGGAGCGGCAGAATGCTTCCGCCCCGGACGTACACCGGCAAGCGTGTCGAGCACGGGATGAATTTGGAAGGCGCGGAGGAGTACTGCGTTCCCGGGCCGTCTTTGGCGATATCGTTGGAAATCTGCACAATGGTAGGTTCCGGCGGAGGCAGCGGCGCCTTGAGGCCGGTCCAGAAGTCGTACCAGTCACCCTTTGGGAACGAGACAACATAATCGTCGAGAGTCTCGCCGAACGGTTGCGGAGCGACCAGCAGGCTGGGCCCCAGCAGGAACTCGGTATCGAGATTGCCGAATCCGTTCGATGGTGGCGTGAAAACTTCCGGGAACTCGAGAAAAATGGGGCGCATCATGGGAAGACCGGTGCGCGACGATTCGTCGGCGAGGGTGTAGATGTAGGGCAGCAGGCGGTAGCGAGTTTCGATGTAGCGGCGGCGAATGGCTTCCTGCTCCGGGCCATGGACCCAGACTTCCTGCAGTCAGAGAGCCTTTGGTGGTGTGGTCGCGGTACATGGGATTGAAAGCCCCGACCTCAATCCAGCGAGTGAGCAGATCGGGCGGAGGCGAGCCGTTGAATCCGCCGATGTCGTCGCCTACGAATGAAATGCCGCTGAGGCCCAGGTTGAGGAGTTGCTGGGTGGCGAGGCGAAGATGGTTCCAGGTGGCGGAATTGTCTCCCGTCCAGGTGAATCCGTAGCGTTGTCCGCCGGCGAAGGTCGCGCGGGTCAGGACGAAAGGCCGCTCGTCCGGCCGCAGCTTGAGCAGGCCTTCGTAGGTGGCGCGGGCATTCTCCAGCCCGACGATGTTGTGAATCTCGGAGTGAGTGGCGGTGCGAGTGGCGAAGCCCGGTTCTTCGATGCGATGGATGTTATCGAGCGGCATGGTCTTGCCGGGACCGTCAAAGACCGCGGGCTCGTTCATGTCATTCCAGAAGCCGGCGACGCCATCCTGAGCGAATTCTTTGTAGAGACCGCCCCACCACTCGCGCGTCTGGGCGCGGGTGAAGTCGGGAAAGACGGCCGGGCCCGGCCAGACGATGCCGACGAATTCGCTGCCATCCGCCTTCTTCACAAAATGATTGCCCGCCTCGCCGGTGTCGTAGGGGGCATAGCCCTGGTTGGCGAGCATGGGCGATGTGCAGATCGGTAATCAGGACAAGGTGAAAATGCTGCTTGCGCAGATCTGAAACCAGTCCGGGAAAATTGGGGAAGGTCTGAGGATCGACGGTGAAAGGGCGATTCCTGTCCTGATAGTCGATATCAGAGATAGAGCACGTCGCCCGGAATCTTGTCCGTGCGGAAACGGTCGGCGATTTCACGTATCTGCGATTCCGGAGTGTAGCTGTAGCGCGACTGCTGAAAGCCTAGTGTCCACAGCGGCGGAAGCGGATGCGTTCCGGTGAGGTAGGCGTAGCCTTCGACCACCTGCTTCGGAGTCGGACCATAAATCAGGTAGTAGTCGAGCGGCCCGCCTTCGGCGCCGAAAGAATAGGTGTCGCGCGATTGCTTGCCGAAGTCGAACCAGGTGCGCCAGGTGTTGTCGAGAAACAGTCCGTAGCTGCGGCCGCCGCCGATCGCGAGGAAAAACGGAATGCTCTTGTAAATAGGATCGATCGATTCCTGCGTGCCGATGTCGGTATTCCAGAGCGTGTAGGCCTGATTTCTGCGGTCGAAGGTGCCAGCCTTGTCGCCGAGACCGAAGTAGTGCTCGTCGGTGGGCATGGCCTTGTGGACGGAAAAGCCACCCAGCTGGAATTTCGTGGGACGTCCGACGGCGTCGGCGGAGATGATGTTTCCGGCGAGATCGCGGACGACCAGGCGGAGAGGATTGCGCTCGACGCGGACATCAAGCGCCGCGGTGCGGAAGCCGACGAATGCGGCGTCCTGCTGGACATGCGGCTGCACATCGACTGACTTGCTGCGCGGCCCGGGAAGAACTGCCCATGAAGCATCCTCCGGGAAAGCGCCGCTGGGGCGATGCGCACGCGGAGGATGTCGTCGCGCAGGGCGGTGATGCGCAAACTCGCCGAGCCGGCTTGAACTTCAATGCCATCACGCCGGGCCTGGAAACCGGTTACCGCTTCGAGCGCAACGTCGGGTTGCGAGGCAGAGGCAGTCTGCGCGGATGCGGAAGCGAATGCGATGGCAACGATTGCCGACAAACAAAACAGAACAATGCGAACAAAGACGATCTTGCAAGATGAGTGCATCATGAGCTCTCTCCGCATAGAACTAGCGTTCGGCACACGGATTCTATTTCGTCTTGCCGGTGAAATGAATGACGATTTTCTCACGAGGATAGGGTTCGGACGCGCTTGCCGGAATCGTGACTTTGATGCTGGCCTTTTCAGGGTCAGTCCTCACCAGCTCGGCGCCCTCGACGGACGCCACTTGCGCCGGATTCCACATTCCAATTTCATACTGCTTGCCTTGGGCCCCGGAAATTTCCAGGGTCAGGCTGTCTCGCTGCCGGCGTCCAGGATTCGGATAGCACGCGCAACCCCTGGCTCGTGCTTCCCAGAGGTGGCAACGCCGGTGACAGGCTCAGCCCGAAATCGTTCCTGAGGCGAATGCGCAACGTGTTCTCTCCGGCGGCGACAGGGAATTGCACGGTGACGTGCTGGTCCACGTCACTCTTCTTGATCTGGAACGGTACTCGCCGGCCATTCATCTCGACTCCGATAATTTGCGGCGCGCGGGCTTACCGCGGGAGAAAACTCCAGCGTGCAGTCGCCGCTGCCGCTGCGGGTGACGGTGAGGGAAATCTCATTGGCAGTCTTGCGATAAGCCAGTCGCAACGATGCCGTGCCCACGTGCACATTGTCGACGGTGAACCAGGTCCAGTCGGCGGGAACGTGTGGCGCCAGAGTCACGCGGCGGGCGCCGGCGTCGGTCTGCAGACCGAACAAGTCCGCGCAGCAGCGGACTGACCACCATGGCGGCGGACCAGATCTGGTGCGGAGAACTGGTGGAGAGCGGCTGGTAGTAGTCGCCCGACAAAACTTCGGTGACGTGTCCCAGCGATCCGTCGAGCGCCAGCTGGGCATTCGCCATGAGATTGGAAAAGCCGGGCAAGGCGCGATGGTAGCGGTATTCGCCGACCGATGCCCATCCGGTAAACAGCGGCCACACCGAGCCGAAGTGGTAGCCGCCGGCGCTGTACTTCGCGGCGCTGCGAGGAAATGATTCTCATTCCCCAATCGGCTTCATGCTCGGGCGCGGCAAGCTGCGTGATCATCGCTCCGGCCTTTTCTTCGTCCAGCAGCCCGAACCACATCGGAACGGTGGCCAGCACGCTGGGTTCATCGATCTGCTGGTTGTTCTGATCGAGAGCGAATGCAAAACGGTTCTTGTCGGCGGACCAGAAAGTCTTGTTCAGCAGCGGTTGCTGGCGTGAGAACTCGTCACCAAGTTGCTTGCTGACGTCTTCCTTTCCCGCCAGATGAGCCAGATTGGAAAGCGCTCGCAAGGCCTCCGCTCCCAGCGCGCTCTGGTAAAGCTCGGTCTGGACCGGAAGCAGCGGGCCGCCTTCCACCCAGCCGTGACCGATTCCAAAATTCTGCGGCAGTCCTTGCGCAGTCGTAGGTGGAAAGCAGAAATTGATAAGCCTTCCACACGCTGTCCCATTTTTCCTGGGCGAACGCCACATCGCCGCTCGCAACCACGTAGTCGTTCATGGCGATGATGTAGAGCGGCGTCGCGTCGGCGGAAGCGTAGGGGTACGGATAGTCGGTGAACCAGGGCACGAAGTTTGCGCCCTGCGAAATTTCGTGCGGAATTTTGCCGTCGGCGCGCTGATACTTGCTCAAGAAATCCAGCGCGGTGCGCGTGTTGGCGAAATCGCCCTCGGCATCGAGCGCCAGCGAAGTCCAAAGCGAGTCGCGGCCGAAAAACCAGGCGAAGCCGGGCCGCTGGCTGCCGCCCGAAGTGCGATACCCGGCGATCAATCCGGTGCCCAGAAAGGGATTGGTCACCAGTCCCTGCAGCACGCTGACGCGCGACCAGTCGTAGGCCTGCTGCAACTGGCGATCGGGCAGATCGACGCTGACCGTGCTGTCCAGATAGGCACGGTAGTAGTCGGCCGACTCTTTCTCAAGCGCGGCATAGTCGGCGGTGAGGTGATGATAGGTGGCTTCGGCTTCCGCCATCGCCGTTTGTGGAGGCCGCGATCACGACAACCTTTGTATCCTTGCCTTTGCTGGTGACGCCCAGATGGAAAGAGTTTTCCTTCGAACTGGAATAGTTGGTGTCGTATTCCTGCTGCACCTCGCTGGCGGTCGGGGAGCCAACGAAGGCGGAAAATTTCTTCTGCTCTTCGCCGAAGTAGAAGGCGTTCAGCTTCGGATCCCAGTATCCGTACGTCCCACCCAACGCGGCCGGCCATTCCAGTTGGAAATCGCGCTCGAAAGCGACTTCCACGTCGAGCGGTTGCGCGGTTTCGACCTCGATGATGATGACCGCTCCCGCTTCATGCACCGGAACAAACAAGCGTTTCCCGCACCGCGAAAGTGTCGCCGGTGTAGAGGATCGTGCTCGATTCCGGCCGCACGGTCAGGGTGCGCGCCAGGGCTTCCGCCGGAATCACGCGCCCATCCACGTGAAAGCGAAGATGGAAGTCGCGCAGAATTTTCAGCGGATAAACCCAGGCTTCGAACTGTCCCGCTTCGTTTCCAAACAGTCCGGCACGCGTGCCCACGGCCGAAAGAAACTCCCAGGGACGATCGGTCCGCGAAAGCTCGAGCGTGGGCGCGACTGAGTCTGGCGAGTCCGGGCGAGCGGCAGAGAGAAATGACCAGCAGATGCAATGAGTCAGGATCCAGCGAGACGCAATCCGACGCGGCGAAGGAAGAATTAGAGCGGTTGCATGCGTGAGAGCTGGATCAGGATACACGCCTGAACTTGCAAAGTCGCGATGCACTTAATAAAGTAGGGGCGAATTCTAGCACGAGCCAACTCCGGGAAGGTACCACCCTTTTGTCTTCTTCGCGCCGTACGTTTCTCCAGTCGTTCGAGCAAGTCTGCGGTCGTGCTTTCCCTGGAGAGTATTCTCGCCCTGGCGCGGCCGCAGCAGTCGCGCGCGTTTCTCGCGGCAGCCGAAGATCCCGCAAAACCCGACGCTGGTCTGGGAGTGAGCTTCATCAACGTGGCTCGCGAGTCCGGGCTCAACGCAAAAACCATCTACGGCGGCGAGCACAAGAACAAATATCTGCTCGAGACCACCGGCTGCGGCGTCGCTTTCTACGACTACGACAACGACGGCTGGCTCGATATTTTTCTGGTGAACGGCTGGCGCCTCGAAGGCTTTCCCGCCGGCCAGGAACCCACTTCCCATCTGTTCAAGAACAATCGCGACGGCACTTTCACCGACGTCACCGCCAAGGCCGGCCTCGCCCACTCCGGCTGGGGGCAGGGCGTTTGCGTCGGCGATTACGACAACGACGGCTTCGACGATCTCTTCGTCACCTACTTCGGAAAAAATGTTCTCTACCACAACAACGGCGACGGCACTTTTACCGACGTGAGCGAGAAGGCCGGCGTCGCCGGCAATGGCAAACGCTGGAACACCGGCTGCGCTTTCGTGGACTACGATCGCGATGGCAAGCTCGATCTGTTCGTCGCCAACTACATCGATCTCGACCTGGCCACCGCGCCGGTGCCGGAGTCAGGCCCGTGTCTTATACAAGAGCGTGATGGTGGCCTGCGGGCCGCCGGGCTGAAAGGCGGGAAGAATATTCTTTATCACAACAATGGGGACGGCACTTTCACCGATGTCTCCGAGGCCTCCGGAATTTTGCAGGCCAATGGAACCTTCGGCCTGGGAGTGCTGACCGCCGATTTCGACAACGATGGCTGGCCCGATATTTACGTCGCCAACGATTCCACCGCCAGCGCTCTCTACCAGAACAAGAAGAATGGCAAATTCATGGACATCGCCATGGAAGCCGGCTGCGCGCTCAGCCCCGATGGCAAGCCGCAGGCCGGCATGGGCGTGTCGGCGGCGGATTACGATCTGGACGGCAATCTCGACATCGTCAAGACGAACTTCGCCGGCGACACGCCTTCGCTCTATCACAATCTCGGCGACGGCAATTTCGAAGACACCACTTTCACCGCGGGCCTGGGCGCGCACACCCAATATCTGGGATGGGGTTGCGGCTTTTTCGACATGGACAACGACGGCTGGCCCGACATTCTGATCTGCAACGGCCACGTCTATCCCGAGGTCGAGCAACTGAAGACCGAAGCCGGCTATCCGCAGCGCAAACTGCTCTATCGCAATCTGCGCAACGGCCGCTTCGAAGATGTTTCCATGCAGGCCGGCCCGGGCATTTCGGCGCCGGTGGCATCGCGAGGATGCGCCTTCGGCGATTTCGACAACGATGGCGATATCGACGTCGTCGTGAACACGGTCAATGATTTCCCGCAGCTTCTGCGTTGCGACCTTGCGCCCGGAAACAACTGGATCAAGGTGCGCACCATCGGCACGAAGTCGAATCGCAGCGGCATTGGCGCGCGCCTGCGCTGCGTGACGCAAGTTGCGGGCGAGACCAAACCTCACCAGCAGATCGACGAAGTCCGCAGCGGCGGCAGTTACTTCTCGCAGAACGATCTGCGGGTTCACTTCGGGCTAGGCAAAGCCGACAAAGTGGAAGTGCTGGAAATCCGCTGGCCCAGCGGCCAGGTCGATACCCTAAAAGACGTCAAGCCGAATCAGGTGATCTTCGTGAAGGAAGGCGAGGGAATTGTGCGCACCATGCAGTTTCCGACGCCGGGAAAGTCGGCTAAGTAATTTCTTCCCGAGACCCCACCCTGTCGCAGAAGACGCGACGAGAGTGAGGCACCCTCAATTCTTTGAAGTGGAGCGTTGGACGCTTTGGGAGTCCTGATGAATTCACGAACTGCTCTGCTATTCGGTTTGATGCTGGTGGTTGCTTTTCCGGCGCTAGCACAACAACCGCCCAGCGCAACCTCGCTCGTGAGCGAGCTGCAACAGCTCTCCTCCGACTTCTGGGTATGGCGCGCCGGCGAACAGCCGTTCTCGTTTGACGATATCCCGCGGCTTGATCGGCCTGTCGGCTGGGCGGCGGACTGGTCACCTTCGACGGTGGCAAAGCGTCGCTCGGAATTGACTGCGTTTGAGCGGCGTTGGAAGATGTTGAGCGCGACTTCCGGCGACCGTCCTCGTGCCGAAGTGGTCGATTATCTGCTGGTCGGCTCGGCGATTGCGCGCGCCCGCTGGGAGTTGGACTACGTACGCGGCTGGCAGCGAAATCCGTGGTTCTACCTGGATCAGACGCTGGCTGCGATGTTTGTCATTCTGACTCCGCCCCCACCTTTCACCGAAGAACGGAGCGCCGAAATTGTTCGACGGGTTCAGGCCGTCCCACAAATCATCGCTGACGGCGAAGCCAACTTGAAAGACCCTTCCCGGCCCCTTGGGGAATTGTCCGTTCATGAACTCAAAGATATTCGACCGCGGCTGGAAGACATGGCGCGACAGTTGAAGCCTCTACTCTCGCCAGGCAGCGCCGCGCAGCTCGATCCTGCCGTTCAAGCTGCCATTCGGGCGTTGGAGGGCTATCGGAGCTGGCTGGAGCAGCGTCTGCCAACCATGTCAAACAATGTGGCCGTCGGGCGCGACGCATATCTGTTCTTCCTAAAGCACGTCGCTGTGCTTCCCTACACCCCTGAACAGTTGAAGACTATGGGGCGCCAGGAATGGGAACGGGCGGTGTCGTTTGAAACCTACGAGAAGAATCGCAATTCAAAATTACCCGAGCTGACTCTAGCCAAGGATCAGGCAGCGCAGATAGCGCGTGAAAAACAACAAGAGCAGGAGATTCGCGACCTTTTGGAGCAAAAGAATATACTCACGGTCCCGGCCTGGGTGCAGCATTATCGCAACCTGCCGTATCCCGCTTATCTCATGCCGATCTCGGCATTCGGGGTGGCTGACGATCTCACCAGTCCCGCACGACTGAACGACGACGCGACCAGCTACATCAAGACGCCTTCTCCTGATCGGGGATATTTCGACCTTTCTACCGCCCGCGATCCCCGGGGCATCGTCGTGCATGAAGGCGTGCCAGGCCACTACTTCCAAAAGGTAATGTCGTGGACGAACGACGACCCCATTCGCCGTCACTACTACGACTCCAGCGCGAACGAGGGAATCGGTTTCTATGCCGAAGAGATGATGTTGCAGGCCGGTCTGTTCGATGACAGCCCGCGCAGCCGGGAAATTATCTACAACTTCATGCGCTTTCGGGCACTGCGAGTGGAAGTCGAGGTGAAGCTTTCCACCGGAGAGTTCACCATCGACCAGGCGGCTGACTATTTCATGAAAACTGTTCCGCTTGACCGGGCTACCGCAATGGAAGACGCCACTTTTTACGCTTCGGTGCCGGGGGTCGGGATCTCTTATCAGACGGGCAAACTGCAGATCATGAAATTCCTCGCCGAAGCCCGGCTGGCGCAGGGTGACAAGTTCAACCTGCGTGAGTTTCATGATTTTGTGTGGAAGAACGGAAATGTTCCAATCGCGTTACTGCGCTACGAATATCTGGGCAAGACAGATGAGATAGAAGCGCTGCAGCACTGAGCAGCCACTCATCAGGAAAGCAGGTCCCTCGACTTCGCGTGATCGCTTGTCAGCGATCACGCTCCGCTCGGGATGACAGAGCAGAGTCGTGGCACAGCGCGCGCAAGGCAATACGGCGTTAGTGCAATGCAGCGCAGTGCAATGCTTTTGTGTTGCATCCCGCTAGAAATTCTCGACCATCCAGACGTTGGAGTTACCGCTGGCTTGCAACAAGGCGATGTGACGTCCATCGGGCGAGGGAATTGCCCAGCCTATGTACATCCTCGTCTGTTCCCAGACTGGCCGTGCCCTGCCTTGCAGGTCGACATTGAGCATCGCGTTGATTCCGGTGTTGGTCGAAGCGCTGACCCACAGGCTCTTGCCGTCAGCCGTCCAGTCCAGGGAATTAATTGAAGACCAGTCGTTCAGCGCGATATTTCTCTCTTTTCCGTCTTTCAGTGTCAGGAGACGGATCACCGGCTGGGTTCGTATGTCCAGCTTGTTAGCCTTAGCGATGGCCAGGGTTAACCCGTCTGGCGAGAGGGTCCAATTAAAGGAATAGGGCAAGTCGTCATCGATGTGCGCAACCTCTGTTCCCTTGCCGTGCAGCGGGTCGAAACTCATGAATACCAGCCGCTTTTCTTCAGAGACGCTATAGAGACAAAGAGTAGAAGGGAGGCGCGCGCATTGCTCGTTGGTCAGGCCTCGCGTTTCCATCACAAGTTGTGGCGGACCGCCGGCGACGGGAATTCGCATCATGCGGACAACATCCGACCAGTCGTAGGCGCGGTGGTATTGCAGATATACGATCTGGGTTCCATCGGGAGTCAGCCGCGGCAGCATCGATTCTTCGCTGCCACCGACCAGCAGCTCGGGTGTGGCTTGATCCGGCGCTTGCCTGAAAAGGTGAAATGGTCCATCACGGTCCGAGCCGAACAGCACCTGCTTACTGTCGGGGGTCCAGGACCACGGCAGGTCCTGCCTTTCGTCCAGTGTCAGGCGCCGTGGCCTACTCAGCCTGGTCCCATTGCCTTCGACTTTCGCCACGTAAACATCCGGCTGCCAACCTTCCTTCACATAGGCCAGCCGTTTTCCGTTCGCCGAGCTGCTGAGGTACTGAATTGCGCCCGGGCTGGAAGTAATCCGCGTGGCTCCGTCCAGAGGTTTTCCCGTGCCTGAATCGATTCGCACCGACCAGATATTTGAGTCGTTCTGGTTGGGAGGAGTTTCGTTCAGGATGTAGACCAGGCGATTTCCGATCCACGCCACGGCCGGCCCCAGGCGAGGCTGGGCTAAGACCAATAACCGTTGGTTGCTGGCCACGTCCAGAATTTCAATCTGGGGCTGCACTCCATAGGTTCCTGCGTGATAAACGCCGCGCAGAAACGCGATGCGCTTGCCGTCCGGGGACCAGACGGGAGAACGGAAAAGATCGCCGGTTTCGCCGGCAAGCTTTCGGGGCTGCTCTCCGCCCGCTCCCATCAGCCAGAGTTCCTGACTGTTAGTAGCTCCTCTTAGAAAGGCAATCTGAGACCCATCGGGCGAGACGGCTGCCTCCCGCGCATCATCGACGAGTTTGCGCGGACTCCCGCCCAAACCAGAGAGTTGCCATAGTCCCGGCTCTTGTGCGGGTCCTGCGACCGAAGTTGCCAGAAAGTGCGATCCATCAGGAAACCAGGCGACCGGCTTCGCCTTGAACCCATCCGGCAAAGGCAGAGGATGAGTCTCACCAGTATCGATCTGACGCAGGTAGGACCCGGTGTCGTCGGAAAATGCCAGGTATTTTCCATCCGGAGAAATCGCGGCACTGCTAACGGGATCCTCATCGGGGTTTGCGGTCAAACGCCGCTCTGTGACTCGGCGACCCCGGAGATGATGAAGGTGACGCACGTCTTCCGACCAACAATCCCACAACCAGCCCGGACAGCAGCAATACAATTGCCGCTCCTGCGATCAAACCTCGATGAGTAGGGGGTTGTACCGGGTTGTCGGGCGAAACTGCGATTTCAGAAACGACGGCATGCCCGGATCCGTTTACCGGACCCAGAAAGCGGTAGCCCCGCCGGGCGACGGTCTCTACAAAACGGGGATTCTCCGCTGTATCCCCGAGTGCGTCCCTGAGCCGGCGGACTGCGGCATTCAGGCTGTGGTCGAAGTCGACGAACGTATCTGCGGGCCACAAATGAGTTCGTAGTTCTTCCCGGCTGACCACCTCGCCCGGTCGCTCGAGCAGCATGGCAAGAATCTGGAAGGGCTGCTCCTGCAGTCTTACCTTCGCACCGTTGCGACGAAGTTCGCCGGTGTGCAGATCGGCCTCAAAAATTCCGAACTGGATCAACCGGGTTCCGTTACCGCCCGCCAATGCGGCCTTCCCCTCTTCGAACCCACGAAGTCTAGCAGAACCAGCGTTTTTCAGGCCCGTCACCTCTGCTCCTAACCATTTGACGTACAAGCGCTTAACTGGTCACCCACATATGCTGTGCGGGTTACCCGCAAAGCCTTGAGGCACCACTCGCGCAAATCGAAGATCGGCGCGTTGGAGGTGCCATTCCGTGGGCCGCGTTCGGAGGACATTTCTATTCCTAGGTACGCTGTTACTGGCGTGGGTGTTCCCCGCTTGGGCGCAAACCTATGACAGAATCCACAAGTGATTGTTTCTGTCTATGACGACGCTGGCGTTTCAGCAGCGGACCTTGGCTCAGGCCGAAGAGAAGGCTGCCAGGATTTTCAAGCGTGCCGGACTGGACGTGGTCTGGAAGACGTGCTCCTCGCGCTCCACAAAACACGTAGACCCGGACGTCCTCGTCCGGGCGCTGGCGAGCAAAGCTCGCCAGGCTCTGTGTTCGAGAAGAACTGCCGGGCTTCACCCGGCCGGGCAGGTGGGGGCACCCGCCTCTACGTGGTCCGTGACCGGACTGTGGCCAGTTCGAGTGGCCCACCCATCTTGCGGTACGCATCGTGGCCAAGTCGAAGCAAGGCGACTGAGCGACGTTTTCGGGGAGGCCTTCCTGTCTGCTGAAGGTACGGGCTGCTACAGCGATGTCTTTTACGACCGGGCAGTCGAGCCTTACATGCCGATTGGCATGTCAGCCTCGGCAGACATTCTGGGAAATGTGATGGCGCACGAGCTCGGACATCTGCTGCTGGGGTCGAACTCGCACACGGCAACGGGAATCATGAGAGCTCGCTGGCAAGGCGAGGAGTTGCGTCGAGCGGGCGAGAGGCAGCCTGTTGTTCAACGCGGAACAAGCCGAACGCATGCGCGGTAAATTGCGGGCGGCAACTTCCCAGCGGACGGTTGCTGCGCGCTAAGCCACTGAGGGCCTTCAGTATAGAATCAGTTTTACGATTCTTCATGCAATCTCATAAACCACGGACACGAAGTATTACGAAGTCGGTCATCTCAAGGGGTTTTCTTCGTGTACCTTCGTGACCTTGGTGGTTAATGGCTTTTTCAAACTCGCCCCACCAGTGAGGTTTCTTCAGATTCTTGCGGGCGGTTTCACAGCGGCGCCCGATCCCTCTTTCAGTGTGTGAATCGCGTCCACCGGAGATGTTTTCGAAGCGCTCGGTCAGCCCGCTCGGCCAGCGAATCTGGACCCAGTCGATTTTCGTCGCCGCTCCCAGGCCGAAGTGGATGCGCATGTCGTTGTTCGAGTCGTAACTGGAACCGCTGCGCACTTCGTCCACCAAGCACTCGCGCTCCGACTTTCACCGTGACTCGCGCGCCGATTCCGTCGCGATTGGATTTCGTTCCGACCGTCTCGAAGCCCAATCCAGTGATTGGCGAGCGCACCTGGTTCACCAGCAGACTTGGGGGCGGCGTTCATGTTGCTGATCACGGCCGAAATGCGGCCGTCGTTCCACAGATCGCCAACCGCCAGTCCTCGCCCGGCGTGAACCGCCGTGATTCCTGGGCCGGCCTGGGCGGAGATGTCGGTGAAAGTCTTGTTGCCGTTGTTGTGATAGAGAATGCGCGGCTCTTCGTAGCTGCTGCCCAGGTTCTGTTTGTCGACTTCGGGATAGACGTGGCCGTTCACCAGCAGCAGGTCGGGCCAGCCGTCGTTGTCGAAATCGAGGAACATGGTTCCCCAGCCCAGATAGCGCGTGTAGAGGCCGAGGCCGGCGGCGAAGGTCACGTCGTCGAAGGTTCCGTTGCCGTTGTTGCGATAGAGGGTCGAGGTGTCGTCGGAAAAATTGGTTTTGAAAATATCCAGCCGGCCGTCGCCGTCGTAATCGCCGATGGTCGAGCCCATGCCGGCCTGCTCGCGCCCATCTTCGTTGAAGGCAGCGCCGGCGGTCACCGCTACGTCGGTGAAAGTTCCGTCGCGATTGTTGTGGTAGAGAATGCTGGGAGTGCTGTCGCAGGCGACGTAGATGTCGGGCCAGCCGTCGTCGTCGAAGTCGAAGGTGGAGACGCTGAAGGCATAGTGTCCGCTGGTCTGATCGATTTTCGCTTTCGCGGTGACGTCCTCAAATTTGCCGTTGCCCAGATTGTGGTAAAGAATATTTTTCGCGCCGGGCAGGCCGCGCGGACCGCACATCACCGGAACGCCCTTCCACACGCACGACGCTCTTTCTCCTGGCGCGGGCGCGGTGGACAGATCAAAGTCCACGTAGTTGGCGACCATCAAATCGAGCAGACCGTCGCGATCGTAGTCGACGAAGGCGCATCCCGTTCCCCAGGCTTTGCCGCGTTCCGGCGACGCCGGATTCGTTCCGCAACCTCGGTGAAGACGCCCTGCTGGTTGTGATAGAGACGATTCTTGCCGTAGTAGGTGACGTACAGATCTTCCCATCCGTCGTTGTCGTAGTCGCCGACGCAGACGCCCTGGCCCCATCCGGTTGCGGTCAGTCCGGCTTTCGCGGTCACGTCGGTAAAGGTTCCGTCGTGATTGTTGCGATACAGATGATTGGTGCGGAGCGCTGCCGGCGGGAGAACCTTCGAGCGTAGTGCCGTTCACCAGAAAAATGTCCGGCCAGCCGTCGTTGTCGTAATCGAAAATCGCCACGCCGGTTCCGGTGGTCTCGATGATGTATTTCTTTGTGTCCTTCCCACCGAAGACAGTGGTCATGGTCAGGCCGGCTTTTTCGGCGATGTCGGTGAAGTTGGCGATCGGCGGGGTTTTCGCGGTCTCGGCCGCGAAAGCGGAGACGAGTCAAGAATAAGGAGAAGCGCAGCCAGTCTTCCAGCAGCAGAGAAGTGCACGGAGACGCGGCGAAAAAACTGGATTCATGACCCAGCCTGAATACTAGGGCGCGGAACATGAGAGGGTCAAGCCGGGACGGTTCGAGACAAACGCAAAATCGTTTAAACACCAAGGACACGACCGTTGACGAAGGAAACCGGGGCAAAAGCCTTCGTGATACTTCGTGTCCGTGGTGGTTTATGGTTTACGTCGTCTCAGGTGCGCTGCTCTTTGGGTATAGCGGCCAGCTCCCGCACTATCTCCTGGAGGCGTGTGCGACGCGCCTTGTTGGCACGGGAGGCTACGGGAGCGGGATCCTCTTGCGCGGCGTAACGGTCATTCATATCGCGAATACTGGCGATTTCACTTCGCAGGGCGGCAACGTTTTTCAATATCTCAGCGGTATACATACTACCTAGGATACGCTACTGAGGCTTGCAGCGCTTTGATGCCCCAATCGGGCGGAAAAGGCTCTGCGACTCGCAATTTGCTCTGTCAGGCATAGTAGTATTTTTTGGTGGCATTCGAATCAGATCATCGGGCAACGTGTGATCATGCGCACATGGTCAATCGTTCTTCCGTGGTCTTGCGACGGTTCGCCACGATCGCGGCGTGTCTGATCGCGTTCGCAGTCCCGGTTCTTGCCCAGCCGCAAAACGCTCCAACCCGAGCCGCCTCACTCTATCGCCAGGGAATGGCGGCGGTGCAGAGCGGCGATCTCGCCAGCGCACGCTCCGCTTTCGAACAGGTGGTTAAGCTCGCTCCCGGAAGTCCCGAAGGACACAATTCTTTGGGTTGGGTCTTGTTCTCTCAGGGGCATACGGCAGAGGCCATTTCCAAGTTTCGAACCGCTCTCCGGCTGAAACCAAATTTTCCACAAGCGCATATCAATCTCGCCAACGCCCTGGCACAGAGCGGAAATCTGCCGGAAGCTGATTCCGAAGCTCGCGAGGCGGTACGTCTGGCTCCGACGGACGCGGAAGCCCATCGCACTCTGGGACGAGTCGCCAGTTTTCGCGGCGATCTGAACACCGCGAGTGCGGAATTGAAAAGAGCTGTGGATCTGGATCCGAAACGCGCCGACCTGCACGATGAACTGGGCTCCGTGCTGGCGCAGAGCTCGCAACCGGACGAAGCGGCGGCTCAGTTCTCCGAAGCGTTGCGCCTGCAGCCCGGTTACTCTCCGGCCACATTGCATCTGGGAGTGGTGCGCTGGCAGCAGAAGCAGATGGATGAAGCTCTGCAGCCTGCTGCAAAAAGCGGTTCAGGGTTCTCCGCAAAATGCCCAGGCCCATTACTATCTGGGCCGCGTCCTGGAAGACATCGCGCAGCACGACCCGGACGCGCGTGAGCGAGCGATCGATGAAATGCAAGCCGCGGTCAAGCTGCAACCGAATTTCGCCGAGGCCCAAACCCAGCTCGGTCTGACCCTGCAACGCGCGGGCGATGCCGAGGCTGCGGTCGCAGCCTTCCGCAAAGTCGTAGAATTGCAGCCCGATGACGCGGATGCTCATAACAATCTGGGGCTGGCGCTGATTCAGACGGGAGACGCCAGCGGCTCGATTCCTGAGTTCGAGGCGGCGCTTCGAATACGCCCCGACGACACCGGCTACCGCACCAACCTGGGCACCGCATATTTGCAGAAGGCTGATTTCGACGCCGCGATTGCACAATTTCAAATCGCGCTGAAGGCTGCTCCGCAGGATGCAACGTTGCACTATGACCTCGGTCTAGCTTTGAAGTTAAAGGATCAATTGCCCGATGCTGTAGCCGAATTCGACAAAGCTGCCGAACTGGATCCCAATCAGGCCGACATCCACTACACGCTGGGCGTCACCTTGTGGCAACAGGGCGACTTCGACAAGGCGGTCGACCGCTCTGCGTGCGGCGATACAGACCAAACCTGATTACGCCGAGGCGCACTACACCTTGGGCACGGTCCTGAAGCAACAGGGCAAATTGCAGGAAGCAGCGGCATCGTTGCGTGAGGCCATTCGTCTGCAGCCTGACTTCGCCGGAGCCCATACCACCCTCTCCACTATCCTGCGGCAATTGGGCGATGCCGAAGGAGCGGCAAGGGAGCGACAACTGGGCGCGCGAGATCAGCAAGGACAAGACCAACCTGCAAGCCGCCACCTTCGACACAAATTCCGGAAAAAGGCTGCTCAAGGTCGGAGATCTTGAAGGCGCCATCTCGCAGTTTCGCGCCGCCATCAATTTGGCCCCCACCTATGCGCCCGCCCATTTTCATCTCGGCGGAAGCGTTGCAGACGAAAAGGTGAGACGGCGGAATCGAAACAGGAATTTCAGCGCGCGGCGGAACTCGATCCGCAGTTGAAATCGCAAACGCCGTAGAAAAATGAGAAGTGGATCCTTGTGTCCTTCGCGAAGCTGTTCGCGACCCTCGCGGTTGAGATATTTGGTCCTTGAGAGTCACCTAAGGCTTTCCGCTGCGGAGCGCCACGATTTCTGACTCCACCGGAACGCCACGCGTGACTTTGACTCGCAGCACGGCTTCGAAGGGCTTCAGTTCGCCTGTCTCGGAAACCTGGAGCCGCGGCAACAACTCCTCGAGCGAGTTTTGCTGACACACAAACTCAACCGCTGCCTGAGTGCCGATGGTGGTTGTTCCGGCAAGAATCAGCACTGACTTGGCCGGATTCAAGCCGCGCACCAGGGCGATGACTGAATAGTCTTCGCTCAGCGCGGTGTGGGAGGGGCTGCCGATCCAGTACTCAGCCTCGCCGGATTGGGGGTGGACATTAAAAATCGACAGATCGCCCTTACGCGGGCCGGACTCAAGGCGTTCGGAAGACAAACTGCTGCGGTGCTGGGAATTTCGCGCAGGGTCAGATTTTCGGCGGGGGAGCCCACAAAAATCATGTCGTTGTTCTTCACGTCGTCAAGCGAGAGCAGGCTTCCGCGTTTCACTCGAATTTTGCGGTGCAGCAGTGCCGAAGGTGCGATCGAGGGCATGGACCGCTAACACCTCGCCGACGCCCGTGTAGTGGTCTAGAATCACGTCGCGCGCGTCGCGGGCGGGATCGAAGTACCGCATTCCCGTCTCCGGCCGTCCCACGAAAGCACCATTGCTGAAAATCACCCAGGGTTCTTCCGGTCCGGTCAGAAAGCTCTTCCAGAAGGTGGTGAAGGCCTGTGGAACTGGTTCGGCCGCGCGATCGGCTGCACGTGAGTTACGCGTCGCCAGCAGGAAGGCGATCGCGACTACCGCCAAGACCAACAAGGCCAGAGCAACACCGAACACCGCTTTGCGATCAAGATCTGTTTTCCGCCCGGCCGCGACCTCATCTTGATGCTGGGCGCGCAGGCGCGAGCACGTGTGGCCTGGCAGCACTGGCTTCCCGGCGGTGGAATGAGAGCACGTAGGTGCCCTTCGGCATTTCCACCTGGATGGGATCGTCCGCTCCCTCCGAGCGTAGTATTCCGCAATTTTGAGGCGGAGACGTCCGGCCTGCACTCGAATGGTCGAATCGGACTGCGGATCGAAACTCGGCGCACGCCCGAAGACCTCGGTGGCGATCTGATATTCCTTCAGTGACGAGCCGGGATGGTCGAGCGCATGTTCAGCCAGATATCGAAGCAATTTGCACAAAGATTCCGATCCGTGCAGCACGTGGCTGTTCACGAGCCGGTCGATCTGCGCGAGATACTGCTCTCTTTCAGGAACCTGGACTCGTGTAACGTTCATTTAACGTAGGGTAACAAGTCAGATAATCAACTGCAATCTAGAGACTTACTGCGATGTAACAGTATCAAACCTCATGAAACCGTAGTCCACATCCGTGTTTTTTGAGGCAGATTTCTGTCGAAAAATTTCTGTGGAATTCGTGCACCAAACCTCGAAACGCACTTTGATGAGCTGCGCCATTGGCATACTTAGCTATATTAAAATCAATAACTTACGATGAACCATGATATTTTTGCTAGTCGGTAAAAACAGATTTGCGACATTCTATTTTTTCATAGGCGCCGGCGCTCCGCACTTCCAAATGTCATAGCGAGTTACCGTCCTCGCACGCTCCATTTCGCAACAGTTTCAACAATCTACACCGATTATCGGGTTAGGAGGACTACCTGCATGACCTGACTAACAAGTAGTGCTTTTGTACTAACTAGGCGGACGCAGTCTGGAAGGCGAGTGCGCCTGGTTTCCTGGAGAGCTTCTTCGGTTCGATTGAGAAATTTCCCGAACTGGGCGCGTGCTTTCCTTAAACCTCACAGTGAATTCAAAAGACAGAATAAGGGTGCGGAGGCTGCAATGAAGACGAAGTTTTTTGTGCTGCTAGGTACTCTGGCCATGTTGGTCCTTTTCGGCACAGTGTGGACGCCGCAGGCGTCCGCGCAGGCCGTCTACGGCAGTATTTTCGGAACCATCACCGATCCTTCGGGCGCGGCGGTTGCGGGCGCGAAGGTGACGGTCACGTCGGCCAGCCAAGGGTACGACGGTCGAGACGACGACCAACACCGACGGCAACTACAGCGTCACCCACCTGATCCCCGACGTTTACAACATCCGAGCGGAAGGCACCGGGTTCAAGGCGTTTGAACACAAGAACATTCAGTGTCTCCGCCGACGCCGGCGCGCGCGTTGACGGACAATTCCAGGTCGGCGGATCGACCGAGACCGTGGAAGTCACTGCCGAGGCTCCGCAGCTGAAGACCGATCGCGCCGATGTCGCCACCACCTTCAATGACAAGTATGTCCAGGATGTTCCGATCCTGAATCGCAACTTCACGACTTTGCAGTTGATGGCGCCGGGTTCGCAGAAGATGGTGGGCTGGAGCCACGCGGCCACCGAGAATCCGCAAGGCAGCCTGCAGATCTTCACTCAAGGCCAGCACTTCAGCGGCACCGCTTTCGAGCTGGATGGAACCGACAACCAGGATCCGATCCTTGGAATTATCGTCGTGAATCCGAACCTCGACGCCGTGACCGAAGCCAAGGTCGCGTTGCAGAATTACGACGCCGAGTTTGGCAAGGCAGTCGCCAGCGTCGTGACCGCGCAGACCAAGTCGGGCAGCAATGAGCTTGCATGGCAGCGGATTCCTGTTCCGCCGCTCGGACGCGCAACAGGCGCGCGATCCCTTCACGCAATTCAAACCTGATCCGATCACCGGCCGCTTCATTCCGCCCTCTCGCTGGGCGCAGTTCGGCGGCACCATCGGTGGCGCCATCATCAAAGACAAGTTGTTCTTCTTCGGCGACTACCAGGGCACGCGTCAGACCAACGGCGTCAGCGGCACCTTCACGGTTCCGACCAGCACGGGTCGCGACAGAGTTGCAATCCGGCCACCAACGCCGCCAGCGCAACTCCGGGCTTCTGCGATTTGAGCGAGTATCTGACGGCGGGCGTCGCCGGTGGCGGCCAGGTTTTCGATCCCACTACCGGCAACCTCAACACCGGCGCCGGCCGAACGCCGTTCGCTGGAAATCTGATTCCGATCGCCGACATTTCGCCGGCGGCCGGGAATATCCTGGCGGCGTTCCCTGCTCCGCAGAGCGGCACGGTTCTGAACAACCTCATTGGCTCGGGTTCGGGTCCGTTCACCCAGAACAGCTTCGACACCCGCATCGACTATTCCGCGAGCCCGACGCTTGAACGTCTTCGGCCGGTTCAGTCTCGACTACTTCAAGCTTGTCGGGCAAGGGACTGCTGGGCGCGGTGGGCGGTCCGGGCAACGGCTTGCTCGGTCTGGCCGGCAGTTCCATCACTCACAACTACAGCCTGGCGAGCGGCTTTACCAAGACGATCAGCACCTCGCTGCTGACCGACTTCCGCTTCGGCTACTTCAAATACAATCCGCAGACCCAGAAGCCCGACGGCGGCACTCCGATGACGACTTCGGAATTCCGAACGCGAACACGGCCGACCCCAAGACAGCCGGTCTGGGAGCATTCCTGCTCGGCTCAGATCCGATCAGCGGTCAGGGCTGCACCAACAACAACGGCGGCCAGGGCTGCGTGATTTCAAGCTTCGGAGACGGTCTGGGCGTGGCGCGCTGCAACTGCCCGCTGACCGAAAGCGAACAGCAGTTCCAGTTCGTCAACAACTGGACCAAGATGAAGGGCAACCACCAGATCAAGTTCGGCGGCGACATCCGTTACGCCATGAACTTGCGAATCCCCAGCGACAACAACCGGACGGGAGAATACAACTTCAGTCCTGAAGCAACCTCGAACGGCGGAACTGGCGGCTTGGATTTGGCATCATTCCTGCTCGGCCAGGTCACCTCCTTCGCGCGTTACGTCAACAATCCGGACATCGCTTCCGCGAACAACGCAGCCGAGCGCCAGAAGCGCTGGTTCTTTTACGGTCAGGACACCTGGCGCGCAACTTCCAAGCTGACCATCAACTATGGTCTGCGCTGGGAAATCTACTTCCCTGAGACCGTGAATGCCAAAGGAAACGGCGGATTCGCCAACATTATGGATCTCAACGGAACCGGCGCCATCCGCGTCGCCGGCTTCGGCAATATCGGCTTGAACGGCAACGTTGACAACACTTACACGGCATTTGCTCCGCGCGTCGGCATCGCTTACCAACTGACTCCGAAGACCGTAGTGCGAATGGGTTACGGACGCAGCTATGACATCGGCGTGTTCGGTTCGAACTTCGGACACACCGTAACCCAGAACCTGCCGGTGCTGTTGAAGCAGAACGTGGATGCCACCGCGTTCAATCCGGCGGCTTCCGCGAAGCAAGGTTCCGGTATTCCTTCTGGACAACGGACCGATCGCGGCAGCTTTCCCGCAGTGCCGAGTGACGGCATCATTCCGTTCACCGCTCTCGGCGGTCAGGTTGTCTGGCACCCACATCCGTCCCACCAAGCAGGTCCTGCCGCTGGTGGATTCATGGAACGCTACCGTGCAGCACCAGCTCACCAACACGGTTACCGTGGAAGTCGCCTACGTGGGCAGCAAGGGAACGCATGGCTTCGCCGGCGACGGACCGAACTACGACGTGAACCCGGTTTCCATGATCGGCTACAGGCAGATCGATCCGATCACCGGCGTGCTATACCCAGAACGAGCGTCGGCCGCTCTGCGGACCCGAGGATGCATCGGGCACTTGCACCAAGATCCCGTTCGATCTGGGCAACTTCTACGGCAACGACGCTTCCAGCACCTACAAGGCGTTCGAAGCCAAGGTGGAGAAGCGTTTCACCAACGGCCTGCAGTTCCTCACTCACTACACCTTCTCGCACGCCGACGGCTACGACAGCAACTACTATGCGATCAGCCACCCCATCGCCTACGGACCGGTTGATTTCAATCGCAACCACGTGTTCGTGTTCAACACCGTGTACGAGTTGCCCTTCGGAAAAGGCAAGAAGTACATGGGCAACTCAGGCCGGGCCGTGGACTACATCGTCGGCGGATGGCAGATGAGCAATACCACGAACTGGAGCAGCGGCTTGCCCTGGACCCCGAGCTTCGCGGAGTGCGGTACTGAAGAAGACGTAGACGTCTGCCGTCCTAACAAGGGTTCGGGCACACTCCACACCGGAGCTGGGTTCGCTTGACCCGATCACCCACACCATTACTTACTTCACCCCGGTTGCCAACATCGTCACCAACCCTGGAGTCTTCACCGATCCGGGCGTCGGGAACCTCGGCAACCTCGGCCGCAACACCTACCATGGCCCGGCGGGCTTCTACTCCGATCTGTCGGCGGTGAAGAAGTTCCAGGTCACGGAAAGACTCAGCGCGCAGTTCCGCATGGATGCTTTCAACATTTTCAATCACCCCGTCTATGCTTTCAGCCAGAACAACGGGGCTAACGGCTGTATCGATTGCCAGGGCGGCAACAATGGCAAGATTACGGCTCTGGAGAGCGGCACGACCATGCGGCAATTGCAGTTTGCCATCCGCTTCGACTTCTAGAAATAGAAGCAAGGCTCGATTTTCAGCAGGAGGGAGTCATCAGACTCCCTCCTATTTTTTTGCTCTGACTTCGCGTGACGGCTTGTCGAGTGATCCATGAAAACCTTTCTCCGGAGTGTGCAGCTTCATCTAACCGATCGGGGCGGCTTCCGAGGATTGCTTCGATAGAGTCGGTCGGCCCGGATTGTTGCTGTCTTGCTGGCGTGAGCTGCTTTTTCCGCATGGGCACAATCCTCATCCGGCTCAGCTACTGCCGGCCTGACGACCGGATCAAGTCAGTCGACCTCGAGCCAATCGTCAGCCGAGACTTCGAGACGCCAGGAGCGAAACGTCGGCTACGTCGGCAACGAAGCCTGCGCCGGGTGCCACGCTGCGATCTATCAGTCGTACAGCCGCACTCCGATGGCCCGTGCCAGCGGTCCGGCGATCGAAAACGTGATTCCAGCCGATTTTGTCCACTCCAAGTCAGGTGTTCACTATCGCATTTATTCCGAAGGCAACCGCGTCTGGCTGAGCTTCGAGCGTCCGGGCGATCCTGCGGTCCGCGGCAAGCGGGAATTGCTCTACTACATCGGTTCGGGACGCCGCGGCTTGAGCTACCTGTTCGCCCAGGACGGCTTCCTGTTTGAATCGCCGGTCAACTGGTACAGCCATGAGCGACGCTGGGACATGGCGCCGGCCTATCAGGACGCGCGCGAAATTCCCCTCAATCTTCCCGCCTTCACCAGTTGTTTGCGCTGCCACGTCAGCGGCATGCGAGCCGCCGGTCAAAGGAACAGAAAACCTCTATCCCAATGCCGGCATTTCTTCATGCCGGCGTCAGCTGCGAACGTTGCCACGGCCCGGGCGCAGCGCACGTCGCTCGGTGCGCGGCACCGGGCGCGATCGTGAATCCTGCCAAGCTCTCACCGGAGCGCCGCGATGCCGTCTGCATGCAGTGTCATCTGGAAGGCAAGGTCGCGATCGAGCGTCCGGGACGCCACGCTTACGAGTTCCAGCCGGGCGAATCTCTTTCTGATTACATCCGCTATTACGTCCTGGCGGGAGACCAGGCAGGCGGACTGGGCGGGGTCAGCCAGGTCGAGGCCATGGCGCAGAGCGTGTGCAAGAGGAAATCGGGGGATGCCATGTCCTGCACCAGTTGTCACGATCCGCACTATGAGCCGCCCGCCGAAGAACGCGTCTCTTACTACCGCGAAAAGTGCCTGGCTTGCCATGGAGACGCACTTTGCGAGCAAGCACCATCGCCAATCAGCCTGACTGCACGCTCGTGTCACATGCCGGCAGCGGCCAGCACCGATGTCGCGCATACCCAGGTGACGGATCACCGCATTCCTCGGCATCCGGAAGCGGCCGGCGCCAGCTGATGGAAGACGCGAGCCCTGCACCCGCGACCCTGCGCCTGGTTCCTTTTCCCGACTCCGCCGAGGCGGAGCACGATGTGCGTGATCTGGCGCTGGCCTGGCAATCGCTGGCGAACGACGGCATGGAAGGCGGCCGAGACCCACGCCGAGAGCCTGTTGCGCTCCGCGGTCGCGGAGTTTCCCAATGATCCCGAGTCTGCTCTCCGCGCTGGCTTACGTCGAGCAGAGACATGGCTTGACTGCTCAGGCACGCGAGTTGTACCGGCGGGCGCTGGCCGTGAATCCTGATCTGATCGACGCGGCCACCGATCTGGGTGTCATCGAAGCTGAAAGCGGCCACCTGCGCGAAGCCATCGAACTCTGGCAAGGGGCATTCCGGCGCGCACCCGGCAGAAGCAGCTCTGGGCATGAACCTGGTGGCGGCATTTTGCGACGCAGAGGCAGTTCGACGAAGCGCGCACCACCGCGCTGCGAGTGCTGGAGTTCAATCCCGACATGGCCGCCGCAAAAAGAGCCTTGCAGAGCCTGAATCGCACTCCTCCGGCATGTTCGGAATGATGCATGCCTTCGGATCATGAGCATGTCGATTCGGGCTGCCCGTGTTCTAATTCACGAAAAATGTTCTAATTCTCAGGAGTGAACTGTTTCTTGCATTTTCCCGCGAAGATTTCGATGAGATTCGCAACATGGATGGCTATTTTTCTGGTTCGCCTTCGCCGGGCACTCTTCGCTGCCTACGGCGCAGACTGCAGCGCGACATCTCCATCCCAAGTCGCCGGCAGCGATCCAGATTTTGCCGAGGCGCGAAAAGCTGCTGCAGCAGGGAAAATACGACGAGGCGATCGCGCAATTGTCAGACTCTGCGGCGAAGAAGCCTGGATCAAAGGGCCTGTCCGGCGAACTGGGTACGGCCTACTACCAGAAGGGCGATTACATCAAGGCGATCGACTCACTCAAGCAGGCGCCTGGCGGAGAATCCCGAAAACAAGGAAGCCATCCAGTTGCTGGGACTCTCGTACTATCTTTCCGGAAGGCCTGCGCGAGGCGATTCCGCCGCTGGAGAAAGTGCAGGGCTGGTATCCGCGCGCCAACGTGGATGCTTCCTATATTTTGGGCCTGTGTTACATCCAGACCAAAGACTATCCGCAGGCGCGCAAGGCATTCGCCCGCATGTTCGAGGTTCCGCCTGACTCCGCCGCCAGTTACCTGTTCACCGCGCGCATGCTGTTGCGGCAGGAATTCGATCCCATCGCCGAGGAGTACGCTCAGAAGGCGATTGCTCTCGATCCCAAACTGCCGCTGGCCCATTTCTTTCTGGGCGAACTGCACCTTTACAAGTCCCGGGTTCCGGAAGCGATCAGCGATTTCCAGCAGGAACTGGCGCTCAATCCCGGCCACGCGCCCACCTACTACAAGCTGGCTGACGCCTATTCCCGCGTGCAGAAGATTCGACGACGCGGAAAGGCTCCTGCAGCGCTCCATCTGGCTGGATGCAACCTCAACCGGTCCCTACATCCTGATGGGAAAAGTACTGGAGAAAAAGGGCGAAGCCGAACTGGCCGTAAGAGCGTTGGAGCATGCCTTGAACATGGATCCGAATAATTCCGTCACTCACCACCTGCTGGGTCAGGCCTATCGCGATATGGGCAGGAACGAAGACGCCGAGCGGGAACTGAAAATCGCCCAGCAGTTGCAGGAAAGCAGCAGCGCCAAACCCTAGGTTTGGCGTAGCTCACGATTCCGATTCTGGTAAGGCCTTAGCTTGACGAGGCGGGTTTATAAAGCGGGAGTCGGGCCTGGACCCAACTCCCGCTTTTCCTGTGATGGCCTTGCCTTCAGATTGCGACTACCTGATCCCGAATGATCGATTCCGCGGCGCGACCTATCTCCAATACGAAGAATCAATCGCGTTGCGGGTCAGGCTCATTGACAAACCGGGGCCGGAGTTTTCGGCACGTTCGGATCGTCCGGGAACCGATAGAGCCCCCCTAACGCGCTTGAGGGCGTCTCGCGCGTGAACCACTGCAATACGTCCTGGGTTTGTGGGTGATAGGTGAAACCGCCGATCGTAACCGGCACGGTATTGCCGACAAGTTGATCTCCGGTCTCCATGATGGTGTCGCAACCCGTCTCCTCACCGTTCGGATAAGGCGGCACTACGTTGTTGATGAATGGATCGTTCAGCCATTCCGCCACTTCATGGCTCAGGGCGTGAATGTCCTGGATGGGCACACTAAAGATGTCGGCGTCGTTCCAGTCGGCGAACAGGAAGGTTTGCACCACCAAATTGTTGCCGTGTGCCCCTGTCACCAGCACGTCGTGGTAGCCCAGCACGCAGCATCCGTTAACCGGATCGCCTCCGTAGAACAGCAAGGCGTTATAGGTGACGAAGATGGGCAGCACGTCGGGCGGCAAGGGGTGAGTCGCCAGGCAGCTCGCGATAATGCCATCGACGTACTCCCCGGCGACAAAGGCGAACAGCGGCGTGCCGTCGCCGAAATCAATGGCAAAAGCGTCGAAAAAGTCTGCCGTATTCACGGTTGGCGAGATGATCGGATTGTCCAGCAGCACATGTCAGCTGTTGGTATTTGGCTTGAGCGAGTTGAAGAAAGTGACCCCTGCATGGCGTCACCCCACTGCGTCTTGCCGGCCTTGGCGTCTACGGCGAAGTTGGCCGGCTTGTAAATGGGCGAATGGACCGTGTTTGCCACCTTGGTAGAGCCATCGAAGGTAACTTCATTGCCCGTAAAATTCTGGTCGGCGTCCAACAAAGGAACGGTGATCGCGATCGGAATGATCACATTCGAGACCGAAGTGCTTCGCCCATTGCTTGTGGGTTGAGCGCCGACAAACATCAGTGGAAACTGCTGCCCTCCGGCGGTGGCGGTAAAGTCAAAATGGGGAATGGAGATAATGCCGTCCGAATTCTTGCCTCCAGCCGCCATGGCCGCTGTGGCTGCCTGGCGCAACGCCGAGGACGGCCCGTGCCCACGCATGAAGCGAGGTTTGGCGCCTAGCTGATCCAATTTCGCATGCTGTTTTACGAGCTGATTGAGTTTTTCTTTCGTCTCAGGGCTAAGTTGTTTGCGACTACTGGCGTGCATCGGAATAGCGAGCACCAATACTAACCCGATGACGGCGCCAAATAAGGCTTGCGGAATACTCTTCATCGAAGCCTCCACGCGCGACAGGGGCGGCGATTCTGTCCGACCTGTGAAGGTGTTGTCAAGACGAAAGTTAGATGGGAGGCTTAAGCCTCGCGCGGGTCGCTGGTCCAGATCCGGCCATCAGCGCGGTCCCACGGCTACCTGCTCTTTGGCTAGACGGTCGACCCAGATCCTTCGGCAGTTCGTGCAGAAACACCAGAAACGCCGCATTAGTCCAGCCGAAGCCGATCACATTCTGCTGATAGCCGGCATGGACTCCTGACTCCGAGGAGCGCGTCACCACGTTATATTTCTCGCGAATGGTGCCGTCGCGGCGAAAGTTTTCTAAGATGGTTGCCAGAAAATTGTACGAGATGCGATTGGCGTCATCGTTGAACCCGTAGCGCCGCAAGCCTTCGATCGCGATGATCTGGGTCGGCGCCCAGCCGTAGGGATAATCCCATTGGACGTCAGCATCGTTGTCGCTCATGGCCAGGCCGCCGGGCTGCTCGAAAATGCCGAGATTGTGAGCCAGTTCCCGCGCCTGTTCCGGAGTCGCAAGTCCGGCCCAAAGCGGATAAAAAGTTGTTATGTATTCGTAAGAGGACCGCTGACCGGTCTCGAAGTCGTAATCGAAGTACAACCGGCGGCCCGGATCCCAAAGATACTTCTGGATCCGGTCTTTTCTGACCTCTGCCCGCTGCTGCCATTTCTGGGCTTCAGCTTTGTGTCCGAGGATCTCACCCATCAGCTGCAAATCTTTTTCGGTCTTGTAGAGCAGGCTATTCAGGCAGATGGGAGCGTAGTGATGGGTCGCAGATCCATACGGTCCAAAGCGAAAAGAAATGTCGAAGCCTGATTCACGCATCGACCGGTCGCCCTTGTAATAGTCCGGGCTGAGTGAAATCTTGTGGGCCGGCTCGCATTCCGCCTTGGCCATGGTGTTGGGAGCATCGCAAATCTGGGTGGTGTAGTGGAAACCGATTCCGGCATCGGACTCGCTAGCATTCTCGGCGATATAGTTTCGCCCTGCCTGGGGATGAAGTAGAAAGTACCCTGCAACCCTGCGATAGCTTCCCGCCTCGTCCTTCAAGCTCTCCGGAGCCGGACCGTTTCCGAAATCGTAGTAGCGCGAAAGACCGGTGAACCCGGCGAGGTGAGGATCCCGATTCCAATTTTCGTAATCCTTGCTCGCGAATCCGTAACCTCTCTCCAGCCAGCCGCGATCTTCGTGGCCGGCAGCCTTCTCCGCGTCGTACACCGCCAGGATCATGGAGGTAAGAAAGGGAGGTTGAGAGCGAGTGAGGTAGTAGGCGCGATTGGCATTCAGGATGGTGCCGTAGTGCTCGATTTCGAAAAAGAAGTTGTCCACCATCCCCCGCGCCAGGTCAATGCGTCCGTCGCGCAGCAATCCAAGGATGATGAAGTAGCTGTCCCAGCCATACATCTCGTTGAACCTGCCCCCAGGCACCACATACTTATGTTCGAGATACAACAAGCCGGGAGCGAGCTTGGACGGATCAATTTGTCCGGGTGTATTGACGACGGCGGGCAGCGGTTCTACATCTACCTTGCATCGCTTCTGCAGTTCTTGCACGGTTGGCGGAGGTGGGTAGTCAGCTGGCAGATACAGGACCGAGGCCTCGGTCAGCTTTGGGATCGACGACCGTCTGGCAGTCGGTCATGGAGCGCGTCAACGTGTCCCACCCGGACGATATGTAATTGAGGATGGGAGCCAGGCCAGCTTCAGAGTTGGAATTTTTTTGCTCGGTGGCGAACGACCTCGTGCTGACCAACGACAGGTAGATGAAGATAAAGCTGAGGCGAAAAAGACGGCGAGACAGGCTAAGTTTCGAGGCTGCAGGACGAGTCATTGTAGCGATGAGGATAGACCATTTTGGAGGCAAATCGAAGTGATATGTAGGAAAGAAGTTACCAGCTGTTAGAGATCTTGCCGAGAACTGACGATGAGAGCTGAGAGCTAACCGCCGGGCAATTGCTCAAATACGCTATCTCGCCTTTGGACCTTCAAACCGCCATGCGCCGCTGTTCGGCTTCTTTCATGGAAATGTAGCGCAGCAGAATGTCGCGGGAAGATACCAATCCCTTGAGTTCCTTGCCATCCACGATAGGTAGATGACGGAACCCGAATTCGCGCATCAGGTAGAGGCAGTTTTCGATGGTTTCGTCCACGTTGACTGCCTTGGGATTGGTGGTCATGACCTCGGAGATCTTGGTGCTTCCAGGCAGCCGGCCGACTGCGACCACCCGGTTCATAATGTCGCGCTCGGAGAAAATGCCGACCAGTTCGCCATTGCGCAGCACCGGGACAGCGCCGATGCGGTGCTCCATCATAAAACGCGCGGCTTCCAGCACGGTACGATCGGCTTCCACCGAATAGACCGGGCGATCCTTCACGAGATCGTAAATGGGGGACATAGACGACTCCTTGGAGTCAGCTTTGGCGGCCCTTTGCAGAGCGGTAAAGTGCAACACTCTATCACGTATGCGGCCCTGCTATCTATTCGGGAGCGGGTTTAGAAAAGGAGAAGAGACTGCGAGGTTAGCGGGCGGGCGCGTCAGAACTGCTGGTCCAAAACTGAAGGTCGAAGGGGCCAACTTTATCTAGCTGCCGCTACATAGCCCTTCTTGTAGCGAGTCTGAACCCGGGCCTCTCCGGCCGCCTGGATGACGTTCACTTTGATTTTGCGCCACTTGCTGTCACGGGCATTGTTGTGGGTCCGGTATCCCAGCACGTACTGGTTGCGCATCTGGCGGCTGACGTCGGCAGCGATCTCAGGAACCTTTTCCAGACCTGCAGCCGCAACCGTCTGGCCACCGGTCACGTCGGTGATTTCGCGCAGCCAGCGCTTTCCCATCATTTCCTCAAACGACCGGAAAAACAGGCTGTCGAATATACCGATGGCGTAGACGTCCACACTGGCTTCTTCCACCAACCTTCTTACCTCTTTGAGCCCGTATCGGCTGTGATTGTCGGCGCCATCGGTGACTATCAATAACGCCCGGCGCTGGTATCGCGCTGATCGCATCCGCGCAATCGCCAGGTAAATTGCATCGAGCAGCGCCGTATGCCCGTCGGGAATATCGGAGGCAAGGCTCTCCTGTATGTCATCGAGCGACTCGATCGAGCTGGTGACAAGCTTGGGCTGGTCGGCGAAGGTGATGACAAAAAAATCGTCCTGAGGATTTGCGTTTTTAAAGAACGCCTCGGCCGCGGCACGTTCGGTGACAAACTTGTTGGTCATGCTCTTGCTGACGTCCAACAGCACGCCTACTGAAATCGGGGCCTCTTCAGCGGAAAAATACTGGATCTGCTGCTGATCGTTGTTCTCGTAAATCTTGAAATCCTGCTTTCGCAATCCCAGCACCGGACGATTCATCGGATCGGTTACTGTCACCGGCACGAGCACAAGGTCGACGTCCACTCGCAGAGGTTTGACGTGACTCATGCTGGCTTGGGACTCACTGAAAGAATTTGCGATTGGTCGGGCTACTTCGATCGGGGCACCAGGAAGGTTAGGCACCTGATCTGTCGATTGCGATGCTGCTCTCCGCGCGAAAAGAAGGACGCAACACAAGAAGGCTAATACGCGGGAACTCGCAAAATAATTGGACATTGGCAGAACAAGCAAACCGCCACAAGCCGTGTGCGGCGGATAGTACCACACTCGTGCAAGCTCGCCTGAAAATAGTTTTGAAGAATTTGAAAAGTGGGATCAGGTTTCTGTGTGTCGTCGTCGACGCGCAACGGACCGAGGGATTTCAGGCGCGACGGAAATGAAAAGGCAGCCGATGTTCTGGCTGCCGTGACGTCCCGACGGGTTGTCTGTTAGAAGCGGAAGTGCGGTCCGAGCGTGATTCTCAGGTTGTTCTGAGGACCGCCCGAGAAATAAATTTCATCACCAACCTCAGCGCGCATACCGATGTGCCCCCAGAAGGCCTCGACGCCGACTCCGGGATAAACCGCGAAGCGCGTGGCGCCGGCATCCACGTTACCGAATGCCTGGGCCAGGGTTTGGTCACTCGTGGCGAAATTCACGAAGCCGACTTTGCCAGTGGCAAACAAGTTGGCTTTTCCGGTGCCGAAGTTGAACTTCGGTCCGAAGAGACCGTGTAGAGGACGGGTCTGCGTGGTTGCGAAACTCGTGGTCGCGCCATTGCTGAAGAAGTTAGTCTGGTTACGGGCGAAATCATAGCCGATCTCGGCTTCGATGCTGGCCCAAGGATTTACGTAGAAGCCCGCCCGGCCCCCTACGCCAACGAAGTTGATAATGCTGCTGCCACTATTGCCCGGATCAAAACGGTAATACTCCGCGAATGCACCGGCCTCAACGTGGTTTTCGTTCTGCGCGAGCAGCGCGCCTGGCGCAGCAACGAATGCGGCAAGCAACGCAAATAAAGCAATACGTCTCATGGCAAAAATCTCCCTAGATTGTTGTTCGGCACCCCTCTCACGGTGGACTGAAATAGCTCCAGTGCTAACGCCGATATCTTCAGACTTTAAGATGCGCCCGCTCTGACGTGGGTTGGGCTACGGCGCGGCCGAAAATTCCTACGTAAGTGTTGTATGCACGCGGGGACGACCGCAGAAGGCGGCCAAGACTGGTTGGCGCGGCGGGCCCACACCGCGCTCACCGCGCCGAAGTCACTCAGGTTGAGTCTAAGTTTGCTGGAGTTCTATTTGGCAGACGCCGAGCTGGTCGATTTCTCGGCCCGCGGCGTCATGGAAACTACGTTGTATTCACGCTCCTTGGTATCGCCATCTTCCACCTGGAGCAGCATCTTGTCCTTCTGGATGCGGAACTGGGCTTTCTGGCCTACCGGTAGCAGACACCGGATGCTTTTCGTCCCGCGGGCGAATGCGGTAGATAATGCTGTCGCTTTGCAGCAGGTATTCCTGACACAGCAACGCGTGCGTCTTCTTATGAGCCGAGTCCGTGCCCACCAGTTCTCCGACCACGCTTTTCCCGCTATTTTCGTCCACCCCGCACTCGGCCGAGTCCATTTGCAGCAAAGTGCCGCTCTGGTGTGCCTTTGGCTCTTTAGCCTGGGCGAAGGACGCACACAGGATTGCAATCAGGAAAATCTTTGGATTTCATTTATTTCCTCCCGCGCCAGACCTGCAGCCTACGCCAGATCCGCACGCACCAGATTCTTGCGTAAGTGGCCCGGTCGTGAAACGTCACTCCGGTGAACGGCCTCCGTAATCGGGGAATCCCTCATTTCTCAGGCTGGGCGGCTTTAGGCAGGACGAGGAGAACGCAACTTTGGGCAGGTATCCCATTCTGCTGGGGGAAGTCTAATTGTTCGGGGGAATGGGCAGTTTGGTGTTCCGGGTCGGTGGGCAGGCTACAAAGAACCATAGCTCCCAGGGCAGGGGCTACCAAGAACCATAGTTGACGGGGTTTGCCCGACCTCGATAGGCTGCTAGCAGTTACCAACGTCATCCGGGAGGGCATGGCGCCGCAAGTCTCGCACATGGCAGCGGACTCGGATCCGGTTGGCCAACCCAAACCTTGCAAGCAGTACAACGAAAAGATAGTTACGCCGCATCTGAATTAGTGCGGCCGGAAAAGGCGACTTGACGGACGCGAGAAAACTACAGGGCGACAAGCTTTCCGAAGCAGAAGCGATCGAGCGCGCCAAGCAGGGCGATGCAGAAGCTTTTCAGCTTCTGTACGGCCTGCATAAGCGGCGCGTTTATTCGCTATGTCTCCGCATGACGGCCAACACGGCGGAAGCCGAGGATCTGACTCAGGAAGCTTTTCTGCAGTTGTTTCGCAAGATCGGAACGTTTCGCGGCGAGTCAGCTTTTTCCACCTGGCTGCACCGGATGGCGGTAAACGTTGTCCTGATGCAGTTGCGCAAGAAGAGTCTTCCCGTGGTTCCGCTGGAAGAGACGCTGGAAAACGAGGAAGAGACTCCGAAGAAAGAACTGGGCGCAGCAAGATCCAGTTCTGTCGGGTTCGATCGACAGGCTGCGACTGCAGCGCGCGGTGGATGCGCTGCCGCCGGGATATCGAAGAATTTTTGTGCTGCACGACGTAGAAGGATACGAGCACAACGAGATTGCCACCATGGTGGGATGTTCCATCGGCAACAGCAAGTCTCAGTTACACAAGGCGCGCATGAAGTTGCGCGAAGCGCTCAAAACGAGCAGAGCCGAAAAGGCCGCAAAGCCGTGAGGAGCGAGAACAAGGGAGTATTGGGGAGAGATGAAGTATGAATTGCGCAGAGTTTCAGGAAATTCTTGCCGGAAGTAATTGATGGCGGCCGGACAGCTGAGCAGGAAGCGCATTTGAAGTCCTGTCCGCTGTGTTCGAGTCTGGTCGCGGAGCTTGAATCTGATTTCCAGCGAAGCCCGGCAATTGCAGGAGTTCGCCGAGCCCAACCCGCGAGTCTGGAATTCCATTGAAATTGCGTTGCGGCAGCGAAGGTCTCATTCGCGAGCCGCAGCTGGGACCTGCACTGGTTCCGCCGGTCAAACGCAGCTGGAGCTGGCGTGGCTGGCTCCGGTAGCCGCACTCGCGGCTGCTCGCCGTCGGTGTCTTCGTCTACCAAAGAGGAGCGCACGAGCATCAGCCGGTAGCGCAAGTACCAACCTCTGCTCCTGCGGCGGTGACCAATCTTCAGACTGGCAGGAATCCGAAAAATGTAAATAATATGAACGACGACCAGCAACTGCTGGAAGCGGTTGGATCGCGATCGCCTGCCATGCAGGCGCAGTATGCTTCCAACCTGCAGAATGTGAATGCCTACATCCGGGATGCTGAGGAATCCGCCCAGGCCGATCCCGAATGACGAGGAAGCGCAGCAGATCGTGATGGACGCGTACGAACAACGGGCGACGGTTTACGAGATGGCTTTGGACCGTTCTCTTGCCGTAATTCGCGATGGGTATTGCGGCACCTTGGAAGACTTGTGTGCCCGGTAAGGGTTCGAAGTTCTTCGTCAGGCTGGAGAAGGGGAGACTCATGGAGAGCGCGCAGCGGGCGGCACAGCTGGTTTCAGTCGCAATTCTGGCGACGGCGATTTGCGCTTCAGCCGAAATTCGGAAGGAATTCCGTTTTACGGTCGGCCCCAGGGCGGCCATTTCGATCACCAACCAGTACGGACCGATTTCGGTGAAGCCCGGCGCCGGCAACCAGGTCGTGGTGAACGCCGTTCTCCATTCCGATCAGGCAGAGATCGATCAGAGCCAGAGCGGAAACCGGGTGGACATCATCTCTCACCTGTTTTTCGAAGCAACTGCCGACACCGGCCGGGTGGATTACGAAGTCCCGGTGCCGCCTGACGCCAGCGTTACCCTGCGATCAACCACCGGTCCCTTGCACGCCGAAGGCTTGCACGGCGATGTGACTCTGGAGGGCAGCCAGGCCAACATGGACGTGCGCGACATCAGCGATGCCCACGTTCACGTCAAAACCCTGAACGGTTCGGTGACTCTGACCAACATTCGCAACGGTCATGTGGAAATCACCTCGGTCAGCGGCGACGTGGTGCTGCATTCGGTAAGCGGCCCGCTGGTGCAGGTGAACTCGACCAGCGGCAAGATTCACTATGAAGGCGACTTCGGCAACAGCGGCGAATACTACCTTGCCAGCCATAGCGGAGATATCGAAGCCAGCGCCCCCAACGACGCTTCGATCGATGTGACCGCCCGTTCGGTCCGAGGCCAGGTGGAGAACGACTTTCTGCTGGAACCCAAACACACTCCCTTCGTGGTCAAGGCAGGGAGTGCCTTCGCAGGTACGATGAACAAGGCAGCATCTTCGGTCCGGTTGTTTTCCTTCAGTGGTAAAATTCACCTCAAGAAGCGTCAAACAACGACGCGCTAAAAAGCCAAGCTAGACAGTGAGAGGCTGGCGGAGCGTTGGAATGGCTCCGCAGATGGCCGCCATACATGAGCACCAGATCCGGTGGGCAGCCCGAGACCACAACCTCTGCGCCCGTCTCCGGAGGGCGCAGCAGTATTTCTTGTGGGCTTCATGGGTGCCGGCAAGAGCAGCGTGGGCTTGGCTCTAAGCCGCAAGTTGGGCTGGTCTTTCGAGGATCTGGATGATCGCATTCAGGCTCAGGAACGCACGGTCCATTGAGCAGATTTTCGAGCAGTCGGGAGAAGCCGCATTTCGCCAGGTTGAACATGCAGCCTTGCGCTCGCTGATCCGGGACCTGGGCGCCTCTCCGAAAGTAGTCGCGGTTGGGGGTGGCGCTTTCGCGCAGGCGAACAATGCCGCGCTGCTCGAGGAGGGTGGATTCTCAGCTATCTTCCTGGACGCTCCGGTGGAAGAATTGTTCCGCCGCTGCCAGGAACAGAAACAACTGCAGCGTCCGCTGCGCGGCGACCTGGAAGGAGTTCCGCCGGCTGTATGAGATCCCGCCGGCCTCGCTACCTGAAGGCCGCTGTACGCATCGAAACCAGCGGCAAAGATGTCGAAGAAGTGGCTGCGGAAGCGATCCGAAGTCTCGGGCTGCAAGAGGCGGGTTGACTCGGGACCTCGAACACTGGGCCGGAAAGAGCAGTTCAAGGAGTGTGACAGTGAGAAGATGCGCTGGTGGTGGGAATCTCGTGGCTTTTGCTGATCTCGGCTGCCGTGGCGGCACCGGCCAATGACAAAGAAAAAGACAAGGGGCCCGCTGGACAGACCGTGGACGCTGGCTCCTTTGGAGTTTTCATGAACGGACGGCGAGTCGCCACCGAGAAATTTTCCATCCAGCAGGACTCCACCGGCAGCGTCGCCACTTCTGAGTTCAAGACCGAAGAGGGCGTGGACAAGGCGGCCCAGTCCTCTGAATTGCAACTCACGGCCACCGGCGATCTGAAGAAATACGAGTGGAAAGAAATCAGCCCGGGAAAAGCGCAGGCGGTGATCGTTCCCAACGACAACCTGCTGGTCGAGCACTCTACCAACAATCCGCAGGACAAACCGGAAGAGCATCCTTTCCTGCTTCCCATTTCGACCAGCGTTCTGGATGACTACTTCTTTGTTCACCGGGAAATTCTGGCGTGGAAGTATCTGGCGACCGGCTGCCACCAGGACAAGGGACACGTCAGCTTGCCCGCAGAATCAGCAGGTGAAGTTCGGAGTCATCAATCCGCACCAGCGTTCTTCCCTGCTGGTCAGCATGGCATTTACCGGGAAAGAAAAGATTCAGGTGCACGGGGCGGAGCGGGAACTCAATCATTTTCGTGCTGAAGAGCGATGCCGGCGACTGGTCGCTGTGGCTCGACGATCAGTTCAAGCTGGTGCGGATTCTGGTGGCGAGCGATAACACGGAAGTGGTGCGGGACTAAGCCAGGGTAGCGCTGCACCAGGCCGATGCTACCGGGTCCGGAGTTCCTCAATGTCCCTGATTGACGCACGCACGTCGCGGGTCCTGTTCACCGTGCTGCTGTTTGCGCTGGCGCTGGGCTTTCTGTACATCGCCCGCCGCACGCTGATCGCTTTCCTGTTTGCAGTTTTCTTTGCCTACCTGGTGGACCCCGCTGTTTCGCGAGTCGAAAAATGGGTGAAGGGACGAGGACGGGCAATCGCTGTGATTTATCTGCTGCTGGTGGCCCTGCTGATTACCTTTTTCTTTTTTGTGGGACCACAGATTGCCCGCCAGGCGACAGCGTTTGAGCGAATCGCTGCCCAAGCTGCTGGAAACCGTCAGTTCCGGCCAGATTGCCGAACAGATCGGAAAGGAACAGGGCTGGAGCGTGCATACCCGGGCGCAGCTGTCGACGCTTCTGGCCAACCACCGCGAATGATCTGCTCGGTCTCGCCCAACGCATCGGCCTGCGCGTGGCCGATGTTGCCAAGCAGGCCTGGCTGCTGATCGTGGTTCCCATTCTGGCGGCGTTCTTTCTCAAAGACGGACGGGCGTTCGGCGAGGTCCTGCTTTCGTTCGTGCACTCGCGTCCGCAGCGCGAATTTCTGGAAGGGCGTGCTGGGCGATCTGAACCAGATGCTGGCGCAATTCATCCGCGCCCAATTGACGCTGGCGGCGTTTTCGTTCATCGCCTATATCGCGTTCCTGGAATTGGCCCGGGTTCCCTATGCGCTGGTGCTCGGCACGGCGGGCGGAATGATGGAGTTCATTCCGGTGGTCGGACCGCTGGTGGCTGCGGCCGTGATCTTCAGTGTGGCCTTGCTGATGAGTTATCCCCACTGGCTGGTTCTGCTGATTTTTCTCGGAGCCTGGCGCCTGATGCAGGACTATGTGATTTCACCTCGCATCATGGGCAAGAGCATGGAACTGCATCCGCTGGCGGCGATCTTTGGCGTGCTGGCGGGCGGCGAGATCGCGGGCGTGCTGGGCATCTATCTTTCCATTCCGGTCATGGCCAGCCTGCGCATCGTGTGGCGACGGTGGCGGCTTTATGCCGAGAAGAAGCGCTTCGGACCGTTAAATGAGTATTCGTTCGGCGCCGAGATTGTTCCCGGAAAATAGACACGGCTTCACGTACAAGCATCGACATCGAGCCGTCACGGAGCTGAGCATCCTTCGTAACTTCGTGCCCTTGGTGGTTCAGCGATACTCGGCAGCATGCAGACACTTCACAGCTGTGCAGTTACTGTTACAGTGTTCCCTGCAGTCTGAAGTGAGGTCCGCAAGCGTGCCGTGTTGTAAAATCCCAAGAAACCCTTATGACTGCGAAAATCCCTGTAGGAATTCTGGGCGCTACCGGAATTGTCGGACAGCGCTTCGTGCAGATGCTGGAGCATCATCCCTGGTTTGAAGTGGCATGGCTGGCGGCTTCCGACCGCTCCGAGGGCCGTCCTACGCGGAGGCCGCGCGCTGGAAATTGAAGACGGCGATTCCCGCGCAGGTGGCGGAGATGACGAGTCTCGCCCGCGACACCGGAGGGCGCGCCCAAGGTCATTTTTGCCGCGCTCGATGCCTCCATCGCCGCCGAGATGGAACCTCGTTTCGCCGAAGCCGGATGCGCGGTGGTCACCAACTCCAGCGCGCTTGCGCATGCAAAGCGATGTGCCGCTGGTGATTCCGGAAGTGAATCACGATCACATCAAGCTGATCGAATGCCAGGCATGGCGCAAGAAGTCCGGCGGATTCGTCGTGACCAATCCGAATTGTTCGGCCATTGGACTGGTGCTGGCGCTGGCTCCGCTGCAGCAGGCATTCGGACTGGACACGGTGATGGCGGTCACCATGCAAGCCGTGAGCGGCGCGGGATATCCCGGAGTGGCTTCGCTCGACATTCTGGGCAACGTGATTCCCTACATCGCCAAAGAAGAAGAAAAGATGGAGGAGGAAACCCGCAAGCTGCTGGGACAGCTGAATGGCTCGGGCATCGTGATGGGCTCGTTCGGCATGAGCGCGCAGTGCAACCGCGTCGCGGTCGAGGATGGCCACACGGAATCGGTTTCGGTGAAGCTGCAAGAAGAAAGCGAAGCCGGAGGAGATCATCGAGGCCTGGAATGAGTTTCGCAGCCTGCCGCAGGAGATGAAACTGCCCAGCGCGCCGGAGCAGCCGGTGGTATATGTGACGCCCGAGCGATCGTCCGCAGCCGCGCTTTGATGTCGGACTCGCGGAAACGGCATGACGACTACGGTGGGCCGCCTGCGTCCGTGCGGCGTGCTGGACTGGAAGTTCACCGTGCTCTCGCACAATACGATTCGCGGAGCGGCGGGAGCGGCGCTGCTGAATGCCGAATTGCTGAAGGTGCAGGGATATCTCGGTTGAGCGCACTGCCGCAGCAAGCTCGAACGCGGCACTGGCGCGTACGTCATTCTAGCGGCCGCCGTGATCGGCCTAAGCAATGCTCGCTGGCGCATTCCGTCCACCGCTAGGACTCTACTCCGATGATCGTGATGAAGTTCGGCGGCACCTCGGTGCAGGACGCCAAGGCGATCGAGCGCGCCGGCGCGATCGTCAAAGGGCGCCTGGCGCAGAAGCCGGTGGTGGTGGTCAGCGCCATGGCCAAGGTGACCGACCAGCTGCTGGCCATGGCACGCGCCGCCGGGGCCGGCGATCGCAAGACCGCGCTGAAACTTTGCCGCGCTTTGCAGGAGCGTCACTACAACACTGCCGGAGAACTGCTGGGGACGGCGCTCTTCACGCAGTTTCACAGCGATCTGGGCGCTGACTTCGAGACTCTGGAAGAACTGCTGCGCGGCATCGCCGCGGTGGGCGAACTGACGCCGCGCACCACCGACTACGTCTCCGCATTCGGCGAAATGCTTTCCAGCAAGATTGTGGCGGCGGCATTTTCCGCGCTGGGCATGGATTCCGCGCTGGTCGATTCCCGCGACTGGCTGGTGACCGACAGCGCCCACATGCGCGCCGCGCCTCTGTTCGAGGAAACCAACCAGCGCTTGCAGTCCAAAGTAGCGCCGCTTGATCGCCGCCGGCAAAGTGCCGGTGATGGGCGGCTTCATCGGCGCCACCAAGGCCGGCATCACCACCACCATCGGACGCGGCGGTTCCGATTATTCCGCCGCTATCGTCGGCGCCGGACTGGGCGCCGAGCGAATCGAGATCTGGACCGACGTGGACGGCATGATGACGACCGATCCGCGCCTGTGCCCGGATGCGCGGCGCATCAAGGTGATCAGCTTCGATGAGGCGGCGGAGCTGGCCTACTTCGGCGCCAAGGTCCTGCATCCGGCGACCGTGCTGCCCGCGGTGCAGAAAAATATTCCGGTCTACATTCTGAATTCGCGCAATCCCGACTTGCGAAGGCACGCGAATTACCGCTCGCGCACCGCATTGCCGGAATTTCTTCAAGGCGATCGCGGTAAAGAAACGCATTACCATCGTGGATGTGGCCGCTCCGCGCATGCAGCTGGCGCATGGTTTTCTGAGTTCGATTTTCGCGGCCTTTGACCGGCATCGCGTGGCGGTCGACGTGGTGTCGACTTCGGAAGTGAGCGTGTCGCTCACCGTGGATTCGAACGAATCGATTCCGCCGCTGGCCGCCGATCTGGCCAAGCTGGCGGATGTAAAATATGAAGGACGCAAGGCGATCGTCTGCCTGGTGGGAGAGAATTTGCGCGACACTCCGGGCATTGCGGCGCGAGTGTTCGGCGAACTGGCGGACGTCAAGATGCGCATGATTTCGCAGGGCGCTTCGGAGATCAATCTGACTTTCGTGGTCGAAGAAGATACGGTCTCCGAGATCGTCCAGCGACTGCACAAGACGTTCTTCTCGGATCTGGATCCGGAAGTGTTTGCGTAGAGGCACAGTTCGGTCGGAGCGACCGAACGCTGCGAGGCAATCTGACCTCGAGGGATTTTTGTGAACCTTCTTATCTTAGGACGCGGCAAGACCGGCTCGCTGGTCGCGGAAGTTGCCCGCGAACGCGGTCACGAGATCAGCGCTGCTATGCGCGGCGGACAATCCCAGGCGCATCGGCGCTCACGGCGGAGAAACTCTGCCAAGGTGGATGCGGTGATCGATTTCACCACTCCCCAGGCTGTCCTGGCAAATATCGAGGCCTGCGTCGGCGCCGGCAAAGAACATGGTGGTGGGAACCACCGGCTGGTACGGCGATCTGGACACGGTGCGGCAGATGGTCGAAAAGAACGGGACCGGGTTCCTCTACGGCGCGAATTTCTCCATCGGCATAAATCTGCTTTTCGAGGCCGCGCGGACCGCGGCGGGAATCTTGCAGCATCAATATCTCGGGACACATCTTCGAACGCCATCATGCGCAGAAAAAGGATGCGCCCTCGGGAACGGCGGTGACCCTGCAGAAGATCATTCGCGACGCATCGGGCACGGAAGTGGAAATCACTTCGTTCCGCGAAGGCGACGTGGTGGGCATGCACGAGGTCGTGCTCGATTCGCCCAATGACACAATTTATCTCTGTCACGATTCCAAATCGCGCCGGGGATTTGCCGAGGGCGCGGTGCGGGCAGCCGAGTGGCTGGCCGGGAAGAAGGGATTTTTCGATTTCAAGGATATCTGGCGAGAGACGTAAGCAGCCGAGCTTTGCTCGGCTGCGCGTGGCGAGGGTCGCACCGCTCCCTACGCGGTTCGTGCCAGCGTTCAGATGGCATCCGTCCTGACAGTTTCCTCCACACCCCGATTAGCGTTATCTTTATCTCATGCAATTCCGTGGCTGCGGTACGGCTTTAGTCACTCCGTTTCGACAGGATGGCTCCATCGACGAGACTGCCCTGCGCAACCTGGTCGCGTGGCAGGTGGAGTCGGGAATTGATTTTCTGGTTCCCTGCGGCACCACCGGCGAAACTCCGACTCTTTCTCACGACGAATGGCTGCAGGTCATCGACATCACGATCGAGGTCGTGGCCGGACGAGTGCCGATCGTGGCTGGCGCGACTTCGAATTCGACCCAGGATGCGGTGGCAAAAGCGAAGGAATTGGCCGCGCGGCCGGGAGTGAATGGGATACTCACAGCCTCGCCTTACTACAACAAGCCGACGCAGGAAGGCCAGTACCGCCACTTCCGCGCCATCGCCGAGGCGGTGGACAAGCCCATCATTCTTTACAACGTGCCGGGACGCACCGGCGCGAACATCGAACCCGGCACGCTGGCGCGACTGGCCGAGGTCCCGAACATTGCGGGAGTGAAGGAAGCCAGCGGCAACATCAGCCAGATGGCGGAAGTCTGCAACGCGGTTCCGGAAACGTTCGCGGTGTTGTCCGGCGACGATGCGGTCACCTTGCCGCTGATCGCGCTGGGCGGCGTCGGCATCATTTCGGTGGCCTCCAACGAAATTCCGCGCGAAATGGCGGAAATGACGCGGGCCGCGCTCGGCAACGACTGGGAAACCGCGCGCCGCATTCATCGCAAATATCTGCCGCTGATGCAGGCCAACTTCATCGAGTCGAATCCTCTGCCGGTGAAAGCGGTGCTGGCCATGATGGGCAAAATCGAAGAAGTGTACCGCCTGCCCATGCTGCCCATGCGCCGCGATACTCGTTCCAAGCTGCAAAAGATCGCTGCCGAAGCCGGACTGATCGCCAAGCCGGCCGCTGCGGCGGAAGCGGCCGATTTTTTTGTCTACGAAAACTGGCTGGCGGGACCACACAAGATTGTGCTGCACCGTTCCGGCTGCGGCCAGTGCAATCACGGCAAGGGACGTCCCGCGGGCCACGACGCCAACCACGCCCGCTGGCATGGTCCGTACGCAACTCTCGTCCGAGGCGCGCGAGGCGTCACACCATATGCCGGGAGTGTTGATTCGGAGCGAGTGCAAGTGCATTTAGAGGTCGCGCCGGCATCCCTTCGACTGCGCTCAGGGGAAGCTCTGACGCTCTCGGGAGGGCATCTTGCCTTCCCACGGTGGGCGAGACGCCCACCGGACAGCCGCCGAGACGGCGGCCCTACTTTGCGAGCGCAGATTGCTAAAAGAATTGCAGCTTCACAACCCCACACCTACCGGAAGGGGTCTAGCGGAATCTGCGAATTAAAAGGTTGTGCCGGTCCGAACGATAGACTCCCCGGACATAGACTGTGGCTCGACCTTTCGTCGAATAAATAACCTGGCGAATGCGGAGTAAAGGTTCGCCCTTTCCAATCGACAGCAGCTGCGCGGTGCGAGCGTCAGCGTTAGTAGCGTCGATCTCTTCATCAGATTGCGCGAGTTCCAGTTTGTACTCGCCTTCGAGAATGGAAAATAACGAGCTGCGCTCGAGAGCCGCTTGCTTGAGCCTGGGAAATTCTTCTTCCGACAAGTAGCAGATCTCCAGCGCGAATGGCTCCCCCGCGCCTTCGCGCAGGCGCTCCAGTCTGATCAGTGGACTTCCGGGAGGCAGTGATAAACGCGCAGCTACTTCGGGCTCGTCTGAGGTCACGATGCAGGACAAAATTTTCGAGCGCGCCAGTAAATTGCGCGAAGCCATCTGCTCAGTGAAACTCATCAGCTTGTTGAAATGAATTTTCGGCGGCGCGACAAACGTTCCTGCCCCGCGTCGCCTCACCACGACTCCCTCTCGCTCCAAATCAGCCAGAGCGTGACGCGCAGTCATCAGGCTGACCTGATGAGCCTTGGCCAATTGCCTTTCAGAATCGATGGCGTCGCCGGCTTTCAGCGCGCCGCTCTCCATGCGTTTCAGAATGACGTTCTGAATTCTTTTGTACGCCGGTATCTCGTGATCGCGGTGCTGCTGCATGAATACCCCTGAGTGCCCATGAGCCATGGGTTCCGAGTTGTGCGAATTGCTATCGAGCGGAAGTTAATATACTGCGAGAGGCGGTCAGTTCGCCAATAAGTTTATTGACAGGAAAGATGGGTGGAGGCAAACCCCGCAAACCCTCGGAATCTGCTGAGCAACGGTGAGGCATGTCATTTCCTACGATGTCGGCTGGGCTAGTAAGCACTTGGTAAATTGCGTGCAACATGCATCATATGAATGAGTTAACTAGATCACTCCAGGCAATACTAACACCGCCGAGAACGTATACCCATACACCTCTGTTCGCTCGCGGGGATCGCGTACTTGAGTCTCAGATCGAAATGATCCAAATAAATTTTTCCCGACGACCACTTTTTTCTTGACGACGCTCATCGCTCTGCTATATAGCAAGTACCCAATGAGGCTTGTCATTAGCGCCAGCGTTCTAAACAGGCTTCTCTCAGGAGGTTTGTGATGCGACAGTCGATGAAGGTTGGGTTTGTCCTTCTATTGCTGGTCGGAGTCCTCGGCGTTTTACAGCCTGTATGGGGTCAGGAAGTAACCGCCGGAATTGTGGGAACGGTCACGGATCCCAGTGGCGCGCCCATTAAGGACGCCAATGTCACGGTGACTGACAGCGAGCGGGGAACCATCAGTACCGCGAAGACCAATGATGCGGGCGCATACACGGTTTTGCGGCTTCCGGTGGGAACCTATTCACTGAAAATTTCAGCGCCCGGATTCCAAACCACGTCCTACCCGCCCTTTACTCTTCAGCTCAACCAGACGGCTCGCATCAATGTTCAGATGAAGGTCGGACAAGTCTCGGAAACGGTCGAAGTGACGGGTTCGGCGCCGGTACTGCAGACCCAGACGACTGAAGTGGGCAACGTGATCGACGCCCGAACTTCGGACAATCTGCCGTTGGCGACGCGTAATTATGTGCAGCTGACTTTGCTCACCCCCGGCGTCATCTCAGTCGATCCGCACAGCATGAATCTCGGATCCAACACGGCTGAGGAAGGTGGCCGTCCCTACATCAACGGGAATCGCGAGCAGTCGAACAACTTCCTGCTGGACGGCGTTGACAACAACCAGGCGTCCGACAACCTGCTGGCTTTCACGCCCTCCCCCGATGCCATCGCTGAATTCAATCTCATCACCCAGAACGCCTCGGCGGAGTTTGGCAACTACAACGGCGGAATCGTCAACGTCACCATCAAGTCCGGCACCAACAAGTTCCACGGCGACGTATTTGAGTTCTTCCGCAACGACATGTTCAACGCCAACAAATGGGAAAACGGCCTGAAGGCTGGTACTGCGACCGGCGTTCTGCCCACGCCGAAGTTGCGCTGGAACATGTTTGGAGGCACGATCGGCGGTCCCATCATCAAGAACAAGCTGTTCTTCTTCGCCGATTACCAGGGTGGGCGGCTGGACTTCCCATCGTCCGCCAATTTCATCACTGTCCTCACTCCGGATGAAATCGGAGGCAATTTCAGCGCCCTGAGCGCGCCACTGTACAACCCGTGCGCTGCAGGAACGGGCGGAACCTCAGGCACAGCCTGTTCGATCGTGGCCCCTGCTTTGAGGACGCCATTTGCCGGCAACATCATTCCCGCGAATATGTTGAATCCGGCGTTTACCTCTCTGGTCACGAACTCCCTGTATCCACAGTCCGTACTCACTCTCGCCAATGGTTTCGGGCAAGCGGTGAATACCACCGCCCAACAATTCAATTCCGACCAGGGCGACATCAAGATCGACTACAACGCCTCCGACCGCGACCATATTTTTGCCCGCTATTCCAAGGGCAATCAACATGATCCCAAGAGCAACTCGGTGGCCTTGTTGGGCAACACCGTGAATGAGGCGTTTTTACAGAATGGAGCCCTCAACTGGACTCACTCGTTCACACCCAACATCACCAATGAAGCCCGTTTCGGCAAGAACTACGTCAAGCTACCCACCGGGATCACGACGTTCGATAGTTCGGTTGGCGCGTTAGGAAACGCGATTGGCATTACCAATGGCAATCCTACCGGGCTTGATGGCCTGCCCCTCCTGGGATTTGCCGGCGGCACCATCACCAGTATTCCGACCGGTACATTAACCAATCTTGGTTCGTCGGTCGTCGTGCAGAAATTTTCTTCTACCGTAACCCAGTTCGACGATGTGCTGATCTACACTCACGGACGGCACGTCATCAAGGCTGGATTCCAGATGAATCGCTACAACATCAATGTGTTTTACAGCGGCAACGCGGGTGAGTTGGGCTCGATGCTGTTCGGAAACGGCCCGGGCGGAAACTATTCAGGAAACGGCACGAAGACCGGCGATCCGGCGGCCGATTGGGCGCTTGGACTTCCGGAGGACGTAGGCCGGGGCACAAGCTCGGGAGGATGGCACCAGCGCGACTGGCTCTACGCCGGCTTTGCTCAAGACGATTGGCGTATCACGGACACTCTGACGTTGAATCTGGGTCTCCGTTATGAAGCGCGCACTCCCTGGACGGAAATCAACAATCGCCAGGTTGGTGTGAACATCCTGACCGGAGCCCTGGAGTTTCCGGGGAACACGCCGGTGCCTGCCGGAGTTGTAGGGACCAATGGATTCAGCGACGGTCTGTACAAGACCACGTACGGACTGCCGAACTTCCAGCCTCGCATCGGTTTTGCCTGGAACCCGCAGGCGCTCGGTGGCAAGACGGTAATTCGCGGCGCCTACACCATCTCCTCTTATCTGGAAGGCACGGGAACCAACCTGCGGCTTACCCAGAATCCACCTTTTACCCCCCCGCAGGTTGAAGCCAACAACGTGGCGACGGGTACCGGTTATGGCACCGAGTCAGGATTTGCTTCGGCGGCGCCGCCGGCGGGCAATCCCTTCATCGGAGCTACGATGCTGGCCTGGGCCGGAACGGTTCAGCCCGCAATCGCGAATCAATGGAACCTTTCGGTGCAGAAGGAGCTTGCCAACAACACCACTCTGCAAGTCGGCTACGTTGGCCAACGTACAACTCACCTGATGGTGCCTGAGTGGCTTTCGCAAGGTGACCTGCAAGGCAACGGCACGATCACCTATCCGTTCATCGGCGGAAAAAATCCGGTGGGAGTCAACGGCGCTACCACGACTCTTAGCACTTTTGGTCCCAATGGATTCGGCAACGTGAAAAATACCGCCTCCGTCGGCAACATGAACTACAACGCCATGCAGGTGGTCTTGCAAAAGCGGTATGGCAACGGCCTGCAGGGGCAGGTGTCGTACACCTTCCAGAAGTGCATGACCAACGATGACGGTTATTACGGAACCTGGGGCGCTACCACGCAAGCCGCGCCGTCCGGGAACTACTGGCAAAACCTGTACAACCCCAACGGCGACTACGCGCGATGCTATTGGGACACGCACCCACGTCCTGAGCGCATACGCGGTGTACGAGCTGCCCTTCGGCCGTGGCAAGCAATTCGGCAACAACCTGCCGAAGGCCGTGGATGTGGTCGTCGGCAACTGGTCGATCAACCCGATCGTTTCGTGGCACACCGGCTTTCCGCTCTCTATCTCCGGAGCCAGCAACTCGGGAACCGGCAGCCCGGAAAATCGTCCGGACTGCATCGGAGCGATCACTTACCCCAAAACCGTGAGCGCACAGGGCATTCAGTGGTTTGGCCAGGGTTCGTTCGCCAACGCTGCACCGGGCACATTCGGGAATTGTCCGGCTCAAGGTCCGGTCATCGGGCCTGGATATGTCGCGGCCGACATCAGCTTGCAGAAGAACTTCCCGATCACCGAAACCATGCGATTCCAGTTCCGGGCCGATTTCCTCAACGCGTTCAACCACCCCAACTTTGCGGTGCCGAACTTTACTTGCTGCACTGGAACTTTCGGGGTCAGCAGCGGAACCCAGGACGCCAGACAACTGCAGTTCGATTTAAAGTTCTACTTTTGACGGGGCCCAATGAGGAAAACGGCAGGCGGCATTGTCCGCCTGCCGTTTTTACTTGTCGGCCTTGGTTTATCATCACACCACACATGCTCCGGCCTGGTCTCATAGTTTGCGGGTTTCAGTTTTTGGCGATGGCTTCGATCTGCGCTGCGCAGACGGGAGCGCGCGCCGCCTCGAGCACTCCTGCAGGTGTACAACACGCTATCAAGCTGGCGGAAACAGGCCATTGCGCCGAAGCGCTCCCGGTCTTGAAGAAAAGCCTTGCCCAGGTGACGGACAAAGACTTAAAGCGGAATGCGGGCCTGGATGGCGTGCGCTGTGCCATGAGCCTGAACCAGCAGGAGGCGGCTCTGGCTTTCCTGCAGGCGCTCACTCGAGACTTTCCCCGCGACCCGGATGTGCTGTATCTGGCCGTCCACGCCTATTCCGACCTTTCCACGCGTGCTTCGCAAGAGCTGGCCCAGTATGCTCGGTCGTCGTACCAGGCGCATGAACTCAACGCCGAAGCTCTGGAGGTGCAGGGCAAGTGGGATGATGCGGCCAAGGAGTACCACACGGTATTGGAGCAGAACCCAAATTTGCCGGGTATCCATTTCCGTTTGGGGCGATTGCTGCTCTCGAAACCCAATCCGGGGCCTGGGGTGGCCGAGGAAGCGAAGAAAGAGATGGAACAGGAAGTTGCTATCGATCCCTCGAACGCGGGCGCAGAGTACGTGCTGGGCGAATTGGCGCGCCAGGCGGGGCAGTGGTCTGAGGCGGTCGAGCATTTTTCCCGGGCATCCAAGCTGGATGCGGGATTTGGAGATGCGTTTCTCGGCCTGGGCAGCTCGCTGATGTCGCAAAAGAAATTTTCCGACGCGATTGCGCCGCTCGAAGCCGCGGTCAGGCTGGAACCGGCGAATCCGACGGCGCACTACAGCCTGGCGGTTGCCTACACCCGCTCCGGACGCAAGCAGGACGGGGAGAAGGAATTCGCTATCCACCGCCAGATGGTGCAAAATACCCAGCCCGCGGGAGCCGCTACCGAACCGCAGCCACAGGAATCTCCGCAATAACCGAATACGGGAACAGACGCGGTGCTGACGGCGGACTTGTGATCAATTCCTTTCGGAAGACTCCAACCTGGGCGGCTATGCCCTCCCGCCGGGACTTTCTACGCACCCTTGCCGGAAGCTTGTGCTACGCGAGTGCATCCGGTCTGGCTCGCGCGCTGCCGTTGCCGTCTGACGAGTATCCTTTTGTGGTGATCCCGCCCTCCGCGAGCGGGATTACGTGGGTCCATACTGCGGGAAAATCAGCCGAGCATTACCTGCCGGAAACCACCGGGGCCGGCTGCGCCTTTCTCGACTACGATAACGACGGGTGGCTCGATATTTACCTGGTCAACAGCGGGAAATGTGATTTCTTCGATCCCAACCCTCCCTTGCGCAATGCGCTCTACCGCAATAACCGCGACGGAACATTTACCGACGTGACCGCCAAAGCGGGAGTTGGTGGAGGTGGATATGGTCAGGGCGTGGCGGTGGGAGATTACGACGGCGACGGGTTTCCTGACATCTACCTCACCCAATATGGGCGAAGCATCCTCTACCACAACAACGGCGATGGCACTTTTACTGATGTCACCGAGAAAGGGGGCGTAGCCGCGCCGGGATGGTCATCCAGCGCGGTTTGGTTTGACTACGATAACGACGGTCGCCTGGATCTTTTTGTTTGCCAGTTCGTGGAGTTTTCCAAGGCGCAGAGCAAAGACTGCCGCGCCGGCGAGGACGCCAAGCGCGGATACTGCATTCCTCATCTTTACAGGCCGACGTCCAGCTGGCTGTTTCACAACAACGGGGATGGGACTTTTACCGACGTCAGCAAGGCGTCGGGAATTGCCGCCCACCCCGGGAAGGCCTGGGGAGCGGTGGCTACCGATATCAATAATGATGGCAATCTGGATCTGTTCGTCGCCAATGACACAGTGGCCAACTTTCTTTTCTTGAATAAGGGCGGGAAGTTTGAAGAGATCGGCGAACAAGCGGGCGTGGCTTACAGCTCCGAAGGCCGGCCCCGCTCCGGGATGGGCGTGGATTCCGCGGACTTTAACCAGGATGGCTGGATGGATCTGTTCGTGGCCAACATCGACCATGAGATCTTCTCCCTCTACCGGAACAATAAGGATGAGGCTTTCGACGACGAGGCGATGCCGGCAGGGATCGGCGCCGCCACCCGCATGATGAGCGGCTGGGGATTGAAATTCTTCGACTACGACAATGACGGAAACCTCGATCTGTTTCTGGCAAACGGCAATCCCGATGATCTGATTGAAGGACTTCATCCCGGGGTTACATATCGCGAGCCGCCCATTCTTTTGCACAACTCCGGCCGGGGATTCCAGAACGTCAGCTCACAAAGTGGCCCGATATTCGCGACTCCGCTTTCGGCGCGGGGCATGGCCATTGGAGATTTCGACAATGATGGCGCGGTGGATGTGCTGATCGCCGTCAACGATGCGGCGCCGTTACTGCTGCGCAACCAGGCCGGGAAGCAGAACCACTGGCTGGGATTGAAGCTCGTGGGGAAGAAGTCGAATCCCGATGCGATTGGCGCGCGGATCAGCTATCAATCCGGCGACCTCAAACGCAGCCCCATGAAGGTAGGAGGGGGCAGCTATCTGTCCGCACACGATCCCCGTATGGTCTTAGGGCTGGGACAGCGCACGAAGATTGACTGGCTGGATGTGAAATGGCCGCGCCCTAGCGGAGCGGTACAGCGGTTTATCGATCTGCCGATTGATCGCTACATTACGATTGTGGAAGGGCAGACGAAGTGGACGTGAGGCGTGCCTCACCCCGCTGACAGCAGATTCCTCGCGGGCTGGAGCCCGCTTCGGAATGACAAGATCAAAACACTGCATGCGCCCGATTCTACTTAATCGCGACAAATCTCAGAGAAACTGGCGATGGAGCTTCGAGCACCTGGCCGGTCGGCGTGAGATGGCCAGTTTTCTTGTCGACTCTGAAGACCACGATGTTGTTGGAATCCTGGTTGGCGGCAAAAAGATAATCTCCGCCCGGGGCGAGTTCGAAGTTGCGTGGGGTCTTGCCGCCAGTGGGCACGGCCTCCACAAACTTGGGTGCGCCGGTTGCCTGGTCGAGAGCGAAGATGGCAATGCTGTTGTGGCCCCGATTCGAGCCGTAGAGAAATTTGCCGTCGACGCTGACATGAATTTCCGCAGTGTCATTTTCTCCCTTGAAGCCTTCGGGCAAAGTTGAAACTGCACTTAGCTGGTCCAAAGTCCCCTTGACCGCGTTGTAGGAAAATGCGGTGACCGTGGAAGCGATTTCGTCGATTACGTAGACGAACTTCGTGCTGGGATGAAAAACGAAATGCCTCGGCCCCGCGCCCGGTGCCACTTTCGCGAACGGCGGATCGTTTGCACTGAGCGTGCCTTTCGCCGGATCGAAGTGGTACACCAGCACCTCATCCAAGCCCAGGTCGGCCGCGAGTGCAAACCGATTGTCGGGAGAGGCCTCGATCTCGTGGGCGTGCGGGCCTTCCTGGCGCTTGGCGTCGGGTCCGTGGCCGGTGTGCTGAATCACCGCCGACGCTTCGCCAAGTGTCCCGCCCGGGAGCATCGGAAAGACGGCCACGCTGCCGGTATCGTAGTTCGCGACCATGACGTATTTCCCGGTCTTGTCCAGCGACACGTAGCACGGACCTGCGCCGTGGGAAGAGACTTCGTTGAGGAACGTCAGCTTGCCTGATTCTTGATCGATGGCAAAGGCGCTGACCCCGCCACTTTTTTCGCCTTGATAGTTTGAGATTTCGTTTGCCGCGTATAGAAACCGGCGACTGGGGTCGACTGCCAGAAAAGACGGGTTTACAGTTTCCGCCACCAGTCCGAGTGAGGTGGCCTGACCTGTGCCTGCGTCAAAACGGTAGGCGTAGATTCCCTTGCTGGCCGGGCCAGTGTAAGTGCCGACATACATCAGGTATGAGTTCTTTGAATTGGGCTTTTGCGCGAGAGCATGGTCAGGCACAAGTAGTGAAATAAATGCTCCAATGATGCCGAATGTGATTGACTGCAAGAAACGATGGTGCATAAGTTATTTTCCTTCCATTTGATGTGGCGATGTTCCTTGTGCCAGACGCACGCGCCCCGCGATGTGCAACGAAGGCACGACAAACTCGGTAAATCCGACCCGCTGTACCGGCGTAAGAGACTCGCAGCAACCTCGTTCCGGAGTCACGTAAAGAATTGAAGAAAACGATCCCCTGATCCGGACCTGGACTCGAAGCGGCTCCTGAGCGTAGTTGACCAGCTCCACAACCTCCTCGGAGCTGCCGGGCGATCGATAGGGAACAGCTACGGTGGTCAGGGCGTTCCATAGGCTGATCAGTACCTTGTCTCTGTCATCCCTGCTCTTATCCCTGTCGAGCAGGCGGCGTATATCCTGAGCGAAAGTTTCCGGGTCCGTAATCGGATCCGAGAGTTCGATGATACGGCCTTTTCCCAAGGCGTAGGAAGCAGCGTGCTCACCAGCAGGGACGGGCGGCGCGGATTGCCAGGGATAGGGCCCTCGCGCCCCGACCAGAACTGCAATTCCGCCTCGGGCCGCGAAGTCCGCGACCGCAGTGGCGTTTGGCTCGTCCAGGGCGGCGAAAATCACGAGCAAGTCGAACGCATCAAGGCTGTGCGGTTTGAAGCCGGAAGTGGTCAGGACTTGAAACGGAATGTTGTGACGCGCGAGCAGATTGATGGGCTCGTAGGAATTCAGGTGAGTGTCCGCAATCACGCCGACGTTAGCTTCAGGTTCACGAGCGTCTTTGCCCGCTTCGGAAGAAAATGTCATGTAGCGCTTGATCTCGTTCAAAACGGCCCAGGCAGCCGGATCCTTCCGCAATAAGTCAGTCTGTAGCTTGGGATGAAGGTCGAGGACAAGATCGGCGTGGAACGCTGCTGCTTCCGCGACTGCCAGCAAGTAGTCGGCAGTGTCCGGTCCTTGCTCCTGCTGCAAAGGATCGGAGAGCTCCCAGCGAAACTCATAAAGCGGAGTCTGCGCCGGACGAAATGCCCGATCGAGCTTGACCAGCGCGAGGTTGGTATCAATCCACGGCTGGGCAGTGGGACTGGTCACCTGAAGAATGCCATCTCTTTTAATGACCAGTTGGCCCTTCATCTGAGGCTGTTTCGCCCTGGTGTCGAGAACCAAAACTGGAATTTCGGGGTAGGCGGACCTCAGCGTCGCAAGCGCGTCGTCAATCTGGCTCGGCTGCGCGTCATCCGGATTAAGGACAATGCCCGCCAGATCGTTCTTCGATACTATCGCCGCCGAAGTCGACGCCTTGGTGATGGGAACCTCGGCGTAAACCCGGTAGCCTTGGCTGCGCGCAGTCACGATCATGGTCTCGGCGTCGTAGGAAACCAGCAGGTCGCCAATGCCCATGTTCGCCGCGGGAGGAATTGAAGGCTGTGTCCAGCGCAAGAGGACTCTCGCCGAGCCGGGCGTGGCCAGCAGAAGAAAAACTAATGCAAGAATCTGGCGGTGCCGGAATGTGGAGCGGAGCAACATGAGAAATTTTCCTGCCATCAGCGTGGACCGCCGGACTCTGTCTTAAGACTCGTCGCTCGCTGATCGAGTCCAGGCAGCAAAACCTGAGGCCCGCTCGACGCCAACTTCGATTGCCCGTCCGCTGAAATCCAGATCGCGGCGACATTGGGCACACTCTTGACCAGGCGGCCACCTTTGTCAGGACCGATGAGCAACAACGTGGTCGAGAGCGCGTCGGAGGCAGTCGCAGTTTTCGCAACCGCGCTGACCGCAAATTGCGTTCTCAGGGGCGCACCGGTCTCAGGATCGATGACGTGCCCCGCCGATTCCTTCGACAGAAGGCTGTGTGGCGTTTGCTCGGAGGTGGAAATACTGTTGTCCGATAACGTCACTTGAGGATCGATCCGGTTCGAGGGATCTCTGAGATGAACCAGCCAGCCCGCCTGCCCTGGAGGTGCGCCCAGGGCGTAGATCGAGCTGCCTCCGGCATTCAGCAGGGCGCGAGAGATGCCGTGGGAGCGCAATACATCAGCGGCGCGGTCCAGAGCATAGCCTTTACCGATCGAGCCCAAATCAATCCGCAGACACGGCGAACGAAACTGGATGCGGTCTGGCGGCCGCAATTCCACCTTCTGATAGCCCACGCAGGACCGCAGCCGGGCTTCTTCCGCACCCGAAGGCGCAGGCTCTCCCCGAAGCGCGGCCTTCCATACGTCGACCAGGGGCCCAACAGTGACATCAAACTTGCCGCCAGACAAGCGGGAATAGGCTAAGGCCTCCTCGATCACGCGGTACAAATCAGGCGGCACGGATTGTGGGCCAAGAGCTCCAGAACGGTTCAAACGGCTCAGGGCGCTATCGGTTTTGTAATTGCTCATCACCTCGTCGATGCGAACGATCTCCTGAAACGCGTCATCTACCGCGCCCGCAGCCTGTTCCATCGATTCGCTGTAGGCGACGATTTCAAAGACCGTGCCCATCACGTACTTCTTCTTATGAAGAAAGGAAGGTTGCGGCGGCGGCGCCGCTACGGAAATCGCGGCGACGAAGGTCAGCCCGAAGATGAACCTTTTATTCCAGCGCATAGACCTCACCGTCACTGGTGGCCACATAGATTGCGTCTCCGGACAGCACCGGAGCTGCCTGCACTGCTCCGCCCATACCGGCTCGCCAGACTATGCCGCCGGTCGCAATGTCGACCGCGTGGATTCCGCCCGCCTGCACGCAAGCGATCCCGTTGCCGATGACCGGAGGCGCCGTGACCACGTCACTGACCTGAACCTTCCAACGCAGCTGGCCGCTTTGGATTTCGAGCGCATAGAGAAATCCGTCCTTGCTGCCGATGAAAGCGAGGTCTCCAGAGACTGCGGGAGAGGAAGAGATGCCCAGGCCGGTTTCGTACTTCCAGGTCACCGACCCGGTATTAGCATTGAGCGCGTAAAAGAAAAAGTCCTCGGATCCGACCAGCACTGTGTCTCCGGCCACCGCGGGTGAGGAATCGATGCCATTCCCAGTCTGCGTGCTCCACACGATTTTGCCGGAAGCCGCGTCGATGCAGTAAACCTTGCCGTCGCCACAGCCGACATAAAGATGCTGCCCGCTGACCGAAGGCGTCGAGTAAATCTTGCCGCCCAGTGGCTGCATCCAGCGCTTGTTGCCTGAATCCAGATCGACGGCGTAGACATGGGAATCGGCGCTGCCAAAAAAAACCGCCCCGTTGCTGGCCACAGGCGATGCCCAGACTTCTGCCGCCGCGCCAGCCTCCCAAACCTGCTTTCCAGATTCGCCATCTACGGCATAAATCTTGCCGGAGTCGCAGCCGAAAAGAACCTTATTCCCGGAGAGCGAGGGAGTCGAATGGATGCGGTCCGCCGCGGTGAATTGCCAGATCTGGCGGCCCTTGCCCGCATCGATGGCGTAGCAGATTCCCAGCCATCGACGTTACGTACAAAATTCCGCTACGCAGCACTGGGGCTGACCGGATTGACCCTCCGCACGAAACTGCCAGCGCACTCGTTCCGGCGTTTTGGCGGCGCGGACTCCCAGGCCCCCGGTCCTTGAATTGTCATGGAGCAGAGTGGGCCAGTCGTTATCGGCGTTGGAGGCGGAGGTCGGGGGCGGTCCTGGCATTTCTTCGCGGTATCTCTTTAGGAGTCAGGGCGAATTAGTCGAGGTCAATCACATGGGGTCATCCGAGATTGATTCGGCCGTGATCGATACGCTTCAGATCGGCGACGCCCAACCCCAGCTTTCCAGCCGACGCAATATGTCCCGGCCGGCGATAGAAGAGATTCTTGCGAGGATTGTGGTAGAACTCCTGGTTGTTGCTGGTAATGCTGTCCGCGTCGTGAGTCCAGACGGAGGGTACGCCTTCCTCGCGCCTCTTGTTCTCGATGGCCTCGAGTTCGACGGTGTCGATCGCGACCGGGTCGGTGCCGAAGTAGAGAGTCCCCGCCTGGTAGATGAAATCCTGAACCTGAGTCAGAGGGCCTCCGTGCCAGACCTGGCGCATGCCGTCCATGATGTGCAGTACCGCTTTCGAACGCAACGGCTCGACCGAGCACATGACGCCAATCAGCGGGTCGGTAAACGAGTACGGGGAACGATGCGAACGGGCGACATTATTAAAGGTGCCGTAGCCCAGATTCTTCAGGCAGCCTGTCACTCCGGAAGCAGAGTGGTCTTTCATGGTGGGGACATTGATGATTTTTGTAAGTCCGTGGGCGACGATCCTCGCCATATATGAACGATTTTCCCACTCGCCGAAGAACGTAGCCTGGCAATAAATGTTCGGATCGTAGGCCGCCTCGACCAGTCCACTCTGTATACCCACTACACGAACGCCGGGAGGGAGCAGAGCCTGATAGCTGCCAATGTCGATTTCGTCTTCGTAGCGGTCATACACCACGATGTTGGCGGCGGGAACGCCGGCAGACTGAACGCCGTTGATGATCTCTCGTACGATCTCCGGAGATGAGCAGCAGGCCGGAGCGCCAGAGGGATTTATCTTGATGCCGACAATGTCCGCGGGCTCAACGAATTTCGCCCAGGCGGCTGCAACCGAGCGCTCGCCAGTCAAGTTCCTTCATGCCGCGCTCGATCATGCTGCGAACAACAGGCTGCGAAACCCGGTTACGCACGATGGAGGTTGAGTCGTGGACTTCCACCACCCGGCCGGGAAATAGTCCCGGCATTCCAAGCGCCGACTTCGCTGGCTTCGGTCCGTGGACGACTTCGATGGGTGGTGCTTGGGGCGCAGTGACGTCGCCCAGGGCCTTTGGATCGAGTCCGTCGAGAAACAAGCTGGCGCTTCCCAAGCAACTGGCCTTGACGAAGGTACGCCGATCCATGAGTGGGCTCCGGGTAAGAGGAAAGTATCGCTCAGGCTACGCTACGGCTTCTGCGTTTTCAAGCGCACAATCAATTCTCTTCGACCCTGATGACAACTTCGCTTTGACTGGGTAGACTTGCCAAGATTTCCGTGCTTGCTCTGTGTCCTCCAGAGCTTGATTCTCGCCATCGTGATTAACCACAGAGGACACGGAGGACGCAGAGGAAAAATGGAAAGGTCCAAAATGCAGGGATGGGTTAAGGGGTCACTCGGAGCTACTGTTTTGTTGACCATCATGCTGGGCACGCCGATCGCCCGGGCTCAGGCGCCGCACTATGACTTGCTGCTGAAGGGCGGGCATGTGATTGATCCCGCGAACCACGTCGACGCAGTGATGGATGTCGCGGTTTCGAAAGACAAGATTGCTGCGGTAGAAAAAGACATTCCCGCCGATCAGGCTGGCAAAGTGGTGGACGCTTCCGGGCTTTACGTGACCCCTGGTCTCATCGATATTCATGTCCACATCGGTCATGGAGGCGCGCCGCTCGACTGGTTCACTCCCGAAGGCCGCGCCCATACCAGGCCCTACGGAATTCCAACAGACATATTTCTACAAGCGGGCGTAACCACGGTGGTTGACGCGGGCAGCTCAGGAGCAGATACGTTTCTCCTGGAGAAAGAAGAGGTCATCGATCGCTCCAAAGTGCGTGTCCTGGCCTTCCTGAATATCGTAGCCAACGGAATGCAGGGAGACCTGGAGCAGACCGTCGATCAGATGGACGTCAAGAAATGCGCCGAGACCATCAGGAAATATCCAGACATCATTGTCGGCGTGAAAACGGCGCATTACTGGACCGAGCAGCCGTGGGACGGCGAACACACGCCCTGGGCTGCGGTTGACCGGGCAGAAGAGTGCGGACAGGCCGCCAACGTCCCGGTGATGTTTGACTTCTGGCCGCGGCCCGATCGCACCTATGCCGATCTCATATTAAAGAAGATGCGGCCGGGCGACATTCACACTCACGTCTTCGCGCAGCAATTTCCCATCATCCTTGCCGATGGCAAGATCAACCCGATCTTGGCCGAGGCGCGCGCCCGGGGAGTGATTTTCGACGTTGGCCACGGGGCTGGAAGTTTCTGGTTCCGCAATGCGGTGCCCGCCGTGAAGCAGGGATTCGTTCCGGACTCCATGTCCACGGATTTGCACTCGGAAAACTTCACGATCCTCAGCCTGACCCAGGTGATGTCCAAATTTCTGTCCATGGGCGTGCCGCTCAATGACCTGATCGTGCAGAGCCACGGTCAATCCGGCGCGTGAGATTCACCGGCCCGAGCTGGGAACTTTGACGGTCGGGAAGGAAGCGGATATTGCGGTGCTGGAGCAGCTCAACGGCTCCTTCGGCTACATCGATTGCGGCTTTGCGCGGATGGATGGCAAGGTTAAGCTGGTGGCGCGCATGACGGTGCGAGCGGGACGAATCGTTTACGATCCGTCGGGCCTCAGCATGGTCGAGTGGGAGAAGGCGCGTCCGCAGTATTTCAATACGCCGGGGTTGGGGAATTCAACGCCGGCCAGGGCGGACGACTACCCGCGGTAAAAGCTTCGCGGATTTAGGTCGCACCCAAGCTGAAGGAGACCATATGCCAGGAATCATCAGCCGTCGAAAGCTGTTGCGCGCAGGAGGACAGGCGATTGTCGCCGGCTCCGCCGCAGTCTGCGCCGGCTCAGCCCTGCCCGCAGATGCAGCATCTCGCTCCAGTGAAAGGCGTGGACTACTACGAAAAGCTGGGTGTCAGACCTTTCATCAACGCTGCCGGCACCTACACGGTTCTTTCAGCATCAATCATGCCGGATGAAGTGCAGGCGGCGGTGGCGCTGGCTTCGCGGTCAGCCGGTAAATTTGAATGAATTGCTCGAGGCCTCGGGCGAATATCTCGCCAAGCGGTTGCGTTGCGAAGCGGCTCTGATCACTTCCGGAGCGGCGGCGGCACTTACGGTGGGGACCGCAGCCTGCGTTTCGGTGGGCAACGATCTCAGCCATTCTGAGTATGCCCACCGACATGAGCGCGCTGAAGAATGAAGTGATCGTTCAGAAGACACATCGCTATGACTATGACCATGCGGTTCGCAATTGCGGAGTTCACTTTGTGGAGGTGGAAACACTCGAGCAATATGAGCAGGCTTTCACCGAGCGCACAGTGATGGCTCACTTCTTTAACGCCGGCGAGGAGCACATCAGCCGCGAAGATTGGGTGCGTGTGGCGCACAAGCACGGTGTCCCATGTTTCAACGACGCTGCCGCTGACGTTCCTCCCATTTCGAATCTATGGAACTACACCCAGATGGGATTTGATCTGGTGACATTCTCCGGAGGCAAAGGCCTGCGCGGGCCGCAGTGTACCGGATTGCTCCTGGGAAGGAAGGACCTGATCGAAGCCGCGAAAAAGAATAACTCGCCGAATTCGAACACCATCGGTCGTGGGTTGAAAGTGGCGAAAGAAGAAATCGTCGGCCTGGTCGCCGCGGTTGACTGGTTTTTGGCTCAGGACGACGCCGCCATGGAAGCCGAGTTTCGCCAGAGAGCGGAGCGGATCGCCGGACAGCTGAAGGGCCTGCCGACCGTGGAAACGAAGATATTTCATTCCTGCCGTCGCCAATCATGTTCCCCACCTGCTCATCACTTATGACCAGAGCCGGATCAAGATCACCGGAGCTGAGGTGATGAAAAAGATGCGCGAGGGCACGCCGCGAATCGAATTGAATCCTTCGACCGGAGGCCCTCCCGCCAGCGCGGGCTTGCCCGGAGGCAGCAACACCATCGTGGTCGGAGTTTGGATGCTGCAATCCGGCGAGGATTTGATAGTCGCGAAGCGGCTGCGGGAGGTGTTAGAGGCTGCCGTGAGCTCCTGATGAGTTGCGGTTTTGACATCTTCAGGATTTAACCAAGGAGGACAGTGAGGACACTAAGGTGGGTCATCGGTGTGTATCGGATGCGGGCGGCTTGGCAGGCATCGGGTTGAATTTCTGAACTCCTATCCGGTCGCTGCCTTCCTCGATGAGATAGAATTTGTCGGCTTCGACGTTGTGGAACACCTGCTGCGGGCCGCTGGGCCACTTGATCTCAACGGTTTCAGCTTGAGCCGACTTGCCCAAACCGAAATTGGCCCGCAAATCGCTCTGCGAAAGATAACTGCCTCCACCTTCGATCTCCCGAATTTGTGAAATGCCGCCCGCCACGACCCGAATTCGCGCTCCCATCGCATCACGATTGCTCTTGGTCCCCACCAACTTGAAATTCAGGAAGTGATTTCCATTGCTGCCGCTGTTGTGCAGGAGGGAAGGCGACGTCTCCATTGTTGGCGACCACGACATCCACGAAGCCGTCATTGTCGAAGTCGGCGAACGCGACACCGCGACCTACGTAAGGCGTTTGAAAGGCGTCACCCGACGACTTGCTCACATCCACAAACTTGCCGTTGCGTTCGTTGTGAAACAGGGAATTCAGCTGCTTGTAGTGAGTCCCAGGGGTGGCTTGCTCGACTTCCGGATACACGTGCCCGTTGGCGATGAAAATATCCAGAAATCCGTCGTTGTCGTAGTCGAAAAAGCCGCCTCCAAAGCTCAGCACTTCGTGCGTAGCCCGAGTGATGCCGGCCTGGTCGCTGACTTCATCAAAGAAACCATTGCCGTCGTTCTGCCAGATGTGATCGGAAGATCTCTGAAAATCGGAGATGTAGAGATCGAGCCAGCCGTCGTTATTGAAGTCGCCGAGCGAGATGCACATGGCGGCCATTGTCCGGCCCTGTCCGGTAAGGGCGATGCCGCTGGCCAGTCCGATTTCCTTGAACGTGCCGTCGTGCTGGTTCTGATAGAGGTAGGCGTTTAGGCCGTCATTGGCAACGAACAGATCGGGCCAGCCGTCGTTGTCGTAGTCGGCGGCGCCGACGGAAAGATTCTTGCCCTCGGGCTGGTAGATTTTCGCTTTCACGGTCACGTTGGTGAAAGTCCCGTCGCCATTATTGTGGTAGAGGGCGTCAGGGCTGCCCCGGTAAACGCTGGGAGGACAACTGCTCTGCACTCCTCCCAAATCGCAGTAGCGCTTGTCGCCCATGTCCACGTAGCTGCCGACGTAGAGATCGAGCCGTCCATCGCGGTCGTAATCAAAGAAGGTCGCACCGGAGTGGAAAGTTCCGGATTCGGTTCCCGCCACTCCGGCTTTGTCGGTCACATCGGTGAAGGTGCCATTGCCGTTGTTGTGATAAAGAACGTTGCGGCCGTACTGGGTAACGAACAGGTCTGGGAAGCCGTCGTTGTCATAGTCGCCCCAAACACAGCCCAGCCCGTAGCCAGTGCCGGGAACGCCGGCCTTTTCGGTGACATCGGTGAAAGTGCCATCGCCATTGTTGCGATAAAGCGCATTGCGGACAGAAATGCCGCGGTCGTACAGGTCGCGGCCGTTCACGAAGTAGATGTCCTGCCAGCCGTCGTTGTCAAAATCAGCCACGCAGATTCCCGGCCCAAATTCTTCACGGTTGATGGAGATGCCCTTATTGCCTTTGAAATGCGTAAACTTTATGCCAGTCGACGCTATAACATTCGTGAACTCAATTGCAGGCGGGGAGGATGTCTGCGCATGCAAGCTGGGAAAGAGTTGAAGCGCCCACAGAAAGATAATTGCTGGAAACATAAGGCCAAGCGCACATGATGGATAATTTTTAGCCACGACCCGGAGGATAGCATCTCCCAGAAATGATGGACTTACGCAATCAGGAACCCGTGGGAAGGCGCGGGATAAATTGCTATAATCTCGCCTGTCTAAGCGGCTCCGAAGGCGGTTCGCACTTGATTCTGGGCGGAGATATAGGCGGCACAAAATGTAACCTGGTGCTCTTCCAGGAGGCGGAAGGCGCCACACTTCAGCCGGTTTTCCAACGCCGGTACGCGACCCGCGACTTCTCCCGGTTTGAGGACCTGGTGGCACATTTCCTGAAGCAGAGTGCGGAGCAGGGCGCCACAAGTGTGGGTGCGCGGATCAGCGCAGCGGGTTTTGGAGTCGCAGGGGCGGTGGTTGAGGGCCGCCTTCACGCCAACAATTTGCCCTGGATCCTGAATTTACCGAAGCTGGCGAGTCGGCTTGATGTCACCGTGGAAAACATCGTCTTTCTCAACGATGTGGTTGCCACCGCGTGGAGCCTCGATCAATTGCCTGCGAAGGACCTGGCTATTTTGAACCGGGGAGTCCTGCAGCCGAAAGCCACCCGAGCCTTGATGGCGGTCGGCACCGGCCTGGGTGAGGCCCTGCTCGTTTCGGAGGGCCGGCAGGAACGTGTGTTTCCCTCCGAGGGAGGTTTGGCAAGCTTTGCTCCTCGAACCGATCGTGAGATTCAGCTCCTGGTCTTCTTGAAAAAACGCCTTCCCCAGGTCTGCTGCGAGGATGTTCTTTCCGGAAGGGGCATTCGTGCGATCCATGAGTTTCTGGACCCGGGCGTGCGCCATCCATCATTTGACGACTCCGGCGGCGACCCTGCCCGGGATATTACAGAGCGAGCCTCATCCCACTCTTGTCCGATTTGTGTTGCGACCCTCGATCTCTGGACAGAAGCTTATGGCTCTGAAGCCGGAAACCTGGCGCTGCGAGCCCTGGCGTTTGGCGGCATCTACGTGGCGGGCGGAATTGCTCCAAAAATTCTTTCCAAGATGCAGGATGGCGCGTTTTTCAGCGCGTTCTGTGACAAGACGAAGCTCGGACCGGTTCTTTCGCGTATTCCGATCTATGTCGTTCTGAACGAGGATGCCCCTGTGTGGGGAGCCGCCTACCAGGCGCTGTCGGCAGCCCGCGCGCGTGAATTGCCGCACCCGCAACGCAAGGCTGGTTAAGGCGGGACCGACTCGGGCGTTATATACTGACTCGCGCTTGGGGAGTTTTCATGGCACAAACCGGTCGAAATGGAACACCGGCATACAAGAGAATACAAAGCATCATCTCGAAGCGGATCGAGGCCGGGCAGCTGAAGCCGGGCGATGCGGTCGATTCCGAGCGGGAATTGGCTCGAATCCATCAGGTGAGTCTAATGACCGCGCGGCACGCACTGACCTCCCTGGAGCGCGAGGGGGTGGTGGAACGCCGCCGCGGTGCCGGCACTTTCGTAGCGCCGCCCAAGATCCACTTCAACAAGCTGATGAGTTATTCCGAGCAGATGGCCAGCCGCGGGTTGCTGGCAGCCTCCCAGCTTCTATATTGCAAAGTCATCGACTATGAGCCCGAGATTGCGGCGCGCCTTTCGGCGTCGCCCAACAGCCGCCTGATCAAGATTGAACGCCTTCGCCACGCTGCCAACGAACCCTTCGCGCTGGAAGCCTGCTACCTCTCGGCCGACGAGTTTGGCGGACTGACTTCCGCACCATTGGCTCGAAGCTCACTGTTTGCCACCCTGGAGCACGATTACGGCGTCGAACTGGCCCATGCGGATGAAGAGGTGGATGCAACCGCCGCCGATCCCCGAACCGCGGAACTGCTCTGCGTCCCCAAAGGCGCTCCGTTATTGCGGATTCGGCAGGTAATTTATTCGACCAAGGGCAAAGCTACGATCTACGTTCTTGGTTTTTACCGCTCCGATCGACACACCCTGCTGATCCGAAGATTTCGCTGAGAAGTCCCGAAGAATGGTCGTGGAGAGAAACGGACGGGCTAGACTGTCTTCAGCGATTTCCCACACTCCAGACAGGATGTTTTGTATTTTGATGTGATAAGCCCGCAAGACGGGCACATGGTCAACGATCCGAAATCCTTGATGTGCGGGTGTAGCGTAGCGAAGAGGTCGTGGAACGAACGAAGACTCTCCGCCAATCTCATCCGGAGACGAGTGAAGAATCGGTGAAGCTCGGGTGCCATGAATCAGCCCTCGCATTCTTTCTCGGTGGGGCTCGGGATCGCGGGGAAACACAACTGAGTATGGCAGGTTACGGGGTTCGACTCTGTTCAATCTTGCTCACTTCGGCATCAGGAGCCGGGTGTTGCTGCGTAGATTCTCATGGGCGGCGTCATCCTGAGGGACTTCAGTCCCGAGAGTCTGGCGTGGACCAGCGCCACCGCCGACAACAGCGAATCCGTCCCGCGTCTGATCCCTCACTCTTCGAGGGCGAGACGCCCTCGCGGCAGCCGGCAGGATGCCGACGCTACCTGGGATAACCGTCCAGTCGCTGCACGCCAGATCCTTCGCTTTGGTCAGGGTGACGCCACAGGATGACGCATCAAAACGAAATTGTCATCCCGACCGGAGTGAGGCCGAGTGGAGGGACCTGTTTTTGCCGTAGGGCCGGTTGTGCCGTTGTGGATAGCGCGCCGCGAAAACAAATCCCTCCGCTTTCGCCCGCTGCACTCGCTTCGGTCGGGATGACAATTTACCAAATTGGATCGGTTTACCAAATTCGATCGGTTTGCCGATAGAATTCGTCCTCATCTATTATTCGTCTGTTCGCTCGAACTTCCAGGGAGCTTGTAGACCATGAAAACCATCCAGGGGCCAGCAATATTCCTGGCTCAGTTCGCGGGCGATGCCGCCCCATTCAACAATCTGGAAAATATCGCGGGATGGGCTGCCGGTCTGGGCTACAAGGGCGTGCAAATCCCATCCTGGGATGGACGATTGTTTGACCTGAAGCGCGCCTGCGGAGAGCAGAACATATTGTGATGAGGTGCTCGGCACACTGGCCAAGCATGGATTACGGGTCACCGAGCTGTCCACCCATCTTCAAGGGCAGTTGGTCGCTGTCCATCCGGCTTACGATTTGGTGTTCGACGGATTCGCCCCGAAGCAGGTCCACGGAAACCGGCGAGCCCGGCAGGCCTGGGCGGTTGAGCAATTGCGGCACGCGGCCAAGGCCTCCGCCAACCTGGGACTAAAGGCGCACGCCACTTTTTCAGGAGCGCTGGCTTGGCCGTATGTCTATCCCTGGCCGCAACGGCCCGCCGGACTGATCGAGACCGCCTTCGAGGAGCTGTCTGCCCGCTGGCTGCCCATCTTGAATGCCTTCGACGAGGCAGGAGTGGACCTGTGTTTCGAGATTCATCCCGGAGAAGATTTGCACGACGGCGCTACCTTCGAGATGTTTCTGGACCGGGTAAAAAATCACTCGCCGCTGTAACCTGCTGTTTGATCCCAGCCATTTTGTACTGCAGCAGCTCGATTATCTGCAGTTCATCGATCTTTATCATTCCCGGATCAAGATGTTCCACGTAAAGGACGCGGAGTTCCATCCCTCAGGACGGCAAGGTGTATACGGAGGCTACCAGCCGTGGATCGACCGGGCGGGACGATTTCGCTCGCTGGGCGATGGACAGGTTGATTTCACCGGCATTTTCTCCAAGCTCACGCAATACGGATTTGAAGGCTGGGCGGTGCTCGAGTGGGAGTGCTGCATAAAGAGCAGCGATCAGGGTGCGGCCGAAGGTGCTCCGTTCATCGCACGTCATATCATTCAGGCGGCGCCGCATTCGTTCGACGACTTTGCCGGTTCCGGCGCGGATCAGGCCGCCAATCGCCGGATGTTGGGACTGGAGTGACCTGTCGGCTTTTGGTGGCTTCTTCTTCTAACGTAAGGCGTCATCCCGAGCGTGCGGGGGATCTGACGTGGAGTAAAGGTGCGGTGTGAGGCTGAGCGCGGCGGCTGTGAGATCCTTCGGGACTAAGAGTCCCACAGGATGAGATCGGATTGGGTGTGAAGCGAGCACGGGCGGCTGAAACGTGATCGCTGAGAGCTGAAAGCTGATAGCTAAAGAGGAAAAATGAGTCCAGACACGACGCGGGACCACAAAGACAATCGACGGCTGCGGCTGGGCATGGTGGGTGGCGGCCCCGGCGGATTCATCGGAGCGGTGCATCGCATCGCGGCCCGGCTCGACGATCGCTTCGAGTTGGTGGCAGCGGCGTTGTCTTCCGATCCGGCGCGCGCCCGCGCCGCGGCGCTCGATCTGCACATCGCGCCGGATCGCGCCTACGGCAGTTTTGCGGAAATGGCTAAGGCGGAGGCGACCCGAAAAGATCGGATTGACGCCGTTTCGATCGTCACCCCAAACCATCTGCACTACGCCCCGGCGAAAGCGTTTCTCGAGGCCGGCATCCACGTAATTTGCGACAAGCCGCTCACCACCACTCTCGAAGACGCCCTCGATCTGCGCGCAGATCGTCCGCCGTACCGGCCTTCTGTTTGCGGTCACGCACAACTACACCGGCCATCCCATGGTGCGGCAGGCCCGGCAGATGGTGGCGGATGGCGAGCTGGGCCCGATCCGTGTGGTGCAGGTGGAGTATGCGCAGGACTGGCTGTCCACGCCGCTGGAGAAGACCGGTCAGAAGCAGGCTGTCTGGCGTACTGATCCGGCGCAAAGCGGTCCGGCCGGTTCTCTCGGGGATATCGGTACTCATGCCTTCAATCTCGCATCGTTTGTGACCGGTCTGAAATTGCGAGGAGCTGGCCGCCGAACTCTCAACCTTCGTGCCCGGCCGCCGCCTGGATGACAATGTGCAGATCATGTTGCGCTTCGCGGAAGGAGCCCGTGGCATGCTCTGGGCCAGCCAGGTCGCGCCCGGCAATCAGAACAATCTTCGCCTGCGTGTCTTTGGAGAAAAAGCCGGCCTCGAATGGAAGCAGGAAGACCCGAACTACCTGTGGTTTGCCGAGCTGGGCAAGACTCCTACGCCTGATCTACCGCGCTGGACCCGGAGCGACTCCGGTGGCCGCACACGCCAGCCGCGTTCCTTCGGGTCATCCCGAGGGATATCTCGAAGCTTTCGCTCAGCTCTATGCCGACATGGCCGAGCAGATCAGCGCCCGCATCGATGGACGGCCTGCAGACCGCGCCTCTTTACTGGTGCCTACGGTCGAGGATGGTGTTGCCGGCATGCGCTTCATCTCCGCAGTGATCGAATCGTCCCGCCATAACGCGGCCTGGAGCGCTCTGCCCGGCGGGCTAAAGCGGGGGCTAAAGAAGATGGTCGGTGGTCACTGAGCAGCGGCCGGATACCTCTCTCAGGTGCCTCTGATGAAAGGCGTCATCCCGAACCTGCGAGCGATCTGGCGTGGAGCAGAAATGCGCTCTGAGGCTGAGCGCCGCGGCCGGGAGATCCTTCGGGACTAAAGGTCCCTCAGGATGACATTGCGTTGGGGGGCTGTCGGCTGACTGAGAGCTTTCTTCCAAGGCGACCCCCACTGGCCCTGCCTCACCACCCCGCTATTCGCTGGTAAAAGCCACACTCAGCGAGTAGGCTCAAGTCATATCTTCTGCATCTTCCCGCCGTACCCTTCCTTGGAGACGGTTCCTTGCGAAGACATCAGCGATTACGCTGCGCAAGGAGTCGTCATGGCAGACAAAATTTCGCGTGTGCGAACGAAGTCTGATGGACAGGGTCCCCCGCTTGTCGATGGGCAGCCAGTTGAGAATGAGATTCTGCTGAGCTTGTCCGCGCGAGAGCGCGACTTGATTTTTCCTCACCTGACCTTCATGGAGCTGAAAACCCACTCGGTGCTGCACGAACCTGGAGAACCGATCAAGTTTGGCTACTTTCTGAATAGCGGACTGGCCTCAGTGCTGACCGTTCTGACCGAAGGCAAGAGCGTGGAAGTTGGACTGACGGGCAAGGAAGGCTTTGTCGGCCTGCCACTGATCGTCGGTTTCAGCACCAGTCCAACCCGGACGGTGATTCAGATTGAAGCGACTGGCTTCAGGATCAATGCCAAGAATCTGGTGCAAGTCATGCGGCAGTCTCCAGGCCTGGAGAATCGGCTGCAACGCTATGTGCAGATTCTGGGGATGCAGGGAACCCAGGTCGCCGCCTGCAATCGGCTTCACGAAGTGGATGAACGGTTGGCGCGCTGGCTGCTGATGTGCCAGGACCGGATCGGCTCCAACTTCGTGCCTTTGACCCAGGAATTTCTGGCGCACATGCTGGGCACCCGCCGCGCCAGCGTCACAGTCGCCGCGGGCATACTGCAGAAGGCTGGACTGATTACATACCAGCGCGGGCACGTCAACATCGTCGACCGGGCCCGGCTGGAAACCGCCTCCTGCGAATGCTATGAAATGATGCAGCAGCAGAGCAAGAAATGGCGCAGCGAATCGGTCTGACGAGAGAGCAACTGGCGAGAACAATGCCAGCGCCTGTCCTGAACTGTCCTGTTACCCAAGTACCCTATTCCCAACTGCAAAAATGTAGCAAAAAGCTCCGCCCACACAGCGGGGCGCTCGCTTACAATAGCCGTGATGCAAACCAGCGGAAATACCGGTACCAGGATGAGCCGCGATTGGAAACAGTGGGAAGGCCAGATCGTCAATGGCAGCCTTCCCGTTGCGCCAATATCTGGGCGGCTCGGACCACAGCGCCGTGTTTCTCACCGAACGCCGCGGACGCGACCCGCAGAGAGCCGCCATCAAACTCATCACCGTCGATCCGGCGAATACTGCGAAGTCAGCTCGCGCAGTGGGAGTTCGCGGCAAAGTTGTCCCATCCTCACTTGCTGCGGCTGTTCGAAACCGGAAGCTGCCAGCTCGATAATGTGGTCTTGCTCTACGTGGTGATGGAGTACGCGGAAGAGAATCTGGCGCAGATTCTTCCCCAGCGAGCCTTGACGCCCGAGGAAGTGCGCGACCTGCTGGAGCCGGCTCTGGACGCCCTGGCTTTCATCCACGGCAAGTCGCTGGTGCATGGCCGGCTGAAGCCTTCGAATGTCATGGCGGCGCAGGATCAACTGAAACTCTCGAGCGACAGCCTGGTTCGGGCGGCGATCCCGTCGCCGGTTGCCAGGCCCACCGCCTACGACGCACCCGAGCTCGCGAGCGGGAAGATCTCACCAGCTTCCGATTCGTGGTCGCTCGGCATGACTGTGATGGAAGCGCTGACTCAGCGCCTACCCACCCGGGATGGCATGACGGAGCCGATGCCGGAGACCGTGCCGGCGCCGTTCATGGGAATTGCGCATTGCTGTCTGCGCCGCGATCCGGAGCGCCGCTGTGCGGCTGCGGATATCGCGGCCCGGCTGCGCTCAACTTCATCTTCACCACTCTCGAGCAACAACAGGCCATCGACTCTCAGGATACCGGCGGCCGCAGCCAAGTGGCGCTACATTCTTCCCCTCGCCGTGGTGGTGTTGCTGGCGGGAGCTTTGCTGCTGGGCCCGAAGCTGGTCAATTCACATCCTGAGAATGAGCCGGCTACTGTTTCGTCAGAAAATCCTTCAGGACATTCTGCCGAACCTTCTTCAGCACAACAGAGTGCTCCGGCCAGGCTGCAATCAACGCCTTCGACCCCGACCAAACCCTCGGCGCGAAGGTCCGGCAACAGTGATCAGGCTTCTATCAAGAGTCCGGCTCCTGCAGCTCGATCGGTGGAACGACCTTCGGTCGAGTCGGCTTCCGCTGAACCAGCTCCGCCAACGGCCGACGTGCCCGCTTCGATTTCTGATCAGGCCCACGTTTTGCAGCAAACCATGCCAAATGTCTCCAAGTCTGCGCGGGATACCATTCATGGCACGATCAAGGTTCGGGTAAAAGTCTCGGTAGATCCCTCCGGCAACGTGCAAAATGCGACCTTTGTATCGCCGGGGCCGAGCAAATATTTTGCCCGCCAGGCCATGGAAGCTGCGCAGCAGTGGAAGTTTGTCCCGGCTCAAGGGCAGGACCCGCGCGCCTGGATTGTGCGCTTCGGATTCAAGCGGTCAGGCACCGAAGCCGCTCTGGAGCCGGCGAGGCCCTAGGCGCTTTAGCTTCGCGCCTTTAATCCCGAGCCCGAGAGGCGCTTCGGTGCTTTCCTGAGCCATGCGGTTCGCAGGGCGCCTTCCAGGATGTCCGGCAGCACCTTCGCCAGCCGTACCCGAGTGGCGCCTTTTTGCCCCCATCCACCGGGAACGGGAGAAAAGATCTTCGGCTCATCTTCGACCATTCCTGCTTGCTGCTCCGCGGTAAGCAGCAGCACCCCGTAGCCTTCGGCCTCGAGCGCAAGCGTTGCGAAGATTTTTCCAGCCACCCTGAAGTCGGCGACTCCAAAATGCGAGCCTTCCACGGCCTCCGGCAGGCTAAGAGCGAGACGTCGAAAATCCGCTGCGGTCACGGGTCCGGTCCTCTTCTAGAACTTTTGGTCTGGTCGTCCAGCCCAATCTATCAGCATGGCGTTGCGGCCTCAATCAGGGGATGACGCCGGTATCATGCCCGCTAATTATGCTAAACAAGGGCATGCCGCCTGCAACTTTTTTGATGCGTCCCATTCAAAATTTTCATCCAATGAACCCAGAAGCGGATTGACAGGCTTCGCCATGCTATCTACGATAACTAGGTTAATGTCAGCTTCCTGCCTAACGCGCTGCCAGTGTTGTACTTGTTGTTGTATGGGTGTATCCACTGGCGCCCGGGGGCTGCTGACCTAAGAATCATTTAGAAATCGGCAATTATACCCACCGCCAGTGCAGCTCACTGGCGGTGGGTTTTTTTGTGGCCAAAAATCCTATGGCAAATGCAGCGACAGAAACCGCAGTGAAAGAAACGAAAGCCCAGCGGGTCGAGCGCCTGAAGCGGGAGAAGAATCCGTGGGAAGGCCTCGACGATATCCGCCGGTTCGCCCGCGAGGGCTTCGATTCCATCACGCCCGAGTGGCTGGGAACGTATTTCCGCTGGTGGGGCGTCTACACCCAGGGCGACGGCGCCGGCGTGATCGGCGGCAAGAATGGCGAAGGCAAGGCGCTGCCGTATCTTCATGGTGCGAATTCGCATTCCCAACGGCCTGCTTCATTCCCACCAGCTTCGAACCATCGCCAATGTGACCGAGAAATACGCGCGCGGAACCGCCGACCTGACCGTGCGGCAAAACATCCAGCTTCACTGGGTGACGATTCAGGATCTGCCCGAGCTGCTCGACGGATTGTGGCGCGCCGGTCTTACCACCATGGGCTCTTGCGGCGACGATACCCGCAACATCACCGGCTGCCCCCTCGCCGGCGTGGATGCCGACGAGATCTGCGACGCTTCGTCGCTGGCGCTCGAAGCCAACCGCTTTTTCGTGGGCAACGGCGATTTCTACAATCTGCCGCGCAAGTTCAAAGTCTGCATTACCGGATGCCACGTGTGGTGCGCCTATCCCGAGATCAACGACGTTGGCCTGACCGCGATCCGTCGCGGCGGCAAGATTCCGAAATTGGTTTTTCCCTGCGCGTCGGCGGCGGGCTTTCTACCGATCCTCATCTGGCGGTTCGGCTTGAACGCTTTTGTGCACCAGCACCAGGTGATTCCGGTTTTGAAGGGAGTTGCCGAGATTTTTCGCGAGAGCGAAAAGCTGCGCGAGAACCGGGAACGCGCTCGGCTCAAGTTTCTCTTCCTCAAACATGGCTGGACCGCCGAGAGCTTTCAGGAAGAACTGGAACAGCGCATCGGCTTTCATCTCGATCCGGCGGTCGAGGAAAGGCCGCCCAGCGGATATTTATCGCGATCACGTCGGAATCCATCCCCAGAAACAGGCTGGATATTCCTACGTTGGAGCGGCGGTGTTGCGCGGGCGAATTTCGCCGCAGCAGATGCGCGCCGCGGCCGATGCCGCTGATCGCTTTGCCGCCGGCGAACTGCGCACCACCAACATGCAGAACCTGCTGATCGTGAATGTGCCCAATCGCAACGTGGCGGCGCTGGCAAGCGAGTTGGAAGCCGATCGAGCTTGCCGGTTGGCGGCTCGCCCTTCTGGCGCGGCGTGGTGGCCTGCAGCGGATCGGAATTCTGCAAGATCGCGATCACCGAGACCAAGAGTTTTTCCCGCTGGCTGGTGGAAGAACTTGAAGAACGGCTGCCCGGTTTCGAGCAGCACCTGAAACTGCACGTCACCGGATGCCCCAACAGTTGCGGCCAGCATTGGATCGCCGACATCGGAATCGAAGGCAAGAAGATCAAGGTCGATGGCCGCCAGCAGGATGCCTACTACTTCTGCGTCGGCGGCGCGGTCGGACTGCATCAGTCGGTGGCGCGTCCCGATCGGCTATCGCTGCCTGGCCAGCGAAGTGCCGGATGCCATCGAGCGTCTGTTGCGCCGCTATCTGGACGAACGTTGCCCGATGAAAATCTGCGCCACTTCTTTGCGCGGCACAGCGATGAAGAATTGCGCGAGTGCCTGGCGGGAAGTTTCTGGCCGCAGTCGAGCGAGATCCTTCGCCCGGAAAGGTGCCGCATGCGGTCGAAGGCTAGCTCGGTAGGGAAGGCGTAACGTCATGACTCTCTTTCCAATGTTTCTGAAACTCGAAGGCCGCTCCTGCCTGGTGGTCGGTGCCGGCACCATCGGCGAGCCCAAGATCGAGCAGCCTTATTGACTTCGGGCGCCTCGATCCGCGTAATTGCGCCCACGTGCAACCGCCGCGGTTGCTGAGTGGGCACGGGCGGGAGCGATTACGCTGGGAAGCGCGAGAGTTCAACGTCGCCGATCTCGATGGCGTCTTTCTGGTGATCGCGGCCACGTCTTCGCGCGAGGTGAATGGAGCGATTTTCCGCGAGGCCCAGCAGCGAAATATTTTGTGCAACGTGGTGGATGATCCCGAGTATTGCGATTTTTACTATCCCGCAGTGGTCCGGCGTGGAGATCTTCAGCTGGCGATTTCGACCAACGGCCAGAGCCCGGCGCTGGCGCAGAGAATCAGGCGCGAATTCGAAGTCCAGTTTGGACCGGAGTATGGCGAATGGCTCGAGGAGTTGGGAAAGATCAGGCAGCAACTGTTTGCCAGCGGGATGGATCCCGACGAGCGCCGGCGTCTGCTGCACGAACTGGCCAGCCGCGAAGCCTTCGAGAAAGCGCATGCGAACTGGAATCGATATCGAAGCAAGTGAGTCTGGGAGCAAAATCATGACCGGTAAGGTGTATCTGGTGGGAGCGGGTCCGGGCGATCCGGAGCTGCTGACCCTGAAAGCGCTCAAACTTTTGAAGTCGGCCGACGTCGTGCTGCACGACGACCTGATCGGGCCGGAAATTCTCGCGCTTCATTCCGTCTCCACGCAAGCTCCACAACGTCGGCAAGCGCTTCGGACGCAAGAGCATCAGCCAGGAGGAGATCAACGCGCTGATGGTTCAGAATGCGCTGCTGGGTCTGCAGGTGGTTCGGCTCAAGAGTGGCGATCCGCTGATCTTCGGTCGCGCCGGAGAAGAGATCGAAGCGTCTGCGCAAGGCCAACATCGAATTCGAGATTGTTCCCGGCATCACCGCGGCACTCGGCGCCGCTGCACAGCGCGCAGATTCCACTTACTCATCGCCAGGTCTCGTCGGCGATTGTGCTGGTTACCGGTCATCACGCGGGCAGCGATGAATTTGCCGACTGGCCGGCGAAGATTCCAACCGACGCCACCGTCGTCGTCTACATGCCCGGCTACGACTATCGCACGCACGGCACAGCAACTTCTGCGAGCTGGGCTCGCCGGGCGACACTGCTTGCGCCATCATTTCGCAGGCCACCTCGCCTGACGAGCAAGTTCATGTGACGACGGTCGAAGATCTGCACAAATCTCCGCGACTGCCTTCTCCTACGTTGCTGGTCGTCGGCGAAGTGGTGCGACTGGCGAAGCCTGCCGGCCTGCGTGAGCAGTTTGCGATGGCACGACGACATGCGCAACTGCGTTTCCTGCCAATGGCGACTACGTCTCAGATAGTTCGGTTCATCAGCGGCCCAGGAGCGTGCGGAGTGAGAGAACATGCTGGAGTTAGGTACAGGCCAGGCAGAAAACTGGCGGCCGGAAGAAGTATTGAGCTGGGCATTCGCTACCTTCGGAAAAGATGTGGCCATCGCATCGGGCTTTGGAGTTGAAGGCATGGTGCTGCTCGACCTGGCATCGCGAGTGCGGCGCGATTTTCGAGTCTTCACCCTGGATACCGAATTCCTGTTTTCCCGAAACCTACGATCTGATGGACCGGGTGGAAAAGCGTTACGGAATCAAAGTGGAAAGAGTTTACAGCACGCTGACCCCGGAGGAGCAGGAGCGCGAGCATGGCGCGGCGCTCTGGAGCCGCGATCCTGACCGGTGCTGCGGCCTGCGCAAGGTCGAACCTCTGCAAGACGAAACTGACGGAATTGCCGCCTGGATCACCGCCATCCGCCGCGACCAGACTTCCTCGCGCGCCTCAGCCCGCAAGGTGGAGTGGGATGCGAAATTTCAGCTGGTCAAAGATCAATCCTATCGCCGACTGGACTTCGGCGATGGTCTGGAGCTATGCCGCTCAAGCACAACGTTCCCTACAACCCGCTGCACGACCAGAACTATCCCAGCATTGGATGCACCCACTGCACCCGTGCCATCCGTCCCGGAGAGAGTGCGCGTGCCGGACGCTGGTCGGGGTCCGACAAGACGGAATGCGGGCTGCACGTCGCCGCGCCGGCAGCGATCGCGCCGCTGGTGGAAATCGAGAACTCACAGGTCAAGATTTCGGGCTGCGAGGAAAGCTAAAGTACGCCAAACGTCGTTCAAACCACTCGAAGGACACGAAGGTACAGCGTAGGGATAGTCTCGTCACTCATAAGACCCAGTGTTTTCCTTCGTGTAACGCTTCGTGTCCTTCGCGGTTGAAGCCTTGCTTCGATGAAGATCCAGCTGCCCAAAAAATCCATCAGTGTCATCGAAATTCTCGATTGTACTTACTGGGCTTCATTGACGATACACAATGTAAAGATGAATCCGAGTCACATAACCACAGACCACGACGCCTGCGGTGTCGGCCTGGTCGCCCAAATCGGCGGAGCTGCTTCGCGCGAGATCGTCGAGCGCGCGCTCGAGGCCCTGATCCGGCTGGCGCATCGCGGCGGTGTGGACGCCGACGGACGAAGCGGTGACGGCGCAGGTCTGCTCACCGGCATCCCGGACAAGTTCATTCGCGAACATGCGCGCAGCAAGGCGGGCATCGAGCTGCCCGCGGTGTTCGGCCTGGGAATGGTTTTCCTGCCGCCCGGTCAGGAAGAAGCGGCGCGTAATGCGATCGCAGCGCAGGCCAAAAAATACGGCTTGAAGTGTCTGGGTTGGCGAGCTGGTACCGACCGATCCGGAAGTTGTGGGGCCGCGTGCTTACGAAGCTCTTCCTGTCAATCGAGCAATGTTTTTTCGCTCCGCAATCAGAAATCCAGGATCTCGAAGTTCTGCTGTTTCATTTCCGCAAGGAAGCGGAAGCCGTCGCTCCTGCTGGAACCTATTTCTGTTCACTGTCATGTACGGACCGTTGTCTACAAGGGACTGCTGACTCCCTCTCAACTGCCCGCGTTTTACGCCGACTTGCGTGACCCGGATTTTGAAAGCTCCGTTCGCGATCTTTCACCAGCGCTACTCCACCAATACCCAGCCCAGTTGGTCGCTGGCGCAGCCCTTCCGTTTCGTGGCCCACAACGGCGAGATCAACACCATCAGCGGCAACCGGCGCTGGCTGCGCGCGAAGTCGCCCGGCCTGCGTGCGCGAGCTTGGATTTTCGGATGAAGTTCGACTGCTGGAAGATCGGGTCAGCGACTCGGCCAGCTTCGATAATGGATTCGAACTGCTTCTGCGCCAGGCTTACAGCCCGGCGGAGGCCATGCTCGCGATGGTTCCTCCGGCGTGGGAGCGTTCTCCCGAAGCCTCGCCCGAACTGCGAAACTTTCTTGAGGAGCGATCCCGCCTGCAGGAAGCCATGGGACGGCCCGGCAGCGCTGATCTTCACCGACGGTTGCACCGTCGGCGCGAAGCTCGACCGCAATGGCCTGCGCCCTCTGCGCTACACCCTGACCTCTGATGGATTGCTGGTGGTTGGTTCCGAGGTGGGAATTGCCGATCTGAGCGGCAAAGAGATCGTCGAGACGACAGCGCCTGGGCCCGGGAGAAATTCTGCTGGTGAATCCCGGAGCGGCGAGTTTGTTCGTCCCAAAGATTCTCTGCGCCTGCGCGAGGGGATTCGCGCGGTTTCGTCCGGACCGTCTGTGCTGGTCGCCTGCCAACCGACAAGGCGTTTCTTGAACGCAACCGCCCGAGCCGAAGCAGATGATGGCGGCGCTGGGCTGGAGCGAAGATCAGTTCCGCCTGCTGTTCCAACCGCTGGTCGAACAAGGTCAGGAAGCGGTCTGGAGCATGGGCGACGATGCGCCGCCGGCTTCACTGTCCAGCTTTCCGCCGTCCGCTGTGGGATTACTGCAAGCAGAGATTCGCGCAGGTCACGAATCCTCCGATTGATTCACTGCGTGAAACTCACGTGATGTCGCTGAAGGTGTTTCTTGGCCGGGCGGCGCTCAACTCGCCGCTGCTCGATGGCGGCCAGCTGCAGCTGCTGGAAAAAGAATTGGGCACGACCGAAAGAATCACATTTACCTTTCCCGCACTAGAGGGCGCGGAAGGAGCGAAGGCCGCGCTTGGCACGGCTGCAGCGCAGATGTACAAGAAGCATGCGCGGCGAAAACCCGGGCTTCATTCTGCTTGACGGACCGTGGCGTGGATGCGCAACATGCAGCGCTGCCGGCATTGCTGGCTCTGGCTGCGGCCTGGAAGGCGATGGTCGAGGCGGGCGCGCACGATATTCCGCTGGTGATCGAGACCGGACAGGTCATTGACACTCATCATGTCGCGCTGCTGGTGGCGGCTGGCGCGAGCGCGGTGTTTCCTTATCTGGCGCTGGAGCAGGCGGCTGGCACTGAGGCCGGGCGGAGCCGGCAGCTATCGCGGCGCGGTGGAAAAAGGTTTGCGCAAAGTAATCGCGCGCATGGGTATCTCGACCATTGCCAGCTATCGCAACAGTCATCTGTTCGAGATCATCGGTCTTGATCCCGATGTCTGCAGCCAGTTTTTCGAAGATGCCAGCTGCTCTCTGGCGGGCAAAAGTCTGACCGGACTCTTGCAGGATTGTCTCGATCGCCACGCGGCCGCTTTCCATCACGGCCACGATCGGACGCATTGCAGGACCACGGGCTCTATCGCTTCCGTCATCAGGGCGAGCAGCATGCCACTTCGCCGGAACTGGTGCGGCGAATGCATCGCTACATCAAGTCTCCGACCGACGAGAATCACCGTGCCTTCATGGAACTCGGCCACCAGAGGGAACCGGTGGCGGTTCGCGACCTGCTGGAGATTGTTCCGGGCAAGCCGCTGCCGCTCGATGAAGTTGAATCGGAGGCCTCGATCCTGAGCCGCTTCAGCACCCAGGCCATGTCGCTGGGGGCAATTTCGCCGGAGACCCATCGCACTCTGGCCATCGCCATGAACCGCCTCGGCGGACGCAGCAATACCGGCGAGGGCGGAGAAGATCCGGAGATCTACCGCGATGGCGGCGAGGCCAACAATCGGGTCAAGCAGGTGGCCTCGGCGCGCTTCGGAGTGACTGCGGAATATCTGGTGCACGCCGACGAACTGGAAATCAAGATTGCGCAAGGCGCGAAGCCCGGCGAAGGCGGCCAGCTTCCGGCCAGCAAGGTTTCGGTCTACATCGCGCGCTTGCGGCACGCTGTGCCCGAGCATGATGCTGATTTCTCCGCCGCCGCATCATGACATCTACAGCATCGAGGATCTGGCGCAGTTGATTTACGACCTGCGGGCGATCAATCCGCAGGCGCGCATCGGCGTGAAACTGGTGGCCAGCGCCGGCGTTGGAATTATCGCCACCGGCGTGGCCAAGGCCGGAGCCGACGTCATCACCATCAGCGGTCACGACGGCGGCACCGGCGCATCGCCGATTACTTCCATCAAGAACACCGGCCTTCCCTGGGAAGTGGGTCTGCGCGATGCGCACTGCGCCCTGGTGAAGACCGGACTGCGCGGCCGGGTGCGTCTGCGCGTCGATGGCGGATTCAAGTTCGCGCGCGATGTGATCATCGGCGCGCTTCTGGGCGCGGAGGAATTTGGCTTTGGCACCGCCTCGCTGCTCGCGCTGGGATGCGTGATGGCGCGGCAATGTCATCTCAATACCTGTCCGGTCGGCATCGCCACCCAGGACGAAAAACTGCGCACTCGCTTTACCGGAAAACCGGAGATGGTCGAAACCTATTTCCGCGCGCTGGCGGCGGATGTCCGCGAATTGCTGGCTTCGCATGGGCGCGCGCTTCGATCGATGACATCGTGGGCCAGGTCGAACGGCTGCGACCTCGCAACCCTGCAAGCGGCACGCGCGCTGGCCGGATTGCTCGATCCGATCGGATCTTCCGGCCAGCCGGCTTGCCGGCTGAGGACGACGAGCAGTCTTTATCGCGAGTTGAATCTCACCGTCGATCGCACGCTCGACGATTCCGACACTCGGGCAGCGCGCCGTCGCCGTTTCCGCATCACCAACGCCGATCGCGCCATCGGAGCTCATTTGAGCGGAGAGATGTTGCGCCAGGGCGGGACCGCCGGCTGACGCGCCCGCGAAATACGAATTTGTCGGCAGCGCGGGACAGACCTTCGGCGGATTTCTGGTCAAGGGATTGAATTTCCGGCTGCTGGGCGAGGCCAACGACTACGTCGGCAAGAGTCTGTCCGGAGGAACGATCGCCATCACCGCCGGGGAAGAAGCCTCGCCGCGCGGCGACGTGCTGGCCGGCAACACGCTGCTCTACGGCGCGACCAGCGGCGAACTCTACGTCGCGGGACGCGTCGGCGAACGATTTGCGGTGCGCAACAGCGGCGCGCTGGCCGTGGTCGAAGGCGTGGGCCAGCACGGATGCGAATACATGACCGCCGGCGTCGCCGTGATTCTGGGTCCGGCGGGAATGAACTTGGGCGCAGGCATGACCGGCGGCCTGGCCTATCTTTTGCGCGATTCCATCGGAGGATACGGATACAACCAGCACTCGGTGCGGCTGGCTCCCATCGAAGTCCGGGAAGAGGTGTGGCTGCGCCGGGTCCTGCGCAAACATTTGCGTCTCACCGGCAGCCCGCGCGCCGCGGCCTCTCTGAATGCCTCCGCGCCGTTGCCATTCTTGCGCGTCGAGCCTCTGGCCCTGCCATGTCCGATCGCCGAGACCTGGGCCACGATCCTGACCAGGTTCAAGCGTCACGTCGCGCTGCCTGTGTACGCCCACGACGTGTACTTGCCCATCGAGGTTCCTTGGGACGCAATGTTGAAGACCGTGGCCCTGAAGGACGGAGACAGGCCGTCGTCGTTATGCAGCCTGGGCTTGGCCTGAGCGTGTTTCAGATATCAGTTCTCGCGATCTCAGTTTGTGCGCGCCCTCGGTAATCGCTTGCCAGCCATGGTTTGCGAATCGTGCTTGTACGTTCTCCGTTATAATCTTCCACTACTCATGGACTTTGACCAGTTAGTGACATTTCTGGAAGTGGCCAAGCTGGGAAGTTTTTCCCGCGCCGGCCAGAAAGTTTTCCGTTCGCAGTCCGCGGTCAGCGCCCAGATCCGTCAACTGGAACAGGAGTACGGCGACCGCCTGCTCGACCGCTCCGGCAAAGACGTGACCCTCACTCCCGCCGGCAGGGTGCTGTTCGCCTACGCCGAGCGCCTGCTGCAGATGCGGGACGAGTCTCTGCTGGCCGTGGCCGATCAGGGCACCAGTCCGCGCGGCACGCTGGTGATCGGCGCCAATGAAGCCACCTGCCTCTACGTCCTGCCCGACGTCTTCGCCAAGTACTGCCATCTGTATCCCGGCGTGCAGATCAGCATTTATCGCAACTTCAGCTACAAGATTGTCGAGAAGCTGGAGAACGGCACCATCGATGTCGGCATCGTCACCCTGCCGGTAAAGTCGGCCAGCCTGAAGACGCATTCCATTTTTCGCGACCAGCTCATGCTGATGGTGAGTCCGCAGAATGCGCTGGCCAAGCTCGAAGTCGTGCCCATCAGCGAAATCGCCAAACAGCCACTGCTGCTGCCCAAGACCGGCTACAGCCGCCGGGTCATGGACAAGCTGTTCCGTCCTTACGCTTCCCATCTGCAGATCCGGATGGAACTGCCCAGCGTGGGCATGATCAAGAGCTTCGTGGCCGCCGGGCTGGGAGTTTCGCTGATCAGCTCCAGCTTCGCCCGCGACCAGGTGCTGGCCGGGACGGGTCAAGCTGATTCCCATCAAGGACGAAGAACTCTGGCGGGAACTGGGGATTGCCTACCGGCGCGACCGCACCCACACCCGCGCCACTATCAACCTTCATCAGCACGGTTCGGCAGCTGGCTTCGGCGTCCAAGTAGGCTAGAATTGGGCCGGCCTGCGATGTCCTATCGAATTTGTCGATGCACGCCATCACAATTTCAAATTTCTGTTTTTAGCACGGAGAATTGCTACTCTAGCCGTGAGCTAGTAGAGCCTCAGAAGCTTTGATCGGTAACGCGGTTATCAACGTAACTTGAACCCAGCTGAGGGGGTGCGGTATGAATCAATTGGAAAGCGGATTGAACAAGATCCTGGAAGAGCATCAGCACGAGAGCGGTCTCCATGTCATCGGAGGCAGGCGCAGATTGGTTGATCGGCTGATGCAATTCTTCGAGGAATTCAAACCGGAAACTCCAGAGCCGAGAATTGGGCCGGGAGCAGCACAACTAGATTCGCCAGACGGCAGTAACCAAATGACCTCAATTTCCCAGAAGGCTAAGGCTAAGCGAATTACATCGATGAGCACAGGCACATCGACACGAATTAGCGTGTCTTCTGGGGGAGGGCGCCTGGTGAGCTGAGAAACACAAAGTTCTAACAGCTGACAAGACCCACCGCCAGAAGCAACTGGCCGGTGGGTTTTTTATTTGTCCGCATAACCGTCACCAACGACCACAAGACCACAAAACCAAAGGGGAGACAAGATGAACGAACTATCGGTAGAGCGGCAGGGAAGCAGTCAGGCGAGTGCGTGGTCATGAAATTCGGCGGCACTTCGGTGCAGGACGCCGCCGCCATTCGCCGGGTGTGCCAACTGGTGCAGCGGGCGTCGCCCCAGCGCCCGGTCGTGGTGGTCAGCGCGCTGGCCAAAGTCACCGACCAGTTGATGAATGCGGGCTGGGCGGCGGCCGAGCAGCCGCCTCGATTCCGCTCGGGAGATTCTGCAGCTGCTTCGCCAGCGGCATGAAACGGTCGCCCGCGGACTGGTGCAGTGGCGACGATCTGCACCCGCCTGTTGCGACGAGTTCGCGCGGGAATTCGAGGCTCTGGACAAGGTGCTGAGCGCGCATCGCTGCGGAGAAGGCATTTACGCCCGCATGCCCAGGACAGCCTTCTGGGAGTGGGCGAAGCTCTTTCCTCGAGGCTCGTGCACGCCGCCCTGCGGTCGGCCGGAGTGGATGCGGTGCTGGTGGATGCCAAAGAGTGCATCATCACCGACGCCGCACACACCCGGGCCACGCCGCTTTGGGATGAAACCAACCAGCGCCTGCAGGCGGTGCTGGTCCCGCTGCTTGAAGGCGGGGCAGATTCCCGGTCATGGGCGGATTTGTCGGCGCGACGCGAGACGGCATTCCCACCACGCTGGGTCGCGGCGGCTCCGATTTCAGCGCCTCGATCGTCGGCGCCGGCTTGCACGCCAAGCGGATCGAGATCTGGACCGACGTGGACGGCATCATGACCACCGATCCAGCTCTCTGTCCGGATGCTCGCCGCGTGCCTCGCATGAGCTTCGACGAAGCCGCCGAGCTGGCCTATTTCGGAGCCAAGGTATTGCATCCCGGCGACGCTGGTGCCAGCCATGCGCAGCAATGTTCCTGTCTGGGTGCTCAATTCGCGCAATCCGGACTGCGCCGGAACCGAAATCGTGGCGCATTGCGAAGCGAGCGGCGAGGTCAAAGCCATCACTGCGAAGCGCGGTGTGGCGATCGTGGATATCGAACCGGTTCGCTGGTTCGCGCCCGAACTGCTGCGCGAAGTCTTCGACGTGTTCGAGCGGCATCAGCACAGTCTGGATCTGCTCTCCGCTTCACGCGGCAGTCTTGCGCTGCTGGTGAGTTCGGTGACGGCGTTGCCGGCGATTGCCGAGGAACTGAAAGGTCTGGCCAACGTGCGTTGGGAAAACCACAAAGCGCTGGTCTGCCTGGTGGGAGAGCAGATCCGGCGGCGTCCGGAGCTTGCCAGCCAGGCGTTTCGCGCCATCGGCGACATCGATGTGCGCATGATCTGCCAGGGAGCCTCGGAGCGGAACATCAGCTTTCTGGTGGACGAATCCCGGGCAGTCGAGGCGGTGCAGCGCCTGCACCGGTCGTTCTTTTCGCGCGGTGCCGGAACCGGCAATCGACAGCGAGCTCTTCCCAGGCCATGTGCCAGGCCGAAGGAGCATGGCAGATGATGTAGGCGCGAGCGTCCCGCTCGTGCGGAGTGGCAGCAGCAGCAGCTCACGTCGGGACAGCCGCCCTCGGCTGTCCAGCGGAGCAACGCTCCACTATTCTTCACCAGCAAGATCTGTCGAGCTGCGCTCGACCCGACAGCCGAGGGCGGCTGTCTCCACGCAGTCCGTGCAGCTTCGAGCACGAGCGGGACGCTCGCGCCCACATTTCTTCTTGACACCCGCCTGCACATCCATTATCATAAATGAATAATTATTCATTACGATGAATAGTCATTCATATGAGCAAGCCGCTGCGACAAAAGGTGATTCTGGAGCTGCTGGAAGAGAGGTCGGTTGGCAGCCAGGAAGATCTGCAGCGGGCGCTGAGCAAGCGCGGTTTGAAAGTAGGGCAGGCGACGCTTTCACGCGACATTCACGAGCTCGGCCTGGTCAAGACCGGGGCAGGGTACATGCTGCCGGGCGAAGCGGTATCGGAGCCGGCCTTGCCGCCGGTTTCGCGACTGGTACGGGAGTTCGTGCTGGAAGTACGAGCAGCGCAGAACCAGCTGGTCATCAAGACCACGGTAGGCAGCGCGCAACCGGTGGCGGCCGCGCTCGACGGACAGGATTGGGAGGAAGCCATCGGAACCATCGCAGGGGACGACACGATATTGATGGTCTGCGCCGACAAGAAGGGCGCCAACCGGCTGGCAGCCCGGATTCAGGAGATGCTCGCCTAGACCGGAACGGACATGACAGGCAAACTCAAAACCGCGATTCTAGGTGCAACCGGCTACTCCGGCTTCGAACTGGCGCGCATTCTTCTGCGCCACCCGCAGCGTGGAAACTCCGGTGATGCTTCAGCGTTCCGGCGAAGCAGTCGCCGGACGAATCTGGCGGACATGTATCCCGCCATTTCCGGCAATGGCGGCTATCCGCTGCAGCCGTTGTCCTGGTCGGAGTTGCAGCGCGCAGAAAATTGAGTTGCTGTTTCTGGCCACGCCGCACGAAGTTTCGCGCGCGCTGGTTCCGGAAGCGATTGCCCGCGGAATGCGCGTGGTCGATCTGAGCGGCGCGTGGCGCTTGCGACGAGGCCCAGCACCGCGCGGTTTACGGCTTTCAGGACACGAATGCCGCCACCGCCGCCGAACTCACGGAGAAAGCGGTCTACGGACTTCCCGAACTGAATGGCGACCGCTTCCCGGACGCGGCGCTGGTGGCCAATCCCGGCTGCTATGCCACTTCGGTCATTCTTGCGCTGGCTCCGCTGCTGGCGGCGGACATCGTCGATCGGGAGAAGGGAATTATTTCCGATTCGAAGTCGGGCGTTTCGGGTGCAGGCAAGGAAGCGACTGCGCGCACCCACTTCGTTTCGGTGGCGGACAATCTGTCCGCCTACTCGGTGTTCGGACATCGCCATGTGGGAGAGATTCTCGAGCAGTTGAAGCTGGATTCGAGGCGAGCTGATTTTCACTCCGCATCTGCTGCCGATTCCGCGAGGAATTCTTTCCACCATCTATGTGCATCTGAAGCGTGAGATGAAACCGGCGGAAGTGGAGTCCTGCTTTCACGATTTCTATGCAGGCAAGCCCTGGGTTCGGGTCTTCGCCACTCCGAAGCTGCCGCAGATCCAGTTTTCGCTGCACACCAACTACTGCGATCTGGGCTTTTGCCTGGCGAAAGACGGACGCCGCCTGGTGCTGGTGTCGTGCATCGACAATCTGCTTAAAGGCGCAGCCGGACAAGCAGTTCAGAACATGAACCTCATGTATGGGTTTAAGGAACAGGAAGGTTTGCAGTGAAGATTGTAATCAAGCTGGGCGGCGCGGCACTCGAGGACAAAACCACGCTGCAGAAGTGCGCTCGCGCCATCGTTGAACTGGCGGATGACGGCCACCGCGTCACCGTGGTGCACGGCGGCGGAGCCGCGCTTACGCGCACGCTGAAACTTCTGGGCAAGGAAAGCGATTTCGTAAACGGCTTGCGAATCACCGACGCGGAGACCCGCGATGTCGCGCTGATGGTGCTCGCCGGAATGGTGAACAAGAGTCTGGTCGCGGCCATCGTCGCCGCCGGACGTCCCGCGATCGGACTCTGCGGCGGCGACGGCATGTCGTTCCGCGCTCGCAAGAAGCAGACGCAGGGCTACGACCTGGGATATGTCGGAGAAATCTGTTCGGTCGAGCCGCGCTGGCTGGATGCCATCTGGGGCCAGGGCGGAATTCCGGTGCTGTCGTCGGTGGCGCTGGGTTCGGATGGCGAATACTACAACGTGAATGCGGACCAGATGGCTGTCGGCCTGCGCCGTGGCCTGCCATGCCGACACGCTCATTTTCCTGACCGACGTTGCCGGTGTGAAGAACGCCGAAGGCGCGGTGATGCCGTGGCTGAATACCAAGCAGATTTCCGCGCATGGTCGAGAGCGCGGAGATTGCCGGCGGCATGCTGCCCAAGCTGGAGGCCTGCGGCCAGGCGCTCGAAAGAGGTGTGGGACGGGTACGCATTCTGCCGGCGGCGCAGGCGGACACTCTGCCGCAGTTCTATCTCACCAAGCTCTACGGCGGCACGGAGGTGACGGTCGCATGAGCCTGGCCACCGTCGTTCGTTCCGAATCCAAATTGCTGCTGCCCACTTATGATCGCCAGCGCGTGCTCTTTGAGCGCGGGCGCGGCGTCTATCTGTGGGATTCGCAGGGCAAGCGCTATCTCGACTTCCTGAGCGGGATTGGGGTCAATGCGCTGGGCCACGGTCATCCCGTGATTCAGTCGACGCTGAAGCGCCAGGCGGGCCGGCTGATTCACGTGTCGAATCTATTTTTCCACGAGTTCCAGGCGGAACTGGCGAAGCGGCTGACCAAGATCTCCGGTCTGGACAAAGCATTTTTCTGCAACAGCGGGACCGAGGCCTGGGAAGGCGCGCTCAAGATGGCGCGCGCCTACGCGCGCACCCAGAACAACAACGGCCACAAAGCCAAGTGGCGTCTGCTGGCGCTGGAGAATTCTTTTCACGGACGCACCTTCGGTTCGCTGGCCACCACCGGACAGGAAAAATACCGGCATCCATTTGCGCCGCTGGTGCCGGGAGTTGGTTTTGTCGCATTCAACGACGTCGACGATCTCAAGCGGCAGTTTGATGGCAGCGTCTGCGCCATTTGTCTGGAGACGATTCAGGGCGAAGGCGGAATCCGTCCGCTCAGCCCTGAGTTTCTGCAGACTGCGCGGCAGTTGTGCGACCGCACCGGAGCGCTGCTGATTCTCGACGAAATCCAATGCGGCCTGGGCCGCACCGGACAGTATTTCGCTTATCAGCATTACGGAATCAAGCCCGACATCGTCACCGTCGCCAAGCCGCTGGCTGCGGGACTTCCGCTGGGAGCGCTGCTGACCACCGATCGCGTGGCCAGCGGCATGCATCCCGGAATGCACGGCACCACCTTCGGCGGCGGACCGCTGGCCTGCGCGGTCGCCATCGAATTTCTGCGCGTGCTCGATCGCATGCTGGGACACATTCGCCAGACCGGCGACTACTTCCACGCCAAGCTGGAAGGTCTCAAAGCCAAACACGAGTGGCGTGCAGGAAATTCGCGGCATGGGCCTGATGCTGGGCATGAATCTGGATTCCGCCGACCGGGCGAAGGCAGTCGTGGCCCAGTTGCTGGATCGCGGCATCCTCATCAATCGCACGCAGGATACGGTACTGCGTTTCCTGCCGCCCTACATCATTCAACGAAGCTCATGTGGATCAGGTGATCCGAGCCCTCGACTCGGCCCTGACTTCCACCCAACCGAAAAAGCAGTGATCAGCAGCACAAAGCCAACCAGAAGGAGCCAATCACGGTGAGCAGCCAGCCACCAAACCACCCAGGTCGTAGCCCCGCCGGCAACGCACGACATTTCCGGGACGCGACCTGATTTCGATTCGCGATCTCAGCCCGATCGAGATTGAGACCATTTTCCATCTCGCAGGACTGCTGAAGGCGCGTCCCGCGAATTTCCGGACGGCGCTGGCCGGCAAGCAGATGGTGATGTTTTTCGAAAAGCAATCGCTGCGCACCCGGCTCACCTTTGAAGCGGGAATGGCCAGCATGGGCGGCAACGCCTTTTTCATGGACCAGACTGCCGGCCGTCTCGACGCGCGCGAAAAGTTGAGCGACATCGCGCACAACGTGGAACGCTGGATCGATGCCATCGTGCTGCGCACCTACGCGCACAGCACAGTCGAAGGAATGGCCGAGCACGCCTGCATTCCGGTGATCAACGCGCTCAGCGATCTGGAACATCCCTGCCAGGCGCTGGCCGACTACTTCACCTTGCTGGAGCGGTTCGGCGATCTGAAGAAAATCTGCCTGGCCTACGTTGGCGACGGCAACAACGTGGCCCATTCGTCTGCTGCTGACCGCGGCCACTCTCGGCTCCAAGATTCGCATCGCCACGCCCGAGGGCTACGGTGCCGACGCGCAGATCGTCGCCGATGCGCAGGATATTGCGCGGCAGACCGGCGCGGTCATCGAGATCCTCAACGACCCGAACCAGGCTGTGGACGGGGCGGACGCGGTCTATACTGATGCCTGGACCAGCATGGGTCACGAGCACGAAGAGCAGGAACGGAATCAGATTTTCCCGCCCTACCAGGTGAACCGAGAAGCTCGTGGCCGGCGCGGCGCCTCACGCCGTCTTCATGCACTGTTTGCCCGCGCACCGCGGAATGGAGATCACCGACGAAGTCATGGATTCCGATCGCTCCGTGGTCTTCGATCAGGCGGAAAGCCGCCTGCACGTGCAGAAGGCCATCCTGTTACTACTGCTGGGCGGCAAGGTGGGCCGCACGAATTCGAGGAATGCCAATGCCTGAAAAAGTTGTTCTTGCTTATTCCGGAGGTCTCGATACCTCCATCATCATTCCGTGGCTGAAGGAAAACTACGCCTACGACGTGATCGCCATGGTCGGAGACGTGGGCCAGGGAGACGACATCGAAGCCGTCGTCGAAAAGGCCTACAAGACCGGCGCCAGCAAAGTGATCGTCGAAGACATGCGCGAGGAATTTCTCACCGGATACGTGTTTCCCGCACTGAAGGCCGGCGCAGTGTACGAGCACAAATATCTGCTGGGCACTTCGCTGGCGCGGCCGGTGATTGCCAAGCATCAGGTGGAAGTGGCTCTGCGCGAGGGCGCAACCGCCGTCGCACACGGCTGCACCGGCAAGGGCAACGATCAGGTCCGCTTCGAGCTGACCTACCAGGCGCTGGCTCCGGAGCTGAAAGTGATTGCGCCGTGGCGGGAGTGGAATTTGAAGTCGCGCGAAGACTGCCTCGACTACGCCGAGAAGCGCGGAATTTCCGTCACCGCCAGCCGGGAGAAGATTCACAGCCGCGATCGCAATCTGTGGCACATCAGCCACGAGGGCGGGGAACTGGAAGATGCCGGCAACGCGCCGCTTCCCCAGCACCTGGCAGTTGACCCGTTCGCCGCAGGAAGCTCCTGACCGCGAGGAGCAGGTCGTCATCGGCTTCGAAAAGGGAATTCCGGTTTCGGTGAACGGCATGAAGCTCGATCCGGTTTCGCTGGTCGAGTTGCTGAACGAAATCGGCGGACGCAATGCCATCGGCCGCATCGATCTGGTGGAGAACCGCTTCGTCGGCATCAAGTCGCGCGGATGTTACGAGACGCCCGGCGGAACTCTGCTGATTGCCGCGCATCGCGAACTCGAAGCTCTTTGCCTGGAGCGCGACGTGACGCACTTCAAGCAGCACATCGGGCTGAAATATGCCGAACTGGTTTACTTCGGCCTCTGGTTCACTCCGTTGCGCGAGGCGCTCGACGCATTCGTCGAGAACACGCAGCGAGACGTGACCGGCACGGTGACGCTGTCCTTGTACAAAGGCAACGTGTCGGTGGTCAGCCGCCAGTCGGAGAATTCGCTCTACCGCACCGATCTCTCGTCTTTCACCATGGGCGATAGCTACGACCAGAAAGATGCGGAAGGCTTCATCCGCATTCTGGGTCTGCCATCGCGCTCGCGCGCCCGCATTCGGGCGGATGCCGCGAAGTCAGAGGTGTCGACGATCCGAGGTGGCGACGATGAAGATGTGGTCGGGACGCTTCCGCCAGCCGCTCGATCCTGATTTCGAGCGCTGGCAGCGGTCTTTCGACTTCGACCGGCGGCTGCTGCGGGAGGAACTGGCGGCCAGCCGCGCCCACGCGGGCGCGTTGAAGAATGCGGGAGTGTTGTCTTCGAGCGAGCTGATCACGATTCTTCAAGGTCTGGAACAGATTGCCGACAAAGGCCGCGTCCTCGCCGGCTTTTCTGGACGACCACGAAGCGGAAGATGTGCATCACTTCGTCGAGAAGCAACTGGTCACGCTGATCGGCGATACCGGATACAAGCTGCACAGCGGCCGCAGCCGCAACGAGCAGATTGCGACCGACCTGCGGCTCTACGTTCGGGCCGCGATCGATCAGATGCGGGCCGATCTGGCGGATTGGCTCGAGCGTTTTTCTCGACCGCGCCGAGCAGGCTGGAAACTCGGCCATGCCCGCCTACACCCATCTGCAACGCGCCGAGCCGGTGCTGGTCGGCGCACTGGCTGCTGGCTTATGTCGAAATGTTTCTGCGCGACGCGGACCGCCTGGCCGACTGCCGCAAGCGGCTGAATCTTTCTCCCTTGGGCTCGGGCGCGGTCGCGGGCGCCACCTTGCCGCTCGACCGCCGCGCCATGGCTGAGGAGCTTGGGTTTCGATGCTCCCACCGCCAACAGCATCGACGCCACCAGCGATCGCGATTTCGTTCTGGAGTTTGTGAACGTGCTTTCCCTCCTGGCCGTGCACCTGAGTCGTTGGGCGGAGGAGATGATTTTATTTTCCATCGCAGGAGTATGGATTCATCCGCCTGCCGGAGGCTTATTCGACCGGCAGCAGCGCCATGCCGCAAAAGATGAATCCCGATCTGCTGGAACTGACGCGCGGCAAAGCCGCCCGCATCATCGGCGACGCAACCGCCTTGCTGGTCACGGTGAAGGGTTTGCCGCTGGCCTACAACAAAGACTTGCAGGAGACGCAGCAACCGCTGTTCGATGCCGCCGGAACCGTTCTCTCGCTTCTGCCGCTGGTCTCCGGTTGGATGAAAGCAGTGGAATTTAATCACGAGCGCATGCAGGAAGCTGCGCAGTCGGGATTCATGAATGCCTGGGCCGGGGCGACTTATCTGGTACGGCGCGGAGTTCCTTTCCGCCTGGCGCACGAACAAATTGGCAAAGCGGTGCAAACCTGCATCGAAAGAAATTGTGAGCTTGCAGATCTACCCTGGAGGAATTGCGTCAGTTGAATCCAGCCTTCGATCAGGATTTCTATTCCTGCCTGAACTCTGCAGGCAGTGCTTGATATTCACGACGTGCCGGGCGGCACCGCGCCGGCGCGAGTTCGGCAGGCCATCGCCGAGGCCAGGAAGAAAGTGGAATGCCATGCGGGAGGAAGTCCATGCGCACGCGTGAAGCCCTTCTTCCTGACGCCGAGCAGATCCACAGTCTGATCGCGGCCTATTCCGGCGACGGAACCCTGCTGCCGCGGACCTTTGCCGAGGTTTGCGAGAATGTGCGCGACTTCGTGGTGCTCGAAGATCACGGCGAGATCATCGGCTGCGGCGCGCTTCATCTTTACGGTCCTCACCTGGCCGAGATTCGCTCCATCACCGTCGATCCCGCGCGCCAGGGCTCGGGCGGCGGCGAGCGCCTGGTCAAGGCATTGCTGGCGCAGGCCAACAAGCACAATGTCAGCTCGATCTGTCTGTTTACCCGCATTCCGGAATTCTTTGCCCGCCTGGGATTTGCCATGGCGCAGCGCGAAGACTTGCCCGACAAAATCCACAAAGACTGCTGCGTCTGCCCTCGCTTCCACAGTTGCGATGAAGTCGCCATGGTGCGCGGCGAATTGCCCAAGTTCGCGATGCTTCCTCAGCCCACAAACTGGCTGGTGAAGATCGAGGTATGAAAGCTCGCGTCCGTCCCACAAATAAAATCTACCTACCTGCAGGGTTCAGTTTCTCGGCCGCGTGCGCCGGAATCAAGGCCAGCGGCCGGCCTGATCTGGCGCTGGTCGAGGCCTGCTCCGGGCACGACCGCGGCGGCGGTGTTCACGAAAAATCGGGTGGTAGCAGCGCCTCTCGAGGTCGGCCGCGCATCTTTGGCGGCCAGCCGCGGCCGGGTTCGCGCCGTGATTGTGAATTCGGGCAATGCCAATTGCGCCACCGGCAAAGCCGGGATCAAGGCTTGCCAGCGAGTTTGCCGGGAGCTGGCGCCGGCTGCTGGGAGTACGCTGCCAGCGAGGTTTTTCCATCTCCACTGGCATTATCGGAGTTCCACTGCCGGTCGAAAAAATTATCTCTACGCTGCCCGAACTTGCGGCCGGCGCGGGAAGCGACCAAGCAGGCGAATTGCACGACTTCGCGCACGCCATCATGACCACCGACACGCGGCCAAAATTGGCGCAGCGCGCAGTTTTCATTCGGGAAAAGCCACGGTAAGTGTGCTGGGGATCGCCAAGGGCGCAGGCATGATTCACCCCCAGCTGGCGACCATGCTGGTCTATCTCTTTACCGATGTTGCTGCGACTCCGGCGGAGTTGAAGCGAGTCTTGCGCGAAAGCCTGCGACCAGACTTTCAACTGCATTTCGATCGACGGAGACACTTCCACCAACGACACCGTGCTCCTGCTGGCCAGCGGCCAGAGCGGGGTGCGCCTGAAGAGCGCCAGCTACCCGAGAACGATTTTCGTCGGCATTGCTACAGGTCTGCCAATCTTGGCCGAGCAGATCGTCAGCGATGGCGAGGGAGTCAGCCACGTGATTCGACTCTCGGTCGAGCAGGCCAGGAATCGTGGAAGAGGCTCGCCAGGTGGCCCGAACCGTGGCTCACTCGTTGTTGGTGAAGACCGCCTGGGCGGGCGCCGACCCGAATTGGGGGCGGATTCTGGCCGCTGTGGGAAGATCAGGAATCGCCGTCGAATCCCGGACGAGTTAGTATCCTGATTGGCGATCAGATGGTGTGCCGCAACGGCGTCGGCTGTGACTTTGACGAGAAGCGGGCGCATCGAGTCTCTTGCCAAGCCCGTCAGCGAGATTCGCATCCGCTGGGGCGAGGCCGAGATCACGCTAAGTTCCTCACCACCGATTTGACCGCGGAGTATGTCCGCATCAATGCGGACTATTCCACGTAAGCATGTCACGACGTCGCGCTTTCCACAGCCTAAGGCGTGCATGGGCGAATTTCACTGCCGGACTACAGTATTTCCCGGATGGCATGCACGCGTACACATAGAAGTATTACTGAAATTACCCCAACGCGAAGGAGCGAACGGCAGGCGCTGGTTACCTCCCCATAACCGGCCAGCGTCTGCCCCTCCTATAGATTGATCCCCAAAATAATTCTAGCTTGAACCGGTTTTCCGGTCCGGGAAAAAAGTCCCTCCTCGCCAACACTGTCTCCACCGCCTGAGTCAGATCTCGTGCTGCATCGCCTTGGCCACGGCGCCGCGAATTCCATCCGTCTTGAGGTGACGATAAAGATCGTCGGATACGTGCAGGGAGAACAGGATTACGGGGATCTGCGGCTCGATTCTTGTGATCTGCTGGGCCGCCTCAAGGCCGTTCATGACGGGCATGGTGATGTCCATGATGATTACGTCGGGACGAAACTGAAGCGTCTTTTCCACCGCCTCCTGCCCGTTGCTGGCCTCCGCGCATACACTCCAACCCGACTGGAGCTGAAGCAGATTGCGAATTCCCATGCGCATGACTTCGTGGTCGTCGGCGACCAGGACTCGGACCCGGGGATGCGGCGAACCGTAGACCGTCGTGGTGGTGGTTATGCTCATGCTGTTGAGTCTGCCAGCCTCAGCGCCCAACGGAGACCAGAGCGCTGCTTTTCTGGCTCGCGCTCAGAGCCGTTCCGTCAAGCTGGCCAGAGAAATGTTGTTTCGATGTCTGAAGCGTACCCGCGTGAGCTTTCTCAGCGACAATGGCCCCGCAGTGCAGGTGGCTGGCACAAAAGTGTTAAGGTAACACGGCTCGACGAAAATACAAGCGATTCCTGTATCGTGACCACCGAAACTGAACATGAAAACTAGCATCCGCCATGCTTCCTCGTCACTACTTGCTGTTCGCATCTCTAGTTTGCTTTGCCAACATCGGCTTTGCGGCGCAGTCTCAACCCGCTGCCGATCTCATCATTCGCAATGCCAAGATCTGGACGGTGGACAAGAGCCATCCCAACGCCCAGGCGGTTGCGGTACTCGGCGACCGGATTGTGGCGGTTGGCTCGAACGACGAGGTCAAAGCCTGGCACGGCGCTCACACCCGCGTGATCGACGCCGCCGGCAAATTATTGCTGCCGGGCTTCAACGACTCGCATGTGCATTTTGTCGATGGCGGCCTCGCTCTCGACAGCGTGCAGCTCAATGACGCCACCAGCGCGCAGGAATTTGCCCGCCGCATCGCGGAGCGCGCCAAGATAGACACCCAAGGGCGAATGGGTTACCGGCGGCGACTGGGATGAGACCAAATGGACTCCAGCCCGCATGCCCACCAAGGAATTGATCGACCCGGCTGACTCCAGACACTCCCGTATTCGTGAGCCGCTATGACGGCCACATGGCCCTGGCCAATTCGGTCACGCTGCGCCTGGCCGGCATCACCGCCCAGACTCCAGATCCTCCAGGCGGCGTCATCGTTCGCGACGCTCAGGGCAATCCCACCGGCGCGCTGAAAGACGCAGCCATGGATTACGTCTACAAGATCGCGCCGCCGCTCTCCCACGATGCAGCGGCTGAAGGCGGTGAAACGCGCCCTGGCTCATGCCGCCTCGCTGGGTGTCACCAGCGTGCAGCACATGAATCCGGAATACGCGGATATCGCCGTCTACGCCGAGTTGCTGCAGCGCGGCGAACTGACGGCGCGCATTTATGCCGCGCCGCTGATCACCGGTGTCGATGATCAGGTGAAAATCGGCATCCGCCACGCCTTCGGCGGTCCGTTTCTTCGCATCGGCGCGCTCAAAGCCTACGCGGACGGTTCGCTGGGCTCGGCACAGCGTATTTCTTCGAGCCCTTCACCAATCAGCCCGACAATCACGGCTTGCTCTCCGACGAAATGCACCCGGTGTCGCTGATGCAGGACCGCATGATGAGAGCCGATGCCGCCGGCCTGCAGATTTGCACTCACGCCATCGGCGACCAGGGCATTTCGATCATCCTCGATCTCTACAGCGAAATCGTGAAAGCCCACGGCGAGAGCGATCGCCGCTTCCGTATCGAGCATGCTCAGCACATGGCGGCCAAGGATTTCGATCGCTTCGCGCAATTGCACGTGATCGCTTCGATGCAGCCCTATCACGCCATCGACGATGGACGCTGGGCCGAGGAACGCATCGGTCACGACCGCGCCAGCCGCACCTACGCCTTTCGCACTTTTCTGAATCATGGCGTCCGTCTTGCCTTCGGCACCGATTGGAACGTGGCGCCGCTCAATCCCATGCTCGGTCTCTATGCCGCGGTCACGCGCGCGACGCTGGACGGCAAGAATCCCAACGGCTGGTTTCCCGAACAGAAGCTGACGGTTGCCGGAAGCGGTCGAGGCCTACACCATGGGCTCCGCCTACGCCGAATTCCAGGAGAACGAGAAGGGCTCGATCACGCCGGGCAAGCTGGCGGACATGGTTCTGCTCAGCGACGATATCTTCACCATCGATCCCGTCAAAATCCGTGACGTCAAAGTCATGACCACAATTGTTGGCGGAAAAATGGTCTGGGATGCAGGTGACAAAAAAAGCGTTGACTGTCTTTCCTTGGTGAGCACCAAGTTGGTCAGCACCAAGTCCCGTCCATTTTGAGCTGAAATCTGTACGGCCCGCCTCATTTGGGACATGACTTGCATGTCATTCATGAAATGGGACATTGACCGCATTCCTATTCCTGGCCACCCCCTCACGCGCCCCATATAGGTCGGAATCCCTTGCTGGTAGCGCTTTTTGCACAGGTCAGGATGTACTAACGGCCATCTTGACACCGTTCCGATTCGCGGCGTAACTTCCATTAAGTTTTTCTAAACATTCGACGCGGATACGTTGGAAAGCCGCGCCCGTAGCCACTTCCAGGCCGTTCGACTGCACGCAGCGACGCCAAACGCTTTTGGCGGGGTCGAGCCGGCAGAACACAAAACGCGCCTCTCCCAAGTTAGCAGTAGACAAACCTGGCTGACGCCGGAGTGTGGCTCTCACACATGCATCGAGGTGCAGCATGAAACACAGAAATTTGCTAGCGGTTGTGGGTCTCGCGTTGACGGTCGTTGTGAGCGCAGGAACCCTTGAGGCTCAGCACGATCCTGGGCCGCGTGGTGGAGCTCGCAGGAGCCGGGGGATCTTTTCCCGGATTAAGTCCCGACGAACAAGTCTTTTTTCAACGCCGCGATCGGGGACTTCATGGAAGTAGATTCAGTGAGTGGAAGCGTATCGGGAGAAGCAGGCTCCGGTCTGGGGCCGACATTCAACGGCAACAGTTGCGCGCAGTGTCACGCGCATCCGGCGGTCGGGGGCAGCAGTCCGGGACCAGAGCAAGCGAATCCGTCCGAACCCGCAGGTCGCACTCGCCAATCTGGATGGCGCCACGCAACACCGTTCCTTCGTTCATTACCGCCAACGGTCCGGTGCGGGAGGCTCGATTCATCCGCAACCCCGACGGATCGCCCGATGGCGGGGTTCACGGCCTGTACACCATCACGGGCCGAACCGACGCCGAGGGATGCAGTCTGGCGCAACCGAATTTCGCGCAGCAGCTTGCCGCCCACAACGTGATCTTCCGCATTCCCACTCCGACCTTTGGACTCGGTCTGGTGGAAGCCACTCCAGATTCAACTCTGCAGGCGAACCTGGCGGCCAATCGACGGAATCAAGTCCCAGCTCGGCATCAACGGCAGCTTCAACATCAGCGGCAACGATGGCACCATCACCCGCTTCGGCTGGAAGGCTCAGAACAAATCGCTGATGGTCTTTGCCGGGGAAGCCTACAACGTGGAGCAGGGCGTATCGAACGAAGCGTTCACCAACGAACGCTCCGCGGTCACGGGCTGCATTTACAACGGATCACCGGAAGACGCCACCAAGATGCTCAACGACAATGGCAGCTCGACCGGCACGGAAGCAGAGATGTCATCCGACCTGGTGAATTTCGCCGCCTTCATGCGTCTCTCGGCGCCACCCACGCCGGGTCGCGATGTCAACTTCGACAGCGAACGGCGCCAACCTGTTTAACAGCGTTGGCTGCGCTCTTTGCCACACTTCGACGCTCACCACCGGCATGTCGAAGTCGGCCGCTATGTCGAACGTTACCTATCATCCTTATCTCTGACTTTGCGATACATCACATGGGATCGCGCTTGTCGGATGGAATTAATCAGGGAGCAGCCGGTCCTGACCAGTTCCGCACGGCGCCACTCTGGGGACTCGGTCAGCGCCTGTTCTTCCTGCACGACGGTCGTACCTCCGACCTGCTGCAGGCCATCCAGGCCCATGCTTCGACGAGCGACTGCGGCTCCTCCAACAACCGCTCCCGAAACTCGACCAACCAGAGTTGCGGTTCGGAGGCCAATGCCGTAATTCACAGATTCAATTCGCTCAACCGTTCGCAGATGCAGGATGTCTTGAATTTCCTGCGTTCTTTGTGACCTGACAGATGGTTCCTTCCCGGATCGCGGAGGGCTGTTGTGAAGCTCTTCGCGATCTGCTCCGTTTTGGCCATACGATGATTCAATCAATCTTCGCCCTGCTGGCTCTGCTGGCGGCGCTGCCGGCTGCGGGAGCCACCTTTGCCTGCCGTCTGTCTCCTGAAATCCGCGCCGAACTGGCTAAAGCTGTGAAACCTGTGTCCAGCTTCAGTGACTTTGATGAAAATGTTGCCCCACTCCTCCGGCTTCGCCAGCATTACCCGAATGATCTGCTGGTCCATGAGCTCTACCAGGATGCAGTACAACGCTACGGAATCGAAGGTCATTTGAGGAAGCTGACTGAGGAATACCAGGTGCTTTCCATGCAGCACTTGGACGAACTGATGTACAGCTATCTGTATGCCCGCAGTCTGATTGGACGCAATACGCCCTCCGCCGTCCGGCAGATCAACGAAATCCTCGCGGAACATCCCGACTTCGCCTCGGGCCACCGCTCGCTAGCTGAAATCTACGCTTCCCCCACTTTCCGCGACGATGAGAAAGAAAGAGGCGAGCGCGAACATTTTCTCGCGCTCTGTCCGGGAGGAACGTTGCAGCAGCGCCCCGGACCCCTGCCTGACTCGAGTCCCCTAGTCGACCAGGCGGAGCGCCTCATGACCAAGAACGTGGACCCGGATCGTGTCGCAACCATGGTCCTGCAAAGCGTTCGCGACGACGAGTGGCGTTTGCAACGCATCCGTCCGTTTGACTGGTACAGCGTTGACTTACAAACGCCAGGCCCGGACCGAACTGCAGGCCAAATATTGGAAGGTGTGGACCATCCAGGTTCGATGTGAGCGCCGCGCTGGGCGCCCGGAAAAAGCTGCTGAGTTGCTGGCTGAGATGGATCAACGGGCAACCGCCCTGGAAAAACACCCAGACCCGGTTTACTGGGATGCCCTGACCTCACTCGTGCTTCTATATGAAGAAGGGAATCAGGGAGAGGCAGCAACCCGCAAGCTCGACTCCATGCAGCAATTCCTGGCAAGAAACCCCGATCCGCAGCGTACCGCGCAAGTGGAAGCCCTCCGAAAACACATTACGACTCGGTGAACGTCGCGGGTACCAGGTCGAGTTATTGCTCGAGCCTGAGCGTAGCGAAGGAACTGTGCATTGTGCGCGCATTCACTAGCACGGGAAACACAAGATCCCTCCACCTCACTTCGCTCCGGTCGGGATGACAAAAGCGGGTTGGATATTGGATTAGTACTTCACGATCGCGGCGAAGGATTTCGGGTCCAGGCTGGCGCCGCCTACCAGGGCACCGTCGATTTCTTCCTCGGCCATCAGCGCCTTCACATTTTCCGGTTTCACCGAACCGCCGTACAGAATGCGAAGATGACTTGAGAATTCTTCACCGAAAGCTTTGGCGGCCTCGCCCCGAATTAGCAGGTGGGCTTCGGAGGCCAGTTGCGGGAGTGGCAGTCTTTCCCGTTCCAATCGCCCATACCGGTTCGTAGGCGACCACCAGCTTCGCTGCTTTCTTGCCAGAGATGGCATGGAAGGCTCGCAGACACTGGCGGCGCAGCACGTCTTCGGTGAGATTGGCCTCGCGCTCTTCGAGAACTTCTCCCACGCAGACGATCGGCGTGAGACCGGCTTCGAGTGCGGCTTTCAGTTTGAAGTTGACGATGTCGTCGGTTTCGCCGAAATACTGGCGGCGCTCGGAATGGCCGATGATCACATGGGTGCAGCCAACGTCCAGCAGCATGCTGGGACAAATCTCGCCGGTGTAGGCGCCTTCCTTTTCCCAGTACAAATTTTGCGCGCCGATGGTCACGTTCGAACCCTTGGTAGCCTCGACGGCGACGCAAAGATCAATGTAGGGCGGGCAGACGACGATTTCGTCCCGCGTGTGGCCGGCAACCAGGGGCAGGAAATCGTGGAAGAAGTCCCGCGTCTGATCGGGATTCTTGTACATCTTCCAGTTGGCGGCCATCAGCTTTTTTGCGCGGCATGACATCCTTTCAGAAATGCGTGGGTAACGCGGAGTTTTCGAATGCACAGGTCCTTCGCGGCGTGAACGCAACTCAGGATGACATCCGGCGTTCATTTCTTGTCGGTGAGCGCTTCTACGCCGGGAAGCTTCTTGCCTTCCAGAAATTCCAGCGACGCTCCGCCGCCGGTGGAGATGTGCGTAATCTTGTCGGCCACGCCCGCGGCGTGAACCGCCGAGACCGAGTCACCGCCGCCGACGATCGAAGTGGCGCCTACGTTTTCCGCAACCGCATGCGCAATTTTGAACGTTCCCTTGGCGAAGGGCGCAACCTCGAAGACGCCCATCGGTCCGTTCCACACGATGGTGCGGGCGCGGGCGATCTCTTCGGTGAAGGCCTCGATGGTCTTCGGTCCAATATCCAGCGCCATCAGGTTGGCAGGAATCTGCCGCTGCACGGTTTGGACGATCGCACTGACATCAATCTTGCTCGGCCACGACGTGGTCAACCGGCAACAGGAACTTCACTTTGTGATTCTTTGCTTCCTGCAAGAGCTGGCGCGCCAGTTCGACCTTGTCTTCCTCCACCAGCGATTTGCCGACCGGCTCGCCCTGGGCTTTCAGGAAGGTGTAGGCCATGCCGCCGCCGATGATGAGGGCGTCAACCTTGTCCAGCAGATTGCGGATCACACCGATCTTGTCGCTGACCTTGGCCCCGCCCAGGATCGCGATAAACGGCCGCTCGGGATGCTGCAGCACTTTGCCCAGGTACTCGAGTTCTTTTTCCATCAGCAGGCCGGCAGCCGACTTTTTGCACGAACTTGGTCACGCCAACCGTCGAAGCGTGGGCGCGGTGCGCGGTGCCGAATGCGTCGTTCACGTAGTAGTCAGCCAGGCTGGCAAGTTGCTTGGCGAACTTGGGATCGTTGGCTTCTTCTTCGGGATGAAAGCGAAGATTCTCCAGCAGCAAGGTCTGTCCCTTTTCCAGTTTTCCCGCCATCTCCTCGGCTTCCGGCCCGACGCAATCCGGGCAGAATCCTACGTTTTCCTCGCGGCGCCAATTCCTTGTCCAGCAGCATGCGCAGGCGTTCGGCAACCGGCTTGAGGCTCATCTTTGGATTGGGTTTGCCCTTGGGCCGGCCCAAGATGAGAGACAAGAACAACGCGGCCACCATGACGCAGGGCATATTCGATCGTGGGCAGAGTTTCGCGAATGCGAGTGTCGTCGATGACGCGACCGTCTTCGAGCGGGACGTTGAAGTCAACCCGCATGAGGACGCGGTGATTGTTGAGCGAAAGATCGCGGATGGAAAGCTTTGACATGATGGGCGTCCTTTAGAGATGAGCGCGCTGCCGGCGTTGCTGAGGCGGCTCTTTGCCGCCCCACGCGGGCGAGGTCGCACCGCGCAGACAGGTCGCGCCACACAGTCACACGAGCTTACAGGCCCTTGCTTCCGATGTAATTGATCAGGTCGCGGACGCGGGAAGAATAGCCCCACTCGTTGTCGTACCACGAGATGACCTTCACGCAGTTGCCGCCGACCACCAGAGTCATGGGCGCATCCACGATGGAAGAACGGCCGTCGCCCTTGAAGTCAGCGGAGACCAGTTCCTGCTCTTCGTAGCCCAGATAGCCCTTCAGCGGGCCGCTCTCGGAAGCCTTCTTCAGCGCGGCGTTCACTTCTTCTTTCGTCGTCTTCTTTTCGACGAACGCCACCAGGTCCACGACCGAAACATTCGGCGTGGGCACGCGCATGGCGAAGCCGTCGAGTTTGCCGGCCAGGTCCGGAATCACCAGCTTCAGCGCTTTGGCCGCGCCGGTCGAGGTGGGAATCATGTTGATCGCCGCCGCGCGGGCGCGCCGCAGGTCTTTGTGCGGAAAGTCCAGGATCACCTGATCGTTGGTGTAGGAGTGGATCGTGGTCATGGTGCCGCTGACGATTTTGAAATTGTCGTTGACCACCTTGGCAATCGGCGCCAGGCAGTTCGTGGTGCAGGAAGCGTTGGAAATGATGTGATGCTTGGCCGGATCGTACACGCTGCTCGTTCACGCCCAGCACCAGCGTGACGTCTTCATTCTTTGCCGGAGCCGAGATGATGACTTTCTTCACCGGTCCGCGCATGTGCTTCTTGGCGTCGTTGGCGTCGGTGAAGTGACCGGTGGATTCGATCACGACCTGGGCGCCGACCGACTCCCAGGGCAGCTTTGCCGGATCTCTTTCCTTGAACACCTTGATGATCTTGTTGTCGATCGTGATGCTGTCCGCGCCGGCGGTGATCTTGTGCGGCAGATTGCCCAGGATGGAATCGTATTTCAGCAGGTGAGCCAGGGTTTTGGGATCGGTGAGATCGTTGACCGCAACGAATTCGATATTGCTGTCATTGAGCGAAGCTCGGAGCACGTTTCGCCCGATGCGTCCGAATCCGTTGATGCCTACTTTAATTGCCATTTCGCCTCCGAAAAGTTGGTGTAAGACAAACGCTAGAAACTTAATCATCCTGAAAGTGGAAAGAAAATGGTAACAGGGAAATGAAGAATGCAGCAAATACAAGGTGGCCCACTCAAGCCCGATTTTGGCTTGAGTGGGGCAGTTCGCTCAACGCGCGGACACCGTGACAGTCCGCGAGTTCAGGTCGTAGCGTTAATTTCGATATAAACGTTCTTCTTGCTCCACAAAAACGAAATTCGGACCAGCCAGTACTTGCGCTCAAGCGTCTTGCGCGCCCGAGGCCAGTCTTCCGGAGGCAGAATTCGCGCCACGCCCGGGGACTCCGGACCGATAATCTTTCCACGCATGGTGCAGGGAGCGACTCGGACTTGTGGGTTGTTTCTTATTCGCTTGTATTTTCCCGAGTCGCTGCGAGTCATCACGTACAGCTTGACCGTCGCCCTCGCCGAACCAGATCGGGGTCCACACGGCGACGCCGTTCTTGCGAAAGGTGGCCAGTGAGATGTATTTCTGGCCGTGAATTTCTGGCGGAATAGGCATACGCAATATTGTATGCACAACCGGACATTTCGGCTGGCGGTCTTGGTTCTCTTGTCGCTGCATCCATTGCCCACGACTATGCGGTTGTGTTAAAAGCCAGACATGCGCAAATGGATGCGCGATCGACTGAAGCGCAAGAAAACTCCCGAGGCGGGCAAGGGCGAACCCTCGCCTGCGCCGCTGCAGCCGGCCTACTTTGATGCCGAGACGCCGGAGTCTGAGCCGGCGGAGAGCCAGCCGGAGCCTGGAGCTCCAGCCGCATACGAAGTTCAATCACAACCGGAAGAAGCGGCCGACGCGCCTGCAGCCCAACCAGCTCAAACGCAACGCCCAAGTGGGAGCCCGGATCCGCGGCGCAGACGGCGACGCGGCCGGGGCGGGCGGGGAAGGGGTGGATCGCGACCGGCTGGCTCCACGCCGGGTGGGCCCGCCTCAACAGGAGAGGCGCAGGGGCAACATGCTGTAGAAGGTCATGGGCAAGCGGCGGCTGTCGTGGCTGCTTCCTCCGTCAGCTGCGCCGCGCGTTCCTAAAGGCAGTGTGATTCTCGCCATCGGGCTGCCAGGCTCGGGGAAAAGTTCATGGTTCAAGCGGCACAAGATCACGCCGCTTTCCAGCGACATGTTACGCGGGCTTCTGTTCGACGACCCCACCGAACAACGATTCCAGGATTTGATCTTCTCCAACTTGCGTTCCATGCTGAAGGCGCGATTAGTTGCACGCCGCCCGTTGAACTACGTGGACGCCACCAACCTCACTCCACACGAGCGCCAGAGCTGGATCAAGTTGGGTCATGACTACGGCTACGAAGTGCAGGCTGTATTCTTCGACGTCCCTCTGGAAGTTTGCCTGCAGCGCAATCAACGCCGTCAGCGGGTAGTGGGCGAGGATGTCATGCGGCGCATGAGCGCCAAGCTGAAGCCGCCAACTTTCGATGAAGGATTTTCCAAGATCACAGTGGTGCGGGTGAAGCAGAAAGAATAGTTCGGCAGTCCCGGGCGTCCCAGAAGCCGACCCCTGTCTGAATCCCCCTCCGTGCTGGCCGAATTCGCCGAAATTAGGGTAAGCTCAACGGATGACGTCGTGGCGTGGTTTTCTACTGCTATTTTCGACTATCCTCATTCTTCTTGTGAGCGGATGTGGTGGGAATGGAAATGGTTCTTTTACTACCACGCCTCCGCCCCCATCGGGTACGCCTTCGATCGACGTCTCTCCGTTCGTAAGCGGTCTTACCAACCCGGTCGATTTCCAGACTCCGGATGACGGCAGCGGACGTATCTTTATCGTTCAGCAGCCCGGAACCATCCGCATCATCAGCGGCGGATCGCTGTTGGCATCTCCGTTTCTGGATATCTCCAGCAAGGTGAACTTCGATGGCGCGGAACAGGGCTTGCTGGGGCTCGCGTTCCATCCCAACTACAGCTCGAACCGGCGCTTCTACGTGGACTACGATCGTCTTTCCGGCACGCAGATGCAGACGGTGATCGCCGAATACCAGTTGACGGCGGATCCGAATGCAGCCGATGTTGCCAGCGAACGGATTCTGCTTACGGTGGATCAACAATTTCCGAATCACAAAGGCGGACAGGTGGCCTTCGGGCCAGACGGTTTTCTCTATATCGCCTTTGGCGACGGGGGCCCCGAAGATGACACGCTGGGCAACGGACAGAACCGCCAAACGTTGCTGGGCAAAATTGCAAGGATCGACGTCGATCACACCGACACCGGTCTGCAATACGCGATTCCTCCGGATAATCCCTTCGTCGGTACCACCGACCGGGGCGAAATCTGGGCTTATGGCTTTCGCAATCCCTGGCGTTTCTCTTTTGATAAAAGTATCGGCCGCTTGTTCGTCGCCGATGTGGGACAGGATAAGTATGAAGAGGTCGATCTGGTGCAAAAGGGGCTCAACTATGGCTGGAACATAATGGAAGGAGCACACTGCTTCAATCCGCCCACCGGCTGCGACATGACCGGCCTGACCTTGCCCATTGCGGAATACGATCACAGTGAAGGCGTCACCGTGATTGGCGGCTACGTCTATCACGGTACAGCCATTTCGGGGTTAGCCGGGGCTTACGTCTTTGGGGATTTCAGTAATGGAAAAATCTGGGAGCTCACACAGAGTTCCGGCACATGGACGCGCACGCTATTGCTTGCCAGCGGTCACAACTTCAGTTCCTTCGGCCAGGATGCTGCGGGAGAGCTCTACATCGTCGACTACGCCGGCAGCGTGCTCAAAATTGTTCCGAAATAGTCGGACGGCAGGCGTCGGACCTCGGACGGCAAACCTTTAAAAATCAGTTTCTGGTTTCCAGTTTCAGGTTTCGAAACCAGAAACCGAAAACTTGACTCCCTTGCCAATCGACAATCGACTTGATCGATGATCCGCTTGGACGAACGCGGCGTCATGACGCTTCCCGGTCGGATTCCACGACGCCGAGTTCGAGTTGACGTTCATACTCCGCGCTGTCAAAGTGGCCGCGCGATTCTGCGATGAGGCCATCAGCGCCCATCCGCCATTGTTCAAAGCCGCTGATGCGGACCTTTTGACCCATCCCGCCTGGCCCTGTGTTTGTACCGATCAGGGTCCAACGGTAGACCGTTTGTTCGCGATCGACGAGGAGGTTGTCCATCACTACTTTCATGTCGGGAAAGGCGGTCATGAATCCCTGGGCGATCCCGGTGATGGCATTGCGTCCGACAACCGCAGGTCCCCCGTTGACGCAGAGCGAACCGTCCGCCGAGTAAAACGACGCTACGCTCGCGGCGTTTCCACTGCACCACGCAGCGGTATAGCGTCGGGCGAAGTCTCGCAGGCGGGCAGCATCAGTCGTCATCGAGATACCTCCGATTACGATTCATCTTGGAAAAGGCGCGGAGCGCATGCATTCCTCGGTTACTTGAGGGTGTAGGTGCCACTGCAATCCCAGGTGACAGAGCCATCGGCGTTGCCCTTGCCGGTGCAGCCTCCCTCGCCGCTGGCCCCGGCGAACTTCCCGGTACCTCCGGCTATGGACCACTTGTTAGCCCCGGACTGAAACTGCCCATCCTTCAACATGCCTTTGCCCGCACTCGAATAGTTGTAGTTAATCTTGTCTCCGGTTGCGGTGGTGACCACGAAAACTCCGTGCCACGTCGTGGTGTCTCCCGTGGTGTCGTTGAACTGGGTGCCGACACCTTCCTTCTCCTTCAGGCTATTCATTCCGTTTTTGGATTCGGTGCAAGTCGTTTTACTGATCGAGTAGACGTGGTTCGGTTCGTCACCCACATCGATGTTCTGTGCGTCGCTTATTTTGGGACAATTCCATTGCGACGTCAGTTTGTCCTTCGCCAGCGACGCCGATGCCAGTAACAGCACACAGCCGACCATCAACCAGAAGTTTTTCATGTCTTCGTCTCCTTTGAGGTTTGAACTTGGCCTGAGTCCCGGACATCTAAACCCGCGAAGCCTGGATCGGCCCCCCCTCGGATCGCCCGCACATCGTCTGCCGGAAAACCTAAGGCGGAGTCCCGCGCTCAGGCCGGTGGTTTGACTTTCGGTCGAGACCGACAGCTGACCAGCGGCTATTTCATCTCCGTTTTCGCCGCCTTGCCCTTCAGCTCAACCACGATTACGTCCATCGCCTCGTCGCCAGTGTTCTCTGGTAAATGCACCGTGGCCGGGGTGTATATCGCGGCGCCCGCTTTTCCGGCCACTTTCTCCGTTTTGCCGTCGGGATAGTGGAACACTGCCGCGGAGTTGGTGACAAATATCGCCACTGCCGCAGGATGGCTGTGCATCACCGATTTTTCATGCGGACCATAGTGGGCCTTCAAAATTCGCACCTGGTCGTTCTCGCTCACTACCGTGTAATGTTTGGGATCAACCTTGACCGCATCCTGGGCCGAAAGCATCGGCACCACGCACAGACCCAGCACGGCCCCATAAAGCGCTAGTCGCAGTCGCATTCGGATATCCTTGTACGGATGGGATTTGCTGAAAGGCACCCAAAGCTACTCCGGGCCGGGATTGATGTCAATAACATCGACTTGTGTAGTGTTGTGATTTGGGGTTTTCTCCGCGAACTTTGCGGATGTTTTTTGCGTTCTTCGCGGTTAAAGTCTTGTGACTTTTCTGAGACACGGGCAAGAGATTTCTAACCGCAAGGGTCGTCAAGATCGCCGCAAGGGACGCGGAGGAGTTAGGTTGGTCAAATCAGGAAACTGACAGGTAATGTCCGAATGATTGACCGTAAACCCGCATGCCAATAGAATCAAAGCTGTTCGTTTCCGCAATCTCACCGCAAGTTGCCCCCTCGTTCAACGGTAGGACAGCAGATTCTGGATCTGCTTATCGGGGTTCGAATCCCTGGGGGGCAACCAAATTCTTTAATTCTCCGGCAGTGTATCTTCGAGTCTTTGGGTCAGTGTTTCCACCGAAGTTGCCTGGCTGAACTCTCCGACCTCTTTGTCTTCCGCAATTTGTTGCAGCCCCATGTGCTGGCAGACAGCCATTACCATCTGCAGTACCTTGGTGATCTCCTTCTCAGCGATGAGGTCAACCTGCAGGTTTAAATGGTCGCGGCGCTCGGCGCGTTTTGACATTCGATTCTGCCGCATGAGGATAAAACTTGAGAGCATCACGGCCTCGACGGACACGATCACTCCCAGAAGGGAGAACGGATAAGGATCAAAACGCCCAATCCAGCGGACTCCCTGGACGTTGATCAGAATCCAGGCAAGCACCAGCAAGATGTGGCTCATCACAAAGATCAGGCTTCCAGCCCAGCCGGCCACCGCATCGCCTGCGCGCTCCGAGAGCGTTCTCTTTTCTAAAAACTCCTGCTCCTGTTTGGCGATGGAATCGATATGCGATTGCGTGTGCTCCGATCTCCGATCCATTGACTGCCCCTCCGTCTGCGGTGCGGCCCTCAATCCTCAGTCGAACACCACGGTCTTGTTGCCGTAGGTCAAGACGCGGTGGACCAGGTGCAGGCGTACCGCGCGGCCGAGCACGGTTCGTTCCAGATCGCCTCCCTTGCGGATCATGTCGTCGATGGAATCGCGGTGGGAAACGCGGGCCACTTCCTGCTCGATGATGGGACCTTCGTCCAGATTCATGGTGACGTAATGGCCAGTGGCTCCGATCAGTTTGACTCCTCGCAGAAAAGCCTGGTGATAGGGCTTAGCGCCCACGAATGCGGGCAGAAATGAGTGATGAATATTGATAATGCGATTGGGATAACAGGTAATAAACTTTTCGGTCAGAACCTGCATGTAGCGGGCAAGCACGATCAATTCAACCCCTCGTGACTGCAATTCACGCATCTCCTCCGCTTCCTGCCGTTCCTTGTTCTCGGCAGTAATGGGAAAATGCAGGAAGGGCACGCCATAGCGCTCGGCGATCGGTCCGAGGTCAGGATGATTGCTGAGGACCAGGGCTATCTCGGCCTTGAATTCTCCCGCCTGCTGGCGTTGAAGCAGGTCCTCAAGGCAATGTGGCAAGCGCGAAGCGAACAGTGCAACTTTCGGGACATGGTCGCTGAAATGGATCTCGAACTTCATGCTGAACTGCTCGGCCAGGGGACGAAATTGCGCGGCGATCTGATCCCGCGGAATCTGGAATCCATCAAGACGAAATTCGAAACGCGCCAGGAAGACTTCGGCTTCGAGGTCGGTGTATTGGTCTGACTGCAGAATGTTGCCGCCGTGCCGGAAGATGAAGCTGGAGATTCCCGCGACCAGGCCCTTCTGGTCGGGGCAGGAAACTAAAAGTGTGGCGGTTTCAGGCATCGGCCTGGAAAGTTAGCAGACGCAGAAGCGTCGGTGCAAATATGCACACAAGTTGAATTGGATGAAAGCCTAACCGGGCGTTGCCCGGCTGGGCCGGTAAGGGCACCCGCCCTACGCGGGACGTGGTGCGGAGGGCGTTAGAGACGGTGCGGACGGTATTAGAAGTGTCTTTGACGAAAGACGATGGCGGACGGCGGAGTTGGCCAAGCCGTTGGCCTCGGCATTACGCTCACGGGGGACGTGCGTGATGGAAAACTTCAGCGACCGGGTCAACTTGCAACAAATCCAGTGCAGAGAATACAGGCGCGGGCTGCGACAGGCATACTCGCCGCGCATCTGCCGGACCACGACCTGGGAATCCGAATAGACGTGCAATGCCTTGGCCTTCAGCGCCAGAGCACATTGCAGCGCCTCAAGCAGGGCAACGTATTCCGCGACATTGTTGTCCTGGCGCCCAATCCAGCGGGCAATGCGGATGGTGCCGCTCGCACAGCCCTCAATTACTACGCCAATACCGGACGGCCCCGGATTTCCCAGAGAACCGCCATCCACGTAGGCCACAAGGTCCGACATCAGCTTTTCGCTGTTACCAACATGCGTCAGAACCAATTTTCCGTCAAGACGTTTATTCGGTTCGCTTGCAACAGCCGACGAGCGCTGTGGAACAGTCTGTGGAAAACGCGGGTCTTGCGATGCTGAAATCAAATAAGAGTAGATGGTTCATGGAACTACGATTTTTGATTTGCACAGGATGGAATTTGCTCTTTGCACCGAAAAACGGCGTTGACATTTATATGAGAAGCATTTAACTTCGCGAACGTCGATGGCCGAAAGGGTTGGCCCAAATTAAAACTTGGCCAGTCCGAAGTAGGCTGGGTGATCAGTCCGGCGGGGTGACCCGGCGGACGACTGAACCCGAAAAAACCGACGGCTCTGCGAGGGGCAGTCGGGGTTCGGAACTGCGAAAGCAGCGATCACATCAAGGGCCGTGATGGTGCATGCCTCCACGCTGTTCAGCTCCCTCGCAAGAGCTGGCAGCTAGAGCATAACCAATGTCACGGCCTTTTCCTTTTGTACCCCCCTCCCACTAAAAATGTAGGCGCGAGTGTCCCGCTCGTGTTCCCAATCCGATCATCGCGGTTTCATTTAACGGTTGCATCGTCCCAAGCCATAGCCGTTAAACTTACGCATGCCTGAAACCTTGCGCACGCGCTGCTGTATCACGGGCGGCGGGCCGGCCGGCATCATGCTGGGCTTCCTGCTGGCCCGCATGGCGGTGGATGTGGTGGTGCTGGAGAAGCACGGCGACTTTTTACGCGATTTTCGCGGCGACACTATCCACCCTTCCACTCTCGAAATCATGTACGAGCTTGGCATTCTCGACGAGTTCCTCAAACGCCCGCACCAGGAAATTCGCGAGCTGGCGGGTCAGATCGGCGACGAAACTGTTGTCATCGCGGACTTCACTCACCTGCCTACGCATTGCAAATTTCTCGGGCTGATGCCGCAGTGGGATTTTCTGAACTTCATCACCGAGCAGGCAAAAGGCTATCCCGGATTTCATCTGAAGATGCAGGCCGAGGCTACGGATCTGCTAGAGGAAGGCGGCAAAGTGGTGGGCGTGCGCGCCAGGACCCCGTCTGGAACTTTGGAGGTCCACGCGGATCTGACGATTGGCGCCGACGGGCGGCATTCGTTGGTCCGTCACCGCGCCGGGCTTTCCGTCGTCAATCTGGGCGCTCCCATGGACGTCTTGTGGATGCGACTCAGCCGCCAACCTGCCGATCCCGGACAGACATTTGGGCGATTCAATGCCGGCAGAATTCTGGTGCTGCTCAATCGCGAGGATTATTGGCAGATCGCTTATGTGATTCCGAAAGGGAGCGCCGACGAGCTTCGCCAACGAGGATTGCCCGCACTTCGCGAAGAACTATCCCGGCTGGCTCCTTTTTTGCAAAACCGGGTGGCGGAACTGATCGACTGGAACGACCAGATTAAACTGCTAACCGTCGCAGTCGACCGCTTGCGGAATTGGTCTCGCTCGGGACTGTTATGTATCGGAGATGCAGCCCATGCCATGTCTCCGATTGGCGGCGTGGGAATCAATCTCGCGATCCAGGATGCGGTGGCGACGGCGAACATCCTGGGGGAGAAGCTTAAACAGGGCACCGTGACCGAGGACGCCCTGCAGGCGGTCCAGCGGCGAAGGATGTTTCCCACCCGGGCCACGCAGCGGCTTCAGGTGTTCGTGCAAAACAATGTGATAAGAAGAGTATTGGGTAGCAGCAAGCCCCTCTCTCCACCGTGGATTGTGAGACTTATGGGACGCTCGCCATGGCTGCGTCGAATTCCGGCGCGCATGCTGGGAATGGGCTTTAGGCCAGAGCACGTGAAGACGCCTGCAGTGCGAGTCCCGTCGGTCGCCGACTAATGTGGGCGCGAGCGTCCCGCTCGTGCGGGCTCGGAAGTAACGGTAACGCCAGCGTCGTACGGAGCCATTTGCCTACCCCCGGAGCGCGACCACCAGCCGAGGGCGGGGCGCCCTCGGGACAGCCGGCGGGGACGCCGGCGCTACAAACGTGTTTTTTCCATTCGAATTATGGGGAGAGATTGCCCGTCAGGCAACGGAACTTCGAGGTCTTCCCGTACCAGGTACCCGCGGGCCTGATACAACGGCACTCCGGTGAGGGTGGCGCCCATCTCGAAGCGTGTGAAACCGGCCGCAAGGGCTGCGCCTTCGCAGGCCTCGAGGATCATGCTGCCGATACCACGCCGGGCCCAGGCCGGATGCACAAAGAAGGCACGAATCTTGGCGGCATCCACTTGCGGGTTGAGCAGGGCAGCCTCGCGGCCCGTCCACTGGTCGCCGCCGTAGAGAGTTTTGCGCTTGCTCCAGCCGCCGCAGCCGACGATAGTTGCATCCAGAGTTGACTCTTGCACGGCCGGGATGGCCGCGCCCACACATTCGGCAGCTAAATAAGTTCTGTCAGCGATCAACTGCGTATCCACTCCGTAGACGGTGGCGAGCGCGCTTTCAATCTGAGCTGGGGTATAGTCCTGAGCCTGCAGTCCGCGGACGGATGCGTCAATCAGACTCCGCAATACAGGAATATCTGCCGGAACGGCTTGGCGAATGCGGATGTTCATCGATGCGACGTTTCGGAGTAACGCGCCCCACCACAAGTTTACGACTATCGGGCAACGAACTTTGCGCATTCGCGGCCAACCGCTATGGCGTAGTAGCATCTAGTAAGAGTATGTTCGTGGAATACCTGAGACCAACCGGAGATGAACAGCGTCAGGGACGCTTACAGAGGCTGTAAGACAAAGAAGCCAATCTTTTTGCTGTTTCGATTGGTGGAGTCGACGTTCGACCAGGCCGCCCGGCCAAGTCGAGTCAGTCATGTAAGCGTCATGGTCCTGGCAAGAGATTGCAGATTGTCGATTGCAGGCACAGAGCAAGTGCCCAAACTGAATCTGCACGCGCGAATCTTAAGACCTAAAATCTTCAATCTGAAATCTACAATACCTTCCGTCATTCCTGCCGATCGGTGCGCCGGCGAGACGCCCGCGCCCACATTTACTGCGGTGAAGGCGGGCCACCATCGCGTGGACCCATGCCGCGCATCGGTCCGTGCATGGGCGGGCGCTCTGCTTTCAGCTTGAGCCACTGCTCGTGGGTCAACTGGCTACGGATGCCGAGGAGCATGCGGGCGTTTGCCTTCTCCAGTTCAGCGCGAGCCTGGGCCACGCGGTCAATCTGAGCCAGAAGCTTGTTTTCATCCGGAGGATCGGCGGCGACCAGGGGCTCCATGATGGCTTCTTCCTTTTGCACTGCGGCGAACAAATCGATCAGTTTGAGCCGGCTCGTATTGAAAATGTCGTCCATCTTTTTTTGCTGCTCGTCGGACAAACCCAGCTCCTTGACGTACCCAGGATCGTCCCACCAGCGTCCCGGGGGACCCAGGCGCAAGGGTCCCCCCGGACCTCCCGGACCGCCTGGGCCGCCGGGACCTCGCCGACCCGGACCTCCGGGGCCTTGTTGCAGAGGACCGTCAGGACTGCCAGGGGAGGGCTTTTGTCCAAAACTAATCGCTCCGAGCAAGAGGGTTACAAAACAGAGCCTTATGAATCTCTTGCTGACTCACTTGGTCGTGGAAGTGCTTGACACAGTCGCATCCAGAAGTCGCAATGGTTGCATCGGCGCCGGCACCGCCTCCGCCAGCTCACTGTTTACCTGGGAGAGCAGCTCGTTGTCCTTTTCAATCTGCGACTGTGCGGTGTCGGTTGTGATTGCAGAACGTGCAACCTGGGCCGAGTTCACCTGGTTCGGGGCGCGATTGTCGCGCATGTAAAAGGCGAAGCCGACGGCGAACAGAATCATGGCAGCTGCGGACACTGCCCAACCAGCACCCCATGATCGTTGCGGAAGCGCGCGCGCCACCGGCACCAGGCGTTCTGCTGCCACCGCGCTCTCACTCCAGGCATGGGCTGCGCCCCGAAACCCGGCGATCGTGTCCTTCATCTGATCCAGCTCGTTGGCGCAAGACAGTTAAGCAGATGAGCGTTCACGGTTAACGACGAAACGCCCAGCAGATTGTCAGTCAACTCTTCGTGGGTCAGATGTGCGCTCATAAGGTTGCTCCCAGCCGGGCACGTACTGCTCCTACTGCTCGATAGAGATGGGTCTTCACCGTGGGCAGGGACATTCCGGTGACGGCGGCAATATCCGGCAGATCCATTTCTTCGACGAACCGCATTACGAAGACGCTACGCTGCTTGTCGGAGAGTCCTGCCAGCGTCTGGTGAACCATCTCAACTTGTTGCTTTGCGATCAGGCGCCTTTCCGCGGAACTGGCGTCGCTGGCCAGATGCTGGCTCACTTCGTGGGCATCGACGGCGGTGGCCGCAGCTTTTTTCCAGAAACGAAACTTCTGGCTCTTGGTGTGATCGCGGACCAGGTTGAATGCAATCCGCATCAGCCAGGTGCTTACGCTGCAATCGCCGCGAAATTGACTTCGCGTCAGATGAGCCTTGAGAAAGCAATCCTGGGTGATCGATTCAGCCGCGTCGCGGTCGGTGACGGAGAACGCCACGAACCGGAACACCTTGGTCTTGTACAGCCGCATGAGGCCGTCAATGTCTTCCAGTTCTGCGATGCGCGGCTCCCCAGACAGCGCGATACGCTCGACCGATTGCTCAATGGCCGCCAAATGATGCTTCTGGGATACCAAGCCCTTTGAAATCTGCGCGATGTCATCCTGAGCGCAGCGAAGGACCCCATGCATTGTGGATCGAGCTCGGTTCTCAGCAAAGTCAAATTGACAGGTCCTTCGTGGCCTTCGGCCACTCGGGATGACATCGATTGAGACCGGATGCCCGCCAGGGTGGCAACCCAGCCACCTTGGCTCTCTGTAGTCTGCCGCTCGAACTCGTCGTCTATGCCCTGCAGACACACGGGGCGGCGTCTTCTGCCGGTGACGAAGCGGCACGGCCCCGTGCTGCCATTGGAGGAGAATCTCTTGTCACCAGAAAATATAGCCAAGGAAATCAGCCGCCGGAAAGCTCTCGGCATTTTGGCGGTCGCAGGGGCGGGTGCAATGCTCGGTTGCGGCGGCGGGACGAAAGCCACAGCCACAACCACCAGCACGGCAACCGGTTCGAGTACCTCGTGCACGGTGACTCCGGAAGGGGAGGAGGGCCCTTATTTCGTCGACGACAGCGCCACAGGATTCAATCGCAGTGACATCCGCTCTAACCTCGACGGCAGCAACACCCAGAGTGGCATCCCGTTGACCCTGAGCATCTACGTTTACGACAGCGAGAAGAGCTGCGCCGCCATGGCCGACGTACAAATTGATATCTGGCACTGCAACGCGTCCGGTATCTACTCGGCGGAAGATGTGGAGAGCACCTCGGGCGAAACCTGGCTTCGGGGATACCAGCTGACCGACTGCGAATGGCTTAGCGACCTTCGTGACCATCTTTCCGGGTTGGTACCAGGGGCGCACGACTCACATCCACCTGCGGCTGCGCTCGACCTACGACTCCACGACCACCGGAGGGACGAACACAACCCAGCTATTCTTTCCGCAAGACACGATCGACACGATCAATACGACCATCAGTCCTTACAGCGCGGAAGGCACAAACCCGACCACGAATGCGACCGATCACGTGTACGCGGACGAGGTCGACGGCGCGAACCTTCTCACGCTAAGCGGCGATACAACCAACGGCTTCACCGCGACAGTTAAAGTGAATTTACCCATCACTGCACTCTGAAATCTGACCAATCCGACCTGTATCCGGATTCACGCGGCGGGTTTGGTTCCAGGCGGCTCGATGGCGAGGAAGTCCCGCGCGAAGCGCTCGGTGTAGGTCTGCAGCAGGGCCTGCACCCGGGCAGGATCTGAAGAACGCAGCACCAGGCCCGCGTGATGTCGTTTCTTCAGGCGCAAGGCGATTTCGGGATCGTTATAAGCCGAGGTGTCCGGTTCTTCCTGGCGGGCGAGCGAAAGAATGATTCCGGCGTAGTCGTTGCGCGTGGCCGGTAGATGGTAAGGCTGTTTGCCGCCGGCGATTTCGATGCGCGCCCACTCACGCCACAGGTTGATGCCGGTGGCGGTTTCGACCATTTCGCAGATGTAGGCGCCGCCGACTCGCGCCGCGCATTCCAGAAAGTAAAAGTGTCCGTCACTGCGGGCGCCGATGAACTCGGCGTGGGATACTCCCCGCACCAGCCCCAGTGCCTCGATCAGATCGCGGTTAAGCTGGCGCAGGCTGATTGCTTCCTGCGACTCGCCGGGCAAAAGGTAAGTCGTAAAGATGCCGCCCTGCTGCGCCACCGCCATGGGCGGTGCACCGTAACGGCTGACGCTGGAGAAAACGACCTCTCTCTCCGAAACCACCGAGTCCACGTGATAGACATCTCCGGGAACGAATTTCTCCAGCAAGAAGGAAGACTGCTGGTCGCCCAGCGATTCCAGAACCGGCCACAATGCTTCCGCGGAATCGATCTTCTTGATCCCGATGGCCGATGCTTCCGACCGCGGCTTCAACACCCACGGACCGGGCACATGGTCCAGGTAATAGCGAATGTCGTGGTGATTCAGGACCGGAATGAAATCGGGCACGCGAATTCCGCTTTCCATGCGCCTTCATCCGCATGGCCAGCTTGTCGCGAAAGTAACGCATGGTGGTAAGGCCCATGCCCGGGTATGCGCATGTGCTCGCGCAGAGTGGCCGCAGTTTCCATGTCAAATTCGTCGAGCGCGACGATGCGGTCGATCTTTTTTTCTCGCGCGAGATAGGTGACAGCGTTGACGATCTCGGGCACCGGAAGCTCGGCAGGAATGTAGAAGACGTCGTCTAGACTCTCGCGCGGCCAGTCGGCGTTGCGCAGCGTCTCCGCCGTAAGCAGGAAGACGCGGCAGCCCTGGCGCTTGCATTCGCGCATAAATTCCTGTCCCTTTTCGTAGGTGGTAATGCAGAGAAAGGTAAGCGGATTGGCTTCCGCCATGGGGCCCTCCCAGGATCAGGCCAAAGAATATACCACCGCTGGAAGTGCTGGCGCCCGACCCAAAGATGGCTCGAAAGCCGGTCTTATCGGGCGAAATGACGGAATCGATTTGTTCCGAGGGAAGGTAGCGAGGTTTGGGGCGGCGCTCCGAGATCGTCCTAGGTTACAGGCGAAGCCTTTATCAATAGCTTCTCTTCCAGGACCCAATTAGCGCCTTTGTTGGGGCAGCCTCGATTGGCGCAAAGTGGAAGGATTCCTCCCTTATTGAAGATCTCGGTCTTAGTACACGCATTGTGCTGGTATCGACCAGTATCCGGGACGGAACTTCTAACTGCGCGGTGATCGCCTATGCTTGCCATCAGAATCTCCTGTAGGACCGTGCAGCGGCATAGCCTGTGCGCACGCACCGTCGGGTTGGGGCACCTGTCTGGTTCGCAGCAAGAAGTCGATCGTCGCTAACAAGGAGCGAGACCCATCGGATTTGGTCACAAGAGCATCGACCGACCTCAAAGTTCCGTCGGGCAAGTCCAGGTCGTCAGCGACCATGACTATCGGAAGCCTCGGTCTGACCTTCTTGATTTCGTCCGCCACCACGGCGCCGTTTAGAAGACCCAAGTAGTACTCGACTACGATTGCATCCACTGACTGCGACATCAAGAGTCGCAAGCCGCGGCTTCCGGTGGTGGCGCTGATCAGCCCGTATCCTTTTTCTTTCAGGTGGTTCAGTTGCCCGGGATCGCGGTGTATGCACAATAGAGTGGTATGGGTAGCCATACTGTTGCTGTATAAACGAAGCGGCGTCCGCAAATCTGTTCACAATTGCTCACAGTTTCAGTCCCAAGGTGGAGGTGCACAGGTTGTTTCCTGTCGCCCACCCTTCGCCGTGGAGGCGAAGGGTGGGGCGACACGGCGGGAGCCGCATCAAGCAACTTGGAGCTTGTTACCGGCGCCAGTAGGGGTGACGCTCAACGAACTCGCGGTGTTCGAATCTCCGCGGACCCCAGTATCCAGGTCGCTCAAACCCTGGCCGGTAGTAGTAGCCCGGATAGTCCCAGTGCGGGCGAACGTACACCGGCCCGTAGGCATAAGGACCCGGTCCGTAGGCCACGTAGGGCGCCGGCACTACATACGGATACGGACGAACGTAAACCGGACGGGGATACGTCGGCCCCAACTGAACGATCACGCCAGCATGCGCCTGCGGCGGGTTGATACAAACCAGCATTACTGCCAGTCCAAACAGCGAAAGTGCGGCTTTCTTTAACATTTCAGCACCCTCCATTACTCGTATTGATTAAACCCCTGCGCTGGCGGAAAAGTTGTTTCCTGAAGCGAACCTTAAATCGCTGATTCGGCAGGAGTAAGGTGCTGAAAAGCTAAGGTTTTTAGAGTAGGACGCGGGTGGGTTGAGCTCCTCGGCGATGAGGTTCGCTTGCCCAACCCTTCTTTCATTCCGGTGCGAGGAATCTGCTTTCGGATTACGGCAGAAGCAGATTCCTCTCCGCCAGAGGTTCGGAATGACAACCGGGTGCGTGAGGGGAGTGTGGGTGAAGGGGTGCTGTGACCACGTGCAGTTTGCCCGGTGTCGGTCAACAGGTTGGATGATCAATGCCCTGGGATCTAAGCCAGCAAAATCAGTCCGGCCATCTATAATTCGTTACCCATGAATCCATCTGCCATGAAATCAATCTCGCGTAAGGCTGCCCATCCGCCGCGCGCTGCATTCTCTTCGGCCTGTTGCTCGCTATCGCCGCGCCACTTTCGGCGCAGGACCGCTCTTACGGCCGCTCCATGGTCATCAATGACGGGGGCATCGTCGCCACCAGTCACACTCTGGCTTCGCAGGCCGGCGCGCAGATTCTGGCTCGCGGCGGATCGGCCATGGATGCCGCGATTGCCGCGAACGCCGTGCTCGGCGTCACCGAGCCCATGATGAACGGAATTGGCGGCGATCTTTTTCTGCTCTATTGGGACGCCAAGACCGGCAAGCTTTACGGCCTGAACTCCAGCGGGTGGGCACCGCGCGGCCTCTCGATCGAATACCTGAAGCAGAAGGGGATCATGCAGATGCCGCAGGCCGGCATCGACAGCGTAACCGTGCCCGGGGCGGTCGAGGGTTGGGCCAAGGCTCATGCCCGCTTCGGCCAGCTGCCCTGGAAGGATCTGTTCACTCCCGCGATCTATTACGCCGAGCATGGCTATCCCGTGCCGGAAATCATCCACGAATACTGGGAGGGCGATGCGCAGACTCTGAAACAGACGCCGGAGGCCGAGCGACTTTTTCTGCCCGGCGGCAAGGCGCCCGAGGTGGGCGAGATGTTCACCAATCCGGATCTGGGCAAGACTTTGCGACTGATTGCCGAGCAGGGGCGCGACGCCTTCTATCGTGGCGAAATTGCGCAGTCCATCCTGAGCACCTCGGCGGCGCTGGGTGGAACCATGCAGCCCGACGATCTGGCGGATTTTTCCGCGGAATGGGTCGAGCCGATTTCCATCAACTACCGCGGCTGGAAAGTTTACGAGCTGCCTCCCAACGGACAGGGCATGGCCGCGCTCGAAATGCTGAACATCATGAGCACATCTGCCGGCGGACAAGGCTGGCCCGCTTGCGCCCATGGAACTGCACAATCGAATCGAAGCCATGAAGCTGGCCTATGCCGACCTGTATCGCTACAACGCCGATCCGCGCTTCGCGAAAGTGCCGGTGCAAGGATTGCTCTCCGACGACTACGCCCAGGCAGCGCGCGGCGCTGATCGATCCCGAAAAGGCGAATTGCACCGCGGCCAGCGGCAATCCGGCCAGAAGCGACACGACCTATCTCGCCGCCGTGGATAAAGACGGCAATATCGTTTCGCTGATCCAGAGCCTGTATGACGCCTTCGGCTCCGGAGTGGCGGTGAAGGGACGGGATTCATGTTGCAGGATCGCGGCGCATTGTTCGTGCTCGATCCCAGCCATCCCAATGTCGCTGGCGCCGCGCAAGCGGCCATTTCACACCATCATTCCCGCGTTCATGGAGCAAGGCGACATGCACATCGGATTCGGCATCATGGGCGGAGCCAATCAGCCGCTGGCGCACGCGCAGTTTGTTTCCAATTTTGTGGATTACGGAATGAACATTCAGGCTGCGCTCTCCGAACCGCGCTTTACGGTTCACCCCACGGAGGAGGGAATCGGCTGCGACATGTTGATCGAGTCGCGCGTGGACGCCGGCTACGCTGCAACAGCTTCGGCAAAAGGGCCACAAGCTGACGGTGAGAAAAGAATATTCGACGGCGATGGGCCGAGGACAGGCGGTTCTGCGCAATTCGAAGACTAACGTGAATTTCGCCGCGTCAGATCCGCGCGCCGATGGCTCAGCCGAACCGGAGCCGATTCCCGAACACTAGCGTCCAATGTAGCGCCGCCGATGGGATGTCGGCGCTACGCAAATCAGCGTTGGTGTTTGTAGCGCCGCCGTCCCGGCGGCTGTCCGGTGGGCGTCCCGCCCGCCGCCGAGGGCAGGATGCCCTCGGGACATCCGGCAAAGCCTGCCCTGAGCGCCGCCGAAGGGATGCCGGCGCCACACAAAACAGGGCAGCCGAAGGGATGCCGGCGCTACAAAATCATTGCGCTCGCCACCAGTGATCGATTTCTTCCAGGGTGCGGCCCTTGGTTTCCGGAACCACTCGCCACACAAAAAGAAAAGCCGCGATTGAGATGGCAGCGTACACCAGGAAAGTTCCGGGCGCGGTGAAAGCCTTGACCAGCGATAGAAAAGTCAGCGTCACCAGCAAAGTTCCGCACCAGAGAAAGATGGTTGCGACCGACATCGCCCGTCCCCGTATTCGCGTCGGGCATATTTCCGACATCATCACCCAGGTTCCGGTTCCAACCCCTACCGCGAAACAGGCCACGTAGGTGAGTACGAAAATCAGCACAGCGATCGCCGGGGCCTGAAAATGAATGGCCGCGGAAACACCCATCAGGGACAGAGCCATTCCGCCGAAACGCCGACATCAACAGCGGCTTGCGCCCGGCGCGGTCGATCAGTGACATGCCCACAATGGTGGCCATAAAGTTGATCGCTCCGATGACGACGTTTGCCCAAAGCGCCGTGCTGGCGGTCTGGTGCGGCACGTGTTCGAGGAAGACCAGCGATCCGTAATAAATGATGGTGTTGATGCCGGTGAACTGGCTGAACAAGGCGATGACGATCGCCACCACCAGAGGTTTTCGGAAGGCGGGATCGAGCAGATTGCCGCTCTCTTCCGCGATGGCGGAGCGGATGTCTTTGATCTCTTCGCGGGCCGCGTCCGAGCCCACCATTTGCGCCAGAAAGTGTTCAGCGTCACGCTCTCGTGCCTTTCTGCACCAGCCAGCGCGGACTTTCGGAAATGAACAGCAGCGCGATCAGGAAGCAGAATGACGGAACCGCGGCAGATGCGAACATCCATCGCCAGTTGGCCGGGCCCGCGCCGGTGAGCAGATAGTTCACGCTGTAGGAGAGCAGAATGCCGATCACAATCGCCAGCTGGTTCAGGCTGACCATCAGTCCGCGACTTTTTGCCGGAGAAATTTCGGCAATGTAGAGCGGCGACAGGGTGGATGCGATTCCGATGGCAAGACCGCCGATGACGCGTGCGATCACGAACTGGGTCAGGTCGCGCGGCAGCGCCGATCCCAGCGACGAAATTGTGAATAACGCCGCAGCCGCCAGCAGGACGCGTTTCCTTCCGAAGCGGTCGCTGGTGAAAGCGGCCACGCTGGCTCCGACCACACATCCCAGAAGCAGGCTGCTGGCCGCGATTTCGGTTTGTGCGTCGTTCAGTTGGAACTGGTTTTTGAGGAAAACAATGGCGCCGTTGATCACCGCCGTGTCGAAGCCGAAGAGCAGACCACCGATTGCGGCCACGGCGGCGGGCAGATAAAGATAGCGAGCGGAGCCTTGTTGGGCTTCGAGTCATAGATTGAGTTCAGAGACTGTCAAACTTTCAAGCAATTTCTGTTGCAGAAAGACCAGCCCCGCCGCACCGGCTACGCCTCCGTAGCCGATGACGCTCTGAAATACGATCGGAACGTCGCGGCCCAGCAAAATGCGCGTGCGGCGCGCCACCTTGTCTCGAATCGGAGCGAGCAGTTGCGGGCCGGCTTCGGCGATGTTGCCTCCGAGGATGAGCATTTCGGGATCGAAGATGTGCAGAAAGCTGACTATCGCGGCGGTCAGATATTCCAGGGCGCGATCGAGTACGCAGCGGGCGCTTTCGTCTCCCTCTGCGGCGGCGCGAAAGATGGCTTCTGTGCTGGGGGGCTCACCGGCAGCATCGAGAGACAGCTTCGCCGGCGCGGCACGGTGGAGGTGAGCCAAGTAATCAGATTCGATGGCGCGCGATGAAAAGCGGGTTTCGACGCATCCGTAATTCCCGCAGATACACAGACCGCCATGCGAGATCGAGGGTCACGTGCCCGAGATGACCGGCCGCGCCGGACGCTCCGCGAAGAATCACGCCATCCACCAGGGCTGCCCCGCCAACTCCGGTGCCCAGGGTCAGAAGAACCACGTTGCGCTTTCCGCGGGCCGCGCCCCACAGCACCTCCGCAACCAGGGCGGTGCGAGCGTCATTATCGGCGCAGACCGGCAGATCGCCGGCCGCGATGACTTCGGCAAGCAGACGTCCTTCCAGAAAGTTCAGATCACCCGGCAAGCTCTTCACGCGCGAGGTCGCGGTGTCGATCACACCTTTGCAGCCGATGCCGATTCCGCAGACCGGCATTTTTGCGCGCTTCAAAACGGAATGAACAAAGTCATGCAAGGCGGCGGGCGTGCGCGGCGATGGCTCGCGGAAGCTTTCGAGGAGCTCGCCGTCAAGCCCCACCAGTGCGGCTTTGATGGCGGTGGCCCCGATGTCGACGCCCACCGCGATCGGCCGATCGGAATGAGCCTGAGATGTTTTTTTACTCACAATCGTTTGTGCATTATACGCACTCTATGCAATCCTAATGAGCCGGCGTGAGAATCTTCCGTGGATAATCAATTCCTTGCCACTAATTCGACCGTTGCCAGCATCACGTTCTTCGAACGTGCCATGAGTCTTTTGCGGGAGTTGAAGCGCACCCAGGCGGCCGTAATTCAAGAAGCCGCTGAGCTTTGCGCCGACCGGATTGCGCGCGGCGGCCTGGTTTTTCTTTTCGGCAACGGCCACTCCCGCATGATGTGCGAGGAGATGACTCCGCGCCAGGGCTGTTTCGTCGGCTTCGTCGCCCTGGTCGAACTGGCGCTTTCCAATCATGCGGCCATCGTCGGCGCCAACGGGTTGCGCGCGCCGCTGTACCTGGAAAATTACGAAGGCTACGCCGAGCAGATTCTGAGCGGTTTTCATTTCGGGCCGAATGACGCCTTCATCGTTATTTCGACCAGCGGCATTCGTCCCGTAATCGTGGAAGTGGCCATGGGGGCTCAACGGCGCGGATTACCGGTGATTGCCATCGTTTCCAAGGCGCATTGCGAGCAGGCGAAAGCTGCGCACTCTTCCGGCAAGAAGCTTATCGATTGCGCCGATCTGGTGATCGACAATCAGTGCCCGCCGGGTGATTGTGTGGTCGAACTGGAAGGGCTGGAGTGGAGGACCGGGCCGGTCTCGACCATCACCGGCGCGATGATCATCAACATGATTCGCTGTGCGACGGCTGAAGCACTGCTCGCGCGGGGAGTAAAACCGGTTGTGTTGCCCAGCCATCAGTTCGTGGGCAATACCAGCGCCGCCACGCAACTGGAAGCTTTTTACGAAGCCTACCGCAAGAGCCTCAAACATCTGTTTGAGTAGGCGTGGCAAAAATGTGGACGAAGTACTTTTAGTCACGGGTTCGTCGGGAATCGCAGCGGCGGTCGCCCGCATGTGGGCGAGCGGAAAACCCGGTATTTATTTTCGGAATAAATGAAAATGAATGCAGCGGACTCTAAGAGCGAGCTGCCGAACGCGGGCTTTCGCGCTGGCGAACGTTCGCGATGAGGCCGCGATCGGACGGGGCAGTAGCCGCATGCCTGGAAAGGTTTGGCCGGATTGATGCACTCATGAATGTTGCCGGCATCAGCGCCCGTTCGCTCGGCGATGGACCTCTGCACCAGTGCACGACCGAAGCATGGGACACGGTAATGGATGTGAATGCCAAAGGCACATTCCTGATGTGCCGCGAGGTTCTCAGCTTGTGGACGAGGAACGGCCAGACGGGAGTCATTCTCAATACCGGAAGCGTGCTGGCGCGTCATCCGCAGCGCGATCATTTCGCGACCGCCGGTTATGCCGCGAGCAAAGGAGCGATCGAAGCCATGAGCCTCGCGGCCGCGGCGTACTATGCTCCGCAGGGCATTCGCATCAATGTGATCGCGCCCGGACTGGTGCAGACTCCCATGACCGCGCGCGCGCAGAGCAAATACTGAGATCACTGAATACATGACTCACAAGCAACCGCTGCGGAAAGGCATGCTGACGCGCGGAAGATATTGCCAAGACCGCTTGCTTCCTGCTGCGCCGAGATTCAAGCCCGATTACCGGCCAGGTCGTCACCGTGGACGCCGGTTGGACGGTGAGCGAATGAGTCCCGAAGAAAACGCCGCGACCGTAGTCCGTGCGACAAATCGAGCTGCCCAGGCCAAACAAGCACCACCTGTGGGGACAGGTTCGCAAGCTCCTCTGCGAACCACGGTGATCGGCAGCTATCCATTTCCCGGATGGCTTGAGTTTGCCTCAGCTCACCTCGATCAATTCGGCGAGGCTGACATCGAGGAAATGCGCACTGACGCCGTGATTGCCGCCGTGCACGATCAGGTTGCCGCCGGATTGGACGTGATCACTGACGGCGAGCAGACGCGGTACGATTTCAACCTGTCTTTTTACGGCCGGCTGGAGGGCATCAATCCGACTCCACATTCGCCACGTCGCTTTGGGCCGCCCGCGCACGATCAGCGCGGAAAATATGAGGTCACGGGAAAAATAAGCTCCGCGCACGGGCTGGGAGCAGTGGAAGAATTCAAGCTCCTGCAGAAAATTGCGCCTCCCGGCCCGGCCTTGAAGGCCAGTGTGCCTGGACCCTACACGTTGAGCGGCCGAATCAATCCCGGCGGAGTTTACAAAAATCGTTGGGACGTCACCGATGCGCTGATTCCGATCGTTCGTGCAGAACTGGAGCAGTTGGTGCAAAGTGGTTGCCAGGAGATCACGCTCGATGAGCCCTCGATGAGCTGCTACGGACATCGCGAAGATCCTCGCCGCTTTGTCGAAATTTTCGCTGAAACAGTCAAGCCGGTGATCGGCCAGTGCCGCCTTTCCACTCATCTTTGCTTCGGCAACTACAAAGGCCGCGCGGTAGGCTTGCGCCGGTATGCGCCGCTGTTTCCCGCTTTCTTCGAACTGCCGGTGCAGGAGATGCATCTGGAAATGGCGAGCCGTGAATTTGCTGAAATCGAAATCATCCGCGAGATTGCAGCGCGCGGCATTGACGTGGCGGTCGGGATTATTGACGTGAAGAGCTATTACATCGAAACTCCCGCCGATGTCGCCGAGCGGGTTCGTCTGTGCCTGAAGCACGCGCCTGCGGAGCGACTCTCCTTCGCGCCGGACTGCGGACTCAGCCAGACGGCGCGCTGGGCGGCTCGGCAGAAATTGGCGAACATGGTCAGCGGCGTTGCCACTGGTTCGAAGGGAACTGGGACTGCCGTGATTCGTCCAGTCCAGTCCCACGACGCGCTGCTTGCTGACATTCGCGCCTCGGACCAGCGCGACGGCAGTTTTCGCTTGTGGTGGCTGGGACAGAGTGGCTTCCTGCTGCAGTGGCAGGGCGTTCACGTGCTGCTCGATCCCTATCTTTCCGATTCGCTCACCAAAAAGTACAGCCAGACCGACAAGCCGCACGTTCGTATGACGGAATTGGTGATCGATCCGGCGCGGCTTTCGTTCGTCGATGTCGCCACTTCTTCCCACAATCACACCGATCATCTTGATGGAGAAACTCTTGTACCGATTCTGGCACGGAACCCAAACCTGAAACTTGTGATCCCCGAAGCGAATCGCGCCTTCGTGGCGGAGCGGCTGGCGATCGACAGTGCGATTCCGATCGGCGTCGATGACGGAACGGCGGTCGAAGTTTGTGGAATTCGATTCTCTGGGGTCGCATCGGCTCACGAAACCGTGGAGCGCGATGAGCAGGGCCGCGTCAAATTTCTCGGTTATGTTCTTCAGTTCGGTGGCTGGACGATTTACCACAGCGGGGACACGATCCGATATCCGGGAATGGCGGAGAAACTGCGGCCATTCGGGATTGACGTCGCGCTGCTTCCCATCAACGGGCGCGCGCCGGAAAGACGCGTGCCCGGCAATCTATTCGGAAGCGAAGCCGCGCAGCTGGCGAAAGACATCGCAGCCAGGCTCGTGATTCCCTGCCATTTCGACATGTTCGAATTCAATACCGCTTCTCCGGACGAATTTGTTGAGGCGTGCCGGCAACTGGGACAGCCGTGCAAAGTCTTGCAATGTGGCGGACGCTGGGACAGCGAAGCGTTTGAGGCTGCGCATTAGGATCAATTCGCTTTTCGCGCAAAATGCAGTGCTCAGCGCGGGAGTTGTAGAATGCCACCAGCCTGTTTCCGGGCGTGATTTCCGGAATACAAATATGAATAACAAAAACGGTGTTCCCCTGCGCTCGACTCGCTGGTTTGGCTTGCAGGACAAAGACGGCTTCATTCATCGTTCGTGGATGAAGAACCAGGGATTTCCTTCCAATCTGTTCGACGGCCGGCCGGTAATCGGCATTTGCAATACCTGGTCGGAGCTGGTTCCGTGCAACGCTCATTTCCGGCTGGTTGCGGATCGGGTCAAGCGCGGCGATTTACGAAGCTGGAGGCTTTCCGCTGGAGTTTCCCGTGATGTCTCTGGGCGAGACCAATCTTCGTCCCACCGCCATGCTCTTCCGCAACCTGGTAAGTATGGACGTGGAGGAATCGATTCGCGGCAATCCGTTGGACGGAGTTGTCCTGCTCTGTGGATGCGACAAGACCACGCCGTCGCTCATGATGGGCGCGGCGAGTTGCGATCTGCCGGCGCTCGTTGTGTCTGGCGGCGCCATGCTGAACGGCAACTTCCGCGGCCAGCCGATCGGATCGGGTACCAACGTCTGGTCGATGAGTGAAGACGTGCGCGCGGGCAAGATGAGCTGCGCGGATTTCATGGACGCCGAATCCTGCATGTCGCGTTCCGCCGGCCACTGCATGACTATGGGCACAGCGTCGACCATGGCCTGTATGGTGGAGGCGTTGGGCATGGGAATGCCGCAGAATGCGGCCATTCCGGCGGTCGATTCGCGGCGTTACGTGCTGGCGCAGGAGGCGGGAAGACGCATTGTCGATATGGTTCGCGAGAATGTGAAGATGTCTCAAATTCTGACCCGCAAGGCGTTTGAGAATGCTATCCGGGTGAACGCCGCGATTGGCGGTTCCACCAACGCCGTACTGCATCTGCTTGCGCTTGCGGGCCGGGTGGGTGTGAAGCTGGAACTGGACGATTTCGATCGCCTGGGCCATGAGCTTCCGTTGCTGGTAGACCTCATGCCTTCCGGCCGTTTCCTGATGGAGGACTTCTACTACGCCGGCGGAGTGCCCGCGGTTGTGCGTGCGCTTGGCGATCTGATCCACAAGGACGCGCTGACCGTGAATGGCAAGACCATAGGCGAGAACACCGCCGAAGCGCCTTGCTGGAATGCTGAGGTGATTCGCAGCCGGGAGAATCCTATTCGCGAGCACGCGGGGATTGCGGTACTGCGTGGCAACCTGGCGCCAGGCGGCGCGTTGATCAAACCTTCCGCGGCGACTCCAAGTTTGCTCAAGCACCGGGGCCGGGCTGTGGTGTTCACCGACATTGAAGATTTCAAGAAGCGCATTGATGATCCGATGCTGGAGATCGACGAAAATTCGGTGATGGTATTGCAGGGCGCCGGGCCGAAGGGTTATCCCGGGATGCCGGAAGTGGGCAACATGCCCATGCCCAAAAAACTGCTGGAACGCGGCATCACTGACCTGGTGCGGGTTTCCGACGCGCGCATGAGCGGAACCGCGTACGGAACGGTGGTGCTGCACGTCACTCCTGAATCCACTGCCGGCGGAGCGCTGGCTCTGGTGCGAAACGGCGATGAGATTGAATTGAACGTGGACGCCCGCAAGTTGGAACTGTGCGTGGCCGAGGAAGAACTCGCCCGTCGACGCAAAGCCTGGACTCCGCCCCCGGCGGTTGCCACTGGCGGATATCAACGGCTATACGTCGAACACGTTCTGCAAGCGGACCGGGGCGTGGACCTCGATTTTCTGGTAGGTTGCCGCGGAGCAGATGTGCCCAGGGAGAGTCACTAACTGCACGCTTCGCGGGATCGACGCTTTTTCCGAAGAGCAGCTTGAAAGCTGACAAGGAGCTGACGTTAATGAAAGAGTTTGAAGGTAAAGTCGCGATCGTTACCGGCACCACCGGCATTGGCCGCGCGATTGCCAAGCGCTTTGCAGCGGGCGGGGCGAAGGTGCTGGCATGCGGCATCGAGGCGGCGGCTAACCAGGAACTCGCGCTTGAAGCCAAAACGACCCGGCTGAGTCTGCTGGTCGAGCAATGCGACGTCACCCAGGTTGAACCGGTGCGAGAGGTAGTGGCGAAAGCGGTTCGAGAATTCGGTGGACTCGACATGATCGTCAACGCCGCCGCGTTCCATCCCTTCGGGAATGTGGTTGAAACCCCGCTCGAAACCTGGAACCGGTGCATGATGGTCAACGTCGGCAGCATCTATCTTCTCGGACATTTTGGAATTCCTGAAATGAAGAAGCGCGGCGGAGGGGCGATCATTAACCTGGCGTCGGTTCAGGGATATGCCTGCCAGCGCGGGGTTGCGGCCTATGCCACGTCCAAAGGAGCGGTACACAGTCTCACCCGCGCGCTCGCCCTCGATCATGCCGGCGACAATATCCGGGTAAACTCCATCAGCCCAGGTTCGATAAACACGCCCATGCTGGAGCGCTCAGCGGGAAACTTCGCGCCCGGTGTTCCGATCGCCGAAGTATTCCAACGTTGGGGGAAGGCCCATCCGCTGGGCCGCATTGGAACTCCGGAAGAAGTGGCAGAGCTGGCAGCGTTCCTGGTATCGGATAAAGCAGGGTTCTGCACCGGCGGCGATTACCTGGTGGACGGCGGGACTGCTGGCCGGAATTGGAGTTTCTTGATCTCAGTACCGATGACCTCGCAACCGGTTTGCGTGGCTCCCACAGGCGATGTGTGCGGTGAAGGCGCAGTCTGGCACGCGGCGCACGCAGCGGTTTACTGGACAGACATCAATCGCTTTCTAATCCACCGCTTCACCTTAGCCGACCAGTGTGTCCGAACATGGTTTTTCGAAGAACCGGTAACCGCGCTTGCACTTACAGACCGGGACGATGTGCTGGCGGTTCTCGTCGGCTCAGGTGTGATTTTGTGGGAGCCGGCCTCGGATGTCCGCCACCCGCGTATTTTTAGTCTTGAGGGATGGCCTTCGGTTCGACTCAACGATGGGCGCGCCGATCCGCGTGGTTATTTGTGGGTGGGATCGATGCGTAACAATGTGAGCCCGGATGGATCATCGAAAGAAGCCGGAGGAAGGGATGGCATTCTCTATCGCCTGAATGCGGACCGCATTGTGACTGTGCAGCGTCGAGACGTAGGCATCTCCAACACCGTGGCATGGAGTCCGGATCACCGCCGCTTTTATTTTGGCGATACGCTCGCGAACATGATCTGGTCGTACGACTTCGATGCCGGCACCGGCACGATCTCCAATGAAACTCCGTTTTTCAGGGATTTCGAGCGTGGCTTGCCCGATGGCTCGACCGTCGATGCCGAAGGCTATTTGTGGAACTGCCGCTACTATGGCGGATGTATCGTCCGTGTTGCGCCCAATGGGAAGATTGACCGAGTGATCGAGATGCCCGTGAAAAATATTACCACTTGTACGTTTGGGGGTTCTGATCTTCGGACTCTGTATGTGACTACTGCTTCGGCACAAGCTGGTCCCGGTGAACGGCTGGCCGGCGGGCTGTTCGCGATTCAGTGCGAGGTTTGTGGGCAGCCGGAAAACCGGTTTCGTTGTTTTGGCGAATAACCTCGCAACCCTGAGGAAAAGCATCGCCCAATGGATGTCCACCTGATCGACGGAACGTATGAGTTGTTCCGCCATTTTTTTGCGGTGCCCGCCGCCGCTGACGTGAATGGCCAGGAAATTGGCGCAGTACGTGGTGTGCTGAATTCCGTGTTGTCCATGATCGAGCAGGGCGCAACCCATATCGGCGTTGCCACCGACCATGTCGTGGAATCGTTTCGAAACGATCTGTATCACGGATACAAGACCAGCGAAGGTGTGCCGCCCGAGTTGCTCTCGCAGTTCCCGATTCTCGAGCAGGCGCTCGAAGCTATGGGAGTGTTGGTGTGGCCAATGGTTTAATTCGAAGCGGATGATGCGCTGGCCTCTGCCGCGGTCAAGGCTGCACAGGATGATCGAGTGAAGCCAGGTGCTGATTTGCACGCCAGACAAAGATCTCAGCCAGTGCGTCGTCAGGCCAGCGGGTGGTGCAACTGGATCGCAGGCACGAGATCGCTTCGCGATGAAGCCGGCGTAGTGGCCAAATTCGGAGTGAAACCAGCGATCGATTCCGGATTATCTGGCGGTGGTCGGTGACAGTGCAGACGGCTTTCCCGGCATGCCTGGATGGGGCGCAAAGGCGGCAGCATCTACCTTATCTCAGTACCGGCACCTGGAAGATATCCCCAAGGATTGGCGCGCGTGGCATCCGTCGATCCGCAAGGCTCGCCCGCTATCCGAAGCGCTGTTCGGCGCATGGAACGATGCCCTGTTGTTTCGCACCCTCGCGACCCTGCGACTGGATGTGCCGGTCTTCGATTCGCTCGAAGATCTTCGATGGAAGGGACCACGACCCGACTTCGAAAAAGAGTGCCAGCGAATAAAATCTCCCGGCCTGCTGGTTCGCGCCAAGGCGGCAATCCCAATCCACTCCCACCAGTCCTGACTAGCCTTGCGAGGCGCCAGCCACTCATAGGTCACAAAAATATTCATCGGAAAGTTGAGTTAGTCGCATAATGTCTGCGACAGGAGGGCTTATGACGAACGGACCCTCTGAGAGCGCTCCGGAGGGTGGGTGGGAACAATGGCTAACCGTGCCCGCCTCGCTGATCGTGGGCACAGCGTTTTTCGCTTTGTGGTTCTGGTTGCTACCCGGATGGCTCGGCTTCAGCGTGGAAACAGCAGGAGAAGCGCGCTGGCGCTGGCTGGCGGCGGTTCCGTCGGTGCTCGGATTCGCGGTTGCCCTGCGCTGCATATGGGACTTCGGGTGGACGGGCCGCGGAACTCCGGCGCCGGTCGCTCCGCCCCAGCGATTGGTGGTGGCAGGTTTTTACCGTTATGTGCGCAACCCGATGTATGTAGGCTTCGCCGTGGGTTGGATCGGGCTGTGGATCGTTTTCGGGCACGCGAACCCTGCGGCGATCGCCGCCGTAGCCGCGGCGGCTCTCGGCGTGCATCTTTTTGTCGTCTTCTATGAAGAGCCCACGCTGCGCAACAAGTTTGGGGCGGACTACGAAGACTATTGCCGAAACGTAAGGCGCTGGTGGCCGCGCCTGCGAGCCTGGGACAAGCGATAGTTTCCTACACTTCAATTTCGGGCTCCGGCAGGGCTGCTCGGGAGATGTCGTGCCGACGAAGAGTTTGAGACATCAGCATGGCGGCAACCAGCAGGGGCAGGACCAACGTCGAATATAGAGGCACGTCAATCCAGGCTTTTGCGAGCGGCGAGTGCAGCCATGACAACACTACCAGGAAGGCTGCGGTGATCCAGGGCCAGACCAATGCGATGGCGGTTAGCCTCCATAGCCAACGCTCTACCCACATTTGCGTTTCCGAGCGCTGCAGGATCAGCACACCCGGAAGAAGCAATACCTGATTGTAAGGGGACATCAGGGGCAGAACGGACAGGTTGGCGGCCAGCAATAATGCCAGCGTGATTGCGAAGTCCGGCGAATCAGGCGGCGCTGACCTGAAGCGGAAGCAGATATATGCCAGGATCAAAACCAGTACGAACCCACCAACGACAAATCCCCGAGGGCCGAGCAGCAGTTCCAGGAGGGAAGTGGGGTGCGCATAGTGCGTGTAGGCTAGCGCTCCCTGGATGAACTGGCCGACCCATCCCGGCAGCATCCACTCTCCGGCGCCAACCAGCAGGGCGAGAGTGGCTCCGAACCCAATCACGAACCGTTTGCGTTCGGGCCATTGGCTCAGAGACCAGAACAGCAGCCACAGAATCGGCAGCAACAGCAGATGTGGCTTGATCATGGCCAATCCGAATAGACATCCGGCCGCGAAGAGTCTACGACGAACGATGAGCAGCGCTCCAGCAGCAGTCACGCCACCCACCAGCAAACTCAATTGCTGCAGTTCCAAACCGTGCACTACGGCAATGCTGCTTAGGACAAGGATTTGCAGAGTCGCGACGGTTGGCCCGGAGGCGTCCCACTTCACTACTCGCAACCAGAGCGGGACACTCGCAGCGGTGATCAACGCCAGAGCCCAGAATCCGATCATTTGCACGATATGGAAAGGCATCCACACCGTCGGAGCGAACAGAAACGCTATGTAGATCGGGTAGGCAAAGCGCTGCTGATTTCGCTGGTCGCCGCTTGCGAGAACGTGCCCGTAGTAAGCAGTCTGGAGGCTTTCCGTGACTTCCTGCCCGTAAGGGCTACGGTGGTTGACGATCAGTTCTCTGGTACCGAACCAGCTGGGATACAGGTCCGCCAGAGGGCCGCCTGCGACACCTGCAGAATACTGGGTGCCGAAGACATAAGGTTTGAGCAACGGGATGGCATACAGCCACATGCAAATCGCAGCGCAGAGTGCGAATGCGATCCGAAGTTGAGATTTCATGGTCATGCAAAAGGCTGAAGCTGCTGATTGTGTTACAAACCGGTCGTCAGGTGGTAGTGCGATTTCGTGCGAGTATGTGAGGAGCCAACATGGTTCTCACCGGGATATTCATGGTCATTATTTTCACCTTCCGCATTTTCGCCTTCTAAGCTTTTCCTGCTAGACTCTCCTTTCATTTTGTCGCCCGAGGTTTACTTGGCTGCTTCACGGAAGATCTCTCCAGCACTTAAAAAGCGTGCCTCCCAGATTCAGGTCTTGCTCATGGACGTGGATGGCACCCTGACCGACGGTGGAGTAACCCTGCTCAGTCAGCCCGACGGCAGCGCTCTGGAGATTAAAACCTTCGACGCTCATGACGGTCAGGGCCTTACCCTGGCGCACACGGCCGGCGTCCGAACTGGGGTTATCACCGGGCGAGAGAGTGGAGCGCTGCTGAGGCGTGCCCACGAGATGCATATGGAATTTATTTACATGAAACAACCGGTCAAGATTCCCGCCTATGAAGAAATCCTGCAGAAGACGGGGATGCCCGAATCTGCGGTGGCATACGTTGGAGACGATCTGCCGGACCTGCCACTGATGCGCCGCGTCGGACTGGCGATTGCCGTGGGCGACGCCGTACCGGAAGTAAAAAAAGCCGCGCACTTTACGACCAAAGCGGTGGCAGGACATGGAGCCATTCGTGAGGCCGTCGAACTGATCCTCAAGTCCAAAGGCATCTGGAGGGAAATGATCGATAAAGCGCGCGCGTGACGTATATCGCTCTGGAACCAAGGATTCGCAAGTAGGCGTGAAGGCTTCGCTTGCGGAATCAGACGCCGGTCACTGAAGCAGGATGCCAACAATCGAGGCCGACATCAGGTTCGCCATGGTACCTGCGATCATGGCGCGGAAGCCGAGCTTGGCTAGTTCGCCTCGTTTGTTCGGCGCAAGCGCGCTGATGCCGCCGATCTGAATGCCAATCGAGCTGAAATTGGCGAAACCGCATAGGGCGAAGGTCGCAATCGCGAAGGATCGGGGATCGAGCGTGGCTTTCTGCGCGCCCAGCATCGAGTAGGCGACCAGTTCGTTGATCACCATGCGAGTTCCCAGAAGATTCCCCACCAGCCCGCATTCTCCCCACGGAATGCCGATCACAAAAGCGATGGGAGCGAAGATCACTCCAAAGACTTGTTCCAGGCTGGACGGAAACCAGTGGAAGAAATGATTGTGGATGCCGCCAAAAATGCCGTTCACCAGGGCTATCAGCGCCAGGAAGGAAATCAGCATGGCGGCAATGTTCAAGGCCAGGTGCAGGCCGTCGATGGTGCCGCGGGTGATGGCTCCGAGAACATTTTCGTCTTTGGGCATGGCCTCGGCATCAATCTCGACCGCGTCCTGGGCGGTGGAATCCGTGTTGTGATGAGGGCTGGTGAGCGGTTCTTCGGTTTCCGGAACGAACATCTTCGCCATCAGGATGGTGCCCGGGGCAGTCATGATGACGGCGCTGAGCAGGTGTTTGGCCTCTACGCCGTAGAGAATGTACGCGCCCATAATGCCGCCGGATACGTGAGCCATGCCGGCGGTCATGACGGTCATCAGTTCGGAGCGGGTGAGAGTCGGCAAGTAGGGACGGATGGTCAGCGGCGCTTCCGTCTGGCCCATGAAGATGCTGGCGGCCACGTCGAGCGACTCGGCGCCGCTGGCGCCCATGCGGATCATGCCCTTGGCCATCTGGCGGATGATGAATTGCATCACGCCATAGTGATACAGCACGGCAAAGAAGGCAGAAATGAAAATCACGGTGGGCAGAACCTGGAAGGCGAAGATCAGACCAAATTGTCCGCCCTTTCTGCCCAACTCGCCAAACACCATTTGTGAGCCGGCAAAGGAATATTGCAGAAACTTGTCGACGCCATTGCCCGCCCACTCCAGCAGGTTGCGGCCGAAGCTGAAGCGCAGGACGAAGATGGCGAACAGGAATTGCAGGACGAGTCCCAGGACCACGGTCTTGACCCGAATCGCCCGGCGATTGCTGGAGAACAGGTAGGCCAGGCCGAGCATGGTGACAAGCCCGAGAAGTCCGGTCAGACGGCCCATTGGCGCCTCCCGCTGCTGAGGGGAAAGTGGCGGAGAGCTACGAGGTTGCCGACTGCGCTGGTAACACGCAGCGGAACGAGCCTGGCCTGAATCGTCATTCCTGTGCTCCTTTGCCGTAAATAACACGGTGGATCAATGGCCGTTTCACTGCTGGTGGCTCGTCGGCGATGCGATAGGCCTGGTGCAACAGAGCCTGTGCCTCTGCCAGCCGCACGTCCGAATTGTAATGAATGGTGCACAACGGCTCGGCGTCGTGAACCGTGTCCCCCACTTTCTTGTGCAGGACCAGACCTACAGCGGGATCGATGACATCATCTTTTTTTTCCCGTCCGCCGCCCAGCACCAGGCTGGCGATGCCTACCTGCTCGCACTGAATGAAATCGACGAATCCGTCGGAGGAACTAAGAAGCGGCAACTGGTGGCGCGCTCGAGGCAGGCGCCTGGGATCGTCGATGACGGACAGGTCTCCACCTTGTTGGGTGACAATCTCTCGAAATTTCTTAAGCGCGGATCCGGTGCTGATGAGTTCGGACGCCAACTCGTAGCCCTGATCGACACTGGGTGTTTTGCCCGCCAGGTAGAGCATCCAGGCGGCGAGTTCGAGGGAAAGTTCGCTCAGATCGGCCGGGCCACCGCCTTGCATCACTTCAATACACTCTTCGACTTCAAGCGCATTGCCGACTTTCAAGCCCAAAGGCTGGTCCATGTCGGTGATGAGCGCGACCATCTTCTTGCCCATGCGCTCGCCGGTTTCGACCATCAACTCCGCGAGGTGGACGGAATCTTTTTCGGTCTTCATAAATGCGCCGCTGCCGGTTTTCACATCCAGCACCAGGCCGTCGGTGCCCTCGGCCAACTTCTTGCTCATGATGGAGGCGCAGATCAGGTTCGGGCTCTCGACGGTTGCGGTGACGTCGCGCAGAGCGTAGAGCTTCTTGTCGGCGGGAGCGATCTCGGCGGTCTGGCCGATCATCCCGCAGCCGCAAGCCTTGAGGACGCGGCGAAACCCGCTCAGCGATAGATTGATCTTGAAGCCCGGGATAGATTCCAGCTTGTCCAGCGTGCCGCCGGTGTGGCCAAGCCCGCGCCCGCTGATCATGGGAACGGTTACGCCGGCTGCGGCGACCAAGGGTGCGATGATAAGCGAAGTCTTGTCACCTACGCCGCCGGTGGAGTGTTTGTCGATCTTGGCGCCCGGAATATCGGAGAGATCGAGAACCTCTCCGGAGTGCAGCATGGCGGAGGTGAGCGCGCTCAGTTCTGCGCCGGTCATCCCTCTGATCAGTACAGCCATCAGCCAGGCAGCCATTTGATAGTCGGGTATTTCGTCGTGAGTGTAGGCATGGATGAGGAATTGAATTTCGTCGGAGGAGAGCTCGCCGCCATCGCGTTTTTTGCGGATGAGATCGAGGGGGCGCATGGCGGGAGCAGGCGTACTGACTAAGGTCGAGGGCTTGGACATCTGTCTCCGGCACCAGAAACAGGGAAGCTTACATTGAGAAATGGGCTGCTGGGAAGCATTTCTTCCCGAGCCGGGCGAGCAGGTGCGAGTTGCCGGCAATCCAGGCAATCGGATGTGGCTCGCCGAAGCGGCACTGCGTCACTGCTTGATCGTCGCTAGCAGTTTGGTTTCATCCGCGGTGGCCGGCTCGAATCTTCCGCCTAAGTGTTTGGCCAGAAATTCTTCCGAGGCGGCGTTGAAGGCCATGTTGTTGGCCGGGCGGGCAAAGCCGTGTCCTTCATCGGGGAAAACGTAATACAGGACCGGTTTACCGTTTTTGCGCATGGCCGCCACGATCTGGTCACTCTCGGCTTTGTTTACGCGCGGATCGTTCGCACCCTGGCCGATCAGCAGGGGCACTTTGATCTGGTCGGCCTTGAACAGGGGTGACTGTTCCTTAAGCACGGCTTCGGTGTCGCCCATGCGCTTGTGGAACGTGGCCAAAATCGTCGACCAGTAAGGCGGAATGGTCTTCAGCAGAGTGTTCAAATTTGATGGACCGACAATATCAACTCCGCACGCAAACGCATCGGGCGAAAAAGTCACTCCCGCCAGAGTCGCATAGCCTCCGTAGCTGCCGCCCATGATACAAACCTTGGCCGCATCGGCAACGCCTTGCTTGGCGACCCAGTCTTTTCCGTCCAGCAGGTCGGTATGCATGGTGCCTGCCCACTGGCGATCCCCGGCATTCACATATTGCTTGCCGTAGCCTGTCGATCCGCGGAAATTAATCTGCAGTACGGCGTACCCGCGGTTCGAAAGCCACTGCGCATAACGGTCATAGCCCCACTCGTCGCGTCCCCACGGACCGCCATGCACAAATTCCACCATGGGCAGGTTTTTTGGTTCCAGCCCCGCCGGTGTGGTCAGATATCCGTAGAGTTTCATCCCGTCCCGGGCGGTGAATTCAATCGGTTTCATCGCCGAGAGCGTGTACTTCTCCAACTGCGGCCGGTTGCTGAACAGCAGCGTCGCGTGCTGGCTCGACCGCTCATACAGATACCAATACTCGGGAGCGTCGTCGCTAACATAGCTGACAATCCATTTGCTGTCATCGAGGCTCTGCGAGATGCCAACGATATCGCCCTTGCGAACCTTTTGCAGTGCCTCAAAATCGGCTTTCACCCTGGGATCGATGAAGACATATTCGGTGCGCTGTTTGGAGTAGCTGACGGCTTCAATCGCATTGGTCTGGGGATTGTTGATGATGTTCTTGACATCAAACTGCGGATCTTCCGTAATGACTTTTCGTTTGTCGCTGGCGACATCAATCTCCAGCAAGCGAGCAGCGTTCACGTCAAGACTGGTGGTGACCCAGAGAGCTTTGTTGTCCGGTGAAAAGCCGTTAACGCCGCCGAAGGTTTCGTCCGGACCCCACTTTATGAGGTCGCGCCAGGGCGCCTTGCTGTCATCACGGACTCGGACAATCGTCCCCCCATCGTCGGTCTGCGCTTGTGCCGCGCGGATCTGCAACGTGTTGTCGGCCTGCCAACCTTGCACGTCTCCTGGGTTCTCGGTATCGATTACAATTTTTGCCGTTTTCAGATCGATTCGGTGTACGTCAAAGAGCTTGGGATCGCGCTGGTTCATCTGCACCAGGATTGTGTCGGGTGATTTCGATTCATAGGCGACTATATCGACCCGAACCTTCTCGAATGGGGTTAGGTCCCTGGTCTGCTTGGACGCAATGTCGGTCTGGTAGAGCCTCCAGTTCTCATCGCCGCCAATGTCCTGCACGTAAAGAATGTGTTGATTGTCGTATTGCCACAGGAAATTTCGAATGCCGCGGTGTGTGTCGGAGGTCACCGCCCGGTCATCAGTTTTTCCCAGCGTGCGAATCCATACGTTCAATACGCCATTCACCGGGGCGAGATACCCGAGTTGCGTGCCGTCCGGGGAAATTTGCGGATCGGCACGCTCAGGATTGCCAAAGAGCACTTCGCGAGGAATCAGCGGTGTCGTGAACTTTTCCTGCGCAGCAACCGGAAGAGCGCTGAAGCACACGCAGATCAACAGCCCAACCATGGGTTGTCTTAACAGACGCATAACACCTCCGAGATTTATGAGCATAGCAGGTGAAAACCGGAAACGGCTCAATGCTCCGCGTTCCGGTCAGAACGAAAGCCTCCCGGGAGCAGCTTCGTGATTGCCATCTGTTCTGTGGCTAACTGACCACGGAACAGAACCAGAGCGTCCGGGCAAAATTCAACAGGGAAGCTTACATTGCGAGATGGGGTGGAGGAAAGTATTTCCGATGAAACGCAGGCAGCTCTCCTAAAATGTCCTAATAAAAATGAAAGTCGTCAATCCCATTCGGCAGCCGAAATCTTCTATCTCAGTGCCAGTGAGCAGCAGGGAACTGCTCTCACCGCTGACAGTTTGCATTCTCGCCGTGGCTTTGGCGGCGGGAGTCTTCGCAATTTACAGTCCCGCATTGAATTTCCAGTTTGTGCTGGACGATCACCGCTTCGTGGGCGATCCGCGTCTACAGTCACCCGGTCACGTGTGGGAGTACTTTACGAACTATGTATGGGCACAAGTTCCAGGCGGACCGTCGAGTTTCTACAGGCCGCTCTTTGTACTGTGGTTGAGGCTAAACTACATCCTTAGTGGCATGTCGCCGTGGGGTTGGCATTTCCTCAGCATCGCAAAACACGTGTCAGTGGCTATTTTGCTGGGATTGTTGGTCTGGGAACTGCTGCGGGACCGGGTCGGCGCACTGATTGCGGGAACTTTATTTGCGCTGCATCCGGCCCAGACGGAGTCTGTAGCATGGATTACCGTGCCCGATCCGCTGATGTCGGCCGGCGTGCTCGGCGCCCTGCTGCTTTATTTCAATTACGCAGAGCGCAGGTCCGCGGAAACTCAGCCTTACGTTGAAAAGTCCCGTCGAAAGTCCCCCAAGAATAGACGAAGTAATTCCACGGTCGGGCCTTCGAGGGTCTGGCTGCTCGCCTCTGCGGCCGCCTTCCTGGCCGCGCTCCTGGCCAAGGAAACGGCCATCGTGCTGCCCGCTGTGATCTTTGCCGCGGCCCTCAATATGTCATCTGGCGGACCGGAGCAAGGTAGGCGGTCTGCGGGCATAGGAACGGATTATTGCCGACGGCTGGCTACTGCGCTTCGCGAGAGTGCTTCCGTTCCTGGTGCGCGACGTGGTTTATCTCCTTTGCCGTTCCAATGCGCTGGGCCGATGGCTTATTCCTGCTACTCAGCATCTGCCACAAAGTACGGTGCTGCTCTCCTGGCCCGCCACACTCTGGTTTTATGTCAAGGTGTTGCTTTGGCCCGTCCGCTCGCGCGCATTTGCTGATCCCATCCTGGCTCACACGTTCTCATTGCGCGGCGTGCTCTTACCGGCACTGGGAGTGGGCTGCGCTTTGGCAATCCTCGTGTCCGGGTGTGTCTGGGCCTGGCGACGCGCGCGGCGCGATCTTCCCGAGCGACAGGCGGCCGGCGTCGAGCGGGCGTTACTGGTAGGCGCGTCCATCCTGGTGCTCCCGATTCTGCTGACTTTGAACCTGAACGCACTCAATCCCGGTGATTTTCTGCATGGCCGGTACACCTACTTGCCTTTGACGGGACTGGCGATCCTGCTGGTGACGGGATGGCACCTGCTGACGAGGGGACGCACCACGTTTCTGGTGGCTGCTGGAATAGTTGCGGCTGCATTCATCGTCCTGACCGTGCAGCAGGAAGGCGCCTGGAAAGATGACTTAACCATCTTCACTGTGGCTCACCAAAACGCTCCGCGGAACGGTCCGGTGGCCCAGAATCTGGTAAGAGCGCACGTGCAGGTTGGGCTCGCGCTCGACGAGGCTGGCCGCTGCGATGAAGCTGTGCCGATATTTGAGCAGGCCATACAGCAATATCCGCAAGACTGGTTTGCGTGGGCGGGCCTCGGGGAGTGTCGTTTCAAACTTAATGATCTAGCCGGGGCTGAGCAGGCATTGCGTCACGCCTTCGAGCTTTCACATGAGGCTCGAGTCCGGGAAGAGTGGCAGGGAGTGCGGGCGAAGATGGGACTGCCTCCAGAGCCCGAGTAAGGAATCAAGTCTTTGCAGGATTTTGACAGGGTGGACGCGTTCGCTGTTGGGTCACAAGCGAAAGCCCTCCGGCAGCAGCTTCGTGATTGCCATCTGCTCGGTGCCGGACTGACCGCGGAACAAGACCAGAGCGTCCGGGCCAAATTCAAAGATGACCTGGCGGCAGGCACCGCATGGAGCGCAGGGTCCGTCGCGTTCGGTAGCCACCGCGACTGCCTTGATCCTCATGCCGGATCCTTCGGCGGCGACGGCGGCGAAGATGGCGTTGCGCTCGGCGCAGATGGTTAGACCGTAGGAAGCGTTTTCCACGTTGCAGCCGGAATACAGGGTGCCGCGCTCGGTGAGGATTGTCGATCCGACGCGAAAATTGGAATAGGGGGCGTGGGCGTTCTTGAAGGCGGCGCGGGCGGCGGAGAGCATTTGTTCCTGCTGTTCGGGAGCGAGAGTTATGGACATAAGTGATCCTTTTTGCGGGTGTTGGAACAATCGTCTGCAGTTTCCCAACTAGTGTACTGAGTCAGAAGTGAGACACAAAAAACTCTGTCATCCCGACCGGAGCGCAGCGAGCGCAGTGCAGGGACCTGCTTTTCGCAGCGAGGTGATATCAGCTAGACGCTTCCAGCCCCCCACCTAGGCAGTGGGCCGCAGAACGCTTTTAGCACATACCCGTCATGGGCGAAATTAGATGGTCCTAAGCGAGTGCGAATGCTAACCTGCGATTCGGCCAAAGCAGGTCCCTCCACTGCGCTCGCTGCGCTGCGCTCTGGTCGGGATGACAGGTTTTTCGAGTGCTAGATCGCCGGGCAGGCGCCTCTTTTGATGAACTCGCCCTGACCTGGGCTGCCGAAGAACTTTTCGCCTTCGACCAGCACACGTCCGCGGGAGAGCACGACGTCGGGCATTCCGGTCACCTTGATGCCTTCAAACATGGAGTAGTCCACGCGCATGTGATGGGTCTTGGCGCTGATGGTGTGCTCGCGTTTCGGGTCGAAGATGACCAGGTCGGCGTCGCTTCCTACGGCGATCGTGCCTTTGCGGGGATAGAGGCCGAACAGTTTGGCCGGCGTGGTGGCGACCAGTTCGACGAAGCGGTTCACGTTGAAGCGTCCCTGTGCGACTCCGCCGGAGTACACCAGGCTCATGCGATGCTCGATGCCAGGGCCGCCGTTGGGAATCTTGGTGAAGTCGCCGATGCCCATTTCTTTTTGTTCCTTGTAGCAGAATGGGCAATGGTCGGTGGAAACCACTTGCAGATGATCGTGTTTCAGTCCCTTCCACAATTTTTCCTGATGCCACTTTTCGCGCAGCGGTGGAGTGAAAACATACTTGGCGCCTTCGAAGCCGGGCGCGTCCATGTTTTCGAGCGAAAGATACAAGTATTGCGGACAGGTCTCCGCATAGACCGGCAGGCCGCGATCGCGGGCCTCGCGGACTTTTTCCAGCGCGTCGTTGCAACTGAGATGCACGATGTAGACGGGCGAGTCGGCCATTTCTGCCAGCGCGATGGCCCGGGACGTGGCTTCGGCCTCGGCCGTGGTCGGCCGGGTGAGCGCGTGATATTTGGGAGCGGTCTTGCCTTCGGCCAATGCCTGCTTGACGATCACGTCGATGGCACCGCCGTTTTCCGCGTGCATGCAGACCATCGCCCCGGCTTTCGCGGAGGTGCGCATGGCTTTGAAGATGCTGGCGTCGTCGAGCATGAACACGCCGGGATAGGCCATGAACAGCTTGAAGCTGGTGATGCCTTCGCGCACCAGTTGCGGCATTTCCGCGAGCTGCGCGTCGGGCAGGTCGGTGATGATGCAGTGGAATCCGTAGTCGGCGACTGCTTTCGAGGATGCCTTCTGCATCCAGGCGTCGAAGGCAGTGCGCAGCGACTGGCCTTTGTACTGAATGGCAAAGTCGATCAGCGTCGTGGTGCCGCCGAAGGCGGCGGCGCGAGTGCCGGTTTCAAAATCGTCGGCGCTGGTGGTGCCGCCGAATGGCATGTCGAGATGGGTGTGGACGTCGATTCCGCCGGGGAAGACGTACTTGCCGGTGGCGTCGATCAGGCGTTTGGCATTTTCGCGCGGCAGGCTAGCTGCCGACAGCGACCACGCGCCCGTTTTCAATCGCAACATCAGCCTGGATAGGTGTCCGTCGCGGTAACTACGGTGCCGTTTGTAATGATGGTGTCGAACCCCATTGGATAATCCCTTGTGCTGTGAGAGTCCCATCTGTCCGGGCGGAAGCGTGATGTATTCTATTCCATAAACCGGCGGCTTTGTCTGTCCCGTGAAGCCGCGAAAAGGGAAAGTATGAAGTTCGGGATCACCATCAAGCCGGATATCTCCGTGGAGCGGATTGTCGCGCCTCACCCGGCAGGCGGAAGAGTCGGGATTCGAGTACGGCTGGATTTTCGACTCTCACGTGCTGTGGAAAGAGCCGTATCCGCTGCTGACCTTGATGGCGAGCGCAGACTCGCAAGATGCGGCTGGGCCCGTGCGTGACCAATCCGGCGGTGCGCGATCTCACAGTTACCGCCAGCCTTTTCGCAACCCTCAACCTGATTTCCGGCGGACGCATGGAGTTGGGAATCGGGCGAGGCGACAGCTCGCGGCGGGTGCTGGGCAAAAAACCGGTCACTCCGGCGGAGTTGGAGCGAGCGGTGGTCACCTTTCGCGAGCTGACCGCTGGACAAGAGGTGCAATACGAAGGACAGCCGACTCGTCTGACCTGGGCGACGGGCTCGCCGCCGGTCTGGATTGCCGGCTATGGACCGAAGGTTCTGAGCCTGGCGGGGCGGATCGCCGATGGCGTGATTTTGCAGTTTGCCGATCCCGATCTGATTGCCTGGTGTCTGGGATTTGTCCGGCAAGGCGCGAAGGAAGCGGGGCGCGATCCCAAGTCGGTTGAGATGATGGCAGCCGCTCCGGTCTGGGTTTCCGACGATCTGGCGCTGGCGCGGCAGCGGGTGCGATGGTTTCCGGCGCTGGTTTCAAATCACGTAGTCGACCTGATATCGCGTTACAAGCCGGAAGAGCTGCCGGCGTCGCTGACTTCCTACGTGCAGGACCGCGCCGGATACGACTACCAGCATCATGCCGAGGTGGGAAGCGACAACGCCAGCTTCGTTTCCGATGAAGTGGTGGACCGGTTTTGCCTGGTCGGTCCGGTGGAGGCGCATCGCAAGAAACTGAAAAAGCTGGCCGAAGTGGGCGTGACCCAGTTCAATATTTACCTGATGTGCGGCGAGGAAGAGCAGACTCTGGAAGTTTACAAGAGGGAAGTGCTGCCTGGGTTTCTGGCGGGTGAAGCTGGTTTGGACATTGCAGTGCTCAGTTTTCTGTTGCCTGTTCTCAGCGAATATTCCTTGAGGTTCGTCAAATGTTTCACGATGTCAGGGATTCCGGCTCAGTGCAAGTAACATGTGCGGTTGGGTGCGAGCACACTTTGGATTCGAAAACCACGCAGATCGAAGCTGTCACCGGTAAAACCCAGACAATGCCGTCGCAGGCGCCGCCACCGGCGTGGTTTCGATTTCTCGTTCCCTCGGTCGACCGATCTGATTTTCATCATCCTGCTGGTGACCATGACCGGCGGGATTCTCGCTCCGCGCCTGCTGGGCGATGCCAGCATCGGATGGCACATTCGCAATGGCGAACTGATGCTGCACACGCACTCGATCACCCGGACCGATCCCGTTCTCCGTCACCATGGGCGGGCAGGCCTGGTATGCCTGGGAATGGTTGTACGACATGGTGATCGCGGGTATCCATCATTGGTTCGGGCTGAACGGAGTGGTCTTTTTCACGGCCGTGATCATTGCCGCGACCTTTGCTCTTGACCTTGCGCCTGAGCCTGCGGCGCGGCGCGGACCTGCCGGTGGCGGTGATTCTGCTGGCATTGTCACTGGGCGCTTCCATGATTCATTTGTTGGCGCGGCCGCATGTTCTGAGCTGGTTGTTGACCGTGATCTGGTTCCAGCTGCTGGATAGTTCGGAGGGTGGAGTCGCCTCTGCGGGTGGCAGGCGGGTGTGGTGGCTGCCCGGTGTTGATGCTGCTGTGGGTCAATGTCCACGGCGGTTTTGTCCTGGGATTCGTGCTGCTCGGCCTTTACCTGCTGAGCAATGCAATTCGGTATTTACGGTCCCGGCGGAAGGGCCAAGAGCAACAGGAAGACATCTGCATGAAGCTTGCGCGGATGCGAGAGCTGGCGCTGGTGACTGCAGCATCGTTAGCTGCGAGCCTGATCAATCCGTACGGCTACAAGCTGCACGTGCATGTTTACCGGTACCTGTCCAGCCGCTGGCTGATGAATCACATTGACGAGTTTCTCTCACCCAACTTTCATGGCGTGGCGCAGCAATGCTTCGTGGCTATCCTGCTGATCACGATTGTGGCATTGGCGTTTGCCGGCAAGAAGTTAACGCTTCCGCAATTGTTGGTGCTGCTGTTTGCCGCCTACAGCGGTCTGTACGCCTCGCGCAGTCTTCCGGTTTCGTCGCTTTTGCTCACGCTGATCGTCGCACCATTGCTGACGCAAGCCGTTCGCTCGGCCGCTTCAAATTCCGATCTCTCTTTGTGGCTGCGAGTCATGGTTTTCGCGGTGGGCGGCGTTCGGGAAACGCATGGGAAGCGTAGAAGCGCATTCCAGGGGGCACGCATGGCCGCTGCTGGCGGTGATTGCCGGCCTTGCTGCTGTGTGCACAGCAGGGCAGAGCGGGAGCACTGCAATGGATGGACGCGCATTTCGACGCCACCCGTTTTCCGGTGCAGGCCGGTGGACGCGATTGTTCAGCGCAACATTCGCGAGCCGATTTTCGCTCCCGATTCCTGGGGCGGATACTTGATCTACCGGCTTTATCCTCAAAATAAAGTTTTGTCGACGACCGGCACGATCTCTACGGAGAAGAGTTCCTGAAAGACTATTTGAAGACGATGCGTCTGACACCGGAATGGGAGGACTTTCTGAACCAGAGGCAAGTGAAGTGGGTGCTGGTCCCGGCGGAGTCCGCGCTGGCAAACATGCTGGGACAGACATCGCAGTGGCGCGTAGTGTATCGGGATGGGACTTCAGCGTTGTTTGAACGAATCATGTAGCGATTGGCGAAGATCCGCTTTGGAGAAAGGGAACGCTGTTTCGGGAATCAAAACCGCAGTCTAGGCTTACACGCGGTGATAGGAGTCCTTCGACTGCGTGAGTGCTTCGCCAAGCGAAGCAGTCACTCCGCTCAGGATGACAAAACTAGAAACCAGAAAACAAGAAACCAGAAGCCAGAGCTCTACTCCATCGCGAGGATCTAGAACTGGTCGTCGGTGTCGATATTGAATCCGAGGATGGCGTTGACCTCGATGGGCTGTTCTCCGCGCAGCGCGGGACGGAACTTCCAGCTGTTGAGGGCGGCGAGGACTTTGCTGGTCATGACGGCTGAGGCGGGTTCGAGCACTTGCGGCTTTCGCAGCAGTCCGGAAGCGTCCAGCACGCATGCGATGACGAGGCGAGCCTTGGGCAGTCCGGCCGGCAGATCGGTACGCATGGCTTGGGGCGCGGAGAGATCCTCGGCGTAGCTGTGGACGGCGGAGGCCGGGTCGGCAAACTGCATGACTGCCGTGCCCAGCTTGGTCTCGATGATAAATGGTGTAAACCTTCTCACCCTTCAGGCGGCCGTAGAAGTTGAAGGCGCCTCCCGAGCGGGAGGTGGCAATAACTGTGATGTCGGGACCGCGATCTTTAGGATTGGTGTTCGATCGTCCGGGCGCGCCTGAAGGGTTTGCTCCCGAACCGAAGCTGGGCAAGGTCACGACGTTGCTGCTGCCGCCCTTCACCGAAACTCCGGGCATTGCGGGCGAACCGTTGGTTCCGGTGCCGGCGCCGCCGGGACCCGGATAAGGCGAAATTCCGCCGCGAGCGTTGGGGTCGGATCCCGGGCCGCTGCCTTCTTTGCCCGCTCCCGGGCCGGGGCCGGAGAACCCGCTGCCCGGTCCATCGCCGTGGCCGATTCCCGCGCCGCCTCCCGATCCTCCCATGCCGGGCTTGTCGCCTCCCGAGGGCGACATAGCCAGGACGCCGCTTCCTCCGCTGCCGGGCAGGCCCAGCTTCGATCCCGGCTGACTGGAAACCACGACCCCCGAGGAACTTCCGCCGCCATTACTGCTGGGCGGGGCTGTGGCCACACCTGCGTCCAGAGGCCCGCCGAATCCCATGCCCCGATTGCCTCTGCCTTGCCCGCTGAGCGATCCTCCGCCAGAAATCGACGGAGGCGGCGCCACCACGGACGTGCCCGAGCCCATTCCACCGGCCATCGAACGTTGCGCCGAACCTGCCCCCAATTGGACTGTCGGCGGCACAATTGAAGTGCTGCCCAAACCGCTCACACCGCGATGTTCAGCGGAAGCACTGGCCACTTGCACGGGAGGAGGAACGATCTGCTTCTCCAGTTGCTCGGCGCCAAAGCCGGGCCCGGGTCGCTATCTCGCGGGTCACCGTGGGCGCGGGCGCCACCACGCTTGGCGCCGGCAATGGCCAGCCGCGGATTCAGATTGGTCACTTGTTCGGGCGCCGATACCGGCGGCGGCACTACCTGCACCGCCTGGGATCCGGGCAGGTGAAGCGTGGACACCTCGCGCTGCGGCGCCGCCGCGCTGGGCGGAACCGCGCCCGGATTCAGGTGTAGGCGCAGCTCGCAACTGGTCCGGCACCTGGGGAGCCGGCGCCACCGCCATTTGGGAAAGAGCTGGGGCGCGCAAGGAAGATCGCATTCCTTCCGCCGGGGCAGGCCCGGGGAGCGCCTTCAAGGCGAGCAGGTTGGCCACCGCGGAATTCGAATTCGGCAGATTCAGCTTGGGGGCGTCGGCCACGGTTTCTCGCACCGTCGCTCCCGCGCGCGACCCGAATGGTTTGGGTGGGATGATGGGCCTCTCGACCGCCGGCGCGGCCGGAACGTCCCGCTTGCGCGCCGCCGACGTCTTCGGTGCGCGGCAGTTCGTTGCCCGAATAGTAGATGATGTCGTACTTGGGCTTGGGCGGCGGCTCGTAGGGCTGCATGCTGGCCAGCTTCGCCGGCACCACGATCGCAGCAACCAGCAAGCAACAGCTCCAGCGCCCACGAGACCAGAATGCCCCAGTAGGGAAACAATCCAACCTGGGCTTCACCGGCCAGCGCTTCGGGCGACTTGTCCCAAGGCCGGGCCGAATCGCGGTCAGGAATTCCTCCCACCGCGAAGACCATTCGACCAGAAGTTTGGGGGCGTCGTTCACGCCTGTGCTGCCTCCGCTGCTGCCCCAGAGCAATCTCGATTTCATCTCCGATGGCGGTTTGAGTGGAGCGCAGAGTCTGCCCGGCAACTCCAGCACCGAAGCGGCGCGCAGACGCACCGGGGCGACGCGCCACGGCTTCAGATTTTCTTCCAGGTGGACCACGACTCTTGTCACCATCCAGATAGATCACGTCAATGGGGAAGCGCATGGCGAAGGTGTGCACCCCATGACAGGGAACGATCCACAAGCCCTTGTCCTGCAGGGAAAGCTGCCGGCATCGGTGCCCATCAGCCCGCGAAAGCGCGACCAGTGGGTATCCGCAATGCGCAAATGCGTGGCCAGATAGGCATGGCGCGTTCGATTGAGGGCATATCCCGTGGGGACCCGGTACCGACATCACAACTCCTGGATTCGGTACTCCTGCACTCGATCCTGCAGCAAAGGCATTTTCACTGTCCTGCCTGCTGGCATCAGGATACGGAACAACTGAATGATGGCCGGGCCCAGGGTCACAAAGATGATGGAGGGAAGGACGAACAACACCAGGGGGACGATCATCTTGATGGTGGTTTTGGCAGCCTGTTCTTCGGCTCGCTGCCGGCGCTCGGTGCGCAGCGAATCGGAGTGAACGCGAAGCGCCTGGCTGACGCTGGTTCCGAAGCGATCGGTCTGCACCAGCGTGGCCACCAGGGCGCGCACATCGTCCACGCCGGTGCGATCCACCAGATTTCGCAGCGCCTCGGCGCGAGGTTTGCCGGCGCGCATTTCGAGGTTGACCAGGTGGAACTCGTCGCTGAGATCGGGATGAGCATGCCGCAGATCTTCGCCGACTCGCATCAGGGCCTGATCGAGCGCCAGGCCGACTTCGACGCAGATTACGGTAAGGTCGAGCGCGTCCGGCAATGCCAGGGTGATGCGCCGCTGGCGATCGCGGATCATGCGCTTCAGAATGAAGCGGGGAATGAAGAAGCCAAACGCCACCCACGCCGATCATCCAGCAGCAGGTCGAAATTGCCCCTGATCGCGATCACGCTCACCATCCCGACCAGAGCCAGCAGCACGCGGCTGCCCACATACATCGTCAGGTGCCGCGGCTCGCGATAGCCTGCCTGAATCAGCCACTTCCGGGTCCGCGAGACTTCACTGGGCGAAAGCGGAAGCGCCTTGCTGAGGGGATCGAGCGCCTGCTCCAGGCGCTCCTTGAATGCCGGCTTTTCCTTGTGCTCAGTGCGCTGCCAGCCCAGGGCGCGCAGGCGCGAGCCCAGCACCGAAGAAGGCGCATAGGCCGCGGCCCCGAAGGAAAACACCACCAGGGCGATGGTCAGAAACAATATGATTGCCAGTGCCAGAGCCATGATCAACCATGCAACCTTAAACCTGAATCTGAATGATCTTTCGGATCACGAAATAGCCAATCGTCTGCAAGGTGATGCCCACCACGATCAGCAATGTGCCCGATGGGATCGTCAAACAGCGGCCGGATGAAAGTGGGATTCATGACCAGCATCGTGACCACGATGATCGGGCGGCAGCCCCATCAGCAGCATCATGGTCATGCGGCCCTGGCGGTGTAGACGCGCACCTGGCGCATGATCTTGAAGCGTTCCCGGATCACATAAGACAGGTTGTCGAGGATTTCCGCAAGATTACCGCCGGTCTCGCGCTGCAGCATGACCGCGGTGACGAAGAACTTTACGTCCACCAGGGGCACGCGTTCGGTGAGATTGATCAGCGCATCGCGCACGGGCAGGCCGAATTTCTGTTCTTCAAACAGCTTGCGGAATTCGGAGGCGACCGGCTCGGCAATCTCGTTGGCGATCAACTCCAGCGCGGTGGTGAAGGCGTGGCCGGCGCGCACCGCCCGGGCCAGGGTGTCGATGGCTTCGGGAAAAAGCTCTTCGAATTTCTGAGAAGCGTTTGGTTCGCTTGTAGGTGGCGTAGGAATAGGGCAGGAACGCCCCCAGCAATCACGCCCAGCCAGGCAAATTGCGGGAAAGCCGCTGAATAGCAGGACCAATCAGGCCCAGCACCGGCCCCGCTGACCAGGCACAGCAGCAGGACATTGCCGGCGCGGCTTTTCACATCGGCCTGTTCGAGCAAGGTCTGCAGGTTGGCGATGCGGGGGGAGCGGCGCAGCAGGTTGTCGAGCGCCGGGATCTTGCTCAGCATTTCGTCGCGCAGCAGCGCCAGTTCCTCGCCGGGTTCGCGCTCCGGCCGTCTTCTGCACGGTGGAAAGGCGTTCGCGCAGCAGGCGGGCCTTCGAGCTGCGCTCGTCGAGCAGGGAAGCGACGACAAACACCCCCAGCGCGACCACCACGAAAACCGCGATGGCGATCAGGATGAACATAAGATCAGACCAGAATCGTGGTCTCTGAGTTCGGAGTTAGACCTCCATCCGGGATTCGAACAGCGCCGGACGCAGGCGGCAACCGGCGGTGGCCAGCCGCTCGGCGAACTTGGGCCGAATGCCGGTGGCGCGGAACGCGCCCGTCACCTTCCCGCTCTCGTCAATCCCGATGCCGCTCGAACACGAAAATGTCCTGCATGGAGATGACGTCGCCTTCCATGCCGGTGACTTCGGAGATGGTGATCACCTTGCGGGTGCCGTCGGAGAGACGCGCGATCTGGACCACGGCGTGAATGGCGGACGCGATCTGGTGCCGCATGGCCCGCTCCGGAATATTGAGATTGGCCATGGAGCACATGTTCTCGATACGGGCCAGCGCGTCGCGCGGGGTGTTGGCGTGCACCGTGGTCAGCGAACCCTCGTGACCGGTGTTCATGGCCTGCAGCATGTCGAAGGCTTCTTCGCCGCGGACCTCGCCGACGACGATGCGGTCGGGACGCATACGCAGGCTGTTGATGACCAGTTGCCGCTGCCGCACCGCGCCCTTGCCTTCGATGTTGGGCGGACGGGTTTCCAGGCGGACCACGTGCTCCTGCTTCAGCTGCAGTTCGGCCGCGTCTTCGATGGTGACAATGCGCTCGGAGTTCGGAATGTAGCCGGAGAGCACGTTGAGCAGGGTGGTTTTGCCGGCGCCGGTTCCACCGGAGATCAGGATGTTCAGCCGCCCTTTCACCATGGCCGAGAGCAGCTCCAGCATGGGCTCGGTCAGGGTCTTGTTTTCGATCATGTTGCGGGCGGTGACCGGATCGCGGCCGAAACGGCGAATGGAGAGACAGGGGCCGTCGATGGCCAGCGGCGGAATGATGGCGTTCACACGCGAGCCGTCGGCCAGGCGCGCATCCACCATGGGCGACGATTCATCCACGCGCCGTCCGATGCGCGAGACGATGCGGTCGATGATCTGCATCAGGTGCGCGTCGTCCTTGAAGCTCAGGCCGGTGGGTTCGAGTTTGCCGGCGCGCTCCACGTAGACCTTGTTGTAGCGGTTGACCAGGATGTCGGAGATGGTCGGATCTTTGAGCAGCGGCTCGAGCGGGCCCAGGCCGAAGATTTCATCCAGAATTTCGCGGGCCAGGCGCTCGCGCTCGGCGAAGCTGAGCGGCACGGCTTCGCTGTTGACCGTGTTGCGAATCAGCAGCAGAACTTCTTCGCGAGCGGCGTCGCTCGGGGTGCGGCCCAGTTTTTCCAGGTCGAGGCGGTCGAGGATCTTGCGATGGAGGTCGGCCTTGACCTGCTGGTACTCGGTTCTTTCGAAGGTCTGCAAATTCGCCATACCTTCTAACCTAACATCAGCTCAGCTCGGACTAGCAAGCACGTGCTGGACCTCTAAACCGTCTTGAACAGCGACCAGGCCTTGCGTTTCACGTCGATGTCGTTCTCGGTCAGGACGGCCGCCAGCCCGGCAAAAGACTTGGCAATTTCGCTGTAGCTCTGCTGCATCAGCGGAACTCCGCGATCGATGGCCGCCGACACCGCGAAATACTGATTGGGAATCTTCCACAGCAGCTTGACTCCCGCCGCAGCTTCGGCATCGGCTTCGCTGAAACCCGCAATCTTGCGGAAACGGTTCAGCACCAGGCGCACTCGCTCGCGCCCGCCGGTTTCGCCCAGATATTGCTGGATCCGGGTCGCGCTCCACAGGGAAGCGACATCGGCATGGGCCACCAGCAGTACGGTTTCCGAAAGATTGCAGACCAGGCGCGTGGTCGCGTCCACTCGCGAAGAAGCATCCACCACGACGTAGCGGAAGTGGCCCACCAGCAAATCGAACAAGCGGGCGAATTCGGCGGTGGCAGGTTCGACGACCACCGGCGTGCTGGCGCCGGCCAGCAGTTGCAGGCCGCCGCTGTGCCGGGTCATGAAGCTTTCCAGCAGGGAACTGTCGAGGCGATGCAGATTGCGGATCGCATCCGCCACGGTGAACTGCGGCTTCAGGTTCATGTGCAGCGCGGCATGACCCAGGGGCGCAATATCCACCAGCGCCACGTTGCCGTGGGCGGAGTGCAGGGCCAGAGCCAGGTTCACGGCGATGGTGGTGGCGCCGCTGCCGCCCTTGGCATTGACGACGGTAAAGACTTTGCCCCGCGGTCCTTCGCGATCCACTTTGCGTTGCGCCGCGGTCAGGCGGACGAAGGCTTCCAGCAGGTCGGTGGTGGTGGTGGGACGTTCGATGAATTCGCGCGCACCGGCGCGCATCGCGCTCACGATGACCTGCGGCTGGGACATGCTGCCGACGGCGAAAACGACCGCGTCGCGCACTTCCTGATGGATCAATTCGATGGCGCGCAAGCGCCAGGGTGTGATTGTCGGCGGGAACGTCCACCAGAACGACCTGCGGGATTGGCGCTCTGAATGCGGCGCAAAACCGGATCGGTGGCCACCACCGGATAACTGGCGCAGGTGTGCACCACGCGCGCCACGCTGGTTCCGTCCACCAGCACCTGCAGCACGGCACGCTGCTCGCTATCCTGGGCGACGACTACGACGGAAAGTTCGGGCATGGTCCTTCGGGCCCCCTACAGATGATTCCTATCCCTCAACAACTCCACGCGACTGCAACTCCGCCTCACCATCACCAGCTTGCTATCATTTTTTGTCATCCGACGGTTTCTTGCCGTCGAACTTGTCCTTGTCCATGAACGGCTGTGGATTGACGGGCAGCGCCGGCGGCTGCGTGCTGGGCGAAATGCGGCGCGCCGTGCACAGCACCATCAGTTCGGAATTGCTCTTCTGCGCGCTCTTGCTCTTGAAGAAATTGCCCAGAATCGGAATGTCGCCCAGTCCGGGAATCTTGTTGTAGAGATCGGTCACCCGGTTGTCGATCAATCCGGCGATCACGAAGCTCTGCCCATCCTGCAATTCAAATTCGGTTTCCGCCTTGCGCGTGCTCAAGCGCCGGCACGGTGAATCCGGAAATGGTAAGCGCATTGGCGAAATCCAGCGTGCTGACCGCCGGCGCCACTTTCAGATGGATATTTCCATTCGGCATGATCACGGGAGTGAATTTCAACTGCACGCCGAATTCCTTGAACGAAATGGTCACCGCGGTGAAGCCCTGACCCGGCTGGACGATGGGGAAGGGAAATTCTCCGCCCGCCAGAAAGCTGGCTTCTTTGCCGTTGACCGCGATCAGGTTCGGCTCGGCCAGGATCTGCAACAGGTTCTTCTGCTGCAGCGCTTTGATGACCGCGCCGATATTGATGTCGGTGCGGGTGACAAAGAAGTTCAGAAAGTCGGAGATGTTCACCGTGGGCGGCGTCGGCGGTTGTAGTCGTGGTTGTGCTGCCGCCGCTGGTCGTGGTGGTCGCGGCCTGGTTAGTGTACCGTGCAGCGATCCGAATTGTCCGGTCTGGCTGAGCGCGATCGTGTTTCCCAGTCCCGGGGCAAAGAAGTTGATCCCCAACTGGGTGACGGCGGAGCGGTCCACTTCCGCGAACTTCACTTCGAGCAGAACTTCCTGCGCCCCCACCGGGCCGAAGGTCAGCACATTCACCACATTCTTGGAGTAGGCCTCGGCGATCATTCCGGCGCGCTTGGAAACATCTTCGGTCGAGACGTGTCCGGAAAGCACGATGGCGGAGCGCGACGGCGAGACCGTGATCTGTTCGTCCGGGAAGACCCGCTTTTCTTCTTCCGCCGCGGCGCTGACGTCCACATCGACGCGCAGATCGAAGCTGCGCGAGCGTTCCAGTTCGTCCCAGATCAGCAGCGAAACTTCGCCCGGCGGCGCGGCCGTGCACCAGGATCTGCGTGGGCGTGACCACCAGGGCGTCGGCGATGGCGTCATCGGTGACGGAGACTCGTTTCAGCCGTTCGGTGGTGTTGATCAGCAGCGACTTGCCCACCATGACGCGCAAGGGCGCGGCACCTTGAGCCTCGGCTTGAGGCGCTTGCGAGCTGGCCTCGGGGCCCGGCGAGCGCGGAGCCTGAGCCGGAGCCTGATCGACGGTGGCGGTGGCGCCGGCTGAGTAGCCGGCTGATCCTGACTTGTGGCCGCGACGGACGCAATGAGCAGCAGCATAGCCAGCAACACCGCTGCGCAGCGTCCGGTCTAGTTTTCACTTCGCGATTCTCCCAAATGCGGGAGCGGATCGACATGTCTTCTTCCTCGGAGTGCTGGACTTGTCCTAGAACTTGGTTTCGGACGTTTTCGTTCCCTTGATGACCTCGACCGAGTACGCCGACGGCGGCGCCGGCGGCAGACGTCTGGATCGCCGGATGCTTCACCGTGGCTTTGGGCCGCGACGCGCGGCAGGGGGCGGAGGCGGAACCGCCTTTGTACAGAGCGCCCGTCGCTCACCGAGGCCAGTTCCTGCTGCTTGGTGTCCAGTGGGTTGCGCAGCGCCAGTTGAATTTTTCCCTGGGTAGTGGCGAGCGTAAGTTTCTGCGCATCATCGGGAGAAACCAGCAGAGTGATGACCGGCGTCAATTGCGGTTCGCCGGCGGTGTTGCGCTCCAGCTTCTGGCCGGTGGCGATGACCGCGACGTTCTCCAGGACGGTGGTGGTTTGCTGGTCGTTGCGCGCCAGTCGGATTGCCGGTGAGCAGGACATCCACTCGCGTTCCCGGCACCACGAAACCGGCGACCCCGATGACTTCATTCACCCGCACCGAAACCGCCCGCATTCCCGGCGGAATCAGAGACTGGCATGCCCGGATCCGGCATTTTCGCCAGCCAGTTTGTTGGGCAGGAAAAATTCTCCCTTGGCAATGGGCAGGATCGCGCCTCGGCCCACGACGGAGGTTTTCAGATGAAAGAGGTTGGCAGGCAGATCGGCGGCAGGAAAGCGCACCAGTTTCACATCGCCGCTCTTCGACCTTGGCTCCCACGGGAATGTCGTTGGCGGCCACCACCACCTCGACGCCGGGCGGCGTGTCGCCTCCGGCTCGCGTCTGCAGCGTGCGATAGACGGCGAAGCTGACGATTGCGCCCAGGGCAAGGGCCACAAAGCCGATCAACAAAAGCCGGGTGCGATTCATGCGTACTCCTCAAAGTCGAAACGCACATCAGCGCGAAGCAGTGCAGTGGTCAGGTCAGGCGCGGCCACACACCGAACTCGGACTTTACAATTGGGGCGGTTACGATTTGATCCGCGGGCGCAGACCCTGCCCCGGAATAAATATCGCGCGATCGCCGGGACCGACACGGACGCGACCGGTTGCTGGCACTCACAGTCTTGCCATCCGGAACGAACTCCCTATCGAGCGTCGCCCGCACGATGCATCGCCGAAAGATTCGCTATTGAACCGAACTAGCGACGGAAGAGAATACGTTATTGGCGTTGGAACCGATCAGCCGGATGGTCCCAACCACGATCACCAGGATCACGGCCAGCATCACCGCGTATTCCGCGATGTCCTGACCTTGGTCTTCCCACCACAGGTTTACCAACTTTTCCCTCATGGACATTATGTCTCCCTCCAATCGAAAACCGGACGGATACCGGTCTTCGATCCTAAATTCGCAGACTTTTCGCCCCTGCAACGCGATTCCCTTGTCGCATCTGAATCAGGAGCTTACGCGCCCCCGGAGAGTGATGGGTTCGAGGCCCAGCCCATAATACCCCGCGACAATCCTGCTCGGCGATACTTTCTTTTCGCCGGTGGGCCTAGGCAGTTGCCTTAATAGTATATAGAAAAGGCGCTTTTTGAGAATTCTGGGGGTGCGTTCGGGGAAAAGTGGAAAGTCCGCCCCGGGTTCGGCCTGCCATCGCGTAGCTGCAAGGAGGGGTGAAGGCTTCCCGTCTACTGGATCGAGCTGCCGACCGAGGAAAAGACGTTGTTGGCGCTCGATCCGATCAGACGAATCGTGCCCACAACTACGGCAAGGACCACGGCCAGCATGACCGCGTATTCCGCAACGTCCTGACCGTCGTCTGCCAGCAACCTGACCAAGGCACGCTTCATCGTGAGGACCTCACTTACGCCACCAGACTTACGCCACCAAGGATGAGGGGTTAGTTCGAAAGCGCCCCTTCAAACGCCTGAGGCGCAACCATTAAGAGTCGAATGTGCAATGTTTTGCAATTCAAAGTTGATGGGGAAAGGTAACTAACTTGGTTCCTCAATCGGGTAAAACCTATTGACGCCTGGTCAGAATAATCGCCTCGGAATCGCCGTAAATCTGCTTCCAGTCGGGCTGGGATCGAAGCGCGGTGATCAGGGGAGCGTCTGGCGGGCAGGATCAGAGTGCGAATTCCCCATTCCTGCAGGGGCGTTTTCCAGTTATCGGTCAGATAGTAGCTGTGCGGCGAACTCGTCCATTAATCGATCACCGTAGACGTCAGCTCGCCCGTCCATGAAGACCCGATATTGGGGATACAGCTTCCAGATGAAGTATCCGCCCCAGTTGTAGTGGTTCAGGATCGGACCTGGCGGGCGATTCTGGTCGAGGAAGGCGACCGCGGCTACGGGGAAGTGTTGCGCCTCAGTCTGCGTCTTGCGTGGTCACGACTTGCCTTACCCGTACTACGGTGAAAGCGGTGAAGGCAACCAGCACCAGAACGTTGACCACAATAACCTGCCGGCCGGGCTCGCGGCGGCCCCGCTCCAAGAATCTGTCCCGCGCCCCGCCGGCGCAGGCAGGCTTCGGCCAGATCGGCAAGCACCGGAACCAGAACCAGCACCAGAATGGGGATGTGGCGAATCGAGCGCAATGCCGCGGGGATCGTGACCAGCAACAGCAGCCAGGTTGCGTAGTCGGGGACGCCGTGGGGAGACGGCCAGTCCGGCCAGCAGCGCCAGCAGCATCAGCAGCAAGCGGCATGTACATGGGATCGTGGAAATTGGGTGAGAACCATTCCTGGATGAAGCGGTGCATGGCTGCGGAGCGCAAAGTTTCAAAGGGATAGGTGTAGATTCGCAAGCCATTCGGGTTTAGCGGTACCAGCACCAGGCAAGCCGCGAAGACCAGGAGCCAACCGCTTGAGTCGAGGCAGAGATTGCAGCCACAAACTCGGGCGGACGGCCGCCTCCAGGGCTTCGCCGAGCAGGAAGAGTGCGAGGAAGGCCAGTCCGATCGGATATCCGGCGTGCAGATTGACCCAAAGCAGCATGAGTGGCGGCAGTCCACCACACCAGGTTCGGGCGTTTGTTCGGAAACTTCGAGCAGCACCAGGAATGTGCTCGCCAGCAGTAGAGAAAATATCTGCGGACGCACTCCCCAGCTAGGCGCTGAAGCCACAGCCCCCCAAAGCGTCATCAGGGCGGCGAGGTAGGGGCGTCCTGCGCAGCGCATGAAAACCAGGAGGAATGTGGCCGCGATGACGATGGCGAATGCCACGATCAGCCCTCCGAATCCCGCCGACGCGATAAAAGCCGAACAGCAGAATCTGTGAAAGCCACTCGTGGTTGATCCAGGGCTGGCCAAAGCGGGTAAAGGAGTAAGGGTCGGTATGAAACAGGCTGTGATTCTGCAGCATCAGCTGCCCGGTGCGCAGGTGCCACCACACATCGGGGTCAGCAATACCGCGAGCCGCCATCGTGAACAGGCCGAGAGCGAGCACAGCGACAAAAACCCGCCGGGTCGAAAGGATCTCCGTCATGGGCAAACGGTGCGTAGCATTTTGGGCCGGATAAACCGGTGCCTGTCCTATAGTCTATTCGCGGACGCGCAACCGACGTTCAAACATGAAAAAACAAAAATACCAGGTCCTGTTGGCTTTGTTCCTGGCGGGCATGTTGTCGGTGAATCTATCGATCGCCTGGAATGCAGTAGGTCTGATTCGCAAAGGCTATCCTGATTTCACAATTTATTACTCCAGCGGCCGCATTCTGGCCCAGGGCCTGAGGGCTCAGTTATACGACGAAGCCACGCAGTATCGAGTACAGCAGCAGTTTGCGTCGGGCGTCAGCATTCGGCAAGGACCTTTACCCTACAATCATCCTCCCTTTGAAGCGATCGCGTTTGTGCCCTTTAGCCTCCTGCCTTATTCCGCGGCCTATTGCGTCTGGAACGTGATCAATCTGATCTTTCTGGTGGCACTGCTGTTTTTCCTGCGGACTGCTCTGCCCGGATTACGATCGATTTCCGCAGCCGCCTGGTTGTTCATCTGGGTGACATTCTTTCCGGTGTTCTTCGCGCTGCTTCAAGGCCAGGATGTTCTCTTGCTGCTGCTATTGTTCACCGCGGCCTACCTTCTTTTGCGGCGAAACAGCGATATCGCTGCGGGCTGCTGCCTGGGGCTCGGGCTGTTTCGATTTCATCTGGTCTTGCCCCTGGTGTTGATTCTGCTGTTGCAGAGACGAACGAAGGCGATATTCGGATTTCTGATGATAGCTATTGCTCTGGGGTTCATTTCGATCGCCGTGGTCGGGTCGCAGGGAGCGCTGGCGTATCCCGGGCAGGTCTGGCAGATGGAAAGGGCCATGGAGCAACATCAAACGATTTTTCCGCTTCGAATGGCCAACATCCGGGGATTGCTGGCAAGCCTGCTGCCGTTAGCTTCGAAATTGGAAAGCACCTTGCTGATCGCGGTGCTTTCCCTGGCATTGATTTTCTTCGCTGTCCGCAAATGGAAGAGAACAAGCCTGGCTGAATTCGATTTAGGTTTTTCACTATGTGTAGTCGTCACCGTGCTGGTCGGTTATCACACTCTGGCCTACGACTTGAGCCTGCTCCTTCTGCCCATGACGCTGACCGTCTACCATCTTTTTGGAAACCGTGAACCTGCCGGGGACACTGGCGACGGGAAGTACGAGCGCGTGAACAACGCCGGGCGCGAGCGGCTGTACTTGCTGATTCCGATATTGCTGCTGTTCCTCAGCCCGCTGCATGCATTTCTAGCCATGCGCAACGAACATTACAACGTGTTCGCCCTGGTCTTGCTATTCTGGTGTTGGGCGTTGTCCAGAGAAATCACTCGCAGCAGTCACAAGAATTTGCAGCGATCGATTTCATAACGGCTGATCTCATTGCTGGATGACAACCATCGGTGTGTTCTCCGGGGATTTCTGCTGTGGGCGCGCCAGCAGTACGACCAGCATGGGCAAGTAAAGGAAGATGATCATCCAGCGGCCCACCTGGGTGAAGCTGTGCGGAATGTGATACCAGCGCCAGATGCCGGCTCCCCAGCTGAAGAATGCCGTCCACAGAATTTCCTTCCGGGTTTTCGGAATCAGCCACAGGATCAGCGTGTCGTAAAACCAGCGCTGCGGCATTAGTGCGGTAAGCAGGAACAGGGGTGTGTCCGGATCGCGATAGCGAAACAAGGCCAGTGCAAGCAAAGGGCCGGGAAGAATCAGCAGTGGATAAAAATGCTGATAGGTGCCGAGTTGCCGCAGCCACAATCCTACCCAGTTCGGCATCCATGCGAAGGTGATCAAGGCGACCACTCCGCAGGCGATCAGGCCACGCCGGGTCAAATGCGTGAGTGCCACCGGTATACCAGTCTGGGGTTTGGCCAGAGTCGCCGGCAGCAGGAGAGGAAAAAAGGCGCTGGCCATCAGCAGCGGTCCCCACTGCGCAGCCAACATGCCTGCCCAATAGGGATAGGCGAAGAAAATCAGCAGCCGATGATAGCTGTGCCGCGTCAATCCGAACGCCATCAGCCCGGAACTGATGCCGTAGAACATTCCTCCCGCAATGTTCATCGGAATTTTCACAAAGGGCAGCCCGAACAGCGCGGCGGGAAGAGGATAGAGTTGCTGCGGGTTGGTATACGGATTCTGGCGCACCAGAAGATATTGCGCAGCCTCAATCGCCCAGCGGAAGTCGCCCGCGCCCTGACGAAAATGTGTGAGCAGCACCGAGCAGAAAATTCCGCTGCCGAGTCCGATGGCTGTGGATATTACAATCCGCGATTGCATCGAAGGTTCGGTGCGCATAAGTTATCGCGTTTAACGTTGTAACATGGACCGACTTTTGTTTCCGCCACGCGATTGTTCAAAGACATCAGACTCGGGCTAGTGCTGGCGCTGCTCTTCGCCGGGAGCATGTGGTTCTACGTGCAGGAAGTGCTGGTGCCCTATCAGAAGGCGGATGCCGCGGCCCACGGACGACCGCGAGGCAATCTCTCCGATCTCTATCCGCGCTGGCTGGGGGCGCGGGAGTTGCTGCTGCACAATCGCGATCCCTACAGCCCGGAGGTTACGCGGGAAATTCAGCGCGGCTACTACGGACGCGTCCTTGACCCGGATCGTGCCGACGATCCCAAAGATCAGCAGGGTTTTGCCTATCCGGTTTACGTGGTCTTTTCTGCTCGCGCCAACCATCGGCTTGCCGTTTCCGGTTGTGCAACTGGTTTTCGCTGGCTGCTTGTGATGCTCACTCTGCTGAGCGTGTACTGCTGGTTGCGAGTCGTGCGCTGGCGTCCATCGGCCGCAGTCTTTGCGATTCTGATCATGCTGACCTTGGGCAGCTTTCCCGTGGTGCAGGGAATCAAACTGCAGCAGTTGACGCTGTTGGTGGGCGGACTGCTCGGCGGCCTGTGCTGCGGCGCTGGTCGAGGGGGAGTTTGCGCTCGCCGGCTTTCTGCTTGCGCTCGCGACCATCAAGCCCCAACTGGCACTGCCGGTGGCGGCCTGGCTGGTGCTTTGGGCGCTCAGCGACTGGCGTCAGCGCAAGCGCTTTATCTGGAGCCTGGGCGCGACCATGGCAGTGCTTCTCGCCGCCTCCGAATACATTCTGCCGGGATGGATGGGCCGGTTTCGCGACGCCGTCGCCGCTTACCGCCAGTACACCGGAGGCGCCGGTTCGTTGCTGGATGTGCTGACCACGCCCGTGTTGGGGAAAGTACTTGCGGCCTTCGCTGTGCTTGCGGTTGCCGGGCTCGGCTGGCGCCTCCGCCGTGCCGGCCACCAATCTCAGGAATTCGGCACCATGCTGGCCCTGGTTCTCGCGGTCACGCTCGTGATCGTGCCCAGCTTCGCGCCCTACAATCAGGTGCTTCTGTTGCCGGCGGTGTTCGTGATCGCCGCTTCCTGGAAAAATCTGTGGACCAGGAACCGCTTCACTCGCGCCGCGTGCGCGGTAGGGGCGCTGGTGGTTTTCTGGCCATGGCTCGCGTCCTGTGCACTGATGGTGGGCTTGGCCGTTCCTGCCCGCCGGCGTCGTGCAACGCGCCTGGGCGTATGCCGCTCTATACAAGTCTTGGCATACCGCTCGTGGTTTTGGGACTGCTGAGTCTGGGTCGTGTCGATCGCCTGAAGGCTTCTGTTCCTCCGGGTTGATCTTGAGTACGAACTGATCTCCCGCAGGAATCACGCCCGCCTCAGGGAGTCCCTCAGGGGCCAACGTCGGCGGTCGGGATTCGTTCGAACTGGGCCATTGCGGCCGCCCCCGTGGCCTTGCATTGGGCGGCGATCATGTTAATCTTTCCGCAAGCCTCGGCCGGTAGGACGTTTCGGAGGACGACATGAACCTCAAAATCGAGAAACGCCTGGTCGATGGAGTTGCCGTGATGAGTCTTGTCACGGCCGCATCATGTTCGGGGAAGAAGCCACCGCTTTGCGTGAAAGCCTGAAAGAGGCTCTTGAGCAAGACCCGGCGTATGGTGCTTAATCTTTCAGGCGTGAGCTATATCGATAGCGGCGGCCTGGGGACCTTGGTGGGGGTGTTTTCGTCCGCTCGCAGCCGCTGGCGCCGATATCAAGCTTACGGGTTTGGGCCATCGTTTGCGCGACGTGCTGCAGATTACCAAGCTGGCGACGGTTTTCGAAGTCTTTGACAGTGAGCAGGAGGCGCTCGGCCGCTCTGGGTCGCGGGGCCGCTTGAGCTTGTGATTTGCTCTTTCCCCGCACTTCGGCCACTAGAGTTCGGGGAGAATGGATCTCGAACTCTCTGCTTGAGTCGATCCTGTCTTTCTGTTGATTGAGCGTCAAGGAGGACAGGCAAGCGCCACATGGCTTTTCAACCCATTACGGGCCCGGCATCTTCCCCGGGATCGGGAATTTTCCCCACCCTGGTCTTCGTGCAGGGAAACGACCAGCGCACCATCAATCTCGACCATACTCCGTTCACCGTTGGGCGCAAGGTCGATAAGGATCTGGTGATCGCCGACCCTCGCGTCTCCCGCGACCATGCCCTGATCACGTCCGAAGACGGGCAGTTTTGCGTGGTGGACCAGGGCAGCAAGCATGGAACTTTCGTCAACGGCGAACGCGTCCAGCGCAAGACGCTGGAGCGCAACGATCGGGTGGAGTTCGGCGTCCGCGACGTTTCGTATGTCATTTTCCATCCCCAGCATGCCAGTTCCAACACCGCCCGCGAGTTCCTGAGCCAGATTTCCGGCATTCAGATTTCCACCGACACCACCGATCTGGAGAAGCTGACGCTGTTTCTGGAAGCTGCCCGCAAGCTGAACACGACCGGCGTGCTCGACGAAATCCTGGTCACTCTGCTGGATGCGACGTTGAAACTTACGCGCGCCGAGCGCGGCTATGTTTTCATGCGGGACGAGGAAGGTAACCTGCGCCTGGCCGCGGGGCGCAACTCCAAGGACGAACCTCTGCTGGATGACACGACGATTTCGCATTCCATTCTGGAGGAGGCGCTGAAGTCGAACTCCGAGTTCGTGATCACCGACACCAGCCAGTCGCTCGACCTGGCGGGCCGGCACAGCATTGTGGCCTACGATCTGCGCACCGTGATCTGCATTCCGCTGCGCAAGCCGCAAGTGCAAACCACGCGCGACGTGCAGGCCGCGGCGCCGACCGAAAGCTCGGCCGAGGTGATGGGCGCGCTGTACGTGGACTCGCGTTTCGCTTCGCGAGATATATCGAGTGTGAGCAACGACATTCTTCGCGCCATCGCGACCGAAGCCGCATCGCTGATCGAAAACGCCCGCCTGGTGCAAGCCGAAGAGGCGGCTCGCCGCTACCAGCAGGAACTTTCCATTGCTGCTTCCATTCAGCAAGGGCTGATGGCAGTCTCGATTCCTGAAGTCCCCTTCGCCCGCCTGAAGGGCAGAAATCTTTCCTGCAAGGAAATCGGAGGCGACTTCTTCGATGCGGTCAATACCGAGGAAGGCCTGGCGGTGGTGCTGGCGGATGTCAGCGGCAAGGGAGTTTCGGCGGCGCTGCTGGCCAACACTCTGCAAGGCATGATCTATTCCCAACTCACCGCCGGCATGCCGCTGACCGAGATCGTGGTCGCTGCCAACCGGTTCTTCACCCACAAGCACATCGGAGAGAAGTACGCCACCATGATCATCGCGCGTCTCCGGCGCGACGGGGAACTGGAATACGTCAACTGCGGCCACGTGCCGCCCTTGCTGGTTTGCAATCATGAGGTGATCCGGCCGCCCCACGGCAACCTGCCGGTGGGCTTGCTCGCCGATGCCACCTATGAGAGCGACCATTGCAGCATGCATGCCGGCGATCGGCTGATTCTGGTCACCGACGGCGTGACCGAAGCGGAAAACGCGCGCGGCGATTTCTTCGAGGACTCGCGCCTGGAAACAGTGGCCGCAAAAAGTTCCACCATGGAGGACATTTTCACCGCGGTAGCCAATTTCTGTGGCGGCACTCCGCTTGAGCGACGATTGCACGGTAGTGGAGCTGGTCTATTCGGGATAGATTCTCGTAGCGCCGGCGTCCCGCCCACCGTTTCTCAGATAGTGTTTCTTTCGCCCCTTCGGGGCTTTGTTATCCGTTCTGCTCCTGTCCCACAGCTTGCGCCGTGGTTGCATTCTTGCGCCTCTTCGCGGCTTGGCCGCTGTGCTGCAGATTGGGAATACCCTCATTGCCGCCTCGGCCCTCCGGAGAAACCGTCAAACCGCTATATAACACTTTCTTGTTCGAAGTCTGGCAAACCTGGTGTATCCTTTCCCGCCATGAATTTCACCCTGCTGGACTGGTCGGCGATCGTCCTCTATCTCGGCATCACCTTGATGCTGGGCCTTTATTTTCGCTCGCGCTCGGGCAAGAGCGTGGACGACTACTTCGTCTCCGGACGCAACGTCTCCTGGTGGCTGGCGGGCACTTCGATGGTGGCGACCACCTTTGCCGCCGACACGCCGCTGGTGGTCACCGGCCTGGTCTACACCCAGGGCATCGCAGGGAACTGGCTGTGGTGGGCTTCCTGCTCTCCGGCATGATGACGGTGTTTCTGTTCGCCCGGCTGTGGCGACGCTCCGGGCTGCTGACCGACGTGCAGTTCGCCGAGATGCGTTATTCCGGCAAGCCGGCTGCGTTTCTGCGCGGCTTTCGCGCCATCTATCTCGGCCTGCTGATGAATTGCCTGATCCTGGGCTGGGTGACCAAAGCGATGACCAGCATCGTGGCGGTCACGCTTGGGCGTGAGCGACCGCAACGCGCTGGCGATCTGCGTTCTGTTTCTGATTCCATTCACCGGCCTCTACGTCGCGCTGGGCGGATTGTGGGGCGTGCTCTGGACCGATCTGTTTCAGTTCGCACTGAAGATGGCGATTGTGATTGGAGTCGCCTGGTACGCGGTTGCCGCCGCCGGCGGCATGCATACCCTGTTGAGCCGCCTGGCGGAAATGCGGGCTGCGGCGGGACCGGGCGCGGGCGATGCTACCGCTTTCTTTCCCGATTTCTCGCGCCCATTTTCGCAGGAAGGACTGTGGCTGCTGCCGGTGATCACTTTTGTGGTGAATATCGGATTGCAGTGGTGGGCGTTCTGGTATCCCGGAGCGGAGCCCGGTGGCGGTGGCTACATTGCGCAGCGCATCTTCAGCGCGAAGGACGAAACGAACGGACTGCTGTCCGTGCTCTGGTTCAACGTCGCGCATTACGCTTTGCGTCCCTGGCCCTGGATTCTGACCGCGCTGGCGGCGGTCGTTCTCTATCCGCATCTGGAGCATCCCGAAACCGGATACATGCTGGTCGTGAGCCAGCATGTGCCGCCGGCGCTGCGCGGAATTGTGATCGCCGGATTCATGGCGGCATTCATGTCCACGATCGCCACGCAGCTTGAACTGGGGCGCGTCTTATCTGGTGTCGGATTTCTATCGCCGCTTCATCAAGCGCGATGCCGACGACAAACATTACGTGCTGATCTCACGGCTGGCGACTGTGCTGCTGGTGATCGCTTCCGCCGGCGTTTCGGTTCTGCTGGCTGACATTCGCTCGGGATGGCAGGTCGTGCTGGAAGTCGGCGCGGGCACCGGCGGCGTCTACCTGCTGCGCTGGTACTGGTGGCGCATCAATGCCTGGAGCGAAATTTCGGCGATGGCGACGGCGCTGGTCGTGACGATCTGGCTGCGCTGGACCGAACCTTTTTCCGGGACCAACCCGGTGGTTTTCGCCAAGACGGCTTTGACCACGACCGTTGTCACCACCCTGGTCTGGCTGATCGTCACCTACGTGACCAAGGCGGAGCCGGAAGAAGTGCTGGTGAAGTTTTACCGCAGCGTTCGTCCGCAAATGACAGGATGGAAGCCGGTTGCGCGGCTCGCTCCGGAGGTGCCGCCGACCCGCGATCTGGGCCGGAATCTGCTTTCGTGGGTTCTGGGCTGCTTCATGGTTTACATGGCGCTGTTTGGATTGGGACACGTGCTGCTCGGGCCGTTCTGGGAGGGGATTGGATTGCTGACGGCGTCGGCGATTTGCGCCGGCGCGCTGTATTCGAATATCTCGCGCAGCGGTTGGAGCGAAGAGACGCCGGTGCTTGCTGATGCGGGGAGAGTGGTCGGCCACTGAAGCGCTTCTTTCATCCATGTCCTCCTGCGCCTGTCATCCTGAGCGGAGTGGGCCGATTCGCTTCGCGAATCGACCAACGGAGTCGAAGGATCCCTATAGGCGCATCGAGTGCAGAGCGGCGAGTGCTCCGGTGGCGACGGACGATGAGCTCAGTATGGAAGAGTAGGGGTCCTTCGACTGCGTGTTTGCTTCGCTTCGCGAAGCAAACACTTCGCTCAGGATGACAATTTTGCGAGGATTACGGCAGCGCGCAGGCCATAACCTGCGTTCATTCCACCGCCACCGAGTAGTTCGTTCCTTCCCAGCGCTGCTCCTGCGGCCAGTAGAAGGTGAAGACAGATTTCGCGTCCCTGGACGCAAGCTGGTCGGTCGGCAGGTCTGCGACGTATAGACTCCTAGCGGGTCGCGCGTAGTTTGTGTCCTGCGCGGTTTGCCATCCATCGAAGCTCCAGTGCACCGGGCCGGCGCCGGCAACACCAGGCGCAAGCTTCTTTCCCTGCGGCATGCTCCGGCATTTGTTGTTGAAGCGCCATTCGAAGTACGTGGCTTTCTGCTTTTCTACCTGGTAGCGCTGCACGGTCTGCGGCGGCTGGTCGAAGATCTTTCCGTCACGCAATGATCGTCGCAGCTTGATGTACTCGGAGTGCGCCCACACCAGCGGACAGGCCGAGCCCGTGGGCTTGCCGCGGAACAAGTTCGAGCGCGGGAATATCGGCCGCATCCCAGACCTGCTCGGGAATCAGACGGCCACCCTCGGTCGACAGTTCCATCACTCTGAGCAAGTCTTCGGCTGCCTGCGGACGTCCCGCCGCCAGTTCATAGTGGGCGCGCTCGCCGGCCAGCAGCGGCCAGGGACGCCCGATGCCGGTTCCATCGAAGGGCGAGCCGTCTTCGTGTTCGCCGTAGCCGTCGCCGTTGTAGCGATACCAGCAGGGACCTTGGGGCAGGTTCACTTTGAGCAGCGCATCGATCACTTTGACCGTGTTCAGGATTCGCGGATCATCCGGCGCGCGCAAACCAAATCGCACCAGGGCGAGCGAGTCCGGGCTGATCAGGTGCGCGGCGCGCGCAGCGTTCTCTCCCGGGCGGTCGGTTCTTGATGGGGACAAATCCCTCCAGCGGAGAAGCCGCGCAGTCGGAGTCGGGCGGCGCGATCCGCACATAGTAGCCTTCGACTCCGAGTTGCCGCGCCAGGTCGCTGTCCTTGGCATAGACCCAGCGCTCAATGTTGTCGTTCCAGCAATCGGCGGTCTCGCGCAGGTAGGTTGCGATCTCTGGCTTGTCCCACCGCGTCGGCCAGATCGGCGGCGGCGAGCAGTCCCGATATTTCAACCGCCAGGGTAAACGGCGAGTAGCCGGCGTCTTCTTCCCAGCGGTCCTGCTGGGTCACCGGCCCGTTGCGGACGATGAAGCCGGCTGCGCGACTGACCAGCGTCCACCAGCGTTGCAGATCTCCCAGAACGAACGGAGAGTGCCGGCGCAAGCATGTCGACCAGCAGGATGGGGAATGCGGCTTCGTCCATCTGCATGCCGCTCCAGTAGGGACGGCCGTCCAGCCACATGTTCTGCGCCCAGTGTCCGTCCGCCTCCTGGGTGACTTCGAGATAGCGCAGGACGCGCAGCGCGTCGGGTTCGGCGCCGGCGGCCAGCAAGCCAAACGCAGTTTCCACCAGGTCGCGCGGCCAGACCAGGTGATATCCGCCGAGGTCTTCGTCGCCTTTGTTGAATCCCCACGGAATGGAAAGGCTGGCGATGACGCCGCCCAGGAAATCTTTCGACTCGTGCGAGCGCATTACCGCCACGCTGGCGCGATAGAGGTCGACTTCGCGGCGAGGCTCATCGAGTTTCAGCAGGCTGTCCTGCCAATGCTTCCAGTGCCAGACGTAGTGCTCGCGTAGCTCGTCGTAGGGTTCGAGCAAACTGGCGCGCGCCTGCTTGTCCGGCTTCGGACCAGATGCCGCCGAAGCCGAGCGCCAGGATGAATTCGCCGTTGCACGCCGCCAGATCGATCTCGCCGGTGAGCGCAACGTTTCCGTTTTCCGCGCGGGTGTAGTCCCAGGTCATCTGGTAGTGCTGGGAGAGATCCTGCCATCCGTCGGAAAATCCGGCGAAGCCGACTGACATCTTCCGCCAGGGAGCGGAGCAGGCGAAGGCCAGAGCGCAGTCGCTTGCGCTGGGCAAACAGCATGGGCGTGCCTTTGTAGTCTCCGACCCAGCCGGTGTTTTCCGCGGCCGCAATTCGCCAGATGCGGAGCCAGCAGCGCGTACAGGCGATAGTCGGCCAGCTTGCCCTGCAGCGGGACGAAGCGGATTCTTTGCAGGACGACGTTGCGGTAAGGATCGGAGAAGACTTCCTTCTCGATGCGGTAGCGTCCCTGCAATTCTGTGTTGGTCAGTTCGTAGACTGGAACGCCAGGTTCGATCGGCATGGTTTTCAAATTTGCAGTGTGCGCTTTTCTTCGGAGAAATAAGCTGGAGCCGTCGGTGACGATCAGTCCCTGATCGCGGGTGCAGGCCTGGTCCACGCGCGGAAAGTAGATTTCGTTCAGGATGCCGTGGCTCAGGGTGAACCATACCCGGCTGTGCAGGTTGAGCGCGGTGCCCACTGCCGCTTTTGGCGCTGGAAGTCCAGCGCGGAGCAATTCCCGGCCAGCCCGGCGCAAAGCGTTCTACTTCGTTATCACTCACTCAGTCGTCCTCGACGTGATACCTGCGCTGACCAGATGCCTCCAGGTGGACCGCTGCGATTTTGTGCCGCTTTGGCCCGCAATCCGCATCTTAGTTGACAAGATTGCTGGGAACGATTCTACCAAGTCTCGGGAGTGGGGCGCGGCCGCGGCACGACCCACACATTTACACGACCCACACATTGAATGGTGACCAATGTCTATCCGAATCAGCAATAGTTGGTTGTGTGCGCCATGCTGGCCTGCGCCGCTTGTATTGTGGGCGGCCGACGCCACGCCAGCAAAAGAGATCGATACCCAGAAATCCGTCATGACGGTGCGCGTGTTCAAGACAGGGCTGTTTTCGGCCTTCGGACACGATCACGAGATCAGCGCACCCATCAGGCAAGGGACAGTTGAACGAAACTGATCGTTCGGTGGAGCTGACCGTGGATGCGCGCAAGATGCGGGTGATGGACAAGGACGTGTCGGACAAGGACCGGGCAGAGATCCAGGAGACCATGCTGGGGCCCAAGGTGCTGGATACCGCCCAGTTTCCCGAAATACGCTTTCATTCGACCGTCGGCGGAGCGCGCCGGCGAGGGCCGCTGGACGGTGCATGGAGACCTGACGCTGCACGGGCAAGACCCGTCCGGTAAAGCTGGAGGTCCAGGGGCAAAGCGGACACTATCGAGGCACGGCAGAGCTGAAACAGAGGGACTTCGGAATCGAGCCCGTCAGTGGTGGAGGCGGGACGGTAAGGTGAAGGACGAGTTGCGGGTGGAATTTGAGATTGTGACCAAGCCGAAAGTATGGTGGCTGAAAGGCCGCGCGGCGCAGAATCAGCCACGGCGCAGCTGCGGGACCGGAAGCACCGCGAACAGCCCGGCGGGGCGAGACGCTCCGAGAGACGGTGGGCGAGACGCCGGCGCTACCGACTACACTCGAGGTAACCTTGTGGCCAGATTCTGCGTCCAACCCCATAGGGAAATCTCCGGTATTGCCGTTTCCGGGCGGGCGTATAATCAGACAGACAGTCCTCTGGGGCGGGGCGGAATAAGGGAGTCCATCATGAAGTTACGGCTCTTAGCACTCGCGGCTGTGTTGCTTGACGTTCAGTTATGCGGCGCCACGGAGTTTTTCGCAGGATCACAGGGCGGCGCCACTCCGAGCGACGATGCCTCCGACAGCGCAGCCCCAAAAAGCGCTCCCGCGCCACCCAGCGTCGAGCCTGCCGATCCGGACAAGGTCAAACACGATGGCGGCAAGACAGATGTCGATGCCGTCGGCAACCGAAACGTGGGTTGCAAGACCGGGCTGGGCAACTGGTATGGCGTGGAGAAGCAGATCGCCATGGGCAAGCAGTATGCCCAGCAGGTGGAATCCACGCGTCAAGCTGATCCAGGATCCGGTGGTTACCGAATACGTCAACCGGGTGGGACAGAACCTGGTGCGCAACTCCGATGCGCAGGTCCCGTTCACGATCAAGGTGATTGACTCCGACGACATCAATGCCTTCGCTCTGCCTGGCGGCTTTTTCTATGTGAATTCCGGACTGATTCTGGCGGCGGACGAAGAAGCGGAACTGGCCGGGCGTGATGGCGCACGAAATTGCCCACGTGGCGGCCTGCCATGCGGCGCGTGAAAATACTCGCGGCAACCTGATGAACATGGCTTCGATCCCGCTGATCTTCGTGGGCGGAGCGATTGGCTATGCCGGCTACGAGGCGGCGGGGCTGGCGCTGCCCATGACCTTCCTGCACTTCTCGCGCGGCTTCGAGGCCGAAGCCGACTACCTGGGACTGCAGTACATGTACAAGTCGGGATACGATCCGCAGGCTTTCATCAGCTTCTTTGAAAAGGTGCAGGCGCAGGAGAAGAAGAAGCCGGGGACGTCTGGCCAAGGCATTCTCGACCCATCCTCAGACTCCGGACCGGATCGCCAAGTCGCAGGAAGAGATTGCGCAAATCCTGCCGGCGCGGGCGCAGTACATGGTTTCGACCTCGGAGTTTGACGACGTGAAATCGCGGCTGGCGGCGATCGAGAATCGTCACAAGATCCTGGACAAGAAGGAAGACGAGCAAGAAGCCGAGCTTGCGGCGGACCTCAACGCCGGACAAGAATGGCAGCGACGACAAGACGAGCAACGATGATGATCGTCCCACGCTGAAGCGGCGGGATGACAGCAGCAGCAACTGAAAGCACTATCAGGCGCGAGTTCAATCCGGCGGCTTCGGCCGCCGGTTTTTATTTGTGCCGCACAATCTGAGCGCGGCACACACTGCAAGTGAAAAAGCCGCGAGGAACTCGCGGCTTAGTCTGATGAATCAATCGTGAATTCGTGCTTAGGCAGCTGCTTTGTGCGGCCAGCGACGCTACGCAGCTGACGCTGCTGCTGGCCGGCGAAGTGATGACTTTCATCTCCTGCCAGTCGTAGGGAAATTCCTTGCCGCAATCCAGACATGCGACATAGGTGCCAGTCAGCAAGGCCGCGGAGTTGCGGCGCGAACGCGGGCCGAACCGAGATAGGAAAACTATAATGAGAATGTCTGCAACCGAAGAAAGCATCGAATAATTTCGCGATCATACTGCCTCCCCGACAGCCCTCTAACCACGAGGCTGGCACCGGCTGTTAATTACTTAGATTCAGTTTCGACCAGAAAAGGTTCTCGGGGATACGGGAGCGACATGCGGGCGGATTGGGGCTGGAAGTGCTGCCGGATCAGGGATTAGCAGACGTGATGCGAGCTAGGTCACTCTGAGCAGACTTCGTCCGCGAACACGATGGTGGACGCCGGCCTGCATCAGACTTCCTGGGGGCCGGCTTTCTTGTGGGCCTCGCACTTGGCCACGATGGCGGAGCGGAGGCGGTTGCGGAGATCGTCGGGAAGTTCGTAGAGCTGGGAGTCGCGGTAAATCTCGATGGTCTTCTTGGTGGTGTCGCAGACCACGTAGCAGTTGTGGCACCAAGCCAGATGGTCTTCCAGTTCGGCCTTGGTGCGGTCGTCGAGGACGCCGTCCAGGTAGTTGGTCAGTTCTTGCAGAAACTCAGAGCACTTCACTGTTTGCCATCTCCGCTCTCACGTTTCTGGAAGTAACGGCTGAGCCGTTCCCGCAACTGCAACCGCGCCCGCAACAGCCGCGACTTGACCGCCGGAATGCTGAGCTCCAGCGCCTCAGCCGTTTCCTCGGTCGAAAGACCTTCCACGTCTCGCAGCACAAACACCGTGCGAAAGCTCGGAGGAAGCCCCTGAATCGTCTTGCGTCAGGATTTCCTTCAACTCCGCCTGGTTGTACTGCTGCTCCGGATTCGGACTCCAGTCCGCGACTTCGCGCGGAACCGAATCCTCTTCGGTCTTTACATCTTCGTCCAGCGAAACCATGCGCTCGGGCCGACGGCGCCGCAACTTCATCAGCGCTTCGTTGACCGCGATGCGCACCAGCCAGGTATAAAACTTGGACTGGCCCTGGAACTGATCCAGGTTGCGTGTACGCCTTGAGGAACGCATCCTGCACCACATCTTCCGCGTCTTCGCGGTTCTGCGTGATGTGCTGCGCAATGCGAAACACGTTCCGGTCGTAACGCCGGACCAGTTCCTCAAACGCGCGATACATCGCCGCCCTTGGCGGCCTGAACCAGCGCCAGCTCATCACTGACCGGCTCACTTACTTTTGGTTGGATGGCTGTCATTCTTCTTCCGATGCAACAATTTTCACGCCCTGGAGCGCACGAGAGAAATGTTATTTTACTTGGTAACCCACGTTTCGGCTTAATTGTTTTGACGTATCTATAACTGGGCCGGTTTGCGATAAATTCCAAGGAGCGGCGATTCCGCAGTAGAACACGTCCTTAGGTGACCGGAAAACACCGGTCAAGTGACCATATAATCAAGGTTTAACCAGAGGATGAAGGGCAAGAAAGCCGGATCCAGCGGCCGAAGTGCTGACCTGACCATGGCAGAGAGAACCGAAGTCGAACAAATCGTCGAGAAAGTGGTTTCCCAGGTACTGGAGAGCCACATTCCGCAGTTGCGCGAGGAACTGGTGCGCCGGGTTCTGGAGGAGCTTCCGCAGGCAGACGGCGTCGGCGTGCGGGTGCTGCTGGAGACGGTGGATCGGCCAATCTGCTGAAGGCGATTTCGGCCATCCAGCGGGCACCACCCAAAGAGAAATTCTGCGCGCGCTGCTGGACAATACGGTGCGCTACAGCGGCCGCGGCGCGCTGTTCGTGGTCAAAGCCGGCGCCGCCACCGGCTGGCAGGGACGCGGCTTTACCAAAGACGGCGAAGACACCATCAAGGATTTTGCTCTGAACGTGACCATCGGGAGCTGCCGGAACAGGCTCTGCGGTCGCGCATGCCATTCAGCGGAGCGACCAGCGATATCGATCCGGAATTTGTTTCGCGATTCGGCGCGTCCAGCCGATGATCAGGTGCTGGTGCTGCCTCTGTTGCTGAAGGAAAAGGTGGCAGCACTGGTCTACGCCGATGCCGGGATTGAGCCAGGCGGAAAGATGGACACCGCCGCCCTGGAGTTGCTGGTTCTGGCGACCAGCGCGTGGCTGGAAGTGGCCTCGCTGCGCAAGCAGGCGCAGAAAGAAGAAAGCCGCCGAGGCGCCAGGCGAGAAAACTGAAAGCGCGCCGCCGCCGGCGCAGGCTGCTCCGGCTCCATTCGGATCCTTTTGCGGCACACGCGCCCGAAGCATGTCGCAGCCAGTTCCCGATTCCGGTTGCCGCCTCCGCCGGTCGTAGGTCGAACAGCCGGTCGCAGTGGCTCACAGCCGAGCCGGTGGTCACAGCGTCGGCAGCAGCCGCGCCTGCTCCGGCGGCCGATCCGTTTGCCAACCTCTCGCCCGAGGATGCCGACGTCCACCGCAAGGCGCAGCGCTTTGCCCGGCTGCTGGTGGATGAGATCAAGCTGTACAACCAGGTGAAAGTCAGCGGAAGGACGCAAGAACAAAGATCTGTACGACCGGCTCAAGGAAGACATCGAAAAGAGCCGCGCCACTTACCAGAAGCGATACGGCAACACCGCGGCCGGCGGCGCCGACTACTTCAGCCAGGAACTGGTTCGCAGCCTGGCCGAGGATGATAGTTCCATCATGGGCGCCAATTTTCGGCGAAATTGACAGAGTGGTCTTTCATCGTTGGCAATCGGTCCTGATTCGAATTTCTCTGATCGTGGCTGTGCTCGTGTGCGTCTGGATTTGCGTTCTCCCTGCGGTTTCGCCGTTGCCGCGGCGCAGTCTTCCACCAGAAAAACTTCAGTCCACCAAGAAAACAGAGCAAGAAGTCAGCTGCCAAACGGCGAAGCCGGTCGTCGCCTCGCTTGCGCCGGATGCACGCAGGCGTTTGTCGCCTCCGCCAGTCTGAAGCCGATGGCGCGGCAACTGCTGCAGGACCGCACTCCCGCCGCCTACGCCGGAGTGGAAGCCTATGCCCGGCGTCACACGCAAGGAAGATGCGGGCGCGCTGGCCTGGCTGGTGGTGGGATACGCGCACGTCCTCGATCACGACTACGCCAAGGCGATCGATCCGCTGAACCGCGCCAAACCCCAGGCCGGAGATCTGGGCGACTACGTCAGCTTCTATCTGGGCACATCGTATTTTCAGACTGGGCAGCACCGCCGAAGCGGTTACCACGCTGGGCGATTTCGACAAGACGTATCCCGAGTCGCTGCTGACTGCGCGATGCGCATGTTCTGTATGCCAACGCCCTGCTGGCGGAAGGCCGGGCGCAGGATGCGATCGCCCTGCTGGAGAAAGATCGGCAGCCGCCGCGCGCCGATCTGGAACTGGCGCTGGGACGCGCCTACGCCGCGGCGGGACAGCCGGCGAAGGCGGTCGAAATCCTGCGCAATCTGTACATCACCATGCCGCTGAGCGCAGAAGCCAGCCAGGCGGATGCCGAGCTGAAGAAACTGGCTTCGACCACGCCAGTTGCCCCCGCTGGGACCGAACGGGCGCAGAACGCGCGCCGATCTGCTGGCCAAGGGCAAGCGCTTCAGCGATGCGGCGGACGAGTATCGCGATCTGCTCAACGTGGTCAGCCCGAACGATCGCCCTGACGTCCAATTGGCGCTGGCGGTGGCTTTGCGCCGCTCGGGACAGAACAAGGAAGCCAAGAAGGTTCTGGATGCGCTGGCCAGCTCGCCACGCCGGAAATCAATGCCCAGCGGCTGTTCAACCTGGGAGAGATTGGCTCGCGCCAGCGACGATGACGAAGGCTTTCTTGCGCAACCTGGCGGAGCTGCGGCAGAGCCGCGCCCACCAGTCTCTGGCTGCAACAGGCGTTGCTTTCGGCGGGCAACTATCTATCTGCTCAAACCCGACTACGACAAGGCGATTGACGCTTATCGCGAGTTGCAGCAGCGCTTTCCCAATGCGGGCCGCGCCTCCTACGCGCACTGGAAGGTGGCGTGGCTGAGCCTGCGCCAGGGCCGGAATGCCGAGGCCAAGACCGGATTTGAGCAGCAGATCGGTCTGTATCCCACTTCGGCGGAAGTTCCCGCGGCACTTTACTGGCGCGCACGGCTGGCGGAAGAAGACAACGACTCCGGCCATGGCGCGCGCCTACTACCAGAAGCTTTCGGAACGCTTCCGCAATTTCTACTATGGCGAACTGGCGCGCCGGCGGCTGAGAGAGATCAAGTCGGATGACGATCCGCCGCACTACGCCTTGCTGGACCGCGTTCCCGCCATCAGCGCAGGCACCAGCATCACGACGACCGAGCCGCCAACCGACAACCTGCGCTATCAGAAAGCGCAGTTGCTGGAGAACGGCGCGCTGGTGGATTTTGCCGTGCGCGAACTGCAGGCCGCCGGCAACGAGGACAAAGGGAACTGGGTGGCGGCCGAGACGGCGCGGCTCTACCAGGATGCGGGACGCTACGACGGCGCGATTCAGGTGTTCAAGCGCGCCGTGCCGAATTATTTCGCGGTGGATTTGCCCACCCTGCCGCGCTCTTACTGGGAAGCCTTGTTTCCCAAGCCGTACTGGACCGATCTGAAGAAATTCTCATCGCAGAACGCGCTGGATCCGTACCTGGTGGCGTCGCTGATCCGGCAGGAGTCGGAGTTCAATCCCGGCGCGGTTTCACGAGCCAATGCGGTGGGACTGATGCAGCTGCTGCCCAAGGTCGGCAAGCGCGGTGGCCAAGCAGGAAAAGCTGAAACATTTTTCTCCGACGCAATTGTTCACTCCCGGAGATCAATCTGCAACTGGGCACGCGCTATTTCCGCGAGATGGTGGACAAGTTCGGCGCCTTCGAGTACGCCCTGGCTGCCTACAACGCCGGCTCGAACCGGGTGGACGACTGGCTGGGACAGGGAAAGTATCGCGATCCGCAGGAGTTCGTGGAATCAATTCCGTTCACCGAGACCCGGGAGTACGTGCAGGCCATTCTCCGCAATGCCAATGTGTACCGGCAGTTGTACGGAGCGCCGTAGCTGCAGCCGTTCATTTCCGCCTAACCGCTGCGAAGTAGCACGATTGTCATCCTGAGCGGAGTCGGCCGTCTCAGGAATCAGTAGGGGTCCTTCGACTGCGGTTTGCTTCGCTTCGCGAAGCAAATACTTCGCTCAGGATGACAGAGGTATTTGCTTACTTTTTTACAAAGTTTTCACATCTTTCGCAGCCGCATCGGCAGTAGAATACGAATCCGCTCGAAGGAATGACTTCTACTCCAGCCAACCGGCCACACATGAAGGAGAAATCATATGACAGCTTCGGTAAAACCAGTTCCTGAAGGCTTCCACACTGCAACTCCGTCCCTGGTGGTTCAGCGACGCCGCGAAGGCCATCGAGTTTTACAAGAAAGTATTCGGCGCTGAGGAACGCATGCGAATGCCGGGTCCGGGCGGAAGAATCATCCACGCTGAAATAAAAATTGGCGATTCGATCATCTTTTTGTCCGATGAAATCCCCAACATGGGCGGCAAGTCGCCGCAATCGCTGGGCGCATACACCGGGGGCATTTATCTTTATGTTCCCAATGTTGACGAGTATTCACAAGCGCGCGGTCGCCGCTGGCGCCAAGAGCCCACGGTCCGGCGTACCGACATGTTCTGGGGAGACCGTGTGGGTCACTTCGTCGATCCCTTCGGCCATGCCTGGACCGTGAGCACCCACGTGGCAGACCTGACCGAAGCAGGAAATGGAAAAGGGAGCCCAGGCGTTTTACGCCCAGATGGCGGAAAAGAAGTCGGCGTAGTAGTGCAGTAAACGCTTGAACCGCAAAGGGCACTAAGACGACCGCAAAGGTCGCAAAGATTCTCTTAGCGACCTTTGCGGTTTTTCTTTGCGATCTTTGCGGTTAATGCTTTTGGGTTAGGCCGATTTTTCCGGCGCAGGAGATTTGGCGAAGAGAATTTCGACGACCAGCAGGCCGGCGCCGACCACGATCGCGCTGTCGGCCACGTTGAACGCGGGCCATTGATATTGGCCGACGTAGAACAGCAGAAAATCGACCACCCGCCCGCTGAGCAGGCGGTCCCACAGATTACCCACCGCGCCGCCCAAGAATCAGCGCCAGGCCAATCCCGGTGCTCCGCATGGAGTGGCTGTTGCGCCAGAGCAGAACCGAGACGATGGCCAGCGCCACAATCGAGAACAGCACCAGCACGGTGATCTTCCATTCCGAAGGCGAGTCGGCGAAGAGACCGAAAGCCGCGCCGCGATTCTCTACATGGGTAAGACGAAAGAATCCCGGAATGATCTGAATGCTGTCGTGCAGGGAAATGTTCTTGGCCACAACCCACTTCGCAGCCCGGTCGAGGACCAGGACCAGCAGGGCAATCAGGAAGTGGAAGCTGCGTGTGGCATGAGTCGTCATTCGGAATTGATCCGAAACCTGCAATCGCAGAGAAGCGTCGCAGCTCAGCGCAAGCATCGCTTATCCGCCGAGTTCTTTCAGCACGGCACTGCAGCGTTCGCACACCGTGGGATAGACCGGATCTTCGCCCACGTGGGTGGAGTAGTTCCAGCAGCGTTCGCACTTCTTGCCGTCGGCTTTGCTCACCTGCACGCTCACTCCGCCTGTTCCGTTTCCCGAAGCGCCCTGCTGCAGCGTGACCGCCGAAACGATGAACAGATAGCGCAGCTGGTCCTTGTAACGCGCCAGCACGGAGAACACCGGCTCGGCGGCGGTCACCGTGACTTGAGCTTCCAGGTTGGCGCCGCCGATCAGCTTGCTTTGGCGGGCTTCTTCCAGCGCCTTCAGCACCTCGGTGCGGACCGCCAGCAGCGTCTTCCAGTCCTCGCGTTGCTTCGGGATCATCCACCGGAATCGCGCGCCGCCCAGAATGTCAGATGCGGCGGGAAAGTTGGCAAGATGCACGCTCGGCCGGGCGATCTGGCAGCGCGGGCAGATACTGCCACACTTCGTCGCAGGTGAAGCTCATGATCGGCGCGAGCAGGCGGACCAGAGCTTCGCCGATGCGCCAGATCGCGGTCTGCGCCGCGCGGCGGCCGCGCGAGTTCGGCGCGGAGGTGTAGAGCCGATCCTTGAGCACGTCGAAGTAGAAGGCGCTCAACTCGACCACGCAGAAATCATTTATGCGGTGGTAGATCTTGTGAAAGGCGAACTCGTCGTACCAGCCGAGTTACGTCCGCCGACATGGCGACGGTCTGGCGCAGCATGTACTGATCGAGGGCGTCCATCTCGTCGAAGGCGACCGCGTCGCGCTGCGGATCAAAGTCGTAGAGATTGCTCAGCACGTAGCGAAACAGGCTGTTGCGGATCTTGCGATAGCTTTCCGCGACCCGCTGCATCAGCTGTTCGGAGCCGACGACGTCTTCGCGGAAATCGACCGAGGCCACCCAGAGGCGCACGATCTCGCCGCCCAGACGGTTGGCGATGTCGACCGGATCGACGTCGTTGCCGCGCGACTTCGACATGGCCCGGCCCTTCTCGTCGAGCGTCCAGCCGGGGGTCACGACACCGCGGTAGGGCGGGCTGCCGCGAGTGCCCATGGCGCAGAGCAGGGAAGACTGAAACCATCCGCGATACTGATCGCCGCCTTCGAGGTAAAGATCCGAGGGCCAGGGATAGCCGGGTTCGTCGTCGCACAGCGCGCAGATAGCTGGATCCGGACTCGAACCAGACGTCGAGAATGTCGGTCTCTCGCTCGAAAGCTTGTGCCGCTGCAGTGCGGACACTTCGTTCCGGCGGGGAGAAGCGCATCGGCTTCGGGCGTGTACCAGGCGTCCGCGCCGGCGCGCGCGAAAAGCTCGACCACTTTGCGATTGACGGCCGGATCGTTCAGCGGCTTGCCGCAGCTCTTGCACAGGAAAACCGCGATGGGCACGCCCCAGACGCGCTGGCGCGAGATGCACCAGTCGGGACGGGTGGCGATCATGTTGGGCATGCGCTCTTCGCCCCAGGCCGGATCCCATTTCACTTTCTCGATTTCTTCCAGAGTGCGGCTGCGCAGCGTGCCGCCACCCGGCATCGGCGTTTCCATCGAGATGAACCACTGCTCGGTGGCGCGGAAGATGATGGGATTGTGGCAGCGCCAGCAGTGCGGATAAGAGTGCTCGAGCTTTTCCGGTATGCAGCAGCACGCCGCGCTTTTTCAGCAGCTCGATGATGGGCGCATTGGCGTCGAAAACCTTCAGGCCGTCGTATTCGGGCAGGCCGTTGCGCATGATGCCGCTTCATCCACGTTGCTGGTGGCGTCGAGCCCGTACTTCACGCCGGTGGCGAAGTCTTCGGCGCCGTGCGATGGCGCAGTGTGGACCACGCCGGTGCCCGTGTCCATGGTGACGTAGTCGGCCAGCACGCCGAGGATCTTGCGATCGAGAAACGGATGCTGAAAGTTCAGGCGCTCCATCTTGCTGCCGGGGAAGCGCGCCAGCTCCGCGCGTCCGTCAGACCGCATTTCGCCGCCACATCGGCGGCCAGTCTGTGCCGCGACGATGTAGACCTCGCCGCCAGATTCGAGGGCGACGTACTCTTCATGCGGGATGAAAGGCCACCGCCATGGAAGCGGGAAGCGTCCAGGGAGTGGTGGTCCAGATGATGGTCGAAGACTTTTTTCCCTGCCAGCGCAGGATCGATCTTCGCGGGATCGTCGAGCAGCGCGTACTTCACCCAGACCGTCGGGCTGGTGTGGTTCTCGTATTCGACTTCGGCTTCAGCCAGCGCGGTCTCGTCGTGGATGCACCAGTAGACGGCGCGCAGGCCCTTGTAGACGAAATTGTTTTCGTAAAAAGCTGTAAAAAGTCTCCAGCACCACCGACTCGTACTGCGGAGTCATGGTGGAGTAGGGCCGGTCAAAGCGTCCGAAGACGCCGATGCGCTTGAACTGCTCGCGCTGCAGATCGAGAAATTTCTGGGCATACTTGCGGCACTCCCGGCGGACATCGAGCGGCCGCATCTGCAGCTTTTTGCCGCCCAGCATCTGGTCGACTTTGATCTCGATGGGCAGGCCGTGACAGTCCCATCCCGGGACGTAGGGGGCATCAAATCCGGCCATGGTCTTGGACTTGACGACGAAATCCTTCAGACATTTGTTGAGCGCGGTGCCCAGGTGGATGGGTCCGTTGGCGTAGGGCGGACCGTCGTGCAGCACATAGAGCTTGCGCCCCGCTCGCGCCTCGCGAATACGCTCGTAGATCCGCATCTGCTCCCAGCGGGCCAGAGCTTTGGGCTCATTCTGGGGCAGGTTGGCCTTCATGGGAAAGTCGGTCTTAGGCAGATTGATGGTGGATTTCAGGTCCAGCGGCACTCGGTTGGTTTCTCCCAAATGGTTGATTTTTTTCATTATAGGGAGCGGGCGAACGAACGTCCATTGACCGCCAGCGCACACCGCTGGACAAGGCGCCGGTATGGGCACTCGCAAAAGCACTGTCGAAAAGGCCCGAAAAACGTGTACAATTTTCTCACGGTAACGTTTGCGTGAGCGGTAGCATCTAAACTGAGGTATTGCTCGTCTGGCGGAACGCAGCGAGCGTTGCTGCCAGTTTCGGAATACGGACGTATTCGCAGAGCGGGAAGCAACTTGGCAGCCAATGTGCTCATCAAGCATTAGATAGAGCGATTAGCGAGAACTCCTTCGACTGAGAAGACCGAATTCGGGTTAACTATGCCAACACTCGACATCAAACCCCGCGCCGGCGCCGAACCCGAACTCAACTTGCTGCTTCCGAAGAGCACGTTGGAAGAGCCGCTGTGGAAGTCGCTTGTTCCAGAATCTGGACGATTTTTTCTTTCCCAAGAAACAGCCTCCACTGGTCCTGACTTCGAAGCCGATTCCGGTCAAGGATATTTGGGGTTTCTACGATTACAAGAAGAACGGCGTGCTGGGTTCAACCGTAGTGCACGTCCTGGTGCTGGCGGCCATCATTGGGGTCACGCTGCTGGGCCGAAGAGTGGTGCAGCAGATCGTGAAGCCGCACGAGACGGTCACCCTGATTTCTCCGGACGATATTCCTCCACTGCAGCCGTCGAAGACACAGGCAGGTGGCGGTGGTGGTGGCGGCGATCGCGACAAGTTCCAGGCGCCCAAGGGCAAACTGCCCAAGCAGTCGATGGAGCAGATCACGCCTCCGATGGTGGTGGTGCGCAACGACAATCCCAAGCTGACGGCTGAGCCTACGGTGGTGATTCCGCCGCAGGTCAAGCTGGCTTCCAACAACCTGCCGAACCTGGGCGACCCGATGTCGCATCTGCCTTCTGGACCTCCTTCGAACGGAACCGGTTCTGGCGGTGGTATTGGATCAGGTTCCGGCGGCGGCGTTGGCGTTGGCACTGGGCCCGGCGTCGGTGAGGGCCGTGGCGGTGGTGTCGGCGGCGGAGTGTTTCGCGTCGGCGGCGGAGTCAGCGCCCCACGGGTTGTCTACCAACCCGATCCCGAGTATTCGGAAGAAGCTCGCAAGGCGAAGTATCAGGGCACATGCGTTCTGTGGCTGGTCGTCGGACCGGACGGCAAGCCGCGAGACATTCGTGTAGCGCGCAGCTTGGGTCTGGGACTGGATGAGAAGGCGATCGAAGCGGTCAAGACCTGGAAGTTCGAGCCGGCCATGAAAGATGGCAAGCCGGTGGCAGTGCAGATCAACGTGGAAGTGAGTTTCCGGCTGTACTAACGTCCTCGAAAATCTCTAACCACCAAGGGCACTAAGGTACACGAAGGAAAGCTGATGAACTTCCTTAGTGCCCTTCGTGGTTATTGCCTTTTACTCTTTCAGTTCCACGTGCTCGACATCTTCGATCGGCCTTCCCAGAAATCTTGCTCCCAGCCGGCGAAATTTCTCCACCGAATCAGTCACGAAGAACTTCAGGCGCGGCACTCCGCGGCGCTCTTCTTCAGGAGAGGATTTTCGGCAAGCCTTCCGCAGTAACTGGCTGACCACGCGGGCGGTGGAGTCGGCGGAATCCACGATGGTCACATGGCTGGGCACCAGTCGGTGCAGTAGCGGCTTCAGCAGCGGATAGTGAGTGCAGCCCAGCACCAGAACGTCGGCGGACTCAAAGCCGTCGGCAAAAGCCTCGTCCAGATAGATGCGAGCCACCTGCTCGGCGACGGCGTGCTCCGCCCATCCTTCTTCCACCAGCGGCACCAGCAGCGGGCAGGCTTTCTCCCGCGCCTGCACTCCGCGAGCTTCAAGGGCCTTCGAGTAGGCGTGGCTGCTGACGGTCGCTTCGGTGCCGATGACTACAACTCTGCCGGCCTGGCTGGCGGCGGCAGCGCGCTCGGCTCCGGGCTCGACCACACCGACCACTGGAACGCCGGAGGCTTGCGTAATCTGATCAAGAGCCAGAGCAGTGGCCGTGTTGCAGGCGATCACCAGCATCTGTGCGCCGTGTTGTTCAAGATAGTGCGCCGCGCCGATGGCATACCTGGCAACGGTTTCGGCCGACTTCGAACCGTAGGGCAGACGCGCCGTGTCGCCGAAATAGAGGTAGTCGGCGTCCGGCACCAGCGCGACCAGTTCCTTGAGAACGGTGAGTCCGCCAAAGCCGGAATCAAATACGCCGATGCAGGGTCGTCGGGCTGGTCATGAATGGAGATGCAATTCATCATAAGGGCGCATAGATGTTTTGGGCGGACAATCGGCTGTGAAATTAGAATGAGCATCCTTCGGCGTTCAGCAAGACCAGTCTTGATGCGAAGTCTCGAGCCGGAGGACTAGAACTCGGAGGATACAGTGAAATTCATAACGCGTTCCGCAATCCTGATACTTGCTGGCGGCGCATGACAGCGTGCACATCCGCCAAGCCCGCCCCGATCACGCAGGACGAGATCTGGTCCGAAATACGCCAGGAGATGTTCGACAGCGTGCCGGCTGGTGATCGGACGCCGTGGAAGAAATATTTCGCCGACGACAGCATGTACTTTGACGAAAAGGGAAGAAGCATGGACAAAACGGCCCTGGTCGAATGACATTACTCCGCTTCCCAAGGGCTACTCCGGCAGCATCAAGGTGGTGAATGCGAAGAGCCATATCCAGGGTGACACGGCGATCCTCAGCTACGATCTCGACGAAACCGAAACCATTTTCGGCCAGAACATGACCGCCCGCTATCACGGTACCGACACTTGGATGTATCGCGATGGAAAATGGCAGATCGTTGCCGGTCAGATGCTCCGCTACTACGAGGATCCAGCTCCGGGAAAGGTGGACACAAAGAAATATGCCGAATATGTCGGAACCTATGAGCTGGCGCCGGGAGTAGACGCAGGCGGTTTCTCTCGGACGGCGACGACTTGTATGCGCAGCGGACGGGCCGCGACAAAGTTCTGCTAGTGCCCGAGTCAACCGACATATTTTTTCGCAAGGGAGTCGAAGGCCGCTGGCTTTTCCGGCGCGGCGAGCATGGTCAAGGTGGACGCCATGATCGACCGCAGAAACAATGAGGACGTGGTCTGGAAGAAGATCAAGTGAGGGGCTTGGCCGCAGGTGTGACAACAGCAGATTCCTCACCGCTAAAGCGGTTCGGAATGACAATGAAGCGGCGGGTTCGGAATGAATCGGCTAGTGCAGTTCGTAACAACAATCCGGCGCGGTTGAAGCTTTACTTAAAGCGCGAAGTCCGGACTTGTTCTGCCTCCCGCGACACCAGGTTGCGCTCGCAGCACGGGCCCGGCGGTATGGGGGCGCCGTGCGGGCAGGTGCGGGGATGGCCCAGGAAGCTGCAGATCTTGTCTGTGGCTTCGGTCGAGAGGATGTGTTCGAACTTGCAGGCCTGCTGCTCGATTTCTGATTCGCTGTCCAGCGCCAGGCTGTCGGTGAACAGACGCTCCGCCAGACGATGGCGGCGGATGATGTCGGCGGCGCGCTGGCGGCCGCGGGCAGTGAATTCGACGATCATGCTGCCATCGCCGGTGGACACGCCTGAAGGCTTGAGCGCGTCGTGGCAGGGATTCACGAACGGCTTGTGATTGTGAGCCTCCGGCGGATGCGGCCGGGTGGTGAGCAGGCCCAGGGCGGTCATCTTTTCGACCGCGATGCTGACCGGCAGCGCGCCGTGAACTTCCATGCGTCCGATTTCGGCGATCTCGCCGTGCTCCTCGACCGCCCAGAGTTCTTCGAGGACTTCGTCGAATTGCTCTTCGTCGGCCATGGCGAAAACTTCCTGATCGGCGATCTTGCCGTGATGCAGTTCGATTCTGCGATCGGCCAGGCGGGCAACGACCGGGTCGTGCGTGACCATCACGATGGTGCGTCCCTGGCGGTGCAGTTCGCGCAGCAGGCGCAGCACGATTTCTTCGTTGACCGCGTCCAGATTTCCGGTGGGCTCATCGGCCAGAACGATTTTGGGATCGTTGATCAGGGCGCGGGCGATGCAAACCCGCTGCTGCTCTCCGCCGGAGAGCTGGGCGGGCAGATGCCGGGCGCGATCTTTCAATCCGACGTGCGCCAGCGCCGCCAGCGCTTCCTGCTCGTCGGTCATGCTGTGGAAGTACTGCGCCAGCATGACGTTTTCGAGCGCGGTGAGATAGGGAATCAGATGAAATTGCTGGAAGATGAAACCGACTTTTTCCGCGCGGGCGCGGTTCAGATCCTGAGCGGAAATCCTGGCAACATTTTCGCCGTCGAGCCAGATTTCGCCGGAAGTCGGACGATCGAGGCAGCCGATCAGATTGGCCAGGGTGGACTTTCCTGAACCCGACGGACCCATGACGGCCAGCCACTCGCCGGGCTCAACCTGCGAGAGAAACGTCGTCCAGCGCACGCACTACGCCCCCGCCTTCGGCCTGGGCCGGATAGAGACGGCTGACATGGCTGAGCCTGATCATGTCATTCTCCCCTCAGGATGTTAGCAGGTTGAACCCGCCGGAGCAGAGATATCGGCAGGATGGCGGCGACCAGCGCGATGACGATCCCGCCCACCAGAATGACCGGCAAAACGCTGAGGCGCGGCGTGACCGGGGCATGAAAATTCGCTCGGCCGATCCAGATCGCAACTCCGACGCCGATGGCAAAACCCAGCAGCGGCTCCGATCGCACCCAGGGCTGCGGCCTCGGCGGCGAAGAATCCCTGGATCATCCTGCCGGAGGCGCCCAGGGCTTTCATCAGGGCAAAGTCGCGGCGGCGGTCGGAGATCCATCCCGTCAAGGTGGAAAGCACGCACACCGCGGCGGTGAGAATGATCAGAATGGCAGCCACCAGAAGCGTGGATCGCATCTTTCCCAACACGTGAGCCTCGCCCTCCATGACCTGGCGCACGGGGCGCACGTCAGCGCCGGGAAGAGCCTGCGCGAGCCGTTGGATCGTGGCGCTGATTTCCTGCGGCGAACCCGAGGCCGAGATTTCGATCGGTGGAATACGGCACATGCGTCCACTCGGTGAAATCGGCCAGAGAAATGTAGATCCGGCTGTCTTCGGCCGCGCCGGTTTGCAAGGTGCCGACGGGATTCAGTTGAATCGTGCGTCCCTGAAAGCTGAGGTCGAACGGCTTTCCGGCTGAGCCGACAACGCCGGCGGCGCGAGCGCCGACCAGCGCATCGTGCGGAGCCTTCGGCCAGCCGTCACCGACCACCAGCTGTCGAGCTTCTGCACCTGTTCGAGATCGGTTCCGGCGACGACCACCGAATGACCATCAGCGGTGCGGGCAACGGCATAGCGCGAAGGGAACTGCGATGCCGCCCGTGCCGAGAACGGATCTGAGCTGTCGGATAGCGTATCTGCAGGCAAGGTCCTGGCCGTCCTTCGCGACCACGACGACGTTGGCGCCGTACTTGCGAAATTCGCGGCGCAGCTTGGCCTGCACATCCACGTAGAGATTGAGCATGGCGGTGGCGACGGCGGCAGCCACCACCATGGCCAGCAGGGCAGAGGCGGCACGGCCGCGGCGCAGCACGGCGGCGCGCACCAGCATACGCAGGAACATCGAAGTGTGAGGCGCAGCCGCGCGGCGACGGGCGACTGCTGGCTGTGTGATCGCGCGGGCGAACTCACGCATCACCTCGCAGCGCATACACCGGATCAAACTTTACCGCGCGCCGGATGGCGGCGGCGCTGCCGCCAAAGGTCACGATCACGGCAATGGTCAGAATGACGGGCAAGAGCACTGGCTGGATCGTGATCTGCGAGTCGAAGATGGATTGGCCGATCTGGCGGGCCAGCAGCGCGCCTCCGGCGAAGCCAATGCGCTCCGGCAATCAAAGCCAGCAGCGCAGCCTCGGCAAAAAACAGAACGGCCACGGCCAGATTGCCCGCGCCCAGAGCCTTCATCAGGCCAACTTCGCTGCGACGCTCAAACACCGCGGTCGCCATCGAAGCGGAAACCGCCAGCGCCGAGGCCAGCAGCGCCGCCAGCGTGATCAGCAGCATCAGTCCCTGGATGCGCGAGAGCACCGTGCCTTCGTTCTGTGCCACCTGGCGAATCTGCTCGGCGTGGGAGTGCGGAATGGCCTCCTGCAACTGGAACGCGATGGATTGCGCATAGGGAGAGCAGTACCAGCGGTCGTACATCTCCGGCGACAGGCTCTTCGGATCGCGGCGGGCGAAGGCGTCTTCGGGCTTGGTCACCGCGCTGACGTAGATACGGCGCACCGCGCCAGGCTTGCCGAGAATCTGCTGCGCCAGCGCGAAGGGGAGCGACGATCTGATCGTCTTCCGCTCCGCCGGTCGAGAGAATGCCGGCGATCCGTCGCGGCTGGCCTGCGATTTCAATTTCCTGGCCCGGCGTGCTGGTTCAGTCTTGGCGGCCAGATGTTCGCCGAGCAGAACGTCGTGCGAATTGTCGTCCGGCCACGCGCCCTGCACTTTCCACCAGGGATGGGTGGTGCGGACGCCAGTGATGAAGTCCTGCTTTCCAAAGGCAACGTTGCGGGAGAAATATGTTCCCAGCAGAGTGACGGTTCTCGTGCCTCGGCCAGGCTGACGCTGACCGGCAACATGGGCGCGAAACCGACGATGTTGTTGCGCCAGAACATGCCTTTAATTTTGGGCAGGTCGGCTTCGTTGAGGTAGGCGCCGTCGCTGGGCGGCTTCAGGTTTACCCCGCCGATCTCGACGTCCAGCGTGTCTTCCTGCGGAGTGACGATCAGGTTGGCGCCGTAGGTGCGCAACTCGCGGCTGATCTTGTCGCCGATATCGGTGGCGACGGCGATCATGGCGGTGGCCACGCCCACTCCCAGCATGATGGCAACGCCGGCCAGAAGTTTGCGCCGCTTCTGCCGCCGGAAGGACTCATAGAGTAGGCGCAAGAACATGGCTATGTTATTGCTGGAAAATGTGAGCGCCGGCCGCGATGTCGGTTTCGCGGATGATGACCGCATCGGCGGTCTGTTCGGCATGCAGCGGAATCGGATTGCATCCGCCGGTCATGCCTACCGATTGTCCGTTGATGGGCGCGGCGCAGTTCTTGCAAACCACTCCGTTCGGTCCCTTGTAGAAGCCCACCGGTCCGCAAATCTGGCAGGCGTCGAATACGGTGGCAACCTTGCCGTCGGGCTTCTGGTACAGCCAGAAGCGAACCGCGGTTCCATTTTCCCTGGCTTCGAAGCGGTGCAGATCGCCATCGGAAACCTGGGTCAGCGGAATGCTCAGCTGTCCGTTGCTGAAGGTCACTTCGGTCGCGGGCGAGAGCGCGCTCACGCTCTTGGCGTAGATGAATTCTGCGGTGACCATCAGGATGAACAGAAACGAACTGGCATAGACCGATACCATCCACAGACGCTCGCGGCGCGCGCTCCACAGGGCCTTACGGCGCTCGGCGGGAGAATCGGGCAGGGCAGCCGGCTGGCGGCGCTTGACCTCGAACAGCACCATCAACGCGGCCAGGGCGACGATGGTGACGAAAAAGAACAGATCATTGCGGACGATGGGGCCGATCAGGGCCATCTCTTCGCGCGAAGAGGGCAGCACGCCGTTTTCAGAGAGCTCGTGCAGGCCGGAGATGATCAGCTGCGCCGCCACGAAGAACAGAATCACGGTGGTGACCCGGAAGAACTTCTGCAGATTGATGCGCACGCTGCCCTTGACGAACATCACGCCAAACACGATGGCGACAATCACGCCCAGCAAGGTGCCCAGGAAGCTGAGCAGTTCGGTGGAGTTCAGCGAGACCGCTCCCAGGATGAGGACGGTTTCCACTCCCTCGCGCAGCACCATCAGAAAGACGAACAGGAACAGGCCGAAAGCCGGCATTCCTGCCGGCCAGGAGGCCGACTTTGCCTTCAATCTGTCCTTTGAGCGCGCGGCCGGTCTTCATCATGAAAACGATCATGGTGACGACGAAAAAGGCGGCCGCCAGCATGATCCAGCCTTCGAAGATGTCCTGGTTCCATTGGGTGCGGGAGAGCAGGATGGCGATCCCGATACTGCCGACAAAGGCGGCAGATCAGGGCGGCAAAGACCGATTTGCGCAGCTCGGGCCGCCCAATCTTGGACAGATAGGCCAGGGTGATGCCGACGATGAGCGCGGCTTCGACCCCTTCGCGCAAAGTGATGATGAATGCCTGCAGCATTGTGGAAAACTCTATTGCAACTCAGTTGCAACTACCAGGTCTGCTATCCCAACGGTAAGAATAGTCTCCACTGGTGCAAGCGTCAATCGAAGGGTGGGCCAGCGGCTCAGTCTGAGCAAATACCGTACCGGCATCGCCCTGAAGGACTTCATCCGAGGGTCTGGCGCGCACCCGTACACAGTGCTGGACAGCTGTATCGTGCTCGCGCAGATCCTCGAAGCTCGGGATGACGCCACATCCCAAATTCTAAGGACGCTCCCGCTACAGTTGCTTCAGGAATCGTTTTACTTCTTCCAGCTGGGGAAACAGCTTCTCTTCGGCCTGAAATTCCGCCGAGTGTACGCACCTGCGGCTGCCACGCAGTCTTAACCGGGTGCTTCAGGTGCAGCATCTCGTGGTAGACGATGTAGTCGACGGCGTAGCGCGGAACGCGGGGATGGTCGAAGATGCGGCTTACCACGATGGCATTGTGCGCCGGGATCGTAGTGTCCCAGGTGGTTGCGGGCGTGATCGCGGCTCCAGGTCATCTGCGGACGCGCCAGCAGGCCATGAAAGAAGCGCGCTGTTGAGGTCTTCAAATACGGCTTCCAGATCGTAGGTGCGGCCCTGGGCGGAATCGAGACGCTTGCGTCCGCGCATCTGGCGCACCAGGTGAGCCTTCCGGGTGATGTCGTGACTGGAAACGTAGCGGCGATAACGGGCCGCGGCTTCGCGCTCGACCGGCCTGCGGTACATCTTGGCCAGAAGGATGTGGGCGATGGCGTGCAACACCGGCGCGGGCGCGCCTTCCAGCAGGTCCGAAAGCCGCACCAGCAGCTTGCCCTCGCGCATCCGGATGGTGTTCTTGATGCTGGTGAAGGCGAAGAATTCAACTTTCAGTTCGGGGACGGGCGCGTCGAGGGCGGAGTTCGCGATAGGTTTCCTGGAAGATGTGGAGAAGGCCGTCTCTCACGCTGGCGTAGATTAGCACGCCGGAAACTTCTTAAACCGCAACCCGCATAAGGAGCGCAAAAGCATCCTTTGACAGTCACGGCTTTGCAGCCGGTTTCTTGTGCTTGGCAGCTTCTTCCTGCTCGGTCAGCAGCTGGCGATGATCCTGCGCGCTGCTGTCCAGGGTTTCGAGCGCGTTCGAGAGCAGGAATTCGTATTGCTTGGTTTCTTCCTTTGCCGCATTGGCGGCGTCTCGCAGGGCGCGAAGTTTGGCCTGGAATTCGGTGTCGGCATCGATGACCGCTTTCAGGACCTTGCGCAGGTCCGATTTGCGGTCAACATAGGTATCGATGTTTTCGTTCAGCTCGTCGTAGACATCGAGAAAGTCCTGCAGCCGGTCGTGGGTCTCCAGCGCCCGATCCGTGGTCTTGGGATCGGACCGCGCCTGCTCCAGCGACGCCAGCCTGGCCCGGGCAAACTTGACGTACAGTTTGAGCCGCAGGTCGGGATCCATGGCGGTGTCGCGCAACTGATCGATTTCCGGATCGGTGAGGGGATCGCGCTGGCGCTGGGCCGATGCCGAGGCGCAAGCAGCAGCGCAAGCAGCACACCCGGCAATGGCCGACCCGAACCCGGCTCATTTCGTTTCTTTCTCCTTTTTTCCGAACATGGCGGAGAGCAGATCGGTCCGCATCTTCTCCAGGTCGATCGATGGCTTGCTGAACCGGCGCCTGGTCTTCGAAAGGGAGATTGTGTTTGACGTCGCGAAATTTCTCGGCCATCTTGCGCAGCGCAATCTCGGTGTCCTTCAGTTTTTTTCCGCTGCTGGCCGCGGCATCACTGGCCTTTTCGGAATAGGTCACGACATCGTTGAGTGCGGTATTGCCGGCTTCCGCATTGCCGTCCTGATAGAACTTGTCGGCGGCCTCCGCCTGTTGCGCGCGCAATTTGGATATAGAGGGCCGGGCGATCTCCGGGCGGAGCAGCTTCGGCGCGGGCAATCAGCTGCTCGAGGCTCTCGTCCATTGTCGTTCGCGAGCGCGACTGCGGCCGCGAACAGGGAAATTGCCGCCAACGAAGCACGAAAATCGTTACGCGCATACGCATCGATGGGTCATTTCTTGGGTTCGATCGCGATCAGGCGATGGCGAGCCTGCCATTCCTGATCGGGAAATTGCCCCGTCGCCGTCTCAAGGAAGCGGTGATAATTCTCCGCTGCCGGCTTGTACTCGCGCAAGTGGTCGTACGCTGTCGCCCGCAGGAAGTAGCCAATCGGAAGTTCGGGAAGAATCTTGGCGCGGGCATCCAGCGCCTTGATCACCAGTTCGTAGTTCTTGGTTTCATTGGCGGCGCCGGCCAGATCGCCGTACGCAGCGGCCCAGGCCGGGTTTGAGCTTGATCGCGGCCACCAGCTCCTGCTCGGCCTCGGGAAACTTGCGCTGCTTAAGAAGAACCCGGCCCAGGCCGTAATGCAGGTCGGCATCGTTCGGACTTGGCCGCCAGCAGGGACCGGTACTGGGCTTCGGCCAGATCGTATTTCTTGGCGTCGACGTACAGGTCCGCCAGGTCGCGCTGCACGGAAGCATCATTGGGAGCCAGTTTCAGGGCCTCCTGCAACTCGGCGATCGCCGGCTCAGGCTGCCCGTCCGCGGCCAACATGCGGCCCAGTTGCATGTGGGCGCCGGCGTCGGTGGGATGGAGCGCGACCAGCTTGCGCAGAATCTCCTCAGCCTCGGTGAAGCGATGGCCGCGCATGTAGATGTTGGCCATGCCGGTGAGCGCGTCGGTGGAGGAGGGATCGAGCGCAAACGCCTGCTTGTACTCCTGCTCGGCATCGGCAAAACGGTTTTGTGCTTCCAGCAGCGGGCCGGCAGAAAGATGCGGTTCAGGATCTTTGGGATCGAGATGAGCAGCCTGGGTGTAAGCCTCGAGGGCGCCAGCCGGGTTCGTCGTCTCCAAGCACATGGCCCAGGGACAGCCAGGCGCGGGCCTGACCTTCCTGCGACGTGCGACGTGGGCTTCAGCTTGGTGGCAGCGCGCAGAAACTGTTCAGCGTCGGGCTGGTCCGGCTTTGACCAGCATCAGACCGAGATTGAGATTGGATTCGAACACGCCGGGCTTGGCGGCGACGGACTTGCGATAGGCCGCGATCGAGTCATCGGTCTTGCCCAGGGCGTTGTAGAGAAATCCCAGATCAAACCAGGCGGCATAGTTGTCGGGATCGTTGGCGACGACTTTTTTCAGCAGAGGTTCGGCGGTGGCGTAGTCCTGCTTTTCGATGGCGCTTTCGGCCTGGATGAGTTCCGGCGGGGAGGAGGGATCATCCACTGTCGACTTTGTGATGGCGAACGGTCTTGCCGGCGGTTTGGGCAGCGAAGCCAGAGTAGCAAGTGTCGCGATGACCAAGAGCACACGTAGGCCCAGACGCCCTCGTCTGGGCGGGCGAGCGCAGCTCGCCTGCTTGCTGGATACTCGAAACGCTTCTGTCGGAACTGTGCCACAGCTGCGGAGCTTCGCTCCGCTGGGCAGGTGGGGACACCTGCCCCTACGTGGGCGTGGTTACTTTCGGCCGTTGTTGGTGTCCATTTCCATTCAGGACTCGCGCCAGAAACTTTCCAGTATACGAATTCGGCAGCTTGGCGATGACCTCCGGCGGACCGGCGCCGACCACGTATCCGCCCCGCTCGCCGCCTTCCGGGCCCAGATCGATCACCCAGTCTGCTGTCTTGATGACTTCCAGATTGTGCTCGATCACCAGGATCGAGCCCCCTGCTTCGATTAGACGGCGGAAGGCAGAGAGTAGTTTGCTGACATCGTCGAAATGCAGCCCGGTCGTGGGCTCGTCGAAGATGTAGAGCATGCGATTGCGGCGGCGGGCTCGCTCGGCCGAACTCGAGGGACGTCCAATGTCACGCGATGCCGGTTGCAGATGCGCCGCCAGCTTCATGCGCTGCGCTTCGCCGCCCGAAAGCGTGGTGGCGGACTGCCCCAGCCGCAGATAGCCCAGGCCGACTTCTTCCAGCACGCGCAGCTTCTCCACGACTTTGGGTACGCCGGAGAAGAAATGCAGCGCTTCCTTCACCGTCAGGTTCAGCACTTCGTGGATGTTCTTGCCGCGATAGCGCACTTCCAGAACCTGCGGCTTGTAGCGCGCGCCTTTGCACTCTTCGCAGATCAGTTCGACGTCGGCGAGAAATTGCATTTCGACGGTGACCGTGCCGTCGCCCTGGCAGGTTTCACAGCGGCCTCCGGGAATGTTGAAGGAAAAATGCCCGGCGGTGAAGCCGCGCTTTTTGGCTTCGGGCAGGGAGGCAAACAGATCGCGGATTCCGTCGAAGGCCTTGATGTAGGTGACCGGATTCGAGCGCGGCGTGCGTCCGATCGGGGACTGATCGACCAGGATGACGTCGTCGATCAGATCGTCGCCTTCGCAGTTCGCTCCAGTCGGCCGAGGGAAGCGGCTCTCCGTTGGTCTGCTTCTTGGCGGCGGACAAGGCCTGAAAGAGCACGTCGTGCAGCAGCGTGGATTTGCCCGATCCGGAGACGCCGGTGATGGCAACCAGCATTCCCAGCGGAACGGACAAATCGATATTCTTCAGATTGTGCGCCCGCGCGCCGAAGATCTTGATCTGCCGCGAGCCCGGTTTGCGCCGCGCCGGCGGAAGCTGAATCCGCAGTTCGCCGGAGAGATAGCGTCCGGTCAGGGAACCCGGCGCTTTCAGTATTTCGTCGTAGGTTCCGGCGGCGATCACCTGGCCGCCGCTTTCTCCCGCGCCCGGTCCGAGATCGAGAATGCGGTCGGAGGCGCGCATCACGTCGGGATCGTGCTCGACCACCAGAATCGTGTTTCCCAGGTCGCGCAGGTCGTGCAGAATCTTGATCAGGCGATGAGTGTCGCGGCTGTGCAGGCCGATCGACGGCTCGTCCAGCACATACAGCGTTCCTACCAGGCGCGAGCCCAGCGAGGTTGCCAGCTGAATGCGCTGGGCTTCGCCGCCGGAAAGAGTCGAGGCCAGCCGATCCAGCGTCAGGTATTCCAGTCCGACATCGATCAGGAATTGCAGCCGCTCGTGGATTTCCTGCAGCAGCTTGTCGGCGATGGCAGATTCCTGCTCGGTCAGCTTCACCTGGCCGAAGAACTTCGAGACTTCCTCGACCGTCATGCTGGTGATCTGGCAGATATTCTTGCCGTGCGATCTTGACCTGCTGCGCTTCGATACGAAGGCGAGCGCCGCCGCAGGCCGAGCAGGTCGAGTATCCGCGATAGCGGCTGAGAAAGACGCGCACGTGCAGCTTGTATTTCTTGCGCTCGAGATGATTGAAGAAGCCGCGCACGCCGGGAAACTTGCCTTCGCCTTCGACGATCATCCGGCGTTGCTCGGGATCGAGTTCGGCCCAGGGAACATCGAGCGGGATATTCGCCTGCTTGGCGAAGCGCTTCAGCTCGGTGAAGAGCGGTCGATATTTGGGCTTGGTCCAGGGCTCGATGGCGCCTTGGTTCAGCGTCTTCGATTTGTCGGGAATGACCAGGTCAAGATCGAAGTCGATGGTGTTGCCAAAGCCCTGGCAGCGCGGACAGGCGCCATAGGGATTGTTGAAGGAGAACAGGCGCGGCTCGGGTTCTTCGTAGCGCAGATTGCAGTGCTTGCATTCGAAGCGCTGGGAAAATCGCAGTCGTTGCGACGGCTGGTCGTCACGCGGGGCGGTTTCAAAGATGACTTCACCGGCTTCGCGATAGCTGATCTCGATGGCGTCGACGATGCGGGCGCGGGCATCGGGGGAGACGACCAGGCGGTCCACCAGCAGAAAGACGGGTTTGCTGAAATCGACGTCGAGCAGCGACTCCGGGGTGGAGAATTCGAAGATCTGGCCGTTCTGATAGAGGCGGTTGAAGCCGCGCTGGCGCAGTTCGAACAGGCGAGTCTTCAGTTGGTCGGAGAGGGCGGCGTCGGGATTGCTTCCGCGCCGAGGGCGAGACGCCCTCGCGACAGCCGGCGGGACGCCGGCGCTACGGTCGGCGGTTCGTCTCTTTGGCGCGGGCTGGTTCCTTGGGAAGATTCGCCGGAACGCCGCCTTGCAGCGGGAACAAGCACGTTCAGCCGGGTGCCTTCTCCCAGCGCCAGCACGCTGTCGGTTACCTCGTCTACCGTGTCTTTCTTGACTTCCTGGCCGCATTGCAGGCAGAAGGTGCGTCCGACGCGGGCGAACAGCAGCCTCAGGTAGTCGTAGATTTCGGTGGCGGTGGCGACTGTCGATCGCGGATTGCGCGTGGTGTTTTTCTGCCGGATGGCGACCGCCGGGGCGATGCCGTCGATCACGTCGACGTCCGGCTTTTCGATGCGCTCCAGGAACTGCCGGGCATAGGCTGACAGCGACTCGACGTAGCGCCGCTGTCCTTCGGCGTAGATGGTGTCGAAGGCGAGGGACGACTTGCCGGAGCCCGACACGCCGGTGACGACCGTCAATGAATTGTGCGGGATTTCAAAGTCCACGTTCTTGAGGTTGTGAACCCGGGCACCGCGAACAACTATCGTTTCCGTGGACATCAGTGAAAGAGGACCCGTCGCAGCCGCTCCGGCCCCAACCCTTCGGAGGGTGCTCAGAAGGCTTCAGGAGCGGCTGGTGAATCTTTCTATTATAAGGCAAGGAGTGGGAGCTGCGGAAAATCCAGAGTTGCGATCTTCACATCTTGAACCGACGAGAAGCGTTGTCATCCTGAGGAAGCGGAGCCCTTTCGCGAAGCGAAGGGGCTGCCGACGAAGGACCTATGCATCTTGGGGGATGGCAGCGAGCTGCTAGCGGGAATGCATAGGATTACAGGCTTGGTTGTGGTGGGCGGATTGTCAGAGAGTGCACCAGAAAATTCCTGCCGAGCACTGCTCGGCTCGGACGGGTCGAAGACCCGTCCCCACATAGATTCTGGTGGTTACCGGTTTTCCTGGTCCCGCTTCTTGCTGTAGCGGACTGCCATGCCTGCTCCCAGGGTCATGAAGCCGACCGGCGGGAGCAGCAACACCAGCACGCCGCGGCTGATGGCATTCTGGCCTTCTTTGGTGAGTGCCGCGGCGGAGCTGTAGCACATGGCGCAACCCTGGCTGAAGGCGGGCGCGGCCCACAGCAGCAGCAATACCGCGAGGGTTGCCAAGGCGCAGCTTCATTGTGCTCCTATTCCCACTCCCAGGTGCAGAATCCGAAATGCGTCGGGCAGAAAGACCAGCATCATGGCCAGACAGAACACCAGCGAACTCATGGTAACCCACTTCATGGCCGAGATCTCAAACTTCAGGTGCATGAAGTAGCCGATGATGAGCCCGGCCTTGATGAGCGACAGTCCCATCAGGATCGACAGCATCCGGACCAGTTCCATGTTCTGATAGGCCAGCCAGACCTCGATGCCGGTCATGACCAGCAAAGCTGCCCAGACCCACAGGAATTGGCCCTTGGAGTGATGCCGTTGCTCTTCGGCCGCTCGCTGTTCCAACGCTAACTGGGTTGCGTCCATCATTTGAAGTAGAGCTCCTCAAAAGTTTTGGGCTAAGAGTCTCGCGCTACACAATCCTCGTCGACATCAGGTACACCAGCGGGAAAATGAACATCCAGACCAGATCGACGAAGTGCCAGTACAGGCCGGCGACCTCGACGTCGGAGGCGTCGTAAACCTTGGGCTTCAACCAGAGGATGATCGAGATCACGACCGCCGCTACCAGCAATACGTGGGCGCCGTAGTGGAACGGGCTGTAGGCCGGCGTTCCCAGCCAGGCCACCAGCCACAATCCCAGCAGAATCGGGATAAACCATTTGCGCAGCGCGACCACGCCCAGGTAAACCACGCCCAGCGTGACGTGCAGCATGTGCATTCCGGTCAAGCCGAAGAAGGTGGCGGCAAATTGCGGCACGGTCTTGGTGACATTCACAAACTCCGGATTGCCCGCTTCACCGGGAGGAGTGGGGAAGACCGGCAAGGTCAGACCTTCGGCGATGAGGTTGGTCCACTCGCGACCGTGAAGCACGACGAATCCCAGGCCGCACGCCATGGTGGCGAACAGCCAGAGGCGCTGGGCTTTCTGGTTTCCCATGACCGCCGCGCGCACCGCAAACACCATGGTCAGCGAACTGGTGAGCAGAAACGCGGTCATGAAGGTCGCGTTGCGGATGCTTTCGGAATGGAAAGGCGTCGGCCAGTTCGGTGTAGATATGCGGCCGTAGGTGTAGGCGTACAACAGGGCTCCGAAGGTCAGCGAGTCGGAGAGCAGGAACAGCCACATCCCGATCTTCTTGGAATAGGTGCCAAACAGGGACGGCTCGTAAACGTTCGCCTGGCACCTGCTGCTGCACCGCAACATCAGACATGTGTCGATCTCCCGGTACTAGTTATGTCAAACCGGCTCGGCTGTTGCTTTCGAACATCCTCTCAACTACTGTCATCCCGACCGAAGCTGCAAACTCTAGCTCTTCCACGCTAGCGCACAAACTCCAACAAGGCAAAAATGTAAATCCAAACCAAAGCCATGAAGTGCCAGTACCAGGCGGTGACGTCGACCACGATGCGCCGGTCTTCCACCGGCTTGTGGCGCAGCGCTGTGGCGCCGGCGTACAGCAACACCAGCAGACCTCCCGCCAGGTGAATGGCGTGCGCCCCGGTCAGCACATAAATCATGGAACTGCTGGGGCTGGTGGCCAGATAGAATCCGCGATTGCCCAGTTCACGCCAGGCCATCCACTGTCCGGTCAGAAAAGCCAGGCCCAGCACGACCGTAGCGCCGAGCCAGGGAAAGTTCCGTTCTTTGCCGATCGAAACTCCCGGGAATGGATCGAACCGGAGCCAACGCCGCCTGGCGCGTGATCTGCCGGCGCGCCAGTTCCACCGTGATGCTGCTGAGCAGCAACAGGAAAGTGTTGACCAGCAGCAACGTGGTCGGCAGATTGACCTGCAGCCAGTCGCGAACATAGCCGCCGGTGCGGTCGTCCAGCGTGGGCAGTCCCCGGCGCATGATGTAAACGCTGGTGAACGACACAAACAGCATGGTGCTGGCAACCAGCCCGACCATCAGCCCCAGCCGGGTACGGCGCAGGCGCTCTCCGTGGTCGGAAGATCCATTGCCGCCACGATCACCACCACCACCGCCGGGAACCGGGGGACGCGTCCCGCCGCTCCCGCGGCCGGTCTTGGGATCCTTGATGACCGGATCGGTGATCGTGACTGATGAACTGAACGTTGCCATATCTGGAACGTGTGGCCGCGGGCGTCTCGCCCGCGGATGTCTCTACTAGTGTGACGTCACTGTCGCCGGGTCCGTTCTGCATTACGTAATCCTTCGGCGCTCCCGGAACGCTGTACTCGTACGGTCCGTGATAGACCACCGGAGTCTGTCCGCCAAAGTTGTCATGCGGAGGCGGCGTGGCCGTGGTCCATTCCAGCGTGGTCGCTTCCCACGGATTGTCGCTCGCCTTCGGTCCTTTGAACATGCTCCAGAAAAGATTGATCACGAAAATGAACTGAGCGGAGATGGTCATGATCGCCGCATAGGTGATGAAGCGGTTCAGCGGAATCAGATGCTGCAGATAGGCCAGTTCGGTGAACTGCGAATAGCGCCGCGGCTGCGCCGCCATGCCCAGATAGTGCATGGGCATGAAGATGGCGTAGGTTCCCGCCAGCGTAAGGAAGAAGTGCACCCGGCCCCACGTCTCGTTCATCATGCGGCCGAACATCTTGGGGAACCAGTAATAGGTTCCGGCAAACATGCCGAAGATCGCGGCCACGCCCATGATCAGGTGGAAGTGTCCGACCACAAATGCGGTGTCATGCAGAGGAATGTCGAGCACCGGCTGCGCCAGGAACGGGCCGCTCAGTCCGCCCGAGACGAACAGCGAAACGAAGCCGATGGCGTAGAGCATCGGAGTCTGGAAGCGAACCCGTCCGCCGCGAATCGTCCCCAGCCAGTTGAAAGTCTTGATCGCCGACGGAACGCCGATCGCCATGGTCATGATCGAAAAGGCAAATGCCGAATACGGGCTCATGCCGCTCATGAACATGTGATGGCCCCAGACCATGAAGCCCAGGAAGCCGATGCCCATGATGGCGTAGACCATCGCCTTGTAGCCGAAGATCGGCTTGCGCGAGAACGTGGACAGCAACTGCGAAGCCACGCCCATGCCCGGCAGAATGGCGATGTAGACCTCGGGATGTCCGAAGAACCAGAACAGGTGCTGCCAGAGCAGCGGCGAGCCGCCCTTGTGTCCCATGATCTGGCCGTTCACTACCACCAGCGGAACATAAAAGCTGGTGCCGAGATTGCGATCGAGCAGCAGCAGGATTCCGGCCGAAAGCAGAACGCCGAACGCCAGCAGTCCGAGGATGGCGGTGATGAACCACGACCACACGGTCAGCGGCATGCGCATCATGGTCATGCCCTTGGCGCGCAGGTCGAGCACGGTGGTGATGAAGTTCAGCGCGCCCATCAGCGACGCGACACAGAAGATCGCGATGCTGGTGATCCACAAATCCGCGCCCAGTTGCTCGCCCGGCCCGGCGCTCGGCAAGCGCGCTGAGCGGAGCATAGCCGGTCCAGCCATGCAGCGGAGCGCCGCCAGTCACGAAGAAGGCGGCGAGAATCACGACGAACGCAACGAATGTGGTCCAGAACGAAAGCATGTTCAGGACTGGAAACGCCATGTCCGGCGCGCCGATCTGAATGGGCAGAAAGTAATTGCCGAATCCGCCCTGCGGCGCCGTGGTCAGCACGAAGAACACCATGATGGTGCCGTGCATGGTCAGCAGGCTGAGATAGGTTTCCGGCTTGATCTCGCCGAGCAGCGGCAGATTCGCCGTCGGCCAGATCATGTGAATGCGCATCAGCAGCGACAGGAACATGCCGACAAACACCGCGGTCAGCGCCAGAAAGTAATACTGAAGCCCGATGACCTTGTGATCGAGACTGAAGATGTATTTGCGAATGAAGCTGGTCGGGGCCGCGTGGGCATGAACCGCGTGGCCGTGGGAGTCGTGAGCGTCGTGATCGTGAGCGCCCTGGGCAACCATTATTGTTTCTCCGCCTCCCGCGCCGCCAGCCATTTGTCGAAATCTTCCTGGCTGACGACTTTCAGCATGCCGTGCATTTTGTAGTGGCCGAGGCCGCAAAGCTCGGCGCAGGCAATTTCGTAATCGCCAACTTCGGTGGGGGTGAAGTGCATGTGGATTTCGAGGCCGGGAACCGCGTCCTGCTTGAAGCGCATGTTGGGAACAAAGAAGCTGTGAATCACGTCCACGGCGCGCAGTCGGAGATCGACCTGGCGATTGACCGGCAGATACATGGTGCCGGTGACCACATCGTCTTTGGCTGCCGGATCTGAGGTGTCGAGTCCGACTGCCGCTTCGTTGCCGGCGGAAGGATCCATCAACTTGGGACTGGTGGCGCCAAACTTTCCGTCCGCGCCCGGGATAGCGGAAGTACCAGGCGAACTGCATGCCGGTGACTTCCACCGGAACCGATCCCGCTTCCGCCGGGGCGAAACGCTCACGCGCCCAGACATTGCTGCCCATCAGGTTCAGGCCGACGAAGAGAACGGCGGTCAGCACCGTCCACAGCACTTCGAGCTTGGTGTTGCCGTGGGAATACTCGACCTTCTTGGCGTCCGGCGCGGTCGCGGTACTGCCAGACGAACAGTCCCAGCGCGCCCTGGGCCGCCACGAAGACGATCCCCATCAGCACCAGAGTCAGGGCGAATTGATTGTCGATAAACGCTGCCGCCGTGGAAGCGCCGTGAGGAACCACCAGGTTTTCGCCACGAAGAAGTAGGTGCTAAAGAAGGTGATCAGCCAGATAATCGCGAGAAGAGCGAGGCCCATCTACCAGACCTCCTAAGGGTCGTGGAATTCGGACACCTGCGACAGACGAAACGACGGTAAATCAAAAACAAATCTGTGGATCGCCCGGAAGTCTATCACAGCTTTGCGTGATGGGCGCAAGCCTTAGCGTGAAGCGCTAACCACGGAGGACACAGGCGAGCACGGCAGGAACAGCGGGACACTCGCGCCACCGCCGGTATAAAATTTCTCGCCTATGTCCAAGAAAGCCTCACGGTCGCGGCCACGAGGTCGCGGGTTTGCGTTTGCCAAAGAACGAATGCTTTGCCTGCGGACCGGACAATGCCGCCGGCATGCACCTGAAATTTACTTACGACAAGCAACGCCAGATGTTTGTCTGCCGCTTTCGCCTGGATGAGCGCTACACCGGGCCTCCCGGACATTGCCACGGCGGCATCATCGCCACCATTCTCGATGAGGCCATGGGCAAGGTGAACAAGCTGCGGCAGGTGATCGCGCTGACTTCGCAGATGACGGTGGACTACCTGCGGCCGGTGCCGCTGAATAAACCACTGCGCGTGGAATCACGCGAGGTGAGCGTGCGCGGACGCAAGCACGTGAACATGGGCGAGATTCTCAATCAGAAGGGTGAAGTGCTGGCCCGCGGCCAGGCGCTGTTCATCGCCATCGATCCGGAGCGCATGTTCGCGAAGTTCGTGAAGAAACACTAACCCCACTTCTTCAACTTTGGCCATAACTGGGTAAGAGAACCGAATTTGGCGCCTCTGCAGATGTAGACCGAAATTTCTTTTTCCAGGGCGTAAGGATTGTCAGCCGACATCCCCACGTACTCGACGTGCTCGAAAAGTTCGTCCAGCGCTTTCCTTGCGATCACCGAGAACGATCAGGCAGTTCCCGGAATAGCCGCGTGGTCCCCACAAGAAATAAGTCTGATGCCCGCTGAGAGCCGGCGGCAGACCGTAGCGCGGGCCGAAAAAATCGATGGCGCCGGCCTGTCCGTAATCCTGGCGCGAAGATGCCGCAATCGCCGCGTTCCTCGACCGGGATGCGGTTCCAGGCCTGGGCGGTTTCGGCGACGATCTCCTGCCAGCCGAACTGGTCGGAGTACCACTGCGGCAGGACCGCAGCGGCGTGGCTGTGCTCCATGTGCGGGATTTTCATCGGCAGGTAGTTCATATAGACAATAAATTGGTCGGGTTGGAGAACCGGGACGACGATAGGCGCGAAGTATGCGCCTCCTGCCAGCAAGATAACCACCAGCGCGGGTTTCAGCCAGGCGCGTCGCAGGCGATCAAAATATGCTTCGATCACGACCGCGCCCGCTGCCAGCAGCATGGGATAAACCGGCGCCAGGTAATAGTTCTTCCCGTGCAAGACGAAGAAAACTGTGTACGCGACCAGGTAGCTCCAGCCGAGAAAGCGGTAGGGTTTCAGGCGCTCCGAGAATAACAACGCCAGCAGGCCGGCGATCCAGATAGGAGCGGTCAAGGGAAGAACAAGAAGCGTCTGCTGAAAGAAAAACTGCAGCGGAGGGAGAATGACGTCGCGCCCCTCGGCTTTGATGTTGCGCATCAATTCGACAAACGGCCAATGGTAGTGGATATTCCACAGCAGGTTGGGGAGAAAGACCAGGAAGGCGGCGAGACCTCCGAGCCATATCCATTTATTGGTGAAGACGCGACGTTGCTCGGTCAGCAACAGTCCGACCACAATTCCAAAACCGAAAACGGCGATGGAATATTTTTCTTCCAGGCCCAGTCCGGCGACGGCGCCGAACCCCAGCCAGTAACGCGGGTTGTCGCGCTTGATGGCGAGAATCGCGAAGTAGGCGCAGCCCATCCACAGATTGGGCTCGAGGCAGTTGGTTCCCAGCAGGCTGCCGTTGGACAGGTACTGCGGTGCAACCAGGATGGTGACCGCGCTGAGTAACAGGGCGAAGCGGCGGCCGCCGAGTTCGCGAGCCAGCACTGCGGTCTGCACTACCAGAAGCAGATGACGCGACGGCGGGCAGGAAACGAATGCTGCGGAGCGAGTCTCCAAGCACCGCGCGGCTGATCCGGGCAAGAAACGGAATGAGAGGGGGTTGATCGACGTAGCCCCAGGCCAGGTGATCGCCGCATGCCAGGTAGTCGAACTCGTCGCGAAAATATCCGTAGCGGTTGTTGAAGTAGCAATGGAACAACAATTTTGCCAGCGCGATGGCGACCACGACCAGCATTCCGCCGGCGAGAAAGGAGCGGCGGTCGGTTTCGGAAAACGTTGGCGGGGTAGCGACGCTCAAGAGAGTTAAGGATAGCCAGAGGCGAAAGGATCAGTCAAAGAAGCACCTGTCCTCCTAAGCGGGGTTAGCCATTCGCTACGCGAAGCGGCCGCTTCGCTCAGGATGACTCCGGTCTCCGAGAGTTTCTGCATCGCTCCAGCGCCCGCGCCAGCTGCTCCACGCCCCGGCGCAGCTCGCGCGAATCAACGGCGGCAAAGCCGAGCAGGAGTCCTTGCCGCCCCGAGCGGCGGGAGGAGTAGCGGCTCAAAGGAATCACTTCGACCTCGTGCCTCAGGGCTTCCTCGGCAGCGCGGCTCGGCGCGGATCCCCGGCGCCAGCCAGCCCACGGTCTGCAATCCCGCTTCGACACTGGGAATTTCCAGCAGGCCCGCCAGCCGGGAGCGAGACGATTCCAGCAGCACCGCCAGACGTTCGGCGTAGAGTTCGCGCATGCGGCGAATGTGGCGCGCGAAGTGTCCCTCGGTGATGAAGTCGCAGAGCACGGCCTGATCGAGCAGGGGAGCGTGACGCATGCTGACCGATTGGCCGGCGGCAAAACGATCCACCATCGCGGGCGGCACCACCAGATAGCCGAGCCGCAGCGCGGGGAACAGAACTTCGTTGAAGCTGCCGGCAAAGATCACCACGCCCGCGCGATCCAGCCCTTGCAGCGCCGGGATGGGCCGCCCGAGTAGCGGTACTCGCTGTCGTAGTCGTCCTCGAAAATCAGAGTGCGCGAACGGCGAGCCCACTCCAGCAGCGCCAGCCGCCGGCGCAGGCTCATGGTGACGCCCAGAGGGAACTGATGAGCTGGGGTGACGTAGACCAGCTTGGCATGGCGCCAGCGTCGCCGGCCCAATTCCAGGTCCAGGCCTTCGGCATTGACCGGCACGGGCTGGACTTTCGCGCCGACAGCGCGGAAAACAATGGCCGCACCCGGATAGCCGGGTTCCTCCACCCAGACCGGATCTCCGGGGTCGAGCAGCAGGTGCGCCGCCCGTTCCAGCGCTTCCTGCACTCCGGAGATGATCAGCACCTGGTCGGCCGAGCACTTCACTCCGCGCGAGGCATTCAGATATTCGGCGACCGCCTGACGCAGCGGACGGTATCCCAGAGCCTCGCCTCCGGCCAGCAATTGAGTGGAGGCGCGGCGCAAGCGGCGGGCGGCCACCTGAGCCCAAAGCGTGGTGGGAAAGACATCGAGCGCGGCCAGGTTGGCGCGAAAGGCGCGTGTGACTGCGAGTCTCGCCACCACGAAATAATCCCAGACGACGGGCGTAGGACGACCAGCGCACGCGACGAGGTCCCGCCGCTTCCCGCCGACCCGATGCGAGCCACTTGCAGCAGATCCTCGGGAAGAACCTGGCTGACATAGGTCCCGGCTCCGACCTTGCCTTCCACGTAGCCCTCGGACTTCAATTGTTCAAAGGCGGCCACCACCGTCGCGCGCGACAGCTTGTACTCCCGGGCCAGGTCGCGGGTGGCTGGAAGGCGTGCTCCGGGCGCGATCCGACGCTCCAGAATGGCAGAGCGCAATTCTTCGTAGAACCAGCGGTAGAGCGGAGTTCCCGGCGAGGGCGCCGAAAGACTTAAGGGCAGGGATGTGGCCAGTTTGGGCATGGGTAGACGCCAGTCCTTGGTCCTTGGCCGTTGGTCGTTGGCCAAAACTCACAGGATTCACTGCACGGCGCAAGTTAGAGTTTGGCCAACGACCAACGACCAAGAGCCAACGACCAAATGGTACGTACAGAATAGCGTAAATGGACCTTTTGGCAAGTCCAATGCTGAACTAATCTACAGCTTCACTTGTAAACAGGAGAGCAGCGTCATGTCGCAGAACAATGGAAGCTCGACCAGCTTGCGCCTGAAGACCGGCTTGGCGGAAATGCTCAAGGGCGGCGTCATCATGGACGTCACCAACGCCGAGCAGGCGGTGATCGCCGAGAAGGCCGGCGCGGTGTCGGTCATGGCGCTGGAGCGCGTTCCGGCGCAGATTCGCGCCGAGGGCGGCGTGGCGCGCATGGCCTCGCCCAAAAAGATTCGCGAGATCATGGCCGCGGTTTCCATTCCGGTGATGGCCAAGTGCCGCATCGGACATTTTGCGGAAGCCCAGATACTTCAGGAACTGGGCGTCGACTACATCGACGAATCCGAAGTGCTGACCCCGGCCGACGAAGCTCATCACGTGGACAAGCACGCTTTCAAAGTGCCGTTCGTCTGCGGCGCGCGCAATCTGGGCGAAGCGCTGCGCCGGATTGCCGAAGGCGCGGCCATGATCCGCACCAAGGGAGAGGCCGGCACCGGCGACGTGGTCCACGCCGTGAAGCACATGCGGCAGATCGTGCAGGAGATGAGAATCCTGACCGTGCTGGGCGAAGAAGAACTCTACGCCAAGGCCAAAGAACATCAGGCGCCTTACGAACTGGTGCGCATGGTGGCCAAGGCAGGGAAGCTGCCGGTGCCGAATTTCTCAGCCGGCGGAATCGCCACTCCGGCCGACGCCGCGCTGGTGATGCAACTGGGCGCCGAGTCGGTGTTCGTCGGTTCCGGCATCTTCATGCAGGATTCGACCACCTTTGCCGATCCCGAGGAGGCCGAGAAGCGGGCCAAAGCGATTGTGCTGGCCGCCACCCACTTCAACGATCCTAAAGTATTACTTGAAGTCAGCGAAAACCTGACCGGAGCGATGAAGGGGCTGGCGGTGGCGGGGATGGATCCGGCCAACATGCTGCAGACTCGGGGCTGGTAACGCCGTGTCTCGGCGGCCCGAAGGGCGGGCGGGACGCCCGCCAGACAGCCGGCCAGAGGCCGGCGCTACAGAAATCAAAGCCCCGAACGGAGTGTGGGACAACTTTGTCGCCGCTGAGGCTGGGGCGGGGCTGAGCAAGCTATGAAAATCGGTGTCCTCGCACTCCAGGGCGATTTCGACGCCCACCGCAGACGGCTCGAAGAGCTGGGCGCTGAAGTTGTGCTGGTCAAGAAGCCCGAGCAGCTGGACGAAATCGACGGCCTGGTTATTCCCGGCGGCGAATCAGGAACATTTCTCAAACTGCTGGGCGAAGCCGGTTTCGAAAAGCTGAAGCAGTTCGTCAAGACGAAGCCGACCTTTGGAACCTGTGCCGGCGCCATTCTGCTGGCCAGCGAAGTCGAGAACCCGAAGCAGGCAGGGCTGGGCGCAATCGATATCGGCATCCGCCGCAATGCTTATGGGCGGCAGGTGGACAGTTCCATCCGCGAAGGCAGGCTTGTCCAGGACAATCTGGCCGCGGCTCCGATTGAGATGGTGTTCATCCGCGCGCCCAGGATCGAGCGCCTTGGGCCCGGAGTCGAAGTGATGGCAACCGAGGGAAACGATCCTGTGGCCGTGCGGCAGGGAAAAGTGATGGCAGCGACCTTCCATCCCGAACTTGTCCGACGACACCCGCATTCATCGGGCCTTCCTCGACCTGGTTCCCAGTGACGAGGGTCACTGAGCCCATTGATCTCGTTCCTTCCCTGATGTAGATTGCGACGCCATGCCGCAATCAATTTCCGATCCTGCTCGACTCATCCTGGTCACAGGCGCCACGGGCAAAGTAGGCAGCCACTTCATTGATCGAATTCTCCGCTCCGACCAACACCCCAGCATAGGCATCCGCGCTTTGTGTCACAATCGCGTTTTGCATCCGGGCCCGCGGATGGAGATTGTGCAGGGAAGCATTGCGGATCGTGCTGTCGTGGACCAAGCCATAGCCGGTGTTACTCATGTGCTCCATTGCGCGACCTGCAAGGAAACGCCAGACGATGTCATCGATGTGACCGTGAAGGGCCTGTTCTGGCTGCTGGAGGCCTGCCGCGCCAGTCCCTCGTTTCAGCAGATCATCCTCATTGGCGGCGACGCTGCCTTGGGCCATTTCTTCTATCCCCACCCTCTTCCAATCACGGAAGAACAGAAGCACAGCGCTTATCCGGGCTGCTACGCCCTCTCGAAGGTTCTCGAGGAAGTCATGCTGGAGCAGTACTTCATCCAATACGACCTGAACGGATGCTGCCTGCGTGCGCCGTGGATCATGGAAAAAGACGACTTCAAATATTCATTGTCATTCGGTGAGGACGTATTCGGCGGACCACGATGGCGTGACCTGGTTGGAGCCGAACGTGCCGACGAATACGTCAAGAGCGGAACGGTTCCGCTCATGCTCGATCCCAACGGCAAGCCGGTAAAGCGCAACTTCGTGCACGTCAGCGATCTGGTCGATGCCGTTGTGCTGGCCCTGGACCATCCCAAAGCCCTGCGGGCAAACTTTCAACATTTGCATGGACGAGCCGGTAGATTATCAGCAGGTAGCCGACTACTTGCGCGAAACCCGCCAGCTTGCCTTCAGTTCCGATTGCAACTCCGTTCTGGTCTACCTGGCTGGACAACACCAAGGCAAAGTTCCTGTTGGGCTGGCGGCCGCGGTTCGACCTCGAACGCCTGATCGATGAATCCTGGGACTATCAGCGAGACGCGAACGATCCGCGGAGAGTCTGGTATCCGGGATAGGTGAATTCATAGCTGCTGCCGGCTTTCGCACGAGCGGGACGCTCGCGCCTACATTTTTCTCAGAAAAATTTCAAAAAGGTCTTGACAGGAGATTTATGTAACGGTATGGTTACGCATTATGCGGAACCGTTCGGTTACATATTCGACTGAAGCCGCCTTTCACGCCCTGGCCGATCCCACCCGCCGGGCCGTGCTCGACCTGCTGCGGCAGCGGCAGCCAGCCGGCGGGACAGATCGCGCGGGCGTTCCCGGTATCGCGGCCAGCCATCTCCAAACATTTGCGCTTGCTGCGGCGCGCCCACCTGGTGCAGGAACGGCGCGAGGGGCGGCATCGTCTTTACCAACTCAATCCGGAACCGTTGAAGGCGCGTGGATTCGTGGCTGGAGCAATATCGCGTGTTCTGGCAGGCCAACCTGAACAGTCTGAAGACGTTTGTCGAAGCCGAGTATGCCCGCGAGACCGCCGGCCTGGGAGTCGGGAGAACCAGACAGCGTTAAACGTTCGAAAGCGGAAAGAGTAATAGGACTTTGCAACACCAATACCGGTCCTCGCGACCGATCTAATCGAGGAGGAATTGAATATGAAACCAGTCCGTATCGCAATCACTCTGCTCTTTGTGCTGGTCACGTCCGTCGCCTTTGCCGCGTCGGCGGCGCAGAAATCTTTCGAAGAACTCAAGGCGCTGGATGGGACCTGGGAAGGAAAAGCATCAGAACGGCCAGCCGGTCGAGGTGGATTATCGTGTGACCTCGAACGGGTCCGCGCTGATGAGCGAAATCAAGGGTAAGGAAGACATGATCAGCATGTTCAATCTCGACGGCGACCGCGTGATGATGACCCACTATTGCAGTGCGGGAAACCAGCCTCGCATGGTGGCCAGCGCTTCACCTGACGGCAAGACCTTTACCTTCGCTTTTCTCGACGTCACGAATCTTGCCACTCCTGACGCCGGTCACATGAATCGCCTGGTCATCTCGATGCCGGACGCCAAATCACCACACCGAAGAGTGGGTTTACAACGATCACGGCAAGGAAGATGAAAGAAGTCTTTGATCTGTGGCGCAAGAAGTAGATTCCAGATTGCCGGAAAGGACGGGCGAATGCGCCCGTCCTCCAGCGGAGAGGAAACTATGACGACGATGCCTCGATCTCAAATTACGCCCGACCAGGATGCGGTGGTCACGGAAATCGAAATTGCCGCTCCTCCGGAGCGGGTCTTTCAGGCGCTGACCGATCCGGCTCAACTGATGCTCTGGTGGGTAGCCACCCCCAAAGGCGCACTTTGGGAGATGGACGCGCGTCCGGGTGGCAAATGGCGATACGAATTGATCGATCCCAGCGGAAAGATTGCGGTGAACGGAGTACGCAATTTTAAGGCGCACGGAGAGATCACGGAGTTCGATCCTCCGCGCGTGCTGGCCTACACCTGGCTGGGTAACTGGCACGAACATCCGGAGCGGCCGTCCACGGCGCGCTGGGAGTTATCGGCAACCAGGACCGGCACCCGGGTGAAGGTCACGCACAGCGGCCTTGCCAACGAACCGATCGTCCGCAAGGATTACGCGGGTGGCTGGCCAGGCGTGCTGGAAAAGCTGAGAAAACATTGCGAATAGAGAATTCGAATAGACGAAAGAGGAGAAAGATCATGGCCACTGCGGCAGTTACTCCCGATAATGACGCAGTTCTCGCGGAAGTTTTTATCGCTGCCCCGCCGGAGCGCGTATTTCAGGCAATCACCGATCCCCAGCAGATGCCCTTGTGGTGGGGACAGCAAGGGCTGTATCGAGTTACCGAGTGGAAGGCCGATGTGCGCCCGGGCGGGCACTGGCGCAGTGACGGAGTCGGAGCCGATGGCCACGCGTTCAACGTTCGAGGGGAGTATCTGGAGGTCGATCCGCCTCGCCTCCTGGTTCACACCTGGATTGCAAGTTACTCTCCCGCGACTGAAAACGGTGGTTCGCTGGGAATTGGAAGCTCGCGGGGTCCACAACTTGCACCATGCCGGACCCAAAAAAGCCGGGACGGGCACGTTCGTGAAAATCCGCCACGACGGATTTGCCGGCAATGTCGAACAGGCGAAGAGCCACGGCGACGGCTGGATCCGAGTGCTGGGCTGGATGCAGGCTTTTGTGGAAGAGGGAAAGACCATCGACACGCGCTAAGCCGCAGTGATTTCGTAGCGCCGGCATCCTGCCGGCTGTCCCGAGGGCGTCTCGCCCTCGGCGGATGTGGGCGGGACGCCCACACGACAGCCTGCCGGCGAGCGGCGGCGCCTACATTACGCCGTCGCGCCGAAGCGAACTGACACCAGCTTGGAAACTCCCGGCTCCTGCATGGTCACGCCGTAGAGCACCGGTGCGATGCTCATCGTCTTCTTGCTGTGGGTGATGAGCACGAACTGGGTTTGCATGCTCATCTCTTTCACCAGCTCGGTGAAGCGGCCGATGTTGGCTTCGTCGAGCGGCGCGTCGACTTCGTCGAGGATGCAGAACGGGCTGGGCTGATACTGGAAGATGCCGACCAGCAGCGCCAGCGCGGTCATCGCCTTCTCGCCGCCGGAGAGCAGCAACACGTTCTGCAGCTTCTTGCCCGGAGGCGAAGCCACCACGTCAATGCCGCTCTCGGCGCTGTTTTCCTCGTCGGTCAGGCGCATGAAGGCATGTCCGCCGCCGAATAGTTTGCAGAAGGTGGCCTGGAAGTTTTCGTTGATCTTGTGGAAGGCCTCTTCAAACTTCTGCCGTGAGAAGGTGTCAATCTCTTTGATCGTGGCCTGGGTATTCTCGATCGAGTCGTAGAGATCTTTTCTCTGCGTTTCGAGAAATGCGTGACGCTCGGCAGTTTCCTTGTATTCCTCGAGCGCCATCATGTTGACCGGACCCATGGCGTCGAGCCGGGTGCGCATCTCGCGATAGATCTGATCTTCGATGGTCAGTTGTTCGCCGCGTGGCGATCGGGATGGTGGTGTCCGCCATCAATTCGTGGCGCTGGACGCCCAGTTCGTTCAGGCAGGTTTCGGCCATGTACTGCGCATCGGACTGCAACTTGGCTGCGGTCGCCGAAAGTTCGGCGCGACGGTCGCGGGACTGGTCGAGCAGCTGGCGGGCCTGGTGCAGCGCCTCGTCAATCTCCGCCAGGCGGGCGCGTACCTGTTCCGACTCGAATTGCAGCAAGCTGTCACGAGTCTCGCAGGCATTGCGCTCGGCATCGAAATCGACCAGCTTGATGGCGAGTCTCCTGATTCTCGGTTTCGCGCTGCAGCTGTCTCGGCGGCCGAGGATTCGATTTGCACCCGCAGCGATTCAACGCGCTCGATCATTTCCGTGACCAGCGATTCGATTCGCTCCAGCACCAGCCGTCGCGCGTGCGATGACGCTCTTCGAGAGTGGCGACCCTGGCCAGGCGTTGCGAAGCGTTCTGCGCGGCCTGATCGCGGCGTTCGCGCAAGCCGGACAGTTGTTCCTGGCCGACGGCCGCGGCCAGTTCGAGTTCGGCGCGCTTTTGCTCGGCCTCGGCGATCTGCGCCTTCAGCTGGTCGAGCAGCGATCCTTTTTCGGTGCGCTCGGCTTCCAGCCGGTGCAGTTCCTGGCGCGAGGTGTGCAAGCGCTCGCTGACCCTGGCGAATTCGGATTCCAGTTGCTGCAGCAGATGGCCGGAAGTCATGGCCTGTTTTTCCGCTTCGCGTTTTTCTCCTTCCAGACGATCCAGCAGGGAAGTGAGGTCTTTAATTTCGCGGCCCAAGTGTCAGGACGCGCATTTCTTCGTGGCGCAGCGCCTGTTCCAGTTCCGCCAGCATGCGCAGCACGTCGCGCAGTTCGCGCTTCATGGAAAGCGGACCTTCGGCGCGCTGCTTGCCGCCGGTGACGGTGACGTTGTGGAAGCATTCGCCCGATTGCGAAAGGAAGAACGACTCCGGATTTTCCAGCGCCAGCTCGCGCGCGAAGTCGGGATCGGGAACGATATAGCCGTCGCGCAACTTGGGCAGGATGACTTCCAGCGATCGGCCAAACCCGTTGAGCACGCGAATCGCATTCTTCAGCGGAATGATCGGTCGCTCGGGCTGTACCTGGTGAGCGTTTTCATCCACCGCGAAAGAAAATTTGGCTTGTGAATCTTCGGGATGGACCAGGAATGTCGCGCGGCCGTCCACGTCGGTGCGCAGCAGACGCAGGCCTTCGTCGGCCGCGTCCCAGGATTTCACCACGATGTAGTTCAGTTCGTCGCGCAGGAAGTCTTCGACCACGCCTTCGTAGCGGGTCTCGACTTCGAGGAAGTCGGCCAGCACGCCGGCCGGAGCCAATCCGCCTTGCATCACTCCGGATTGAAACAGCCGGCGCACGGATTCGGTCGAGTATCCATGTTCGGCAATGACGGCTTCGAGCGAGCCCTTCTTGCCGATCGCGGTCGCATACTCGGCGCGCAGGCTGTCCAGATGGTTCTTGGCTTCGGATTCTTCGTGGCGCTTGGAGTCGAGCGCCTGCCGCGTCTGTGCGAGTTCCTCGGTCAAGCCGGCGACACGCTGCGACACGGTTTCAAATTCCAGACCCAACTGGCCGCGCTGTCCTCCGAAGGCTTCCATCTGAGAGTTTGCCGTTGCCATTTCCGTCTGCAGACGCTGCGCTTCGCGATCGACTCCGGCCAGCCGCTCTTCCACCTGCGTGATCTGGTTGCGCAAGTCGGAAGCGACTGCGACCGCTTCCAGGATCGTGCCCCGCGACTGTTCCTGCTGATGTTCCAGTTCCGCCAAGGCCGCGGCTGCGGCGGCAGCTTCCTGCTGGCTCTGAGCCAGCTCCTGTTGCGCCGCGGCCAGGTCACCGGCCGCGGAGTCCAGAATCTGGCGATTGGCATCGCGCTCGGCCTCAAGCGCGGCCAGCCGATGTTGCGCCTGCGCCAACTCAGCCTCCGACGAGGCGATACGCGTCACCAGTTCGGCGCAGCGCTCTTCGTTGTGACGGCGCTGGGCATGTGCGCGATCGGATTCCAGCTTGAGCTGGCTCAGCCGCTCGCGGTTCTCGCGAACTTCGGTCTCGATGGCGTAGCCGCGCTGGGTGCGCTCGGCGTGTTCGGATTCGAACTGCTGAACACTCTCAGCCTGCTGGCGCATCTCCTGCGAGATGGTACTGATCTGAGCGTCAAGCGCGGCGCTTTCCTGATCCAGTTGGGCGAACTTGCTGGCCAGAACCAGGCGCAGCTTGGCCCGCATCTCCTCGCGCAGCTTGGCATAGCGCTCGGCCTTGGAAGCCTGGCGCTTGAGCGAATTCATCTGCCGCGTGACTTCCTCGAAAATGTCATTGACGCGGGCCAGATTCTGCTTGGCTTCTTCCAGGCGGGCTTCGGCCAGGCGCTTCTTGGTCTTGAACTTGGTGATGCCGGCGGCTTCTTCGATGATGGCGCGGCGGTCAGTTGGACGGCTGCTCAGGATCTGCCCAATGCGTCCCTGCTCGATCAGGGCATACGACTCCGGCCCCAGCCCGGTGCCCATGAACAGTTCCTGAATGTCGCGCAGGCGGCAGAGCTTTGCCGTTGAGCAGATATTCGCTTTCTCCGGTGCGGAACAGGCGTCGGTTCACGACGATCTCGCCAGCCTTAAACTGTTGCTTGAACTGTCGGCGGCGAATCTTTAGCACGACTTGCGGTCCGGCCGTGGCTGCTTCCGATTGAACGGAGCGCGGGGTATCCTCGCCTGGACTCGCAGGTGGGGCCTGCTCCCCCGGCGGCGGCTGCCCACGCCTTCAATTTCTTCCACTTTCCCTGGCCGCGCTTCTTCGGTCAGGCGTTCGGTTTCTTCCGCGGCTTCGGCGCGAACTTCAGCTTCGTCCCAGTCCTGAAGAGGCGACGGCATTTCATCCTGGATTTCCACTTCGGTGGGCTCGTGCGCATCGGCGCCGTCGTAGACTTCGGGATCGATCAGGGTCAGCGACACTTCGGCCATGCCTGTGGGCTTGCGATCGCGCGTGCCGGCGAAGATGACGTCTTCCATGCGCGAACCGCGCAGGGTCTTGGCCGACTGCTCGCCCAGCACCCAGGAGATGGCATCCGCGATGTTCGACTTGCCGCAACCGTTGGGGCCGATGATGGCCGCGACGCCGTCGCCGTGAAACTTGAGTTCGGTGCGGTCGCAGAACGATTTGAATCCGAGAATCTGAAGCCTTTTCAGTTTGAGCAACTTCTACTCCTTGTCGGCGCCGAGGTTGTGTGACCGAGGTTTGTCTGACGCGGACGCCCTCGTCCGCGTGACCGTATTTGCAATCGATGGCGCAAAAGTTCCACCAGTGACGAAGTCGCTAGCGGCATCAGCCTGGTTAATTAACTGGATTCCTCCGCGAGTCGCTCAGCAAAATGCCGTCCCAGGCTGGATAGGGCGAGGCACAAATTAGAGCTACTGTAACGGCGAAATCACGCCGGGGTCAAGTACGAAAACACTATATCTGGTATGGCCTTCTGACCGACCGCGTCAGATTGCACACACAATGCAGCATAAGCCGGTCAATCGAGTGGGAGAAGACGAAGGAGGGGAGAATCGCGAGAGCCAGATAAAGGTATCGCAAGCCGACGCTGAAGGCAATATCGAGATAGCGGCGGTCAGACCGGCATCTGGCCGCCCATCAAGCCGCCACTCTGTCGATCTCTTACTGATTGGCTAGAGGCTGATTGGCTAGAGGGAGGCATCCGCCCGGGTAGGCGTTGTCTTCTTTCCTGGTCAGTTGAAATTGCAGCAAAGTATTCTGGTCGTGGGCACGGTCAGCGGATAGGGGCTGCAAATAAGCTTGCCGGTATCCGGCCACGTAAAGAGCGCGGTCTTCATCGGTGCTCCACCGGCCAATGCTGAGATGAGGCTGCCTGCCACTCTCCACATCCAGTTTTGCCATATACCTTCCATCGCGAAAAGCTCCATTGGTAGTTTGAGTCGTGGTGGTACCGGAATTCTTTGGCGCGCGCATGGACCCGGTACCGATGAAAGTGAATCCGGCACTGACTATCGCAGTAACAAGGTAAGAAAGAATTCTATTCACATCTGTCTCCTTTTAATCTGTTCCTATCCAGGCAAAGGCACGGCTCCCGTGGCGCGCCAGGAGCCATCCATTTTGCTTGCGGTACAGGTACAGACGACGAGGATCAACAGAAGCCTACAGGCAAAATTGTGGAAGTATGAAAGCCGTTCCAGGCGGCGAGCAGAACTATTCTCCCAGCTTCTCGAAGAACAGACAGATCGATTCGATCCCGCGATAGAAGTTCGGGATGTGAAACTTCTCGTTGGGAGCGTGCAGATTGTCGTCGGGAAGACCGAAGCCCATCATCACGGACGGAATCTTCAGCACGTCCTGGAAGTCGGTCACGATTGGAATCGAGCCGCCGGAGCGGATGAAGACCGTGTCTTTCTTGAAGACATCGTGCAGGGCTTCGGTGGCGGCCTTGATGTATTTGTTGTCGGTGCCGACCACGCAGCCGGGCCTTTGCTCCAGACCTTGATGCTGGTCTCAATGCCCTTCGGCGTGAGCTTCTTCACATAGTTCTTGTAGCGCTTGAGGATGTCGTCCGGATCCTGGTTCGGAACCAGGCGCATGGAAACTTTGGCCGACGCTTTCGCCGGAATCACGGTCTTCGCGCCGGGCGCGACGAATCCGCCGGGCATGCCGTGGACTTCGAGCGTGGGACGCGCCCAGGTGCGATACAGCACCGAATATCCCGGCTCGCCGGTCAGCACCGTCGATCCGACTTCGGTCTTGCGATAGTGCTCCTCGTTGAACGGCAGGCGCTTCCAGGCCTTCAGTTCATCCTTGCTGGGCGCCTTTACGTTCTTGTAGAAGCCCGGAATCAGGATCTTGCCTTTGGCATCCTTCAGCTTGCTGATGATTTCGATCAGGCCGAAGAACGGATTGGGCGCCGCGCCGCCGTACATGCCGGAGTGCAGATCGGTCTTCGCGCCGACCGCTTCGATTTCGGTGTACACCAGGCCGCGCAGTCCGACGCACAGAGTTGGAAGATCGGGAGCAAAAAGTTCGGTGTCGCAGACCAGCGCGAAATCAGCCTTCAGCTTGGCCTTCTCCTTGCGCACGTAGGCCGCGATCGATTCGCCGCCAACTTCTTCTTCGCCTTCGATGATGAACTTCACATTCAGCGGCAGCTTGCCGTCGTGCCCCTTCATCAGGGCCTCGATGGCTTTGACTTCCATCCAGAGCTGGCCTTTGTCGTCGACCGCGCCGCGGGCATAGATGTTGTTGTTGCGCTCGGTGGGCTCAAACGGAGGAGTAATCCATTCGTCGAGCGGATCGGGAGGCTGCACGTCGTAGTGCGCGTAGCACAGCACGGTCGGCTTGCCCGGAGCGTGGAGCCAGTCGGCGTAGATCAGCGGATGGCCCTTGGTGGGAATGATTTCGACGTGCTCCATGCCGATGCGGCGAAGTTCGGTGGCCACAAAGTCGGCCGCTTTCTGGACGTCGGACTTGTGCTCCTGCAAGAGTGCTGATGCTCGGAATGCGGAGCAGATCTTTCAGTTCGTTCAGGAAACGCTGCTGATTGCCGCGGGCATAATCAACTGCCGGGGAGGCCATACGCTGTTACCTTTCTGACGCGAACGCGTGTTTAGGGGACGCTCGACAACGGTTCAAGTATAACCGAGGCGGCTCGCAGGCGGAAATGCTGGTAGGCTTTGTGAAGTTCTGACAACACGAGCTTGAAGACCGTGTCAATGAACACCGGGACTTTGAACATTGAAGCGTTCCGGCGAAAATGGCGAGAGATCATACTCCGGCATTGGCGCCGGTGATTACCTGCGCCATCACGTGCGCAGTGACGGGCGTGAGCAGAATTCCATCCCGAAAGTGGCCGGTCGCCACAAAATAGCCTGGGGTCCGGGTCGCACCGAGAATCGGCAAATTATCGGGAGAGCCCGGCCGCAGACCGGCCCATGCTTCCAGCATGCGAGCCTGCGCCTAGCGCGGGAACCAGATCGATCGCCGCCTGATGCATGCGCTGAATCGTGTTCGCGTCGGTCCGTTTGTCGTATCCCGCTTCTTCGACCGTGGCTCCGACCAGAATGCGGCCGTCGCTGCGCGGGACCAGATAAATTTCAGGAGCGCGAATCACGTGGCGCAGCAGATCGCGAGATGCGCCGACCACCGCCAGCATCTGTCCCTTGACCGGGCGAGTAGGGAATTGGTGCGGCGGTAATTGTCCGGCCCATGCGCCTGCGCAATTCACCACGACTGCAGCGTGATAAATGGTTTTGTCAGTGCTGACCCCGCTCACCTTTCCGCTCGAAAGAAGCACCTCGGTGACCGCCGTCCCGGAAGAAATATCTACTCCACGATGCCGGGCCGCTTTCATCGCCGCCGAGGTCAGTGCGCGAGGATCCACGCTCCGTTCCTTCAGGTAGATTGCCGGACGCTTTAAGTCGAGCCAGGCCGGGCTCGAGTTCAGCCAGTGGCGCCGGAAGCGGATGATCCGTCAACAACGTGGGCCGTTCTTGAAGGTGTTCAGGCGAGGGGAAGAATATTGTGCCCTGATCGCGCAGATCAACGTTCCATGCCGGATTCGTCCTGCAGTTCATGAACGAATTCGGGATACATGCGAGCGCTGGCGGTGGCCAGAGGTTGAAGCGTCGCCGGAGTTTCCAGAGGGAAGTCAGCCAGCATGCCGGCAGCAGCGTGCGATGCTTCCCGCCCCGGTTCTCCGCGCTCTACTATCAGGACGGAAGCGCCTCGCTTCCGCAGCGCAATCGAGAGTGAGAGCCCGATGATCCCGCCGCCAATGATGATGACGTCCCAGGTCTTCACCGCTCGATTGTAAAGCAGTGCAGAGATTTCTCCGGCAAAGCAACCGTGGGCGCACGGTGGGCTGTCTTCTTGCCATGCCTAATGCACTCGTGAAACCGGCTGACCAAATCTGCGGCAATCGACGGCTACAGCTTGGCCAGATAGTCCAGGATTTCAGGCTGACCCCAGTCGATGGCGCCGATAAATTTGCGGCGCAGAACGCCCTGGCGATCGATGATGTAGGTCTCGGGGAATTTGAAGGTTCCGTAAAGGTTGTTGCTCTTCTGGTCGGGATCGCGCACGGTGAGCAGGTCGACGTTGTAGGACTTTCAGAAAAGCTCTGGTAGGCGCTCTGGTCGGCATCGACGCTGATGGCCAGCACTTCTACGCCCTTGCCCTTCATTTTCTGCTGCATCTGCACCAGAGACGGCATCTCTTCGACGCACGGCGGACACCAGGTCGCCCAGAAATTCAGCACCACGATCTTGCCGCGGAATTCATCGAGGCTGACCTTGCGGTCGCTGTCCTGAACCGTGAAATCGGGGGCGGAGGTTCCGATATGAGGCGGCCGGCTGCCGCTGTAGCAGCCCGCTCAAGGCGCATCAGGAAGAGGGCTCAGGATGCCGGGCAAAACCGAAGCACGTCGCACAAAGTTATAATACCTAATTCGGCCTATGGTGGCGCCAGAGACAGTATCGAGCAGGCCAACCGTGTCGGTGATCGTCCCGGCGCGCAATGAAGAAGCTTGCCTGGGCGCCTGCCTGGAATCGCTGGTGAGCGCAGGCCGGCGTGAGCTTCGAAATCATCGTGGTCGACGACGCCTCCACCGACCGCACTCGCGAAATTGCCCAGTCATTTCCGTCGGTGCGCATGGTCGACGCCGGCCCGCCGCCCCCGGGCTGGACCGGAAAGAACAATGCCATGGCCGCCGGCGCGAGAGTCGGCCCGTGGCGAGTGGCTGCTCTTCACCGACGCCGACACGGTCCACAAGCCGGGATCTCTGGCTCGCGCGCTCGCCGAGGCCCGGCAGCGCGGCGCCGCTCTGCTTTCGTATTCTCCCGAGCAGGAAGTTCACGGCTTCTGGGAGAAGGCCGTCATGCCGGTTATCTTTGCCGAACTGGCGGCCACTTATCGGCCCTCGCAGGTAAGCGATCCGAGGTCGCCGGCCGCGGCTGCCAATGGTCAGTACATCCTGATCTCGCGCGAAGCTTATGACGCGGTCGGCGGCCACGCGGCGGTGCAGCGGCAGCCTGCTGGAAGACGTTGAGTTGGCCGCGCGCGGTCAAAGCTTCGGGCCGCAAGATTTTCTTTCGCTACGGCGCGCGACGCAGTCCGCACTCGCATGTATCGCAGCTTCGCCCAACTTCGTGAAGGCTGGACCAAGAATCTGGCGCTGCTGTTTCCCGCGCCGTCGCGACTGGCGCTGCTCAGGCTGACGGAGTTTCTGCTGATCGCAGGCGGCTTCATCGCCGCCATCGCCACCGTCCTGCGCGGCCACATCAGGCCGGCGGTCGCGGCGGCGATTCTGGCAGCCACGGTTTACGGTTTTCTTCTGAATCGAATTCGCAAGGCGCATTTTTCCTGGCAGGCAAACGCTTTGTCGCTGCTGGGCCTTCCGCTTTTTCGTATCTTTTGTTGCGGTCCACGACTCTCCTATAAGAAGGGAAGCGTGCGCTGGAAGGGAAGAGACCTACGGAGGCAGCACAAACCAGGTAGGGGCGGACGCCCTCGTAAACGCCGCCCAGCCGAGCGCAGCTCGGCATTAGGAAGGCAGAACGAATGGTCTATCTCACTCGCAAAGCCGAATTCGCCGCTTCGCACTACTACCACAATCCGGATCTCACTCCGGAAGAGAACCGGCGCATCTTCGGCAAGTGCAATAACCCGAACGGCCACGGTCACAACTACACGCTCGAAGTCACGGTCAAAGGCGAAGTGGATCCGCGCTCCGGCTTCGTGGTCGACCTGAAGCAGTTGAAAGAAATTCTGAACCGCGAAGTTCTGGACGCCATGGACCATCGCTTTCTGAACAAAGAAGTGCCGGAATTCTCGACCAGAATTCCGACTACGGAGAATCTGGCGATCGCCATCTGGCAGCGCCTGGCCACCAAGCTGAAGGCCGCACAACTGCATCGTGTGCGAGTGTACGAAACTCCCGATCTCTTCGTCGATTTCTACGGTGAAGCATGAAGAGCGCATCTGACCCGCCGTTACATGTTTTCAGCTTCGCATCGCCTGCACAGCGAGGCCATGTCCGACGCCGAGAATGCCGCCACTTACGGCAAGTGCAACAACCCTACGGCCACGGCCACAACTACTGCGCTGGAAGTCACGGTCAGCGGGCAGGTGGATCAAAGCCACCGGCATGGTCTGCAACCTGGTCGATCTGGACGGTTTCGTGCAGCGCGAAATTCTGCGAACGCTTCGATCTCGAGAATCTGAACACGCGGCCGGAATTCTGCCAGACGGTCCCGACAACCGAAAATCTTTGCACCGCCATCTACGATATTTTGCAGCGCGGCTTCACCCACGCTCATCTGGAAAAGGTACGAATCGAAGAAACCATGATGAATTCGTTCGAGTACGCGGGGACAGCGGAAATCCGGCCTTGAGCCAGTGAAACAGGGACAGCGCGCCCTCGGCTGTCCGGCCGGGCTCTAGTGGAAGGAATTGCCAATCAATGACACCGATCGGTTGAACCAGCCACTCTCGACCAGCGCCAGCTTCGAAGAGCTGGTGCGCGAAATGATTGTTCGTATCGGCGAAGACCCCGACCGCGAAGGTCTGCTGCGCACTCCGGACCGGGTGCGCCGCTCCTGGGAATTTCTCACCCGCGGCTACAAGGAAGATCCGGACGCCATGCTGCGCAAGGCTCTGTTCACGGTCACCTACGACGAAATGGTGATCGTCAAAGACATCGAGATGTTCAGCCTGTGCGAACATCACATGCTGCCGTTCTTCGGCAAGGTCCACGTGGCCTACATTCCGAATGGCAAGGTAATCGGGCTGAGCAAGATTCCGCGCCTGATCGAGATCTTTTCGCGCCGCCTGCAGATTCAGGAACGCCTGACCACGCAGATCGCGGAAACCATTCAGAAGGCGATCGAGCCGCAGGGTGTCGGCGTGGTGATCGAAGCGCGCCATCTCTGCATGATGATGCGCGGAGTCGAAAAGCAGCACTCGGCCGCGGTGACTTCGTCCATGCTGGGATGCTTCCGCGATGAGCAGGAAACACGCACGGAATTCTTGTCGCTGATTCGCAATCGGACGAATGGAGTTTAGGCGTGAGTGCGGCCCAGGCAAGCTTCCGGGTCGAGAGGTCGAGGCGACCACTGGCAATTTTTTGGGGAGGCCTGGCCGCCGGCGTTCTGGACATTACGGCAGCTTTCGTTCGATGGGGTCATCCCGTTGGAATTCTGAAGGGCATTGCCAGCGGACTGTTAGGCCCGCGCGCTTTTCAGGGCGGCTCGGGAACGGCTATTCTTGGCTTGGGGCTGCATTTTCTAATTGCATTCTCAGCAGCCGCCGTCTACTACGCGGCCAGCCGCAAGCTTGACTTTCCTCATCCAACGGGCGGTGCTTTGGGGTTTTCTCTACGGCATTGCGGTCTACATGTTCATGAGTTGGATCGTGGTGCCGCTCTCCGCTTTTCCCAAAAGCAAAGCTCCGTTCTCATTGACTGCGGCTTGCGCTAAGCGTGCTTACCCACATGTTCTGCGTCGGATTGCCCATCGCGCTCGCGGTGCGCCACTATTCCCGGAATTGGAAATTCACCACGTGCCATAGCGATAGCGCCGCGGCCGCTCCGGCAATATTTTGATCAGCACGATACCCACGATAAATCCTCCGACGTGCGCCCAGAAGGCGACGCCTCCGCGGTGTCGCTGTAGTCGGCGATCGAAGTCGCCGCTCCGCTGACAAACTGCATGGCGAACCAGTAGCCCAGTGTGACCCAGGCCGGCAAATAGAAGAAGAAAAAGATCGGGAACCAGATCAGCACTCTCGCCCTGGGATAGAGCACGAAGTAGGCACCCAGAACGCCGGCGATGGCGCCGCTTGCGCCGACCGTGGGCACGCGGGAATGCGGATTGAGAATGACCTGCGCGAATGCCGCTCCCAGGCCGCTGGCCAGATAAAAGAGCAGATATTTGAAGTGGCCCAGATAGTCTTCGATGTTGTCGCCAAAAATCCACAAAAACCACATGTTGCCGATCACAGTGCATCCACGAGCCGTGCAGGAACATGGATGTCAGCGCGGGAAGCAATACTGCCACCAACCCCAGCCTGGCGTCTCCTGACAGATATGCGGTGATGTTGCGCCGGAATCATCCCGAACTCGTAAAGCAAGGTCTTAAAGCTGCCCGGAGTGAGAGCCGACTCGAAAAGAAAGATCACCGAATTCAGACCAATCAGGAAATAAGTCACGTAGGGCGTGCTGAATCGGGGCTGATCGTCGCGGACTGGGATCATGGGGCATCAATCTGGTAATTTGATAGTATTGGTAATTGGGATCGGGCAAAGCAGCTCAGTTTTCAATTGCCAATTACTAAATTACCAAATTACTCAATCTTCATGAACGGCGTCCTCATCATCGACAAACCGGCCGGCTTGACTTCGCATGACGTGGTCAACCGGGTGCGCCGTATTCTGCAGCAGCCCTCGGTGGGTCACTTGGGGACGCTCGATCCGCTGGCGACCGGCATTCTGCCGCTGGTCACCGGTAATCTCACTCGGCTGGCCCAGTTCTATACATCGTCGGACAAGACATACGATGGAATGATACGTTTTGGCTTCGCGACTGATACTTACGATTCGGACGGTGAAGCCGTCGGCGATCCCAAAACACTTCAAGCATCACTTGAACAAATACAAAAACTCGCTGAGCATTTTGTGGGATCAATTGAACAGATGCCGCCGCCGTTTTCGGCCAAGAAAATCAAGGGCGTTCCCGCCTACAAACTGGCTCGGAAGCACCAGGACGTACCGTTAAAACCGGTGCAGGTAGAAATCAAGGAATTCGAGATATCTGCCCTGAATGGCGATCGGGCGAGTTTTCGCGCCCGCGTCGCGTCGGGAACCTACATGCGTTCCGTTGCCCATGACCTCGGCCAGCAGCTCGGATGCGGGGCTCATCTGGCGTCGCTGCGACGCACCGTACTGGGCGAGTTCAATCTAAGCCAGGCCTACACGCTTGAGGAGTTGAGCGCTGCCGTCGAGGCTGGGCCGAATGAGGAAATATTCGTTCATCCCCGCTTGCTGTTGCCGCAGTTTCCTTGCGTCACTGCCAACGACGAGACAGCGGCACTGATTCGCAGCGGCCGTGCCGTCAATCTGGCCGAACTTTCCCAGGCGCGGCAAGTGAAAGTTTTCGCCGGGCAAAGGGAACTGATCGCAATCGCCACTCGGGTTGCCGGTACGCTGTTCCACCCCAAAATCGTCTTGGTCACAGGATGACAACGGATACTCGCGGCGAAATGCGATGGCACCAGCAGCACTTTTTCCTCGTTCTATGCCTTTCCGCCGCCCAGCAAGTCGTGCAGAATCGCGCTGTCGGTGTAAGCGGCCTGGCTGCGCAAGCTGGCGTCCCGCGATCCGGCTCGCGTATATTGGACGCCTTTGACTAACGCATTTCCATGAAAGACGCCACCCCCAAATCGGTCGTCATTCGCGACCTGGTAAGTTATGAAGACCTGCAACGGGCTGAAGCGCTCGAAAGGGAAGTGTGGGGACTCGCCGACCGCGATGTTATGCCGCTAGCCCTGATGGTTGCCACCAGGGAAGCTGGCAGCGTTTGGGTAGGCGCGTTCGATGGCGAAAACCTCGCAGGCTTCGCTTTCGGTTTCCTCGGTTTCGAGCACGGGCATTTGATGGTGCACTCGCACATGCTGGCCGTGCGTGAGACCTATCGCGATCTCGACCTGGGTTACAAACTCAAGCTGGCTCAGCGGGAGAGGGCCATGGGCATGCGAGTGCAGGAGATGACATGGACCTTCGATCCCCTGCAAAGCCGGAACGCGCATCTCAATTTCGGGAAACTGGGAGTGGTCGCAGACGTCTACAAGGTTGATTTCTATGGTCCGGAAACCTCGAGCGTCCTGCATCAGAACGGCACGGATCGTTTATGGGTGAGGTGGCCGCTCGCCAGCCGCCGGGTCCGCGATCGTCTTCAAGGCAAAGATTATCGGCCTGAAGTCCTGGACGCGTTTGCGAGACTGCAGCCACTGGTCCAGTTTAATGGAGACGGTAAACCACTGCGCACTGATCTTTCCGCCGCGTTGTCGCGGCAACGGATCGCGATCCAGATCCCAAGCGATATCGGCGCGGTCGAGCGCAAGGATCCAGGGCTCGCCCGGGAATGGCGGGAGGTCACGCGCTGGGCCTTTACTGAGGCGCTCAAAGCTGGATTCTTCGTAGCCGAGTTCTGCCGCACCGTCCGCGGGCAACAGGGCCCGGGCAATTACCTGCTCGAGAAAGGCAGCAGCGCGGACTACGTTCCGGAGTTGCAAAGAAGGCCCGAAGTTTCCCGCTGAACCCGCCAGGGGGAACGGATCGCTGTCAGCCTCATGTCCACGACAACGGTGCCTCCCAATCCGATCATTTTCTACGACGGAGTTTGCGGACTCTGCAATCGCCTGGTGCAATTCACTCTGAAGCATGATGCCGACGGTCGCCTGCGATTTGCGTCGTTACAGAGTGGTTTCGCAGCTGCCGTCCTGCAGCGTCATGGCTTTAATTCCCGCGATCTGGATACGCTATATGTCGTCGAATATAACGGGCTCCCTGAAGAACGAATTTCCTTGCGGTCCGACGCTGCTATTGCCGTTCTCCGTCAGCTGGGGGGATCTTGGGCAGTGGTTGCGACTCTCCTGCGAGTTGCCCCCAGATGGTTGCGGAATTGGGGCTACAAGATAATTGCGCGCAACCGCTACCGCATCTTTGGCCGGAGCGACACGTGTTTGCTGCCCGAAGACAAATATCGCGACAGATTTCTCGACTTGTGACTCACTTCGCCGCATGAACCACGGACTGGAAGAGCTTGCACTAACGTAACCTCGCTTCATCGCCGACCAACGCTATCATTCCTCAATAGCAATCAGTTCACAGCAATCACGGCTTAAACGCCGTTCCCCCTTGACGGATTGCTGAGGGAGGTCCTTCCGATGCAGAAGATGTTCAGGAACTTTCTTCTGGCGGCCGTCGCCGGCTCTTTTTCGTTCGTGATGCTCGCGCATGGCCAGGATGAGGCGCCCTCGATGGGCGACGTTGCCCGCCAGGCACGCCAGCAGAAGCAGAACAAAGACGCTCAAGGCAAGACGGCGGTGCCCAAGGCACCCAAGGTCATAACCAACGAAGAAATTCCGGAGAGTCCCGAAGCAGCTGATGGAGGCTCCGCCTCCGAGGGCGAAAGCCACTCGGAGAGCTCTTCTCCTTCGGCATCGGACGGTGCGAAGTTGTCGGCCGAGCAATGGAAGTCGCAGATTCGGGCGCAGAAGCAGATGGTGGCCACGCTGCAAAGTAACATCGAGAAGGTTAATGCTTCGATCCAATTTGCTCCCGGCAACTGCGTCGCGGGCTGCGTGCAGTGGAACGAGCACCAGAAACAAAAACAGCAGGAAGTAGAACGTGCGCGCGCACAGTTAGAGACTCAGAAGAAGCGCCTGGGAAGCATGCAGGAATCCGCCCGCAAACAAGGCTACGGCAGCGCGGTCTACGATCCGTAAACCGGTTCGGCTCGGCGCCCCGGCTACCCGTTGGCTCGCGCCACTAAGGCAATCGCCAGGCAGTAAAAGACAAACATGAGGAACAGATACACGTATGCCTTGCTGCCTGCGCCCTTAAATTCCTTCCACGCAAGAACGCCCCAGAGGGCCGCGACCATGGGCGCGGACTGTCCAATGGCGTAGGAAATAGCGACGCCGGTATAGCTGGCCGCAACCAGGTTGAACACCATCCCTGTTCCCCAGATCACGCCGCCCAGAATGCCGAGAAGATGGCCGGAGGCGGGTCCGCGAAAGTAGTCGGAAAAGTTTACCGGCTCTCCCACCAGCGGTTTCTTCATGAAGTAGATGTTCCAGATGAAGCATGAGAGCAGCGCCCCCAGCGTAAGAAAAACGGCGGTGCTGTAAGGCCCCAGCGCGTTTCCTGTGGTCATGGCGTGGGCGACGAACGGCGCCCACAGGCCCATAAGAACTCCGGAAACAATGCAGGTGATGATGCTCTTCTTCGAAACTGAACGGCCCGCGCTGGCGAGGCTGCCATAAGCCTTGCCGTCCAGCACCACGGCGATGACCGCGCAGACCACGCCTGCGGCGAGCAAAGCCGCATTTCCCCTGGGCTGGAGCGCGTAGCTGGAAATGACTCCAACCACCAACGCGATTCCGATTGAAACCGGAAAAGCGATGGCCAGGCCAGCCATGTCAATCGCAGCCACCAGCAACAGGTTAGCGAGGTTGAAGATCGCGCCCCCAATCAAAATGGAGACGACGTTCGCAACGTCGGCCGAGTGTACGTTGTTCATCAAGCTGGACGCATCGTGGCCGGTGCTGCCCATGGTGTGTCCCAGAATCACAGAAATCAGGAAGATGCCGATGGCATAGTCCCAATAGAACAGCTCGAAGCGGTAGTTCTTCACGCCCTTAAAAGTATTCGCCCAGGACCCCCAGCAGATGGCGCTCGTGATCATCATCAACAGCGCAATACTCAAGCTATGCGGTGTATACATGCTTCTCCTTAAGTGACTTCAAGCTGTTGACAAAGACTTCACACTGTCGACAAAAAGCTCTGGCTGTCATCCTGAGCGCAGCGAAGGACCTCTGTATTTCGACGGATGGCATGCTCAGCACGACAAAGCCACGCGGAATTTCCGCGGCCAAGCTAATTCTTCTTCGGTGTCGGAGCCAACAGCAAATCCACGAAAGTCTTGTAGAACTTTTCCACATCCAGGTCCACCTGTATCTCGACTGGCTGCAGTTCGATTGCAGGCTTATCCTGCTCCATCCAAGTAAGGGTGTCGCCATAGCTGGCACCGCGGTCCAGATCAACGTCCATCAGTCGGGTTTCTTTCTTTGTAATCAGGCTGGGGTCAAGCCACGCCGCGGCTGCCAGTTCATCCCACAGATAGTTGTATTCACCGTGCAGGCGAGCATATGCACCCACATAACCCGCCGCCGGCGAGTTGCCAGCCTTGATCCGGTTGATCAATTCGTTGGTCATTCGCGTCTTCACTGAAATATCCACGGTAGTGCAGACGATCTTTTTCCACGGCGTCCGGAGCACGACGTGGGCTGCTTCCGGATCGAACCAAAGGTTGAACTCGCGGCGAGGGCTGTTGACGAATTCGGGATCCGTGGTCTGCGGGTTCAGGCTGGCGCCCATGAAGACCAGTTCCTTCGCCAGCGCGGGAAATTCGGGATCGATTGAGATAGCCAGGGCCAGGTTGGTCATGGGGCCGCCGGCGTAAATGGTGACCTCGTGGGGATAGCGGCGCACCATACGAATCAGGAAGTGCGCGGCGTCATCATCCGCGGGCTTGGTTGTAGGTTTGCCTTCGGGAATCTCGCCCAGCTGATCGGCGGGGTGGTAGAGCCGCGGCGTCCACGCCCCCAACCAGGCGACGGAACCGTAGCGCTGCTCCCAAAGCTCCGTTTCCGCCTTTGTTCTTACCAGCGGATATTCGGCGCCAGGCACCACTGGAATGTCTGTGCGTCCAATGAGTTCAAGCATGCGCAAGGTATGCGCTACTTCCGACCTGAGCCAGGCATCGCCTGTGACCACCGTAATCCCGAGAACGTCGGTTTGAGGAGACTGGATCAACATAAGGATCGACTGCTGATCGGTTCCGCCCGGGCCAGCGGCATCCTGATCAATGATGATCTTGCGCTTTCCCTGACCAAATGCCGCGAGGCACGCCGTCAGTGTTACCACTAAAACCCATGCTCGGCCGAATCTCATCGTTCACCTCAGAGTTTAGTCACCTGAAACGCCAAAGCCTGATATTCAATGAGTCAGTTTTATAAAGGACTGAGCATTGTAGTGCGTCAGACAAAAAGTTGCGCAACTTTGTGGGAATGGGCCGATTGCCGTCGCGGTTGTTACACACTAGAATGACGCTTGACGGCAGCATAGAACTGATTTCGCTCACCGCTCGATTTGCTTTCTGTCCTATGGATCAAATCCACCTGCGCGCGCACGGATCCGGGCACTCTGGTCGCGGTATCTTCGTCTGCATCCTGACCGCAGCCGTGTTTGTCGCTCCTTGGCGTGCTCTAGCGCAGTGTCAGCCGATTTCAGCTTTGGCCAAGCCGGCGTCTGTACCGCAAAACTCTCAGGGGCAGCCGGAGTTTTTTGACGAGCCCCAATTCACCGTGGCCGGAGTGACCGATCCCACAAATCTTGGGGGACACGGCTCCAACACGGTCTTGCGCACCAAAGAAACGCTGGCCAAGGACGTGGCGTCGCTAGGCGCCAACCCGAAGGGCAAGGACTCTCCCAGAAATTCTGCCGCGGTTCCCACCAAAGTTGACGCGAGAGAAAGCAATGCTCTCGAAACCGTTCGAGCGTACCAGCGCGCGGCGGAAACAGATCCCAGCGAGTCCAATTACTTCGACTGGGGAGCTGAGCTGCTGGTGCATCGCGCAGTTGAGCCGGCTATCGAAGTTTTCAGCAAGGGCAATCGCCTGTTTCCTGATTCCGCCCGGATGCTGGTCGGGCTGGGCGTGGCCTGGTACTGCGCACGGTTCCTACGAGCAGGCAGCCCAGCGTCTCTGCGAGGCGTCCGACCTGAACCCCGGCGATCCCAATCCTTATTTATTCCTGGGCAAGGTCCAAAGCGTGGAGACAACGCAATCAGACCGGACTGTTACGAGAGGCTGGAACGATTTGCCAGGCTGCAGCCGGAAAATGCCCAGGCAAATTACTATTACGCGATCGGCCTGTGGAAGCGACGGAAGAGCCCGGACGACGCGCAAACGGCGGCGCAGGTGGAGTCGCTGTTGAAGAAGTCCGTCCGCCTCGATCCCAATCTCGGCGCCGCCTATCTGCAATTGGGAATTCTTTATTCCGACCGAAAGGAGTTTTCTCAGGCGATCTCCGCCTATCAGAAGGCAATCGAGGCGGGCTCGCGGCAGCAGGAGCAGGAGGCGGAGGCTCATTACCGACTGGCGCAGGCCTACCGGCGGACCGGCGAAAAGTCGAAAGCGGAACAGGAGCTTCAGCTTTACGATCAGCTATCCAGGAAGAACGCCGAAGAAATCGAGCGTCAGCGGCATGAGGTCCAGCAGTTCGTCTACACATTGCGCAACCCGGCTTCGGCTGCTAAGCCGCCCGAGTAGCGAAGCGGTGCACTCCTAGAGCTCGGCAAAAAGCATTTAACCGCAAAGGACGCAGAGGTCGCAAAGAAAAGCGATTGCTGACGAAGAATTCTGCTGACCTTCCTGCTTTTGTCTCTTCTAGTGTTTTTGGCGTCGGCGCGGTCATCAAGCCTACGAACATCCGATCGAATTTTTCGTTGTCCAGATCAACCTGGATTTCGACCGGCTGCGCGCCGAGTCTTAGGCTTGTCCTTCTCGGTCCAGGTCAGCGTGTTGCCGTAGCCGGCGCCGCGATCCAGGTCGACACTCATGTAGCGAGTCTCGCGCTTGGTGATCAAGCGAGGGATCGATCCAGGCGGCCGCCGCCAGTTCGTCCCACATATACTCGCCGCCTTGTCCGGTCTGATAGAAGCGTGCGACGTAACGCGCCAGCGGCGTGCCGCTGGCTTCGATCTGCTTGATCATTGCCGGCGTCAGGCGGGTCTTGATCGAAATGTCCGTCGGGCGTGCAGACGATCTTCTTCCAGGGCGCGCGCAGACACGATCTGCGCCGCTTCGGGATCGAACCAGAAATTGAATTCGTGGCGAGGATTGTTGACGAACTCAGGATCGTCGGTCTGGGGACTCGAGGCTTCCTCCCATGAAGACCAGTTGCTCGCGCCAGTTCGGGGAACTGCGGATCGATCGAGATGGCCAGCGCCAGGTTGGTCATGGGGCCGCCTTCGTAGATCGTCACCTGGTGGGGAAACTCGTGCACCTTGCGAATCAGGAAGTGAGCCGCGTCTTCGTCTGCGGGCTTGGTGGTGGGCGTACCTTCCGGCAGGGGTGGGACGACAAAGGGTTCGTGCCACCAGCGATCGTCCCAGGCGCCGGCAAAGGCCACTTTGCCGTAACGCTGCTGCCAGAGTTGGGTTTCTTCGCGCCGGCGCACCAGCGGGAAGACAGCTCCCGGCACCACCGGAATATCGGTGCGGCCGATGATTTCGAGCAGGCGCAGGGTGTGCGCCACTTCTTCGTCGCGCCACTGGTTTCCGCTGACGACCGTGATGCCCAGCACTTCAACCTTCGGGAGACTGAATCAGCACGAGCAAGCGTCTGCATGTTGCTGCCGCCGGGTCCGGAGCAGTCCTGATTGATGATTACCTTGCGCCGCTGCTGGCCTTGAGCGAAGGACGCCGCCAGCAGAACGAAGACAACTAGAAAACGGAATTTGTATGGTTTCATCATTTGTGATTAGTGCAGCACAACTGACCTCGTAGGCCCAGCTGTCCTCATCTGGGCACGCGAGCGCCTGCTCTCTCCCGACTGCCGGGCTGCGCCCCGGCCGGGCAGGTGAGGACACCTGCCCCTACGCAATTCTTATTTCGGCGTGGGGGCCGGGTCATCAGATCGATGTAGAGCTTGTAGAACTTTTCGCGCGTCAATGTCGAATTGGACATTGGCCAGGCGCAGGTAGGGCGGAACCTGGGCCTTGGAATCCCAGAAGATCGTCTTGCCGTAGCTGGCGCCGTGATCCACGTCGATGTCCATGTAGAGCTGCTTCTGGCCGGTGATGATCGAGGGATCGATCAGGGCCGCGCCGGCGATTTCGTCCCACATGTAGCCCGGCAGGGAATACTTGTCCAGATATTGCGTGACCGGAGTGTTGGCCTTGGAGATGGTGGCTTTCATCTCCGTGGTGAAGCGAGTCTTGACCGAAATATCGATCGGCGTGATGGTGACTTTTTTCCAGGGCGCGCGCAAAACGATGCGCGTGGCTTCGGGATCGAACCACCAGTTGAATTCGCGGCGAGCGTCGATGGCGCCGGGATCGATGGCGCCTTTGTCGGCGTACAATCCTCCGCCCATCATGACGAACTCTTTGGCCAGCGTGGCCACTTCGAGGATCGAGCTTCAGCGCCAGGGCAAAATTGGTCAGCGGGCCGCCAGCCCAGAGCACCACTTCGCCCGGATACTTGTGCACCATCTTGACGATGAATTCCGCCGCGGTGCCGGGCGCGGCCTGAATGTGCGGCGCGCCTTCCTTCATGGGAGGAACGACGTCGGGAGCGTGATAGGGCTCGTCGTAGATGGTGGAGCGGTTGGCTTCGAAGCGGTCGGTCCAGCATCCCTTGTATTCCAGCTTGCCGTACAGAGCTTCCCAGCGCTCGGTTTCTTCCTTGGAGTTGAGCAGAGGGAATTCGGCACCCTGGATCACCGGAACGTCGGTGCGCTCGGCAATCTCCAGCATGCGCAGCACGTGCTGGGTCTCTTCCTTCACCCACTGGTCGCCGCTGACCGTGGTGATGCCGAGGACGTCAAACTTGTCCGACTGCAGGAAGACCAGAAGGGCCTGCTGGTCGCTGGTGCCGGGGCCGCGGGCGTCCTGGTCGACGATGACTTTGATTTTCTGGGCGGCTGCGGCGGTCGAAAGCAGAGCCGCCAAGCATGATTCGAAGCACAAGCCTGCGCACTCCAAGCTCATTGTCCCCCCGGATTCGTCTTGCTGAAAAATGAAGGGCAGACTGAGTTCAGTCTGCCCAAAAAGGTTAACAGTCGCCCAGCTGAATCAGTCCGTCCTCTAGAACCGAAGCTTGAGGGCAAACTGAATCACCCGTGGATTGTTTACCGTCTGATTGATCCTTCCGAAGCTGGAAAGTGTGTCCAGATGTCTGCATGCCCGTGGATGAATCCCCGGTCAAGCCAAACTGCGGATGATTGAAGAGGTTGAAGAACTCAGCCCGGAAATCCAGCTGCATGCCTCTCGCCGGATGGGGAAATGCTTGATGGCCGAGAAATCCGTGTTCACGAATCCTGGTCCATAGACCGGAGCCCGTGCAGCCGTCCCCAGTTCTCCGTCTGGAGCCGCGCATGAAGGCGCACGAATTGAACCAAATCGAGTTGGTATGCACCTGGGCGGGTGCCACGCAAGTGGGGTTCGCGGCCACTGGCCCACCCTTGTTGGGATCGCCGACCTGGTCGGGACGGTTGAGGCTGAATGCTCCGTTGAACAAGAAGTTCGGTCCAGCGGTGTTGTTGTCGACCACATAAAGCGGGAAGCCGGAGGTGACTTTTTCGATCACATTGACCTCCCAATTTCCCAGGATGGCGTTCACCGGCCCACTCCAGTTGCTGCCCATCGACTTGCCTTTGCCGAAGGGCAACTCGTAGAGCACGCTGGCGGTGAAGTTGTTGTTCAGGTTGAGTTGCGACAGAGCCCAATCCGCCTTCTGACTTCCGGGCAAGGGCCAGTAGGTTGCGCCCGGCAGCGGTGCCCACGCCATCCGGGAAACCGGAGTCGAAGGTGCGGGAATAGGTATAGCCGAACAACGCATAGAGACCGTGCCGTGCGCTCTTGGTCTCGGCCTTGACTTGCAGGGAATCGTACCGGGCACGGCCTACGTCATACGCCGCGGATGATAACTCCGAAGGGCGACGTGGGCGCTACATACCCGCAACCCAAAGTGTATCCGGCAACTGGAGCGCTGCCGCCAGGGCACGCGTTCGGAGAGGTGATGTTCAGGTTCATTCCGGACACCAGGATATGGGTGCTGTAGGAGCCCGCATACCCCACTGTCAGAACAACATTGCCAGGCATCTGGTGCTCGATATTCAAGTTGTACTGCTGAATCATGCCTTGCTTGAAATCGAGATTCTGAGCAATGACCGTCCCCTCGAAAGTGTCAATCGGTGGCGGCGCCAGGATGGGTGTAAGGGCGGATGTCAGGAACACACGCTGAATACCGCAGTTGATCGTCGTGTTGCTGGAATGGACAAGGCGGCACAGCTGTTGAAGTTGGCCGATTCAGCGAGGTATGGCGGATTCTGCCACAATCCCTGGGCGCCCTGATTCCAGGAAGAGTCGTGGAAAATGGAATACCCGCCGCGCAACGCTGTGGTCTGGCTTCCCAGGACTTTCCAGGCGAATCCGATGCGAGGTTCGAGTGCAGTTTTGTCCAGCTCGACGCCGGCCGCGTCCAGTCACTGTTGACGCAGATTGTGCAGCCGCGGTTGGGCCTGTTCCGGCAACGAAGACTGTCCCGTCAGCGCATCAAAGTTGGCCTGCCGATTTTGGGCTTCGACTGATAGGCGTGAGCAAAGCCCAGGCGACGCCCAGATTCAAGGTCAGATTGTTGGTCACCCGCCATTCATCCTGTACGTATGGCCGGAACAACTTCCAGCGGCGACCGGTGGTAGCTCCAAAGAATGTCTGATCGTGAATTCCAAGACCGATCTGACCCATGAGAAGATCGGCCGAGGCATCCCCGGTGATTCCGAAGGGAATCGCAGAAGCCGTCCTGCAAGGCGTTGGTTCGCACATTCATCTGGTTGGGCGCGGACCTGACCGCCGATTCGGATGTCGTGTTTGCCCCGGATCATGTCGAGCGAGTCAGAGACGGAATATACGTTGGTCCCGCCCTGGAAGGGCGTAAATCCGCGATCACCCAGCGACCAGTAGCCGGCCACCTGGGTTGAAGTCAGACCGCAGCTGACGCAATCCTTGTCTGACTGGTTCAAGCTCGCAGGATAACCGGTGATGCTGTCGCACGCGCTGCCCAGGTTTGCGCCCTGGATACCAAGCTTCGCCGCCGAGGCAGGAGCCGTCGCCGAAGGACGAAATGTGGTTGAAAATCCGGTTGAAGCCCAGGTTGAACTGATTGATGGTGCGATCGGAAAACACGTGGGTTTCCGACAGCGCCAGGTTGCGTCCATGGTTGAGGAAGGTCATGCGTGCTGGCAAAGGCGCTCTGCTCTGCGAATCCAGGCGAACCGCCCGGCAGGAAGGTGGTTGCCTGATCATAACTGAAGCGGGCAAATGCCGAGTCCTTGCTGGAGAAATTGTGATCCAGACGAACATCGAATTCGTCGTCACGGAATTTCCGGACCGGAACATTGGTGAAGTTGAATCCCGACGCCGTGTTACTCGCGTTGGAAACAGGATACAAGCTTCATCATGGCCTTGGCCAGTGGGATCGATCATGTTGGCCGGAATCTTGTTGCAGGGTGTGCCGGCAGGCTGCGAACCGCCCGCTCCAGCAGGAAGCGGATTTCCCGCCCCGTCACACTGAAAGGCGAGTGGCGGTAGCGGCGTAAGGATTGCTCAGGTCGCCGAAGCCGTTCGGGTTATTAGGTCCCCGAGGCACCCCGAACGGATCCAGCGAGTAGTCCCCGGTCTTCATTGCTGCTGTGGGAATCAGGCCGACAAAGGGTATGCCGTGGCGCTGCCGGTTGCCCTGGTAGTCGATGAAGAAGAATGTCTTGTCCTTCTGGATCGGACCGCCGAGGGCGCCGCCGAACTGGTTCAGATTGAACTGTTCCTTGCTGGAGGCGAAATAGCTGCGCGCATCCAGTTTGGTGTTGCGGAAGAACTCAAACACCGAGCCGTGAAACTCGTTCGTTCCCGACTTTGTCGTTACCAGCACGGTCGGACCCGCGCGAGTTCCGTATTCGGCCGAGTAGTTGTAGGTCAGAACCTTGAATTCCTGGATGGCATCAATCGAAGGCAGAATCGCGATGCCGCCGGCGGTCAGTTCGTTATTGTCGTTGCCGTCGAGCAGCCAGTCCGTGCTCTGGGCGCGCGATCCGCCGACCGACAGCGAATAGGTTCCGCGCGCCGAAACCTCGCTGCTGGGACCGCCGTTGAAGAAGCTGTTGGGATTGGTTTCCTGGGTCACGCCCGGCGTGAGCGTTGCCAATTGCACAAAGTCGCGGCCGTTCAGAGGAAGATCGGCGACTTGCTGGGAGGTGATGACCTGACCGAGGGTCGGATTCGAGGTCTCAACCGATACTTCGGTGGCGCTGACTTCGACCGCCTGCGTAACCGACGCAGGCGCGAGGGTGAAATTCAGCTCCCGATGCTCGTCAACTTGCAGCCGGACGTCCTTCTGTTCCACGGGACCAAAGCCCTGGGAGTCCACGCGAATGGTGTAGTTTCCGATGGGCAGTAAGGCCATCACGTAGTGTCCGGTGTCGTCGGTGGTCGACTCGCGAGAAAAACCGGTGCCTTGCGCGGTAGCCTTTACGCTCGCGCCCGAGACTACGGACCCGGTTTTGTCGGTAACCGTGCCGGAAAAGCTTCCCGTGGCCTGGCCGTAGAGCAGCGGACAGATGGGAAATACAAGCGAACAGAAAAAAACGAGTAGCGCCTTCTTCGTCAGCATCAGAATCTCCCCTTGTGCGACCCTCGTCCAGTGGCGACTGGGACGCGCCTTTCCCCAAGACTCCACTTACCGGTTACACGCGACGATACTCGGACACGAAGTCTACTTTCAAGACTATTTGTGCCCAAGCCTCACACGAACTTCGTGGTTGGTTGGTTCTGGTTGTCGTCGCGGACAACTGATCAGCTGGGATTTCGGATTCAACTTAAAACTGGTGCGCAAAACGATACTGCCATTCGCCATCAAGTGTCAACCGCAGTTCGCCCCCGACCACATGGGGACGGCTGACGCAGCGCACTCCATTGTGAGTGGGTATTTGCTATTTTGCGCCGTTAAGCAGTGTGAGCGCTTGCTCGGTGGTGATGAATTTGGCCCCGAGGGCCTGGAGTTCCGAAATGGTGCGGTTCCCATCCTCGGCCTTCAGAGTTTCAATCGCATCCCGGACCACCGAAACGCGCCTCCCGCGCTCGAGCAATCCCTTGGCTGCGAGTCGCACGCAATATTCGGTGACCACGCCAAAGACAACAAATTCGGCGTCACCGTCCAATCGGTCAACCAATTCGTCGGCGTGCCGGCTCTGAAAGATGTCGAGCGTCTGCTTTTCGAGCAGGATCTGCTGGTAGCCGGAGAGGTCGCGCGGCAACCGCCGCCCTCAGGCTCGTTCGGGACAGTGACGACTTTCCCGGTCAGCGCCTCGGGGACGAATGCCGGCGCCTGAAGTTCCCTTGATGCAATGCGGAGGAAAGGTGGCGAACTCGGGATCGTCCTTGGTGTGATAGCAGCCGTGCGAAACCAGAAAGACCCGGCCCTGGCGGGCGGCGTCGGTGAGCTTGCGGATGTTGGGCAGCAATTTCTCGGCGCCGGGCACATAGAGCTTGCCGCCGGGCAACATGAAGTCGGCCTGAGTGTCGACTTCCCAGAAGATAAACTTGCGGGATAGCATACGGCGGCTAGATTCCGGTTTCTGGTTTCGGTAAAACGACCTGCCTTATCCCGAAAACGAGAAACTGGAAATTGCAAGTTTATAACACTGTGTGCAGGCAACGGAATTCTGAGAAACACTTAGCAGAATAAAGGCGTATTCCATGGCGCAAGATGAACCGGTAAAAAGCAAGACGCAAGCACGACTTGTGATCCGTAATATCGGCTTGCTGCTGAGCGGTGATCTGCAGCAACCTATTCTCGACGCGGATACCGTGGTTGCCGTGGACGGCAAGATCACCGCCGTCGGGAAGGAAAAAGATGTCGACAGCGAAGGCGCAACGCTGGTCATCGATGCCAAGGGCACGACACTGGCCCCTGGCCTGATCGACAGTCACGTGCATCCGGTGGCCGGTGACTGGACGCCTCGCCAGAATCAGATTGGCTGGATCGACAGCTACCTGCATGGCGGCGTGACCAGCATGATTTCCGCCGGCGAGGTACACACGCCCGGGCGTCCGAAAGATGTGGTCGGCCTGAAAGCGATGGCGATCTTTGCCCAGCGTGCGTTCTCAGCGTTTCGTCCCGGCGGAGTGAGAATTTACGCGGGCGCGCCGGTGATCGAGCACGGAATGGTCGAAGAGGATTTCAAGGACCTCGCCGCCGCCGGCGTCACCATGCTCGGCGAAGTCGGTTTGGGCAGCGTGAAAGACGGCGCCACTGCTCGTCAGATGGTGGCCTGGGCGCGGAAATTCGGGATCCAGAGCACGATTCACACCGGCGGACCGTCGATTCCCGGTTCCAGCCTGATCGATAAAGATATCGTGCTCGCCGCCGACGCCGATGTCATCGGACACATCAACGGCGGCCACACCGCGCTGCCGGACGATCAGATTGTGACTCTGTGCGAGAAATCGTCGCGGGCTCTGGAGATTGTCCACAATGGAAATGAGCGAGCCGCACTGCTCACTCTGCGAACGGCAAAAGAACTGAAGCAGCTTGATCGCGTAATTCTGGGCACGGACTCGCCGGCCGGATCGGGAGTGCAGCCGCTCGGCATTCTGCGGATGATCGCGATGCTGTCGTCCCTCGGCAGATGTGCCGGCCGAGATCGCAGTCTGTTTTGCCACCGGCAACACCGCGAAAATCCGCAATCTGGATTGCGGACTGATTGCTCCAGACCGCGCCGCCACTTTCGTGCTGATCGACAAAGCGCAGCATTCAGCGGGAGAGAACGTTCTCGAGAGCATTCAACACGGGGATTTGCCCGGGATCGGAATGGTGATTGTGGACGGCATGGTAAGCGTCGAGCGCAGCCGCAATACGCCGCCGGCAACCAGGTTACCGGAGATTGTTAAAACTAATCAGATGTGATCCTGAGCGAAGCGAAGGACCTGTGCATTGTGAATTCGCTTTCGTTCTCAGCAAAAGTCCAATACACAGATCGTTCGTGGCCTGCTGCCACTCAGGATGACAACATGGGTAATGAGCTGCGTGCTGGCGGAATCTACGAGGGCGCCCTGCAAGCTACGGCAAACCCAGCGATGCCGCAATCGCCTTCTTGTACTCACGCGCCTTGGCCATGCGCTTCCTCTTCGTTCACGGTGAGCAGTTTTCGATCGCGCATCACGACACGTCCGCCGATCACCACCGTCTCCACGTCGCTGCCTTTCAGCGCGTAGGCCAGTTGCGCGTAGATGTCGTACATGGGCACGGCGTTCGGTTCGTCCAGGCTGATTAGGATCAGATCGGCTTTCTTCCCCGCCTCCAGCGAACCGATTTCTTTTTCCATGTGCAGGGCTCGGGCGCCGTCGATGGTCGCCATTTCGACGACCGCCTTCGCGTTCAGCGCCAGCGGATCCATCTTCGTGATCTTTGCCAGCTTGGCGGCCAGATCCATTTCTTCCATCAGATCGAGATCGTTGTTGCTGCCGGCCGGACCGTCGGTGCCGAGTCCGACTGCGACTCCCGCCGCGCGCATCTCGGCCACCGGAGAAACTCCGCTGGCGATCATCATGTTGCTCGACGGGTTGTGCACGCAGCCCACCTGCTTTTGCGCCAGCGTTTTCTCGTCGGCTGCGTCCACGAAAATGCAGTGCGCCGACACCACATCTGGACCGAGCACTCCGATCTTGTCCAGATATTGCACCGGCGACATTCCGTTTTGCTTCTGACTGTCTTCCCACTCTTTTTTCATTTCCGAAGTGTGAATCAGGATGGGCGCGTGATACTTGCGCGCCAGCGCCGCCGCATCCTGCAAGCGTCTTCTGCGAACAGGTGTAGATGGAATGCGGCGCCGCGGCGGCGTGAATCAGCGGATCGCCCTGCCACTTCTTCAGAAACTTCTCGGTGTAGGCCAGCATCGCGGCTTCGCTCTTGTTGTCGGGCGCGGGAAAGTCGATGAAGGTTTCGCCCAGAACGCCGCGCATGCCGGCCGCCTTGGTTTCTTCCGCGACCGCATCTTCGAAGTAGTACATGTCGGCGAAGGTGGTGACGCCGCCGCGAATCTGTTCCGCCGCCGCCAGCCGCGTGCCCCAGCGGACAAATTCTTCGTTCACGTTCTTTGCTTCCGCCGGGAAAATGTATTTGTAGAGCCAGTCGTTGAGAGTGACGTCATCGTGCAGGCCGCGAAACAGCGTCATGGGCACGTGGGTGTGGCCGTTGATGAATCCGGGCAGGACCAGCTTTGCCTTTCGCGTCGATGGTCTGCGCGGCGGAATATTCTGGCTTCGATTTCGGCGCGGGGGCCGACGGCGACGATCGTGTCACCTTTCACGGCAATGGCGCCGTCGTCGAGGATGGCTTGCGAGTTCCATCCATGGTCACGACGGTGCCGCCGGTGACGAGCAGGTCGACCTTGTCTTTGTGGGTTTGAGACGCCAGAAACGCGGAAACAGAGAAATGTGAAGACGAAAATGAGCGGAACGGCGAACGAGTCATTTGGAACTCCGGTGGCCAAGGTCGCGAGTATTGTACGCGGAGACTGTAGCGCCGCCGTCCCGGCGCGCTTCCGGCAGCGCTTTGCTCGCCGCGGCGAGGGCGGGACGCCCTCGGGACAGCCGGCAAGATGCCGGCGCTACGAGGACCACGTGGGGACAGCCGCCCTCGGCTGTCCGGCGGAGCGCTCCGCATGGTTCGCCTCGGGCAAGAAGTGGGTCGAGCTTCGCTCGACCGGACAGCCGGAGTGACTGTCCCCACGTGATTTGTAATTAGCGCAGGCCGTCTTCGCCCTTGATCTCGGCCTTGGTCAAACCTCCGACGCGCGGCAGCGGCCGTCCGCTATCGGTGACTGCGACCGCCACCATGATTTCGTTGGCTCGCGGAGCGTCATTGATCCTGACTTCCATGCCGTCGAAGTGACTGCGGACGAAGGCGGCATCTTTGTGGCCGAGAGGAATGTCGAGAACCACGCCCAGTCCGCCGCGCTTCTTCGAGGACGGAATGAGCGCGGCGCCTTTGCCCAGGACTTTGCGCACCGGCGCGCCCAGCTTGGGATGCAGAATTGCTGCGGCATGTTCGATCTCGCCGTTTTCACCGACGGCCGCGGCCTTGCCGTAGCTCTCGACCGTGGTTGCCGGAATGCCCAGGGCCGCAACCGCGCGCAGCGTGAGCAATTCGCCCAGTTCCTCGCCGATCATCATCAGTTCGGACAAGTCTTCGACGTACTTTCCCGCATAAGGATTCTCAATGACCGCGACCGCGGCGGCCCGTCGAGTCGGAGGATTGACGGCGCGCCCCATTTCGGTGCGCGTCTCTTCCACGAAATGTCGCAATCTTGCGGATGTTGGCTTTCATTGTCTCGGCCATCAGCGCAACCCGTCCTCTCCTTTGATCTCCGAAGCTTTCAGGCCGCCGACGCGGGCATGAACGCGAGGGCCGGTGGTCATCACCAGGGCAAGCAGAATTTCATCGGCACGCGGAGAATCAGCGAGGCCGACTTCCATGGCGTCGAAATGACTTCTGACGTAGGACGCGTTGATGTGGGTGATGGGCACGTCGAGCCGGGTGCCAGGGCCGCCAACTTTTTTGGTCGAAGCCACAATCGCTTTCGCGTCGCCCAGAACTTCACGCATGGCGTAGCCGCCGGGCACGTGCCACAGGGCGCCGTGCTCGAGTTCGCCCGCCGAGCCGATGATGGCGCCCTTGCCGTATCCCTCAACGACTTTGGGATCTCCGCCCAGCGCGGCGACCAGCGAGCGCGCCATTTCCAGGCCCAGGGGCTTGAGGTCGTCCATGAAACCGGCGATCTCTTTCACGTATGCGCCCGCGAAGGGATTGCGGATGACCGCCAGCGCGGCGGCGCGGCGCAGCGGCAGTGGCGGCGACCGGACCTCCTTCGTGGAAGATTTCTTCCACGGCGGTGAACTTCTTGCGAACCTGAACCTCAGGCATGAACGAGACTCCTCGCGGCTTTGAGCATGCATTGAAGTTTCCAGTCCGATCGATACTCGCAGAGTTTCAGTTGCGAGCCAGGGCTTATGTCCTGGGCTAAGCTCCTGTACGACTGCGAGGTTTAGCCCGGTGATGACCTGCGTTATTCCACGCAGATGCAGCGCCGCCGACCGAATGAGTCCATCGGACAAGAAGCGAGCGCGCGACCAGCGGCCCCGGCATCGAGCGCAGCGTGCTCGATCTCATCCGCGTGAAAGTTCACCGACTCTCTGCGTCACGAGCCGTTCGCCAAGGTCGCTGTCGGGAGCAAGATCGCGCGCCGGAACCCGAGATCACTTCCGGATGTCCGGGCAGGTCCACGGCGTTGGCGATGATGGTTGCGGCGGCGTCCGCCATGGCGGCACGGTCGGCGAGAACCGTCACCGCGTCGGCGATGCCGAGCGAGAAACTGCGGCCGCGCCAGCCGCTGGTCGCGATGCCTCGCACCGGCTGCGCCGAGTCCAGCGTGGCCGTGCCGAAAAGCGATGGACGATCCGGCCGCTCGACCATGCCCACGACGAAATGCTCTCCGGGCGCAAGATGCAGCGCGATGTCTCCGCCGTTGTTGACGTAGGCGCGCGAAAGATTGGCCGCTGCCGTCATGGCGCCCAGAATTTCTTCGGCGACTGCACCTGCCACGGCCGCCATGGGCGTGATGAAAGTCCGCTCGCAGTAGGGTGCAACTGCCGCCACCATTCGTCTCGCGATCACGCCCGACTGGTAGCGGGCCGTCTCGTCGCGCTGGCCTGTCGCAGAAATGCAAGCTCGCCGCAGAGTTCGTCGAGCACGGTCGACGAAGCGCTCGGCCGCCGCGTGATAAGCGGCGTTGATCTCGCTCGGTTTCTCCGAAGGCTTCGACGATCAGATCAATCGGGCCATCGTGAAGATGCAGCCGACGGCCGTCGGGCAGCAGCCGTATCTGGGCTCGTGCTTTCATGGATCTGACCTCGGACCCGGATCCGTTTGCGCCTTCGGTTGAGCCAGCGGCCATGGATTGTCGGGTCGGCCGAGACATGGCGGCGGCCTTCTGCCGTCCATGATCGAATCCAGCGGACGAACGTGATCCATGTAACCGCCCAGAGCGGCGTAGTCCTTAATCTTCAGGGTGAACTCTATCGGTGCAACCAGCGCTGGCGTGGGCACATAGCCAAAGGCATTCTCCGGCATGCGGCTGACGTCGACCATGAACGTGATGCCGCCGCCGGGCCAGACGTAGACCGGCGCGCCGCCGCAGGTGACGCGGGTCAGCGCATCTCTCACCGAATGGGTAAGCCGCACCGGATTCTCGGTCACACCGGCCCGCAGCGATCCACCGGCGCCGCCCATGAAGAGAACGGTGCAGAGCGCAGGTTCGCAATTCTCCTTGATGCGGGCGACCGATTCGCTGAGCGCAGCTGGCAATTCCTTCTCGACCGGCCGCAGAGCTTCATCCAGTTCGAAATAAGCGTGGTGCTCGCCCGTGGTGCTCACCATCAGCAAGCGAAGCTTCGGCCAGGCAATCTTCGGATTGAAATTCTGCAGAATAGAAAGAGGATCTTCGATGTTCGTGCCGCCCCATGCCGTGCCGGGCTCAGCCACCCGGAAGTAGCGGCCCGGAGTGGAGCGGTGCCCCTTCATCTTGATGCCGGTTTCCGGCACGCCCAGCAATTTTCCCGCCTGATGCTCGGAGAGAACGCCGGTGATGTGGTCGTCGACCACGACCACTTCGTCGACTTTGCCAAACCATTGCTTGGCAAACATGCCGATGGTGGCCGAGCCGCAGCCGACGCGCATGCGCTCTTCCTGTACGCCGTCAACCACCGGCGGCTTGCCGGCCTGGACGATCACGGTGGCGCCTTCATCGATCGTGAGTTCCACCGGCTTGCGGTCGCACAGGTTCAGCAGCGTCTCGCAGGTGACGGTGCCTTCCTGGCGGCTGCCGCCGGTGAGGTGGCGAACGCCTCCGAGCGAAAGCATCTGCGAACCATATTCGCTGGTGGTGACGTGTCCGACGGCTCTCCCTGGGCGCGCACCAGTATTCGTCTCCGGCCCGAGATGGCGGTCGGTATCGATCTTCACCTTGACGCCGCAGTAGCTGAAGATTCCTTCGGTGACGACCGTGACCATGTCCACGCCCTGCACCGTCGAAGAAATGATGAACGGAGCCGGCTTGTAGTCGGGATAGGTGGTGCCCGCGCCGATGGCGGTGACGAAGTTCTCCGGGCCGGTCACGATGCTGCCATCCCACTCGCGATCGCGATCGAGGAAGGGAACCACCGAATCGCCGCGCGACACGGCGCGATCCAGCACCACATGCGGATCGATCCGGATCAGTTGTCCGTTGTCGTTGCCGTAGCGGTCGCACGCGCCCGTCCTTCCCGGCTTGATGTAGCAGAGCACCGGGCAGGCATCGCAGCGGATGGCGTCGTCTTCAGGCACGGTCTTCTTTCGTAGCGCCGGCGTCTTGTAGCGCCGGCGTCTCGCCGGCTGTCCGGCGGGCATCCTGCCGCCGCGGATCGCCGGCGTGACGCCGGATGGCCGCGCGTATGCGGTCGGGCGTCGCCGGCACGCGATGGATGCGCACGCCGATCGCATCGTGAATGGCATTGAGGATCGCAGGCGCGGTCGGAATCACCGCCTGCTCGCCGATTCCTTTGGCGCCGAACGGGCCGATCGGCGACGGATCTTCGATGAGAATCGATTCGACCGGCGGCATGTCGCCGGCGGAAGGAATCAGGTAGTCATGAAGATTCTCGCCTTTGCCGGGAAAGAATTCTTCCATCAGCGCCATCCCCAGCCCTTGCGCGGCGCCGCCTTCGATTTGTCCTTCAATCAGCGTTGGATTGATGGCGCGGCCCACATCATGCGCGGCGGTGATCTTCAGCACACGCACGGTGCCCAGTTCGGTATCGACGGCAATCTCCGCCAGGTGCGCGCCAAATCCGAAGACAGCGTAGGGAATGCCCTGGCCATTTTCGTCCAGCGGGCTGGTGGGCGGATCGAACGTGGCTTCGCCGGTGAGCACGTAGCCATGCTTGTCCAGCGGCAGGTCGCGCAGACGGATCGTGCGCTGCTTGTCCCATCTTCTTTGACCGTGACGCAGCCGTCTTCGAAATCGATGACCGCGCATTCGCACGCATCAGCCAGCCGCAGAATGGCACGCCGCAGTTCCGCGCCCGCCATGTGTGCGGCTTTGCCGGTGACGAAAGTCTGGCGGGACGCCGACGTCTTGCCGCAGTCGGGCGTGATCGAGGTATCGCCGGAGACGAGATCGAAGCGATCGATGGGAGCGCCCAGCGCGTCGGCGCAGATCTGAGTGACGATCGTGTTCGAGCCCTGTCCGATATCCACCGCGCCCTGGTGAAGCGCAATTCGGCCGTCGGCTTTCAGTCCCACGCGCATGGTGGAAGGATTGGGCAGGGAAGTGTTGCCGCAGCCGTACCACATGCCGGCAACGCCGACGCCGCGCCGGATCGGGCCGCTGGCTTTCGCATTGAACGTCGGCAGCTTCGGCGCGTGCGGCTGTCCACCTGCGGCCGCAACGCTTCGAAGCAGGCGCGAATTCCCACTCCCTCGCCGAGCACCTGGCCGGTGACAGTGGGAGTGTCGATCGTCCAGCGCATTCAGGATGCGGAATTCCAGCCGATCGATCCCCAGCCGGTCAGCGAGATCGTCGTAAAGCTGTTCCTGCGCGATCGCCGTTTGCGGAACGCCGAAACCGCGGAAAGCTCCGGCCGGCACCAGATGCGTGTGCACCGCCCGGGTCAGCGCGCGATAGTGCGGAACGTAGTATGGTCCCGAGGCGTGGACCGGAACGCGCGCCGCCACCGTCGGTCCCCAGGAGGAGTAGGCGCCGGTATTGAAATCGGCGGCGAAGTCCATCGCCGTCAGCTTGCCGTCGCGAGTCGCGCCCGCGCGCAGGCGAATGCTGCGAAGGATGTCGCTTGGTGGTCGAGATGATCGATTCCGATCGCGAATAAACCATTCGCACCGGCTGGCGAAGATGCCAGGCAGCCAGCGCAACAAACGGCTGAACGGACAGATCAAGCTTGGCGCCGAAGCCGCCGCCGACGGCGGTCGGAATAATGCGCACCGCCTCGGGAGCGATCCCGAGAATCTTCGCGATGTCGGCGCGGTCCATGTACGGGGCCTGGGTGCAGGCCTGAATCTCGATCTGGTCGTTCGACGCGGCGCGCAAAGCCGGCTTCCGGTTCGATGTAGGCGTGCTCGACGAAGCCGGTCTCGTATTCGTCCTTCGACAACCACATCGGATTCCGCCAGAGCCTTCTCGACATCGCCGCGGACCACGCGGCCTCGGACCAGCACATTATTTTCGCGGTTGGGATGAATGCGTTCGGCGTCAGGTGCGAGCGCGTCGGCAATCGTGGTCAGCGCGGGCAGCTCTTCCCAGGTCGACAGGGAAACTTGCGAAGTCGAGAGCTTCGATCGCCTCAGCCTCGCCCACGACTGCGGCTACCGCTTCGCCTCGGAACCGGGCTTCAACTTCGGCAAACACCGGCTGGTCGGCGAAACGCGGAATCACGCCGTAACGATTTTCCCCGGGGATATCCTTCGCGGTCAGAACGCGGATGGATTCCCGGATGCGCGGCCACGAAAGCGTCAAGATCGCCGAAACGGAAGCGCGCGCGCTGGTACGGACTGCGGATTGCGCGGACCAGCAGCGCTCCGGCTGGAATTTCGTCGGCGCCAAAAATCTCCGTGCCATCCACCTTGCCCTGGCCGTCGAGCCGCACCAGTCTCGCGCCCACCGCATTTCCAGCCGAGGGCGACGGCTCCGCGAACTGGCGCGGAACCGGCATCCAGCACGGCGGTGATGATCTTGCGATAGCCGGTGCAGCGGCAGAGCACGCCGCCGATCGCGTCCATGACGTCGCTTTCGGTGGGCGACGGATTGCGCTCCAGAAGGGCGGTCGCCGACACCAGCATGCCCGGCGTGCAGGCGCCGCATTGCGCAGCTCCGTGGCGCAGGAAGGATTTCTGCAACTGGTCATGAATCGGCGCGCGGGCGGCGAGTCCTTCCACGGTCGTGATTTCGCGTCCTTCGATCTGGCCGGCTGCAACCAGGCAGGAGCAGACCGGCTCGCCATCAAGCAGGACGGTGCAGGCGCCGCAGTCGCCGGCGTCGCAGCCGACCTTGGTTCCCGTCAGTCCGAGACGCTCACGCAGTACCTTGGAGAGCCGCTCCACCGGCGAGACCGCAGCGGCTCACACGCTTTGCCGTTCACGGAGAATGCAATGGAAGTCTGAGCGCCGGATCGGGGAGAGATAGTTGTCGACCATTCAGCCACTCTCCACGCAGGCGTCGAGTGCGCGTCCGATCAGTGTCAGCGCGGCGTCGTTGCGGTAAGTCTGCAGTCGCGCGCACGTCATCGATGGGTGAGAGCAGCGCGAGATGTTGCGCCGCTGCGACGATTGCGCCCAAGCCGCGTGCGCGCGGGCGCGCCCACCAGGGCGCTGCTCGAGGGCGAAGAGCCTTTGCGCGGCAGCCGAGCACGATCCGACCGCGATGCGAGCGGCGTCGACCAAGCCTGCGGCATCGACTTTCTTTACAATCGCCGCCACCATGGCGATCGAAATCACCAGGTAGCGCCGGGCCCCGAGTTTGAGGAACGCAGATGCGGCGTCGTCAAGGCGGCGCGGAACGATTACGCTGGTGAGAATCTCATCGGGACGGCGAAGCGTCTTTCGGTTTCCCACGATGAAGTCGGCCAGGGGAACGCGCGCGTGCTCCTGCAATCGGAAACAAGTTCTACTTCCGCGTCGAGTGCAAGCAACGGAGGCACGCCGTCGGCGGCCGGGGAGGCGTTGCAGAGATTGCCGGCCACGGTGCCGCGATTCTGTATCTGGATCCGCGCCGATTTCGCGGGCCGCGCTCTTCAGAGCGTCGAAGCAACGGGGAAGCGGAGCGGCGATCACTTCGCTCCAGGTGGTAAGGCCGCCGATGCGGATATGAGTCCGATTCGACTGTGAATGCCTTTGATTTCGGAAATGCCGGAGATGTCGACGACTGAACTGGAGCAGGGCGATCGCCCAGCGCCGGAAAGAAGTCCGTACCACCCGACAGGATTTGACCGCCGTGCTCGGCCAGCACCTGAACCGCTTCATTGAGTGTCCTGGGCCTGAAATACAAGCTGTCGCCCCCAAAGCTGCAACCGCAAACTCCACGCGCGACGCGGAGTTTTGCCGTTCATTCTTATACGAACTGCTTGCTTTGTACAGTGGAACCGGGACGTGGTTTAGTCGGGACCTCTGCCTCTCCGCCAAGCGTCATCCCGAGCTTGCGGAGGGTCTGGGGCGCAGCAGAAATGCACTCGTGCCAAATTGCCTCAAAAATAAAGGCCTTAACCGCAAAGGCCGCAGAGGACGCAAAGACCTCGGGGCGCGACAATAGCGAGACGCTAATCCCCGACCTGCCAGAGTCAGCATCACTTGCTTGCTGAGCCAGGTTCCGGAATTGGCTCGATGCGTCTCAGCAGAAATGCATATCCCGTAATACCCAGCAGCAAAATCGCAGTTGCGGTCACGAAAGCCGAGGCGAAGGAATGCGTGGCGGACACGATATAGCCAGTGACGATCGGCGCGGAAATCGCGGCCAGCTGTCCGGAAAAGTTAACGATGCCGCCCAGCGTTCCTACACACTCGCGGGGCGAAATGAGCGATGGCACCGTCCACGCGACCGGCGCCGCGGCAGCCAGGCCACCCAGCGAAAGGCTAATCCAAAGCAATGCGGACGTCGCAGTGTCCGAGCGCGCCGCCCCCAGGATCCCCAGCCCGAAGCTGGTTCCCACGATCAGGACGGTCAGCCGGACCCGGTTCGAGTCCCACCCGCGCTGGATGAGCGTGTCTACCAGCCATCCGCCAATCACAAGATCGGTGGCGGTCGCAAACAGCCAGGGGACGCTGGTGTAGAAAACCGAGTGCAGCAAGTCCATTCGCAGCGAGATCAAAAGATAGCTGGGAAGCCAGGTGAGCAGGAGGAAGAACGTGTAATTGTAAGCGCCCCAGCCGAGCGCGAGCCCGTAGACCTTGGGCTGATGCAACAGATATCCGAGAGAGGAGCCAGTCTTCGTCCTGGCTTGGCCCTCGGCTTGCGCCCCACCCCGGACGATGTATTCACGTTCCTCGGCCGAGAGCCCCGCGTCCTCGCTTGGGTTGCGGTAGACAGCGTAGAACAGGGCAAAATACAGAAGGCTGAAGAAGCCGGTGGCCGCGAAGCTCCAGCGCCAGCCAAAATGCAGCAGGAGCAAGCCGATGAAAGGAACACCGATCGCCGAAGAAAATTTCGCGGCCGCATCGGTAATGGCGGTTGCGAGACTTCTCTCCCGGTCGGGAAACCAATACCCAAGCGCCTTGGCATTGCTGGGGAAGGTCGGCGACTCGGCCACCCCGAGCAGAAATCGTGCCGCGATAAAAGTTCCCAGCCCGGGCGACAGCGCGGCTCCAAACGAGGCTATGCTCCAAAGAAACGTGCCGATCCTTCCCACCCGGCGCACTCCCAAAAGGTCCAGCAGCACGCCGGCAGGCATTTGCATGACGGCATAGGTCCAGCTGAAAGCGCTCGAAAGGTAGCCGAAGGCGATCAGCGAAAGGCCGAATGAAGTGTGCAGTGCGTCCTGGGAAACAGAAAGATTGATTCGGTCGAAGAAGGCAATCACCACTCCCAAAGCAAGCAGGAATGCCACTCGCCAGCGCCTGCGCGGCACGCGTGAATTGGTCATGGGATATACGGCCGCTCTACTGGTTCGCTGCGGCCGCGAACCAGCAAAGCCTGATTTCATAGCGACTGCCTAGTAGGACTATTTTCCCCTGATCCGTGAAACAAAAAGTTGCAGAAAGCGATCGGCCTCAACGTCAACACAAACTTTAGCGTTAGGCGTGACCTTGTCCACGCCTTCAATGACGTAATGGTCGCCATGCAGCACGTTGCGCTCGATGTAGCCGTTGCGATTCGCGACCGTTTCGCCGCGAGTAAACTCGCCCCGCGTCTCCACATCCACGTGCATCTCCGGAGCTTTGACCAGGGTCGCATCAATCGCCACGCCGACGGCCAGGGGATCGTACATCGGCGTGCCCGGCGAACCAAACTGCGCGGAGAGATCGATCAGATATTTGGCGACCGCGTATATGAAGTCATTAATCGGACCGTGAGTCTGGCCCAGTTGATCCAGATATTTTTGGGAGAACAGTGTCTTGTCGCCGACATCCAGCCCAACCATGGTGAGCGGCCAGCCCGCCTGGAAAACGATCTGGGCAGCTTCCGGATCGTTATAAATATTGGCTTCCGCCGCGGCATTCACGTTGCCGCCTTTGATCGAGCCGCCCATCAGAATGACTTCTTTGACCAGCGGCACAATCGACGGATCCTTTTCGACCGCCAGCGCGATGTTGGTCAGCGGTCCGACCGGAACCAGGGTGATCTCGTGCGGCGCGGCGTGGATCAGCTGGATGATGAGGTCCGGACCAAAGCGGGCATCCACTTTGCACTTGCTGGGCGGCAGCTCGACATTCGCCAGGCCATTCTTGCCGTGCCAGAACTCCGCCGTGATCAGCTTCTGAAACAGCGGATGCTGTGCTCCCGCCGCGACCGGAATATCGCAGCGATTGGCAAGAGAAACCATTCGCAAGGCATTCTCGAGACCCTGACTGGCGGTTACGTTTCCGGGGACCACGGTGATGGCGCGAACGTCCAGTTCCGGCGAGTTGAGCGCCAGCATCAGGGCCAGCGCGTCGTCGGTTCCGGGGTCGGTGTCGAAGATGATCTTCTTGCCGGCGGCGGAGGCTGGAACCGCGCTGGCCAGCAGAGCAAGAAGTATGAAAAAGGCGATGCTGAAAACTGAAGGGTTGCAAATGTTTCAGAATGAGTTTCTCCGGAGACGAAGCAGCGTCGTAGCCTAGCTTTCACACGAAATCATGTCAGGGGCAAGGCGCGATGTGGGCGCGGGCGTCCCGCCCGTGCGTTCCGGGCCCTGCATCGCTCCTGGGCGCGTCATGCGCCAGCCCGCACGAGCGAGACGCTCGCGCCCACATGGGCCAGTGCCGTACAATTGCCGCAGCCTTCAGCGAGGCTTCTATGTCAGTCGAGAACAGAACCCGCCCCGGCATTGTGAACGAGCCCACTTTCGCGACTCACGGTCCAATCGCTACACTCGCGGGACGTCCTCTGATTTCGAATCGTGGTATTCCTCTCAATCTCGACTGGGTGCAACAGGTTCGGGTCAACACCAGCGCGGTGGAACGCCGGGCGCAAAGTCACGTTGCGCGCCGCACCGTAAAGAAAGACTGGCAGGCGGCATGGCTGCTGCGCGCCATCTCCTGCATGGATCTCACCACGCTTTCGGGCGATGACACCGAAGAGCGCGTGCGCCGGCTTTGCGCCAAGGCCCGGCATCCGCTTCAGGACGATCTGGTCAAGCGGCTGGGAATTGAAGAACTGAATATCAAGGTTGCCGCGGTCTGCGTGTATCACACCTTTGTGGAAACTGCGGTGCGGGCGCTCGAGGGCAGCGGCGTGCGAGTGGCCGCGGTCTCCACGGGATTTCCCGCCGGCCTGTCTCCGCTCACCGAACGCGTGGCGGAAATTCGCCGTTCGGTGGAAGCCGGAGCGGACGACATCGACGTGGTCATCACACGGGCCCATGTGTTCGGCGGCAAGTGGCAGGCCCTCTACGACGAGATTGCCGCTTTCAAACAGGCCTGCGGCTCGGCCCACATGAAAGTGATTCTCGGCACCGGCGATCTGCTCACGCTGCGCAATGTGGCCCGCGCCAGCTTCGTCGCCATGATGGCGGGCGCCGACTTCATCAAGACCTCCACCGGCAAAGAGCCGACCAATGCGACGCTGCCGGTCGGTTTTGTGATGACGCGCGCCATTCGCGAATATGCGCAGGAAACCGGCATGGCAGTCGGATTCAAGCCCGCGGGCGGAATCCGCACGGCCAAGCAATCCATCGAATGGCTGGCGCTGATGAAGGAAGAACTCGGCCCTTCGTGGATGAACGCGGAAATGTTTCGCTTCGGCGCGAGCGGCCTGTTGAACGACATTGAGCGCCAACTGGAACACTACGTGACCGGACGATATTCGGCGGACTATCGCCATCCGCTCGCGTGAGGCCGTGTAGGCGGACACTCCTGTCCGCCGCTGTTGACTTAGATTTGTGTTCTAGAACATCGCAGCCTATGAGCATCGCTGAGAAATTCGTCGCCATGGAGTACGGTCCCGCGCCTGAGGATCCGAAAGAAGCCCTGAGCTGGCTCGACCATCACGGCCGCCGCTTCGGACACTTCATCGACGGCGCATGGCGGCAACCCGCGGCAGGTGAATATTTCGAAACCACCGATCCTTCCACCGGCGAGAAGCTTGCCGACGTCGCCCAGGGATCAGCGGCCGATATCGACGCTGCGGTTCGCGCCGCCGGCGCAGCTTTGCCGAAGTGGCAGGCGCTCACTCCGCACGCGCGGGCTCGCTATCTCTACGCGCTGGCGCGAACCATCCAGAAGCACTCGCGCCGCCTCGCCGTTCTCGAGACCATGGACAACGGCAAGCCGATCCGCGAGAGCCGCGACATCGACATCCCGCTGGTGATTCGCCACTTCTATCACCACGCCGGCTGGGCGCAATTGCTGGAGCAGGAATTTCCCGGCTACACCGCTTGCGGCGTGGTCGGACAGATCATTCCGTGGAATTTTCCGTTGCTCATGCTGGCATGGAAGATCGCGCCGGCGCTGGCCACGGGAAACACCGTGGTGCTCAAGCCGGCGGAGTTTACGCCGCTGACCGCGCTGGCCTTCGCCGAAATTTGCCAGGAAGTCGGACTGCCGCAGGGCGTGGTCAACATTGTGACCGGCGACGGCTCCACCGGCGAAGCGCTGGTGAAGCATCCCGATGTCGCCAAGATCGCCTTCACCGGTTCGACCGAAGTAGGGCGCGCGATTCGCAGCGCGACCGCGACCAGCCACAAGCGACTGTCTCTCGAACTGGGCGGCAAATCGCCGTTCATCATTTTCGAAGATGCCGATCTCGACAGCGCAGTCGAAGGTCTGGTCGACGGCATCTGGTTCAACCAGGGACAAGTCTGCTGCGCCGGTTCGCGCCTGCTGATGCAGGAAAGCATCGCCGAACCGCTCATCGCGAAGGTGCGCGATCGCATGAGCACGCTGCGCGCCGGGCCGCCGCTCGACAAGTCGATCGACATCGGCGCGATCGTCGCCCGGGTGCAACTCGACCGCATCAAGCGACTGGTCGACCAGGGAGTCGCGGAAGGCGCAACCTGCTGGCAGCCGCAAATCGAACTGCCATCGCGCGGGCTCTACTATCCGCCGACGCTGCTCAGCAATGTGCATCCCACGTCGATCGTGGCGCAGCAGGAAATTTTCGGCCCGGTGCTGGCGCGATGACCTTCCGCACGCCCAGCGAAGCCGTCGAGCTGGCCAACAACACGGTCTATGGCCTGGCCGCGTGCGTCTGGAGCGAGAGCATCAACGTGGCGCTGCACGTGGCCTCGCAACTCAAGGCCGGAGTGGTCTGGGTCAACTGCACGAATTTGTTTGACGCCTCCTGCGGATTCGGCGGTTACCGCGAAAGCGGCTACGGCCGCGAAGGCGGCAGGGAAGGCCTGCTGGAATATCTGGAGCCGGCCTGGTTCAAGAATGCTCCAGCGCTGCCCGCTGCGAAACCGCCTGCCGAGCAGAAATCAGCCGACGATTCCGATCCGCAACGCCGGCAATCGATCGCACCGTGAAGCTCTACATCGGCGGCAAGCAGGCGCGCCCTGATTCCGGCTACAGCATGGAAGTACGCGCTGCCGATGGCCGGCTGCTGGGCGAGGCGCCGCTGGGCAATCGCAAAGACATTCGCAACGCGGTCGAGGCCGCGCACAAGGCTTCGGGCTGGGCCAAGAGCACAGCGCACAACCGCGCGCAGGTTCTCTATTACATGGCGGAGAATCTTTCGCAGCGCGGCGAAGAGATCGCGCGCCGCCTGGCGGCGGTGGTCGGAGAAACACAGGCCGCCGCCGAAGTGTCGCTCGGCATCGAGCGCATCTTTTCTTACGCGGCGTGGGCGGACAAGTTTGACGGCGCGGTGCACAATCCTCCCTTCCGCAATGTCGCGCTGGCCATGAATGAACCGCTCGGCACGGTCGGAATCATTTGTCCGAATCAGGCTGCCGCTGCTCGGATTTCTGTCGCTGGTCATGCCGGTGCTTGCGGCCGGCAATACGGCCGTCGTGGTTCCCTCCGAGACCTATCCCTTGATCACTGCCGATCTGTACCAGGTCTTCGATACCAGCGATCTGCCGGGCGGAGCTGTCAACATCGTCACCGGCTACACATCGCAACTTCTGAAAACTCTGGCCGAGCACGACGACGTGGATGCCATCTGGTGCTTCGCCGACGAAGCCAGCGCCGTCGCCGCCAAGACTTACTCGATCGGAAATCTCAAGCAGGTGTTCACCAACGAAGGCCGCGTCCATCGACTGGTTTGACGTGAAGCAGGGCGAAGGCCGCTGGTTTCTGCAGCATGCCACCCAGGTGAAGAATATTTGGGTGCCGTACGGCGAGTGATCGCTGCATCGTTGACACATCCGACCCTGAATAGACTCGCTTTATTCGCTTTCGAAGACGGAATCAAATCTATCTGCAGGATCTCCTGAAGCTATGGCGAAAATTCCTCGAATTGCGGTGGTGGGCAGCGCGAATATTGATCTGACCACTTTCACCGACCGCTTTCCCAAGCCCGGCGAAACTATTTTCGGCCAGAAGTTCGACCTCGGATTCGGCGGCAAGGGCGCCAATCAGGCGACTGCGGCCAAGCTGTGCGGCGCCAATGTTTTCATGGTGGCGCGAGTGGGCAGCGACCTGTTTGGTCCGGCCACCATCGAGAATTTCAAAAAGCTGGGCATCGACGCGACCCATGTAAAGCAGGTGGAAGGCGTGTCCAGCGGAGTGGCGCCGATCTTTGTCGAGCCCAACGGGCAAAACCGCATTTTCGTGGTGAAAGGCGCGAACGACGAGTTGAAGCCGGCCGATGTGGATGCCGCCGCCGATTTGCTGAAAGCCGTCGATTGCATCGTCCTCCAGTTCGAGATTCCGCTCGAGACGGTCTACTACACCATTGCTTTTGCGCGGAAGAACAGCATTCGCTGCATTCTGAATCCCGCCCCGGGCCAGCCTATCGACTTCAAAGCGGTAGCGGGGCTGGATTACTTCGTCCCCAACGAAAGCGAGGCCGAGACCATTACCGGGATGCCGGTGAAGAATGTCGAAGACGCGAAGAAGTGCGCGGAGAAGCTGCTGAGCTACGGCATTCGCCGCGTCATTATTACGCTCGGCGCCAACGGCTCGTTGCTGGCGGGAAAGGAAGGCATGGAGCACCTGCCGGCATTTCGCGGTGAAGAGCATCGACAGCACCGGCGCCGGCGACGCCTTCATCGGAAGCTTTGCCGTTTTCCTCGGAGAAGGACTTCCCGAGCGCGAGGCGGTACGACGCGCCAACCTGTATGCCGGACTTTCAACCACCGGCGTCGGGACGCAGAAGTCCTTCTATGATCGGGCGCGCTTCGACGCGGAGTGGAGTGCCAGAAATGAGTGATAGTTTCTCCCCGTTGTCGGTGAATCCACTTCGCAAGTGTCCCTGCCGCTACACTGTGTGCCCCCGAACACACTCTTAGCGGAGGCTGTTGCCGTAAATCATTCTGTTTCAATTAAGATCGGTTTGGCCGCCACCCTGCAAAACAATTGAGTTGTTGTCACTCGCGTTTATATTTCAACCTCCGGGGAAGGTATGCGCCCAAGCTTGAGGATGTCGTGGCGGGTCGCGGCGGTAGCGGGAGGTGCGCTGGTCATCTCACTGGCTGTGGTCGGTTGGCGCGCCACAAGGGCTCTGCACCAGGCCACCGAAGAGGTGGAATCGGCGCAGGAAATACGCTTTATTGTTCGGCCATATCCGTCCCAGCTGGAACCGGTGTTTGCATCGATCAGCACGCCGGCAGTCTTCATCCAGGCAACTCAATTTCAAAATGATTTGTACATCGCGGGCCCGGCGGGTCTGTCGCAGTACACCGCCAGCGGGACGTTGCTCAAACACTACGCCGCCGGGCAAGAGCTGCCATCTTCTCCTCTGGTCGCAATCGCACCCGCAGTGCTGTCCGACTCGCACGAGCCGGAACTCGTGATCGCGACGGCGCGGGATGGGTTGCTGGCATTCAATGGCCGGGCATTCCGGCAGATCTTTCCGCTGGATGCGGACGCGCGCAGCATCACCTCGATCCTGCCGGCGGCTTCTGGTCATCTTCTGATTGGAACCAGGAAGCGCGGCGTCCTCCTGTATGACGGAAGGAGCATCACGATCCTGCATCCGACCCTGATCGATCTCTATGTCACAACGCTCGCAGGCACGGAATCGGACCTCTGGGTGGGGACGCTCAACCGGGGCGTGCTGCACTGGCATGCCGGCGAGACCGAATCTTTCGGGGAAGAACAAGGATTGCCCGATCCCCAGGTGCAGTCGGTCGCGATCTCAGGGGATAAGACTTACGTTGGCACCGTGCTGGGAGTCGCGGTCTTCGAGCGCGGACGTTTTTCGCGCACTCTGGCAGCCGGAGTTCTCACCACTGCGCTGCTGCCCGACGCACGCCAGCTTTTGGTCGGCTCAGAGGATCAAGGCGTAATCGGGATCCCATTGGAGGGTCGTCGCCCCAATTCCGGGGCGGCTGCGTCAGGAGAGTTGGCGGAAGTTCACCAGCTATTTGGAATGGGCGACGCCGTGTATGCGCTGACCCGCGGCGGTCTTTATCGCATGACGGGTCATGGTTTCGGATGGCAGGCCGTCCTGCAGCCTGGTGCGGCAGTGTTGAGCGACCGCAATATCTCCGCTCTGGCGGCGGATGGACAGGGCCGTCTCTGGATCGGATATTTCGACCGCGGCCTCGACATGCTGCAGGCCGATCACGCGCACGCAACCCACGTCGAGAACGATCACGTGTTCTGCGTGAACCGGATTGTCCCCAACCTCAAAGACGGAACCATCGACGTCGCGACCGCCAACGGCCTGGTTCGTTTCGGCGCCGTCGCGTAATCAGGAACAGGTCTTGACCCGCGCCGATGGCCTCATCGCCGACCACGTCACCGACGTCGCGCCTTATCAGGACGGCCTCGCCCTGGCCACGCCCGCAGGGCTGACATTTCTCGACGCCACCGGTGCGCGCAGCATGTATGCCTTCCAGGGACTGGTCAACAATCACGTTTACGCGCTCGGCGTTTCCGGCGATGAATTGATGGCAGGAACGCTGGGCGGCCTTTCGCTGCTGGAGAAGGGCGACGTGCAAGCTCAACTACACCACCGCAACTTCCGAACTGAAACACAACTGGATCACCGCGGTAGTTCCGGTCGGACCGGAGTGGATGGTCGGAACTTACGGCGCAGGCGTTCTCGGGCTCGACCGCTCCGGTCATTTCCACTCATTCGAAAACGCCACCGGACCAATCGAAATCAATCCCAATGCCATGCTCGTCACCAAAAGTCACGTATTTGCCGGCACCTTGGGGAAGGGTTTGTATGTGTACGAGCGGGAATCCGAGCGCTGGTTCGCGATCGAGGAGGGCCTGCCTTCCTCGAACGTGACCGCGCTCGCCGCCGCAAATGGCTACTCTACGTCGGCACGGATAACGGTCTGGTGCGCGTACAAGAACAGAAGCTGCATCCATGAAGAATGCCGTTCTTGACGCTATTCGCGTTCTGCTGTTCGCGCCCTCGCATGCTGCTGGGTGACGCCGGCATCCTGATTCCTCGCGACAAGGCGCAGCCTGACGCCGGCAATCCTCTCGCTCGAAGAAATGGAGATCACCATCCGCATCGACAACGGCGACGCGCGCGTCTTTGTGCGGCAGATTTTTGCCAACCACACCGGCGGGATCGAAGAAGGGAACTACATTTTCGCGCTGCCCAGCCAGGCCACGGTTTCCGATTTCGCAGTGTGGGACGGGCCAACCCGCATTCCTGCCGTGGTCCTCGAGCGCAAGCGCGCGGAGGAGATCTACACCCAGCTCAAACAGCAGGCGATTGATCCCGGATTGCTGCAGATGGGGGAACGCGGATCGGAAGAAGCCAAGCGCAGCTCGAGTGTTCAGCGCGCGCATCGTTCCGATTCCGCCTTACGGAACCAAGCGGCTGGAGATCGAGTATCACCAGTCCATCCCGGTCGAGAACTTGAAATCTTATTTCGCAATTCCGCTCCGCCCGGACGCCTACTCAGGCGCAGGTGGCGCGGCATCTGCGAATCAATTTCGAACTACATTCAGCGCATGCGAATCACGAACTTTCAGGCCCCGGCCAAGGTATTTCCGCTGCAACTCGACGAGAATACGCCGCACTTGGTAAGAGGGCACTTTGAAGGCGAAAACGTCAACCTGTCGAGGATTTCGTTGCCACCTACGATCTCGATCAGCCGGCGCTGACACGCTGCAAGTGCTGACCTACCGAAATCCAGTAAGCGGCCAGCCTTCGCCCGACGGAGACGGCTCCGGTCCGCAGCACCAACGAACCCGGATTCTTCGAAGCGGAGGCACTGCTTGGCTACGGGAAAGAGGTAGTGCCGAATCCCGGTGGAACGTTCGGCAACCGGTTCTCCCAAAGACGCTGGTTATTCTTTTCGATACATCCTTGTCCATGCAGTGGGAAAAGCTGGAGCGCAGCTATCAGGCCCTGGAAAGCTTGCTGCGAACGCTGCGGCCGGCGGATCACTTCAATCTGCTGCTGTTCAACAACCAGGTGCAATTGTTTCAGACCGCGCCTGTCGCCGCCGATGCCGCGAGCATTCAACGCGCTCTGGATTTTGTTCGCTCCAGCAAACTGCGCGGCGGCACCGATCTGCAGCGCGCGCTCCAGGCCGGACTGCAGCAGTGTTCGGCTTCCGCCAGCGACAGTCCTTATCTCGTCCTGCTGAGCGACGGCGGCGCGACCCGCGGGCCGATCCAGAACGGCAAACTCGCCAGCTGGTATGCGGAAAGCTGGAAGCGCTTGCCGGAAGCGCAGCGTCCTCGCACTTACATCTTCGGCGTGGGTGACGATGCCAACCTGCCGCTGCTTCGCGTGCTTGCCCGCCAGGATGGCTTGCTCGAGCAGGTGCTTTCCACCGAGCCGGCCGAATTCAAGCTGAACTCTTTTCTGTCCAAGATCGGGCGCAGTCCGATCGGCCAATTGCAACTTACCGTTGCCCCTGAGTCGGCGGTGGACACGGTTTATCCGCTGCAGGACTCCACTTTCTCCGGTTCACTTGCCTCCTGGGTCGGACGATATCAGGCAGCGAAAGAGAATGTTGTCTTTACGGTCCACGGCGTGCGCGATGGCGCTGCGCTGGAGATGTCAGCCAAGACCAATTTGCCCAGCCAGGATCTCGACCACGCGCAGCTACCGCGATTGTGGGCCCGGGCCCGGGTCGACGCCTTGCTGGAGAAGATCCAGCGGGACGGAGAAGACCAGGCCACCATCGACGAAATCATCCGCCTGGCGCGGCAGTACAAGTTTGTGACGCCCTACACGTCGTTTCTGGCGGTGCCGCGAGCGTTGCTGCGGCCTCGCGTCATTCGTCCCGGCGATCCCGTACTGCGGGTCAAGACGGACGAATCCATTGCTTCTGTGACCGCGCTGTTTCCGTTTGGACTGGTGCAGAAGCTCCGCTATCTGTCGGGAGAAGATGTCTGGCAGACGCGCTTTCTCGCTCCCGACGATATGCAGGACGGAACCTACACCGTCCGCCTGGTCTTGCGCGACCGCTCCGGCCATACCTATCGGGAATTCAAGACCTTCGTCATCGCCAGCAAGCCACCGGTGGTCCAGGTCAAGCTCGAGGGCAGGCGATTTCATCGCGGCCAGACCGTCAATCTGAAAGCAAGCGCTTCACAGAGTACGCGCACACTGGTGGCGCGGCTGGAAGGCGCTTTGCCGGTTTCGCTCAATTGGGATGCGCGCGCGGCAGCCAACACAGGACAGTTAGTCATTCCCGAGCAGATCGTCCCCGGAACCTACAAGCTGACCGTGACCGCTGAAGACATTGCCCACAACATCGGGACGCAGGAGGTGCAGATTGAAATCCTTCCGTAATTCGTTCCGATCTTGGTTCCGAAGTTCATCTGGAACGCCGTTGCTGCGCCTCTGCGGAATCGCGGTGTTCGTGGCCCTGGCCGGATGGCTGGTGTCTGCGTCGGGGCGCGCTGCCGTCATGGATTCGCAACATCGAAGCCGGCACCGCGATTGAAGCGGCGTTCTTCCGCGCGATGTCACTGCCGGGCGGCGCCGTGCTATTTCGCCGGCCGCCGAGCGAGACTCGTCCGGCACTGGGCGAGCTGATCAAGTCTGCAGCCCACGAACGCCGATCTTTATTCTCTGCGCGCTCTCGAAGATGAACAGCAACTCGATTTCAGCGCGGCGGAGTCGGATTGGAAGAAGTATGCGGAGAACCTCCGGCAAGACCGGCGCTCAAATTGCTCTGGCCGATTTCTATCATCGCCGGCTTCGTCCGCTGGATGAAATCAAGGCGCTGTCGGTCGTGGCCAACGCTCCCGCCGATGCTTCGGAGACCCTGACCGCTCCCGCGGAACAGCAGTCCTGGCAGGCGTTTGAGCGCATCTTCAGCGTCATTCAAGACCAGGGTATGCCGAAAGATGTCTCGATCGCACAGTATCGTGCCTGGCTGGCTCGCTATCCGCAGGAGCAGTCGCTCTATGCCCGCTTTCTGGATTTTCTGGTGGCGCAAAAGGATTACGCGGCCGCGAGGCAACTGGTGCGGACTATCACAAGCAATTTCCCAACGACGAGATCTTTCCCGGTAAAGGCCAAGGCGATGGTTGAGTACCGGCAGGGCTCGGTGCAGCAGGGACTCGGCAGTCTACGAACAGAGCTTCCAGCCGCTGTGGGCTCCGGAACTGGTCAAGAGCTATTTCGACCTGCTGCCCCAGACCCAGAGTCTGCGCAAGTTTCTCGATCAGGCGCGCGCGGCGCTGACCGCCAATCCTGAAGACCTGAACGCGATGGCGCGCATTTTCTATTACTACCAGCAGCAGGGCAAGCTCGATGCTCGCGCAGCAAACGGTCACATCGTTTCGGTTGCACAAGGAAGCCAGCAAGATCGGAGTGGACTGGGCAGGAACTCTACGTCTGCGCCCGCCTGCTGGAAGATATTCACGCCTATCCCGAGTCGGCGCGCTACTATTTCGCGCTCTACAACAGCAAGGGCATGAATGACGCCCAGGAGCAGGCGCTCGCCGGCCTCACCAACCTGTTGCTCACCGCTCCCGAAAGCCCGATCCGGCTGGGCAGCGGCGAACTTTCCATGTATCGCGACATCGCCACCATGGACCAGGGCCCCGGCTATCTGAACGGAATTCTTTCTCTGATTCTGAACACGACTGCGCCGGCGGCGAGATTCTCGGAGGAAGAGCAGCGCGCCGTGCCGTATTTCCACCGCTCGCGCGCGGCCGAATTGCTGGCCCTGCTGGACACGAAATTTCCCAACTCGACCAGGCGCCCGGAACTGCACGCCAAGCTGCTGGAGTTCTATGCCAGCTCCGGCGAGAGCGAAGCCGTGATTCGCGGCGGACGTGAATTTCTTGCGAGTTTCCCCAATGCTCCGCAACGGACGCGACGTCGCGCTGCTCATGGCGGACGCTTACGCGCGCACCGGGAAAACCCAGGAAGAATTCGCCATCTACGATTCCGTTCTGCAGGAACTCGCGGTCAAAGCGCAGAAGAGTGCCGTTGGGCAAGAGTGTGTCAGGCGCCGGATCCACGACGGAAATGTCGATGACGGCAACGTCCGATAGCGAGATGGACAACCCGAGATCTGCGGAGCGGCGAGAGCTGGCTTCCGCGCGAGCGGGCAGCGAAGCATTTCAGGTGGGCGGAGCGCCGGTTGCCATCCAGACTGGGGCACGCTCGCCGGAATATTCGCGAGTGCTGGAGCGCTACCTGGCTCGCCTGGTTCAGTTGAAGCAGATTCCGGAAGCGCTGGCGGTGCTGCGCCGCGAGATCGACCGCAATCCGGACGATCCCGGTCTCTACGAGCGCCTGGCAGTATTTCTCGATCAGAACCGGCTGGGCACTGAGCAGGAAGAAGTCTACCGGCGGGCCCTGGCCCGCTTCCCCGATCGCTCGTGGTACGACAAGCTGGCGCGCTTCTACCTGCGCTACAAGAAAGATGCCGAGTTCGAGAAGCTGACGCAGGACGCGGTGAAGACTTTCAGCGGAACCGATCTGGAACAGTATTTCGCCAACGTGGGCTACGGCGGCACTCCGGCCCTGTACCTGCGCCTGAACCAGTATGCCAACCAGCGCTTTCCCGCATAATCCGGTCTTCGTGCGCAATCTGCTGAACGCGTATCACGACTCCCACACTTATGACGACGCCGCCTGGCAGTCGCTCTTGCGCCAGCACTGGTTTGAAGAGGCCGACCTGCGCAGCCGAGTTCTTCGAATATCTCTCGTCGAACGGCCAACTCGGAAGCTGAGCTGAGCAGAATTGCGCCAGAACGTTCTGCCCGCAGACAAAGGACAGTGGGACGAACAAGTCCAGCGCCAATCCGGCCGCGGGAGAATTTCTGGCCCAGGCCGAGCTGTGGCGATCGCATTTCGAAGACAGCGCGCCCGTGCTGCGGGCTCTGGCCGAAGCAATATCCGGCTGATTTCGAAACCGCGCGCACCGCTTCCGCCGTCTATCGCTCGCTGGCTTACTTCGATCCCGAGGACACTGCCATTGCCGTGCAAGATCGAAGACAATCTGCTGCAGGCGAATCCAGGCAACACGGAAATCATGTCGCGAATCGGCGACATCTATGCCGACCGCGAGCTCTTTCGCGAAGGCCGCGCCGTACTGGGATCGCATCCCGGAGGTCGCTCCCGGCCAGTCCAGCGGATATCTCGAGGCGGCCAGCATCTACTGGGACTATTTCGATTTCGACAACGCCCTTCGTCTGCTGAATGAAGGCAGACAGAAGCTCGGCGACGACAATCTTTACAGCTACGAAGCCGGCGCGATCTACGAAAACCAGCGCGACTATCCGCGAGCGGTCAAGGAATACGTGAAAGGCGCTCTCGCCGGGGCGGCAAACTCGCCCGCCGATCTGCGGCTGCTCGAGTTGGCGCGCAGGCCAAAATTACGCGACCTGGTTGACCAGGAGACTGCGCAGCTGATCACTCTGCCCAATCCTCCCATGCCAGCGGTCTATCTGCGGGTAAGAGTGCTGGAAGCGCAGAACCGCAAGCCGGAAATGGAAGCCTTGCTCGACTCGGTCGCCAAAAGCACAACTTCCATCGAGCAGGCTGAAGACATCGAGACCCTGGCCGAGCAGAAGTCGCTGGAGGCGGTTCGCCAGCATGCCCTGGAAAAGCAGGCGGCGCTGACTAGCTGATCCGGTGAACCGGCTGCAACTGCGCTACCGGTTGGTGCAGTTGTACGAAAACCGCAAAGATTTCCCGGCAGCCCAACGGAACATCGAAGCGCTCTACCGGGAGAATCCCAAAATTCTCGGAGTGGTTCGCTCCACCGTGGATTTTTACTGGCGCATCAAGATGTACCCGCAGGCGATTGCTGTTCTGCTGCAAGCCGCGAAAGACGCGTATCCGGACCTGGGTAAGCAGTTCACCTTTGAGGCGGCGCGCAAGTCGACCGACGCAGGACAGTACCAGCAGGCGCGAGATCTCTTGACCAAACTGCTGAACGATTCTCCTTACGACGGCCAGTATCTGGCGGCGATGGCTGATACTTACGCGCAGGCCGGCGACGACCAGGGACTACGGCAGTTCTATCTGGACAAGATCGCCCTCTTCCGCAACTGCACCGTTCTCCGGCGATGAGCGCAAGACGAGAATCGCCACCCTGCGCCGCGGATTGATTCCCGCGCTGACTCGCATGAAGGATTACGCCGGGCGCGGTCGATCAGTACATCGAACTTATCAACAATTTTCCCGAAGACGCTGGCCTGGTGACCGAAGCCGCTCTTTATGCTCTGCGCTACCAGCGGCAACAGCAACTGCTGGATTTCTACGGTAAAACGATCAGTTCAGTCGCCGCGCGATTATCGCTGGCCGATGGTGCTGGCGCAGATCCAAACCAGCCTCGAACAATATCCCGCTGCGATCGAAAGTTACGGCAAGGCGATTGCTGATTCGGCCCGACCGCGTTGACTTGCGAGTGGCGCGCGCCGGCCTCGAAGAACGCCTGATGCGCTTCGATGATGCGGCCGCCGACTACGAGCGCGTCTATCAGTTGGCCTACAAAGATCCGAAGTGGATGGAAAGAGTGGCCGAGGTGCGGGCCCGCCAGGGCAAGGCAGATGACGCGGTCGCTGCGCTGAAAGCCGCGCTGATCGATGGGCGCCCGGAGAACGCGAGCAAATACTTCGAGGTCGCGCGACGTCTGGAATCGTGGGGCATGTTGACGCAGGCGCGGAGCTTCGCGGAGCAGGGCGTTAACTCCGCCGGAGCCGATTTGCTGGCCAGCGGCCGAGCACCAATCCGGCGCAAAACTATACGCTCGCATCATGACTCGCCTGCGCCAGCAGGAAAAGGCCTACGCCACGCTGCAAAGTGCGCTGTTGTCGGCGTCGTCGGCGATGCCCGTGCTCAAGGAACAACTGGCCAGACAAGGCATTGCCGCGATCACAGACAGGGAATGGCGGGAGCGAACCCAGGAAAACCGGATCAGGACTGCCCGAGACGGCATGCGGGTTGCGCTGAGCGAAATGGGAAATACCGTCGCCACATACTTCACACCCGAGGAGAAAGTTGGATTTGCCAAGTTTCGCAGAATCGAAACGCGCCGGCATGAGCCTGGCGGATGTGGAGGCCTTCGCTGTCCCGCTGGCTCAGAGCGCCGGCCTGGCCGATCTTGAAGCTCGCTGGCGCTTTGAATTGATGATGGAGAGCGACGATAATCGCCGGCGTCCGGCTGGCGCGCATGCAGCCGTTTGTCGATCTGCAGCGACGGCGTTTGAAGTTTGCCGAATCTGGGCGCGCAACTGGAGCAGTTCGCGCCGAAGGTTGAGCCGCTAGCAGCGTTATTCAGTCTGGATCGCGGCCGCGGAAGCATATCGATCGGCCGGAGATCCCGAAAACGAGCTGCGGCTTCTGGCTGCGATTCCTCCCGTGTACATAAATGGTGAAGCCGAACGCAGGCTCTTTCAGCTGCTGCTGGCTCGCCGGCCCAATGAACTCGTGCAGCGGGCGTCGACCTGGAACAGTCTGGGGACAGGAAGCGGCGGATTATGTCGTCGCGAACGGGGATGCAGCGTTGGCGCATACGCTGGTTTCGTCACGCGGCCGCATTCGTCCGCCGGTGTGGTCAAAGGCGTACGACGCGCTGGTAGGACTCTATTTCGCGGAAGCAACGCCGCAAGTGAATGCCGCGTTTCTGGCGGCACTGGGAGACAACACTGTCGCCGACCGCCTGGCAAAGCCGGTTGACCGAACGCAACAGCTCGCCGGAAACATCTGGTTCTACTATGGCTCGCGCTACGGCGAATACATCGGACTCGACCAAACAGAGGCAATCCGGAAGATTTTCTTCCCGCGATGCTGGAGCAGAGCCCGGCAAGCGCCTCGGGATACCTGACGCTGGCCGACTACTACGCCGAACAGCGGAGACACCGGCTCGCGCCATCGCCGACTATGAACACACGCTGGAGCTGGCGCCCAGGCAGGGCCGATGTGCACGACCGCATCGCTCTGGCCTACTACAAGCAGGGCGCGCGCGCCCAGGCCATTGCCGAGTGGAAGCAGGTTTTTTCGGTTCTGCAGCAGCAGGCAAACAGCGCCCGCATGCCCGAGAGCTTCTGGACCGATTTTGCCCGGACTTGCAACCACCTGAGCAGCAATCGAACCTTCAACGATCTGAAGCCTGACGTCGACGCGCTTCTGCGCACATACCTCCGCCACAACGGCAACTACCGCTCCAACGCGTTGCTGCACAGCGCTTACATTGCGGCCACGTCTCAGTCGGATCCGCCGGCGTGCGACCACTTGGCTGCTCGACCTGGCTGCAGTCGCTCCGGATCCCGAGCGCTGTGCTGGCCGACGTGGTGGATGCGCCCTGGATTCCGCTGGCACAGCGTGCTCCGATCTATCAGCGCATCCTGGAAGCAAAGCAGGATGCCGTATTGAAGGCCGAGGGCCTGGAGAAAGAAGGAGCCGAACAAATCCTGCGATCGTGGCAAGTGCGATGGATAAAGTACCTGGTCGACACCAAACAGTACTGCTCAGGCGGGCGACGCCATCGCCGGGTTGTCCAAAGAGACCATGTTGGCGGAAGCAGCAGCCCTCGTGCCTCTCGAACTGCAGGTTGCAGCGCAACTCGGAACTCTCGATTCCAGGATCGCCAGGTATCGCGCCGATCCTCAAACCGCGCCAGCGCCTGAGGTCTTGCGAGCCGCAGCCCGAGCCTTGTTCGATGCCGGGGACAAACAATCGGCGCGTAAGGTGCTGGAGTTTGTTTTTGCTCGCGAGATTGACGACCATCAGCCTGGTTGCAGCGAACTTCCTCGGCTTGGCCGAAATCCGTATTGCGGCGGGCGATACGTCCGGTGCCGTGGAGCTGCTGCGGCGCCTCGTAGTAGTTGTCGGCAATCCGTTTGAGAATCTGGATCCGGCAGCCACGCTCCTGGAGAAAACGGGCCACAACGCCGAAGCTATCGAGTTTTTGCAACAACTGGTGCAGTCGGCTCCCTGGGATGCGGCATACCGGCTGCGTCTGGCAAAAGCAGAACTTGCGGCGAAGCAGGATGCAAGCTCTGCCCAGCAGGCGCTCGCATCGATTTCTTCGAGTCCGGAAAATTCCTATAGCATGCGAACCCAGGCCGCGCTTGCGCTTGCCGGAGCTGGCGGCCAGGAACCACCGCTCCAACTGGGAAGCCAGGAACTCAACTTGCTGGCGGGAGGTATGAAGACAGTATCTGCCGCTGCGACCGACCAGGTTTTCTTCTACGAGGCTCGGGTCCGTGCCGCACAGGTCATGAGCGATGCTCGCACCCGGATTCAATTACTCAGCAACGCATTGGCCGATACGCCCGCCCGCGACGATGCGCGCATTCCTTTGTTCCAGGCGGCAGCTGCCCTACGAGTCCGATGAACTTGCTCGCGGGGTGATTGAGCCGCTCCTGCGACAGCAGCTCCTGCTGCCGGTTCCCGCAGCCGCCAGCCGCGACAATGACATCGTCGATTCTGAGACGGGGCTTACGCCGAACTGCCCCGGCCAGCTCAATACGCCACTCAAGATTCCCATCGCCCAACAGGCTCAGGTCGCGAGGAAACTCGGAGAAGTTCTGGTCAGACTGGATCGCCTGAACGAAGCGCTGCCCTACATGCGTTTGGCGTACAAGCTGGAAAAAGCGCCGGATCGCCGCAAACAGATCGCCAGCAGGATCACGGAGTGTGGGCGCCCAGGTACGTCGCCAACAGCTTAATGCAGCACGTCAGCCGATTCTGCACGAGGCTCTGGAGCAGGACCGCCTGGTACGTCCGCGACTGCTGGCCCGATCCGTGCCATCCGCAAAAGCGGCTCCACCGAAGGGAGGCGTGAAGCAATGAAAAAACTGTCGATGCTCGTCACGCTGTTGATCGCCGCGGCTGGTATCGGTCTAGCCGGTATGCGTCTTGGCTCGGCAGCTTACCCGGCGACCGCGAGTCCTGAGCAGCCCCTCTCTCACTACGTTCCAGGCGGTGCGGCCTTGTTCCTTCAAGCCAAGGATTTCTCGTCTCTCCTGGCTGACTGGAACAGGTCACCCGAGAAGCAGGCGTGGCTGGTGAGCAGCAACTACGAAGTCTTTTCGCGTTCGCGCCTACTCCTCCGCCTGCGAGATGCCGGCAAACAATTTGCCAGCGCCGCCGGGCTCCCGCCGGACATGGACTTTCTAAACCAGGTGGCCGGCGAGCAAGAGTGCAGCTCGCGCTCTATGACATCGGAAAATTGCAGTTTCTGTACATCACGCGCCTGCCCTCGGCGAACTCGATGCAAAGCCAGCTCTGGCAGACACGCTCGAAGTTCGAGAGCCGCAGTGCCGGCGGAACAACGTTCTATCTGCGTCGCGATCCTGAGTCAGGCCGGGAGGTGGCGTTTGCGGCGAGCGGAGATTATCTGCTCTTATCGACGCGCGAAGATTTGATGGCGGGTGCGCTGCAGTTAATGGCGGGAACGCTGGGCATGACTCTAGTCATGATCTCGAACTGCGCAACATCGAAGCAGATCCCTGGTGGTCGCAATCGGCAGCGGCAGCCGGCGCTGCGGGAGATCTGCGGATGATCATGAATCTGGAAAAAATCGTCCCCAGCCCATATTTCCGTTCCTACTGGGTGCAGCAGAACATTACCGACATGAAGGAGTATTCGGCTGCTGTCTCCGATCTGTTCCGCTCGAAGCAGGAATATCGCGAAGAACGAGTCTTACTGAAGAAAGCCGCGGGCGGCGCCTCCACTGCGGATCAGTCCGACGATGTCACCGATCTGGTCCGCCTGGTTCCGGAGGGCACAGGTTTCTATCAGGCGGAAGGCTGTCCGTCCATCGAGTCGTGTTTAGATCCTCTCGAAACCAACCTTTTGACTCCGCAATTGGCGGCGGCTCCTGCGGGGCAGCTCGCGCCTCAAGCGCAGCTGACCTCAGGCGAAACCGGAGCCAGTTCCGATCTCGAAACCCGAATCGACCAGAAGCCCGCGCAGGGTGCGTCGGATTCCCAATCTTCGTCGGCGTTAAAGACGATCCTGCACAAGAACCAGGTCAGTGCAATTCTACAGGTGCGGTCCACAGAACGACGCGACAAGAGTGGCGTGTTTGTGAAGATTCATTCGGCCGTGGCTCTGGCCGGAAGCTCTGATTGGGACGAAGTCGATGCACGCCGTGCCCTGGCTGAGTTTGTGAGACCGACGCTGACCGCCAGCCAGTTGGGTGTGGGCTGGAAGCAAATGAATGGATACTACGAGCTCGACGGCGTCCGCACCCTGTCAATGGCTGTGCGCGGAAAATACCTCTTGATTTCCGACGATGAAGCGCTGATCAGCGGCATGCTGGCAAATATGAATCGCAAGGTCGATTTGAAGCCTGCAGAGTTCATCGCGGGATTTGATCATCAGCGCGAAAGAGAGAATTTTGCCCGCCTTGCGGCCGTGGTTGATCGGCCTGATAGGAACGCATCGGGCGGCGTAGGCCCAGAAAGCCAGCCGCAGTTCTTTTCGGAGAACATCGCCAGCTTGAGTTCAACCCTGGCTGGAATATCGTCGGAGAAAATCGTAGTTCGAGACGCCGGCGACAAGGTAGTACAGACGGTCACCTACGAATGGTCCCATTAGCAAAGCTCGGAGTCTCGTTGCTGCTTGGTGCTGTGGTCGCAGCTTCCGCAGCGGGCGGGCCGTCCCCTGATTCATCCGCGGGCAACACGGCTGCCACGACCTCGTTGTTTGTGCAATCCGCCGCCCGGATTCTGCAACGCGACTTCCAGAGCAGGGAAGTCTCGTACCTGCTGCTGGACACCCGGACGGGAAACCTGCTGGCCTCCCGTTGGGATGGTCTCGAGCAACCGATTCCGATGGGTTCGTTAGTCAAACCGTTCATCACCGTCGCCTACGGCGATGCGCATCAGTTTCACTATCCGGCCTATCTGTGCAAGGGGGATGCCGGAGGTTGCTGGCTGCCGCGCGGACACGGCGAGCTTGACATAGTTTCCGCTATCGCCTTTTCGTGCAATTCGTACTTTCGAATGCTCACGGCGAATATGAGCGGCGCGGACGTAATCCCCGTAGCGAAACAATTCGGATTGGAAATGCCGGCTGAGAAATTGTCGGGTCCCGACCTGATCGGCGTGGGAAACCGCTGGCTCATCTCCCCGTTGCAGATGGCGCGCGCTTATGCAGAGTTGAATCGCCGTCGCGACCAGCCTGGGGCGCGTGAAGCGCTGGCTGGCATGGCGCAGTCCGCTGTGCGGGGTACGGGATCGAAAGTGAGCCAGACACTAAAACATTCTGGCGCTCTGGTAAAAACCGGAACCGCCGCGTGTACCCATGTGCCCGGCTCTCCGGGAGATGGTTTCGTGGTCGCCTTGTTCCCGGCGGAGCAACCTGAATTATTGCTGATGGTGCGAGTGCATGGAGTGCCCGGCGCCAAGGCATCGGTGACCGCCGGACGCATGTTGAGCCGGATCGAGGAGTAGACCGAGTGCTCCGCAGAATCAGCTTGTTCGCATATTTGCTCCTGGTGGCTGACGTGGCCGCCGCTCAGGAGATCCGCATCGGAGTGCTCGGACTCTTCCATCCTCATCAACTCGAGCTACGGGCTTCACCGGGACAGGCTCTTGTCATTCAGGCGGCGAACAAGATCTTCGTGCTGGAACGAAGCTCCGGACAAGATGCTGCCACAATCAGGGCATCAGGCGACCAGCTGATCTTGCAGGTCGACAATCAAGTCCTCAAAACTTCGACGATTCGAGCTGACAGCCGCCGTGACGGCCCCGCTGATTTCACCATCGCTGTCCCCGGAAAACTCAGCCGGCGGTATCACGGTATTCTCGAGGTGAAATCTGGCGCAGGCGTTCTGGTTCCCGTAGTCAGGATGGATCTGGAAACCGCAGTAGCCTCCGCTGTGCAAGCTGAAAGCGACTCGGACACGCCCCTGGAAGCCTTGAAGGCACAGGCCGTGGCCACCCGTTCGTATTTTGTCGCGACTCGGAGACAACATCACGATTTTGATTTCTGCGACACTACTCATTGCCAGTTTTTGCGTGAGCCACCACTTCCTGATAGCAACTTCTATCGCGCCGCTTTTGCCACTCGAGGTTTGATCCTGGTTTATCGCGATCAGGCAGTGGCCGCAATGTTCGCGCGCAGTTGTGGCGGCCGCACTCGAACTCCGCAGGAAGTCGGCATGTCCAATCACGGCTACCCGTATTTCCCGGTCACTTGCGACTTACTGTCTACGCAATCCGTGGCGCTGGACTCGCCCGGTATCGCAATCTGAAGCTGACGATTTGAACCGGCGGGGAGAGGCTTCCAGGCTGGACATCGACCGGCGTCGCGGCTGGGATGCCGTGCCCAGCAACAACTTTATCATCCGACGTGACGGCGACAACATATCCCTGGACGGCCAAGGACAGGGACATGGAATTGGCTTATGCCAGTACGGGGCCAAGGCCATGGCGCAGGCTGGGGGCGGCTTTCGAGAGATTCTCGATCACTACTACCCGAATACCCACGCTAAGCCAGGTCGGTGAGGCACAGGGCATTTCTGCGGCTTCAATGCGGCCGGGAGAATCTACGCCCATGCTGCCTTAGACGCGGGAGAAATCTATGTAGCCATGCTGGATATCGGTTCGCGCCAGCTTCACTCGCAACTTGTCCCCGACATCAACTCCCTGGCTCTGCAGCAACAGGCCTTCGACACGCGGGCCTAATACGCGCACAAATGTTCCACGCGGGGTGACCCCGGTCACGATCGCGTCGAATGTCTGCTCCGATCTGTCGGCTCATGGCAACCGCTGCCAACCGTTTCGACATTTCTCGCTCCACCTTGCGGGCTGCGTCTTCCTTCACCGTGCAGTTGCTGGCGATGGCCGCTAGTTCGTCATCGGAATAAGGAGCTGGACAGGCCTGCAAGCAGGGCTTTGATCAGTCGCTGCGTGACGATATCGGCGAAGCGGCGGTTAGGAGCGGTGGAGTGAGTGTAGTCCTGGACCGCCAGCCCGAAGTGGCCTTGTTCGGGATCACCGGGACGTTCCAGAACATATTCGCCGGGCCCGATGAGCTTGATCACCGCCAGCGACAGTTCGGCGAAATGATCGGGATCGGCGGCTTTGCGCCGTAGCAGAAAATCATTCAGAGCCTTGGAGTCGGGCTGTGCCGGGAGCTTTTCGTTTTGAGCGGCCGCCAGTTGCACGATGCGGTCCCAGCGCTCGGGAGTCTTCACGATGCGCCGCAGGGACGAAACCTTTTCCAGCATGCGGGCCACAACTCCGTTGGCCGCGATCATGAAGTCCTCGATCAGTTCGGTGGCGCGGTTCTTCTCCTGGTTCACCACGTCTACAACCTGCTGATTGAGCACGACGGGACGCACCTCGGTGGTGTCTATGTTCAGCGCGCCGTGCCGGTAGCGCTGGTTCCTGAGCGCCTGCGCCGCCTCGTTCTGCAGTTTGAGTTGCGCCTGCAACGTCGGTTGAAGCCGCCACTTTCGCGGGAGCCGGGCCCTATCTTCGAGCCATGCGCCGACCGGGTTATAGGCCAGCTGCGCCTGATTGCGAACGATGGCGCGATAGACGTCGCTGGAATTCACCTCGCCATCCGGGCCCGACCATGAACTCGATCACGACCGCCAGCTTGTCCCGTTCTTCGAGCAGCGAGGAGGCGCCGGTGCTGAGTTCTTCCGGCAGCATCGGGAAATTTCTGATGCCGGTGTAGACCGTCGTCGTTTCCTTCGCGGCGTGCTCGATCGATGGGCGACTGCTCGGGCACGAAGGCGTCCACATCGGCGATTCCCACCAGCACCTTGATCTCCGCCCGTGGGCAAGCGTTCCGCCACTTCGATCTGGTCGAGGTCGCGCGAGGTGTCGTTGTCGATCGATGACCACAGCAGCTGCCGCAGGTCGCGAATATCGGCGCCCGGAGCGACTTGTGGCGGATGCGTCTTCAGCTCCGCAAGCTGTTGTGGGACCTCAGGCGGGAAGTCAGGCTCGAATCCGTGTTCCACCATGACTTGTCTCGCGATGGCCTGCAGATCGAAGTTGCGAGGACTGAACGTCGTTCATGCTGAACCAGCCTCCACGGTAGACGGCAAAGAAAGCCTAACACGCGCAGTTAAGATAACCGTCGCATCCGGCATCTCGAGACTCGGTAGGCCCGCAGGTTTGAATCACCGGAGTCTATGGTAAGGTGATCGCGGTCAAGCTTCACGAGATTCTTATGGCGAACTTCTTTTGGACCCGGTCAAACCTCGGCAGACTGCTCGGAGTGTTCGACGCCACCATGATCGTCATGGGCGGCATTGTCGGCTCCGGCATTTTCATCAATCCCTACGTCGTCGCGCTGCGCGTACATACTCCTTTTCTGATTCTCGGAGTCTGGCTGCTCGGCGGCGGCCTGGCCCTGCTCGGCGCGTTCATCTGGGCGGAGCTGGCGTCGCGCCTGCCGGGCGCGGGCGGACAGTATCTTTATCTGCGCGAAGCCTACCATCCTTCGGTCGCTTTCATCTACGGATGGGTTCTTCTGCTGGTGACGCAGACCGGCGGCATGGCAGCCGTGGCCGTCACGTTCAGCCGCTACTATCGCGAGATCACCGGGTTCTCGGCCGGAGATGGACCGATCGCGGCCGTGACCCTGCTGGGTTTGACTGCGATCAACTGCTTTGGAGTGCGCGCGGGAAGCAACGTGCAAAGCGCTCTCATGCTGCTCAAGGCCGCCGCCATCGCCGCCATGGTCGTGGCGGGAATTCTGTGGGGCGGCGGCGCGGTGCATCCCTTGCCCTTGCTCGATCGTCCGGTTTCGCTGGGACTTGGAAGCGCAATCGGCGCGGCCATGATTCCGGTCGCCTTCGCCTATGGCGGATGGCAGACCGCGAGTTTCGTGGCCGGCGAGATGCGCGATCCCCGGCGCGATCTGTCCCGCGGACTGGTGATCGGCGTGATCGGCGTCGTGGTCGCTTTATCTCGCCGTCAATTTTGTTTGCCTGCGCGTTCTCGGTCCCGACGGACTGGCCGCGACCCGCATTCCCGCATCCGCTGTGATGCGCGCGGCTCTGGGCGAGCGCGGCGCGCAGTGGATTGCGTTCGGCATCGCCGTTTCCACGCTGGGTTTTCTCAGCCAGGGAATTCTGACCGCGCCGCGGGTCTACTACGCCATGGCCCGCGACGGTCTCTTCTTCAAGAGCGTGGGCTGGCTCTCTCCCAGAACCGGAGTTCCGGTGGTGGCCATCGTGCTGCAAGGCGTGACCGCGACCGTGATCGCGCTCTCCGGACGCTACGAGCAGATCTTGAACTATGTGATCTCCGTCGATTTCATTTCCTTCGGCCTGACTGCGGCATCGCTGTTTGTGTTCCGGCGGAAGAGTCCGGGTTCATCGCCGCGGACTTTATCTGACGCCCGGGCATCCCTACACCACGGCTCTTTTTGTGCTGGCCTGCGCCGCCATCGTGATCACCACGATCGCAACCTTTCCGGCGAACTCCGCCATCGGACTGATTATTCTGCTGGCCGGCATCCCGGTATATTTGTACTGGAGCCGCAGTGCCGGCCGGTACAACCGTCGTCCGATGCGTCGTCCGACCTGTCCACAGACCTATGAGACATCGACATTCCGATTACATGCTGTGGGCGAAGACCCAGGGCCGCGCGAGATTCAATCTCGCGACCAGCGGCGTCGGGTCGTTCCCCTTGCGCGAGCTTCCGGTCACCATCGACCAGTTGGAGATCAACGGCGACAGCACCTACGGTTACGCTCCCCTGCAGCATGCCATTGCGAAGAAATGCGGAGTCGATCCCGACTGCGTGGTGGCCGCTGCCGGCACTTCCATGGCCAATCATCTGGCGATGGCCGCGCTGATCGATCCCGGCGATGAGGTTCTCATCGAGCAGCCGACGTACGAGTTGCTGACTTCCACGCTCTTGTATCTGGGCGCGATCGGTAAAGCATTTTGCCCGCAGCGAAGAAAGCGGCTACGCGCTCGATCCCGCTGAAGTTCGACGAGCGATTACGCGCAAGACGAAGCTGATCGTCCTCACCAACCTGCACAATCCCAGCAGCGTGCTGGCTCCGGATTCCGTGCTGCGCGAAATTGGCGACCTGGCGCGCAGCGTGGGCGCGCACGTGCTGGTGGACGAAGTTTATCTCGACGCCGTTTACACCGATACGCCGAAGCCGTCCTATCATCTGGGCCCGGAGTTCGTCGTCACCAGCAGTTTGACCAAGGTGTACGGCCTGAGCGGCCTGCGTTGTGGATGGATTCTGGCCGCAGCCCGATCTGGCGCGCGCCATGTGGCGGCTGAATGACCTGTTTGCGTCCATTCCGGCCCATCCGGCTGAACTGCTGAGCGTCGTGGCGCTGGAGAATCTTGACACGATTCGCGAGCGGTCACGCAAGATCGTGGAAGCCGATCGCGCTGTTGCTCAGCGAGTTTCTTGCCCGGCAGGAAGGGGTTTCGACTCCCCGCACGAATTTCGGTACGACCGCCGTCCTGCGCCTGAAGAATGGCGATGTCGAGGATTTCCTGGCCCGCTTGCGCGCAGAATACGAAACCTCAGCCGTTCCCGGACGCTTTTTCGGCCTGCCCAATCACTTTCGCATCGGCATGGGAGTGGACACGGAAATGTTCCGCGAAGGACTGCAAAGAATCGGCAGGGCGCTGAATGCAAACCAGAGTTCAAAATGACTGGGGACGCCATTCGCCCGGAATTACTTCTTAAATAGAGCGTCGATGCCCGCCTGTGCGACTGCTTCATCAATCTCAGACTTGGCGCCGCTAGCGGCAATGCCGCCGAGGGTTTGACCGTCCAATTGGATGGGCAGTCCGCCCTGATTGGGAAAGAAATCAGGAAAAGCCAGCACCTCAAGATTGCCCTTCTTCACTGCCTCCGCGCCTTCGCGCGACGGCGCTCGGTAGAAGGCGGCGTGACGGGCCTTCTTCTGTGCCCACTGAATGGTGTTGAGCGAAGCGGCGTCCGCTTTTTGCAGGAAAAGCAGGTTGCCACTCTCGTCCACGATACAGATGGTGACTTCAACATTCCGCTTCCTGGCTTCCGCTTCCGCCCCCGCGACCATGGTTTTGATCGAAGCCAGGTTCAAATACTTCTTACTCGGCAGATCGGCGCCGAAAGACGTTGTCACCAGCACACTCACGATCAGAAGCAGAGGTTTGAACATGCGCAGGATGCTACCAGCAGCTTTTCCGGTTTTCCAGATGAAATATGCAGAAGCAAGCGGCGAGCCGGAAGAAAGCCAGGCGCAGATCTACCTTCTTGCGAGGTTCTTCAGGTTCCCCAGGGTGCCTCGCGCGCCATTATGAGATCGGTTTCCGGAGCTGCTAAAGTCCCGCCCGCTCCTGGCCGATGTCCCAAAAGCGGGTCTAGTTGGATCAAGCAAGCGTCATTTCCTCGTGGAAAGGAAGGCATAATGTCCTCGAAATCAGCGCTCGCCGTGAGCCGCACCCACGACGACTGGATTCCATTGCTGGAACAGGCGGCCCGGGAAGTCTTCGAACTCATGCTGGGCTGCCGGCTGGCTGTGACTGTGGCCGAGCCCGCACTCTCGCTCGACATTACGTCTATGGTGGGAATGGCGGGGCAGTTGCGCGGCGTGCTCAGCATCCGTTGTGGTGAGAAGGCAGCCGCGATCATGGCCTCCAAGATGCTGGGTGTCGAGCTGGATCAAGTCGGAAAGGACCTGTTGGACGCGCTGGGCGAAATCTGCAACATGGTGGCCGGAAACTTTAAGAACATGATCCCCGGCCTGGACAGCGGTTGCATGCTCTCCCCACCTACGGTCATTACCGGGAGCAACTATCGTGCGCGCTCCCTGACCGATGCTCCTCCGCTAGAACTCAGGCTGCTTTTTGAAGGCGCACTCATGGTCATCTCGCTTGACGTTCACAGCTAAGCTCAAGCTGAATGTCCAAATGAAACGCCAAAACTTAACGGCAGCGAGTCTAGCGGTTCGCTGGTGCCCGGGATCGGAATCGAACCGATACGTCTCTTTCGAGACCCGGGATTTTAAGTCCCGTGCGTCTGCCAGTTTCGCCACCCGGGCGGGAAGATTGAAAATACTATATCAGTTGATTGTTGGTGATCAGGGTCACGGGCACGCTCTCAACAGGCCTTTTTCCGGATCACTCGTAAGAGGTTTTGCGGTTCTCTTTGACCCAGCTCATCGCGAAATCCGCTGCGAACATGTCTGCGGTTGATTGGGCCGCGATGGAATTTTCAACGGACAGGTAAATTTGCACTATGATGAACCGCTCATGCGTATCAAGATCAGGAGGTCACTCTAAATGGACGACCAGGAAAGTGTTGGCGCAGGTTCCGATCGGAGACGCTTTCTGCAAAACATCCTTTCAGGGGCGGCAGCCGGGGTTGCGTTTGCAAGCGGGGATTGGGTTGGGGGCTCCGCCGAGGCTTGAGGCCCAAACCAATCTGAGTCCCGATGCGGCGGTGCAGGAATTGTTGTCAGGCAATCAGCGTTTCGTGGCAAATCAGCTTACATCGATCGAGCAGGATCTGAACATCCTGAAGCAACATACCGTGGATAAACAAGACCCCTTCGCGGCGGTGCTCGCCTGTGCCGACTCGCGCGTGCCCGTGGAACTCATCTTCGATCAGACGATTGGACACATCTTTGTCACGCGAATCGCCGGCAATTTCGTGACTCCGGAGATCATCGCCAGTCTCGAATATGGAGTGGCAGTACTTGGCGTCAAAGCCCTTCTCGTGCTTGGCCATACCAGCTGTGGAGCGGTAAAGGCGGCGATGAAAGCTGACAGTGTTCCTGGACAGATCAGCGCCCTGTACTCGCACTTGCAGCCCGCCGTGGAGCAATCTGGCGGTGACCTTAACAAAGCGATTCTGGGCAATGCGCTGTTTCAAGCCGCCTTGCTGCGCACTTCCTCAACCGTTATCCGTGACGCGGTCAAGGCCGACAAGTTGAAGGTGGGAGCCGGCGTTTACGATCTCGCTACCGGCAAAGTGAATTTGAGCACTACCGCCTAGTTAGCCGGAGTGTAGGAAAACGACGATACGTAGAGATAGCTGGTCGCGCCGCTGGTTGCGACGCCTCCGAACGCGGTGGCATTGGTGCCCCACAAATTGATCAGTACTGCTGCTGGCGCGGAAGGAATGTGCTGGGTGTGGGTTGAGACCAGAGTGCCGTCCACATAGAAATCGATGCTCGCGGGGCCCCACACAAACTTGTACTCATGGAAGGCGCGATCGGCGTCGGCAACTGGAGTCGATGTGCTCTGGCTCCTGGCTACAGTGGAGTAGTTTGTCATCTCCAGGGTGGACGGAGACTGGCCCTGATATTCGAAGTCAATTTCCGATTCGCTGTCGTTGATAAAGTTGAACACATCGGTCACTGACCCTGATAGCGCGGAACCCGTGCCGTGGGGCGTAGCTGAGCTCGAAGCCGCTCGCGCTACCCAGACGTAAGTTCCATAGCCGAATAACTGTTTCGACCGAATCTCCGCGCCGACCGAGGTTGCGAGCGCACCGGAAACCTTCTGGGTCAGGGTCAGCCGCAACATGCCGGTGGAGAGATCGACGTGCTCGGCGCTAAGCGTGCCGGCGTTCACCCCGGTAATATTTCCCGGAGCGCGACCGGTGTCGACAAACCACTTGGTGGCATCGAGAGTGCCGCCGGAAAAAGTGTCGCTGAATGTGGGCCCGGTCCCGGCCGCATCGGCTGGCCCGCTGGCTTGGCATCGAGCAATCGAGCGCAGCTTGCCAGGAAAGAAAGAAGAAGGAGAACGCGTCGCAGCATGAATGGGCCCAGAACTCGTTAACGTTTAGTAGAAATGTTGGAAAGCTAAGGATCTGAAGCTACAAAACAAAACGTCCCAGACTCGTTTGAGTCGTGGGACGCTCGTCGAACAACCCCTCCCCCGAAAGTTTGTTCAAGAGCATCCTAGCGGGATCGGGGAAGGCTGTGAATGGCCCGAATGTGCTACTCCGAAACTCAATGTTTTCGCGGTTTTCCGCGATTTAGCCGGTTTTTCAACAGGTAACCAGTCTGGAGGTTACCTTAGGAGAAGAACTTTCTTTGCGACATTGTAGCCTTCAACCCGAGACGGCAGGGCTCACCTGCCCTGCAGAGCTGTTGAAGGTGGCTTGTATAGTCCGGGTCTCGTGCGGAAACACAGTTATGTAGTTGTCATCGTAGGTAATCGGGCAGAACCTCTTCGCCGTCAAGCTCCCCGCGTGACTTCCGCACGCACGAAAAAAGCCACATGGTTGCCGGGATTCGCCAGGGTGATCTCGACCTGCTTTTCTGTGTTCGATGTCCGAAAGATGGGCGGAGACGTGCAGTTCGCTCGCAGGCATGGTGTTCAACGCTGACAGGTCCGCCCACTTGGCCAGGACCGTCTTGAACTGGTCGTCATTCTTGGCGTCGCCCAGGTCGTCATCGGTGGTGGATTCCCAGTAGACATTTTCGGCAAGCACCTTGTCCTCGCGGGACCGGCACCGGCAGTGGAGCAGTTGGGTCCAAAAGAACGGCGCGAACCAGGTATGTGGAGTCGAGATTTGGAATTCGGGGGATGGTCATGGCTTCCCGGGAAGTGTTGGGCCCAATGCTGAAGCCGCTGATCTCGGTAAAGTACTTTCTCGTGCCGTCCAGGTTGAAGAACTCGACTGCCACTTTCAAATTCTTGCGCGCCTCGGGAGTCTGGTTCACGACATACAATTTTGCTTTACTGCGATCCCCGGTCGCGTAGTAATCCCAAACTACGCTTATCGGGCGCAGACCCTTCTTGGCGCCAAAGTATCCGCCACCCGGTTTGAAATAGTCATCGAAGAGATGACCGAAGAACGATGGCCAGGGATTGTTCATCATCCAGTGAATCATCATCTTGCGGTTGGCCCAGTGGGTGGCGTAGGTCTCGTATTGCGCGCGCACATCCTCATAGTGGGCCAGCTGCGCTTTTTTGGTGAATTCCTCGGCGCTGTGTGAGGGACCGTAGCGTTTGTCGATGACCCGTTGAATATTTTCCAGGGTATTGTTGCCTTCATTTGCCCCGGCGTGAAAATACCAGTGCTCGTTGATCGGCCATAGCTTGTCAGCGGGAATGAATTTCCTGACACTCTCCAGCGGCGGAATGGTTTCGTTGTCGCCCTCTTCCGCGGACGAACCTCGAGCCGGGCCATACTTGTCGCTGAACCAGTAGTAAGGCGGCCGCCAGACATACGGACCCGCCATGTGAATGCCGTTCCAGGAGCGATTCACATGCGAAACGGTATCGACCACCGCATTCTGCCAGTGCTGTTCTTTCAGAATCTGGCGGTAGTCGTTCAACACCGGATCAGGCGGAAGCCCGTCGCTGCCGTTGGCCCAGATCACCACCGAGGGATGCGAGCGCAGCTCGCGAATGCGCGCCCGCAGACTGGCTCGCGCCACGCGTTGGTCCTCCGCGTTCCACAGCTCCCAATGTTCCCACTGCGCGCAGCACATGAATCCCAGCATGACCGGCATGCCTTCGTGATCGGCCCGGTCGATCATGGTATCGTCGGCAATCTTCAGCTCCCAGCGCAGCAGGTTGAGGCCAAGGTCCTTGGCGTAGCGCATGATGGTCGCGTCCCGCGCCGGGTCAGTTCTGAAAAGCAAATCAGGCGAGTAGACGCCGCCGCGAATCAGGTAATCGCGCCCGTTTACCTGTAGGTAGAAGTTCCCACCACTTCCAATCTCCGGAAAACTATTGTCGGAGTCGCGCCCCTGCGTGATTTTGCGAATCCCGAAATCGATTGCCTGGGAATCCGACAGCTCACGCTTGTCGTCAGTCCTGAAATCCAGTTTCAGACGGTAAAGATTCGCTTCTCCCCACTGGTAGGGCCACCATAAGTCCGGATCGGCGACGGCAAGCTGGGCATACTGCGCCGGCGCAAACATCACTTCATTCGTCTGATTTGCAGGCAGTTGAATATTCTGCTGAAACCTGATCGCTGGCTTGCCGGGGCGCGAGATCTCTCCTGACAAGACGCCAGAAATCGGCTTCGAAGTTGTGTTGCTCAGGTCGCAGTAAACCGTCAGAGAAGCAGGGCTTGTCGCGGGCAGCGGAAGATCAGTTGCCACGTAGGGATTTCGAATCGTCACCGCACCGGTGCTGCTGAGAAATACCCGTTTCCAAACACCTGCATTTCTGTCGGGGACAAATGATATTTCTGTGTGTTTCTGGGGGGCGTGGTATCCAAGGTATTTCCAGTTGATCCAGTCCAGCCAGCTATCGGCCAGCTCGACCTGGTTTTCCGGCTCGAGGCTCTGCTCGGGCATGACTTTGAGCGCTAAAACATTCGGTCCGCCGGGCACGATAAATTCCGTAACATTGAATTCGAATTCGTCGTACATGCCGACAGCTGTCGCCCGGTTTGCCACTTGATGACCGTTGAGCCAGATGTCGGCTCGGTAATTGATTCCTTTAAAGAGCAGAGAGTAGACCTCTCGACCGGGGGGAGCGGTAAAGGTCGTTCGATACCACCAATCCTGCTTCCACAGCTCGCCTGGTGTGGCGAGGTTCATTCCGTAATAAAGATTCTTGTAGACCCCATTCTCCTGCAAGATCTGCAGGACGGTGGCCGGCATATGCTCAGCCGGATACCAACTAGAGGCGTCAAAGGTAGGCTGCGAAACCTGCGAATCTTCGGCTGCGACATTCTTCGCTGAAGTCATCCGCCAGCCGTCTCGCAGTTCGGCGAAATTGGGAGAGTCCGGCGAGGAAAATGCTCGAGACGGCAAGACCAGTAGGCATAACACGAGCAAGGAATGCTTCAGGCAGCGCTTCATAAGAGGCTTCATTTTATCGGACACTGCACCGGCAAACCGCCGCTCGGTCAGATATCAAGCAAAGGAGTTCCAGATTGGATAGCCCACGCGAACTGTACGTGGTTACTAGAATTCGACTCCGAGACGAAGGCCGTAACTGCGAGGAGGCCCAACGCCGGTGCCGGAGAAAAGACCGGCAAAATTGACAAGGTTAACGCGGTTGTTGAAGTTCTGAATGTCAGCCTGCAAGCGCATCAGAAGGTGCTCTCTCTTAACCAGGTCCGCGCCTACCGATGCCCCGAGCGAAAGCGAAGGCCGGACCCGGCCTCGCGAGAAGTCAACACGATCGACGATCTGCTGTCCGAATTGCTTAATCGCATCCTGGATGGTGCCATCGAACTCGGTGGGCAAGCCGCTCCCGTAGGCGCCGCCAAATGCCACCCAGGCGCGGGGCACAAGCTGATAGCGAAAACGGCTGCTCACGGTGTTGCGCTGATCCTGGGAAACGGGAAAGTGGCCGGTACTTGCCAGCGCTTCCGAAGCCTCGTCGCCCAGAAACAGCCCGCCGGTCACGGGCGTGTAGCCGAAGCCCACCATGTTGGAATAGCTCAATTGACCTGAAAGCCGTCCCCACGTCGGCAGATCCAATTTCGCCTCCGCGCCGTAAATCTTTCCTCGGCGGAATGCGATAGGGAAGCTCACACCGGTGTTCAGCAGCAGATCGTCGTCTGCGTAGTTATCGAATGAGCGGTTGTAGTAGTTAAGATCGAGTTTCAGCTTTCCGATAAAGCCCTTGGTGAGTCCCGCCTCGAAGAAATTCCCGTGCGACGGTTCCACAGGCAGGCGCAAAATCTGGGGATTGAGCGCGGTCACGGCCGCCGAGCTGGCGAGCAGAATATTTTCCGCCGCGGGAGTCTGAAAAACCCGGTCATACGATCCGTGAAATACCAGATCAGCGCGAGGCCAGTACCAGGCAATCCCAAGCCGGGGACTAAGAGCGTTGCGGTCGATGACCAGTGCGTAGTGGTCCCAGCGCAGGCCCGCGCTCAGCGTCCATCGCCCCAGACGCATCAAATCCTGGACGTATAAGGCCTGTTCACGATCCAGCCCGCGACCGAAAAAATTGAAGGTAGGTGGGGTCTCCGGATCGAACTGGCTGAAATCTGTAATCGTGTAGTTGAAGCGCTCGTGGATGGAGGCGTAGTCCAGATCGGCACCGGCCTTGAATTCATGAATGCCGTGATGAACCGAAATGTTCCCCTTGAGGTAGACCTCGCGAAAACTGCGCTGCTGGCCGGCGATAATCGGCGTGGATTGCTGGTTGGAAGAAAGTCCGGCCGAATCGTCTCTCGACATCACCCGAAAGTCACCCAGCACGTTCGACGAAAAGATGTGCTGGTAGGAAAAAATGCCGATGGTCTCGTCGCTATCGCGGTCCTGACGCTGCCCAGCCGACTGCTGCACAAATTCGTTCGGTACCTGGAACACGGTCTGTTCATGGCGAAGAATGAATCCCAGGCGATCGCGATCTGTGAGGTCGCGCTCGTAATGCGCCGCAACGCTGCTGGTGGTTGCCTGATTGGTGTAGTTGTTCAGTATTGGCGGATCAAGATAGCGTTCGGTGATAGCGCCTTCGGCACTGATACCCAGAGTATTCTTGCCCCAGCCCTGCTGCACCATGAGGTAGCTATCCGCGGTGTTAAAGCTACCGCCCGCAGCGACGAACTGGCCATGGAAGCCCTGCCGCGCATCTCGGGCGGTAGAGATCTCCACCACTCCCCCAAGTTTCCTTCCGTACTCGGCGGGAAAGTTCGCGGTGAGAACGGTCACGGACTCCGCATCATCGGCTTCAATCTCGGGCGCAAATGACGGTGAGCGGTTATCAGTAAGCGGGACGCCGTCAATGACGTATTGCGTCTGATATTCCGAACCGCGGGGATGCAGCACGCCGTTCGATTCCAGCAGCCAACCGGGTTGCGAGTTGACCAGGTCAATGAGAGAACGGCCCGGCAACGAAGTACTGCGATGCTCCAGCGTGTCGGTTCCTATTCGGTTGATGGAGCCGGTCCGATGCGGATCGATCAGCGTTTCCGAATTACTAACCTCGACAGCAGTCTGAGCAGGGGCGACCGACAGTTGAACCCGCACGTCGGCGGCGATCGCAGAGCGGATTTCAATCGCGGCGAAGTGAATCGCGAAGCCGGAGCGTTTCACCTCGATGCGATACACGCCAAAAGGAAGATTTCTGGCAGTCAGATTGCCGGCTTCGTCGGTTGAATAAATCTGTCGGAACTGATTTGACTCGGAAACTAACTCGACTGAACTCTGCAGTCCAAGGCCAGCCGGGTCAACGACCTTCAGGCGCAGCCCCCCTGCGTTACTCTGGGCAACAAGCTGGGCCGCAACCATCAGTACAAACAGGAAACTCTTCATTTACCAGGCCTGGTTTATAACTTTAACAATTTTCTTTGAATTGGGTTCGAAGGCGTAAGTTACTTTGGTGCCTATAGCCAACTGGACGCAGCCACGGGCCTCGACTCTCAACAAGCCGGATTCCTTAGCTCATGTTGGTGGATATTCTACAAAGGCTGGCGATTCTAGAGGCTGAAATTATATGGCACGGGAGTACTGGGAGGAACAGCGTGGCAGATCCGACTAGTCGAAATTTAGCACGTCTCGTTTCACCCTTTGCAGGTTCCCCAACGCGCCTGCAATTTCTTGCAGTTCAGTGCGGCCGTCAGAGCTTTGCATCAGGGCTTCCTGGCGACTGAAGAGCGCGGCTTCAGCAATTTCTACTCTCTTGAACAGCTTCGGCTTGTCCCTTTCAGCTAAGGCAGCAGCGTATTCGCAGCGCCATTGCCGAGAGTTCGTAGTCGGGATTGCGGAGGAAGTCACTGGCGGTCACCTACGATCTTCTGATGCCGTTATCCTAAGACGCCGTTATCCTAAGCAGAGAAATTAAAGGCGTCTGCCCGGTGCCGTACGTAAACCTGTACGCTATCGGGCTCTCTTGGCGCGGGGACCGTGAACCGTGTTTAGAAAACTCCTGTTTTGTTTGATTTGGCGGGCTTTTGGGGATGGCCGGCAGACCGATCCGAGTCTTTTGCGTCCTTTGCGGTTCCCGGTGCGGCCTTTGCGGTTACAGCTTCTTGTCGAGTCGAGCTGCGCCTCGATTGGTTCGGGCCGGCGTTGATTTCGACTGCCACGTGCCACTAGAATGACAAAGCTTTCCGGTCGCGTGGACAGAACAATGAGTTCACCGCCACGGGGCAATGTCCACATTTTGGGGGAATATGAAACTGCCGCGTATCAAGTTGCCGCTGGTTGGCACTCTGTCGCTGGTTACGGGTCTTGTGCTTGCCGTCCCATCCTATGCGGCCGAAGGATCTGGCGCGAATGTGTTCAAAGCGAGGTGCGTAACCTGCCACGGGCAGGACGGGAGCGGCAACACGCCCGTCGGCAAGAGTTTGCAGGTAGCGGATCTGCGTTCGCAGGAGATCCAGAAGAAATCGGATGAAGAACTCATCCAGTCGGTCTCCGAGGGCAAGGGCAATATGCCGGCCTTCAAGACCATCCTGTCCGAGGACGAAATCCACGCCGTGCTGAAATATGTTCGCACTCTGGCGGGCAAAACTGATTCGGGTCCCAAGAAGCAATAAGCTACTGATCGCGACGAAATCCCTGGCTGCAACCGGCAGCAGGGCTGACGGCGGCTGGTAGCCGCTGGATATTCTGGCAAGTAACCATCATCCTTCCAAATCCTTCGCAGGCGTTGCCCCAGCCGCATGATGGAAGCGCTATCAGCGCCTCACCCCTGAAAGACTTGTAATAGAGTATTAGCGACGAACGCGGGAACCCAGCGCAGGAGCCCTAATGAAATCCAACCTTGCCGTCACGGCGGTGTGTCTGATGCTTCCTTTCATGGCGACCGCGCAGGAGCCCACGAAGATCATCGCCATGGAAAATCTCTGGAACCGGGCCGAGTTGAACAACGATGCCCCGGCCGTACGACTCCTGCTGGCGGATGATTTCGTCATGACGGTCGCCGAAGGCACGATCTACAACAAGGCCCAGATCGTTGCCTCGGTGGCCGACAAGTCTTACCGTCCCGAAGTGTTGCAGTCGACCGACCTGGTGGTTCACTCCTACGGCAACACGGCAGTTGTGACCGGAGCGTATTACGAAAAGGGAATTGACAAAGGCAAACCGTGGGAGCGCCGCGGCCGCTTCACCGATACGTGGATGAACCTGGGCGGAAGATGGCAATGCATCGCCAGTCATTTCAGCGTCAAACCGAAGTGAACGCGCATGCGGATAAAAAAGGCGACTGGAGAGGCCTAAAGGGACCCATGACCAAATCCGCGCAGTACTGGATTGACCAGCTCGGCCTCATCCCTCATCCCGAAGGCGGGTACTATCGCGAGACTTATCGCTCGAGCCTTACCATCGCGAGAGAGGCCTTGCCGCTGCAGTTCACTGGGCCTCGGCTGGTTTCGACCGCCATCTATTTCCTGCTCGACGGTGAAAACTTCTCCGCCTTCCATCGCCTGCGGTCGGACGAGCTATGGCATTTTTACGCTGGCGGTTCGTTGCTTGTGCATGTGATCGAGGAAAACGGGCGTCACTCGGAAATCTCGATTGGCAGCAATCCCGAAGCCGGCGAGTCGTTGCAGGCAGTGGTCAAGGCGGGCTGCTGGTTTGCATCGTCCGTGCGGGATCCGGTCTTCATTTGCGCTGGCGGGTTGCACGGTGGCGCCTGGCTTTGATTTTGAAGACTTCGAGTTGGGGAAGCGATCTGATTTGGTCGGCCTCTATCCGCAGCATCGAAGGCTGATTGAACGACTTACGCGAAGCTGATCGGCCAGGGACCCTAGGACGATCGAGGTGCGCTTTTCCTGTCGAAGATTGGGTTACAGTTATATTTGCCGGTTCAATAATGGCGATTCAGTCGCAGTCAAAGAAGGGAAATTTGCATGCCGGGTAGGCCTAAAGGTTTGCTCTCAGAATATGACGACGTCTGGCTCCTGGATGGAGTGCGCACTCCGTTCGCGGACTACAACACCGTTCTGGGGCTGGTGTCGCCTATTGACCTGGGAATCAAGGTGTCTCGAGAAGTTCTCCGGCGCTCCGGCGTTTCTCCGGCCGACGTCGACACTGTTATCGCCGGCAACATGGCGCAGGCTTCCTTCGACGCCTATATGCTGCCTCGTCATATCGGCATTTATTCCGGCGTGCCGATCGAGGCGCCGGCGCATCTGGTGCAGCGGGTCTGCGGCACCGGGATAGAAGTGATTCTCCAGGCCGCCGACCTGATCAAGCTGGGAAGAGCCGACCTGGCGCTTGGCGTAGGTACCGAATCGATGAGCCGCAATCCGGTTGCGGCCTACACTCACCGCGGCGGATTTCGGATGGGGCAAGTGGAGTTCAAAGACTTTCTATGGGAAAGCCTGCTCGACCCCAGCTGCAATCTCACCATGGGCGGAACCGCGGAAAATCTCGCGCAGCGACACAAAATCTCGCGCGAGGATGTTGATCGCTTCGCTGCCGACAGCTTTGCCCGCGCTGTGGCGGCACAGAAGAGTTGCTTCCTCAGCGGTGAGATTGTGCCGCTGGTCAACGAGACGTTTGAATGTGCCGGATACGCTCCGCGTGGCATTCGCCTGCCCAGACCGGTGGAATCCTTTAGCGAAGATAGTCACGTCCGTCCCTCGCCGCTTGAAGTCCTGGCCAAGATTCGTCCTGTTTTCGGAGGCGTGCAGACCGGCGGCAACAGTTCTGCAATTGTCGATGGAGCCGCTGCTACCCTGATTGCCTCGGGAGAATTAGCGCGAAACCGTGACAAGAAACCTCTGGCCCGTATCGTTGCCGGGGCGGCGATCGGGGTGCCTCCGGAAATTATGGGCATCGGTCCGGTAGCGGCGATTCGGGCCGTCCTCGAACACAGTGGCTTGCGGTCTGGAGCAGATCGACCGCTTCGAAATCAACGAAGCGTTCGGCGCGCAGGTTCTCGCGTGTGAAAGGGAACTGGGTCTGGATCATGCCCGGCTGAATGTGAATGGCGGCGCCATCGCCATCGGGCATCCGTTGGGAGCGACCGGAGTGCGTCTCGCCATCACCCTCGCCCGCGAACTCAAACGCTCGGGCGGAAAGTACGGAATCGCATCCGCCTGCATCGGCGGCGGGCAGGGAATCGCGTTGTTGCTGGAAAATGTCGGAGCCTAATGACGAGCGCGGGCACCCGGATAGCATCTTGCGATCCGCTTCGGACGTAGAATCAAGCCACGCTGCGAACTATGCCGGCCAGATTCCCAACGCGGTCCGCGACAATATCTGTTGCTGAACGTCTCCTCGCTCAAGGGCAGTGCCCTGAAGTCATCCAGATTGTTCTTGATTTCCCGAACACCCGGGCTGGGCCAGTCGGTGCCAAACAGCGTCTTGTGCGCGATTTCGCTCCAGCCGCGGAAAATATTTGAGCAACGTTTTCGGCGGTATGCCGCTGATGTCCAGAAATACATTGGGATGCCGCCGCAGCAGGAAGAATGCCGTCTCCATCCAAAGCGGCCTGCCGCCGTGCGCCATCAGGATTTTGAGCTTGGGAAAATCTACCGCGACATCGTCGATGTAGATCGGGTCGCCGTACTTGTTGCGTGCGCCGTGAAAAATCGACGTGCCGGTATGAAACATCACCGGAACGCCATTGGCTTCCGCCGCCCGGTAAATGATCTCGAGTTCTTTCACGCCATGCAGGTAGTCGTTGGGAAACAGCAACTGGTGGGGCGGATGAATCTTGATCATGCGGATCTTCAGCCGCAGAATTTGTTCCACGTCGGCCATGATGTTGGGTGAATGTCGCGGATGAAGCCCGCCGCAGGAGAGCAGCCGCCTGTTGTCCGTGCTGGTATAGTCAGCCACCCATTGATTGACCTCCGGACTCAGGCCAATCACTTCGGGCGCGACATAGTTAATCAGCACCGCACGGTCTACGCCGGAAGCGTCGAGATATTTCAGGAAGGCCTTGGGCGAACGGCAGAATTCCATGATCTGATCGACGTTGGCCGGCTTTCTCTTGATAAGCTCCAACGCCTCAGGCTTCAACATCTCCATCGGCTGAATATGGATGTGGCAGTCGGTGATGAGATCGTTGGCCATATGGAACGCACATTATAGTTGGCAGGTGCAAGAAATGTGCAGCAGGTTTTCTGCGCAAGCTTGGGATGGACTGCGCAGATCTCAGCGGTTAAGCTTTTTTCAACTTTTCAATCTCTTCTGCCGCGATGTGGAATCCGGTGTTGGCCGCGGGAACTCCGGCGTAGATGGCCGTCTGCAGAAGCGTTTCTTTCAGGTCGCACAGTTCGAGTTCATGCATCAAGCCGGTGCGTACGTGCAGTGCGAACTCTTCCCAGCGTCCCAGCGAGGCCGCGATGGCCAAGGTAAGCAGTCGCCGCGTGCGCCGGCTCAAACCCGGCCGCGTCCAGATCGTTCCCCAGGCATAGCGCGTGATCAGATTCTGGAAATCGCGATTGAAATCGGTAGCAGTCGCGATGGACCGATCCACATGCGCATCGCCCAGCACCGCCCGGCGCACCGCGAAACCTTCCTCCAGCGGATCCACGAACCCCTCCGGTTTCGGCAAGAGGAATTCGAGCAGCGCCGTGGTGAACGACCGCGGCCATTCCAGGTTCGACAGGTGCGCGGCTGCCAGATGCAACGCCCGAGCTCCAGGGATTTCGCGGGCAAGTATCTCTCCATGCCCCTCCCATGGAGTGGAGACGTCGCGTTCACCCGCGATCACCAGCGTAGGAGTTCGGATTTTTCCCAGCGAGCGGGTTTGATCGACATCTCGTAGCGCGGCGCAGCAACCCGCATATCCGGCCGGATTCGTGCCCAGCAATACGGATCTCACCGCATTGGCATGGACATCGCCGCGAGCCAACGTTTCGGAGGAGAAAAATCGCGGCATGACCATATCGACAAGTCCAGCCATGCCTTTTTCCGACGCGGTCCGAATGCGCGTCTCCCAATTCGTCCGCGGTCCGAATTGAGGTGAAGTGTTGGCCAGCACCAGAGCGCTCACCCGATCCGGACGCATTGAGCGCCAGCCACTGTCCGATTGCGCCGCCCATCGAAAGGCCGCAAAACGCGAATTTGGAAATCTTGAGCTCATCGGCGAGCGCGATCACGTCGCGACCCAGCCGTTCAACCGAATACTCGCCGGCGGGCGCATCCGACGCGCCGTGTCCGCGTGTGTCGTAGCGCAGCACCTGAAAATGAGGCAAGCAGGTCCTCGATTTGCGGCGCCCACATGCCGTGGTCGTGCCGATCGAGTGGGACAGGACCAGCACCGGCGCGTCGGCCTTGCCTTCAAGGCGATAGAACAGGCGAATATTGTCAACCGTTGCGAACGGCAAGGTGATTACTCCTTTTCTTTCCCGGCGTCCTCGTGGCGTTGAGCAGGCGCTTGCGAAATGTGTCCGCGCTGCCGAGATATTCCTCCGGGCCGTTCAATCTCCTGCAAAGTCGCGGGGTCGAGGTGACGAGCTGACTTCCGGCATTTCGGCCAGCACCTCGTCCAGATGTCGCTTCTGCGCGACGCTCTGGCGAGTGGCCTCATCGAGCAGTTTGTGGGCCACGTCGCGGCCAAGTTTTTCGCCCAGCAGCATCATGGCGCGTTCGGCGAAGATGACGCCCGCGGGTGGCGTCAATATTCGCCCGCATGCGCGCCTCATCTACCGAGAGCCCTTGCGCTACCTCCGCCATGGACGCGGCGGCCACGCCCGTCGCCTGCATCAGGGCCGCCACGATCGGCCACTCCGCTTGCCAGCTGCCGGCAGCACGCTCATGCTCCTGCACCATCGCGGAAAGAAAACTCGCTACCAGGCCGGGAGCACGATTGGCGGCGGCCAGGGCGACCACGCAACCGCTCGGGATTGCGCTTGTGCGGCATGGTGGACGAACCGCCGCGCCCAGGGCCGGTGGGCTCAGCCACTTCACCAACTTCGGTCTGCATCAGGAGGCTGATGTCGCGAGCCATCTTGCCCAAGAGCGCCGGTCAGAACTCCGCAGGCGCAAATCAGCGCGGCAAGGCGATCACGATGAGTGTGCCAGGGCGCTTCGGGAAACCTAGCTGGAGTTCGTCCGCCAGGGCGCGACCTACGTCAATTCCGTGTTCGCCGAGTGACGCCAGCGTGCCGGTTGCGCCGCCCAGTTGCACCATCAGAGCTTCACGAAACGCCGATGAGAGACGCAATCTGCAGCGACGAATCGAACCCAGCCAGCCGGCGGCCTTGAGTCCGAAGGTTGTTGGCGGCGCTGCCTGCAGCAGGGTGCGACCGAGCATCACGGTCTTGGCGTGAGTCTCCGCCAGGTCGTCGCAGCGCGCTTTCCAGATCGCGACAGATCGGATTCCAGAACCGGCTGTGCCCGTTTGAGCAGCAGCACCAGCGCCGTATCGGCGACGTCCTGACTGGTCGCGCCCCAGTGAACGAATCCCGCAGCTGCCGGATCGTGAAGCCGCACCTTTTCGGTCAGGGCTTTCACCAGCGGGATGGGCAATGCGCCGGCGAGCAACCCGTCCTTGGCAAGCTGTGCGGCATCGAACAATTCGGGCTTTTGCGGCTGCCGCGATCGCCTCGGCCGCCGCTCTTGGCACGATGCCAACCCGCGCTTCCGCGCGCGCCAGCCCAACTTCGAAATCCAGCATGGCTTGCAGCACGGAAGCGTCCGAAAACAGCTCGGCGAATGCTTCCGTGGTTGCCAGACTCTCGATCAGCCGTGCCGCCATGCACACCTCTTTGCGCTGGACACTGCAGAGATTAACACTCAAGCGATGAGTTTGGAAAAGACAAGGCCACGCTAGCCGCAGCGTCAGACGTCGAAGAACACAGTCTCACCTTCGCCCTGCAGACGAATATCGAAACGCCAGCCGCCGGGGCGAGCGGCATCCGGATGCGCCATGAGAGTCTCACGGCGCTCCGCCGGCACCAGCGCCAGAACCGGATCTTCCTGGTTTGCCAGGATCGCCGGCAAAATAAATTCGTGTGTAGAGTTGCTTCAGCATGCCGCGCGCGAACACGGCCACGTTCAGATGCGGCGCCTGCTGAACACTTCCCGGGCCCGGCACGCGTCCGGGCCTGATGGTTTCGAATTCGCAGCTTCCATCCTCCCCGGTACCGACGCGTCCGAAGCCGAGAAAGCCGGGATCGACGGTCTTCGGCTTGCTGGTCATCAGGATGATTGTATTTACCCTCGGAATTTGCCTGCCATATTTCGATCATGGCGTCATGGAGCCCCTCGCCGTTGCCATCCAGGACGCGAATGGTAAGCATGACGCGCTCCCCTTTTACTTGCGGACCCGCAATGCAGGCGAACGCAATTCTTGTCCGTCGTGAGACAAAAATGAAAGAAGGGACCGACGGTTTGTGAAGGTGTGGGAACCAGATCCATATCAGGTCTCAAAAGGCGTGGCCTCGGGACCGCGCAGTACGATGTCGAACTTGTAGCCAGTCGCCCATTGCGGCTGTGTCGTTTCCAGATCGAAGCGCGAAATCATCCGCTGCCGGGCCTTCTCATCGGGGATCGACTGATAGATGGGATCGAAGCGCGAACAGCGGATCACCGGGAAAATACATTTGCGTGACCAGTCGCGAAAGAAAGGCCCTGCCAAAAATCGAGAAATGAATGTGTGCGGGACGCCATGCGTTGTAGTGATTGAGCCAGGGATACGGGCCCGGCTTGATGGTCACAAAGCGGTATGCTCCGTTTTCGTCGGTCAGAGTGCGTCCGGTTCCGGTGAAATTTGGATCCAGCGGCGCGGGATGCTGGTCCGCGGCATGAACGTACCGGCCCGCGGAGTTCGCCTGCCACAACTCAATCAATGCGCGGGGAACAGGGCGTCCGTTACTGTCCAGCACCCGGCCGGTCACGATAATGCGTTCGCCCAGCGGTTCGCCGGCATGTTGCCGGGTGAGGTCGTTGTCGGTCTCGCCGATCTCGCCGTGCCCATAAATCGGCCCAGTGACTTCCGACAAAGTGTGCGGAAGGAATATGAGCGGCTGCGACGGGGCGCGCCGCACCGACGACCGATACGCCTCGCAGAGAGAACTCGGTTGACTGCCGGCTTCGCATCGACGATAAGGTGTGACCGCCGACGGTTGCTTGATCCGCTCGCTCATGGCAAAAACCCTGGCAAGGCTCGTTCAGCTCAAAGGCTATCTGATCACACCTTTCACACGAACATCAACCCGGATTCGGCTGAAGCGGGGCGCATGCACGTCTCCGGGACACATCACTTCTCGAAATTCCTCCAGTGACGTCCATCGCGCTCGAGCAAATCTTCAGCCTCTTTCGGTCCCCACGTGCCTGAGGCGTAGTTCGGAAAATTGCGTGGCGGCAAGACCTTCCACAGATCCAGCATCGGACTCACCACGCTCCACCCCGCCTCAACCATGTCGGCCCGCTGAAATAGCGTGGCGTCGCCCACCATGCAATCGTGCAGCAGGCGCTCGTAGCCGGTGCTGGGCTGCTTTGCCGAAGTAGTCGGCGTATTCAAAATCCATGTCGACCGTTCCCAGTCGCATCACCGGCCCCGGCGTCTTGGCGGCAAAGCGCAGCGCGATGCCTTCCTCCGGCTGAATGTGCAGGACCAGTTGGTTCGGCATGAGTTTTTCCACTTCGGTATCGCGGAAGAGCACAAAGGGTGCGCGCCGGAACTGGATCACAATGTAGGTGCTGCGCGAGGCCATGCGTTTTCCGGTGCGCAGATAGAACGGCACGCCCGCCCAGCGCCAGTTGTCCACCTGCAGCTTCACCGCGACAAAAGTTTCGGTGCGCGAATCGGGAGGCACGCCGGGCTCGGAGCGATAGGCCGGAACATGCTGGCCCGCGATTTCGCCTTCGCCATACTGGCCGCGCACCGTCCGGGTCAGCACATCTTCGGAGCTGAGCGGCTGCACCGCGTGCAGGATCTTGGCCTGCTCGTCGCGCACCGCATCCGCCTGGAAGGAAATCGGCGGCTCCATGGCGGTCAGGCTGATGAGCTGCATGATGTGGTTGGGCACCATGTCGCGCAAGGCGCCGGCCGTGATCGTAGTAGCCGCCTCGCTGTTCCACGCCCACGGTTTCGCCCACGGAAATCTGCACGTGATCGATGTAGCGCCGGTTCCAGATCGGTTCGAAAATTCCGTTGGCGAAGCGGAAGGCCAGAATGTTCTGGACCGTTTCTTTGCCCAGGTAGTGATCGATGCGGTAAATCTGCTTTTCGTCCACCACCTTCAGCAGCTGCTGATTCAGCGCTCGCGCCGAATCCAGGTCGCGGCCAAAGGGCTTTTCGACAATCACCCTGCGCCACTGATGATTCTCTTCCGTCATCAGGCCGATAGCGGCCAGATGCTCCACGATGGGACCAAAGAAATCAGGCGCGGTGGCGAGATAGTAAAAGTAATTGCCGTGGGTGGCGTAGTCCTTGTCGACTTTCTGCAGCAGTTCCTTCAGCTGCTGGTAAGTGCTCTGGTCGGCAAATTCGCCGGTGATGTAGAACACGTGCCGCTCAAACCACTCCTGCAGATCGGGATCGATGCGGGCCGTCCACAAATTCCTTGAGGTCCTGCGCCAGCTTGGCGCGAAATTCGTCGGTGGACATCGGATTCCGCGCGACACCAATCACCGCAAATTCGCGCGACAGCAGATTGTATTTCGCCAGGTTGTAGAGCGATGGAATCAACTTGCGGCGGGTAAGATCGCCGGCCGCGCCAAAAATGACCATCACGCACGGATCGCCACACCGCCCGACTCGCTCGCCTTCGACCACGGTTGCCGCCTGCGACATGCTTGCACTTCCTCGTCGAGCGAGTTTAACAAGTCTCGTCGGAGTTTTGGTTTCCACTATCGATACCCGCAAAGAGCGGTTGGACGCAGTTAGCCTCGACAGCAGCTTGGACGCGAAGAGTTATCTGCTGCTGCTGCCGCGCAACAACAACGGGTTCCTCGTGCTTTGTGGCACCGGCATCTTGCCGGCTGTCAGGCGGGCATCCCAACCGCCCATCGGGCCGCCGAGACGGCGGCGCTACTTTAAGCAACCCCGGCCGTCGACGCCACCTGGAATCGGACTTTCAGCTTTTCACCGAGCTTGGCGAATCCTTCCAGCCAGGCCCGAGCGTCTGCGTCTCCGCGTTCTGCGCGCTCCTGAACTTGACCGGCGTAATCCCGCATCATGCTGTAGTAGGTGTTCTGCGCCTCCCAGAGACGCACCTGAAAGGGCAAACTCAGCACCAGGTCAATGGTTTCCTGCAGGCGCTGCAGCAAGCCCGGCTCCATGGGATTGGCAACGAATCGGGTAAACAAGCTGTTCGATCGTGCGGCGCAGCGCAAATTCCAGCGTGACCGCATCGGGTTTGACGCCGGTGCGCCGAATTTCGTCGAGGATGGCTCTCGACTTCGTTCAGATCGACTTCTTCCGTTCGAAAATGCATCGAGCAGATCCGAGTTCAACGTGAAATCGACCGCCAGCCGGAAACGTCGGGGTAAAGGCACTCCCAGGTCGGTCACAAAGCGAATCAGGTGGGCATGCTCGTCGTGAAAATTGCGGTAGAGTGCGCGAGCTTCATTGGTCGCTTCTTCCAGAATGACGCCAAGTATTTTTCTCTGCTCATCGCGAAACAGCGATCGAAGCGTATATGTACCTGAGCCGAAGTTCTTCTCGACCAGTCGCACCAATTCCGCCAGGTCGCCGCTCGCAACCGCTTTGTCGACTTCCTGGTCGAAGACGCGATACGCACTCCTCGCCCTGGAATTGCCGTACTCCGCCAATCACGCTATGGTCCGCCAGATGCAGCACGCCGAAAGTGATCTGGTCCGACTCCCAGGTGATTTCTGAAGTGACGGTGGCCTGTCCCAGCACCACCCGCAGTTTTCCCTGGCGCGAAGTGCGGTATTCCATGCGCTCCACGTCGTAGCAATAGATTCGCGTCGTTCTGCCCGTATTCTTCAAACAGGGAACTGACCGCGTAGTGAGCGCCGACTTTTTCCAGATCCACCATCGCGGGTTGGACATAGCGCTCGTAAATCGATCGCCCATCTCCCTGTTCCGGAATGTTGCTCTTGGCCTGGGCCAGCAGATCGAGAAAAGGAGTGGCCAGGTCTTCGGTGAACAATTGTCCCGCCAGTTGCAGCGCGCGCCCGGCATACTGAATCACCTGGACCGTTTCGATTCCGGAAAGTTCGTCGAAGAACCATCCGCAACTGGTGTACATCAGCATCAGGTAGCGCTGCAGTTCGAGCAGCTTCAGGCCGCTGACGATTTCGCCTCGGAAAGAGTCCGCGCTTGGCCTGTTCGGTCATGAAGCGGACGACATTCTCGCGCGAACGATCGAGCACCACGTCGATGTAAGCATCGCGCGTTTGCCAGGGATGCTCGAAAGAGCTTCTTGGCTTCAGCCTCATAACAGCGGAGCGACGGTATCGCGCAACCAGTCGAAGGCCTGCCGCAACGGCGCTCTCCACTGCTGGTTCCAGCCCGCGTGGCCTCCGGAGTTGCAACCGCAATCGCTGCGCCAGCGTTCGACGCCGTGCGCGCAACTCCATGAACTGTTTCCAATCACTTTGGCTTCCTGAGTCGGCGGATGCTTTTCCAGATATTCCGCCGTAGTTGGTCAGCCGCGCCAGCTGGCTGGTTTCGATGTAGTTCAAGGCAAAGGCCAGAGCCATATCGCCGTAGGCGCGGTGATGGCCGTAGGTCTCGCCGTCGGTGGCGATGTGAACCAGTTGCGGCCAGGTTCGCGCATCGGAGAATGCGCCCAGAAGGCGTTCGGAGAATCGTTTGCCATCGGCCAGCAGGTCCTCAAAAGCAATGGCGCGGGAAATCGGACCATCGTAAAAAAACACATTCATGGTCTTGCCCGGACGGAACGCGAACCGCATAGGCCATGGAAGGATCGATTCTGCCTCCATCCACTTTGCGCCAGGCCCGCCCGCCCAGCGGCCTGTACCCGTCCTGCCTGATACGGAGAAAGAATCGTGAACTTGATCCCGAGTTCGGCCAGAACTTCCAGAGTTTGCAGATCCACCGCAGTTTCCGGCAACCACATTCCTTCCGGATGCCGCCCGAAGCGGCTTTCAAAGTCCCGGATGCCCCAAAGAATTTGCGTGTACTTGTCCTGCCGGCTGGCCAGCGGAAGAATCATGTGGTTGTAGGCCTGCGCCACCGCCGAACCGTGGCCGGAGAAAAGCTGTCTGGCTCTCACGGTCGGCGGCCAGAATCGCCTGATAAACTGCGGGACTCTTTTGCTCCATCCAGGAAAGCAGGGTCGGACCGAAGTTGAAGCTGATCTTGGAATAATTGTTGACGATCTGCAAGAATGCGGCCATCGCCATCCAGAATTCGCGAAGCGCTGTTGGGCGCGTAGCACTCCGCCGTGACCCGCTCGTTCCAGTCGTGATACGGGATACGCGGAATCCTGCAATTCCACCGCTTCCAGCCACGCATTTTCCCGCGGCGGCTGGTAAAAGTGCGCATGAATGCAGATATACCGTTCCATCAATTCTCCCGGGATGTTAGTAAGTTAAGATAGGTTATCAGCAAGTGGTGCGAGTCGTGCAACCCTGCCGTGAATCACGCGCGGACACGTGCCTCTGTCCGGCGGAGTCATGCTTTCCAGTTCGATTGGCGTAAGCGTGGCCGGAGGCGAAAGCAACTCTCGCACTGCCAGCCGAGCGCAGTCGGACAGCGTGCTTTAATTGCGGATCGGGCCCAGACGACATCATCAGCCACACTGAGCATCTGAAAGCGACCGAGGCAATGGCATTGAAGAACAGAGCTCCAGGAGAACCGGCGTATGTCCCCTGTTCCACTTACCGTCTCCAGCTGAATCTGGCATTTACTTTTCGCCAGGCCGCTTCTGTCGTGGAATATCTCCACGATCTGGGAATCACCGACTGCTACACCTCTCCGTTCCTCATGGCTCATCCCGGCAGCATGCATGGCTACGACGTCACCGACCACACCCGCTTCAATCCCGAAATCGGTTCGGAGGAAGAATTCACCGCTTTCGCCGAGCGCCTGAAGCAGACGCGCCATGGGACTGGTCGTCGACGTCGTTCCCAACCACATGTGCATCACCCATCCCTCCAACCTCTGGTGGTGGGATGTGCTGGAGAACGGACCCAGCTCCGACTACTCCAGCCTACTTCGATATCGATTGGAACCCGCCCAAAGCCAGAACTCGCCAACAAAGTCTTGCTGCCCTTTCTGCCCGACCAGTTTGGCCTGGTGCTGGAGAGCCAGTCGATTCGCGCCGTCTATGATGCCGGATCATTTTGCTCTGGATTCTCAAGGCACGCTCTATCCTCTGGCCCCTCGTTCCTGGGCGCTGCTTCTGGAAAGAATTCTGGCGAAGGTCAAAGAACAACTCCCCGCCAGCGACGATCACCTGCTGGAACTGGAGAGCATACTCACCGCGCTCTCCCATCTGCCGCCGCGCGAAGACACCGACCTGGCCAAGGTGCGGGAACGGCAGCGGGAGAAGGAAATTATCAAGCGCCGGCTCGCCGCACTGGTCGAGGGCAGCGAAGTCGATCAGGACAGCTCTGAACGAAGTGCTGACCGCCATCAACGGCAGCAAGGGCGATCCGCACAGCTTCGACGCATCTGGAAAAGCTGCTTGACGATCAGGCCTATCGCTTGAGTTTCTGGCGGGTTGCGTCCGATGAAATCAACTATCGCCGTTTTTTCGACATCAACGACCTGGCTGCCATCCGGGTGGAAAATCCGGAAGTATTCGCCACCGTTCATCGCATTCCGTTCGATCTGATCCAGAAAGGCCTGGTTTCGGGAATTCGCATCGACCATCCCGATGGCCTGTTCGACCCGCTGAAATATTTCGAGGATCTTCAGGCACAGGCCCCGCTGCCCGGGAGAAGCTCGGCGAATCGGCTCCGGCAACGGCGCGCGCCGCCATCTCTACGTGGCCGCGGAAAAAATTCTGGTCGAAGAACGAAGAATTGCGGCCGGGCTGGGCCATCGAGGGAACCACCGGCTATGGCTTCCTGAATCTTCTCAACGGACTGTTCGTCGATGGTTCCCGAAAGCGCGTTTTCCAGCGGCTCTACCGGCAGTTCACGGGATGGTCGCAGAGCTATGCCGACCTGATCTACGAGAGCAAGCGCCTGGTCATGCAGGTGTCGATGTCCAGCGAACTCAACGTGCTTTCCCGGCGCCTGGACCGGATTTCCGAGCAGCATCGCCGGTCCCGCGACTTCACCCTGGAAAGCTTGCGCGACGCGCTGCGCGAAGTCATCGCCTGCTTTCCCGGTCTACCGCACCTACATTCGCAGCGATACACAGCATCCCGACGAACAGGACGAGCGCTACATCCGCAGCGCCATCAAAACCGCCAAGCGCCGCAATCCCGCCACCAGCGGATCGGTCTTCGATTTCATCCAGGACCTGCTGCTGCTCAAGGATCCGGACAGCATCGGCGACGCCGATCGCGCCGAACGCCGCCTGTTCGTCATGCGCTTCCAGCAGCTCACCGGGCCGGTCATGGCGAAAGGTCTGGAAGACACGGCGTTCTATCGTTACTGTCCGCTGCTGTCGCTCAACGAAGTGGGAGGCTCTCCCGAAACCTTCGGCGTCGCGCTGGCCCACTTCCACGGCAAGAATCGTGCCCGCCGCAGCTCGTGGCGAAATGCCATGCTGGCCAGTTCCACGCACGACACCAAGCGCAGCGAAGACGTTCGCGCGCGAATCAATGTGCTGTCGGAAATTCCTGCGGAGTGGTATCGCGCCATCCGCGCCTGGCAGCGCTTGAATCAGGACAAGAAAATTCAGGTGGCGGGCGAAGCCGTCCCCAGCGCGAACGAGGAGTACTTTCTCTATCAGACCCTGGTCGGCGCGTGGCCGCTGGAGCCCGATGAACAGCGAGGAGCACCGCGGAGTTCGTCGGCAGAATTCACACCTACATGGAAAAGGCCCTGCGCGAGGCCAAAGTCAATACCAGCTGGATCAATCCGAATACCGAGTACGAAGCCGCATTTCACAGCTTTCTCGACGCCATTCTCGATCGCTCCGCCGAGCAAAGCTGTTTCTCGATGAGTTCGCGCTCGTTCCAGGCCAGGATTGCCAGAGCGGGAATTTTCAACTCACTTTCGCAGACTCTGCTGAAGATCACATCTCCTGGTCTGCCGGATTTCTATCAGGGAACGGAGGTCTGGAACTTCAGCCTCGCCGACCCGGACAATCGCCGCCCGGTGGACTACGATCGGCTGCAAACGCTGCTCGCCCGACTTCAGACCGCGGAGTCGGAGAATCCAGCGGCCCTGGTCGATCGCCTGGTGGCCGAGCCCACCGACGGCAGTCTCAAGCTCTATGTCACCCGCTGCCGCCCTGCGCTTTCGCCGGGAACATCGCGCGTTATTTGCCAAGGGAAGCTATCTGCCGTTGCGCGTTCGAGGAGAGAAGACACAAGCATGTGGTCGCGTTCGCCCGCTCCTTCCGCGAGACCACGGTCCTGGTGCTGGCGGGACGATTCTTCGCTCAACTCGACGCGCAAACCCGGCTTCCAGTCGGAGCCGAAGCCTGGGGCAATACGGAGATCGTTCTGCGGAAGCAGCTTCCTGCCGGCGCTTATCGCGACGTCTTTACCGGACAAACCGTTTCTCCAGTTCGCACGGAACGGCGATTTCGTCCTGTCCGGTCTCCGAAGCATTTTCGCATCTGCCGATCGCCTTGCTGGTCAATGTTGAGGGACCGCCAAGCGCGATGCCGGATAACGTGACCGACACCAATCTGGCAACTTCAATTCGGCGCCTCCGTCCGCGACGGTGGATCGTGGAGTTCCGCGTCTGGGCGCCGAAGGTCAGCAGCCATGGCAGTGCGCATTCTGGGAGAGCAACCGCGCACCATTCCGATGATCGGCACGCCGGAATCGGAGTTTGTGGCGACCGTCCCCAACGCTGGGCGAAGGCACGGATTATTTCTACGTTCTGGACGGCGAACGGCGAGGGAAGAGCGTCCCGATCCGGTTTCGCGCTGGCAGCCGCAGCGGTGTACACGGTCCATCCCGCGTCGTCGATCCCAGATTCGTTTCGCTGGTCAGATCAAGGCTGGTCCGGCATCCCGCTCAAAGATTTCATCATTTACGAATTTCACACCGGCACATTTACGCCCGAGGGGACTTTCGAAAGCGTCATTCCTCGCCTGCCTTATCTCCGCGATCTCGGCATCACCGCGATTGAAATCATGCCGGTCGCCGAGTTTCCGGGAAATCGAAACTGGGGATACGACGGCGCCAGCCTTTATCCTCCGCAATCTTCCTACGGTGGCCCGGCCGGTCTGAAAAAGCTCGTGGACGCCTGCCACCAGCACGGCCTCGCGGTGGTGCATGGACGTGGTCTACAACCATCTCGGCCCCGAAGGCAATTATCTTCCCGAATTTGCTCCCTGCTTCACCGACGCCCATCACACGCCCTGGGGCAAGGCCATCAACTTCGACGGACCCGAGAGCGATGGCGTTCGCCGCTGGGTCATCGACAACGCTCTTTACTGGCTCACCGAATATCACGTGGACGCGCTTCGCCTGGACGCCATTCACGGCATCTACGATTTCGGCGCGCGTACCACATCCTCGACGAACTGTCGGAGACCTTTCAGCGTCAGGCCCAGCGACTGAATCGCCAGGCCTGGATTATCGCCGAGAGCGATCTCGAGGATGTCCGCATCATCAATCCCCGCTCCGCCGGCGGCTATGCCGCTGGACGCGCAGTGGCACGACGATTTTCATCACGCTCTCTATGCCTTTCTCACCGGCGAGCGGGAAGGCTTTCTGATGGATTTCGGCGTCCTGGCCGATCTCGCCAAGTCCATTCGCGACGGATTTGTTTTTGACTGGAAATACTCGCGCTATCGCCAGCGCCACTATGGCAGCTCATCGAAAGATCGGCCAGGAGAGCAATTCGTCGGGTTCATTCAGAATCACGACCAGGTTGCCAATACCAGCCGGGGCAAGCGGCTCTCAAGTCTGGTTTCTCGCAGGACAGCAGAAGCTGGCGGCAGTGCTGACTCTCTGCTCGCCCTTTCTTGCCGCTGCTGTTCATGGGAGAGGAGTACGGAGAGACTGCGCCGTTCTTTTTCTTCACCAGCTTCGAAGATCCCGATCTGGCTACCGCCGTGCAGCGAGGGACGCAAAAGGGAATTGGGATCGCATTACTCGGAAAGCGATTTCGCCGATCCGCACGCCCTCAGCTACTTTTGAGCGATGCAAGCTGGATTGGTCCAAGCCGTCGACTTTCTCCACATGCGGAGATTCTGCGTCTTTACCGCGATCTGATTGCCCTGCGAAAGCAACACCCCAGCCTGGGAAATTGCCGCAAAGATCTCACCGAAATCCGGTTTGACGAGGAGGCAAAGTTCCTGGTGATGAAAAGATCAGACCCGTCAGGCAGCGGCAGCTCTGCTGGTCTTCAATTTCTCTGAAAATTCACAGAGCATCCCGGTGACGGTCGAGCCTTCGGGCTTGCGCCTGACCTTGTGGACCGGTGACGCGGCTTATGGCGGCAAATCCGGGTCGCAACCGGCTGAAGTGTTGAGTACCGGTGCTGAAGTTCGACTACGGCATTCGAAGCCGCATCTATTGAAGTAGCGTTCTTGCGAGTCAAACGGGACGTCGCTCGCCAACCGCTGTCATCCTGAGGCATAAGCGAAGGACCTATGGATTGAGCTTGCTCGCAAATGCTGCCCGGTCCGCATGCACAGGTCCTTCGTCGGAGCCCTTCGAAGCGAAGGACTCCGCTCTAATGACAATCGCATGCCTGAGTCCCACGTTTCCTTTGGGTCGCGGGGGCGCGTTCGTTTCCCCGTTCGCCGCCGAGGCGGCGCATTACTGGCACTTGGAAACCAGGCAGTTATCTCATCTGAGTCACCATGTCCAACTGAGGGCTGCAGCGGCGTACGCACTGATATCGCATGTGATAAATTTGCAAAATAGGCTGAATAAATCACTATTTTCACCGCCGGCGTGTTTCTGAAACACTTCCTCGGTCTCAACTCTGTTCACTAGCGAATGGCGCGAGAACTCAACTCTGGGAGGTCGGCTCTGCCAATCACGGGCAGTGAAGCCACAAGCAGCGAATTGACCGGCGGACAAGCAACCAAGGTAGAAAATGCCGCCGCAAAACTCGCGTTTGCCCGAAGAGTTGTCATCGAAAACGTCCAGCCGGAAATCGATTGCGGCCGTTTTCCCATCAAGCGCACCATCGGCGAACGCGTCGAGGTGACGGCTGACATCTTTGCCGACGGCCACGACGTCCTGTACGCCGTTCTGCGACATCGCCCAGCCTCCCAGACCGAATTGGGAAGAAGTCCCCATGGCAGCCGACCGGTAACGATCGCTGGCAGGGCAGAGTTTCGGGTGCCAGCTCGAGGGCCGGCATCTCTACACCTTGCAGGCCTGGACTGACCGTTTTCTAATCCTGGAGCCGCGACATCGTAAAAAAGTTTGAAGCAGGTCAGGATCTCTCGGTGGATATTCTGGTTGGGGTCCAACTGATCGAAGCCGCCGCATTGCGCGCTGAGCCGCAAAGACAGAGGCGTTCTCGCCACCCGCGCCGAGGAAATACAGAAAGCTGGCCGCCACGGGACATGCCTGCCGCAGTGAAAATGGCATCCAGCCCGGAGTTAAAAGCTTTGATGATCCGGAACGCCGATCGCCGCCGGGCGACCACCTACAGCAGGGAACTGGCGGTTATCGTTGATCGCGAAAAGGCCCGCTTCAGCGCCTGGTACGAGATGTTTCCGCGCTCCAGCTCCGCCAGCCCGGCCGGCACGGAACTCTGCAGGACTGCACCAAAAGATTGGACTACGTTGCCGGGATGGGATTTGACGTTCTCTACCTTCCGCCCATTCATCCCATCGGCCGGATCAATCGCAAGGGAAAGAACAACGCTGAAGCGCGCTGCTCCGGACGATGTTGGCAGCCCCTGGGCGATCGGAGCGCGCGAAGGCGGGCACAAAGCCATCGATCCGCAGTCTGGGAACGCTCGAAGATTTCAAGCAGTTGCGTGTCGCGCGCCAAGAAGTTGGGAATCGAAGTGGCGCTCGACCTCGCCTACCAGTGCGCGCCCGACCATCCTTACGTGAAGGAACATAAGGAATGGTTTCGCATGCGCCCCGATGGCAGCGTGCAATATGCGGAGAATCCGCCCAAGAAGTATCAGGACATCTATCCCATTGACTTCGAGACCGAGCAAAGCCAGGCGCTGTGGGAAGAACTGCGAAGCGTGGTGCTCTACTGGATCGAGCAGGGCGTTCGCATCTTCCGCGTCGACAATCCGCACACCAAGCCATTTGACTTCTGGGAATGGCTGATCACCGACATCAAGAGCCGCTATCCCGACGTGCTGTTTCTGGCGGAAGCATTTACCCGTCCCAAAGTGATGTACGAGCTGGCCAAACTGGGGTTCACCCAGTCCTACACGTATTTTGCCTGGCGCAACACCAAGCCGGAGCTCACCGAATACTTTAAGGAACTGACGCAAACTGAAGTCCGCGAATTCTTTCGCCCCAATCTGTGGCCCAATACCCCCGACATTCTCACGGAATTTCTGCAGCAGGGCGGACGGCCGGCTTTCATGATCCGCCTGGTGCTGGCTGCGACTCTCGGCGCCAACTACGGAATCTACGGACCGGCATTTGAGCTCGGCGAAAATCGCGCCGTGCGCCCGGGCAGCGAAGAATATCTCGACTCGGAGAAATATCAGATTCGCAACTGGGATCTGAACGATCCCGCCAGCCTGGCCGAGCTGATCGCGAAGGTGAACCAGATTCGCCGCGAAAATCCGGCACTGCAGAGCGACTGGAGCCTGCAGATTTCATCCCGCGGACAACGAACAGATCATCGTCTACAGCAAGATGACCGATGACCTGCTGAACATCATTGTCGTCGTGGTGAATCTGGATCCGTATCGCACTCAATCCGCGTGGGTCGATCTGCCGCTGGACGCATTCCATCTTGACCCGCGCCAGCCCTACCAGATGCACGATCTGCTGACCGACGCGCAATATGTCTGGCGAGGTCCGCGCAACTACGTCGAACTCAATCCGCAGCGCCTGCCTGCGCACATCTTTTGTATTCGGCGGCGCGTGCGGACCGAAAATGGCGTCGACTATTTTGCCTGAAGGGTGCTCACTTCGTCGTCGTTTCTGAACGACAGTCAAGCGCTCGAAGGCTGAGGAACGGAGAAGAGAACTTGGCCATGCCTCAGGACGCGCTCTGGTACAAGGACGCAATCATCTACCAGGTCCACGTCCGCACGTTTTTCGACACCAACGCGACGGCATCGGCGATTTTCGCGGCCTGGCCCAGAAGCTCGACTACCTGCAGGAACTGGGCGTCAACGCCGTCTGGCTGATGCCGTTCTTTCCCTCGCCGCTGCGCGACGATGGCTACGACATCGCTGACTACACTTCCGTCCATCCCAGCTACGGCAATCTCGACGACTTCAAGACTCTTTCTCAACGCGGCGCACGAGCGCGGCATCCGCGTGATCGTCGAAATGGTGTTGAACCACACCTCCGATCAGCATCCCTGGTTTCAGGAGTCGCGCAAGTTCGCGCGACAATCCCACGCGCGACTGGTATGTCTGGAGCGATACCGACACCAAGTATCAGGGCGTGCGCATTATTTTCGTGGATACCGAGCTTTCCAACTGGGCCTGGGATCCGGTTTCGAAGGCGTATTACTGGCATCGTTTTTTCAGCCACCAGCCCGATCTCAATTACGACAATCCCGCCGTCCGCGAAGAGATGTGGAAGGTGATGCAAGTTCTGGCTGGAGATGGGAGTCGACGGTTTCCGGCTGGACGCCGTCCCGTACCTGGTCGAGCGCGAAGGCACCTCCTGCGAGAATCTGCCGGAGACCCACGCGGTCCTGAAAGAATTACGCGCCAAGCTGGACAAGTATTATCCCGGCAAAATGCTGCTGGCCGAAGCCAACCAGTGGCCCGCCGATCTGCGCGCCTACTTCGGCGAGGGCGACGAATTTCACATGGCGTTCCATTTCCCGCTGATGCCCAGAATGTTCATGGGCCTGAAGCTGGAAGACCGCAAGCCCATCACCGAAATTCTGAAGCAGACTCCGCAGATTCCGCCGCCTTGCCAGTGGTGCCTGTTCCTGCGCAACCACGACGAGCTGACTCTCGAGATGGTCACCGACATGGAGCGGGACTACATGTACGACCAGTATGCCCGCGACAAGCACATGCGGATCAATGTCGGGCATCCGCCGCCGGCTGGCTCCTTTGCTGGACAACGATCGCCGCCGCATCGAGCTGATGAACGGAATGCTGATGTCGCTTCCCGGGCACGCCCATCATTTATTACGGCGACGAAATCGGCATGGGCGACAACATTTATCTCGGCGATCGCAACGGCGTGCGCACTCCCATGCAGTGGGATGGCGGCTGGAATGGCGGATTTTCCACCGCCGATCCGGAGAGCCTGTATTCGCCGCTGATGCTCAATCCGGTGTATGGCTACCAGGCAGTGAACGTGCAGTCGCAGAAGCGCTTCGACCACTCGCTGCTTTCCTGGATGAAGCGGATCATCAAGGTGCGCAAGTCCACCCCGGTGTTCGGCCGGGGATCGATCGAATTTCTCTATCCCGCGAACCATCGAATCCTGGCTTACGTGCGCCAACTGGACAAAGAGACCATTCTGGTGGTAAACAATCTTTCCAACACCGCCCAGGCGGTGGAACTGGATCTGCAGCCGCTTCAAAGGCAATATCCTGATCGAAATGTTCGGCAGAAACATTTTTCCCCGGGTAGGCGATCTGCCCTACCTGTTAACCTTGGGTCCGTACCAGTTCTACTGGTTCCGTCTGCGCAAGATTTGAAGCAAAGTATCTGAGAACTGAGATCCGGAATCTGAATCTGACCACTGCAAGCAGCGAGGCAAAGATTTGCCCGAGGAAAGCATTCTTACCGATGAGTTTCTTCGCCAGCTGATTAACGTCGGCGAGGCGGACATTCTCATCGGTGTGCCTACCTACAACAATGCCGCCACCGTCGGCCAGGTCGTGCAAACCATCCGCGCCGGCCTGCTGAAATATTTCCCCCGCGAACGTGCGGTCATCGTGAACGCCGACGGTGGCTCGCGCGATCAGACTCCGGACCTGGTTCGCGGCGCTTCCATCAACGACGCTCCAGGTCTCCACCGACTTCCAGGCGCTGCGCACTCTGCACTGCATCAGCGCGGAATATCCCGGAGAACCTTCGACCGGCACGGCACTGCGCACCATTCTGGCCTCCGCCGAACTTCTGCGTGCTTCGCCTGCGCCGTGGTCTCGCCCGAATCCACCACCATCGAGCCCGAATGGATCGAGCGCCTGCTGCGCCCCGTCTACCAGGGCAACCTACGATTTTGTCACGCCGCTCTATCGCCGCCACAAGTTTGACGGATTGCTGATGCGCAATCTGGTCTATCCCATGACTCGCGCCTTCTACGGCAAGCGGGTCAAGGAGCCTTACGCGGCGGAATTCGCCTTCTCCGGCACAGCTCGGCAATCATTTTCTCGGCCAGGAAATCTGGACCCACGAAGCCGGCCGCACCGGCACCGAAATTTCCCTGACCATCTCCGCCATCACCGGAGGCTTCCGCCTGGCGCAGTCTTTTCTCGGCGTCAAACCTCATGTGGACGCCCGTTCCGCCGACCTGGTCGCAGCCATGCGGCAGACTGTCGGCGCTCTGTTCTGGTCGCTCGAACCCAATTTCCGCTTTGGAGCGCGAACGCCGATTCGCAAGCCGATCCCCACTCTGGGCACGCGGCGAGGAAGTAACCCTGGAACCGCTGCGCATCAATCGCAAACGCCTGCTCGGAATGTTCCACTCCGGCGTCGCCGAACTGGAGCCGGTGCTCAAGCAGATTCTTTCCCCACCCACGCTCTCCGAGCTGCAAAGAATCGCCACTCTCGACGAAGACGATTTTTCCTACGGCGACGAACTCTGGGCCCGCACCGTCTACGAATTCGCCGCTTCGTATCACAAATCCGTCATCAGCCGGGACCACATCGTCCAGGCCCTGGCGCCTCTCTATCGCGGAAGGGCATTCACATTTCTGGTCGAAAACCGCGACGCTTCCGGCGAGGAAGTGGAGCAGAACGTAGAAAACTTTTGCCTGACGTGCGAACGTCTGAAACCGTCCCTGGTGGAACTATGGAACGGAAGGAAGTGAGGTCACGATGCGGGAAATGATTGTGAACGAATTGACTCAGGCCACGCAGGAACTGATCCGCGAATTCGCGCGCTTCCTGCCTCGCCTCATGGTGATGCTGATCGTCGTGCTTGTGGGCTGGCTGATCGCCTACCTGGTCAAATGGATCCTGCGCAGCATTCTGCGTCTCATAAAGTTCGACAAACTTTCCGAAGGCGCCGGCGCCACTCAGCTGCTCAACAAGGCCGCGCTTGCCCTCCTCCACCGAACTGGTCAGCCGCTTCGCCTTCTGGATCGCCTGGCTCGGCTTCGTCCTCCTGGGCATCGAGCGCGCTCGGCATCCTGGGCATGCAGGAATATGTGACTCGCTTTTTCATTTTCCTGCCGCGCCTGATCGTCGCCCTGTTCTTCCTGTTCTTCGGATTGCTCGCCGCCAGCTTCTTCTCCCGCGCCGCTCTCCTCTGGGCGGTCAACACCGACATGCCGTCGCCGCGCCTGCTCAGTTCCGCGGCCCGGGTACTGATCACCGTCTTCACCGCCTCCGCAGTCTTCGAAGAGCTGGGCCTGGCTGATTCCACCATGCTTCTGGCTTTCGCCATCGTCATGGGAGCGGTGATGCTAGGCCTGGCGATCGCGTTCGGTCTCGGAGGTCAGCACCTGGCCAGAAGATTCCTGGAAGCCCGCTTCGCCCCCGAAAAGAAAGAAGCAAAAGAAGGCGAGGACGAACTTTCTCCGCTGTAATCGGGTCCCGCGGCCGACTGCAACCACGTAGGGGCAGACGTCCCCGTCTGCCCAGCCGAGAAAAGCTCGGCAGTTAAGCGGCAAAATAAACTGACCTGTCATCCCGAGCAAAGTCGAGGGACGTGCTCTCCTTCCCAGAGAGATGCTCACAACGTCCTCCTTCGCTTGGGCGGGTATGTCCGTCCCCCCTCCTCATTCGGGTCCACTCCTTCCGTAATCGTGCGGGCATAGTTACTGAAACGTAAGCTAACCCTTAACGGTGCTACGGGTAAATCTGCAAAAGAGGTAAAGGAATATGGGCAAACGTCTGTTAGCAACACTCGCGCTGGCTGCCGCGCTGGGATTGGGCACGCCTGCGCTGAGGGCTGATCACGGAGACAACGACAAACACCACGGAAACAAACACGATGACCGCGACGAGGATCAGGGCTGGGAACGCCGCGACGGATACGAGTATCGCGTCTACGGAGATCGCGACCAGCGGCCCCCAGGATGGAGCCACGGAAAAAAGACCGGTTGGGGCAACTGCGGGCTGCCCCCGGGTCAAGCCAAGAAATACGGGTGCCGAACCTACGTGTACCAGGGACGTCCGCAATACTATTATCAGGACGAAGTTGGGCGAATCATCGTTCGTCGCCCAATCCTTGAGGTTCATGGCAGCGTAACCGTTCACTAATTTATTTATTCTCGAGGAACGGGTGGCCCACTCAAGCCCGGTTTTGGCTTGAGTGGGGCAGTTCTAGCTCTGAACAAACTCTCCCCGCCGCTCGTTCGCGTTTTCGAGCCGTCCATTCCGACTCGATCTCGACCCGTCCCTCACAGCCGGTTGCGTAATGGCGAAAACTGCTCCACTCCCAATCCTCCGGACGTTCGCACAACCCAGCCTTCACCGGATTTCGATGAATATAGCGAAACTTCTCCACAAGCTGCGCGTAATTTCGAATGTTGAAATCGTAGTACCTCTTTTGCCAGAAATGCTCCGCATCGCCAATCAAACGCCGCGATACTCCTTGCTTCAACGACTTCAGCGCATCGGCCAAAGTATCCCGTTGGGGTTCGCCGAGCAGGACGGGTGGCCCACTCAAGCCCGCTTTTGGCTTGAGTGGGGCAGTTTTATCGGTGGATGTATCCAGCCGCGGTTCGCCAAGCAGGAGGTGGACATGCTCAGGCATGACCACATAGCCATAAACGGAGAGTGTGTAGCTACGCCGCACCCGCTCCAAGGCTGACTCGAAGATTCGGCGGCTTTCCTCGGTGGCAAGCGAACGCCGGCGATGGTAGCAGCAGAGAGTGACGAAATGACTCTGTCCGCTGTGGTGAAAACGCGTGAGTCCCCATGGCATGAGGACAATCTAGTTTGTTCGTTGGCCCGAGTCTCTGACGTGTGAACATCCCCACTCAAGCCAAAACCGGGCTTGAGTGGGCCACCCGTTCCGTCTGATCTCAGACGGTGAAGGATTAGAGATAAGTCGACGCTAAGATAACGTAGGCGCGAGCATCCTCGCTCGTGCAGGGTCGAAACAAATGCAGGGTCGAAACAATTGAAGGGGAAGAGCGGGAACAGCTAAGCGAGGTGATGGGATGACTGCCTATCAAACTTGCAAGTCAAGGGTGTCCGCGAGATTCCGTCCGAACCGGCACGAGCGGGACGCTCGCGCCCACATCCTGGACCCTGTGAGGCGGTTCTTCTTCGCTTCCGGCCAGTGACCGCCCCACAGGAAGCGACATCTACGAAGCCAGCGCGTAACGGGGGTCGGCGCGGCCCAGCAGCGCCATCATCTCATCCAACGATGCAATCTTGAACTCTGACATTGAGTTGGTATGCTCCAGCTTTTCGCGCACGGCTCGCGTCGGGTTGAACAGCTTGAAGCGCATACTGTGATCGTGCGCCCAGCGCTGCAGATAGACCAGAATTCCGATGGCTCCGCCGCCGATGGCGTTCATTTCGGTGAGGTCGAGCACAACGGTTCGGGCGCGGGTCAGAGAGGTCACTGCGTCCCGCAACTTGAACGCATCTTCGCTGCGAATGAATCTGCCTTCGCACTCCACCACGGCCATGTCACCTACATTGTCAATATGAATGCTGGGCATGATCTCCTCCTGATTCTAGTGATCAGTTTTCTGTGATGTCGCTACTTATTAAGAGCAAGAGAAGGGCCAAGTTTGAAGCTCTAACGTTTTCTTTCGGATACGCGCGGGGAGTTGAAAAGACGAGCAATTTCGGCGGGTCAGGAAGAAAATCTGCGCTACAGAAAAGACTGTACGACGGCGTACGGAGAATGGTTCTGCTGACGTCGGCGCTCCCCAAACCTTCTTGTTGGGAATATTTTGCGGTTGTTCCAGTTATAACCGACCAGGCTGATCGCGATCCCCTTTGTCGCCGAGATGATTGTGGCAATCCTCTCCACGAAAATTTCGCCCTATCTGGGGACGTCCCCTCTGCCGCTGCCACCCGCGCCCCCGCAGGTAGGGTTCTGGGCCGTGCTGCACGAGATCCGATCCGACTACGCACAGATTCTGACGGTGATTTTTCTGTTGATCAATGGCCCGGGCAAGTGGTCGCTGGATGCCGTGCTCCTGCGGAAGTGGAGAAAGGGCGGCATTTCACAAGACGCTCGTTCGGGAAGGGCACTGGATTTGGCGCCCGCTGCCAAATACTGAAGGGCGCGCCAGGGGTTCGAGAATGAGGGAGCCGGCGGGCCAAAAAGCCTGCCGAGCTTCGCTCGGCCTGGACGGGTCGGAGACCCGTCCCCACACAGGCGGAAGCACCAAAAGCAAAAGCCCCGCTCGAAAGCGGGGCTTATGTTTCAAGCCAGAAGCTAATAGCTAGAAGCTGCTTCTTAGTACATGCCTTCCATACCGCCGCCGCCGTGTCCGCCGCCGGCTGGAGCTCCCTTTTTCTCTTCCGGGATCTCCGCGACCAGGGCTTCGGTGGTCAGCATCAGGGACGCGATCGAACCGGCGTTCTGCAGTGCGGTGCGCACTACTTTGGTCGGATCGAGCACGCCCGCCTTGACCAGGTCTTCGTACTCGCCGGTCAGGGCGTTGTAGCCGAAGTTGTGTCCTTCGAGTCGTTGACTTTGCCCAGAACGATTGCGCCTTCTTCGCCGGCATTCTCGGCGATCTGACGCAACGGCTCCTGCAGCGACGCGCCGCACGACGTTGACGCCGATCTGCTCATCGCCCTCGAGCTTCAGCTTGTCGAGCGCGCCGACGCAACGGGCCAGAGCCACGCCGCCGCCGGGGACAATGCCTTCTTCCACGGCCGCACGGGTTGCGTGCATCGCATCTTCGACACGAGCCTTCTTCTCTTTCATTTCGGTCTCGGTCGCGGCTCCGACTTTGATCACAGCCACGCCGCCAACCAGCTTCGCCAACCGCTCCTGCAACTTCTCGCGGTCGTAGTCGCTGGTGGTCTTGTCGATCTGGCCGCGAATTTCCTTCACGCGGCCTTCGATGTCCGAGTGCTTGCCTTTGCCTTCGACGATCGTGGTGTTGTCCTTGTCCACGGTGATCTTCTTGGCCTGGCCGAGGTCGCCGATCTGGACGTTCTCCAGCTTGATGCCCAGGTCTTCGGTGATGGCCTTGCCGCCGGTGAGGGTGGCAATGTCCTGCAGCATGGCTTTGCGGCGATCGCCGAAGCCGGGAGCCTTGACGGCCGCGACTTGCAACGTGCCACGCAGCTTGTTGACGACGAGGGTAGCGAGCGCTTCGCCTTCGACGTCTTCAGCCACGATCAGGAGCGGCTTGCCGCTCTTCGCGATCTGCTCCAGCAGAGGCAGCAGGTCTTTCATCGAGCTGATTTTCTTTTCGTTGATCAGGATGTACGCGTTCTCGAGCGAAACTTCCATCCGCTCGGGATCGGTCACAAAGTAAGGAGAGAGATACCCGCGATCAAACTGCATGCCTTCGACAACATCCAACTGGGTCTCAAGCGTCTTCGCTTCTTCGACGGTGATGACGCCATCCTTGCCCACCTTCTTCATAGCCTGAGCAATAATGTTCCCAATAGTTTCGTCGTTGTTTGCGGAAATTGTGCCGACTTGGGCGATCATGTCGCCGGTGACGGGCTTGGAGAACTTGTCGAGTTCGCCCTTGATGCGGTTGCCTTCTTTGTCGAGGCTGCCGCAGATTGCGGTGATGGCCTTTTCGATGCCGCGCTTCATGGCCATCGGGTTGGCGCCGGCTGCGACGGTCTTCACGCCTTCGCGGTAGATCGCCTGGGCCAGAACGGTGGCGGTGGTGGTGCCGTCGCCGGCAACGTCCGAGGTCTTGCGAAGCCACTTCGCGCACCATCTGTGCGCCCATGTTTTCGAGCTGTCTTTGAGTTCGATTTCCTTCGCGACGGTGACGCCGTCCTTGGTGATGGTCGGTGAACCGAATTTCTTTTCGATGACCACGTTGCGGCCCTTGGGGCCGAGAGTGACTTTTACCGCGTCAGCCAATAAGTTGACGCCGCGGAGAATCGCCTGTCGCGACTCCTCGCCATGTACGATCTGCTTTGCCATATTCTGAAATCTCCTATCGGTGATTAGTCTGGCCGCAGGATGCTCGCCTGCGATATTGATCGTTCGCTTCGCTCACGGAACGCGCGGTCGCTCACTTGGATCCTTCGCTCGCGCAACAGCGGCGCTTGCTCAGGATGACAACAAAATAACAGTTAGCGGCGTGATCCGGCGAGTTCTTTCTTGGCGGCGCCGGTCAGGATGCCCAGGACTTCTTCTTCGCGCATGATGATGAAATCTTCACCATCCAGCTTGATTTCGGTGCCGGAGTACTTGCCGAACAGGATGCGGTCGCCCTCTTTTACTGCCAGGGGGAACACCTTGCCCTCGTCGTTGCTCTTGCCTTTGCCGACGGAGATGACTTCTCCCTCCTGAGGCTTTTCTTTGGCGCTGTCGGGAATGATGATGCCACCACGGGTGGTCTCGCCTTCTTCAATCCGGCGGACTAGAATGCGGTCGTGTAGCGGGGTGAACTTAGCCATACTTGCAGACTCCTTTCGTTCGGTTTGAGTTGAAATCAGGGTTTGATTGCAGGGAACCTCGCCAAAATTTCGATTGTTAGCACTCAGTGTTGGCGAGTGCTAATTGTAGGTAAGCGGCAGGCTGATTGTCAAATGAGGATTGCATGGTAATATCATGTAACTATTGATTATAATGCATATATGTAGTACTGGTCAGAGATACGGTTGTTCGCTTGAGCGTCGACCAGGCGTCGGAGCATCGAAGTTGCGAGGTGACAGGACGCTCGCGGCTACATTAGAATTGTCGAGACTCGGCTATGAGAAAAATCTGATTGTGGCTTCGCAACCGCGGTTCTTCTTGGCTCGTGCTGGCCTTCGCCCAGGACGACGATACCGCCGTGCTGAACTTTCGTGGTTATCCGCGACTACAACGGCAAGCCGATCCGCAATGCCAGCGTGGTGATGCATCCGGTGGAGAAGAACGGAAAGCAGTCCAAGGGCGGACTGCAGATCAAGACCGATGCGGACGGCAAAGCCAGCTTTGATGGCGCGCCCTACGGCAAACTGCGGGTGCAGGTGCTGGCGCACCGGTTTCCAGACCTTTGGCGCGGACTATGACATCGACAAGCCGACGGTCGAGATCACGGTGAAGATGAAGCGGCCGGCGGGGCAGTATTCGATTTACGAAGATCATCCGGGGGACAAGAAGGATGACCGGAGCCGCAGGAGCAGCCGGATTCGAAACGATAAGCCGCAGTAGAGGCATTGCAGATTTCGGATTGATTTCAGATTGCAGATCGTGCAGCGCTTCGGGATTATGCAATCTGAAATCTACAATCAGAAATCTGAAATATTCTTTATGGACTATCTACTCAAGACCGAACCTACCGTTTATTCGTTCGCCGATTTGCAGCGCGACAAGAGCACCGTCTGGGATGGCGTGACCAATCCCGTGGCGGTGAAGACATCTGCGCGAGATGAAGCCGGGCGACCGGTTGGTGATCTACCACACCGGCGACGAAAAGAGCGCGGTGGGGACGGCGTCGGTGGTTTCAGTGGATGCTTCAGATCCCAAAAATCCTCAGGTGAAGATCAAGGCGGGGAAGGCGCTGGCAAAGCCGGTGACTCTGGCTGAGGTCAAGGCCAACAAGCTTTTTGCGGATTCTCCGCTGGTGCGGCAGGGAAGATTGAGCGTGGTGCCGCTGACCGCAGCGCAGTTCAAGTTTCTGACTGGGGAATAAAACAGTAAGGTTAAAGTCCAAAATCGCACCTTAAGTCAAAGGCCCCATCTTTCGCAAAAGCGCGAAGGATGGGGCACCCTCCGCGTTTCCTCTGCTCCCGCCTTAACGTTAATCCGTGCCGGCGCCTAACTTTTAGCTGGCTAGTTTGCGCAGGAATTCGCGCTCGTCCATGTGGTATTTGAAGGCTTTGTGGCCGTCGATGAAGACGACCGGGACTTCGTCGGTGAAGCGGCGGCGCAATTCGTCGTCGCTTTCCACGTCGATTTCGCGCCAGGCGAAGCCGCCTCGGCGATGCAGCTTGGTCAGGGTTTCCTTGACGATTTCACAAAGATGGCAGCCCTTGCGGGAGTAAACGACGACTTGTCGCAGGCTCTGCCATGGGCGGAGTTTAGCAGGTTTCGGTGGAGTGCGAAAAGCACTTAGCACCTTGGCAATTAGCACTAGCTGACCTCGGTCGACATTCTTCCTACCAAAAGCGCAGTGACCAATTGCTAAGTGCCAGGTGCTGCCATCTCAATTACAATCCCGCGCATGGATCGCGCGGCAAACCTCTTTCCGGCAAGGCTGCTCTGATTACGGGCGGGGCACAGCGCCTGGGGCGGGCGATCGCTCTGGCGCTGGCGGAGGCCGGCGCGGATGTGGCCATTACCTTTCGGAATTCCGCGCAGCGAGGCGCAGCACACCGTCATCGACGTTGGGAGTTTCGGCGGGCGGGCAGTGGCGTTGCGCTGCGACATTACCGACGAGAAGAGCGTCAAGTCGGCGATCAAGGAAACGGCGAAGGAACTGGGCGGGATCGATATCCTGGTCAACAATGCCGCCAACTACGAGACCGCTGAATTCGATCAGCTGACGCTCAAACAGTGGGACGCGATATTTGCTTCCAACACGCGCGGACCGTTTCTGGTTTCGCGCGAGGCGTTAAAGCATCTGCGGGAGCGCAAGGGAAGAATCATCAATATGGGATCGCTGGGCGGACTGCGTCCCTGGGCAAGTCATGCTCACTATTGTTCGTCCAAGGCAGCGGTTCACATGCTGACCAAGGTGATGGCCAAGGCCCTGGCGCCGGAGATCGCGGTCAACTGCATCGCGCCGGGGATGATCGATCTGGGAGAGAAGGCGGCGGCCGCGTTCATGAAGAAGATGGCGCAGCGAGACTCCGATGCGGCGAAATGGCAAGGGCGAGGAGATTGCCGCTGCAGTTTTGTTTTTTGCGACTGCGCCGCACTTTATTACCGGGCAGATATTGGCGGTGGATGGCGGGTTGGGGCTTTGAGGTGTGGGCACGCTGGCCGCTTGACTGGTTCTGCGGCTCGGTCGAACGACGCGGTCAGGGCGCCTGCGCCACATGTGCCGCGGTATTGTCATGCCTGTATGTTTGCTGTATCGTGGCCAGTCTTGCCGCTCGTATCGCGCAGGTCGAGAGCTTCATGAAGAAATTGTCTCGGGTATCATTGCTGTTGCTCTGCGCTTCGCTGCACCTGGGCCCAGTCCCGGGTCGAGGATGGCGGCCACGAAGTACAGCTCTGGACCGGCGGCGGGTACTCCGTTCCGGGCGGTACTTCGAATACCGGCGTGTGGAACGCCGGGCTGCGCTACGGATGGATTCTTACCCGGCCCCACGGGCCGGGCTTTCTGAAAGGAAGATTCGAGTACGCGCTGGATGCGGTGCCGGTGTTTGTGGTATTCCAGCCTGCCAATACGGCGTTCGGAGCCGGTTTCAATCCGCTGAATCTGAAGTGGAACTTTGCCACGCGCGGACGAGTTGTTCCTTATCTCGAACTGAGCGGCGGAACGCTGTTTACCAACCACGACGTTCCGACCGGAACCGAACAGCGTGAACTTCACTTCTTCCGCGGCGCTGGGCGCGCACTTTCTGGGAGACTCGCGCAACTGGAGTGTCGAAGTGCGGTATATGCACATCTCCAATGCCGGCCTTGGCGATCCGCAATCCTGGCATTAATACGGTGCAGGTGCGGCTGGGTATCGGAAAGTTTTTTGGGAACGGCAGAAGGCTAGTCAAGAAATAGACTGAGATTGGAGAACGATTATGTGAATCGCAGAATTGTTCTGAGCCTCGTTGTGCGTCCTGTTGAGCCTGCCCGCTGAGTGCGCAAGCAGCCTGCGCCTGACTGGATTGCCGCCAGCAACAAGTACACCAACATGCTGCTGGCGGTCGAGATGAAGCACACTCCTGAGCTGGGTTCGAACGAGGGCTTGAGCCAGTTCGATACCGAAGTGTCCCAGCCGACGCTGGCCGATGAAGATCAGGAGCGGCAGGAGACGGAGGCCGTGCTTGCCACGTTGAAGAGCGCGGTGGGGCAGCAGAAGCAGAAGGAAGTGACGCAGGACCTGGAGATCGTGATCCGCAACGATCGAGCTGCAATTCAGGGAGCAGGACTTCGACCGCGCCCACAAGGTGGATTTTCTGAATGCCAGCCAGAACGGTCTTCAGCGGGCTGCGAGTTCTGCTGGATGAACAGACGCCTGCGGAACGCCGGCCCGCGGCCGTGGTTCGCATCCGCAAATATGCCGGGCTGGAACCTGGTTACAAGCCGCTGACCGAGATTCTGAAGCAGCGAGTGATGGAGCAGATGGCCAAGCCGGGCGTGGTCTATCCCGCGCGCACCGAGATTGAGACTGAACTGTCGCGCAACTCCAATTACATGGAGGGAATCGCCACGCTGCTGGAGAAGTACAAGCTGACGGGCTGGCAGGAACCTTACGACAAGCTGAAGTCGCAACTCGTCGACTACGACGCGTGGACGAAGGCCAATGTGCTGCCCAAGGCGCGCAGCGATTTCCGTCTTCCTCCCGAGGAGTATGCGCTCAATCTCGAAGACTACGGCATCGACATTCCGCCGGCACAACTGGCGGCCATGGCGCACCAGGCGTTCAGCGATCTTCAGGCGGAGATGAAGCCGATCGCGGCGCAGATCGCGAAGGAACGGCATCTGCCTTCGAGCGACTATCGCGACGTGATCCGCGAATTGAAAAAGCAACAACTGGTGGGCGACGCGATTCTGCCGTTCTACCAGGAGCGGCTGAAGCAGATCGAAAAGATCATCGTCGAGAAACAGATTGTCACGCTTGCCGGACCGTCCGGCGCGGATCCGGATTGCCACCGCGGCCGAGACCGCGCAGCAGCCGGCGCCGCACATGGTGCCGCCGCCATTTCTGCACAACACCGGGACAGAAGGGCGAGTTTGTGTTGCCGCTGAATATTCCGGCCGGGCCGGGGCAGACCAGCGTCGGAGAAGTATGACGACTTCACCTTCGATGCGGCGGCCTGGACGCTCACCGCGCATGAGGCGCGTCCCGGACACGAGTTGCAGTTCGATTCCATGCTCGAACACGGAGTTTCGCTGGCGCGGGTTCGCTACGCTTTCAACAGCACGAATGTGGAAGGCTGGGGACTTTATTCGGAATATCTCATCCGTCCCTACATGCCGCTGGAGGGACAGTTGGTTTCGCTCGACTACCGGCTGATGCGGGCGGCGCGGGCGTTTCTCGATCCCGAATTGCAGGCGGGAAAGATTCAACCGGCCGAGGCGTTTCGGGTTCTGGAGCAGGACGTGGTGCAGTCGCATGCCTTCGCCCAGGAAGAAGTGGAGCGCTATACCTATCGCGCGCCGGGGCAGGCGAACAGCTATTTTTATGGCTATACCAAGCTGATTGCGTTGCGGAAAGAGACGTGAGGCGAAGCTGGGAGCCAAGTTCAATCAGAAGAAGTTTCATGACTTCATTCTGGCGCAGGGATTGCTGCCGCCTGATCTGATGCGCAAGGCGGTGATGGAAGATTTTGTGCCCAAGCAGTAGCCGTTGTCATCCTGAGGAAGCGGAGCCCTTCGCGCAGCGAAGGCTCCGACGAAGGACCTCTGCATTTCGGCGATTGAAGCGCCAACCTTGCTGCTCTGACAATGCACGACACTCGGCAGACTTGCGCGGAATGCATGGGTCCTTCGCTTGCTTTCATCCCGCTTCGCGGGACGAAAGACTGCGCTCAGGATGACAGCTTTGCGAGCTGCGGCTCAGTGATATTCTTTTTCCCGTATGTCAACTCTTGTTGAGTGTGTTCCCAATTTTTCTGAAGGCCGCGACAAGGCCAAAGTGGATGCGATCGTCGAGGCCATGAAGATGGATGGCGTCTTTTTGCTCGATCGCGAGATGGACGCCGATCACAACCGCTGCGTGATCACGCTGGTCGGCGAGCGGGAGCCGATCCAGGAAGCCGCGATTCGCGGCGTGGGCAAGGCGGCGGAGTTGATCGACCTGACGCAGCATCAGGGAGCGCATCCGCGGATGGGCGCGGCGGATGTGGTGCCATTCATTCCGATTGATGGCGTGACCATCGAAGATTGTGTCGCCATGGCGCGGCATGTCGGCGAGCAGATCTGGAAGCGATATCAGATTCCTGTGTACCTCTACGAAGCGGCCGCGACTTCGCCGGAGCGGCAGAATCTGGAGAACATCCGGCGCGGGCAGTTTGAGGGCATACGCGCAGACATTGCGACCAATCCGGCGCGCAAGCCGGATTTCGGAGAAGCGCGGGTGCATCCCACGGCGGGCGCGACGGTGGTGGGGGCGCGCAAGTTTCTCATCGCCTACAACGTTTTTCTCAACACTCCGGATGTCGAGATTGCGAAGAAGATTGCCAAGGCGGTGCGCTTCTCGAGCGGCGGAATGCGCTTCGTCAAGGGCGCGGGATTTCTGGTGCGCGGGCTGGCGCAGGTTTCGATGAACCTGACTGACTTTGAGCAGACTCCAGTCCATCGCGTGTTTGAAGTGGTGAAGCGGGAGGCGGCGCGGTACGGGGTGACGCCGGTGAGCAGCGAAATTGTCGGACTGATTCCGAAGAAGGCGCTGGAGTCGGCGGCGGAGTGGTTTCTGCAGGTGGAGAATTTTGATTCGTCGCTGATTCTGGAGAACCGGCTGGCGGCGGTGATGGGCGGAAAGATGGCGGTCGGCGGACTGCGCGCCGGAGTGGAACCGTTCGTGGAACAACTGGCCGCGCCTACGGCGACTCCCGGCGGCGGCAGCGCGGCGGCGGCCAGCGGAGCGATGGCGGCGGGACTGGCGACCATGGTGGCGTCGATGTCTCGCGGCAAGAAGGCTTATCTGCAGTACGAGCGCGAGTTGAGCGAGGCGATTGCGCGGCTTTCGCAACTTGCGAGAAGAGTTGAAGGCTGCGATCGATGCCGACGCCGAGTCCTACAACGCGGTGATGAAGGCTTACAAGCAGGCGAAGGATTCCGCCGGGGCGGATGGCATCATTGACGCCGCCTTGAAGCAGGCGACGAGCGTTCCGCTTGGGCGTGGCGGAGCGGGCCAGGGAAGTGGCGGGGATCGTCGAGCGGCTGAAGCCGATTACGAATCCGAATATGAAGTCGGATCTGACGACGGCGCTGGCCCTGGCGCGGGCGGCGATTGAGGGCGCGCTGGCCAATGTGGAGATCAATCTGGAGTCGCTGAAAGACGCCGGGTTTGCTGGCGGAAACCCGCAAAAAAGCCGCGCTGCTGAGGAGCTGAACCGGCTCAGGTCATGCACCATCCTTGATCACACGACGTGCCCTTTCGTTTAGCCTTTCCGCCTCAGAATTGACATACAATGAGGGCATAAACCGCATCTAACCGCACATATTCCTTCGAGGTCGTGACATGAAAACAGTTAAGGGTGGTCTTTGTGTTCTTCTGATGCTGAGCGCCACCGCGTGGTCGATGCCGCTGGGCAGCTCGGCGCGGACGGTGATTCCTTCCGACATCCAGCAGATCATTTCGGTGGACTATCGCGCGCTCAAGAATTCCGATACTGCCATGGCGCTGAAGCAGCAGGTTTTGCCGCCCAGCCTCAAGGAATTCGAAGGCGCGCTGCGAGGCGTGGGCATCGATCCCGACAAGGATGTCGAACAGCTTACGTTCGCTTCCTATCGCAGCGGCAAGCAGGGAGTGCGGGTGGTCGGCGTGGCGCAAGGGCAGTTTCCCATGGCGACCTTCCTGAAGAAGATGCGGCTGCAGAAAGTGAAGCCGATCAAGCTGCGCAATTCGGATATCTATCCCATGCCGGCCGGCATGCAGATGACGTTTCTGGATGACAACACGCTGCTGTTCGGCGACAGCGGCGCCTTGCGCGGAGCGCTGGATGCGCGCGACGGCTACTCCTACACGCCTCGACAGCAACACCCAGATCGCGGACATGATCGGCTCGGTGGATTCCGGCACGGTGTGGAGCGTGCTCGATCAGCAGGGAACGCAGAACATGCTGCACTCGGCCCTGGGCGATGCCGCCGGGCTGGCGGACTACGACACGGTCAAGAAACGCATTCTGGGTTCGCGCTACACCATGAATTTTCAGAGTGGCGTGAATTTCGATCTGGATGTGGTCACCTCCGATTCGATGACGGCGACCACGCTGTCTTCGTTGCTCAAGGCGGGGATGCTCTACAAGAAGATGTCGGCCACGCCGACCGAGAAGCTGGCGCTGGATAATGTGACGGTCAACTCGGACAGCTCGAATCTGCAGATGCATTTCAAGGCGGATGACAAGCAGTTCCAGGGATTGATGCATTCGCCGTTGTTTGCGGCGGTTTCGAAGTAGACGGCACTTGGCAGTGCGGCAGTTGGCACTTAGCGATTAGCCGCTTACCTCCGCGCCAAAGAACGCGAAAGAAGCGCTCGGATTTCTTTGCACCAGAGAAATCGCACAGAAGGGCTTTGGCCAGATGCTAATTGCTAAGTGCCCTTGCGGCATCCTGCTACTTGGCTTTTTGCGCTTTGGCTTTCTCTCTTTTTTGCTTTGGCCCAGCCTTCTTTCACGATCTGGCGGGCCCGGCCCAGGGCCAGGGAATCCGGCGGGACATCTTCGGTGACGGTGGTGGCGGCGGCCACGTATGCGCCTTTTCCGATGCGGACTGGGCGCAATCAGAATGCTGTCGCTGCCTACGAAGACGCCGTCTTCGATGATGGTCTTGTGCTTGTTCACGCCGTCGTAGTTGCAGGTGATGGTTCCGGCGCCGACGTTGACCTTCTCGCCGATTTCGGTGTCCCCAAGATAGGTCAGGTGGTTGGCTTTCGAGCCTTTGCCGAGGCGGCTCTTCTTCAGTTCCACGAAATTTCCCACGTGCGCGTCTTCGCAGATTTCGCAACCCGGGCGCAGATGGCTGTAGGGTCCCAGCGAGGCGCGCGCTCTGATCGTCGAATGTTCGAGCACGCAGCCGGTCTGGACCAGCACCTGGTCTCCGATTTCGCAGTTGATGATCACGCTGTAGGAACCGATGCGCGTATCGCTGCCGACGCGGGTGGTGCCGCGCAACTGGACGAAGGGCTCGATGACCGTGTCGGCGCCGACTTCGACATCGCTGTCGATCACGCAGGTTTCGGGATAGAGAATCGTGACGCCCTCAGCCATCAGCTGCCGGCATTTGGCCATGCGCATGTGCTGGTCGATTTCGGACAGTTCGGCGCGGGTGTTGCCGCCCAGAACTTCGTGAGGATTGTCGGCCTGCACCGCCACCACGCGCTGTTTGGCCTTGCCCAGAATCGCGGCCATGTCGGTGAGATAGAACTCGCCGTGATGATTGTCGGTGCTCAGCTTGTCGATGTGGCCGAATAGCGGCTTGAGCGTCGAAGGCGTAAAAGCCGGAGTTGATCTCGTGTATTTTCTGCTGTGCCGGCGTCAGATTTTTCTGTTCGACGATGGCCTGCACGTCGTCGCTGCCGGCTTTCTTGCGAACGATTCTTCCGTAGCCGGCTGGGATTCTCCAGCTCGGCCGTGAGCATGGTCATCGCAGCTTTCTTTGAGAGATGGAAGTCGCGCAGCTTCTCGATGGTCTGCGAAGTAATGAGCGGAGCGTCGCCGTAGAGCACGATGACGAGATCGTAGGGCGCGAGAGCCTCGCGGGCGACCATCAGGGCGTGTCCGGTGCCGCGCTGCTCGCTCTGCAGCACGAATCCGATTCCGGAGGCGGCGACGGCGTCCCGAACGCGATCGGCTTCGTGTCCGATGATGGCATACACATCGCTGGCCGGAACGACTTTGGTCGCGGCCGCGATCACGTGCGCCAGCAGCGGCTTGCCGCCGACTTCGTGCAGCACCTTGGGATGCTTGGACTTCAGCCGCGTCCCTTTACCCGCTGCCAGGATGGCGATGGCGATGCGGGGAGCGCGAGGTTGTCGTTGTTTGTTTTCGGCATTCGATCCAATATACCGCGAGAAGTTCGTGCCGGGCAGGGGTTGGTTACCGTCGTTACTGGTTCAATGTGGGCGCGGGCGTCCCGCCTGTACTGGCTTGAAGGCTTGCTTAGAGCGTCCGGTTTAGCCTGCGCTGCCGAGCTTCGCTCGGCTGGGCAGGTGAGGACACACTGCCCCTAGCGGTGGTAGCGTGATTCGTTTACGGGGTGGCGGCGCGGGTGCCGCCGGGGGCTTGGGCTAGCCAGTTCCATCAGGTCGGCGGCAATGCGATCGGTTCGGTGGCGGGCCACCATGCCCGGGCTCCAGGTAGTCGCCCAGCACCGGGATGACGCCCAGTTCTTCGATCGCGTCGAGGTCGGCGACGATCTGGTTGGCGCCTTCCAGCGCGTACTTGGCCTTCAGTTCCGGGGGCACCGGGGTGCGATTGATCAGGGCGAAATCGAAGATGCGCTTTACTCTGAGCATGGCGATTCAGGGCGCGAATGTGATCGGAGGCCGTCAGCCCCAGGCTCTCGTTGGCCTGGGTCATCAGATTGCCGACATAGACCTTTACCGCCGCGGAATTCACCATGGCCTGGGCAATGCCGGGCACCAGCAGGTTGGGGATCAGGCTGGTGAAAAGCGAGCCAGGACCGATGGTGATCAGGTCGGCGCGCGCCATGGCCTCCAGAGTTTGCGGCAGAGGCTTGAACATCCGGCGGATCGAGAAAGAGTTGCTTGATACGGCCGCTGCTGGCGGTGATCTTGGTTTCGCCGCGAATCCTGGTACCATCTTCCATCAGGGCTTCGAGTTCGACGTGCGAAGTGGTCGCGGGATAGATGTGTCCGCGAGTAAGCAGAATTTCCGAAGACAGGCGGACGGCCTCGCCGAAGTCGCTGGTGATGGAGGTCAGCGCCGCCAGAAACAGATTGCCGAAGCTGTGACCTTCGAGGCCCGATCCTTTCACGAAACGATGCTGAAACAGGCGGGAGAGCAGGGCTTCGTCTTCGGAGAGGGCGACGATGCAGTTGCGGACGTCGCCCGGCGGCAGCATGTTGAGCTCTTTGCGCAGGCGTCCGCTGGAGCCGCCGTCGTCGCTGACCGTGACCACGGCGCACAGTTCGCTGATCTCGGCTGGTCCGCGTCTTGCCAGCGTGCCGGGACGGGTGACGTAGCGCTTCAGACCTTTGAGCAGGGTGGAAAGACCGGTGCCGCCGCCGATGGCGACGACACTCAGGCTGCGACGTGCGAGGACGGCTTGCCCTCGCGATGACGGCCGCGAGCCCGGCTGCGGATCGGCACGCCACGGCTAGCCGTCGTCCTCAGGGGTCGCTGGTTCTGGCGGAGAACTCAGCCCCTGGATCGGGATAGAGCAGCTCGGTAAAGCGGGGATCTTCCGCCAGGTTCTGGAAGTCGGAATCGTTCCGCGCCTGAAAGCGCAAGGGCCGCATTGACCCGGATGGCCGCATCCAGATGGCGCAGCGAATCTTCCAGATGGCCGGTCAGGCAATCGAGCGCGGCCAGACCGTAGGCTACGTAGTCGGCCTTCGGGACCTGCTTGGAGAGCTTTTCCAGATGTTCGCGGGCGGTGACGTAGTCGCCCACATTCATCAGCGAAACCGCATAGTCGTAGTGCTCTTCCGGACTCTTGAACTGGGTTGGCGGACCGCTCCAGATGCTGGTTGCAGGTGTTGAGGTGAACCGAGACCCGATCGGCCAATTCCTTGCTGGCGCCGGTCACGGCTTTTTGCAAGTAGGCCCTTGGCTTTCTCAAACTTGCGCTCCTGCATGGCACGCAGTCCGGCCTCGTAGTTTTGCACAGCCTGTGCAAAACGAGGATCCTCGTTCATCGGTTTCTTGGCGGTCGTTTTCTGGGCCATCCGCAAAACTCTTCCTGAACTCTTCGTAAGTTCTCCTTTTTAATAGCCTTGGACGAAACTGACTGAATCAGCCCTGCCAGTATTTGCTAAGTTCGACCAGCCAGCATTGTGACTGCTGGTCAAGGAGCCCTGAAAATCACCTGTGGAAAAGCCTGACCTTACCTCGAATCAGCAGGTTATACGCGGATTCGCGTCTCCGTCAACCCGGTGGAAACCCTAAGCTCAGGGGGACCGATCAGTTGATGGACGCGGCCGTCTTGCAGATCGACCTGCTTCCATTCACCCTTCATGATTCCTTGACGAATCTGGGCGGCGAGTCTTTTTCTTCTGATTCATGGAGTAGGAGTAGTACAGCTCTTTCAGACAAACCGAACACTGGGCCCCGTGGGTGCCTTCGAAGCAGCTATGCAGACTGTTGTGCCCCATGCCGCGGTCGCAATAGCAGTAGCAGGGTTGCTGATGCAACACGGCCGGAATCTTGGCCGCCAGTTCGTAGGCATGGGTCTGAAAAGGATATTGGGCATTTTCGCCCCACAATTGCTCCTTGCCGAGAATCGGAGGCAACACGGTGCCCTTGGCCGGCGGCCCCGCATTGTATGCCGGGATTGCCCCCTCCTGTTGGGATATGGCCCACGGGGCGGACACGGCCAGGATCATCAAAGCCAGAAAGGCGAGAGTCAGTCCGCGCTTGAGATTCAACATGGTTCAGACGTCCTTAGACAGGCGACTGTTTAAAATGTACAGCTATTGTAACTCGAATCTGGAAGCCGGCGGCAGTAGCCCCGAGGTAACCAAGATCGAGAGGGGACGACCGCAAGGACCAGCTTTCACGGGGACAGATTGACCGTATAATGAAAGATGAGCATGCCGGAACAAGCCAGTCCAGCGGAACTGCGTCCCCGCAACGACAAGACCTCGTGTTCCAGTTCCGCCGCGCACCCTGCCTGTTCTTTCGGTGTGGCTGCGCGATCTGATCATCTCGCTGGCGATTTCCGCCTTCATCATCATTTTCCTTTACCAGCCGGTGAAAGTCGAAGGCACCAGCATGATGCCTTCGCTCGACGACCAGGAGCGCATCTTCGTCAACAAGTACGTGTACCGGCTGGAGCCGATTCAGCGCGGCGACATTGTCGTGTTTCGCTATCCGCGCGATCCTTCGAAGAGTTTTATCAAGCGGGTGATTGGGCTGGCGGGAGACAACATCCGCATCGAGGGTGGCGAGGTATTCGTCAACGGTGCAGGCGCTGGAAGAAGATTACGTTCCGCCGGCTTACGCCGACCAGCGCTCCTACGCCGAGATTGTGGTTCCTCCGAACAGCTACTTCGTGCTGGGCGATCATCGCACCATGTCGAACGACAGCCGCGACTTTGGGCCGGTCGACATCGGCTTTATCTACGGCAAGGCGGTTTTCGGATACTGGCCGATGGACAAAATGGGACGAGTGCGGTGAGAAGTTCTTAGCGTCCTCCGCGATCTTTGCGGTTAAGAAGCTTTTGACCGCAAAGGATCGCAAAGAAAATCTGCAAAGCGAAAGAAATCTATCGAAATCATTTGTTTCGCGATTTCAGCATCCCTGCTAAAATCTCTAAAATCCACTCCCTGGAGCAGGAATGCAAGCTACGCTTGCGCTCGAAGACGGCAGAGTCTTCCGAGGCAAAGGTTACGGCGCCAAAGGCGAATGTTACGGCGAAGTCGTTTTTAATACTTCCATCACCGGCTATCAGGAAATTTTCACCGATCCTTCCTACTGCGGCCAGATTGTAGTTCTCACCAATCCTGAAATCGGCAATTACGGGACCAACGCGGAAGACAACGAAGCCACGCGTCCGTATATCGAGGGACTGATCGTGCGCGAGTTTTCGCGAGTCAGCTCCAACTGGCGCTCGCAGCAGGTGGCCGAGGAATATCTCGAACAATTCAAGATTCCGGTGCTGGCGGAGATCGATTCGCGCGCGCTGGTGCGGCATTTGCGCGACCACGGCGTGATGCGCGGCGTGGTTTCCACGCTGGAAGACCGACGCCGACAAACTGGTGGCGAAGGCGCGGGCGCATTCCCAAGATGGACGGGACCGACCTGGCGAAGGTGGTCAGCACCAAGAGCACCTACGTCTGGGAAACCGGCGAGCGTTCGCATCTGCCCGACGAAGTGGTCGGCGTGAAAGACGAGCCGGCGCGCTTTCACGTGGTGGCCTACGACTACGGAATCAAGCAAAACATTCTGCGCAAGCTGCGCGGCGAGGGCTGCAAGGTGACGGTGGTTCCGGCGCAGACTCTGGCGGAAGATGTGCTGGCGCTGAAGCCGGATGGAGTGTTTCTGTCGAACGGGCCGGGCGATCCGGAGCCGTGCACTTACGCGGTGGATAACATTCGCCGCCTGATGGGACGGCAGCCGATTTTCGGAATTTGCCTGGGACATCAGCTCACCGGCATTGCGCTGGGCGGGAAAACTTTCAAGCTGAAGTTTGGACATCACGGCGGAAATCATCCGGTGAAGCAGTTGCACTCGGGGAAGATCGAGATCACGGCGCACAATCATAATTTCGCCGTCGATCCGGATTCGCTGCCGCAGAGTGAAGTCGAACTGACGCATATCGATTTGAACGACAACACGCTGGAGGGATTGCGGCACCGGAATCTGCCGCTTGTTCTGCGTGCAATATCATCCGGAGGCGTCGCCGGGTCCGCATGATTCGCATTATCTGTTCAAGGATTTTGTGAAGATGATGGAGGAGTGGAAGGGGTAGTGGTAGCGCCGCCGTCCCGGCGGCCCAATGCGGCGGGCAGGACGCCCGCCGGACAGCCGGCAAGATGCCGGCGCTACAAGGAGCGAATGCCCAAACGCACTGACATCTCGAAAATCCTGATCATCGGCTCTGGCCCTATCATCATTGGCCAGTCGGCGGAGTTTGATTACTCCGGGACGCAGGCTTGCAAGGCGCTCAAGTCCGAGGGATTTGAAGTGGTGCTGGCGAATTCCAATCCGGCCACCATCATGACCGATCCGGAGATCGCCGACCGCACTTACATCGAGCCGCTCACGCGCGAGTATCTGGAAGAAATTATTCGCGTCGAGCGCGAGCTGTCGCCCGGCGCGGGATTCGCCATCCTGCCGACCGTGGGCGGACAGACCGCGCTCAATCTCGCGATCGAACTTTCTGACGGCGGCGTGCTCGAGAAGTACAACGTGCAACTTATCGGCGCGAATGTGGCCGCGATCAAGAAGGCGGAAGACCGTCTTTATTTCAAAGACGCGATGCAGAAGATCGGCCTCGACGTTCCCAAGTCGGCGCTGGTCAACAATCTGAAAGACGGGCTGGAATTTGCCGGCAAGATCGGCTTCCCGGTCATCGTGCGTCCTTCGTTCACGCTCGGCGGCAGCGGCGGCGGCATCGCCTACAACCGCGAAGAGTTGCTGGAAGTGCTGGCCCGCGGACTTGATTTCTCTCCGGTACACGAAGCGCTGATCGAAGAATCGGTGCTGGGCTGGAAGGAATATGAGCTCGAGGTGATGCGCGATCTGCGCGACAACGTCATCATCATCTGCTCGATTGAGAACTTCGATCCCATGGGCGTGCATACCGGCGATTCCATTACCGTCGCTCCGGCGCAGACGCTTACCGACCGCGAATATCAGGCGATGCGCGATGCGGCGATCGCGGTGATTCGCGAGATTGGCGTGGAGACCGGCGGATCGAACATTCAGTTCGGAGTTCATCCCACGACCGGGCGCATGGTCGTGATCGAGATGAATCCGCGTGTGTCGCGGTCGTCGGCGCTGGCTTCGAAGGCGACCGGGTTTCCCGATTGCCAAGATTGCCGCCAAGCTGGCCGTCGGTTACACGCTGGACGAAATTCCCAACGACATCACGCGCAAGACTCCGGCCTGCTTCGAGCCGACCTTGGATTACGTGGTGGTAAAAATTCCCAAGTGGCAGTTCGAGAAATTTCCCGGCGCCGATGAAAACCTCGGCCCGCAGATGAAGTCGGTGGGCGAAGTGATGGCCATCGGGCGCACCTTCAAAGAGGCGCTGCTCAAGGGAGTGCGCGCGCTCGATACCGGCAAGAAAGTGGGCTCGGAGAAGATCGAGCCGAAGATTCTTACCCAGCGGCTGGTGACGCCACATCCGGAGCGGCTTTCCTACGTTCGCTATGCGTTGCGGCAGGGACACACGGTCAAGCAACTGGCGAAGATGACTTCCATCGATCCCTGGTTTCTGTACCAGCTGAAAGAGATCAATGACATGCAGCTGGAGCTGGAAAAGCATCCGATGGAGTCGATTCCGACCGAGGTGCTGCGCGAGGCCAAGCGCATGGGTTTCTCCGACGGGCGGCTGGCCGGGGTCTGGCGGCTCGACGGCAAAGGCGCGCAGGAGAAAGTTCGTCATCTGCGCAAGAAGCACGGCATTGCGCCGGTGTACAAGCGCGTGGACACCTGCGCCGCGGAATTCGAAAGCTTCACGCCGTATCTTTATTCGACCTACGAAGAAGAAGACGAGGCCACGCCGACCGACAAGAAGAAAGTCATCATTCTGGGGAGCGGGCCGAATCGCATCGGGCAGGGAATTGAGTTCGATTACTGCTGCTGCCATGCGGCGTTTGCGCTGCGCGACGATGGCTACGAGACCATCATGATCAATTGCAATCCGGAGACGGTCTCGACCGATTACGACACCAGCGATCGCCTGTACTTCGAGCCGCTGACGCTGGAAGATGTGTTTGCCATCTGCGAGCACGAAGCTTCTTCGGGCGCGCCGGTCGGGGTGATCGTGCAGTTCGGCGGACAGACGCCTCTGAATCTGGCGCTGCCGCTGAAGGCGGCGGGCGTGAACATCATCGGCACCTCGCCCGAGTCGATCGACCTGGCGGAAGACCGCAAGCGCTTTGGCAAATTGCTCGACGAACTCGAAATTCCGCAGGCTCCGGGCGCGATGGCGGCTTCGGTGGAAGAGGCGATCGAAGGCGCGAAGCGGGTCGGATATCCGGTGCTGGTGCGTCCTTCGTACGTGCTCGGCGGGCGCGCCATGGTGATCGCCTACGACGAAGAGATGGTCGTCCGCTACATGAAGGAGGCGGTCGAGTATTCGCAGGATCGTCCGGTGCTGATCGATCACTTCCTGGAAGACGCGATCGAAGTGGACGTGGACGCGCTTTCGGACGGCGAAGATGTGGTCATCGGCGGCATCATGCAGCACATCGAAGAAGCCGGCATTCACTCCGGCGATTCTTCCTGCGTGCTGCCGGCGGTGGATATTCCCGAGCATCTGCTGGCAGCGCATGCGCGAGTACACCTTCAAGCTGGCGCGGGCGTTGAAGGTTGTCGGGCTGATGAATATTCAGTTCGCGATTCCGCGGACCAGCCGTGGATCTTCGAATCGGCCGGACCGTGATGGCGGCAAGGTCTATGTTCTGGAAGTGAATCCGCGGGCCTCGCGCACCGTGCCTTATGTTTCGAAGGCGACCGGAGTTCCGATGGCGAAGATTGCGGCGCGGCTGATGACCGGGCGCAAGCTGCGCGAATTTCTGCCGGAGTTTATCGAGCGCGGCGCCGATCTCGACACCGGGCGCTGCTACTACGTGAAGTCTCCGGTCTTTCCGTGGAACAAGTTTCCCGGGCGTCGATACCGTGCTGGGTCCGGAGATGAAGTCGACCGGCGAAGTGATGGGCGTGGCCGACAACTTCGGCGAGGCTTTTGCCAAGGCGCAGACCGCGGCCGGACAGAAGCTGCCTACGCAGGGCACGGTCTTCATCAGCGTCACCGATCATGACAAGCCGAACGTGACCGAAGTGGCGCGCAAATTCGTGGATATGGGTTTCAAGCTGGTGGCGACGGCCGGCACCGCCGACGTGCTCGAATCCGCGGGCATGACCGTGGAGCGCGTCTACAAAGTGAAAGAAGGACGGCCCAACGCGGTCGATCTGATCAAGGGCGAGCGCATTCACCTGATCGTCAATACGCCGCACGGGGTCGATCCCTGGTTCGACGAGCAGGCGATCCGGCGGGCGGCGGTGCATGGCGCGCATTCCGACCATCACGACGCTGTCGGCGGCTCGCGCCGCGGCGGAAGGGATCGCGTTTCTGCAGCGCGGGGAAGTGCACGTACAGGCATTGCAGCACTTGCATGCGGAGCGTACAGTGAGAGGCCAAAGCGGGTAGTCCTGCCCGCGGAGGTGTAGTATGGCGCAAGAAAATAGCGCCTGATTCGACGCTGGTTTGAAGAAGTCTGGAACAAGGGACGCATGGAAGCGATCGACGAGATGGCGTCGCCCGACGCGATCGGCCATGGGCAAGCCCAGCACGACACCGACATCGGTCTCAAGGAATTCAGGACTTTTGCGGTGGACCTGCGCAGCGCGTTTCCCGATTTCAAAGTCACCATCGACCACGTGATTGAGCAGGGCGACAAAGTGGTGGCGCGCTGGACGACGACCATGACCCACAAGGGCGAATTCCTGGGATTCGCCGCCGACCGGGAAGAAAGTTACGATCACCGGCACTTCGATCCAGCGGATTGCGAACGGCAAGATCGTCGAAGGCTGGGACAACTGGGACCAGTTGGGTCTGCTGGTGCAGATTGGCGCCGTGCCTGCGGCGCATTTTGTGGCTCCGGTGGAACGGCGCTCGGCGTAGACGTCCCGATCGGCACAGTCTAAGAACCCACGTGCGCACGAGGTAGGGGTCCTTCGATTCGCCGGACCTTCGCTGCGCGAAGTCCCGGCTCTGCTCAGGATGACATAGTAGCAGAGGATTTGATAAGCTTTAGAGGCGACAATTCTGAGGCCGAGCGAAATCCCATGTTGCTTCAAGGTATTTTCCCTCCGATCACGACGCCGTTCTATCCTGACGGCAACATTTACTTCAAGAAGCTCGAGCACAACGTCGAGCGCTATTCGAAGACTCCGGTCGCTGGCATCGTGGTTCTGGGTTCGACCGGCGAGGCGATCATGCTCTCGGACGACGAGCGGCGCGCAGGTGCTGAAAGTCGCGCGAGAAGCGACGGCGCCGAACAAGGTGCTGATCGCGGGAACCGGAATTGAGTCGGCCATCGAGACCTTGCGGCTCACCGAATATGCGGCGGAACTTGGCTACGACGTCGGCCCTGGTGCGCACGCCGCATTTCTACAAGAAGAGTGATGCAGCCGGCGAATATGCTGGCCTTCTATCGCACGGTGGCGGATCGCTCGCCGCTGCCGGTGATGATCTACAACGTTCCAGGATTTACCGGATACGACATTCCGGCCGAAGTGGTGATCGAACTGGCGGACCATCCCAATATCATCGGCATGAAGGAATCGGGCGGCGACGTGGAGAAAATCCGCAAGATGGTGGAAGCGACGCGGCATGTAAAACGCTCGGCCACCGTGACCGAGACGTTCGATGCGGTGACCCCGCGCATGCTGAAGGCGTCAACCGGCAGCAACGGACAGGGCGGGGAACTGGTGCAGGTTGCGGCGGCTGGGCGGCGCCAAACCGTCGTCCGCGGCGGTGAGCGTGGTGAGCGGAATAAAGACACGGCAGAAGGAAGTCGGATTCCAGATCTTGGTAGGCCTGGCGCAGAAACTGGAGCCGTCGCTGCAGGCCGGCGCGGTGGGCGGGATTCTGGCCTTCGCCGATGCCGCTCCGACTGCCTGTTACGAGATTTATGCCGCGTGGAAGGAAGGCGACTGCGGAGTTGGCGCGCCTGAAGCAGGACCGAATCGCCAAGGCTACGCAGCGCGTCTCGGCGGAACTCGGCATTCCGGGATTGAAGTATGGAATGGATCTGAATGGATACTTCGGCGGGCCCGTCGCGTTTGCCGCTTTTGCCGCTTACGGCCGCTTTGAAGAGCTGAAGTGGAGCAGTTGCTGGCGGATGTTCGGAATTAGATTTCCGTAAAGCCTGGTAACCACCAAGGACACGAAGTAACACGAAGGAAGTCCCTTGTCAGCTGACTTGCAGCTTGTCCGCTGCTGGTGGGCTATTATTTGAACGAACGTTCGAACTATGGCGACTGCATCTCCTATCGCTTCACAGTTCTCGCCCCGGCGCCGTGGGCCTGTTTCCGGGCTCGCGTCTGGAGACCCGCTTTGACCGCCGGCTTGGCCAAGATTCTGGTCCATGCCACCAATGTTTTCTGCGAGAAGGGCTATGCTGCCGCGTCGATGCGCGATCTTTCGCGCGCCAGCGGAGTTTCGCTCTCCGGCCTGTACTACTACTTCAAATCCAAAGAAGAACTGCTGTACCTGATCCAGAAAGACACTTTCACCACGATCGTGGCGCGACTGCGCGAGCGGCTGGATGAAGTCGAGGATCCGGCGGAACGGATTCGCGTGTTTCATCCTCAATCATCTGGAATATTTTCTGGCCAATCAGAAAGCGATGAAAGTGCTTTCGCATGAAGACGAAGTGCTGAAGAACGGCTTTGGCAGCGAGATCGCCGCCATCAAGCGCGAGTACTATCGCATCTGCGTCGAATTGCTGGACGACTACAAGCGGCAAGCGGACTGGAATTCTCCAGCCGGACGGCGGTGCTCAGCCTGTTCGGGATGATGAACTGGATTTACACCTGGTACAACCCGCGGGTGGACGCTGACGCCGCGGAACTGGCGCGCGAGATGGGAGACATTTTCCTGCAGGGCATTGGTGCTGCGTCGGGCAAAGGATCGAGCAAGAAGAAAATCAGCATTCTCGAACCGAAACGACACATTACGATTGCGAAAAGGAGTTTGACCATGGCAACTACAGTGCAGCCGGCCAGCGGCGAGACCACGAAACAGCTGATCAACTACCGCGTCGATGCCGGCGTGGCGGTGATCGAATTGTCCGATCCGCCGGCGAATACCTATACCTACGAGATGAACCGGCAGCTGGATGAGGCGATCCTCAAGGCGCGCATGGACAACGATGTCTACGTGATCGTGCTCACCGGCGCGGGCGACAAGTTTTTCTCCGCCGGCGCGAACATCAAGATGCTGGCCAGCGTCGATCCGACGTTCAAGTATTACTTCTGTCTGCATGCCAACGAGACCCTGCTGCGGCTGGAGCACACGCCCAAGCTGGTGATCGCGGCGCTGAACGGTCACTGCGTGGGCGGCGGGCTGGAGATTGCCATGGCGGCCGACATCCGCATCGCGCGCCAGGATGCGGGCAAGATCGGGCTGCCGGAAGTGAATCTGGGCGTGCTGCCCGGCACCGGCGGAACGCAGCGGCTGTCGCGCATGGTGGGCAAGAGCAAGGCCATCGAGTTGATGGTCACCGGAAATACTTTCTCTTTCGAAGAAGCGAAAGAGATGGGAATCATCAACGACATTTACGAGCGCGACAATTTCATGGAGAACATCATGGAATATGCGCGCCAGTTCTGTCCGCCGAACAAGGCCGCGAAGGCCGTGGGACGCATCAAGCGCGCGGTGCAGACGGGATGGGAGATTCCGATGGAATCGGCGCTGGCGGTGGAGCGCGAAAATCAGCAGCTGCTTTTCCAGAGCGAGGATGCCAAGGAAGGGCTGGCTGCGTACGTGGAGAAGCGGCCGGCGATGTTTAAGGCGAAGTAGCAAAGCTAAGCCACCAAGGACATGAAGTATCACTGCGGACGGAACGCCCGCAGGACAGCCGGCGAGACGCCGGCGCTACGAGTGACCAGCGAAGAGGTTGAATTATGCCGGGAAAAGTCGCAAAGATCGGAACATTTAGCGATTGGGTTGGACTCTTTGACGATTGGCGCAAGGATATTGGCGTCAATCACGACGAAATTGCCAGCTTCAAATTCGACACGCTGTTCGGCGCGATCGAGACCGAAGAAATCCAGTTTGGCATCTTACAAGGGCCGCCGCAAGTGGGAGAACCTGCGCCAGGTGCCGACGCAGCAGATGCGCGATGCGCTGATGAACATGATCGTCTACCAGGGCGACACCGAATTCGCCAGCGTGGAGCAGCAGCGCTATCTGTTCGAAAGCGCTCCCACCGACTGGGACCGGCGCGCCATCACGCGGGTCATGATCGAAGAAATGCGTCATGGCTGGCAGATGTGCGCGCTGCTGGTCGACCACTTCGGTTATTCCGGCAAGGTGGAAGCGCAGAAGATGCTGGAGCGCCGGGCGTTCGAAAACAAGCGTCTGCTGGGCGCTTTCAATGTCGACGTGGATAACTGGATGGATTTCTTCACCTACACCGACTTCGTGGATCGCGACGGCAAGTTCCAGTTGCAGATGTTCAAGTACTCCGCCTTCGCGCCGCTGGGGCGTTCCATGTCTTACATGCTGCGCGAAGAAGCCTTTCACATGGGGACCGGCAACGACGGCTTGCGCCGGATCGTGCAGGCGGGTGTGATTCCGGGCTGGCTGATCCAGAAATATCTCAACAAGTGGATTTCGAGTTCCTACGATTTGTTCGGCACCGACCATTCTTCGTCCGCGCATTGGGCTTATGTGTGGGGCATCAAGGGCCGGTACGACGAGCCGAAAAATGAGCAGACGGCGGATCTCGATGATTTGAACGACTACAATCGGCACCTTTATCGCGACGAAGTGGCGGGCTTGATCGAGCGTTTCAACAGCGTCCTGACCGCAGGGCAGCCAAAGCTTTACGCGCCACACATCAAGTTCAACCGCAACATCGGACGCTGGGCGGGACAGAAGTTTCATGCGCAGACCGGCGAAGCGATTGGACGACAGCGTCTACGAACGAGCACCTGAAGGAATACATGCCGTCGGCGGAGGACAAGAAGTTGTTGCTGGACATCATCAGCAGCGAGAAGAAATGGATTGCGCCGAAAGAAGGCGCGCGCGATCCGCTGGCTTCGATTGGCGAGGTTCGGAAGTCGGCGATTAATTTGTGAGTTATTGCTGCCGGTTAGCCTTCGGAAGCTGACTCACTGATTTTTGACAATGACCCAGTTGTCAGTTCTCAGTTCCCGGTTCTCAGTTGACTATGGCGGACGGCACGAAAACTTCTTACACTCTGGGCGAGTTGATGGTGGCCAGCGCGGCGCGTGAAATCCGCGACGGCGAAGTGGTCTTTGTCGGGATGCGTCTGCCGCTGATCGCATTTGTGGTGGCGAAGAAGACCCATGCTCCGAATGCGGTTGGACTGTTCGAGAATGGCGTGATCCGGACCACGCCCGCTCCGGAATTGATTTACACCATGGCCGATCCGCCGAACATTCTCGGCGCAACCCAGTGTCTGGACATGCTGGGAGTGATGAGCCTGCTGCAGTCGGGACGGGTGCATCTTGGTTTTCTGGGCGCGGCCGAAGTGGATCGCTTCGGCAATTTGAACTCGACCGAAGTGCGCGGGCCGAAAGGACTGACGCGGTTGCCGGGATCGGGCGGAGCGTGCGATATTGCTTCGCTGGCGCAGCGTTTCGTGGTGTTGCTGGAGCACAGCAAAGAGCGCTTGCCGGAACGCGTCTCGTACGTCACCAGCCCGGGAAACGGCGATGGCTCAGGCTGGCGGCAACGGGTCGGGCTTGCCTCGAGGCGGTCCGGCGGCGGTGATCACCACCAAGGCGGTGCTTGCGCTTTGGCGACGATGGCGAGGCCTATTTGTCGTCAGCGCATCCCGGCGTAGAAGTTGAAGAGTATCTGCGCAACACCGGATGGAAGCTGCGGATGTCTGGCGAAGTGAGTTCGACGCCGGAGCCGAGCGCGGAAGAGTTGAAGGCGATCCGCGAATACGATAAAGATGGGTTCTGGACCAAATAGAATGGCAACTGAAACCGGCCAGCGAAACGTTTTCACGAATCGCGACTGGACCTGCAGCCCTCCAGCTGGCGCGCATTTCTCTGCAGAATCCGCCGCTGAATGTGATTGACAGTCGCGATGATGGAGGAACTGGCGTCAGCGCTGGCGGAGATCGAAGAGCGCGATGATCTATCCATTCTGGTGTTGAGCGGCGCGGGCAAGGCTTTCTCGGTTGGCGTGGACGTCGCCGATCATACTCCGGACAAAATCGCAGGCATGCTGAGCAAGATTTCACGCGTGTGGTACGCGCCATGGTCAATACCAGAAAGGTGACCATCGCGGCCGTGCACGGCCATTGCCTGGGCGGAGGAGCGGAACTGGCTATGGTGTGCGACCTGGTATATACCGCGGACAGATGCCACGTGGGCGTTTCCTGAAATCAAGCTGGGATGCTATCCGCCGGTGGCGGTCGACGGCTCTGGCGGCCTTGGTCGGGCAGAAGCACGCTGCGGATTTGATTCTCACCGGGCGCAGCATCACCGGTCAGGAGGCGGCGGACATTGGTCTGGCCAACCGCGCCGTTCCCGACGCGGAAGTCGAAGCCGCCGTGCAAGAAAGCATGCGGCAGCTTGCGAAACTGAGTCCGGCGGCGCTGGCTGTCACCAAGAAGGCGATCTATGCCTGGGACTCGATGCACTTCGACAAGGGGCTGGCGCGGGCAGAAAAGATCTATCTGGATGAGTTGATGAAGACCGAAGATGTGCATGAGGGGATCAACGCCTTCCTGGAGAAGCGGCAGCCGGTGTGGAAGGGGAAGTAGACGACGCATAGCGACTATGTCGAAGCTCCTGATCCATGCGTGAAGCCATCGCCGAGTTGGTCCCGGACGGCGCTTCGGTTGCGCTTGGTCTGCAGATGGAGCAGATGATTCCTTTTGCCGCGGGCCACGAGATCATCCGGCAGAAGAAGCGCGGGCTCACGCTGATTGGACCGATTTCAGACATTCTGTTCGATCAAATGATCGCAGCCGGATGTGTCGAGCGGGTGATTGCCGCCTGGGTGGGAAATGTGATGATGGGCTCGGCCTACAACTTTCGCCGGGCGGTGGAACAGGGCAGCGTGAAGGTCATCAACATGACCAACTTCACCGTGGCGCTGGCACTACAGGCGGCGGCGATGGGCGTGCCGTTTCTGCCGACGCGAAGTGCTCTGGGCAGCGATGTGGCGCGAGACAATGACTTCTTCGCTGAGATCGAATCGCCGTTTGCGGAAGCTCAAACTGGCGAGTCTCCAACTCGCCCGGAAAGCCGGGGGCAGCTGTCCCGACGCGGACTCGGAAAGCTGCATGCGGTTCGGGCGCTGTCGCCTGATGTCGCCATCGTTCATCTGCAGCGTGCCGACCGCGAGGGCAACGCGCACTGCTGGGGCAACTTCGGTGTGATGATCGAGGCGGTTCGCGCCGCCGAAGCGGGTGATCGTCGTGGCGGAAGAGATTGTGGATGCTGAGGTGATCGCGAGCGATCCCAATCGCACCGTGATTCCGGGATTTCTGGTCGAGTGCGGTGGTGGAGTGCCGCTACGGAGCGCATCCTTCGCCGGTGCAGGGATACTACAAGCGCGACGACGCGTTCTTCCGGCAGTATCACGAGCAGACGAAAACCAAGGCCGACAGCGACGCGTGGTTGCAACGCTGGGTTTATGGTGTCGCCGACCGCGTCGCGTACATGAATCAGTTGGGCGCATGCCGCGTCGAAGAGTTGGGCGTGAAACGACATGCGTACGCGGCGCAGACGGATTTTGGATATTGAAACGCTTCAGTCAGCTGCTGCTGACAGGCCGAATCAGAGCTAGAGCGAGCTGAAGCCAGAAGCTCTATGGACTTCGAAATCAGCGCCGGCCAGGTGAAAGCCATGCTCAAGCGTGGCGACAAGTTCACGCTGCTCGATGTGCGCGAGCCCTGGGAGATGGAGAAGGCGAGCCTCGAGGGCAGCAAGAATATTCCCATGGGCGAGGTGCCCACGCGTGCCCACCAGGAACTCGATCCGGACGAACACATCGTTGTGGTCTGCCATCACGGCGTGCGGTCGTTGAGCGTCACGAACTGGCTGCGGCAGCAGGGATTCGAAAAGGTGCAGTCGATGCGGGGCGGGATCGACGGCTGGGCGCGGACCGTGGATCCGAAAGTGCCGTTGTATTGAGATCTTAGCTTTTAGCTGGAATTGTCGGACAACGAAAAGGTAAAAGATCCCCGCCCAGGCGAAGCTGGGACGGGGCACCCGGCGTAGCGCTTTCCCTGTGCTAGCGCGCACCCCGTTATAATGTGTGCGTGGCTTCTCACACTGTTCAACAAGTCGCGTCCGCGGATTTCCCGACCCGCTGGGGCAAGTTCCGCATCTTTGGTTTTCGCGGAGAATTCGGCAGCGCCAAGCAACCACGGGACGAAGATGCAGTCGCTCTGGTTATGGGCGACATTCACACTTCGCCACCACTGGTTCGTATTCACTCGCAGTGCCTTACCGGCGACGTCTTCGGCTCGCTACGCTGCGACTGCCGTGGACAACTGGAGATGGCTCTGGCAATGATCTCTCAGGAAGGCGCGGGCATCCTGATCTATGAACAACAGGAAGGCCGCGGCATCGGCCTGATGGCCAAGCTGCAAGCCTACGAACTGCAGGACCAGGGATTGGACACGGTCGAAGCCAACGAACGACTGGGCTTCAAAGCCGACCAGCGCGAATTTGCGCTGCCGGCGGAAATTCTGAAGGCGCTCGGCGTCTCCCGCGTGCGCCTGCTCTCCAATAATCCAGACAAAGTGGCCGCCCTCGAAACCGGCGGCATCATCGTGACCGAGCGGGTGCCGTGTGAAGTCGCGCCCTCGGCCCATTCTGAAGATTACCTCAAAACGAAGAAGGAAAAGCTGGGCCATCTGTTTACGTCGCGGTAGGTCAGCTTTTAGCTTGAGAGTTAGTAACTGAACTAACCTTTGCCCAACCGGGGAAAGTGGTAGAACACATCCTGCTTGGAAGGGATCGCGAGGCCGTTACGGGTGGCGGGCCGAAACCGCCAGTTTTCCAAAGCTTCGAGCACCTTGCTGTCAACCGCGGGAGCCAGGCTTTGAATGACCACCTTCTGGATAATGTTTCCTTTTTCATCAATCGTGACCTCGATTACAACGTCGCCCTGAAGACCATCCAGTTCGCTCGAGGCCACGATTGGATCGGGAGCAACCACCGGGAGAGCTGGGCGGATTTCGTCTCCGTTCAGCGGACCTTCGAGAACCGTACCCAAAGGCGAGCCTGCGGGCTTGGCCAGCGCGGTCGAGCCGGGCGCAGCGGTTTCCGAGTCCCTGCCGAGTTCCGGGCGAGGGAGTTCATGCTTGCCTTCCTTGGCCGCTCGCGCCCGGCGTTTCCAACTCAGGCGGGCGTTCAACTGTTGATGAGGGGCATCAGCGGATGTGCCGGGAGTCGCATCCGTCGTCGTCTGGCTTCTTTGATTCGGCCAGTAGAGGTGCGCGATTTGGGTCCCGTGGTCGCCGTTCACCACGAAGGAGGGCGCAACTACTTTCGGGCTGGCGGCGTGCAAGAGCCACAGCAACAGCAGGCCATGCCCCGCCACAGACCAAAAGGTTGCGCGAGGATACTGACGGATACCACTTTGGAGCGGTGTAAACATTGCAATTGACAGTGCTTGCTTAATTAGACGTTGAAAATCGTGCCAGGTAAACATGTTTCTGGGCGAGTTCCTTCCGAAAGACCCTGCGGACTCTGTTTGGTCTTCCCTGAGAACGCTGCTAAAATTGCGTTGCCAATTTCACCCGAAGTGGGGCTATAGCTCAGCTGGGAGAGCGCATCGTTCGCAACGATGAGGTCGTCGGTTCGATCCCGACTAGCTCCACCATGTTTTCTGTCACTTAGAAGCCTTCCACAACCCAATCTTGTGCCAGTCCGTCCCAAGAAAATCAGGCTCGCTGAAGTGCTGACTCACTAAAGCCGCATGCGCCGGCAGCGGGTAAGGCGGAAGGCGGCGACGTGACGCCGATTGAAGCCTATCTGGTAGGCGATGTCGGTGCGAACGCCGAGTATTCGGAAAAGGGAAGCAGGTCCCCAACCAGGGAAACGACGAGATGATGAGCAAATAAAAGCGGTTTCACGCCCTCACCATCACGAGAATGCATTGAGTCAGGCCGCAAATTTCGTCGGAACCGGCTTGCTCTTATCTTCGGTAGTTCCCGAAAAGCTATGTCTGCGTCTCGCTCTGTGAGTGAACATGATCCCGAGCGCCCCTCCAATGGCTGCTCCAGTAGTTAAACCGAGCATGGTGGTGCTGGTGATTGAGGGCGTGTTTGTTGCCAACATAAAACCGGCAACAGCCATACACAAAGTCCAGATAGCTATGCGAATGTTCATGGGTGTACTCCTGACGGCTGCCTTGACCCGCCACTGCGTTGGCAGGTTTATCGCACTGAGGGGTAACGATGCAATCGGATAAAGGTTCTATTACTGGATCATTCGGCTAGCTCGACCTATCCAAGCGGGCTGTTTACCTGTGCAATGAAGCGGCCTAGCCTTCTCGGAGAAAGGACTACTCGAGGGAGGTCGTTAAGAAGCGCCTCGGATTAACAGGGTCTGGGGCGCTTGGCTTTTTTTCCTGCGTTGGTTCTAACTCGCTCTCACCATCGCGAGAATGACGGTTTGCGCAATCGCACAATAATCGTAAAATGCCCTCCGCCTAGTGTCCTCTTCAACACTCGGTAGGAGGCACATGTGTTCGTGCGTCTCCTGCTTTGTTCATTCATTTGCCAGATGTGCCACCTCGCTGCAGAGATCTTGTTAGCACGTCACCCCTTACCAAAATGAAATACGGTAAAAACTGTATGGTGTGAGCCGATTTTTTGCTCGAGCATTTGTGTCATATGCAAATATCCGGGGTAAACACGCCGCGAGGCGTTCTGTGCCCGGTTGCGTAGGGGAGGTAGGATTTTGAGCGCCGCCACTTTTAAAAGTTTGTACACCCCTTCATGGAAAGAGCTCTATCACGCTGCAATTTGCGAGCCGGATCTGGCAAAGCTGCCCGAACGAATAGCCGACGTCGAAACCGCGCTTGTGTTGCGCGCGAGAGAGTTGTTTTATTCATCGGGAAACGAGATTGAAGAAGAGAGCGTAGAGGATGCAATGTACGTCCTCCATGCCCTTCGCAACTCATTGCAGCGCCGGTCGACGCCCTTTGATGGCAGGGATAGATTGCCTGTTCGTGATAGACAAGTTGAGTCTGCTTGATCGACAAGCAGCCTTTCGAAGAAGCATGCTGCCAAGAGTGGCGCGCGGCCGGTCCTTATCAACGCTACTTTCAACCACGAGCAAACGTCAGACGATTCCGTCACACGAACTCTTACATCCGCTCTTGTGCCTTTCAAGTAGTTCACGGCGTATTAGAGGCGGATAGCAGACCAACAATCCCTCCGGCGAGCCATCCAGACAAGCGACACTCCGATCACAGCGAAAAGGTTTCGCGGTGGCACCGATTTCGCTTAGGATCAATTTTAGTAATGCAGCGCTTGGTTTCAGGGAGGCGAGAATTGAGCACCGGATCTTCTTACAATGTGGAGGTTTCGGACCAGGACGCAGTGCGCTCCAGTCGGCGTCAATTTCTACGACTGGCAGGCATAGGCGGCACGGGATTATTAGCATCGAGCCTGCCCGGTCCGCTACTAGCTTTTCCTCCGAGACAGCAAAAACAAGCCGCCCCGATTTCCCCCGACATGGTTGCAAAGCTGCGGGCCTCGGGCGCGACCGCAGTATTGAAAACGGAAAAGCTACGCGATCTCGTTTATGTGATCACGGGCTCTGGCGGGAATGTCGCCGTGCTGACCGGACCCGATGGCAAGATCATGGTGGATAGCGGCTTCGGGACGTCGGAGAAGCAGTTCCGCACCGAGCTGGCCGCGATCAGCAGCGATCCTCTCAAGCTCCTCATTAATACGCATTGGCATTTCGATCACACCGACGGCAATGAATGGCTGCACAAAGCGGGCGCCACTGTGATGGCTCACGAAAACACCCGGCTGCGGCTTTCGACTCCGCAGGACATCGCCGCCTACCACCTGCATTTTGATCCCTCTCCGCCGGATGCGTTGCCCCAGCAGACATTTCTTGAACAGAGCAAACTGTACGTCAACGGCGAGATGGTTGCCCTGGAACACTACCGGCCGGCACACACCGACTCCGATATCTTCATTCACTTTCAGCACGCGAACGTGTTTCATACCGGAGACACGTTTTTCAGCGGGCGCTATCCCATGATTGATGCGTCCAGTGGTGGCTCGATCGGCGGTATGATCGCGGCCGCCGACCGCACCCTTTCCCTGGTCGATGCCACCACCAAAATCATTCCAGGTCACGGTCTGATGTCGGACCGCCAAGGCTTGCAGGCATACCGTGACATGATGGCCGAGGTGCAATCGCGGATAGGAAAGCTTAAGCAGCAGGGCAGAAAGTTGGAGGAAGTGGTTGCTGCCAAGCCCACCGCCGACCTCGATGCCAAGTGGGGACAGGGCAACATCACCCCTGATTTCTTCGTGACTTTGGTCTACACCACGCTCTAGAAGTTTGAAAGTGTGAAGTTAAAATTTTGGATGACGCAAGAATGAGGATGAAACTGCAAAAGCAGGATGACAGGACAAACGGGGTTAGCGAACAGTTTCCGCCCGGAGCAGATCGTCCATCGTCTCGCGCCGCCGGATCACCTTGACCGACTTGCCCTCGACCAGCACTTCCGCGCGGCCGCCGGCGTGAGTTGTAGTTGGACGTGAGCACCATGCCGTAAGCTCCGGCATCCAGAATGGCCAGCAGATCGCCTTCGTTGACTTACGGGCAGTTCGCGGCCGCGCGCGAAGAAATCTCCAGTCTCGCAGATCGGGCCGACCACATCGACAGTTTCATGCCGCGAGGAATTCAGATCTCGGCGGCGCCGGAACGATTTCGTGATACGCATCGTAGAGCGAAGGCCGGACCAGGTCATTCATGGCCGCATCCACCACCAGAAACTGTCTTCGGACCGTTGCGTCTTCCGATACAGCACGCGAGTCAGCAGAGCGCCCGCGGGCCCAACGATAGCGCGGCCTGGCTCAAGCAACAGATGAACCTTCAAACCACGCAGCGGGCGCAGCAGTGCGGCCGCATAGTCCGGCAGCCTGTTCGTCGAATCCCTGCAGCGGTTGTTCCTCGTATGCGATACCCAGGCCGCCACCTGCGTCCACGTATTGAATGCGGTGGCCGTCCGCCTGCAGTACGCGCACCAGTTCGGCCACTCGCTCCATGGCCAGCGCGAATGGCTGCACGTCGGTGATCTGGGAGCCGATGTGTACGCTCACACCTTCGACGCGGAGATATCTTCGTTCCGGAGGCCTGCGCGTACAGCTTGCGTGCCTCGCTGATGGGAATTCCAAACTTGTGCTGCTGGAGGCCGGTCGAAATATAAGGATGCGTATTGGCCGGAACGTCGGGATTCACGCGCAAGGCGATCCGCGCCTTTTCCCTGGTTCGCGCCGCACACTCCGCCAGCCGCCACAAGTTCGGATTCACTCTCCACGTTGAAGAGCAGCACGCCGGCCTTCAGCGCGGCCTGCATCTCTTCCGCGGTTTTGCCCACGCCGGAGAACACAACTCTCTTCGCGGCGCGCCGGTCTACACGCAAGACCCGTTCCAGTTCTCCGCCGGAGACCACGTCGAAGCCGCATCCCATTCCGGCCAGCAGCCGAAGAATGCCCAGGTTCGAATTCGCCTTGACCGAATAGCAGACGGTGTGTGGAACTTTGCGGAAGGCGTGCTCGAAACTGCGCATGCGTTCGCGAATGGTGGATGCCGAATAAACGTACAGCGGAGTTCCAAAGCGCTCTGCCAGTCGCTCCAGAGGAACCTCGTCGCACTGCAGCGTCGCACCCACCGGCCGGCGGCGGAGAAATCCCTTGCGTACTATCGCGATAGGAAAAGGCCGGAGGACGGCCCTCGCTCCGGTTTGCAGTGCGGCTCACTTGCGCTTGGGTTCGCCTTTCACCTTGATGGCAACCACGGTTTCGTCGTCGAAGGCTTCCTCTCCGCCGGCATGCTCGGTCGCTGCCTTGAACAGCGACTTCACTACGCAATCCGCCGAAATCTCAGCGCAACCCGCGATGACCTGCTTCCACTCGGTGGCGTCCGAACATGTCGCCGGCCCGGTTGCGGGCGTCGAGAATGCCGTCGCTGAAGAACACGAACATGTCACCGGGCTTGGCTTTGAAGGTGAACTCGTCGTACTCGGCATCGTCGAACAGTCCCAGAGGCAGGCCGGTGGCTTCGATGACTTCGATCTTGCCGTCGTGGACAGTACAGGGGACGCGGCAAGCCCGGAATTGGCCACTTGCAGCGAACGGTTGCGATCGTCCCACACGGCGTAGATGAGCGAGACGAACTGGCCCTCAATGCGCCGTTCGCCCAGGGAAAAATTGACCGCCCGCAGCATCTCCGCCGGCCCGGGTTCGATGGGAGCGTGCGAACGCAGAATGCCGCTGACCAGCGCCGCATAAATCGCGGCCGGCGCGCCCTTGCCGCTGACGTCCCCGATCACCATTCCCATGCGTCGACTGCGAGTAATTGACGAAGTCGTACAGGTCGCCGCCGATCGCGCGCGCCGGCGTAAATTTGGCTGCAACTTCCAGGTTCGGAAGCTTGGGCAAAGAGTGCGGCAGCAGGCGAAATTGCAATTCGCGCGCCAGCGCCAGGTCGCGTTCCAGACGCTTTTCCTGACGCGCAATCTCTTCGTAGAGCCGGGCATTCTCGATGGCGATCGCCACCTGCGCCGCCAGCGTGGTCACCGTGCGTTTGTGGTCGTCGGTAAAGAATCCGCGCTGGGTGTGCTCCAGGTCCAGCACTCCAATCACCTTGTCTTTGTAGATCAGCGGTACGGCCAGTTCCGAACGGGTTTCGGGATTCAGCCGGATATATCGCGGATCTTTGTTGACATCAGGCACCAGCACCGCCTGCCGGTGCTGGACGGCATAGCCCACCAGCCCCTCGCCCAGGGCGATGTCGTGCTTGAGCTGAATGTTTTCCTGAAAGCGCAGGGAAAACCGGTGCTGCAATTTTTCTCCCGCCGCGTCCAGCAGCAGGATGCTGAACATCTGGTAGTCGATCAGGCGGCTCAGCAGTTCGGCAATGCGCTTGAGCAATTCATCCACATTCAGAATGGACGTGAGCTCGCGCGCGATCTCGTTCAGCAGAACCAGCGTCCGTGCCTGGCGCGTGGTGCGCGTGTACAGCCGGGCATTCTCGATTCCCACCGCCATGCGCGAGCCGATCAGCGTCAGCAGCCGCTTGTGCTCTTCGGTGAAGCGGCCGGCTTCCTGCGCCTCGAGATTCAGCACGCCGATGACCCGGTTCTTGACGATCAGCGGAACCGCCAGCTCCGAGCGCACATCGGCGACCAGCCGGAGATGTACTCGGGATGCTTGGAGACATCATCGACCAGGATGGCCTCGCGCCGCTGCGCCGCCATTCCGGTCACACCCTCGCCAATCTTGATCTTCATCCGCTCGGCAACTTCGCGCGCATATCCCACCTGAAAGCGGATGCGCAGGTCCTGCGTCTTCTCATTCACCAGCAGGATGGCGAAAATCTCGTAGTCAATGACTTTGCGGACCAGTTCCGCCACGCGCCGAAGCGTGGTGTCCAGGTCGAGCGTGGTGTTGACGACGTCCGCCACTTCGAGCAGAAGAGGCTCGACTTTCAACTGCATCGGATTGGGTCACAGCAGTTTCCACGATTCTTTATGATAACAGCCAGTGTACAGCCGCGTAGGATCCGAGCGTCTCGCGTACCTGCGAACCAACCTGTGTCGTCGCACGAGCGAATACGTCGGCGGCGCTGATCATTCAGGACGATCATCCTTCCCGCGGCACGACGCAAATATCCGGAAGATTTCGGTACTTCTCCGCGTAGTCCAGGCCATAGCCAACCACGAATTCATCGGGAATGCTGAAACCCACGTAGTCGGCCTGGATCGGTTGTTTTCTGCGCGAGGGTTTGTCCAGCAGGGCGGCAATCCGGAAGGATTTCGGCTGGCGCGCCATCAGCAGCTTTTTCAGATACGTCATGGTGAGCCCGGTATCCAGAATGTCTTCCACCAGGATCACATTCTTGCCGATCATGGATTGGTCCATGTCCTTGGTCAGGCGCACTTCGCCGGTCGAGTCCCATCCCGATTTCAGTTCCTGAGCCGGGCTGGGGCGGTTGCCGTAACTGGAAACGCCGATGAAGTCGAAGGTGGCGTCGATCTTCAGCTGGCGGGACAGATCGCTGAGAAAAATCGCGGCGCCCTTCAACACACCGAGAAGAATTACGGATTGACCAGCATAGTCCCGGTTGATGTCGGCGCCCATCTCAGCCACACGTTGGGCGATCTGTTCACGCGTAATCAGGACCTTCAGCTCAGCCATGGCGATTCATATTAAACTAAAGCAGTTGGCAATTGGCATTCTGGCATTACAACGAGCTCAAGTGAAAAGTTGCCAATCGCTGCAGGAAGCTCTAACTATGAATCTGAACGGAATCAAACTCACCTGGCTGGGCCACGCTACCTTTCGCATCGAAACTCCGGCGGGAAAGACCATTCATCGTCGACCCCTGGGTCATGGGCAATCCCATGTGCCCGGAGAAAGAGAAGAGCATGTCAAGAAGGTGGACGTCATGCTCTGCACCCACGGCCACTTCGACCACATCGGCGATGCGGTGGAAATCGCCAAGAAACACAACCCAATCGTGGTCGCGATTCCCGAACTGGCGCACTGGCTGGGAAAGAAGGGCGTGAAGCAAGTTTCGAGACATGAACAAGGGAGGCACGCAGACCGTCGGCGACATCAAGGTCACCATGGTGCACGCCGATCACTCCTGCGGCATCACGGATGGCGATCAGATCGTTTACGGCGGCGAAGCTTGCGGCTACGTGATCGAGTTCTCCAACGGAGTGAAGATTTACCATGCTGGCGACACCAACGTATTTGGCGACATGGCGATCATTCGTGACCTCTACGCGCCTGACATTGCCATGATTCCAATTGGCGACCACTACACCATGTCGCCGCGCGAGGCTGCCTATGCCTGCAATCTGCTGAAAGCCGAAGACAGTCATCCCCATGCACTTCGGAACTTTCCCGTGCTGACGGGCAGGCCCGGCGATTTGCAGAAATTGGTGCCGGGCGTCGGAGATAGTAGAGATGAAGCCGGGCGTGACACTTTCGTAGCACAACTCTAAGGAGCAGACTTGCCAAAACCGAACGCTATAAACATCAATGCCACGTGGCGCATGGGCGGAATCACCGTCCCCGCCGTCGAAGATTATCTCTACTCGCTGCTTCCTCCTCGCGACGAGGTCTTGACCGAGATCGAAGCCGAGGCCGCCAAACGTAAGATTCCGATCGTCGGTCCCGCCGTCGGCCGCATCCTGTATCAGCTGGCGGTCATGATCAGCGCCAAGACTGTTTTCGAACTGGGCTCGGCGATCGGTTATTCAACCATCTGGTGGGCTCGCGCCGTGGGCGAAGGCGGTCGCGTGATCTACACCGACGGCGACCGCAAGAAAGCCGACGAAGCGCGCGGCTATTTCGACCGGGCCGGGGTCAGCGAACGCATCACGCTCAAAACCGGCGACGCTCTCGAGCTGCTCTCCGAAGAGAAACAGCAGTTCGACATCATTTTCAACGATGTCGACAAAGAAGACTATCCCCGCGTCTTCAAACTGGCGTTACCGCGCCTGCGAAAAGGCGGCCTGTTCGTTACCGACAACGTTTTGTGGAGCGGCAAGGTCGCGCAGAAAAATCCGGCCGAGGCTTCGACCAAAGCGATTCTGGAATTCAACCGCCTGCTCTACGGACTCGCAGGATTTGTTTACGACGATCCTGCCCATCCGGGATGGAGTTGCTGTAGCAGTGAAAAAGTAAGCTGAGAACCGGGAACTTCCAACTGAAAACTGATTTTTCGTTCTCTCGATGTCTCCATACCGAATGGACGAACTATCGGACCGCACTAAATCGACTTCACCGGAATCAGCAGTCAAGTCATCCACCAACCCGACTTCCTTCTGCAGAAAGGGTTCGGCGTAGGTGACGCCCGCCAGCATGCCGTAGAACCGCGCCATGGCCTCAACCCGCGAACGAATCTCGGCGTGGGCAGGGAAGATACCTTTGCCCGCCTCCTGATCGCTGAACTGCGTCTTGTAAGCCATCAACGATTGCAAGCCGCGTTTCGAACTGCTCCGTGATATCGACGACAAACGTCGGTCGCACGTCGTAGTAGAGCGTGGCGTAAATGATTTTGAACGGACGGTGAGGTAAGGAATTCGTAGCGCCGGCATCTTGCCGGCTGTCCTGAGGGCGTCCCGCCCTCAGCGGAGCGACCGAGGAGTTAGGCGCGTCGCCCGCGGCCCCACTGACGTCCAGCTTGGCCAGTCCGGCCAGAAAGCAGGCTTCATACCCCAACATCGACGCCGTGTAGTGGTCCGGATGCCGCCCTTTCCAGTAGGGAAGTATCACGACGCGCGGCCGCTGCTGCGCGGATCACCGCGCGACCTTCAGGCGATTTTCCCAGGTGTTCTCGACCCGGCCGTCGGGAATGTCGAGCGCGTGGCGCCATGAGGCGCCCAGTATTTTCGCGGCATCCGCCGCTTCGCGGGCGCGATCTTCGGCGCTGCCGCGCGTTCCCATCTCACCCTGGGTGAGATCGAGGATTCCAGTGCGATACCCCCGTTGCGCCATTTTCAGCAGGGTGCCGCCGCAGGTTTGCTCTACGTCGTCGCGGTGTGCGGCTAGGGCAAGAATGTCGAGCGGCGGGGTGGACATGTCAGTCGAGATTGCCCTGCTCCAGAACCACATTCTCCCGCACGATCAGGCGATGCGCCGCCATTTCTTTCAACGTCGGCAAGACCCGGCTGACGTGCTCATCGGTATCGACGAAGATGATGATCACCGGCAGTTTGCCGCCGGCATCCACCAGATGGCTGGTCTTGACTTGCTGGCGGCCAAGAAATCCCGCTACCGCATGCAGCGCGGTCGCGGCATACACGTTCTCCTTGCGCAGGTAGTTGAGAATTTCCATGTGCAGCGGACGATGATGCCACTGGTCAGCTTCGTTGAGATAGATGGTGACTTGAACTGCCATTCCGTTTGGCATTTTACAGCACCCTCGCCAATGCCATGCCGGCCAGCGCTCCGGCCAGGCACAGAAGATTGTTGCTGAAGATGTTGGTGAACATCAGCAGCCATTGTCCCTGCTCGAAGTAAGCCATGGTTTCGAAGGCGTAGCTGGAAAAAGTGGTGAGGGAGCCGCAGAATCCGACCACGACCAGCAGGCGCCAGCGCGGATCGACCAGCACTCGCTCCGAAGTCCAGATCACGAAGAAGCCGACAATCAAACTGCCGACGACGTTGATCAATAACGTGCCGTAGGGAAACACCGGCCCCAAAGCTTGCGCGGCGTAACGGCTTATGAAGTAACGGGCATTGGCGCCGACGATTGCGCCCAGGGATATGACGAGGACGTCCAGCATGGAGTTCTCCCAACAAAATTGGTAGGAGTTATCAGCCTCGAGGACAGGCGGTTATGGCGAACTCCATCGCCGTACAAAACCTTTTTACCACAGAGGACACAACCAGCAAACCCGGCTAAATGACGGCAGTAACCGGAAGAAAATGTAGGCGCGAGCGTCCCGCTCGTGCTGGCGGGAGCTTCTATTTTTCCGTTCCACCAGAAACCTCGCCAGAGCCTTGAGTGTCTCCGCTCGTGCTCCGAAGCCACCAAGCGAAGAGAGGGCCGACTCGACCAGCGCCTCAGCTTTCTTCAACGACTCCTCGACCCCGAACAGCGCCGGATAGGTTGCCTTCTCCGCCGCCGTATCTTTACCGGCCGTTTTGCCCAGTTGTTCCGACGTCTGGGTCACGTCGAGAACATCATCCACAATCTGAAATGCCAGACCGATGGACTGTCCGAACGATCGCAGCTTGCCGACCGCGTTGTCATCGGCTCCGGCGTAAAGTCCGCCACTGACGACGCTGGCGCTGATCAGCGCCGCAGTCTTGGAGCGGTGAATGTATTCCAGCATGGCGAGATCAGGCTTGGTGTGTTCGGCTTCCAGATCGACAACCTGGCCGCCGATCATGCCCTCGACGGTGCCTGTGCCGTGCGCAATTTCTTCAATGATGCGCACCCGGGATTCTGCGGGACAGTGCAGCCGGGACAGCACTTCGTACGCCTGGGTCTGCAATGCATCCCCAGCCAGGATGGCGATGGCCTCGCCGAAAACCTTGTGGCAGGTGGGCCGGCCGCGGCGCAGATCATCGTTGTCCAGCGCCGGCAGATCGTCATGGATCAGGGAATAGGTGTGCAGCATTTCCAGCGCCGCGCCGAGTTCTTCGATGCCCGCGGGAAGGGAACCGGCGATCATGCGTCCGGCTTCCATGCAGAGAATGGGACGCAGCCGCTTGCCGCCGGCAAACACACTATGGCGCATTGCCTTGTGGATGGAAACTGGATGCTGCGTGGCCGCCGGGAGCAGGCGCTCCAACGCCGCGTCGGTCAGCGCCTGGCCCTGCTCCAGAGTCTGGTTGAGCATGCGGGTGAGTATAACAAGGCGGATACTCTGCAGCCGAGCGTGCTGTCCTGTCTTGGCAGTCTTCTGATTGCAACCAGTTCAGGAGCCGACAAGTTTCGCGGAAGCTATTTCCGACAAAGGCTCGAAGGCTTCCGCCTGCAGCTTTCCGTTTTGCTTCAGCAGGATTTCGACCTTGCCCTCGGCTTCTTCCAGTTCCTTGCGGCAGGCGGCGGAGAGCTGCATGCCTTCTTCAAACAGCGTCAGAGATTTTTCCAGGGGCACTTCGCCCTTTTCCAGTTCCTGCACAATCTTTTCCAGACGCTGGAGGCAATCTTCAAATTTAGCCAACGGAGTTACTCCTGTCACTATTCTAATATCAGGCCGTGGTCCGCGGTGAGGTACCCAAAGCTTCGAGCACATCCGCCGCGGCCGAATATCTTCCTGAAGGCGCGCTGATCTGCGCCCCCTGCACCATGCCGCGCACCGCGATCAGCATTTCGCGCGCGATGGCGACGCCTTCTTCGCGAGCGGCTTCCGGAGTCTTCGCCTTGGCCATGCGCTCCAGGATGGAGTCCGGCACCGATACTCGCAGTTCGTTCTTCATGAACTCGGCGTTGCGAACGCTGACCAGCGGCCAGATTCCGGCGATCACCGGTATCTTGCAGTGCTCGATCCGGCGCAGGAAAGCTTCCAGCAGCCTGAGATCGAACACCGGCTGCGTGACCGCGCACTCCGCACCGGCCTCGACCTTGTACTCGAAGCGCTTGATTTCTTCGTCGATATTGGGAACGCCCGGATTTGCGCCGACGCCAATCACAAACGATGTGCCCACGCCCAGCGGATTGCCGCCGATGTCCAGTCCGCGGTTGAGGTTGTGCACAATGTTCACCAGGCCGATCGCGTCCACGTCAAAGACCGCGGTGGCGTCGGGATAGTTGCCCATCTTCGGCGGATCGCCGGTGATGCAGATCAGATTGTGGATGCCCAGCGCGGCCGCGCCCAGCAGGTCCGACTGCATGCTCAGCACATTGCGGTCGCGGCAGGTGTAATGCAGAATCGCTTCAATGCCGACTTCCTGCTGCACCAGCAGGGAAAGGGCCTGGTTGCTCATCCGCGCCGAGGCTCGCGGACTGTCCGGAATGTTGATGGCATCCACGCCCACCGATTTCAGGAAGCGCGCGCCTTCAATTTCCTTGCGGATATCAGTTCCCTTGGGCGGAACAATTTCCACCATGGTCAGAAATTCACCGGCGGCAATCTTTGCGCCCAGCCTTGGACCGTTTCCCGAGTGGCACGGCTGGAGCCGCCGTCGAGCGCAGCTTCGGCTTTGGCCTGTGCCGGAGCTGCCTTGGCTCGCGCCTCGCCCACTCGCAAGGCGGACTTCATGACCCGGATGTGCTCGGGAGTCGTCCCGCAGCATCCGCCGACCAGGCGCACGCCCGCAGCCACAAACTTGCGCGCATAACTCGCCATGTATTCCGGCGAGCACAAATAGATATTGCGGCCCTCGACCGATCGCGGCATTCCGGCGTTGGGTTGGGCCGCCAGCGGCAGGGAAGTGAGGGCGCGCACACGCTCGATCACGTCCAGCATCGCGACCGGGCCGACGCTGCAATTGCAGCCGATGACGTCGACTCCCCAGCTTTCAATCCGCGGCGTAAAACTTTCGGGAGTCGAGCCGTCGAGGCAGTTTCCGTCTTCATCGATGGTGACGTGCGCCACCACCGGAATTTTCGGATCTACGTCTCGCGCCGCCAGAATCGCCTGGTGAAGTTCCTCGACATAGCCGAAGGTTTCCAGCATCAGCAGGTCGACGCCGCCCTCGACCAGGGCTGCGATCTGCTCGCGAAAGGCGGCGCGAGCTTCCTCGAATGAGGTCTTGCCCAGCGGTTCAATGCGGACCCCAAGCGGCCCGACCGAACCAGCCACCCAGACGTCGAAGCTCTTGGCCGCTTCCCTGGCCAGTCGAGCCCCCGCCAGGTTGATTTCCGCGCACCCGGTTTTCCATGCTATGGCGAGCCAGGCGAAAGGAATTTGCCTCCGAAAGTATTGGTTTCAATGATCTCCGCACCCGCCTGCATGTACTCATGATGGAGATCGCGGATCAGGTCGGGCTGCGAGACGTTCAACTCGTCGTAGCAGCGATTGATGAAAATTCCCTTGGCGTAAAGCAGGGTTCCCGTGGCCCCATCGCACAGGACCGGGGATTGCTTCAGGCGGGCAAGCAAATCAGCAGCCATACTGATATTTGAGAATACAAGATGAAGACCAGTTTTGCATCATGGCCGCAGCGATTCGGGCGGTAGGACGGGAGCGTACCCGACACATTCACCGTGAGGCTGCTCTGTTATAATCCCGTTTCTTGCATCTAACTCTCCATTCCTCATGTTCTTGGGAGCTTCTGCGTTTGAAGCAATCCGTGTTCGCCATTTTGGTTCTTGTCGCAGCCAGTGCCGTGCTGGTCTCTTGCGGAAGCAACTACAACTCCCACCACCCCGGGCCACCGCTGGCCAACCCGGCCACTATCAAGGTGCACGTTTTCGTTTCCAATCCTTTGTTTCCCAACGGTACTTCCACGGCGCCGGTCCTGAATGTTGTGGACGGACAGCTCGATCTGATCTCCCCCAGCGTAATTTCTGTCGGAGCCACCAGCCCTAACGCCCGGCATGATGGTGCTTTTTCCCAACAAGAGATTTACTCTGGTCTTTCAGCGCCTACGAACAATACGCTATCGCGTGGTCAACAACGCGACCCAAAGCGTGGCCGCCAGACACCTCCGGGGATCGACTACTTCCATTACGCTGCCGGGTTTTACCGAAAGTATCGTGGTGGCGCCGGACAACGCCACCGGCTTTGCCGCCGTGCCCACTGCGCCAGTGACCCCGGGTACGGGGCAGCCTCCCGGCGTGGTCGAAGTGCTGGATCTGTCCAATGACGCAATCTCGAGCCGGAGTTCCGGTGCCCGGTGCTCGCTACCTGGCCCAGAGCCATAACGGCAATCGCATTCTGGTTCTGGGCAGCCGTGCCGATACGGTAACCATGATCGCGCCCAGCGCAGTCGGCACCAGCACCGATCCCCGCACCGACATTCAAAGTCCTCTCTTCGATCATCCGGTTTGGGCAATTTTCAGCAGCGATGATTCGACCGCTTACATCCTGAATTGCGGTCCGGAGTGTGGCGGAACGACGGCCAGCGTCACGCTGCTGGATGTAAACAGCAACCTGCGTGGGCCCGACAATCCCTGTCGATGCCGGCAACCATCGGGCTGCTCTCCGGCAACACGCTCTACGTGGCCGGCACCAAGCCCGGCGCCAACACCTGCGCCGGCTCCGCCACTCCGACATCTGGCCACTACCTGCGGAGAGGTTTCTGTGGTCGATCTGGCGTCGATGACCGTCACCGCTACCGCGACCATTACGGACGGCTACCACAACCACATGGAGATGGGAGCCAACAACCAGCTGTTCATCGGCGCCCGTACCTGCACCAACATCAACGTTCCTGCCAGCGGCAGCAATCCTGGCGAAGTCCGTGGCTGCTTGTCCATCTTCGACACCGCCAAGTCGAGCGTCATCGTCCCGCCCGCGATCGGTGACGTCACCGGAATTCAGCCGATCAGCCGCCGCAACGTAGTCTACGTAGTCCAGAACGGGCAACTTGAGCATCTACGACACCACCACCGACAAGCTGCAAACCACCCAGGTCGATATCATCGGGCAAGCCGTGGATGTGAAGCAGGTGGATTGAAGCAGCTGTCTTTTTAGCTGTCAGCTATCAGCCCTCAGCTAAATCTCTTTGCCTAAGCCTAGGGTCGTAGTACGGAGCCCTGCCTTGATTCGAAATTGCCCAATTCTGCAATGTTGTTTTGAACGCTGTCCAATGGCGCAGTAGCTTTGGGCTGAGAGCTGAGAGCTCACCTCGGCTCCAGCGCCAGCACATGCTGCTGCGCCGCCGCAACTGCTTTTTGCGAAAATGGCAGCTTGAACGTGTAGCCTTCGTACCATGCCTTCCACTGATCCATGTAGTACGGACTGAGAAAATTTCCCGCCTCTCCGGTCACCAGGTTCGAGCGTGGATTGATCCAGGTCGGATAAATCGACCGTCAAGCGCTCCGAAGGTCCATGGCTGCGCGAGACCGCCTTCACGGTATAGCCGCTGCCCGATTGCGGCTGAACGCCGGGGCCGGTCCAGCGCTGCAGCAGCGGAATCCTGCCCAGGATCGGATGCTGAATCTCCACCGGACGAAACGCGCCCCAATTCCACGAGGCCAGATCCTGAGGCGCCTCCGGACCACTGACCGCGGCTTCGACCGCCGCCGCCAGCAGATCGTCGTAGCTGCCATACGCTTCGGGCAGCCAGCGCTTGGGCTGATGCTGAAGTACATTTTCCAGCCACACCGACTGCATGCCCCAGCCATAAGTCTTCCAGCTGAGCGTCGCTGTCAACCTGTTCGCGCACCTTTCGGCGCGGCGCCCAGCTTGGGCTCGAGCAGCAAACGCGTCAACTCGACGCGGGCCCGATAGCCGATCGTCGGCGCGGCCGAATCGGCGGTCATGCGGCCGTCCCATCCGCGCATGAGTTCGGCTGCCTGTTTGGCTCGCGCAGAGGCATTCTTGGCGTGGTCAACGCCGTACACAAAGCGCTCCGCAAAAAAACGCTCGCAGTCGGAATAGATATCGGTCTGCAGCGCCAGCATGTCGGCGGGAGAAAATTTCTTTCCCGACTCCAGCACCCGATAGATGCGGGCGGTGCGCCACGGCGCCTCCCATCCGGTGCTGATCGAGTACGGATAGCCGTCCGGCGTGATGCGGCCGTTGGCGGTCGCGATAATGCCCGACGGCGGATTGTAAACACTCGGCAGCTTGTCGAACGGGATGTATCCCGTCCACTCGTGCGAGTTGTCGCTGCCGTTTTCGGGCAGGCTGCCGTCGCCCGACGCGCGGATGGGAATCTTGCCCGTAGCCTGGTAACCGATGTTGCCGTCCACGTCGGCAAACACCACATTCTGCCCAGGCGCGTCCAACGCCGAAAAGGCGCGCCGGAATTGTTCCCAGTTCTGTGCCGAATCCACGTCAAAAAACGGAGCGTGCGTGCCGTCGTACAGCGTCCAACGCAGCGCCAGCTTGCGGGTCTCGCCCGGGATCAGTTCGGTAATGATCGGTCCATGGCGGGTGAGCGAGACCTCGACCACTTCGTCGGGTTTGCCTTTCACGTGAATCACTTCCCGACGGTGTTCCGGCGTCTTCCAGCCGTCGGGCGTCAGATATTGGCCATCCGGGTTGAAGGTCTCAACGTAAACGTCTTCCACGGTCGGGCCGACATTGGTGAAGCCCCAGGCGATTCGCTGGTTGTGTCCCACGATCACGAAAGGCAACTCCGGGAAGCGTGACCCCGGCGACGTCAAAGTTGCCGCTGCGAAGATGGGCCTCGTACCACAGGTTCGGCATCTGGTGCCCGAGATGCATGTCATTCGAGAGCAGAGGCTTGCCCGAAACTGTGTGCGCTCCGGAGACAACCCAGTTGTTGGACCCAACCACCATGCGGGCCTCGGAGTCTGTTTCCTCGGCAGGGGCCGAATCCTGAAATGACGGCCCTTTGATTTGACCGGCGACAGAACTGCCCACCGGCGCACGTCGATCATGGTTTTCATCATCGCCCGTATCCTGGTCCAGGCTGGGACGAGCGACGGTCGGCGGCCGATCATGCCAGGAAGTGTTGACGTACAAATCCGCCGTCAGCTCCGGCCCCAGCTTGGCCAGGATCTTTTCCCGCGTCCAGCGCATCACGGTAAGGATAGTGATTCAGATCTTTCACCATCTGGGCCGCGATCAGCATGGAATCCTCCGGAGCCCAGGGGCGCGGAGAATAGCGCAGGATGCGAAACTCGATGGGCAAGCGATCGCGGTGAGACTCGATATAGGCATTCACGCCGCGCGCATAGGCGTCGAAGTGAGAGCGATTCTGCGCGGAGAAAGCTTCAAGACGCCTTTTGCGCGGCCACTCTAAGGCCCAGAATTCTCTGTTCGCGATCGTGCTTGAGAAACTCCGCCCCAAGAATTTCGGAAATTTCGCCGGCGGCGAATCGCCGCATAATGTCCATCTGCCACAAACGGTCCTGCGCGGTCACATAGCCCTGCGCGAAGAACAGATCTTCAACGCTGGCAGCGTCGATTGTGGGTACGCCATGCCCGTCGCGGCTCACCGTCACTCGGGCGGACAGGCCGGGGACCGTCACGGTGCCATCCAGTTGGGGCAAGGCGGAACGCGCTATGAAGTAGAGCCATGAGCCAGCGCCGAGACCAGCGCACAAGATGAGAATCACTGCGAAAACCAAGATCCGCCCGAGCCCGCGGCCACCGCGCGCAGAGGTAACCGGAGTTGTGGTGGTTGCCATGGTGGAGTTTCGATTCTATGGGCTGGCAGCACACCAAGACAAATCCGAACCGACGTGGGGACAGCCGCCCCCGGCTGTCCAGTCGAGCGCAGTTCGACAGGCTTCAGGTAGTTCAACCAGATGAAGATCGACTGAAGATGTCGATTCTTGAAGCTGCGGAGCTTCGTTCCCCAGGACAACCGGGGGCGTCCCCACGTGATCTAGGCCGCCGCGATCCTGCGGATCAGGTCTTCCTGCTCGGTCTTGCTCTCGGCGCCGATGGTAAAGGCATCAAGCACGCCCAGCGACAGCGCATACTTCAGGGCTTCGTCCTGCCGACCGCGCAGGTCTCCCTGACCCAGAATCTTCATGCCGACAATGCCTTTTCCCGCCGCCTTCATTTCGCGCAGCACGCTAACCACGGTGTCAGGATCGGCGTCCATGTGCGAACCAATGGGATTGATCCGCACCAGATCCACTTCAACCCACGGAGACTTGGCCGCCGCGCGCAGCGCCTCGATGCTGTGGCAGGAACAGCCATGCGCCCGTATGATCCCTTTCTCCTTTGCTTCCGAGAAGACGTCCATCACTCCCCGGTAGCGCTCCGTCCAGTCGCCTTCGGTGAGGCAGTGCATGAGGCAAATATCCAGGTAGTCGGTTCCCAGTTCCCGGCGGAAACGATCAAGATCGGCGCGAGCCTCGGCCGGGTCGCGCGCCCAGGTTTTGGTGAGTACGGTGACCTTGTCGCGGGAGACATGCTTCAGCGCCTCGGCCACATGGGGATGGCTTCCGTAGGCATCCGCGGCGTCAAAAAATCGCAGGCCATTGTCGTGGCCGTTGAGCAGCAGGTCGGAGAGGCCTTTCACGCCGAGCGCGGTCTGGTGAGAATGATGTCCGCTGCCCACCGTGCCGGTTCCCATGGCCAGCCGGCTGGTGGTGATTCCGGTCTTGCCCAGCACGACGGTATCGGAGGCGGCGAATTTGCGCGGCAACGGGGGCAGCGCCTTCGTGGCCGTAGCCAAGCCTCGCCAGCCGACCCACGCCGCTCCCACTCCGCAGGTTGCTCCGATGATGAAATCTCTGCGCTTCATGGGGCCTCCTCGCTGCACTGCTATTCCTCAGCGAGTTGGACGAAATCCATATGCTTAGTGTTGGACGAAACCGCGGCGGCTTCGGATATCAAGTTGTTCTGCCCACGCTAATCTCTTGCTTCCGTCGAATTCAAGCCTCGCAACCGTCGATTCGCGAGTTCAAGTGGAGACTTCGATCGGGTACGATGATTTCCCCCGCATTTCTACAGGATTCTCCTTAGATACAAGCGATCGCTCTGCTGCAGACTATCTTCACGCCGGCGAGACGTAGACAACCAACTGTTTGGGCGCAATCTGGATCAAAGTAGCGTCGTCGGGCCCAGGACACTCTCAAACACACGACGAGGTGACTTATGCTTTGGACAATTTTTGTGATTCTGCTGGTTCTGTGGTTGCTCGGTTTGGTGAGTTCGTACACTTTGGGCGGATACATACACATTCTGCTGGTCATCGCGGTTGTGGTGCTGGTGATCAATCTGATCACGGGACGTCGGCCGGCGCTTTGAGTCGAGGGCAATCCGGAGAGTAAATTTGGAGAAGTCACACGGGTCCGTTCGGCCAAAATCGAAGTTCCAGGGAGGGCACGTTGAAAAAATCTTGGTTCGCAGTTTTACTTAGTTTGATCACAATGCTGGGCAGCATGGCTTGGGCCACGGCCAAGGAGGACTCCGAAGAGCGTCTGCAGAACGCCAGCGAATGTTCTCAAAGAAATTATGGACGCGCCGGACAAGGGCATTCCCGAAGAAGTGCTGGACGATGCAAAGTGCATCGTGGTTGTTCCTCACCTGATTAAGGCCGGCTTTATCGTTGGCGGAAAGCACGGCCGCGGGGTGGCCAGTTGCCGCACCGCGAACGGCTGGAGTGCTCCCGCTTTCGTTTCTGTAGGCGGCGGAAGCTGGGGACTGCAGATCGGCGCTGAAGGTGTCGACCTGGTGATGCTGGTGATGAACGACAAAGGTCTGCAACACTTGCTTTCCAGCAAATTCCAGATCAGCGGCGAAGGCTCAGCCGCTGCCGGACCCGTTGGGCGTCATGCCTCGGCCGGTACGGACTGGAAAATGAATGCCGAACTGCTCACGTACTCCCGCTCCAAGGGCGCTTTTGCAGGCCTCACCCTGGAGGGAGCGGTCGTGGAGCAGGACGCGGATTCGACCGAAGCCATCTACGGTAAGGACCTCCCCTTCCGCAAGGTGCTGATGGGAAGTGTCCCACCGCCACCCGCGGCCGCTCCCTTTATGGCAGCCGTTGAACGGGCTGGCCACAAGGCCGCCGCCCATGAGGCCAAGGAGCAAATGCAAAACGAAAAGAAATAAGACTTTGGTCGTCGATGATCAGGTCGAAACTTGATTACCGACGATTGAGTGCCCCTTCGTCACAGCCCCGCCGTAAAACGCGGGGCTTTTTTCTGCCTGCGAAAGCAGCGCTTTGTTCTCACGGTCACGAACATTACAGGGCAGCTGCAACTGTGATTCAATATTGGAATCATGGACATAGTCGAGCATTTGAACCGTCTCTTCTCATACGACGCCTGGGCTAATCGTGAAGTTCTGGCTGGGTTGCGGGCAGCCTCCACTCCTCCCGCGCGTCCCCTGAAATTCATCGCCCATATTCTCGCGGCGGAGCGGGTATGGCTGGAACGGCTTGAGGGGCGGAAGCAGACGGTTCCGGTTTGGCCTGAGTTCACAATCGAGGAGTGCGCTAGGCATGCGGACGAGTTGTCGGAGCTGTGGAGGACCTACCTGGGGGCTTGTAGCGAGGCTGATCTGGCAAGGTCGATCACCTATAAAAACAGCATGGGCGAAGCCTGGGGCAACCGCAAAGATGACATTCTGATGCACGTGGTCATGCATGCGGCATATCATCGCGGGCAGATCGCGGCGGATATGCGATCGGCGGGACTAAAGCCAGCCTACACTGATTTTATTCATAGTGTCCGCCAGGGTCTGGCAATATAGCATGCGTCCGTAAAATGGCACCCATGACAGAGACTCAACCTGATAGCTCGAAGATCACACCTCTTTTCGTTTTCCAATTCTGTGTGGTTTTAGTGGTCATCTCGGTGATCGCATTCCGCCCTGGAGAATGGAGCAGCTCGCGCTGGATTGGACTCTGTATCGCGGTTCCATCCGCCGTTTTTCTGTTCACCGCGCGGTGGCAATTGGGAAGATCCTTTTCCGTGACCCCGCAGGCGCGCGCTCTGGTGACCGAAGGCATTTACTCGAAGATCAGGAATCCGATTTATGTCTTTAGCGGGCTGATGATCCTGGGAGTCTTGATCGCCATACACTATCGCTATGCATTTCTTCTGCTGGCAGTGCTGGTTCCGGTCCAGATCATTCGCGCTCACCAGGAAGCCAAGGTTCTCGAAGCCAAGTTCGGGGACGAGTATCGAAGATATCGCGAAAGAACCTGGTTTTGACCATCTGCATCTTAGCTAACAGGTCACCGCTAAGAGATGGACCTGAGAAAGTTAACCGGGGAGGGGAAGCAGGAGCACCAGGACACAAAGGTACACGAAATAGAGCTTTGAAGACGTTGGGTTTCTTTGTGAACCTGCAGGGAGAGCGATCATGCATAGAATCTGCTTTTTGCCGCTACTCATTATGTTTTATGTCCTTACGTCTTGGGCGCAAGTCTCGCCCCAGCCGGGCGCCACGTCCAACCCGGCGGCCCAGCAGGCTCCAGCCGGAAATCAATTGGCGGCAGGGACGATTATCTCGGTGGAGTTGTCGAAGACGCTGGATGCGAAGAAGGTAAAAGCTAACGACAAGATCGAGGCCAGGACGGCGATGGATTTGCTGTCACACGGCCAGATTATCATTCCCAGAAATGCCAAAGTGATCGGACACGTGACTGAAGCCAAGGCTCACACCAAACAATCTCCCGATTCCGTGGTGGGCATCAGCTTTGACCGGGTGCTGATGAAAGACGGCCGCGAACTGCCGTTGCAAGCCGCCGTGCAGGCGATTGGGCGCCCGCTACAGACTTCGCTTCCCGTCGCTGGGGACGACTCCATGGGTTCGAGCCCCAACGGCATACCCTCGGCTGCGCAGGCACAGCGAGGCACAGTGTCAGGAGCTGCTTCGCCCACGCCGCCTTCATATCCCAGCGGCTATCCATCGCGCGGCGCTTCCGGTACGTCCCAGGATCAGACTGGACCCGTAGGCACAAGTGTCAGTCCGCTCGGGTCCACCAGCCAGGGAGTAGTCGGAATGAGAGGCCTTTCGCTGAACTCTTCAGGCGCGACTTCTGTGCTGAGCTCCAACACCGACAACGTACATCTGGATAGCGGAAGTCAACTGATTCTGCGGGTGCAGTAAATCTGCATTGTGGTGCGGGCGCCCCCGCCCGCGGGAGCTGAAATAGCACAGGGCAGCGAATCGACCGCCCAGCCGGGCAAGAGCATGACCATGGTAGAAGCCCTAACTCCGGAAGAGTCTTTTCTCGCCGCTCTGCGCCGCAGGTTGCCCGAGGTTCTTCCAGAATTCCTCGTGCACCGCCGCTGGTTTGGCGGCAAGGCTCGCGCGATTGAGTCGGTTGAAATTTCGGACGTGGTGCCAATCCATCGCCCGACTGGTCGCTGGTACGTCGTTCTGGCTAAAGTTCGCTACGCCGGCGGATCGGCCGAGACTTATGACATCCCCCTGGTAAAGATTCCAAACCATATCGAACGAGATCCCACAGCGGTTTTGAAATTTCGAACGGAGGGCAATGCGGAAGACGTTGTCCTTGGCGACGCGTTGGCGGACGAGGAATCTCTTCGATGCCTTCTGGAGGCAATCGCGCAGGGCGCTTGCTTTGTCGGAGTCAAGGGACAAATCCAGGCCGTTTCCACGAGCGCATTTGCAACGCTCTCGCCGCCGTCACAGCCGCCGCTGCCCCCATCCCTAATGAACGCGGAACAAAGCAACAGTTCTGTAGTCTATGGGCAGCGTCTGGTGCTCAAAATATTCCGTCGTGTAGAAGAAGGACTCAACCCGGATTTAGAGATTGGTTCCTTCCTGACTGAAAAGACTTCGTTTCGAAATGTGCCGGTGGTGGCAGGCTTTCTCAAATATGCAACTCCGGAAGGAAACCCGACGGCCCTCGGTGTGCTGCAGGGTTACGTTGCGAATCAGGGCGATGCCTGGCAGTTCACGCTGCGCGAGCTTTCGGAATACTATGAGAAAGCGCCGCTAACCTGCATTATGGAAGGCGAGATTCCGCAGTCTACAATTCTTGCGCTTTCTGACCAGCCGATTCCGGATGAAGTCAGGCGGCAGATCGGCGCCTACCTGGATTCTGCGGCGCTGCTGGGCAGAAGAACCGCAGAACTTCACCTGGCCCTGGCCTCCGCCCGTCACGATCCCGATTTTACGCCCCAGCCTTTTTCCAAAGTTGAGCAGCAAGCTTTTGTGAGCTCAGCATTGACGCTCCTCGCTTCAAACTTCGATTTGCTTCGCCGCCGCAAGGATGTCATGCCGAACCCTGTCCGCCAGCAGGCCAGTGAAGTTCTCAGCCTCGAGGACGACGCCCGAGAGCGGCTGCGCCTTCTCGCCGAACGCGAACTTTCGGTGGTGCTCACGCGCATCCACGGTGACTATCACCTTGGCCAGATCCTGTTTACTGGTTCCGACTTCGTAATTATCGATTTCGAAGGCGAGCCCGCACGGTCACTGGGGGAACGCCGCAAGAAGCGCTCGCCGCTGCAGGATGTTGCCGGAATGTTGCGCTCGTTTCATTACGCCGCGTACGCTCCGCTTCTCCAGTCGGCCACGCCGGTGAAGCTCGAGGGGAAACTTGATGAAACGTTGCAGCTTCCGGCGGCTAGCTACTGGCAAAAGTGGGTATCGGCGACGTTCCTGAAAACCTATTTCGAAATTTCGCGAGGCGCGCAATTTATCCCGGAGAGCAGGGAAGAGCTGGCGTTATTGCTGGACGCGTTCCTGATGGATAAGGCGGTCTACGAATTAGGGTATGAGCTTAACAACCGGCCGTCCTGGCTGCGGATTCCACTGGACGGCATTTCGCAGCTGCTGCTCGATCCTAGGAGCTGACTCAAAGTCCTCCCCACCAGCCCTGACAGAGATTTATTTAAGGTAGCGTTCTAACTCGAAGCCCGGCCGCTCTTGCCAAACGCCTTCTGGATCAAGGTGTAACGCGCCGCGCCCATGATGCCGCAATCGTCGTTCAGCACGACCTTGACCGTCATATCCTGAAGCAAATCCCGCATGCGTCCCTTGCTCAGGAATGACTCCATGAAGATTGGATCTTTCATCTTGGGAAGGTTTCTGGCGGCGATAATGCCACAAACGAAAACTCCGCCCGTGGACATGAAATTCAACGCGTAATCTCCCGCCTTGGCTCCGTACGCGCTGACAAAGACTGACATGGTTTGATCACAGATGGGAGCCTTGTTTTCCTGAGACATTTTCGATATCAGCGCGGGAGCGTCATGCGACTTCTCCATCTCCTCTTTCAGCCAGGCCGGTTCCTCGGCCTTTTTGGTGTCACGAAGGAAGTCGTAGATGGTCTTGATTCCCGGCCCGGACAAGAATGCGCTCGCTGCTGGCGTGGCCATGTTTTTTCAGAACATAGCGGAGCAATTCGACTTCAAGGTCGTTCCGCGGCGCGAAGTCGGTGTGTCCGCCTTCGCACGCGAATGGATGATGTCTGAAGCCATCCCAATAAAGACCTGCGACGCCCAGGCCGGTGCGGGCTGAGATCACCGCGCGATTTCCCTCTGCGTCTTCCAACCCTGCGCTCAGCGTAACCAGATCCTTTGACTCGAGCGCATCCACTCCATAGGCGTAGGCTTCGAGATCATTGATCAGGCCAACGGATTCCAGTTTGAGCTGCTGGGCCAGTTCGCGCGAATCGATGGTCCAGGGAAGATTCGAAATCTTGCTGCGCCCGCCGCGCACCGGCCCGGCCACGCCAAAACACGCGCTGTGGACCGGGATGCCTTCGGTTTTGACGAAGTCGCTGACGATTTCCGCCAGGCCATTGTGCTCCTGGCTCGGGTAGGTTTTTTCGATTACGCATTTCAGCTTGCTGCCTTCAGTTTCGAAAGCGGCCAGCCGGGTGCGGGTTCCGCCGATATCGCCTGCGAGAATCATGGTTCGATTTTCCTCCACTGCCGGCCGTCGCGGGCCAGCAATTCGTCCGATTCCGCCGGTCCCCATGTGCCTGACGGGTAGTTGGGAAATCTGCGCGGGGGCAGGGCCTGCCACACATCCAGCACCGGGTCCACGATGCTCCAGCCGGCTTCGACCATGTCCGCGCGCTGGAAAAGGGTTGCATCTCCGATCATGCACTCGTAAAGCAGAACCTCATAACCGGTGTACGCGTCCGCCCCGAAATATTTGGAGTATTCAAAACTCATGTCCACCGATCCGACGCGCAGCACCGGGCCAGGAACCTTGGCGCCAAAGCTCAAGGAGATGGCTTCCACCGGCTGTATCTGTATGACCAGCTGGTTGGTGTGATTGTGAACCGGAGCGTTGCGAAAAATCTCGAACGGAGTGCGCTTGAACTGAATCGTGATTTCGGTATGACGCTGCGCCAGCCGCTTACCGGTGCGGACGTAAAACGGAACCCCCGCCCATCGCCAATTGTCGATGTTGAGCTTCAAAGCGAGGAAAGTTTCGGTCCTGGATTCCGGAGCGACGCCGGGCTCGGAGCGATAAGCCACAACTCGTTCGCCTCCGATCACGCCTTCGCCGTACTGGCCGCGCACGCTGGACTGGAGTACATCTTCGGAATCCAGCGGCTGCACCGCCCGCAAAATCTTGGCTTGTTCATTGCGCACTGCGTCCGCCTGAAACGAAACCGGCGGCTCCATCGCAGTCAGGCTGAGAAGTTGCATGATGTGGTTGGGGACCATGTCGCGCAGTGTTCCCGCGGTATCAAAGTATCCGCCGCGTTGCTCCACGCCGACCGTCTCAGCATTCGTGATCTGCACGTGATCGATGTATCGCCGGTTCCAGATGGGCTCGAAGATGGCGTTGTCGAAGCGAAATACCATGATGTTCTGCACCGTCTCTTTGCCCAGGTAGTGATCGATGCGATAAATCTGGTTTTCCGCCAGCACTGACTTGACGTCGCGATTCAAGGCCTTGGCGGAGTCCAGATCGTGCCCAAAAGGCTTTTCGATGACCACTCGCCGCCAATGCCCGTTTTCCTGGTTCGAGAGCCCGGCCTTGCCCAATTGCTGCACGATTTGCGCGAAGAACTTGGGCGCGGTCGCCAGATAGAACAGATAATTCGCGTCGGTATTGTGGTCGCGGTCCACGCTGGCGAGCTGGGTCGGCCAGCGTCGAATAAGTGGCGGGATCGGCGAAGTCTCCGCGTTGATAGTAGAGCCGCTGGGTGAACCACTCCCACGCTTCCGTGCCGCGGTCTTCGGCTTGCAAAAAACTGGTCACCTGGTTGCGAAAGTTTTCCAGAGTCAAGTCGTCGAAGGACACACCAACGACAGCGAAAGTCCTTTGGGAGCAGCTTCGCTTTGGCCAGGTTATAAAGTGCAGGGACCAGCTTCCGCTTGGTCAGGTCGCCCGAGGCCCCGAAAAGCACCATCACGCACGGACCGGCAGCCCTGCCAATCTGTTCGTCTACTTCTTGCCGATTTATCGGCGCTGCCGTTGCCATGCCCAGTCATTGTAGGATACCCCGAGTTCAACTCATAGTGGTGCAGCGCTCTGCGAGTCTCACGGTCATTCCGGTTAAATGACCATGTACCAACCTTCGTCCTGCGCCGACACTTTGTCCGGTATAATCCCCAGTTCGCCCAGGTGTTGTTTTTTTTGTAAAGAGGTGGAATGAAAGTTCGGCCTGGAATTGAGCTGGGAAGCCTCAGTGATGTTGGCTGCCAGCGAGAGAACAATGAAGACCGCTACGCCTATTGGGAGCCGGATGACGATCAAACGTTTCCGTTGAAAGGCCGTTTGGCCATCGTGGCCGACGGCATGGGCGGATATGAAGGCGGGCAGGAAGCCAGCCGGATCGCAGCCGAAGCTATCGAAGAGGTGTATACCAACACGGTCGGGGGCGATCCCCGGTCCTGGCTGCTGGCTGGCTTTCAAACCGCTCACAATCGCATACAGGAATTCGGCGCCAAGTATCCTGACCTGCATGGCATGGGAACGACCTGCACCGCAATCGCCCTGCTTGATCACCTGCTCTATTTTGCGCATGTCGGCGACAGCCGGTTGTACCTGATAAGCGATGCTTCCATTTCGCGGCTTACTCACGATCACTCTTACGTGACCCGCCTGGTCGAAAACGGCATCATTCGCGCCGAAGAAGCTGAATCTCATCCTCAGAGGCATATATTGACGGCTGCCCTTGGGGCTGGGTCGAGCATCACCCCTGACGCTCCCGAGGAGCCGGTCACACTCCAGTCCGGAGATGTATTGGTACTCTGCACCGACGGTTTATGGGGACTGCTAAGCGACCGCGAGATTCAGGAAATTGCCTCTGGAAAAACCGTCGACGAGATCTGTCACGCCCTGGTGGCGACGGCAAAAAAACGCGGTGGCCCGGACAACATAACAGTGCAGGTCCTGAGGCTGAGCTAAGCCCTTAGGCGGTCACCGACCAACTTTGACAAAAACCTCGGATCGCAAACAATAATCCCCCGCATCAAAATAAACTCTACTAAGAAGATAGACTTTTATGGCATTATGGTGGGCCATGAAGATTTCCCAGAAAGGCCTGTATGCCCTGCAGGCCATGATGATGCTGGCCCGCCACTACAATCAGGGAGCCATTCGCATCCGCGATATTGCTTATGAAGAAGTTCTTCCAGAAAAATTTCTGGAGCTGATTCTTCTGGAGTTGAAAAATGCCCGCATGGTGGAAAGCGTGCGTGGCGCTAAAGGTGGATACCAGTTGCGCCGTGCGCCTTCTGAAATCCATCTCAGCGAGATTATTCGGCTGATCGACGGGCCGTTAGCACCTTTTGGCGATGCCGAGCAGCTGCGCAGTCTGATCGATCGCGATCTCGAACATCGGGCCTTGTACCAGGTTTTTTTGGAAGTCCGCGATGCAGCCGCCAAAATTCTCGAGCACACCACCTTGGCAGATATCGTGGGGCCCGAGTTCTCGAAATCGGGACGGCGTTTGCGCAAAAAGAAGCGCCAGACGGCGAACCTGCTGCCGATAGTCGTTCATGCAAATGTTGGCAGAGCCAAGGGCAGGGATAAGGAGAAGGACCATAAAGACAAAGAGCAGGTAAATTGAGAGATAAGGATTTGAGGATGGGTAGGCTGTGGTGTAGAGGCGATTCAGATCGGGTCCCAGAGTTTATTTCGGAGAGTCAGTTCTCGCTAAAGATGCCAGGCGTCTATGATGGGGTCGACATCCCAGGCTGGTCCGTGGAGGATCTGACTCTTGAGCGACCATATCAAACTGGTTCGACTACGCGATGCCGCCAACATACTGGGCATCAGTTATTCCACCCTCAAACGATGGATACACACGCGAAAACTGCGGACCGTCAGAACCCAAGGTGGACATCACCGGATTCCGGAAAGCGAATTGCACCGGCACCTGCGGTTCGCGGAGAAACGGGCTCCACTTCCCCAGCGTCGCGCTCAATTCAGGCGAATCAGCGCCCGCAACCAGCTCATTGGCAGGATCGTCGATATTAAAGTTGAAGGAATCATGGCGCAAGTCACATTGTCTATTGGGGGGCAACAGATCACGTCGGTGATAACCTCGGATGCCGTGCGTGAGTTGCATTTGGAAAAGGGACAAGTTGCCGCGGCTCTTATCAAATCCACAGAAGTCATGATCCTGCGCGTATGAAGCCCGTCTCCACGCACGCCTCCAGCCTCGGATGTTGTTGTAAACCGCCCTGTTTCGCCTCACTGTGAGTCGGTTCAAGTCGAATTGACACGTTCCGACGACCTGCATTAAACCAGATCATCCCAAAATACCCTGTTCACAGGAGTTTCGAGATGAATTTCAAACGAATGGTTCTGGCGACGGCTCTTCTGACTCTGACCTTGGGGCACTGCGCCGCGCAGGAAATCACAGTGGCAGCCGCGGCCGACCTCCAGTTTGCTTTCCAGGACGTGGCCGCCCGCTTCGAAAAAGACACCGGCAAGCACGTGAAACTGATCTTCGGATCGTCAGGAACCTTCTTCGCCCAAATACAAAACGGCGCTCCCTTTGACGCATATTTCTCGGCCGATATCGATTATCCCAAGCGACTGGAAGCTGCCGGACTCGCCGAGCCCGGGACTTTCTATCCGTATGCCACGGGCAAGATCGTGCTGTGGGCACCTAAAGACTCAAAGCTCGATCTAACCCGGGGGCTGCAAGCCCTGCTCGACCCGAGCATCCGCAAGATTGCCATCGCAAATCCTGAGCACGCGCCTTATGGGCGGGCAGCCGTTGCCGCTCTAAGGCAAGAGGGGCTATACGACAAAGTCTCCTCGAAATTCGTCCTGGGCGAAAACATTTCTCAAACTGCCTCGTTTGTCGTCTCCGGCAACGCAGACGTCGGCATTGTGGCTCTCTCCCTGGCCTTGGCTCCATCCATGAAAGAGAAAGGAAGGTACGTCGAGATTCCCGGTGACGACTATCCCGCCATCGAGCAAGCGGCGGTGGTCTTAAAGTCTTCGCCGAACAAAGAAGTTGCCCGCCAGTTCTTCACGTTTCTGAAGACTCCGGTGGTGCAAGAGTTGTTGCGTGGTTACGGCTTTGCTGTTCCCAATGCTTCAGGAGTGCGTTAGAAGCGGCGAGTACAAGCGATCACTCTCAAAACGAAAGAGGGGAAACACGAAATGAAACTGTTCCTGCGGTTCGGTCTATCCATCCTGTTGATGAGCGTAGCGATGGCGCAGACGGGTGCAAACCCGAAGCCCGCTCCAAAGAAAGTCACCAGCCAGGCGCGGGTTAGCGCCAAAGAGATACAAGAACTTCGCGATGCTTTGGCTGCGCAGCAAAAGCAGTCGGAGGAGCAACGCCAACAGTTGGACCAGCTAAAGTCTCAGCTCCAGCAATTGCTGGATGCGACCCAGCAGGCCAACGCCTCGGCGCAAAAGGTACAGGGTAGCGCTGAGCAGGCCCAGACGACGGCCGTTCAGGCCCAGCAGTCCGCCGTCGAGGCTCAGCGCCTGGCCGAGCAGGCTTCCAGCAGCTCGACCGAGGCGAAAACTGCCCTGTCGGTCGTGGATAAGCAGATCCAAGGATGAAGACAAGAGGCTGAGCGCTCTGCAAGATATCTTGGGACGCTTCCGCTTCAGCGGCGACATCCGGCTGCGTGGCGAAGACATTTTTCAGGATTGCCCGACCTGCGTCACCCGTAATCGCGCCCGCCTTCGTGTCCGCTTCGGTGTTGACGGCCGCTTGAACGACAACTTTCATCGGAGGCTTCGCCCTGGCCACAGGCTCGCTCGGCGACCCTACTTCCGCCAATGAAACCTTCACCAATTTCTTCGAGCGCAAGACCATCGGCCTCGACCGCGGATTTATCACCTTCAACCCCGTCGCCGCCCGATGGCTCTCGCTGACCGGAGGCAAATTTGCCTATACCTGGGCGCGCACCTCGCTCACGCTCGACCCGGATATCAACCCCGAAGGCTTCAACCAGAAATTATCCTGGGATTTGAAGACGCCTTTCTTGAAGAACTTCACCGTACAAGGCATGCAGCTGCTCTACAACGAAGTCGCGAAGGGTGACGATTCTTTTGCACTGGGCGGCAACGTTTCCGCCACGTTAAAGTTCGGTCCGCTGACCACCACTCCGTCATTTACCTTGATTGACTGGGGCTTCCCGGACGCCATCTTGAATGCCTCGGCGTTCGCAACCCAGGCCACCACCAGCGGCAACCCGCCGATTCAAGTCCCCGGCGAAGGTCCGGGCTGCGCCACGGGTTCCGGATTGCCAGCCGTTCCGCCTTGCGCCATCGCTTCCAACGGGATGACCAACGCCACCTTCGTGGACGCGAAAGGACAACGGCACTTCCTGTCCGGATTCGAATATGCTGACTTGATTCTCAACAACCAGTTGAAGACCGGGCTTTCCCGCTTCCCGCTGAACCTGGTGCTGGAATACGAGAACAACCTCAAGGCGGCGGCCCATCCGCTGGACTCCAAGGGAAATGTCATTACCAGCATCGGTTCGCAAAACCAGGCGTATCTCGGAGAAATCAGCATCGGCCAGATCAAGAACAAGAATGATCTGCAATTCGGCTATGGATTCTGGCGTTCGGGGCAGGACTCCATTCTGGCCACTTTCTCCGAAAGCGAACAACGCGCGGCTACCAACATTATCGAGCACCATATTTTCGCTTCCTGGCGGCTTCGCTCGAATATTGTGGCTGCTTACAACGCGTGGATCGGGCGCACGCTGAACTCCAACCTGCAGCACGCCGTGTTGGCGCCCGGCGTGACTCCCGGCGAGACCGAGCCATTTCTCGTGCGCCATCAGTTTGATTTGATTTACTCATTCTGATGACGCACTTACGGGATGTTCTACAATCAGACCGACGGCTGGCCTTTCTGGCGGCCGTTGGTCTGACGAAGAATCTTGTATTTGTTTCTGTCCAATACGAAATGATTTCACGACGAGATTTTCTTGTGGGTCTCTCAGCCGGGGCACTTTTCGCAAACCTTCCCGGGTTCGCGCAGGCGGCGGAGGTGCCGGAGGTACAAATTCCGGGTAAGGCGGGCATGATCGTGCGCTCGGCTCGCTTTCTCGATCTGGAAATGCCGCCGGAGTTTTTCAATTCCTGGATTACCCCTGTACCGCATTTCTTCGTGCGCAATCACATGCACGAACCCAGCACGCTGGATCCCGAAAGCTGGCGGCTGAGTCATTGGCGGAGAAGTAGACAAACCGCTGAATTTGAGCCTCGCCGACTTGGCGCAGGATGGAGTCTCGTAGCGTCACCAACACACTGGAATGTGCGGGCAACGGTCGCGGCTTTCAGCAACCTCACGTTCCCGGGGTGCAGTGGCAGCGCGGCGCGGTGGGGACGGCACGCTTTAGCGGTCCGCGCCTGCATGATCTGCTGCAGCGTGCCGCGGTGAAGCCGACCGGCAAGCATGTCATGTTTCGCGGTCTCGACGAAATTCCCGGCAAGGTGCCGGCGTTCATCCGCAGCATCCCGATCGAAAAGGCGAGCGACGCGGATACCCTGATCGCGACCCACATGAACGGCTCTCCTCTGGCCCGGCATCACGGATTTCCCGCACGCGCTCTGGTTCCGGGCTGGATTGGGGCTGCATCTTGCAAGTGGCTGACCGAGATCAAGGTTCTCGACAAGGAATTTGAAGGCAACTTCATGAAGCCGGGATACCGCATGCCTAATCAGCCCGTCTCCCCTGGCGGCGAAGTGAATCCCGAGGATACTCATCCCATAACTTCGCTGGGCGTGAAGTCCGTGATCGCGCGGCCGAGCGGCGGTTCGTCCGTGAAGTCTGAAGTGCGGATTGAGGGTGCGGCCTGGGCAGGTGAGGCCAATATTGCTCGGGTCGAGGTCTCCACGGACTCAGGAGCGACTTGGCACGACGCCCGGCTGGGAGTGGAACAAGCTCGCTATACCTGGCGGCTATGGAATTATGTTTGGAAGGCTCCGAGGGCGGGTGAATATACCATCCTGTCACGCGCCACCGATGATCAGGGACGCACCCAACCTCAGACTGCGGCGTGGAATCCGAGTGGATATCTTTACAACGCGATCGATCAGGTGAAGATTCATGTCGGTGCATAGCTCGTTCAAACAACGCTCGCTCAAACAAATCGCGCAGGTGATCGCGCTGCTATCGCTTGCCGCCGCGTCCCCGTTGAGCGCGCAGTCTCCCGACCTGCCTGCCGGCCCCGCGCAAGAGAAGGTCCGTACCGCCTGCACCGAGTGCCACGATTCGCGCATTATCCTGCAGCAACGTTTGAGTAAGCCTTCGTGGACCAAAGAGGTTGATAAAATGATTAAGTGGGGAGCAGTTGTGGACGCCAGCGACCGCAGCGCTTTCATCGATTATCTAAGTATCAACTTCCCTCCGGGCAAGGCGCCAGACCCGGCCGAAAAAGCCGCATCGGCGAACAAGAAATAAGACGAGACCTCCGAAGGCGGAGTCGCAATACCGCGTACCATCCTGTCATAAGTTGTCATTCCGAAGCGCAGCCTTATCGTTCGAAGAATCTACTATCTTCGTACCGAGCTGCGGTCGCTCCCTCAATTGCTTCTGCTAAACTGCGCAATACTTGCATTCATTCTGTTCCGAACTAGCTGAAAAACTTCTGCTGCAAGCGAGGCGCAATGGCCGTTCTAGTAGTCGGAGGAGCCGGATACATCGGCAGTCACGCCGCGCTTGCGCTCAAGCGCCGCGGTTACGAAGCCATCATTTACGACAATCTGGTGGCAGGCCACGCAGAACTCGCCCAGGGCTTCGAGTTGATCGTTGGAGATATTGCGGACACCGCCAAACTGTCGCCAAGCCTTGCGCCGGGTTGATGCGGTCATGCACTTCGCTGCCCACGCTTACGTGGGCGAGTCGGTCGTCAATCCCAGAAAATATTTTCAGAACAATGTGCTGGATGGAGTTTCCTTGTTGAACGCGGTGCTCGACTCGAAGGTCCGCAAGTTTATTTTCTCCTCCAGTTGCGCCGTCTACGGCACGCCCGGCAAAAGTGCCGATGACCGAGGACTTGCCGCGTGTCCCGGTGAATCCCTACGGCGTGACCAAATTGATTTTTGAGCAGGCACTCGAAGCCTACGGACCTGCTTACGGTTTCGGCTATGTAAGCCTCCGTTACTTCAATGCCGCCGGCGCGGATGAAGACGGCACCATCGGCGAGATGCACAGCCCGGAAACTCACCTCATCCCCTCCGCGTTTCGAGGCGATCCGCGGCCAGCGTCCGGCGCTCGAAATTTTCGGCGACAAATACCCCACGCCCGACGGCACCTGCGTGCGCGACTACATCCACGTCAGCGATCTGGCGGAGGCCCACGTGCTGGGGTTGGAATATCTGACGGGCGGCAAATTCGATGCGCGCTCAATCTGGGAACCGGCCGTGGCTATTCCGTCCGTGGAGGTTCTTTCGACCATCAAGTCGGTAACTGGCCACGAAGTGCCCAGCCGCATGGCGCCGCCGCGGCCGGGAGATCCGCGGAACTGGTGGCCGATCCCAACTCGCGCGCGAAAAGTTGCTGAACTGGAAGGCGAAACGTTCGCTGGAACGAAATTGTTGCCACCGCGTGGAAGTGGGCGGAACGCGCCGCAGCCGAAAGGCGAAGCTAGGAAAAAGCAAAGCGCTATCGACCCAGCGTCCAGGAGGCAGAGGGGACGCTACGATAGCGCTGCCTGTAATTGGCCCGAACTGTGGAAAAGCTTAGGCCGAAGCCTGCACCAATCCTAGTGCATTGTCTGATTCCTCAACGGAGATTCCGTTCGTGAACCTTAGTGTCCTTCGTGGTTCAAGCTCTTTCTTGAGACTTCCAGGCGAGCTTATTAGCCGCAGAAGTTAAAGCAGCTTCCAACCCTTGCAAATGCCGCTCTTCGGTCAGATAGCTGATCACCATCATGCGCAGCACGCTCTGGCCCCTGACGATGGTTTCGGAGATCCAGCGGCGGCCGTCGCGCTGTGACTTCGTCCACAATGCTGCTCGTGGGCGGCGGCCAGCTGCTTGCGGACTGAATCCCGACGGATTTGAGCCGAAACGTCACGATCGGAAGCGTCGGCGGCACCGCCAGTTCGAAATCGTCGGAGCTTCTTACCCAGTCGGCAAAGCTCGTTCGCCAGTTGAAGTTGGCTGATCGATCAGTTCTTCGTAGCCTTGCCGTCCGTGCACGCGCAGGGTCAACCACAGTTTGAGCGAGTTCATGCGCCGCGTCCATTGCGTGCTGATGCGCGAGTTGTCCGGCAGTTGCGCGCCCGCGGCCTTCGGCATGTAGGGTGCGGCCACGGAAAACGCGCGTTCCAGAATCTCGGGATGGCTGGTCAGAATCACTCCGGCCGCAAACGGCATGGCCAGCCACTTGTGCGGATCGATGGTGAGCGAATCGGCCAGTTCGATGCCACGCACCAGGTCGCGATGCTGGTCGGAGAAAATCGCCGACGCGCCGTAAGCTCCGTCCACGTGCAACCAGAGCTGATGGCGTTTGCAGATCTTCCGATATCGCGACCAGATCGTCCACGGTGCCGGAATTCGTGGTTCCCGCGGTGGCCACTACGCAGAATGGTTTTCGCCCGCCGCCCGATCTTCGGCAATCGCCTGTTCCAGCATCTCGCGGATCGAGTTGCGCGGCATTCATTCACCGCGATCCGCCGCAGCGCCTTGCGTCCGATGCCCAGCAAGCCCGGCCGACTTGTCGAGCGAATGATGCGACTCCGCCGAAGCATAGACCACGGGCTGGGCACCGATCGAAGCCACACCTTCTTCCACCGAGTCGGGAAATTTCGACGCCAGCGCCAACGCCAGGCCGCTGAAATTGGCTTCGTTGCCGCCGCTGGTAAATGTTCCGTTGAATTCGCCGGGCCAGCCCACACGCTCGCCAATCCAGCGGACGGTTTCCAGTTCGATCTTCGACGCCAGTTGCGAACGAGCCAGCGTCGCCAGTTGCGGATTGAGTCCCGCCACCAGAGCTTCGGCCAGCACTCCCATGTAGGTGGGGGTCGGATTCATCAGCCCGAAATAGTTAGCGCTGGGGACATGGAAGCCCTGCTCCACCATCTCGCGGCAGACTTCGTCCAGCACCTTGCTGGCATCTTCGCCGAGCTCGGGAAGCGGGTTCGTGAGTTGGTCCGTAGCTTCGCTGCTCCAGCGGAAGCTGTACCGCACGATCGGGAAGGGAAGAGAAGAAGGCGTCGATCTGATCAATCAGCCGGTAGCCGAGGCGACGGCGAGTTTCGGAATCGAAGTCGAAGCGCATAGGCATTCGATTTTAGATGGAAGCCCGGATTGAGGGGAAGAAAGAAAAAACATTTACCACAGAGGCTAGAGAAAATCACAGAGAAGACAATTGTTATCGCAGAAACAAAGCTATCCACTGACCACGAAACTATTTTGTTTCCTCGGCGCCCTCTGTGTCCTCTGTGGTTAAGGCGTTTCTCCGGTCGGAGCAGCGGAAACAGAATCACGTCGCGAATGGTGTGCGAGTCGGTCAGCAGCATGGCCAGACGATCGACTCCAACGCCCACGCCGCCCGCTGGCGGCATGCCGTAAGACAGCGCCCGGATGTAGTCCTCATCCATCTGGTGCGCTTCTTCGTCGCCGCGCTCGCGCTCTTGCAACTGCTGTTCGAAGCGGCGGCGCTGGTCTTCGGGATCGTTCAATTCGCTGAAGCCGTTGGCAATTTCCATCTTTGCCGGCAAAGATTTCCCAGCGCTCGGTCCAGTCCGGCTCGTCCGGTTTTTGCTTGGACAGCGGTGAGACCGCGGTGGGGAACTCATAAATGATCGTTGGCTGAATCAGGTGCTCTTCCGCGGCAGCCTCGAACAGCGCCGCGATGGTTTTCCCCGCCGGTTCCTTGGGATCGTACGCGACATGAGCGTGCGCCGGAGTTAAAGCGCTTGCACCAGATTCTTCTACTCCTCACGGACGATCCGAAGTCCGACATCTGCGGCTTGGCGCCCGCCGTCTCCGGCCAGTATTGAATGATGGCTTCGCGCATGGTCATCCGCCGCCAGTTCGAGCCGGCCCAATCAATCTCGTCCTCGCCCCACTTGGTCTTGGTCCCGCCGGTCACGTCTATTCGCGGCCTGCTCAATCAGTTGCTGGGTCAGATCCATCACACCGCGATAATCGGTGTACGCCTGATAGAACTCGAGCATGGTGAACTCGGGATTCCAGCGCCAGCCCAGACCCTCGTTGCGAAAATTGCGATTGATCTCGTATACCCGGTCGAAACCGCCCACCGTCAGCCGCTTGAGATAAAGCTCCGGCGCGATGCGCAGAAACAGATCCATGTCGAGGGTGTTGTGGTGGGTCACAAATGGCCGCGCCACGGCTCCGCCCGCGACCGGCTGCATCATCGGCGTTTCCACTTCCACGAATCCCTGCGCGTCCATGAAGCGCCGCAACGACTGCACCAGCTTGCTGCGCTTGAGAAAAACTTCGCGCACTTCCGGATTCATCACCAGATCGACGTAACGTTGCCGGTAGCGCAGTTCAACATCGGTCAGCCCATGCCACTTTTCCGGCAGCGGCAGCAGATCTTTCGAGAGGAACGTGATTTCCTCCACGTGTACCGAAAGTTCGCCGGTGCGCGTGCGAAACAAATACCCGCTGACGCCGATGTGATCGCCGAGGTCGAGCAGTTTGTAGAGTTCGAAGCCTTTTTCTCCCACCGCATCTTTCTTGACGTAAATCTGCAGCCGCTGACCACCCTGCTGCAGGTGAGCAAATCCTGCCTTGCCCATCAGCCGGATCGCCATGATGCGCCCCGCAACCCGTACGTTGACGCGCGGATTCTCCAGCTGCTCGGCGGTTTTGTCCGAGTACTCCGCGAGAATCTGCGGAATGGTGTGAGTGAACGTCGTACTTGCGCGGATAGGCCTGCTGGCCGAGAGCTTCAATCTGTTTCAGTTTCTCGCGCCGCAGTTCGTAGATTTTCTCGTCGAGTGCCAAAGGTTTCCTTGTCTGTGGATCGCTAACGGATGAGCGCGCACCAGGCCGCAAAAGGTGAACAGCGATTATAAACAAGCTGGAGGAACGGGGATTCGTGGATCGTCAGACTTTCAGCAGTTCGAGATAGATTGCCATTCCCACCACTGCATCCACTCCCATGGCGTGCAGGCGCTCGACTTCCTCTTCTGTCCTGATGCCGCCGGCCACGATGAGTTGTTTCTTGGTTGCGCGGCGCAGTTCGGAAACTACGTCAAGCGGCATGCCGAGCAGCAAGTCCTTCGGTATCAATATGGGTGTACAGAAAGCCCGCGCACCAGGGTTCAAGAGCGCGAATCATTTGCTCTGCCGAGATTTCCGTAAGCTCCCGCCATCCCCGGATGGCAACTTTTCCGCCCTTCGAGTCCACGGCGAATACAAGTTTCTCTGCGCCGACCTCGCCGGCAAGATGTTCGGCAAACGCCGCGTCGATGCTTCCATCTTTTATCAGCGACGATCCGATGACCACGCGCCGGGCCCCTTCCTCCAGCATCTTCCTGCGCCCTTTCGGCCGTGCGAATTCCGCCGCCCACCTGGCAGGGAAGCCGCCGCAGGAAAGATCGCACCAGGTGCCGGTTGTCTCCGCTTCCGTGCCCGATGGCCGCATCCAGATCGATCAATTGAACCAGCGGATACTTCGAAAACCGTTCCACCCATGGTTCGAAGTCGTCAAACTCCAGCGCCTTCTTTTCGCCTTGCACCAGTTGAACAATTTTGCCTCCCATGAGATCAATCGAAGGAATCAGCATGGCCACCTCATGGGAATTCCGGCCGCCTGCAATTCCTGCTTCAGACTCGCCAATCGGAGTCACACCCAGATGGAAGATGGAAGCGGCCAGCGCGGCATCAGCGTGCCCGTCGCGAAAGACCTCGACGAAATGCTCTGGCCGCTCCCGCTCCTCCCGAAGCGATCACCGGGATGTTTACCGCGCTCACCACGGCCCGAGTCAGTTCGCAATCAAAGCCGCCACGGGTTCCGTCCCGGTCAATCGAGGTCAGCAATATTTCGCCCGCTCCGCGCTTCTCCGCCTCTCCGGCCCATTCCACGGCGTTGCGCCCGGTAGAGTGCCGGCCTCCGGTGGCTTTGACTCCGAAAGAAATGTCATTACGATTGCCGTTGCCGACGCGCAGCGCATCAATGGCGACGAATCACCGCCTGAGAGCCGTAGCGATGCGCGATTCGTGTGATCAAAGCGGGATCGGCCAGCGCCGCGGAATTGACCGCGACTTTGTCGGCGCCGGCATCGAAGACAGCCGCGGCATCGTCCAGCGATCGGATGCCGCCGCCCACGGTGAACGGAATAAACAACTGCCGGGCAGTCCGGCGGACCACGTCGAGCAGGGTGGAGCGGTGCTCGTAGGTCGCGGAAATATCCAGCAGCACAATTTCGTCGGCTCCGCGCACGGCCGTGGCTCAACGCCAGTTCGGCGGGATCGCCGGCATCGCGCAAGTCTGGAAAATTGCACGCCCTTCACGACGCGTCCAGCGTCGACGTCGAGGCAGGCGATAATGCGTTTGGTCAGCATCTCTGATTCAAACCCTTAAAGTTCACAAAAATTGCGCAGCAGTTGAAGCCCCGCCGATCCCTGATTTTTCGGGATGAAACTGCACTCCAAAAAGCTGTCCACGTTCCACCACCGCGGAAAACGCTCCGCCGTAGGCGCAACTCGCCGACGGTAGCTTCAACCACCGGCGCCCGATAGGAGTGCGTGAAATACACGAACGAATCTTGCGGAAGTCCGCGCAGCAAACGCGAAGTCGCCGCGAAGTCTGCAAGCTGGTTCCAGCCCACATGCGGCGACTTCACCGCTGCAGGGAACTTCTCGCATTCGCCCGCGAACAACCCCAAACCGCGAAGCTGTGGCGCCTCCGGGCTGGACTCAAACATCCACTGCATTCCCAGGCAAATGCCGAGCAGAGGAATTTGCCGGTCGATGGCGTTCGACGACTGCTTCTTGCAGAGGCCCGGACAGCGCTGTTGTGGCCTCGAAATTTCCTACTCCCGGCAGCACGATCTTGTCGGCCCGCGCGATTACTTCGACGGATCAGAAGTGATCACCGACTCGTAGCCGAGATGGTCAAACGCCTTTCGCACCGAGGCAAGATTGCCGGCCTGGTAGTCAACGATCGCGATCACAGCAAGCCCCTTCGTGCTGGGCAGACAGGCGGGCCATGCGCCGGTCGCGCCAGCAGGCGGCGCGCAGCGCCCGCGAGAAAGCCTTGAACAGCGCCTCAATCTTGTGATGGTTGGAGCGCCCATAGAGCACTCGCGCGTGAACATTGGCGCGGGCTCCGCGGGCGAAGCCGTCGAAGAAGTCGTGGACCAGTTCGGCCTGCAGATCGCCCACCAGCCGTTGCCGCACTTTGGTGTCGACAACGGCTGGATGCGCGCCCGCCAAAATCAACCGCCGCCAGCCCCAGAGTTTCGTCCATCGGCATGACGAAATATCCGGCGCGCAAGAATTCCCCGCTTCGATCCCAGCGCTTTGTGAAAAGCCTCGCCCAGAACGATGCCCACGTCTTCGACCGTGTGGTGCTGGTCCACGTCGAGATCGCCTTGAGCCTGCAGTTCGAGATCGAAGCCTCCGTGCCGGGCAAATAGTTCCAGCATGTGATCAAAGAAACGGATGCCGGTCGACACCTTGTACTTGCCCGCGTCCGTCGATGTTGAGCACCGCGCGGATCACGGTTTCTTGCGTCTTGCGCTCGATCGTGGCCCGTCTCATGCCGGCTCCGTCCTTTCTCCCCAGCCAATCTCCTTCAAGGTCTCGTGCAGCGCTGCCAGCAGCCGCTCGGTGTGTTCCTGCCATCCTGCGGTGATGCGCACGCAGCCGTCGCAACCCCAATCCGACGATCGGTCGCGCACCAGAATGCCGCGCGCTCTCATGCTTCGGACAAAGTCCGCATGACTGGGTCCGATCGCGCCAGCACGAAATTCGCCTGGCTCGGCCAGAAGGGAATTCCCAGCGACTCGAAATTCCTCCTGCAACCGGCTCCGGCTCGCACTGCACTTCCTCCACGTATTGGCGAACATATTCCTGATCCGCCAGCGCCGCCGGCAGGCAAGCCAGCGCGACTCCATTCACGTTGTAAGGCGAACAGGCGCGCCGCAGATCTCTGCATCTGCGCCGCCGCGCCCAGCCAGCACGCCCACTCTGAAACCGGCCATCCCGTATGCTTTGGAAAATGTTCGCGCAATAAACAGGTTTTGCACCTGGCCGGCATGCTCCAGAAGCGATTCGCCATAAAACTCGAAGTACGCCTCGTCCACCAGAACCGCAGCCTGGGGCGCGCTGCGAGCGATCAGCAGCAAGTCTTCCGCGGACGCCACCGCGCCCGTCGGATTGTTCGGATTCGCAATGGCAATCAGGCGCGTCTTCGGCGTGGTCGTGTGCGCCATCACTTTGCAGGTCGGGAAACGAAAATCTTCGTCCGCAGGAATCGAAATGACCCGCGCTCCGGTCGCAGCCGCGCAAATTTCGTACATCGCGAATGTCGGGACAACGATGACCGCCTCGTCCTCCGGCTCCAGGTAGGCCTCGCACACCAGGTGAATGGCTTCGTCCACGCCATTGGTCAGCAACACCTGCTCCGGTTGCAGTCCCAGAAACGACGCGACCTCGCGCTCCACCGGTGCGCGCTCCGGATAGCAGGCCAGTTGCTCCGGCTGCATCTGTCGCAAACGCTCCATCACTCGCGGCGAACACCCGCCGGTATTCTCGTTGAAATCCAGGCGCAATCCGGAGCGGTCGCCCAGCGGCGGCTGGTACTGCTTCAATTTGCGTACTGCCTGACGCGCTTCAAGCATGGCCGCACCTCAATTGGATCGACCGGGCGTGAGCCTGAAGTCCTTCAGCCTCGGCCAAGGCAACAATGGACGGCGCAATCTTCCGCAAACCCGCGCGCGAGATTTCCTGCACCGTCATGACCTTGACGAAGTCGAGCACGCTGAGCCCGCCGCGGAAGCGCGCGGCACCTCCGGTCGGCAGCACATGATTCGGCCCGGATCCGTAGTCCCCGGCCGCCTGCGCCGAATAGTCTCCGAGGAAAATCGAACCCGCGCTGACAATGTCGGGCAAGTTCTCGCGCGTGGTGGTCAGATGTTCCGGCGCGATCAGGTTCGTCCAGTCGATCGCCTGCTGTCGCGAGACTGCGCCAGCAGGACGGCGCCATGCTTTCGCAGTGCCTGCTGGGCGATCGAATTTCCGCGGGCCAGCACCGCCACAGACTGCGAACACCGCGCGCGCCAAGTTTTCGCGATTGCGTGATCAGCAGCACCAGCGCGTCCGGATCATGCTCGGCCTGCGCAACCAGGTCGGACGCAATAAACGACGGCTCGCCGTCGTCGCAAAGAATCAGTCCTTCGGTCGGACCCGCCAGAAAATCGATGGCACAATCGAAAGCCACAAGTTTCTTCGCCGTGGTTACGAAACAGATTTCCCGGACCGACAATCTTGTTCACGCGAGGAATTGTTTTCGTGCCGTAGGCCAGGGCCGCAATCGCCTGCGCGCCGCCGATCCGGTAGAACTCGCGCACTCCCAGCAGCGCCGCCGCCGCCAGCGTCGCCTGCGCCGGACGCGGCGAAACGACGCGAATATCTTTCACCCCGGCGACCTGCGCCGGAATCACCGTCATCAGCAAAGTTGAGGGCAGGGGATAGCGTCCTCCGGGAACGTAACATCCGACCGAGCTGAGCGGACGCACCAGCTTGCCCAAGCTTCCGGCCCTGCCGTTGCTCGTTCCCACTCCGCGAGGTTTTTGCCACTCGCAGAAAGTTGCGGATGTTGTCCGCCGCCGTCTTCCAACGCGGCGCGCAGTTCCGGCGAGCGAAGCCTTCAGCGCGGCTTGCATTTCGCTTTCCGACACGCGCAAGGGTTCGTCCGGCGCTCAAACCATCCCACCGTTCCGCATATCGCCGCAAAGCGCCGGTCGCCATCGCGCCGCACACTCTGGACGATGCGGCGCACCCGCGGCTCCAGTGCGTCCAGCTTTTGCCCGCGCTGCTCAAGTTTCCGCACGTAACGCTCGGCGGCACGGGCCTTCGAGAATCCGCATCACATCACCACCTTGTTCAGCGGATACTCCACAATGCCTTCGGCGTTCGCCGCCTTGAGCCGCGGAATAATTTCCCAGGCCGCCGACTCTTCAATGATGGTGTTCACCGCCACCCACGCGTCATCGCTCAGCGTGGCAACGGTCGGCTTCTGCAGCGCCGGCAGCACGCCGAGCACCGCGGCCAGGTCCTGCTTGCGGACATTCAGCATCAGGCCGACGCGTCCCTGGGCCTCCATCGCGCCGCGCAGCATCACCGCCAGGTTTTCGATCTTGCGGCGCTTGCCGCTGTCTTTCCAGGCAGCGTGGTTGGCGATGATCTGCGTGTTGGATTCGAGCAGGGTATCGATGATGCGCAGGTGATTGGCTCGCAGCGAACTGCCGGTCTCGGTGACTTCGACGATGGCGTCGGCCAGCATCGGAGGTTTCACTTCGGTCGCTCCCCAGGAAAACTCCACCCGCACGCTGACGCCTTTCTTGGCAAAATAATTCCGCGTCACGTTCACCAGTTCGGTGGCGACAATGCAGTCCGCCAAGATCTTCCGCGCGCTGGTAAGTCGAAGCTTCGGGCACGGCCAGCACCCAGCGCACTTTGCCGCGGCTCTGCTTGGCGTAGATGAGATCGGCGACGGTCACAACCTCCAGCCCGCTTTCCATGACCCAGTCGAGTCCGGTCAGCCCCGCATCGAGCACGCCGTGTTCGACGTACCGGGCCATCTCCTGCGCCCGAATCAGCATGCACTCGACATCGGGATCGGCCGTGCTCGCGGAATACGACCGGCCGTTGGTGTAGACGTTGAGTCCGGCGCGCGCAAACAGTTGCAGCGTCGCCTCCTGCAAACTGCCTTTCGGAATACCAATGCGCAGCTTCATGGCAACGATCCTTCCGATCTGAGCCGCTTGCCGTTGCGCAAGGGCAAGACTCTCGGTGAAGCAGGACCGCGTTCCGTTGTGGCAGACCACGCCTTCGCCCAGCACTCGCACCTGCAGCAGAACGGTGTCGCGATCGCAGTCGGTCGAAGCCGAGACCACTTCCAGCCGGTTGCCGGAGGTCTCACCCTTGGTCCAAAGCTGGTTGCGGGTGCGGCTGAAAAACGTGACGTAGCCGGCCCGCAGCGTCTGTTCGAACGCCTCGCGATTCATGAAGCCCAGCATCAGCACCTCGCCGCTGGCTGCATCCTGCACGATGGCGGGCAGCAGCCCTGCATCTTGTCGAAATCAATCTCTTGGTTCATGTCTGTCCTGATTCATGACCTTCTCCGAATTTGTGCGCCAGAAACAAAAAGCCCGCTGTCGCGATATCGCGTCAGCGGGCCGAATCTCTGTGAGTGAGCTCTAACCTATCTCAAGACACCCCCGCCAACATGTTGTGCACATGATGGTGATGGTGGAGATGGGTGAGAAAACTCATCGCTTAAAAGATAGCCGATGCGCTTCATCCTTGTCAAAAACATTCTTTACCGGAAATTCTGCCGCTTGCTAAACTTCCGTCATGATTTCCGGAATCACGGGCGCGCATGTTCTCCTTTACAGCGACAATCCCGAGGCCGACCGCGCCTTCTTCCGCGATATTCTCGACTTTCCCGCGGTCGACGCCGGAGACGGCTGGCTGATCTTCGCTTTGCCTTCCGCCGAAGCCGCCGTTCACCCCTCCGACGGTGAGACGCGCCGGCTCCACGCCGGACACAGGCTTCTGGGCTCAGTCCTCTACCTCATGTGCGATAACCTGCCCGCGCTCATGAAATCTCTCAAGGCCAAAGGCGTGAAATGTACTCCGCCCGAAGAGGAACGCTGGGGAATCAAAACCACGATCCCGTCTACCCAGCGGCGGCGAAATCGGACTCTATCAACCCACCCACCCGACCGCCCTCGACATGAAGTGACGGTGTCACCCTAAGCTTGCTCTGGCTCACTCTGAGACGCTTTAGTCCCGAAAACAGAAGTTGAATCCAACTACAGCCTAATTGACACTCCCTGTCTTTCGGAGTACGGTTCCGGCGCAACTCTTCCCCGGAAACTGGATTGGCATAGCACCGGCGTTCTCGCCCACAGGCCGGTGACTCATTGAGGAGGAAAAAGAATGAACAAGAAACTATGTGGGATTTTTGCAGGTGTGTGCGCACTCGCGATCATGGCCGCTTCGGCCGTACCGGCGTGCGCGCAAGACGAACCGAAAGAAAAACCGCCGATGTACAGTTACGTCGGGTTCTGGAATATTCCGCGCGCGCAATGGGCGGACATGGACAAGAACACCGCCGCCGATCAGAAAATTCTGGACAAGGCGCTGGCCGATGGAACCATCGTAGGCTACGGCAACGACCTGAATCTGGTGCATACGCCGGACGGCACAACCCACGACGACTGGTGGTCGGCGATGTCCATGGCCGCGATGCTGAACGTGCTGGACAAGTTCTACAAGTCCGGTACGCCAACTTCACCCGTGCTGGCCAGCGCCACCAAGCACTCGGACGGCATATTTGTCAGCCGGTATTACAACTGGCGTCCGGGCTCGTATAAGGGCGCCTACACCCGCGTGGCATATTACAAACTGAAGGCCGATGCGCCGGAGCACGCGATTGAGACGCTCAGCAAGAGCTTATCGTGCCGGTATTGGAGAAGTTGCTGGCCGACGGCTCGATGGTCGAGTACGAAATCGATACCGAAGCGATCCACACGGAAGCTCCTGGAGCATTCTGGGTCGACGTGATCTCGCCCAACGCCGACGGCCTGGACAAATTGAATGCTGCGTTGCGAGATGCGAGCCAAGGCCAACCCGCTGAGCGGTGCGGCGTTCGACTCGATGGTGGATTCGGCAGCGCACCGCGACAATCTCTGTCCAGCTCAACCGTAACTTACAAATAGTTCCCAAAATCAGTGCTCCCGATCGCATGCGGCGGCTGCGTCTTTTTCGACGCGCAGCCGCCGCTGTCCTCGCCGGCGTCATCCTGACGGCGTCAGTCCTGAAGGTCTGCTGCACGCGCAACAGCCGGTCCGAAGTGAGTCTGACGTACCGATGCCTTGAAGGCCGACAGGAAGTCAGCGGTAGTATTGCTGGTTCGCACAGCTTGAGCAGACGGCAGATTGGTCCGAGAGGAGTTCGATGCCGCAAAATTACGTTCCCATATTCATCTTCATCGCATTTGTCGGCGTCCTGATTCCGGTCACCCTGCTGGCGGCCAAGCTGGTGCGTCCGGACAATCCCAGCAAGACCAAATTGATGCCCTACGAGTGCGGCATCGATCCCATTGACAGCTCCCGCGGACGCTACACCGTTCGCTATTACATCGTTGCCATCCTGTTCGTGGTCTTCGACGTGGAGACCATCTTCCTGTTTCCCGTGGGCGGTCCAGTTCAAGGCGCTGGGCGTCTTCGGACTGATCGAAATGCTGATTTTCCTGCTCATCCTGATCGTCGGCTTCATCTGGATCTGGGGAAAAGGCGCCCTGGAGTGGATATAACCGCGTAGGGGCGGACGCCCTCGTCCGCCCGGCGGAGCGCAGCTCCGCAAGCAGTCTTCTGCGCACGCTCGCCAACGACTCAATCCTCAATGCCGACTCTACCCACCTCTGAGACCTTCACCGCCAGCCGCTGGACCAAGGGCAATCTGTTCTTTCCCGGTGCGCATCATCGTTACGCCGCAGCACGTGAGCCGGGTAAAGTCCCGCCTGTTCGGCAGCAACGAAGAGAGCATCGCTCTGGGAAAGGTCGCGTCGGTGCAGATTTCGACCGGAGTGATCTGGTCCGAGATTCGAATCGATTCCTCGGGCGGCACTGCACCCATCACCAGCCACGGCCACCGCAAAGCCGACGCCCTGCGGATTCGCGAGCTGATCGAAAGCTACCAGGCAGAGCAAAGAAAATGAGGCCACGATTCTGAATTCTTTGCGTTCCTTGCGAACTCTGCGGATAAGGCTTTTAGCCCCACCTCCGCGATTGACACTTACTTTGCAAGCTGTTAAAAGTTAACGTTCTTCTAAACGCCCGCGGCGCCGGAGGTTTGTACCTTCCGTAGCTATGCCTGAGGACACCAAATCCCCCACACCGCCGCCGACGTGGTGAGCCGAAAGCCTGCGGCAGGAGAACCTATTCCCGGCAGCGTTCAGTCGTCTCCGGAAAAGCCTGCACTCCTGCTGCGCCTCCAAAGGCCGCCGAACACGCCGCGCCTCCCAAGCCAACCGGTCCTGCTCCCGTTGCCTGGGATTCGCCGATGATTTCCCGGCTCAGAGCCCAGCACGGCTCGGGCCTTCGCGAGACCGTACACCTATCTCGGCCAGAAATATATCGTTGCCGATTCGTCGCTGATTCCCGAACTGCTGCAGGTTCTCCGCGATCAGGAGCAGTTCGACTATTGCGTCGACATCACGGCCGTGCATTATCCCGACCGCGAGAAGCAGTTCGAAGTGGTCTGGATTCTCTATTCCTTCCCGCACAACGAACGCATTCGGGTGAAAGCCGCGTACGCCGACGGCGAATCCGTGCCCAGCGCCGTTCCCATCTGGCCGGCCGCCAACTGGCTGGAGCGCGAAGTCTTCGACATGTTCGGCATCCGCTTCGAAGGACATCCTGACCTGAAGCGCATTCTGCTGCCCGACGGCTGGAAGGGCCACCCGCTGCGCAAGGATTACGGCATCATTCAGCAGGATCAGGAGTGGGTACAGATCAACCTGGGGATCGAGAGCGGGCAATGACCGACCGGACCACGATTGACCCGAAAACGATCGACCGGACTTCCCACCTGGAACTGGAACAGCACGAGAAAACCTTTCTCGATTCCAACGAACTCATCATCAACATGGGCCCGCAGCACCCGGCCACTCACGGCGTGCTGCGCGTCATTCTGAAGCTCGACGGCGAAAAAGTTCTGGGCACCGAGTGCGTGATCGGCTACCTCCATCGCGGAGTGGAGAAGATTGCCGAGCACCGCACCTACACCATGTTCAATCCTTACGTGGATCGCATGGATTACGTGGCGGCGGTCTCGAACGGCCTGGGCTACTGCGAAGCGGTCGAAAAGCTGCTGAACGTGCGAGGCGCCGCCGCGGGCCAACTACATTCGCGTGATTCTCACCGAACTGAACCGGCTCGCCAGCCACATGCTGTGGCTGGGCACGCACGCGCTCGATATCGGCGCCATCACGCCGCTCTTCTACACCTTTCGCGACCGCGAAGAAATTCTCAAGATTTTCGAGAAGTACTGCGGCGCCCGCCTGACCACGCATGCCTTCCGCATCGGCGGATGTTCGTACGAGACCTACGAAGGCTTCGAGCGCGAGGTAAAGAAATTTCTCGATTTCGTCGCTCCCAAAATTGACGAGTACGAGGAACTGCTCACCACCAACCGCATCTGGGTCGAGCGCACCAAGGATGTGGGCAAGATTTCCGCCAAAGAATGCATCGCGCTGGGCGTGACCGGACCGGTGCTGCGCGCCAGCGGCGTGCAAGTGGGATCTGCGCAAAGCCCAGCCCTACGCGGCCTACGCCGATTTCGATTTCGAAATTCCCGTCGGCGAAAACGGCGACACCTTCGACCGGTACATGGTGCGCATGCAGGAGATGCGGCAATCGCTGCGCATCATCGAGCAGGCCATCGGCAAGATTCCCGACGGCCCGATCATGGCCAAGGTTGCGAAGGTGATGAAGCCGCCGGTGGGCGAGATCTATCACTCGATCGAAGCGCCCAAAGGCGAGCTGGGATATTTCATCGTGAGCGACGGATCGACGCAGCCCTACCGCGTGCGCGTGCGGCCGCCATCCTTCGTAAACCTGCAGGCGCTGGACATGATGGTGCGCGGCGCGCTGGTCGCCGACGTCATCGCCGTCATCGGCACTCTCGACATCGTGCTGGGCGAGGTGGATCGCTGATGCTCGACTACATCACCTCGTATCTCAAGAGCGACACTCACGCCGGGCTCCGCCGGCAACATGTTCTGGGCATTCGTCTATATCGTCCTGATCTTTCTCGGCCTCTCGGTCGCCGTGATCGCCATGAACTGGCTGGAGCGAAAGATTCTGGCGCACATGCAGGTTCGCCTGGGCCCGATGCGAGTCGGCCCCCACGGCCTGCTGCAGCCCATCGCCGACGCCCTCAAGCTGCTGATCAAGGAAGACATCATGCCGGCCGAGGCCGACCCGTTCGTCTTCTGGATCGCGCCGCTGATCGTCGTGATTACCGCCTTCACCGTCTTTATCGTTGTGCCGTTCGGGCCCGACGCACGCCGTCACCGACATGAATATCGGCGTGCTGTTCATGCTGGGCGTTTCGTCGCTGAGCGTGCTCGGCGTGGTGATGGCGGGATGGGCTTCGAATTCGCACTACCCGCTGATGGGCGCGCTGCGCTCCAGCGCGCAGATGGTTTCCTACGAAATCGCGATGGGACTGGCGGTGATTTCCGCCGTCCTGATGACCAGCCTTAATAAGGAAGGCACGGGCACGCTGAGCATGATCGGGATCGTGCAGGCGCAGCAGGCACAGCACGTCTGGTTTGTCTTCAAGTTCTTCCCGCTGGGGCTGATCGCGTTCTTCATCTTCGCCATCGCCATGGTGGCGGAAACCAATCGCGCTCCCTTCGATCTGCCGGAAGCCGAATCCGAGTTGACCGCCGGCTTTCACACCGAGTACAGCGGCTTCCGCTGGTCGCTCTTCTTCCTGGCGGAATATTCGGCCATGATCGCGGTTTCATCGATCGCCGTGACGCTGTGGCTGGGCGGATGGATGCGGCCGTTCCCCAACGCTCTGGACGGCGAGACCTGGGACCTGGTGTTCTCGCTGATTCCCGGCCTGACCTTCCTGTTCCTCGCCGCCATCACTTTCTACAGCACCGCCCGCATGCCGAAGCATCCGTTCTTCAAGGTGCAGACCATCGGCCTGGGCGGATTCGGCGCGGTACTGGCCCTGATCGGCGTGGTCCTGTTCATTCCGCCGGTGCGCGATCGCATCCAGGACATTTTCTGGTTCAGCGCCAAGGTCGCGTTTTCATGTATATGTACATCTGGTATCGCGGCACATTCCCGCGCTACCGCTTCGATCAACTGATGAAAGTAGGATGGAAGGTTCTGCTGCCGTTGGGAATCGGCGTGCTGGTCCTGACGGCGATCGCGGGAATCGTGTTCTGACACGAGAATACGTAGGGCAGGTGTCTGACTGCCCAGCCAGCAAAGCTCGGCAGGGTTTGCAAGATTGGATAGAGACTATGGCTCCAGTAGCCACAACATTTTTCTTCTATTTCCTGTCGGCGCTGACCGTGCTCAGCGGCGTGCTGGTCATCACGCGCAAGAATCCGGTGCACTCCGCGCTGGCGCTGATCATGTCGCTGCTCGGGCAGGCCGCACTCTACCTGATGCTCTACGCGCCTTTTGTCGCCGGCGTGCAGATCATTCTTTACGCCGGCGGCATCATGGTGCTGTTCCTGTTCGTGATCATGCTGGTCAACATCGAGAAGTCGCAGAAAGAAGAGCAGTTCAACAAGCAATGGCTGGTCGGACTGGCGGCGGCGATCGCTCTGGGCGCGCTGTTCGTACTTGTGTACGTCAAAGGCAGAGGCACTGTTTCCGGACCGCGCAATTCAGATGCCGGAGCAGGCCAACACCCAGCAGGTCGCCGTCCTGCTGTACGGCAATTACATGTTCACCTTCGAAATCGCCTCCTTGTTGTTGCTGGTAGCGATCATCGGAGCGGTAGTGATGGCGAAGAAGAGAATTTGAGAAGCGCTTCTAGCTTCTGGCTCCTAGCTCCTGGCCTGAAGCGCGATGCAGTAGCTAGAAGCTAGAAGCTAGAAGCTAGAAGCTGAATATGGCTCCAATCATCTACACTTCACTATCTCGTCGTCGCCGCCGCCCTCTTCGTTCTGGGCGTGATCGGCGTACTGACGCGCCGCAACGTGGTCATCGTGCTGATGTCGATCGAGCTGATCCTGAATGCGGTGAACCTGAACCTGGTGGCGTTCTCGCGGATATGGGGTCTGCACGGACAGATCTTCGCGATCTTCGTGATCACCGACGCAGCCGCGGAAGCGGCCGTCGGCCTGGGAATTCTGATCGCCTTCTTCCGCAACAAAGAGACAGTGAACGTAGACGAAGTGGATTTGCTGAAATGGTGAGAAGACAGCTTCTGGCTGCTAGCTCCTGGCTTCTGAGCTAGATAGCTAGAAGCTAGAAGACTGACGACCGACGACTGAAAACAATGTTCTTCCTCGAACCACATCTGGCTCATCCCGCTGTTTCCCGCCTTCGGCGCGGCGATCATGTTCTTTTTCGGCCGCAAGCTGCAGAAGGCGACGGTCAACGCGGTCTGCGTCGGCGCGGTGGCTGCTGGCTTTCTCTTTTCCTGCTGCGCGGTCTGGCAGTACACCGGACTACGCCCACGACAATCCGGGCAAGCCTTTCGAGAAAATTGTCTACACCTGGCTGGGCACCGACACCGGCCACATGAACTACGTCAAGCACGACGGCACCCCGGCGCCGTTCCACGCCGATGCCGGCTTCCTGCTCGATCCGCTCTCCGGCATCTGGCTGCTGTTCGTCACCGGCGTCGGCACGCTCATCCACATTTATTCCACCGGCTACATGGCGCACGAAGGCGGCTACTACCGCTTCTTCGGATACCTGAATCTGTTCATGTTCTCCATGCTGACGCTGATCCTGGGGAACAACTACGTCGCTGATGTTCGTGGGATGGGAAGGCGTGGGCCTGTGTTCGTATCTGCTGATCGGTTTCTATTTCCATCGCAAGTCGGCCAGCACCGCCGCCAACAAGGCATTCATCGTCAACCGCATCGGCGATGCCGGCTTCCTGCTGGGGATGTTCACCATCGCCTGGTACTTCGGCTCGCTGCGCTTCACCGACGTCACCCACCTGGCGCGCAGCGGACACTTCGCCATCGGCGATCCGATCATCACCGCCGCGACACTTGCTGCTGTTCGTCGGCGCCTGCGGCAAGTCGGCCCAGCTTCCGCTTTACGTCTGGCTGCCCGACGCCATGGAAGGCCCCACCCCGGTTTCCGCCCTGATCCACGCCGCAACCATGGTCACCGCCGGCGTGTACATGGTGGCGCGGTCGAATGCGCTGTTTGTGCTGGCGCCCGGCTTCGATGAAGACGGTGGCATTCATCGGCGCGCTGACCGCGATCTTCGCGGCCTCCATCGGCCTGGTGCAGAACGACATCAAGCGCGTGCTGGCCTATTCCACCGTGTCGCAGCTGGGATACATGTTCCTGGCGCTCGGCGTGGGCGCATTCGCCGCCGGCGTATTCCACGTCTTCACGCACGCTTTCTTCAAGGCCCTGCTGTTCCTCGGCTCGGGCTCGGTGATTCACGCCATGAGCGGCGAGCAGGACATGCGCAACATGGGCGACCTGCACCGGCGCATCCCAATCACCCACTGGACGATGTTCATCGCGACCTTCGCCATCGCCGGCATCCCGCCCTTCGCCGGATTTTTCTCGAAAGACGAAATTCTGTGGCAGGCCTGGTCGTCCGAAGGCGGCGCCTATCGCTTGCTGTGGCTGGTCGGTTACGCCACCGCGCTGATGACCGCGTTCTACATGTTCCGGCTGATGTTCCTGACCTTCCACGGCCAGCCGCGCATGAGCCACGAGGTGGAACATCACATCCACGAATCTCCGAAGTCGATGACCGTGCCCTTGATCATTCTCGCCATCTGCGCGGTCAGCGCCGGATGGCTGGGCTGGCCGCACAGCCTGGGCGGATCGAATCGCTTCGAGAAATTCCTGGAGCCGGTGTTTGCCCGGGAAGCCGCGGTATTCCAGGCCGAAGGAGAAGCCGGCCCAGCTGGCCGCCGGCGAGAAGGAAGAAGAGCACACCAATCCGGTCGAATATTTCCTGATGGTCCTTCTCGATCGCCGCGGCCGTGGCTGGATTCGGCATGGCGTGGAAAGCCTATCGCGACGCCGGCAAGGGCTACGCCGAGCCCATCGCGGAGAAGGCGCCGCCGGTCTATACGACGTCTTGCTCAACAAGTATTACGTGGACGAAGCCTACGACTACGCCTTCACCGGCCGCCGCAAAGTGGAAGACGTGCGCCTGGGCGTGCTGGGATTGGGCGAAGCCTCGTCCTGGTTCGATTCGCACGTGATCGATGGCACGGTCAATGGCGCCGGCTGGATGACGCGCCTCAGCGGAACGATTTCCAGTTGGTGGGACAAGTGGATCATCGACGGACTCCTGGTGAACGGCCCCGCAATTCTGTCGCGCATGCTTTCCTATCCCGCGCGCCTGCTGCAGTGGGGCCTGGTGCAGTGGTACGCGCTGGTGATGGTGATTGGGCTGGTGGGATTCGTTTTCTATTACGCAGTGCGGTAGCAAGCGGGTTTGCCGACGACTGAAGACTGACGACCGACGACTGCTTTTATGCATAATCACATTCTCTCGATCATTCTTTTCACGCCGCTGGTCGGCGCGCTTCTGCTCATCTTTGTTCCCAAAGAGAAGAAGGACGCCATCCGCTGGATCGCGAACATTTTCGCGCTGGCCGGCCTGCTGGTTTCCATCCCGCTGGTGCCGTGGTTCTGGGCGCAGCGCTTCGAGCCCGGCTTCAAGTTCATGGAGGGCACGCCCAACAACTGGATCCCATCGATCGGCGCCGGCTACGTCCTCGGCATCGACGGCATTTCCTTCCTGCTGATCATGCTGACCACGCTGCTGGGCTGGATTTCGATCCTCTCCTCGTGGACCGCGATCGAGACTCGGGTGAAGGAATACTACATCTGGTTTCTGGTGCTGCAGACCGGCATGCTGGGCGTCTTCATGGCGCTCGATTTCTTCCTCTTCTTCGTGTTCTGGGAAGCCATGCTGGTGCCGATGTACCTGCTGATCGGCATCTGGGGCGGCCCGCGCAAGCTCTACGCCGCCATCAAGTTCTTCCTCTACACGCTGATCGGCTCGGTGCTGATGCTGCTGTCCGTCCTGTTCCTGTACTTCTACAACTTCCATCAGACCGGACAGTACACCTTCAGCATTCAGGCTCTGTACAAGACGGCGCCGCTGATCTTCCACGATCCGGCGTACGGTTCGACGTTCGCCATCCTGCTGTTCCTGGCATTCTTCCTGGCCTTCGCCATCAAGGTGCCGATGTTCCCGTTCCACACCTGGCTGCCGGATGCCCACGTGGAAGCGCCGACCGCCGGTTCGGTCATTCTGGCAGGCGTTCTGCTGAAGATGGGAACGTACGGCTTCATCCGCTTCGCGCTGCCGTTCTTCCCGGATGTGGTGATGCATCCCAAAGTGCGCGGCTGGATGATTGCCCTCTCCATCGTCGGCATCATCTACGGCGCGCTGGTCTCGCTGATGCAGAAGGACATGAAGAAGCTGGTGGCGTACTCGTCGGTCAGCCACCTGGGCTTCTGCACGCTGGGAATCTTCGCGCTGAATCCGGCCGGACTGAGCGGATCGGTGCTGCAGCAGATCAATCACGGCATCTCGACCGGCGCGCTGTTCTTGATCGTCGGCATTCTGTACGAGCGGCGGCACACCCGCGAGATTTCCGAGTACGGCGGCATCTCCAACGTCATGCCGGTCTACGCCACCATCACCATGATCATGTTTCTGTCGTCGATGGGACTGCCGCTGCTGAACGGATTCGTCGGCGAGTTCACCATCCTGCAGGGCACGTTCATGGAGAACTGGAAGTGGGCGGCATGGGCGGTGCCCGGCGTGATTCTGGCGGCTGCGTACCTGCTGTGGCTCTACCAGCGAGTGTTCTTCGGGACGGTCACCAATCCCAAGAATGAAAAGCTGCACGACCTGACGCCGCGCGAACTGCTGACTTTCGCGCCCCTGGTCATCATGGCGTTCTGGATCGGCCTCTATCCCAAGCCGTTCTTCCAGATTCTGGAGCAACCGGTGAACCAGCTCGTTTACACCGTGCGGGGAAAAGACTATCCCGGCGTGCAGCGCGGTGAATGCTGCGATCCGGCCCGCAGGTGAGGCCGCGCCCGCTGCGGCGGTGCAGGTGGCGATCGAATCAGCCGAAGGGAACGAAATAGTGTTCGGCAATCTGGCACAAAATTTCGGACGGGTCGACTACCTGATGTCGCTGCCCATCATTCTGCTGACGCTGTTCGCGCTGGGCATCTTGCTGATCGACCTGATGTTGCCCGCGGAATGGAAGTGGACCAATGCGGTGACCGCGCTGGTCGGCATTCTGTTCTCCGCCGCCGGCGTGGTGAAAATTCAGCTGGCATTCAACGCCGCGGGCGTCCCGGGAGAATCGGCCTTCCTGAACTCGCTGGTGGTGGATCACTTCACCATCTACTTCTGGTACCTGTTCCTGGCGGCGCCGCGATTTCCATTCTGATGTCGGTGCGCTACCTCGAGATCGAACACGAAAATCACGGCGAGTTCTACTCGCTGATCCTGTTTTCTGTCGTCGGCATGATGTGCATGGCCGCGGGCTTCGACGTCGTGCTGATCTTCATCGGCCTCGAACTGATGGCGATCTCCACCTACGTGCTGGTCGGATTTCTGCGCACGCGACCGCCGGTCGAATGAAGCTGCGCTGAAGTATTTGCTGCTGGGCGCATTCTCCTCCGGCATCTTTGCCTACGGCTTGTCGCTGTTTTACGGACTGACCGGCAGCACCAGCCTGCTGGGGATCAGGAGCGGCCTGGTTCGCCTGGCAGCGGCTCATCCGAATCACATCGACCCAATTGCGGTGATCGCGCTGCTGACCGTTTCGACCGGCCTGTTTTTCAAGATCGCCGCCATCCCATTTCACCAGTGGCTGCCCGATGCCTACGAAGGCGCGCCCACCAGCGTGACCGGATTCATGTCGGTGGCGGTGAAGGCGGCAGCCTGGGCCATGCTGCTGCGCATCTTCCTCTGGGGACTGTATCCGCTGCGAACCGTCTACGTGCCACTGCTGATCTTCGTTTCGATCGCTGACCATGACCGGCGCGAATCTGGCCGCGCTGACCCAGACCAATCTGAAGCGCCTGCTGGCCTATTCCTCGATCGCCCACGTCGGCTACATGCTGCTGGGCCTGGTCGCGCTGGCTTCGGTGACCTATCCCGCGCCCGCATTCTTCGACGGACTGAAGGGAATTCTGCTTTACCTGCTGGTCTACACCTTCATGAACCTGGGAGCGTTCGCGGTGATCGCCTCGCTGCGCCAGCGCAATGTGATTGGCGACGAAATGGACGACATCGCCGGCCTTTATTTCCGCGCTCCGACCGAAGCCGTCCTGATGCTGATCTTCCTGCTCTCGCTGGCCGGAATCCCGCCGCTGGCCGGCTTCTACGGAAAGTATTTCATTTTCCTGAGCCTGATCGAGAGCGGCCACTACGTGCTGGCGTCGCTGGCCGTGCTCTACGCCGTGTTCGGGCTCTACTACTACATGCGCATCGCCAACCAGATGTTCATGCGCGAAGCTCTGGACAAGACTCCGCTCCCGATCAGCGCCGGGATGCGAGTCGCCCTGGGCGTTACGGCTTTCGCTACCGTCTATATCGGAATCTTCCCTGAGCAATTCATCCGCATCGTGAACTGGTCTTTGGGTATTGCCCAGGCCACGCCGGTCGCCGGCCTGATACGGTAGGAACGACGATTCGAGCGAAGCGGTGCAGGCAATGTACGCCTGTTCAGCTCTCGCCATGTCTGGCCAGGACGACAATTCCGAAAAGAAGAAGCACCTGGGTTCAGACTGGCGAAGTACAGCCAGCTGGCGTTTGTGTTTCCGGCGGCCACGGTTGCAGGATGGTTGATCGGCGTGGCGCTGGATCGCTGGCTGCACACGACCTGGCTCTACCTCGCGGGACTGATCCTGGGCATTGTTGCCGGCTTCGTCGAACTGATCCGGGCGGCGCTGTCTTCCGATTCGAGAGTCCAAGTGATGACGGCAGTCCGAGCCATTGACCACGGATGCCAAACAGCGAGGCCTTCTATTCGGGCGCGCTCGATCGCATCTCGCGCCTCATGATCGTGCTGGCGGTCGTCCTGAGCGTCGCCGCCTGGTGGCGCTACGGCTGGCGCGTCGCCCTGGGATTCGCCTGCGGCTGCGCCGTCGCTTACCTGAATTTCCACTGGCTGAAGCGAGTGGTGACCGCGCTCGCCGATCGCGCCACCGCAGTCCGGCCAAACCGCAATCCAGCAGCGGAATGGTGTTGCGCTTCCTGCTTCGCTACGTTTTGATGGCCCTCGGAGCCTATGTTATATTCACTGTTTCTCCCGCGAGTCTTTACGGGCTTTTTGCGGGCCTGTTCCTGCCCGTAGCGGCCATCGCGTGCGAAGCCGCCTATGAGGCGTGGGTCGCTCTGGCGCGCGGTATCTGATCTAAAGCAGCTTCTGGCTAACGAGCTTCTGGCTCGAGGTCGCTCCATACGCTGCTAGTTCATTGGTGACGCAGCTAAAGAGCTAGAAGCTAGGAGCTAGAAGCTCGATTCATGCCTGAACAACTCTGGTTTACCGAAATTCTGAACCACCTCTTCGCCGGCCCGGTCACGGGACTGCTGCGGGCGCTCCACATTGATCCCCAGTATCCCCAGGCGCCAATCACCAATGCCGTGGCCATGCAGCTTCTGGTGTTTCTATTTCTGGTGCTGTTGTTCTGTCCTGGTGCGCTCGCGGCTTTCGGTGGACAATCCGGGCGCGTCTGCAGCACGTTTTCGAAGGCGCTCACGGCTTCGTCGAGGGCCAGAGCCACGAGATTATCGGACACACAGCGAAGCGTTCACGCCCTTTCCTGATGACTCTGACCTTTTTCATTCTGCTTTCGCAATCTGCTCGGACTGATCCCAGGTTTTGAATCGCCGACCGCGGTGCCCGTTGTTCCTCTGGGATGCGCCATTTGCGCGTTCGTCTACTACCAGAGCCAGGGATTCAGGCAGCACGGGATCGCCTACCTGAAGCATTTCATGGGACCGATGTGGTGGCTCGGCCGATCATCATGGTTCCAATCGAGATCATCAGCCATCTGGCCCGCATGCTCTCGCTCACCGTTCGTCTCTACGCCAACATGTTTGCCGGCGACATGGTGACCTGGTGTTTTTCTCCCTGGTGCCGATCGGCGTTCCGATCATTTTTCTTGGGCTGCACCTCGGCGTTTCGCTGTTGCAGACATATATTTTCATTCTGCTGACCATGGTGTACTTGTCGGGCGCAGTGGCAGAAGAGCACTAAGAGCAGTTTTCGAGTTTCTGGTTTCTGGAGTCGAGGCATACTGGAAACCAGAAACTGGAAACTTTAGATCGGCCCGTTCAGCGTGAGGGCGTCTGCACGAGGATGACGTCAACCACCCACTGGCGGCAATTCATACTGAGGAGAGAACACAATGCGTAAATGTTGAGCTATTTGTTCATGGCACTGGCATTTCATGTTCCTGGCGGTGCCGGCGTTCGCGCAGGGCGGGGAAGCCGCCAGCGCGGTCAACTGGGTCGCCATCACGGCCGGCTTTTCCATGGCGATTGCTTCGGCGGTTTGCGGCGCTGGCACAGGGCGCGAGCCACGGCCGCCGCGGCCGAAGCATTGGGCCGCAATCCCGCGGCGCGCTCCGGTATTCAGTTCGCGCTGATTCTTGGCCTGGCTCTGATCGAGTCACTGGCGCTCTACACGCTGGTCATCATCTTTGCCAAGGTAAAGTAGAAAGGCTGTATCAGATGGAGACCAGGTGAAACGCCTCTGCAGTCGCGCGAGAGGGGCTCTTGGGGCTTTTACTCTTGAGAGGTTTCCGGATTACGTCAGTTGCGGTTTGCGCTGGCCGTCCCACTCGCCTTCCTTGGTTCCGGACCGAGCTTGTCCAGAGAGTCCATCAGGATACGGCGCAGACGGTAGCGGCTTTCCAGGTCGGTATTCACGATCTCAAAGCCGACTTCGTTCACCCGGGCGCGCCGCAGCAGCACTTGCCCGCGTACGCGGCGGACGCCGGCAGCAATGTCGATGTTGGCTTCCGAGCCGACGCGCAGATTGTCTTCTTTCGTGCCCATGCCGCCGCCCAGGCTCAGTTCGCGAATCAGGATGCTGGATTTTCCCCACGAACTGCTGATGGTCGCGGACAGCGTCTTGCGCAGCACAATGCGCTCGTAGCGCCGCTGCCGTACCCAGGGGCAGGCGGGCGCTGCATCCAGCGGAGCGATGGCCAGCTCTCCCGGTTCCAGTCCGCTTTCGGCCATGACCTGGCTGCCGTAGCGCGGATCGATCTTGACCAGGGCCTGCGCGGCTGCGATGCGCAATTCGCGGTGATTGCGTCCACCTCCACATCTTCTTCGCTTCCAGCAGGTTGCGCAGCACCGGTATCGCATCGTTTTCGCGCAACCGGCCCAGCGACTCGACCGCCTTCAACTGCAGCAGCGGAGAGCGTCCCTGGGCTTCACCCGCTTCGGCCATGACCACCAGCGGTGGAACCGCGGTGCGGTCGCCGCTCATGCCAATTTCGTCGATGGCCTGGGGCAGGACCAGCGGATCAAGAATTTCCAGCAGCTCCAGCAGCGAACGTCCGCGATCGTGGGCCGCGCCGTAGGCGATCTGGCGCACCACCACGTCGTGATAGAACCGGTTCCACTCCGGCAGGCGCGCCGGCAGCAGTTCGAGCAGGGTGGGCACATCCAGGCGGCTCAACAGGCCCACTACCGAAGCGGCCTGGCGCGGCTGGCCGGTGCGCACCATCTCGCGCAATCTGTTGCCTGCGCCGGCGCTCCCAGTTCCTTCACAATGTCCACCATGCGGTCGCACTCTTCGCGCCGCATGCAGCGGAAAAATCTGTCGGACAGATGCTCCACCGCGGCCTGCGAGGTGCGGCGCAGAACCTGAAGCAGGTCCGGCGGAAGCTGCGGCAGGTGCATGGCTTCTTCGATGAACTCCGGCAAGACGATTTTCCACGCCGATGCGAGGCCGCAGGTCGGTCGCCAGCACCGGCCGCTGTCGGGCGATGTTTTCCATCGCGATGCAGACTTCGTTCAAGGCGCCAAACTGCTTGTGCTCGCTGGCTTCCGTGCTCAGTCGCACGAAAGCCGCGCCCAGCAGGCTTTGCAGCTCAGGATCGGACTCCTGGCCGATCGGCTCGCCGATTTTGCGGATGGACAGCGCCATCAAATCTCCGCCGGCGGCCGCGAACAGGTCCGCCAGCTGGCTGATGCCGGTCGCGATCTTGCGCCGCGGCTCGCTGTCCTTGGCATCCAGGCAGTTCAGATAGTTTTGCAGAATGGCAGCTGCGGTTTCCTTGTCGCCACGGTCCAGCAGGATCTCCACAAACTGGCGCACGTTGCGCGGCGGCACGCAGGGCGCTTCATGCGAGAGCAGCACGCTCTTCTTGCCCGCTTCCGGCACTTCCGCCCAGAACATCCGGTCCAGGATGTCGGCATGCGACTCCACCAGGATGCCGGCCTTGCTCATCTTGTCTTCCTGCAGCTTCAGAATCTGGCGCAGCGTGTCCATCTGCCGGCTCATGTGCTCCATCATCTGGTGCACGGCGTTGACCTTCACTTCGCCCTTCTGGAAACGCTCCAGGGCGAAGCGAATGGCCATGTGCTCGGCCGCCTTCATCAGCAGCGGTGTGTTGTCCGTCTGCTCCGACGGTGGCCTGGGCCGCGAGACTTCCCAGCAGCTGCTGCAGATTGACCTTGGTGTTGGGGTCAACCGCGGTCAGTTCTTTCTGCAAGGCTGTGGTATCGGCGCTGGGATCGCCGCCGACTTCTCCAAATCGGGTCAGCAGGCGAATGGTCTGAATGACTTCTTCTTCCTGCAAGGGCACGACGCCGCCCGCCCAGGTGCCGCCGCCGGCTGCTCCCGGAGCACCTCCGCGACCGGGCCGCGGACATTCGGAACGCTGCCCACGGGCACGCTGCCTGGGGCGTCGCCGGGCTCCGCTCTTCGCGCCTTCGGCGGCCGCGATCAGTTGCAGCAGTTTCTGCGGATCATTGAGCCACTGCTTGAATTCCGGGCCCAGGGTCTGGGCCGCGATCTGGGCCGCAATGCTGACCTCGCCGGTGGACGGATCGGCGGCCACAAACCTCACTTCGTTGATGCGGATCGAGGCGCTCTTGCTGTCTCCAAAAGTGTTCTTGATCTCTTTGACCACGTCCTGGGCTCTGGATCCGCCCAGGGCGAAAGCCCGCACCAGTTGGGTGAATTCTTCCTTCGTGACCTGGTTGGAAAAATGGATGCTGGCCAGACCGGCGGTGGTCAGCAGTTGCGCGAAGCTGCGTTCCGCCTGCCCGGTCTCCAGCGGAGTGCCGTCCAGCAGAAGCTTGTTTTCGGAGACGCCCGAGCAGGAACGATCCTTCGGCTCCCTTGGGCAGGCCTTCTTGCAATTCGTTCCAGGTGATCGCGAACTGGCCTTCGGTGCGCTTGTGGTCGAGCCCATACAGGCGAACGTACTTCACCAGTATGTTCAGACTGTGGACAAACGCCCGCGCGGACGCGATCCGGCTGCCTTTGTTTGTGTCTGCCGTTATGATACGCGGCTCCTGGAAATGTCCCGTTACCCGCTAAGGGTAATGCGAAACCATGAGAAGATGCACATTACGGAGGTAATAACGCCGTCAGGCGCTTAGGACATGAGCCGTCTCGGCTGAGACCGGTTTCCAGCTATTCACGTTGGAGACCGTTTGCCCGCCCCAAACAACCCGACCAGAGGGCCTAGAACCAAATCCGGCCTCGCCTTCTGGATGCAGCGCGTCCTCGAGGAGTGCGACCGCGCCAGCGTCGCCTTTCGCGCCCGATCCGGTCCACGATCTGCGCGTGGCCCTCCGCCGCTGTTGTTCCATCGCCGACGGCATCGCGGCCATCGATCCCGGATCCCGCCTGGAAGGAAATGAAGAAAGCAGGGAAGCGCCTCTTCCGCCGGCTGGGAGAATTGCGCGACGTCCATGTGATGCAGGAATGGGTACACCGCCTGGACAGCCCCGGACGATCCAGTCACCGGGACCGCTGCTGCAATTCTTCACCGCGCGCGAGACCCCGCTGCAACAGGAAGCCGTGCAGGCGCTTGCAGGAATTCGACCGCAAACAATGGCAGCGCTGGAGCCGGTTCGTTGCCCCGCCGGATGGCACGATTCCGGCCCGGAAGCCTGGTTTTCCGTCACCTCGCTCTCGAGCGCTGGACCGAACGCCTACAGACTCCATCGGACCGCGCATCCGCAACCGCTCCCAGGCGGGATTCCACCGGCTGCGTATCGGGATCAAGCGCTTCCGCTACATCGTGGAGAATTTCCTGCCCGACCAGCATGCCGCCTGGAGCGACGATCTCAAGCAGGTGCAGGACCTCCTGGGCGACGTTCACGATCTCGACGTTCTTTGGTCGGTGGCAGCGCGCGCAAATGTGTTTCCGGATGCGGATGCTCGTACCCGCTGGCAGAGTCAGAATCAATGAAGAGCGCGCCCAGAGAATAGAAATCTACCGAAAGAAGATGCTGGGAAAAGATTCTCTCTGGCAGAGGTGGCGCGCCGCGTTGCCCAGTCCGCGTGAGATTGAATCCGCGGCCATGCTTCGACTCAAACTCTGGGCCTCGCTGCTGGACCCCGACTTCAAGCATTCGCAACACGTTTCACGGCTCGCCCTGCAGCTCTATGACGGATTGACGAGCGACGGCCGGACTTCGGAATCCTCCGCGCAGCATCGGGCCATCCTGCAAGTGGCGGCGCTTTTGCATGACGTTGGTCGATCCAAACAGGAAAAAGGACACCACAAAACTTCTTATCGAATGATTCGCAGCCTGACGCCTCCTCTCGGCTGGGGCGAGCAGGATTTGCTGTTCGGCCGGAGTCGTTGCCCGCTACCATCGCGGAGCCCTCCCTCACTCGGGGCATAAAACCCTCCGTGGCCTGTCTCCGAGCCAGAGGCAAGACGTATCAAGACTGGGAGGGATTCTTCGCCTGGCCAATGCCTTTGATACTTCCCGCGACGGACACATTCGAAGCCTTGCAGTCGAAAGACGGAACGGGTTTCTAACCGTCGCCGCCCAAGGCTACTCTCTCCGCGACCGCACCGCCGAGGCCATCGCCGCCGCTCGGCACCTGCTCGAAACGGTGTATCACTGTCCGGTGCTGGTCAAGCCTATGAAGGTCGAACCCATGAAGGTCAGGCCGGTGAAGGTTAAGCCAATGAAAGTCGCCCCAGCGAGGGGGGCGAAAGCCGAAGCCAGAAGATGAGGAGAAATGATCCTGCAGGCTCACTCAGGGCTGGCGCGGTTTCGCCAGTTCATCACCGGTTCCACTCCTCAGATAGCGCAGAGCCTGATCAACACATGAGTCCAGGTTTGCGTCGGTGTCGATAACAAGTTTGGGCTGGTCAATTGGCTCCCACGCCTTTCGGATCTCGCGATAGAGCTCTGGCGTGCGATTCGCAGCAAGGTGGGTGTTTGCCGCCGCCGCTTCCGCCAGGCGTCCGAGTGCGGTCTGCTCTGCGCAGACGCATTCCAGCGTGGCCCATGTGGCGCCCACTTGTGAGCAGAATTCGATCACGCGCGTACGCTGATATCGCCGCGAGAACGTACGGCCATCCAACAGAACGTGCAGTTCGGCGTCCTTGGTCAGCAGATACCCAGCCGTTTGCAGCATGATCTCCTGGCAGAAATCGTCCTGCGCCAGCGAATACTCGACGTGAGGCGGCTGAAAGAGCGCCGCCCGAATTGCGTCCTTATCCAGAACCGTCCCCGGAAGCCGCTGCACGAGCGCTCTCGCCAGCGTGCTCTTACCCGTGCCGGGCAGTCCTGCCATGATCACGATCATAGGTACTCCCCGCGAGAACCACGCGCAACCACGAAGAAGTTTCTACCAGGTTCCCCAATTCGAATACTGGCCCCTGTTTGCTGAAGGAAATGATTGGCAAATCCGCACTGGCAAAGTAGCGCCGCCGTCCCGGCGGCTGTCCGGTGGGCGTCTCGCCCACCGCGGGGAGGGTAAGATGCCCTCCCGACGGCCGACAAAGCTTGCCCTGAGCGCAGTCGAAGGGATGCCGGCGCTACTTTGTAAAGCAGCGCAGTAAAGCCGCGCAGCACCGAAAGAATACAGCCCACGGCGTAAGCCGTGGGGTCAAAGGCCCGAGCTGGCTCAGCCTGAAAGGGCGAAAGAATGCTCTTAGCAACCCGCACTGGCAAAGTAGCGCCGCCGTCTCGGCGGCGCTACTCTCAGAGCCGCGCAGCGTCCGTCACAGCGCTTCGCTTTCACGTTCTACGGCTGTTAGCAGCCAGAAACTACTCAGTCACTTCCATCTTCCTCCGGCGCAAAGTACAGATACACACATGACTCACGCTCAACTGGTGGAGCAAGCCGTCGCATGGCTGCGAGGCTATCGCTGCGGGGTGGTGCTCTCCGAACAGGCCTGCGTCAGCGGAGAAATGCCCGACGCCATCGGATGGAAGCGCGCCTCTCATTCGGTCCTGGTCGAGTGCAAGATCTCCCGCGCCGATTTTCTCGCCGATCGCGACAAGCCGTTCCGGCAAAAATCCGGAGCTCGGACTGGGTTGCGAACGCTTCTATCTCACTCCGCCGCGGACTGCTCGGACCGGAAGACTTGCCGCCCGGATGGGGCCTGCTGGAAGTGCGCCAGCGGAAGGTCGAAGTGGTTCGCCGCTCGGCCAGGAACCTCCGCACTGCCGACGGGGCTGGCCTATGAAATGAATTTGCTGCTGGCCAGCCTGCGCCGCGTGGAAATTCGCATCGAGCCGCAAACCATCACCGACTTTCTCAAGTGGAAAAACCGCATGCAGCAGTACAACGGCGGCGCGTGGCCCACCGGCATCGAGCCGACCCAGGAAGAGCAAAATTATTTTCTGGAAGGCAGCAACCCAGAAGCGCTCGAAGTGGATGGCGGAGAGGTCTGATTTCTTTCGCCCCTTCGGGGCTGTGCCATCCTCGTCAGTTAACCCCGGGCTCACGCCCGGGGCTGCATTCTGCGGCCGCTTCGCGGCTGAGTTGGCGCAGACGCCGGCATATGAAGTCCAACGTCGAAGGTCCAAGGTGCAAGGCCCGATGTCCGGTTCTTAACTCAAAAAGAAAAACCGGGCTGGTTGGCCCGGTTTCTAGTGGCGTCGAGTTGAGATGCGGTTACATCACGACGCGGCGCGAACTGGCGGCGAAGGTTTTCCGGTCAGTTTGACCGGAAATGTCACTGCGGTCTTCGTGCCAGTTAGGAATCAGCCAGTCAAAAATCATCGGAGACGGGAAGAACATGTACTTACCTAGTGCAAGCCTGCATGCCAATGCAGAGCCTCATCCTCCACTTTTTAGTAAGCGCGCTAAATCATTGCAGTATATACAATTAAATTTGATGACTTTACAGGCGTGCCAACGTGGGTCTCGGCCGTGAGCGTGGGAAAAGATTTACCCAACGGGGAAAATCGAAAGGCTTACAACACTACAGCTCCCGGCGTCCTTCCATGGCTTTCAGCATGGTGATTTCGTCGGCGTATTCGATGTCGCTGCCGACCGGAATTCCCATCGCGATGCGCGTCACCTTGAGCCCGGCGCGCCGCAGTTGTCCGGAGAGATAGGTCGCGGTGGCTTCGCCTTCGACCGTGGGATTGGTGGCCAGGATCACTTCGTCCACCTGCCCGTCTTCCACCCGCCGCATCAGGTTGGAAATCCGCAACTGGTCCGGCCCAACGCCGTGCAGCGGCGAAATCGATCCGTGCAGCACGTGATAGACGCCGTTGAAGTGCTTGGTCTTCTCGATCGAAGCGATGTTGGTCGGCTCTTCCACCACGCACACCAGTGCGCTGATTGCGGGTCGCGCTGCTGCAGTAGACGCAGGGATCGACATCGGTGATGTTGTTGCAGATCGAGCACAGGCGCAGGTTGGCTTTCACGTCGCGAACCGCCGCGGCCAGGGCTTCGGCGTCGTCGTCGCTGGAGCGCAGGATGTGAAAGGCGAGCCGCTGCGCCGTCTTGCTGCCAATGCCCGGCAGCTTCTTCAGCTCATCGATCAGCCGCGCCATCGGCTCTGCAAATTTAGACATAGAGAAAATTGAGTAATTGGGAAATTTGGTAATTGATGTAATTGAGCAGTTGAAGATCCGGCAATTGCAGGTTTCAAATTACTCAATTACCAATTACTCAATTTCTCAATGCTACTACAGTCCCGGAATTCCCATGCCGCCCAGCATTCCGCCCATGGTGGATTGCATGGCTTCATCCACTCTTCTGGCCTGCGCCATTGACCGCGGCCGTAATCAGATCCTGCAGCATCTCCAGATCGTCCGGCTTTCACCGCTTCGGGATCGATCTTGATGCTCAAGCACCTGCTTGCGGCCGTCCATCTTGACGGTCACGGTGCCGCCGCCGGAGGAGCCTTCGACCACGGTCTCCTCCATTTTCTTCTGCAGCATTTCGTATTGCTGCTTGGCCTGCGACATCAGTTCCTGCAGGTTGAATCCGCCCATTCGTGCCCGGCTTTCTCAGCGTGATTGGTCTCCGGATCCACGGTTAACTCCGTGAACGAGACTTAGCGCTTTTCCTTGTAATCGATAATCGTGCGAATTTCCGCTCCAAATTTTTCCTTCATGCGGCGGACCACCGGATCCTGTTCGGCGCGGCCGCGGCCGCCGCCGTTGGTCGATGCCCGCACTTCGTGGCGCAGCTCTGTGGCACGTGCCGCCCGGAAACCACTTTCAACCTCACCGGCCGTCCCAGCACTCCGCTGGCGGTCGCGATGATCAGCCGCTTCGCATCCGCGCCCAGCGACATCTCAATCACCGTGGCCGACGACGCAACTTTGATCACCAGTTCGTTGCCTTCAACCTGCCACTCGCCGGTCTCGAGCATGGCGCTCAACATGCGCTGTCCCGCATCGCCCAGCGCGTTCAGCACCGGCTTCGCGAACGTCAACTGGCGGCGTTCTGCCGCGAGCTCGGCGGCGTGGTTTCGCGCGGGACGGCTCCGGCTGCCGCTTGAGCGACCGCCGCCGGCGCCGCCGATCCCATCACCACGCTGCTGGCCGATCCGCGTCGCCGCCTCGCGCGATCCCGACAGCGGACTGCTCTCGGCCGAAAGCTCCGGCTTCGATCCGCTCTTGCGCGCTGAATCCGCGGCAAACGGCGAAACATTCGTCGAGCGGGACATCGCCGACGGCTCCGGCCGCTTGAGTTCGGGCTGCTGAGATTCCGGCACCACCGACGGCTTGCCCGCAGGCCGCGCGACAGCTTGCGGCCGCCGCCTCGCTCAGCAATTGCTCGATCGGCAGCAGGCGCTGCGCGTGCGCCATCTTCAGCAAGCCCAGTTCCAGATGAAAGCGCTGTTCCTGCCGGTAGCCGAGTTCGCCGTGGGTGCGCAGCATGATTTGCAGATGCCGCGCCAGATCTTCTTCGCTGAAACAGCTCCGCGACGCGGGCCACGCGCTGGCGCTCGTCGCTCGAAATCTGCAGCAGGGAAGAGTCGCCGCCGGCCACCTTGGCCACCACCGCGTTGCGCAGAAAGCGCACCATCTGCCGGGCAAAGTGCGTCGGGCTGTGTCCTTCGCCGATCAGCCGGTCCACCAGCCGCAGCACCTCTTCGCTCGATCCCTGGGCCACCGCCTGCATCACTTCTTCCAGCACTCCGGAGGGCGCCGCGCCCACCAGATGTCGCACCTGCTCGGCGGTCAGCCGTCCCGTGGACGAAGCAATGGCCTGATCGAGAATGGAAAGCGCATCGCGCATGGAACCGTCGCCGGCTTCGGCCAGCAGCGCCAGCGCGTCTTCGTCGGCCTCGATCTTCTCCCGGCCGGAGAGGTCGCTTGAGCTGGTCGAGAATTTCCTCAAAGCGCACGGCGCGAAAACTGAAATGCTGGCAGCGCGAGCGGATGGTCTGCGGAATATCTTCCGGCTGGGTCGTCGCCAGCATGAACACGACATGGCCGGGCGGCTCTTCCAGCGTCTTCAGCAGCGCATTGAAGGCGGCATCGGTGATCTGGTGGGCTTCGTCGAGAATGTAGATCTTGAAGCGGTCGCGCGCCGGACGATAGCGCGCCGCCTCGCGCAATTCGCGGATCTCATCGATGCCGCGATTGGTGGCGGCGTCAATTTCGATCACGTCCACGGAATTGCCGGCCCGGATTTCGGTACACGACTCGCAGACCCCGCACGGCTCCGCGACCGGCTTGTCCGAAGACCGGCAGTTCAGCGCCATGGCCAGGATGCGCGCCACGGTGGTCTTGCCGATCCCGCGATGCCCGCTGAAGATGTACCCGTGCGCCGTCCGTCCCTGCTCGATGGCATTCTTCAGGGTGCGGGTAACATGTTCCTGCCCGATGACCTCGGAGAACTTCTGCGGACGGTACTTGCGCGCTAAAACCTGATAGCTCATGTCGAGGAGAAGTTTCAATTATACGTGATGCTTTCGCAGGCAAAAGCTGTGCTGCACGGTTAATTCGGGCGATCCGGGCCAGCTCTCGACTTCCAGGCTACAGGCTCTGGGATTCTTTGGCGAAGAAACGCCGTTTCAGGCAAATCCCTCTTGCGAAGAAGTCGGCCAAGGAATAGGCTTTTGGGCTGGGCTGGGCTCAAGTCCAGACCCTGGGAGACCTCGATGCAATTGAAACTGAACACTCGGGTAGTGAACGGCGTGACCGTGGTCGATTGCAATGGTCGAATCGTGTTCGGCGAAGAATCGGCCCTGCTCCGCGACACCTTGAAGAAGCTGATCGGCGAAAACAGTCAGATTGTTCTGAACCTGGGCGGCATCAGCTACATCGATAGCGGCGGGCTGGGAACGCTGGTGGCTCTCTACACCACGGCGCACAATGCCGGCGGCTCGGTCAAGCTGGCCAACCTGACCCAGCGGGTCGGCGATCTGCTGCAGGTCACCAAGCTGCTGACGGTCTTCGAGGTGTACGACAGCGAGGAAAAAGCGGTCGAAGTCATTCGGGAAGGGCGCTGCCGCGTAGGCGCGCCGTCCCGTGGCGCTGTCATACCGCGCGCGCATTCGCATTCCGGTTCGCACCACCTGATGAGTCGAGGGACCTTGGGTCTTCGTCCGCTGCTGCAGCTCGACTCCCGTCAGCATGATCTCGAAAGCTGTTTTTCTCCTCGGCCTCGCGATTGCCGCCAGCGGCTTGGTCTCGCCGCCGGTGGCGCTGGCCCTGGGACTGGTCTTCGGTTTCACCTTTCCCCATCCCTTCGATCAAAGCGCGAAGAAGCTTTCCCGCTATCTGCTGCAGGCTTCCGTGGTCGGACTCGGCTTCGGCATGAACCTGCACGACGTGATCCGCGCCGGCCGCAGCGGCTTCGTCTACACCGTGCTGGGCATCAGCTTCGCCATGGTGGTCGGCATGGCCCTGGGCGCCTTGCTCGGGATGGCAACGAACCCCGGCCTTTCTGATCTCCACCGGCACCGCGATCTGCGGCGGCAGCGCCATCGCCGCGGTCGGTCCGATCACCGGCGCCAGCGACGAGCAGATGGCGGTTTCGCTGGGCACGATTTTCGTGCTCAATTCAGTCGCGCTGCTGATCTTTCCCGCCATCGGGGCCGCGCTGAAGCTGACCCAGACCCAGTTCGGACTCTGGGCCGCGCTCGCCATTCACGACACCAGTTCGGTGGTCGGCGCCGCCGCCAAGTATGGCGCGGTCGCTTTGGCCGTCGGCACGACGGTGAAACTGGCGCGCGCCTTGTGGATCGTGCCCATGTCGATTGCGACCGCGGTGATCAAGCACTGCCCGGGCGAAAATCCAGTGGCCGTGGTTCATCGCGCTGTTTTGCCTGGCGGCGGTGTGCAACACCTATCTGCCGGCCGGTGCTGCGACTTACAGTGTTGCTGTCACAGAATCGCCAAAATCGGACTCACCGCGACGCTCTACCTGATCGGCACCGGCATTTCGCTCGCGACGCTGAAAAAAGTTGGACATCGGCCACTGCTGCAGGGCGTGATTCTGTGGCTGCTGATTTCGCCGGGTCGCTGTGGCTGATCCGCGCAGGCTGGATCGCGCTGTAGGCAGGTTTATGTAGCGCCGGCGTCCCGCCGGCTGTCGGGCGGGCATCCTGCCCGCCCCAGGGGAGAGTCCGAGGTATCCGAGTCGATATATGAAAACCAAGTCCCCAAAACCCAACATGCGCGAAAAAATCATCGCCACGATCCGCCGCATTCCGCGCGGAAAAGTCTCCACCTACGGTGCAGTCGCCAAAGCCGCCGGATTTCCCCGCGGCGCCCGCCAGGTGGTTGCGGCCCTGCGCGGCGCCGTCGGCCTGCCCTGGCAACGCGTGCTGGGCGCAGGAGGCGCCATAAAGCTGCGCGGAGACTACGCTTTCGAACAGCGATTCCGCTTGAGGCTGAAGGAGTCACCTTCCGAGGCCGCAAGGTTGACATGAAACTGCACGAACACAAATTTCCAAAATCAAGCAGGACCAGCCGTCCTAGCAAGCAATCACGTGGGGACAGCCGCCCCCGGCTGTCCGGTCGCGCGAAGCGCGACAGCGACTGAAATCTGTGCAGCGGAAGCCCGCTACCGCTGGCTGCTTTCCTTAGCTGCAACTTTCTGATTGAACTCTTCCGACTTACCTCGCGGCACGCTCAGCGACTTCCATTGCTCGCTTTGCAAGTGCTTCGCCAGAAATACAATCTGCCCGCAATGATAGGCGTAGTGCGCGATCTGACGATTGATCGCCTGCATTACCGAGTGCGGCTCTCCGCGGATTTCGACCGTCCGATCAAGGTCGGCATCCGACAGCGGTTCGAGCGCGGTGAACACGCAATTCCATCCCTCCTCCCACAGCTTCATCAATGCGGCCCTGGTCGCCGGCGGGCTCTCAAATTCGGTGTCGCGCTTGCGGTCCGGCTTTTCGCCGTCGCTGTTCAGGAAGTCTGTCCAGCGCGATCGCATGTTGCCGGCCATGTGCTTGACGATGATTGCGATGGAATTCATCTCGCCGTCCAGAACAGCGAAGAGTTGTTCGTCGGTGACCTGCTCCATGGCGCGCTCAGCTCAGTTTCTTGTAGTAGCGGAACAGGGAGAGCGAGTCCCGCAGGTAGGAGGTAGTCAATTCGTGTGCCATGGGCTCTCCTAGACCTTGAACTTGTCGTCGATCTCAACCTGGTATCCCGCAACCAGGCGGTTGGTTTCGTTCGCCATTCCCACCACCGCCATCAGTTCCTTGAACATGGCATCGGTCATGCCCTTGTTCTTCGCTCCGACGGTGTGCGAGGCGATGCAATAGCCGCACTGGTTGCTGACGCTCACCGCCAGGTACACCATCTCTTTCGTCAGCGGATCGAGCGCTCCCGGCCCCATGATCTGCTTGATGTCTTCCCAGGTGCGCTTCAGGGTCGCCGGATCGTGCGCAATCGCCTTCCAGAAATTATTGATCCAGTCGGTCTTGCGGGTCGCCATGATGTCGTCGTAAACCGCCCGCACTTCCGGGCTCGCGTCTTTGTATTCGATGAGGCCAAGGTCGCCATTTATGCTCCGAGAGATCAAAAGATTACCGCAAAGGTCGCAAAGAGTGCCGCAAAGAGCGCAAAGAAAAACCTTATGTTCACGGGCATTTCTTAGCGTCCTTTGCGAACTTTGCGGTTAAATGCGCTTCTCCGGCAACTCCCCGCTCAGAAGCCTGCCCAAGTCGGCTGCCGGCACACGCACTCCCAAGATAAAATTGCCCAAACAGCGCATACACCGCGCTGACTTCATCAAACCGCATTTCGTAAATCAGCTTCTTGAACACCAGCGGATCGTCCGCGAAAAGGTCGACGCCCCACTCCCAGTCGTCGAAGCCGATCGAGCCGGTAATGATCTGCCTGCACTTCGCCCGCGTAGCGCCGCCCCACCAGCCCATGCTCGTTCATCTGTCGCGCCCGTTCTTCGATCGGCAAGGTGTACCAGTTCTTGGCTTCACCCCGGCGCCGATCCATGGGATAGAACGAGATGTAACGATGCTTCGGCATCTCAGGAAACAAACGCGGATGCATCGCTTCTTTCTGCCGCGCCAGCACATCGCCGATTTCGCGCTTCCATTCATCCGAATGCGCTTCGATTCCGCGCTCTTTCAAATCCCGATAAGCCTTGATCGTGGATTCGTACAGCCCCAGTTCGATCACCGACAGGTACGACGTCGTCGGCTCCAGATAAGTCGCTCAGCCGCAGCTGCGCCAGCTGCAGTTCCGCCTGGTTCAATTCATCAAACGATCGCCGAAAGTGGACGAACATCAGATCGCCCTTGTGCCCGAGCAGAGAAAAGAGCGCGGATTGTCCGCCGGCATTCTGTTCCATCGCGGCGAGGACACCGGCAGCCTCGTCGACAATCGCGGCCTTGTCGGCGTCGGGCAGTTGCCGCCAGGCAGCCCAGCGAACTCGCATCATCTGATGCAAAACGCTGTAGCCCTCAATGGTCAGCGGAACCGGAGGGATTTCCTCCGAGACGACCTTCGGCGCGGAACGTACGGGAAGATGACATGAACGATCCTCAGTAACAGTAGTGCCTCTGTTGGTAGTGCCTTGGTTGAACACGAATTGACGCGACCGACTATTGTAACCGGGAGATGGCGGCGCAGGTTCTACGAATAAGGGGCGGGGAGCTTCTTCTGCCGCCGAAACTAGCGGCATTCTTGCTGTAGGGAGCATGTCCCGGATCGCCGCGGCGGAAGCTCGGTTAACGAACACCGACTAACGACCAACAACCACCGGCTGAGCTCGGCTGATCAACTGGCGGCGCTCGTCCATGATCCGGCAGACTCGCAGATCGCCGTTTGCATAAGGACAAACCAGATCGCTGGTGGGCGCGGAATTCTCCATCAGCACCCAAGTCACGCCGTAACGCTCTCGGAGACTTTGCAAGCGGGCCTCAGAAACGTGAGCCCAATCGGATTGCGCCGAGCTCTCGTCTTTCCACTCATCGGCGAGTTCGGGAAAAACAGAGGCAGCTCCGCTGTCCTTTTCCTGATCCGCCAGCGCACTGCGCTCGGCGATGGCGCGGAATCCGTGAAGGTCCACGCCGGGTTTCGACAGATATTCCGGATCCAGCGCGAACAGCGCGTCCTTTGGAGTGTGATCGCGAATCCACAGAAAACTGGAAAGCCACTCGCCGCTGTAGCGGACTCCGGGCCGCTCGATGTGCGGGCTGGCGGGATATGTGGCCACGTCAAGAGCGAACATTCCGGTGGAGAGCGCGCCGAAGCAAAGAATCCATCGCCAGACGCGCGCCCGCAGCAGGTATTCACCCATCAACCCGCCAAGCAGAATGAAGAAAATGACATAGATCAGATGAAAGCTCCGCATCGGTTGCAACCGGAGCAGGTAGGCGAAGTCAGCGTCGCTGGCCAGCAGTAGCGCCGCCACCGTCGATATCAGTCCCAGTCCGATCAGGATTTTTGCTACGAGCGAAAAGGCCGGCTCCACCGTTTTCAGATACACCCGCGAGCAGACCGCCAGGATCGCGAGTGGCGCGATCACTCCCACCCACTCCCACCAGTGCCACGTAGTGACTTGGAAGTACGCGCGCGACGTCAGCACCTCGCGGTAAGCGCCCTGGGCGGGCTGGAAGTGGACGAGAAAGGGGAATATCAAAGCAGGAAGCACGGGCGCAGCCTCGACAAAACCGACGCGCTCGCGGGATCGAGCCTCGATCGCCATCAGCAATCCGAATCCTGCGCCGTAGATGGCCATCTGTGGATGCACCAGGAACGCGCTCAACAGCCACAGCCATGCGGCGCGTGTTCGTCCGCCAAGAAAACAGGCGGCTGATAACAGGACCAGCGGCGTCGACAATGACCTCGCAGTCAAATAGGAATCTGCGATGATAAGCGCCGTCCCGGCCACAGGGACGCATAACAACGCCGCCAGCAGACCGACACCCGCCCAGCGGGCACGCTCGCTGCGAAAGCATTGCTCCGCCAGTTGGTAAGCCGACCACAACAACAGAAACTGCGCGAAGGCAAACCATAACAGCATGCTCCACTCTATCGACAGATGAGCGAGCCTGGTCACCCCGGCCACCAGGTGCGGAAACACCGACAATCCGGCGTGATGCATGAAGAAATCGGAACCGGATGGATACAAAGATGGATCGGCTGCTTTCTTGATTCCGGGTACGTAGATCGCAGCATCGTCAGTGCCTACGTGATAGCCGTGGACCAGAATCGAGAGGAGAGTGATCGCAATAAGAAGTGTTATCTGACCAGCTCGCGTTCGGGCCGCGCCTGGCCAGTGATCAAGCCATGAATTCCCACGCCGGAGCCCGGCGTTTCGCGGCGGCTTTTCCTCCTCTCCTGACAGCTTCAGGGTCGCTGCCATCAATACTTTCCTCGCAGAATGCGACATTTCTTCACACTAAACATGGGCCAATCCCGAGAGATCGCGAAGTCGTCAGCTCTCTGTAAATTGTTTGTAAAGCTCGTCCGGCGTGTCATGCTTCGTCATTTTTTGTCGCGCCGTTTTGTCTCACCCGCCGTGCGTAAAGTGGCGGAACACACCACTCCCTTTGTTCCGGGCATTTCAGGAAAAGTGTGCAAGGCAGGCAAATGCCGCGAGCACAGCGCCCTTTCGCTGGTTCGTATGCGCCGTTCTTATCGCATTAGTTCTAATGTGTGATGCGAACCTTCTCGACTTGGATGGTTCTCAAGAGGTGCGATTCGAGAAAGAATGGATCTTGATTTTGGGCTGCAAATTGGAAGACAAGTTCTGAAGATTCAACAACTTTAGAGATCCCATAGAGTCATGGGGCCTGGCGTCATTGACGCCTTTTCCGCTCTAATCATATGATCCTAACTGGCCTGCAGAATCTTGCGCTCAGCCAGCCAGGCCTGATTCCATCCGCAAAACGTAACGGAGTTTCTCGGAGAGCAGCCACGCAAATGAGCGACCTGGTTCAACTCACAAAAGCGCAATTTACAAAAAATGACAATATTGCGGTCATCACCATCAACAATCCGCCGGTGAACGCATTGAGCCCGGGCGTGCCCGAAGGCATTTCCGCCGCCATCGATCAAGTGGACCAGGACGACGACGTGATCGCAGCTGTAGTGATTGGCGGCGGTCGCACTTTTGTCGCCGGTGCGGATATCAAGGAATTCACCAAGATGACTGCGGGCAAGGGAAAGCTTGGCCCGGATTGCTTCCCCTGTTGCTGAAAATCGAAAATTGTTCCAAGCCGGTGGTGATGGCGATTCACGGCACCGCCTTTGGCGGCGGTCTGGAACTGGCCATGTCCGGCCATTACCGCGTGGCAGCGCCCAACGCGCAAGTTGGCCAGCCGGAGGTGAAGCTCGGCCTTATTCCCGGAGCCGGCGGCACGCAGCGCCTGCCTCGTCTTGCCGGAGTCGCAAAAGCAGTTGAGATGTGTACCGGCGGAAATCCGGTCAAGGCGCAGGAGGCGCTGCAAGGCTGGGATCGTGGATCGGCTGATCGAGGGCGATCTGCTTGACCGGCGCTGTCGCTTTCGCGCGCGAGGTCGCAGACAAGCCTGCTCCGAAAACTCGCGAACGCAATCAGAAACTGGGAACTCCAGAACAAAACGCGTCCGATTTTTGCCGCCGCCCGCGACACCGCGCGCAAGAAGCAGCGCAACCTGATCGCTCCGCTCGCGGCCATCGATGCAATCGAAGCCGCCACCAGGCTGCCTTTCGAGGAAGGCTGCGAGGCTGAGGCCAAGCTGTTCATCGACTGCCTCTATTCAGACCAGTCGAAGGCGCTCATCCACGTGTTTTTCGGCGAGCGCGAAGTGGCCAAGATTCCCGACATTCCGAAAGAAACTCCGGTCGTCCCGATCAACTCCGCCGCGGTCGTGGGCGCTGGAACCATGGGCGGCGGCATCGCCATGGTCATTCGCCAACGCCGGCATTCCCGTTCTGCTCAAGGAAGCCGACCAGGCCGCTCTCGATCGCGGGCTGGCCAACATTCAGAAAAACTATGCCACCTCAGTGAAGCGTGGTCGCTTCACCCAGCAATTCGTGGACGAGCGGATGAAGCTGATTCAACCGACTCTGAGCTACGACGATTTCGGCAAGGCGGATATGGTGATCGAAGCAGTCTTCGAGGGCATGGCGCTGAAGAAGGAAGTCTTCGCCGAACTCGATCGTGTCTGCAAGCCGGGCGCGATCCTGGCCAGCAACACTTCCACTCTGAACATCGACGAGATCGCATCCGCCACTTCGCGGCCTGCGTCGGTCATCGGCACACATTTTTTCAGTCCGGCGAACGTGATGCGTCTGCTCGAAATCGTGCGCGGCAAGGCCACCAGCAAGGAAGTGATCGCCACCTGCATGCAGCTTTCGAAAAAATTGGGCAAGGTCGGCGTGCTGGTCGGCAATTGCCGCGGCTTCGTCGGCAATCGCATGTTCCATCCCTACGTGCGCGAAGCGACATTTCTGGTGGAAGAAGGCGCCAGCGTCGAAGCGGTGGACAAGGCGCTCTACGATTTCGGCATGGCCATGGGCCCGCTGGCCACCCTCGATCTCGCCGGACTCGACGTAGGCTGGCGCATCCGCAAGGAATATCGTCATCTGGAAAAGCCCGGCATACGTCAGCCGTTTGCCGGCGACCGCCTCTGCGAGATGGGACGCTTCGGCCAGAAGACCGGCGCAGGCTGGTACAAGTACGACGAGAATCGGAATGCGCATCCCGGATCCGGAAGTGCGCTGCACTGGATCAAGCAATGGTCGGCGGAAGCGCGGCATTCCGCAGCGCCAGATCTCCGCCGGACGAGATCGTCGATCGCTGCATCTACGCCCTGGTCAATGAAGGCGCGCGCATTCTGGAAGAAGGCTACGCCTTGCGCGCGGTCGATATCGACATCATTTATCTCAACGGCTACGGCTTCCCCGCATATCGCGGCGGTCCCATGTGGTACGCCGATACCGTCGGACTGAAAAAGGTTTACGACCGCATCAGCGAATTTCAGCGTGTCCACGGCGAACTTTGGGAACCGGCCCCGCTGCTAAAGCAATTGGCTGCGGAAGGCCGCACCTTCGCCGATTTCGACAAGGATAAAAGTGCAGCCGCATAGGGTTTGGCAAACGACCAACGACCAAAGGCCGTAACAAAACCATGAGAGAAGCCGTAGTAGTTGCCAGTTCGCGAACCGGGCTTGCGAAATCGTTTCGCGGCTCCTTCAACATGACGCGGCCGGACGAGCTGGCCGCGCATTGCATCAAGGATGTGCTGCGCAAAACGCCGCAGCTCGATCCGCAGGAGATCGAAGACGTCATTCTCGGCTGCGGCCAGCCGCACGGCGTGCAAGGCCACAACATCGCCCGCGTGTCCGCGCTGCTGGCCGGTTTGCCGGTTTCGACCGCGGCGATCACCGTGAATCGGTTCTGTTCTTCCGGCCTGCAGGCGATTGCGATGGCGGCTCACCAGATCGTCAGCGAAGGCGCGGACGCGGCCATCGGCGGCGGCGTGGAAAGCATCAGCCTGATCGTTCGCGATAACGATCCCAGCCCGGCACTCAAACAGAAATATCCCGGCGTCTACATGGTGATGGGAGAAACCGCCGAGGTCGTCGCCAAGCGCTACAAGATCGGACGGCAAGCCCAGGACGAATATTCCCTGATCAGCCAGCAACGCACCGCCCGCGCCCAGCAGGAAGGCTTTTTCGCCGGCGAAATCGCTCCCATGAAAGTCACCAAAGCAGTGCTCGACAAGAAGACCGGCGAGAAAATCGGCACCGAAGAAGTCTGCTGCGATCGCGACGAATGCAACCGTCCCGACACCACGCTCGAAGGGCTTGCTCGCGCTGAAGCCCCACTTCGATCCGCACAGCGGCCAGGGCACGGTGACCGCAGGCAACTCGTCGCAGCTTTCCGATGGCGCTTCCGCGACGCTGCTCATGTCGCGCCAGCGCGCCGACGAGCTCGGCATTCCCTACAAGCTGATCTTTCGCGGCTTCCAGGTTGCGGGTTGCGAACCCGACGAAATGGGCATCGGCCCGGTGTTTGCCGTGCCCAAACTGCTGAAGCGCCAGGGCCTGAAAATGGAAGACATCGATCTGTGGGAACTCAACGAAGCTTTCGCGGTGCAGGTAATTTACTGCCGCGATCGTCTCGGCATTCCGATGGATAAGCTCAACGTGAACGGCGGATCGATTTCGATCGGCCATCCCTTCGGCATGACCGGATCACGCATGGTCGGCACGCTGGCCAACGAGATGGAACGCCGCAAGGCGCGCTACGGCGTCGTCACCATGTGCGTGGGCGGCGGCCAGGGCGCTGCCGGCCTGTTCGAACGCGCCGGCTAAGTCGTCAACCATTTTCAACATGACAAATGCCTCGCACTCGCGATGAAACATCCCAAACTCACCGCCCGCCAGATTCGTGAGTTCCTGCCGAAGATTCCGTTCAACACGTTGCTCGGGATAAAGCTCACCCGCGTTCATCGCGATGGCGTCACCATCGAATGCACGCTGCGCCACGAATTGACCAACAGCGCCGGCGTTGCTCACGGCGGAGTCGCGGCCGCCATGGCCGATGTGGCGGTCGGAATGGCCATTAATCGTCACTTCGGCGGCAAGCGCAGAATCACCACGGTTGAAATGAAGATCAACTATTTCCGGCCCGCCAGCGAAGGTCGCATCTTTGCTCGCTCTCGCCTGCTTCGTATCGGTTCCACGCTGTGCGTCGGAAGCGTCGATCTTACCGATACAAAAGGCAACCTGATTGGCACCGCCATCGTGACTTACATGTTTCTGGATGCTCGCGGGAAAGGTACGCCGGCTTAGCCGCCCGCGTAGGCAGAACGAAAGGCGTTCACCATGCCGCCGCTGGTAGTCGAAAATCTGGATGCCCTGAAAGATTTCGTGGGCCGCGAGATTCGCCACCACCGATTGGTTTCTGGTGACACAGGACCGCATCCAGCAATTCGCCGAGGCCACGGAAGATCGCCAGTGGATTCATCTGGATCGCGAGCGCGCCCAGCGGGAATCACCTTACGCAGCACAACCATCGCGCACGGTTTTCTGACGCTTTCTTTGCTGAGCCATCTGGCGCAGCAGGCGTTGCAGATTCAGCATGGCGTTCGCATGGCCGTGAACTATGGATTGAATCGGGTTCGTTTTCCCGCGCCGGTTCGCGCCGGATCGAAGATTCGCGGCCGCTTCACATTGCAATCTCTTGACGAACGTGAGCAACGCGCGTGAAGCCGTATTTTCCGTCGTCGTCGAAGATGAAGAGTCAGGGAAAGCCTTGCTGCGTGGCGGAGTGGGTGGTTCGATACTATTTGGACTAGCGCTCTGACGGCGCTTTCGCCGTAGCATCCGTCTGACAGAGCGCCGTCCGAGTTCCTCAGCCGGCCGTTGTCGGAAGAAGCACGACGGCGCTATAGTTGCGGAATGCTGCACACGGAGGCGCTCATGGCCGTAGCCACGCAAAACCCTCTGAACTTGCCCGCACCTCCGAACTTTTGCGACTTTGGCTGAGGAGCGGCAACATCGCAAGCAGCGGCTGGCCGGCGCCTTTCGGCTGTTTTCGCGCTTCGGATTCGATGAAGGTGTTGCCGGCCACATCACTGCCCGCGACCCCGAACATCTCGATCATTTCTGGGTCAATCCTTTCGGCATGCACTTCGGCCAGATTCGCGCCTCGGACCTCATCCTGGTGAATGATCGCGGCCAGGTGGTGGAAGGGAAGTATCCGGTCAATGGAGCAGCCTTCGCGATTCACTCCCAGGTGCACAAGCCGCGCGCCCCGATATCGTGGCCGCCGCCCATGCCCACTCGTTGTATGGCAAGACCTGGGCGTCGCTCGGCCGCCTGCTCGATCCGATCACGCAGGATGTCTGCGCGTTCTACGAGGATCACTCGCTATTCGCAGATTTCACCGGCGTGGTCTACGAAACTTCCGAAGGCGAGCGCATCGCTCAGGCCCTGGGGGACCGGAAAGCAGTCATTCTGCGCAATCATGGCCTGCTGACGGTAGGTCAGACCGTCGACGAAGCGGCCTGGTGGTTCATCACCATGGAACGAAGTTGCCAGGCTCAATTGATGGCCGAGGCTGTCGGCACTCCGGTAAAGATCGATCCGGCCAGACGCCGCGGTCACTCGTCAGCAAATCGGATCGCACATGGCCGGCTGGTTCCAGTTCCAACCGCTCTGGGCACGCATCGTCCGCGAGCAACCCGACCTGCTGGAGTAAATGTAGGCGCGGGCGTCCCGGCAGTTCGGAAGCTGGTTTCCGCACCACTAAAATCGAGCTGTCATCCTGAAATGTCGAGTTGTCATCCTGGGCGCAGTCGAAGGATCTCTACTCGGTACATGCTCTCTGCCGTGAACACCGTGAAGCCGAGGGTCTCGCGTTGTGTAGGGGTCCTTCGACTCCGCGAACCCATTCGCATGCGAATGGGCGGGCTGCGCTCAGGATGACAATTCACTCAACAAAAAGATCGGCCTTGAGCGGCGTGCCCCTCGCCACCGCGTATCCACTTAAATCGGTGATTCCCGCAGCGGCCAACACTTCGTCATCAATAAAGAAGTTGCCGGTAGCGTCGCGACTGTTGCGAGTCAGAATGTGCCATGCGGCATCCGCCACGATCTCCGGCGTGCGGCCGCGTTCGGCCTCAGCTCCGGGAATGACTTGCAGCGCTGCCGTCGCGATAATTGTGCGCGGCCATAACGCATTCACCGCAATCCCGGCCTCGCGAAATTCTTCCGCCATGCCCCGCACGCACATGCTCATTCCGTACTTCGCCATGGTGTAGGCCAGATGCGGAGCAAACCACTTGGCGCGCAGGTCGAGAGGAGGCGAGAGCGTGAGAATGTGCGGATTCGCCGCTTTCTTCAGGTGAGGCAGGCAGGCCTGCGAGCAAAGAAACGTTCCACGAACGTTCACTCCCATCATCAGGTCGTACCGCTTCATCGGCGTTTCCAGCGTGCCAGTCAGGCTGATCGCGCTGGCATTGTTCACCAGAATGTCGATGCCGCCGAAGCGGGCGACCGCCTGTTCCACCGCGGCGTAGACCTGGTCCTCGAAACGGATGTCGACCACCAGCGGCAGCGCTTTCCCGCCCACCGATTCGACCTCGGCGGCGGCAGTGTGGATGGTTCCGGGCAGCTTGGGATGAGGATTCTCGGTCTTGGCGGCGATTACGATGTTGGCGCCATCGCGCGCCGCACGCAACGCAATCGCCAGCCCAATGCCGCGACTGGCGCCCGTGATGAACAAAGTCTTGCCGGAAAGGGTTGCCATGCTCTTCTCCCGTATGCGCTCCGCAATAATGCTGAGGACGGTTCTCTAAGAGTATCCGATGCGCGCTTTCACGTCGTGTATCATGCACGGGCGCATGAAACTTTGCTGGACAGGGGTTTTCTAAGGCTGACCAATGAACGTGCCGCTTACACCCATTCGATGCTTGTACCGCGCCGTGGATCTCTACGGCAAGAAGATCGGAGTAGTTTCGGGCTCCAGTTCTTTCACCTACGCCCAGTTCGGAGAACGCTGCGAACGCCTTGCCGCCGGGCTTCTTTCCGAGGGCATCCGTCCCGGCGACCGCGTCGCCTATCTCAGCTTCAACAATCATCAGCTTCTGGAAGGCTATTACGGGCCGCCGCTGGTTCGAGCCATCGCCATGCCGCTCAACGTGCGGCTGCAGCCCGCCGAACTGACACGCATTCTCAATCACGCCGGGCGCCAGCATGCTGGTTTTCGAAAATGACTTTGCTCCGCTGGTCCAGGCATTTGCGCAAGGCCTGCCCGACCATCAGGCGTTACGTCGCAATTGACCAGCCCGTCCCGCAGGCGGACATGTTCCTGGAAGACCTGCTGGCGCGCGACCGCATCGAGCGGCCCGACATTTTCTCCTTCGACGAAAATGAAATCGCCGAACTTTTCTACACCAGCGGCAGCACCGGCACGCCCAAAGGCGTGATGCTGTCGCATCGCACGCTCTATCTGCACGCGCTGGGCTCTGCTCGGAACTTTTTCTTGCAAGGACACCAACGTGGAGCTGCACACCATCCCGCTGTTTCACGCCAACGGCTGGGGACGTCCGCAGAGCATCACCATGAGTGGACGCGAAGCAGGTCATGGTGCGCCGCTTCGAGCCGTCCTCCGTGTTGCGCCTGATCCAGGAAGAGAAAGCTACCGCGATGTCCCTGGTTCCCACCATGGCCAACGCGCTGCTGAATTGTCCCGACCTCGGAAAGTTCGATACCTCGAGCATGAAGGTGATCACTACCGGGCGGCGCCGCGTCATCGCCCGAGCTGATCGACCGCCTGGAGCAGGCCTTCCACTGCGAGGTATGCTCGGGCTACGGTCTCACCGAAACCTGCTCCCGTGCTCACCACGGCTCAGACCAAAGGCAACGGTCACCTATGCCGATGAGGCCGACCGGCTCAACCACCTCGCCGCGGCAGGCTGGCCGCTGCTCGGCTCCGAAGTTCGCGTGGTCGATTCACAAATGCGCGACGTACCGCGCGACATGGAAGCGGTCGGCGAAGTCGTAGTCCGCGGCGACAACGTCATGGACGGCTACTACAACGAGCCGGAGGCCACCAAGGCGGTCATGACCAATGGCTGGCTGCACACCGGCGACATGGCGGTCTGGGACGAGGAGAATTACATCCACATCGTCGATCGCAAGAAAGACATCATCATCAGCGGCGGCGAGAATATTTCTTCGATCGAAGTGGAGAAAGCCATCTTCGCCCACCCCGCGGTGCTCGAATGCGCGGTCGTTTCTGCTCCCGATCAGCAGTGGGGCGAGATTCCGGTGGCCATCATTGTCCTAAAGCCGAATCAGCAACTTAATCGAAGAAGAATTGATGTCATTCCTGAAGCCACGCATCGCCAAGTTCAAGATGCCCCGCCTGGTGAAGTTCGTGGAAGGACCGCTGCCGAAGACCGGCACCGGCAAAATGCTGAAACGCGAACTGCGCGAAAAGTTCTGGAGCGGAAAAGCAACTCGTGTGCAAGGCTGACTCGAAACCCTTAAGCCAAAGCAAATAGCGCCGCCGTCCCGGCGGCTGTCCGGTGGCGTCTCGCCCACCGCAAGGAGGCAAGATGCCCTCCCGACAGCCGTCAAAGCTTGCCCTGAGCGCAGTCGAAGGGATGTCGGCGATACTTATAAGAGCGACACAGTAGAGACCGGGAACGCGCCGCTTCCCCTAGCTCCCAACATATCTCGCGTACAGGCTGCGCGCCAACGCGGTATCTGTCGTGCCCTTGATGATGGCGCGGCCATCGGGAAATAGCGTCATCTCATAGGGTTCGGGCCAGAACTTCAGGACGAAATCGTTGTGCCGCACCGTCCCGTGCGGTTTCAGCCGCAGGCTCACCTCCGAAAAATCGATGGGCCGGTGACGCTCATGGATCTGCACCGAGTTCCGTCCGCAAAGCGTGATGTGGGCCCTGCCTTCGCCGGCAAGATGAATAAAATCCCGCTGACCGCAGGCCCGGCATCCAGGCCGCGGCTCTTCCGCTCGGACTTCGGCGCGTTCATTGCTCCAGACGTCGAACGAAAGCAGAGTGCGCCGCACCCGCTCTTCGGCGCCCACCAGCAGTTTGATGGCTTCGGTCGCCGCGATCGAAGCTGCCAGGTTCACGGCGGAGTTCAGAATTCCCGCGGTCTCACAGGTCTCGAAGGCTCCGTGCGGAAGATCGGGAAACAGGCACGCCAGACATGCGGTCTTTCCCGGCAACACGTTCAAACGTGACTCCGTAGCTGCCAACCGCGGCGGTGTAGATCCAGGGGAGGGAAGTCTTGACTGCAAAATCGTTGAGCAGGTAACGGGTTTCGAAGTTGTCGGTTCCGTCGAGAATCAAATGTATTCCGTCCAGCAGCGATTCGACATTCGCGGGTATCAGGTCGGCTACCTGCGGTTCAATTACAATCTGGGAGTTAAAGGCTGCAATCTTTCGCGCGGCTGCGATCGCCTTGGGCAGCGATTGCGCCGCGTCGGATTCGTCGAACAGCGATTGCCGTTGCAAATTACTGGGCTCAACGTAGTCGCGGTCGATGATCCGAATGCTGCCTACGCCCGGCACGAGCCAGCAGGGAGGCCAGGGCGGAGCCCGTGGCGCCGCATCCGACCAGCGCCACACGGGCCGTGGCCAGCTTGCGTTGCCCTTCCCGGCCGATTCCCTGGAAAAGCACCTGCCGCGAATATCTTTCTTCCAGGTTCCAAACAGATCACCAGTTCCTGGGGTGCAAACCATTATTATAGGTGCCGCTCGGTTTCCCGAGCCAAATGCAACATTGCCTGATACTTGTTCATCGAACCATTAAGGCCTGCACTCGCGAGGAGCTGGTTTGCGTCTAAAGGGATCGCTGGCGGAAAATCCTGGCAGGACTGGCCCTTGCGCTCGCTCTCCGTCTGTCCGCCTGGGGACAAACCCCCGAGGCGCAGCCGCCTTCTGACAGGCGCAGCCGCGGCACGGAAAGCTCCTCTCCGACTTTGCCCGCACTGGGGAGCATGTCCTCCTATGAAGGTCTCACCGTGCAGGCGATCAATTTTCCTGACTTGCCTCCCGCGAGTGCCCGGCGCCTGCTCGATCTGATCCCGCAAAAGGCCGGCGCTCCGCTGGAGCGCGAGAGAGTGCGGCAGAGCATTCAGGCCCTGCACGCCACCGGTCGTTTTGCCGATATTCAAGTTGAGGCTGAGCGCACGGCTGCGGAACCAGGTGGTATTGTCATTCCTCACCCGGCCGAATTTCTTCGTGGGGGAAATCTCAGTCGAAGGTGCACCCAATCCTCCGGCAGCCAACCAGATCGTGAATGCATCGAAACTCCAACTGGGAGAACTGTTCACCCGGGAAAAACTTGAGCGCGCCCTGGTCAACATCAAGCAGCTGATGGAGCAGAATGGTTACTACCAGTCCAGCGCCAGCGACGAAGAACAGGCGCATCCGGAGACCCAGCAGATGAACATCCTTTTCCGCATCACGCTCCGGACCCCACGCAAAAATTGGCCACGTGACTGTGACCGGCCCGGCTGGGTTTTCTCAGGGACAGATTCAGGACATCGCCAAGATGCATCCCGGGGACTACGTCACCGTGCAGCGCGTCAGCCGTGCGCTCGATCGGCTGCGAAAGAAATATCAGAAGCAGAATCGCCTTCTGTCCCAGGTCGCCATCGCCGAGTCGAACCTATCGTCCCGAAACCAACACTGTGGACTACACCTTCGACAATCGATCCCGGCCCGAAGGTCGAGATCGCTGCGGAAGGTTTCAAGATCAGCCACTCCCAGCTTAAGAAAAACGTCCCGGTGTACGAGGAAAACGCGCTCGACGATGACTTGCTGAACGAAGGCCGGCGCAATCTGCTGAACTATATGCAGAGCCGCGGCTACTTCGATGCCAAAGTCAGCTCAGCAGAGAACCTCAATTTCTCCCGACGAGCTGCGGGTTGTCTACACCATCAACGCCGGACGACCGCCACAAGCTGGTCAAGCTGGAGATTACAGGCAACAAGTTTTTCACCGAGGAACAGATTCGCTCGCGCATGCAGGTGCAGGCCGCTGAACGCTTCCTTTCCCATGGCCGTTACAGCCAGGCGCTGCTTAGCGCGGATGTCCGCAACATCATCGCCAACCCATACCACGCCAACGGCTTTCTCGAAGTCAAAGATTACCCCCAAGGTGGAAGACAACTATCGCGGCAACAAAAACGAACTGGCCATTACCCTGCAGATCGATGAAGGCCCACAAACCATGGTGGGATCTATCAAGATCGCGGGCAACGAACCCCCGTTGAACACTCCGTTCCCGGATCTCAACCTGTCGCCGGGACAGCCATTCGGCTATTCCAAGATCAATGAAGATCGCGAGATCGTTCTGAATTATTACTTCAACAATGGTTTCCCCAATGCCACGTTCGAGGCCTCGGCCAAGCCATCGCAGAACGATCCTCACCTGATGGATGTTACCTATACCGTCCACCCCGGTGACCAGGTTATCGTCGACCAGGTTTATGTGGCTGGAACGGTTCACACCCGCGATTCGATTGTGCAGCGTGAAATCCAGATCAAGCCGGGCGATCCACTAAGCCAGATCGACATGTTGAACACGCAGAAAAAATTGTATGACCTCGGCATTTTCAGCCAGGTGGATACCGCGGTGCAGAATCCGGGAAGCAGCGAACCCGAAAAGAATGTTCTGGTGAACGTGCAGGAGGCCAAGCGCTACACCTTCAATTACGGACTGGGCTTGGAGTTCCAGACCGGTCAGCCGGTCGCGGGCAGCAACACCAAGCCTTTGGGTGAGACCGGCGTCAGCCCGCGGGTTTCGTTCGGCGTGACGCGGCTCAATTTCCGCGGCCTCAATCACACCGTCACCTTCAAGGGCAACGTGGGACGTCTGCAGCAGCGTGGCCTGGTCAGTTACGACGCTCCGCGGCTGTTCAACAACCCGAATTGGCGTCTTACCTTTACCGCGTTCTACGACAACACGGTCGACGTCACCACCTTCACTTCGCAGCGTCTCGAGGGATCGGTGGCCGGCGGAGCAGACCATCAGCAAGACCAGCATCATGACCTACCGCCTGACCTATCGCCGAGTCAAGGCCAGCGACATCACCAGCACGATCAGCCCGGACCAGATTCCGCTGCTCTCCCAGCCCACGCGGGTCGGCATTCCCAACTTCAGCTACATCCGCAACAAACGCGACAATGATCTGGAGACCACCAAGGGAAACTACACCACGATCGACGGCGGCGTGGCCGACCAGCTACTTCGGCTCGGAGACCGATTTCGGCCGAATGCTGATTCAGAATTCTACCTATTACGCCCTCGGCAAGAACCGGGGCAGGAAGAAAATTTGTTCTCGCTCGTTCCACCCGCATCGGAATCGAGACTCCCTTCGGGAACACGTTCATGCCGCAGCCGGGAGGAGCCTGTCCGCAGCCTCAGCCCGGTCAGCCGGCATGCCTTCCTCTGGCCGAGCGCTTTTTCTCCGGGGGCGGAAACTCGCATCGCGGCTTTGGATTGAATCAGGCCGGACCGCGCGATCCCGCGACCGGATTTCCTCTGGGTGGAACCGCGCTGTTCATGAACAATATCGAACTCCGCACTCCACCGCCGACCTTGCCCTTTTTCCAGGACAACATCAGCTTCGCCATCTTCCACGATGCCGGAAACGTCTTTACCAACGGACATGACATGTTCCACAACCTGCTGCACTGGAGCCAGAAGAACCCTGAGTCTTTGCCTGCAGCAGGCCACCGCGACCCAGTGCGACTACAACTACATTTCGCATGCCATCGGCATCGGCGTGCGTTACAAGACTCCGGTTGGCCCGGTGCGCTTCGATTTCGGGTACAATTTGAATCCGCCCGCGTTTCCGGCTCAGAAAACGGCTCAAGGTCAACTGTCCGGACCATCTTCGATCCCCAGCACGCGAGCCATTTCAACGTTTTCTTCAGCATTGGACAGACTTTCTGATGGGCAATAAGCTTTTCACCTTCGCCTGCGCCGCTGACGTTTCTCGCGCTGACTTTCTCCGGCAGCCACGCCGAGGTGATCGATCGCATCGTGGCCACGGTGAATGGCCACATCATTCTGCAAAGCGATTGGGAAGACTGCGCTGCGCTATGAAGCCTTCAGCAGCGGACGTCCCCTGGATCACCTGACTGCCGAGGATCGCAAGGCTGCCCTCGATCATCTGATCGATCAGGAACTGCTGCGCGAACAGATGCGAGCTCCTGATTCTCCGCACGCGTCTCCGGAAGAGGTGGACCAGCGCATCGCTGAAATTCGCAAACAGTATCCCGACGCCGAAAGCGACCCGGGCTGGCAGGCTCTGCTCCAAAGCTACGGGCTCAGCGAGGAAGAGCTTAAAGAGTCGGGTAGCGGCTCGAACTTGACCTGATGAGCCTGGTGGATTCGCGCCTGCGTCCGACGGTCAAGATCGATTCCAAGAGCATCGAGAGTTACTACCAGCAGGAACTTCTGCCTCAACTTCGCCAATCCGGCGCGCAGAACGTTCCGCTGGCTGAAGTCTCCGGCGAAAATCAAGGAACTTCTCACCCAGAAGAAGATCACTCAACTGCTGACCGCCTGGCTGCAAAACCTGCGGGCCGGAAGTGAAATTCGCGCCGAGGCCTGACCGCCGACGCCGGGGGCCGGGACCAATGAGCTGAAACCGGCGCGAAGCCGGCGCGGCGCAAGGTCTGGAAGTATCTGCTGTGGTTGATGCTTGGCGGGCCTGGCTGGTGCTGGCTGGCTCTGGGCTGGTACAGCACCACGGATTCCTTTCGCGATCTGGTGCGCCAGCGCCTGATTGCGACCCTGGAACAGATGACCGGCGGCCGGGTCGAGCTGGGCAGCCTCCACATCGTCCCTTTTCATTTTCAGGTCGAAGTCCGCAATCTGACCATCCACGGCCGCGAGCAGCCGGGAGAAGTGCCCTACGCCCATGTGAACAGTCTGATGGCCCAGGTCAAGATCTGGTCGATCCTGCGGACTGAAATCGGACTGAACTACGTCGTTCTCGATCATCCCGTCATCCACATCATTCTTTATCCCGACGGCACCACCAACCAGCCCGAACCACGAATAAAGCAGAGCTCGCGAAGAAAGCCTGTCGAACGACTCTTCGCGCTCTCCATCAGCCGGCTCGAAGTGCGCCACGGCGAGCTGATTTGGGGAGACCAGAGAATCCCGCTTGATTTCGCGGCCAGCAATGTCTCCGCCGACATGAGCTATGCGCTCTTTCGCAGAACGCTATGACGGCAATCATTCTGCTGGGCAAGGTCGATACCGCGCTACACGAATTACCGCCCTTTTTCCTGGACCGCCGAAGCCCACTTCAGCCTGAGCCGGAACCGTCTCCTGCTGCAATCGCTGAAGGCAACTTCCGGACGCTCGCACTCTGCAGGCCAAGGGCCAGGTGCAGGATTTCAGCCAGCCAGATTTCAGCCAGATCAAAATTGAGGCGGACTACGACGCCAGTCTTGATCTGGCCGAAGCGGCCGCCATCGTGCGGCGCCCGGAGGTGCGGCGCGGCGACGTCCGGTTGACCGGGCATGGTTCCTGGTCGCCTGCAGGATTTCTCGTCGATCGGCAAGGTGCTGCTTTCGAATCTGGACTGGCGCGACTTGCCCATGGGACTGCACAACGCCAATCTCAGCGCCCAGTACTCGGTCGAATCCGAAGCGGCTCCTGCTTTCGCAGATTCAGGGGCGAGTGATGGGCGGCAGCGTCACCGGAGACGCCGAGGTGACCCAATGGCTCAATCCTCAACCTGCAGGTCCAGTCCGCGAAAGGAAAAGAGAAAGAAGCGGAAAAGCAGGCCGGGGTCGGTGCGTCTTCGTTTCAAGGACTTGTCGGCCGCCGAAATTGCGGCAGCTTTCTCCACTCCGTCGCGTCCATTTCACCAGGTCAAACTGGCCGGGCTGGCCAGCGGCAATCGTGGAAGCCCGCTGGAAGGGCTCGCCCCGCAATGCGGAAGCCCAGTTCGTGAGCCGATGTAGTGCCGCCGCCCCACCCTTCCAGCGCGCAATTGCCCATCACCGCGCACGTCCAGGGCATCTACCGCGCCGGCCCGGCGAGTTGCAACTCGATCAGTTGAACGCTTCGACTCGCGCCACCCAGGTTCACGCCTCGGGAACGCTTTCCTCCACCGCCGCGCTCAAGCTTTCCGTCACCACCACGGATCTAAGCGAATGGCAGCCGGTTTTCAGCGCGGCAGGATACGGCGGCCCGATTCCGGTCACGCTGAAAGGTCATGCCTCCTTCAACGGCACAGCCACCGGAAAACTTTCCGAGATCACGATCGCCGGCAATCTGCAGTCGCAGGACTTCGAAACCCTGATTCCCGCCACCTCGCAAACTCCCGAAAAAATGGTGCACTGGGATGCCCTGCGCGCCGACATTCAGCTTTCTCCTTCGCTTTTCGCGGTGCGCAATGGCACCCTGAGCCGCAATCCCGACTCGCTGAAGTTCGATTTCCACGTGCAACTGTTCAACCGGCAATTCACCGACTGCCAGCGCGTTTCAGCGCACGCCTCGACACCCAGAATGCCGACATCGCCGGCATTCTCGCCTTGGCCGGATATTCATATCCGGTGACCGGAACTGTGGATTTGCACCTGCAAGTGGCAGGAACGCGAGCCGACCCGCAAGGAGCAAGGCCACATTCATGTTGCGCAATGGCACGGTTTACGGTGAACCGATCGAGCGCTTCAGTTCGGACCTGAGTTTTCAACGGCGATGAAATTGAACTCAAAAACATTGCAGCTGACGCACTACGAAGCCAAGTGTCACGCGGCGACGCTGCCTACAATCCCACCAGCTCAGGCCTTTCACTTCAATCTGACCGGCACGAATTTTGACCTGACCCGCATTCCCAAGTTGCAAGAGCGGCCGCGTCGCTGTAGGCGGCCGTGCGGATTTCACCGCCTCCGGCTCCGGCACTCTGCAGGAGCCAATCATCAATGCGGCGATTCACGTCCACGATCTCACCTTCGACCAGGAGCGCGCCGGGGACTTCACCATCAACGCAGTCTCGCAGGGCCGCAGATCTGCAGATTACCGGACAATCCCAGTTCGAAGCAGGCGGACCTGAAGGTCGATGGTAGCGTTCACCTGCGCGAGCGACTGGCCCGCCGATGTGTACTTCCGCTTCCACCAGCTCGATGTGGACTCCGTTCTTGCGCATCTACATGCAAGGCGGCGTGACCGGACATTCCCGGGCGGACGGCGAAGTACACCTGGTGGGTCCGTTGCGCCGGCCGCGTGAATTGCAGTTGACCGCCAATCTCGACAATCTCGACGCCAGACGTGGAAGACGTAAAGATCCACAACGACGGCCCGATTCGTTTTTCCATCGCCAACCAGACGCTCAAGATTGACCAGTTCCATCTGGTTGGCGAGGACACCGACATTTCCGCCACCGGCACAGTGCAATTGACCGGAGAACGCGACCTTGATGTGCGAGCCCAGGGCCGGGTCAACCTGAAATTGATTGAGAGCTTCAATCCAGATTTCACTTCTTCCGGCGTGGTTACGGTTGATTTGTCGCTGTACCGGCCCTTTGGCCAAGCCCGTGACGCAGGGCCGGGTGCGCATCGATCATGGCGCCATCGCCTACATTGATCTGCCCAGCGCCTTGAGCGATATCAATGGCTCGCTGGTCTTCAATCAGGATCGTCTGCAGATTGAGAGTCTCACCGCCCACACCGGCGGCGGCCTGGTCACGTTCGGCGGCTACGCCACCGCCTACAACGGCAAATTCAACTTCGACCTTTCGGTGCAGGGGCAGGATGTCCGCCTGCGCTATCCGCCCGGCGTCAGCGCCACCGCCAACGCCGATTTGCATTTCGTGGGCAGTCCTCAGCCGGTTCTACGCTTAGCGGCGACATCACCGTCACCAAGCTGGCCATGACTCCTGGTTTCGATTTCGGCGCGTATCTGGATCGCTCCCAGGGTTCCGCCCTTCCGCCGACCAACCGGCTGCTGAACCGGATTCGGCTCGATGTTCACATCGTCACCACTCCCGAATTGCAGATGCAGACCGCCAGCGTGCGGCTTTCCGGAGACGCCGATTTGCATCTTCGAGGCACCGCCGGAAAGCCAGTCATTCTGGGACGCGCTGACGTTATCGAAGGCGAGGTGTACTTCAACGGGACCAAGTATCAGCCTGGAGCGCGGCGACGTTACCTTCATCAATCCGGTGACCACGACGCCGGTGCTTGATCTGCAGGCCACCACCCGGGTGCGCGATTACGACGTTACGCTCAATCTGAATGGCCAGATCGACCGGCCCAACGTGACCTACCGTTCCGAGCCGCCGCTGCCCACCTCCGACATCATCGGACTGCTGGCGTTCGGCCAGACTTCGGAAGAGTCGGCGCAACTGAACCAGTCGCAGTCGGCGTTCAACTCGGAGACGTCCAGCGCCATCCTCAGCGCGGCGCTGAATGCCACGGTCAGCAACCGGGTGCAGAAACTGTTTGGCGTCAGCCGCATCAAGATCGATCCCCAGGGCCTGACCACGGAGACCTCACCCACCCAGACCGGCCCGGCGGTCACGATCGAGCAGCAGGTGCAAAACAATCTGACGCTCACCTACACCACCAACGTCGCGCAGGCTTCGCAGCAGATCATCCAGGTGGAGTACAACGTCACGCGCAACGTTTCGATCGTGGCGATGCGCGACCAGAACGGCGTGGTCAGCTTCGACGTCCGAGTGCGGCAGCGAAAGAAGTAAGTTGATAACTGTAGCGCCGGCGTCCCGCCGGCTGTCGCGTGGGCGTCCCGCCCACGCAGGTGCTCGCGATGCCCAACCTGAAAACCGGTGCAACCGGATACCCGGCTGCGCGACACGCCGGAGTATCCTGAACCCGCCTTGGCTCGCCGAACTCCAACCCGATCGCTTCACGCTCGAGCGCCAGAACATGGTGGAGACCCAACTCCGTGCCCGCGGCATCCGTGATCGAGCGCCTGCTGGACGCGATGGCAGACGATCCCGCGTCACGAGTTCGTGGAGCCGCGCTATCGCGATCAGGCCTACGAGGATCATCCGCTCCCCATCGGCGCCGGCCAGACAGTTTCGCAGCCTTACATCGTTGCTCTGATGCTGGAGCTTCTGCAGCTGGAGCCCGTCGTCGAAAGTGCTGGAGATCGGAACCGGCTCCGGATATCAGACCGCGGTGTTGGCAAAGCTTGCCGACCACGTCTATTCCGTGGAACGTCACCCGCAACTGGCGCGAGCAGGCGGCAGAGACGCTGTCCCGCCTCGGCTTCACCAATGTGACGTCCTGGTAGGCGATGGCAGCCAGGGTCTGCCGGAGCATGCTCCGTTCGACGCCATCGTGGTTTCGGCCGCGGCCGCGCAAATTCCCCCGCCGCTGTTTGATCAGTTGCGCGAGGGTGGGCGCATGATCATCCCGGTCGGTCCGCCGGAGGCACAGGAGTTGCAATTGGTCCGCAAGCAGGAAGGGAAGCCACTGATCAGTGTGCTGGAAGGTGCCGCTTTGTGCCGCTGATCAGCGGATGAGTCGGGCTGCAGAGTTCTCAGAGATCAACAGTCAAATTCAAAGGCGGCGGGCAAGAGCGCCCGCCCCACACGAGTTGTGCTTTACAATTCTTCTCGTGCCCCTTCTCCGCAATCTGCGCGTCACTCTGGAGATGATCAAGTGGGAGCATTCCATTTTTGCGCTCCCCTTCGCTCTGTGCGGAGCCATGCTGGCGGCGAACGGCCTGCCCGCGGGACAGCAGTTGCTCTGGATCGTCGTCGCCATGGTCGCGGCGCGTTCGGCCGCCATGGCCTTCAATCGCCTGGCTGACGCTTCGATTGACGCTGCCAATCCGCGCACCCAGACCCGCGCCCTGCCCGCGGGCACACTCACTCCTGCATTCGTTGCGACCATTCGTGGTTGTCTCCTGCGCGAGTGTTCGTGCTTGCGGCCTCCCGCCTGAACCATCTGGCGCTGCTGCTTTCTCCGGTCGCGCTGGCGGTGGTGCTGCTCTACTCCTACACCAAGCGCTTTACCCGCTGGTCGCACCTGGTTCTTGGGATTCGCGCTGGGCATTGCGCCGTCCGCCGCCTGGATTGCGGTGCGCGGGTCTTTCGATCCCCGCATTCTGCTGCTCACCGCGGCGGTCACGTTCTGGGTGGGCGGCTTCGATGTGCTCTACGCTTGCCAGGACTATGAATTCGACCGGCAAGCCGGGCTTGCATTCCATTCCGCGCTATTTCGGCATCGGCCGCGCCCTGTGGATCGCTCGCTTCTTTCACGTGCTCATGCTGATCTTGCTGATCGGGCTGGTGGTGGCTTTCGGACTGGGCAAGCTGGCGGTGGTCGGAGTAATCGTGGTGACGCTTGCTTCTGGCCTACGAGCACTCGCTGGTTTCCGCCGACCAATCTTTCCAAGCTGAACGCCGCGTTTTTCACCATGAATGGTGTGATTTCGGTGGTGTTCTTTGTCTTCATCGCCGGAGATCTGCTGCTGAGGAAGTAGCACGTGGAACATCCCCCTCGGCTGTCCGGCCTGGCGAGCAAGGCAGCGCTCCGTCGCCAGTCTGTTGCGCAGCAGTGTTCCAGTCTACTAATGACGGATCCGCTGTGACTTCCAGCGCTTGCCTGCGGTATCATCAAAGTGATGTCCACGCGTGCATCCATTTCAGACTGACGATGCCCGGCTCGGGCCGATTCACGCCAAGGTTCTTGCCGGCGAGCGCCTGAGCGCCGATGACGCTCTCGCCCTCTACCGCACCGGCGACATTCTGGCGGTCGGCTGGCTGGCCAATTACGTCCGCGAACGCATGCACGGCGACAAGACGTACTTCAACGTCAACCGCCATCTGAATCCGACCAACGTTTGCGTGGCCGCCTGCCGTCTTGTGCGCCTTCGGCCGCAAGAAGGATACGCCCGGCGCCTACACCATGGCACTGGAAGAAGCTTTCGAGACCGCCGCTTCCGGTTACACCGAGGCGGTCACGGAGTTTCACATCGTCGGCGGACTGCATCCCGATCTGCCGTTCCAGTATTTTCTCGATCTCATCTCCGGGCTTGAAGCAGCGCTTTCCGCAAGTGCATCTGAAGGCCTTCACCATGGTCGAGGTGGCGTATCTCTCCAAGCGCGCCAAGCTTTCGATTCGCGAGACTCTGCGAACAACTGAAAGCGGCCGGAGTGGATTCACTGCCCGGCGGCGGCGCGGAAATTTTTGCCGATCGCGTGCGCCACATCATCTGCGATCACAAGATTGACGGCGACCAGTGGCTGGATACCGCGAAGCTGGCTCATCAGATCGGGCTGAAGTCGAATGCCACCATGCTCTACGGCCACGTCGAGAACGACGAAGACCGGGTCGATCATCTGCTGAAACTCCGCGCCCTGCAGGACGAGACCCACGGCTTCCAGACTTTTATTCCGCTGGCTTTCCATCCCGACAACACGCCGCTTGCAGCATCTGCCCAAGACCAGCGGCATGCTCGACATCAAGCAGATCGCGGTCAGCCGACTGGTGCTCGACAATTTTCCCCACATCAAAGCCTACTGGCAGATGATGACTCCCAAGATCGCGCAGATCGCCCTGCGCTTTGGCGCCGACGACATCGACGGCACGGTCATCGAAGAAAAGATTTACCACGACGCCGGCGCCACCACTCCGCAAGGCATGCAACGCAAGGATCTGGTTCGCCTGATTCGCGAAGCGGGCAGGGAACCGGTGGAGCGCGATACGTTGTATCGGCCGGTCACGCGGACGGAGACGTCGGTTACGGTCGCGGTCTAGCGTATCTGCTTCGTAGCATCCTCCTCCGCCATCGTCATCCTGAGCGCAGCGAAGGATCCAGGCATTCTTCGCTCATACTCCGATGCGTCGCGAAACATAAGTTGAATCGAATGTCGGAGCTGTCGGCTCATGGCACAATGCATAGGTCCTTCGCTTCGCTCAGGATGACAACTGCGCTAAAAGAATCTTGCAAATTTGCACTCGCACTTTTTGCCAGTGGGTGTAGAATCGAATTGTAAGGACGACAAAGCTTCACGGGACCCGCTACCCGTGTTCTGAGGCTTGGCATGAATGTCCACATCAGCTATAAGCTGCGCAAGACTCCTGATCTCGAAAAAGAAATCAATCACCTGGTCGAAAAACTGCGCAAGCGGCTGCAGGTATTTCGGCCCGAACTGTTGCACCTGAAGGGTGTGGTGGAGCAGAGCTCGCCGCGCGAGGGCACGACTGTGTCGCTGAACCTGCGACTGCCCTCGGGTCAACTGGCGGCGCAGCGATCCGCCCGAACGCCGGTGGCGGCGATCAAGAGCGCCTTCGACGATCTGCTGCAACAGATCACCCGGCATAAAGACCTGCTGCGAAGCTCGCACAAGTGGACGCGGCGGCGTTCGATCAGCTCTCGCGACCGAGGCCCAGGTCCCTTTCGAGCAAACCCTGGCCGCGGTGCAACCATCCACCATTTCAGCCGAGGACATTCGTTCCTACGTGAACGCGAATCTCTCGCGCCTGGAACGTTTCGTCGAGCGCGAGCTTTATTTTCGTGAGGCCGCCGAACAGATGGCTCCCGACTCAGTCACCAAGGAAGAAGTGATTGACGAGGTAATCGTCGCGGCCCTGGGCGATGGCGGAGACAAGCCCGACAAGCTGGCGCTCGAGCCCTGGCTGTATCGGCTGGCCATCCATGCCATCGGCGACCTGCATGGCGCGCAGCTCCGACAATGTCTTGTCGGTCCATCTCGAAGACTCGGCGCGAATGCCCGAACGTTCGCGCCAGCGACGAACCCGAGCTGCAGTTCCATCAGCCGGACGAAACTCTTACCAAGGAAAGCGTGATCGCCGACCGCCGGGTGGCCACGCCGGAAGACATCGCTTCTTCCGACGAGATGAACACGCTGGTGGAGTTGGCTCTCGCCGCCGCCAAGCCCCGCGACCGCGAAGTTTTTATCCTGCACACCATCGAAGGATTCTCGGTGGCGGAAATCGCCGCCATTACCGATCGCAAGCCGGAGGCCATCAACGCTTCGATCATCGCCGCCCGCGAACACCTGCGGCGTTCGCCGCCGATTGCACAATCGTTTCAAAAACAGACGCTCCAGAATACCGGCACCGATTGAATTTCTGCGGTACAGTTGCTGCTGCGGCTTACTGCGTAGTCATTTCTGCGCAAGAAAGAGAGTGAAATGATCACTCGCGAAGACATCCGGGAACTGGCTCAGTTCCAGGGCGACGGCACGGATTGCGCTATCAGCTTCTATTTTCAGCCCTCCAAGCCCAGGAACAAGTCGCATCGCGAGGACGCCATTCTGGCCAAGGACCTGGTGCGCCAGGCGCTGCGCGAAGCCGAAAAGAGTGGACGCAACGGTTGCGCCCGCGCCGACCTGCAACGGATTCTCGACCTGGCGGCGAGATGGTCCGGGAATCAGGCACGCGCCAAAGGCGGTGTTCGCCTGCGGCAGCCGCAAGATCTGGCGCGAGTTCGATTTGCCGCCACAATTGGCCGAGACTCAGCTGTTCGTCAATCGCCGCTTTCATCTGAAGCCACTGGCTCTGGTTCTGGGTGCGCCAACCGCGCCTGTGGATGGCGTTTGTGGATCGTCACCGCGCCCGCTTCTTCGATCTGCACCTCGACGAACTTAAAGAACGCGAAGCCCTGTTCCACGCCCTACCCCGTCGCGGTCGCGGCGACGGATTTGCGGGTTACGACGCCGGACACGCCGAACGCAGCGTGAATGACGAAGATCCTGCATCACTTCAAGAACGTGGCCGAATATCTGCGAGCAGGGACAGGAAAAGGGAGCCTTCGACAATCTCATCGTCGGATGCCAGGACATCAACTGGCACTGAGTTTGAGCCGCACCTCCATCCTTACGTCAAGAAGCGATTGCTGGGACGCTTTCCCGCGGAGGTGGGCAGCGTCACCGAAGAGCAGGTGCGCGAGCAGGCTCGACCGCATTATGCGGCAATCGCTCGATCAGCACCGGCATGAACTGGTGAAGGAGGTCCTCGGCCAGGCCAAAAGCAACGGGCGCGGAGTCACCGGTCTGCGCCGCGTCTTGCGTTCTCTCGAGATGGGCGAAGTTCAGGTTTTGCTGATGGCGGAGAACTACTCGGCGCACGCCGTCGAGTGTGCCAGCTGCGGTCATCTCGACGCGCACATGGTGCGCTATTGTCCGGTGTGCGGGCGCAGCACGCAGAGAGTTGGAGGATGTCTGCGACGCCATCGTTCCGGCCGCCATCCGGCGCGACATTGAACTGGTATACGTGAAGGACGAACCGGAGTTGGACCACGTGGGCAACATCGCCGCGCTGCTCCGCTTCCGCGCCGATCAGAGCAAAGGTAAAGCCGCGGCAGCCTCGTAAGTGCTGCCTGGAGGCTACTTCTTGTCACGGATTTGCGTCCTTCGCGGTTCAAAGCACTTAGCAGCAAAAGCCGAAAAGATCCGCTGAAAGTCCGTGGCATTGCCTTTGGATGCGCGATTTCGTTCAAGCCGTGCTCGATCACTGTTCCGCGTTTCTGGCACTGGCATGTTATGCTTTCCGGTTTCCTAAGCCTGTCATCAATTGTGGAGGACCAGCAATGGCTTTCTCGCGCCGCGATTTTCTCTCTACCGCCGCTCATCGGCGCCGTCTCGCTGGGACTGGAGGGACAAGAGCGAAGCAAACACGATTCGAGCAAGCCGCAACTTCGACCGGGCAAACGCCCAATCATCATCAGCGCCGCACAATGGCTATGAATATCTCGACGATGCCTTCGCATTCCTCAAGAATGGCGGCGACACGCTCGACGCCGCCCTGAAAGTGGTGAAAGGCCCGGAAGACGATCCCAACGAGGACAGCGTCGGACTCGGCGGCCTGCCCAACGAAGAAGGCGTAGTCGAACTCGATTCCTGCTGCATGCACGGTCCCTACGCGGCGCGCCGGGTCGGTTGGGGGCGTGCGCAACATCAAGAATGTATCGCTGGTCGCCCAAGCCGTCATGCAGCATACCGGACACGTCATGCTGGTGGGAGAAGGCGCCGAGCGCTTTGCCGTGGCCCAGGGTTTTCCGCGCGAGAACCTGCTCACCGAGCATTCCCGCAAGATCTGGCTGCTGTGGAAGGAGACTCATTCCGACTGGTGGGGCCCGGGACTGGCCGATCCAAACTGGAAAAAGCGCATGCCTGCGCCGCCACATAGCGAAGATTTCCAGCAACGGATCGACCGCATGAAACAGGTCGCCGCAGATCTGGGCATTGCTCCCGAACAGCGCATGGTCGCGATCCGCAAGGTGCTGTTTCCGCCGACCGGCACCATCCACTGCTCCGCTCTGAACGAAAAAGGCGAGATCTCCGGCACGACCACCACCAGCGGCCTGGCCTGGAAGCTTCCCGGGCGCTGCGGCGATTCCCCGATCATCGGCGCAGGCTGCTACACCGATCAGGATGTGGGCTCGGCAGGGGCCACCGGCAGCGGAGAAGAGAACATCAAGGTCGCGGGAGCGCACACCATCGTGGAGAACATGCGCCACGGAATGTCGCCGCTCGATGCCGGCATGGATGCGCTGAAACGCATCGTCCGCAACTACAACGGCGACATGAATCGCCTGCGCTTCACCGACATGACGTACTACATTCTGCGCAAGGACGGCGCCTACGCCGGCGTCTCGCTGTGGGAAGGGTACGAGCCCGGCAAGCCACACCAGATCGCGGTGCACGACGGTGTCAAGCGGGCGGAAAAGACGGTGAATCTGTTCGAGGGAGTCTCCCAGGAATGGCCGCCGACGCTGGTGTAGGCGGTGAAGTCAGAAGGCCTGTGTCAGGGAAACAAGTCAATACCGGCCTGACCTGCCGCCGCGAGCAAGCGCTGGTCAAGCGTGGCAAGAGGCAATCTCTCGCGGCGTGCGGTGTCGAGGTAGACGGCATCGTACGCCGAAAGTCGGAAAGCGAGCGCGGTGGTCAGCGCCTGCCGGATCGAGACAAAGCCTGAGTCGCTCTCGATCGCGCGGCCCAGCAATTGCTCGACCTCATCCATCGCCTGGCTGACATCTGTCGTGTTCAAGATGCCGCGCCGCTGTGCTACCGCAAACCCGTTCGCCATTTCAAGATGCCACAATGCCGGCACCACGGCTCGAGCGCCCTGGAGTAGAGACTTTTTCACCCGTGTAGCATAGGCGGAGACAGGGTCGTCGATAAACCAGGCCAGCGCAACCGACGCATCAAGGACAAAGCGGCTCAACTCCGGCCTTCTTCAATCAATGTCTTCACGTTAAGGCGCTTTTGCGGCTTGGCGCGCTTTCGGATCTGCTCGATCCGTTCAAAGATGTCTTCCAGCCGGGCTTCGGGATGTGCGGGAACAATAAGCGCTGCCAGCTTGCCCCTCCGAGTAATGCCAATACGTTCGCCCTCTCCGGCACGTTCGACCAGCTCGGAGAGCTTTTGCTTAGCTTCAAACAGCCCCACGGTGCGCATTATGGGCTCCCTTGATTAATCATCTAGGATGATAGTCTAGATAGTACTAAAGAGATGAGCCCAGGCGCAATCTAGCGCATACCCTCACGTTTTGAGCAGGCGCGGTTGGTAGCCCGGGCGCAGCACAAAACACTCAACGCCGCTTTCCGCGAATGGCTGGAACAGTATGCGGCGCAAGCCGGAGGAGGCGCTGCTGTGGATGCTCTTATGAAGCGTCTTCACCACGTGCGTTCGGCGGGCCCCTACACCCGAGACCAGATGAATGAGCGGTAGATTCTTCCTCGACACCAACATCTTTGTCTATTCCTTCGACACCGAGGCACCGGCCAAGGCAAGGCGGGCCTCACAGCCTTATTCGAGAGGCTGTAGACACCGGGAAGGGAATTGTCAGTTATCAGGTGGTGCAGGAGTTTTTCAACGTCGCTTTTCGCCGTTTCCCGCAGCCCATGAACGTGGCCGACGCTGAGCAATACCTGATTACCGTGTTCCGCCCTCTACTGGCGATACAGTCGTCGTCAGCTCTTTACCTTGAAGGTTTACGAACAGCGGAAAAGTACCGGTTGTCCTGGTATGACAGTCTTATCGTCGCCGCTGCCCTTCAGGGCGAGTGCAGCGTGCTGTACAGCGAAGACTTTCAGCACGGCCAGAAGATCGAGCACTGTTCGGATCGAGAACCCTTTCATCTGAAGGCTTAACGACAGGCTTAACGACCAAACCACCCAACGACCAACAACCGCCTTACACAAACCTCACCTTAACATCCGGCCCCTTCTCCAAATGGATGCTGTCGATGAATCGCACTTTGCCGGTGCGCAGAGTCAGGATCACCGATGAAGTTCGGGTGCCTTCGCCAAAGAATCGCACTCCCTTCATCAACGATCCGTCGGTGACGCCGGTCGCGGCGAAAATGAGTTGTTTGCCCGGAGCCAGGTCTTCGGCCTCGTAAATCTTGTTCTTGTCCTTGATTCCCATGCGCGCGATGCGCTCTTCCAGTTCCGGCTTGTCGATCACCAGGCGTCCCAGCATGTAGCCGTTCAGGCAGCGAATCGCGGCGGCAGTGATTACGCCTTCGGGAGCGCCGCCTGATCCCATGACCGCGTGCACTCCGGTTCCGATGACGGCGGCGGCGATACCCGCCGACAGGTCGCCGTCGCCGATCAGCCTGATTCTGCGCTCCGGCCTTGCGAATGTCGGCAATCAGCTTCTCGTGGCGCGGCCGGTCGAGCACGATAATGACCAGGTCTTCAACGTCGCGGTCCCATGCGTTTGGCGATATTTTTCAGATTGTCGACCACCGGCGCGTCAAGATCGACCGCGCCTTTGCACGACGGGCCGACCACAATCTTTTCCATGTAGCAGTCGGGCGCGTTCAGCAGTCCGCCGCTTTCGGAGGCGGCCAACACCGTGATAGCGCCGGGCGCGCCCGTGGCGCACAGATTCGTGCCTTCCAGGGGATCGACCGCGATATCCACTTCTGGAACCTCGGTTCCGTCGGGAAACTCCGCGCCCACTTTCTCGCCGATATAGAGCATGGGCGCCTCATCGCGCTCGCCTTCGCCAATCACAATGGTGCCGCGCATGGGGATCGAGTCCATCGTCTTGCGCATGGCTTCGGTCGCCACCTGGTCGGAAAGCTTGCGTTCGCCCTGCCCCATGGTGTGCGCGGACGCGATGGCCGCAGTCTCCACCACGCGCAGAAATCTCGAAGCCAGATCACTTTCGATGTTTCGGCCAAAAGTCCTGGCCTTGGCCTCAGATTTGGTATTTGCCGCCATGAGTGCCCCCGAGCGATAAAAGTTGTAGGAAAGCGCGGTCAACGACTATAACTCCAATGCACCGCGAAGGGCAAAGTTGCAGGTAACGTCAGGGATCGGCGTCTGCAACAATAATTGAATTTTTTCGGCGGAGGGGGTTGTGTGATCCGACGATCGCGTTCGAAGTGGTTGCTGCTCAAGTTTGTCCGGGTCAGTTGCAGGCTTACGGTGGTTGCATGGCTGGCGATCTGTATCTTGCCCATGTGGGCGAGTGACGCGCCGCGCAAACCCAAGGTACGAGCCATCACCGCCTTTGTTCGAATCGATCGCGAGCACTACGCTCAGCAGGTCCAGCAGGCTCTGGGCATGCTCCACACTGCCAAATCCGCCTTTGAGAAGGCAGGCTACGAAGTGGAATCCATCCGCATCACGACACAGCCGTTTCCTCAATACACCGCCGGACTATCGCGGGCCGAAGCTGTCGAATTCTTCAAGCGGCTGGATGAGCTATCTAAGAAAGAATCCTTCATCGCCGACATCGGAACAGCCATGCTTAACGATCAGGATGATTCGGAGCAGATGGAATTGCTTGCAGAAGTTCTCTCTGCCACGAAACTCAACGCCAGTGCCGTAGTCGCGGGCGAAGACGGAATTCACTGGAATGCCATTCGAGCGGTCGCGAACCTTGTGAAGTATATCGAGGGCCACAGTCCAAATGGAGCGAACAATTTTGGTTTTGCCGCGACAGCGATGCTTCCGCCGTTCGCACCCTTTTTCCCAGGTTCTTATCACAACGGCGAGGGTCACCAGTTTTCCGTAGGCCTCGAAGGCGGCAATTTTGTTGCGGATATTTTCGGGAAGGCGAATGGAGACATCCTTCGAGCACGAGAAACCCTGTCGCGAGAACTGGACGGACATGCCCGTGCTCTTGAGGCCGTTGCGTTGGAAGTCGCAAAAGAGTCCGGATGGAACTACATGGGGCTTGACGCCACGCCCGCGCCCATCGGGGATTCCTCCATCGGAGCAGCCATTGAAAGCCTCACCGGGGCCAAGTTTGGTTCAAGCGGTACATTGACTGCCGCCGCCGCGATCACGGCGGCAGTGCATTCGATTTCGGTCAAGCGGGTGGGATACTCGGGACTGATGTTGCCTCCCCTGGAAGACCCGGTGCTGGCCCAACGCTGGAGCGAAGGCACTTACAGCCTCGACTCTCTCCTGGCCTATTCGGCAGTATGCGGCACCGGCCTGGACACGGTTCCACTTCCGGGAGATGTTTCCCAGCGCCAACTGGAACGAATCATCGGCGACGTGGCCAGTCTGGCCTTCAAATGGCACAAGCCCCTCACCGCGAGGCTGATCCCAGCCCCGGGGAAGAAAGCGGGCGAAGTCACCGACTTTGGTTTCGGAATCGCAAACCTGCCAGCCACAACTCTAAGGCCGCTGCCTTAGCACGCAAGAGCAATTTGCAAAACTAAGAGCTGCAGAGAACCTAAATGGTGGAGTGCATGATGGGAAAGGCACGCGTTGGACAAGACGGACCGTTCCAGTCCGCAACGCCGCAATTTGCAAGTGAATCAAGAACTACACGAGGAAAAGCTGGCGGAGAAAATAAAGCCGCGTGCTCCTTTAAGAGACCGTGCTGAAGTCGCTTTCGCGCCAACGCACAAGCTTCTATCCGGGCATCACAGTGACTGTCCCAAAGGACGTCTGGAGTCCGAGAAGCTGTTACGGGTAGCTCCCGAAGGAGGCCCAAGTCCCATCTGGAACACGCGGACCGAGAAATTTTGCTCCCGCAAGAATCGCACTGTCAATGCCCGAATTTGGTGCAAATCCTAACCGAACCAGGCCGTCAAAACGCGTCGATTCCGGTGACGCTCTGGCCGATGATCAGGGTGTGAATGTCGTGCGTGCCTTCGTAGGTCTTCACCGACTCCAGGTTTGCCATGTGGCGGAAAATCGGATACTCGTCGGCGATGCCATTGGCGCCCAGAATGTCGCGGGCCATGCGGGCGCACTCCAGCGCCATCCAGACATTGTTTCGCTTGGACATGGAAATGTGCTGCGGAGCTGACTTTGTCTTTGTCTTTGAGGCGTCCGACTTGCAGCGCCAGCAACTGGGCTTTGGTGATTTCCGAAATCATCCAGGCAAGTTTTTCCTGCACGAGTTGGTGCGAGGCGATGGGCTGATCGCGAAATTGCTTGCGGAACAGCGAGTATTGCAGCGCGCAGTCGTAGCAGGCCATGGCCGCGCCAATCGCGCCCCAGCCGATGCCGTAACGCGCCTGGCTCAGGCACATCAGCGGAGACTTCAAGCCTCCGGTCTTCGGCAGCAGATTCGATTCCGGGATGTGCACGTCCTGCATGGAAAGGCTCGATGTCACCGAAGCGCGCAGCGACCATTTGCCGTGAATGTCCTCGGCCCGGAAGCCGGGCCGATCGGTCTCCACCAGAAAGCCGCGAATCTTGTTGTCTTCGTCTTCGACCTTGGCCCAGATGATGGCTACGTCGGCGATGGAGCCCGAGGTGATCCACATCTTCTCGCCGTTGAGAATGTATTCCTTGCCCGACTTCCTGGCGCGCGTGCGCATGCCGCCGGGATTGGAACCGAAATCGGGTTCGGTCAAGCCGAAACAGCCGATCTTTTCGCCCTTTTGCATCACCGGAAGCCAGGTCTGTTTCTGCTCCTCGCTGCCGAAGGCGTAGATCGGATACATCGCCAGCGACGAGTGGACGCTGACGAAGGAGCGAATTCCGCTGTCGCCTCGCTCCAGTTCCTGCATCACCAGACCGTATTCGACATTCGACATCCCGGCGCAGCCGTAGCCTTTGAGGCTGGCGCCATAGAAGCCCAGGTCCGCCATCGGCTTGACCAGTTCCTTCGGGAAGCGCGCCGACGCGGTTGCACTCCTCGATGATGGGGATAAGGTTGTCTTCGATGAACTTGCGGGTGGTGTCGCGGACCAGACGCTCTTCGTCGGTCAGCAGGGAGTCGAATTCGAGGAAATCAACTCCCCGGAACTTGATAGCCATCAGCTCTCTCATTTCTGTTTCGTCGCCGCGACTCGGGCAGGCACTCAGGGAGTGGAAACCCTAGAAGGTAACAAAGCGTGGCTAAGCCCGTCAAACCAGGCGGTTCAAACCAGCCGGCTAGACCGAGCTGCTTTCGTCTGAGCGATTTCTAATGCCGCCGTCGGCCTGATACCAGCGATCTGGCGTTCATGAGGCACGCATTGTGGGGACCGTGCGTATGCGCTGCACGCCAGAGGCTTCGCAAGCTCAGCATGACGGCTTTTACTGAGGGTGGAGCCGCAATCCCGAGCGACTGTAGAGCAAGCCTCGGGGATGGATTTTACAATCTTTTTGCAAGCTGGAGGCACGCCCTAAAGGGGTCCGCATCTAAGCTTTTAGTAAGTTGCACAGCGGCGCGAAGAGAGGCACAATACAGCGGTTTCAGGAAACATGAGACTTAGAGCGCATCCAGCGACGAGTGATGCAGGCGGTCGGTATCATGCGCTCTCTGCGTCATCGCATTGCTGACCCCTGCCGTCGCGGCGGACATCGTGCCCAACCCGGCTTCGCTGGAGCGAGGGCTTTCATCTGCTCTACAACCTTGATTTTGACCAGGCTCACCAGGTGTTTCTTTCCTGGCAGAGCGAGCATCCCCAGGATCCGGTCGGACCAACGGCGGAGGCGGCGGGACTTCTGTTCTCGGAGTTTCATCGCCTGGGAGTGCTGGAATCGCAGTTTTACACCAACGACAAAACCTTTTTGAACCGGGAGAAGGTGAATCCCGATCCGGCGTACGCGACCGCTTCAACGCGGCACTGACCCGCGCCCAGACCCTCTCGACAAGCCATCTCGCGACCAGCCCCAAGGACCGGGATGCGCTCTTTGCCATGACGCTTTCGTCCGGTTTGCAGGCCGACTACGCGGCCATGATCGAGAAACGCAATCTGCCTTCCTTGCACTACACGCGCGAGGCCAATGACTGGGCCGACAAGCTGCTGGCGGTGGATCCGAATTGTTATGACGCGCACGTCGCGACCGGCTTCAGCAAGTACATCATCGGCAGCATGGCGGCGCCGGTGCGCTGGATCATGCGGCTGGGCGGGCGTTCAGGAGACAAAAAGCAGGGAATCGCGGAGCTGCAAATGACCGCCGATCATGGCCATTATCTGGGGCCGTTTGCGCGCATCCTGCTGGCTATCGCCTATGTGCGCGACAAGGACAACGCGCACGCCCGCGAGATGTTCTGGCCGCACTGCGCGATGAGTTTCCCAAGAATCCGTTGTTCGCGCGCGAAATTGCCCGCCTGGATGCGGTGCATTAGAAGCCTTGCTTGCACTGGAATTGGCGCGCTGCCTTCGCCGGCTTATCCCAGTCCTCGATTTCCCGCTGCCAACCCCTGTACCGGTTCACGGGAAATTCACCCCTTTGTAACACTCCTGTAACATTCGCAGCGTAGAACTGCCCCATCATTAATAAGGAGGAACCATCGCGTGATCCGCCGCATCGTGCTTTTGTGTGTCGCTCTCGCCCTACCTGCTTTAGGGCAGACAACCTTGAATGGGGCCGGCGCAACCTTCCCTAATCCGATGTACCAGAAGTGGTTTAGCGAATATCACAAGGCTCATCCGGATATTCAGTTCAACTACCAATCCATCGGAAGCGGTGGCGGCATTCGCCAGGTTCTGGCGCAGACCGTGGATTTTGGCGCCAGCGATGGCCCCATGACCGACGAGCAGCTCTCTCAGGCCAAGACCAAGATCCTGCACATTCCGACCGTGCTGGGAGCCGTGGTTCCGGCCTACAACGTTCCCGGAGTCAGCGGAGAACTGAAGTTCACGCCAGAGGCACTGTCTGGAATCTTTCTGGGCAAGATCACCACCTGGAACGATCCTGCGATCGCCAAGGCAAATCCCGGCGTCAACCTGCCCAACCAAACGATCATCGTGATCCATCGCTCCGACGGCAGCGGTACCACTTATATCTTCACCGACTATCTCTCCAAGGTAAGTTCGGACTGGCAGAATGGTCCGGGCAAGGGAACTTCCGTGAAGTGGCCGGTCGGTCTGGGCGGCAAAGGCAACGAAGGCGTCGCCGGAATGATTCGCCAGATGCAGGGTGGAATCGGCTACATCGAACTCATCTACGCGGTCCAGAACAAGATCGACTACGGCAGCGTGAAGAACTCGTCCGGAACTTTCGTGAAGGCTTCACTGGACAGCGTGACCGCGGCCGCGGCTTCCGCCAAGAGCATGCCTGCGGATTTCCGCGTATCCATCACCAACGCTCCGGGCAAGGACGCCTATCCCATCTCCAGCTTCACCTGGCTGCTGATTCCGGAAAAGTCCAAGGAAGCTGGCAAGGGCAAGATCCTTGCCGATTTCCTCACCTGGATGGTTGACGACGGCCAGAAAATGACCGCCGAGCTGACCTACGCACCCTTGCCGGAGAACGTAGCGGTAAAGGTGAAAGGTGCGATCAAGCAGGTGCAGTAGCGGCGATTCCTGACGCATCAGAGTCGAGAATGGCAACGATTGCGGGGACGGACTGCAAGCGCCCGTCCCTGAATCGTTCGTTTGCTGATCGAGATGTCGATGCAGAGACCCGGCGTCTCATTCCTCCTCTGCATGTTCTATACTGACCTCTGGATGAAGCGAATTTTGGGCAATCGCGGCGCTGCTGGCGTTCCTGATTTCGTTGCCCGGCTTGCAGGCGGCGGAAAAGCAGTACGCAGACAGGCCGGATCGTCACTGTCGAGAAAAAATCTCACGAACGGGTTCTCTACTACCTGGTGAATACTCCGGTGACCCAGGACGATCCGTATTACGAAGTCTCGCTGCAACAGAACACCTGGCTTTACCTGACGGAATACACGCCGCGGCACGCTGCCGACAGCTTGCCCGACGGATTGGAAGCCGGGCACCGAGGTTCAGATGAAGGTCACCGACAAGCATCATGTGTGGGTGAAGCAGCCGGACGGGATCTGAACTGCAGTTGGTCGTGGTGAAACGCGTGCCTGCGACCGGGGAAGCGGCTGCTCCCAAACCCGCGCCCGCCCAGAACTGATCAGCTGAGATCGTGATTAGTCGTCGGTGTTAATCGTCAACGCTGTATCTGCCGCAAGTGGTCACTGTTCGCTCAACGTCTCTGCTGAATATGGCTCGCCTCGCGCTGGACAATCCGGCTTATTACATCAATCGGGAAGCCTCCTGGCTGGCCTTCAACCGCCGTGTCCTCGAAGAAGCGCAGGACGAGAAGAATCCTCTGCTCGAGCGGCTGAAATTTCTTTCCATCTCCGCCAGCAATCTGGATGAATTTTTTGAAGTGCGCGTGGCCGGACTGGTGCAGCAGATCGAAGATGGGTACACCGAAGCCGGACCGGACGGTCTCACCCTGGTCGAGGAGCGCGACGTGGTCTCCCGCGAGACCCACGAGTTCGTGGACGACCAGTACCGCTGCTGGAACGAAGAGCTGCGGCCGGCGCTTTCTGACCACGGAATCCGCGTTCTCGGCTTGCACGAACTGGATTCCACGCGCCCGCGCTTTCATCGAAGAATACTGCGAGCGGGAACTCGACCTGCTGCTCACGCCGGTCACGGTCGATCCGGCACATCCCTTTCCCCGCGTGATCAACAAGGCGCTGTGCGTGGCTTTCCTGCTGCGCCGCCGCCGGCGTTCTGCGCTGACCTATACCGGCGTGGTCACCGTGCCTCGCGCCTTGCCGCGACTGGTGCGCCTGCCTTCGGACGGAACCGACGATTTCATCTTTCTCGCCGATCTGGTCGCCTTCCACGCCTCGCGGATGTATCACGGCTACGACATCGTTTCCTCCGCTGCATTTCGCGTCACCCGCAACAGCAATCTTTATCTGGCGGAAGAAGAATCGCGCAATCTGCTGGAATCGGTGCGCACCGAGCTGCACAACCGGCGCAAGGGCGATGCGGTGCGCCTGGAGATCGAAGCCGACGCCGATCCCGAAATCATCGAGCGCCTGCGCACCAACTTCGAGCTGGAGCCCTGGCAGGTTTTTTCCGTCAACGGTCCGGTGAATCTGTCGCGCCTGTTCAATATCTACGAGCAGACGGCGCACCCGGAGCTCAAGTTCAAGCCGTTTATCTCCGCGCGAACTTCGGCTGACCGCCAAGTCGCAGGATCTGTTCGAGGAACTGCGCCGCCACGACATTCTGCTGCATCATCCCTTCGACTCCTACGATGCCGTGGTTTCGTTCATCGAAGCCGCGGCGCAGGACTCGCGCGTGCTTTCGATCAAGCAGACGCTCTACCGCACCAACGAGCATTCGCTGATCGTTCCCGCGCTGATTGCCGCGGCGGAGAAGAAGGAAGTGACCGCGGTGGTGGAATTGAAAGCCCGCTTCGATGAAGACTCCAACATCCGCTGGGCCCGCGATCTGGAAGATGCCGGAGTGCAGGTGTTCCACGGCCTGGTGGGCCTGAAGACGCATTGCAAGCTGTCGCTGCTGGTGCGCCGCGACTCACGATGGCGTGACCCGCCGCTATGCTCACCTGGGAACGGGAAACTACAACGCCAACACGGCGCGAATCTATACCGACTTGAGCCTGCTCACCGCCGATCCGGAAATTACCAGCGCGGTGCACGATGTGTTCAATTTTCTGACCGCCTACGCCGAACATCCCAACTACGAACCCTTGCTGGTTGCACCGCTCGACCTGGCGGAAGGCTGCCTGGGGCTGATCGCGCGCGAAGCCGAGCACGCGCGTCACGGCCGCCCGGCCCGCATCATCGCCAAGATGAATGCCTTGCTGGACAAGAACATCATCATGGCGCTGTATCGCGCTTCGCAGGCCGGAGTGGAGATTGACCTGATCGTCCGCGGCATGTGCGCTCTGCGTCCCGGCGTGCGCGGGGTGAGCGATCGCATTCGGGTGCGCAGCATCGTCGGCCGCTTTCTCGAACACAGCCGCATTTTCCACTTCTGCCAACGGCGGCCAGGAAGAGGTCTATCTCAGCAGCGCCGACTGGATGCCGCGCAATCTCTACGAGCGCGTGGAAGTGATGTTTCCGCTGAAAGATGCGCTGACCCGCGAGCGCGTGCGCCACGAAATTCTGGATGCCTACCTGGCGGACAACGTAAAGGCGCGCATTCTGCGGAAGGACGGGACCTATGTCCGCAGCTGGCAGGCGGAGGGAAAGCGCAAGCCGCCGGCGGGAGCGCATGGCCTTCAGCGCGCAGGACTTTCTGCTGGGACTGGCCGAAGGCAAACAGGCGGTGGAATCCATGCCCGTGCCCACCACCCGCAAGGCGCGCCGAGTCGTGCTCGCGAAGGGACGGTAAACCGAAATGATTATCTATTTCCTGCGTCACGCCAGCGCCGGTGAGCCGCTGAGCAATCCCAAGAAGGACGAAAAACGCGCGCTCGACGAAACCGGAGTCGAGCAATGCGGTTATGTGGGACGCGCCCTGGCTGCTCTGGACGTGCAGGTGGACGTGATTCTTTCCAGCCCGTTGAAGCGGGCGGCGCAGACTGCCTCGCTGGTGGGCAATGAAATGGGCCACGAGGGCAAGCTGCAATTCGAAGATGCGCTGCGCCCGACTGCGTCGTTCGCGGATTTTCGCAAGATGCTGGACAAGTACGCCAGGCACGACGCCATCATGGTGGTTGGCCACAATCCGAGCCTGAGCGAATTTCTGGGGCGGTCCATCAGCGAAACCGGTTGCGAAGCAGCGATTGAACTCAAGAAAGGGGCGGTGGCCCGGGTGGAGATGAATCGCAATGCCGCGTCCCTGACCTGGTGCCTCACACCCAAAATTCTGCGCACGCTCTATGCCGCGGCCGCGGAGAGCTCGCGGCCAAAGACTTCGCGAAAATAGCTCTTTCTCTTTTCCACCGCCCACAGTTCCAGATCCACGCTGGCTCGTGGCTTGGCCTGCAGTGCCAGCTTCACCTCGCCCCGGCCTACCCGCACCCGGGTTCCGCGCACCGCGCCGCTGCGTCCCAGGTTGAGGGCGCGCGCCAGCCGCAACAGCAGTGAGGCCTTGCGCACGCATTCCCGGTCGGCCGGCGGCAGGACTTTCATCGCCGCATCGCCCGGCGCGGGCCGCGATTTGCCCAGATAGCGTGCGATGGCCGCGATGATCCGTCTTTGCTCCGGGGTGTATCCCAGAATTTCCGAGTGGGCGATGATGTAGTAGGCGTGGCGGTGCCTGCCGTTGCGATTCACGTAGTCGCCGACTTCGTACAGCATGGCGGCCGCAGATAGCCATTCCGCATACTCCGGGCGGCAGCCGGTGCACCGATTTCAGAGTCTTGAACAAGTGCATGGCGGATTCGCGTACCTGCAGCGCGTGATTCATGTCCACGCGGTAGTGGGCGACGGCGGCGCGGATCGAGTCCCAGCGCTCCGATTCGATGTGCTTTCCGGAGCGGGTGCTGCGATCGTATTCCGCAGCCATCTGCGCCAGCAGTCCGTCGCGCAATCCCAGAGGAGAATAGCGGAAGCCGGGCAACTGGCAGCGTTCCAGAAGTTCGGCGTAGACCACCGCGCCCGGCGACAACGATTTCCGCGCGCCGCGGCCCGACGCCGGACAGCTTCGTGCGCTGCTCCAGGGGCAGGCGCGCCAGCATCTTGGCGATGCGCCGCATCTGCGCCCGCGAGACCGCGGTCGCGCGCGGACCTTTCGTCTTGTAGAGGCCATGACAGACCGCCGCCAGGGAAGCGGCCGTGCCCGAGGTGGCGATCACCGCCTTGGGACGGGATCTGCGCGATGCGGTCGGCGATCCGGCCAATTTCTCGTTCCACAAATCCGCGCAGACGTCGCAGTTCCGCCTTGCGCGGCGGATCGTGCTGCAGAAATTCGTTGGTCAGCCGCACCGCGCCCAGAGGCAGACTCACGGTGTCGCGAATGTGGCCCTTGGCTGGAAATCGTCAGCTCGCAACTTCCGCCGCCCAGATCAACCATCAGAGCGTGTGAGCAGCGCTGACCCGCAGATTGGAAACCAGGCCCAGGTGAATCAGGCGGGCCTCTTCCAGCCCGGAGATGATTTCCACCTTCCAGCCGGTGGTCGAGCGCACCCACTCCAGAAAGGCGCGCGAGTTACGCGCGTCGCGCAAGGCGCTGGTGGCCACGACGCGCACCGTGTCCGCGCCCTCCTGCTGCACCGCGCGATGAAAGCGGCGCAGCACCTTGACCGTGTCGGCGATGGCCTCGGGAGTGAGAAGTCCGGTGCGAAATACGCCGTCGCCCAGGCGCGTGACCTGGCGGTCTTCATGAATCTCGCGCAGCTGCCGTCCGGAAAGGCGCGAGATTTTCAGGCGAACCGAGTTCGATCCGATATCGACCGCGGCGAGAGTCGGCATGGGAAGCGCAAATAGTGTATCGCGAGCAGCAAGCTATTGGGTCGAGAGCTTGTGGTCTCTGAGTCCAAAACAGAGTCAACCGGAAAGCTTACTGGAAAGAGCGCGTCCCAAAGTCCGCAAACCTTGACTAAGCGCCGACTCTTTTCTTAAGACTCCGCTAAACTTTCCGATTCGGTTCGCACTTTGTGACGCCGAGAGCAGTGCAGGCGGAACTGAAACTTCGCTTCTGCGCCAGGGCAGGGGATTGCAGTCGAACGTGGCGGCTGAAAATAAGTAGCCTTCACTTCGCCCGCAGGAGAAGCACTGGCACGCTGATGCTGTGCTGGACCCGGGTGGCGGTGTTCCCGAGAAATATGTCCGCCAGAAAGCGGTGTCCGTGGGTGCTCATGGCGACCAGATCGCAACCCTTTTGTCGAACCCACTTGATGATTTCGTCCACCGGTTCGCCATAGGCCAACTCAGCCTGCGTGGGAATACCGACGGCTTGCAATTCCGATCGAATCTTTTCGAGATAGGCGGTGTCTTCGGCGATCTCAGGACTGACCGCGTCCGGACCGTAGGTTCTGGCGGCCCATCCATCCGCCACGTGCAGCAGCACCAGCCGGCTTTTGGCAAGCACCGCGAGTTCCTTGATATGTTCGATGATCGCCCGGTCAGTTGGAGTGCCGTCCAGCGTCACCAGAATGGTTTGGTACATGGTTATTTCGTGCCTCTCTGCCTTACCCGCCAGTGATGACGTGCCACGCGGCTCTCAGCGAGTCGGGCAAGCCATAGAAGTCCATCGCGGTGATCAAGAAGGGCGCTGGACCAGCCGGCAATCAGTAAGAACCATCCGTTCTTCCACGTCCCCATACGCTTGCGGGAACTGGTGAAGTGTAAGCAGAGGAAACATGGCGAAGGGAAGCTGCAGCGCCAGCACTACCTGGCTGAGCGTCAGCAGGTCGGTGACGCTGCTTTCACCGCGCAAGCCAATAATCAATACTGCCGGCAGAATGGCCAAGGACCGGGTGATGAGCCGCCGTACCCAGGGCTTGATCCGCCAGCGCATGAAGCCTTCCATCACTACTTGCCCGGCCAACGTCCCGGTGATGGTGCTGCTCTGCCCGCTTGCCAGCAGAGCCACTGCAAACAGCGTGCTCGCGGCGGCCGTTCCCAATAACGGCGCCAGGGTCAGGTAGGCGACCCGAATCCAGTCACTGTCGGCGCTAAATCTGACTACATGCCCGCCGGATACGACCACGCTTTCCTTGCCGAAGAATACCGTCGCCGCCAGCACCAGAATGGCGGCGTTGACGAAGAAGGCAACGGTCAGGGCGGCGGCGGAGTCGATGGTGTTGAAACGAATGGCGCGCCGGATGGACGGTTCGTCCTTCTGCAACTGGCGGCTCTGTACTAGGGCGGAGTGCAGGTACAGGTTATGTGGCATCACGGTGGCGCCGATGATGCCGACGGCGACGTACAGCATTCCCGACTGACCGAAGTGCGGCGAAATCAGCGCCCGCCCCATCTCCAGAAAACTGGGGTGAGTCTGCGGGAGAACGAAAATCTCGATGAAGTAGCACACCCCGATGGTCGCGATCAGTAGCAGAACCACAGCCTCGATGGCGCGCATTCCAAAGCCTTGCAACGCCAGCAGCAGCAGCACGTCGAGGCCGGTGATGATCACCGCCCAGAGCAGTGGGATATGGAATAACAGGTTGAGAGCTACGGCGCTTCCAAGCACTTCGGCGAGATCGCAGGCGCCGATGGCGATCTCGCTCATGAGCCAGTTAGGCCAGCGCGTCCATCCTGGATACCAGTCGCGGCAGCATTGCGCGAGATCTTTTCCGGTTACCACCCCCAGGCGCGCGGAAATCACCTGCATGAAGATGGCCATGAGACTGGCCACTCCAACCACCCACAACAGCCCGTACTTGAACTGAGCGCCGGCTTGCAGGTCAGTCCCCCAGTTTCCGGGGTCCATGTAGCCCACGCTGACCAGGATTGCCGGCCCCACGAAAGCCCGCCATTGCTCCCAGAAACCGGCCTGGTGGTGCGGCACTTCGACAGTACTGTGCATCCCCTCCAACGACAGGTGGCCGTCGTAGGGAACTTTCGTCGCCATCCGCTCCTCGGCTTTCACTTAGCCTCGGTATATTAGCACGGATTAACCGCAGTTAACCGTTGCTTTATATCTCCGTAAAACTGCTGTTTGGATTTGAGGTCTTTAACACCGGGTGGTAGACGCTGGCTGGGATGACACCCAGATTTTTTCCGCCGCAGGGCCGCCCAGAACGATCGCGCCGGCGGAGGTGTCCAGGGAAAGAGTTTGGTCGTAGTTGCGCTCGCGTAAGTAAAGCTCGCTGCCGGGGCGGATGCCCCGTCTGTCCAGCAATTCGCCCAGCTTCGAATCCCGTTCGTAGATGCTGGCGACAATGTAACTCTGGCCCGGGTCCGCTTCGGACAGCAGCTTGTAGCCACGCCGGCTCTTCTGAGCAGGGCTGTCGAAAGTGGCGAAGTTGCCATGTGGGCAAGCCCCGTGGCGGCCCAGCTTCTTGATCAGCAAGGATTCGAAATCCGCCGAGACTGCGTGTTCCAGCCGCTCAGCTTCATCGTGGGTGCGATACCACGGCATCTCGAACACTTCATAAAGCATGCGTTCAATCAGGTGATGCCGAATCGCGGTACGTTTTGCAATGCGGCGTCCGGCGTCCGTCAAGCGCACTTGCCCGTTCTTGCGCACTTCCACCAGTCCGTCTCGCTTCAGGCGGCGCAACGCCATTGTGACCGCGGGCGGGGTCACCTTCAGCCAGCCGGCGAGGGTAGCGGAGATTACAGTCTCACCTTCGCTTTCCGCTTCGAAGATCGCTTTTAGATAGTCCTCTTTGGAAACCGTAATCATTCGAGGGGGATTATAGCTGGTGCAGAGTAGTCCTCTGCAAAACGCTTCGATGGGACGAATTACTTTGCGATATCTGCGTATTTTGCGATCAAAAAACTTTTCACCGCAAAGGCCGCAAAGATCGCAAAGGAAAACCTATCCGAAACTAGGCACGAATTAGTATGCTACGCGCATGCCGCGCAACTTTCTGATCGACACCGACGTTGCCTCCGACGATGCTGTCGCGATCATCATGGCTCTCCGTGCCCCTGACGTCCGTGTCGTGGCCATCACGACGGTCGCGGGAAATGTCGAGGTTCAGCAAGCTACCCGCAACGCGCTTTACACGGTTGAGCTTTGCGGAGCCAATGTTCCGGTCTATGTGGGCGCGGAAAAACCACTGCTTCGCGTTCACCAGAGTGCGACCTGGTTTCACGGCCGTGATGGATTCGGGGACCATGGCTATCCACCGCCTAAGCAGGCCCCGGGAAAAATGCACGCGGTTGACGCCATGATCCAGGCCATCGAAGAGAATCCCGGACTGGTGGTCGTCGCGCTTGGCCCGCTGACCAATCTCGCCCTGGCTTTAACGCGAAAACCCGGCATCGTCGGGAAGATCGGGCGCTGCGTGGTCATGGGAGGCGCCCCGTGTTGTGAAGGGAACGTGACGCCCGCCGCAGAATACAATATTTGGGTCGACCCCGAGGCGGCGCGCGTCGTCATGCTCAGCGGTCTTGCGCTGGAACTCGTGGGCTGGCAAACCTCGCGCGGAGACTCGGTGATCAACGACAGCGACATTGCCGGCATTCTCGGGCTCAAAAACGAAGTTGCCCGCTTCGCCATCGAGTGCAACAGTCGCGCCCGGGAAGCTTACCTCGAGCAGACCGGAGAAGATGGCATCTGCCTGCCAGATCCGGTTGCGATGTCGGTTGCGCTTGATCCGACGATCGGCGAGTGGAGCGAGCACCACGTCGAAGTGGAAACCCACAGCGAGCTGACCCGAGGCATGACCGTGGTGGATCGCCTCAACGTCGCCGCCGATGTCCGGAATCAATCGGTTTGGGCCGACGCGCTGCGCTCGGGACGTAAACCTAAAATCTGCTGGACGATTCAGACCAAGCGCTGGAAGGAGGCCTTGTTTGCGGCGCTGCGCTAGGTGCGAATGTGCAACCGCGGCCCTGCACAGGACGTTGCTTAAAGCATTCCACCCGTCTGCACTTCCAGAATGGCGAGTGCCATCTCCAGCTTGTTGACAGCTTGTCCAATTTCGGGATGTTCACCAATCCTGTCCTGCAGAATCTTCAGCAACCGCTGGGCTCCAGCGACATGCTCTGCCGCCTGTTGCGGGCCGGCTTCCGGCTTGGGTTTATCCTGCGTCGACATCAGAGTTACCTCTGCTTCATTTTAGCCTGATTGGTCACGAACGGCTTTAACCGCAAAGGTCGCGAAGGAGTTCGCCGCAACGCTAAGCTGTGCGCGGTAGAGTTTTGAAATACGCAATCACAAACAAAATGCCGAGCACCAGGTCGACGCCGCCGAAGACCAGGTCGGAGGCGTGCATGCGACCTTGTCCGACGAGAACGAATACCGCAGCGGCATAGCTGAATTTTTCAAACATCGAGGGGATGCATCAGCGGCCGGTGGCGTGCCGGGTTGGTTGCGATGAAGAAAAATGCGATCTGCCAGGCCAGGGCGGCTCCCACGAATCCGTAGAAAAATCCAGGATGAGTGAGTGGCGGAGGATCGTTCCGGCTGATCACATTGAACATGAAATAGAGCGGCGTAATGACCAGCACTCCCCAGCTGCCCGCAATCCGGAATACAATCTTGGCAAATTTCACGGTTGCTCCCGCATGCCCCAACTGCCAGAGTGTCGTCAGAAATGGACGGGAGAAATTCTAGAAGGACAGCGGAGAGAAAATCGTCAATTTTGACCGCTTGCGCTATGCGCTGCGGGAAGAGCAATTCCCTGAAGCTAAGCTACGGCGGTGTCGGGAAGGGAACTGGCCGAGCAGACCGGCGTCCCAGAGATGTGACCGAGGCCAGTTTCTTGCCGGCCAGCGCGGCCCGCGTTTCGGTCAGAGTATTTACCGCCTGGCGGAACTTGGCTCGGGTCACGTTGCGCAGAGCAGCCACCAGGGCTGAATCCTGGACGCCACCAAACAGCTTTTCCGCTCTTTCCGCCAGTTGCACCCAGTCATGCCAGTCGCCAATGACGTCCTGCATGTGATTAAGCAGCTCGACCAAGCGGGTGGCTTCGGCGTTCTTGCCTGCCAGTTCCGCAATGTAGCGTGCCCGCTTACCGGCAATCCTGAACGGTGCAAGGTTTCCTCGGTGACCGCGCCCTGGTCGAGTTCCAGTTCGGTGAGCTTTTGCCTCGCCATCGCTCAAGGGATCGGCATTCTTCGGAATCTCCAGGCTGCCGGCGGTTCGCTTCAGCCGCTTGCGCACTTCGGCGACAGTTTTTTTGTCCAGGGCCTTGACCAGCTTCTTTTCCCGCTTTGCGCGTTCTTCGGCCAGGGTGCGCATCAGTTGCGACTTGCGCCCCGGCTCTTGCGGAATCTTCAGACTGCGCAGGGCTGCGCTCTGCACGTCCAGATCGCGCACCCGTCCAGCTTTTTTTCGCAAGCGGCCCAGCAGCTTCAGCAGCTTTTTGTCGTTGCCGAGTGCGATTCTCGGCCAAGTCCGCAACCAACACTTCCACTCTGCGGCTGGAGGTGCGGAATTTATGAATATTTTCGGGAGCAGGCTTTTCGGCGAGCTTCGACAGTTGCCGGTCGAGCTTGCGAAAAGTAGAGCGAGTATTTTCTGGATGTAGCAGCATACGAGTCAAAAACCATGGGATCTAAAACCAGCTGACCAACTCTGTTCCTGGGAAATTCAGAACCGCGGGAACCAGACTTCCGGGACCCTGACAGAAGCTTCTCTGAGGCAGGGCGAACGTGCTATTTTAACACTGCTGTAACACGATTCTGCTAGCTTGCCCGTAAATGGCTAATCGAGCTCTAGGAGCGCCTCGACTGACAGGACCGCAACCCGTTCCGGAACAAGCAGTTGCAGCTCAGTCCGAAGGCACAAGCCGCAGCCGCTGATCACTGCCGGGGACAGCCGCGTGCGCGGACCGCGTGTTCTTTTACGCCATGCTGGCCTGCGCGCTGTCCGTCATCGCCATCGTCGGCCTGATTGTTTACGAATTGATCACTAAGTCGAGCCTCTCCTGGCATGCCTTCGGCTTGAAATTCTTCTTCCGCAGCGAGTGGGATCCGGTCAACGACCAGTATGGCGCCCTGCCGTTTGTTTACGGCACGATCGTTTCTTCGCTCTGGCGCTGCTCATCGCCGTGCCGCTGGCCATCGGCGTCGCGGTGTTCATCACCGAGATGTCGCCGCGCTGGCTGCGCGGAGCGCTGGCCTTCACCACCGAGTTGCTGGCGGCGATTCCCAGCGTGATTTACGGCTTGTGGGCGATTTTCGTCCTGGTGCCGTTGCTTCGCCAGTATGTGCAGCCCTTCCTGGCGCGCTACTTCGGCTGGACCGGCTTGTTTGAAGGACCGCCTTACGGCATCGGCATGCTGGCCGCGGGAATCATTCTGGCGATCATGGTCGTTCCGATCATTTCTTCGATCACGCGCGAGGTCATGACTGCGGTTCCGCAGCAGCAGCGGGAAGCCGTGCTCGCGCTGGGCGCCACGCGCTGGGAGATGATTCGCACCGGCGTGCTGCGCAACGCGCGCGCCGGCATCATGGGCGGCGTCATTCTTGGCCTGGGCCGCGCGCTGGGCGAAACCATGGCGGTCACCATGGTGATCGGCAACCGTCCTGAGATTGCGAAGTCTCTGTTCGCTCCCGGCTACACCATGGCCAGCGTGATCGCCAACGAGTTCAGCGAAGCCACCGGCGATCTCTATCTGAGCGCGCTGGTCGAAGTCGGACTGGCGCTGTTTATCGTGACCATCATCGTGAACATTCTGGCGCAGTTCCTGGTGTGGACCGTGACCCGTGGAACACCTGCGAGGAGCCATGCCTGAGAACCGTGATGCTCCCGGCCAGATTTTGCTGACGCTCCCATCAGCCTCTGGCGGCGCGGCCTGAATTCGCTGGTCACGCTGGCCGCCGCCGGGGCCGTCGTTCCTGGTGCTGCTGCCGCTGGGCGCGGTCTTCGGCTACCTGATCTACAAGGGGATTGGCTCGATCAACTGGGCGTTCCTGACCCAGACTCCGAAACCTCCGGGTGAAGCCGGCGGCGGCATGGCCAACGCCATCGCCGGATCGGTCTTCATTCTGCTGATTGCCAGCACATTCGGCGTTCCGCTCGGCATCGGCGCCGGAATTTATCTGTCCGAGTACGGGCGCGGCACTCGCTTCGGCAATCGTGATCCGTTTCACCGCCGACGTGCTGAACGGCGTGCCTTCGATCATCGTGGGCATCGTGGCCTACGGCCTGGTGGTGCTCACGCCAGGGACATTTCTCGGCGCTGGCGGGTGGCGTTGCGCTCGCCATCATGATGGTTCCCACCATCACCCGCACCACCGAAGAGATGCTGCTGCTGGTGCCGCAAGCGGTGCGCGAAGCGGCCTACGGTCTGGGCGTTTCGCGCTGGCGCACCACGCTTTCGATCACGCTGCGCACCGCGACTTCGGGAGTGATCACCGGCGTGATGCTGGCATTTGCGCGCGTCGCGGGAGAAACCGCGCCGCTGCTGTTCACCGCCTTCGGCAACCAGTACTGGAACTGGAAGATGAACCAGCCGACGGCGGCTTGTCCGCTGCAGATTTTTACTTACGCGATTTCGCCCTTCGACGAGTGGCACCGGCAGGCGTGGGCGGGAGCGTTGATCCTGATTGTGCTGATTGTCGCTTCGGTCGGCGCCGTGCGACTTGTGGCCAGCCGCGGTATGCTCAAGGGAGCGAACTGAAACTATGGGCGTCGGCATCCAGGTCGACAAGCTGAACGCCTGGTTCGGCAAGACCCAGGCTCTGCACGACATCAACATGACGGTGGCGGCCAATCACGCTACCGCGGTCATTGGTCCGTCGGGCTGCGGCAAGTCTACCTTCGTGCGCTGCCTGAACCGCATGCACGAGACCATTCCGGAAGCTCGCGCCACCGGCACGGGTTCGAATCGGCGAAATGGATGTTTACAACGGAACCTCGGCGGTGCAGATTCGCCGCCGCATCGGCATGGTCTTTCAGAAGGCGAATCCGTTTCCGACCATGTCGATCTACGACAACGTGGCGGCCGGGTTGACGCTGAATGGCTTCCACGACCGCAAGCGTCTGGATGAAATCGTCGAACGCTCGCTGACGCTCTCCGCTCTGTGGGACGAGGTCAAGGACACGATGCGCAAGAAGTCCGGCGCCAGCCTCTCCGGCGGCCAGCAGCAGCGGCTGTGCATCGCCCGCGCTCTCGCGGTCGAGCCGCAGGTTCTGCTGATGGACGAGCCCTGCTCGGCGCTCGATCCGATTTCCACCGGCAAGATCGAAGAACTGATCTTCCAGCTGAAGGAACAGTTCACCATCGTGATCGTGACCCACAACATGCAGCAGGCGTCGCGCGTCGCGGAATTTACCGGATTCTTTCTGCTGGGCAAGCTGATCGAGTTCGACAAGACCGAAAAGATTTTCACCACCCCGTCCGACAAGCGGACGGAAGACTACATCACAGGCAGGTTTGGATAATGCGCACCCGTTTTCAGCAAGGACTGGACGAACTTCGGGCACGTTTGCTCCGCATGGGCGGACTGGCCGAGCAGGCGGTGGATCGCGCCTGCCAGGCATATATCGAGCGCGACCTGACGCGCTGCCACATGGTGCTCGAAGGCGAAACCCAGATCAACATCACCGAGCGCGAAATCGACGAACTGGCTTTCGACCTTCTCGCCATGCAGCAACCCATGGCGGTCGACCTGCGCTTCATTCTGGCGGTCACCAAGATCAATGCCGACCTGGAGCGCGTGGGCGACCAGGCGGTCAACATCGCCGAGCGCGTGATGGACATGGTCGATCTGCCCAAGGTCGATCTTCCGGTCGACATTCCGCGCATGGCTGCGGCGGTTTCCGCCATGGTGCGGCGCGCGCTGGAGTCGTTCATCGAAGGCAAGGCCGAACTGGCGCAGGCCGTGCTCGAAATGGACAACGTGGTCGATCGCATGAAGGACGAAGCCTTCATCGTGCTGGTGAAGACCATGAACGAGCATCCCGAGATGACTCGCCAGGCGCTGGACGCGCTGCTGGTCGCGCGCAATCTGGAGCGCGTGGCCGACCACGCCACCAACATCGCGGAAGACGTCATCTTCTGGGTGCGCGGCGCCGATGTTCGCCACAACGTGGCGCCGGAACAGCCGGAGCATCAGGAAGTCACGGACCCTCACTAGAAGGTCACCGTGAGCCAGCCAAGTTCCCGGTGGCATTGCGCCCCGGCGACGTTCCAATCGGATCGGGCATGACCGCCTGCACCGGTCTTTTCTTTTGCCTTCGCCGATGCTACAAAGTTCTTCAGACTTTTTCTGGAGGAATCTTGAAGCGTCCTCATCCCTTGTCCGCTGATACTGCTGCGTTCTTCTCGCGCCGCTCTCCGCGCCAGGATTCTCCGAACCACGTCAGATTCCTCTTCCCACGCAGCAAGGTACTGAACACGCCCTCGCCGGGACGAATCGGCGCGGTCGAACAGCTTTCCCGCGACCATCGCGCTGAGCCCGGACGGACGCTACGCCGCCCTGTTGAACAACGGATACGGCACGCAGCAGTCGCAGGCGCATCAGTCGATCGCTATTCTTGATCTCAAGCACCAATCAGTCTGAACGATTTTCCCGACGCGCGCCTCTCGGACACGCGCTCATCAGAGCTACTTCCTCGGCCTGGCTTTCAGCTCCGACGGCACGTCATCTTTATGCTTCGATCGGTTCGATCACCGATCCCACGGGCGCGAAGACCGGCAACACCGGCAACGGCATCGCGGTCTACAAATTTGAGAGCGGCAAAGTGAGCTCCGGAACGCTTTCTGAAAATCGCTCCGCAGAAAATTGCCGCACGGCAAGAAGGTCGGCTTTCGGAGTGCGCAAGACAGCGGCGGGAACTGCGATTCCGTATCCCGCCGGACTGGCCGTGATTTCCGGGCAAGGGCAGCGACGAGCTGCTGGTCGCCAACAATCTTTCCGACAACGTCGTGCTGCTCGACTCCGAGCGACGGGCACGTTCTGCAGCAGTTCGATCTCAGCACCAACCAGATGATCCCGTCGTCATTTCCTTATACCGTGGTCGCCACCCACGATGGCCGCCGCGCCTGGTGCAGTCTCTGGAACTCTTCGCAAGTGGCGGAACTCGATCTGGAGAAGGGAACGGTCACACGCTGGATTTCGCTGCTCGAGCCGAAAGATCCGATCGCGCCCGGGTCTCATCCCACTGCTCTGCTGCTAAGTCCGGACGAGAAGTTGCTGTACGTGGCCTTGTCGAACGCGGATGCGGTGGCAACGGTCGATACCGCGTCGGGACAAGTCGTTCATCTTTCGTCTACCAATCTTCCCGGACAGGAACACGCCGGGACCTATCCCAGCGCGCTGGCCCAATCGGCCGACGGCACAGCGGCTGTTCGTGGCCGATGCCTCGCTGAATGCGGTTGCCGTCTTCGATAGCAGCGGCACTGGCGAAACCGGGTATCTCTTTTCCGCTGCCGCAGGAGGCTCTGGCTTCATTCCGACCGACTGGTATCCCAGCGCCCTGGCCGCTCATGGGCGACGATCTGCTGATCGCCACCGCCAAAGGCGCAGAGCACCGGGCCCAACAACGGCATCAGCGAGCTCAAGCAGGAACGACGGCATCGCGAGCATCCCTACATTCCGACGCTGATGTACGGTTCGCTCTCTCGCCTGAACTTCCGCAACGCCGAAAAACATCTGCCGAAGCTGACCCAGCGGGTGCAGGAAAGCAATCTTTTCTCTTCCGATCCCGGCAAGATCGAGTTTCGGGCGGGCTCAAATCCGATTCGCCACGTGATTTACATCCTCAAGGAAAATCGCACCTACGATCAGATACTCGGCGATTTGAAAGTAAACGGCACGAAAGTTGGCAACGGCGATCCGTCGCTGACCATGTACGGCGCCGACGTCACGCCCAACGAGCACAAGCTGGCCTTGCAGTTTGGCGTGCTGGATAATTTTTATGACAGCGGCGAAGTCTCCGGCGACGGCCACGATTGGTCGAACGCGGCCATCACCAGCGACTACAACGAGAAGACCTGGCAGATCGCGTATCGCGGCCACGAGCGCACCTACGACTACCGGGGCACCGTCGCCGATGAGTTTCCGCTGGAACAAGGCGAACCCGATGTCGATGCTCCTGGCACCGGCTACATCTGGGACAATCTCGCCAGCCACGGTCTGACCTATCGCGACTACGGTGAGTTCATCGCCGGAATCTGGTGCAAGGCGGCCAAGAAACCAGGGGCTTCGCCGAAGGAAGGCACGCCGTCCGCCTTCAGCGCGGAGTGCGAGCGGCATGTGGTCAACAAGGGCGAACCGCTGCCGCCCAACGTTGGCGAGCCTCACGGCTCGCCCAGTCCGTGGCCCTGGCCGGTGCCGTTGCTGAAGCGCATGAAAGCCACCAAAGCAGCGCTGCGCGATCACTTCAATCCGCTCTTTCCCGACTTCAACACGGAGTATCCGGACCAGCTTCGCGCCGACGAATTCCTCAACGAGTTCGATGAGTTTGTTCGCGCCCGCAAGGAAGGCAAGGGCACCGAGCTTCCTGCGTTCGTGCTGCTCTATCTTGCCCGACGATCACACTCACGGCACGACCGCCGGGCAAACCGCGCCCAGCGGCCTCGGTGGCCGACAACGATCTGGCTGTCGGCCGCGTGGTCGAGGCGGTCTCGCACAGTCCTTACTGGGATGACACGGCAATCTTCATCATCGAAGACGACGCCCAGGATGGCGCCGACCACGTCGATGCGCATCGCTCGATCGCGTTCGAGATCAGCAAGTATTCGCCCGGATCGCCGGAACAGCCGTTCGTGGACAGCCGCTTCTACACGACGGTCAACATGATGCACACCATGGAGACGCTGCTTGGCCTGCCGCCGATGAATCAGAATGACGCCTATGCTCCAGTGATGGCGCCGTTGTTTTCAGGGCCAGGAAATCAGCCCCATTCACGGCGGACTGGAGCAATCGCGACAACGGGCTCATCTACCAGACCAATCCGGCCAAGGGCCAAGGCGCGGCGGAATCCGCAAAGATGGATTTCACCCGGCCCGATGCGATCAATACCGCAGTTCTGAATGAGATTCTGTGGCGCGACCGCATGGGAAGCGTGCCCATGCCGGCGCCGAAGCACACAGTTTTTCCGAAAAGCCATCGCGCGACAAAGATTGAACCAGCAGAGACGCGATTGGCCACAACGACCGCGTAGGGGCGGGTGTCCCACCCGCCCGGCCGAGCGCAGCTCGGCTAGATGTGATTCGGGTGACAGTTTCTTTCGCCCTTCCGGGCTCGCTCGTCGCTTGCTGCACCCCGGGCTACGCCCGGGGCTACACTCTGCGCCGCTCGCAGCGTCACTCGCGCTCACGTTCCGCACGCGACGCTTTGCGATGCCTCTACTTTGCTGACGCCGCACGTTCCTGCATCCACATCGGCGAACGAAAATGCCAGCGACACATTGGGATATTCTTTGCCGCTAACTTCCACGTAGGGATAGACGAAATAGTTCAGCGGCGGCGCCGTCCTGCGGCGGGGCTCAGGCGCAGGTCGCGTCCCATGGTGAACTGCACCCGGTTCACGTCGTGCGCGCCGAAGAAATAATCCCGCTTTTCCTGATGCTTCCAGGCTTCCGAGATGTCCACCGGAATCCATCCATGCTTGCGGCTCGAAGAAATCGGCCCAGCAGTGATAGCCGGCAATCTCCGCTGAATGCTTGTCTGGCGGCAAGGGAAAGCCAATTTCAAAGCGCGCCGGAATGCCCTGCGAACGCGCCATCGCAATGAACAGCGAATGAAAGTCGGTGCAGTTGCCCTTCTTGGCGTCGCAGGCATAGAGCACATCGCCGTGTCCCCAGCCGGTGCCGGTCTTGTCGTAGCGCATGGTGGTGAAGACGTAGTCGTAGATGGCCCGCGCCTTGTCGAGCGGCGTGGTCTTGCCCTCGGTCACCTTCACCGCGAGCTCGGCGGGAAGGCCGGTGACGGGAACCAGTTTGTCGGGCTGCAGATATTCCTTGCGATCGCGATCCTTGAGTTGAACTTCGGCCAGATGCGGCCTGGCCACACCCAGCGTCAGGCGTTCGTGGCGCACCACGTCGTAGACGACTTCAAAGTGCAAGTCGCCTGGTTGCGCTTTCGAAGCTTTCGGCATAGTACATTTCGTTGCCGAATCGCGACTCGTGCGTCTTCTTCAGCCCCAGGTCGCCGTTGGCGGAAATGCACTTTCACTTCCTGAAATTCGTCGGAGTGCGCCGCCGGGAATCCAGACTCGCACCCGCTCTCCGGCGGGCACGTTCTTGACGGTGAAGCCATAGTGAAATGTGAAGTGGCGGATCTCCTGCGCCGAGCGCCAGCGAAACCGTAGACCAGCAACAACGGCAGCCATAGCTTCCGCAGCATATGCAGACTCCTTTCAACTGTTTCGGCTCGAACTCGCGTGATAGGGAAACGACACGTCAAGTGAAGCCGTGTCGTGGCGAATCGCATGGCGAGCGCTCCAATTCTAATCGAGACCTGGGTAAGGCGTCACGTTTGAGGAGGCCGGCGTCGTCGCGCGTCTGCACGAGCGAGGACGCACGCGCCTACACCAGGACTCTTGCGGCTGCATGAGCATGCCCGCAGCTACATCGACATCAGTTAGAATCTCTCGATGCCTCCCGCTATTCAATGTCGCGATCTGCGCAAGACTTACGACGGCAAGGTCGAAGCCGTCCGCGGGCTGAATCTGGAAATCCAGGCGGGCGAGTGTTTCGGCCTGCTCGGTCCGAACGGAGCGGGGAAGACCACGACCATCGAAATCCTCGAAGGGCTTGCTGCAGCCGACCTCCGGCCAGGTCACGATTCTGGGCCAGACCTGGAAGGACAACGCGCGCGAGCTGCGCGAGGCGATGGGCATTTCGCTGCAGGAAACGCGGCTTTCGGAAAAGCTGACCGTCCTCGAAACGATTGAACTGTTTTCCGGTTTCTATCGGCAGCCTCGCTCGCCGCGGCGAGGTGCTGGAACAAATGCAACTCGAGGAGAAAGCCGACGCCTGGGTAGGCAAGCTTTCTGGCGGCCAGCGGCAGCGGCTGGCGGTGGCGACGGCGCTGGTGGGCAATCCCAAAATTCTTTTTCTGGACGAACCCACCACCGGCCTCGATCCGCAAAGCCGCCGCCAGCTCTGGGACATCATTCGCGGCTTTCAGCAAGCCGGAGGCACGGTGCTGCTGACCACTCACTACATGGACGAAGCCGAGCGCCTGTGCGATCGCCTGGCCATTGTCGATCACGGACAGGTCATTGCCGAAGGCACTCCCGCCGATCTGATCGATCGCCTGGGCGGCCATCACATGGTGGAATTTCAGGTGAGCGGAAACTCCAACGGCGGGTCGGTCGACGTCTGGCGGGCGCTTCCGGGAGTCGAGTCGGTTCGGCATGACAACGGTTTCGTCTGCCTGAACGTCCGCGAACCGCACCTGACCATTCCGGCGCTGCTGGATGCGGTCACGAAAGAAGGGCGAGCAACTGCTGCACCTGACCACTCGCCAGGCCAGCCTGGAAGATGTGTTCGTCCGCCTGACCGGCCGCCATCTGAGGGAAGATTGATGCCGCCCAGCCCTAACCACAGCCCACGTAGGGGCAGGTGTCCCACCTGCCCAGGTCGAGCGAAGCTCGACGGTGTTGAACTAGTTGCAGCAGAGGAGACCTGTCAGTGACTGTCGCGCAACAAACTCCGTTCACTGGCGCCTCCCCGCAACCGCCGCTGGTCAGGCTTCGCGCATCTGCTGAAGGCCCGCCTGCTCGAACTCAAGCGCGAGCCCGAGGTCATCTTCTGGGTCTTCGGATTTCCCGTGCTTCTGGCGCTCGGTCTGGGCATTGCCTTCCGCAACAAACCCGCCGACGTCACACCGGTCGCTATCGTCGCAGGCCCCGGCGCGCAGGACGCGCTGACCACTGCTGCAGCGCTCGCCCCGCGAGTTCGTCGATTCGCGCCGACGTGGTCGACGAACAGCAGGCGCTGCAGGGATTCCGTCTGGGAAAATACGATCTGGTGATCGCGCCCGACGGCAAGGACGGCTTTCAGTATCGCTACGATCCGGCCCGCCCGGAGAGTGTGCTTTCCCGTGCTCAGGTGGACGACGCTCTGCAAACCGGCGCCGGACGCAAGGACCCGGTGCCGACCTCCGCGGTCACTTCCAGCGAGCCCGGATCGCGTTACATCGATTTCCTGATTCCCGGCCTGCTGGGGATGAACCTGATGAACTCCGGCATGTGGGGCATTGGCTTCGCCCTGGTGGACATGCGCCAGCGCAAACTGCTCAAACGTTTTGTCGGCAACTCCCATGCGGCGCAGCGATTTTCTGCTGGCGCTCACCAGCAGCCGCCTGGTCCTGATGGTGATTGAAATCGTGCTGCTGCTGGGCTTCGGCGTGCTGGCCTTCCACATGCGGGTGCTGGGTTCGCTGTTCACCATTCTGCTGCTGACAACGATTGGCGCCGTATCCTTCGGCGGGCTGGGCCTGCTTACCGCCAGCCGGGCGCAGAAAATTGAAAGCGTCAGCGGCCTGATGAACCTGGTGATGATGCCGATGTGGATTTTCTCCGGCGTTTTCTTTTCTTCCGAGCGCTTTCCCGCCGTGTTGCAGCCCTTCATCAAGCTGCTGCCGCTGACCGCCCTGAACGACGCCCTGCGCGCCACCATTCTGCAGGGAGCCTCGCTGGGAGCCCAGTCTGGACGCCTGCTGGTTCTGGTCTTGTGGGGCGGAATTTCATTTGTGCTGGCTCTGCGCTGGTTTCGCTGGACTTAAATAAAGCTCCCAATTTCAGCGTCACTTCCGAGGCACGCCACGCGTAGCCTTCCGTGTTAGAATCCGCGTCAAGCTCCTTAGAAAAGCTGGTGGCCGCGCCTCCGTAAAGCGCCGCCACACCAGGCCCTGTGGGCAGCATGCAACGGACCGGAACGCCGAACCGGGCTCGTAGTCTCGCGGACTCGTGCAGTTCTATGAATCGAGCCGTGGTTGTCTGGTGAACAAGCGTTTCACCAACAGCTGCTTCGTCAACAGCTCTTTCCGCCACTTCGCGTCGGGTCTAGCTTTCGTCGCTGCTGCTTGCTGAGGTAAGGAGCCGGCATGAAGGTACTCGAACGTCACGCCACTTACGGTCCTTTTCTGGAGCGGCTGCGTTCCGCTCCAGCTCGCGTCCTGTTGCTCGATTACGACGGGACACTGGCGCCGTTTGTCGTCGATCGCACACTGGCATTGCCCTATCCCGAAGTGCCGCCATTGATCGTGCGCATCATGGCGCAGGGAACCCGCGTGGTGCTGATCAGCGGACGCCCGGTGCGGGAATTACTTCTGCTCAGCGGAATCTCTCCGCAGCCGGAAATCTGGGGAAGCCACGGCCTGGAGCGGCTGATGGCCGATGGCCGTTATGAAGTCAGCTCGGTGCCGGCCCACCAGGACTACTCTGCTGGCCGCCGACAGCCATCCTTCGCGACGCGGGACTGGAGAGTCAGACGGAAGTCAAGCCGGGCGGCGTGGCGGTGCACTGGCGAGGTCTGGATGCGGCGAAGGCGGAGAAAATCGCCCGAGAAGTTCCCCGACTTTGGAAGCCTCTGCTCGACCGGGCGCCGCTGAGGTTGCTCGAATTTGATGGTGGTCTGGAAATTCGTGTTGCCGGCCCAGGCAAAGGGGATGCGGTTCGCGCCATCTTAAAGGAAGCTGGGCCCGGTGCGGCCGTCGCCTATCTGGGCGACGACCAGACTGACGAAGATGCATTTCGCGCGCTTAAGGGCAACGGACTGACGGCTCTGGTTCGCCCTCAGTCACGGCCGACCGCAGCCGATGTCTGGCTGCAACCACCTCACGAGCTGCTCCAGTTTCTTGGAGGAGTGGCTGCGTGCTTCAGGAGGGCAAGGATGAACGGAAATTAAAGGGACGCGTGATCAACGTTTCAAACCGGTTGCCGGTTCTTATCCGCAAACATGCGAGCGGCGCCCGGGTGGAACGAAGTTCGGGAGGGCTGGCCACCGCTCTCGAAGCGGGTTGGCGCGATCAGCCCGGCGTCTGGATCGGCTGGGCCGGCACCGGTCCGGATCGAACATATCGAACCGTTGCTGGTCAAGGCTTCGCAGAGTCGTTCTTACACTCTTGCGCTCGGTTGCGCTTACCGAAGAAGAGATCGCAAAATTCTATTCCGGCTTTGCCAATGAAATCATCTGGCCTCTGTTTCACGACATGCCTTCGCGTTGCAATTTCGATCCCGAGTACTGGGAAATTTATCAGCAGGTGAATCGCAAATTCGCGAAAGGTGGTGGCGGAAACCGCGCAGCGAGGACGACTTTGTCTGGGTCCACGACTACCACCTGATGCTGACCGCCGATGCCATGCGGCAAGCCGGTGTGCGCGCCCGCATGGGATTTTTCCTGCATATTCCGTTTCCCGGCGCCTGACGTGTTTGAAAAGCTTCCATGGAAGAAGCCCATTCTGAAGTCATTGCTGGAATTCGACGTGATCGGATTCCAGAGCGATCACGACCGCTCAAATTTCGTGAGCTGTCTGGAGCGCCTGCTTCCTGAAGCTCGTGATCGAGCGCGGGTCATTCCGCATCTCTCCGGTCAGTCATCGGAGGGCGACGATACGGTGGTCGGAACATTTCCGATCGGCATCGATTTTGAAGAATTCGCGCAGCAGGCGGCGCAGTCCGGAAATCGCAGCTCATTCCGCCGAGATCAGAAGGCGTCGTCTCGGACGACGTGCTGGTTCTGGGCGTGGACCGGCTGGATTACACCAAGGGAATTCCGGAGCGACTCAAGTCGTTCCGGCTGCTGCTGCGGCGCTTTCCCGAGATGCGCGGCCACATCACGCTGGTGCAGGTGGTCGTCCCCAGCCGCGAGGAAATTCCCAACTACAAGCATCTGCGCCGCGAGGTGGAACTGCTGGTCAGCCAGATCAACGGCGAGTTCACCGAGCCGGGATGGGTGCCGGTCCACTACATCCACCGCAATCTGGGCCGCGAGGAACTGCTGGCTTACTATCGCGCCGCCGACATTGGCCTGGTCACTCCGCTGAAGGATGGAATGAATCTGGTCGCCAAGGAATTCTGTGCGGCCCAGATTGACGAGCGCGGCGTGCTGATCGTCAGCGAGTTCGCCGGCGCCGGCCCGGAGTTGCGTTCAGCGGCGCGATTCTGGTCAATCCCAACGATTTCGCCGAAGTGGCCCAGGCGCTGCACGATGCCGCCCACATGACCGATCGAAGAAAAGCGCAGCCGCATGCGGTCTGCTGCGCCAGATCGTGAAAGACCACAACGTGCATCGCTGGATCCGTTCATTCCTGCAGGCCATTCCGGCGCGCTGACTGGAAGATCCGAAGGTGGTGCATGGCGGCGATTCGGGATCGCGAGCTCGCGCTTCGAAGCGACCGACGCGACGAGAAGATGCCGGGCGTGGCCCTGGTGGCCGCCAGCCTCTCGTCCTCAGGTTCGTCCGCGATATGAGATGGGCAAGGGACGCCAAGCTGCGCGTGATGAGCAGCGCCGCCGGCGAAGACTAGAGTCTCAGGTGACCAATTGCCGTCGTCACTCTTACTCCAGTTGCTTTCCCTTGGTCTCCGGCAACTGCGTCGCCACCGCGCACGCCAGCAGAAACGACAGCACCGCACAGATAGAACGCCCAGCTCAAGCCCTTCGTCTGGCCTACGCGTCCGATGACGAACGGCGCAATCGAACTCATGGTGCGCGCGCCGTTGTAGGTAAAACCCAGCGCGCGGGCCCGGACCGCAGTGGGAAAGATTTCGCTGCCGATAATTCCCGAGCCGGAGAAGAATCCGGTACCGAAAAATGCCAGCAGCGTGCCCAGCACCATCAGCGACCCATGGCGCTCTGGCCATGGCATAAAGCGGAACTATAAGTGCTGCCATCGAACGTATACAAAATAAATGACTTGCGACGCCCAGATAATCCGCTACCCAGCCAAAGCTGGCGTATCCCGGGAAACATTCCAGCCAGATTCAGCACCACCAGCAGCGTAGTCGTTCCCATCACTCCGAAGCCGCGTCCGCCTTGCTCGACCGGCAACGAGAGATATGGCGGAATCCAGGTGAACAGTCCCCACCAGGCAAACATTCCGAAGAAATTCATCAACAGCAGCGCCAAAGTATGTTTCGCATATGGCGGTCGAAAGATGCGAGCGAATCCGGTTTCCGGATCGCGATCCTGCGAAGCTGCGGAACTCGCTCTGACGTCGTCCTGCCCATGACGTTCCTGCCACATCTCCGACTCGGGCACGCCGCGCCGAATCCACAAGACGACCAGCGCGGGCAAGAATTCCGACGAAGAACGCCATTCGCCAGTCGGCGTAGTGCAGCACGATGCCGGCCACCAGCGCGGCCAGCGCGTAGCCGATCGCCCACGAACTCTGCACGATCGAGATGGCTTTGGCGCGCAACTCGGTCGGCCAGGTTTCAGCCACCAGGGTGGCTCCGGTATTCCACTCTCCTCCCATGCCCAAGCCCAAGGATGAAACGGAAGACGGCCAGCATCAGGACCGAAGTCGAAAGGCCGGACGCGAACGAACAAATCGAGTAGGTGAGGATGCTCAGCATCAGGGCGCGCTTGCGGCCCAGGCGATCGGCGATGAATCCGAAGGCGACGCCGCCGATTCCGGACGCCAGCAGGGTCAGGCTGTTGAGCAGGCCCGCGGTGCCTTTGCGTCATGCCCAGGTCGCGCATGACGTGGGCCAGCACCAGGGCGTAGAGCATGGCGTCGAAGGCATCGAGCATCCAGCCCAGCGCGGCGGCCAGCAAGAGTCCGGCGTTGCGCCGAAGTGATTTGGGAAAATGGGAAGCCGAAAGGCTCGTGGCCATCGGCACGGATTGTCAATGGTTCAGAGCGAATTGGCAATCAAAAATAGAGTGCTGACGGTCAACCTCAGTGTCCTCTGTGGTTATCTTGGGTTTGAATCACGGAGGACGCAGGACAGGCGAAGTACGAGACGCGCTGGTTATCCGAGTTTCGGCGAGTTCGAAGAGATCGCCAGAAAGTATCTGCGTGCCTTGTGCACATCGCGGGCAATCTGCTCGCGCAGCGCTTCGACCGAGGGAAACTTGATTTCATCGCGCAAGCGCTGCAGAAAATAGATCTCCACTTCGGTGTCCGGCGCCAGTTCGATGGGATGGAAGTTCAGCAGATGGGTTTCGACCGCAAATGATTCCGCCCCAAACGTAGGACGCCCGCCCACGTTGGTCACCGAATCGAAGCATTCCTCGGCCACGCGGGTGCGCGTGATGTAAACGCCGTCCTTGGGCACGAATTCTTCGTAGCGGCTCAGATTGATCGTGGGCACGGTGTACTTGGAGCCGTATCCGCGGCCGCGCCCCGGAGTGGAGAGCATGCTGAAGGGATGCCCCAGCAGATGCCGCGCGCGGCTGACCCGTCCTTCGCTCAGCAAGCTTGCGAACCTGACTGCTGGAGACCGGTTCTCCGCGCAGTTTCATCTCCGGATAGACCTTGACCTCAAATCCCATCTCGCGCCCGAATTCGGCGAGCAGTTCCACATTGCCCTGCGGCCTTGTGTCCAAAATGAAAGTTGTAGCCTTCGTGCACTTCGCGGGCATGCAGCTGCTTCTTCAGAATCTCTTCAGCGAACTGGCGCGGCGTCATCAGCGAAAGATCGCGTCCGAAGGGAAGCAGCAGCACCGCGTCCAGGCCGCTGGCTTCGAGCAGGCGCAGCTTTTCCGGAGTCGGCGTGATCAGCTTCAGTCCGGAGTCAGGCCGCAGGATGCGCACCGGATGCGGCTCGAAGGTGACCGCCATCGCCTTGGCGCCCTGCTGCCGCGCCCGGCTCACGATCTCTTTGAGCACATGGCTGTGCGCGCGATGCACGCCGTCAAAGTTGCCGATGCTCACCAGCGTCGGCCCAAAGCCGGCGGGAACATCTCGAGTTTGTGGAAGACTTGCATCTCAAGTAGGCTTACTAACCGCAAAGGACGCAAAGACATCAATAGCAAGATCGCAATCACTTTGCGAACTTTGCGGCCGTTCTTAGCGACCTTTGCGGTTAAAGTTTTTTCCTCTAAATCTCAAACTCCAGTTTCATCCCGTCGTACGACAGCCGCACATTCGCCGGCAGCGACGCATTCGTCTCCTCATGCGGCAGATCGTGACAGATGTGGGTGAAGAATGCGCGCTTGGGCTTCACCCGCTCCACGATGCGCAGCGAATTCTCCACCGTCGAATGCGTGGGATGAGGCTTGTGCCGCAGCGCGTCCAGAAAAAGAATGTCGAGATCCTGCAACTGCTCGAACGACGCTTCCGGAACCACGCTGTGATCGGTCAGATAGGCCGCCGATCCAAAGCGATATCCGTAGATTTCGGTCTCGCCGTGAATCACCGTGACCGGCTCGAAGCGCGCGCCGAACAAATCCACCGGCCCCTCGATCGGCTTGAGTTCGACCTGGGGCAAGCCGCCGAATTTGTAGTCCGCGTCGAAGATGTAGCGGAACATATTGCGGATGAACGCCACCACATCGGGACGGGCATAGAGCGGCAGCCTGCCCGGGCTTGTGGCGATAACTCAACGGCCGCAGATCGTCGATGCCCAGAATATGGTCGGCGTGCGCGTGGGTGTAGAGCACCGCGTCCAGGCTGTCGAATGTTTTCGCGGATCGCCTGCTCGCGAAAATCGGGAGTGGTGTCGATGAGCACGGCTCTGCCGCCGTATTCGATCAGCACCGAAGGCCGGGTGCGCCGGTCGTGCGGATCGGAGGAGCGGCAGACGGCGCAGTCGCAGCCGATGGTGGGCACGCCCATCGACGTGCCGCTGCCCAGCACCGTCAGCGTGGCTTTCATCGTTTCGCAGGATTCGTGCCCGTGGCCTGCGGCGGCCGGGCCAGCGCGTTGGTCACTTCGACGTAGGCCATGCGCAGCTCGTAGAGACAGTTCTGCAGAAAGTTTTCTTCCGCGGGAGTGAGATTGCCCTTGGTTTTTTCCGCGAGCAGGCTCGAGCGTGTCGATGGTCTGGCGCGCGCCCAGCAGGTCGATGCGCGGCTGCCCTCCCTCTTCCTGCATCAGGCCGAGCTGCAGCATGGCAGTCATGTAGAGCGAAGCCATGAAGCGCTCGAAGGTCATCTCCATTTCTTTGGCGGAGTGGCCGCTGAGTTCGACGCGCGCATCCAGTTCTTTGGACGATCTTGCGGTAGGCGTCGGCCTGCTCCTTTTGTTCGGCCGCGGTTGGAGCGGGCGGCATGGACGCCATCCGGACGCCGCGGACGCAGTGCCGGCGGAGCGCATTCGCTGCCGGCTTTGTGTTCGGACGCCAGCCGGCGCAGGAGCCGGTTTGGAAGTCGCAATCTCTTCTTCGCTGACTTCCCGGCGCAGTTCGCCGTCGGACGTGAACAGTCGCCGGTCGGTTACGGTAAAACTGTCTTGCTTCTTCTCAGACATAATTCATTCCTTCGATTCACTTGGCTACTTCTTACTTCGACATGCTCAATGAACGGCAGGTTGGCCACGCGTCGCCTCGCTGCCGCCGGCATCGACCACCTTGCCCGGCGTTGCCGCTTCGCGGCGGATATAACCCAGCGCCACGCGACGATCGCCGCTCGGCAAGGGGCAGGGAAGCCGCGCTGGTGATTTCGCCCACGTCTTTGCCGTCCACCTGAATCTTGCTTCCGGGCGCGGGCAATGCTCCCTGAATTTCGAAGCCGGTAAATTTGCGGCGCACCTGCCCGCGCGACCGAATACGCTCCACAATCTCCTGGCCGACGTAGCATCCCTTGGCGAAATTCAAAGCGCGATCCTGCTCGGTTTCCTGCGGCAGGTCGCGTTCGCGGATGTCGACCCCGTAGCGCGGAATTCCCGCGGCGATGCGAAACAACTCGACGCGCCGCAGTTCCCACCGGCTTCGCTCCCGCCTTCGACCAGCGCGTCATGCAACTTCTCGAGCATTCTCGGGCGCGAGCCACAATTCGAACGATTCCACAGTCCGGATTATCACCGCGGACCAGCGTCACGTTGATTTGCTGCCAGGTGAGTCTCGACAAATTGCAGACGGCTCGAGTTCCGGGACCTCAAATCCGGCTGCACGCAGAGTCGTCGCGGGACTTCGGTCCGGCGATCCCGATCGCGGTCAAGCTTGTCGCTGACATCTCGCAACCTCGACGTCATCCATGATGATGTACTTGTCGAAGACTGCGAGAATCTTCTCCGATCTGCGACTGATCGGTATCGACCAGCAGCGACTCGCCCCGGTTGTAGGCGTACAAGTCGCCCAGAATGTGTCCCTGCGGATTGAGCAGAAATGCATACACGCCATGCCCGGGCGCAAGATCGCGGATATTGTTGGTGACCATGCCGTTCAGCCAGCGCACCCGGTCGCCGCCGGTAAGCGAAATCTTCGCGCGCTCGAGCTGAGATCGTAGACACCGCAGCCAGAGATCAGCGCCTGGAATTCGCCGCGCACGTCGCCAAAATCGCCGCGCGTGGCGCCGAGTGGCTGACGCGCCCACGCCGTCATGTTGTGCGGTCAAGCTCATCGCTCTCCTATTTTGATTATAGCGGAGGTATTAGGTTGCAACCGGGCCAGGGGACCAGCGGAGGACGGCGAAAACGCGTCAAGACGGCAATTTTTCGGCTCTCTTTGTTTTGGCTCTCTTTGCGCCCTTTGGGGAATCCTTGGCGTCCTTTGCGGTTAAGAATTTTCGGTGGGGGTCCGCGTAACGCACAAAGCATGACAAGCCCCGACCGAGTTGATAATCTTCCAACCCGTGACCCAAAAGAAGCGCATCGCCATCATTCCCGGAGACGGCATCGGCCCGGAGGTCATCGCCGAGGCCGTGAAAGTCATTCAAGCCTCGGGCGCCCGCGGTCGAAATGACCCAGTTCGACTGGAGCGCCACCCGCTATCTCGCCGACGGCGTCACCGTCCCGCCCGACGGCTTCGCCATGCTGGACCGCGATTTCGATGCCATCCTGCTGGGCGCGTTCGGCGATCCGCGAGTGACCTCGAATATCCATGCCAAAGAAATTCTACTGGGCATGCGCTTCAAGATGGACTTGTACGCCAACGTGCGTCCGGTGCGCCTGCTGGATGCCTCGCTGTGTCCGCTGAAGGGAATCGAGCCCAGAGGACATCGACTTCGTCGTGATTCGCGAAAATACCGAGGGCGTCTACGTCGATGCCGGCGGCGTCTTCAAGCAAGGCACGCCGGATGAGATCGCGGTGCAGGAAGACATCAACACGCGCAAAGGGCGTGGAGCGCGTGATCCGCTATGCCTTCGAGTATTGCGAGCGCCACAAGAAGCAGGATGGCAGCCCGCGCCAGCGCGTGCTCATGTGCGACAAGTCCAATGCCATGACCCATGCCGGCGGCTTGTGGCAGCGCGTGTTCAAGGAAGTGAGCCAAGGAGTATCCGCAGATCACAGCCGAGCATATGTACGTGGACGCGCTCTGCACGCAGATGGTGCGCGATCCGCGGCAGTTCGACGTAATCGTCACCAACAACATGTTCGGCGACATCATCACCGATCTCGCCGCCGGCATTGCAGGGCGGGCTGGGCATGGCGGCCAGCGGAAATATTCATCCCGGAAAAACTTCGATGTTCGAGCCGGTGCACGGCTCCGCGCCGCCGATTGCGGGAAAGAATATCGCCAACCCGTTCGGCGCGATCCTGACCGCGGCCATGATGCTGGCGCATCTGGGGTTTGCGGAGGAAGCCGAACAAGATCGAAGCAGCCGTGCTCGAAGCGGTGAAGCAAAAGAAAACCACGCAAGATATCGGCGGAAGCCTTGGAACGCGAGAAGCGGGCGATTGGGTAGCGACCCGGCTGCAAGGTTAAATCTCGAATCCAACGGACTATTTCGTAGCCGGCGCTGCCGCCGCAAAAACTTCCTGCTCCAACCTGTCCGTCGCCGGCTGATCAAGACTTTCTGTCACCAGCACGGTATCGCCTTCTGCGTCGATAACGACCGGTCCGTCTTCGGTCAGCCAGGTGCGTTTGCCAGTCAGCTTTTCCAATCCTGCTGTCGGTACTCCGCCATTCCGGCAACGTCATGCACGTGCGTATAGCGCTTGCCCAGCGCCTTCGCATAGATTGCAGCAAACTCCGCCGCCCGCTCGGCATTCGACCAGCGCGAGACATAAAGCAGGCCCAGCGGCGCCGCCGGATCGCCCTTGGGGCGGACCGCATAGTAGTAGCCGCCTCGCCAGTGCGGATACAACTTGTTCGAAGTCTCCGCGCCCGCATACTGATCGATCAGCACGGCCACATCGAACTCACCCACGGCGCCCACGTCGAAGCGGTCGTAATTTTTGAAAATCTGCCGAAGGTCAGGCAACTGCATCGGTTCCAGGCGCTCTCCCGAGAGATAGGTCTGCGGCTCCATAATCTGCCGCGTGGTTCGCGGAGGATTCTGAAACAAGCGCGGCGAACGCCTTCTCCTTCCCGCCCTTGAGCAGGTCAGCGATAAAATCGATGCCGTAGCGATAGGGAAAGGTCAGCGCCTCCTTCATATAAATAGGCGCATTCTGAAATTGCACTGCGTCGGCCGTGCCCACCAGCATGCCTTGCTTTCAGTGCCGCGACCACCTGCGGCGAGTCCTGCAGCGATTGCCCCATCGGCGCCAGCATGTAATCAACCAGCACCACCATCGCCTGGCCTTCGACCACCGCCTGCCGCGTGGTGCTGATCTCGTCGTTCTCGATGTCCTGGGAAGTGATCTCTTTCTTCTTGTCGAGGTCGGCGTCGCCCGCCTTCATGTACTTGTCCAGATTGAAAGACTGGTCCTGCAGCGCGTGGGTCAGTTCGTGCGCCAGCACCGGCTTTTGCTGGTCGGCGCCCAGCCAGTCCAGCAGATTCACGGTCTTGGTTTTGGGATCGTAGTAACCGGCCACCTGCTCTTTGAGTAGGACCACCAGGAACTTGCCCAGGTCGAAGTCGCGCGGCAGCAGTCCAAACTTCTTCAGTACCAGCTCGGAGCGGCGCAAGCGCTTGGCATCTTCGTCCTCGGTGGTGTGCTTGGTGACATAAGCCTCTACTTGCTCGCGGCTGACCAGCTGACGCTTGACTTCATGCTTGATGGGAACAAGGTGTCTTGACTGACGAACCGCAGAATCTCATCCACCGACCGAAAGAGCTTCTCAGCCTCCTGCGGCGAGATCTTCTCTTCAGGTGCGGTTGGCGGAGTTTGTGTGGCTTGTGTGGCGCGGGCGCCCTCGCCCGCGGCTTTTTGCGGAGGGGCAGCGGCGGCGCCTGCGCCCCAACCAAAACCGAAAGCAAAACAGAAATGAGAACGAGCCGAGAAGGCGAAGAACGGAATGTCTGGCCAGCTATCCTGAATGCATCCTTGAAAATATCCATGCAGCTTGAGTTTATACTTTTTCGATGGACGTCAATCTCTGGACATCCCCTGATCACGCTCTGGACTACTTAGGTCGGGCAGACTCCATCCCCCACCGGGCTGAAGGCGAAGCGACGCTGCTTGAGTGCATCCCCGCAACCGCCCAACGCGTTCTGGACCTCGGCACCGGGGACGGCCGACTCCTCGCCCTGGTCAAGCGGGACCACCCGGACGCCGCTGCGGTCGCGATTGATTTCTCTCCCGCTATGCTCGAGGCCGCGCAAAAGCGCTTCCGCGGAGATTCTTCGGTCGAGGTTATCTCGCATAATCTCGAAACGCCCCTACCGGAGCTGGGGAAATTTGACGCGGTAGTTTCCAGCTTCGCCATCCATCATCTCGTCCACGAACGAAAGCGGGCGCAATACGCTGAGGTTTTCCAGGTCTTGCCTCCCGGCGGTGTATTTTGCAATCTGGAGCACGTCGCTTCTCCAACCCTCGAACTTCACCTGGAGTTTCTGCGCCGCATCGGCTGTACCCCGGAGACGGAGGATCCGTCGAACAAACTCCTGGACATGGAAATCCAACTGGGATGGCTGCGCGAAATTGGCTTTGTTGAGGTTGACTGTCATTGGAAATGGCGCGAACTGGCCCTCCTGACGGGCAGCCGTAGGTAGGTGACATTTACGAGTGTCGGGTACCCCAGTCATTCGCGTTTTTGCGAACGAACCGGTGACTGAGCTCTCTCCTTTTTAAGCCGGTTCGTCCTGACAGTCGGGAGGAGCGGCGAAGACGGGAACATCAGGTTGGGGTCGAAGAGTCTTGCGCCGCGGAACCGAAAATTGGGGCTCGGGTAAGTGGCGAACCAATTCCTTTGCTGGGTCTTCCCCTGGTGAAACAGAGGCAACCAGGGCAAAACTGGGTTGTTGTCGAATTGTTTCCTTGACGGCTTTCGCTCGGCGTTCCCGTAAGGTTCGGATGGGCTGCTCAATCATGTAGAAGGAGAAGGTCGCAGCCAGTAGGGTAAGAGCAAGGTTTTGCGGAAAGGTAGTTGCCCACGACGGCGCAGTCGGATTCGTGAACGGCATGTTCCACAGATACAAGCTATAGCTCAGATTTCCGATCCAGACGAGAATCCGCGTGTTCAGAAGCCGTGGGCGCACAGTGATCGCGTTCTGGATACAAAGTACGATGCCGCAGTTGAAGACCGTTAAGGCTGAGACCTCAACCAGTCCGGCCAGATGCCAGAAATGGACGATATAGCGATAGTGCTCCAGAACGGGAATTGACAACGTAAACGCCCAGATCAATGGGAAGCCTCGCCAGGCAAAGAAGGAGTCACGCTTCCTGAGTTGAGTTTGATACAGAGCCAGCAGGCACCCGGCACCGAGTGAATCGATCATGCAGGGAAAGATCGTGTCACTGACCGAGGCCACGGAAGACGGGCTTATCATGATAAAGGCAAGTCGGAGCAGTGGTGCGACGACAATGGCGAAGCAAGCCAGGCGGGGGGCCAGAAAGACGCCAAGCGTCATCGCAAAGGGCCAGGCCAAATAGAATTGCTCCTCCACCGAAAGTGACCATAGATGGCGCAAGACCCAGGGCACATGAAACGCATAAGACGTCAGATAGGTATACGCGGCCACTAGGTACTCGTATGGAAGCGACGAGTAGAACAAAATGGTCACTACAATCAGGTAAAAGTAGGCCGCAGGCAGGATGCGATAAGCGCGGCGGATATAAAACTGCTTGAGGTCGATGCTTCCTGTCCTCTGTCGCTCCTGTATCAGCAGGGTGGTGATCAGGAACCCTGAAATGATGAAGAATATCCGCACTCCATAGGGCGCATAGGCGTCTGTCCACCAACTGCGATGGATGGGAAAACCCGCACTATAGGCAAAGTGACCCAACAGCACGAATGAGATGGATAGCGCACGAAGTCCATCAAGAGAAGGGATTCGAGATGATGGCAATGAGAAACTCCTGTGACGTTCGCGGCATTGAAAAAAGACTTACGTTCCGAACAGCCTCCCCCTCCGAAAGCTGTATCTCAGACGATTAATCAATTCACATGGTTGCTTCCCGCTCTACGCCCCGGGATACACGGGTAGCAGTTTGAGTTCCAGGACCGTGCTCGCGTAAGTACTTTGCATTGTGCAAACTTGTGCGTCTTATTTCCTTAGGGACTGTGCAAAAAGTTTCACTCTGGAACGGGACGCGCCGAGAAGGGAATGCACCGATATAACGGTTCCCGGAACCTGCAATTTCACTAAAGCAAGCTCTTCTTCCGAGTAACAAACCAGCGATTGACAACCAGGGTACAGCCACCGAGGAAACTGACGACACAGAGCGCGGAGATAGGCGGCCATTCCCGTGACACGAATCTGTTTGCCTTAGACCCCTGATTCTGGTAACTTTCGCCGTTCGGGAAGACCGGATAGCTACTCGTCCGGAAACGGTTTAGGCAAAAACAGGGTACGGGGGAAATCAATGGCTTTTTGTAGCGGATGTGGAACGCAGATCGCGGATGGCACGACTATGTGTCCGGCCTGCAGCAGTCGCACGGCGCCGCCGGCGGCTGCCGTCGCCCAGGGCACAACCGGTGGAATGACCGACAACGTGGTGGGCATGTTGTGCTACATCACGATCGTCCCCGCGATCATTTTCCTGGTTATGGAGCCTTACAACAAGAGCCGGTTCGTGCGCTTTCACGCATTTCAGATGATTTTCTTTTGCGTGGCCATGATCGCGATCTGGATCGGCCTGACCATCATCGGCTTTATCCCAGGATTGATATTCATCACTTTCCCACTGCACATGATCATATGGCTGGGATCGTTTATCATCTGGATCATCCTTTTGATCAAGGCCAATCAGGGGCTGATGTTCAAGCTGCCGGTAATCGGCGACCTGGCCGAGAAGCAGGCCAACGCCGTATAGATTTCAGGCCTCGGCGGTAGGTTTCGCCTGATCCTTCATCAATTGGCCGGTCTCCGTTGCGGGTATTTCGGAGACCGGTTCATCTTCCTCCCTTGACAGGATTCCTCCGGGATGTCATTCCTATTAGCTTTTGGTTCGCATCCGCGCCTAGATTCGCGGAGCGGCCTTAAGGGAAACGATTGAAAGTTCGGGTCTTCTATCACGACAAATGCTTTGATGGGGCTTGCTCGGCCGCTCTGTTTTCTCGTTTTTACCGGGAGCGCATCCGCAGCGACGTCAGCTTCGTTTTCTCCGGCCTGTTGCACCGCGCCGGGGCCTTGTTTGACGAGAAGCAGTTCGATGGCGACGAAAACGCCATCGTGGATTTCAAGTATTCCAGCTCGCCCAAGATCACCTGGTGGTTCGACCATCACCAGAGCGCCTTCCTCACTCCGGAAGACGCAGCCCACTTCGAGCAGGACCAGAGCAATCGCAAGTTTTACGATCCTGATTTCAAGTCCTGCACCAGCTTCATCGCCACCATCGCCGAACAGCGCTTCGGTTTCGATCCGGCTCCGGTGGCCGAGCTGGTGCACTGGACCGACATTGTCGACGGCGCAATGTATCCCGACGCAAAGACCGCGGTTGAAATGAAGGCACCGGCCATGAAGCTGACCATGGTGATCGAGTCGGCGCAGGACTACAGCTTTGTGCCGCGGATCATCCCATTGCTGGCGACCCGTCCCCTGGATGAAATTCTGGAGGAGCCTTTTGTCGCGCCCCTGCTGAAGCCTTTGCTGGAACGTCATCAGCGTTCCATCGCTGTCCTGAAAGAGCGAATTGAGTCGAAAGACGGCACGCTCTTTTTCGATGTCACCGATCACGATCTCGAGGGCTACAACAAGTTCGTACCCTACTATCTGCATCCGGAATCGATTTACAGCGTGGGCCTGAGCAAGAGCAGCTTTCGCGTCAAAGTTTCGGTAGGATCCAATCCGTGGGCGCCTGCAGAACCGACGGTTAATCTGGCCAAGGTATGTGAGCGCTACGGCGGCGGAGGCCACGCCCGGGTGGGAGCGATCTCTTTCGGTGTTACCGAAGAGGAAGCCGCACGAAAGGCAGCGCGCGAAATAGTCGACGAACTTCGCGCCCAGGTCCGGGGAACCAGCACCCTGTCATCCTGAACGCAGAGCGTCGATGTCCTGGGGAACCCATACTCTGTCATCCTGAGCGGAGAGCGTCGCTTCGCGGAGCGAAGTGGCGCACAGAGTCGAAGGACCCCTACACTATTTAGGCGGAGCAACCCACGCCGAAATTTTCTGCGCGTTTTTTACGGTTAACAGCTTTTGACCGCAAAGAACGCAAAGGACGCAACGAATCAGCTGGCCCGTACTAAAAATCCACGAGCTCTTGGTAAGGTAGAGGTCTTTCCACTTCAGCTGTCCATTCGCAGGCGAATGGATAGCCTCCGCTCAGGATGACAAATCTTTGGTAAGAACCTGTCAGGATGACAAATACATGAGCGCCCCTGCCGTTCTCGACGCCGTCATCCTGCGGGCTGAGCATCTCGGGCGAACGTCAACGAGAAAATTCTGGTGGAGGATGCGAGCTTTGAGTTGAGCAAGGGGGAAGTCCTGGCCATCGCTGGTCCCAGCGGCTCGGGCAAGACTTCGCTGCTGCGACTGCTGAACCGGCTGGACGAACCCACCACCGGAACTGTGTTTGTCGAAGGGATCGACTATCGCAACATCGAGCCGCGAGACCTGCGCCGCAAACTCGGCATGGTGACCCAGCGGCCATATCCTGTTCCCGGGCACGGTGGCGGACAATCTCCGCTTCGGCCCAGCCCAGCGCGGTGAGAAGTTGCCGGACGAATCGATTGCAGACCTCCTGGCCCAGGTCGGACTCAAAGGTTACTCCGAGCGCAACGTCGCCAATCTTTCCGGGGGCGAAGCCCAGCGTGTTTCCGTGGCACGCACCCTGGCCAATTCGCCGCTGGTGCTCCTGCTCGACGAACCCACGTCGGCGTTGGACGACGCCGCCAAGTTTGAAGTAGAAGCTTCCATCCAGAGAGTGGTGCGCGATCAGAATCTGACCTGCGTGGTGGTCACGCACGATCTCGCCCAGGCCGGCGCGGTTGGCCGAACGCGCGCTGGTGCTCGAGGCCGGACGCATCGTGCGCTCCGGCTTGGTAGACGAGGTGCTGCATGCTTAGACTGTTTTTCCACACTCAACTACAATTGGGCTTTGCCCAGGCTGCCGTGGCGGCCTTAGCCGCCTTGACCGTGGTGCTGCTGGCCCGCCGACGGAAGATTCATCTCGAAGGTGAAACCCTGATCGCCATGGCGCGGGGATTGGTGCAGATCATCGCGGTGGGTTCGATCCTGGTCATCCTGCTGCGCGCTCCCCGCTGGACCAGCGGGTTTCTGCTGTCCGGGATGATTGTGGCTGCGGGCGCAACCTCGGCGCGCCGCGCCAGGGGCATGCCGAGCGCCTTTCGAGTCTCCGCCTCGGCGATCGCGTTCGGCGCCGGTTCGGTGATTGCTCTGATGACGTTTCTGGGAGTGATCGACACCGCCATCACGTCTCTGGTCCCGGTGGGCAGCATGCTGATTGCGAATGCCATGAACACCAACGGCCTGGCGCTGAACCGCTTCCGCTCCGATGTTCTGGCTCACGCCGGCGAAATCGAAACCGCGCTGGCCCTGGGGGCCGAAGCCCGGAACAGCGTTTCACCCTACGTCCAGGCGTCATTTGAAGCCAGCCTGATCCCGGCGATAGACTCGCTGCGCTCTCTCGGCATCGTATGGATTCCCGGACTGATGGCGGGAATGTTGCTTTCCGGGGCCCGCCCGGTGTACGCAGCCATCTACCAGTTTGTGGTGCTGGCCATGATTTTCGCGGCATCGGGCTTGACCTCGCTGATCAGCACCATGCTGATTCGCGGCAGGGTATTCTCCCCGGCGGAACAACTCTTGCTGCAGCCCGGGAGATAATGAGGTGATGAGGTCATAAGGAGACAAACGCCGGCTTCGTCAATGCACAACCTGACCACATCGATCGTAGAGCGCGCCCGATCGGCAGAGCACCATCGCCGCCTGGCGGCGCTTCGCGCCGTCGCGTCGCTGGAACTGGCCAAGGGCCTGGTGGTGCTGCTGCTCGGCTTCGGCGCGGTCTCCCTGGTCCATAAGGACGCCTGGGACGTGGCCGAGGCCGTGCTGAGATTCCTGCATGTCAATCCCGACCATCACCGCTACGCGCAAGTCTTCCTGAACCTGGCCGACAACCTTACCGATGCGAAATTGTGGGCTATGGCGGCAGGAGCCACCGCGTACTCCATCGTCCGCTTCGTCGAGGCCTACGGCCTGTGGCGGGAGCGAACCTGGGCGGAATGGTTCGCCTTGATTTCGGGAACGCTGTATGTGCCTTTCGAAGTCTACGAACTGGTACGGCGGACAACTCCGATTCATGTGGCCGTGCTGCTGATCAATCTTGTAATCGTGTTCTACATGCTGTATCTGAGACTGTCGGCTCGGAAGGAAGCGGGTGCTGACGCTTAAGCTGTCCGAATAGAATATTCCGAAGTTGGATCTCCGACATAAGAATCGCTCGAGAAGGTGGCATGAAGGAGTCTGAAACCTCTGTCTCAAGTCCGGACAAGCCTGTCGTTTTCTTTCGGCACGTTGCCGAATTTTGCCGTCAGAATCCTGAGCCGCCAAGACGCACCTGCCTGCGATCGATGCGAGCGATGCTCGCGACCGTCGGAATTGCCCTCGCCACATTGAGCCTGCGCGCGCCCCTCCAGGCGGAACAAATTTCACTGCAGGCGCTGGTCACACCCTCCACCACGATTGTGAAGGATGGCCACACCGTCACCTTCGCCCTTCATGGCTTCATCGAATTCAAATCGCTGGCCGAAATGTTTCCCTACATCGAATCCCAAACTCGACGCTGGAAGGGGAATGACGGCCTCGACGATGCGGGACGCCGGGACCTGGCGCGGGAACTACTGCGCCGCGGCATAGAGAGCCGGGTTATCTCGATGATTGACGAGCGCCCCCTGGAAGCTCTGATCACTCACACCAGGGAGGAACTTCGGCAATCTTTGGCGGGCGTGCATGAGGCAGTGCCCTCAGGCTATGCCGAGGCTTTCATGGCGGTGCAGGAAAAATGGAAACATTCGCTCAATTGCTGGAGCGCCGCGCCGTCCATTCCGGCGAGAGTGCTCTCCAACTGGTACCCCATTGAGGAGGGAATCGAGCTTTACGGGGCAACCTATGATTCCACCGAACATTTCTGGCAGGCGGTGAAGTATCATCCCGACACTACCGTCGCAGACCTGATCGAGTTGCTCGGTAGTCTCGAGCGCAAGGACTGGAGCCCATGGCTGGCGCGCCTCGACGCCGATCCCAGGCTGTATTTGCCCAACGCCTATGCGGTGGAATTCCTGCGCCACAATCTGGCTCCGGAACGGCTGCATTGGTTTCGCGATCAACTCGCCAGCCACGGACTGCGTCCAAGCGATCGCGCCCGGCTGGCTCAGCAGCGGGGCAACACTTCGTTCCGCTTCAGCGCTCTGGAAGAAAAGATCATTTGGGGCGATCTCGCCGACGTGTTCCACCTGGTCTATGTGCTCTCTCCAACCGACGATCCCATTCGGGGGACGTTGGCCGAACGCCACTTCGACGCCGTTTACCTGGGGGACCGCCGAATGGGTTTCATCAGCGAAGACTTCCGGTCCCTGATGCTTGAAATCTGGAGGGTGAAATATCTGCAGATGCCACGCTTCCGCGAGGTGATCAGCTCGATTCCGCTTGAGATCCGTTTGTCGCACTTCCTGAATGATGGCGACTCCCCGGACATTCCCATCCCAATCTACGTCGGATACCTCAACCAGATTCGCGACTTGGCCCGCGCGCCTCACTGAAGCGGTAGCGACGCCTGATTTGTGTGGCGCCGGCATCTTGCCGGCTGTCCCGAGGGTATCCTGCCCCCGGCGGGAGCAAGCTCAAAACCCAACCGAGCCCTGCTCGGCCTGAACGGGTCGGAGACCCGTTCCCACACACTCTATCTGCGAGAACGAAGAAATCAGCTTTTCCCGAGGCATCGTATCCTCGTCATTGGGTGGGGGAGGGCAAACAACAGGCCCCGCGCCGCCGTCGAGAGACTTTAGCGCGGGGCCTGTTAAGGGGGGAAGGCATGCTATTGTGCCAGTGCATCACCGGTTCTTCGCCAAAAAAAATCAATTTGGTCGCTTTTCCGACGAGAACTGGCGCGCTCAACGCCCGACGAACTCAGAGAATCAGCACTTGTTTTTCACAGCTATCGTTGATCTACAGGATTGTCTCCCTTGACAATGCTCGCGCCCAGACTGACAATTGGCGCGCTTTTTGGGGTGTTCGAATCCCTTGATTGGTCTTATCGCTGTTGCCTTTCGCAACCCTGCGGCCGAGTGATACTTATCTTCGCGCGCTGGCGATGTGAAAGGCCTTCCTCGGGAAATCCCTTCGCAATGCCGGTATCGCGGTTCCCCCAGGCTGTGCCTGAATCCAAAAATGTCGAATCGAAAGGGAGGCTGTAATGAACTCACGGAGTGTCTTTACTTTGTTGTTGATCGTTGCCTTGCCCCTCAGCGCGTTTTCAGCCGCTTCATCTGGTGCGCACAAAGCGGCCCGAACGCATAGGAACGTTTCTACGCTTCTGGTAAAAGGCCCGCAAGCGATCCCGTCCGGCGCATCAACTCCCAAGTATGGCCTCTTCCTGTGCCAGGTGGGTCTGGAGCCCGACGGGTCCGTGTGCTACGACCCGTATCAAATACGACATGCCTACAACATCGACACGCTCATCAACGCGGGCCTTACCGGCAAGGGCAAGACGATAATCATTGTCGATGCCTTCCAGTCCCCCAACATCGTTTCGCAGCTGAATAACTTTATTTCCTTTTACGGCCTGCCGAGCATGAACGGACTTGGAGGCAAGAATGATCCCAGCCTGGGAACCTTCACGCAGATTGCGCCTGACGGGCTGACCCCGTTTATTGAGGGTGATGAAGACATGACCGGATGGGCGGAGGAAATCTCGCTGGACGTGCTGTGGGCTCATGCCATTGCGCCAGGTGCGAATATCGTGCTCGACCTGGCCGCATCGGACGAAGATAGCGACATTTTGAGCGCCACTCAATATGCGGTGAACCACAACCTCGGCGACATCATTTCCCAGAGTTTCGGTGAAAATGAAAGCTGCGTCGATTCGAGTCTGCTGGCGGCGCAGCATAAGCTGTTTGTGAAAGCGACGCTCAAACACATTACCCTGCTCGCTTCTTCGGGGGATGAAGGGGCGGCCCAGCAAACGTGCGACGGCAACTCCTGGACTCAGGCGGCCTCTTCGCCCGCGAGCGATCCGCTTGTCACCGCCGTGGGCGGCACCGAACTCCATGCCGCGGATTACTGCCTAACTCAGCTCGGATGCGATCCCACCACGAACCCCGCCTTCGGAACCTACCAGGGCGAGGTAGCCTGGAACGAGCCCGACCTCGAGATCGCGACCGGCGGCGGTTTTAGCGTCCTATATCGATTACCGTTCTACCAGCTCGGGACCGTCCCCTTGAGCCGAAAGGGCAAAGGCGTCCCGGACGTGTCTTACAGCGCGGCCGTGGAGCATGGAGTACTTACCTATCTGGACATTCCCGGAATTCCTGCGGGCTTCTATAGTTTCGGGGGCACCAGCGCAGGCTCGCCGCAGTGGGCAGGCATCGTCGCCATTGCCGACCAGAAAGCCAAACGAGGCCTTGGTTTCATCAACGCGACACTTTACCTGTTTAGCCTGATCCCGCAAGGCTATTCGACGATGTTCCACGATATAACCAGCGGCAATAACACAGTAACCGAGCAGGATGTCAACAACAAGGATGTGACCGTAACCGGCTTCAACGCTGGAAAAAAGTGGGACGCTACAACCGGCCTGGGCTCGCCCAAGGCGGATCAAGTGGTGAACTTCCTGACTCTGTTCACATCCGATAGTGATGCGAGCCAGGCGATGAACAACTCCGATCCAGGTTCAAGCCATCGTTCAGGCCGGCACAAGGTCCGAACCCACTAAACGCAGAAGTAGGACAACATGAGTGTAAGGTTCTGGCTGGCGCTGGGACCTTACAAAAAAAATACCGGACATCAGGGAACGCCCCCGGATGTCCGATATCGTTTTTGTCGCGGAAACCGCTGCAACTTTCAGCGCCGCCGGGGAATGCTGATCGACCGGCCGCACGGGCGCCGATTGATTCTGGCGTCAGTCTGTTAAACTCCGTTGCCAGAGGGGGAAACCACATTGGCTAACTTGTCAGAGATAATGAGGCAGTTGAAGAAAGAGCGTGACCGGATACAGCAGCAGTTATCAGGATTAAATGCCGCCCTTGACGCGTTTGCTGGTGTCTACAGAAACGGCTCCCAGCCCCGCCGCAAGATGTCTCCCAGGGGGCGCGCCCGTATCGCTGCCGCGCAACGAGCTCGCTGGGCGAAAGTTAAAGGGCAAAACGTTGTGCCAATTAAAACTGCCAAGCGAACCATGTCCGCTTCGGCTCGTCGCAAGATCGCAGCAGCCCAACGTGCGAGATGGGCGAAGATTAGGGCCGCAAAGAAATAGAAAAGAACAGGAAAAAACGAGGGCCAATGTTTCAGCCCTCGTTCATGCCTCTCGCCAACTCTTACTGACAGGATTCACTGACCATCTTTAAGTCCGTGACCGTCATGTGACCGTGCTCGGAATTGTCCTTCTTCAGGCCGCTGTCTTTGGCGGCGTCTTTCGCGTCCTCCTTCATGTTGTGCGCGGTCGGATTGGATACCACGCCGGTCGCGGTGACGGTGTGACCCACATGCTCGGCGAGATCCAGTTTGCCGCTCCGTACTTCCCAGGTACTGCCGTCGTTTCCGGTAAGCATGAACTCCTTAGCGCTGTCACCCTTGGACAGACACCCGGTTACGTCTCTTACATCGGCCTTATCCTTGGCGGCTCCCGACAAGGTACCGAAACATAGCAGGATTGCGCTGCACAGAACTAGTTTGAATTTCATTGGTCCTCCTCAGAGTGAGCTTTCTTGTGTGGTGTTGGATGGCTCCCGGTAAGAATGCGCTGTCTAAAGATTTCGAGGTTCCTGAGGTGAAATACAGGATCGACTGTATAGAAAGCGGTTTGCTGCTTTTCTTAAATTACAAGCAGCACGTTTCAGACCTCAAAAAAACCCCGCCGCCTCGGAGCGGCGGGATTCTTTTTTAGCCTACCTGGGGGGTGAAATCAGCGGACTCACAACGTGCAGATGGCGCCTTGATAAGTGGCGATCGGTTCAACCTGAGGCAAACGACTGCCAGCGACCCTGCAGAACGTTATCGTAGAACTGGTGGCCCCGGCGTGAGTCGAACACGCGACCTTCAGTTTAGGAAACTGCTGCTCTATCCATCTGAGCTACGGGGCCACGTTTCAATTTTATCCTGTGCCTGGGAAATCTAGCTAAAACTTGCTGGTTTCAACGTAGCGCCGGCGTTCAGCCGACTGTCGGGTGGGCATCCTGCCCACTCCACACTAAGGCGCACGTTCGACTCACGGCCAGCCGATACCCTCCTAGAAAATCGGCATTCCGGATACACTATCCCCGCCTGGATTATCTCTCCCTTGGAGGCCGCAAATGACGTGGCAGGTCACTGGTTCCGTTTTGTTTTTTACTTTGTTCCTCGCCATGAGCCACGCGCAAACTTCCGCGCAGCCCGAATCTTCGTCCCGCAAGGATCTCTTGCTGGTCGTGAACCAGGGTGACCAGAGCATGAGCCTGGTGGATCCCGCTGCCGGAGTCCAGATTGGAAAAGTAAAAACCAACGAAGTACGCGCCCACGAAGTGGCTGCTTCTCCTGATGGACGCTTGGCCTATCTGCCGATCTATGGGAATTCGGGAGTTGGCAAGCCGGGAACGGACGGACGCTCAGTGGAGATCGTGGATCTCGACAAGCAAGCCGTCACTGGCAATATCGATCTCGGGCCGGTTCGGCCGCACTGGGTGAAGTTCGGTCCGGACGGCATGCTTTATGTTTCAGCCGAACTGGGCAAAGCCATTGAAGTGCTCGATCCCCGTTCGCAGAAAAGCCTTGGCTTAATTCCGACCGGGCAGATTGAGTCCCACATGGTGGTGTTATCGCGCGACGGACGCCGGGCCTACACCGCCAATGTAGGCGCAGGAACGGTCACGGTCGTCGATGTGCCCGGCCGGAAACTGATCAAAGTTATTCCCGTCGCTGAAACCGTGCAGCGCATTTCGATCTCCGAGGATGGCCGGTTTGTGTTCACTGCGGACCAGAAGTCTCCCCGGCTGGCAGTGATCGATACGGCGACTAACCAGGTCTCGAGCTGGATCGCTCTACCCGCAATCGGGTACGGAACCGCGACCACTCCGGATGGCAAGTGGTTGCTGGTGACGCTGCAGACCGCAAATCAGGTAGCCGTCGTCGACCTGGCCAAGATGAAGGTGGATCGCACCATTCCGGTCGGCGCGGACCCGGTACAGATTCTGGTCCATCCTCCCGTTGCCTACGTCTCCTGCAGTGGAGACGGGAAAGTTGCGGCGTTGAATCTGGAAGACTGGAAGGTTGAGAAGATGATCGCAACCGGCCCCGGCGCCGACGGCTTGGCCTGGGTCGAAAGAAAGCCATGATGAAAATTCCTTAGCCCCGATTCTGTCGGGCCGGCTCTGCTGTCATCCTGAGCGACGCGAAGGACCCATGCATTGCGGATTGCGCTTTCATTCTCAGCAAGTCAATTGCAGAGGTCCTTCGTGGCCTTCGGCCATTCAGGATGACAACGATTTAAGATTCAGCGGGACCACATAGATCTATGGTTTCACGCTTGAACCGTCGCCAGAAACCGGGGTGGCTTCCTGGCCCTGATGGTCTGTTCGAACCCATACGCGATCTTCAGCAGAACCGGCTCGCTCCATGCCCGTCCGAAGAATGACACTCCCACCGGCAGGCCCGCGATGAAACCTGCAGGCACAGTGATGTCCGGATATCCCGCGACTGCCGCCGCGTTCGAGCTGCCCCCGCCCGAGTGATCTCCATTGACCAGATCAGTAAGCCACGCCGGACTGCCAGTCGGCGCCATGATCGCATCCAGATGAAATTTATCCATGACGCCGTCGATGCCCTCGGCGCGCGACAGCCGGTGATTGGCCTCGAGCGCGTCCAGATATTCTTTGCTGGTAAGCGGACCCTTGGCTTCGGCCTTGATAAAAATGTCCTGCGCGAAGTAGGGCATTTCTTTATCTTTGTTCGTTCGTTGAATTCGATGATGTCTTTCAGCGAATGTACAGGAGCATCAGGACGGCCCGCCAGATAAGCATTGAGATCGGCTTTCAGCTCGTAGAGCAGAACCGTGAACTCGGTGTCGTCGAATTTCCCGTGGGATTCCAGGTCAGCGGGATCGACCAGCACCGCGCCTTGCCGCTTCATCTCTTCCATCACATTGTTCATGAGATCATCCACGGAATCGCTGAAGCCGAAATATTTGCGTGCTACTCCAATGCGGGCGCCGCGCAATCCATTGGGATCGAGAAAGCTGGTGTAGTCCGCCGCGATCTTTCCGGTGCTTGCGGCGGTCGCAGCTGTCTCGCGGATCGGCTCCGGCCAGCGCGTTCAGCAGGATCGCCGCGTCGCGTACCGTCCGCGCCATCGGCCCGGCCGTGTCCTGGCTGTGCGCGATGGGAATAATGCCGGCGCGGCTGATCAGGCCCAGAGTCGGCTTGATGCCCAACGATCCCGTTCGCCGACGATGGACAAACCACCGAGCCATCGGTCTCCGTGCCCACCGCAAGCGCGCAGAGATTGGCGGCCACCGCCGCCCCCGAGCCTGAACTCGAGCCACAAGGATTGCGATCCAGCGCATAAGGATTGCGGGTCAGGCCGCCGCGTCCACTCCAACCGCTCACCGAATGGCTGGAGCGAATGTTCGCCCACTCGCTCAGGTTGGTCTTGCCCAGAATGACCGCGCCGGCCTCGCGCAATTTCTGCGCCACGAAAGAATCTCGCGCCGCATGCGAGCCCACGAGCGCCAGCGATCCTGCGGTGGTCTGCATGCGGTCCGCGGTGTCGATGTTGTCCTTGATCAGAACCGGAATTCCGTGCAGGGGCCCGCGCGCGGCCTTTGTTTTTCCGCTCCTTGTCGAGCGCTTCGGCAATGGCCAGCGCGTCGGGATTGAGTTCGATCACGCTGTTCACCGTCGGCACCGCGGCGGTCGATTTCTTCGATCCGAGCCAGATATTTCTCAGTCAGGGAACGGGAGGTAAATTTTCCGGACTGCATCCCAGCTTGGAGATCCGCGACGGTAAGCTCATCGAGTTCGGAATTGCGAATCTCGGCAGCAGCTGGCGTACGTAGGCGGCCATCTCGCGAGCGCCAGCCAGCGCCGGCAGCATCGCGGCGCCTACGCCGCCGGCCAGGCTGGTCTGCAGGAAGCGTCTTCGCGACGGCACCGTCTTTACCGAGGCTGCGTTCTTGGTTGTGGGCAAGCTGTTCTCCTCTCGCGATTGGCGGTATCGGAAGCGGAATTATAGGCGATCCGTCAGGGTCGGTTGTCGGCGGGTGTCCTGATTTCATATAGAGGCAGATTCATAAAGAGGCGGGCCTTTCACCTGGATCAAAGCGCTAATGTCCAACCTGCTTTCTTTTCCCTGCAGACTCGTCTAAGACAACGCATGACAGCAGGTGATTCTGCCCTGTTAAAGCTGATACAATCGCACGTTTTACTCTTCATGGAAATCCATCCCAGCGTCCCGCCTGCGGAACTGCGTCAAGAAGGAGTCCTGATGTCTTATCTCAAGAAACTATTGTTGCTGTGGATCGTTCTCGTTTTTCTGGCCGGCGTTGGATTGGCTCAGGAAATGCAGGAAGGCCGGCTGATGCGCTTTCCCGACATCTACAAGGACAAGATTGTATTCATGTACGGCGGCGACCTCTGGCTGGCCTCCAGTTCTGGCGGCGAGGCACACCGCATCACCTCGGACCCGGGACGCGAACTGTTCCCGAAATTTTCGCCGGACGGCAAATGGATCGCCTTCACCGGACAATACGACGGCAATTTCAATGTCTACGTAATGCCCGCCCAGGGCGGCCAGCCCGGCAATTGACGTTCTATCAAGGGCGCCGCAGCTCCGCTCAGCGACCGCATGGGCATTCACAATGAAGTTCTCACCTGGACTCCCGACAGCAAGCGCATTGTGTTTCTCTCCCGCCGCGATGCCTCCAACGGCTGGACCAAGCGTCCCTTCAGCGTGAGCATCGACGGCGGCTTGCCCAGAGCCTTGCCCGTCGATCAGGGCGGCCTCACCTCTTTTTCTCCCGACGGCACGAAGATCGCCTACAACCAGATCTTCCGCAATTTCCGCACCTGGAAGCGCTACACCGGCGGCCTGGCTCAGTCCATTTCCATTTACGATCTCAAGAACAATACGGTCGAAGACCTGCCGCACACCGAGTGGACCGACACCTTTCCCATGTGGCACGGCAACACCATTTATTTCACCTCCGATCGCGGCGCTGAACATCACCTCAATCTCTACAGTTACGACGTCAACAGCAAGCAGGTTGAGCAACTCACACATTTCACCGACTTCGACGTGATGTGGCCAAGCCTCGGCCCGGATTCCATCGTCTTCGAGAACGGCGGCTATCTCTACACCTTTGATCTGCAATCGAAGCAGCCGAAAAAGCTGACCATCTACCTGCCCGGCGATCGCGACCAGAGTCATGAAGCACTGGACCAGCGTCAGCAAGAACATCACCGACTTCGACATTTCGCCGGAAGGGAAGCGGGCAGTGTTCGGCGCTCGCGGCGACGTTTTCACCGTCCCCGCGAAGGAAGGCAGCATCCGCAACCTGACCCACACTCCGGGCATTCGCGAGAAGCAGGTGGCCTGGTCGCCCGACGGCCGCTGGATCGCCTACGTTTCCGACCGCAGCGGCGAAGACGAACTCTACATCTCGCCGCAGGACGGCCTGGGCAAAGAACAGCAGATCACCAGCGGGTACAAGGGTTTCAAGTACGCTCCCACCTGGTCACCCGACAGCAAGAAGCTGGCCTGGTCCGACAAAGACTACCACGCTCTGGTATGTCGACATCAACGACAAGAAGCAGGTCGAAATCGATCGCGGGAAGTACGGCGAAATCCTGAATTATTCCTGGTCCCCCGACAGCAAGTGGCTGGCGTACGACAAGAACGCGGAGAATGGCTACTCGGTGGTGCATCTCTATTCGCTGGCGGACAGCAAAATCACTCCGGTCACCACCAGCATGACCAACAGCTTCGCTCCGGTCTTCGATCCTGACGGAAAATATCTGTACTTTCTCTCCGACCGCGACTTCAACGAAGTTCTGGGCAATGTTGATTTCGAGTTTGCCAATCCCAAGACCACTCGAATTTACGTGGTCACTCTGCGCAAGGACGAAGCTTCGCCGTTCCTGCCTTTGAGCGACGAAACTCAGATCAAGAAGGAAGAAAACAAGGACGAGTTGATGACCACTCCGCCCGGGAACAGAGGCAAGCCGAGACAAGGGCAAAGGCGAAGCAAAAGGAACGAAAGACGAAGACCAAGAATCCAAAGACAGCAACGAAAACGACAAGGACAAAGACAAAGACAAGAAAGACGAAAAAGAAAAGCCGAAGGAATTTCGCATCGACCTCGACGGCATTCAGGCTCGCATCGTTGCTCTGCCCATCGAGCCGGCGGTCATCAACACTTACCTGGCGTCCAAGGGCTTCATCTACTATTCCACCACTCCCATCCAGGGCTTGTCCGGACCGATTCCCGGCGAGTCCCCGGCCATCCACGTTTACGATCTGAAAGAGCGCAAGGACAAAGTGCTGATCGAAGGCGTGCAGCGTTTTGCACTCTCCTTCGACGGATCCAAGCTGCTCTATGAAGCCGAAGGCGGACGCGACGGCCACACCTACGGCATCGTCGACGCCAAGCCGGACGGCCCAAAGAAAGTCGGCGATGGCGCGCTGAATCTTGGCGGCATGAGAGGCGCAGATCGATCCTCCCGAAGAGTGGAAGCAGATCTTCAACGAGGTCTGGCGGCAGGAGCGCGACTATTTCTACGAAGCAGCCATGAACGGCGTGGACTGGGAAAAGATGCGCGACAAATATGCCCAGCTGCTGCCCTCCGTCGCCGACCGCTACAGCCTGACCTACATTCTGGGCGAGATGATTGGCGAACTTTCCAATTCGCACACCTACGTGGGTGGCGGAGACTATCCGGATCTGCATCCGGTGAACGTCGGGCTGCTCGGAGTCGACTTCGAGGCCGACCAGGCCAGCGGCATGTACCGCTTCAAGAAAATCTATGCCGGAGAGAACTGGGATCCGCAGATGCGTTCGCCGCTGACCGAGCCCGGCGTGACGGTAAAAGAAGGCGACTACCTGATCGCGGTAAACGGCCGGCCGCTGCGCGCGCCGCAAAATCCCTACGAACTCTTCGTCAACACGGCCAACGAAACCGTCACTCTGACCGTCAACTCCAAACCCTCCGAGGAAGGCTCCCACACCGTGCAGGTAAAGCCGATCGCCGACGAATTCAACCTGCGCGAACTGAGCTGGATCGAGAGCAATCGCAAGAAAGTCGACGCCGCCACCAACGGACGCGTCGGCTACGTCTACCTGCCCGACATGGGCGGCGACGGACTGAACGAATTCGTTAAGCAATACTTCCCGCAGATTCGCAAGGAGGGAATGATCATCGACGTCCGCTACAACGGCGGCGGCTTTGTCGATCAGCTGATCTTCGACCGCCTGCGCCGGGTGCTGGCCGGGATGGGCTCGAACCGCAACTGGGAGAGCGGCACCGTTCCTCCGGTCGTGTTCAACGGCGCGATGGCCTGCATTACCAACCACTACGCTGCCTCCGACGGCGATATCTTCAGCTACTACTTCAAGTACTACAAACTTGGCCCGCTCATCGGCGAGCGCACCTGGGGCGGGGTCCGCGGCATTCGCGGCAATATTCCGCTGATCGACGGAGGCTATATCACCCGTCCCGAGGCGGCGCGCTACGATCTGAACAGCAAGTGGGTGGTCGAAAACCGCGGCGTGCAGCCCGACATCGTCGTGGAAAACCGGCCCGACCTGGTGGTGAAAGGACAGGATCCGCAGCTGGAAAAGGCCATTGAACTGGTAATGAAAGAGATCCAGGCCAATCCCAAGAAGCTGCCGCCGAGGCCCCCGGATCTGCCGGCATATCCGGAAGGCCCCGGATTCTAGGGTGCCTGACAACCACGTAGGGGCGGGTGTCTCACCCGCCCAGCCGGGCAAAGCCCGGCGGCGGTCGGATGAATGCCGGCGAACGTCGGCATTGATGGGCCGGGACCTAAGGGTCCATGCGTCCGCCTTGTGGCATTGGACGTAGCCAGTCGGTTATCATTCAGGCTTCGCGACGCACGAAATTGCAGCGGAAGTAATCGCTAAAATCAGCCGGTCTAATCGTATAATAAAAACTTCAATGCCAAAGTACTCCATCGTGGTTCCGCTGCACAACGAGCAGGAGAATGTCACCGACCTCTACGACCGCCTCAAAGCGGTTATGGAAGCGAATGGTGAAACCTTCGAAATCGTGCTGGTGGACGACGGCTCCACCGATCGCAGCTTCCACATGCTGCGCGAGATTGCCGCGGTCGACAGCCGGGTCACGGTCGTAAAACTGCGCCGCAACTTCGGCCAGACTTCAGCCCTGGCCGCCGGCTTCGATCACGCCCGCGGCGAATACATCATCGCCATGGATGGCGACCTGCAGCACGATCCCGCCGACATCCCGATGTTTCTGGAAAAGATTTCCGAGGGCTACGACATCGTCAGCGGCTGGCGCAAGAACCGCATCGATAACTTCTGGCTCCGCCGCTTTCCGTCCCGCTGCGCCAACTGGCTGATGGCCAAGCTGAGCGGCGTGGATATTCACGACTTTGGCACCACCTTCAAAGCCTATCGCCGCGAAATTCTGGATCAGGTTCCGCTCTACGGCGAGTTGCACCGCTTTATCCCGGCGCTGGCCTCGTGGCACGGAGCTTCCATCTGCGAAGTGCCGATCCAGAATGTGAATCGCGAGCGCGGGGTTTCGCACTACGGCATTTCGCGCACCTTCCGGGTATTTTTCGATCTCATCACCATCCGGTTCCTGCTGCGCTACCTGTCGCGCCCGCTGCATTTCTTCGGCACCTTCGGGATGTTAAGCATCCTGGCGGGATCCGGCGTGACTTTGTGGCTGCTGGTGGAGAAATTCCTGCACCACTCCCCGATGATGGCCAACCACGGTCCGCTGATGATCTTCACCGCAGTGCTGCTGCTGGCCGGTCTGAATATGCTGGCGGTCGGCCTGCTGGGCGAAATGCAGGTACGCCACTACCACGAGCCCACCCGCCGCGCCCCCTACTCAGTCGATCGCGTCCTCCGCGCCCAAAGCGAAGAACACACCATCTCCGAGTAATCCATGTAGGCGCGAGCGTCCCGCTCGTACTGGGACTATTAATCACCGCATCGCAAGAGTCTCGCGGACGCTGCATTCATGGGAACGGGCACGAGCGGGACGCTCGCGTCTACATCCAACCTACTTCCCAAACGCTTCCTTATTCACCACATACGGCATCTTGGTCACATCACCGCCGTAGTTCCCCTCGAGCACATCGATCAACCCTTGCACCGTCCGTCCCGCCATGCCTTTGTCCGGATCAGTAGACAGCCGCGTGATCCGCCCCGCGCTGGCCACATGCGGATACAGCCGGCAGCGGTCCTCAATCGCCGGATCGCGCAACGGCGAGTCTTTCGGCAGCGGCTCTTTTTCGTAAACATCGAGCGCCGCGCCGGCAATCCAATTCTCCCGCAGCGCCTTCGCCAGCGCGGCCTCGTCCACCACCGGACCGCGTGAAGTGTTCACCAGAAACGCCGGTCGGCTTCATCCGGCGCAGCGTGCGTTCATTGAAAAGATGATAGGTCGGCGTAGAACTTTCGCCTTCGCGCAGCAGCGGCACATGCACGCTGACAAAATCAGCCTGCGCCAAGCGCCTCATCCAGGCTCACATACTTGATCCAGTTCTTTTCCTTCGAGATGCCGCGCGCATGGCGCAGGTCCATGGTTTCCTGAATCGCTTTCACATATTCGTGATTCTGATAGGCCGGGTCGTAACACAGGATATTCATGTCGAACCCGGCGCACTTCTTGATCATGGCCAGGCCGATTCGCCCGGTGCCGATGATGGCGATCGTCTTGCCGGTGACTTCGTCGCCCAGAAACGGCAAATAAGGATGCCAGTAGTCCCACTTGTTTTCGCGGGTCAGATGCTCCGCCGTCCACATTTTTCGCGCCAGCGCGCCCATCATGAAGAAGGCAAATTCCGCAGTGGCTTCGGTGAGCACGTCCGCGGTATGGGTGAACGGAATCTTGTAGCGGTTGGCGTCGGCGCGGTTGATGTTGTCGAAGCCGACGGCGATCTGCGCCACAACTTTCAGTTTTCCTTTGCCGGCCTCAAACACTTCGGCATCAATGGAGTCGCGCAGCGTGGTGATCAGGCCGTCAATACCGGACTTCACCTTCTCGATGATCAGGCTCTTCGGCGGCGCCTCCGGCCTGGGATAGACTTCGACTTCATAGCCCCGTTGGCGCAGCAGATCGATCGACTCGCCGATATCGCAGGTAGCAAAAACTCGAAATTTCCCGGTCATGGCTTTCTCTGGAGTGAATTTGCAGCCTCCCGATATTACTCCAGAGCGATTGTTCTGGGAGGATCGCAATAGATCTAGGGCTCCGCCGGTGCAGCCTTTCAAATTGTCATCCTGAGCACAGCAGAATCATTCGCTGGCGAATGATTCCGCGGAGTCGAAGGACCCCTACCTGACGAGGAACCTCGCACGCAGGGGCGCGTCTTGATCACACGCAATTCAAAAACTCAAACACGCAGGGCAAGAGCGACTCTCGAGGTAGGGGTCCTTCGACTCCGCGCTGCTTCGCGAAGCGAAGCAGACGCTGCGCTCAGGATGACAGCTACATTTTGTGGCCCGCTCGTCCTGGCAGGTGGTGATGTTTTCTTCGACTTAGTATCCTGAACAAAACTGAAAATGCATGGGATCCTTGGTCCTCTGCGGCCAGTCGCCTCCCCACTCGAATCCCGCGCCGCGGAAGATCTCGATCACTCCAGAGTCCATGTTTCCGGAAGAGCCTTGTGGGTTGGTCTCGGGATTCAAGTCGATCGCGATGCCCCAACAGTGGGATGACAGTTTCGTCCCAGTCCGTTGTGGGCGAAAAGCAAAACACCCGCCCAGGCGCGAGAGCTGCGACTGCAAACCGCGCGCTTGAACCTGCCTGAAGACCGCCGAAAAAGTTGCGGCCAAGCGCTTGTGACACATCATCCGGGTTACGCTTTGGGAGTGATCCCACGAAAGCCGCAAGGGGAACGGCAAACTCACGCCGGCCAGGTGGTCCGTCTGCCAACGCGGATCAAGGCTCCCATCGGGCCGGATATATTCGTAGATGTCTCCGAAGGTGGCCAGAATTTCTGCGAGCCCGCGGGGCGCGATCAAAGACGGCTCCGCCGCCGTGGCATTGGCGAGAAATAGAGGATCGTCCATTTCATTCTCCTGTCTGCGACTTAGGTTGAGGTCTCAATGGGACCGGCTGCGGCCACGCGCTGCTCCTGCCGTATAATCCAGATTCTCGAATCGGGGGAACTCTTGGCTTACGACGACTTACGCGCCTGGATCGCTGCTCTGGAACGAGCCGGCGAACTGAAAACCATCCGCACCGAGGTGGATCCGATCCTCGAGATCACCGAGATCACCGACCGTGTGAGCAAAGGGCCCGTGTGGGGCCGGGTCTCTGACCCGGCCGGGTCGGGCGTAGCCCGGCAGGTTTCTCCGGCGGTCCGGCCTTGCTGTTCACGAACGTCAAGGGCCATCCCGGCTCGCAGGTCCTGATCAATCAGTTCGGATCCGCTCGTCGCATGAATCTTGCGCTTGAGGTTGACTCCCTCGACCAGGTCGCCGATCGCATTCGGGCCTTCATGGACGTGAAGTCTCCGCAAGGCTTTCTCGACAAAGTAAAAATGCTTCCCATGCTCGCCGAGATGGGCAAGTTTTTTCCCAAGACGGTTTCCACCGGACCATGCAAGGAAGTCATCAAGCGCGACAACTTCTCGCTGCTCGATTTTCCCGTTCTGCAGTGCTGGCCGAAAGACGCGGGCCGCTTCATCACTCTGCCGTGTGTGGTCACGCGCGACGCCAAAACCGGCAAGCGCAATGTCGGCATGTACCGCATGCAGGTCTATGACGAACGCACCACGGGCATGCACTGGCAGCGCCAGAAAGTCGGGGCGGAGCACTATCGCGAGGCGCTGCGCGCTGCGCCGGCACAGAACGTGTGGGGACGGGCGCCCCCGCCCGTCCGGCCGGGCAAAGCCCGGCAGAGGTTGAGCCACGGTGGCCGCCGCTCGCGCTTCCGTCGACATCATGGCGCGTTCCTCCGGCGGGTCAGTGCTGATCGAAGGCGACCGTCCGCGAGGCAAGATGGAAGTCGCAGTCGCCATCGGCACCGATCCCGCCATCACATTTTCCGCGATCGTGCCCGCGCCGCCTGACGTCGAGGAATATCTGATTGCCGGCTTTCTTCGCCAGAAGCCGGTCGAACTGGTGAAGTGTGAAACCGTCGACCTCGAAGTTCCTGCGAGCTTCAGAGATTGTTCTCGAAGGCCACGTTCATCTCGACGAACTGCGCAGCGAAGGCCCGTTCGGCGACCACACCGGCTTCTACTCGCTCGAAGATCTCTATCCGGTCTTTCACGTGTCCTGCATCACTCATCGCAAGAATCCGATCTACGCGACCACCATCGTCGGCAAGCCGCCCATGGAAGACGGCTGGATGGGCAAAGCGGTCGAGCGCATTTTCCTGCCGCTGATGAGGCTCACCATTCCGGAACTGGTCGACATCAACCTTCCGGTCGAAGGCGTGTTCCACAACCTGATGCTGGTTTCGATCCGGAAGTCTTATCCCGGACAGGCGCGCAAAGTGATGAACGCCATCTGGTCGCTGGGCCAGGCCATGTTCACCAAGTGCATCATCGTGGTCGACGAAGACGTGAACGTGCAGGACATCGGTGAAGTCACGCTCAAAGTGCTGAACCACATCGATCCCGAGCGCGACATCCAGTTCACCCTCGGCCCGGTCGATTCCCTCGACCACTCCTCGCGCCTGCCCAACTACGGTTCGAAGATGGGTATCGACGCCACCCGCAAGTGGCCGAGCGAAGGCTTCGACCGTCCCTGGCCGGATGAAATCCTGATGGACGAAAAAACCAAAGCGCTGGTGGACAAGAAGTGGAAGGACCTGGGCCTCGAGTAGCACCCAAGACCACGTGGGGACGGCCGCCCTCGGCCGTCCAGCCGAGCAAAGCTCGGCAGGTCACCGCCGGCAAAACAAGAGGCTCAAGCCAACGGCCTGCGCCCAAACATCTCCACTTCCAGAATAGCAAGCCAACCTACCTGAATGGGACAGGCCCGCCAAAAATATTTCGCCTTATAAATCAATAGTGTGCGGAAAGAACGGCGATCGCAGGGCCTTGACAACACCGTCCTATTTCTTTGGCCGCGATTCCGGCGGCACCATTCCTGCGACGCGGAAGTAAACCACCAGCTGGCCGTAGTGCTCGCCGGAGTGTTCGACCAGTTCGTAGGCCAGGTCGGACAGTTGCAGCGTCTCATGCGATTCCGAGCTTACTACCGTCTGCGCCATACCCGCGTCGCCTTTTGCCTTGATGACGGCGGCGCCGTCGTCAAACGATTTCTTCAGGTAGGCGACTACTGCGACTTTAGTTTTGTAATTGGCACGGGATTCATCGTCCACCGGTTTCTCCCCCTTGGCCACCGCGGTGAAGAGATCGTTTGACCCGGCTACATGCAACAGTTGCTCGGCGAAGCTTCGCTGGACGGGTACCGGCTTGAAGTCATATTTGTCTTCAGGAAAATCTTCGGCCATGGCGATCAGTTTGCGGCCAATTTCATTCCAGTTCTGCAGCACGGCCTGGGAGGGGCTGAGTACGGGGCCTTTTGGCGAGTCCTGCGCCCGCGTCCCGGAAGGGAGCAGAGCTGCGACTGCCAGGACGATAATGAACTGATTCCATTTTTTCATTCGCATTGGGCGGCCTCCAATTGTTTTTGGTTGGTGCTATCTGGGAGCCTAATGATCTCGGAGCCTAAAGAGCGGTTCATTGTACTCGTTTAGCGATTGACCTCTGCGGGAGCTTTCGCCCTTACGGCAGTTCAAAGGCTTAATCCGCGAAGGACATGAGGTTACACGAAGGCAGCCCCCGTTAAACTCCACATTGACTTGCCTTAGCTGGCCCCCTAAGATGATCGCGCACGGAGCGCGTCCCTCATGGTTGTCGAAGCCTCGATTCGTCAGGCATCAATCCTCCAGACATGATCGGCCAAACTATCTCGCATTACCGCGTTGTGGAGAGGCTCGGCGGCGGGGGCATGGGTGTTGTCTACAAAGCCGAGGATTTAAAACTCCACCGCTTTGTTGCTCTCAAGTTCCTGCCCGATGAGGTCGCCAGAGACCCTCAGACCCTGGCCCGTTTCCAGCGGGAAGCTCAGTCGGCGTCGGCGCTGAACCATCCCAATATCTGCACCATTTACGAAATCGGCGAGCAGGATGGGCAGCCGTTCATCGCCATGGAGTTTCTGGATGGGATGACCCTGAAGCATCGCATCGCCGGGCGTCCGCTGGAGACCGAAGTGCTGCTGAGCCTGGCGATCGAGGTTGCCGATGCGCTCGACGCCGCGCACGCCGAGGGCATTGTTCATCGCGATATCAAGCCCGCAAACATTTTTGTAACCAAGCGCGGACATGCCAAGATTCTGGACTTTGGGTTGGCGAAAGTTACTTCTCCCGGCGATAAGCCCGCTAGCGTCTGAACGAAGCCACCGCCGGGGTAAGCCTGGAATATCTCACTAGCCCGGGGACCGCGATCGGAACCGTGGCTTACATGTCTCCGGAGCAGGCCAAGGGGAAGGAACTCGACACCCGCACCGACCTGTTCTCCTTTGGAGCAGTGCTGTACGAGATGGGCACGGGCATCGTGCCCTTTCGCGGCGACACTTCGGCGGTGATCTTCGATGCCATCCTGAATCGCGAGCCCACCTCAGCGGCGCGGGTCAACGCCGATCTTCCGGCCAAGCTGGAAGAAGTCATCAACAAAGCTCTGGAGAAAGATCGCGACCTTCGCTACCAGAGCGCCGCCGAGATACGGGCTGACTTGAAACGGCTGCAGCGCGACAGCAGCTCAGGACGGACGAGGATCAGCAGCAGGATCCGGGGCGAGCGCTGCAACCGATCCTGAACCGAGCACATCGCCATCCTCGCAGTCGGCGCAAGCTGTTGCTGAAGCTCAGTCTCAAACATCAGATCGTTCCAAAACGCATCGCGCCGGCGAAACCGGCGTCGATAGCTTTATTTGCCGTGGTCGCGGCTGTGGTGCTGGCAGCCGCCGCGATTCGGAGGATACAAGCTCCTGAACTCGTCCGCATGGCTTCAATCTGCAGAATATGCAGATCACCAAGCTGACGGAAAATGGAAAAGCGTCCGCAGGTTGCGATCTCGCCCGACGGGCGCTACATCGTCTACGCTCATGCGCGACGCAGAGAAGCAGAGTCTTTGGGTGCGGAACGTTGCAACCAAGAGCGACGTTCAGGTGCTCGCGCCCGATGTTGTGGACTTTGCCGGGCTGAGCTTTTCTCCGGATGGCAACTATATCTATTTCGTTCGCTCTGACAAGACAACGGAGAACTACCGCTACCTTTACCAGATGCCCGTGCTCGGAGGTTCACCGCGCCAGCTGGTGCGTGACATCGATACGCCCATCGACTTCTCCCCGGATGGCAGCCGCTTCGTCTTTCAGCGTGGAATTCCGGAGCGCAACGTGGTTGAAATTCGGATTGCGCAGGCCGACGGAAGCGGCGAACGGCTTCTGGCGACTCTGCCGGCTAATGCCGGCCGTCAGTTCGGAGTTACCTGGTCTCCGGATGGCAAGACTATCGCGGCACCGACGTTGGGTGTCGGCAACGAAACTAACTGGCAATTGAATGTGATAAACGTGGCGGACGGCGGGGTGCGTCCACTGGTTTCAGCCGGCGGCAGACTTGTCGGACGGGCAGTCTGGATGCCGGACGGAAACTCGCTTATCGCGCCGGTCGCGGAAGCTACGTTGGGTCGCGGCCAGCTGCAAAGTATTGATTACCCCAAAGGCGAACTCCATCGTTTTACCAATGATCTTTCGGATTACGACGAGGATCTGGATGTGACTCGGGATGGCAAGACCCTGGCGGCGATTCAGCGCACCCGCTCTTCCGATCTCTGGACCGCCCCGGCATCGGACTCCTCTCAGGCTCGTCAGATCACTTCGGGCGAACCGGCCTACAATGTTGTCGCACCCGGCCCGTCCGGCAAGGTGTTGGCTACCAGTAGGGACGGCGATGTGTGGTTGATGAATACGGACGGCAGCCAGGCGGCGGTGCTGGTACCGCAAGCTCACAACCTGAGATCAATCTCTTCCTGTGGCGACCGCTACGTGATCTTCGATTCCTACCGTGACGGCAAAATAGAACTCTGGCGGGTTGAGGCCGACGGTTCTAACGGCCAAAAACTTGCCGACAACACGGGAGATTCCGATTGCTCGCCGGATGGAAAGTGGGTCTACTACGGTAGCAAGGACAAGATCTACCGCATGCCGGCCGAAGGTGGTGACCCGGTGGCACTCGTCTCTGTGCCGGAGGCTGCTTACGCGCTCCGAGTGTCACCCGATGGGAGCAAAGTTGCCTTTGCCTACCAGGAGGGCACCCCAGTGCCTGTGCCGAAATTGGGCATGGTGGCTGCTTCCGGCGGAGCCTTGCAGTTTGTAGCCCAGTCTCCTCTCGGAGGGCGCAACTTGCACTGGGCGCCTTCCGGCAAAGCCCTGCAATACCGGCTCACCAGAAACGGAGCGTCCAATATCTGGGAACAGCCACTGACCGGCGGAGCGCCCCAGCAGCTTACGAAATATCACTTCCGGCCTGATCTTCGACTTTGCCTGGTCCCGCGATGGCAAGCAGTTGTTCCTGGCCAAAGGCAACCAGACCAGCGACGTAATCCTGATCAGCAACTTCAAATAGATGTAGGCGCGAGCGTCCCGCTCGTGCAGCGGTGTGAAGCTGGCTCCGCGCGGATCAGAGAGAAACCTAAATCAGAGAGAAAACGACAAGACCGGAGCGGCCGGCTGCTTCACCCCGGCACGAGCGGGACGCGAGCGTCCCCATTATCTATTGGAATGTGTTGCAGGATGCGATTCGTTCCATCCTGGAAGCCGCGTTGAAACCATTGCGCGCGCTGGGCGGAACTTCCATGGGTGAAGGTCTCCGGGATTCACCGTACCTCTGGACATGCGCTGCAGCCGGTCGTCGCCTACTGCGGCTGCGGCCTTCAGACCTTCGTCAACATCTCCCGGGTCCAGAAGGTTGCGCTGCTGCGTGGAGTGTCCCCAGACGCCGGCGAAACAGTCTGCCTGCAGTTCAAGGCCGACGGAAAGCTGGTTAGCGGCTTGCGGATTGCGCTGCTGGGCCTCACGCACCTTGGCCTCGATGCCCAGTAGCTTCTGCACGTGATGTCCGATTTCGTGGGCCAGAACGTAGGCTTCGGCGAACTCCTCCGGGCGCGCCAAAGCGTTGCTTCAGTTCATCGTAGAAGCCCAGGTCGATATACACCTTCTCGTCCTCGGGACAGTAGAAAGGCCCGGTGGCCGATTGGGCCATGCCGCAGGCGGAATCGATGGAATCGCGAAACAGGACCAGCTTGGCGTGGCGGTAGGGCACACCCTGCGTCGGAAGAATCTGGCTCCAGGTGTTCTGGGCATCGTTCAGGACAAAGGTGACGAACTGGACCAGCGGCTGTTCCTGCTGATCGCGCGCGGTATCCGGTTGGCTGACAGTCGTGCCGGTGTCCAACTGAGCCGGTGCTTAACAGCGACAAGAAAGTCGCGTTTGAAAATCAGGCTCAGGATGAACAGGATGACCACGCCGCCCAGCCCGAGGTGAATCCCTCCGACCTGAAAGCCGCCGCCACCGCCGCTTTCGTCGCGGCGATCTTCAACGTCGTCGCTGCTTCCACCTGGTGTCCAGCGCATGGTTGATTTCTCTTTGTCGCCGAATCCCTATGCTAGTCTTGCGCCTGATCAGGTGATAGATACCCAGCAAGACAATTGCCCCGAGCACCGACATGATGAAGCCGGCGCATTGTCCTTCCTGATACCAGCCCAGGGCGCGGCCGGCATAAGTGGCAATGAACGATCCGGCTATACCGATCAGCATGGTGACGATGATCCCGCCCGGATCCTTGCCCGGCATGAGGAATTTCGCCACGGCTCCGATGACCAGCCCGATGATCAGCGTCCATATCAGATGCATATTGTCTCCTCCATGCTTGATGCTCACGTGCGGCGGGAAGTATCCGACCGGTCGACTGTTAGATTCGAATGTGGCCAGGCTCGCAATGGCGTGATCTTAGAGTCAAGAGTCCCAGCCCTGCAACACCAGAGTGTCCGCCCCACATCCGCTAGGCTGCCGCCGGAATCACCAGCTTCTGACCGACCTTGATCTTGTCGGGATCCTCCAGATTGTTGGCTTTGGCGATGGCGGGATATTTGTTGGCATCGCCGTAGAAATGCTTGCTGATTTTGGACAGATTGTCGCCCGGTTGCACCGTGTAGCTCTGGTCGCCCGCATGGACCTCGATGTCGTGTTTCAGGTCGGCAAAATTCGGGTCGACCGCTTTGATCGCATCCCAGATACGGTTCTTGCTGGCTTCTGAGACGGCGATCGCCTTCAGGAAAAGCTGGTTGCCATCCAGATTCAGGTTCAGAAGTTGTGCGCCTTCCTGCTGAATCTTGTCCAGAACCGGCTGGTATTTCTGCTTGAGTTGTTCGAATTGATCAGGCATGGTGTTCTCCTTCGACGGAATGATTGACGAGGTCGGCACGCAGACAGCCTGCACGCGATGAACTTTGCTGAGGGCCCTTCGCAGGAATCAAAGCATATACGCGGCCGCTGTGCAATACAACCGGAGCTGCAAGATGTGGGCGCGAGCGTCCCGCTCGATGCGCGCCGAGGCGAGAAATCTTCCTGAAAGCAGTAAGCAATGACAAATTGCGAACGAGTACTCATGCGCGCACGCGCGCCGCAACTCAGCGCCGATCACGGCGCTTTCGGTATACTAATGAAGCATGCCGGTACTGAAAAACATCGCGGCCATCGCCAAGGGCATGAGCATCACCTTCCGGGAGATGTTTCAGCCGACCGTCGTGGAGAACTATCCCGACGGGCCGGGTCCGCTGAAGGGCGCCATGTTTCAGGAGCGCTATCGCGGCGTCCACGTGCTCCAGCGCGACGAAAATGGCCTGGAAAAGTGTGTGGCCTGCTTCCTGTGCGCGGCCGCGTGCCCCTCGAATTGCATTTATATCGAGGCGGCCGAGAACACGGCCGAGAACCGGGTCAGCGGCGCCGAGCGCTACGCCAAGGTCTACAACATCGATTACAACCGCTGTATTTTCTGCGGCTACTGCGTGGAGGCCTGTCCCACCGACGCCATCACGCACGGGCACGGATTCGAAATTGCGACCTTCAACGCCAGCAATCTGGTCTATCGCAAAGAGCAGATGCTGGCCCCCATGCCAGCGCATATGGGAGCCAACGCCATATTCAATCGAGACGAAGTCGCGGCTGGCGCACCTTCGTCACCTGTACAGGGGAGCTAAACTTCAATAGATTCAGTTGCAGGCAGGCAGCGCCGGTCCCAGCGGGCCGGCGTTTGTGTATATGAGCAGTCGTCGGCCCTTGGTCGTTGGCCGTTGGCTCTTTCAACCAGCGCACAAGGGGCAAATGCGACACTGACAGAGAGAAGTGTTTTAGCCAACGACCAACGACCAAGAGCCAACGACTAGCCGCAATGTCAACCTTTCTCCAAACCGTGCGCGAGCGCGTCGTCATCTACGACGGCGCCATGGGGACCAACATCCAGTTCCGCAATCCCAGTCTGGACGATTTCTGGGGCAAAGAGGGCTGCAACGAACTGCTGGTCCTGAGCCGGCCTGACATCATCAAGGACATTCACGCCGACTTTTTCAAGGTCGGCTGCGATGTGGTCGAGACCAACACCTTCGGCGCGACCCGCGTGGTGCTGGCCGAATACGATCTGCAGGACAAGGTCGCAGAAATCAACATCGCGGCTGCAAAGCTGGCGAAAGAGGTCGCGCAGCAATTCTCGACCAAGGACAAGCCGCGCTTCGTCGCCGGCTCGATCGGGCCGACCACCAAGCTGCCTTCGCTGGGACACATCACCTTCGACGACATGGCGGCCGGCTACGCCGAGCAGGCCGCTGCGCTGATCGAAGGCGGCGTCGACGTGCTGCTGGTCGAGACCTGCCAGGACCTTCTGCAGGCCAAAGCCGTGCTGGTGGGCATCTTCGACGCCATGCAGAAAACAGGAAAGCGGCTGCCGGTAACCGTGCAGGTCACGCTCGAAGCCACCGGCACCATGCTGCTCGGCACCGAAATCGGCGCGGCGCTCACCGCGCTCGAACCGTTCGATGTGGACGTCATCGGTCTGAACTGCGCCACCGGCCCGCAGGAGATGAACGATGCGGTGCGCTATCTTGGCCTCAATTCGACCAAGATTATTTCTGTGCTGCCTAACGCCGGACTCCCGCAGAACGAAGGCGGACGCGCCGTCTACAAACTCACGCCGGCCGAACTGTCGCAGTATCACAAGCACTTCGTCGCCGAGTACGGCGTGCGCATCGTGGGCGGATGTTGCGGCACGACGCCCGAGCATCTGAAGGCCGTGGTGGATGCCGTTTCCGGCGTCGAACCGGCCAAGCGCGACGTGAAGCCGACCGCCGCCGCTTCGAGCGCCTACACCTCCGTGCCGCTCGATCTCGATCCCAAGCCGCTGATCGTCGCGGAGGAGATGAATACCACCACGCGGGTCGAGCACTTCCGCAACCTGGTGCGCGGCAAGAAGTACGACGACATTCTGGCCCTGGCCAAGAAGCTGGTGAACGAAGGCTCGCACATGCTCGACCTGTGCTGCGCCATCGTCGGCGAAGACGAAAAGGGCTACATCACGTTCGATTCTGGAAAAGGTCGCGACCCGCGTGCCTGCGCCGATCCTGGTCGATTCCACCGAAGCCGACGTGGTCGAAGAGGCGCTGAAGCGCATTCCCGGCAAGGCCATCATCAACTCGATCAACCTGGAAGACGGCGAGAAGCGGACTTCCAAAGTCCTGCCCATGGCCAAGCGCTACGGCGCTGCCGTGATCGCGCTGACCATCGACGAAGACGGCATGGCGCTGACCGCCGACAAGAAAGTCGCCATCGCCAAACGCATCTTCGATCTGGCGACGGAAAAGTACGGACATTCGTCCGGCATCGACATCATCTTCGACGCCCTGACTCTGCCCATCTCCACCGGCCAGGAAGACTACCGCATCGGCCGGGATCGAGACGCTGAACGGCGGTGAAGCGCATCAAGCAGGAACTGCCCGAGGTGAAGACGATTCTCGGCGTCAGCAATATCTCCTTCGGTCTCGACGCCTATCCGCGGCGGGTGCTGAACTCCGTCTTCATGCACGAGGCGGTGAACAATGGCCTCGACATGGCCATTGTCAACTACACCAAAATCTATCCGTTATACAAGATTCCTCAGGAAGAAGTTGATCTCGCGCGCAAGCTGATTTATCGCGACGCTGCGTCGAACGGCGATCCGCTGCAGAAGTACATGAAGCACTTCGCGGGGAAGAAAGGCAAAGGAGAAAGCGAGACCACGGCGCACGTCGAAACGCTCTCGGTCGAAGACAAGCTGAAGTTTGCCATCATCAACGGCGAAAAAGCGGTGGGCGAAGGCGCGCACAAGAAGACCCTGGAAGAGCTGCTGGAAGAAGCGCTTGACCCAGTACTCGCCGCTCGACCTGATCAACACCGTCCTGCTCGACGGCATGCGCACGGTCGGCGATCTGTTCGGCGCGCGCAAGATGCAGTTGCCTTCGGTGCTCGATTCCGCCGGAGTGATGAAGCAGGCGGTCGCCTATCTCGAGCCGAAGATGGAGAAGAAGGCGGGCTCGCAGAAAGGCACCATCGTGCTGGCCACGGTGAAGGGCGATGTTCACGACATCGGCAAGAATCTGGTGGACATCATTCTCACCAACAACGGCTACAAGGTCGTGAACCTGGGCATCAAGCAGGCCGGCGACGTCATCATCAAAGCCGCCATGGAGCACAAGGCCGACGCCATCGGGCTGAGCGGGCTGCTGGTGAAGTCGACGCTGGAGATGAAGTATGTGATCCAGGACCTGGAGCGGCAGAAGCTGGAGTTTCCGGTGATCTGCGGCGGCGCGGCGCTGACGCGCAAGTACGTGGAAGACGATCTGCGCCGCGAATACTCGAACGCCGTCTTCTACGCCGATGACGCCTTCGCCGGCCTGCACATCATGGAAGATCTGGCCACGGCAAACGGCAAGAAGCAGGCGCGCCTGCAAGAAGGACGCACGGTGAAGGAATACGCCAAGGCCGCGGCCGTGGATGAGGAAACCGGGCCGGTGTTCGCGGAGCGAAGCCCGGTGGTAAAGGACGCGCCGAATATTCCCACGCCGCCGTTCTGGGGTGTAAGCGTGCGCAAAGATTTCGATCTGCGCGAGCTGTTTCCGTACATCAACGAGACGGCGCTGTTCAAGAATCAGTGGCAGTTGAAGACCGCGTCGCAGGAAGATTATCTCCGGCTGGTCGAGCAGAAATTCCGTCCCATCAAGAAGCAGCTGGAAGAAGAAATCATCGCCAGCGGGGTGTTCGAGCCGAAAGCGGTTTACGGATATTTCCCGGCCCAGAGCGAAGGCAACGACGTGATCGTCTATGAGCCGGAGCAGAGGCACGCGAAGGAGAATCCTGCGCTTTACCTTCCCGCGCCAGCGCGAAGGCCGCAAGCTCTCGCATCTCCGACTTCTTCGCGCCCAAAAGCCTCTGGAAAGATGGACGTGATCGGGCTGTCGCTAGTCACCATGGGCGCCAGGGCATCGGACGAGACGCAGAAGCTGTTCGAAGCCGGGGAGTACACCAAGTATCTCTATCTGCACGGGCTGAGCGTAGAGACCGCCGAAGCCCTGGCGGAATATCTGCACAAGAAGATGCGCGAGGAACTGGGCATTGCCGGCGAGGACTCGCCGCACATCCGCGATTTGTTCCACCAGAAGTATCGCGGCTCGCGCTATTCGTTCGGCTATCCGGCGTGCCCGAATCTGGAAGATCAGACCAAGCTGTTTGCGCTGCTCCATCCCGAAGAAAATGTCGGCGTGCGGCTGACCACCGGGTTCCTGCTGGAGCCCGAGCAGTCCACCTCGGCGATCGTGGTGCACCACCCAGGCGCAAAGTATTTTGTGGTTTAAGAGCAGCTGGAAGAAATACCTCTCCGCACGACCCGAGGGATCAGTGTTGCCACGGGTCAAAAAAGGCGGTGCGGGTGGTCGCCAGGTGTTTAGTGTCTCGGGTAACGAATATCAGGTCATAGTGCAGGGCGGTTGCTGCGAGAAGCCCGTCAATCACCGGAAGGGGAGACTTCCGCGCCGCCGGGCTTCCTGCAAGCCGCCCCCAACGGTCGGCGACGGCCTGATCGATGGGCAGGATCCGACCCGAAAACCGAAGCACGAGATCGCGGTCGAGCCATGCTTCAAGGGCAATGCGTCGCTTGGCTTCTGGCAGGGAAGCGATTCCTTTGCGAATCTCGCCCAGCGTAAGCACACTCAGATACAGCAGGCTTTCATCGGTAGCCTCGATCCATTGCGTGACTCCGCAGTCTGGATCGCTCTTGACCAGCTCCGAAATCACATTGGTATCGAGAAGAAAGCCGCTCATAGCGTTACTTTACGGCCGTAGTCCGTCTTTCGTTTCAGATTCAACTCCATCATCAGCCAGAGGCGACTGGGCGAAAAATGCGACCAGGCTCTGGGGCTGACGGGTGCGGCCTGCGAGCCGCTCGAATTCCTCCGCCGGCACAATCACCACCGCTTCCTTACCTTGCCGGGTGACGTACTGTGGTCCTTCGGCGCGAGCACGGCGAAAAACTTCGCTAAATCGAGCCTTGGCGGTTTGAAGCTGCCATTTGGAACCGGCGGCAACGTCGGGGACTGCCGCTCCGGATTTGTGTAATTTAGATTTTGCCATAACTAGTCTGACTAGTCATATTGTACCGAGAAAGACCCTGTCAGGCAAGCGGATGCTTTGTTTGTTAATTCCTAGGCCTCTTCCTTTGAAACGATATAATCCGGAGCGACTTATGCCCCTGGCCTCCGGCAGCAAACTCGGCCCTTACGAGATCGTCGCGCCGCTTGGGGCAGGCGGCATGGGCGAGGTGTATCGGGCCCAGGATCCGCGCCTGGGACGTGACGTTGCCATCAAGGTCCTGCCCGCTTCCTTCTCCGGCGACCTCGACCGCCTTCGCCGCTTCGAACAGGAAGCTCGCGCCGCCAGCGCACTCAACCATCCCAACATTCTGGCCGTCTACGATATCGGCACCCACGAGGGCGCGCCCTATCTGGTCACGGAACTTCTGGAGGGCTCCACGCTGCGCGACCGTCTGGGGGATGGGCCTTTGCCGGCTCGCAAAGCGGTCGAGCTTGCGGTGCAGGTTGCGCATGGCCTGGCCGCGGCCCATGAAAAGGGAATCATCCATCGCGACCTCAAGCCGGAGAACATTTTCATCTGCCGTGACGGCCGCGCCAAGATTCGTCGACTTCGGCCTGGCCAAGTTATCCGCGCCCGAAATCGGCGACGATGCCACGGTTGCAACCCTGAATCTCAGCCCTCAGACCGCCCTGGGCGTGACTATGGGAACCGCGGGGTACATGTCGCCCGAGCAGGTGCGGGGAGAAAAGTCCGATCAGCGCTCCGACATTTTCAGCTTTGGTGCGGTCCTCTACGAGACTCTTTCGGGACAGCGTGCGTTTGAAGGACGTACCGCAGCCGATCGAACTAGCGCTATTCTGAAGGACGACCCGCCTGACCTGCTGACCACGACAAAAAACGTTCCCGCGGCGCTCGACCGCATCGTGCACCACTGCCTGGAAAAAAATCCGGAAGAACGATTTCAGTCCGCGCGCGATCTGGCATTCCATCTGGAATCCACGTCTCCGTCGACTTCGGGGTCCGGGACAATCGTAGCGGCAACTTCGGAGAAGAAGAAGTCCGCGCTTCCGGTGGGTTGGATGATTGCGTGCCTTGCCCTTGCACTGGCGGCCGCCGGCGCATGGTGGTTCCGGGGACGAGCGGAGCCCGGCCCGAGATCAGTGAAATTTCTTCGGCTGACGGATTTCGCCGGCATGGAAGAAAGTCCGGCGTTCTCGCCCGACGGAAAATCCGTGGCTTTCGTCAGCGACTCGACCGGTTCGCGACAAATATGGGTGCGGCTGCTGGCGGGAGGACCTCCGCTCCAGATTACGAACGGCCCCGGGCCGCATCTCGAACCTCGCTGGTCGCAGGACTCGACCGCCATTATTTACTTCACTCCGCCGCCGGAGGGTGATGTACAGGGAACCTTGTGGGAGGTTTCCGCGCTGGGTGGTGCGCCTCATCAGTTGGTTTCCAGCATGAGCGGTGCGGACGTCAGTCACGACGGTAAGCGGCTGACATTTTTCCGCCTGAACGCGAAGCAAGTGGAACTGGTCGTAACCGACCGTGACGGCTCCAACCCCCGTGTAGTCACGCAGGCGGTTACCACTTTCAGCTACCGGCTGCCACGATGGTCGCCGGACGACAGCACGATTGCTTACCTGCACAATGAGGACCTCTGGGCCGACGATGTCTTTCTTGTTGCTTCCGCCGGTGGCGCCCCGCGCGCGCTCACCCAGGAGAATTCGGCCATGAGCGGCCTGACCTGGCTGCCCGACGGCTCCCATATCATCTACAGCAGCGCTCGGGGCAACACGTTGCTTTATCTTCCAACCCTGCATTTGTGGGAAATCTCAAAATTCGGAGGCGAACCACGACAGCTCACTTTCGGTGAAACCGGCGATGAAAGTCCTGACATAGATCGCGAGGGACGCATTCTGGTGAGCCGGAAGCATATGCAGTTCGACATCTGGAAGTTTCCGGTAGACGGCAGTCCCACAGAGAATGTGAGCCGGGCAGTCCGTATCACCGACCAGACCGGACAGGTGCAAACCCCCACTCTGGATCCCACTGACAGTGAAATGGCCTACCTCTCCGACAGCGGCGGGCACGGCAATGTTTGGGTACTGCCTCTCCACGGCGGCCAAAGGCGGCAGATCACATTTGAAAAAGATCCGGCCATGGTGATCGGGGTTACTACCTGGTCGCCGGATGGAAGACTTATTACTTTCGCCAGTGGCCGTGCCTCGAAGGATTTCCGCGTCGGCTACTACTTGGTACATCCCGACGGAAGCGATCTTCACCTTCTGATTCCAAAGGGGACGTGGACGACCTGGTCCGCCGACAGCAAGTGGCTCTACTACTCAGAGGGTTTCCGGAGCTTTAGACTGATGAAGATTCCGGTAGAGGGTGGCACGCCTGTTGTGGTACGCACAGACAACGCTCGCGGACCAGCGCTGGCGCCCGACGGATCCGCTTTGTACTATGTGGTTCCTCTGCAGAACCTCAACGGTTCGCTGGACTACGAACTGCGCGTGGCGCGTCCCGAGAGTGGCCCATCGGCCTTGCTGGTGCGAATCCCCGGCCAGCGGTTGCCGCTATGGCAGGGCTGCCACCCGGTGATTTCGAAAGACGGCAAGTGGCTGGTGATGCCGCTGGAGGACACTCTGGGTACCAATATCTGGGTTGCCTCTACCGTCGATGGCAAATTACGACAGATCACTGACTTTGGACAGAAACGCACTTTCATCGCCCGCCGGATGTCCTGGTCATCGGACGGAAAATGGGTCTTCGCCGCAGTGGGCGAAGGCGATTCGGATATCGTGCAGTTGGATGGGCTCTTGCAGTAGCCTGGCCCGATACGCCCTAATTTCCGCATCAGCAACTCAAGGCCGAAAATACGAAACCATCAGATCCTCGTCCACATAGCTATCGCCAATTTTCAGGGCGCGGGCTTCACAGCCGTACTTTTCGAATCCCATGGCCTCGTACAAACGCCGGGCCGGGAGGTTATCGCTGCTCACCGCGAGCGTCACCTGTTCGATTCCAGACAAGGATCGGGACAGGCGCAGCAACTCGGTCAGCAACGCGCGTCCCACGCCTTGGCCCCGGTATTTCCCGCTGATATACACTCCCCATATATGTCCACGGTGGCTGGTCTTCGCTTCGTGCCGCCGGAAAAATCCCGCCATTCCGATCAGCTGTCCATCGTCGAAGGCTCCCACCACAAAATTGTCGTTAGAAGAGCTGGACCCCAGGCGCTTTTTGATCGTCTCCAGAGGTACAGCTTGATGTTCGGCAGGAGACTCGGTGAAGGCTTGGGGCTCAAGCTCCAGAGCTTCGAGACGAACCTGTCGGTAGGACTCGGCATCTTGATCGGTCAGGCGGCGGATATCCATGGATGACAGGCACAGTCTATCGTGAGATTTATCAGACCGGGATGCGAAGAAACGCCGGCAAAGAGTCACCGAGGTGAAAAACCAGAACGGCCCGGGTCGCATCTCATTGTGGCATGATCCGCAAACTAAAATCCGGGCAATACCGGCTGTAACCCAGAAAGAAAAATGCGAAGACGGGGCGCCGCCGTAACCTGGGAACTTTCTCCACCCGGGCGGCGGCGGCCAAGCACGAGCGCGACGTCCAGTACTTCAAGAAGAGCTGACGTGGCTGCTCGTGAACTGTTCACGGTCGGGCGTCTGTCTGACAGCCGGAAGTATCGAGCCAGGCAATGCCAGACCGAGTACAAAGACACGCGAAACATATCTGGCGAGATGTTTCACGCTTGGTCTCGGCTCACTGAGGCGGAGAAACAGGCGATCGTTACCGCCGGTCACGAGAGGTGCCGAGGTTCACCTCGGCGGTTTCATCCAGAAGGAGCCGGCGCAGGCGGCGCAAATCATTCAGCATGCGTCCACTCACGGTCAAATGATGTTCCAGGCGATGCAGTTTGTATTCCACCAGACGAAGCGCCTGGATGCGGCGCTCCGAGCGAGTGGAACTGGCGCTGGCAGCGTCCGCCGCAATCTCTTTTTTAGCTTCGCTCAGCGTCTCAATCAAAAGCTGGATGTAGGTCTGCGCGTTTTCCACACTGTCGAACGGGGTCTGCACGGGATGTGTCATGGGGAGGGTCATAGGCATCACTCAAATATTCTGGCGGAGAGGGAGGGATTCGAACCCCCGATACCCGTTAAGGTATGTCCGCTTTCGAGGCGGATCGTTTCAACCACTCACGCACCTCTCCGGAAAGCAGTCGTTGGTCGTCGGTCCTTGGTCGTCGGTCAACAACCTCGGCCGTCTATCCAGCGTCGCTAACGACTGAGGACCGACGACCGACGACTTCTCTACCGCCGGCTTCGAAAGAAAGCTCTGCAACAATTCCGCGCAACGGCCTGCCAGTACGCCTGCGCGAACTTCCATCCGGTGGTTCAAGCTGGGATGATTCAGCACCTGCATCACCGAATGGACGGCGCCCGCCTTCGGATCATCCGCGCCGTAGACCAGGCGCTTCAGCCGGGCATGAACCAGCGCGCCGGCGCACATGGCGCACGGCTCAATTGTAACAAACAGTTCGCAGTCTTCCAGGCGATGGTTGCCGAGCGCGGCACCGGCTTCTCGCAGGGCGACGATCTCGGCGTGAGCGGTGGGATCGGAATCGGTGAGGTTGCGATTGCCGCCGCGTCCGACGATCTTGCCACCGCAAACCACGACCGCGCCGACGGGAACTTCTCCCGCTTCCAGCGCGCGCTGGGCGGCGCGAAGAGCCTCTTCCATGAAAAGTTCGTCGGTGCTTGAGTTGTCGGAAGCGAGTTGGTCGCGTCAGGCGTCGTCCAATCGGATCACTCCATCTGGATGCTGTGCCAGCAACGACGCCAGCAGCGGCAGGTTCGGACGGAGTGGTTGGTTTACGAAAATATATTTTCCCGCGCTCTCCGCCAGCAGATAAGTGGAATCCGGAGGCAGTCGGGAGAGCGCGTCCTTGCGGAATTCTTCCGGAACAAAAATAAATACTCGATTCGGACTGCTCCAGAAGGCAGGGAACTGCTTGTCGTCCAGAAATGTTGGCGGCACGTCGGGATAGTTCGATCCGATTTCAAGGTTGGTGCCGAAGCGTCCGTTGTAAATCCACACATGGCGGTGTGTGTAGAACGGAATACTCGAGCCGGAATTGAAATCGCCGTACTGAACGATCTGGTCCTGGGGACGCAGGTAGGGAAGGATGGCGTCGGCCAGGGCCCGCGACGACATTCGCGGCTCGAATCGTTTGAACGCCCAGTTGGCCGCAAAGAAAAACAGTCCCATGGCGAAAGCCAGAGTCAGGGTGGCGGCGGAATTCTTCCAGCGGCGGCGCAGCAGCCAGGCTCTTCCGAATCCGACGATGAAGAGCAGCATGGCGAAAATCGCTGGGCCGCGCAGGGCGGCGAAGGTCTGTGGCGTCAGATCGAAAATGTGCGCCATCGAGAGGCGATACGTATCGAGGTCGTGATACTGCAGCAGGTGCGAGATGCCGCCCTTCGACGAAATATCCAGCGAGGAGATCACCAGGTAGCCGAGGCAAATCGTCGCCAGCACTCCGATCACCGCCAGTCCCGCTTGCAGGCGCGGCAACCAGCGGTCGCGCGCTGCTTCGGCATCGGCCAGTCCGACCGCCAGCAGGATGGCAATCGCCGGCCAGGCGCCGAAGCTGTAGTACTCCATGCGCGATCCGCTGGTGAGCGAAAAGAAAAACAGGATCAGCCCGGCCCAGATGAAGAGCAGCAGCCGCGCCTGCTGCGCCGGCTCCATCGATTTGTCCCCAGGTCTTGGGACGGGGAAATTCGCGTAAGGCGTACTGCATGAAAAAGCTCCAGGGAAAGAACCAGACCAGGTGCAGCGCCCACCACAGCAGCAGCGGGACGGCTTCGTAGTCCGGCGGGTAGCGGGTGCCGAGCGCGCGCTTGAGGTGCTCGTTGATGAAGTAGGACCAGAGAAATCCGGGCGAACGCTGTTCCGCGATCACATGCCAGGGCACGGCGATGACCAGAAAGATCAGGGCGCTGGAGAAAATTCGCAGCTCGCGCCAGCGTCCCCAGCTGCGGGTGAACAGGATAAAGAAAAAGACCACGCCCAGCGGAAAGAGCACGCCGATCAGTCCCAGCGTAAGCGCGGCCAGCGCCATCACCACGGATGCGCCCCAGTAGCCGACGCGAGGGCTCAGGGTGCCGTGTCCATGCGCGCAGAAAAAGATAGAACAGGGCGGTCAGTTCAAGCGCAAAGATCGCCTCCGGAACCATCACGCGGGTGAACAGCCAGGTTCCGACGCTGGTACAAATGACCAGCCCGGAATAAAACGCCGCCGTCTCGCCAAACCAGCGGCGGGCAAAAAAATAGACCATCAGCACCAGGCCGACGACGGACAGCACCAGCGGCAGCCGGGTCTGGAACGCGCCCTGTCCGAAAAGCTTGTAGCTGACCGCCACCATCCAGTAATGCAGCGGCGCCTTTTCGAGGTAGCGAATCCCGTCCTGATACATCACCACCCAGTCGCCCCGCTGCAGCATCTCGCGCGAGACCAGCGCATGCGAGGCGTCGGCATCGTCGAGCAACGCCGGCGTGAGCGGCGGTGGCGACGTAAATTCCAAGAGATAGCGCGAGCAGAATAAGGATGGAGAATCTGCGTTTCATTGAGTCATCAGGGGACGAAAACTTTGTTCACCTTTCTTTATGCGGGCCGGAGGTAGAGGGTCAGAATGCTCACGACGAACTGGTAATCATAGCATCTGTGCGGGGTGCTGTACTCGCTGCAGGCACGTCCATGTGGTAAGCCATTTCGGCTCACTTCAAAATCCTCCGGTGTTTCCGCTCGACCTCGTCGCTTTAGCCCGCCTTGACTTAGAAGTGGTTATGGATATAACATCAACATGAAATGACCATAGCCAATACAGAACCTGGTGCACCGTGGCTGCTGATGACATTTACATTGCCGGCAAAACAGGCGAGCCAGCGGGTTGAAATATGGCGAAAACTGCAGCGCTACGGGGCCGTGCCTCTCGGTAATTCCGGCTACCTGCTGCCCAACAACCCCGCCACCCGGGAACGTTTTGAGTGGCTGGCGACGGCGATCCGGAAGTATGCGGGGGAGGCTTCAGTGGTCAGGGTGCAATCGATCGATAATTTGTCGACATCCCAGCTCATCGCTCGCTTTGCCGACGCACGTGCCCGGGAGTATCAGGAGCTAATTGGAGAAATCGAGAAGCTCTCTTCGATACCACGGCAGAAATGGGCAACCGGCCGTCTCGGTCGGCTGCGGGCCCGCTTCCAGGAAATCGTGGAAGTAGACTTCTTCAGCAGCCCGTTGCAAAAGAAAGTGGAGACACTCCTGGCCCGCGCCGAGACGTCTTCGACCTCTGAAGCAGCAATTGCCAAAATCGATCTAAAGGATTACGTGGGCCGCGTTTGGGTGACTCGGCCACGTCCCGGGATCGACCGCTCAGCGTCAGCCTGGTTAATCCGGCGCTTCGTCGATAAGAAGGCACGTTTCACTTTTGCGCCAGAGGAACTGGTTCCAGCTGAGGCCGTCCGCTTTGACATGTTTCATGGCGGCTTCGGTCACCGGGGCGAGGACTGCACATTTGAGACGCTAGAAAAGTGCTTTCGAATTCGTGACCGAAGGGCAGGTGTAATCGGAGAAATGGTTCACGATGCAGATCTCTTTGATGACAAGTTTGGCCGGAAAGAGGGCTTTGGCGTCGATGCCGTCCTCAACGGCTGGGCGAGGCAGGGGATGCCGGACAGGGAACTGCTCGAGCGCGGCATGCAGTTGATTGAAGCTCTTTACGAGAGCATCTCGAGGAAGTAATGGCGCTGCACCCAAGTTTGCAGGTTTCAAAAATTACGACAGGAAGGTGGCTAATGATTTCTGCGCGAAGTTTGTTGATGGCGAGTCTGGCGCTAATGCTTTCAATCGCAGCCGCAGGCCAAGGTCTGGATACTTCCAAGATCGACCAGGTTCTTGGCCGATCAGGCCAGCAGATGGGCGAAGTCTACAGGGTTGGATTTCCCCGTACGGACTTGCATGTCGTCGTTGGCGGACTTGCAATCCGACCGGGTCTCGCTCTCGGATCGTGGGCCGCATTCTCTGGAACGGATAACAGTGCCTCGGTAATGGGCGATCTGGTTTTGCTGGAAAGCGAAATCAATCCGGTGATGGAAAAACTGCGCGCTGCCGGGTTCGAAATTACGGCGGTACACAACCATCTGATCGAGGCAACACCTCCGGTGATGTATATGCACTACATGGGACGCGGATCTGCAGCGGAGCTAACCAACTCGCTGCGGGCAGCTCTCGCAGTTTCAAAAACACCTTTGGGTAAGCCTGCCGCCGGGCCAAGCGAGCCGGCTTCCCCGCCAGACTGGGTGAAAAGCATTGAAGACACCCTAGGGCGGAAAGGGAATCTTCAAAGGAGGGGTACTTTCATACGGCGTGCCGCGCGCCGAGCCGATATCGATGAATGGGATGACCATTACGCCGGCGCAAGGCGTGGCTGAGTCCATCAATTTTCAGGAAGCGGACGCCGGCAAGGTTGCAACCACAGGTGATTTCGTTCTCGCGGCTGGGGAAGTAAATCCGGTGATTTCGGCACTCGAGCAGAATCATATTGCGGTAACCGCCTTGCACAGTCACATGCTCACCGAGGAACCTCGACTATTCTTCATGCACTTTTGGGCGGTTGGCAGCCCACAATCTGTAGCCGAAGGAATCAAGGCGGCCTTGGGCCGGGTAGCTGTTAAATAAGTTTCCATCTAGGTGAGAGAGCACCATGAAATGGATTACGCGTGAGCACGTCAAGGTAGACCGCGTGGCCTGCCCATGGTTGATCAAGAGATTCGTGGATCCCGGCGCCGAGTTCTACTTTGTGCCCGCAGGACAAGTGATTCCTGAGGCGAAAAGACTAGGCGCAACACCATTTGATATTCCCGGCGTCGAACTCGGCCACCACGGAAAGCAGTGCTCCTTCGAGGCAATTCTCAAGAAATACAAGCTCGATAGCGATCCCGCCTTGCAGGTGCTGGGCAGAATCGTCAACGGCGCCGATACCGACAATACGTTGTGGCATCAACCTGAGGGGGACGGTTTAAGGGCAGTGGCAGAAGGATTTCGGCATCTGGGCTTTGAGAACGATTATGAAATCAACGCGGCGGAGTGGGTGGTGTATGACGCCCTTTATGCATATTGCCGCGAGATGGTCAATCGTGGGGCGGCGACGCGGGAAGCCAAGCGGACCCTTCAAAATGGAATCGTCAGGTTATGGAAATGAAATAGCGAGCGGCCGCGTCTTGTTGCTTAAATCTTATTGCGAAGGGTGCCCCGTCCGAGCTCCGCTTTGGCGTGTTTCTCTTCCGTCAATCGAACGCTGAGCCAATTCCCATGGCACGTCGGTATACGACCTGACCGAGTATTGTGGCGCAACAACTTCTGTCATCGAGGTTTCGTCCGCGGGAACAAGCCTTCTCCCATGCGGAGCTTGGACGGAGCACCCTCGAGCTATGTACTCTTGAACCGAGGGACCCGATGAAGAGCTAGCGCAGTACCTCGACCATGAAGCCGCCCGGGGCGTTGAAGTAGAACGTCCAGGAGCCGTGCATGCGGGCCGGCTTCGGGACATCGTAGCCATCCTCGCGTAGACGTTGGTTGATCTCGTTGACCCGCTCCTCGCTGTCCTGAATGAAGCCAATATGAAAGCCCGCTGGGTATTTCACTTCGGCGGCTTTTGCTCCGCGGAACAGCGCCAGTACGAGGCCGTTGTCGTCGGACAGGAAACTCATCGCCTCGCGCGGCGCCGCGCCAGCGTAACTCTTCAGGCCAAAATACTTTTCCAGGAAGCGATGGGCTTCCGGCACATTAGAGACGGTGAGATTCAGGTGGTTGAGCTTCATGTCGCGCCCTCGTCGTGATCCCGAGAGACTGCAATTATTAGGATTCGCAATCCGGCCCGAGGGTCGCAGTTCATTGCGGGTGCTCCCACGAAGCGCTGTTTTCGAGGGGTCTCGACAGCAGTAAGATGTCGAAGGGTGTCCCGTCCAAACTCCGCTTGGGCGGGTTTCCTTTCCGCGGATGGCCGTTTTCAGACTTCGATTGAAAAACGAAAATCCCCGCCCAAGCGGAGCTTGGACGGGGCACCCTCGAGAGTCGCGAAATCACATCCTTACAACTTGGTGGCGTGAACGTCGAGGTATTCCGCTTTTATGATCGTGTGACTCGAATCTCCCAGGTTGTTTTTGGCCCAGTGCTGGGTGAGCTCATCCGTTAGGGCTTTCTGCGCGGGCGGGTCGAGGCGCGCGAATGTGGTTTGGGTGGGTCCGAAATATTTTCGGAAGAAGTCCACAGTTCCCTCCGGACTGAATGGATAGTCGAACTGCAGCTCGCGCCTGGTAGTCTCGAGGCGCACTTCCGGACCGAGGCGTTCTGCCACAACTTTTTCCACTCCCCAGAGAGTCGGAGGCTGCATGCCGGGCGGAGGCGGAGCGTGTCGTGCCGTGATCTTGAACATCTGGCCTACGAAACCTTCCGGTGTCCAGTTTCCCATCGCGATCAAGCCGCCGGGGCGGCAGACCCGCTTGAGCTCCGAGGCGACGACCTCGGGACGCGGCGCGAACATGGCTCCGAACATGGACAGCACCACGTCGAATTGACCGGCGGGGTAGGGAAGGCTTTCGGCGTCTCCCTCGACGAATTCAACTTTCAGATTTTCCGCTTTGGCACGCTCGCGAGCCTGCTCCAGCAGGTTGGGCGCGATGTCGAGACCGGTGACTTGTGCGCCGGTGCGGGCGGCGGGAATTGATTGATTGCCAGTGCCGCAGGCTACATCCAGAACCTTCATGCCGGGCTTCAGATTGAGTCTTGAAGTGAAGCCTTCAACTTCATTCGCGTTGTAACGCGCGATTTGGCCGAAGTCGCCTGCCATCCAGGCCGCGCGGAGATTCTTTTTCAGTTCTGCAAAACCGTCGGGCAAAGCGGCCATTATTGCCTCCTGAGTTGTTGAACTCGAGAAGATTATAGAACCAGCCGCGGAGTCTTCGCAGCGTCTTAATTCATAGACCACGAAGAACACGAAGTCACACGAAGGTTCGAGGTTTAGGTTTCCTTCGTGTAACTTCGTGTCCTTCGTGGTCTACGAATTTAGGACACAATCCGAAATGCCGCGGAAAAACCTGCGGAGTTTCACTCCGCCGGGCGGGTCGGGACACCCGCCCCTACGTGATTTGCGGACGATTGTTGCTTCTCCTGTGCGGCGATCCAGCTTTCTACCTGGCGCTGCAAAACTTCCAGGGGCAACGGACCTTGTCCGACTACCTGGTCGTGAAAGGCGCGAAGGTCGAATTTGTCGCCGAGTTTCTGGCGCGCTTCCTCGCGCAATTTCAGGATTTCCAACTGTCCTAACTTGTAAGCCAGCGCCTGCCCCGGCCACGCGATGTAGCGGTCCACTTCGCTTTGAACGTTGGGCTCATCCATTGCGGTGTAGCGATGGAAGAGGTCGACCATCTGTTCGCGCGACCAGTGCTTCTCGTGGACTCCGGTGTCGACCACCAGGCGGATTGCGCGCCACATTTCGTTCTCCAGGCGTCCGTAATCGCTGTACGGGTCCTGGTAAAACCCGATCTCTTTGCCCAGGCGCTCCGAGTAGAGCGCCCAGCCTTCGACGAAGGCGGTGTAGCCTCCGTTCCTGCGAAATGCAGGCAATCCCTGCAGCTCCTGGGCGATGGAGATTTGCAAGTGATGGCCGGGGACGCCTTCGTGGTATGCGATCGCCTCAATATTCAAAGTTAGGCGATGCTCCGGGTCCCATTCGTTGACATTGATGTGGCCAGGCCGCGAACCATCAGCTGCTCCCGAGTTGTAATCGGCGGGGACCGCATTCTTGGCGCGGAAACGGATCCATCGGAATCAGTTCCAGCTTATTTTGCGGAAGGCGTCCGAAGAGCTTGGGCAGTTGCGCTTCCATCTGGCGCGTGTACTTCGTGTATAGATCCAGCACCTGTTGCCCCGAAGTGGCATAGAGACTGCGGTCTTTCTTGATGTGGTCGTTCAAACTAGCCAGGTCGCTGAACCCAAGCTTCCGCGCCAGCACCAGCATCTGGGCCTCGGTTTCGGCGATTTGCTGAAGTCCAATCTGGTGGATTTGTTCCGGACTGAGATCAGTCGTGGTAAGGCGACGGATTTCAGAGCGATACCGCGCCGCGCCGTCGGCAAGGGCCCACACGCCCGGCTCGATGCGACCGTGGGGCGCGTACTCGTCGCGTGCAAATGCGGTGAAGCGCTTGTACGCAGGGACCACTTCTCCATCGATAGTTGCCAGCACCGCCGACCGCAGGCGCTGCTGATCGGCCGAGGAAACATTCGCAGGAAAGTTGGCAACCGGCTTTGCAAACGGGCTGGCGTCGCCAGTCTTGTCGGCAATCTCCTCCGCCTCAACAGTGACTTTTTCCAGCAGGTAGCGCGGCGGCATCAGGTGGTCCTGCATGCCCTGCCGCATGTTGGCAGTCACCTGGTCGAACATTTTTGGAATCTGATGCAGCCGCGAAAGGTAGTTATCGTAGTCGTGCACATCGTTGAAAGGCGTCAGGGACAAAAGCTCAAGCAGGTTGAGGTGTGGGCCACCCATCTGGTTAACGGGCATCTCCCAGGGCTTGAATCGCGCCCCCTCAATTTCTTCACGCAAGTTTCGGACCATCAAGTCACGGCTCAGTGCGTCTTGAGCCGACAAGCCGGCGGGGTCAATGGCCTCGAACTGGGCGAGAAATTTGCGCTTCGTTTCCACGTCGGACTGGTGGAACTGCGGAGAATGGTCGCTGAGGCGGTCGTTGTAGCGCTTATCGCCTAGGCTGGTTGCGCTCTCGGGGTCCGAACGCAGCTCGTACTGCCACTCTTCATCAAATAGCGACTGCAGTTTGGCAAGCCGGGCTTCGATATCAGCCGAACCTTTTCCGCTCGCCGACGCCTGCTGGGCGCGCGCGGATGACGAAATCAACAGCAGAACCAAAAAACAGGCCAGCAACCAAAGCGAAACGCGGAAGTTCATCAGACGCTCCTGTTTTGATCTACAGCAAATTGCTTTTAGGCGGGACGATCGGCCCGCTGGTCCGGAATGCCAACGATCAGCGCCCGTCTGCGGGGTAACTGGTCGTCCGGAATTTCGGCGATGAATTTCAGATCGAGGCCGAGACGAACGCATTCCTGCCGCGCGGCTTCGTTGAAAAAGTAAACCACATCTCCACCGAACCGGTCCTTAATCCGTCGGCGTTCATCGAGATCGAAGGGACTGGCTGAATATACTTTAATTTCGGTGGAATCGCGCAGGATACCGCTTAGCTGGCGCTGGAAGGCCAGCGATCCTTGCCGCACTTGCGCCAGGGTGAATGCCACGACGTGATACGACATAGGATTCGCCCAACCCGTCGCCGGGGAACTGCGGAGAAGCTCCGCCGGGCGGGTGTAGACACCCGCCCCGTACGTGCATGCCGGGCAGACGAGAACTGTTTAGCTTCCCATTTGTATTTGCAGAACCTCGCCCGGGAGCCTGACCATTCTAGACCGAGGACCGGGGTCCATGCGATTGAGCTCAATGGGCTTCCGCTCGCGGCTTTCAAACGGAGAGTCGTCAGCTTCTATTCTTTCCATGCGAATGCCGAGAGTGCGCTCCAGTTGGTGCAGGTCGGAGCGCTGTTCCCGGGCGAAGAGGGTGGACGCCACGCCGAGGTTGCCGGCGCGGCCGGTGCGGCCGACGCGGTGGATGAAGTTTTCCGCCACTTCGGGCAGATCGTAGTTGATGACGTGAGCGATGTCCTGGACGTGAATGCCGCGGGAAGCCAGGTCGGTGGCGACCAGAATCCGGTAGCGTCCCTGCTGAAATCCGGTCAGCGCCGCGGTGCGCTGCGATTGCGAGCGGTCGCCGTGAATCATGGCGGCGGCAAAGCCTTCGCGGTTCAGGTTCTTGGCCAGCCGCTCGGTGCCGCGCTTGGTGCGCGCGAAGACCAGGCAGCGGCCGGTTTCCTTGGACAGCAAGCGGTGCAGCATTTCCTGCTTGCGATCGGCGGCGACTTCAAAGGCCTGCACGCGCACGTTCTCGGACGGCTTGAGAGTCGATCCGAAGGCCAGCCGCACCGGATTCCTCATGTAGTCGTTGACCAGGTGCACCACCGACGCTTCCAGCGTCGCGGAAAAGCACATGGTCTGGCGATCTTTGGGCAGGACGGAGGCGATCCGGCGAATCGCGGGAAGAAATCCCATGTCCAGCATGCGGTCGGCTTCGTCGAGGATCAGCACTTGCAAGGTCTGCGGAAATCGATCAGCCTGCGATCGAGGAAGTCTTCCAGACGGCCCGGAGTGGCGACCACCAGGCGCGCGCCTCTGCGCAGCGCGGTCAGTTGCTGTCCTTCGGACAGTCCGCCGACGACCAGCGCCGCCGGCGAGAGTCTTGTTTCCGCGCAGGGCGTTGTACTGATCCACCACCTGCATGGCCAGTTCGCGCGTGGGAACGAGCACGAGCGTCGACAATTCCCGGCGTGACTTTTCCGCAGAAGCCGTTCGATGACCGGGATCAGGAAGGCCAGCGTCTTGCCGGTTCCGGTCTGCGCGGTGGCGAGCACGTCTTTGCCGGCGAGCGCCTGCGGAATGGCCGCGGCCTGCACCGGGGTTGGGATGGAAAATTTAGCGAGCGACAGTCTCTCCTGGGTATAAGGGGAGAGAGGTAATTCGGTAAAACTCTGCATTATTGGTTTTTCTCTTTTTCTGTTGGCGGAAGCGATCGCGGCGCGCACACGAGCTTCCGGGCGAGCACAGCAACTTGCATTGCCAGTTTTTATTTACGCCGAAGACAAACGGAGGGACTTAAAGGCGGGAATTCAGGTTCAAACCGGAGCAACCGCACCACAACCGTGGTATTAGACGCAACAATAGTGTAGCACGAGAGTCCAAGCGAGCGAGGTGACTTTGGTGATGCGCGGACACGGCGTATATAACCTGATCGGCGAATTATGGCGGCAAGGAGTACCGACAAAAACGTGAAGGGCTGTCGCGGAGCAGCGTGTGGAGTTATCGCGCCTGCCAATCGAGAGCGTAGATTTCCTGGGTGCCGGTGTCGCGAAGCAGAAGAGGGGAATCGTCGGGAGCCATGCCGAGCCAGACATACCAAAAGCCCGTTTGCCGGAAGTTTTTCAGATCGGCCACCCGCTCCAGCTTGCGGTCGCGAATACGCACTCGCATCACGGACGGTTGATTCTCTTCATGCAGAAAGTACACATATTCTCCTCTTTTCGACCAATTAGGGAATCCGAGGGTGATCTTTGCGATCTCCTCCCACTTTTGGGTTTCAAAATCGAAAAGCATCAGGCTGCGCGAGTCGAAAGTCATAGCGGCGATACGGCGCCCGTCCGGCGACCAACGGGGTGCGTAAAGGCCCGTGGAGCCCGGCAGTGTCGAAAGTTGGTGAGTGTTGATGTCGAGCACCCGTATGCTACTGTCTTTGTTCGCTGGGCCGTTGCCGAAGACAATTTTCGTTCCATCGGCTGACCAGTCAGGGTCCAGTTTCTTCTCGGAATCTTCCGGAATCTGTTCGGTTGGCGCCCCTCCGTCGGTCGAGACGGTGTACAGCAACCAATCCCGGCCTGGCAACGTTCCATAGAAAACAAGCTGCTTGCCGTCGGGGGACCAGCTTGGCAGCACAGCGGTAAGTGGCGGGTAGCTCAGCTGAATTCGCTGGCTGCCGTCTGACTTGCTCTTCCAGAGTGTCCCTTCCGGAAAACTGACATAGGCGACCCACTGCCCATCTTTGGAGAAGCTGACACTGTCAGCGGAAATTCCGGAAAGAAATGGAAGGAACTCTGCGGACTTAGCGTCGTAGCGCGACAGCTCCCCACGCGCCAGTGCTCCCACCACGAAAAGCTTTTTGCCATCTTTGCTGGGCACAGGCCAGGAGTAGTTCATTGGCCCCGAAGTTAACTCGACGGCTTGGGCGCCGGATTTTCCAAACCACCTCCCCTTTTCGGCCAGAGTCCAGACATTTCCTCCCGATCCGAAGACGAAATATTTCCCGTCTGTGGTCCAATTGCCACAACATTCGACCGGAGGAGTGTGCCAACCGGGCAACAAGGGATGCAGATTCGTCCCGTCCGCAGAAACCTGCCAAAGCGAACCTTGTGTTGTGTTGAACCCCCCGACTCTGAATCGAATCACGTTCCCGTCCGGCGACCACGCAGGGTCAAGAACTAAATCGGGCAAAGAGACCAGCTTGTGAGATTCTGCGCCGTTGCTCCTTGCCGTGAACAGGTCCTTTCCGTCCGAGTAAGCAATCATTCGACCGTCGGGAGAGTAAGCGGCGGCCTGTCCAGCGGTCTCACCTAATCGGCGAGGTGACCCGCCGAGCACCGGCACAGCCCAGAGCGGCCCGCGGAATGCCGTCTGGCCCACTTCGTCGGCGACGAGCAGGCTAGCCCCGTCGGGGGAAACAGCAAGCAAGGACATGGTAGGGGCGGGAACTTGGACGTGAGCCACCTCTCCACCGGAGGCGGATACCTGCGCGATGACCTGTCCGCCCGAAGTAACGTCGCCAAAGTAAAGACGTGCACCATCAGTCCCGACGAGATACTTCGGATTGCCGTCGTGAGTGACGGGAACGTAGCCCGACGCTGTGGGCGCAGGAAGAGGACGGGATTGAATATAGATGACCGCCGCGATGACAATCAGAGCGAAGCCGCCGATCGTGAGCGCCCACCATTTCCGTCCCGGTCGCACGGTCTCGGGGACCACCGTCGCACTCGAGATACGGTCTGTCGTGGTCACTGCTGAAAATTCTGAGCTCGCTGCAGGTCCGGATGTGGTGGCAGCAGATCGTCCCGAATCTGTGTCGCGCTTCAGGCGTTGCAAGTCGGCACGCATCTCCGCGGCACCCTGATAGCGCAGGTTACGGTCTTTCTCCAAAGCCTTATTGATAATGCGTTCCAGTTCGGCTGGCACAGCAGGATTCAGTCGCACGGCGGGTACTGGCGCTGTATCCAGGATGGCTCGGAATATCTCCGCCGTACTGCCCGCATGAAATGGGAGCGCGCCGGTCGCCGCCTCGTAGAGCACCACACCGAAAGAGAACAAATCGCTGCGGGCGTCCAGCTCTTTGCCACGAGCCTGCTCCGGTGACATATAGGCAATAGTGCCAAGCGTTGACCCAGGGCTGGTCAGGTGCTGGTCGTCGATGACGGCGGTCATCGTGTTAGCCGATGCGACCCGGCTGGAAGAGCCCGCGGGTGCGACTTTGGCCAACCCGAAATCCAACACCTTGGCGTGCCCGCGCTTGGTAACAAAGATATTGGCCGGCTTGATGTCGCGGTGGACGATACCCTGCGAATGCGCGGCATCCAACCCATCGGCGATCTCAATGGCAAGCGCGAGCAGAGTTTCGTTTTCTAATGGCCATCCCGCAATCAGATTCTTAAGTGTCACCCCGTCCAGAAACTCCATGGCAATGAAATACTGCTCGCCGTGTTTGCCGATTTCGTGGATGGTGCAGATATTGGGATGATTTAGAGCAGACGCCGCCCGTGCCTCCCGGCGAAAGCGCTCCAGTGCCTGCGGATCTCGCGACAATTCATCGGGCAGGAATTTGAGGGCCACGGAACGACCTAGCTCGGTGTCCTCAGCCTTGTAAACCACTCCCATGCCACCGCCGCCGAGCTTCTCGATGATGCGGTAGTGGGAGATGGTTTGGCCAATCATGCGAATGCATGCTATGGCGGAAATGTAGGCAAGTCAATGAAAAGCGCGGAGTTGATCCGTTCTCAAGGCAGGAGTGGGTGGAAAATTGCGATTACACCAATGGCCTCGCCGAAGAAGGAAGCGCGAAACCAATCCTAGCTCGTTCTCGATTCCCGCGGTATTCTCAGGGATTGACCATTGTGTCGAACGTTGCGTGTGTCTGCGAAGAACTTCAGCCTGATCAGACTATCTCGCTTAGCGGCTCGTACAAATTCCAGCTAGGGCCTGGCCTTCGCGCTGTGGCCCAGAGCCACCAGGAAAATAGCGCTCTTGCCTTCCGCGTGAGGTGAGAAAAATTGGGTTACGTCATCGTCGAAAAAGGTGAGGCCAGTCGCGCCCAGGTGTTGAGCATAAGCGGCCAGGTACAGCTTACCTCCCAGGATACCGGCCTCGAGTTGAACGGCGCGATATCCGCGATTGCCAAAGCGTTGCAGAATGGGGCCGCAGGTCCGCGAGGAAGAACACATCGACAGCGGCGTCGGCGGGCAGGGCTTGCTGCAATCCCAGGTAGCCAGCTTGAGCACGAAATTCTCCGGGCTTCAGCAGTTCAAGCACTTTGCGGCCGCGATGGAAGACGTAAGCTCCGGGATCAAGACCTTCCACGGCGTTGACGATCAGATAGAGGTGATTGAGTTGCGATCCCAGGGGATCGAGAAAGTCCGCCGGAATGCCGCGCGTGGCGCGGTCCAGCATGGTCGAAAGTTGTGCAAGAGTGATCGGAGTCCGGGCGAACTTGCGGCTGGACCCGCGGCGCAGGATGACTTGCTCGATCGGGTCGCGAGGTATTTCCGCATCGGACAAAGGTTGCAGTTGAGTCACGGCTCCGCTGGGCGGCGGAAAGTTGATCAGAGCAGTGCCTCCGCGCCACGCTGCAACTTCTGCGGGTGAACTCAGCGAAGAGGCGGCATGCATCTCGCGCATGAGCGGATAGTCAATCTCGTGGCGGGAGAGCGGGACGGTTTCGAGCCCAAGAGGAGAGATCGGTGCCGGAGCAGGAGCTGGCAGCGCATCGAGAAAGCCCAGCGGCACCAGAGAAAACGCGACCTCGCGGCCGCGGATCGACATCGAGCAAGCCGGTTCACCGTGTCGTCGACAAAACCACAAACCACTTTGGCGGGCAGGCCCAGCGCCGTGGCGACAGCCAGCAGGTTGGCCAGCAGCGTGCCGTTGTCCCAGCCGAAATGCCGGTAGGTGCGGTCCTGATACTTCCACGCATTGCGCCAGTAGGTGCAGGTGCAGACGATGGTGAGCGGAGCATGAGCGATGGCGTGTTCCGCGGCGGTGGCCTCGATCAGGACGCCGCGATAGTCTCCGGCGCGAAGCTTGCGGAGGCCGAACTCGGCGGCAGCGAAGTGATAGACGCCGGCCGCGAGGTTAGCGAGTTCGCCGCAAACCAGGTAAAGCTCAACTTCGTACAGCGCTCCGGTGCAGGCGGCGGCGCGAAAATAAATCTCGCCACCAGGATATTTTCTGTGCCGGGTGATGCCGGCGGAAAGGTAGAGCAGTTGTGCGATTGCCTCCAGATCAGGCGCCGAGTCGGTTTGCAGGCATCACGATTTCGGAGATGGCGGACAGGGCAGCGACTCCGGTCTGGCGCACCTCGGCCGGTAGCGGCGTCGGCGCCAGCGTCGGGTAGATCTTGAAGGGAATGGGCTGGTTGTTGAAGTCCAGGAAATGCGGGTTGTTGCGTACGCTGGCGTAGGAGTGCTTGGTGGCGTTGTGATACTTGAAAGCGGCTTCGGAATTTCGGTTGTCGGACATGCGATGTGAGCTGTGACGAGCATACTTCAACCAGGCCGGGGGCGAGACCCCCCCCGGGACAGCCGGCGGACGCCGGCGCTACGGTGAACCGGGTTGGGTAGCGCCGGCCTCTCGCCGGCTGTCGGGTGGGCGTCTCGCCCACCCAGCTAACGCCGAGTAATACAGGGCCCTTTCTGCCACGACAACGGTTAATGGTATGCTTACTGCGATATGGGGATACCGAGCCTGCTGCGCAAAATCTTCATGGTGGACCTGCTTCAGGGATTGAAGGTCACCTTCCTTTATCAGGATCCGAAAGAGATTTATACCGAGCAGTATCCGCTGCAACGGCCGCAGGTGGCGGAGCGCTATCGCGGGGCGCCGCGGCTGAATGTGAATCCCGATACCAACGAGACCATGTGCATCGCCTGCGATTTGTGCGCGCTGGCGTGTCCGGAAAATCTGATTGTGGTTTCGAGCGAACGCAACGAGAAAACCCGCCGCAAGGAACTCACCAACTTTACCTACGATCTGAGCCGCTGCATGTTCTGCGGGCTGTGCGAGGACGCCTGTCCTACCGACGCGCTGGAACTGACCCAGGATTTCGAACTGGCCAGCTACACGCGCGAAGGCGCGATCTGGAATCGCGAGATGCTGGAAAAGGGTCCGCAGCCGACGCAGTATAAGAGATAGTCAGTTTCAGTCGTCAGTCGTCGGTCTTCAGTCGTCAGGCAAACCAACAAAGCAATCATTCCTCGTAATGAACTCGGTTTCCGACAGTTAGGCCGACAGCTGAAAGCTTGTCTCGCTGACGACTGAAGACCGACGACTGACGACTGATGCTAGATTCCCGGCTGCTGCTGCGTCATGCAGTGCATCGCGCCAAATCCCCAGATCAGGTCTCCGGAATAGATGCCGACGACTTCGCGGTCGGGAAACAGGTCGGCCAGGATGTCCAGGGCGAAGCGGTCGTTGGGATCGTTGAAGACCGGGACCAGCACGATGCCATTGGCGATGTAGAAATTGGCGTAGCTGGCGGGGAGGCGGCGTCCTTCGAAGACGACCGGGGCCGGGCATGGGGAGTTCGACGATGGCCAGCGGCTTGCCGTCCTGATCGGTGGCGGCGTCGCAGGCGGCGGATATTTTCGCGCAGCGGCTCGTAGTTGGGATCGTTGGGATCGGACTCGACCGCGGTGACGACCGTGTCGGGAGAGACGAAGCGGGTGATGTCATCGACGTGGCCGTGAGTGTCGTCGCCGGCGATGCCGGAGCCCAGCCAGATCACGTTCTTGATTCCCAGATAATCTGAGAACACTTTTTCGTAGTCTGCGCGGGACATGCCCGGATTGCGTTGCTGAATTTTGCTGAGCAGGCATTCTTCGGTGGTGAGCAGAGTGCCGCGTCCGTTGACGTCGATGGAGCCGCCTTCGAGCACGACGCGGGCTTTGCCGTGAAGCGGGCGGATTTCCTCGGCGTCGGGCGGCTTTGGCCATGCGGCTGCCGATTTTTTCGTCGTGCTGGTAGTTGGAGTATTTCGCCCAGGCGTTGAAGCGCCATTTGATCGCGGAAAGCGAAGGCTTACAAGGTCTTCGCCCGCGCAGGCGAGTCGCCCGCGTCCACACGTGCAGTCGACGACGAAGGTGCAGCCGGAGTCGCGCGTCCAGACGCGGTTTGTCGGCCAGCGGTGGAAGCTGACGTTCTCGCTGAGGGCATTGGCCTTGGTCGAGAACCTTGCGAGCCTGCTTTTCCGAGGCTGCGTTGTTGACGATCAGGTCGACGCGTTCGTGCCGGCCCAGGTGGCGAATGATTTCGGCGTAGACCCAGGGGATCGGCTCGAACTTTCCCGGCCAGTCGCCGCGATAGTGCGGCCAGGCCAGCCAGGTGGAAGCGTGGGGCTCCCATTCGGCGGGCATGCGATGTCGATGCATTCCTGGATGAAGGCGAGGTCTCAGTCTTAATAGGTCCGGTTAGTGGCCAAAGGCCTGGCGAGCTTCGCTCGCCCTGGACGGGTCGAAGACCCGTCCCCACACGATTGGCTGTGCTGGGCTTCAATCGATCAGCCTGCTGGTGATTTGGCCATAGCTGTCGATGCGGCGGTCGCGCAGGAAGGGCCAGTTGCGGCGGACGTCTTCCACGCGTGCGCAGGTCGACTTCGCCGACCAGAATTTCTTCTTTGTCATGCGAGGCTTCGGCGATGACCCGGCCGAAGGGATCGCACAGGAAAGAGCCGCCCCAGAATTCCAGGCCGTCTCCGGGCGCGGCGTTGCCGCGGATGTCTCCAGTTTCGAATCCCACACGATTCACCACCGCCACGTACACGCCATTGGCGATGGCGTGGGCGCGTTGAATGGTGCGCCAGGCGTCGTGCTGCGACTGGCCGAACTCGGCTTTCTCGGAGGGATGCCAGCCAATCGCGGTCGGATAGAAAAGCATCTGCGCGCCCTGCAGCGCGGTCAGGCGCGCGCCTTCCGGATACCACTGGTCCCAGCAGACCAGCGTGCCCACGCGGCCGACGCCGGTGTCGAAGGCGCGGAAGCCGAGATCGCCGGGCGTGAAGTAATACTTTTCGTAGTAAAGCGGGTCGTCGGGAATGTGCATCTTGCGATAGAGGCCGCGCAGGGAACCGTCCGCGTCGAAGATCGCGGCGGTGTTGTGATACACGCCCGGGGCGCGCTTCTCGAACAGCGATGCGATCAGGACGATGCGAAGCTGCTTCGCCAGCGTCTGACAAGTCGGGTCGGTGACCGGTCCGGGAATGGGTTCGGCCAGATCGAACAAGCGTGGCATCTTCGCGCTGGCAGAAATACTGCGTCTGAAAGAGCTCCGGCAGGCAGACGATCTGCGCGCCGCGCGCGGCAGCCTCGTGGACCTTGTCGATGGCGCGTTGCAAATTCTTGTCGGGGTCGGACGTCGTCGACATCTGCACCAGTCCGACGTTGAATTTCTGTGGCGGCAAGCGACAGATCTCCTTCAGATGAAGATCGAACAAAGATAGAATACCAGATTGCCCGCGATCAGTTCCAGATCTCGCCAGTCACGAGTTCTCGGTATCTCGAGCTTCGGACTGTCGTAGTCGATAGTCAGTTGTAGCAGCCGCGGCTTCTAGTAAAGTAGTGCTTCGCAAACTGGGGGGTGCAACTTGAAACATGACAATCATGACGGCGCGGGAATCGAGCGCCACCTGCACGATCCGATTGAAGACCGGCTGATTCCGCTGGAGCCGCTGGATCTGCAAGAAGGTGCATTCGATCGATGACCTGGTGCGGGCGATGTCCAAGACTGCGTTTACCGGCCGGCAGGTGGGCGAAGCCGCCGACGTGCTGGAAGCCATGGCCCGCGACAAGGACTGTTTCGTGGTGATGACCCTGGCGGGCGCGATGACTGTGGCCAAGCAGGGCCTGATCATCGCCGAATTGATCGATCGCGGCATCGTGAATGCGATTGTCTCGACCGGCGCGCTGATGGCGCACGGACTGGTGGAGGCCACCGGGCGTGCTCATTTCCGCTACAACCCTGAAGTTTCCGACGAGGAGCTTTACGAGCAGGGCTACAACCGCGTCTACGACACGCTGGAGCCGGAGACGAATCTGGACGACGTGGAGAAGGTGATGTCGGAAGTGCTGGAAGAATGGGATCCCAGCGAAATACTTTGTTCTTACAAGCTGAATCACGCCATCGGAGAGTATCTGGCCGAGACACGCCAAGGGACAGCGGGGAATTCTGAAATCGGCGTTCGAGAAAGGCGTGCCGGTTTTCGTGCCGGCCTTTACCGACTCGGAATTGGGACTGGACGTTGCGCTTTCCAATCGCATGCGGGAATCGGCGGGAAGGCACAAGCTGCGCTTCGATCCGTTCGAAGATCTGGAACATTTTGCGTCCACCCTGCTGCGGCAGAAGCGGCTGGGAATTTTCACCATCGGCGGAGGCGTGCCGCGCAACTGGTCGCAGCAGTTTGGGCCGTTCATCGAGTTGCGGCACCGGCGGATGGGAGAGAACGTTCCGCTGAAGCGCTATCACTATGGTTTGCGAATTTGTCCGGAGCCGGTGTATTGGGGCGGGTTGTCGGGGAGTCCTTATAGCGAGGCGATTTCGTGGGGAAAGTTTGTGCCTCCGGCGGAGGGCGGAAAGTTTGGCGAGGTATTTGTGGATGCGACCGTCGGCTTGCCGCTGATTGTGGCGGCGGTGCTGGAGCGGCTGGGGAAGAATGGCGAGAATCACAAGAGCGAAGAAAGAGAAAGCGCTGGCAGGAAGATAACAATGCAGGCGCGGGCATCGCGACGCTCGGGCATCGGCCAGCACAAGCAGCGGCCCATTCGCACGAGCGGGACGCCCGCGCCTAATTTTTAGTCGAAGATCAGGACTGCGGAGGCGATGACCGTGGTCCACAGGCCGCGCTTGTCGCCTACCGCGGACTGGGTCACGTTGGCGGTGCGGACGATCTTGTTGGAGATGCGGTAGATCTCTTTTTTCTCGTCCCAGGAACGGTCGGGATCGAACTCGACGTTCAGCGTGGTGGCCAGCATTTCGGCGGCGAGTTCTTCGGCGTAGTCACCGGCGGCAGTCTTCGGTTTCACCGAAGGAGTGATGCTCGCTCAGATAGCCGTAGGTATTGCGATCGGCGGGGATGGCCACGCCGATGCTGGACGCCAGCAGGCGGTGCGGTTCGTGCGTGGAGTTTTCCGCCACCACGGAAAAAACCACTTCGCCCGGACTCAGATACTTCAAGTCCCTGCGAACGCGGCACCAGTTTGCATTGTGGCGGAAAAATCGAGGAGACTCGAACCAGATTCTGCGCGGCGATGCCGGCGTCCCGCAATGCCAGCTCAAACGAAGTAAGACGTTCGCGATGTTTGCCGACCCCCTTGGTGAAGAAAATCTTCTTGGGGACCATGTCTTTAGACAATTCGAGTTTCCTCCCGTGGCACTGGGCTAAATTCGCTAAAACATAACATAGGCGGTCGCGGCGACAATATGAAAATCAGGTAGAAAAAAGTGCCCCAGGTGTCGAAGTGAATACTTCCGCGGCGCAGTCGCCGGCCTACTTGGCTTCGGCGACCGAACTGACGGCGATGGTGTCCCCATTGGCCTCGCCGGTGACCTTGGCCTGCTGATCGGCCAGTTTGTCGAGTTGATCGAGCGCCGCCTTGTCGCTGGTGTCGAGGGCATACACCTTGTCGCCCACGACCAGGGCGTACTTCGAGCCCTTGCGGATGCAGGCGCGGACACATTCCGAGGCGTCGCCGGCCATCATGTGGTTGGCTCCGCACATGGCATCGCTGACTTTGCCGGTAAAGGTCTGGGGCTTGTCGGCGGCGAAGGCGGCGGAGGGCGAGGCTCGCGCCCAGAAGCAGAGTCAGCAGAAAAGTCGTGGATTTCGAGTGAGGCAGATCTCATCGGAAAGTTCTCCTTGTGACGACATGTTGTGCGCCTGTCGTTTAGATGCTGCGAAGAAAAAGATGCTCTGAAATTATTACCGAATTATCAGCCAGGCCCGGCGCTCAACGCTTGACTTCGAAGTGGAGCGAAACGTCCACGATCTTGTCTTGGTCCTCCACCGATTCGTGGACGACGATCTTCCACTGGTCTCCGCCGCCGAGCAGGTCCCGGGGCGGCGTCCACGAACTGCTGGGGGTATCCGGAGTCGTAGGTGTCGCCCGCGTGCAGCTTCCATGCGGCCCCCATGCGTTCGGTGGCTTTGCTGTCCAGGCCGCGAATCTCCAGGTCTCCCATCTTGTAGATGCCGCCCTCCTCAAACTGGAAGACGTATTTGACCGTGGAGTCGGCGTCGTTCATTTCGGGAGTGGCCTGGATCCGGGCTGCCATGTAGCCGCGGGTGCCGTAGAGCTTCTTCAGGGCTTCGACGTCCTGGTCAGCCTGTACGGCATTCGCTGGCTGGCCGGGTTGCAGGTGAATGAGGCCGCGCAGCTTTTCGACCGGAAAGACCTTGTAGCCGGACAGCACGCAGTTCACCGAGCTTGTACTGGCGGCCGGGAGTGACGGGAAAGGCGACATCCACCTGAGTTTCCTGCGGGTTGTCCTCCACAACTTTGGGCTGGGCGTCCGACAAGGATGCTTTCAAATAGCCGTCGTTCGAGATATACGGGAAGGAAATTCTTATCTGCCTGGAGCCGAATGCGAGTGCGCTGAGTAGTCCTGCCCGGACAGCTTCCGTGCGACGTCTTTCAAATCAGCGCAATTCCGCCGGCTCCAGCGCCGGGAAACTCGATCTGGCGGATGTGAATAGCCTGGCCGGTGATGACTGAATTCAAATGCCGTCGATGGGACCGTCCTGCGGTCCGGCGCGCAGGTAGTCAACGCGCCCTTGCAGGTTGTGTTCGATGGCCAGCGCCTGCAAGGCGTCGGAGACCTGGTCAGCGAGGTTGCCGGTGACTGGCAGCTGGCCCTGGAAAAGGGGCACGATCGGGCGTGAGCTTTTCCAGCAGCTCCTGATCAGGAGAGCCAGACGAAGTTCTCAAAGCGAACCGGAACGAACTGGTTGCTGTCGGTGACCTGCAAGTCGAGCTTGATTCCCTCCGCGGAGAACTGAAAGCTGTAGGCAACGTTGCTGAAAGCGCCGGTTTCGCCCAGATGCTGGCTCACGAGTTTGAAATCGTCCTCGCTGACCGTCTGTCCCAGTCGCAGTCCGGTGGCGGCGATGACTTGGTCGGGAGTGTAGCGGGTCGAACCAGTTTCTTTGATGGAGATTAACCGCGATGGGGAAGATGCAGCCGGTCTGGCAGGCTTACGGGCTTGGCCGAAGAGCAGGGAAGTGCAACCGACCAGCAGGGCTAAATGGACGAATCTCACTGCCGGGATTCTAACCCAATATCGACCACGGATACTTACGGGCAGGTGTCCCACCTGCCCGGCGGAGCGAAGCTCCGCCGGAGCAGCACTTGGCACTTGGCACTTGGCACTTAGCACAAGCCCAGAAAGCCTAGTGTTTTTGGAGGGATAAAGAAGGCCAGTGTTTGGTAGAGCAGCTGAGGCAGGTTTAGCCAATTGCTAATTGCCAATTGCCAATTGCTCCTTCCATCCCTACCTAATGCTTTGCAACGACCGGCTCTACGCTCTTGATCTTTACGGTGGTGTCGATGAAGGCCAGGGCGGCGCGGCTGAGGGCCTTGTCCTTGCGGAAGACCAGTGCCAGGTCGCGGCGAATGGGAGCTTCCGCCATGGGAATGGCGACCAGCACTTTGGCTTGCACGTCTTCCTGCACATTGGAGCGGGCGATGAAGCCCACGCCCACGTCGGCGGCGATAAAGCGTTTGAGCAGTTCGCTGGAATCGAGTTCCATGGCGTATTGCGGCTTCAGCTTGTTTTCGTGGAAGAGTTCTTCCAGAGCGTCGCGGGTGTGTCCGGCTTTGGGCATGACCAGCGGGAACTTCGCCACTTCGCAGATGGGCGCAGACTTCAGTTTGGCCAGCGGGTGGTGCGGCGGGGCGATGACCACCAGTTCGTCGCGATGGATCAGCACCACGGTCAGACGAGGATCGGTGACCGGCATGGACATGAAGCCGAAGTCCACGGAGTTGTCGATGACCGATTCGAGAATCTTGCCGTAGTCGGCGCGCGTGATGTTGACCGCCACGTCGGGATATTGCTTCTTGAACTCGGCGAAGACTTCGGGAAGGATGTGCAGGCAGGTGCCTTCATTGGCGCCGACGATGATCTCGCCGCGAGGCACGCGTTCGGTTTCGGCAATGGCGGTCAGCACCGCCTTGCGGGCTTCAAGAATTTCTTCAGCATATTTCTGGAACAGCTTGCCGGAGGCGGTGATGGAGACCTTTCCGCCGGAGCGGTCCAGCAGCTTGGCGCCGACTTCTTCCTCCAGGGCGCGAATCTGCGAGGAGATCGCCGGCTGAGTGCGAAAACGCTTCTCCGCAGCCCGGGAGAAGGAGCTGTGGCGCGCGACCTGGAGAAACGTTTCTAGTTGTTCAAAGTCCATAAGTTAGCACTTCGGCTATTGGCATTTAGCAACTGGCCAACCCGTCCGTAGTCGGTTGGCTTCACTGGGCAGTGGAAGCTACCGAGTGCTAATTGCCAGGTGCTAAGTGCATTCGCCACCCGCCAACTGTCTGAAACCAAGCCAACCGGGCATAAAGCTTGGTTATCCGGGCCATAAAAACAATAGATTTCCTTGCACAGGCCGCGCGCGCATTACACTCACGTCCGACTTGCGACAATGCGAAAGATTGTAGCAGGCACGCTCTTCCCTTAAAACACGCCTAGCGCGCCCTTAAATCTGGTCCGCTCAAGCCGGTCACTGAGACGGAACGATATCTGAAAGGAGCGATCCATGGCTGACCCGAAGACCGTCCTGGAGTTTGTGAAGAAGAATGGGGTCAAGATGCTCGATCTCCGCTTCACCGACTTGCCGGGATTGCAGCACCACGTTTCCTATCCCATCGACCAGTTGAGCGAGGCTTCGTTCGACGAAGGCTTTGGCATGGACGGCTCGTCCATTCGCGGCTGGGCGGCGATTCACGAGAGCGACATGCTGCTGATTCCCGATCCCGAACACGCTACATGCTCGATCCGTTCACCGAGGTGCCGACGCTGGTGATGGTGTGCGACGTGGTCGATCCGGTCACCAAGCAGCGCTATGACCGCGATCCGCGCTACATCGCCAAGAAGGCGGAAATGTATCTGAGCTCGACCGGGCTGGCGGACACCGCCTACTTCGGCGCCGAAGCCGAGTTTTTCATCTTCGACAACGTGCGCTTTGATCAGCGCGAGCAGCACGGCTTTTACTTCATCGACGCGGAAGAAGGACGCTGGAATTCGGGCCGGGTGGAGAACAATCAGGGCTACCGTCCGCGCTACAAGGAAGGCTATTTCCCGGTGCCTCCGACCGACCACTACCAGGACCTGCGCAGCGAGATGGTCATGACCATGCAGAACTGCGGCCTGGAGGTGGAGTGCCACCATCACGAAGTGGCGACCGGCGGGCAGACCGAAATCGATCTGAAGTTCGATTCGCTGGTGCGCTCGGCCGACCACATGATGCTCTACAAGTACATCGTGAAGAATGTGGCCAACCAGTACGGCAAGACCGTGACCTTCATGCCCAAGCCGATCTACGGCGACAACGGCAGCGGCATGCACACCCACCAATCGCTGTGGAAGGGCGGCAAGCCGCTGTTTGCCGGCGACGGCTATGCCGGCATCTCGCAGATGGCGCTGTGGTACATCGGAGGACTGATCAAGCACGGGCCGGCGCTGGCGGCGATCATTGCGCCGACCACCAATTCCTACAAGCGGCTGGTGCCGGGATTCGAAGCGCCGGTGAATCTGGCGTACTCGCGGCGAAACCGCTCGGCGGCGTGCCGTATTCCGATGTATTCGGCTTCGCCGAAGGCCAAGCGGGTGGAGTTCCGTCCGCCCGATCCGAGTTGCAATCCCTACATGGCGTTTGCCGCCATGATGATGGCGGGACTGGACGGAATCGAGAACAAGATGGATCCGGGCCAGCCGCTGGATAAAGACATCTATGATCTGGGGCCAGAAGAGTTGGCCAAGGTGCCGTCCATGCCGGGTTCGCTCGAGGATGCGCTGGATGCGCTGGAGCGGGACCACGCGTTTCTGCTCAAGGGCGACGTGTTCACCGAGGAGCTGCTGAGCACCTACATGGAGTACAAGCGAACCAAGGAAGTGGACGCGGTGCGGCTGCGGCCGCATCCGTATGAGTTCGCGCTTTACTACGACATTTAGCTCACCATCCACTCTGTCATCCCGACCGGAGCGAGCGCAGCGAGCGTAGTGGAGGGACCTTGTGTTCAGACGGTGCACGATTCGAAGTCTGTTGGCGACTGCTGCGAATCAAGCGTCTTGAGCTTCCCGGATCGACTGACGTCAGCTCATCGGCAAGCACAAGGTCCCTCCACTACGCTCGCTGCGCTCGCTCCGGTCGGGATGACAAAGTGGAGATGGTGGAAGCAGAAAAAAGGCCCGGCTTAAGCCGGGCCTTTTGTTTCGAGAGATGTTTAGACCGGGCTGCTGATCGCAGTTCGATCGGTTCGCGCGGGAATTCGTTCGACGTCCAGGCTCGCGAACCGGCTTTGACTTCCTTGGCCTCGGGCAGGCCGAGGATGATGGCTCCCAGGGTCGAGTTGGACTTCTCCAGCACCATGAGGAGATATTTTTGGGCGACGGCGCGATCAGAAGGATGGATCAGCTTCCACCAGCGCCGAATGGATTCTTGAACCTCTACCGTGGTTCTTGTCGCCTTCGACCATTGCGTCAACCAGCTTGTAGACCTTGCTCTTGACCGCTTGGTAGGAGATAGAGACCTCCTGTGGCATTGTCCACCCCCGGTGCAGTCTCTGATAGCAATACGCGGGCCAAACGTATCCCTAAGTTATATCGGGACTTAGCGTTGACGATTGATTCTAGTTGTTGGAGGAATAGAAAAATTTGATATGAATTTCCGTAGACAACGCGCGGATTAGGCATGCGATGATTCCGTCGCGGTCGGCGTGACAGCGCTGACTATTTCTGGCTCAACTGCTTTTCCACCGCGGAGACCACTTCTTTCGAATCGGGAGTCACGGCGGATTCGAAGCGCTGTACCACGTTACCGTTGCGGTCGACCAGAAATTTGGTGAAGTTCCACTTGATGTCGCCCGCGATGGACGGACCGGTTTGCTTGGTCAGGTACTGGTAGAGCGGCGTCTGGTCGTCACCCTTAACCGACACTTTGCTGTACATGCGGAAATGTCACGTTGTACTTTCGGGAACAGAAAGTCTTGATTTCCTCGTTGGTGCCGGGTTCCTGCGCGCCAAAATTGTTGGCGGGGAAGCCGACGATGACGAAACCCTGGTCTTTGTACTTCTCATACAACGACTCCAGCGCGCTGTACTGCGGTGTGTAGCCGCAGCGGCTGGCGACATTGACCACCAGAACCACCTTGCCTTTGAAATCCGCCAGCGGCATGGGCTTGCCGTCGATCGAGGGCAGGGTGAAGTCGTAGATGTTCGACGCAGCGAAGGCGGATCCAGCCATGATGATCACCAGTCCCAGTACAACAAATGTGCGGACACTTCCGTTGCGCACAGCTTTCATTGGATCTCCTTGGCGCTGCTGAACGTCCGGACCAGATTGAGGTCGAGAATACCGGAGGGCGATGGACAGCGCAACTGGTAGAGCTCGTCGAGGTCGGCGCAGTCACTCGACCGGGAATCCTCGCGCATCGGTCCCTGTGCACGATTTCGGTCTGACGACATCGCGTCGCAGCGGTACAATGTGGCGCCCGCGTAGGGGACTGCTCTACAACTGCCGGCGACGCGACGTATCAAGCGCTGCGCCCGCCCAGCCCAGGCAGAACGTCCGCGTCTGCGCGGCCGATAGCCGGGCGAGACTCCGAGAACCACCAGTCACATCGGAGCCCGGCCCTGATTTTCATCAAGTAACGCACCAAAATTTCTTGCGGAGGCCTCATGAAGCAGGCGCTGCTGTGGATGTTTGTATGTCTGGCGATGTCCGGCGTGTTATCGGCACAAGACGAACCGGCACAACGGCGCCGTCACCCACGACAGCCTCGGAGCGGATGTTTCTTCCTCGCGACATGTTCTGGGGATACGGGCAGTTCGACCTGGCGCCTCCGCACAACGAGATTGATCCCAATCTGTGCCGCGCCGACGCGGGAATTTCGGGAGGAGTGAACGATCCGTGCAACGCCTTCGCCCGCTACATGCTTTCCGGATATGTGGAAGCGCAGGCCCTTTGGCCGGACGCCAGTTCCGCCGGTTCTTTCTGTTTGGAGAACCCAGATTCCTGTTTGGCAAGAATCTTCCGCAGACGCTTTACACCTGGTCGATGGACGCGATCGGAGTGGAGAACTCTGGGGCGCGGGAATTTACCTGGGCAAGGGATTCGAAATGCGGGTGACCCAGCATTTTCTGTTCACCCGGTTTGGAGCGCGGGACCGGAATCTGGGGCCGGCGGACCTCGGGCCCAACGGCCCTTGGGGACGCTACAACACGATCGGGGTGCGGAAATATTTCGGGACGAGGCGGTATTGAGGGTATGCTGACAATCCGAGCCGAGAGTCTTGCCTCCATCGAAACTGCCAAATGAGCCGACCGGCGCTGGTGCTCCGGGCGAGAATAGCCGGGCTTCGCTCGGCCTGGGCGGGTCGGAGACCCGCCCCCACACGAGCACAGTGCCACCGACATACCGTTTCGCAATCCTGAAAGCGCCAAACTGAATCTGGAGCGCGCTCAGGGCACGACTGTCGCCTGCGCTGGCTTCGGCTTTGCCTGGGTTGCTGGCGGAAGCTCCTGATCCGGATGGCGCGCTGCTTCTGTTTGAACGGCTGATCGAGTCTTCCGAAGTGGTGCGGTTGCTCGACCAGCACAATTTTCTGGCGCACTACGCCATCGTGGTCTTCGGCCACAGCCGGTTTCTGGGGGAGACGCTGATCCAGAATCCGGATCTGCTGCCATCCTTTCTGCGGGAGAAGAATCTCGACCGCAGCTTTTCCCAGGAAGAGTTTCACGAGAGCCTGGCGCGCTTCCGCGCCCGTTCGTTCGAGAGCGATGTTTCGCTGACGCTGGCGCGGTTCAAGCGGCGGGAGTATGTCCGCATCATGCTGCGCGATGTGCTGAAGATCGCGCCCCTGGCGGAGACCACCGCGGAAATCTCGGCCCTGGCCGATGTGCTGATCGAGGAAGCTCTGCGCGAGGCGGACAGCAAACTGCAGCGCCGCCACGGCACGCCGCAGCATCTGGACGCGCTGGGCCGCCTGGTGGATACGCCGTTTGCGGTTCTGGCGCTGGGCAAGCTGGGCGGCAACGAGCTGAACTACAGCTCGGACGTGGACCTGATGTACATCTACGGCGATGGCGAGGAGCCGCCCAGGACGCCGGTTTCCAACCGCGAATATTTCATCCGGCTGGCCCAGCAGACCACGGAAATTCTGTCGCGGGTCACGCGGGAAGGGCCGGTGTTTCGCATCGACTTGCGCTTGCGGCCGCAGGGCGGGGAAGGGGAGCTGGCCATCCGCTTGTCGCAGGCGTTGACTTACTACGCCGAGACGGCGCACGACTGGGAGCGCCAGGCGCTGATCAAGGTGAAGCATACGGCGGGAGACGCGGCTTTGGCGCGCGAGTTCATCCGCGCGGTGCAGCCCCACGTCTACACCGAGAAAGTGAATTTTGCCGCCATCAAGACGGCGCTGGTGGCGCGGGAGAAGATGCAGAAGCGGCGCCAGCTGGGAAAGATCGCTGGAGCCAGCCGGACGGAAGCCATCGACGTGAAGATCGATCGCGGAGGAATTCGCGATATCGAATTTCTGGTGCAGTGCCTGCAACGCGTGTACGGAGGCGCAGAGCCCTGGCTGCGATCGGGCGGAACTCTGTTTTCACTGCAGAAGTTGCACGACAAGGGCCACATCAGCGGCAAGGAATTTCATGATCTGACCAGCGCCTACGAGTTCCTGCGCCATCTGGAGCACCGGCTGCAACTGCGCGAGGGACAGCAGACGCACCGCTTGCCGGCGTCGGAGGCCGACTCCGTGATTCTGCAGCGCGCCATGGAGGGCTACGCTCCGGGAGAATACCGGCGTCGGGCGATCTGGCGTCCATGGTGCGCCGGCGAATGGCGGCGGTCGCGGAAATCTACCAGCGGATTATCTATCAGCAGCAGACCCGCGGCCGGCAGCAATCGCCAGGACGCAGAATTCAAATTGCTGAGCGCGCTCGGAACCGGCGACACCCGACCAGTCCAGCCAGCAGATGCTGGAACGGCTGGCGACCGACGCGCCGGCGCTGTACGAAATTGCGAACCGCCGCGATCTGAGTCCGCAGGCGCGAAAGAATTTTTACCGGTTTCTGAGTTCGGCGTTCACCAGTTCGCAGCGTTATGCGGCGCGTGCTGCGGCACCAGGAGGCGGTGGGCCGGGCCCTGGCCCTGTTCGAGACCAGCGACTACCTGACCGAGATTCTGATTCGTCATCCCGAGGAAATTGCCACCCTGGCGGAGCTGGAGGAAGCGCGCGCCGCGAGGCGCGCGGATACTTGTTCGATACTCCGTGTCGAGAAATCTTTGGGACTTGCGCGGAAACGGCTCGAGATCCGGTGTTTGCTTACCTGGCCGATTCGCCGGCGCCCCATGCGGAGAAAGCTGGCCTTGCTGCGGCAGCACTTCAGGCACCGCGCTTCGCGGTGGGAGCGCGGGACGTGATCGAGTTGCGCGATGTGTACGAATCCTTCGCAGACACCACGGCGGCGGCGGAAGATGTGATGGCGGCGGCGTTCTGCCTGGCTGGCGCGCCCGAGGGACTGGCGGTCATGGCGCTGGGCAGGCTGGGCAGCGGCGAGTTTGATTTGTTGTCGGATGCCGACGTCTTGTTTGTGTGCGGGGAAGAAGACGACCGGATCGCGCTGACCAGGTGTGCCGAGCAGATGATGCATGCGCTGTCGGCTTACACCCGGGAGGGCACGGTGTTTCCCGTCGATGCGCGCTTGCGGCCGCGGGGCGGCGAAGGCGAATTGCTCTTCACTCCCACGCAGTTGGCGGCGTATTTCGAGCACGAGGCGCAGGCCTGGGAAGCGCTGATGTACACCAAGCTGCGCTTTCTGGCGGGCTCGCAAACTCTGGGCGAGCGTGCCACCGCGGCGCTGAAGACGTTGTTTGAGAGGTTTGCGGCCGATGCCGGCTTTGCCGCAGGCGGTCCGCGAAATGAGGACGAAGCTGGAAGCCGCGGAGCTGCCGGGAAAGAGCTTCAAGTACTTCGCCGGGCGCGATCTATGACATTGATTTCATCACCAGCTTTCTGCTGGTGAAGCATGGCGTGGCCGACAAGCAGGGAAGCTTGCGGGACCGGTTGTGGCGCTGCGTCGTCCGCCGGGTTGCTCGACAAGAGTGACGCGGCCGTGCTCGACCATGCCGCCGAATTGTTGCGCACGGTGGAGCACGTGTCGCGTCTGGTGGTAGGGCGGGCCGGCAAGTGGCTGCCCGCGACCGAGCACGGACGACAGGTGACCGAGAAGCTGACCGGACAGATTCTGGGGCGGGAGTTTCCGGAGGGGCTGGAGAGCGAGTTGATGCGGACGTTCGGAAGGGTGCGGGCAATCTACGAGCAGGTGCTTCGAAGCGGGAAGTAGCGTGATGTACACTCGCCGGCGTACCGAGCAGGCTCTCAGGCTGCTGCCAGGAAAGCAGTGTCGCGCTACAGCCCGCTGAGGTAACTCGGTAGTGAGCGCTTTCGAGTAAGCTGAGTGCAGCCGTCGTCTACACCGATTACGCCATCAGCTTTCCGGTGCAAGGTGTAGGCGGGAACCGGGGCGGGGCGCCGGCTGCGCTGGATCAGCCAGATGATCAGCGCGATGATGCCGCCGAGGAAGGCAAAGGGCAGCAGGAAGATCAGAAACACCCAGCCGCCTCCTCCCATGGAGGTGACGTCGCCGGCCACGGTGGCCTGCGGGTCGCGGCGCACAGTTCCCGCCAATCGCGGTCAGGTCGCCCGCCACCTGGGCTGCCGTTTTCGACCCGGGCATTGCCGCGAATCGTGGTGACGTCTCCCGCGATCGCTGCGCCTGGCTCCGCAATGACGTTTCCGTTGATGGTCGTGACATCGCCGGATACCTGGCCGCGAACATAGACGGAGCAGTTGATGCAGGTGACGTCGCCGACTTTGTCGTCGGGCTGGATCTGGATGTCATGGTTGATCTGGAAGCGATCGGCGTTGCCCTCGGCGGCCAGCATGGCGGACGGTGCCAGAAAAATCAGCAGCAGACAGCAAGGCGCGAAGAGAAAAGAACCGGGACATGGAGGGTCTCCTGCTTAGCGACAGCGCTGCCGATAGTATAAGCCTATCAGCGCGACAGTTTGTCAGCGACGCACGATGGTCTCCGCTCACTGGCGCCGGGTGCTTCGACTTCAGCGAGTAGTTTCTGACGACGCCGAAGCCGGTGACGCCGATGTGGACGATTGAGATCCAGCGTTCGAGCTTGTGGTGTCCGGCGCGATGCATCCAGTAGGAAAGCCCGACGGAGGCGACCGTTCCGGCCGCTTCCAGGCTGGCAAATCCTGCGGAGTTGTTGACCACGTCGTCCGGGATCAGAACTTCTTCTCGTGCCGCGAGCCTGGAAGTTGCGGGTGGAGGCATAGTCGAGGCCGCGGAAGACGCCGACGCCGGAGAACAGGAGAATATTGGTGCGGTCCCAGAAGGCATGGGGCGGCGGAAGCGGCTGGGCCGGAGGGACTTGCGGTTGAGAGACCGTTGGAGCCTGTGGCAGCGTCGAACCGGCGCCGCGTGGTCGTCTGACTGCTGGGCCGGGCACGAGCCTACCAGAAAGCAAGTGGCAACAACGCAGGATAAAAATGCGGGACGAGCCGCAGGCGCATGCTTCGCATTGTAGCGGTCGATTCGCGCGAGCCTTTTCGCCGTCTGGTAAACGAGCTTGGCGCACGTTAGCTTCATCGGCGTTCAAGGATGTGCGCAACCGGCGTCTACACCTTATAATTATTGGTTTTACCCGCGAAAGTTTCCATGTCGGAGGGCTTGTAATGGCGGCTTCATACAACGGTGTGCCGGTGCCGGCGAATGGCGCTCGGATCACTTACAGCAACGGACGTTACCAGGTTCCTGACAATCCGATTATTCCTTTCATCGAAGGCGACGGCACCGGCCGCGACATCTGGAAGGCTTCGGTGCGGGTGTTCGACGCGGCGGTCGAGAAGGCCTACAAGGGCAAGCGCCGCATCGCCTGGTACGAAGTATTCGCCGGCGAGAAGGCGATGGCGAACTTCAACACCTGGCTGCCCGATGACAGCGTCGCACGCCATTCGCGAATTTCGCGTCGCCATCAAGGGACCGCTGACCACACCGGTGGGCGGCGGCATCCGTTCGCTGAATGTGGCGCTGCGGCAGATTCTCGATCTCTATTCCTGCGTGCGTCCGGTGAAGTACTACAAGGGCGTGCCGTCGCCGGTGAAGCATCCCGAGCGCATGGATGTGGTCATCTATCGCGAGAATACGGAAGACGTTTATGCCGGAATCGAGTGGGAGCAGGGAACGCCGGAGGCGGCGCAGCTGATCGAGTTCCTGAACAAAGACATGCTGAAGGGCGGCAAGAAGCAGGTGCGCCTGGATTCGGGCGTCGGAATCAAGCCGATCTCGATCACCGGCACCAAGCGCCTGGTGCGCATGGCGATCAAGTTCGCCCTGGAGAGCGGACGCAAGAGCGTGACCCTGGTGCACAAGGGAAACATCCAGAAGTTTACCGAAGGCGCATTTCGCAAGTGGGGATACGAACTGGCGACGCGAAGAGTTCCGCGACAAGGTCGTGACCGAGCGCGAGAGCTGGATTCTCGACAACAAAGATAAAGAATCCGAACCTCTCGATCGAGCAGAATGCCGCGTCTGATCGAGCCGGGCATGGAGTTTGCCACCGAAGATTTCCGCCAGTCGGTTTACAAGGAAGTGAGAGCGGTTCTGGAGAGCGATCTATGCCACGCACGGCAAGGGCGCGTGGAAGAAGAAGCTCATGATCAACGACCGCATTGCCGATTCGATCTTCCAGCAGGTCGTGACCCGGGCGGATGAATATTCGGTGCTGGCCTCTCCCAATCTGAACGGCGACTACATTTCCGACGCCTGCGCGGCGCAGGTGGGCGGGCTGGGCATCGCGCCCGGGCGCCAACATCGGCGACGGCTACGCGTGCTTTGAAGCCACCCACGGGACCGCGCCCAAGTATGCCGACAAAGACGTCATCAATCCGGGCTCGGTGATTCTTTCCGGCGTGATGATGTTGCGCTTCCTGGGCTGGAACGAAGCGGCCGACCTGGTCGAGCAACGGCCTGGAGCGCACCATCGAGCAGAAGAAAGTCACCTACGACTTTGAGCGGCTGATGGAAGGCGCGACCAAGGTCAAGACCAGCGAGTTCGCCAACTACATCATCGAAAACATGGATGCGGGCGTGCTGACCGCCGCGGACTGAAGAAGTCATCAACCACCAGAGGACACAGAGGATCACGACGGAAGGACTTTCCTTTGTGATCCTCTCGTGTCCTCCGTGGTTAACCAGGTTTTAGAAAGGGACTATTCATGCGCAAGAAAGTCACCATCGTAGGTTCGGGCAACGTGGGCGCGACGGCGGCTCACTGGATTGCTTCCAAGGAACTGGCGGATGTCGTGCTGATCGACATCATCGAAGGCGTGCCGCAGGGCAAGGGCCTGGACCTGCTGGAAGCCATGCCGATCGAGAAGCGCGACTCGCACGTGCTCGGCACCCAGGATTACGCCGACACCGCGAACTCCGACATCGTGGTGATCACTGCCGGCATTCCGCGCAAGCCGGGCATGAGCCGCGACGATCTGCTCAACACCAATCACAAGATCATGAAAGACGTGGTCGGCAAGGCGGTGCAGTATTCGCCGAACTGCATTCTGATCATCGTCTCGAATCCGCTGGATGCCATGGCCCAGGCCGCCTACAAGATGAGCGGCTTCCCGCGCGAGCGCGTGATCGGCATGGCCGGCGTGCTGGACTCGGCGCGCTTCCGGACGTTCATCGCGCAGGAATTGAAAGTCAGCGTGGAGAATGTCACCGCGTTTGTGCTGGGCGGACACGGCGACACCATGGTTCCGCTGCCGCGCTATTCCACGGTCGCCGGAATTCCGATTACCGAATTGATGGACGCGGCCACCGTCGAGCGGCTGGTGCAGCGCACCCGCGATGGCGGCGCCGAGATTGTGAAGTATCTGAAGACCGGGTCGGCGTACTACGCGCCTTCGGCGGCCGCGACCGAGATGGTCGAGGCGATCCTGAAAGACAAGAAGAAGATTCTGCCCTGCGCCGCTTATCTGGAAGGCGAGTACGGGATCACGGGTCTGTACGTCGGCGTGCCGTGCAAGCTGGGCGCGAAGGGGATGGAGCAGATTATCGAGATCAAACTCACTCCCGAAGAAAAAGCCGCGCTGGATAAGAGCGCGGCGGCGGTGAAGGAGTTGGTGGCGGTGATCGGAGTGTAAGGGTATCGCTTAGTGTGGCGCAGGTTGAAACTGGCTCGAATGGCGCGCAGTGCCAAGCTACCTGTTTTGAGTGTTGGGACTGTCGATGGCTCTGTCGATGAATTCGACTGCTGATATCTGTTCCGTGTCACGCTGGACTTGGCCTCACCGATGAAGTGGGATCTCCGATTGTTTGCCGTGAATGTGGAAAAGAGCTGGTAATTAAGTACAAGTACTATCGCCTCTGCCTCGTAATCGCTTACGCGCGTGGTTTCCTGTGGCACATATCTAGAGTAGAGGGCACGATTTTGTTCGGTGCTGTTGTCCTCTACGGTCTTGTCATATTTCTCGGTGTGGGTTATCTGGTTTTGCCCTTGCTTCCACACGAGCTCAAAGTGGCTTCATCATCCGTGCAACGTTTGGGAATTGAGGACGGCAAACGGCAACGATGATTGACCATAGTCGTTGACCATGGTACAAATAGATCAACTGAGGCTTAGATGAAAGAAATCGCCATCTCCGAGTTCAAGGCCAAGTGCCTCGGCATGCTCGAAGCAGGTGCGCAAAACTGCGCAAGCCGATTCGCGATAACCCGCTTTGGCCAACCCGTGGCTGAGATCGTGCCTCCCACTCCGCAACCGCGCCCCAAGAGCTGGCTGGGATGCATGGCTGGAACGCATAGAAATCGTGGGAGACATTGTCGGCCCTACCGGCAGCTTTGACGACTGGGAGGCGTTTCGGGAATGAAGCTGCTCTTAGACACTCACATCTGGATTTGGAGTGTGGGTGACCCTCAGCGGCTGAGTCGCCGCGTCGCGAAGGCACTGGAAGACGTTCAGAACCAACTCTGGCTGTCTCCGGTCAGCATCTGGGAGGCGCTGCTCCTCCATCGCAAAGGGCGCCTCAAAGTACCTGAGGGCTTTTCGACTTGGGTGACGCGCGCCTAACTACGATGCCACTCACCGAGGCCCCTTTGAACTTTCGAGGTGGCCGCCGCGCTGACAGCGGTCAATTTGCCGCGTTCCGATCCCGCTGACCATTTCCTGGCGGCGTCTGCGAAGGCTTTCGGCCTGACGCTGGTTACGTCCGACCGCAATCTGATCCGCACCACAGGAAATTTCTGTAATGAAAAATTGACTGGATCGACTACACCCTCTCAATCACCACCGACTTCACCACCGCGTCCTTCACCGGCTTGTCTTGTCGGTTGCGCGGTATGCCGACGATCTTTTCCGCCACGTTGTAGCCTTCCACGACTTCACCGAAAATTGTGTGCTTGCCGGTCAGCCATTGCGTGGGCGCGACCGTGATGAAGAACTGCGAGCCGTTGGTATTGGGGCCGGAGTTCGCCATGGCCAGTTTGCCGGGCTTGTCGAAGCTGTGCGGCGAGCCCTTGGTTTCGTCCTCGAACTGATAGCCGGGGCCGCCGAAGCCGGTGCCCGCCGGGTCACCGCCCTGGATCATGAAATCTGGAATCACGCGGTGAAAGATGGTGCCGTCGTACAGCCGATCTTTGCTCTTCTTGCGGCTGACCGGATGGGTCCACTCGCGCTTGCCTTCGGCGAGTTCGATGAAGTTGGCGACGGTTTTGGGCGCTTCTTTTTCGAAGAGGCGGCAGACGATGGTGCCTTCAGAAGTATCGAATGATGGCGTAGGTACCGGGTTGACGAGCCATGGGTTCCTTTCCTTGAGTCAAAGATATTACTGATCATAGCGAAGATGCTCCTCGCGACAGCCGGCGGCGACGCTCCTCACGTGGTTTGCCGCGCACCAGCGCTATTTAGGAGCGGTGGTTGGTGCGGCTGGCTTTTTAGCTGCGGGCTTGGCCGTAGTTGCGGCTTTGGCCGCTGTTGGCTTCGGCGCCGCTCCGGCTTTTGCGATCGTGATGTGATTGATTTTCACCGGGCGATAGGGCCGGTCGTTGGCATCGCGCCCCATGCGCGCAATCTGCTTCACCAGGGCAACGGTCGCTTCGTCGCACTGACCGAAGATGGTGTATCCGCCGTTCAAACTGCGGATAGGGAACTTCGGTGATAAAGAACTGCGAGCCGTTCGTGTCCGGACCGGCATTGGCGTACGCCAGGCGTCCGGGACGGTCGAACTTCAGGGTCGGGGAGGTTTCATTCTTGAATTCGAAACCCACGTCGCCGCTGCCGCGTGCCCGCGGGATCGCCACCCTGAATCATGAAATTCGGGGATCACGCGATGAAAGATGGTGCCGTCGTAAAGCGGAACGCCATGCTTCTTGGCGTGCGATATCGGATTGGTCCAGTCTTTCGTGCCCTGGGCCAGGCCGATGAAGTTGGCCACACCGATCGGGGCCTTGTCAGGGAAAAGGGTGCAGGTCATCTTGCCAGCGGTGGTGTCGATGATGGCTGTGGGTCCGGCTGCCGGCGCGGTCGCTGGCTTGGCGGCAGTGGCCGCGGCAGGCTTCTTGGCCGGGGCGGTCTTTGGCAGCGGGTGCGGTTTGTGACCAGGCCGCCGGAAATCAACAGACAAATCAAGAAACAGATTCGCATGGAGCTACTTCGCATGGATGCTCCTGAAAGCCGGGCTTCGCCCGGCCGGGCGGGTGAGACACCCGCCCTACGTGGTTTGTGATGACTGCGAGCTTTGATTCTACCCCAGAGCCCGGAAAAAGCTATTGACTCGCCGATGTCGACATCTTTTCGACTTGCATCTCCCGGCTCACTTTTTCCACCTGGCGGAATACCCGCAGCAGATTTCCTCCGAGAATCTTGTGGATGTCCTCCGCGCTGTAGCCGCGGTCGAGCAGCGCCTGCGTGATCTTGGGCAGGTCGGCGGCGGAGTCGATGCCCTCCGGCGTGGCGCCGCTGACACCGTCGAAATCCGAGCCCAGGCCAACGTGATCCACTCCCGCAACCTTGGCGATGTGGTCGATATGATCGATCAGAGACTTCAGCGGCGGACGAGGAATTTTGGCCGCCCACTCCCGCTCGATCTGATCCTTGTCCATGTAAGTGACCGGCTTTCCGGCAGCCTTCAGCTCGGCAATGTGGGCTTGGACCGCTGCCTCCGCCTCCTTTTTCTGGGCGTCAGCGGCCTTGCGGTAATCCTCGTCAATAAAAGCGCTGTAGAAATTAACCTGCACCACGCCGCCGTTCTTCGCCACGGCGCGCAGCATGTCATCGGTCATGTTGCGGGGATGATTCGTCAGGGCGCGGGCCGAGGAATGGGACGCGATGACCGGCGCTTTGGTGATGGCGATGGCGTCGAAGAACGTCTTATCGGCGACGTGCGAGATATCCACCATCATGCCCAGGCGATTCATCTCGAGCACCACCTGCTTGCCGAAGTCGGTGAGCCCGTTGTGGTGCTCGATTTTGGGATCGTCGATGTCGCCGGAAGAGTCGGCCCACTCGTTGGTATTCGACCAGCTCAGGGTCATGTAACGAACCCCGAGCCGGTAGTAGTCGCGCAGCAGGTGAATGTCGTTTTCGATCGAGTGTCCGCCTTCAATCCCCATCAATGCGGCCAGTTTTCTTCTGTTTGTGGGCGCGCTCGATGTCGTCCACCGAGAAAGCCATCATCATGCGGTCAGGATGTCGCGCCGCCTGCTCGTACACCGAATCGATCAGGTCGAAAGTCGATTTGGCGAAATGGCCGCTGGTGGTTTCCGGATCGACCCAGATGGAAAAGAATTCCGCGCCCAGGTTGCCGGCGCGCGCTTTGTCCAGGCTGATGTGGCCGATGTCTTTCGGATCGGTGTTGCCGATATCGAAGTTTTCGTACAGAAACCGTTGCGGCGTGTCGGCGTGCGTATCCACGACGATCGCGGAGTCATGGATGGCTCGAGCCCGAGGGCTGACGGTTTGCGCGGTAACTGTCGCAGACAGCAATAGAAGGAGAGAGGACCTGAGAATATCCATAGCGCTTGGGAACGGCGAGGAAGGATTCTATACGGTGAAGAGCCGGGACGTAAGAAGTTTTATCCAGCGAAAGCTGCCATCCCGCACTCCTCTGTCATCCTGAGCGCAGCAACTTCTTCGCGTAGCGAAGAAGTTGCGGAGTCGAAGGACCCCTACCTTTCCACAAAGGTCAGTGCCAGGATTTTGCGCGAAAAAATGGAGGCTCCGGTGAAGTAGGGTCCTTCGACTACATCTTCCCATTTGCAAGCGAACGGCAAGCTTCCCCTCAGGATGACAAATAAATGGATGGCAAGTACGGACGAAGCAAAAACGTTACCACTACCGAAGCGGCAGTTCCGCGCTTCGGAGGCTTCCGGGCTCGGCTGCTCGCCTGCCAGCATTCTGGATTCGCGCCAGTCGGTGTAGCGGCCGGAGACCATTACGTGGAAGACCCACTGATGACGTTCTTCTTCCGGTTCGATCAGGCCCTGCTCTTTCAGCGGAAGCATGTAGTCCTGCATCCACTTGATCTGTTCGCGACTCAGGCCGCGGCGCTGAATGTCGACAGTGAGGCCGGCCAGATGGGAAGAAGCGATCTCGCCTTCCGCCGGGGCCGCGTTGCGATTGTGGCGGCGAAGTTTCTTCTGGACTTTCACCGTGCGCACCGCGGAGTTCACCTGGATCTGCGCGTGAAACTCGGTTGTAGTAGGCGGCGCTCAGATCGTCCAGAAATTCGCGCGTCCAGGGACGGCAATAGCGCCGGTCAGGATCAAGACGCGGATCGAAGCGCAGTGCCGGACCGGCAACGATCGGAACCAGATCTTCGCTGGCTTTCAGTTGTTCGAGCTCGGCGTCGTCCTGGATGCGCGGCAGATCCATGCGATCAATTTCCTGATTCTGCAGCAGCAGCGATTCGCGCGAAGGACGAAACACCGGATTCCAGCGCAGGCGACGGAGGTGAGCGCGTCGCAGCCGGCGGGTGCGGCGCTGCGGCGCAACGTAGCTGTGCAGAGCAAACGCCGGCGCACAGACTGACACGGCCAGCAGAAAAAAGAAATATCGCGCTTTGAATCCTGCGATTCACGAAGTGGCCTCAAATTTTCTGCGGCTCTGTCCCAGGGCGCTGGAGACAGGCGCGTATTCTAAACCGGGACTGCACAAAAACAAGGGCTTTTTTTAAGAGCCCGGGGTGGCTCTCGAAGAGCCCCCCGGGCCGTTACCCTTGGTTACTGAACTCGCGCTAACGGCGCGCCCGTGGTAACCGCTATATGTAGAAGCAACCTGGATGCCAATTGCGGGTAAGTAATTTCCAAGGGGTTACGGCTGAAAAGCCCAGCGCTGCTCTGGAATGACAAACTGCGGTTCGGCGATGACAGTTCCCGGCACGCCACTTTCGTGGGGTTACCGATGAGCAGTTCATTTTCTGAACAGGTCGCCGATAGCCTGTTTCATGACTTCGCCGCCGACTTCGGCAATGGAGCGGGTCAGGGGAATGTCCTTGGGGCAGACCTCGACGCAGTTCTGCGCGTAGCCGCATTCCTGAATGCCGCCGTCTCCCATCAGGGCGGCCAGGCGCTCGCGCTTCAGCGCCGCACCGGTGGGATGAGTATTGAACAGGCGAACCTGGGAAATCGTGGCGGCGCCCACGAAGCCAGTGTCCTCGTTGAACTGCGGGCAAGCCTCCATGCAGCAGCAGCAGGAGATGCAGCGCGAAAGCGGATAGGCCTCTTCCTGTTCCTGCATGGTCATCCGCGGGCCGGCCCCGAGGTCGTAAGCTGCCGTCGATCGGCACCCAGGCCTTCACCGCTTTGAGGTTTTCGAACAGGACGCTGCGGTCGACGGCCAGATCGCGGACCACCGGAAATTTGGAGAACGGCTCCAGCCGGATGGGCTGTTCGAGCTTGTCCACCAGGGCGGAGCAGGCCATGCGGGCGCGCCCGTTGATCAGCATGGCGCAGGAGCCGCAGACTTCCTCCAGGCAATTCGAGTCGTAGGTGATGGGCGTCGTGGCCTTGCCGTCGCGGGTGACCGGATTGGCGGCGATCTCCATCAGCGAGGAGATCACGTTCATGCCCGAGTGCCAGGGAAGTTCGAATTCCTCCCAGTGGGCTTGGACATTGGGATTCGGCTGGCGCTTGATTTTGAAGAGGACAGTTTTTTTGTCGGACATTTTCAGCCATTAGCCCTTAGCCTCTTCAGGCGAGCCTCGTCAGCTTTGCGTAACAACCTCCTGCCGAGCTTTGCTCGGCTGGACAGCCGAGGGCGGCTGTCCCCACGTGCTTTATTTCACCGCGTCGTATCTTCTCGGACGCGGCGGAATCAGCGAAATGTCCACCGGCTCGAATTCAAACTTCGGCTCGTCGGCATCCGGGGCGAAAGTCGCCTTGGTCGTCTTCAGCCAGTTCTTGTCGTCGCGCTCGGGGAAATCTGGCTTGTAGTGTGCGCCGCGCGATTCGTCGCGCAGGCCTGCGCCCTGGGCGATCACGCGCGCCAGTTGCAGCATGTTGTAGAGCTGGCGCGCGAAGACGACCGAGGTGTTGGCCCACTGCGTGCGGTCGCTCAGGTTGATGTGGCGGAAGCGCTCCAGCAGTTTGCACAGTTCGGCGTCGGTTTCCTGCAGATTCTTGTTGTAGCGGATGACGGTGCAGTTCTTGGTCATCAGATCGCCCAGTTCGCGCCACAAGCTTGAACGGATTCTCGCTGCCGTCCGACTTCATCAGCATGGCGTTGTTTTCTTCCTGACGCTTGCGCTCGGCATCGAAGTAGCCATTGCTCGGCGCAGCCTTCAGGTTGCGGGCGTACTTCACCGCGGCGGGCCCGGCAATGAATCCACCGAAGATGCAGGAGACCAGGGAATTGGCGCCCAGGCGATTCGCTCCGTGATACTGGTATTCGCACTCTCCGGCAGCGTAAGATGCCGGGGATATTCGTGGCCTGAGTGAAATCAACCCACAGGCCGCCCATGGTGTAGTGCATGCCGGGGAAAATCTTCATGGGTGTGTCGCGCGGATCGTCGCCGACGAACTTTTCGTAAATTTCCAGAATGCCTTCCAGCTTGCGATCGAGAATCTTGCGGTCGATGTGGGTCAGGTCGAGATAGACCATCGGCTTGCCGTCGATGCCGAGGTTGTGTTCGTACACCACTTTGTGAATGGCGCGGGTGGCGATGTCGCGCGGCACCAGGTTGCCGTACTTCGGATACCACTCTTCCAGGAAGTACCAGCGCTCGTTTTCCGGAATCGACTTGCGGATCGCGCTTGTCGCCGGGAGTCTTCGGAACCCAGACGCGTCCACCTTCTCCGCGCGCCGACTCCGACATCAGGCGCAGCTTGTCTTCGCCGGGAATGCACGTGGGATGAACCTGAATGAACTCGCCGTTGGCGTAGTAGCATCCCTGCTGATAGAGCGCCGATTGCGCCGAACCGGTACAGACCACCGAGTTGGTGGACCTGCCGAAGATGGCGCCGTTGCCGCCGGTGGCGATGATGATGGCGTCGGCGGGGAAGGTGCGGACTTCCATGGAGCGCAAATCCATGGCGCAGATGCCGCGGCAGACGCGGTTGGAGTCGAGCACCGCCGAAAGAAATTCCCAGTGCTCGAACTTTCGTGACCTTGCCTTCGGACTCGTAGCGGCGAACCTGCTCGTCGAGCGCGTAGAGAAGTTGCTGTCCGGTGGTGGCGCCGGCGAAGGCAGTGCGGTTGTAGAGCGTGCCGCCGAAGCGGCGGAAATCGAGCAATCCTTCCGGAGTGCGGTTGAAGGGCACGCCCATGCGGTCGAGCAGATCGATGATGCCCGGGGCGGCTTCGCACATGGCCTTGACCGGAGGCTGGTTGGCCAGGAAGTCTCCGCCGTAGACGGTGTCGTCAAAATGCTGCCAGGTGGAATCGCCTTCACCCTTGAGATTCTTGGCGGCGTTGATGCCGCCCTGAGCGCAGACCGAGTGCGAGCGCTTCACGGGCACGATGGAAAACAAATCCACGTTTCCGCCCATCTCGGCGATTTTGATGACGGCGGCAAGTCCGGCCAGTCCGCCGCCGATCACGATGATTTTCGGTTGTGATGCCATGTCTTTCGAAATTCCCGCCTACCGGGAAATGTCCCCGGGCTTTACCGCTCCAGCATAGGAATCATGCATTCCATTCTCCGGACCGATCGGCTGCAGCGGCGTCTTCAAGAAGGAACGCATGGTGAGTGCTCCCACCAGAATGAACAGCGACTCCGATGGCGAAGCAGACGTAACCGAACCGGCGGCGGGCCGCGTCTCCGGTCGTGATCCCCCACTTGGCGGCAAACAGCCACAGTCCATAGGCGAAGTGCCAGGAGGCGCAGAAAATTCCCATCGCGTAAAACGCGATCGCCCAGGCGTGCTGAAATTCCAGTTGCACCTTGCCGAAGGCGGCATCGGGATGACTCAGGATGTGAACGCCGCTGAAGCGCAGATGCCAGGTGTGCCACACGATGTAGAAGAAGGCGATGCCGCCGGTCCAGCGCTGCGCGGTGAACATCCAGTTGCCGGTCCAGGGATAGTCGGCGACGTTGCTCTCGCCGCGAAACCAGATGTAGAAGCCGTAGAGCGCGTGGTAGAGAATCGGCAGCCAGATCCCGAACAGCTCCAGATAGAAAACAAAAGGGAAGCTGGAGAGCAATTCCACCTGCTTGGTGTAAGCGCCCGGGCCCCGGGTGGCGAACGCGTTGGAGACGAAGTGCTCGATCAGGAACGCGCCGACCGGAATGATGCCGCTGAGCGAGTGAAGCTTGCGAAGCAGGAACGAATGTCCATGGCCCGCACGCAGAGGAGCCACGCCCTTGCGTGGGCGCTGATGGGAGCTGCAGGACTGGCGGTTGTCGCCACGAGACCCCTTGTGAAGTCAGAGATGACTAGAGAACCTTTTATTATCTTGGTGAGAGAGAAGGGAAGTCAAGGAAGCACAACTTGTCAGTGTTGCACGTCCTGTATCGAGCTCGCAGCAGTGCAGTAGGACTGCTCGTGTGCCGGAACGATCAAAGCTTTTGACGCTCGGTATGGCGTTTCGGCCGCAGCGCACCGCAAAGCAGGTCCCTCACGCGCTTCGCTCGGTCGGGATGACAAGGCAGGGTTGTCAAGTGACCCAGATGAAATCCATTCCAGGAATTCGCGGAAGGCTTTTCCGCGGTGGCTGTATTGGGCTTTTTCTTCGGGCGTCAGTTCCGCGAAGGTTTTTTGAATGGACGGAAAATAAAAGAGCGGGTCGTAGCCGAATCCGTTCGATCCGCGCGGGACATCCAGCAGACATGCCTTCGGCCTGGCCGCGAAATACAGCCAGGGTATGTCCATCGCGGGCGGCGGCGATCACGCAGACGAAACGTCCAGTGCGCTTTTGCTGGCGGAATTTTTCTCAGCTCGCGAATCAGGCGCGCGTTGTTGGCCTGATCGTCGGTGTTGTTTCCTACCAGGTGAGGTTGGTCGGCGGCGTAGCGGGCGGAATGCACGCCGGGAGCGCCGCCGAGCGCGTCCACTTCGAGGCCGGAGTCATCGGCCAGAACGATTTCTCCCGGGAGCATACGGGCTGTAGTACTCGGCCTTCTTGCGCGCGTTGGCTTCGAAGGTAAGGCCGTCTTCGACCGCGGCGGGAATGGAAGCGAAATTGGGCAGAGACTCGATCTCGATCCCCAGCGGAGCAGCGGCTCCGGCAAAGTCGCGCAGCTTGCCCGGATTCGAAGTGGCGATCAGAATGCGAGGCATGGGTTCAGCGCTTTAGCGTCTTCCGGAAAGCGATTGCGCGTCTCCTAAACAGCATCCCGCCGAGTAGCAGGATGCCAGTTCCGAAGGAAATAAATCCTCCTATATGTCCGGTCCCGGGTGCGCGCGAAAATGATTCTGGACCTGATTTTCTCCCGCCTCGACCGGAATGATCATCTGGCCGGTGACCTCGAGCGTTCCGGTTTGAACCGGATGGCCATTCACCTCCACCTTCCACGCCGGATAGTTGAACAACTTCAGCACCAGCTTGCCCGGTTGGCTCACTGTCGCGCGTGAAAGACTTTCGACTCGGGCGCCCACTGCGGTAATGTGAATTTGCGAACTGCCGGCGCCCTCGAAAGCTTACGTGGTGCGCATCTTTCTTGATTTCGTAAGCGTCGGCGCCGTTGGGAACGTACTCATCGGTGCCTTCGTAGCCGGAGCCGGTCCGCTGGTTGTCCTGCATCTCAGCAACGTCGGCGGCGTTGTCCCACCAGGGAGGCTGCACCCGATGCCACACCCACACCAGGACGGCAAGCATGACGACACAGGCCAGGGCGCGGACCAGCCATCGCCGCGAAGCCATGGTGAGCAGCAGCAGCGAAGCCAACGATTCAGGCAAAGCAGCCAGCGCCAGGGAAGCTGCACAAAACGCAGTTCGGGAAGAATAGCGATAGAGCAAAAAGCTAAACGAAAACATGAGAAGCGCTGCGGCCGCCCCCCAGGCCATGAGCGTCCACCAAACTCTGCGGAGCACGGGTGCGCCAGCGGCGCGACAGGAAGCAGACAACCACAGCCAGAGATGATCTCAGCCATCGCCACCAAGGAGATCAGCAGGTTGAAGCGGTTGTGATCCGGATCGTTGAGTGAGCGTGAACAGGAAGTTGTCCTGCGGACGGACCCCCGGCGACAACACCTGCGCGATCTCCACCCACTTCTGTTCGTAGACCACAGGCACAATATAAAACGCGGCCAGCGCCAATCCCAGGAGCAGAGCTCCGGCGCCAATCAGCAAGATTCGCGGCGAGCGGCGCAGAATGGCGACGATGACCACCAGCAACACCAGCGAGTAGGTCAACATCACCGCCGACGGAACGTTGGTCAGCCAGGCGGCGGCCACGATCAGGCCCAAAGGAAGAATCGTCTTGCGGCCTTCGTGCTCCGAACGCAGGATGTACAAGCAGGAGCAGCGGCAGAAGCGCGCCGGCCAGCAACTCGGCAAAGGCGCTTCGCCAGTAGACGATGACGATGTGATAAGGATTGGCGGCATAGAGCGCCGCGGCGAAAATGGCGTCGCGACGATGCAGAAAACGGCGCGCCAGCAGGAACATGGAGCAGCCGGAGAGCGTGAGCGCGATCCACTCGTACACTCCGGGAACGATTTTCCAGGGCAGGAACGATCCCAGTGCTGCTCCCAGCATCCACGAGGCAGGAGGATAGAAAATGAATCGCGCCTCGCCGAATCCGTAGTGAGCCAGGGCCGCCCATCGCGGATAGAGGATGCCATGCTTCCATTGGCTGAGCACTTCCATCCAGGAGTTGACGTGGAATTCGAAATCGTGGCCGGAAGGAATTCCGAGAAAGAACGTTGGCAGGAGCACGGCGAAAGCTGCCAGCATGATGATCAAAAGCGGCGAGGCGAGCAGAGGTCCACCCACTGGATTGTCAGGCGATGTCGTTAGGATCACCGTGTCAGGCGGACGTTTTGTCGGCACGAAAATATTTCGCTCCTGGGCGGACGCATGCTGGGCCCCCGACGATTGTTGCTTAATGGAAGAAAATGAGCAAACCCCAGCGAGAGAAGCAAAAACCAAACTAAGAACTGCCAACTGATTACTGATATCTGACAATCCAATCTAACCAATCTGTATTATCAATGTCATTTTACAAATAAGTCTGCAAATTAATTTGCCTGAAACATTTCGCGAATATGCTCGCGATAGACTTTCATTCATAGGGTGGAGCAAGCCCGAGAGGGCAACCGGGAGGCCTGCATGCGAAAACATGCGGGCCTTTTGGATTCTTACCGCGACTGCGGGGCTAGAGCTGGAAGAGATCAGGACACAGCGCGGACAAGACTACGACGAAGCCACTTCCTCGGAGTTGCGTTGCTGGCGAAGTTCCTGGAGAAATTGCTTCCTGGCTGAGCGAGTCGGCGCGGTTGAGCAGATCGAGCAAAAGATCTTCGGGTTCTCCGGATTGCTTTGCCGTCACGGTAGTCGTCGTCGTTGGCTGCGGCCAGGGCTCGTGGAGTGATGAGTAACTGAGGCACTGTTCCCGGGCGGCTGGTAAGAAAGTCGATGAAATTGCCTACCTGCTCGCGCTGTTCCTCCGTGCCCGAGGCAAACTCAATACCCATGCCGAATTCGGGATGCATGACTCGCACCATGCCTTCGGCCTGGACTTCCATGCCCGCTGCCTTCAGGCAGAGGACGATGCCGGAGCGCTCCGGGAAACGGCGATTCGGTTTCCACGTAGCAGCCACCCAGGCTCAGATCGGTCAGCTTGCACTCGGAAACCGGTTCAGGATCTTCGGGAAGAATTTCCGCAGCGTTGGTCACGACCCATTCTCGAAGCGTCTGCCGCAGATTATCCGGCGAGATCGATGTAGCGAACTCCGGATTCACCATTGGGATTGGCCCACGCGACTTCGCCGCGAACATCAATCTCGGAACTTTGATCGGGAAGCGTGAAGCGAGCGCTGATGATGGCGCCGGGGCACAGCGGCTGCGCCGCCAGTACATCCAGGCCGTCCTCGCTCAGGTCGAGCAGGATGCCTTCCATCTCCGTGCCGTTTTCCACCCGCAGCTTTACCGGAAGTTGTACGGGCACGCGGAAGGAGCGGCGGCGTTCCCGTTTCATCATCGCAATGGCAGCTCGCAGGCTGGCTTCCGCCTGTTGCTGCGAGATCGGTTTGTAGAGAACGAAATTCGCGCCAGCGCCAAACACATGGCGCACTTTGGTCTTGTCGTTGAGCAGCGCGACCGTCACGGTGTTGTTGCCTGCCGAGGCCTGGTAGGCATTTTGCAGCACCAGGCCAGCGCTGTGCGGATCGTCGTAGTCGACGATCACAGCGTCAAACTTCTGCTCGGTCAGGCGGCACAGGGCGTCGGGATACCCGCAGCACTGCACACCCAGGCCGAAACCCGCCAGCACGGACGTGAGCACGTCCGTTGCCTGTTCGTCTTTGCAAACCAGAAGAGACTGAAATGTCATAAGCGGGCCTTGTGGCCGATGCAAACTGCGACGTGATTATGGCCAGCGCGGAGCGCGTGCCGGCTTGGCAGATGCGGCGCGGACTGCCCGAGGCTGATCCCGCCCCGGCCGCCACGCTCTGACTCTGTTCCTCTCCTTCAGCCAAAACCGAGCTTCTCATCTTCGTTTTCGGCCAGCAGAGGGGCAACTTCGCGCAGTTTTTCGGCCGCCTGTTGCAAAGCCTCAATCTGCTTGCGACAGCTGGGCGTACTTGGCTTGCTTACGGCGTAAAACCTCGTGAATATCCTTCATTACGACCCCCTGTGGCGAATGTAAGTACTGCGGCTGCCAGGGTCAACGGCAATCCCCCCGGCGCCGATTACGGGAGTAACCACCTACAGTTACAGGGTTAAGGTTGCTGACTGTGGCTCCTAGCTGCTGGCTCCCTGGCTTCTGGCTTGGGGCGAAAGCTGGCGGAGTAGGCTGCTGCTTTGCGATTAAGGGCCTTGATACGATCAGGCTCTCCGGCCGTTCGCGGCGCCATCTAAAGCAACAGCTGGGTGAAGATGCCTATATGCCCATATGCCATATGGCCCGTTCGTGCCAGGAAGCTGGCACGAAGGTGGAATTTACATCCCCCGGTCATAACCGTAAGGTTGTCCGTGAGCAGACCTGGGGGAGGGCTGTTCGGGCGTCCCATAACTCGCGAGAGTTAGGGGCGCTTCTTATTTGGGGGCTTTTTTTTCAATGCTCATGTGGCCGCGGACACCACGTCCCAGACCTAGCCCACCTGATCCACGAGCGCATTTTTCCTGCAGTGAATCGCGTGAGACTTCACTTCCGTGGTTTTCCGGCCCGCACCTATGCGACGCCCGCGTCCGCGTTGGACCAAAGCTTGCACTTTACATTCTGACTGCCTGAGATATTATTTGCGGCCACGCGGGGCTATTGAATTCCAGGATCACGTAACAGGCTCAAGGCTGGCTGACGCGGCTGATGAGGGTTCGCGACGAGGGGATCTCGTCCTCTGCTTCCAGTTGCCTTCGTAGCAGTTTAGGTCGGCAGAAGTCTCTCAAGGAGAAGTGCATGCGCTCGGGTCCGGCTGCGTAAGCGGTTCGTCATCCTTTCGATGTTGGTCCTGATCCTTCCCAGTCTCGCCGCCGCGCAGCAAATCTACGCGCGGCCTCTGGTCAGCGAAGCCAGTGGATGATGGCCGGCGGATTCTGCTCAAGGGAAATGTCCATCCCTTGGCACGCCCCCAGTTCGACGTCGCCCTGGCGCCGCCCAATCTGCCGATGGATCGCATGCTGCTGGTACTCAAGCGCAGCCCGGAGCAACAAACCGCGCTGCTTAAGCTGCTCGACGATCAGCAGGACAAGTCTTCCGCCAGCTACCACAAATGGCTGACGCCGGAACAGTTCGGCCAACAGTTCGGTCCCGCCGACGCGGATATTCAGGCTGTCACTTCATGGTTGCAGTCGCACGGCTTTCAGGTGGCGCGGGTCAGCCAAGGGTCGCACCATGATCGAGTTTTCCGGAAACGCCGCCCAGGTCCAGGAGGCATTTCACACCGCGATCCACAAATACGTGGTGAACGGAGAATCACACTGGGCGAATGCCAACGATCCGGAAATACCGGCTGCGCTGGCTCCGGTGGTGGCGGGAGTTCACTCCCTGCACAATTTTTATGCCAAGCCACAGCTCGTGCTCTCGAAGGAGCGCTTCACGGTTACGCGGCAGCCCGGCTCCGCGCCCCACGCCACCACCGGAAGCGGCTCTCACGCTCTGGCGCCGGACGATTACTCGGTCATCTACAACATCAGCCCGTACTTATCAGGCCGGGATCGATGGGACAGGCATCACTATCGCGGTGGTGGGACGCTCAAACTTTAACTTGGGGGACGTGGCCGACTTTCGCAGCCAGCTGGGCCTTGCGCCCGTTTTCTCCGCAGATCATTCTCGATGGCGATGACCCTGGCAACCTGGGCGGAGTCGAAGAAGCCGAGGCTGTCCTGGACGCGACCTGGTCGGGAGCCGTAGCGCCGGAATGCAACCATTAAGTTCGTGGTTTCGGCTTCCACCGACACCACCGACGGAATCATCCTCTCCGAACTTTACATTATCGAAAATAATGTCGGAGACGTAATGACCGAGAGTTTTGGCGGCTGTGAAGCGCGCACCAGCAGCGGGGAAGCGGCCGGTTTCGAGGCGCTTGCAGAAGAGGCGGCGGCCCAGGGAATCACCTACGTGGTCGCCACCGGAGATACCGGAGCTGCCGGTTGTGACAATCTGGGCGAGACTCTCGCCACCGGTCCGGTCAGCGTCAGTGTCTTAGCTTCCACGCCTTTCACGGTCGCAGTTGGCGGCACTCAGTTCAATGAGAACGGCCACGACAGCACCTACTGGAATGCCGCCAATTCGAACACGCTGGCTTCCGCCAAATCCTACATTCCGGAAAATGTATGGAATGAAACCTGCACTACCCAATGTCCAGCAGGAGCGGCTCCTCTGGCCTCTGGTGGCGGCGGGGCCAGCGTGTTCTTCAGCAAACCTTCCTGGCAGACTGGGGTTGCTGGCATCCCAACCGGTAATGCTCGTGTTTTGCCCGACGTGTCACTCACCGCCGCGAGTCACGATCCCTACTTGTTGTGCCTCGAAACCTCCTGCCAGTCCGCTGGCTTCTTCGGAGTCTCCGGCACCTCTGCGTCTGCGCCTTCGTTTGCCGGCATTATGGCGTTAATCGACCAGAAGACAGGCTCGCGGCAGGGACAAGCCAATTACGTCCTTTATCGCCTGGCAGCCGCGGAAACACTCTCGCAATGCAACGGTTCGAAGACCACCGCTCTTCCCGCGAGCACTTGCGTCTTCAACGATGTCACCGTCGGCAACAATGCGGTTCCCGGTGAAACCGGATATGGAACGGCTACCGCCAAATATCAAAGCACGAGTCGGATACGATCTGGCATCCGGGTTAGGTTCGGTGAACGTGACCAACCTGGCGAACAACTGGAACACGGTAACGTTCAGGCCAACCACCACGACTCTGACCTTGACCCCAACGACTTTCACCCACGGCGCGTCGGCCAATATCACCGTCGGCGTCACTCCCAACAGTGGCACAGGAACGCCAACTGGGGACGTGTCTTTACTAACCGATTTGCCCTCGGTGCAGGGCGTAGCATTCCTCACGCTCGACAGCGGAGGGATGGCTGCCGACGCCGTCGATGCACTGCCCGGCGGGACGAATTACAACGTTCATGCGCACTATGCCGGGGACGCAACCTTCGCGGCGAGCGATTCAACGCCAGTCACAGTTACAGTCTCCCCGGAAGCAAGCACCACGACGCTGTCGGTCCTCGGCTTCAGCGTCGGCGGCAACACGATCCCGTTTACCACTCAACCCTATGGCAACGCCGCTTATTTCCGCGCCGATGTTGCGGGAGTCTCGGGCAACGGTATCGCAACCGGCTCGGTTGCCTTCACGGACAACGGAGTGAACTTCAACACCAACAACCTGAATAGCGAAGGCACGGCCGCCACGGCACAGGGAATATTTAACATTGCCCCTGGCCAGCATCCGATTGTAGCTACCTATAGTGGAGATCCGGGCTTCAACTCCAGCACTTCGCCGACGGTCAACATTACCGTCACGCAGGCGCCGACGGCGACCGTAGTGACTGCGAACAGCGCCACGCCTGGTTCAGGCATCGGGGTTACGTTGTTAGCCAACGTCAATACAGTCAGCGGGGGTCTGGGGCCAACAGGCACCGTCACCTTCTTGCTGGAAGGCACTCCCATGGCGGCCACAGGCAATCCAGCTACCGTGAATGCGGTGAGTGGAAGCGGAAGCATTCAAACTGGAGCGTTCCAGCCTGCCCTGGGAGGGGCCAGTTTGGTGACTAATCTGCCCGTCGGCCAGGACACCATCACGGCTCAGTACACTGGAGATGCCAACTACACGGGCTCTACTTCTTCTGCGGTCGTGGTAACCGTGCAGGCAGACTTTGCCTTCGCCGCCGCGACGCCATCGATCACGATCGCCAATCCTGGCGGCAGCGGAACGGCCATGCTCACTGTCGCCGGCCAATCCGGATACAACGGCACCATCAACTTCACGTCAACTTCATGCTCGGGATTGCCCCACGAGAGTACTTGCAGCTTCAATCCGGCTTCGCTTACCGGCAGCGGTTCAACCACGCTGACCATCTCGACCACCGCCCCGCGCAGCGCCCGCCTGGAAGGCGGAAGCTGGTGGACAACCAGCTTTGGCGCGACCCTCGCAGCCATCTTTATATTGAGCGGCGGGTCGAGACGACGAGCGTGGGGCAGGCTGCTTTCACTTCTCGCCGTCAGCTGCCTGATAACCATCGCCAGTTGTGGCGGCAGCAGCAGCAGTGGTGGCGGGGATCCGGGCACGCCGCCGGGATCTTCGACGGTGACCGTCACTGCGACCAGCGGAACCCTGACTCATACCGCGACGATCACACTCAACGTGCAGTAGGGGCACGCCACCTCGAAGCGTATTATTTCTTCGAGTGGCGATCGGACGGGCAAGCAGTCCTTGTACCGCCGGGCGACGACTAAAGGGAAATTCCATGAAGATCAGGGTAGTGCTGTGCTTCGCGCTGTTGGGCATCCTGATGGCGCGTGATCCGGCGAACGCGAATGACTCGACCCCGGAGGCGAGCAAGCTCATCGCGCTGGAGAACGCATGGAATCAGGCTCAACTTCACCATGACTCGAAGGCGTTGAACAGCCTGGTTTCAGACTCCTTTGTCTATACCGACTACGACGGCACGGTCATGAACAAGGCCCAGTTTCTGGCCGATCTGAAAGATCCGGACTATCGCGCCAGCCTGATCACGAACGACGAAACGAGAGTGATTTCGTATCCCAATGCAGCCATCGTCGTCGGCACCTATCACACCAAGGGAACTTACAAGCGCCAGCCCTTCGAGCACTACGGAAGATTTACCGATACCTGGATGTACCTGAACAGCAAGTGGCAGTGCGTCGCCAGTCATACCAACCTGATCAAGAAGTGAATGGTGAAGAAGTAAGCGGATCAGGACGAAGGCTAGTGCGCCTTCGAAGCTGCCAAAGCCCTGATTTTTTCTAGAAGATCGGACGCGGCCTGACCGGGCTCCAGCGTGGAAAATTCCTCTCCCAGTTCCAGCACCTGCGACGCGGCGCAAGCAGCGTGAAAGGCCTGTTCCGTGACCGGCGAGGCCTTCAGGTTTGGCCCCAGGATGGTCAGACTGGGACGCGTGGCCCTCAGCAGGATCAATCCATCGCGCAGGTTGCTGCTGGTAAGGATGTGGTAGCCAGCGCGGCCCAGCAATTCCCGCAGGTAGGCCAGCACATCCGCCGATTGGTCGATGCACAAAACCGTGAGGCCGGTCTGCGGAGCCCGGGCCGACGGAGTTTGTCGCCGGTAAAAAGCCAGGACTGCTTCTTCCTCGGATGCATGGGTGTCAAACAGGGTGATCAGGTTGGTCATCTTGAGGACTTTGTGAATGTCCTCCGGAACGTGGCACAACTTCAAATCGCCTCGGGCGGTGCGCGTGCTAGTCAGCAGCCGCACCAGCGTTCCCAGTCCGCTGCTGTCGATGAAAACTACATCGCCCAGGTGCAGCACAATGTCGATACGATCGCGCAGGAGCTCGCTGACATGCTTGCGCAAGACTTCGGTTTCACCGGCCACGATGCGCCCGCTGCAGCGGACGATGGTGACTTCTCCGACTCCCCGTGTGCTCAGCGAAAGTGGCAGAGTGCCCCCTGGCAGGACCTGAGAGGCAAGTTCACGAATCGCGCTATTATACCGAACTGCGGGGCTTCTGGTCCGATGCGGCGCGGAATGCATTTGTCATCCTGGAGGTGGAGCCCCTCGCGCAGCGAACGGCTCCCCGACGAAGGACCTATTGCATTTCGTACGCCGATGGGTGCCGTGGGCACACGCAATACACAGGTCCTTCGCTCAGGATGACAAACGCCGGGAGAACGAACACTCTCCTGCGCCCGTCGACATCTAAAGTCTGCCATGCCACAAGATCAAACCGTGCGAACCGTCGCCGACGCGCTGCAGAACCCTGCAGTCGTCGAATTTGTGAGCGCTTCGGTGAAAGCCGGCTACTGCGAGTTCTTCGATGCGAAGAACGGCCAGGTCTCGGAAATGGTTGACCGCTCTTTCGAAAAGCTCGCCCGGAGTCAGCAAGACGGCGTCAATCCCGCGCGACTGGTCGAAGTGACCACCGATCTGCTGCAGCACACGTTCCGCAAGGCAGATAGCTCATTCTGGTTTAACCGCGTCTATCACCAGTACAAAACAAAAACCAAACCCGAAACGGATTTTCGGCAACTGCAGAAGCTTTTGCCCGGAAAGAAAGTGTTGGACTACGGCTGCGGCAGCGGCTACCTCGCCGCCCGATTATCCCAGGGCGGCTATGAAGTCTTCACCACTGACGTGTTGGACTACAGGTACGAAGAGGCCCGGCGATTGCCGTTTGTCCGGATGGCGTCGGCGACCGACATTCCGTATCCTGACAACATCGTGGATGTGGCCCTGGTCCAGGCTGTGCTCCATCACATCGATCCGGAGGATTTGCCGCTGGTAATCCACCGCCTGCGGAAAATCGCAACCCATGCCCTGATTAAAGAAGATACCTATGGTTTGCCCGCTCAAATGCCCGGGCTGAAAGAGACCCTGGAGGCGCAACCATTGCTCAGAAAGTTTGTGAGCATGCCGCTCGCCGTGCAGCATCAAGTGCTGGTTTTGATCGACTTCTTCAGCAACGCAATTGCCCAGGGCATCCCCGAAATGAACATGCCATTCGAATTCAAGACAGTAACCCAGTGGCAACAGGTTCTGCCCGGCTATGGATTCAAAGTGAATAGAACCGTGCTCGCCGGTTTCGAACCAGGACGAATGCACAAGAGTTGCCATGTCTGGCTGTTGTGCGAACGAGTGACCTAGCCGAGGATTGCTCTAGGAGAAAACAATCTTTTGTCATTCCGAACACCATCGCAGCCGCGCTGGCGCGGCGAGAAGGTGTGAGGAATCTGTTTTTGGGTAGAGCCAAGAAGCAGATTCCTCACCGCTAAAGCGGTTCGGAATGACAAGATGAAAATCGGAAGAGGAAAATTGGGAAAAGAGAGCCAGAGCCGCATAGCGGCGCAAGAATGTAGCCCACGGCGCCAGCCGTGGGTGAGGGACCCTGCAAGGATAGAGCCCTGAAAAGGCGAAAGAAATGCCACGTAGCAATCAGCACTGGCAAAGCAGCGCCGCCGTCCCGGCGGCTGTCCGGTGGGCGTCTCGCCCACCGCCCGAGGGCGGCACTAACCACCCCGAACCGCCCTGGTGCTAGAATCACGAGACCCACTAGACGCAGGGGCTGACGAGCCTGTATTTCTGCATCTAAGGGGTAAAGAGGACTGTGGATATTCAGGGGAGACCAGCAGAGCGCGGCGAATGGCTAACCGTGGTGTGCATCGCGGTGCTATTGCTCGCCACTACGGTCCAGGCAGTACATCTTTGCGGTCTCGAAATCCCCAACCGCCAAGTCACTGCAGACTCGCGATCCGCATCATTCAACACCGGGGTTTGCCTCACCTGTTTGATGGCTCACTCCGCCGTAGGAATATCTTCGGTTGTGGTGTTTTCGCCTGCGTTTCGCGCCAATGAGGAAGTATCTCTTCCTCCCGGCCAAACCAGGCAGTTGTTGGAATCCTTTCAGTTGTACGTTCGCCCCCCGCCCACCTGCTGACTCTTCGTCGCGTGTCATGTTCCCGGTTTCGCACCGGAACCCGGAAATCATGATTTGCTTTCCCACAGCTTGGGCGTGCTTCTTATTCGACAAAAATGAGTTCACTGAATTTCGCAGCTTGCTCGAACCATAGCGACGAATCCCAACGTGGGGCTGGCGATCAGCCCAAGCCGTCTTCACGGGCTCCTATCCGCCGGTTTCCAGCCCTTGCGACTTTGATTTTTCTGCTGTCTGGAGCCGCGGCTGCGCAATCCCCGACCCTGATCACCCTCGATCAGGCCATCGATCTGGCGCTGACCCACAACCATGCATTGAAGGCCACGAGGACCATGATCCTGCAAAATCAGGCTCAGGAAATTACTGCGAACCTGCGTCCCAATCCAACCTTCGGTGCGGACTCCCAGTTCATCCCGATTTTCACTCCCCAGGATTTCTCGGTCGACAATCTCGATGTGACCCAGCAGTTCGACATCGGAATCGGATATCTGTTCGAGCGCGGCCACAAACGCCAGCGTCGTCTGCAAGCCGCCCAGGATCAGACGGCGGTCACCCGCGCCCAGGTCACGGATGCCGAACGCACTCTGGCGTTCAACGTCGGGCAGCAGTTCGTCAGCGTTCTGCTGGCGGAATCAACGCTGCAATTTGCAATGCAGGATTTGAAGGACTTTCAACAGACGGTCGACATCGCCGATGCTCAGTACAAAGCCGGTGACATCAGCGAAGGCGACCTGTTAAAGATCAAGCTCCAGCTGCTGCAGTTTCAAACCGATGTCTCCGCCGCCCGACTGGCGAAAGTTCAGGCCCTGGCGGGCTTGCGGGCCTTGCTCGGCTATGACGCGACGCCTGCCGGCTTCGATGTGACCGGCGACCTGGCTTATGTGCCCCTCAAGTCGAAGGTGGAGGATTTGCAGGCGATGGCGCTGCGCGAGCGTCCTGACTTACGGGCGGCCGAATTAGGAGTGACGGCGGCGCAAAGCCAGATTCGTCTGGCCCAGGCCAACGCCAAAGTCGATGTGACCGGCACCTACGACTTTACCCACACTGCGGGACAGAACTCGGCGTCAATTTTTGTGGGCTTTGACCTGCCGATCTTCAACCGCAACCAGGGCGAGATCGCGCGCACTCGCTACGCTCTTACCCAGGCACAGGAACAGCAGCAGGCTGCCAGCGACACCGTGATGACGGATGTGGCCAGCGCCTACGAAGCCGTGAGAAGCAACGATGAAATCGTGCAACTTTATGTTTCCGGATATCTGAAGCAGGCGGCAGACTCACGCGACATCAGCGAATATGCTTACAAGGCCGGTTCGGCAAGCCTGCTCGATTTCCTCGATGCCGAACGCAGTTACCGGTCCACCGAACTGGCGTATCGCCAGGCCTTGTCCTCGTACATGACGGCATTGGAGCAGCTGAAGCAAGCCGTAGGAACGAGAAACCTGCCATGAGCAATCGGAAATGAGGTACCTGAAATGAAGAGGCACAAAAATCGCTCGTGGTTACAGGCCGGATCGCTGGCGCTTGCCGTGGTTGGGCTGGCGGCGCTAGCGGGTTGCGGCGAATCGGGAAAGGCTGCACCCGACAGGTACTCCAAGAGCTCCGACAATGGTGAGCTGTTTTCAATTCCGCAGGAGCAGATGTCGCATGTGCAGGTGGTGACGGTTCAGCCATCGACTCTGACCCGCACCTTGCGGTTGTCCGGCACCGTAGCGTTCAACAATTTTCGCACCACGCCGGTCATCACCCAGGTGAGCGGCCCGGTCAGTCGGGTAGTGGTGGCTCCCGGCCAGAAAGTGCATCGCGGCCAACCCATGCTGTACGTCGCCAGCCCCGACTTCTCTCAACTGCGCACCAATTATTTGAAGGCCAGGGATGCCAATGATCTGGCGCAAAAAACCTACAACCGGGCCAAGGATTTGTACGAGCATCATGCGATCGCAGTGAAGGATCTGGAGCAGGCTGAATCGGCCGCAGTGCAAGCCGGCGGAGATTTGTCGGCAGCTGAAGCCGCGCTGAAAGTGATGGGAATCAGCGATCCCGATGCTTTGGCTAAAGCCCCGCCTTCTTTCGAAGTTCCGGTGCTGGCGCCGATCGCTGGCGAGGTGGTCGAGCAGGATGTATCGGCGGGTCAGCTTCTCCAACCCGGCAACACTCAGTGCTTCATGATTTCAGACACCAGCAACGTGTGGGTGCTGGTCAACGTCTATCAAAAAGACTTGCCCTACGTGCGCACTCGGCGATCCCGTGACCATCCAGACCGATTCCTATCCCGACGCTTTTCAGGGCCGCATCTCGTACGTTGCGGCTTCGCTGGATCCCAAGCACACGCACCCTGCAGGCGCGCATCGAGACCAACAATCCCGGACAAAAACTCAAGAAGGACATGTACGTCACCGCCTCCGTCCAGGCCGGAACCATCAAGGACGCGATCACCGTGCCGGATGCCGCGGTTTTGCGCGACACCGAAAATCAGCCTTTGTTTACGTCGCAGGTTTCTCCAAACCAGTTCGGCAGACGCTCGGTGACTCTCGGCGAAAGCCAGAAAGGACAGACCCAGATCACCAGCGGCCTCAAAGCCGGCGATCGGGTTATCGGGGACGGCAGCTTGTTCCTGCAGTTCGCCAACTCACTTCAGCGCTAGGGATGGCGAACCGGTCACAACCATGAGCCTCTCTGAATGATCCACCAAATCGTACAAGCCGCGCTTCGCCAGCGCTTCCTGGTGCTGATGCTCACCGCCTTCATTACTGTTGGCGGCATCATTTCGTTCCAGCGCATGCCGGTGGATGCCTATCCGGATCTTTCGCCTCCCCAGGTCGAGATCATCACCCAGTGGCCCGGCCACGCCGCCGAGGAAGTGGAACGGCTGGTCACGCTTCCTCTCGAGCTCGAGATGAATGGCGTGCCCCACATGGTGGTCATGCGTTCCATCTCGCTGTACGGTCTCTCTGACGTCATCCTGACCTTCGAAGAAGACACCGACAGCTACTTCGCGCGCCAGGTGGTTTTCGAGCGCCTGGCAGACGCCAGTGTCCCGGCCGGGGTAACTCCCGGGCTGGCGCCGCTGTTCAGTCCCAGCGGGCTGGTCTATCGCTACGTGCTCGAGAGCCCGGACCGCACGCCCGCAGGAACTGAAAACCATCGAAGACTGGGTGGTGGAGCGAGCTTACCGGTCGGTTCCGGGCGTGGCCGACGATTCCGGTTTCGGCGGCACCACCATGCAGTACCAGGTGCTGCTCGATCCGACGCGCCTCTACGGCTATCACCTCACCATTCCGCAGGTGATCACGGCGCTGACTGCCAATAACGCGAATGCCGGCGGCGGATTTTATTCCCAGGGCGGACAGTTCTACTACGTCCGCGGCATCGGCCTGGTGCGGAATACCGACGACATCGGCAATGTCGTGGTCGGGCAGCAACAATGGCGTACCCATCCGGATTCGGGATGTTGGCGATGTCACTATCGGCTACGCGCCTCGCCTGGGCGAATTCGGTTTTCAGAAAAATGACGATGCGGTCGAGGGCGTCATTCTCATGCTCCGCGGCGAGCAGACCCAGAACGTGCTCAAAGGCGTCGAGGCCAAGACCGAAGAGCTGAACCGGCACATTCTGCCGCCGGACGTAAAAATTCGTCCCCTTTTACGATCGCAGCGAGCTGGTCGACCTGACCACCGACACCGTCGAGGACAACCTGCTGCGCGGAATGCTGCTGGTGCTGGTTGTGCTGATCTTCTTCCTGGTCAGTTTCCGGGCGGCGGTCATTGTCGCTCTCACCATTCCGCTGTCGCTGCTGTTCGCCTTCATCGTGCTGCACGCCCATGACGTTGCCGCGAACCTGCTTTCGATTGGCGCAATCGATTTCGGCATCGTCATCGACGGCACCGTGGTGATGATCGAAAACATCTATCGCGAGCTGGCGCTGCGGGAGGGCCAGCAATACAACCTGAATGAAGTCATCCTGGCGGCCGCGAAAGATGTGGATCGCCCGATCTTTTATTCGGTGGCGGTCATTCTCGCCGGCTATCTGCCGATTTACGCGCTGAGCGGGCCGTCGGGCAAGCTGTTTCATCCCATGGCTGAGACCATGTCGTTCGCGCTGGTCGGCGCGCTGATTCTGACTTTGACGCTGATCCCGGTACTGGCTTCTTTCTGGTTCAAGAAGGGCGTACGCGAGCATCGCAACCGCGCCTTTGAATGGATGAAAGAGAAGTACGCCGCGCAGCTGGATTGGGCGCTCGATCGTCCCAAAACTGTCCTGGCGATTGCGACTCTTATCTTCGGCGCAACGCTGCTGCTGGTTCCTTTTATCGGCGGCGAGTTCATGCCGCACCTGGATGAAGGCGCGCTCTGGGTTCGGGCGACCATGCCCTACACCATTTCGTTCGAGGAAGCCAGCAAGATCTCGCCTCAGATACGCGCCATCCTGATGTCGTATCCGCAAGTGACCGTGGTTGGCTCGGAGCTGGGACGACCGGACGACGGCACCGATCCCACCGGCTTCTTCAACTGCGAGTTCTACGTCGGGTCTGAAGCCTTACAAGGACAAAGCCTGGGCGGCGATATCCACGACAAGGACGAACTGATTGCGTCCATCGGCAAGAAACTCGCGGCCTTTCCCGGAATCATCTTCAACTACACCCAGCCCGCGGAAGATGCCGTGGACGAAGCCCTCACCGGTCTGAAGAGTTCTCTGGCGGTCAAGATCTATGGCGACGATCTGAACGTCCTTCAGGACAAGGCGATCCAGATCAAGAACACTCTGACCAAAGTGCCGGGCTTTACCGATCTGACGGTGGTGCGCGAACTGGGCCAGCCCAGCCTGCTGATTGATGTCGATCGCGACAAGATCGCGCGTTACGGAATCAATGTCGCCGACGTCGAAGCCGTAATCGAAGCCGCGGTCGGCGGACAAGCTGTGACCCAGGTCATTCAGGGCGAAAAGCTCTTCGACCTCGTGGTCCGCATGCAGCCGCAGTTCCGCAGCAGCGCGCAGGAAATCGGCAATCTGCTGGTAGGCACGCCCGACGGTCAGCAGATCCCGCTGTCCCAGCTGGCCAACATCAGCCAGGGAAACGGCGCGTCATTCATCTATCGCGAGAACAATTCCCGCTACATCGGAGTGCAGTACAGCATCGAAGGCCGCGACCTGGCCCGCGCGGTCCGGGATGGCGAAGCGGCAGTCAACAAGACCGTCAACCTGCCCCAGGGCTATACGTTGGCCTGGGGCGGCGAGTACAGCCAGTTTCTGGAAGCGAGATCGCAGCTTGCTTTTATCGGCCCGCTCGCGGTCATGCTCATTTTCATGATCCTGTTCGCGCTGTACGGAAACTTCAAATTCCCCGTCACCATCGCGCTGGGCGTGATCATGACCGAGCCGGTGGGCGCGCTGGTGGCGCTGAAACTGACGCACACGCCTTTCAGCGTTTCTTCTGTTCTGGGTCTTCTGGCCTTGCTCGGAGTCTCGGTTGAGACCGCCGTCATTCTGGTTTCCTACATCAACAAGCTGCGGCAGGAAGGGATGGATATACGCACCGCGACGCGTGAAGCGTCGCTGCTACGCCTGCGTCCGATCATGATGACTGCGCTGGTCGCCTGCCTGGGATTGTTGCCCGCTGCGCTCTCCACCGGAATCGGTTCCGACACGCAGCGTCCGTTCGCCATCGTGATTGTGGCCGGGCTGATCTCGCGGCTCTTTATCGGATTTTTCGTCAATCCGGTACTCTACGAATTGGTTGCGCGCGACGGCGACGTGCTTCAGGTCTAGACGGCGCCGTTGCAGGCGGGCTGGAATTAGCTTCAGCGCACAAAAATCCCACGCAACCTCCATCAAGGATATAGGGGCGTTACTGGGAAATCGGTGCGGGCTCGGGAAAACTGACGGAAACCACGTCGTCCGAAATGAAGGCGACTATGATTCTGGTCTCCCGTTCTACTCTTCGATCGTCGCTCAAGAGCGGTTGATAACGCCACTGCCGGATGGCTGTCTTCGCCGCCGCTGCCAGCAATGGATCACCAGCGATTAACCTGACTTGCCGTACGGCGCCATCGGAGCTGACGACCGCCCGCAGAAGGACTTTGCCCTGCTTGTTGGGGTAGTCCGGATAAACCATCTTCCGCGGCGGCCCCGAGATCTGCATCCGGGACAGGTTGGCAGAGGCATCGTGCATGCTTGTAAGACTCGCGACCAGCCAGGGCGACCTTACAACGCCCAGCGTCGTGGCCTGCTGAACCGAAGAATCCTCAGCAGGCTGGCTTGCCATGGCCGCAGACTCGGGAACGGGCGCAACCGAACGATTTTCATTCCGGGGAGCGCCTGTTGCCGCACTACTCGAGGCAGAAACAGCCGGACGGTTGCGCAACTGTTGCCACCCCAGCACCGCCATGAGCGCAACCAGCGCCCACGCGCCCACAGTTCGTGGCATCTCGGAAAAAGCCACTCGGGCATAGATGGCATGCAACCGATCACCAAGCTTCCTGACCGAGAGCGCCGCGAGCCTGTTTTTTGGAGCGTCTGGATGAAGGTTTGAAGTGAACGGTTCAGTCGCTGAGTCCTTAACCGGCTCACTGGACGGCAGTCGCAGATCCTGTACCGTGCCAATCAGCCTTTCCTGTGCGAGTCCGCCCGCAGGGTTGAGGGACGCTTCCGAGTACAACGCCTCCACCAGCTTGCGCTGTTGAGCATTCAAAATCTTGTGTGGCAGGCCGCGGAAGTTCCTGAAGGTCCACAGGAGATACGCCCGCCGCCAACCGGAGGCCTGGACGCAGGCCACACCGCGCTCGGTGTCGAATGCCAGAAAAACTCGTTCTGATATCAAGAAAGTCTCCGGGGGAGACACATCCATCCTTGATACGCGCAGTTTAGTGGCCACCGAGAAATGCGAGTAAATACTTGGTCGGGAAGATAGTTAAGCCGGACCTAATCCGGCTTGCCCAAGGCATTGTGCAAACATTTTCACACTAGGGGAAAACACGGAAGTGGTCAGTTTCACGATACGCCAGCAAATCCACAAACCATGAAGGGCACGGAGTACCACGAAGGCTTAAGTCGCGGAGTTTTTCTTCGTGTACCTTCATGTCCTTCGTGGTTAATGGTTTTTGGAGCTAAGTCACTGCGGCACGCCGATACGCTTAACAAGGTCAACGTACCGCGGATCGGAGCGGTAAGGGTCCATGGCTTTGACAACCTTGATGTAGCCCAGCGTCCCTGACTTTCCGGCGTATGCCTTCTCCAGCCAACTGAAAGCCTGATCTTTGTCGCCCAGCAACGCGTATTCATAGCCGACGAAAGCAGGGTCCACGTAAGTGTGTTGTGCCTCCTGTTTGCGAAGCTCGATATCGCGGCTCAGCGCGGCGTGGACGCCGCCTTTTGCATAAGCACGAGCGACTTCCTCAGCAATCGGAATCTCCTCCCGATCGTTGGAGAGGACGGCTGCTTGCTTCCATTCTTTCAGCCACAATTCATACTCGCCCATATCCTGATAGGTTAGCGCCAGGTTAAAATGTGCGCCGGCGTAGTTGGGGTCCATTTCGATTGCCTGCTTGAATTGCTTCAACGCCAGATCGTACTGTCGCAAATTATCGTAGCCAGTGGCGAGATTCACGTTGGCGGTCAGATTCAGAGGATCGAGCTCCAGCGCGCACTTGAAGTGTGGCAGCGCTTCATCGCCACGTCCCGTAAAAGCCAAATACAGCCCGTACCACTGGTGCGCGATAACCTGGTTAGGATCGAGCTCCAACGCTCGCTTGAATTATCTTTCTGCGCGATCCCAATCCCATACGTCCTGAGAAGCCGACGCGATCGCGGCATGAGCGTCCGCCATGGTGTCGTCAATTGCCAGAGCCTTCTGCGCGGCCGCGATTGCCTTGGGGACGGTTTTAGCTCTCTGCAATGGCTCATAGTCGGGCGCGGCTACGTAGTAGTTGGCGAGCCCGACGTAGGCCATGGCGTAGCCCGGATCCTTTTCAATGGCCTGATTGAAATAGTCTTTGGCTTTTTCCAGCGTCTCGGGCGTGCGCTTTTCCCAGTAGTAGAGACCCTTGAGATAGAGCTGGTAGGCCTCGGGATCGCTGGTACCGCCCTTGGCCACTTGCTTTTTGGTCTCGCCGGACAGACGCTCGCGCAGCTTGGCTGAGATGGCGCTGGTAATTTCCTGCTGCACGGCGAGCGCATCGGAAAGCTTGCGGTCGTACTGGTCGCCCCAGAGGTTGCGGCTGGTGCGGGCGTCGATCAGCTCGGAGCTGACGATGATCTGATCGCCGTGCTGCATGATACGTCCGGTGACCAGGGCCTCGACTTTCAATTCCTTGGCCACGGTTTGAGGATCGACGTCGCGTCCCTTGTAGCGAAATACCGACGACCGGGCCATCACGACCAGATTCGGAAGTTGCGAGAGGTTGTTGATCAGGCTCTCGGTGATGCCGTCGCTCAGATAGTCGGAGTTGGGATTGTTGGTGGCGTTGACGAACGGCATCACCGCGACCGAGGAGATCTGATCCTGATTGCTGCGGCTTCGCCAAGAAAAACGCGGCACCCGCCAGCAGCGCCAGCGCGACAACGCCGCCGATCACCCAGATCAGCGTCTTGCTCTTCTTGGATCTGAGATTGCTCGGCGGCGATCTCGACTCGCGCGGAACTGGAATCGCGGCGCAGGCGCTTCAGGTCGGCCAGCATTTCCGCCGCGCTCTGGTAGCGCAGGGCGCGATCTTTTTCGAGGGCCTTGCTGATGATGCGCTCGCAGTTCGGCGGGCAGGTCGGGATTAAACCGCGCCGTCGAGGTCGGGCGCACCGTGCAGAATGGAATCGAAGATGACCGCCGAAGTGTTTCCGCTGAAGGCCATGCGTCCAGTCGCCATCTCGTAGAGGACGGCGCCGAAAGAGAACAGATCGGTGCGGGCGTCGAGTTCCTCGCCGCGGGCTTGCTCGGGCGACATGTAGGCCACCGTGCCCACGGCCGTTCCCGGACTGGTCAGGTTCTCTTCGATCGTTGCGCCTTCAGCGGCGGGAGACTGCGCGCCGGTCAACTTGGCCAGTCCGAAGTCGAGGATTTTGGCCTGACCGCGTTTGGTGATGAGGATGTTGGCCGGCTTGATGTCGCGGTGCACGATTTTTTCGGTGTGCGCGGCGTCGAGCGCGTCGGCTACTTCGATGGCCAGCGAGAGCAGAGTCTCGGTGTCCATGGGCTGGCCCGAGATGCGATGCTTCAGGGTCACGCCATCCAGAAACTCCATGGCGATGAAGGCCTGGCCGTCCTGCTCGCCAATGTCGTAGATGGTGCAGATGTTGGGGTGATTCAGGGCCGATGCGGCCTGGGCTTCGCGCTGGAAGCGGGCGAGGGCTTGGGGATCGCGGGCAACTTCCTGGGGCAGGAACTTGAGGGCTACAAAACGATGAAGCCGGGTGTCTTCGGCTTTGTAGACCACACCCATCCCGCCGCCGCCCAGCTTTTCAAGAATGCGGTAGTGCGAGATCGTCTGTCCGATCATAGTTTGCCCAGTGACGGCTGTCCGATCGTGGATAATGTTAAAAGCAGCGTCTGTGGCGCTCAATCTTAGGCGGACGGTCCAGGCAAGTCAACGCGCCGGTAACGCTCAGTATTGTCAGTCTGGCCTACTGCTCTGAATGCGGAACTGAATTTTCCATTTGAATAATTGGGGCGAAGCGAGAAAACGCCAGGGCACGGTTTCTTCATCCAACTTGCCAAAGGAGTTCGTATGCAGAAAATCACACCCTTTTTGTGGTTCGACAACAATGCCGAGGAAGCGATGAAGTTTTATACGTCTGTGTTCAAGAATTCGAAGATCGGAAAGCTTGCGCTCTACCCGGAGGGATCGCCGGGACCCGCCGGAACCGTGATGGTGGGCACATTCCAAATCGAAGGGCTGGAATTCACAGCCTTGAACGGCGGTCCGATGTTCAAATTCACCGAAGCAATATCATTTGTGGTGAACTGCGAGACCCAGGATGAAGTAGATGAGTATTGGAAAAAGCTCACGGCCGGCGGCGGCCAGGAAGTGCAATGTGGTTGGCTCAAAGACAAGTTTGGCCTGTCCTGGCAAATCGTTCCGACCATTCTAAATAAGCTGCTCGAAGACAAGGACAAAGAGAAAGCCAAGCGAGTGATGCAGGCGATGCTCAAAATGAAGAAGATTGATATCGAAGGTTTGAAGCGGGCATACGCCAACCAATGAAACCCCCAGAAAGTACCGATCATGCGTGCGCGCGAGTTGTTCTGGCGTTTCCTGGCCGGGTTCACGAGCGGACTAGCGGCTGGGTACATCTCGCATCTTGCGCTTGATGTCGTGACGCCGTGTTCAGTTCCGCTCCTGTCTGATCGCTTCTGAGAAAGAAACGTCGTAAGCCGGCGGCACACCCGGCTCTCCGTTCACGGATGTGCGCCTATTCGGCGCGAGCCAACGAAACAGCAGGGTTGCGGAGATGGCTCCAGCCAGTTGAGCCGCAATGAATAGCGGAGCGTCCGCAGGCGCGATCCCGGCGAAAGTGTCCGATAAGGCTCTGGAGAGCGTAACCGCCGGGTTCGCAAAGGAGGTAGAGGCAGTAAACCAGTACGCGGCACTGATGTAGGCGGCGACGGCGAAGGGTGTCGCATCTGACCGCGTACGGGAACATCCCCAGATGACTGACAACAATCCGAATGTTGCTACGAATTCGCTGAAGACGAGCGTCCATCCGTGACGGGGGTGCGTGGAGAGCGAATAACCAGCGGAAACCAAACATGAGATGGGCAACGACAGTTCCCGCGGTTCCGCCTGTGCACTGCGCAGCGATGTAAAACGGCAGTTCCCCCCAAGGAATGCCGTGCTCGACGGCATCGGCCAACGTTACCGCCGGATTGAAATGTGCGCCAGAGATCGAGCCAAATGTCAGAATCAGTGCGAGTAGAGCCGCTCCGGTCGCAATCGTGTTCGCCAGTAATGCGATGGCAACATTTCCTCCTGCCAAACGTTCGCCCATGATGCCAGAACCGACCACAGCGGCCACCAGAAAGGCAGTGCCCAGAAACTCTGCTGCAAAACGGGCTCGCAAAACAAATTTCATTGATGTCCGATTTTGTCGATTTCTTTCTTGATTGCAAGGCGGTCGAGACTGGTCACCGGAAGGCACAGGAACAAACTGATCCTGCGGTCGAGCATAAAGAAAGCGTCACGAAACGCCTTTTCCACTTGTTCTTTTGTGCCCTGCACCGATGCTGGATCCGGAACGCCCCAATGTGCAGTCATCGGCTGGCCCGGCCAAAAGGGGCAGATTTCTTTCGCAGCGTTGTCACAGACGGTAAAAACAAAGTCGAGTCTGGGAGCATCAGGCTTCGCGAAGTCATCCCAACTCTTGCTTCTGAGACCGTTGGTTGGCAAACGAGCGCTCTCCAGTTGTTTGATCGCTTCCGGTCGGACTTTCCCCGACGGGTGGCTCCCGGCACTATATGCAGTGAAGTTCGGTCGCCCCTTGTGATTCATGATGGCTTCGGCCATGATCGAACGGGCGGAATTGCCGGTGCATAGGAACAAGACATTGAAGTGTCCCTGCATCGCTATCTCCTAGTTGCAGCAGTTCGGTCCGCAGCAAGGTTCTTTTTTCTGAGGTTTCACCGCGCGTACAAACGCGCTCATGAACTTGCCATCGACCTGCGGTGCGATGGCGTCCATGTCGATGTTCTGACCCGAAAGAAATTCGCGGGCATCTTCCAGGCGATAGACGCGAGTCGGTTCAAGCGTAATTTGCTCAAACCCGGCGGCAGCGAGCTTGCTCCGGTACTGGTTTTCCTCCAGCGCGCCCGCCACGCACCCCACCCACAGCAACACGCTCTGGCGAATTTCGGGTAGCATCTCGCCACGCGTCACCACGTCGGACACTGCGAACCGTCCACCCGGTTTCAGAACCCGGAACGCTTCCCGTAACACCCGATCTTTGTCGGCAGACAGGTTGATGACGCAGTTTGAAATAACCACATCCACGAAATTGTCAGGCAGGGGAATGTGCTCGATCTCGCCGCGTAGAAACTCGGCGTTCTCAACTCCCGCCCGGCGCTTGTTCTCGTTCGCCAGAGCCAGCATTTCATCCGTCATATCCAGGCCGTAAGCTCTACCGGTGGGCCCGACCCGCTTGGCGGATAGCAGCACATCGATCCCACCCCCGGAGCCAAGATCAAGCACAACTTCGCCAGGATTCAATTTGGCCAATGCAGTTGGATTGCCGCACCCCAGCGACGCCAGCAGAGCCTTTTCCGGAATCTGACCGGCTTGCGCGGCGTCGTAGAGGTTGGAAGTGATTGGGTCACCGCAATTGCTGCCGGTAGAAGGGCTGCTGCCACAGCAAGAGCTGCCGCAGCGCGTTACCCGCAAAGCTGCCTGCCCGTACTTTTCTTTAACCACGTCTTTGATATCTGCGCCACTCATGTCATCTCCTACCGGCAAATTTGAACAATCTGTTCCGGCCTGACCGCTTTGTTGCGGGTGCAACACTCGGCATACAAAAATCTCAACAGTTCTTCCAGGGCTTCGGTATTCGCCGTGTAATGCAGGAACGTGCTCTCCCGGCGTACCTGCACCAAGCCTTCGTTCTTAAGTTTGTCCAGGTGATGCGACAACGTCGAGTTCGGTATATCCAGTTCTTCCTGAAGCTCGCCGACTACCAGGCCGTCCGGGTGAGCCGACAACAGCAACTGCATGATCCGAAGCCGCGGCTCGGTTCCCATCGCAGAAAACATGTCGGCAAACCGGGTTACCTGATCCGCGGACTTTTTGGATTGGGTGCGAGTCATATTTCTATAATTGCAGAAATATGGATGATTTGTCAAAGCTGCACTCGGACAGGGAAGACATGCCCAAGGGATGACGGGCAAAGTGCCTTCGGAAACCCGATCACGACGTTACTTCCAGTTGCCGGCCGGCCACCCACATCTGCCGGAATCCCCTTCAGGGCATTTCCCTCGGACTATAATGACGCGCACCGATGGCACTGACCTCTGGCACCAAACTCGGGCCGTATGAGATCGTCGCCCCGCTGGGCTGGCGGCATGGGCGAGGTCTACCGTGCTCTTGACACCCGGCTCGACCGCATCGTTGCGATCAAGATCCTGTCCACTCAACTTTCTGACAATCCAGAACTCAGGCAGCGCTTCGAGCGCGAGGCGCGGACTGTCTCTTCGCTGAATCACCCGCATATTTGCCAACTCTTTGACGTGGGCTCGCAGGACGGAACTGATTTTCTGGTGATGGAGTTTCTGGATGGCGAGACCCTGGCCGAGCGGCTGCGCAGAGGTGTGATACCGCTTCCTGAGTTGTTGAAGATGGGGATGCAAGTCGCGGAAGCCTTGGAGACCGCGCACCGTGCCAGCATTGTGCACCGTGATCTGAAGCCAGGCAACATCATGCTGACCAAGACCGGCGCCAAACTTATGGACTTTGGTTTGGCGAAGCCCAGCATGCTGGGTGCGGGGGGCTCAGCATCGGCGCCGCTTTTGTCGGCAGCGCAGACAATCAGCGGCCCGACCCCGGTTTCGCCCCTGACGATCGCGGGCAGCATCGTGGGGACCATCCAGTACATGTCTCCGGAGCAAATCGAGGGCAAGGAGGTGGACGCGCGCTCCGACATCTTTGCGTTTGGAGCGGCGCTCTATGAAATGGCGACGGGAAAGCGTGCCTTTGAAGTGAAAAGTCAGATCAGCGTGGCTTCAGCCATCCTGGAAAAGGATCCCGAACCGATTAGTGCAAGCCGGCCATTGACTCCGGCGGCATTCGACTACCTGGTGGCAACCTGCCTGGCAAAAGATCGTGAGGAGAGATTTCAGACCGCCCATGATGTGCGGCTGCAATTGAAAGGCATTGCGCAATCTCCGCAGTCGAGCGCTGCGATCGCAACCGGACAATCTCAACGGATGCCTGGCTCGCGGACGCTGTTAGCGGGTGCGGCACTTCTGCTCGCCGCGGCAATCATCTTTTACTTCGCACAGCGTGCCAACGCTCCGGCACCTTCGGTGCGAGCCTATGTCCCGCCTCCGCCGGGAACGACATTCCGGGCATCGGGCTTTGATGATGGCCCGGTTGTGGTTTCGCCGGACGGTAAGACCCTGGCTTTCTCCGCCGTGGACGAAAAAGGAAGTACCAACTTGTGGGTGCGTCCGCTCAGCGCGCAGCAGGCCACCATGCTGTCCGGAACGGAAGATGCAGCAACACCCTTCTGGTCCCCCGACAGCCAGTATCTCGGGTTCGTCGCCGATAAAAAACTAAAGAAGATCAGTGTCTCGGGGGGTGAAGCAGAGACTCTCGCGGATTCGGCAGAGAGCGGTGGTGGCGACTGGGGCGCCGATGGCACCGTTCTGTTCTGCAAACAAGGTCTTGGTCCTATCTCTCGAGTGCCGGCATCCGGAGGAGAGGCTTCACCTGCCACCAGGCTCGATAAAGATGAAAGTTCCAACGAGGCTCCGTCGTTTCTGCCTGATGGCAAACACTTTTTCTACGTTCCTCCTCTCTGACGGGTGCCAGCCAGATCAAGGTAGGCGTACTGGGAAAGCCGGAACAAAGTGGGGTGATTATTGGCCCCGGTGGGCGGGCGCGGTTCGCGTCGGGTTACCTGCTCTTTGTCCGCGGCGGACGCATCCTGGCTCAGCCTTTCAGTCTGCGCACCTTGAAATTGTCGGGCGATCCGCAATCGCTGGGAGAAGGGCGAACTTTCTCTGTGTCGGCGAACGGTGTCCTGGCTTATAACGAGAGTTCCCCGAAATCGGAGATGCAGATTCTTGACCGCGGTGGAAACGCAATATCTACTCCAGGCCCGATGGCCATTTATTCCGATCCGCGCTTCTCTCCTGATGGCAAATCCATCGCCGTCACAGTGCAAGACCCCGATCGGAAAGGCGATATGGCTTTATCCCGTGGCAGGCGGGGATCCCACGCGGATAACGTTTGGACAGACGCTACTCGGCGGCGTGGTCTCCGGATGGGAAACAGATCGCCTACACCGTCGTGGAGAACGGTTCTTACTCGGTTCGGCGACGGCCGCTTGATGGCCGCACAGCCGAAGAAATTCTCTACAAGGACGACAGGTATATCGGCGCGAACGTTCTGGACTGGTCTCCGGACGGGAAATATCTTTCCATCGATCTGACTACCAAGGAGGGGACGTACTCGAATTGGATTCTGCCCCTGGAAGGCGACCGTAAGCCGTTTCGTCCGCCGGCAATGTCACGAGCCTCCTCCAGCATCTTTGACGGTCTGTTCTCTCCCGATGGCCGGTGGATTGCATATTTTTCCTATGAGACGGGCCGGCCTGAGGTGTACGTTGTGCCCCCTATCACGGAAGGAGCAAAGTATCAAGTGTCCACTTCGGGCGGGTGGCTGCCGCGCTTCACACACAACCATGAGTTCTACTTTCTGACTATGGGAAATCGTTTGATGGAAACGCAAATCGCCAATCAGGCAAACTTTCATGTTGACTCGATCCGTGCGCTGTTCCAGTTTGACTTTCCGAATTTCCCTAGTCCCCTGTGGGACGTAAGCGCTGATGGGCAGCGGTTCGTAGTGCTCGCTGCCGATCACACCAAGTCTGCGTCCGTCACCCTGCTGACAAATTGGCCAGCGGAGCTGGGAAAATGAAACCTAACCTCCTGGCGCACATACTTTCCTGACGCGCTTGCGGCTGCGATGCGTGGACGCGGGCCAGGATCGTCTTCGCGCCAATGATCGATCATGGCCGCGATAGCCAAACCACAAAAAGGAACTGAAGAAGACCATACGAACAAATCGAACGGGAGATGCCGAACTGATCCTGGGCAAGCTCAGACGACTTCTCTGAACGTATTTCCCACTCAGGACACAGTTCCCTGAGTAAGAAAACTCCATGAAAAGGTTCATCATCACCGGCGCGCCGGGCGCAGGGAAGACAGCGATCATCCGTCAGTTAGAACTCGACGGATTCAGCGTCGTCGAAGAGGCCGCCACTGACGTCATCGCCGCCGCGCAAGCCCAAGGGACGGTTCAACCCTGGACGGATCCCTCGTTCATTGATGTAATCGCTAATCTGCAAAGGGACCGTCAGATTCGAGCGTCTTATCAACCAGATGAGGTTCAGTTTCACGACCGTTGCGTTTTCTGTACGGCGGCGCTGGCAGTCTACCTCGGACACCCTTTTTCACCCTTTCTTGCCAGCGAACTGGAGCGCGTCAAAAAAGAAGCAATCTACCAAAACCGAGTCTTCTTCATTCGCAATCTTGGCTTCATCACGCCTACCGAAGCGCGGCGAATCAGCTTTGAGGAAACGGTGCGTTTCGAGAAAATTCACGAAGAGACTTACCGGGATTTCGGCTTCGAACTGGTCTCAGTCGAACCAGGAAGTCTGACGGAACGGGTCAGCATCATCAAAGCGGCAATTGGTTAGTCGAAGCGGACCAAACCGAACAATTCCTATCCCTGCTACTGGCGTGAATGGTGCGAACGTGCGGGGTAACAGCGGCTGGCACAGCCGGGCGAGGATAGTTGGTGTAATCGCCGTTCTATAAGAGGGGATGTCAAGAACATTCTTCTACCTCCGCCGGAAGCGCGGTAATGGTTCGCGGCATCCAGTCCCTTGTCAGATAGGAGTGCCGCTCGAGTCTTGTGTCTTGCCCTGTGGTTTGGGGTTTTGCTTTGCTCCATCTCAGCAGCTGCCTGTTCATGAGTAGCGACAACGCCGATCGGTTTCTGAAACTGGCAAGCACTCGTGGTTGTACGGGGTCAACCATGGTTCTATCTGCGACTCGAGGCCTAGTGCTTTTTCGGGTTATCCGAGAGGGCATAGGGTTAACACAGAGGCTCACTGCCACGGGCACTGTGCGCCTACAGGCGATTAGGATGCTCACCCTCGAACCCGAGCGTCTCAAGAACCAACTGGCCACCACCAGAAAAGATCACCGGAGATGGAGGGCTCTTCCCGTGAGACGCTCAAGCGGCTTGCGATTTCAGTTTGTCAGCGTCGAAGTTTTCTCCCTTCTTCCATAGAGTTAGCGTGATGGCTGCAATCTTGCGCGCCAGCGTGAGACGCGCCATCGTGGGCTTGATACCTTTGGCCAGTGATCTCTGGTAGAAATCCTGGAACGGGCCGGGCAGTACACTGGCCCGGGTGGCCGCACCTTTGAACAAGCCTTTCAGATCATGATTGTGGTCCTTGTTCAGACCGCGAATGGAGATCTGTTTCTTAGAACGTCGCAGTCCGCCTTTGACATAGCAATATTCCGCACTGGTGCGGGTTTCCAAAGCCAGTCCGCTGTAAGCCCAAAGCTGTCGCTTCGTGCGGAAACGATGCGGGGTCTGGATCAGCGCCACCGCCAAGGCGGAGCGAATCGGTCCTAGTGAGGGAATCTGCCGTAGTTTGACGGTGATGGCATGCTTGCGACTCTCCGCCAACAGCTCGCGGCGCGCTTGCTGGCGCAAGTACTGCAGCATGTCCAGTTGCTGGTAGAGTCGTTCGGCGCGGCGACGGACGCCGGCTTCCTTGATCTTGCCCAGCCACTCGGCTCGATGACGGGTATAGTAGACGTCCCGGCCGGCACAGGGGATCGCCCAGCTGCGATAGACCGCTTTCAACCGACACATGACTCGGGTCAGATCTTTGACGATGGTCAGGTAGCTCCGGGCTAGCTCGCGCAGCATGCGCACGCCGGTCTCGCCATGGTAGACCGAGCTGAGCTTGTTCAGGTACAACAGTTCGGCCAACTTGTGGGCGTCGATACGATCACTTTTGTTTCCGTCTTTGAGCAGAGCATTTTTTCGCGGATTGCACACCACCAGCTTGGCCACATGCGGCTTCAGTAAATCGTACAGCCACGCGGCCCAAGTTCCTTCTTCGAAGGTGACCGATAGAGTTCCGCGCAACCCCGCAAAGAACTCCAGAATGGTCGCGGCTTTTGTTTCCAGGATGGATTCCATGACTAACTTGCCAGTGGAATCCAATACTGCCACCGAGATGGTTGCTTGATGAACGTCGAGCCCAATATACTTTTCGCTATTCATGGAGGGTGTTCCTTTCGTAGGGAATGATGCTTGCGCTCATAACCTACTCCTAAAGGGACGCCCTCTTATAATGCGTTAACAATAGGTATCATTACAGCGCGCGGCACATGCCGCACCCGCGAGGCGAACTTCTTGACGGCTGCACGAGTCCTGAGCATTGGCATCAGCGCGGCGACCGGCACATGCTTCGCCGTCCTAGCCGGGCTGAGCATCAGCGCCATCGCCGTTCCGGTCCGCCGCTTTCATGTCGCCTCCATCGTGCTCGCCGTCGTCGCAATCTGTCTCGCGTGGCTGGCGTTCCGGGCGGCAATGGCCGACATTACCGACGAAGGGACTGAAGATATTGTGATTGCGCTGCACCGTGGCATGGTCGGCGCATTTGTTGGCCTGATCTTTATCGTTGCCTTGCTCCTCATGTTCGGGGCCGATGCTCGAGGCTTCCTGGCTCACGCCCTGGGAAAACCCACGTCCAGCTTTACCCCCTTTCGCTTGCTAGCTGCCGCAGTGCTGCTGGGGTTTGGAACCGGATTCGTCATTCGCGTTCCTAGCGCAACAAAGCAGCCACCGACGACCGGCAATATGACCCGGACATGATGGCACAAGCATTTGCCACAGCCGAGTTTGAGGGAATTATGAGCCGTCCTTCCGGCGAGTCTTGAAGTGGTCCTAGCAGCGGACCGTACGGCCCTGATTCAACAGTGACGTAGCGAATTCCATGGGTAACGAACTCCGGTCCCATAGCCACCCAGGCTTGCTGCTGAGCGGAGACAGTTGTGACGCAGGTTTGGCAGTTGACGCTTTCGAAAAATACGTTGCTCGCCTTAACCCTGTTGGAAAGTCTTAAGCTATGTTTTCGACATTGCGTATCCCCGCCACTTGTTGACATACGGCAGGACGAACAAGTACAGGCCGGTGAGCAGGAGCAAGGCAAGTATGGCCACTGCCGATAGGCCCAGCCTGTTGTTGTACTTCCCCTGTACCACAGTAACGCCGTTGATGATGACGGCCACTGTGAAGACGATGGACAGCCAGCGGTGGGTCTGCCGAATCCATTTGCTCCAGTTCAATTGAACCTCCACGACGAATAGCATCTCTTACTATGGACGCCAAATTATCGCTATGCGGCAGAAATCATATTAAGCGAAGTGCGGAGCACATGCGGCCTTGTCCAGCTTCTTGCCAAAAGCATTTGTCAAGCGAGTGAATCGCCCGGATCGCCTGACGTGTGGGTCAATGAGTTCTATAAAAAGGGATGTCAAGAAAAAACTCCGCCTCGACCGGAGTGGAGATTATTTCTCGAGGTCCAGCCCACGGTAGTTTCACTTCTCGGGAGAGGTTTGGCTTGTTGTCCATTCTCGTGAGTTTCTCTGCCCTGCTAAGGGTGCCATCGTGTCTTAAGAAAGCAGCAAGCGAGCTGGTTGCTTCGGAGGCAACCATGGTTCTATCCGAGGCTCGTGGCCTATGGCTATTTCTGGTTATCCGAGAGGGCATAACGTGTAATGGGTGACTCGGTGCCAAAGCACGCGAGGCCGATCTCATTGACTGATACTCCTCTCGAATCCGAGCATCTCCAGAACACGACCGACCAGCAGGGGAGAGAATCCCCCGAGACGGAAAGCCTGCTTCACCCAGAGAGGCTCAAGCTGCTTGCCGATGCAAGTTTTGTGGATCGAAACTGACTCCTTTCTTCCACATCGTTAAGCTGATCGTGGCTATCTTGCGTGCCAGCGTCAGACGGGCCAGCGTCGGCCGCATTCCCTTGTCCACCCGAGCCCCATAGAAGTCGTGCAGCGGACCCGGACCTGTGCTGGCAGAGATGGCGGCACTTTTGAAAAGGCTCTTCCGATCTTTATTGTGGTTGTCATTCAGACCGCGCACCGTGATGCGCTCACGGTTGCGTTGCCGCTTGCCTCTGACGTAGCGGTACTCACCGCTGTCATGAGTCTCCACCGCCAAACCACTGTAGGCCCAGAGTTGGCGCTTGGTTCGGAAACGATGGGGTGTCTGCAGCAAGGCCACCAGCAAGGCAGCCCGAATCGGACCGATGGAAGGAATCTGACGAAGTAGCTTCACCGCAGGATGCTGATTACTCTCCCGCAGGAGTTCGCCTCGCGCTTGCAGACGCAGGGGTTGCAGACTATCGAGTTGCTGGTATAAATGCTCGGCTCGAACTCGAACTCCTGGTTCCACGAGCTTGGCCAACCACTCGGTGCGCTGACGTGGAGCATAGACGCTGGTGCCACTGCACGGAATCGCCCAACTTCGGTACAGGGCTTTGATCCGATTCATCACGCGGGTCACATCTTTAGTGATGGTCAGATAGCTCCGCTCCAGCTCTTTTAAGGCGCGCATGCCATGCTCTTCGTGGTACACCGCCGTGAGTTGGTTGGTGCGTAACAACTCGGCCAGCTTGCGCGCGTCGATCCGGTCACTCTTGTTGCCCTCTTTCAGCAGGGCCGCCTTGCGCGGATCGCAGACTACCAGCCGGCTGACATGGGGTTTCAGGAGATCGTGTAACCAGGCAGCTGAGGTTCCCTCCTCGAAGGTCAGGGATAGAGTTCCGTGCAATCCTTGGATGAAGTCGACGATCGTGGACGCCTCGGTCTCCAGCAGGCACTCCATCATCAACTTGCCCCGCGCATCCATCACGGCAACCGAAATGGTGGCCTGATGAACGTCCATGCCGATATACTTTTCTTGACTCATAAAAGGCGCTCCTTTTTCGCTAGGTTGGCGATCCGAACAATCTCAACCTACCGCAAAAGTGGGCGCCTTTTTATATTGCGTGTAATCGCCGGTTTAGAACAGTTGCGCTCGTCAGTGCACCGTTCTTTGGGAGGGGCAACGGTAAGTTGGGCAGCCAACTGAACCTCTGCGGGACACCCGACCGGACCGCCGTCGAACCCGCGGCTAGCCTCGCCCCGCAATCCGATGCCTTGGGCATGAACGAACCAGCGCCCCGGAATAGTCTATTGGTTCGGAATCAATTTCACATTGACTACTGCACGGTGAGAGTGACGGTACCTTCAGCGTTGGTGCTGCCTGATGTGCCGGTCACAGTCACCGTGTAGGCGCCCGGCGTAGTACCGGGATTACCACGGCCGCCCCCACTGCTTCCACCACCGCCGCACGCAATGAAACCGCCAATGAAGATCAGTAGAAAGGTGAGAATACCAAGCCTGTTGTGCCTACTCCGAAGCCGCGCCGGGATGGCTATGAGCAGGATGAGAGCCAGGCCCGTACCGCTGGCGGCGAACAAGCCGACTGGGCGCCTTCTTGGATATTCAAGGGCTCCGCTCGTCGCGGCAGTGGTGGTGATGGTGAGGGTGGCTGTTCCGCCGGAGGGACCGGCAATACTCACCGGGCTGGTCGAACCGAAGCTCAACGTTGGAAGATCTTGAGCGCCAGTCGGGCTGGATGTGACAGCAGCCGTCAGGGCCACACTGCCAGTGAAGGTTGTCCCCGGAGTCACCGTGATCGTCGAGGCAGCGGTCGCTCCACGGCTCACATTCACAGAAGTACCCGTGATAATGAGGGTGGGAGTAAGCTTGAACACCGTGCCCCCGCCTCCGTTGGCACCCCCGATACTTGTAGTGCCATATAGATTGCCGGCGCCGTCCTGGATCAGCCCAGCCTGGGGAGCCGCGCCATCGGTGCAGTTCGGAGCTGAGCAGAAGCTGTAGAGCACCGTCTCATGGCCCGCGTTGTCCAACTTGAACACCGTGCCGCAGCCATTCGAACCACAAGAGGGATTAGAATTCTCGCCGCCCGCTGTTGTTGTGCTGAACAGGTTGCCCGCCGCATCCTGGATCAGCCCAGCCGCGGGAAGCTGCCCGTCTGTGCAGTTCGCAGCCGAGCAAAAGCTGTATATGACTGTATGGTGAGCTGCGGTGTCCAACTTGTACACCGTGCCGCCGTCGCCGAAACCCATCACCGCAGCGCCACCGTGGGACGTGGTTCCGTACAGGTTGCCCGCAGCATCCTGAATCAGGCCCGCTGCGGGAACAGATCCGTCCGGGCAGCCATTGGCGATGCAGAAGTTGTAGAGGACTGTGCTGACCACCCCCAACTTAAACACCGTGCCCCCGCTGACGGTGAAGAAGCCCATGCCGCCGCTGGACGTAGTGCCGTACAGGTTGCCCGCAGCATCCTGAATCAGGCCGGCTTCGGGAGCAGATCCGTCCGGGCAATTAGGTTCAGTCTCGCAGAACCCGTCGATGATTGTCTCGTGACCGGCATTGTCTAGCTTGAATACCGTGCCGCCACCTGCCGTACCGCCAAACTTTGTGGTGCCGTAGAAGTTCCCTGCAGCATCCTGAATCAGGCCAGCCTGGGGCCCGGATCCGTCCAAACACGGGGACCCGTCTACCGTAATGGAGCAGAAGCTATACAACACGGTCTCGTGGCCTGTGTTGTCCACCTTGAACACCGTGCCGCAGCCATTGCTGCAATTCGAATTCGCGTTCGCGCCGCCCACCACAGTAGTACCGTACAGGTTTCCTGCGGCGTCCTGGATCAGCCCAGCTTGGGGAGCCGCGCCATCGGTGCAGTTCGGAGCTGAGCAGAAGCTGTAAAGCACCGTCTCGTGGCCCGCGTCGTCCAACTTGAACACCGTGCCGCAGCCATTCGAACCACAAGCGGGATTAGAATTCCCGCCGCCCGCTGTTGTTGTGCCGAACAGGTTGCCCGCCGCATCCTGGATCAGTCCGGCTTGCGGGGCCGCGCCATCCGTGCAGTTCGGAGCTGAGCAAAAGCTGTAGAGAACGCTATAGCTGTAATCGGAGGCGTCAACCTGCGACGACGCCTTGTATGTTTTTCCACTCGTCCCCTGCAAATCAGATGGGCCGCCCAGCTGGGCGAAAACATTATTTTGCGTTCCCGTTTGGGAGGAAAAGGAGAAGAGTGATAGGAGAGAAATCAGGGTGAAAGAGGACAAGCGGCGAAGGCGGAGTTCCATGCACACCTCGCGGTTGTGACTTGAGTGGTCTTTTGGGCCCCCGTGGAGTGTTAGTGTAACGCCTCTTTGTATATTTGTCTCAGCCTGCCCCCTAGTTGGTGTAATCGCCTTCCATGAGAAGGCCGGTCGGAGTCAAGGATTCTTGTCTCTTTTTTGTTAGGCACGTTTTCTTCTCCCGCCGAGTGGCCACTGTCGCCATGCTTCCATTCGCACTCTCGAGGAGCGATTCGTTCGCTCAGGCTTTTGTCTTTTCTCTTCCTGAAACGGTTTTGTTTTTACGCGGCTGCGGCCACGGTCGTTCGGCTGCTGTTGTGCAACGGTTCGTACACTTCTCCGCTCACCCACAGGTGATGCAGCAACACCGCCAGCTTTCTCGCGGTCGCCACGATGGCTCGCTTCTTCCCGTTCCTTCCACCACGCTCCGCAAGCTTCAGGCCCCAGCGCCTGAGATCGCAGTCCACCCCGAACGGACCCAAAATGTGCTGGGCTCCTTGCACCAGCAGGGTGCGCAGATACGGATCGCCTTCTTTGCTGATATGCATCTGCGGCTCGCTCTGCCCCGAGTTTCTTCGTCCTGGCTGTAGCCCGAGATAACAGCCTACGTCGCGGCTCTTGCGGAAACGATGCGGATCTTCCAGTGTCAGCAAGAATGTCAGCGCGATCAGCGTCCCTACGCCCTTGATCTGCTTCAGCAACGCCACCTGCGGATAACTCGCTTGTGCCAATGCTTCGATGCGTTGGTTGTACTCGCAGATCCGTTCGCTCGGCTCTGCGATGGCCGACAGCAACGGCTCCAGCGCCCGTTGCAGTTCCGGACTCAAGCTCTCGGCTTTCTCCGGATTCATGTTGCGCACGTTGCAGCCGCGCAGCCGTTCCCCGTAGCTCTTGGCCAGTCCGCGCGCCGTGTTCACCAACGCGGTTCGTGCCCGCACTAGTCCAGCCCGCGCTCGAATCACCGTGAGATCCGCTTGCGCCTGTGCGCTGCGATGCTTCACCGGACACAGCAACTCAGGATCGATCCGGGCCAGCCGCGCCAGCGTCTGCGCATCCCAGCCGATCGTCTTTCTTGCGGCTCTCTCCGATCAAGCCGCACCTTGCGCGCATGCGCCACGATCACTTCATGCCCCAACTCGCTCAGCAAGCGACTAATCCAGGGCGAATGCGTCCCGGTTTCCAGTGCGATCCGGCTGCGCGGCATTGCGCCAAAGACTTCCTGCAACGCTTTCGCATTCGTACGGACTCGCTGCTCCAGTTGTATCTGGCCGGCTTCATCCACCACGCAGTACCAACTGTTGCGATCTCCCAGATCCAATCCGATGGTCAGTTTCTGCTGCGAAATATTCCTGCTCTGCTTCGCCGCTGCGGTGCTAACCTTCTTCATTGCCGGTCTCCTTTTTATCTGTGCCTTGAGCACGTCGATAACTTGGGAGCGTACACCGCATCCCGTCCGGAGACCGGCCTTCTCATCCCATCTGTTCACAACAACTGAGAACTGGAGTAGCAGCCGCACGTACGGTCAGGCAGGCCGCCCGCGCGGTTCGCCCTCGAAGTCGCGGGCCAGCGTCGGCATCACCATCCAGCACGCGTAGCGGGACTTCGGGTCAAGAGGACCCGGCTCACGACCACGACCCACACGACGCCGATGATGGGCGAGACGAACCGCGAATAGGCGCCGTCCGGTGACCAGAATCCACCGCTCAGCCACGTGGTGCCGCCCAGCAAGACGAGCACGACGGCTGCGACCCCGGCCGCGAAGAGCGCGTTCGAGATCAGTCGGGCCCGCCAGAGCCCGAACGCCCCGGACATGATCAGCATCGCGCGCGGGAACGAAGTCAACACGACGCCGGCCCACGCGAAGTCGTTCAGTCCCGATGTGAGCGTGGGATTTCCGGAGCCGGCGATCGAGTACGCGAGGGCTGCGACCACCGTGATGAGCAGGAGGAACAGCGCTCCGACCGCTGCGCTGGAGGCGGTCGCCGCCGCGCCCCAGCCGTCTTGCCCGGCATCCGCCAAGGTGGTCCGGAGCGCCGCCGCGAACCACATCAGGTTGAGGATCGCCAGCCCGGAGAACACTGCGGCGATCAGGATCCGCGTGCGCTCGCCGTCGTAGAACGCGACGAGTGCGTCGGCCGACGCGCCAACCTGCGGCTGATGGCCGTAGACGACGTACGCGATGATGAAGCAGACGACGGATTGGATGCCGCCCGTGCGCCACAAGCGTTCCCAGAACGCTGGGGTGGTGTACACGCTGTGTGGAGGATGAGGCTATGCTGGATGCGCTCATGAGGATCTCCTCTCGAACTGAAAGGTGACTTCGGATGCCCCGCGGCCCGAGACAATGCGGTAGTGCACTATTGTTGGGCCGATTTGGGGTGAGATGTTAGCTCCAGAGCCGTGGCAAGTCAATGAGAGCGGACGCTTTTGTCATACCACAATAGAAATGTCCCCGTAGAAATGTCCCCGTTTTGTCCACAATAGAAATGTCCCCTGGTTGTGGTTCAGCCCGCATCGGAAGAAGGGCGTGAGTTTCTGAAGTCAAAGCCTAATCTCCAAGGATGATTTGAGGCTGGAGTAAACGGGTGCAGCTTCAGGGATGGGGGTGCGGGGGAAGGGGCAACATCCCTTCCCCCGCTCAGCGCTTTAGAAGCCGCCTTGAGTTCTCGGAACAGGAGACGCTGACCGCGATAGTGAATCGCGATTTTGCCCGCTTCGTTTTCCCGCACCCGCACGCGGCTCTTGGCCGGCGCCCAGTGCTGACTTTGCCGTTCCAGTTGCAGCAGCCGATGGTTGTAGCGCACCACCCAATCCTCACTCACCACTCGTTCCTCCTCCAGCCAGAACACTTGATCCAGTTGCCGCGCCGTGGGCCGTCGTCGGTGATAGTCGGCTGCCTCCGCCGCCGGCCGTGCGTAACGCCGGTTGTGTTCGCCGAGATAGTGCTCGTCCAGATAGGCATTGGCCTGGTCGTAGTTGGCGATCCCGGCCAGTCGCAACTTCTTCACCAGCCGATCCTGATGGGTGCCGTGCGCCCGCTCCACGCGCCCTTTGGCTTGCGGTGAACTGGCGGCGATAATGCGGATGCCTAACTTGGGCGCACATGCGCCCGAATTGCGTCACCGGAACTTCGCCGCGCATCCGCTCCTGCGCGTTGGGCGACCGCACGTACACGTTCTTCCAGTCGGTGTAGAGCGCCCGGGGTACCCCATAGCGCTCGATCCAGCCACGCAACACCGCGGCCGCCGCCCAGATCGTTTCTTCCGCCGAGAACCGGCCCAGCGCCGCAGTGGTGGCGTCATCCACCATGTGCATCAGACAGCCCCGCTGCCCGCGCTTTTCCAACCACTCATGAAAGCTTCCGTCCATCTGCACCAACTCACCAAAGTGAGCTTTGCGTTCGCGCCGCTGCCGATAGGGCTTACGCCGCCGTTGCCTTCGCCATAGCCCTGCTTCCCGCAGCCAGCGCCGCAACGTCTCGGCATGCACCTCCAGCCCATCGTCGCTGGCCAGATGCTCGGCCGCCAGCGTGGCCCCAAAGTCTTCATAGCGGACCTTCACCCGTTCCAGCACCGCCGCTCGCATCTTTGCCGGATAGGCCCGGTTCGATTCCCGGCCGCAGTTGCCATGCTGCAACGCTTTCGCTCCGCCCTCGCGATACCGCGCCCACAGCCGCTTGGCCTGTCGATAACTCAACTCCAGCAACTCGCTGGCTTCCCCCAGCCGCAGGTTGCCCGCTTTCACCCGCCCCATCACCTCTGCCCGGCTCAACTCTTTGCTGCTCAATTTCGCTCTCCCCAATCGCGGTGCCTCCCCTGTCGAGGGGCACTCTACATGGGGACATTTCTATTGTGGTTTCATGGGGACACTTTCAATGTGGTTCAACATGAGAGCGGACGCTTTGGGGAACTGCCGACCAACCTGTTGGCGATAAACTCGCGATTACACTCATCATCGGATCGCCGGTCTGTACCGTCATCTCGCTTTGGCCCTCTTCAGCAGCAGAGCGGGACTGACGCCGAGGTCCGAGGCGATTCTCCGCAGACTCTGACCAGCCTTTTGCGTTGCCTTGTCCTTTGCATATGTGCCAATTTCCGAGCAGTCGCGATAGGTCAGGGCCGCTTTCGATTCTCTCCAATCACGGACAAAACACGGACGATCTCTGGGTCTGAGAGATTCGAACTCCCGACCTTCTGGTTCGTAGCCGATTAAACTTTCGTTGATCTGGCGCAACTTACGAACCATTTTCGGGCTGAAAAGACCCTCCAATTGGACCCAACTTTGGACCCAAGTTTTCCTCTTCGGATCAAGATCACACATCAGGAGAATTGCCGACCGCGTACCAAGTGCCGCAGCTTTCATGGCGGCCCGAGCTTTGGATGCCCACACCCTTCAATGGGACTTGTACGTACAATCATTCCCGGCGGACTTCAGAGCGCAATGAGTGGTCGAGGGGCGGACTCCCAATCGGGAAATTGATGTATCGTGTGTTCAGTTGTTTAGAGCAGTAGCTGACACCTGAGCAATACCGCCGAAGAATATGCGACGTGAGATTTGGAGAATGAATGAAAGTGAAATACCAAATATTTGTGAGCTCGACCTATGAGGACCTAAAAGCAGAGCGGGATATTGTGATAAAGACAGTCTTAGAAATGGGTAACATACCGGTCGGCATGGAAATGTTTAGTGCTGGCGATGAACAGCAGTGGGAACTGATTAAACGGCAGATTGATGACTGCGACTATTACGTAGTAATCGTAGCGCACCGGTACGGATCGACCGATGGAACGATCAGCTTCACAGAGAATCGGGGTGAACACGAAAGATCACCTTGAACGGGCAATGAGTCTCAGCCCCATTGTCACCTTCAGACAGCGTGTTGAATGGTGCCGGAATTATCACAAGGCTTGGACAGATGGGAAGCCCGGCCCTATTCGAACGATGGAAAGCCAATTGACCAAGCACATCCTTCCGCGGTTCGGTTCCTCGCCCTTGGACTCCGTTGATGAAACGGCAGTACAGGAGTTTGTAGCCGATCTGAAGAGAACCACATTTGAATTGAGGAAACCAAACCGTGACCTCATCAAAACGTATAGGTTGAGCCGCAAGACGATCCTCAACATCGTTGGAGTGGTGAAGCTGATTCTCGGGAAGAAAGTTTGGCTGACTTGGGATTTGGACTTGGGGAAGCCCGAAGACCCGGAACAACGGTACTTCACGGAAGAACAGTTGAAAGAGATCATCGAAGGGGCAGAAGGGCAAGACCGCGTTCTGTTCGCATTGCTGGCAGGTACAGGAATGCGAATCGGCGAGGCAGCCGGGCTGCATATCGCTGATCTGGATTTAGACAACTGCACGATTTACGTTCGCCGTGGGGTCTGGAATGGTCGGGAGTTGTCCCCCAAGACCAGGAACTCCGTCAGGGAGATTGACATCGACACCGGTCTGGCTGAGACGTTAAAGCAGTACATCGGAGGAAAGCAGGCTGGTCGGGTGTTCGAAGCCCGGAATGGCTCTCCGATCTCAGAGAATAACGTACTCAAACGTGTGCTACATCCGCTTCTGAAGCGGCTGGACATCTCGAAGGCCGGGCTTCATGCTTTCCGGCATTCGCGGGTGACCATGCTGCGAAAGAACGGCACGCCTGCGGATTTACAGAAGCAGTGGATTGGGCATTCCTCTTTACGGACAACAGATAGGTATTCGCACACGAATCAGGAACTTGAATACCGGCGTCTAGCTGCAAGCAAAGTGGGACTTAATTTCACTGTTGGACCCAATGGACCCAATTCAGCGGTCGGGATTTCAGCGGCAACTGTTTGATAAGAATGGTGCGCCCTGAGAGATTCGAACTCCCGACCTTCTGGTTCGTAGCCAGACGCTCTATCCAGCTGAGCTAAGGGCGCAATCGCGATGGGACGAAAAGAAGCGACCTTGATTATAGCCAAACTCTCACGAAGGGTGAACTGGCGGGGTTCCGTTTTTCCGGAAGTATCTCAATTTCTGAAACTCCCGCACTGTTTTGACTTGAAGGACTCAGCCTCGAAGAGCCTGCCCGAAGTCGAAGGTCTCGCGCACGCAGTACAGATTGATGATACAAGTGCGTTAGGCTGCACGCGGTATCCTTTCGCAACCTCACCATGACGCCGTCTGTTTGAGCGCGCTCCCCCTTGCGCGCAGCCGAAAGAACCCTCGTCCTGCCGATCCATTGCGAGCGCGGCTGAACCCCAGAACTGGCTACCCTTGCGGGTTTCGGATGATTTCCACAGACGATTCGGCAGATGGCTTGCCATCGGAGCGGAGGACGTAATTCTTTCCCCCTAGGGGGCATTTCCTACCTGATTACGAAAATTTCACCCTGTGTTTTCAGCAGTTTAAGAGTGGCACCGGGGATGCTTTAACAAAAAACAGACGAAGTGGCGCGCAACGGGGCGCTCCAGAGAAAAAACTTCGGCCAGAGGTTTTCTTGAGCGCCCCTTGCATTTTTCGTCTGAGACACAGTCCTCCCGCCCCTCCCCCAATTTCAAGTTACCCAAGATTCCGTTCAGCCTACGCTCTGCTTTAAACCCAGGCCCTTTTTTGGCCTTGCCGTATATTTCAGGCCAGGATCAGCCGTTCCGCCAAATCCAGCCCACTGCGTCGCAACAAGCCTGCAATCACCGGTTCCTTGAAGCGAGAAGCGTCAAACTCGACGCGGATGATCCGCTCGCTCTCGTTCAGCACAATCCGCCGGACGCCATAGACTTCGCGCACATTGTCCAGTGCGCGCATGGTCGCCTCATTGGGAGATGCGAGGTAGCGGTAAGCCACTTCGAGTTGCGTCATGAAAGTGTTCTTCCTCCAGTTTTAAGGCACTCCTTGAAGATACAACAATCGACTGAACAAACGAATGTATCTAATATAAAGGCCAAGCTAAGCCGCCGCGAGTTGGCTTCTACTAATAATGGATCATTCCCCCAAGTCTGCTACTGTCGAAAAGGACCCGGTATGCGGGATGACCGTGGAACCTGCGACCGCGAAGTATAAATTTGAGCGCAAGGGAAAGGTTTATTACTTTTGTTGCGCCCAGTGTCTGGAAAAGTTTCGCGCTGATCCTGATCATTACCTCTCACAGACGGCTTCCGCATCGGGGATGCATTCGGCACCGCAGATTGTTGGCATTGCGCCGGCTTCTGCGCCCCGGACTGCCGCCGCGAAGATAGCCCTTGCAACAGCGGCTCTGCCAACGCCGGCAAAAGCAGCGCGTAAAGAGACCGCCTACGTTTGCCCATGTGCCCCGAAGTGCGAGCCACCAAGCCGAGCGCCTGCCCGCGCTGCGGGATGGCGCTTGAGCCGGAGATGCCGACCGTGGCGACGCGGTGTGGAATATACCTGCCCCATGCATCCGGAAATTATCCGGCCGGGTCCAGGCAACTGCCCGATCTGCGGCATGGCGCTTGAGCCGCGGACCGTCACCGCGACAGGAGGAAGAAAATCCCGAGTTGCGCGAGATGACTCGCCGATTCTGGATCAGCCTGGCGCTGACCGTCCCGTTGCTGGCGATCGCGATGGGGGACATGCTGCCGGGAATGCCGATGCGGTCACGTTTTGCCGAGCGGCTGGTTGCCCTGGATCGAATTGGTTCTGGCGACGCCGGTGGTGCTGTGGGGTGGCTGGCCGTTTTTCCAGCGCGGCTGGACTTCGATCGTAAACCGCTCCACCAACATGTTCACCCTGATCGCGATGGGAACAGGCGTCGCTTACTTGTACAGCCTGGTGGCGACCGTCTTTCCGCAAGTCTTTCCGGCCTCGATTCGCGAGATGGGCGGAACGCCGCCGGTGTACTTCGAAGCCGCCGCGGCGATCACCACGCTGGTGCTGCTTGGGCAGGTGCTGGAGCTGCGCGCTCGCAGCCGGACCGGTGCAGCCATTCGAGCGCTGCTCGATCTGTCGCCGAAAATGGCGCGCGTGCTGACGGGATGGCAGAGAAGAGGACGTTCCGCTCGATCAGGTGAAGCCGGGCGACCGGCTGCGGGTGCGTCCGGGCGAAAAAATTCCGGTGGACGGCACGGTGCTCGAGGGCAGCAGCGCGGTGGATGAATCCATGATCACCGGCGAATCCATCCCGGTCGGCAAAGAACCGGGCAGCCGCTTGATCGGGGCAACGGTGAACGGGACGGGATCTTTGGTGATGCGCGCCGAGCGGGTCGGCAGCGAAACCTTGCTGGCGCAGATTGTGCAAATGGTCAGCCAGGCGCAGCGCAGCCGGGCCCCTATTCAGAGGCTGGCTGATCGAGTGGCGGCCTGGTTCGTTCCAGCGGTGATTGCGATTGCGGTAATCACTTTCCTGGCGTGGAGCTTTCTTTGGGCCAGAACCTCGCCTGGCGCACGCGCTGGTCAATGCGGTGGCAGTGCTGATTATTGCCTGTCCGTGCGCGTTGGGACTGGCGACTCCGATTGCGATCATGGTGGGTACCGGACGCGGCGCTCATGCCGGCGTGCTGATCAAGAACGCGGAAGCGCTTGAAATTCTGGAAAAAGTCGACACCTTGGTCGTCGACAAGACTGGCACGTTGACCGAAGGCAAGCCGCGGGTGGTATCAGTCGTGGCTGCGCTGGAGCAAAGCGACGACGAACTGTTGCGCCTGGTGGCCAGTGTGGAGCAGGGAAGCGAGCACCCACTCGGCGCCGCGGTGCTGAGCGCAGCCAAGGAACGCGGGTTGGCTCTGGCCGCGGTTCAGAGTTTCCAGTCACGAACCGGCCGGGGTGTAATCGGGCAGGTAGACGGCAGGAAGATTTTTGTCGGCAACGACGCTTTGTTTCACGAGAGCGGAATTTCTTCCGCAGATCTGACCCAGAAAGCCGAAGAGCTGCGCCGCGACGGACAAACCGTCATCTTGGTCGCGGTGGATGGAAAGCCGGCAGGACTGATCGGCATTGCAGATCCGATCAAGACCATCGGCGCTTCAGGCCGTCCGGGATCTCAAGGCCGAGGGTTTGCGTCTGGTGATGCTCACCGGCGACAGCCGCGCTACTGCGCAAGCCGTGGCTAAAGCTGTGGGCATCGAAGAATTCGAAGCGGAAGTGTTACCGGAAAAGAAAGCCGAGGTGGTGCGGCGCCTGCAAGCCGAAGGACGAATCGTCGCCATGGCGGGCGACGGCATCAATGACGCGCCGGCGCTGGCGCAGGCCAACGTGGGCATCGCCATGGGCACCGGCACGGATGTCGCTATGGAAAGCGGTGGCGTGACCCTGGTGAAAGGCGACCTCGCGGGCATCGTGCGCGCGCGCAAACTTAGCCGGGCGACGATGCGCAATATCCGGCAGAACCTGTTCTTCGCGTTTCTCTACAACTCGCTGGGTGTGCCGGTTGCGGCGGGCGTGCTCTATCCCTTTTTCGGATTGTTGCTGAGTCCGATTCTCGCGGCGGCCGCGATGAGCCTGAGTTCGGTTTCGGTGATTACCAATTCGCTGCGATTGAGGAAGGTCGAACTATAGGGCGGGCGAAATACTGAAGTCTTCACTCTTTACGGTGTTCTTACGAGCTTTGCGATACTACTGCCGAGCCGTTGAAAATGCGCTAGATTCCACGTAAGGATTGTTTCCGCCTTGGCTTTTAGCGCGCAGCGGGCGAGCAGTGCATCGTAAGTCTGCCCGCCTAGAACACCGAGTTCTGCGGCACCCGCGATCGTAGTCCAGTATTCCTCAGCATCCAAGGCAACAAAGGTTAGTCTCTCAGCCATGTCCGCCAGAAAAAGCATCGCCTGATCCCCGCTCGTTCGTAGGTCCCCCGGCAGGCGTGTAAGGGTCGCAGTAAACCTCTGCCAGGCTGTGAACGGCGCAGCAGTCATGTTTTTTTTGCGCCTTCAAGTAGGCTTTCTAGCTGGCTTCGTGATGGACATGCTCATCCAGGAAAGCGGGCACCAGGACCGACGTGTCGAAGAACCATCTCACTAGTGTTTTCCAAGGATTGCCCGGTCGCGTTCTCGACGTACTCTGCGGATGGTTTCCTCTACCACGTTCGCCGGTATTGGTTTACCGGTATCGATTACCCACACTCCTTGCTTCTTGTATATGCGGGCTTTGCCCGCGCGCCGGGCGCAAGACGATATGGTCGTCGCCGCTTTCCAGTTCCAGAGAGTCGCCCGGGCTGATCTGCAGCGCGTCACGCACCGGTTTGGGCAGGACTACGCGTCCGGCCTTGTCGATCGTCAGAGTGGTCGTCATAATGGCAATTATTATACCATTTCTTATGCCATTAAAAATGGCATTGATGATGCCATTGGCCGTGCCATTTTAGCGGAATAACTTTCGGCGGGCGGGACACCCGCCAGACAGCCGCCGGGACGGCGGCGCTACCTTGGCGCCGATCTGCGTGGAGCTTCAGAACCGAGCCACTACTCAGCGAGGTGTCGGTTGCGGGAAATGGCAAAATAGAAGTTGTGACCGTTCCGATCGCTCCGGCAACTCCCGCGCGGGCCAGCAGACCCGGCATCTCGCACGCCTGGCGGGCGCTGAAGTATCGCAATTTCCGTTTATATTTTGGCGGCCAGACGATTTCCCTGATCGGCACCTGGATGACGCGTCTGGCCACCAGCTGGCTGGTCTACCGGCTGACTGGTTCCGCGCTATTACTGGGAGTGGTGGGATTCGCAGGGCAAATTCCCACGTTTCTGGTTGCGCCATTTGCCGGGGTTTGGGTTGACCGACTCGACCGGCGCCGGGTTCTGGTGATCACCCAGATTCTGGCAATGCTTCAGTCGCTGGCGCTGGCGGTTCTCACTCTCACCAGACACATCACCATTCACGAGATTATCTGGCTCAGCGCGTTTCAGGGATTGATCAATGCGTTCGACATGCCGGCCAGGCAAGCCTTCCTGGTGCAGATGGTGGATGACAAGCAGGATCTGGGCAACGCCATCGCCTTAAATTCGTCGATGGTCAATCTGGCACGGCTGGTCGGCCCTTCGCTTGCTGGCGCGGTGATTGCCGTGTCTGGGGAAGGCTACTGCTTTCTGATCGATGGCTTGAGTTATCTCGCAGTCATTGCTTCGCTGCTGGCCATGCGGTTGCATCCTGGCGCAGCAAAGCGCACCAGTGATTCCATGCTGGTTCAGTTGAAAGAAGGCTGGACTTATGTTTCCGGCTTCGCTCCGGTTCGTACGATCCTCCTGTTATTTGCGCTGGTAAGCCTGATGGGCTGGCCCTTCACCGTGCTCATGCCAATTTTTGCCGGGACGATTCTGCACGGCGGTCCGCATACGCTGGGTTTTCTGATGGGCGCCGTGGGGATAGGCGCTTTGGTTTCGGCGATATCACTCGCCCTGCGAAAAACCGTCCTGGGGCTGGGCAAAATGATTCCGGTCTCAACCGCTGGTTTTGGCGCAGGCTTGATCCTGTTTGGATTGTCGCAGACTCTATGGCTGTCGCTGTTGCTGATGTTGGTATGCGGGTTTGGGATGATGCAACAGATGGCCGCCAGCAACACCATCATCCAGACCATCGTGGACGATAGCAAACGGGGGCGTGTGATGAGCTTCTACGCTGTCGCCTTTGTGGGTATGGCTCCTTTTGGAAGTTTGCTCGCGGGCACTCTGGCTCACGCTATTGGCGCGCCCAGGACGGTCATGTTGAGCGGAGCGTTTTGTGTCGCGGGCGCCGCCTGGTTTGCTGCCCAGCTGAAAACCATCCGAAAATTGATTCGCCCGATTTATATGGACCTTGGAATCCTACCGCCAGTCAATGCAGTGATCCAGGACAGTGTCGGCCGCTGAAAGGTGCTGTCGCCGAGTAGGCGTCCGCCAAAGGGTCATGCACCAACGTGGCAATTGACACCCCGTGCCGCATATTCAACAATTGCATTAACATCCCATTCAAACTGGCGGAGGAGTCTCTATGGCGGACGATGGCGTACAAGTCGCGGAAGGCGGCATCGGTGAAGGTAGTGCAGGAAAGTGGATTCTACTGGCGTTGGCTGTGCTGTACGTCGCCGGCTCGCTCTATTTCATCTTCGACTTGCGCGGCCGTCTGGACAAGATGAGCAAAGATCAGGCCGCCAGCAGCGCTCAGATTGCGGACCTGGGCAAGCGCATGCAGTCCGCCGAAGCGGACGACGAAACTCTGGCCCAGCAGGTGGGTCTGACCAAGAAGGAAATGGCGTCCCGCTCGGCCGAAATCATGCGCCAGCAGCGAGCCTCCGAAGCGCGCCTGGCCGAACAACAGAAGCAACAGATCAGCGCGGTCAGCGGGGAAGTGGCTGGAGTGAAGACGGACGTCGGCGGCGTCAAAACTGATGTCGCATCTACCCGGGCCGACCTGGAGGCCACCAAGGCCAAGCTGCAGAGCACGATCGGCGATCTGGGAGTGCAGAGCGGCCTGGTTGCCAACACACGCGAGGATCTGGAAATCCTGAAGCACAAGGGCGATCGCAATTACTTACGAATTTACGCTGATCAAAGGCGCAAAGACGCAGCCCGTTTCAACCGTCGGACTGCAACTGAAGAAAACGGACGTAAAGAAGGGGAAATTCACTCTCAACGTCACGTCCGACGACCGGACCATCGAAAAGAAAGATCGCAACGTAAGCGAACCGATCCAGTTCTACAGTGGACGCGACCGGATGCTTTACGAATTGGTGGTCTGGACGGTGGATAAGAACAAGGCAACCGGCTACCTGAGCACGCCAAAGAACGCGCCGCAGCCGGTATCGGCGAGCCCGAGCGGAGCCAACCAGTAAAGGCATGTATCCCGGCGGGCACGTTCTGGCCGGCATCGCGTTGCGCACCGCCGTGATTTATGGTGTGGTGCTGCTGGGCGTGCGGCTTAGCGGCAAGCGCGAAGTCGGGCAGATGACGCCCTTCGATCTGACCCTGCTTCTGCTGCTCAGCAATGCGGTGCAGAATGCGATGACCGGCCCGGATACGTCAGTCCTGGGCGGCGTAATCGCCGCTTCTACGCTTCTCCTGCTCAATTACCTGATTGCGGAAGTCTCCGGCGGCAATCGCCGCTTCCGAAGATTGGTCCAGGGCCAACCCAGCCTGCTGATCCACGATGGCAAGATCATCCCCGCGCATATGGCGCGCGAGCACGTGACCATGGACGCGCTGCAACAGGCCTTGCGGGAGCATGGCATCGCAACCTACCACGACGTTGCCCTGGCTGTGCTCGAAGTAGATGGATCCATCAGTTGTATGAAGTACGATGACATCAAGCCCACGGCTTCAACTCACCTGGCGCGAAGAAAGATTCTGCAGAAGCACGAATGAGGTTGTTGGCCGTTTGTGGTTGGTCGATGGCCAAAGACCAACGACCAAAAAGGTCGCTACTCGAACTGCAGCAGCACAATCTCAGGACTGGTTCCAACCCGCAGCGGTGGACCCCACGTACCCGCACCGTAAGACGTGTATACCAGAAGATTACCCAGGCGCTGCAACCCATAGACAAATTTTCCGTAGAGCCGGGAGGTAATCCAGGTGAAGGGAAAAAATTGTCCGCCGTGAGTGTGGCCAGAGAGCTGGAGGGAAAAGCCTTCTTCTTCGGTGATGCTCAACCGGTCCGGCGCGTGAGTGAGGAGGATGCTGGCTCGGGTTCGATCCACTGCGGTTGCCCGCAAGGCCGCGCGGAAGCGAGTCGTCATTGGTCGAATCCCGGTAGTGCACGCCGACAATCTGCAATCCATCTACCGTTACTTTCTCGTTGTTCAGCACCCGCACGCCGGACTGCCGCACTGCGTCCAGGTATTTGGAGGGATCGGAAAACTCTTCATGATTACCGGCGACAAAATATGCACCCCAGGGAGCCGCAAGCCTGGCCAAGGGTGCGGCCATCTCATTCACCTTGGCAACGGTGCCGTCGTACATGTCGCCCGCGATAAAAACGATGTCGGGTTTGAGCTGGGTGAGCGTGGTCACGATGCGCCGCAAAAATCGGGCGCCGCGAACGTGCCCGAGATGAGTATCGCTGACCAGTGCGGCAACCCGTCCTCGCCAGGATTCTGGCAGGTTGGGCAATTTGACCACAACCCGTCGCACCCGCGTCCAGGCCGCGTTGACGACGCCGAATAAGCTCGCCAGCACGGCCGCTCCGAGAAACACCGAAACCAGGACTCGCCGGTCGGGATGCAGTCCAAAAAGAATCGACCCGCCATACACGATCCAACATGCGCAGGCAGCAAGAAAACAGAAGCTCAAGAAGCCCAGCCAGACGGCGGAAATTCGGTACAGGATGCGAACCGCAACATGCGAACTACGCCATGCCAGCAGGGATGCGACCACAAAGCTTACCGACAGCAATGCCAATGAGACTTGCAATTTCGGAAGCCCTGCAGCGCCAGGCGGTAACCAGAAAGCCGTCCAGGTCTCATAGAGAAACCAGTGCGTCAGGAATAAAACTGATTGAATAATAACGACGAAGACAGCGATTCGCGACCTCACCTTATTTATGTTTTCTCCAAACCGTTAGATGAGACAAGCACCCAGTTTGACGCAAAGGCGCGCAGTAACTATTTCGTTAATACAACCGGCAGGGGCTGGTCGTAGGGCTGGATGATCACGCTCAGGGACTTGCGCTTGTCGAATCCATCCTGCGTGACCGGAAAGCTGACTACCACTGTACCCTGGGCCTGGCCCCCGACCGGAATTTTGGTTTCCGGCGGGAGCGCGGCGAGCGCGTGCTCCTTGAGCGTGGGAAAGGCCTGGAAGTAGCGATCGATAATCGATCGCGGATGCAGCTACATCGCTGAATTCGCCGGCGTCGGTCTTGAGCGTGGCCTTGATGTCATGGATCCACAGAGGCTTCTCGCCGGCGTTGTGCAGGGTGACATTTACCGCCACCAGAACCGCGTTCTGGTTCGGAATCTCCGCGACTGCAATATTGTCGACTGAACCTCCGCCTTGCGGCTTCGCTCGGTCGAGAAAAGCGAAGATACCGAGCAGCACGGCCGCGGCAGCCAGAACGATACCGACAATTTTTGCCGGAGGCAGATTGCGTTTGGCCGTGCCAAATTCCTCGCCGATATTGACGCCCGGGCCGGGACCGAGATCCAGGGCGGGTTCGGGAGCGGGATCGGCAGCCGGCTCAGGTGCTATGGGTGGTAGGGGAGATACGTCGTCAGGCATGGCGGCCTCGTCTGCACCGATTCTATATGGTTTGTGGCAAGGAACACAGTGTTGAGGCGCGGCCCACGACAGCGAGGCTTCATCCTGAGTGGCCTTCAGGCTGCGAAGGATCTGGCGCGTAGCCACTATGCAGCAGGGGCCGGCGATGTACCGGCTGCACAATTGAGGTATCTTGAGTGCGGAAGAATGCTGTGAGCAGACTGCTCGGAACCAGAACTTTGCTAAAACCCGGAGGGACTCGATGCTCAGATCCAAGTTGTGCCGGCAGGCGGCACAGATATTCATATTGGTTTTCTTCGCGGTCATGGCCGCGTCCGCGCAGCAGGATGCCGCGAAAGCGACTGCCGTCATTCACGCCGGTCGCCTGATCGATGTGCGGACTGGGCGCGTGACTACGAACGCTTACATCACGATCGCCAAGGATCGAATCCTGGCCATCACCGAGTCCGCTACCGCTGGCATCCCGACTATCGATCTGTCAAAATACACCGTGGTCCCCGGACTGATTGATTGTCACGCCCACGTGCTGGGAAATCCGAAGGATCAATCTTCTGCCTCCGGTCTGCGAATGTCATCGGCGCAGAAGGCGCTGTGGGGCGTACACAATCTGCAGATCTGGCTGGACCACGGCTTCACCGCGCTACGCGATGCCGGCGAGGACGATCTCGGTTACGGTCAGCTGGCGCTGCGCGACAGCATCGAGAAAGGACTGATCCGCGGGCCGCGCATGGTTTCGGCGGGGAACTTTGTTTCGGTGAATGGCGGACACGGCGACGCCGATGTTCTGGCGCCCGACCAGTCCCTGCCCATGCGGCCGAATATTGCGGATACGGTCGACGAGGTGAGCGTCGCGGTAAGGCGCGACATCAAGTACGGGGCCGACTGGATCAAGCTGATGGCGACCGGCGGCGTGATGGATCCGATCAGCGACTATCGTGTCGAGGAGTTGAGCGAAGAGCAGATGGCTAAGGCGGTGGAAGTCGCGCATCGAGCGGGCAAGAAAGTGATGGCGCACGCCGAAGGAGCGGAAGGGATCAAGGCGGCGGTGCGGGCTGGCGTCGATTCCATCGAGCACGGCACCGTGATGGATGAGGAAGGCGCTCGCCTGATGGAGCAGCAAGGCACCTGGCTTGTGCCTACGCTTTACTGCTTTCAGCACGATCTGCAGACCGGGCTTTCGCAGGGCCGCGATCCGGTCAGCTTCGCCAAGGGCGTGGCCATCGTGAAGGAGCAGGGTCCGGCGTTTCATCGGGCCCTGGCCCATCATCTGAAGATCGCCTACGGCATCGACGATGACCCGGATTTCGTCTCCAAGGAATTTGGCGCGCTGGTCAGCGGAGGCATGACTCCGATCGACGCCCTGCGCGCCGCCACCATGAACGGCGCCGAACTGCTCGGACGTTCCAGTGAAATCGGAACTCTCGAGCCGGGAAAATTCGCCGACATCGTGGCAGTCGACGGCGACCCACTGGCGGACATCACCGTGATGGAAAAAGTTGTGTTCGTGATGAAAGGCGGCGAAGTCTACAAGAACACGACCAAGTAGGCGTTCTTACCTGGAAACCGCATCAAGCCTTTGAAGATTCCAGAGAAACGGGGAACGGATTGCGCTCAGCAAATTGCTGCTGATGCCAGTAGGGATAGACCGGCTTCACCTCGCTGGCCCGATCCAATGCGGCGATTTGCTCGGGAGAGAGCGTCCAGCCTTCAGCGGCAAGGTTCTGGCGCAACTGCTCCTCGTTCCGCGCCCCGATAATGACGCTCGAAACCGTAGGCCGCCGCAACAGCCAGTTCAGAGCGACTTGCGGCACAGTTTTTCCGATCTCGCGCGCAACCTGCTCCAGGGCATCGATCACTTTGTATAAATACTCGTCGGCTACCGGCGGCCCCTGCTCACTGGTCTTATGCAGCCGGCTGGTGGCGGGCAGAGGTTGTCCGCGACGAATCTTTCCAGTCAGGCGGCCCCAACCCAGCGGGCTCCAGATCATGGCTCCGACACCCTGATCAAGACCCAGCGGCATGAGTTCCCATTCGTATTCCCGCCCGACCAGCGAGTAGTAGACCTGGTGCCCTACGTAGCGGGCCCAGCCATAGCGATCAGAGACGGCGAGGGACTTCATCAGATGCCAGCCGGAAAAATTCGAGCAGGCGATGTAGCGAACTTTCCCGCTTTCAACCAGGTGGTTGAGCGTGCTCAGAGCTTCTTCGACGGGAGTGAGCGCGTCGAATCCGTGAAGATGATAGATGTCGATGTAGTCGGTGCCCAGGCGGCGCAAGCTGGCTTCACAGGCGCTCAACACGTGATGCCGCGAGGATCCAAGATTGTTCGGTCCTTCGCCCATCCGGAACGTGGTCTTGGTGGAAATCAAGACATCATGGCGGCGCCCTTCGACAGCCTTACCGAGAATCTCCTCAGAAAGGCCGCTGGAGTAAACGTCGGCGGTGTCAAAAAGGTTGACTCCGGCGTCAAGACAGATCGAAACCAGACGGCTGGCTTCAGCCACGTCGCTCGATCCCCAGGCGCGAAAGAACTCGCCTCCTCCGCCAAACGTGGCGGCGCCAAAACTGAGCACAGGGACTTTCAATCCGGAACGGCCTAGTTGTCGAAATTCCATGAGGAGTAGATGCGGTCGCGCTGGAAGCGATGCGGAAATTGCAGACCTAATGGCCAAAAACCGCGGTGCGGCGCCAGAATGTGTCCCGCGTGAGCCGTGGGACAGCAGCACGGAAAGCCCTGCGATGCGAAAGAGCGCGATCCGAAACGGTGGGCGGGACGCCCACCGGACAGCCGGCGGGACGCCGGCGCTACGCTGTACTGATCCGTAACAACTCACTGTCATCCTGAGCGGAGTGTGATCGTTCGCTTGCGAGTGATCCAGCGAAGTCGAAGGATCCCTGCATTGCGGTCACTCAGCGCGCGCAGGCAGAGGGCATAACCGCCGCATTCCGGAGGTTGGGGTCCTTCGACTCCGCATCGGCTTCGCGAAGCGAAGTCGATGCTGCGCTCAGGATGACAGAGCGCCGCGCGATAGAGCGCCGTGTGACAGAGCGGTGCGAGCGGTGGCCCGTGTGACTGGGGGATCTTCTACCAACCGTGCTTCATCGCCTGCGCGAACTTCTCCACGGGCAGGGTGTTCAGTACGTCGTCCCTGGTCAGCCAGGCGCGGCGGGCCTGCAGCACGCCGAAGCGAATCTTCTCCATGTGCGAGGTGTGATGGGAGTCGGTGTTGATCACGATTTTCACGCCGTGCTGCTTCGCCAGCCGCAGGTGCCGGTCGCAGAGGTCGAGGCGATCGGGATAGGCGTTCAATTCCATGGCCACTTTTCTCTGGGCAGCCGCTTTCAGGACTGCGTCCATGTCGAACGAGTAGGCGTCGCGCCGCAGCAGCAACCGACCGGTGGGATGGCCGAGCAGCGAGGTGTTGGGATTCTGCACTGCTTTGAGCAGGCGGTCGGTCATCTCGGCCGGGGTCTGGTTGAAGTGGGAATGCACGCTGGCGATGACGAGGTCCATCTGCTCGAGCACGGAGTCGGAAAGATCAAGCGTGCCGTCGGCCAGGATATCCACTTCGATGCCGGCAAAGATTCTGATGCCTTCGATCTGATCATTCACCGCGCGAATGCGCTTGATGTGCTCGACGGCCCGCTTGTCATCCAGACCGTTGGCGAAGGCCAGATTCTTCGAGTGGTCGGTGATGGCCATGTATTTGTAGCCGCGCTTCTTGGCCGCCTCGGCCATTTCTTCGATGGTGTTGCGGCCGTCGGTTTCGACGGTGTGCATGTGGACGTCGCCCTGCAGATCAGCTTGCGAAATCAGCGCGGGCAGGGTGTGGGTCTCAGCGGCATCGATCTCGCCCAGGTTTTCGCGCAGCTCGGGAGGAATGTAGTCGAGCTTGAGCTTGGCGTAGATTTCTTCTTCAGTTCTTCCCGCGACTGGCTCTTCGGTGTCGAGCTTGGCCAGGCTGTACTCGCTCAGGGTGTAGCCCATCTTCAGAGCGCGCTGGCGTAGGGCGACGTTGTGGGCCTTGGAGCCGGTGAAGTACTGCATGGCAGCGCCAAACGACTCTGGCGGCAGAAGGCGCACATCCACCTGCATGCCGCCGCGCAAACGGAAGCTGACTTTGTTTTCTCCGCGGGCGATGATCTCCATCAGGCCGGGAAGCTTGATGATGTGCTCAATCAGTTGCTCGCGCGTTGCGTCATCGCAGCAGGCTTTGCCGGTGACCAGGATGTCGAGGTCGCCGACGGTTTCGCGTCCGCGGCGCAGCGAGCCGGCGGAGGTGACTTTCTCGACTCCGGGATAATTCCGCAGATGTTCGATGATTTTGCTGGCTTCGCGTTCCGCGACATCGAGAAGAAACCGTCCGGCGATGCGCCGATAGTCCTCAATCGCCTTGAGCAGCTTCTGTTCCTGCTTTTCGCCCATGCGGGGAAGCTCGCGAATCTTTCCCTCGCGCGCCAGCTTCTCCACGCCTTCGAGATCGCTGACCTGGTAGGCGCTCCAGATCAGGGCAATGGTCTTTGGTCCCAGGCCCTGGATCTTGAGCAGGTCGAGCATGGACGGGCGATATTTCTTGAGCAATTCCGCGTGCAGCGAGAGCTTGCCCTCCTTGAACATTTCCTGCAGGTTGACCAGCATGCCTTTGCCGATGCCGGGGATGGCCAGCACTTTTTTGGGCTCGGCGATCAAGTCTGCGATCTGTTGCGGCAGGGCTTCGATCGCTTCGGCGGCATTGCGGTAGGAGCGGATGCGGAAGGAATCCTGGCCGTCGATTTCGAGCAGGTCGGCGGTTTCATACAGAATGCCGGCGATGGCTTTGTTGTCCATGTGAGGTAAAGATTAAACAAGTTAGGGCTGGAGGGGAAGGCGGGTAGGATTTTGCTTTCGCTCAGGCGAGGACAAGATGCCCTCGCGACAGCCGGCGGGCCCGCCGCGAAGTTGATGGGACGCCGGCGCTACGCGTGTTTACCTAATTGAGGTTACGAAGCCTTGGTGACGTTCGCGGCTTGCGGGCCTTTCTGTCCTTGGGTGATCTCGAACTCTACTTGATCACCTTCTTGAAGACTTTTGTAGCCTTCGGAGGTAATCGCGCTGTAGTGAACGAAAACATCGGCGCCATCTTCGCGTCCGATGAAGCCGTAACCCTTGGCATTGTTAAACCACTTGACCGTACCTTTCAGTCTTTCCACTTACGCCCCCCTCGGGCACGTGCTCTTTCGCCGAGGCCGCACCCTTGCAATTGAGCCAATTGTGCTGCTACGGAGAGGATGCTGTCAAGGGATTGCATGACAGAAAAGCCGCTAGGGGTGCGGCTTTGCGCCCCTTTGGGACTGGCTGAGCCAGAGGATGCCGCAAATGGTTTTGGCGTCCCTGATGACATCTTTCATGACCATGCCAACAGCCGTGGAAAGCGGAACCATTTGAGTGCGGATGACCTCGTCGGCCTCGGGCTGCGCTTTGCCGAGACGCAGCTCCTGGGCCAGGTAAATGTCCATGGTCTCGGCCAAGAAGCCGGGACTGGCATAAAACCGCAGAATGCGTTTCCAGCGCGAAGCGGTGTAGCCGGTCTCTTCCAGCAGTTCACGCTTGGCGGCGGCCAGACCCTTTTCACCTTTATCAATGCGGCCGGCAGGAAGTTCCCAGAGTGTTTGCCGGGCGGCATGGCGATATTGCCGCTCGAGCAGAACGTGCGGCTCGGCGCCAGTCTCTTCGACCGCGAGTATCACCACTGACCCGGAGTGGTGGACGATGTCGCGGCGAGTGCGCACTCCGCTGGGCTCGAGCACCTGATCGGCGGTGACGCTGAACGCCGGCCCGCGATAGACCACGCGGGAAGAGAGCACACGGCCTTTAGAGCGTCTGCTTTTCTTTCGAGAAGATTTGGGCATAGTGATCAATATAAAGCAGGAGAGGTTTCGGGGTTCTGCTGCGCTTTGCGGTCCGGAGAAACGGCCTGCTATTCTGCCGCCATGGTTCTTAAGCCGCGCATCGCGATTGTGGGACCAGGGAGGCTGGGAAGCGCCCTGGCGGTGGAACTTCGGCGCGCGGGATATCACATCACAGAAGTCATTTCGAGAAACAGTATTTCGTCTCGCCGCAAAGCGCAGGCGTTGGCGAAGCGGGTACACGCGGTTGCCGCGGCGTCCCATCCACGGCTCGAGGCCGACCTGGTCTGGTTCTGCGTGCCGGATCGAGAGATTGGGAAGGCGGCCAGTCAACTGGCACTCGCCACAGTCTGGAAAGGCAAAATCGCATTTCATTCCAGCGGGGCGCTGGCGAGTGATGAGCTACATGCATTGCAACGGCGGGGCGCATTGGTTGCGTCCGTCCATCCGCTGATGACGTTTGTGCGAGTGGCGGCGCCTTCGCTGCAGGGGGTACCGTTCGCGCTCGAGGGCGATCCTGCGGCGCTGCGGGTGGCACGCAAGATCGCGCGGGATCTAGGCGCTGAGACCTTCCTGGTTTCCAAAAGCAAAAAGGCGGCATATCACGCCTGGGGAGGATTCACTTCACCGTTGCTCATCGCCCTGCTGGTGACGGGAGAGAAAGTGGCCCAGGCCGCGGGGCTATCCGCCCCCGAAGCTCGCAAGAAGATGCTGCCAATCGTTCGCCAAACCCTCGCCAATTACGCCAAACTAGGCCCAGCCGGAGCCTTCAGCGGACCGATTGTGCGCGGTGATATCCAGGTCGTCAGCAAGCACGTAAGGGAGTTGAAGAAAATTCCCGGCGCGAAAGAGGTGTACCTGGCGCTGGCCAGAGCAGGGTTTCGCTACCTGCCCGTGCGAAACCGAAAGGAGTTGGAAAAGCTGTTGAAACCCTAGAACGGGTTGTCGTGTAGCGCCGGCGTCCCGCCGGCTGTCGCGAGGGCATCCTGCCCTCGCCAGAGCAAAGAGGAAAACTGTAAGTGCCAAGGTTGCAGGTGCTGCAGAGATCCTTCGACTGCGTAGCTGCTTCGCTGCGCGAAGCAGCCACTCCGCTCAGGATGACAATTCCTGAATTGAAGATGACAACTTCAGCTCAGCATCACTCTTTCAATCTTGCGTGCGTGTCCCGTTGCTTCGTCGCAGTCCACCACCACGGCGCATAGTCGGACGTCGCCTGTGGCCGCCTCGAAGCGCGCCGGCATGTTGTTCAGAAAACGGGCGATGATCAGCTCTTTCTGCACACCGATGACGCTGTCATAGGGTCCAGTCATGCCTACGTCGGTGATGTAAGCCGTGCCGCCGGGCAGAACCCGCTCATCCGCGGTAGGTACGTGCGTGTGCGTGCCCACGACCGCGGTGACCCGGCCATCCAGATACCAGGCCAGCGAAAGCTTTTCTGACGTTGCCTCAGCATGCAGGTCGACGAAAACCACTTTGGCTTTAATCTCTTTCAGCAGCTTGTCGGCGACACGAAACGGATCGTCGTTGGCCGCCATAAAGACTCGTCCCTGAAGATTGATCACGGCGTACGCAACCCCGTTTTTCGTGCCCTCGTAAACCCCCCAGCCGGGCAAGTCCGGCGCATAGTTCGCCGGGCGCAACAGGCGTCGCGCCATGCTGTGCTGGTTGCCGTCCGCCATCTGGAAGTAGTCGATGATGTCGCGCTTGTCCCAGATGTGGTTTCCGGTGGTGATGACATCGATGCCCAGTTCGAACAAGTCTTCCGCGAGCGCGCCAGTGATGCCAAAGCCGCCGGCGACGTTTTCTCCGTTCGCAATCACAAGATCGATGGCATGGTCTTTGACCAGGCCGGACAGCCGGTCTTTGACAATGGTCCGTCCCGGCCGGCCAAAAATATCGCCTATAAATAGAATTCGCATGAGTATTTAGAAGATGTTTCGATGGTAACACGCGAAAATCGGTCGTTGGTCGTTGGCCTTCACGAACTACGCACATCGGCATCGCAAAAAGCAGGTCCCTCCACTACGCTCGCTTCGCTCGCTCCGGTCGGGATGACAAAAGGTTATTGCGAACGCTCCCGATACGGCATTGCAGCCGTCGGACTGCCGCCTCCGAGTCACCGACTCCTAGCGACTATTTTCCAGCTGCGCCGTCTTGAGGAAATCGTAATTCCCGGAAGGATTCAAGCTCAGGTTTTGTACTCGCCTGGAGTGCACCAGCACGTTGTCGAAATACCATAAATCGATGTATGGCAGCTGGTCGGCCAGGGTGCGCTGGATTTCAGCGTAAGATTTGTTTGCGGGTGTTCTGGTCGAGCTCGTGGCGTGCCTGATCGATCAGCGCATCTACTCGTGGATCGGAGAAGTAGCCACGGTTGGCACCGTTAGGAGGGAACTTGGCGGAATGAAAAATGTATTCGAAGATGTCGGGATCTTCGTTGCCGCCAATCCAGCGCAGGGAATAAAGCTGGAACAGGCCGTGAGTGACGTCAGAGAAGAAGGTTGCGAATTCGAAGGTGCGAATATCGAGTGCGATTCCCACGTCGCGCAATTGTTGCTGCAGCACCGCCGCCATCAGCCGCGTGCTTTCCTCCGTAGAGGCTTTCATGGTGAGGTGAAAGCGCACGCCATTTACCGCCGGGTAGCCAGCTTGCTCGAGCAATTGCCGGGCGCGTTCCGGATCATGGTTATACGCCGGAACATCACCGTTGTAGGCCCAGCTTTCCGGCGGAAGTACGCTGTTGGCGGGGCGGGCGAAGCCGCGCAGCAGATATTCCAGCATGGGGCGGCGATCGATGGCGTAGGCCAGGGCCTGCCGCACGCGTGCATCCTTCAGAATGGGATCGCGCAGGTTGAAAGCCATGTAGGCCAGCACCGTCCCGGGAGCATGCAGCACCGCAAGATTCGGGATCGCGCTCGAGCGTCAAGACCATGTCCGAGGTCAGCGCGTTGATGGCGATGTCGGCGCTGCCCTTGCGCAATTCGAGGGCGCGCGTGGTGGTGTCGGGAACGACGATAAAGCGCACGCTTTGCAGGCGCGGCTTCTCTCCCCAATAGTTGATCGTTGCGCGCGATCAACGACTTCCTTGTCCTGTTCCGCGCTGACGAAGCGGAACGGCCCGCGAGCCAATCGGCTGTGCGGCTCATCTCGTCGCCGCTGCCATAAGGAACGATGCCGATGGCGCCATCGGAAAGATTCCATAGCAGAGTGGCGAACGGCTCTTTGAGGTGGAAGACGACGGTGTAGTCGTCGGTCGCGTCGATGTGGTCCACGAAGCGGTAGACTGCTGACTTGGTGCTGCGAATCTTGCCTTGCAGCAGAGAATCGAAGGTCCACTTCACATCGCGAGCGGTCAAGGGACGGCCGTCGTGAAACTTCACGCCCTGGTGCAGATGGAAAACATAGGTCAGCGGATCGGGAATCTCCCAGCGTTCGGCCAGTCCAGGCTGGACGTTCAGGTGATCATCGCGGGTGAGCAGATCGTCGAAGATCAGGTCGTCAATGCGTTCCGATTGCGCGTCGAGCCCGACGCGCGGATCGAGATTGGTCGGGCTGCTCTCGATGATCATCACCAGAGTGTTGGGATCGGGCTTGCTCGAGCAGGAGATGTAAGTGCGAGGAAGGCGACCGCAAAAGAGCGCCTGAAGCATCCTCGATAGTATTGTCATCCCGAGCGAAAGGTGCAGGCGCGCTCGCGCGCCGAAACGAGTCGAGGGACCCGCTGTTTGACGCCCACCCTTCACGCATAAGAGATCTTCCCCAGAATCGCCGGCCGCTTTGCGCCGGTCGCTGAGGGCACATTCGACGGCCTCCGGTTCCAGGTCTCAAATGCCATGCAGCGCGAACGCCGCTGCCTCCTTGGCCTCAGACGGCAATCCGAATTCGTCCGAAGATCGAATCTTCAGACCCAAGCGGCTGAAGTTCGTTCGCCAGCATGGCCAGCAGGGTGGGATTATTGGCACCGCCGCCGGAAACGACGTACTCGGCAAAACGCTCCGCGCCGCTTCAGTACAAATCGACGCAGGGCTTCGGCGATCGAGCGGGCTGTCAGCGCGGTTGCGGTCGCGACAACGTCTCGCTTGTCAGCTCGCCCGCAGCGTTTCACAAACTGCCGGACAAACTCACGGCCAAATTCTTCGCGTCCCGCGGTCTTGGGAGGCTTGCGATGGAAAAATGGCAGCGCGCAGAGCGCCGGCGACCACGTGCTCCAACACCGTGCCCGAAGCGGCGATCCGGCCATCGCGATCGTAAGGCTTGCCGAACAGATCGATCGGTGACTGCGTCAATCACCATGTTGCCCGGACCGGTGTCGAACGCCACAACCTTGCTCGACGACGCACCCGCAGGAATGGCGGTCAGGTTGGCAATGCCGCCGATGTTCTGCACGATGCGGCCGATGCGCTGGTCGCGGTACAGCAGGTAGTCGAGGAAGGGAACCAGGGGCGCGCCCTTGCCTCCCGCGGCCATGTCCGCGGGACGGAAATCGGAAACGACTGGCACTCCGACCCGAGCCGCGATCACCGCACCCTCGCCGGTTTGCCAGGTCACTGCGAGTTTGCGTCCCAGGAATGCGGCGGGTTCGCCCTGATGGTAGAGCGTCTGGCCATGACAGCCGATCAGTTCCACTTTCCGGCGAAATCGTCGCTGGGTTGTGAGCACGGCTTCCGCGTAGAGTTCCGCCAAGCAGAAAATTCAATCTGGCGAGATCGGCGACACTGGCCTGCCGGGCGTTCATTGCTTGCAACACAGCGCGGCGGACGTTCTTCGGATATGGATATTCGGCATGGGCCAGGAGCTTGAAAGACAGGGTCGTTGAGCCTGGACGCGCGCGGGCGGGTCGCCCGCGACCACATGACCTCGTACCAGGGCTACGTTGATTCCGTCGGCTGAGGTGCCGCTCATGATGCCTGCGACGATCATAAATTTGCCGCGTTCAAATTCAGGCGTTCCAGCTTGGCCAGCCGCACTTCTTCGCCGAACTCCCACACTTGCCGCGACAGTTTTTCCAAGCGTCGTCGGGGTAGGCGCAGGCGCCCTGCGTTTCAGGCGGCTGGGATTTTTTCTTGAAGGCCAGCACGCGCGCGATCGATTCTTTCACTCGTCGCGCAAACTTGCGGTCGCTTTCGGCTTCTTTGATCAGTTCCTCGTAGGAGCGCGTGACATAGTCCTCGATATGGCAGATCAGGCACAGGTCGCCGCCGGCGCGTATGTGTTCGACCGTGGCCCGCTCAATCGGCGCCGCTTTCAGTACGCCTCCCATTTCCAGATCGTCGGATACGATCAGTCCGCGGTAGCCGATTTTCTTGCGCAGGACATCGGTGATCCACTTTCTCGAAAGCGACGCCGGACTGCGAGTCACTGCGTGACTTCGGGATAGTTGGCGTGTCCGATCAGAATCATTGGCAGCTCACGCCGCATGGTCCGGTAGGGATACATATCTTCCGCCCAAAGGCTTTTCCATGATTTGTTTACGGACGGAAGTTCGTGATGGGTGTCGAGATTGGCTTCGCCCAGGCCGGGGAAGTGCTTGGCCGCGCCTACGACGCCCGCTGAGCGCAATCCTGCCAGAAACTCGCGCGCATAAATGACGGCTTCTTTGGGATCGGCCGACACAGCGCGCGAACTCATCACCGTCTTCGAGGCTTCAAATGCGAGATCAACTACGGGCGCGAAGTCGGTGTTGAATCCCAGAGCCCGGCAGGATTCGCCGATCACTTTGCCATGCTTGCGAAAGAGCTTGCGATTGCCGGAGGCAAAAACATCGGCGGCAGAAGGCGCGGAGCCGGTCACGTTGCGGAAACGGTCTACCCGGCCGCCTTCCATGTCCACGCAAGTGAAGAGAGGCGTCGAAACGCAAGCCTGGCAGTCTTTGAGCAGCTTGTAAGTCTGCTCGCCGCCTGTGATGTTGCGGGCAAAAAGAATGACGCCGGCGGGCTGCAACCGGGTGAGCAGGGAAGCCAGACGCGGAGACATCTCGGTGCCGTCGAAGCCGATGATCAGAAGCTGGCCGATACTGCGCTCGCGAATGGATGAATCTGTTTTCTTGCGCATAGTCGCGGCCGAGCCGATCATGTCGATCTGCTTCTTCAACTCCGCCAGCAGATTCAGCGCCTCGAGCGGAGTCAGGCGATTCAAATCCACTTCGCGCAGGCGCTCCAGCACGGGCTGCGACAACGGCGTAAAGATGGTCAGCTGCGCCGGCGGAGGGTCAGCGCCAGGCGAGAGGTGTCCGGTCACCTGGCGTTCTGCGTTCTCATGCTCGGCCAGCACTTCGCGCGCCCGCACAATCACTTCGTGCGGCAGTCCCGCCAGCTTGGCCACTTCGATGCCGTAACTGCGGTCCGCCGCGCCCGGCTCGACTTTGCGCAGAAATACGATTCCGCCGCCGGTCTCCTTCACCGACACGTGATAGTTCTTCACGCCGGAAAGTTGTTCCGCCAGTTCGGTCAATTCGAAGTAGTGAGTGGCGAAGAGCGTCTTGGCGCGGGTGCGCGCGTGAATGTATTCGACCGCAGCCCAGGCGATGGCCAGCCCGTCGTAGGTCGCGGTGCCGCGGCCCACTTCGTCGAGCAGGATCAGCGAGCGCGCCGTCGCGGTGTGCAGGATGGCGGCCGTCTCCGTCATCTCGACCATGAACGTGGAGCGTCCGCGCGCCAGGTTGTCGCTGGCGCCGATGCGGGTGAACACGCGGTCCACCAGTCCCAGCCGCGCCGATCGCGCCGGAACGAACGATCCCATCTGCGCCAGGATCACGATCAGCGCGGCTTGCCGCAGATAGGTCGACTTGCCGCCCATGTTCGGCCCGGTCAGCACCAGGACGGTGTGAGTGGTGGAATTCAAATACAGATCGTTGGGCACGAAGCGCTCGCCGCTACCCAGCTCCTGTTGCTCGATGACCGGATGGCGGCCTTCGACGATTTCGATGTCGGCCGAATCGTCGAACCTGGGCGGCAGTAATTTCGCAGGGCCGCAATCTGAGCCAGAGCGGCCAGCACATCGACCTCGGCCAGCGCCAGCGCAGTCTGCCGGATGCGCCGGGCTTCTCCGGCAATCGCCGAGCGCAGCTCGGCAAACAGCCGGCGCTCGATGTCGACGATCTTTTCCTGTGCATCGAGAATTTTCGATTCGTATTCCTTCAACTCCGGCGTGGTGAAACGCTCGGCGTTGACCAGCGTTTGCTTGCGCTCGTAGTCGGCCGGAGCCAGGTGCAGGTTGGCCTTCGAAATCTCGAGGTAGTAGCCAAAAATCGAATTGAACTTCACCTTGAGCGACGCGATCCCGGTGCGCTGCCGCTCGCGCTGCTCGATCTGCGCCAAGAACTGCTTGCTGTTGCGGCTCAGGTCGCGCAATTCGTCGAGTTCCCGATCAACGCCGCTTGAATTACGCCGCCGTCGCTCAGCGAAATTGGCGGCTCGGGAACGATGGTGTTGTCGATCCGCTGGCGCAGATCGGCTAGTTCATCGACGGACGCAGTGCAGAGCTCTGCAGACCGCTCGGCGGCGAAGCTGACGCCAGCGCCGCGCGCGCCGCCGGAAGTCTTCGCCGAGCGAAGCCGCCAGCGCCAGCACGTCGCGCGGATTCGCCGTTTCCAGCGTGACCCGGCTCAGCAGTCGCTCCAGGTCGAGGATGCCGTCCAGCGCGCGGCGCAATTCTTCGCGCCCGACCGTGTCTTTCACCTGCGCTTCAACCGCATCCAGCCGGGCATTGATTTCAGCAATTTCAATCGAAGGCCGCAGCATCCACGAGCGCAGCAGGCGCTTGCCCATCGGCGTGACGGTCGCGTCAATCGAGCGAAACAGGGTGACGCCGGCATCGGCGCCGGCAAACAGCGGCTCGATCAGTTCGAGGTTGCGCACCGTGACCGCGTCGAGCACCAGGCAGTTTTGCCGCTCGTAGAATCCGATGCGATCGACATGGCTCAGCGTTCCGCGCTGCGTGGAGCGGACGTAGTAAAGGATGGCGCCCGCCGCGGCCGCCGCGGCCGGCTTGCCCGCCAAGCCAAAGCCTTCCAGCGACAGCACTCCAAAATGGTTTTCCAGCAGCGGGATGGCATGGTCGGGAGCGAAGATCCAGTCGTCGAGCGGAGTTTCGGCGTAGCCAGTGCTCGCCGACAGTTTCGCGGGCGATGGCGCCCGCGCCACACTTGACGCCTTCGAACAGCGGCGCCGCCGAGCCGTACAAGAACTTCCTTCGGACGCAATTGCTGAATTTCTTCCTGAATTCGTTTGGCCGCGTCTTCACCCTGGAACTCGGTGGCGCGAAATTCGCCGGTGGAAAGATCGAGCGCGGCGAAGCCGACGCGCTCGCCGTTTTGCGCCAGGGCCGCCAGAAAGTTGTTTTCTTCGGAACTCAAGCGAGGAATCCGCCGCCGTGCCCGGCGTGACTACGCGCGTGACTTCGCGCCGCACCAGCTTCTTCGCCAGCGCGGGGATCTTCCACCTGCTCGCAGATCGCGACCTTGAATCCCTTGCGGATCAGCTTGGAGATGTAGCCTTCGGCGGCGTGATAAGGCACGCCGCACATGGGGATGGCGATGCCTTTTTCCTTGTTGCGCGAGGTGAGCGTGATTTGCAGTTCGCGCGCGGCCAGGACCGCGTCGTCGAAGAAAAGTTCGTAGAAATCGCCCAGGCGAAAGAACAGCAGGGCGCTGGGATGTTCTTTCTTGATCGCGGCATACTGCCGCATCAACGGCGTGGACGGCTCGCTCATTTGTGGCGGGTTCGTGCGCGGATTATAACAAACGAAGCGCCAGCTCTCTGCGTGACGGAAATCACAGTTGACGGTTCGGCGCGCCGATGTTTTCCTTACACCCATGGAATTGCGCAAAGATCCGATCACCCGCTCGTGGGTCATTACCGGCGACGACGTGCCCGACAGCGCCCCGCGCACGGAGTCTTTTTGCCGGTTCTGTCCGGACTCGCCACGACCCGTGCAGTTGATTTCCAACATGCCGGGAGTGGATGGCGGCCCGTGGTCGGCGCGTGCGGTGGTCCATCCCGACGCCGCTGTACCGCATTGAAGGCGAGCCCTCGCGGCGCGGCGATGGCATCTACGACCGCATGTCCTCGGTCGGCGCGCATGAAGTGCTGGTCGAGAATCTCCGCCATGACCGCCAGCTGTGGAATGCCAGCGACGCCGAAATCGAGCAGTTTCTGCTGCTGGCGGCGCACCGCATTCAGGATCTGAAACGCGATGCTCGCTTCAAGTACGTCAGCATCTTCAAGAATCACGGCGGCAATGCCGGCCAGGAATTCGAGCATCCTACTTCGCAACTGACCGCGACCACCTTCGTGCCGCGCCGCGTGCTCTACGAACTGCGCGCCGGCCGCGACTACTTCAAAGCCAAAGAACGCTGCGTGTTCTGCGACATTATTTCCCAGGAGCTGCAGCAGAACCAGCGCGTGCTCGAAGTGCGTGGCGATTTCATTGCGCTCTGTCCCTACGCTCCGCGCGTGCCCTACGAAACCTGGATCCTTCCTCGCACTCACGAGGCCGCCTTCGAGCGCTTCGGCCTAGGCCGGCCGGCCAGCCTGCGCGATCTGGGAGCGCTGCTGCGCCGCACCCTGCAAAGAATTCGCACCGTGACCGACGAATTTCACCTCGTGCTCCACACCTCGCCCAACACTCTGCATCGGTCGAAGAGCCTGGACTATTGGAAGACCATCGACGACGACTATCACTGGCACATCGAAATCCTGCCCGTGGTCGCCGGGAAGGCGAAGTCGTACACCTTCAAGGAGGTCTACTACTCGCCGGTGACCTCGGAGACCGCGGTCAAACGCCTGCGCGGAGCGCCGATCGATGGGATAAATCGTCATCTGCAAGAACCTCTGCCGCACCAGCAATCTTTTCGGGCACAGTTTCCTATTTCTCTGGCGAGGGCAAGATGCCCTCGCGACAGCCGGCGGGACGCGGGCGCTACAAGTACAGCCGTGGAGTAGGGTGCTTCAACTCTCGCTCAGCATGACAGTGGTTTAAAGTGGCTATAATGCTCGCCGGAGGATCGGCCTCTTTGAAATACATCATCTTTCTTATTTTTTGCGCCGCCATGGTCTCGGCGCAAATTACCGCCAAACAAGACGTCCTGTGGCAGAAGCTCGAATCCACTATTAGCGAAGTGGATCACAATCTCGATGGCGTGCTCGGCGTTGCTATTCTCGATCTCAGCAGCGGCCGGAAATTCCTCCTGCATCGCGATGAAGTGTTTCCCCAGGCCAGTTCCATCAAGATCGCAGTCCTGGCGGAACTTTACCGCCAGGCGCAGGCTGGCAAGCTGAAACTTAGCGACCTGTACACGTGCAGGCGAGCGATCTGGTTCCGGACAGCGACATCATGGGCGGCCTGACTCCTGGCGTGACTCGCATCACCTTGCGCGACCTGGCCACCATGATGGTCGCGGTAAGCGATAACAGCGCGACCAATGTCCTGATCGATCGCGTCGGCATGGACAACGTCAATGCGCTGATGGATTCGCTGGGTCTGACTCACACCCGCCTGCGCCGGAAGATGATGGACCTGAAAGCCGCTGGCGAGGGCAGAGAGAATATCTCCACGCCCGCGGAAATGATGGCGCTGCTGGAGGATCTTTATCGCGGCAAAGTCCTCAATCGCGGAAATGACTGACGATTTTTTCAAGATGCTCAGCACCCATAAAGAAAGCTTCATCCCGCGCGACTTGCCGGACGGATTGAAGATTGCCAACAAGCCCGGCGAACTCGAGGGCGTGCGCAACGATTCAGGTGTGGTGTTCGTTGAAAATCGTCCCTACGTGATCTGCGTGATGACCACATACTTGCGACACGAGCGCGATGGCGAAGAGGCAATCAGCAAAATTTCAGCGGCGGCCTACCGCATGTTCGACCGGTTGGCGCGAGCCAGCGAGTATGGCCGCGTGATTTCGCCGGCGAACAGTCACTAGTGGTCGTTGGCTATTGGTCGTTGGTCGTTGGCAAATCGCAACCACGACGCGACTGTCGATCAGAGAGAGCCAACGGCCAAAGACCAACGACCAACGACCAACCATGACTCTCCGTCGCATGAAGACCTACACCGGTGGCCAGGGATACGTGTACCAGTATTACTTCGTGGGCAAGCGCGTGGCGTTGGCCGATGCACCCGAGGCTCCCGCCAGCGAATATATTTTCGATGTGACCTCCGACCGCAAAACCACTTTCGCGGTAAGCGTCTTTCTCCGAGACGAAGCTCTGAGCGCCTGGGTCGCGCGACATGGACGTGCATTGAACGACGCCGAGCAATACGGCGCGGTCAAGATGAGGCTGTTTCAGGCCTTCGACGAGATCGAAGACATGATGGCAAATGGCCGCCGGTTGCTGGTAACCGCGGAAAGCCTCGAGCAGGCCGCCGGACAGCTGGGCCTGGAGTAGGTTTTCGTGACGCCGGCGTCCCGCCGGCTGTCCGGAGGGCATCCTGCCTTCCGCCATGAGGCAGCGAAGACTCGGTTTCCCAGCCGCCCGGCTAGCGCCACCACAAACTCAGATGTACTATCGGCGACTGCGTCCAATCCTTTCGCCTTCTGCCCCAGCCGCAGTGCAGACTATAATCACGGGAGCGGCCGGATGAATGCCAATCCAACCGTGGACCTCTGATCTTCTATGCCAATACTGTGGCTCCGAGTGGCGCTTTGCTGCTACGCCGTCGGGCTGCTCTACGCGCTGCTGGCTCTGACCCGTACCAGCGCACTGCTGAACCGCGTGGCGCTGCCAGCCATGAGCCTGGGCATGGTCTTCCAGTTCGTTTCTCTGACCGAAGCGGTGCTGCTCTCCGGGCAACTGACGCTGACCTCGGTGCATAACTCCGAGTCTTTTCTGGCCTTGCTGATCATGGCCGCGTTCATGATCGTGTATCTGGTGTACCGCACCACTTCGCCGGGAATCGTGGTGTTTCCGCTGGTGTTTGTTCTGACCTTCGTCGCGGCTACCACCCAGCAACCGTTTCTGCTGACTTCGCCGGGCATGCGCCGGGGATGGCTCTTCGCCCACATCGCCATGATCTTCACCGGGTACGCGGCTCTGTTTCTGAGCTTCGCCGCCAGCCTGCTTTACCTGCTTCAGGAACGCCGGTTGAAATCGAAGAAGGCCGCGGCATTCCGGTTGCGTCTGCCGGCGCTGGAAGTGATTGACCAGATCGGCTATCGCTCGCTGCTGCTGGGCTTTCCTTTCATGACTCTGGGCCTGATGGCGGGCACCGTTGTGGCGCAAGCGCACATACGGGCGGCTGGATTTTCTCGATCCCAAAATTTTTCTCTCGCTGTTGATGTGGGCGGTGTACATGATCATGGTGTTCACGCGCTGGAACGCGGGATGGCGCGGCCGCCGGGCCGCCTATCTGGCCACCGGTGCGTTCGTCGCCGCGGTCATCGCCTGGTCCGCGAACTATTACAGTACGATTCACAGGTTTGTCCAGTCATGAAATTTCAGCTCATCGGGGTGAATCACAAGACGGCGCCGGTGGAGGTGCGCGAGCGCCTGGCCATTCCCGATTCGCGGCTGCCGGAAGCGTTGAAGCGCCTGGCCGAGCATCCGGGCGTGGACGAGGGCCTGATCCTGTCCACCTGCAACCGGGTTGAAGTGCTGGCCCAAACGAAAAATGGCACGGTGCGACCTGCGCGGTTTTCTGCGCGATTACTTCCAGCTGAATCCAGCTGACTACGAGCCGCATCTTGTACGAGTACCGCGAGAGCGATGCAGTGCGCCACTTGTTCCGCGTGACCTCCAGCCTGGACTCGATGGTGGTGGGCGAGCCCCAAATTCTCGGCCAGGTGAAAGAAGCCTACGCCACGGCGCGCGCGGTCGGCGCGGTGCATTCGCAACTCGATCTGCTGCTCACCCGCGCTTTCGCGGTTGCCAAACGGGTGCGCACCGAAACCGCAGTGGGATCTTCCGCGGTGTCGGTCGCTTCGGTCGCGGTCGAACTGGCCAAGAAGATTTTCGGATCTTGCAAGGCAAGCACGTTTACCTGGTCGGCGCCGGCAAGATGAGCGAACTGGCGGCGCGCCATCTGCTGGCCCACGGCGCGGAGTCGATTTTTGTCGCCAATCGCACCTACGATCGCGCCGCAGCAACTGGCCGCCAAGTTCGACGGACAGGCGATTCTGTTCGAGCAGCTTTACGACACCTGCGACCGCGCCGACATCGTCATCACCTCGACCGGCGCGCCGCACGCCATCTTCCGCCGCGAGCACGGCGAACTGTTTCTGAGCCGGCGCAAGAACCGTCCCATGTTCTTCATCGATATCGCCGTGCCGCGCGATGTCGATCCCGAGATGAACAAGCTGGACGGCATCTTCGTTTACGACATTGACGACCTGCAGCAGGCAGTTTCCTCCCACGTCGCCGATCGCCGCAAGGAAGCCGAGCGCGCCGAGGCCATCATCACGGGCGAAGTGGAACGCTTTCAGGCTCGCCTGCAGACGCTGGATGTCGTCCCCACGATCGTCTCCTTGCAGGATCATCTGGAAACCATCCGCCAGGCGGAGATCGATCGCGTGCGCGGCCGCCTGGGAACGCTTTCTCCGGAGCAGGAACTCGCGGTGGAGGCGCTCACTCGCGGCATCGTCAACAAGATCATGCATACGCCGATCAGCACGCTGAAGACGGCGGCGCGCGAGCCGGAAGCGACCACCGTGATCGATCTGGTGCGGCGCCTGTTCAATCTGCAGGAAAGAGAACGGCGCGAGAAAAGCGTGGCCGAAGTCGGTGGCGGGAGACTCGCGGAGCGAAAAATTAGTGGCTCGGCTGCGCATCGGTTCCCGCGGATCGCAACTGGCGCTCTGGCAGGCGAACCACATCACGGAGCTGCTGCGAGCAGCGCGGGCACAAAGTCGAAATCGAAATCATCAAGACCACCGGCGACAAGATTACCGACGTCGCTCTCGCCAAGGTCGGCACCAAGGGCATGTTCACCAAGGAAATCGAGGAAGCTCTGGCCGAGAACCGCGTCGATCTCGCGGTCCACAGCCTGAAGGATTTGCCGACGGAACTTCCCCCGGGATTCGAGATTGCGGCGATCACCCACGCGCGAGGATGCCCGGGATGCATTCTGTTCGCCCAAGTACAGCAGCATCGAAGACTTGCCGCAGCGGGCGCAGGGTCGGCACCAGCAGCCTGCGGCGGCAGGCGCAGCTGAAGGCGCTGCGGCCGGATCTCGAGATTCATGCCTTGCGCGGAAACGTGGACACGCGTCTGCGCAAACTCGAGGCCGGCGAATACGACGCGATCATTCTGGCCGCTGCCGGGCTGAATCGCCTGGGCAAACAGGAATGCATACGACAGGTGCTGGCCGCGAGATGTAATGTGTCCGGCCGCCGGACAGGGTGCCTTGGCGATCGAAATTCGGAAGGATGATTCGGAGGTGCGCGAGCATGTCGCCTTTCTCGATGACGCGGCGGCTCGCGCCTCGACCACCTGCGAGCGAGCCTTGCTGAACAAGATGGGCGGAGGCTGCCAGGTTCCGATTGGAGCTTTCGCGGAAGTGCTGAACGACAGATTGCATCTGGAAGCGATCGTGGCGCGACCGGATGGAACCAGAGTCTTGCGGGAATCAGGCGACGGCGACGATCCGGTAGAACTCGGCGAGAGCAGTCGGTGCAGGCGCTGCTCGGTCGCGGCGGAGATGCGATCCTGCGCGAGGTGTACGGAAAAGCCGTCGTGCCACCGCAGCAGCCATAAGAACCGTTCGTGTGGCCGCGGGCGACCTCGCCGGCGGGTTTTGACTCTTGAATGAAAGCTACAGGCAAATCACAGAAGACAAACGTCGAAGGCAGGCTGCCCTCGCACTGCCGGACAGCCGGCGGGCCTGCCCTGAGCGCAGTTGAAGGGACGCCGGCGCTACCTCTACAGCGCGCCCGCATTCTGGTCGGGCGGGCTCGCCATCAGGCCAGCGCGCTTTCTTCCGGGCTGCGCGATCTAGGCGCGGAAGTGCTGGAAATCCCTTTTATCGAAATCCGCAAGCCGCGGTCCTACAAAGCCCTGGACAGGGCACTTGGAAATCTCTCCGGCTACGACTGGCTCATCCTGACCAGCGTCAACGGAGTCGAAGCTCTTTGGGAGCGGATGCGAGAGCTTCGAGTCAACAGGAAGAATCTGGCTCATCTGAAAATTGCCGCCATCGGGCCGGCAACCAGGCAGGCCATCGAAGAGCATGGTCTCAAGGTGAACGTCATGCCGAAGGAGTACGTAGCCGAGTCGGTAGTGGCCAGCTTGCGGCGGAAAGTAAAAGGGAAGCGAGTGCTGCTGGCGCGCGCGAAGGTCGCCCGTGACGTGATTCCGCGTGAGTTGAGCAAACTGGGTGCACGGGTGGATGTGGTTGAGGCCTACGAAACCGTCGTTCCCCAATCCTCGCGGAAGGGCTTGCGCGCGGCACTGAAGCGACGGGGAAGGCCGTCCCGGCATAATTACATTTACCAGTTCGTCCACGGTGAAGAACTTTATGGAGCTATTGGGAAAAAGCCGCGGCCGAGGGCGCCCGCGCCACACGATTCGAAAATTACTTGAGGGCGTGAGGTTTGCTTCCATTGGGCCGGTTACTTCGTCTACTCTTCGTGTTCTTGGGTTGCCGGTGGACATCGAGGCCAGAAATTACACCATTCCGGGGCTCATCGAGGCTATCGTTTCCCACCACAAAAATACGGTGCCCGCCCAATAACCTTGATGGGCGTACGTGGTAAGTCTCTGCTTGCAGTCTGGTCGCAACTATCCTGTTTCGGAGGTCTTGCTTGGTCCGTAATCGTGTGGCTGCACTTCTATGTTTGGTTCTATGTTACTCATCCGCCTTTGCTCAGACCGGCTCGTCTGATTTTCCGCCGCAGGAACTTCTGCGGCAAATTCGGCCGGAGGCGATTCGGGCCCACATGGAATTCCTCGCCGATGATCTTCTTGAAGGCCGCGGCACCGGCACGCGTGGCTTTCAGCTTGCCGCCAATTACGTGCGCGCGCAATTCGAAGAGATGGGACTGAAGCCCGGGGGAGTAAATGGAACTTATTTCCAGAACATTCACTTTCGCAAAATCGAACTGCTGCGCAACCAGAGCTCGCTGACCCTCAGGCGCGAGGGCAGTGAGCAAAAACTGGTGATGGACAAAGACTTTGTCATGGTCGGCGACCCCCTGCGGACCGACACCGGCGCCGAAGCTCCAGTGGTGTTTGCGGGATACGGAGTCACCGCTCCCAAGTTCAACTACGACGACTACGCCGGCGTAGACGTTCGCGGCAAGATCGTGGCGGCGCTTTACGGCGCTCCTCCCAGTTTTCCCTCAGCGCCGGGCGCGTCTTACTCAGAGACTACCGTGAAACTGCATAATGCCGCAATCCGCGGAGCGATTGGGCTGCTCATTATCTGGGGCGGAAGAGTGGAAGAGCGAACGCCATTTTCGCAACTGGTGAGGTTCTATCGCCAGCCTACGCTTGCGCTGGCTGGATGCCAAGGGCGTGCCCAACGACGCCGAGCCCACAATCCGCGCCTATGCCAGGATCAGCTCCGATGTGGCGAGTGCCATGCTGGAAGGGTCCGGCAAGTCCTGGAAGCAAGTTGTGGCGACGGCTCTCGAGAGCAAGCCGCAAGCCTTTCCCCTGAAGGTGACGGCGTCAATTCATGTGGTCAGCCGCCACTCCGAAGTGGAAAGCCCTAACATCGCCGCGATTCTGCCTGGCTCTGATCCAGCCTTGAAGGCTGAATACGTTGTTTTTACCGCCCATGCTGACCACCTGGGGATCGGCGATCCGGTGAACGGAGATGACATCTACAACGGGGCCGGCGACAACGCGTCAGGCACGGCGGCACTGATCGAAATTGCCCGCACCTTCACCCGGATGCCTCAGGCGCCTCGCCGTTCGCTGCTCTTTATCGCGGTTACCGGGGAGGAAGAAGGCCTGCTGGGCTCGGACTACTATGCCCACAATCCCACTGTGCCTATGTCGCAAATCGTCGCCAACGTAAACATGGACGAGGTTTCATTTCTGTACGATTTCAAGGATATCGTGCCGCTCGGCGCCGAGCATTCCAGCCTGGGCGCGGTCGCCGACGATGTGGCCCGTCACATGGGACTGGAGGTGAGTCCGGATCCGGCTCCCGAGGAAGTGTATTTCGTGCGCAGCGACCAGTACTCGTTCGTGGAGCAGGGCGTGCCCTCGATCTATATCGGCGAAGGCTACAAAACCGTCGATCCTAAACTCGATGGAAAAAAGATGCAGATCGACTGGGAAAATACGCGTTACCACCAGCCCAGCGATGACATGTCCCAGCCGCTCGACTTTAACGCCCTGGTCAAGGGCACGCGCGTGGATTTTGCCGCCGGCTACGAGATTGCGCAGCAGACACAGCGTCCGCACTGGAACAAGGGGGATTTCTTCGAGCAGTTCGTGAAGCCGGGGCAATAGTTAGGAAACGGGACAGTTAAAAGCGGGCCTGAGTTGAAAACGGGCCGACAACAAAAAAGACAATAGTCCAAAACTGGATCGACAATTAGAAAATCAGTTGTCAGTTCTCGGTTGTTAGTTGCGCCGCCGCTATTCATTCAGCGAGCACCCGCAATTCGCCGGGGGGACTCGCGCTTTGAGGAAATCCGACACGCGGCGGTAAGCGTCAATCTGGTTCTCTACCCGGGCGAAGCCGTGGCCTTCGTTTTCGTACACTTTGTACTCTGCCACGCCTCCGCGCTTTTTGACGGCATCGACCACCTGCTGAGCTTCTTCTTTGGGACATCGTGGATCATTGCCGCCGGCCAGCAAGAGCAGCGGAGCTTTGATCTGGTCCACGAAGAAAATGGGGGAGCGGTCGTGGAAGAGTTCTTTGTTGGTTTCCGGATCGCCCATCGTGGCAAGGTCCATTTCGCGCAGCACCGGATCTTCGTTCGCGATCTCGGTAAAGTAGTTGACAAAGGGCACAATCGGAATGCCGGCAGCCCATACATCCGGCGCTTTGGTCACGCCCATCATGGTCATATAGCCGCCGTAGCTGCCGCCCATGAGCGCGATTTTTTTGGGGTCGAGATAGCCGGTTTGCTTGATCCAGTCCGCGGCTGCAAGTACATCCTGCAAATCGCCGCCGCCCATGTCGAACAGATTGGCCTGCTGGAATTCCTTGCCATAGCCGGTGGAGCCGCGATAGTTGGGCGCAATCACCATGTAGCCCTGGTTGACCATGTGCTGGATGATGCGGCTGAACGAGTTCACGGTCTGTGAGGTCGGCCCGCCGTGCACGTAAACAACGGCGGCGTTCTGGCCGCTGCGCGCCATGTTGTACGGCACGTACACGAAAGCGGAAATCGTCCACTTGCCGTCGCGGCTGGGATAGTGCACCAGAAACGGTTCAACCATGTCCTCGGAGCGCACTCCGGCAACCAGCGAGTTCGTGATCTGCAGCGACTTGCCGTCGGCCAGCGGAATAGACCCAAATGTCGTTGGGCGAAGTCGGACCATTGTGGTGGTACAGAAGGCGCGCGCCGTCGCGGGTGAACGCAGACTCGGCGCCGCCAAGCCCGTTTACGCCCTTGGGCAGGGGCAGGGAAGTGGTCTTTCCGGACGCGAGGTCGTGCAGGTAGATGTCGGTATTGCCGTCCACGTTCGCGGTCCAGGTGACGGATTTGCCATCGGGAGAAAAATTGCCGCCGGAGATCTCCCACTTGTCCTGGGTGAGCCAATCGATTTTCTTGGTGGCGATGTCGAGCAGTCCGACGTTGTCGTAGCCGTTGCCGGCGTTCGAGGTAATCAGCAGGTGCTTGCCGTCAGGAGAGAAGTCATTGGCGGCATAACAGCTGTTCGCCCTGATGCGGCGTCAGCAGAGTGCTTTTCCCGGTCGCCAGTTCAGCAACGAAGATATTGGAATCGGTGCCCTTTGCCTGCTGCTTGTGTGTAGGCGATCCACTTGCCATCCCTTGACCAGACGGGATTGACGTTCATCTTGTCCTTGGGGGTGCCGGTGGTCAGGTGCTTGGTGTCTCGCATCAAGGTGTCGAAAACGTCGATCTCGTATACCGATGAAGTCTTCGGCTTGACCGTGTAGGCGAGATAACGGCCGTCCGGGGACCAGGCAGGGTTTTCTTCCGAGATTTCGCGGGTCTTGGTGATATTCACCACCTGCCCGGTCTTGGGCGAGACAAAGAAAATGTCCCACTGCTCGTCGCCGTCGTAGTCCGACATGTAGGCGATCCATTTACCGTCGGGCGACCACGCCGGCGAGGTCTGGCGCTGGTCGCTGACCGTAAGTTGCGTCGGCCATCCGCCGCTGGCCGGCACCAGCCAGATATTATTCCGGCCGCTGATATTGGAGACGAAGGCGATGGTCTTGCCATCCGGCGACCAGGCGCTTGCCCCCACAGAGCGGGTCATGTAAAGCCGTTCGACGGAAAGGCTCTGCTGATTCTGCTCCACCTGCGCATTGGGCTTGCTGGTGATCAGCTTCGGGTCGGTGATGGCCTGCGGCACGGGCAAAGTCTGGGCCGAGGTAAGAGTGTTCATAGCGATGACGATAGCAAACAGGATGAGGGTGCGCATGTGCTCGACGGACGAGATACGAAAAGTGTAGCAGAGCAGTCTTCGGTTTCGCTGACACGCGGTGAGGCTACTTTGCGTTCTTGTGAATCTCTACCGTGCTCCAGGTCTTGTCGGCGGCGTGGCAGATGTTTTCCAGAGGCGCAGTCGACGCATTTGGGGCGGCGAGCGATGCAGAGCTTGCGCCCGTGCCAGATGACCTGGTGGGAGAACAGAGTCCACCTGTCGCGGGGGATGATCTTCATCAAGTCCTGTTCGATGCTTTTGGGATCGTTGTTGCGAGTGAGTTCGAGTCGCCGGCTGATGCGGTGAACGTGCGTATCCACCACCACGCCCTCGTTCTGGCGAAACCATGTGCCCAGCACCACGTTGGCAGTCTTGCGGGCCACGCCGGGCAGGGTGAGGAGCTGATCCATCTGGTCTGGGCACCTGGCCGCCGAAGTCACTCACGATTTTTTTGGCCGCGCCCACCACCGACTTCGACTTGTTCCGAAAAAAACCGGTCGAGCGAACATCCGGCTGAAGCTGTTCCGGCGTGAGCGCGGCAAAATCCTGGACCGTGGGATATTTCTTGAAGCAGCTCGGGCGTCACCATGTTCACGCGAACGTCGGTGGACTGGGCGGAAAGAATGGTCGCCACCAGCAGCTCCCACGCGCTCTTGTGCTGCAGTGCGCAGGTGACGTCGGGATAGAGACGGTCGAGCCGCTTCAGGATTTCCTGAACGCGTTCGGGCGCGATGGGGTTATAGGCTTTCTTGCCGCGCGGGTTTCCGGGCTACCGGGGCCGGCACGGCTCTGGCTTGGTCCGAAGAAGTGCAACTGCTATTTCCCGGCAGCGAATTTGCCGATGCCTTCGTGGCGGCCGGTTCGAGCAGGCCGGCGCGGAGTGATGCCGCGAGCCATGAGCCCTCCTTGAAATCGTCGTCAATCTTAGCAAATTGTTTTCAGGTTCGATTGGGGGAACCGTGCGGCGCCAAAACCCAGCCGTCCTGTGGACGGCCGGGACGGGTCGGAGACCCGTCCCCACACCGGTTCCGCGTGTCTCCCCACGGACGCGAGATCTGCTACGAGGCAGTGCCTCCTTTGGTAATGTGGTGCACCCTGGCGCTAATTGACGGGCTGCCTCTCCCCCGGTAGTCTGATTGTGCCTTTCACCAAGAATCAGGGAGTTGCATGTGGCGGTAAAGTCGATCCAGCTCGGGCAGGTTTGGCGTAGCGATGCCGACGGCCAGGATTATCTTGTCACCAAGATGTATAGCGAAGTGTTCACTCAATATGCGCTGCTGCGGCCGGCAGGTTTGACGTGCGCCGGATGTGCCCACGGTCCGGGTGAAAGTGACCAAGAACGCCGAGGGCGCCTCGCTTCCCGGATACACGTTTACCCAGGAAGGCGCATTCTGAACCTCGCCGTCCGGTCGGCGACCTAAATGGTCAGGGTTTCGTTTCCACACAAGCAAGATCTTCGTTTTTCACATGACTGAAAAAATTCTGGCAGTTCTGTTTGTGTTCATAAAATCGGTTGTGGCCGCGACCGGCTACGGCGGCGTTGCGCTGCTGATGGCGATCGAGTCGGCGTGCATTCCTCTGCCTTCCGAACTGATCATGCCGTTCGCGGGTTACCTGGTGTATGAAGGCTCGATGAAATTGCTGTGGGTGGCCACGGCAGGCGCGATCGGCTGCAATCTCGGATCGCTGGTGGCATACGAAATTGGCTATTATGGGGGCCGGCCGCTGGTGGAGAAATACGGCCGCTGGATTCTGATGGGCCGGCGCGAACTGGATTGGGCCGACCGCTTCTTCCTGCGCTGGGGATACCTCGCGGTGCTGATCGCGCGGCTGCTGCCGGTGATCCGGACGTTTATCGCACTGCCGGCGGGAATTGCCCGCATGCCTCGCGGGCGCTTCCACATCTACACTTTTCTGGGATCCTGGCCGTGGTGTTTTGCCCTGGCCTGGCTGGGCATGAAGCTGGGCGAAAACTGGCGCGAGCTGGGCAAGTACTTTCATCAATTCGATCTGGTCATCGGAGTCGTGCTGGTGGCCGGGGCATATATGGTTTGTGTGGTCGCACTGGCAGAATAGAATTCGAACCGCGGAGTAGGGCAGGTATCAGATTTTAGATTTCAGATTGTGGATTGCAGATTTCAAAACGCTGACTTCGTTAAACGACAATCTAAAAATCTACAGTCTGAAATCTGAAATTCTTCACCCAGGAGACATCCATGAAGCCGCTACTGATCTTGCTGACTGCGCTGCTGATGAACGCCGGTACCGTCGCCCAAGCTCCGCCCGCAGGATCGGATAAGCCGTTCGTAGTCGAGTACTACTACAAGACCAAGTGGGGACACGCTGACGAATTCCTGCGGCTGTTCAAGAAGAATCACTATCCATTGCTCAAGAAGGAAGTCGAGATGGGGCGCATGCTGAAAGTCTGGATGGATCAGCCGCGCTATCACGTCACGGAAGATGGGCGGTGGGACTATCGCGTGACCATCGTGTTCAAGAACGCGGCGGTTGCCAACGAGCCGTTTGACGAAGACGCTTTAAAGAAGCAGCTTTTTCCCGACCAGCAGGCCTACGAGCGCGAGGAACAGCGCAGGTTCGAAATTCTGGACGCGCACTGGGACCTGCCGGTGAAAGCAATGGATCTGGAGAAGTAGTAAGGCATTAACCACGGAGGTACAGGGAATCACGGAGGAAATTCGATTTCTGAAGACCTCCGTGATCCTCTGTGTCCTCGGTGGTCAAACAGTTTTTCTCAATTGTCCGATGAAGCCGTTCGCTTCGCCTCGACAACCATTCGCTGGTCCTGCGGTTGCAAATGCTCACTCAATACGAGAACATAACCGTTCGCCTTACATCCCAAGGAACTCATAAGGAAGCAGCCCAAACATGCCGACGCGGTCGAAGAATGTAAAGACAAAGACAGAGCCGGAGTCGAAGCGCCACAGCAGCGAGATCGAAGCGCCCAAGGGCAAGCTGGGAGTGATGATCCCGGGCATGGGCGCCGTGGCCACTACGTTTGTTGCCGGAGTGGAAGCGGTACGCAAAGGTTTCGCCAAGCCTATCGGATCGCTCACCCAGATGGGCACCATCCGGCTGGGCAAGCGCACCGACGCGCGCTCGCCCAAGATCAAGGAATTTGTGCCGCTGGCGAACTTGAATGATCTGGTTTTTACCGGCTGGGACATCTTCGAGGACAACATGTACGCGGCTGCGTCGAAGGCCGGAGTTCTGGAGCGCCAGCTGCTCGATCAGGTCAAGCCGTTTCTCAGTTCGATCAAACCGCGCAAGGCAGTCTTCGACCACAATTATGTAAAGAAGCTCGACGGACCCAACGTCAAAAAGGGCAAGAACAAGATGGACCTGGCGGAACAGGTGCGCGCCGACATCCGGGAATTCAGGAAGAGTTCAGGCGCAACCCGCCTGGTCACCATCTGGTGCGGATCGACGGAAACCTTCCTCGAGCCCACGGCCGCACACGAGTCGGTCAAAGCCTTCGAGAAGGCGATGACCCAGAACGATGAAGCCATCGCGCCTTCGATGATTTACGCCTACGCGTCCTTGATGGAAGGCGTACCCTTCGCCAATGGCGCTCCCAACCTGACCGTGGATCTGCCGGTGATGCATCAGCTGTCGCGTGAGAACTCCGCGCCGATCTGCGGCAAGGACTACAAGACCGGGCAGACGCTGATCAAGACCATTCTGGCGCCAGGTTTCAAGGCGCGAATGATCGGGCTGAATGGCTGGTTTTCAACCAACATTCTGGGCAATCGCGATGGCGAAGTGCTGGACGATCCAGGGTCTTTCAAAACCAAGGAGGAATCCAAGCTGTCGGTGCTGGAGCACATCCTGCAGCCTGAACTTTATCCCGAGCTCTACGGCAAATTTACCCACAAGGTGCGGATCAACTATTACCCGCCGCGCGGCGACAACAAAGAGGGCTGGGATAACATCGACATCTTCGGATGGCTGGGCTATCCCATGCAGATCAAGGTCGATTTCCTGTGCCGCGACTCGATTCTGGCCGCGCCCCTGGTGCTCGATCTGGTTCTGTTCCTGGACCTGGCGCAGCGCAGCATGGAGTTGCGCGGATTGGGAATTCAGGAGTGGCTAAGCTTTTACTTCAAGTCACCGATGACCGCGCCCGGGCTCTATCCCGAGCACGATCTGTTCATCCAACTGATGAAGCTCAAGAACACTCTGCGGCACTTGAAGGGCGAAGAGCTTGATCACCCACCTCGGGCTGGAGTACTACGACTGATGCGCCGCGAGAGATTCGACAGTAAGGACATAAGGAGATCAGGGAATGGCGACAAAGATTGCGAAGACAGCAGACCGTAAGAAGGTGATGGACACAACCAAGAGCACGGATTGTCCCAAGTGCGGCAAACCCACGCGTATCGTGAAGCGGGTGAAAGACCGGGAGCGCGGCATCCCTGGCGGGATCTTCATTTCCTGCTCAGCCTGCGAGTTCTACGAAAAACTTTAGCGGAACCGCGCAAGTACGGACACAGCACAGTTGTCATCCTTCGCGAAGGACCCATGCACTTTCATTCCGCCTGTGTCATTCCGAACCGCGTTAGCGGTGAGGAATCTGCTTTCGTCGATAAGCGTCAAAGCAGATTCCTCCCCGTCCTCGCCGCGCGGCGCGCGGTTGCGGACGACTCGGAATGACAATTGGTGCTGGAGGGCGGGCAGTACTGGAATCAGAAGTCGAGAACCTAGGCGCTGATCGCCAGGCTCATCTGCTCCAGGATTGAGCGGGCCTCCTGGCCAGGGTTAGCGGCTGCGGTGATGGGGCGTCCTACGACAATGTACGTGGCACCCGCGGCGATGGCCTCTGCCGGCGTTGCCACCCGACTCTGATCACCGTGATCCTTTCCCGCAGGGCGCACGCCGGGAGTCACAATCAGAAAATGATTACCTAGTTCGGCGCGCAGCTCGGAAGCTTCCAGCGCCGAGGCAACCACGCCCTGGCAACCGTTGGTGATCGCGAGTGCGGCCATGCGCATCACCTGGTCGACGACGCGGCCGCGAACGCCCACTTTTTCGAGATCCTGATCATCCATGCTGGTGAGCACAGTGACTCCCAGGACCATGAGCGACGGATTCACGCTATGCGCGGCTTCGACCGCGGCGCGCAACATCTTGCCACCGCCACTCGCATGGACGGTAAGCATGCCCACGCGCAGCTCTGCAGCCTCACGCACTGCGGCGGCGACGGTGGTGGGAATATCGTGATACTTCAGGTCGAGAAAGACACGCCGACCGGAGGCCACGAGGTCGCGCACCACGCGGGGCCCTTCCGCGGTGAAAAGCTGCATGCCGACTTTGTAGGTCAAGGCGGAGTCGCCCACGGCCGCCACAATCTTCTGGGCTGCGGCCGCGGACGACACATCCAGGGCGACGATCAGATGTTGTCGGGGATCGTACATCTAGGGGGAGTTTAAGGGATTTTGGGCCGGCAGGCTAGTAGCGTAGTGCTGCCGCGACCAATTGTGGCTGCGCCGTCTTCTGAGCGGACTCTTTTCGTGTCTTTGTGCGCACCACGTCCAGGCGCACCCGCTGCAGCCCTTGCGACTTGAATTGCAGCACTCGCGCCGTATTGTAAGAGAGATCGATGATCCGGCCCGGGACGACTGGCCCGCGGTCATTAATCCTCACCACCACTGCCCGTCCATTACGCAGGTTCGTTACCCGCACCATGCTACCCAGGGGTAGCGTCGGATGCGCTGCGGTAAGGTCGTACATGTCGTACGGCTCGCCGCTGGCCGTAGTCTTGCCTTGAAAGTAGTCCCCGTACCACGAAGCCGTCCCAATTTGATACGGCTTGGTGGATGCCACCTTGGCCGGACTTACCTTATTTCCAGTGTTTACGGACTCTGAGCTGGCTGGTCGCTGAGCCGCCCCTAGGCTGGCAACCGATAAAACAATTGCCAGTGTATGAGCAATAGGTCCTCGCATTCAGTCACCTCTACATCGTTCAACGTTCCACCTACCTCGGCCAGGGATTTGACAAGGCTACCCGCCTAGGGCCCGGCTGTCAACCCGGATTCTGACTGTATTAAGATTATTATCTAGTAATAGATATCTTACGTAACATACTGTTAATCTTGATAAACACTACAGATATTGCTGTAGTCAATAGCCTTATATGTTTATTAAATAGTAAATAATGCGACGGGACAGCGAATGTGCAATAAGTACATGGTACGTGTTTTCAAGTGGTTACGGACATTACCTCAGTTTGCATTCAGGGAACATTTGGGCCCAAGTTTCAGCCTGTCCAGGCTTCACAATTTGCAACCGCGGCCATTTCCGTTAGATTGGCTTTATGACCCAGTCTTCGCCCGTGGTTCTCACCATCGCAGGGTTTGACCCCTCTTCCGGAGCGGGAGTGACAGCGGATATAAAGACGATCGCCGCCCACGGCTGCTACGGGGTTGCGTGCCTCACTGCCTTGACCGTGCAGTCGACGGCCGGGGTACGGCGGGTCAAAGCGGTAAGTCCGAAACTGGTGGCTGAAACGCTTGAGGAGCTAAATTCTGACATCGCCATCTCGGCTGTCCATGTCGGCATGCTCGGGTCCGGGACGGTAGTCCAGGTGGTGGGCGACTTCTTGGAGAAGTCTCAGCTGCCGAACATTGTTTTGGATCCAATCCTCAAATCTTCCTCCGGTGCCGGCTTGCTCGACGCTAGCGGTTCGCGCCTGTTGATCCGCCGATTACTGCCCTTGTGCACGGTGATAACACCCAACGTGGATGAAGCGGCCTCGCTGACGGGACTGGCGGTCACCAACCTGGAGCAAATGCGCGCTGCAGCCGCCAAGCTACACGCCATGGGCGCCGCCAACGTGGTGATAACTGGCGGCCATCTGGAGAAGGCGATTGACCTCTTGAGTTTTACCAGCCGGCGGGGAGTCGAGCAGGAGGTTTTCAAATCGGATCGGCAGCAGTCGAACTCTACCCACGGCACGGGCTGCGCGTTTGCTACCGCCATGTCGTGCCATCTGGCGCGGGGCCGGGGACTGCCCGAGGCTGTGCTTCTAGCCAAAGCCTACGTTGCGGCTGCAATTGCGAATGCTCATCCCTTGGGACAGGGAATCGGTCCAGTGCATCACCTTTATCGGATGGAGCAACAAAGGCGGGTTGTGATCAATGACCCTGAGCCTGTGACCTGAGGTGAGCTATTGGAGCGCCATCAGCCAAGCGGCTGCCGGGGCTTGGAGTTTAGAACCAGGGCGAGCTTCGTTCGCCCGCCCCGGACGAGGGCGTCCGGCCTACGCGTTTTGGGTGATGTGTGAATCGCTATGGCTTGGCGCTGGGAGTTTTCTTTAGTAGCACACCGGCCACGAATGCCGCAATTGCGCCGAGCAGCCACTGCATCCGGTAAAGCTGTACGGCGTGGAAATCGTTAAAAGTTTGCACACTGTAGATCATGCCTACAGCTACGCCAGCCATGACTAGGCAAACCATTCCTGCAAAAAAAGCTACCAGCGAGGCGGTCGAAAGGCCTAACACCCGTTTGATGTTGTGAAACTCGAAGTATAGAGTCCAACGCGATACCGCGGCTGGCCGGGCTTCACGAGAGGTTCCACAGGAGTGGCAGAATAGAGAGCCAACCATGAACTCGGTGCCGCAACCGTCACAAACTTCCACCAGCCCCGGACGTGCGACCTGAGAAGTCGCTACTGGAGGCCGCCAGAACTCGTGCTGCGCGTCGCCCACAACGTCGGACATAACACACCTCAAAGAACTACATTCGCAAGCCAATCGCCAAAAGCTGGAAATCCGTAACTTATTGAAAAGCCGCTTCTTCGCCGAATGAATTTGAAGAAAGCAAGCGAAGCAGGGCAAGAATTACCGGTCAGACCAGGAAAGATGCGCCAGACTGATTATGAAAATTGACTATGAAGGATGCCGCGAAATGCGCTTATGAAAAACAGATTATAAGCCTGTTATGCACCGGGGTGCTTCACGTCGCCGGTGACGTTTTTGGTTCGCGGATGAATCGGCTGCTTCGGGTAAACTAACGGTCAACGAACCTCTGATCGAGAGCTAATTGGTTTTTCCGCCTCCAGCACGCGCTGCCTTTTTTCTGGTGTGCCTGCTGCTGGCTGCGCAAACAATGGCGGCACCTGCGCAGACAAATCCCGGCTCTGAGTCTCTGGCATATCGTCCTCATGATCCGCTGAATCTGACCGCGTTCAATCATTTTTACAACCTTGACTACGATCGGGCGGTACAGGAGTTTGATCAGGTTTTAGCGCGGCATCCTGACGATCCTTTCGCCGTCAATCATCTGCTCACAGCCGTGCTCTTCAGGGAGCTGTACCGCATGGGCGTGTTGAACACCGGGGAGTACGCCAACGACACGTTTATCTCCGCACCGCACCGTGCTGCTGACTCTAAGGTCAAGCAGCAAATCCAGGAGCTCGTCGCCCGAGCACTCAGTTGGAGGAGAAACGCCTGAGCACGAACCCCAACGACCTGGAGGCTCTATACGCCAGAGGAGTGACGCGGGCCCAGTTCTCCACCTACACCGCGCTGGTTGAGCACGCATGGTTTTCAGCTCTACGCAATGCAGTAGGCGCGCGCCGCGACCATGAACGGGTGCTCGAGCTATCTCCTACGACGGTAGAGGCAAAGCTGATCGTGGGCGCGCATAACTATGTCGTGGGAAGCCTGCCTTGGGCGCTGAAAGGGGCGGCTTCAGTCATTGGATTGGGAGGAAACAAAGAGAAGGGCATCCAGTACCTCAGGGATTGTGCGCAGGGAAGCGGCGAAACCAGCGTGGACGCTCAAATCCTGCTGGCAGTATTTCTAAGGCGCGAACATCGCTACGAAGAAGCCTTGCCGATAGCACGTGGGCTGATTCCGCGATTTCCGCAAGACATCCTCCTGGCGCTGGAGGAGGGGCACTTGTTGCGCGCAGCCGTACATCCCCAGGAGGCAGCAGCGGTTTACCGCAAAATCTGGCAGGCGGGCAGGGAAGGCCGCTATCCCAACTTGCACTACGAAATCGCGGCGCTTAGCCTGGGTGATTTGCTTCGCAGCCAGAAGGACTATGCGGGAGCGGCAGCTGCCTACGAAGAGGTCAGCCAGGCCCCCCAACCCGATCCCGAAGTGTTGCAGAAGGCTAACCTGGGCGCCGGCGAGATGTATGACGTACTGCAGAAGCGCGATCTGGCTATGGCAAAATACCAGGCCGTGGTGGCAAACCGCGGCGACACTCCGTCCGCCGAGACGGCCCGCAAGCGGATGAAAGAAGCCTACCGGGAGTAGCGGTCTGAGGCGGGAACTTTTTTTCGGATGGATCGTATCTTTAACAGGTGACATCAACATGTGACTTCAACAGCTGACTTCAACAGTCTGATTTCAGCAGTCACCGGCGTAAGGAGGTCGTTTTATGTACTGCAATTACTGCGGCAAAGTGATCCAGGATGATGCCAGCCACTGCGCTTACTGCGGCAAGCGAATCGGCAGTGCGGTCGCGCGCAAGCGTCTAGTCCGTCCGCGCGCAGACCGTGCGATTGCCGGGGTCTGCGCCGGCTTTGCCGAATACTTCGACCTGGATGTCAGCCTAGTACGCGTGGTCTGGCTGGTTACCGGCATCATGACCGGCATCGGCATACTTTCCTATCCGATCGCGTGGATCGTTATGCCGGAAGAGCCGGCGCGGCTCGAGGCTCCGGCTGGCTATCACGCGCATGTTGCGTAGTGTCGCTGGCCGCGAGCTTTCCTTTGCGACCTTCTTCCTTGCGATCTTCGCGGTCGTCCTTCGTGGCTCTTTGCGGTTTAGAATTTCTAGTGTTAGATCTGCACGATGATTCATATCAAGAGCGGTGACGCGGACATCGCGTACCAGGTCCTGGGATCCGGCCCGCCCGTAGTCCTTCTTCATCCTTTTCCGGTGCATCATGAGTTCTGGCTGCCTGCCGCCCAGGCGCTGGCGTCGCGGTACCAGCTCATCCTCCCCGACCTGCGCGGTCACGGTGACTCTACGGCAGGCGAAGGCCCGGCGACCATGGAGAAACATGCCGGTGATATTGCCCGAGTCCTCGATCACGCCGAAATCGGGCGCGCCTCTTTCGCAGGAGTTTCTATAGGAGGCTACGCGCTATTCGAGTTCTGGCGCCGCTACCGGGGACGGGTCGCCGCGCTGGCGCTCTGTAATACGAAAGCCTCGGCAGATTCCCCCGAGGCCAAAGCCGCCCGTTTGCAAGCGGCTGCCGACGTGTTGGAACGTGGGACCGAGACGTTCTTCGAAGGCATGGCCGCCAAGGTACTAGGCGAGACCACGCGCACTGGCCGTCCTGACCTGGTGGACAGCGCACTGCGCATGATGCGCAAGATGTCCGCGGAAAATGTTGCTCAGGTGCAGCGTGGTATGGCAGAGCGGCCGGATTCGGTGTCAGACTTGAAGACCATCGACGTGCCCACGCTGCTCATTACCGGCGACGAAGACATTCTGACCGGACCGCCGGAAGCCCAGTTAATTCGGCAAAACGTTCCGGGCAGCGAAATGAAAATCATCCGGCGAGCCGGCCACTATTCACCCTGGGAACAGCCCGCGGAAGCAGGCCAACTGCTGCGCAAATTTTTCGACTCCGTTCATAGAGCATAGCGACGTAATTCCCGGTTGCCGGGCGTATAGGCTGCAAGGCTTTGTTACAATTCTCCCGAGATGCCATCCAACCCGACGATTGACACTTTCCTGGTCCCGGCGAAAACCATCGCTACCGCCAAAGGTGACGGCCCTGCGCTTGACATCGGCGGCGCTGGCAACCGGGTGTTCCTTCTGACCCTGGACATCACCGACATCATCGAACAAGAGTCGCTCGACGTAAGCATCTATGGCTCTGGGGATAGCGGCTCTGGGCACGGCGCGGCGTGGGCGGCGAAAGCACTCATCTGTTTTCCTCAGAAGTTTTACCGCGGCCAGCATCCCCTGTTGCTCGATCTCACCGGCAACCGCGAGGTGAAATTCATCCGCGCCCATTGGGAGGTCAAACGGTGGGGGCGCGGCACTGAAACGCCCAGGTTCGAATTCCATCTCGCGATCAGGGAAGTGCCGCCGGATATTCTGAAGGAAGCCACCGCCGAGGCCAAAGCGCTGGCCTAGACTCGTTATCGATCCGGTTGTGATTTTCCTGCGTGTCCTCTGTAGTTCAAATTGTTTCAGCGCCCGCCATGAAAAAAGAATCCACGGTCGTTGTGCGTCCAGCCCGAAACGTCACCGGGTCCCTGCGCCTGCCGGGGGATAAGTCCATCTCACACCGGTACGCCATGTTGGCGGCCATCTCGGAAGGCACCAGCCATCTGGAGAATTTCTCCACCGGAGCGGATTGCGCCAGTACGTTGGCCGGTATGCGCGCCTTGGGCGCGGATGTTCAGCGGGACGGAAACGCGGTGGCCATCCGCGGCCGCGGCCTGAAATTGCAACCGCCCAGCTCGCCCCTGGACTGCGGCAACTCCGGATCGACGATGAGGATGTTGAGCGGAATCCTCGCAGGCCAGGGATTTGCCAGCGAACTTTTCGGGGACGAATCGCTTTCGCGCCGCCCCATGGGGCGAATCATTGCGCCCCTGGAAATGATGAAAGCAAGAATCACATCGCAGAACGGAGGCCGTCCGCCGTTGCGTATCACTGGTGGCGAGCTCAAAGCCATCACCTACAAAATGCCGGTGGCAAGCGCGCAGGTGAAGTCGTGTCTGCTTTTTGCCGGTCTGTTTGCGCAGGGAGAAACATCCGTCATTGAGCCCGTGCTCACCCGCGATCACGGAGAGCTGGCGCTGCGTGCCTTCGGAGCAGGTCTTACTCAGGCGGGAAACGAGACGCGAATCAAAGGTGGACAACGGCTTCACGCCATTGACGCCGATATTCCTGGAGATATTTCCAGTGCGGCATTTTTTCTATGTGCGGCCGCACTGTTCCCGGGGGCGCATCTGGTCATTGAGAATTTACTCATGAATCCGACGCGAGCCCGGCTCCTGGATATCCTGATCCTGCTGGGTGCCGGGATCACCGTCACTCAGCTGGAGGAGCAGCATGGTGAACTGCGGGGCACGGTCAGGGTGGAAGGCCGCGGGCTAGGCTCCGTCACGATCGCGGGTGGCGATACGGCAGCGCTAATTGACGAAATTCCGGTGCTGGCTGCGATCGCGCCGTACACAGCGGGCGGGATGGAAATCCGCGATGCGCGCGAGTTGCGGGTGAAGGAGTCTGACCGCATCGCCGCCATCGCTACTAATTTGCGAGCCATGGGGGCGCAAGCAGAAGAGCGGGAAGATGGATTGAAAATTCCTGGCGGACAAAAGCTGCGTGCCGCCCAGGTTGATTCTCTGGGCGATCATCGCATTGCGATGGCCTTCGCGATCGCGGCCCTGCGCGCAGAGGGAGAGACTCAGATTCGCGGCGCCGACGCAGCTGTGATCTCCTTTCCAGGATTTTTCGACGCACTGGAAAACGTGCTGCAGCGCTGATCGTCCACGTGGCGGCGATCGTAGTTCTTCTTTGCGACCTTGTCGGATCATTCGCAGTTGACAGCCGCTAGTCCATGATCGGCGAGCAGCATGGCTTCTGCACCGGCTTCGGTTCCATCAGCTCAACCCGGGTGAAGTTTGGGTCGTACAGGTTGTACTGCCATTTACCGTCGCGACCGATCTTAGGTCTTTCCGACGCTGTGTATCCGCGCTTGATCGCCAGCTCGTATCCAGCTTTGATGCTGGGCACGCCCAGCGACAGATGATGCATCACTCCAAGCTGATGTGGGTCGGGATTGTGCACGTTGAGCATGTACTCCAGCCAGTCCGTGCCTTCAGGGACGCGCATCGCGACCCAGTCGGTGCCCTGGTCTTTCATCCCGCCCTGCCACTGCAGTTTGAAGCCTAGAATATCCCGGTAGAAGCGGTCCGCGGCCTCGCGGTCCTTGACCACAACGCCCACGTGAATGATGCGCTGCGAAATGCGAGTGTCGGGAAGAAATTTGCCGAAGTTGCGGCTGTGCAGGGAACCCGGACGATACTCTACAAACTCCACGTCATGTCCGTCAGGATCAATCACGTCGAAGCCGCGGTTGCCGTCCTGCCTGGGCTGGAGCTTCTCGGGTACCTTTATGCCTTTGCCGGCCAGGTAGGCTCGCATCTGCTCCGCATCGGTGGTTTCAAAAGAAATGTGCGAGAGCCGGTCCATCGTGGGGTCGGTCAGTTCGGGAAACATTTCAATGTATTGATGGTCGTTAACCTTGAAATAGGTCAGGAGCAGGCCCGTGCCGTCGGCCGGGGCCTTGTCCAGGCTGAAGGGTTCCTGGAAGCCGAGAACTCCGGTGTAGAACCTGCGCGCGGCAGCCAGATCGTCCGTCTTCAAACCGATATGAGCGACGCCAACAATGGCGGGGCGGGAGATCGGCCCTGGCTGAGAGTTGGAACTGGAATCAGGGCCTGTCTGGGCGAGCGACGTGCCCGCGAGAAGGAGGACAACCCACAGGGAAACGATCTTGGCAGTCATGGCTTGAGATATTCCGTTGGGAGCGGCAGGCTGTCAAGAGATCAGCCAAGCGCGTGATGTAATGTCCGATAATGAGTATTATGTCTATAACGATCGAATCGTTAATTCCAGCCTGTTGCAGTGGTCGCCTCCGTCGAAATCTTCTAAGGGCTGCCCCCAAGTAGGGCCTGCAGGTCGGCGCGGAACGAGCGCAGAGTTTCTAACCTCTCCGGTGTGGCTTCAACAATCTCCTGCTTGGCTTGAAAAATCTGGCGGCCTCCTGCCTCAACCAGCACTCCAATAGCTTCCCCCATCCTCCAGCCTGGAGTTCCAAGCATTTGCATTCCGTCCGCCGAGGGCACCAGCAGCGCAATGCAGTTGTCGCGGACTACGCCCACGCACTTGGGAAACCGATCGAAGGTTTGGAGCTCGAATCCGGCAAGATAGAGACGCTGGAGTTGTTCGGCAGGATCGGGCATCGAAGCAGTCAGGAAGCTGCTAGCTCTTAGCTCCTAAGCTTTTAGCCAAGAGCTAGACGCTAGGAGCTGACTTACATCTTGTATCGTCCCAAATCCTCGTCATTCAGGCCTTCCAGCCACTTGCGCAGTTCCTCGCTGGTGACGCGGTCGGAAACGTTGGTGGCCAGCCTGGAGTTCTTGAGGACATCGTCTTCGACAAATATGGGACAATCCACCCGCAGGGCGAGGGCGAGAGCGTCCGAGGGACGGGAATCGATGCTGATGACGCTTCCCTGCCGCTCGATCCAGATCACGGCGTAAAACGTATCTTCCCGTAGCTCTGTAACCACAACCTTGTGCACCTGGGTGTCGAGCCCGACCAGGACATTCTTAATCAGATCGTGGGTCATCGGGCGCGGCGTGGTCACTTTCTCGATCTCCAGGGCGATGGCGTTGGCCTCGTAAATCCCCACCCAGATGGGCAGCACCGCGTCACCGCTAGTGTCTTTCAGGATCACGATGGGCATGTTGGTGACGGGGTCCATCATGAGTCCCCGAATTTTCATCTCGACTTCCATCGCGCCCCCCGTTGATCGCCCATCTCGGATTTCAGATTCTGGATTTCAGATTGATGATTAAAATCAAACGTCTCTTCACTGACCATCGCCATCCGCCGATATCGCGAAATTACAATCCGAAATCACCAATCTAAAATCTCTTTTCTTTGCTCCTTATATCACCATTTCGCCCAGCAGACTGTTGGGAAAACTCGCAGTAGTTACTACCGGCACATAGCTGCCCACCTCGGGAATTACGCCTTCGGGAGCGCTGAAATTCAGCACTTTGTTCTGCGAAGTCCGGCCAATCCACTGGCCGCGGGCGCTGTTCTGACCTTCAACCATTACTTCAAGTGTCTGCCCGACGTGTCGTTGGTAGCGCCGTCTTTGAATCTCGCGCTGCATCTCCAGCAGGACTGCCAGCCGGCGGGCTTTTTCACTGTCGGGGATTGCATCCGGCAGTTGCAGAGAAGGCGTATTCGGACGCGGCGAATACTTGAAGCCGAAAATGGCGTCGAATTCGACCTGCTTCATAAGATCGAGGGTCTGCTCAAACTCTGCCTCGGTTTCACCCGGAAATCCGACGATGATGTCCGTGCGTGATGCTGATCTCACGTTTGGCGGCTTTGATCCAGGCGACTCGCTCCAGGTATTCCTCGCGGGTGTAGAGGCGCTGCATGGCGTCGAGCACGCGGGTCGATCCACTCTGTATTGGCAAGTGAATGTGGTCGCAGAGGGTGGAGACGGAATCGATGGCGGCGATGATGTCGGGCCCGAAATGTCGGGGATGCGAAGTGGTAAACCGCACCCGGCGGATTCCGGAGAGCTCACCGACAGCCGCCAGAAGTTCGGCGAAGGTCTTCTTTCCGCTCGGATCCTTGTACGAATTGACGATCTGACCCAGCAGTTGGATCTCGGTGTAACCGAGATCGGCCATCTGCCGTGCCTCAGCCAGAACGGAATCAGAAGTCCGGCTGCGCTCCTTGCCGCGAGTGAAGGGCACCACGCAGTAGGCGCAGAACTTGTCGCAACCTTCGATGATGGTGATGTAGCCCCGGTGCGGGTTGGTCCGGGCGGTAAATTCGGTTTCGAAGCACTCGTCGGTTTCACGGTCGTCCAGTCCGGTGACGCGCTGGTTCCCTGCCTCGAGCTGCACCAGCATTTGCGGCAGCTTGCGATATGATGCCGACCCGCAGACCAGCGAAACGTGCGGAGCGCGCTCGAAAATCTTTTCGCCTTCCTGCTGTGCCACACAACCCAGAACTCCGAAGCGCTTGCCCTGCTTTGTGAAGCTTCTTGTAGTCGGCCAGGCGGTGAAAAACCTTCTGTTCGGCTTTATCGCGAATGGAACAGGTGTTGTAGAGGACCAGCCCGGCCTCTTCGACGGTGGAGACCTGGCGGTATCCCTGGGCCAGAAGCGTACCGACGACTTTCTCCGAGTCGTGCACGTTCATCTGGCAGCCGAAGATCTTCCAGGTAGAACGTCTTTTGAGGTTCAGCCGACATTGCTCCTCAAGTATAGCGCCATGCGGGGGTGAGCGTCCCGCTCGTGCTCACGGACTGTAATCACGCAGTGATTAAAAGCTCTTAGTCGTAAAGCTCGCGAAGTCGACGCCAAGAGCGCAAAGGTTGATCGACCGAAAACCAGATCGCGACTCCTTCAGAGGGTGGCTGCTCCCGGTAGATTTGGCACTGCAGCTTCCATCTTTGCACAGGCGCCCTCAGTTTTTCCACAATTCACATCGCCTGAAAAGCCTTGCCCAACGGGCGATTCGTCGTTTGCTCTCCATGTCAATGAATTTGCATCCGCTGAGCGATCGGCTCAGTTTGCAAAAACGCGAGACAGGCCGTTGACAAAAATTTCTTTAGGACTAGAATACGCGACGATTTCTGCCTGTAGAATCTTCGTCATGAACTCTGAACTTCTCGACTCCGTTCTCTTGCAAACCGACTTCCCGGAACTGAAGCTGCACGCCAGCGGCAAAGTCCGCGACGTCTACCTTCTGGATCAGGAGCGCTTGCTTTTCGTCGCGACCGATCGTATTTCGGCTTTCGATTACGTACTGGCCACCGGCATTCCTCACAAGGGCCGGGTGCTGACGCAGATCTCGCTTTTCTGGTTCGAGTTTCTTCGCGACCTAGTACCCAATCATCTGGTGACCGCTGACGTCGAGCCAATATCCCGCGGCGCTGCAGAAAGTATGCCGACCAGTTGCAGGGACGTTCGATGATCGTGACGCGCGCGGACATGTTTCCCGTGGAGTGCGTCGTGCGAGGCTATCATTTCCGGATCGGCGTGGAAGGAATACAAGAGCCACGGGCCAGGTGTGCGGAATCGATCTGCCGCAAGGGCCTGCAGGAATCGGATCGCCTGCCGGAACCGATCTTCACGCCGTCCACCAAGGCTCACAGCGGTCATGACGAGAATATTTCCTTCGCGGAGATGAGCCGGATTGGTGGGACCGGAATTGAGCCGCCAGCTGCGCGACCTCAGTTTGGCGATTTATGTTCAGCGCGGCCGAGTACGCGCGGCAGAAGGGCATTATTATCGCGGACACCAAGTTCGAGTTCGGACGCACGGCGCAGGGCATCACTCTGGCGGACGAGGTGCTCACGCCGGACTCTTCCCGCTTCTGGCCGGCAGACAAGTATGCGCCCGGCAAGTCGCAGGAGTCGTTCGACAAGCAGTATGTTCGGGATTATCTGGAGGAAATTCGCTGGAACAAGCAGCCGCCGGCTCCGGCTCTTCCCGCGGAGGTGGCGCGCCGGACCAGCGAAAAGTATGTCGAGGCGTACCACCTGCTCACAGGGCGCGAGCTGGATGTGTAACGACGGCGCCGCGAGGAAGGGTGCCGCATGAACTTCGCGGACTGGGTCATCATCGTGGTATTGTGCTTTCCACGATGCACGCGGCGACCATGGGATTCTTTCAGGAAGCGTTTCATCTGGCGGGCCTGATTGCCGGGTACCTGCTGGCGGCCTGGCAGTATCAGCGGCTGGCGGATTGGTTTGGGACGTATCTGAAGTCGCCGTGGGTGGCCGATAGCGCCGCGTTCCTGATCATTTTCTTTGCAGTCGCGGTGGCCGCCGGTCTGGCTGGCCGAACCGCCCGCTGGGTCATGAAGACGTCCGGTCTCGCTTGGTCGACCGGCTTTCTGGGCGGAGCGCTGGGGCCTTGCTGCGGGGCTCTTGATCGTGGCGGTGATTGCTGGTGGGCATGACGCATTCACGCCGTCGTCGAAGTGGCTGGAGGGGTCGGAACTGGCTCCGTATTTCCAGGCGGTGGGGCGAGCCGCTATCTGGGTCGCTCCCGCGGAATTACGGGCACGGTTTTACCAGGGACTGGATTTGCTGCGTCGCATCCGCAGCAGTCCCGGCCTGGCGCGGCCGTCAGACCTCCGGGAAGTAAGCAGTCGGAAAGTATTTATTGTAATTGGCAGCTTTTCAGGCAGCGATTCTTCGCGCAGAAAGAGAGATGCCGTGAGAGATCAGCTCGAAGCCCTCATCATGCAGATGTACCGAAGCAACATTCTTTATTCCGAAGCCGTGCGCGAATTCAAGAAGAAGTTCATCTTGACGGTTCTGCAGGAGAATAAGGGCAACCAATGCCGGGCCGCGCGCGAGCTTGGCATGCACCGCAACACCTTGAGCCGCACCATTTCAGAACTGAAGATCGACGTCCGCCAGCTGCGCGATGGCGTCAAGCGCCCGCCCCGCAGCGCTCGCCCGGTGGGGTACGAGAAGAAGGCAGCGCGGTAGACTGAAGCTGTCAGCTATCAGCTCTCACGCTTTCAGCCCTGAGCGACAGCTGGAGCAAGCTGACAACTGCTTTCAAACACGCAGGCAAAAATTAAGGCAGCCCCTTCGGGCTGCCTTTTGGTTTCCAGTTGCGCGAACTGGTCTTACTGCGGCTTCTTGCGCACCGGCGGTTTCCTTGCCGGCGCTGGAGCGGCCTTGGTCAGCAGCGCACCCTTTTCCATCACCATGACGAAGGGCTTGGGAGTGTAGGAGACGGGAGTGCCCTCGAAGTTGATCTTGTCTCCCTCCTTCGGAAGACTCCTGGCCGGGATCGGGCCGGGGAATGACAGTTCGATGTCGGCACGCTTCTGGTCGATGTCGTCCACGCTGGCCGCCAGTTCCAGCTTGGTCGGCGAAGCGGTGATGACCTGCACTTCCGCCATCTGCAGGTTCTTGCCCTTGAGCGAGCTCCAGACCTTTTCCTGATCTTCCGGCGATCCCTCGGAGAGAACCAGTTCCCACTCCGCAAAGCTCATCTCTTCGGGCTTCTTGGTTTTCACCAGGTCGGCGGCCTGCTGCGCCGGAGTTGGAGGAACGTATTGCGCGATGGTGAATCCGGCCGGAGGCAGCGGCGTGGTCTTGGTCTGCGCCAGCAGGTCATCCCAACCCTGTTCGGAGCCGTGATACTTCACGTACCGGCTGTGGCCGAACTTGACGATCGAGTCCTTGCCTTTCGGGTCGGTGACCAGATTCGCCGCGCGCGCGATGAAGAAGAGTCCGTTCACGTCGTCGGAAGGAGTCGCGGTCAGATACGACAGCGCCAGCGGATAGACGTTCTCGACGTTGTTGGGATCGGCTTCGACCGCCGGCCGCAGATATTTTTGCGCCGACGGCGTAGTCCTTCAACTGCAGCGCGGAGAAGCCGGCGACGCTGTTCAGCAGACCGCCCAGCTGGGTCTTCTGCTTGGCGAAATCGGCGTCGGAAACGCCGTCCGGCTTGGCCATCTTCGCGAGCGCCTGCAAGCCCCGCTCGGCATGTTGCTTGGCATCCGCCCATTTCTGCGCGGCGCGCTCGTTGTAGGCCAGCAGCACCAGGGCGCGGGTGTTGTCCGGATTGACCGCCAGCAGCCGGTTCGCGGTGTCGATGACCTTGGCCTGATTGCCGGCCTGCTGGTAGGTTCCCATCAGCAATTCCAGCGCGTCTTCCTTCATCACGCTGTTGGGATACTGGGTGAGGAATGCTTCCAGGCCGCTGATCTTGGCCGCGGGATCGGTCTGCTGGACGGCGCCGACGTAGGCGTTGTATTCGGCCGGATCCTTGATTTCCTTTTTCTGCTGTTGCGGCTGTGAGGGAGAGGCTTGCGCGGGCTGCGGTTGGGACGCCTGCGGTTGTGCGCCGGCGCCGGTCTGACCCGATGCCATCGCGGACAACGCCAGCAAAAGCGCCACTAGACTCGTCTTCATTCGAATCGCTCCTTAAACTTTCGGGAAAAACGGCGACGACAATCGTGCCCAGGTACCACCCAAGCCAGCTCACCCGGGTCCTTCCAGAACACGGATGACCTCTGCGCCCATGCGACGGGCTCCGGAAACGCACCAAGCTCCTGCAACCGTCTCAACAGCCAGAGCACGTTTTCCGGTGAGGCGGATTATAAGTATGTGCCTCGTCTAAGGCAAGTTTGCTTTTACAACCAGCCTGCACGCATCTTGCCGACATCTTGTAAGATGCGGAAAAGTTGCTCTCCGGATGGGTCCGAAACCAGACCGGGAGGCGCTTTCGAGAGGACTCTCATTATGGCGAAAGCAACCGAAAACCCGCTCTCAGGGACAGGTAGCAGTCGTCACCGGCGCGGGACGAGGAATCGGGGCTGCGATTGCCCGCAAGCTGGCGCAGATGGGGGCGTCTGACCGTCCTTTGTGGACGCAAATCGGGCGCCCCTCGAAGGCACCGCGGCAGCCATCGTCAAGGCGGGCGGACAGGCTGAGAGTCGCCGAATGCGATGTGACGGATCTTGCGCTCGGTGGAATCGGTCGCCGCCGCGGTGGAGCGCAAGTTTGGGCGCGCCGACATTCTGGTGAACAATGCCGGAGTCGGCAGCTTTGCAGCGCCGCTGCACCAGATGCCTCCGGATTCCTGGGAGCAGGTTATGAATACCAACCTGCGCGGCGTCTACTACTGCATTCGCAGCTTCGCTCCCATGATGATTCGGGCACGCAGCGGACACATCGTCAATATCTCTTCCCTGGCCGGAAAGAATGCTCTGCCCAACGGCGCTGCCTACGCCGCCTCCAAATGGGGATTGAACGGATTGAGTTACTCGGTGGCGGAAGAACTGCGCGGACACAACATCCGCGTTTCGGTGGTTTGTCCGGGATCGGTGCACACCGAGTTGAGCCCGCATGAAGGCAAGGATCCGAAGAAGATGCTGCAGCCGGATGACGTGGCCCACGTGGTGGCGATGCTGGTGACGCAGGAGCCGCAGTCGTTCGTCAGCGAGGTGTTGCTGCGTCCGACATTGAAACCTTAGCGAGAGGTCGAGCTTTTACTTCTTGAACAGATTCTCGAAGGCCTGGCGGGCGTCCTTCGGGCGCAGTGCCGCCGGCGTGGAAGTCTCCTTTTCGACCATCACGCGAATGGAGTAGAACGTGCATTCGTTGCGCTGGTCCTTGCGCGGGATTCGCTCCGGAATGGGCTGGGTACACTCAAAGCGGCTCGACGGATCGAAGTAGGTGCACTGCTTGCAGGAGTGCAGTTCGAAGCCGCACTTGGGACATTGACCGACCGGCTCGCTGAGCGATTGCAAAAGCGTTCCGCACTGCGAACAACGGGAGACGTTGCGCGTGCCCGGCATCTGGATGGCTCGCGGACCGAAGGTATCTTTCTTGACCGGCCTCTCCGACGCTTCTCTTTTTTCGGATTTCTTGGCCGCTGTCCTGGTAGCCGTGCTGCCGGTACTTCCGGTCTGACAAAGGTAGCCTCCTGTAGTGCGCGCAGACATTGTCTCGCTTCGGCGCGGCGCCGACAAGTGGATGCATAATCGGGAGCCGTTCGTTCTGAGTAAATCCCCGCGCTAGCGTCCCCTTGTGGGACTTCAGTTCCGAACGGGTCCGTCGCCACTCGTGTCACCGCGCGGACAACCGCCGACGTTCGTCCGACCTATAATTGTAATTCCGTACACCGGGTGCTAACATCCGATCAGTTCCAGATAGTTGCTTGGCACTCGTTGTTTGGAGGTTTCGATCATGTCAGACAGAGACAGCAACAGTTTTCTGTGGTTTCTCGCCGGACTCGGTGTCGGCGCGCTGGTTGGAGTTTTGTATGCTCCGAGTTCAGGCAGCGAGATGCGCGAGACCCTGCGTTCCAAGGCCGATGAGGGCCGGGAGTTCGTGAAAGAGCGCGCCCGCAAGGCCCGTGAGCAGGCTTCTGATCTGGTGGATCGGGGACGCGAAGTCGCGAAACAGCAGAAAGAGCAGTTCAAGTCTGCTTATGAAGCCGGACGGCAGGCATATCACGAAGCTACCGCAGCGGATGGCGGCGCATCGAAGAACCTGTAATTTTGCGCCTCTCCGTAGCGCCGGAGGAGTGGCGCAGTAACGCGGAGCAACCTTATGGACTATCTACCGATTTTCGTCGGTGTCACCGCAGCAGCGGTCGTGATCCAGGCGGGCATCCTGGTCGGCACTGTATGTGGCCGTGCGCAAGAGCACCTCGCGCATGGAAGCCCTGGCCGACGAAGTGAAGGCCAAAGTTCTGCCCACGGCGGATACGGCGCAGTCCATGCTGGTGGAGTTGCGGCCGAAGATCGACACCATCGCGACCAACGTCAGCGAGACCACCACCGTGGTTCGCGGCCAGCTCGAGCGGATCGATGCCACCGTCACCGACGTGGTGGACCGCACGCGGCTGCAGGTGATTCGCGCCGACGAATTGCTCAATCGCACCATGGACCGAATCGAAGAGACCACCGACGTGGTCCATCGAGACCGTGGTTTCGCCGGTTCGCCAGCTTTCGGGATTGATTCAGGGACTGACGGCAGGTCTGGAATTTCTGTTCGGGGGAAAGCGCCGCCGCGCGACGACGTCACCGTTCCCCAGGACGAAATGTTTATCTAAGTCGTTGAACTGAGAACTGAGAACTGCAGAATCCGAGAACTGGTTTGTTCTAGCACTCTTCGCCTTAGCGATTGTAGTCGCTAACTCAGCGACGGCTTACGCAATCCATCCGCCGCCAACCACCACATCGCCGTCGTAGAACACGGCTGCCTGGCCAGGCGTGACCGCTCGCTGCGGCTCGTCGAAGGTCACCAGAATTTCGTCGTCGCCAGACTTTTCAATCAGCGCCGCAGCACCTTCGTGGCGATGACGGATCTTTACCGTGACTCGCATCGGCTCGCGCAAATCTTCCACCGAGATCAGATTGATCCGATGTGCGCGCAGGGTTCGGGTGTAGAGTTCTTCCTGATGTGCCGACCACCACCTGGCGCGCGTCTCCCTTGATCTGAATCACGTAGAGCGGCGAACCAGTGGCTACGCCCGAGTCCCTTGCGCTGGCCCACGGTGAAGTTGTGAATGCCGCCGTGCTCGCCGACCACTTCGTCCGTCGGTCGTGACCAGTTCGCCCGCGGTGTCGGGCAGCGCCTCGCCCTGCTCGGCGAGATAGGCGTCGAGAAACTTCTTGTAGTCGCCGCCGGGGACAAAGCAGATTTCCTGCGAGTCGGGCTTCTGGGCAAGCGCCAGTCCGTGCTGCCGCGCCAGTTCGCGAACCTCGGGCTTCATCATTCCGCCCAGCGGAAACAGAGTGCGGCTGAGTTGCTCCTGGGTCAGTCCAAACAGGAAGTAGGTTTGATCCTTGGAGCGGTCGGTGGGACGCTTGAGCAGCCAGCGCCCAAGCTGCCTCATCAAACTCCACCCGGGCGTAGTGACCGGTAGCCAGGGCGTCGGCGCCAATCTGCTGGGCCACAATCAACAGCTGATCAAACTTCAGGTGATTGTTGCAAAGGCTGCAAGGAATGGGCGTGCGTCCCGAAAGATACTGCTCGACGAACGGACGCACCACGTCGCGCTCGAAGCGCTCCTCGTGATTGACCACGTAATAAGGGATGCCGATGGTCTCGGCGACGCGGCGCGCGTCGTACACGTCGTCGAGCGAGCAGCAGCGTCCCTGCACCGACTCGGGCATGCCCTCGTGCCCGGCCAGCCGGCGCTGGTTCCAGAGCTGCATGGTCAGGCCGACGACATTGTGCCCTCGGCGCGCAGCATGGCCGCAACGGTGGAGGAATCAACTCCTCCCGACATGGCGACGGCGATGGTTCTTGGCTTGGTCATTAGAATTCAGCTTTTGACTGCTCAGCTGCTCGCTTCTAGCTACTGGCCCAGTCCACGATTGAGGAGCTAGAAGCTAGAGCTAACAGCTGTCTTTATTGTAAACCGGCGACAGCTCTCGCAGTCTGTGCAACGGTCTGCGGAATCAGGCTCAGCGCGAATTCGACATCTTCGGACGTGTTTTGCTTGCCCAGGCTGAAACGAAGGCTGCCGCGCGCCTGCTCCGGGCGCATGCCCATCGCGGTCAGCACATGCGACGGCTCGATCGCTCCCGACGAACATGCGGCTCCGGTCGAGACCGCCAATCCCTTCAGGTCGAGCGCAATCACCAGCGCTTCGCCTTCGATGCAATCGAAATAAATGCTGGTGGTATTCGGCACGCGCGGCGCACCTTGGCCATTCACGCCGGTGGCTTCGACCTCGTCGAGGATGGTTTGCTCCAGCCGATCGCGCAGCGCGGACATGTCGATCGAGATCGCCGCGGGCAAACGCCTCTCGCGCCAGTTCCGCGGCTTTGCCCAGAGCGACGATGCCGGGAACATTTTCCGTGCCCGCGCGGCGCGAGCGCTCGTGGCTTCCGCCATAGAGCATCGGGCGCAGAGCAGTTCCCTTCCGCACGTACAGCGCTCCCACGCCTTGCGGAGCGTGCATCTTGTGTCCGGAGATCGAAAGCAGATCGCAGCCGATGCGCTTTACGTCGATCGCAACCTTTCCCGCCGCCTGCACCGCGTCGGTGTGGAAATAAACGTCGGCCTCGGCGGCGATTTTGCCGATCTCTTCGACCGGCTGCAGCACGCCGGTTTCGTTGTTGGCCATCATGATGGTGATCAGCCGCGTATTCGGCCGCAGCGCCCGGCGCACGTCGTCGGGATCGACCTGACCGCGGCCATCCACCGGAACGTATGTGACTTCGCAGCCCGATGCTTCCAGATGCTTGCAGGAGTTCAGCACCGCATGATGCTCGATGGTCGAAGTGATGACGTGCTGCTCCGCGAGCCCGAGTCAAGCCGAAGATGGCCAGGTTGTCGCCTTCGGTGCCGCCGCTGGTAAAGACGATCTCCGAGGCGCGGCATCCCAGCAGCGCCGCTACCGATTCGCGCGCGCGCTCGACCGCCGCCCGCGTCTCCTGTCCATGATGATGGATCGACGACGCGTTGCCGAAATGCTCCCCGAAATAGGGCTGCATCGCCCCAGAGACCTCGGGCAGCACCGGCGTGGTGGCGTTATTGTCGAGATAGACGCGGCGCATAATATCATCTCTATTCTACGCTTCAAGTCGGGCCGCCGGCATGGTAGGCTTCTCGTCCTCGCCGCCGGAGAAAAATGTATTGTGCGTGACAATCAAGGTTTCCGCCGGTGGGGACAGTATCAATTCTGTGCTGGAGACTCTCCAGGGAGCATGCTCATGAAGAAGACGCACCACCATCTGGTCTTTTTATTTTTATGCGTGACACTGTTTGCTCGGTTTCAGTCTTTGCCCAGAAGCGCGCGATTACCGAAAAGGACCTTTTCCAGTTCCACTGGATCGGCGACCCGCAACTCTCTCCCGACGGAACTCAGGTGGCTTTCGTCCGGATCGCGGTGGATGACAAGCGAGAAGACTACGAGACCTCGATATGGAGCGTTTCGGTGAATGGCGGAGATTTGCGCAGGCTCACCGCCGACAAGCACGACACTTCGCCGCAATGGTCGCCCGACGGAAAGTTTCTGGCCTTTGTGCGTACGCCGGAGAAAGATGGCAAGCCGCAGCCTCCTCAAATATTCATTCTGCCGATGGACGGCGGCGAAGGCTGGCAGCTGACCCGCCTTCCCAAAGGCGCTTCAGGACCGGTCTGGTCGCCAGACGGCAAGACATTGGCTTTCAGCAGTTCCACGAATGCGGAGGATTTGGCGAAAGCTGCATGTGACGAGGGCAAGGAAAAAGAAAAGGATAAAGAAAAGGATAAAGACAAAAGCAAGTGCAGCAAGCCCGAACATGAGCCCGATATTCACGTCGTCACCCGGGCGGAATACCGCGACAACGGGCAAGGCTATATCGACTTCTCCCGCCACGATCACATCTGGAGCATTGCGTTCCCGTCCGAGTGCGCAGGATTTGCCCCAGCCCAAACAGCTTACCAGCGGCGATTTCGATGAAGACGGAGATTGAGTGGGCGCCGGATGGTTCGAAAATTTACTTCACCTCGGATCGCGAACTCGAACCCTACTACGGCTTGGGCCAGAACGTGATTTACTCGGTACCGGCCGCAGGCGGCGAGAGCAGCGAAGTAGCCCGCATCGCGGGATCCGCGCAATCCATATCGATCAGCAAAGACGGTTCGCGGCTCGCATTCCTGGGCGTGCTCAACACTCCCGATTCAGTCTCACACCAAGACCAATCTTGTGGGTGGTGGACCTCAAAGCCGGCGCCACGCCTCGGAACCTCAGCTCAAAGTACGACTGGGATATCGGCGGCGGCATTCTCGGAGACCAGGAGCCGCCTCGCGGTGGCGGCGGCATTCGGCCGGTCTGGAGCGCCGACGGAAAGTGGTTGACGATTCTGGTCGCCAAGCAGGGACGCGCCAATCTCGAGCGATTCGACGCCGAGTCCGGGGAGGTAACTCCGCTGACCAAGGGCGATCAGGCGATAACCGGATACAGCTCCAACGGATCGCAGATGGTGGCCGAGATCTCCACGCCGACCATGATCAACGATCTTTTCCTGGTCGGCCCGGACGGGACGCAAAAGCGGCTGACCAACGTCAACGAGAAGCTATTCTCGGAGCTGAATCTGACCCCGCCGGAGGAGATCTGGTATCAGAGTTTTGACGGCCGCAAGATTCAGACCTGGGTGCAGAAGCCGCCCGACTTCGATCCGAACAAGAAATATCCGCTCATTCTGAACATTCACGGAGGGCCGCACGCCGCCTATGGCTACGTGTTTTTCCACGAGATGCAGTGGATGGCGGCCAAGGGATACGTGGTTCTCTACCCCAATCCTCGCGGAAGCACTTCCTACGATGAGGCCTTTGGAAACATCATCCAGTACCACTATCCCGGCGATGACTTCAAGGATTTGATGGCGGGCGTGGATGAACTGGTCCGCCGCGGATACGTTGACGAAAAACACCTGGGAGTAACCGGCGGAAGCGGCGGCGGATTGCTGACCGACTGGGTCGTGACCCACACCGACCGTTTTGCCGGCGCCGTTTCCCAGCGCGATATCGCGGACTGGGCGGCCTGGTGGTACTCAGCCGATTTCACGTTGTTCCAGCCCCGCTGGTTTCGCAAGCCTCCGTTTGAAGATCCACAGGACTATCGCGATCGCTCACCCATCACTTACATCAACAATGTCAAAACTCCGCTGATGCTGATTCTGGGCGACGCGGATCTTCGCACTCCGCCGGACAGCGGCGGAGGCACGATGTTCCGGGCGCTGAAGTTCCGCAAAATTCCCACTGCGATGGTCCGCTTTCCCGGAGAGACTCACGAGCTGTCGCGATCGGGAAAGCCCTGGCATCGAGTCGAGCGGCTGCACCACATCGTGAACTGGTTTGATATTTACCTGCAGGGCAAGAAGACCAACGAGTATGACCTGATTCCGCCGCCCGAGCCGGATTGGGAGAAAACGGATAAGCCGTGAAAGTCGGTCTTCCGTGCAGGTCTCCAGCGACGACAGTCTTCCGCGAAGTGGAGTCGAGATCCTTCGACTGCGTGACTGCTTCGCGAACCAGTCACTGCGCTCAGGATGACAATCTTTTGGACTGGATTCGCAGGTCTGCCGGGACAATCTGGGCCTGCCGGCACGGACTGAAGGCTACCGCCGCTCGATCGGGACGTAGCGTTGCGGATACGCCGGCCCGATATAGTCCGCGCGCGGGCGGATCAGGCGGTTGTCGTCGAGTTGCTCGATGACGTGCGCCGCCCAACCGCTGATTCGCGATACCGCGAATACCGGGGTGAACAGGTCCACGTCAATGCCCAGGATGTGGTACGTGGACGCCGAGTAGAAGTCCACGTTGGCGTTGAGCTTTTTCTCGGCCTTCACGAATTCTTCGATCTTGCGCGACATCTCGAACCACTTGCTCTGGCCGCTGCTCTTTCCCAGGTCGCTGGACATTTTGCGCAGGTGCGTGGCCCGCGGATCTTCGGTGTGGTACACGCGATGGCCGAAGCCGGGAACCTTCTTCTTCTGCGCCAGCATTCCCTTGACGTGAGTCCACCGGATCGGCGCCGGCTTTGTCGATGGCCTGCAGAATGTGGAAGACCGCCTCATTGGCGCCGCCGTGCAGCGGGCCTTTCAGCGCTCCGATGGCTGCGGTGACCGCGGAGTGCATATCGGAAAGCGTGGCCGCCACCACCCGCGCCGCGAACGTCGAAGCGTTGAGTTCGTGGTCGGCGTGCAGGATGAGCGCGATATCCAGCGCCCGCTCGGCGGTTTCCGAGGGCTTGGTTCCGTTCAGCATCAGCAGAAAATTGGCCGAGTGCGAGAGCGAACGGTCGGGCTCGACTACATTCTTCCCTTTCCGCACGCGGTCATAGGCCGCCACGATCATCGCAATCTGCGAGGTCAGGCGGATCGCCTTGTGCACATTGGCGTCGTGATCGTTTTTCTTGTCGTCGGGATCGTAGAACGACAGCGCCGAAACCGCTGTGCGCAACACGTCCATGGGCTGAGTCGTGTTTGGGAGCGGTGCGCAGCAGGTCGATGATGGCCGGATCGAGCTTGCGTTCCGCCGCCAGGCGTTCGCGCAATTCCTTCAGTTCGTTGGCCGAGGGCAGCTTGCCGATACCACAGCAGGTAGCAGGTTTCTTCGAAATTGGAGTGGTCAGCGAGTTCGTGAATGTCGATGCCGCGGTAGGCCAGGACGCCCTGATCCCCGTCGATGTAGCAGATGCTGGAGGTGGTGGCGACAATTCCTTCCAGACCCTTGGGGGCCTGGGTGGTGGTCAGGCTGGGCATGTTCCCTCGCTCAAAATCTCACAACAATCAGGTTGTGGCCGCACGGGGAAGGAAAAACGACGCGTGCTGTCGCAACTAACTTTTATACGCCAAAAGTTTTAACTTTCCAAACTCCGATGGTGCAGTTTGAATGTCCACAGGGTAGCCAAGGCAGACGACCTGTGGGAAACTGTGGGCATGGCGAAAGAGGAACAGCCTTCGACCCACGAAGATGGCGAGTCTCAGAAACTCGTGGATCGCATTGAGAAGAAAGTGGACGCTCAAGGGAAAAAGAGAACCCCGAAGACTCCATCCAAGGCTCCACAACAAAAACGCAATCTTAGGGTGGTCGAATGGGCCGGTACTGTCCCATCTCTTGGAGTCTGCACCTTTTGCAATCTCCAGTTCAAGGTTCCCATGGAGTCAATGAAGAGGCTCGAGGATGCGCAATGGAATCTCGACCTCCAATTCAGGGAACACAAATGCAAGCCCGAGGATGCCAGCCAAGGCACTACCAGGATCGTGAGAGAAGCCACTAAGGACTAGTGCCTATTCAAAGACATCGCATAGCTCGCCTTGTGAGCCAGCCTCAGGGAATGCAACCTTGAAGGCTCTATTGAAACCCTCTTTAGTTCTCGCCGCCGTCCCAATTCCAATTGTTTTCCAGAGGTGGGTATGGAACGCCTGAAGGCGGTTCAGGATGACGCCTCGGACTGGCGGATACGACTGGCCGCTGTCCGCGGAGTGCACGAGCGGGACGCTCGCGCCCACATTCCAATGCTCGCCAGTACGGGAATACACGAAGGTACACTGCCTGCGCTCAAATCGATCCGGTGTTTCCCGGTTCCCGGTTACAATCTGCCCATGCGGTGGGGAAAGTCTGTCCTGATGGTATGGGGATTGGCTGCGGCTGCTTTTTGCGGCGATCAGCCATCGAACCTGCCGCTCCTGCCTTGTCCTGAGGGCACTCCCGGCGCTGTCTCCTGTAATCCATCGAAAAAAGAATTGAAAGAAGCTACCGAGGCTTTTACCAAGGGCCTGCGTCTGCAGAAAGAAAAGCGTCTGGACCAGGCGTTCGATCAGTTCGAGACCGCGGCGCGGCTGGCTCCCAAGGATGTCGACTACGTGACCGCGCGGGAAATGACTCGGCAGCAAATTGTGTTCGATCACCTGCAGCGCGGCAATGCCGAGATGCTCAAGGGCCGCCAGATCGAAGCGCTGGCCGAGTTTCGCACCGCCCTGCACCTCGATCCGCAAAATGAGTTTGCCCAGCAGCGTCTGCGCGACGCCATGGCGCGAATGGGCGCCGCAAACCGGCGGCCGCGCCGCAGGTTTTGGCCGACGCCGGAGAGATCCGGGTAGCTCCCAATCCGGCTCAGGCCGACTTCCACTATCGCGGCGACGGCCGCGGGTTGCTCACCCAGATTGCCGTCGGCATTCGGCGTGACCGCCACATTCGACGAGTCGGTGGTTTCCCGCCCGGTTCGCTTCGACCTGGGCCAGGCGGACTTCTACACCGCCATGGCAGTGGCTTGCCAGATGACCCACACCTTCTGGACGCCGCTCGATGACAAACAGATTCTGCTGGCGGGCGACACGGCGCAGAACCACCGCCAGTTCGATCGCATGGCGTTGCGCACCTTCTACCTGCCCGGTGTCACTTCTCCGCAGGAGCTGACCGACGTCGTGAACCTGCTGCGCAATCTTTTTGAAATCCGGCTGGTCACGCCCGCAGCCGCAGGCCAGCACGATCGTGGTGCGGGCTCCGCGCAATCTTCTGGATGCCGCCACGCGGCTTCTGCGAAGGGTTCGGGGATTCGCGTCCGCAAGTCATGCTGGACGTGAATGTGTATGAGATCACCAACAGCGTGACCCGCAACATGGGATTGCAGATTCCCAATAATTTTCAGCTGTTCAATATTCCGGTGGGCGCGCTGGCGGCGCTTGGCGGACAGAATATTCAGGACCTGATCAACCAGCTGATCGCCGGCGGCGGCATCAACCAGGCCAACTCGCAGGCGCTGTCCGGGCTTCTGGCACAACTTCAGGGACAACAGAATTCAATCTTCAGCCAGCCCCTGGCCACGTTCGGCGGCGGCCTGACGCTGAGCGGACTGAGCCTGGGGACGGCGGGCGCACAGTTGTCACTGAACGAGAGCAATGTAAAAACCCTGGAGCATGCCACGCTGCGGGTAAGCCAGGGCAATGACGCGAACTTTCTGGTGGGCTCGCGTTATCCCATTCTGAATGCCAGCTTCGCGCCGGTTTTCAATACGCCGGCGATTTCGTCGGTGATCCAGAACAATTCGTTTCCAGGCCCCTTTCCCGTCGTTCAACTATGAAGACATTGGTCTGAGCATCAAGGCCAAGCCGATGGTGAACGGAAATTCCGACGTCGCTCTGCATCTGGAAATACAGTTTCGGACTCTCACCGGACAATCGATCAATGGCGTCCCGGTGATTTCGAATCGCGAATACAAAGGCAGCATCAGCCTGATGGACGGAGAACCTGCGGTAGTCGCCGGATCAGTTTCGCGCAACGAGACACCGCAGCCTGACCGGGATCCCCGGCCTGGGAGCGGTGCCGGGACTGAACCAGGTGATGACCAGCAACAGCAAAGAAGTGGATGAAGATGAATTGCTGGTCGTGATCACGCCGCGCGTAGTCAGCCGGCGAGCAGAATCAGAACGCGGAAGTCTGGATGAGGAAGTAAGGGCTGTTATCAGAGAACCCTATCTGGTTGCGCGGCTGAGTTGCATGGGTCCTTCGTGTGCGGTTCCTTCGTAAACGAAGGAACCGCTTCCTCAGGATGACAGCGTTGGGTTAAGCACTCGTCCCAATTTTTTCTACTTCCCTTGCTTCGCGGCAAACTCGGTCAGAGCCTTTCAGCACTTCGTAGGGCAAGTCCGCCCACGTTGCTGATCTTTCTTCCGTTGATGAACAGGGTCGGCGTTCCGTTCACTTCGAGCGACGCGCCCAGCGCGACCGAACGTTGCACCCGCCCCACGGTTTCGGGCTTGGCGGCGCAGGCGGCGGTTTCAGCGCCTTTCACGCCGGCCTGGTCGGCCAGCGCGGTCAGTTTTTCATCCGCGTTGGCGGCGGTGATGTCTTTTTGCGCGTCGTAGACGCTCGGGATGAATTTCCAGAAAGCATCGTTCGAACTGCGCCCGATGCAGTCGGCGTAGGCGGCGGCTTTGGCGGCCCAGTCGTGCGAAGGCAGGGGAAAATTCTGGAATACCAGGCGGGCGTTCTTCTCTTCCGCCATCAGCTTGTCGATGGTGGGTTGCGCTTCCTTGCAATGCGGACATTGCAGGTCGCTGAACTCAACCACGGTTACCGGAGCGTCTGCCGGGCCGCGCGAGGGGCCATCCGCTTTCTTGGCAAGCTCCTCGCGCGCGGCGGTCGAAGGGATGCGCTCCGAAGGGAATGATGTCGCCGATCAGCGCGTGCTTGCCGTCGGAGGTGACGTACAGCCGGTTGTTCTGCTGTCCCTGCGGGTTGCTGAGCACGACCATCACTTCGGCGAGTCCCTGCGCCTCGGAGGGCCGGATCGAAACCATCTTCCAGGACACCGATGGATCGTAGCCAAACATCTGCTTCATGAAGGCGTTGACGGTTTCTTCCGATGGAAGCCGGGTGCTGAAGGTGGGAATCGGCGGAGGCGAATCCTTCGCCTTGGCGCGGTCTTCTGTTGCGCGACCGCAACGATGTAGCCAGGAGAATGAGGGAGCAGCAGAACAAAGATCGACGCATGCAGTTCCTTTCTGGTAATCTAGATCACTGTAAGCTAGTCGGCGCCATCATCACCCCGGTTTTGGCGGCGATGGGAAAGCGGCGGCCGGAGCCGAAAGCTTTCGGGGAAATTTTCAGTCCCGGCGCGGCCTGCTGGCGCTTGTATTCCGCGCGATCCACCATGCGAATCACCTTCCGCACCAGCGCCAGATCATAGTCGTGATCGGCGGCAATCTGCTCCGCCGTGTGCGAGTCTTCGACGTAGTCTTCGAGGATCGTGTCCAGCACTTCGTAAGGCGGCAGCGAGTCGATGTCCTTCTGATCGGGACGCAATTCCGCCGAGGGCGGTTTCTCCAGGGTGGCTTGCGGAATCACCGGACGGCGCGAATTCACGTAGTGGCTCAGGCGATAGACCAGGGTCTTGGGCACGTCGGAGATCACCGCCAGGCCACCCACCATGTCGCCGTACAGGGTGCAGTAGCCGACGCCCAGTTCGCTCTTGTTTCCGGTGCTGAGCACGATGGCGCCAAACTTGTTGGAGAGCGCCATCAGCAACGCGCCCCGGGTGCGCGCCTGGATGTTCTCTTCGGTCGTGTCTTCCTTGCGTCCGGCGAAAACTTTTTGCAGAGTCTTGCGGTAGCTCTCGAAAATGTCGGTGATGCAGAGCAGCTCAAAGCGAATGCCGAGATTCTGGGCCAGCGTGCGCGCGTCTTCGATCGAACCCGGCGAGGAATACGGTCCCGGCATGCCCACGCCGATCACATTTTCCGGCCCGACTGCGTCGGCCGCGATGCAGGCGGTCAGCGCCGAGTCGATGCCTCCGCTCAATCCGATGATCACCTGCCGGAAGCCGCACTTGCGAACGTAATCGCGCGTGCCCAGCACCAGGGCGGCATAGGCGCTGGCTTCTTCTCCCTGCATCTGCTCGTGGATTTCGCCGGTAAGGCGATCGGAATCGAAGTAGATCAGATCTTCTTCGAACGATTTGCCTTGCGCGATGACCTCGCCGGCGGAGTTCAGCACCAGGCTGGAGCCGTCGAAGACCAGGCTGTCGTTTCCGCCGACCTGGTTGACCATCGCCACCGGCACTTTGTCCTGACGGGCGATGGTGGCCAGCATCTCGCGGCGAAATTCGCGCTTGCCCATCCAGAAGGGAGAAGCGGAAATATTGAGCACGAAGTTTCCGCCCGGCCTGAACCAGCGCTTCGACGGGATCGACTGTGTAGAGACGCTTGTTCCAGAAGTGCTTGTCGTTCCAGGCGTCCTCGCAGATGGTGAGCGCCATCTGCTTGCCGCAAAATGGAAATAGCGACTGGCTTCTTGGCGGGGGCGAAGTTGCGCATCTCGTCGAAGACGTCGTAGGTGGGCAGCAGCATTTTCGACTGCAGGAAGGCGATGCCGCCATCTTTGAGCAAGCGCAGCGGAATTCATGACCGACTTGCCGGTTTCCGCGTGGGCCGGAGTGACCAGGCCGCAGATGACGGCGATGCCGCGGGTTTCGGCGGCAATCCGTTCCGCCGTCTCACGATTGCGGGCCACAAACGAGGGCGCTCGACCAGATCGCGCGGCGGATAGCCGCAGACCGAAAGCTCGGGAAACAGGATCAGGCCGGCGCCAGCCGCCCGCGCCTGCTGCGGCGAAGTCGATGATCTTGGCAGCGTTGCCGGAGAAATCTCCAACTGTGGGATTGATTTGTCCCAGCGCGATCTTCACACTTCCAGTGTAAAGCGGGAGCGCGCGGGAGCCAAGTCAGGGAGAATGAGATTGCAGATTCTAGATTGCAGATTTCAGATTGTCAGATTTCGAGATCTGAGCTCAGCGGCCCTGAAATCTAAAATCTGAAATCACAAATCTGAAATCGGCTCAGTTCGGCGGTGCCGGCGGTCCGCTTGGCCCAAGGGATCCGGAGGCGGCGCAGGCATGGGTGCTCTGCCACGCCGCGGCAGGCGAATTGGTATCGGCTTCTTCCCCGGGACGCCGCAGGGTCGGCGCATTCGGCGGGACGTACCGCAGGTCGCGGAACTCTTGGCCACCGTAGGCTGGTCCAGTTCCACTTCTTTTTCGGTGCGGACGACCTTCTCGCCATTCACTTTCATGATCTCCAGGCGCACCACCTCGTCGCCCACCAGGCGGACAAAGTCCACATCCTGCGGCGGGTCGCCGTAGATCCATTCTTCGTATTCGGTTTCGCCGTCTTTCTCGCGAATCTTTTTCGGCGGACGGCCCTTGGCGGCAATCACCATCTCGCGATTCATGCCGACCAGAATCTGGTGGGCTCTTGATCGCGTCCCTCACCTTGGGCGGAAGAGTATCGAGATAGGCTTCGACTGCGGACTTGGCATTGAAGTCAAACACCGGGCGCAGCAGATCCTTCAACTGCTGCGGATCCAGTTCGGGCACGTAGCCGTTGAATACCAGGTCGACGTAGGAGCCGCGCGGATTGGCGTTGGCGTCGCTCGGGCGATCGAAGTCATGCCTCCGCCCCCGCCGAACTGAATGTGCTGGTACCACTTCTGCTTTCTTGACCGCGCCGCCGTTGATCTCGAAGTGAATGCGATCGTTCTTGACCAGGATCTCGCTGATGCGGGCCTGATCGCCGGGTTTGACCGCGGGTCCCCACATGGCGATCATGCGTTGCAGCTCTTCCCCGCTGGGAGTGAGCTTGTCCGTCCTTCAGCGTCAGCCCTGTTTTCCCCATGGGAAAAGGCGAGCGGATATAGACCAGCTCGGCATTGAAGGCACGGATCAGGTCCATGCGAGTTTGCTTGGAAATGTGCGGAGAGGTGTCTTTCTGATCGTCGGCGTTGACCACGACCACGCAGAATAAGAGGACAGGCAGCAGAATTGGAACGAAACGTGGGTTCATACGACACCCCGAGCCGACGATTGACTTCGATTATAGCGCCGTTCGGGCGGAAAGAAACCACCTTTCAGAAAGTTATTCTTGCAACATTTTACACTTCGCAATCACCCGCGAGCACGCAGATTCGGCTGCCACAGCAGGTTTCAAGCGGCTGAAATCCGAAGGCCTTCGCGGGCTACCTGCAGCGGGAGGACGTGTCCTCCGTTGTCTCTGATGGCGGTTGCGATCCGGCTGGCCACGTCGCAGTGGGCAAGTTGCTCGAGGTTGAAAGGCCAGCCCGAACGGCGACTTCTTCGGGATGGGGGGCTAACTAACAGCGCGTGACGATGGATAAACTAACAGTTCGGCCTGCGCGATCAAGTGGGTCGAAGCCTTGATCTTGGGAACCACGGCGTGTATCCCCGCCTCTCGCAATAGGCGGTCCACCTCGGGGATTTCGTGGGCCGTTAAAAGTATGATCCAGACGTTGGGCAAAATCTTGATCAGCAACGGTGCGGCTTCAAGTCCGTTCATCACAGGCATGGATAGGTCTAGGACAACCAGGTCAGGCAGCAGGCTTGGCGCTTTCTCCACAGCCTCGCGCCCGTGTTCCGCTTCTCCAACAACTTCAAACCTGGGATGGGAGTCGAACAAGCGACGCACTGCCCTTCGTACCGTCGCGTTGTCTTCAACGAGCATCACCCTCTTCTTCGACATACTGGCTTTCAGGTCGTCGTTGAGGAGCTTTGATGCGGGGGAACAAAACGTGTCTTACTTTTTATTTCCAATCGGGATAGCTTAGCTTTCTACCTGGATAACTCGCAGCAGGCGAATGGCATCCTCCAACGCACGCTGTTCCCCATCTCCGTTAGGGTCGCTAGTGGGGGCTTGCATTCGCGTGAGGATTGCTTCTTCGGCGCTCAGGACACGCTAATGAAGTTGTTTCGGGTCGCTGAGGAAGGAAGGCCCGGACGCGAAGCCGGGCCTTCGGGTGGTATAAGCAAGCAGGAAAAATCTAAATGGGTTCTTGAATCTGTTGCCGATTAGCGGTTCTCTCTCTTGTTGCCAATGCGCGATTCAACTCCTCTACCAAGCTCATCAGTCTTTCGGGGTCAAGTTCTTTACTGGCTTGTTCGGCGAGGTGCTGCCAATTGCTCTGCTCGTATGGGGTCATAACCTAAATCCCCTTTCTTATTGCTCACCACGTTACTCCGATAGACAAATCACTGTCTGAGCAATAGTGCACACCAGGGGTTAACGAGTCTTGCCGAAGCCACCCTTCAGTTTTTGCAGCCTGCTGATAATCGGTCCGTAGGCGTTCAAGGTGTCGCTCGATGGCGACGATTTCTTCGCGTGCGTTGGAAACCCGGCCTAGTAGCGCTTCGAGGGTATCGGAGGGATTCGCGGCTGCTTTGATTTAGCAATATACGGGGCGCAGGGTTACCAAAAGAAAAGCGTACAGTCGGCACGCTGGCGCACTTGTCTCGGTGTACGAGGACGGCTCTTATTTCAACCTTCCAACATCGGAAGAGGAACGAGAAAAGTCAGTGCAGCTGTGCCTATTGAAGGCTTCTTTTACTTCTCGGGATGGCTTGTCAGGGTCAGGGCCGAAACCAGCCATGATCCAGTTGCATTTCGAGCATCCCCAAGCCGCGAAAGTCCTATTCTCAAGCCAGACAAGCTCTCTAGCCATGCGACACCCGTCCGCTGGGCAGCGTTCGTGATGAAGACTTGAGGCCGCGCCCTCCCCCGGAGAACGGCCCCAAGTTCCCGCCTGTCGCGGCGTTTTGAGGAGGCGCCGGGGGCGAGTTTTCCGTTACGCGGGTGGTTATACCACAAAAGCCGCTTCCCGCGCGGTGTTTCGCCTCCGAGCCAGTCGGTACCTAAATGCTGGCAAGCATCGGCTAGCTTGCAAGTGATGCACCTCGCCGCGCTTCATAAATTCGCAATGTTGTTCGTCCCAGAAGTCGAGGAGATCATAAACCCTCGCGCCGCAATCGCCGCAAGCCCGCAGGCGTCGGCTGCCACAGCACGTTTCAGGCGGCTGAAATCCGCAGGCCGTCGCGGGACACCTGCAATGGGAGGACCCGTCCTCCGTTGTCTCCGATGGCGGTTGCTACGCGGCTGGCGGCGCCTTTTTCCACCAGGAAGATCACGCAGCCGCCGCCGCCCGCGCCACAGGCTTTCGCCGCGCGGCCACCATGTCGGGCCGCGACGCTGATCAGCTTGTCGATGAGCGGAGTGGTAATTCCCGGAGCATTGGTGCGACGCAGTTTCCATTCTTCGCGAAGCAGACGGGCAACGTCGTCCCACTCGCCTTCGAGCAACGCCTGGTGCATGGCCTGTGCGATATCGACAATGCGCTCGAAGTTGCGGAATACGCGCTTGTCGCCGTTGATGTGAGCCTTGAAGACCTCCCAATTATTGATGCCGGACTTGCGCGGCGCGCCGGTGTAAGCCAGAACGAAGCGGGACTCGATTTCTTCCGGCGCCACGGTCACGGCTTCGCGGTGAATGCCGTCGGCGTCAAGGTGGATTGCGCTTACCCCTCCATAGAGCGCGGGATAGTAGTCCTGACAACCGGTGGGCACCTGGATGATCTGGGCCTCAACGTTCTGGGCGATGACCCGCATCTGCTCCAGGGTGAGGTGGCGGCCGGTAAAGCGGGCCAGCGCCGCAGTGGTGGCAATCATGAGGGCCGATGATCCGGAAATGCCGGCGCCGGCCGGCGATTCCGAATCGGTTTCGATCAGCAAGCCTTCCTTGGGAGCGAAGAATTGCAGTAACCGGGCAGCCAGGGGGAGGCGAAACCGCCGAGCGGTCCGCAAGGCTTCAAAGTTAGGAAACTCTTCCTCGCGCCGCGTATCGAGCGAGCGTAAGTGGATGCGTCTTCCTTTCAGCGGAGTGATCCGGCAGGTGGTCAGGATATTGACCGCGAAATTCAGCGTCAGCGCCTCCGGGTGGAACAGGTAAAGCGGCCACAAATCGATGGTCCCTCCGGCCAGGTCAGCACGGCAGGGCGCGTGGGCCACAACCCCGCGGTCGGCAGCCCCATAGCTTATGGTTCGCATGCAGAGTGTTTTACCACGAGCAGCCAGTCATATAGGGTGCCTTTGGCGGCAGCTACCGAGAGGTTACCCACTGGCCAAATGGCTCGTTGACAAGGCCATTTCTTTGCCTCAAACTCCTCACTTATGGGGTTGCCGCCTGCGTCCAGACGGCGATGAATCCACGGTTATATAAACGGTTATATAAAGAGTTGTAGAAAATGGCTCCTCTCCCCCCTCTAACTCCACCTCCTCCCGAGTCCTTGGGGACCCGGGTTCGCGCTCTTACCCGTTCCGCGATCGCTGACGACGATTCGGCCCGCCAGGACGCTGCCGAGACCATTCTCGCCAAGCTGCGCTCCATGATCGCCTCGGGATCGCAGGACGCGGACGCCATTCTGGGCACCATTGCGGTAGCCGCCCATGCCCTGACGGAAGCAAATGGGGCCGCCATCGCCATGCCGCGTGATGGGGCAGTGGTTTGTGTAGGCAGGAGTGGAGAGATCGCGCCCGAGTTAGGCGCCCTGCTGAGTGTGGATTCAGGAATATCGGGTGAATGCCTGCGTTCCGGCGTGATCCTGCGCTGCGACGACGCGGCTAGAGATATCAGGGTGAATCCCGAGGTTTGCCGCCAACTGGGCCTGCAATCGATCGCTGTCGTGCCGCTGCGCGGCCGGTATGGCCGGGTCGGGGTGCTGGAAGCCTTTTCCTCCCAGTCTTACGCGTTTAACGATGAACACACCGAGCTATTGGGGCGGCTGGCGGGATTGGCCGAGGCAGCATGGGCGCAGAGAACGGTCGCAGAACCCCCAATACAGGAGGATTTGGTAACCGAAGACTTAGCTACCAACGACCTAATTGCGGAAGCCCCGGCTGCAGACGATGTGGCCGCGGAAAATCCCATCCCGGCGGTTCGCACTGTCTCTGAAACCATTGAACAGCAGTCGCATCTGGTAGACGCTCCGGGGGCTTTGGAGCGCGTGGGAGAGGCGATCGCCACTGGCCTGAAGCGGGAGGCGCAAGCCGAACGCAGGTGGCATATCGCGATGGCCACAGGGCTCTCCGTGCTGATCTTGTTATTGCTGTCCGTACTTGGCTGGAGGACGTGGTACCGGGCAAGCATTCAACCCTCAGCCAGCCGGGCGGGTGCTAGCCCCCAAGAGGACGCGGCCGGAGCCGGGAGTGTCGCCGACGGAACTGATCTAGCATGGAAACCAAGCCCACAGCGGCCGGTGGCCCGTCCCAGAGCGGTTCGGGCTTCGCGCACCGCGAAAGCCAACCCAGGCGTCAAGATACCCGACCAGGTGATTCGGCGGCAGTCGCAATCGCAGGCAGTTGTGGACCAGAGCGCTGAAACCGGATCAGCCGACCCGACGCCCAGCCCGACTGATGTTTCGCAGATTGCCGCTGACAGTCCCGGCCCAACCGATCTGGGAAAGGTACTGTCTACCTCGCCTGCTCTGCCCAGGCTGGGGGTGGCCATTTCCCAAGGTGTCACCGGCGGAACCTTGCTGCGCAGGGTGCAACCGGTCTATCCTCCCGAGGCTCGCCGGCTCCGCCTGGAAGGCAGTGTTATTCTCGATGCAAATATCGCAGAGGACGGACAGATCCAAGATCTAAAAGTTGTCAGCGGCCAAGCCGTTCTGGCGCAGGCTGCAATCGAGGCGGTAAAGCAATGGCGGTACTCGCCCTACCTGTTGAATGGTCAACCCATCCGCAAGCAGACCAGGATCAATATCAAATTCATCGCACCCTGAAGTTCAGTGAAGACGTCCCCCTTTACCTGTCATCCCGACCGAAGCGCAGCGCAGCGCAGCGTGCGTAGTGGAGGGACCTGCTGTTTGGTGGCGAGCACGATTTCGAAAGCTGTTTGCGACCGCTGCGGCATCAGGCCTTTTGCGTTCATGCCCCAACCGTTTGTAGCACGTCGGCAAACAGCAGGTCCCTCCACTATGCGCGCTGCGCTTCGGTCGGGATGACAGATTTGTGTGTGGGGAAGCTTATCGGACCTTAGATGTCGTAATACAGCCCAAACTCAAATCAGGTGAGATTCAGAGCGCGCCGCACCGTGCCACGCTCTTTCTGGATTTTTTCCTGCAGCAAAGTAATGGCATAGATGAGTTGCTCAGGCCGAGGCGGACAGCCGGGAACGTACACATCTACCGGAATCACCTGGTTCACGCTTTGCACCAGAGCGTAGTTGTTGAACACGCCTCCTGAGGTCGCGCAAGCCCCCATGGAAATTACCCACTTGGGCTCCGGCATCTGCTCCCAGAGCTGGCGAATCACCGGAGCCATTTTATTGGAGACACGGCCGGCGATGATGATCAGATCCGACTGCCGCGGCGAAGGCCGAAACACTTCCGCGCCAAACCGCGCGATATCGAAACGAGACGCGCCCATCGACATCATCTCGATGGCGCAGCAAGCCAGTCCGAAGGTCAGGGGCCAAATGGAATTCTTGCGCATCCAGTTGACCGCAGAATCGAGGGTGGTCAGCACCACACCTTCCGGCGAGGGATTGCCGAAGGTCAGTTCCTTTACGACCTTCTTGCCATTCTCGGTGGTGACGTATGAGCCGTAGCTGATTTCTTCAGACATGATGGTTCTATTCTAAACCACAAGGCTTAGCCTGACTTTTGCAGATTATTCGCGACGCGAAAAGGGTTCGGAGATATTTTCATTTGTTGGTCACCTCCTTCTGCCTTCGGCGTTTCTCTGTGTCCTCTCTGTCCTCTCTGTCCTCCGTGGTTCAAGCCCAAAATAACCACGGAGGACACGGAGGACACTGAGCCTTGAACGCTAAAGCGAACCTTAAACTTCATCAAGGGGCGAAGAAAGAAAACAACTATGGAAACTCGGTTTATACGGAAGGGCGCGCAGCACGTAGTTAGTTTTGTGTGCGGAAGTCGGTGTTCAGGCGAGCCAGCTACTGCTAGTCTTCAAATCTTTCGGGAAGAAATTCCACGCCGTAAAGATAAACCGACCGGTTACGAACTTTTCCTCGAACTTGAACCGGCTCGTCAGTGCGCGGGTTCTTGAATTCGACCTTGACCTGACTTCCGATCGGCAGGTTGGCAGCGGCAAACATGCAGATGCCGCCTTCGCTCAGCCGGACGCCGCGAGCCACGACGGCATTCTTCTCGGGCGAGTGATCGACGACGACCCGGAGCGGGGCGTCAAAGGGTTGGCGCTTCCAGCGCCGGCGATTTGGCTGTTGTTCCATTGATTCCAATTCCAGCCCGCATTGCCGGCCAGTAGCAACGCAAATTTCGGGGAAAGCGCGGCCAACGGCCCCGCAGTCTAGAAACTATTGCACTATCCCGATTCGGGAAAGTTACTGTGGTACAGCCCAAGGATGAGCCTGGTAACAATCTCCTTGCGGAGGGACAATCAGCAGATAAATCCATCTACGGATTCAGCACGATCTTGCCGAACATCTGGCTGTTCTCCATCAGCTCGTGCGCGGCCCGGACATCCTGTAACGCGAAAGCTCGATCGACCACCGATTTCAGTCGCCCGGCGAAAACATGTCCCAGCACCTCGTACAGTTCGCTCATCGTGCCCATGTAGGAGCCTAGCAGCGAGAGCTGGCGAGAATAGAGAAAGCGTAAATCGAAGCTGGCATCCGGCCCAGTGGTGGCGCCACAAGTCACCAGCGTGCCGGCGGGCTTCAGGGATTTCATACTTTCGTCCCAGGTCGCGGCGCCGACGTGCTCGATTACGATGTCGACGCCTTCTTTGTTGGTCAACTTTCTTACTTCCTCCGAAATTTTTTGCTGGTAGTGGTTGATGCCGTGGTCGGCCCCTAGCGCGTGGGCCTTCTCCAGTTTTTTTTCGTCGCCTGCGGTGGTGATCACGCGAGCGTGAAATAACTTGGCCACCTGAATCGCGGCAATGCCAACCCCTGAACTGCCGCCCAGGACCAGCACCGTCTGTCCCGGACGAATGCTGGCGCGGCCCATCAGCATGTGCCAGGCGGTGAGGAACACCAGAGGCACGCTGGCAGCCTGGTTGAAATCCAGAGTGTCAGGAATCGGGATTACATTTACTGCCGGAGCCGCGATCAGTTCGCAGTTTCCGCCGTCCACGCGATTGCCGAGCACGGTGAATTCCGGGCACTGGTTCTGAAGTCCGGCAACGCACTTCGCGCAGTGATTACAGAAGTGCATCGGCGCCAGCAAGACCCTTTGCCGTGGACTGAAACCAGTGACGTACTCGCCCACTTCTACAATCTCGCCGGCCACATCGCTGCCTAGAATATGTGGAAGGTTCACCCCGGGCAATCCCTTGCGCACCCACAAATCGAGGTGATTCAGGGCGCAGGCCTTGACCCGAACCAGCACCTGATCCTTGCGCAGCTTGGGATCGGGAGCATCTTCGTAGCGCAGAACTTCCGGACCACCAAATTCGTGAATGCGGACGGCTTTCATTAGGTCTCCGGGAGTCAAGCTACCACACGAGGCTACAGCTTTCCATTTTGGGACTGGGAAGTTTTATGGATCACAGGGCGGAGATCGCGCCTTCGGTCATTGACATCTTCGACCCGCGGCGCAACGATAGTCATGGCAGGCCGTGTCCGAAGTACAGCTGGTGTAACGCCAGCAGCCCCGGAGTGATGACCCGGGGCTTTTGCTTTTTGCACTGGACAAAACGGTCCCCCGACACTCCAGATTCCGCTAAACCACTTGCAGTCTCCACCTGCTTTGTTCCGCGAAAGCGTACCTTCAGGCCATTTGACTTGCCCTGTTAACCGACTAATAATCAAGCGGGAATGGACATCTACGAGGAGATCGTCAATCTGCGGCAGGCGGGGCGCCGGGGTGCGGTGGCCACGATCGTCAGTGCGCACGGTTCGATTCCCTCTTTCAAGACGGCGAAGATGCTGGTGCGCGATGACGGCTCCATCGTCGGAACGATCGGCGGCGGCTGCGTCGAGGCCGAGGTCTGGCAGGCCGCCCGCGAAGTGATGGAGAGCGAGAAGCCCCGCACTCTTACCTTCAACCTCAATCAGGATCCGAAATACGATACCGGACTGGTTTGTGGAGGCACCCTGGACATTTTCGTTGAGCCGATCTTACCTCCAGCATCACTTTATATTTTCGGGGCAGGTCACGTATCTGTAAACCTTTACCAGGTGGCAAAGACGCGCAGGGTTTGACGTTACCGTGGTCGACGACCGCGAAACCTACGCCAACCGCGAGCGCTTTCCCGACGCCAACGAAGTGATCGCTGAGGACTTCGAGCGCGTCATGGCGCGGCTGGCTCCGAACGAGTCTTCCTACATCGTGATCGTCACTCGCGGCCATCGCGATGACATGCGGCTGCTGCGCTGGGCGGTGCAGACTCCGGCGCGCTATATCGGCATGATCGGTTCGAAGCGCAAGACCATCACCATCTTTCGGGAGCTGACCAAGGAAGGCCTTTCGCCCGAGCTTTTCGAACGAGTTCATGCCCCGGTTGGACTCGACATCGGCGCAGTCACGCCGGAGGAAATTGCGGTTGCGATCACCGCCGAACTGATCGCCGCGCGTCGTCGCGTGGAGCGGGATTTGCCCCACATGAGCTGGTTTCATTCCCGCAAGCGCGAGCCGGGCAAGATATTGGAAGAGTCGGAAGAGGAAGTTTGAGTTTCGCAAGGTACTTTAGCGGCTGAAGCGCTCAGCCTTGTTCAGACCAGATGCACCGCTGAATTCCTGCTCCCCTCCCAGAGCGTTTCTCCTGGCTGAAATTGATTAGTCATCTTTGCGACTCAATTTTTGCTATCTTCCCTACATGAGCCGGGCGCCTAGTTGGTGCGGAGTAATACTGGCGGCGGGTGAGTCCACACGCATGGGCTCGGACAAAGCGCTTCTGCCCTGGCCTCCGCCCGGGGTCGGCGTTCGGCCGGGCGAGACGTTCGTCTCGGCTGCGATTCGCGCCCTTGGTCCTTTCACCGATCAGGTGATCGTGGTTGCTGGAAACAACGAACCGACCCTCGCCCCCGTGGTTTATGCCGCCGGGGGCTCACTGGTACGAAATCCGGCTCCTGAGCTCGGTCAGTTCAGCTCTCTGCGGGTAGGATTACAGGAGGTTCTGAATCTGGGCCGGGACGCCGCCATGATCACGCTGGTGGATCGTCCTCCCGCCAGCGCCGCCACGCTGGAAGCGCTGCGGGCAGCATTTCAAAGCGCCCCCTCTGAAGTCTGGGCGGTGGTGCCGGAATATGACGGCAGACATGGACATCCCTTTCTGGCCGGCCGCGAGATGATCGAGGCATTCCTCAAAGCTCCCGCCACATCCACCGCAAGAGACGTGGAACATCAGCATTCGAACCACATATCGTACGTCCCGGTGGATGATCCGCACGTCGCGATGAATGTGAACACGCCCGAGGACTACGCAGCGCTGCTGAATCCGCAGACGAAATGATTCCCTCACACGCATGAATCCAGAACCCGCGAAGCTGAACTCTCCGCTCACCAAAGCCGAATTTGTAAAGACAGTGTTGCAACTCCAACCGCACCTGGCGGTTTTCGATTGCGACGGCACTCTCTGGTCGGGTGATGCCGGGGTCGGTTTTTTCGAGTGGGAACTGAGCCGCGGCCTGGTGTCAGACGACATGGTTCGCTGGGCGCGAGCCCGCTACGCCGACTATCTGGCGGGCAAAGTCAGCGAAGACGATATGTGCGCCGATATGGTGACCATCAATCGCGGATTTGCTGGAAGCCGACCTCGTGTGCGCCGCCGTGCCGTTTTTCGAGGAGAAGATTGCCGGCGGCATTTTCCCCGACATGAAAGGCGCTGGTACTCGATCTGCAGGCGCGGGCTGCGAAGTCTGGGCCGTCTCCTCCACCAGCGAGTGGGTGATTCGGGCAGGCATGAAGCACTTCGGAATTCCGCCGGACCGGGTGCTGGCCGCGGCGGTCGTTGCTAACGAAGGCAAGGTCACGGACAAGGTTATTCGCGTGCCCAGCGGCAAAGGCAAACCGCAAGCCATCCGCGAAGTGATCGGGCGAACTCCGGACGCCGTCTTTGGAAACTCGATCTGGGATGCCGACATGCTGGAAATCGCGCGCCATCCCTTCGCGATTAATCCGACGCCGGAACTGGAAATCATCGCCCGCGAGCGGCAGTGGCCGATTTACTTTCCCGAATCCGTAGTTCGAAAATAAGTTAGAAAATAAGTGCGGACATGAGCGCAGTCATTGAATTCCGCTGGCTACAGATTCTTGATGGCGGCGTGCAAAGCGTCCATCGCCAGATGACTGGCATGTAACGACGCCCTCGGCAGACCGCCGATGGCTTTCACCAGTTCCTCGCGGCGTAGTTGCCGGGCCTCGGCAATTGTTCTTCCCTTCACCAGTTCGGTCAGCAGCGAGGCGCACGCCATCGTGGGAACGCATCCCTGGGCGAGAAATCGGATTTCCTCGATGCGCCCGTCGACGACTTTCAGCGTGAGCTTCAGCACATCGCCGCAGGCCGGGTTGTCGATCTGGACGGATGAGTCTGGGTGCTCCACTTCGCCCGCGTTGCGTGGGTGCTGGAAGTGGTCAAGAACCTGTGGAGAATACATTGAGGGAAATTGTAGCCTGTGTCGCCGCGGTTCCGATCTTAGTCGCTGCGGTTCCGATCTTAAGCGCTGGTTTCGAAGTCAACTTCGATCGGCTCGATTAAAGGTATCAGCCAGCTGAGCAGTTTTTGATGGACGGGATGCGGCCCATAGGCGTCCAGCGAGGCCTTGTCGGCGAATTTCATCACACCCCCTAGCTCGTATCCCTGCCCGCGGGGTGAGATATTCGTTCCGACCGAGGTCTCCATCAGACCAGGAATTTGTCCCTGCAACTTGCGTATTTCAGTTATGACGCGCTGTTTCTGCTCGTCGGTAACGCCCGGCTTCCAGCGAAAAGCGAACATGTGGATGAACATGGATCTGCAAACCCCTCGGAAATTGGATTGGTAGCCCACGATTGTACTCAAAAAGAATGGACAGACCGATAGTGGGCGCAGTTTCCGAAGACCGGTTAACCACAAAGGACACGAAGGTACACGAAGGAAACCCTTGAGACTTAAGCCTTCGTGATACTCGTCCCTTTCGTCATGTATCGGCCTCTGCCTGTACCATTACCTTTGTGCCTAACGACTACAGTCCGCAGCGGGTGGTTTGCCTGCAGCCCAGCGCGACCGTCATCCTGGCGGCCATCGGCAGGCTGGACCGGGTCGTAGCCTGCACCAAGTATTGCGCCGACGTCTGTCCTGAGGTTAAAAGCGGTGGCCGCGCTATCATTGCCGACTCATGGACGGCACAGAGCCGGCAGATCCTGGCTGCCCGGCCTGATCTGGTGATTGCCGCAGTTCCCTACCAGGAAAAAGCGGTGATCGAAATCCTCAAAGCGGGTATTCGATTTCTCGGTCTGGCGCCAAAAACACTGGCGGACATCTACACCGACATCGCCACCATCGCCGGAATCATGGGGGCGGGTGAGCAGGGGCAGCAAGTGATTGCGCAGATGCAGCGGGAAATTGAGATCGTCCGCACCCAGACCGGGAGCAGAGTTGATAGCAGCAGCCGGCCGCGCGTTTTCTGTGAGGAATGGGGCAAGCCGCTGATTGCATCGCAGAGATGGGTGGCGAGAACTGGTGGAAGCCGCAGGCGGCGAGTTCATCGGTGACCCGGGTTACAAACCGCGCCGGAGGCAATTCTGGCTGCTGATCCCGACGTCCTGATTGCGGCCTGGTGCGGAGCCGGCGACCGGGTGCCGCTGGAGAAGATTGTCCGCGATCGTGGCTGGCAACAGATGCGCGCGGTTCGGGAGGGCCGGGTTTACTGCATTCGTGATGAACTCCTGAACACTCCCGCGCCTACGCTCGTCGAGGGTCTCCGGGCGTTGGCGGCGGCGATTCATCCGGATACTTTTCCACAACCCGACGGGCTAAGATGTACTTTGGCAGCACACGGCAAGATTCACGTCCCTCGACAGGGATGACCCCAGGACAATCGACCCACGACAATCTATGCCTACTGCTCCCAAGATCGCAGAAGTTCAAAACGAGATCGACCGGCTCGATAAAGCGGCGGGCTCGGTGGAAGACTTCATGTGGGAAATGGTGAAGCTTCTGCATGATCGCATGCTCAAGTACAACTGGGTGGGCTTCTACATGCTGGAGGAGAAACCGGTGAACGCGCAGCCGCGCATGCTGGCCCTGGGGCCATTTCAGGGCGCCATGACGCCGCATACTCGCATTCCTTTGAATCAGGGTATTTGCGGCGCGGCCGCTTCCACCGGCAAGACCGTCGTGGTCGACGACGTGAGTCTCGACAATCGTTACCTCGCCTGCTCCACCGAAACCAAATCTGAAATCGTGGTGCCGGTGTTCGTCCGCGGCAAGGTGGTCGGCGAACTGGACATCGACAGCCATTTTCCTGCTGCTTTCGGCGATGACGACCGGAAGCTGGTCGAGTACTGCGCCTCTCTGGTGGGCAAGCAGCTGGAAAAACTCCGCCTTTAATCCCGGACAAATGACCATCGGAACCCAACCCACGAGCGCGACCATGGCTGGGCCAACACGGGCCTGTTGCGCGACTCCATGTCGCCACGCCGCTTGCGGCGTCTGCAATAAAAGTAAGAGGGTTCTTTGCCGTCCATGAAGCGGGTGGTAGCAGCATTGATCTTCAAGGATGACGAGATTCTCGTGTGCCAGCGCACCCGCCATCAGACCATGCCGTTGAAGTGGGAATTCCCCGGAGGCAAAATCGAAGAAGGCGAGCAGCCTCGCGACGCCCTGCGCCGCGAATTGGAAGAAGAACTCGGCATTGATGCCACCATCGGCGATGAAGTGGCACGCATCCGGCACGACTACAAGAATGGTGCAGCCGTGGAATTGCGCTTCTTCAGCGTGCGCGAATACAAAGGCGAACTCGAGAACCGGATTTTCAAGGACATGCGCTGGGCCAAACGCTCCGAGCTGCCGTCCTTCGATTTTCTCGAAGCCGATCTGCGGACTGGTGCGGAATCTGGTGGAAGGAAAACTACCCTAGAGCCGAGTAGTGGGTCAGTCTGGACTTCCGCCCCTGATGGATGGCGTCATCCTGAGCTTGCGAAGGATCCGGCGTGGAGCGCATGTGCACTGTCTCAACAGTGTGTGCTGGGTCCACGCGAGGCGCCGGGGCGGGAATTTGCTCAACTGACCCACTATCTGGAAACCGAACCTACTGTCCCCTCGCAGTGGTCCAAATCATCCCCACGGTCAGCACGATCACGGTCACGCTCGTTCCCCAGGCAATCACATTGGCCAGCATGGAATTTCGATATTCCCCCATCAGATGTTCGCGGTTAACCAGCACCAGCATGAAGATCAGAACGAAGGGCAGGAGTACGCCATTGACGACCTGAGAAAACAGAATCACTTTCACCAGCGGCAAGTGCGGAACCAGTACCACGCCGGCCCCGACCGCGATGAGCAAAGTGTAGAGCCAGTAAAACACTGGTGCTTCAGAAAATCGTTTGTTCACTCCCGATTCAAATCCCAGACCCTCACAGACGTTGTAGGCGGTGGCCAGAGGCAAAATGGCGGCGGAGAGTAGCGAGGCATTTACCAGACCCACCGCAAACAGCATATAGGCGAACTGACCCGCCAGCGGACGCAACGCCGCCGCCGCGTCGGCAGCGTCGGAAATATTGTGGAAGCCGGAAACATGCAGCGTAGCGGCACAAGCCAGAACGATGAAAAACGCGATTACGTCGGTGATGATGCAACCGATGATCACGTCCCAGCGGCAAAGCGAATATTGCCGTTTGGTAATTCCCTTTTCCACGACCGACGCCTGCAGGTAGAACTGCATCCAGGGCGTGATGGTCGTTCCGATCAGGCCGACCACCATGATCAGATAATCGGAACTTCTGCTTATGTTCGGCACCACGGTGTCATGCAGCGCCTGCCGCCAGTCGGGGTGGGCGAGAATCGCTGACACAGGGTAGGTGAAGTAAAGGATCGACAACACAACCAGAATTCGCTCCACCGGTTTGTAGGAGTTCCCTACCACCACCGACCACACCAGGAATGCGCCAATCGGCACGACAATGTATTTGCTGGCTCCAAACAAGCCCATTCCCGAGGCCAATCCGGCGAATTCAGCTACGATATTGCCCAGATCAGCCAGGCCCAACACCAGCATGGTGAAGAATGTGACTCGAAAGCCGAACTCCTCACGAATAAGGTCGGACAGGCCCTTGCCGGTTACGGCGCCCATGCGCGCTGCCATCTCCTGAACCACGATCAAGGCGATGGTGATGGGAATCAGAGTCCACAGCAGCGCGTATCCGAACTTGGCTCCGGCCTGGGAATAGGTCAGGATCCCGCCGGGATCGTTGTCCACGTTGGCGGTAATAAAACCCGGACCGAAGACGGCGAAAAACGCCAGCATCCGAAACTTGACGATGTTGCCAAGTTTCTGTCTGCGCGGTTTCTTCCCGCTTCCCAGCGCCGGTAATAGATTGGCCAAGCTCAGCTTCCTCATTTCACAACTCGTTTAAGCGACCGATCAGCATAAATGCATGGGAGGAATTCTGGATAGTTGAAATCATGCTACAGGTCGCTTTTTGTGGGGCGGACACTGCCTTCGACTTTGCTCAGGGCAGGCTTGTCCGCTGTTGTTGAAGTTGGTTTTGGGTTTGGGGTTTCGTAGTTGCCGTATCGTACTCAGCACGGATGACCGGCTGCGAACGTCCAGGTCAAAAGCGGCGGACAGGCCTGCCTTGAGCGAAGTCGAGCGGAGTGTCCGCCCCACATGGGATCGGCTATAGATTCGCCCGCAGCAGGCTGATGATGTCGTCGGAGGTGATGACCCCGGTCAATTTCTTGTTGTCATCCACCACCGGCAGGGTCAGCAGGTTGTACTTGTCGAACAGTTCCGCGACTTCTTTTTCTTTGGCGCCGGCATGGGTGGAGATCAGGGGCTCCTGGGTCAGCGACAGCATGGGAGTGTCCGGAGTGGCCAGCACCAGCTTGGCCAGCGGCACCGCGCCGGCCAGAGTGCCTTGCGAATCCACCAGGTAGATCGTGCTCACAGTCTCAACTCCGCCTTCGAAGTGCCGCAGGGCCTCGACGGCATCGTGCACCGTGGCGCTCACGTTGACCGCCAGGTACTCGGTATTCATCCGGCCGGCAGCGGTGTTTTCCTTGAACTCGAGGAGTTCGACCATTTCCTTGCGTTCCTGGGGTTGCATTTCCAGCAGAATTTCCGAGGTGCGCTCTTCGGGCAGATCGGCCAGCAGGTCGGCGGCCGCGTCCGGTTCCATTTCTTCGACGATCTCGGCGGCGCGCTCCGAACTCGAGCGACTCGACGATCGCCTTCTGCACTTTGGGCTCGACTTCCTCCAGAGCTCCGGCGGCCACGTCTTCGTCGAGGGTCTTGAAAACGGCTTCGCGCTCGTCGGGAGCCAGATCCTCGACAATATCGGCGATGTCGGCGGGATGCAGCTTGGCCAGGCGCTCGTGGGAAATCTTGAGCTTTACCCGCCGCGCCGGATCGGTTTCGATAAGGTCGACGAAGTCCCAGGGAATGCTTCGCGGCGGGATTTGCCGCAACAGCGCCCGCAAGGCCACGCAGCGGAACTACTCCCTTCAGCAATCGCCGGATTGCACCTCGCGGTCCCACATCCACCGAGCCCACTTTCAGCACCGGACGGTTGCCGACTGATTCCTGAAGCAGATCCAGGTCGTTCACCCGAACTACTTTCCGGCCGAAGACGTCGATGACCTGCTGGTCGAGCAGATCGCGCTCCAGCAGACAGCATTCCCTCCGAGCCATCGCGCTTGCAGCCCAGTCGGCCGCAGGCAAGTCGGTGCGAATGCCGCCGTTGATCGAGGTGACGGAGGCAAAAGGCAGCAGGCGATCGCCCGCGCCGGTCTTGATGATGAGCATCGCCACGCGGGCGCGGTCTTCCTGCGGGACCAGCGCCACTTCGCGCACCCGTCCGCAGCGGCTCCCGGCGGTGTCAAACACCGGAGTGCCCAGCAGTTCGGTAAGCGCAAACGTCGGCATAGTCTCCGAGAATACTCAACTGAGGGGCAAGAATCCAGACAGGCTTTTGCGCCGGCCTTGCCGGACACGAGGTCTGGCGTCTCGATTAGTGGCAGACGCGGACACGCGGCGCAAATGGCGACTCCCGCGTTGACATTTGCACAGCGTAAGGGCAAACTACCGCATTCGCTGCAGCCGCAACGTTTCCCGGCCACGGCTGGCAGGTCGCCGTCAGCCGGAGCGCCGGCCGGCGAAGATTCCAGGATTGCGTAAGCTGTACTCATAAATCTTCGCCATGACCGAACAACGGGTCTCCTATACGTTGGATTCGACGCTGGAGACCGTCGACAGCGCCGAGCAGGCAGCCAGCCGGATTGCGACCGAGGCGGGCTTCGACGACGACGAGGTCATGCGGATCGCCATGGCCGTGCGCGAAGCCGCGGTCAACGCCGTCCTCCATGGCAATGCCTACGATCCCGGCAAGAAAGTCAGCCTGGCTTTTGAGCAGACCGGCGGGGACCTGGTGATCACCATCCGGGACCAGGGCAAAGGCCTGGATCCGGACAAGATTCCCGACCCCCTGGCGCCGGAAAATCTTTTGAAGACGTCAGGCCGGGGCATTTTTCTTATTCGCTCGTTCATGGACGAGGTGCAGATCAGCCCTTCCCAGACGGGCACCGAAATTAAACTGATCAAGCACGTCCCCGGACCATCCGAGGACGCTAAGGAGGCTTCCCAGTGAGCATGAAGACCAGTACACGTCAGGTTGACGGCGTCACCATCGTGGATTGCAGCGGCCGCATCACCCTCGGCGAAGGCAGCGTGATCCTGCAAGGATGTGGTTCGCGACCTGCTTTCCAAAGGCCAGAAGAAGATCCTGCTGAACCTCGGCGACGTGAACTACATCGACAGCTCGGGCATCGGCGAGCTGGTCAGCGCCTTCACCACCGTGCGCAACCAGGGCGGCGAACTCAAGCTGCTCAACCTGACCAAGAAAGTTCACGACCTGCTGCAGATCACCAAGCTGTACACCGTCTTCGACGTGAAAGACGACGAAGCCAGCGCAGTCAAGTCGTTCGGCTAGAAACTTCCCTTCAACTGACTTCTATTTTGGCGAGGGCCGGCAATCTGACCGGCCCCGGTTGTTTTCTATTTCGGGAGAACAACATCTTTCTTTTGCCCCTTATCGCCTGCTCTGCGGTTCTTCACTTTACAATTCGCCTGTACCGGCCCGACGATATGCCCCTTTGCCACAAATATCGCCTGCTGTGTGCCACCGTGCTGCTAAGCGGTCTGGCCCGCGCCGATTGCCTGCCATTCGACGAAGCCAAAAACACGTAGGCGAAATCAAGTGCATCCCGGTGCAAGGTCGTGCGGGTCAAACAGGGTTCGCGCGGAGTTCACTTCCTGGACTTCTGCGACGACTTTCGCCTGTGCCCGTTCACCGTCGTTGTCTTTCCCGGTGACCTGAAGAGTGTCGGCGACGTCCGGCAACTGACGGGCCGCATGATCGAGGTCCACGGACAGGTTAAGGAATACGACGGCCGGGCAGAAATCGTCCTCGAGGAATACCGGCAGCTCAGCGGCTCCGGCGCGAGAATTCCTCCCCTGCCCAAGAATTACGACGTGGAGAAGAAAGGCCGGTACAGCGCGGGAACCTTCAGCCACCCGAAAGCTGGAAAGACACCTTCCAAGAAGCGGCAACCAGCTACCATGCCGATCGAGATCCCCGAGGATTCGAACTGAACGTTTGCCAGCTGCCAGAACAGAGCTACCTGCCTGGCTTGCGAGGCGCTTTCCCTCTCGCTCCCGTGAGATCCGTTACTTCTACTCCGAGGGCGGTTGCCAAATCGATCTGGTGATCCTGCTCATTTACCAGGATCTGCCGAATCTGCTCCGCCATGGCAAATTCTCCCAGGGCTTCACACTGCCGCACTCGCTGGCGGTAGTTGCGTATGGTCTCGTTTTCATTTTCCAGATCAAACCGGAGCATCTCCTTGGGATCGTCGGAAGTCCGCACCGGCTGGGGGTCCACTGTCGGCATTTTGCCCAGATAGTCGATCTGCCGCGAAATGATCAGCGCATGGTCCAGTTCCTGCTTGGCGTGGATTGCGAGTTGATCGGCAATATTCATGTATTGAGCGCCTTTAAGGACCTGGGAATAAACCACGTAGGCGATGATGGCTTGATATTCGCGCGAGAGGTCCTCGTTCAAGAGTTGCGCAAGACGATCGCGCGAAACTTCGTTCTCAACAGATTTCGGTTCTGGCATTGACGCTCTCCTTCGCAGTGAAACCACTCTCATAAATCTTACTACGGGGTCCTTCTCCGCAATCGGATGCGATAGACGCGTCAGCCGCGCTCGACTGAAGCAGCTTGTACCAGCCGCGCAACTCTGTCCTCTTGAACAATGGAGCGCTGATACTCACTGCCTCTGACGGTGCCCATCGCGATATTTTCATTCCGGTAGCGCATGGGGCTGGCCATCGGAGTTCTCAGGCCCACGTGGACCTCGCGGACCCCGGTCTGGCTAATTACGGTGCGAAGATTCTCGGCATCGATTCCACCGCAGGCCATGACGATCACGCGGCCGTTGGCAAGCTCAACCAGGTTGCGTAGAGTCTGCGCTCCCTCGACCGCCGTTGGCTCTCCGCCAGATGTAAGAATCCGGTCTGCGCCGGTCTCTATCACCTGCTCCAATGACCGGCGAAGATCGGCGGACATGTCGAAGGCTCGATGATAAGTAGTCTTAAGCGGTCGAGCGAGCTCGACCAGTTGGCGCGTTTTGGGAACGTCGACATTTCCATCAAGGTCGAGAATTCCGAATACAACGCCATCCGCGCCCAGTTGTTTGGCCATGAGCACGTCGCGCTGCATCACGCTGAACTCGTCAGTGGAGTAGCAGAAGTCGCCGGCCCGCGGACGAATCATTACGTGCATTCTGATCGAAACTTTCTGGCGAGTAGTTGCGATCAGGCCCGCGCTGGGTGTCACTCCGCCTTCCATGAGGCCGCTGCATAATTCCACGCGCCGGGCTCCGCCGCCCTCAGCGGCAAGCACCGAATCCAGCGAGTCGACACATACTTCCACAATCACTTTGTTGCTCATCGAGTGCGGACCATTGGCCTGAACCAGCGCGTTTTAGTGTGAACAGCCATCATTCGATAGGTCACACCATCCCCTTCCGCAATTCGTCCAACGGATAAAATGTGCCGCGCCAGATTATGCCGCCTCGTGCCAAAGTCAGGAATGTCGATCGCAGCATGGTGTAAACAAATAAAGCCGTGCTCACAGGATGCAGCAGAAAGTAGTACGGCGGAATATCCGACTTGGTCGACATTCCCACGTAGATGGAAAACATCGAGAACAGGGCGACCGCGTACCCCAGGCGCGCCCAACCGTGCGCCAGCAGCACTCCTGCAAAGGGCATCAGGTTCAGAAACGCCAGGGCGAAGCAGGAGGCCAGGGCTCGCGGCCACTGAAACGACATGATGGCGAAGAAATTCTTGGTGAGATTGTCCACCACGCCCATTGCGCCTTTGGCCCAGCGGATGGAAATCAGGTCGGCGCCAAAAACATTGCGCTGGGCATAGCCGGCAGTTCTTCACCACCTTGCCCAGCTTCATGTCGTCGAGCACTTCGAAGCGCAGCGCCTTGTAGGTTCCCACCGCTTCGTAGACCTGCCGGCGAATCAGGTTGAATGCCCCCACTCCGATGTGATCTTTGGTCTTGGGATCGGCAACCTTCCAGGGACGATGTCCGAAAACGAACAGCGTCTGGAAAAAGGCGATCATCATTCTTCTCGCCCGGGCGCTTCATGATCATGCGCGGAAACAGGACCAAGTGGTCGGCTGATTCGGCTTCGGCATAAGCCACCGCGCGGCGAAGCGCGTCAGGCTTGAACAGCACGTCGGCGTCGGTGAACAGCAGCCAATCGCCAGTGGCCCGATTGCGCGGCGCTCCACATGGCGTGCGGCTTGCCCATCCACCCCGGTGGCAGCTCAGCAATTCGAATTACTTTGAGACGTCCGGGCGCCGCGCCCGACAGCAACTTTTTCCATGATTTCGCCGGTTCGATCGGTGGATCGATCGTCGACCGCGATCACTTCGTAATTGTCGTAGTCGAGAGCCAGCAGGCGAGCCAGCGTCGCTTCGATGTCTGCGGCTTCGTTGCAGGCCGGAACGATAATGCTGACCCGCGGATTGCCGGGAGGAGTGCGGTCCCACTCAGGACGGGAGATGTCGGCGATCTTCGGCACACCGAGCGCTGCGTCGACCAGGCGCCAAATCCAGGCCAATGCCAGGGTGCAGCCAGCAATCCAGTGGAAATAACTCATCCCGCCGGGGCTCCGGCAGCGCCGGGCTCGTTGTCGGTTCGTACGACTGGAGCGAAGCGCATGCCGTAAAACAGTATGGCAGACGAAACCGCCATGGCGATGACCGGAAGGATGAAGGCAGCCTGCAGCGAATGGCGGTCGGCAACATATCCCATGAGCGTTGGCGAAGGAACGTCGCCCAGACAGATGGAACAGGAAAATGTTGACCGCAATGGCGGTGGCGCGAATGTGTGAGCCGACTGAGTTCACCAGCGCGGTGTTGAGCGGCGAGGTGTTCAGCAGGAGCAGAAACGCGGCCACGGCGATGGCGGGCACCATCCATGGCCCTTGGTTGAACAAAGCGACGATCATCACCGGCACACCCAGGCCCATGCTGACCGCGGAAACGAAATAGTACGAACCTTTCATCCGGGGCAGCAAGCGGTCTCCAAGCCAGCCTCCGGCCAGCGATGCGAGGATGCCATCGACCACGACGATCTCGCCAAAGATCAGATTGGCCGATTCCAGACTGTAGCCGCGCGCGCGAGACAGAAAAGTCGGCATCCACACCTGTATTCCGCCCAGGGAAAACGTTCCGGCTGCCATGCCCAGCGTGACCGTCCAGAACGCCGGATTGCGCGCCAGGCCCAGGAGCGTTCCCCGCTCCGGAGTTTCCTTCTAGCGAGTCAAACTGGCCACGCGGCGGTTCGGGAAGGAACCACACCGCCAGCGCCAGCAGGAATCCGGGGAACGCGGCGATATAAAACGGAAAGCGCCATCCCATCGACGGCCCGAGCTTTCCTCCCAGCAGATAGCCGGCCGCGGTGCCGACGGGAATTGCCAGATAAAAGATTCCGAAAATGCGGCCGCGTTTATTTTCCGGAAAAAGATCGGCGACAAACGTGGGCGCAATGGTCACAAAGGTCGCCTCACCCACACCGACCAGAGTGTGCCGCAGCAGCAATTCTCCGTAGGTGTGGGTGACAGCCGTCAGCAGAGTCAGGCCGCTCCAGAAGACCGCGCCCAGCACGATGATCAGCTTGCGCGAGTAACGGTCAGCGAGAGGACCGACAAATGGCGCCGCCACCATGTAGAACAGCAGAAAAGCGCTGGTTAGATATCCGACCTGGGCATTGCTGAGCTGAAATTCGCTCTGCACCAGCGGCTGCACCGCAAACAATACTGAGCGGTCGATGTAGTTGAGGAAGTTCAGCGTGGTCAGGAGGACGAGCGCGGTCCAGGGATAGAGTTTGCGTTGGGTCACTTGGCGAAGGAATATAACATGGGACTCGAGTCGCGGAATATTAATAACGATTGACGTTAATAACGACAAGCGTTATTATAAGGTGGTGATCAAGAGTTTCGCCACAAAGGAGACGGCGGAAATCTGGAAAACGGGCAAGACCCGGGGCGCACCGCCAGCCGGAGTTACAAAGCGAAAACTTGCGATGCTGGATGCGGCAGGAAACCTCGAAGATCTGAGGGTTCCTCCGGGCAATCGCCTGGGAAAGCTCAGAGGCAGCCGGCAGGGGCAACACAGTATCCGCATTAACGACCAGTACCGGATTTGCTTTGTTTGGCGCGATCACCACGCTTGCGATGTCGACACCGACTATCACTGATCGGACACTGAGCGGAGGCGTTTTATGGCCGCGGCACGAAAAGGTACACCAAATTGGAGAGTTCACCCCGGCGAGATTCTTCGGGAGGAGTTCTTGAAGCCCATGGGCCTGTCCGTCTACGAGTTGGCGAAACGTTTGCTGGTTCCGGCGCCTCGGATCAATGACATTGTTCTGGAGAGACGCGGAGTTACAGCGGATACCGCAGTTCGCCTCTCCCGTTTCTTTCGAACCACGGAGCAATTCTGGCTAAACCTGCAAGGGGCTTATGAAGTCAGTCGCGTGAAGGCAGAACGTGGAGCTGAATTTGAGCGCATCGAACCGCTGAAGGCGGACGAGATTCGAGCCTGATGAAAGGAATACGAGCAATCCAAATAAATATTCGCGGAGCTTCGCTCCGCCGGGCAGGTGTGGACACCCGCCCCTACGTGGTCTGTGCGGGCGTGGCCAGCGGGCCACCACTACCGTCGAGATTCCGCCACGCGGACGGAAATCGCCTTTTACCTCCGCCCACACTGGCTTGGCCCAGCGCACCACGTCTTCCAATACGCGATTCACGATGTTCTCCTGAAAGATTCCCAGATTGCGGTAGCACTGCAGATACTCTTTCAACGACTTCAGCTCCAGGCAGTGCTTGTCGGGCATGTAGCGGATTGTGATCGTACCGAAATCCGGCAGCCCGGTTTTGGGACAGACAGATGTGAACTCAGGATCGTCCACAATAATTTCGTAGCCGGGAAACTGGTTGGGCCAGGTTTCAATCTCGGGAAACTTTGTCTTCAGGCCTGCTTCGGCATGTCCCTGGGTGTAGCGCGATTTGGGCATAAGCCATTGTAACCAGCAGCGGCCTGGCCAGAAGTGCAGATTTGCAGCTTCCCGGCCAGGATTGGCGCATCTAATCAGGCAAGAGCTCGTAGAGCCGGTATGGGTTAGCGTCCGGTGATACATTACTTAGCGGACATCTGTCACAACATGGCATTGAGCACAAACCAAACCGGTTTTCTCGGCCGGAAGCGCTGGCTGATGTGGGCCGCGGGCATTGCCGTTGCCGTGGTGTTGCTCGCTTCGTTCATGTCGCGCGGAGACGTGGTTCCGGTCCGGGTCGCGACGGTTGAGCGCGGCACTATTCGCAGCCTGGTTTCCACCAACGGCAAGGTTGAACCGGTGCAGAGTTTTGAAGCCCACGCGCCGGTCGGAACCACGGTAAAGAAGTTGCTGGTGAGAGAAGGACAACAGGTAAAGAAGGGGCAACTTCTGGCGCAGTTGGACGATGCCGAGGCCAGCAGCCAGGCCGCGCGGGCGTTGTCGCAGGTGCGAGCCGCACAGGCTGAAACCAGCGCGGCTGCAAAGCGGCGGCAATCGCGAAGAAGTTTTGACTCTTGAGTCTCAGCTGGCCAAAGCGCGCACCGCACGCGATACTGCGCAGCGCAATCTCGAAGCCTTGCGGCGTTTGCAGCAGAATGGCGCTGCCTCCCCGGGCGAAGTGAAACAGGCGGAAGATCAGCTTGCCGCGGCGGAAGCGGATCTTAAGCTGCTGCAGCAAAAACAAAAGGATCGCTACTCCGCGCCCGAGATGGCCCGCGTGGAGGCCCAGAAAAGCGAAGCGCAAAGCGCATATGCGGCGGCGGAAAATATTCTTCGCCAGCTGAATATTCGCGCTCCTTTTGACGGCGTTGTCTACTCTCTTCCGGTGCATCAGGGGTCATACGTGAATCCCGGTGACCTGGTTCTGCAGGAGGCCGATCTCTCCAAAGTCTTGGTGCGTGCCTTTGTCGACGAACCCGACGTGGGCCGCCTGGCGCGCGGACAACCCATCGAACTTACCTGGGACGCGGTGCCGGGCCGGACCTGGCAAGGCACGGTGAACACGATTCCCTCCACGGTGAAACTGCTGGGAACGCGAAATGTCGGCGAGACCACGTGCGTGGTGGACAATCAGGATCTCAAACTTCTGCCCAACATCAACGTGGGTGTGACGATTGTCACCGCGGAACATCCCAATGCGCTGACCGTGCCGCGCGAAGCGGTTCGTCTGGATGACGGCAAGACTTTCGTCTTCCAGGTCGTGAATGATGAACTGAAGCGCCGTGACATTCAGACGTCCATCTCAAATCTGACGCAGGTGGAGGTAACGGGTGGAATCACGGACAAAGCCCTGCTGGCACTGGCTTCCACCAACTCCAAGCCGCTGCAGGATGGTCTGGCGGTCAAGGTGGTTCGTTGAAATAGATTGACTGAAAAATTGAAAATGAAATTACGCCGAACAATTCTCGTTACATCGCTGCTCATAACCACTTTGGCCGTGGCCACTCGCGCCGCCGCCGATGAGTCCGCTCCGGCCTTGCTGGCTGCGGGACGAGCGGACGATGCCATCACCACTCTGCACTCCAAGATCAGCGCTTCTCCCAGTGACGGCGAGGCCTACAACCTTCTCTGCCGCGCATACTTCTCCATGGGCGACTGGGATCGCGGCATTTCGGCCTGCGAAAAAGCGGTGGCACTCGCGCCCAACAACAGCCGCTATCACATGTGGCTGGGCCGGATTTACGGCGAGAAAGCGGACGGCGTCATTTTCTTTAAAGCCGCTTCGCTGGCGGGCAAAGTGCGGAACGAGTTCGAGACCGCGGTCCGGCTCGATCCCGAACAACGTGGACGCGCGCAGCGATCTGGGCGAGTTCTATCTCGAAGCTCCCGGAATCGTCGGCGGCGGACGCGACAAGGCCGAAGCCCAGGCCCAGAGCTCTGGCAGCACTCGATCCTGCAAAGGCGCACTATCTCAACGGCCGGCTGGCGGAGAAAAAGAAAGATCTGGAAACCGCCGAAAAAGAATATCGCGCCGCTATTGAAGCCAGCCATGGCAGCGCTTTGACCTGGTTCAATCTGGCGTTGTTCTACCGTCATCAGCAGCGCTGGGACGATATGGAAGATGCCATCAACCACGCCGTTTCGGCGCAACTGGATCGGCCGGAAATTCTGATGGAGTCGGGAGAAGTCCTGCTGCGCAGCGGACGCAATTTTCCCGCCGCGGTCCAGTTTTTGCGCCGTTATCTGGCGTTGAATTCCAAGGTCGAAGAAGCTCCAGCATTCAAAGCTCACTATCTGCTGGGCACAGCCCTCGAGAAACAAGGCGACAAACAGGCGGCAGCCCAGGAATATCGCGCCGCGCTCTCTCTGGCCAAAGGCTTCTCGCGCGCCCAGGAAGCTCTGGACCGGCTGAATCCATAATTGCCCTGACCCGGTTCCGGTAGCGCCGGCATCCTTGCGGAATGTACGAGGAGAATCTCCGCGGCGAGGGCGAGACGCCCTCTCGACAGCCGGCAAGATGCCGGCGCTACAAACTCCGCTCTTGTTTACAATCACCCTTTCTGTCCGATCGATTTTTTCTCGAAGGTGAACAGATGAACTCTGTTTCTTGTCGTACATCCGCGTCTTCTGCCCTCTTGCTCGGAGTTTTCATGGTCTCAGCGCTATGCCCCGCTTGTCGCTGAGCCCTTGCCGCTGAAGCGCGCGGTCGAACTGGCCCTGGCCCACAGCACTACAACCGCCGCTGCCAGCGCCGATGAGCAACGCGTCTTCGCTTCCTATCGCGAGGCGCGAAACCAGTACATTCCGCAGCTCGTTGTGGGTTCAGGACTGGGCAAGTCGTGGGGATTTCCGCTGAGCCTGGAGGGTTCGGCGCCCTCGATTCTCAACGTGAATTCTCAATCGACTTTCTTCAATCCCTCCACTCCGGGATTTTGTACGCGCCGCCAAGACGGATTGGAACGCGGCCACGCTGCCAGACAAAAGACCAGCGCAACCAGGTGATTCAGGACACGGTGCTGAGTTATGCCGAGCTGGCCAAGTGGGAAACGCTTGGTGGCTCATCTGCAGGAAGAGCACGCCGCCGCGCTCAAGACCGAGCAACTGGTTGGCAGAACGAATCAAAGAAGGAGTGGACAATCCGCTGATGCAGAACAAGGCGCATCTCAGCACGGCGCGTCTTCGCTTGCGGCTGGCCGAAGCACAGGGCGCGATCGACGTGATCCGCAATCGCCTTTCGCATCTGACCGGACTGCCCGCCGCCTTCGATCGAAACCGACTCCCGACTCCATGCCGCCGTTGCCCGAGGTAAAGCAGGAGGACGATCTCGCCGGCCAGGCAGTCCGCACCAGTCCCGGCTGTGCAGGCGGCGGAAAACCGTGCCACGGCCGAGAGTTTCCGGGCCCGCGGCGAACATCGCGCCATGTTGCCGTCGGCGGATTTCGCCGCGCAGTATGGTCTGCTCGCGGAGTACAACAACTACGACCTGTTTTTCAAAACGCTTTCAGCGCCACAACGCCACCATCGGAGTGGTGCTTCGCTTCCCGTTCTTCAGTCCGACGCAACGGGCCCGCGCCGAGGCTGCCGACGCCACTGCGCTTAAAGGCGAAAAAAGATGCGGAGGCGGCGAAGAACCAGGTGTCCGAAGAAACTCTCCGATTGCAGCGCTCGGTCGAACAGATGGCCGCAGCGCAGGAGGTGGCCGATCTGGAATATCAGAGTCGCGCAATCGGATCTGGAATCGCTGCAGGTGCGCCTGGACGCCGGGACGCGCTAACTGGCACGACGTACAGGATGCGCGCGAGCAGACCAACGAGCGTTACAATTCTTTACAGGATGCAAATTTCCAGCTGGAACGGGCCCGGATCACTCTGCTGCGGGCCACTGGTGAGCTGGAAAACTGGGTCGGCGTCGGCAAATAGCTGAATTCCGGCAGAGCGTCACAGGCCCGATTTTCCCTGTCCAGGGCATTTCACCGACTATTCGACCTAAAATCATTGAGCCTTCAGCCAGGGGCGGGTAGTCTAATTCCGGGGAGATATAAGTGCTTGCATAAAAGCGAGTTGCGAGGCTTCCAGTGGCCAGTCGAGTCGCCTCGCGTACCTGATTTGTACCTAAGGTAAGCCGCTAAATCCGCGCGGAAATGTTAGTATAAGTTATTCACAATTATGCCTTTAAAAACACTTTTTCTGAATCCGCCATCGTTTGAAAACTTTGACGGAGGAGCCGGCTCACGCTGGCCCGCCACCCGTGAGATTGAGTCTTACTGGTATCCGGTTTGGCTGGCTTATCCCGACTGGCATGCTGGAGGGGGCGCGCTTGCTGGATGCCCCTGCCCATCACGTCTCGGCGGAAGAGACCATCAAGATTGCCCAGGACTACGAATTTCTGGTTCTCTACACCAGCACTCCGGGCTTTCCCGGCGACATCCAGTTGGCCGCCAAGATCAAGGACGCCAATCCCAACATCAAGATCGCTTTCGTCGGTCCTCACGTCACCGTGCTTCCCGACCGCACTTTGAAGGATGGCACGGCGATTGATTTCATCTGCCGCAAGGAATTCGACTATTCGGTGGTCGAGTTCGCGCAGGGCAAACCGCTGGAGGAAATTCTCGGCGTTTCCTATCGCAAGGACGGATCGGTGGTTCACAATCCCGACCGGCCGCAGATTCAGGATCTGGATGCCCTGCCCCACGTCACCGACGTCTACTATCGCGATCTGGATCCACGGCGCTACACCGTGCCATTCCTGCTCTATCCCTACGTCTCGCTGTACACCACGCGCGGCTGCCCGGCGCAGTGCACTTTCTGCCTGTGGCCGCAGACGACCAGCGGTCATGCCTGGCGCAAGCGCTCCACCGACGACGTGGCCCGCGAAATGGCGAAGGCCAAAGAATACTGGCCCTGGGTGAAGGAATTCTTTTTTGACGATGACACCTTCAACATTCAGAAGGCGCGCACGGTCGAGCTTTGCGCCAAGCTGAAGCCGCTGAATCTGACCTGGTCTTGCACTTCGCGCGTCACCACCGACTACGAGACGCTGAAGGCGATGAAGGAAGCGGGCTGCCGGCTGCTGATCGTCGGCTACGAATCCGGCGACCAGCAGATTCTGAAGAACATCAAGAAGGGCGCCACCCTCGAGCGCGCCCGCCAGTTCACCAAGGATTGCCACAAGCTCGGCCTGGTCATCCACGGCGACTTCATCCTGGGCTTGCCCGGCGAGACTCGCGAAACCATCAACAACACGATTGCCTTCGCCAAGGAACTGGACGTCGAAACCATTCAGGTTTCGGTGGCGCACGCCTATCCCGGCACCGAGCTTTACGACTACGCGGTGAAGAACGGCTTCATGGTGGCGGACACCAAGATGGTCGACGAGGGCGGACATCAGCTGGCCCAGATCCAGTATCCGGGCTTGCCGGCGGACGAAATCATGGACGCGGTGCATCGCTTCTACGACGAATATTATTTCCGGCCCAAGGCGGTCTACCGCATTCTGCAGCAAGGCGGCATTCAACAGCGGCGAGCGCAAGCGGCTGTACAAGGAAGCCAAGAGCTTCCTGAAACTGCGCGCTTCGCGCAACAAGTGGGTCAAGGAGAAGCGCGAAAAGGGCGACTCCGCGACCGTGGCGCGAGCCCGTCAAGGCTAGAGATTTGGCAGCTGGCAAGTCCTCGGGAAAGACAGTGTGACCTTTCGTAAGTATCTGGTGCTGGCCGGTGTGACGTTGTTTGCGGCGATCGGCGATTCCTTCCTCGCCCGCGGCATGAAGCAGGTGGGCAACATTTCCTTGCAGCAGCCTGCCCGACATTATTCTGACCATTCTGAATCCCTGGGTCGCCCTGGGGATTTTGTTTTTGCTGGGATTTTTCGCCGCCTACATGACTGCCCTTTCCTGGGCTGATCTCACCTATGTTCTGCCCGCGACTTCTCTGGGATACGTACTGCTGGCCCTGATCGCCAAGTTTCTGCTGCACGAGCAGGTGACCACCACGCGCTGGCTGGGAATTGCTCTGATCTCGGCGGGCGTGGGATTCGTCACCCAGGGTCCGGCCTTGACTCCGCCATCCGTCCGATCACGACGCAGTCGGGTGCACCCGGGCCTCGGAGCCTCGTCGGCAGTCAAGGATAGAGCCATGAAGCACGCCTACACCTGGGGAGCGATTCTGGCCGTCGTGCTGGCCTCAACCACCGGAGATGTGCTGCTTTCACGCGCCATGAAGAGAGTGGGCGATGTGGGCGAACTCTGGCGGCGCGCCGGCCTGCTCACGGTGGCCGGACGCATCCTGCGCAGTCCCAGCTTTCTGCTGGGTATTTTCATGATGGCGGTGGCGTTCTACAGCCTGCTGTTCGCGCTGTCCTGGGCAGATGTGAGCCTGGTGGCGCCGGCTTCTGCTTCCCTTACCTTCGTGGCCAATGCCGTGGCCGCAAAGATCTTTCTGCACGAGCGCGTCGATCATCGCCGCTGGATGGCCGCCCTGCTGGTGGCCGGCGGCGTGCTTCTGCTGGCGGCGTAGAATCAGTTACGGGTCTGCCAGAGAGAAATCATGTCGCGTGCCCGCTTCTCGCGCCGCTCCTTCCTGCAAGCAGCTGGTGCAATCGCGGGAAGTTATGTGCTTCCTGTTCCTGGTGCGTTTTGCCAGAATTCGAGCGAAGCCGCTTCCCGGGATGCAGTCCGCGCCGATTACGAGCTGACCATCGCGGTTACACCGGTTGAACTGGCCCCGAATCGCATCATCTCCACGACTACCTACAACGGCCAGTTTCCCGGCCCGCTGCTCCGTTTCAAAGAGGGCCGGCAAGTCGTCGTCGACATTCACAATCAAACCGACCGGCCGGAGCAACTGCACTGGCACGGTCAGTTTGTGTCGACGGACGTGGATGGTGCAGCGGAAGAGGGCACGCCCTTCATCCCAGCGCACGGACACCGCCGCATTTCATTTGTTCCGAAGCCGTCCGGACATCGCTTCTACCACACTCACGTGCGCGCCAAAGCTGACCTGAGTGCCGGCCAATACAGCGGCCTCGTGGGCCCGGTGTATATCGAGCCAAAAAACAATCCTGGTAGCTATGACCGCGAGGTCTTTCTCACGCTGAAAGCTTCCCTCGCCAAGGGCATGCCTCATGGCTTCGAAGTTGGTTATGGCTCCTTCACCATCAATGGAAAAATGCTGGGGCATGGCGAGCCCATACGCGTGAAAAGTGGCGAGAGAATCCCTGTTTCACGTCCTAAACGGAAGCGCCACTGAGATTCGCAGCCTGGCCCAGCCCGGCCACACATTCATGGTCGTCGCCCTGGACGGCAATTCGCTGCCGAAGCCGGTGCGCAGGCCGGGCCTTTGGCTGGGCACCGCTGAGCGGGCTTCTGCCATCGTTGAAATGAATCACCCCGGCGTTTGGACGATGGGCGACCTGTCGGACGACGACCGCCATCACGGAATGGGCATTGTGGTCGAATATGCCGGGCACAAAGGCAAGCCGCAGTGGATCGCTCCTGCACCCTTCAAATGGAATTACGCGCACTTCGGCGGTGCAGCAGCGAAAAGTCCAGATCCGGATCAGGTCTTCGAGATGACTTTCGCCAAGCAGAACGCCGCCGCGGAGGGCTTCAATCTGTGGACGATTAACGGCATCGCCTTTTCAGAAGATCGCATGCACCTGCGTTTCGAGTGAGTCAAGGCAAGCGGCACCGGCTACGCATGCGAAACGCGAGTGACGATATCCACCCCGTTCATCTACATCGCCACAGCTTCGAACTGACACGCATGGCCGGTCAGCCAACTTCCGGGGTCATGAAGGATGTGGTGATGGTCGGTGGCTACCAGGAGGTCGAAGTCGATTTCATCGCAGATAATCCGGGGCTTACGCTGTTTCACTGCCACCAGCAGTTGCACATGGACTTCGGATTTATGACCTTGTTCGAGTACAGCTAGCGCCGCCGTTGAGCGCAAGCAACACAAACATCGATCGACATTCATGCTCCCCAACCTGTCCTTTGCAGACGCTCTCGGAAGTATCCTTTCCAACTTTCGGGAAGGGCGGCGACTTGCAAAGCCCGCCGCACTGATGCTACCTCGTCGTCTCCGTACCTTTTCGCGATATACAGTCGCGTGATCTCGGGGACGGGCACCGCGTTGGGATCTTTGGCAATTACCTTGATCTCATCGCCAGCGCCGACTTCTCCCTCCCGAGTGACTGCGACGTAGTAGCCCATGCGCCCGCTGGCCATAAACCGTTTCACCATGTCCTCACGATCAAATTTCACGGCCAGCTTGTAACAAGGCAGGCGAGGTTGGGTTACCACTAGTTCCGCCGAACCAATCGAAAAGCGCTCGCCCAGGTGGACCATATCCTCCAGCAATCCCTCGGTCGTGAAGTTTTCTCCAAAGCTGCCCATCGGCAAATCCATGCCGGGCAACTCCTTCTTCCAGTAGTCGTAGTGTTCCAGCAGGGTAACAGTAAACCGCCTTGAATTCGCCGCCGTGGACGGTAAGATCGGCCTGGCGGTCGCCGTCGAGATTGAGTTTTCGCAACGCGACGCGGCCTTCGACTGGTTGCTTGAAGATGCCTGTGCTTACCTCCATACCCCGCCAGGTGACTGGGCGTGGGAGGCCGGTGTTCAGCGAGACCAACTTCATCTTGTCCCTTCCAACAGCCGTTCGAATTATTCGTTCTCAAAAGTGTTGAACAGGTTGTTCAGGGACTCCGCCATTAAAGGATGTGCCAGGATCGCGTCGAGCAGCACCTGGTATTTCAGCTTGCCCATCATGGCAATCTGGATCATCGACATGACCTCGCCGCCATCCCTGCCCAGGACCGCTGCCCCCAGAATCTCGTCGGTCCCGGGGTCCACCAGCGCCTTCATGAAACCGCGGGTCTTTCCGGTTTCGAGCGCCCGCGCCACTGAGGTCATGGGCAACCTGGCCACACGGACTTTTTTTCCATGAGCGCGAGCTTGTTTCTCGGTCAAGCCAATCCGGCCCAATTGCGGATCGATAAACACACAATAAGGGATCGGGCGCCCCTCTGTGCTGCGACTGCCACCTTGCAGAAGATTAGTTTGTAGGATGCGGTAGTCGTCGTATGAAACATGAGTGAAGGCAGGGCCGCCCGTCACATCTCCTACGGCATAGACTCCCGGGACGCTCGTCTCCAGCTTGTCGTTCACCCGTATGAAACCGCGCTCATCGGTGCGGACTCCCGCCGCCGGCAGGTTCAGTTTGTCGGTATTGGGCCTGCGACCGGTCGCAACCAGCAAGTGCGTTCCTTCGAAGCTCCTGTTCTCGCCTTTCACCTTGACGCTCACGTGCACATTTCCGCCGGCCATGGCGGCCGACTCAGCCTGGGCTTCAAGGAGTATCTCGATCCCGTCTTCCCTGAGAATCGCGGCAATCTCGTCCGCGATATCTGAATCTTCATTCGTCAGCAGCTGCTTCCCGTTTTGAATCACCGTAACCCTACTGCCGAAGCGGCGAAACATCTGGCCGAATTCAAGCCCGACGTAGCCTCCGCCAAGCACCAGCAGATGTTCCGGCAGTTCGTTCAGTTCCATGATGCTCACGTTGTCGAGAAAGGGCACGCTATCAAGTCCCTTCAGCGGCGGCTGGTTTGATCGCAAGCCGGTGTCGATCACAATCAGGTCAGAGGACAGGGTACGTTCTCCACCGTCGTTCAACCGCACTCGCACCTGCTTTGGGCCCAGGAACGATCCCTCTCCGTAAATCACATCGACCAGCTTCGCCTGCTGCAAACGCTTCTCGCTGCCCTCGCGCCATTTCTTTACGATGGCGCGCTTGCGTTCTCGGACTGCGGGCATGTCTACCGAGACTTTGCCGGCCTCTACGCCATACTCCCGCGCCCGGCGGGCCAGGTCGGCAACCTCCGCGCTCGCGACCATAGTTTTTGTGGGAGTGCAGCCGTAGTTGACGCAGGTTCCGCCAATGGCAGCACGCTCGATCATTGCGGTACGCTTGCCCTTCTGAGCGAACGCGACCGCAAGAGGATTTCCGGCCTGTCCCGAACCGAGAATGATCGCGTCGTAGTGTGTGACTTCGTTTGTGCCTTGCGTCATGTGAGTTCCTCGGACCCGCATTGCGATGATCCTGCAACCTCGGGCAGGACCGATCCGGTTTAGAGGTGAGAAACGATGAACAAGCTGCCCGCGATTGCGACAACGTCCTCCGCCAGCGCCACCGCAAGATCGGGCAGATGGGCCTTCGTGACCAGGGCATGGCGAATGTTGTATCCGCCAAACGTTCCGACCAGCGCGCCGATGACAGCCACAATGACCGCGACCCACAAGTTCGCCGCCAGCACTTACGGCCAGCGCCGCACCGCATAACCCGCCGAACAGGATGCGCGCGATCAACCCCGGAGGCGCGGTGCGCGCCGGAGTCTTCGGCAGCTTGTCGTTGACCAGTTCGACCAGCGCCAGCAGCGTAAATAGAATCAGCATCCAGCGATGTCCGATGAATGCCAGCCTGGTTCCTGCAAAATTCAGCCAACCCAGATGAGCGCCCCAGCAAATTACCGCCGGAGCCGTGAGCGAGCGCAGCCCGACCAGGCATCCGATGAGAAAGCAAAAGAAGGAGTAACGTAGACAAGGCCAGAGCCTTTCCCGGACATGGTGGAATCACTGTCCCGAATAACCTACCAGAAGTAGTTTCAAAGGATGGGATCTCAACCGAACAGGCGCATGAATCCGGACGCCGGCAGATCGGGCACCAGGAACGCGGCATCGCGCCGTCCCGCGACCCGCGCCACGCATTGCGCGGCCGCGTAGCCGCTGCGCACCGCGCCTTCCATGGTGGCCGGCCAGCCGGTCGCGGTCCAGTCTCCGGCCAGAAAGACGCGCGGCCACACCGTCTCCGGCTGCGGCCGAAAGCTTTCGATTCCGGGACGCGGCGAGTAGGTGGCGTGGACTTCTTTGATGACGGTGGATTTCACCAGGTTGGCATCGCGCGCGCCGGGAAAGAATTCACGCAGTTCGGACAGCGCCAGATCGATAATTTCCTGCCTGCGATTTCTCCACCAGAGTCTTCGAAGAACTCACCACCAGTTCGACGTAGCTGTTGGTTCCGTGCGCCGGCGTCCCGCCGTTGCGGCAGCGTCCCGCTGCAGCCGCTCGCCGCGTTCCAGCAATTTCGACTTGTGAAACATCCACTGAATGGTGCGGTCGAGCAGCACGGCGTGATCGAGATCGGTGATCTGACGATCGAACCACAGATGAATGCCGGTGATCGGCGAGGTCTCGAAGCGTGCCGAGGGTCTGCCGCAGAGGCTCCGCCGCCGAGGTCTGCGGCAGCATGCGCGCCAAGCACGTCGAAGGGCACAGCCGGGACCACGAAATCAAAAGCTCTCTTCGCCGCCGGCTGACAGCAGCTTCACGTCCGCAAACTCGGCGCGGAACGATTCCACACTGGCGCGGAACCGCACCTCGCCGCCGCGGGCCGAATGTAGTCGCCGGCCACGGTTGTAAAGCTCGGTCAGCGGAACGGTGGGCACGCCCATGCGTCCCGCGGCCGCGCGATTTCAGAAACGATTCGCGCACCACCTGCGCGGCGTAGGGAACCGAGATCACGATCGATTTCTTCGTTCAGCGCGCTGACCAGCACCGTCTTCCAGAAGCGATCGATGGCGCGCTCGGTCTGTCCATGGCGGCGCAGCCATTGCAGGAAAGATTCGCCAGTGTCGCGCGGCATGATCGGGCGTCAGGGCCGCCAGGCCGCGCCGCAATCGCCAGCTTGTCCGGCAGGTTCAGGCAGGCGGCGCGCAGAAACGCCGGCGCGGTGTGCAGCGGAGCGGGCAAGCGCGGAAGGCTCGATCACCGAGGCGCGGCCGCCGGGCTCGAGAAAAGTCATCCGGTCATACCAGCGAATCTTGTCTTCGACTCCGATGCGCTGGTAGAACTCGATCAGGTTGGTGCAGCAGCCGAGCAGAACGTGCTGGCAGTTGTCGACGACTTCGCCGGTGCCGGGATGCTGGTAGGACGAAGCGCGGCCGCCAAGATAAGGACGCCGCTCGAACAGGGTGACGCGAAAGCCGCTTTCCGCCAGCGCACAACCGGCGGCCAGTCCCGCCAGTCCGCCTCCGACGACTGCAACTTTGGGAGATTGTGTCCAGCGCTCCGTCATCAGGCCAGGCGTTTCAGCAAACCCTTTCCCAGGATGATGAGCTTTCTCTCGGGCGGTGAGACTGATCTTTCTGCTGAAGACGTCATACTTGCGGTCCGCGATTTTCTCCAGCAGCCGGCGGTAGATGGTCACCAGCACCCACAGCGCGGGCTGGCTGTCTTCGTCGATCAGCGGCATCAAGTCGTCGCGCGGCGCCGTAGTATTCGCGGGCGCGATCGGCTTCGGCCGCCAGCAGCCAGCGCAGACGCTCGGGAATCGTAGCCTGGCGCAACTCCGCCGGCGCAATCTCGAAACGTGCCAGATCTTCCGCGGGAAGATAGACCCGCCCCATGTCCGCGTCTTCCTTGACGTCGCGAATGATGTTGGTGAGCTGAAACGCCAGCCCCAGACTCTCCGCCAGCGGCTCGGCCGCGGGATCGCGATAACCAAAGATGCGGATGCACACCAGGCCCACCACCGACGCAACGCGATAGCAATAGACGCGAAGATCGCCGAAGGTCCGGTAAAGAACCTGAAGCCCCTCGCTCCCGATGCGGTTCGCCGAGCATCTTCCTGAATGTCCATCCCGGTGCCATAGGCCAACTGGTCGAGCAGTTCCACCGGAATCTTGAAGCGGCGCTGCGTGTCGGTCAGCGCCAGCAGCACCGGATCATCGGTCGGCTGTCCCGCTTGCGGCGCGGTGAAACGCATCCAGCCAGGCCTCGAGCTTCTGCCGTCTTTCGTAGGGCAGGCAGCTTGCCGTCGTCGGCGATGTCATCGCAGCGCCGCATGAAGGCATAGACCGCGCACAGCGCCTGGCGCTTGGCCGCGGGCAGAACCAGAAAGGCGTAGTAGAAATTCTTGGCCGCCGAGCGCGTAATGCTGCGGCACACCGAGTAGGCGACCGCAATTTGCGAATCGGTTCGGCGAGAACGGCGCAGGGCATCTGCTGCACGGCCGCGCTCATACGCAGCTTCCCCAGCGCCGCGCGAGCCACCAGCGCCAGTTTGCGGGTTTTGGAGATCGCGGGACGCCGCCCCAGCACGGCGTAGTCCTGCCGCTCGATCGCGTTCAGAATTTCCTGTCCGCCGCGGCTGAACAGTTCGATGTCGATCGCCAGTTCGCGATCCACCTGTCCGACCAGCGGCAAGCCCTGCTGGAACCACTCGCGCGCGCGCTCCACTTCGAAGCGCATCATTTCGCAGAATGCCGGAGTGTTGCGCGCGGCGGCAATGTCTTCTTCGCTCACGCCGATAGCGGCGCAAGTCTTCGAGCGGCAGATAAATTCGTCCCTTGGCGTAATCGACGCTCACGTCCTGCCAGAAATTCGCCAGCTGCAGCGCGGTGCAGGTGAAATCGGAAAGCGCCTGGCGCTCGGCATCGCGATATCCGCAGAGATAAAGCACCAGATGGCCCACCGGATTCGCCGAGTAGCGGCAGTAGCCCAGCAAGTCCTCGAACGTTTCATAGCGCGTGACTGTCTGATCCTGGCGAAACGCCTTCAGCAGATCGGCGAACGGCTGTCTGCGGAATATCAAACTTGCGGACCGTTTCTGCCAGCGCCACAAACACGGGATGCCGCGGCTTGCCGGCATAGCAGGCATCCAGTTCCGCTTGCCACTCGTCGAGCAACTGCAGCGAGGCCTGCGGGATCGCCGACTTCATCGCCCAGATCGTCCGAGATCCGGCAGTAGGCATAGACATTGAAGAAATGCTGGCGCAGGCGCTCCGGCAGAAACCAGGTAGCGACCGAGAAATTTTCGTAGTGACTGCGGGCCAGCCGGCGGCAATATTCCTGCGCTTCCGCCAGCGAAGGCGCTCGCTCGGGAATCGCATACTCCGGCGGGAAGCCGGCTCCAACCCGCCAGGCGGTGCGGGAATGGTCGCGGTCCGGGAGTCGTTGCTGGCAATGGATGACATGAGTCAGTTTCGTCCCCCGGTTCTTTGAGAACGAGCGATCTCGTGAATCAGCTGCTCCGTGCCTCGTTGCCGGCCTCAGTGACCGGGAATGATCGCGGTCTTGATGTCGCCGTTGCGATTCAGCATGTGGCGGAGCACCTGCTGCAGCCGCGAAAGCGGCGCTTCGCCGGTGATGTAGTCGGTGGAGCGAATTTTCTTTTCCGCGATCAGCGCAAAGGCCTTGCGCACCGTCTCCGGCGTGTGATGGAACGTCGCCTTCAGCGTGATTTCCGAATAGTGCAGGCGGTTGGTATCGAGCTGCACCTTGGTGCCGCTGGCGCATCCGCCAAAGAAGTTGACGGTGCCGCCCTTGCGCACCATGTCAATCGCCCACTCCCAGGCTTCCGGACGTCCCACGGCTTCGATCACCACATCGCTGCCGCGCTTCTCGGGCGAAATCATGCGCACCGCTTCGACCGCGATCTTTCACCTTGGTGATCTGCACGACTTCGTGCGCGCCCATGCGCTTGGCAGCCGCCACCTGCGAATCGCGCTTCACCACCGAAATCACGTTGCAGCCGGTAGCCTTGGCCACCTGCACAAACATCAGGCCGATGGGACCGCCGCCGATGACGGTGACGGTGTCGCCGATTTCCACTCCGGTCTCATGCAAGTCCGCGCAGCACGCAGGCCAGCGGCTCGACCATCGCCGCTTCTTCGTAGGTCACGTCGGCCGGAACCGCCAGCATGTTGGTTTCAACGATGCGGCGTGGAATGCGGATGTACTCGGCGTACGCGCCGTTGTTGAACAGCAGGTCTTCGCAGAGATTTTCCTGATGCTTGGAGCAGTAGAAGCACATCTGGCAGGGCGCGGAGTTCAGCGCCACCACCCGCATGCCCTTCTTGAAGCCGCGCACGCCGTGCCCGACTTCTTCGATCACGCCGGCCAGTTCGTGTCCGAACAGCGCCGGCGGAACGATCATGCGCGCGTGATAGCCGCGCTGATAGACCTTCAGGTCGGTGCCGCAGGTCAGCGCGACCTGCACTTTGACCAGTACTTCCCCTTCGCCAACCCGCGGGAATCGGCACTTTTTCAATCTTTACGTCCTCTTTGCCGTAGAGGACGGCTGCTGTCATCTTTCCGTTCACGCTCGACTTCCTTCCCACGAGCTGCCCGGCTGAATCACGATTTTCATCGAATCCGGTTGGGGATGGGCAGCCAGGTTCAGTGCTTCCACGCTGCTGCGACAAAGAGAAGCGATGACTGATCAACCGTTCCAGATCCATTTCACGGCTCATCACAAACCGCACCGATTCCTCTTGCAGATCGACCGAAGCGCTATACGACCCCAACAGCGTTTTCTCATCTACGCAAACCGCCGCCGGGATCAAAAGTGGCTTCCCCGTGTACCGTCTGCGCAAACAGCAAAACCCGACCTCCAGGACGTACCGCATCCATCGCAGTCCGGATCAGACCATTACCGCCGACCGCCAGGATGGCTGCATCTGCGCCACGCCCTTCGGTCAGCTCACGCACCGCTTTTACGACGTCGGTACGCGAGGCATCAATGCTGTTCCCCAAGCCGAAACTTGTAGATATTGTAAGCCTCTGCGGATACAAATCGGAAGTGATTACCGTGGCGCCTGCCCGTTTGGCCAATACACTCAATATGATACCGATCGGACCCTGACCTATCACCAGAACTGTCTCTCCGGCCTGCAAGCCGCAGTCTTTCAATTCCCTTCATGCAGGTGTTCACCGGCTCGACAAAACAGGCCTGCTCGAAGGAAACGTCGTCCGGAATGCGCACTGTGCCCTGCGCGTACAATCCAGTCCATCACCCGGACGTATTCGGCGAAGCCTCCGCCGGAAGGTTCGAATCCCGCCGTGCATCCGACTTTCTTGTAGGTCTCGCACTGCGCAAAAGTTTTGTGCCGGCAGTAATAGCACTCGCCGCACGGGATGTGATGAAACACCACCACCCGATCGCCCGGCTGAAACTCGCGCACGCCCTGCGCCCACGGCCGCAACCACGCCCGCAGTCTCGTGCCCGAAAATGCGCGGCGCGGAATGCGAGCCGGTGGCAATCTTCTTCAGATCGGTGCCGCAGATTCCGCAGGTGTGCACGCGCACCAGCAATTCGCCGGCCCGATCTGGGGCACCGGAACGGTTTCCAGGCGAACATCGTTCACGCCGCGATACACCGCCGCCTGCATGGTGGCGGGAATCGTCTGCCCGTACTTTCTTCAATCGCGAATTGTCCAGGCATCGCCATACACGCTAGTCCGGGTCCTCAGAGATTGGATGCAATCCCGACCTCTGAATTCGACCAATGTCTTCCGGATCGTGGTTGTATTGGTCCAGCCACTCGCACAGCGCGTTCGCGGCCTTGGCGCTGTTACCGGCCAACTGAATACACGCGCCGCCAGAGCCAGGGACGCATCGCCACAAACGCGACAAATGCCGCAGTCCGGAAGCTGTCCATCGCCGGCGATAAATCGATCGATGGGCGGCATTTCAAAATCGGCTTCGTCGGAGATGGCTTTGAGCCCGACGAAAGTGATGCCATGCGCCTGCGCTCCGCGAGCCACCGCCGCCGCTTCCATGTCGACCGCGTGCGCCCAGTAGGCTTTCGCCAGCTTGGCTTTCTGCTCGACGCTGGCGGTATGGTCAACGCTGACCAGAACCCAGTGCCCGACGCCGGCTTCGATCCGGCTTCCATCTTTCGCGTCGATGACGCAAATGGGAGTCAGCACCGTGCCCGACTTTGAGGGTGGAATCGAGCGCTCCGGCAAAACCGACGGACTGCACCATAACTGGTGCATAGAGCTGGATGATGGCCTCGGTCGCTCGCCGCGCCGCTTCCGGCCCGATGCCGCCGCAGACCAGCACGGCACGCTCGTTCTCGAAGAACTTGTATTTTCGGCCATCGTGTTCGCGCTCGACCGGCCGCCAATGTTTGATGAGCGGACGCACCTCGCGCTCGAGGGCGGCGACGATCGCGACTTTGGCGGTGTTAGGCATATCAGATTCTATGTAGCGCCGGCATCCTGCCGGCTGTCCCGAGGGCGTCTCGCCCTCGGCGGGTGGGCTGACCACGAAAATTCAGCCACTAGCCCAAATCCTGCCGAGCCCCTGCTCGGCCTGACCGGGTCCCATCGACTTCGCTCAGGGCAGGCTCGAGCCGGTCCACACGGCCTTACTTACGCGTATCCGTTCGCCTGGAACCACTCCACCGCTCGGCGCAAGGCGTCATCGACCGGGACTGTCTTCCATCCCAGTTCGCGCTCCGCTTTGCCCGAGGACACAAACATCTTTTTTCGTCCCATGCGCACCGCGTCGATCGTGGCTCGCGGCTCGCGCTTGCGAATGTAACCGGTGACCACCTGATCCACCACCCCGGTCGCCAGCGCAACCACGTACGGAACTCTGATCCTCGGCGATGGCAGTCCGGTGATCGCGGCCAGCTTGTCGAGAATCTGCTTCAGCGTCAGATTCTCACCGCCCAGGATGTAGCGTTCGCCGCTTCTTCCCTTCTCCAGCGCCGCCACATGTCCGCGCGCACACTCGGTGACATCCACCAGGTTCAGGCCCGTATCCACGTACGCGGGAAACTTCTTCTTCAGAAAATCGACGACGATCCGCCCGGTCGGCGTCGGCTTGATGTCCCGCTCGCCGACCGGAGTCGTCGGATTTACCACCACCACATCCATTCCCGATCTGCCGGCCTCGATCGCAACTTGCTTCCGCCATGAACTTCGAACGCTTGTAATGGCCGATCATATTGGCCAGCGAAACCGGCGAAGTCTCATCCGCCAGATGCCCGTTCGAAGTGAATCCCATGGTCGCCACGCTCGAGGTGTAAACCACGCGCCGCACCCCGCTCTCCCGCGCCGCTTCCAGAATCGCCCGCGTGCCTTCAACATTCGAGCGATACATCTCCTCCGGATCGCGAACCCAGAGCCGGTAGTCGGCGGCGACGTGAAACACCACCTCGCAACCCGCCACCGCTTTCTTCAGCGAAGCCGGGTCGCGCAGGTCCCCGGTCACCCGCTCCGCCTTCAGATCCTGAATATTCCGGAGATCGCTGCTGGAGCGGACCAGCAACCGCAGATCGGCTCCCTGCTCGGCCAGGACGCGGGCCACATGGCTGCCCACAAATCCCGTCGCACCGGTGACGAAAGCTAGCATTTGGCAATTAGCAATTAGCAATTGGCCCCTGCCCAGTACTGGACGCGAATGGGCTAAATGCCAAGTGCCAATTGCTAATTGCCGCCTGTTCTCTCCGCCATGACTTTCTTGTACGTAGTCAGCGCGATCAGCGGGAAGTACTGCCGGTACATGTGGTACATCAGGTAGAACACGCGCGGGAAGCCGGTGCCGGTGTAGTGGGGCTCGTCCCAGGAGCCGTCTTTTTTCTGCGTGCGCAGCAAGATACGCGATGCCTCGCACCACGCAGTCGCTGCGCGTGTCTTTCGCCGCCAGCAATCCCAGAATGGCCCACGCGGTCTGCGACGGAGTGCTCGGACCGACGCCCTTGGTGTTGGGATCGTCGTACGAACCGCAGGTTTCTCCCCATCCGCCGTCGGGGTTCTGCACCATGCGTATCCACTCGGCGGCCTGCTGCACGTAGGGCTCGTGATGGTCGATCTCCATCGCTTCCAGGCCGCGCAGCACCAGCATGGTTCCGTAGATGTAGTTGACGCCCCAGCGTCCGAACCAGGAACCGTCCGGCTCCTGCTCATCGCGGATGAACTTGATGCGCCTTCTTCACCGCCGGATGATTCTTGTCGTAGCCGTAGGCCGCCAGCATTTCCAGAATGCGCCCGGTGATGTCGACCGTCGCCGGATCGAGCATGGCGTTGTGGTCGGCGAAGGGCACGTACTGGAAGACCATGCGGTCGTTGTTCTTGTCGAACGACGCCCAGCCGCCGTTCCGGCACTGCATGGAGAGAATCCAGTCGATGGCGCGCTGCACCGACTCGCGCTGGTAGCGTCCGTTGGGATGCTCCACATGGGTCAGGCCCAGGCAGACCATGGCGCTGTCGTCCACGTCGGGATAGAACTCGTTGTTGAATTCGAAATACCAGCCGCCCGGCTGGCCCTGCCTTGTTCTTCACCTTCCAGTCGCCCGCCATGCGAACCTGCTTCTGCAGGATCCAGTCGGCGCACTTCACCATGCGCGGATCGTTCGCCGGAACGCCGCTCTCTCCCAAGCGCGAACAGCGCATAGGCCGTGTCCCACACCGGCGACTTGCAGGGCTGCATGCGGAAGGTGTCTGCCTCTTCGATGCCCAGCTTCTCAAACTCATCCATGGCGCGAATCACCTGGGGATCGTCCACCGAATATCCCAGGCAGCGCAGGGCGATGATGGAATTCATCATCGAGGGGAAGATTGCGCCCAGGCCATCGCTCATCTCGAAGCGCTCCAGCATCCACTTCTCCGCCTGCTTCAGCGCGATCGAGCGCAGCGGCCGGATGTGTACGCGCTCAAACCAGTGCGTCAAGCGGTCGAGCGACAGGAAGAAATTGCGCCAGGAGAACAGCTTCTTGTCCCAGTGCAGGTGCATGCGCGATTTGTCGCGCCCGCCGACGAACAGCTCTTCGACGCCCAGTTCGTCGGGAATCTTCTTGAACGGCTTCTTGGCGTAGCAGATCGACAGCGGCACCAGGATGGCGCGCGACCACGACGAAATCTCGTAGATGTTGAACCAGAACCAGTTGGGAAACAGAACGATCTCCGGCGGAATGGCCGGTACCGCGTCGTAGTCGTACTGTCCAAAGAAGCAGAGATAGATCTTGGTAAAAGTGTTGACCTCGGTGACGCCGCCCATTTCCAGAATCTTCTTGCGGGCGCGCGCCAGCTCAGGATGATCGGCGGCATAGCCCGCCAGCTTCAACCCGAAATAGCATTTCACCGAGGCGCTGATATTCGACGGGCCATGAGCGTAAATGCCCCAGCCGCCGTCTTCGTTCTGATGCTGCAGAATGTAGCGCGCCGCTTTGGCCAAGCGCTCCGGATTGCCCGTGCCCAGCAGAACGTGCAGCACGATGTAGTCGGCTTCGAGGGTGGTGTCGGCTTCCAGTTCGCCGCACCAGTAGCCTTCTTCATGCTGCTCGGAAAACAGACAGTTGCGGGCGCCATCAATGGCCGCCGCAACCCGGCTGACCAGATCATCAATTTTTCCGAAGCGCATCTGCGGCACAGCAGACGCAGGTTGAGACGACGGGGAGGAGGTAGTCATCCATAAGTGGGAGGATGTGTCTCCATATGTTGCTCTGTCTACTCCGCTACCGCAGGAGCGCTGGCAATGGCTTCCACGATCTCCGGCGGCAGGCCAAAGCGAACGTTCTCCGGCATGACTTCAACTTCCTGCACGTTGCCGAAGCCTTCGGTCCCCAGGAACTTCACAACTTCTTCCACCAGGCATTCCGGAGCGGACGCGCCCGCGGTCAGCGCGATCGTCTTCACGCCTTCCAGCCATTCCGGCCTGATGTTGCGGAAGCTGTCGATTAGATGCGAGTCCGTGCCCAAATTGCGCGCAACTTCCACCAAACGATTGGAATTAGAGCTGTTATCGGAGCCAACCACCAGCAGCAGGTCGGCGTCGGAAGCCACATGCTTCACCGCCACCTGGCGGTTTTCCGTGGCATAGCAGATATCCTGCGCCGCCGGTCCCTTGATGTTGGGGAAGCGCTTGCCGCAGGGCGGCAATGATGTCCCTGGTTTCGTCCAGGCTGAGCGTGGTCTGGGTCAGATAAGCCACCCGGTTGGGATCGGCGACGGTTAGCGACTCCACTTCTTCGGGCGAACCCACCACCTGGGTCACGATCGGCGCCTCGCCCAGCGTGCCGATGACTTCGTCGTGATCGCGATGGCCGATCAGGATCAGCGAATAGCCTTCTTTGGCGAACTTCACCGCTTCCACGTGAACCTTTGTGACCAGCGGACAGGTCGCGTCAATCACGCGCAATCCGCGCTGCTCGCTGGCCTCGCGCACTTCCGGCGAGACTCCGTGGGCGCTGTAAATTACGCGCTCCCCGTTTGGGACTTCTTCGACGCTGTCGACAAAAATGGCGCCCTTGCCCTGCAGTTCCTCGACCACGAAGCGGTTGTGGACGATTTCCTTGCGGACGTAGATGGGCGGCCCAAAGGCCTCGAGGGCAATGCGGACAATATCAATCGCCCGCACCACGCCGGCGCAGAAGCCGCGGGGCTTCAGCAACAGCAACGTCTTTTCGTCCTGAATGCGCGGCCATAATCTGCCTTCTTAGGGTACACGTTCCCTATGGGTTGTTGACAACTAGACTATCGGAGAAGTACCCAGTTGGTCAACGTAAGCCCTAGAAATGCATAGGATTAGCAGCGATTGGGGATAATTCGGCGGTGAATGGTTTTGGGCGGATTTCCCTACCAGACCCGGCTCACGCCATAGCTGTCGAGCTCGGCGTCATCGCTGACAATCGCCAAACTCTCCATTTGCGCTTGAGCTACCAACATTCGATCGAATGGATCCTTGTGAGAACCCGGGAGTGAGCCCGCCCGAATGCCATGTTCGATGCGGATTGAAAGACTTTCAAATCGCTCCTGCGCCAGGTACGCACTAAAATCCCTTTCAGGGTATGAGTGTCGAGCAGAAGGCGCATATCTGCTTACTCCCATCCATCCAGTTCTTCTGGGGGCAGCGGGTCGAAGAACTCAGGACCTAGACGAATCTTCCCTTTCAAGGCTCCGGGTTTGCGGTCGCCCTTGGGGCTTTGGATTGCCACCAGGCGGACAACCGGCTCGGACCCGCGCGCAATTACGATGTCCTCCCCCCGACAAGCTTGCTCAATCATTAGCTAACTCAGGAACCTTTTGCAAGGAATGGCAACTGGACGAGGCGGTCTAAACTTCGTTTAATGTCGGCAGGGTGGGGACATTGCCAGTTTTGTAATTTGAACTTTACGCGGACACTCAGCAGCCGCCCTGGCCTCGCTAGTTGAATGTCACCGCTACCGAACGATCGCTGTTCAAAGTCACGGTGCAATTCTGACCCGACACCGAGTCGCAACCCGACCAGCTTCCAAACGTGGACCCGTTCGGCGTAGCCGTCAGCGTGATTACAGTGCCGCTCGGAAAGCTCGCGCTGCATGTGCTTGCGCAGCCCAAACCTGGAGGCGAACTGGACACAGTTCCGGAACCAGCGCCGGCAAAATTCACCGTGAGATTCGGTCCCGTGCCCCCTCCTCCGCCAGTAAAGCAAATAACATTCGCGGTCATGGAGCCGGTTACGATCGCGCCGGTCGAAGATAGATTCCCCGTGCTCTTGTTCGTCGTGACGGTGGCGGAAATCAAGGTATTCCCGCAGGAGAGGCCGGTAGCGGTCGCCAGCCCGGTAGAGCTCACCGTCACCATATCGGGCGTATTCGAGTTCCATGTCACTTGTTCCGTGATGTCCTTGGTCACTGGCGGGTGTATATAGGAACCGAGCGCTCTGAGCTGAACGTTCAGGCCTGCGTCCGCGCTTACCGGGACGTCTGCCGCCCCAAAGTTTTCAGTCTTGGGCTGGATGGTAATGGAGGTCAACTGCTGTTCGTGCGCACAACTGGTCAGGCCAATGAAACCAAACATACTTGCGAAAACCAAGGCGTATCCCAGGCCCTTCCGATTCATGAACTTCTCCTGATGTGCCGTAAGTCACTGCGAAATCTGTCCCTGCTAGTGAAGAGAACTCGAACCCTCAAGTGTACTTTGCGTAGAGAATAGCACCTTGAACGCGGGGAATGCATCTGACTTCGTACGCCGCTACTTGGGCGGAATCAGCAAGGTAAGGGCTTTTACCTTCACTCCATTCAGGCCGACAACGCGGTCGGCCAAGCGAAGAGAAACCCTCCGAGACTTACGCGTTCGTCTTCAGCATTTGCTCCGCGTGCTTGCGCGAGGTCTCCGTCAGCTTGGCGCCACTCAGCATGCGCGCGACTTCTTCGGTGCGTTCTTCTCCGGTAATGAGGTGGACTGTCGTCCGAGTGCGCCCGCCGACGGTCTTCTTTTCGATCAGATAGTGATGGTCGGCGAAGGTGGCAATCTGGGGCAGATGGGTGACGCACAGCACCTGGTTCGAGCGGGAAAGGCTCTTGAGCTTCTTCCCCACTGCCTCCGCCGCTCGTCCACCGATGCCGGTGTCAATTTCGTCGAACACCAGCGTCCGCTGCGCCCCTGAACTCCGCTTCCTGCCCGAAGCGGCTTCCACGCTCGCCTTTAGCGCCAGCATCACCCGTGACAATTCTCCGCCAGAGGCAATCTGCTCCAATGGCCGCAGAGGCTCGCCCGGATTGGTCGCGATCATGTAGACCACCTGGTCGAAACCGGCGGCGGTCCAGTTCCCTTCCTCGTCGGTGCCGCTGACTTCAATTCGGAAGCTGGACTTCATCGCCAGATCGTTGATCTCGGCCTCGACCAGCTTCTCCAGCTTGCGCGCCGATTCGTAGCGCTTCTTCGAAATCACGCGAGCCGCGTCCAGGTATTGCTCCGCAGCCTGCGCCAATCCCGCGCGAAGCTGGCGCAGGATTTCGTCTTTGTTCTCCATCTCGGAAAGCTTGCGGCTGACTTCCGCGCCGTGATTCATGACGTCTTCGAGCGTGGGACCATACTTGCGCTTGAGCCGGTCCATGGCTGCGAGCCGGTCTTCCACTTCCGCCAGATGCTCGGGCGACGCCTCGATGCCGCCGGCATAGTCACGCAGGCTGGCTCCGACGTCTTCCACGCTGATGCGGGCAGTTTCGAGCGTGGCCATGGTCTCCTGAAACTTAGGTTCGTAGCGGGCCAGTTCTTCGATGTGCTTTTGCGCCGCTTCGCAATGAAGCGGAGGTCGAAGCGTTGCCTTCGTAAAGCAGGTCGAAGGCGTTCATGGCCGCGCTGTGGATCTTTTCGGCGTTGGCCAGCACGCGCTTTTCGGTTTCCAGACGCTCGTCTTCTCCAGGCTGCAGTTTGGCGTCTTCAATTTCGCGCGCCTGAAACGTCCACAGGTCGAGCAGGCGCAAGTCGGTCTTGCTCATCGCGCTCCAGTTCCGCGATGCGCGAGTGGATGTTCTTCCATTTGGCAAATGCTTCCGCGGTGGCATCGAGTCTGGGTATTGGCAAACGAGTCGAGCAGGCGAAGCCGGGTGGGCGCGTCGAACGAAAGCAGCGACTCGTTCTGAGCGTGAATGGTGGCAAGGTACGGCGCCAGTTGGCGCAATACCGCGACCGTCGCCGGCTGGTTGTTGACGAATACTCGGCCTTTGCCGCCGGCGGCAATCTCACGCCGCAAGATGATCGATTCATCCTCCTGGTCGATTCCGTTATTTTCCAGGATTTGCGCGACCGTCTTCTCCGCTCCGCCTTCGACTTCAAACACCGCGGAAATCGTGGCCTTTTCCGCTCCCGAGCGAATCACGTCCGCGGAAGCTTTATCGCCCAGCAGAAGCGCCAGGGCGTCAATGAGGATGGATTTTCCGGCGCCGGTTTCGCCAGTCAGAAGGTTAAGCCCGGGAGCGAACTCCACCGCCAGGTTGTCTACGACCGCGTAATTTTCAAGCCGCAGTTCGACGAGCACCGGTGGTCCTGAAGAAATAAGTTGGAGGTGAGCGCAGCATAGCACGAACCATGCGCTGTCGGGATGGCGGTCATGGGACTGGCGGATTTGTTTTGATCCGGACGAAGCAATGGGCTGCTCAGCCCGCAGCCGGCCAGCGCGATGGAACAATTTCGCCCGCGCGCGACTCCAAACATCACAATCGTCGAGATACGACGATGCCAAAGAAACGAAGTCTTTGGATATTAGGCCTGGTCGTGGCCATCACGTCTTTCACACAGCTCAACGCCCAGGGCGGGCGGATGATTCGTCTTGGCGACGCCCACGTGGATGGATCCACCGACCATGACAGCATCAAGGTGGGCCGGTCGGATGGGCCCTTCCGGGCAATTCAGTTGCGGGTCAGTGCCGGCGACGTGAATTTCGTGCGCGTAATCGTCCGCTATGGGGATGGTTCGCAGGAAGAGATCCCGGTGCGTAGCCGTATTCCGAATGGCGGTCGTACCCGCATCGTCGATCTTCCCGGGGCGCGGCGAATCATCCGCAGCGTCGATCTCTGGTACAGCAAGGACCGGTGGACACGCCGGCCCAAAGTTACCTTGTACGGGCTTCGCTGAAGTCGTCGACGCCCACAAACTTATCGTCAGCTCCGTCGCGAACCATCCGATTGGGAACGCGTGGTTTTTGCCCTGTGCATCCAGGCTACTCAGGCTTCTGATCGAGCCACGCTGCAGCGCCTGTATAATTTCCCTTTCGTCGCGCAGCCTATCGCTCGGCTTATGGTCCAATCATCAAGTTCCCGAGGAAATCATTGCCACAAGCAGAAATTGGAATCATCGGCGGCAGTGGGCTGTACTCGATGCCCGGCCTCACCAAGGTCAAAGAAGTACGCCTGAAGACGCCATTCGGCGAGCCTTCCGATGCCTACGTCCTGGGCACGCTGGAAGGCCGCAAAGTTGCGTTTCTGGCCCGGCACGGACGCGGCCATCGCATCCTGCCCACCGAGTTGAATTTTCGCGCCAATATTTACGGCTTCAAGCAACTGGGCGTCGAGCGCATCGTTTCGATCTCCGCGGTCGGATCGTTGAAGGAAGAGCATAAGCCGCTGGAGTTCGTGATCCCCGACCAGTTCTTCGATCGCACCCGTCACCGCGTCGACACATTTTTCGGAAATGGCATCGTGGCCCACATCGCCTTCGCCGATCCCATCTGTCCGGAGCTGGCGCGGCGTGGTGGAAGGCGCCTGCAAGAAGGCTGGGGTGACCGGCCAAGCGCGGCGGAACTTACCTCTGCATGGAAGGTCCGCAGTTTTCGACCAAGGCGGAATCGAACGTCTATCGCAGCTGGGGCATGGACGTGATCGGCATGACCAACCTGCAGGAAGCCAAGCTGGCGCGCGAGGCCGAGATCTGCTACGTGACGGTCGCGATGGTGACCGACTACGACTGCTGGCATCCGCATCACGATTCGGTGACCGTGGACCAGATCGTCGCGGTGCTGCTGAAGAATGCCGAGAACGCGACCAAGGTGGTGCGCGAAACGGTGGCCGCCATGCCGCAAGGGTCGCACCTGCAAGTGCGGATCGTCCTGGCGCATGCCATTCTCACCGACCGCAGCAAGATTCCCGCGGCCACCCGTCAGAAACTGAAACTGATTCTCGGTAAATATCTGAAAGTCCAAAGCCAAAGCATGAGCATAGTCGTAGTCGGTTCGGTTGCGTTCGACACCATCGCCAGCCCTTCCGGCAACGTGGAAGACGTCCTGGGCGGCGCGGCCACCTATTTCGCCTTGCCGCCAGCTATTTCACCGATGTCCGCGTGGTGGCGGTGGTGGGCGAGGATTTCACCGCCGAGCACGAAAATGTTCTGAAGAAACGCGGCGTGGATACGCGCGGCATCGAACACGCCAAAGGGAAAGACCTTTCGCTGGGGCGGGCAGTATCACGACAACCTGAACGAAGCCAAGACGGACTTCACCGAACTGAACGTCTTCGAGCAGTTTCAGCCGCGCATTCCGGCGGAGTATCAGGACTCGAAGTTTCTGTTTCTGGCCAACATCCATCCCGAGCTGCAGGCGGCGGTGCGGCGAAACATGAAGGCGGTGCGCCTGACCGGCGGCGACACCATGAATTACTGGATCAACCGCACCCGCAAGGAGCTGATCGAAACGCTGAAGCTGGTCGACGTGCTGCTGATCAACGACACCGAAGCCAAGAGTGCTGGGCGGGGAGACCAACCTGCCGCGCGCCGCGCAGAAGGTGCTGGCGCTGGGACCGCAGGCGCTGGTGATCAAGCACGGCGAATATGGCGCGACCATCTTCTTCCGCGAAGGCGCATTCGGCATCGGCCGCCATCCTTTTCGCGCGCCCGCGCTGCCGATCGAAGAAGTGAAAGATCCGACCGGCGCGGGCGATTCTTTCGCCGGCGGCTTCATGGGATACATCGCCTCGCAGGGAGAGTTGAACCGCGAAGTGCTGAAGCGCGCTCTGTTCTACGGCGGCGTGATGGGATCGTTCGCGGTCGAGCGCTTCGGCACCGAGCGCCTGCAGTCGCTCACCCGCGAAGAAATCGACGCCCGCTTCCAAATCTTCCGCGAACTGACCCATCTGGAATGAAGCGCTCAGCCGATCCGGCGCTGGGACCGCGAAACCGCCCTGCTGGCCTGGCTTACCGCCTGCGTTTCCGTTTTTTCCTTCCTCTATTATTTTCGCCGCGGCGACATTCTGCTCTACGGCGACGCGGTCGCGCACATCAACATCGCGCGCCGCGTGTTCGATTCCCGCACTCCGGGCCTGCTGCAACTGGGCACCGTCTGGCTGCCGCTGCCGCATCTGCTGATGATTCCGTTTCTGCTCTTCGAACTCGATGTGGCAGACCGGGGCTCGGCGGATCGATTCCATCGATGGTGGCCTACGTTTTCGGGACGCTGGGCATCTTTCGTCTGGTCCGCGACGCGCTCGGATTGGCCTCAGACCGGATCCCGACGGCCACGGATCGCCGCCTGGGGCGCTGCGATCATCTATGCCGCGAATCCCAATCTGATTTATCTGCAAGCCACCGCGATGACCGAATCGCTGTACCTGGCGCTGTTCATCTGGGCGGTGGTGTACTTCAGCGAATTCGTGCAGGATGCCGCGAACTTCGGCGAAAGCGTCTGACGCAGCGCTATCATCTTCGCTCGTGAAGTGCGGACTTTGTCTGGCGGCGGCGTGCCTGACGCGCTATGACGGATGGTTTCTGGCGGTGGCGATGTGCGTCGCGGTGCTTGTCGTCGTCGCTGACGGACGAAACATAGCCCGGAAGATCCGGACTCGCAGCTGTGAGAAAGTTTCATTCTGCTGGCGGCTGCCGCTCCGGTGCTTTGGCTGGCCTACAACGCGATCGTCTATCGCAATCCGCTGGAATTTGCCAACGGCCCCTACTCGGCGAAGGCCATCGAACAGAGAACGTCCGGGCGCTTCTCATCCCGGCAGCCACGATCTGCCAGACCGCGTTCAGTTATTTTCTGAAGTCAGCGGAACTGAATCTGGCGCCGGGAATTGGCAAAAAGCTGTGGATCCTGCTGGCCCTGGCCGGAGTGCTCGCCTGCCTGATCGCCAGATTCGTGAGGAAGAGCAACTCACTCGTGAGCCAGAGAGCCGACCGACCTCAGTGGTGGCCGCTGCTCCTGCTCTGGATTCCGCTGCCGTTCTACGCGCTTTCCGTCGCCTACGGCGGTGTGCCGATCTTCATGCCGGTCTGGTGGCCGTTTTCCTATTACAACGTGCGCTACGGATTGGAACTGCTGCCGGCATTCGCAGTTTTCGCGGCTCTGGCGGTTTACTTCGTGCGCGAGGCTGGCGCAGAGTCGCGCCATCAGGCTTGTGCATCGCGGCGGCGAGCGCTGATCTTCGTCGATCGCAAGCTACGCTTCGATCTGGCGGGATCCGGTCTGCTTTCGCGAAGCCTGGATCAATTCCCGCACTCGCATCGCCCTGGAGCGCGAACTCGCCGATTTCGTGAAGAGCTCTCCCGCCTGATTCCACCTTGCTCATGTATCTGGGCGACCACGTGGGCGCGCTGCAGCAGGCCGGCGATTCCGCTGCGGCGAGTGATCAACGAGGGCAATCATCGCACCTGGAAGCAGCCCGTCGATCCCGAGGGATTGTGGGAGCGGGCGCTGGCGAATCCGGCGCAGTATGCCGACTTCGTGATCGCCTTCGATGGCGACGCAGTTTCCACCGGAGTGCAGAAGCAGGATCTGATCCCACTTGCCGTGATTCACGTTTCCGGACAGCCCAAGGCGACCATCTACCAGACTCATGCTCCATGCCCGGTAATCATCTGCGTTAACTTGCCTACCCCGGAAGCCGTCAGAGACAGAAGTTTTCCGGTGATAAAATCCAGCCACTCAGCCTCTCATGCCGATCGATGCAACACATCCACGATGTCCTGCAGAGTCGAAATGTCCTCGGCTGGGATTTCCCTGTTGCGCCTGATGCTGGCGGCGCGTCCTGGGCGGCCTCATCGGACTGGAGCGGGAAATCAAGCATCGCCCCGCCGGGCTGCGCACCAATCTTTTTATCTGTCTCGGCGCGGCCATGTTTACCTTGCTCTCGGACGCGCTGGCGGTCGAGCATCATCGGAGACCACACCCGCATCGCGGCGCAGATCATTCCCGGCATCGGTTTCATCGGCGCCGGCTCGATCCTGCACAATCGCGGCGACCTGATGACCGGCATTACTTCGGCGGCAACTCTGTTCGTGGTGGCCTCCGTCGGCATGGCGGTGGGCGGCGGACTCTACCTCACCGCAATTTTCGCCACCGCGCTCATTCTGCTGTGTCTCTTCCTGCTGGGAAACGCGGAACAGCGACTCAATCTCAAGCTGGCTGGTCAACACCTACGAAGTGACGGGCAGCAGCGCCGACGTCATCAGCGCCGAAGTCAACCGCGTTCTGGAGTGCATTCACGCCATGATGCAGAACGTCCAGGTCGCCGAGACCCGGCAGCATGTTCGTCTGCAGTTCGATGTGGAAGGAACACGCAAAGAACAGGAACATCGTGCTGCGAGCGCTCAAGCAATCTTCCGTGCTCGAGAGTGTCATTCCACTGGGCCCGGTGCAGACCGGAATGACGTGACGCCTTCCGGTCGAGTGATTCCATTCGTCAAGGCCAGCGCCTGCGGCAACGATTTCCTGATTGTCGATGGCATCGTATGCTGCCGGCCGACATCGCGGATTTCAGCAAACGCATTTGCGACCGCCATCACGGGCGTGGGCGCGGATGGCGTGGAGTGGCTGTTTCCCGCCCAGGACGCGGACATTCGAGGCGCGGCTGTTCAACGCCGACGGATCGGAGGCGGAAATTTCCGGCAATGGAACCCGCTGCGTGGCTGCTTATCTCTGTTCCGAGCAAGCGGCAGATCAACCGAAGGAAGCGTTCGCGCATCCGCACCGGCGCGGGGGTCAAGAGCTGCACGCTGATCAGCCATCACCGAATCCACATATGAATTCGAAATCGCGATGGGCGAACCGCAGGTCGGAGACGAGTTTCCCCATCAAGCTGGCATTCGGGGAGGTGCGCGGCATTCCGGTCTCCATGGGCAATCCGCATTACGTCGTGTTTGTGCGAGGAATTCGTCCCGAGCTGGCAGGCCGAGGCGGCCGAGATCGGGCGTCACCACGACTTCAAGCATGGAATTAATGTTGAACTGGTGATCGTTAAAGATGAGAGTAATGTCGAGGTCAGATTCTTCGAGCGCGGAGTCGGAGAAACGCAGTCTTCCGGCACCGGTTCGTGCGCTTCGGCGGTAGCTGCCATTTCGGCGAAGCGAGCCCAGTCGCCAGTGCGGGTGCATGCTCCCGGCGGAGTGCAGACCGTCCGCTGGGAGGAGCAGGTTTTTCTCCGCGGGCCGGCGCAACTCATCTGCCGCGGAGAGTTTTTCGTTTAGCATCTTGATGTTGGACTTGTCGTCTTATTGAAGTAGTCAGAAGATGCCGTCTGATCCCAACACTCGCGCGCATCAAGCCGCCGGCGCTGCAACCCGGCGACACCGTCGGCATCGTGGCTCCGGCCAGCAACGTCAAACGCGAACATGCTGGAAGCGGGCTGCGCAGCGTTGCGGCGATTGGGATACAAGCCTTTTTACTTCGATTCCATCTTGGATCAGGATCTTTACTTTGCCGGCTCGGCGGAGCGGCGGGCGCGCGAACTGGAAGAAATGTTCGTGCGCGACGAGGTGCGCGCGATCCTCTGCGCCCGCGGCGGATACGGCTCGAACTATCTTCTGGATCGCTCGATCTGAAAAAGATCAAAGCTCATCCCAAGATTTTTGTCGGCTACAGCGATCTGACCACCCTGCTGACTTACTTCGCGGACTCGGCCGGCTTGGTTACTTTTCACGGTCCCATGGTGACCAAGGATTTTGCCCACGCCGACGGCGTCGATCTGGCTTCCTGGGAACGCGCTCTGAACGGATCTGTCGGAATGGACGCTGGAGCCGGATGCGGACGTGAAGTCGCTGGTCGAGGGCTCAGCCGAGGGAATTCTCTACGGCGGATGTCTTTCCATGCTGGTGGCTTCTCTGGGCACGCCATACGAAATTCGCACCGCGGGCACGATTCTGTTTATCGAGGACATCGCGGCCAAGCCTTACCAGATCGATCGCATGCTGATGCAGTTGAAGCTGGCCGGAAAATTGGCCGATGTTCGAGGCATTATCTTCGGTGAAATGTTGGATTGCATCGCAAAATGCAGAGACCAGGGCTACACTCTGGAAGAAGTCGTGTTGCGCGTCGTCGGCGACCTGGGCGTGCCGGTGGCTTACGGCTTGCGTTCCGGACACGTTTCGCGGGCGAACATTACGTTGCCGATCGGGGTGCGCGCCGCGCTGAAGGTCAGCAGCAGTGGAGTCGAACTGAAGATGCTGGAGGCCGCAACCGCGACGGCGGTTTCCTCACGATCGGCGGGATGAAAGTCTGTGTCCTCGTGTCCTGCGTGCGATAGAGCTGGCAGTTGAAATGTAGGACAAGACTTGAGACTATGAGCGATAAAAAGCACATTCACCTGATCGGCATCTGCGGCACCGCCATGGCTTCGCTGGCCGGCATGCTGAAGCAGCGCGGTTTTCACGTCACCGGTTCGGATGCGGCGGCGTATCCGCCCATGTCGGATTTTCTGGCCTCGCTGAGCATTCCGCTGGCGCAGCCCTTTGCCGCCAGCAATCTCGAGCCGCGGCCCGACCTGGTCGTCGTGGGAAATGCCATTTCGCGGGGCAACGTCGAACTGGAACATGTTCTCGACCAGCGCATTCCATTCTGCTCGCTGCCGCAAATCCTGCACGACGAATTTCTGCGCGGCAAGGAAGTTCTGGTGGTCGCCGGAACCCACGGCAAGACCACGACCACTTCCATGCTGTCCTGGATTTTCCATCAGCGCCGGGCATGCAGCCCTCTTTCCTGATCGGCGGCATCGCGGAGAATTTTGGCAGCAGCTTTCAGCTGGGACAGGGCAAGCATTTCATCCTGGAAGGCGACGAGTACGACACCGCATTCTTCGACAAGGGACCGAAATTCCTGCACTACTTTCCCGACGCCGTCATTCTGACCTCGGTCGAATTCGATCACGCGGATATCTACAAAGACCTCGACGCGGTGGAGACTGCCTTCAAGCGCCTGGTCAACCTGATTCCCGGCCGCGGCCGCATCGTCGCTCTCGACACCGGAGAGAGCGTCGAACGCTGTCTGGCCAAGGCATTTTGTCCGGTGGAGCGATACGGAAACACCAAGAGCCGCAACCTGGCAGGTGACCAATCTGCGGCTCGATCCGTCGCGCACCTCATGGACAGTTCTGCGCAATGGCGAACGCATGGGCCGACTTCGAGTTTTCTCTGGCCGGCGAATACAACGTGATGAACGCCACCGCGGCCGCGGCGCTGGCTTCGGGATGCGGGATTCCGAAAGAACAAGATCGTCGGCGCCTTGAAGACTTTCAAGAGCGTGAAGCGCCGTCTGGAAGTGCGGGCGCAGGTGAACGGGATCACCATCATCGATGACTTCGCGCATCATCCCACGGCGATCGCCGGCACGCTGAAGGCGCTGCGCGCGCGCTATCCCGGCGCGCGGCTGTGGGCGATTCTGGAGCCGCGATCCAACACTCTGCGCCGCAATGTTTTTCAGAACGAACTGGCGCAGAGCCTGGCGGTGGCCGATGAAGTCGTGGTGGCCAACGTGTTCAAGTCGGAAAGCATTCCGGAGCGCGAGCGCATGGATGTGGCCGCGCTGGCGGCCGACGTGCAAAAGCCAGGGACGCCGCGCGCGCATCGTTGCCGACGCCGACGCGATCGTGCAGGCGGTCGCTCCCGAAATGCGATCGGGTGATGTGGTGGCGATTCTCTCCAATGGCGGCTTCGGCGGCATTTACGAGAAGCTGCCGCAACGGCTGAAGTCGCTGGCTGGAGGCGCTTCGGGCAACCATCCGCTGAAGGCGTCCGCCAAAGCGTGAACCGATTCGCCAGAGCGAGAGTTGCGCTTGCTCTCGCCGGCATTCGCTTGCGTGGGCCGGCGATCGCGTGCGCGAGCGCAAGAATCCGCTCAGCCTCGCCGCCGGTAGCGCGGTTCGCTACGATAGTTTCCCTGGCCGGCGCAGTCGCAGCATCTCGTCAAAGTGAAAACTCTTCTGTCGCGCCGGGCGCTCGCGAGCGCGATCTGCAGCTGCCGGTCTGGAATGCTCTTTACCAGATTCGCGATTTCTCGCAGTACGTGAACTGGGTGCGCGCCCGGAGCGATCGACGGGCAGCCGCTCGCAGTCCGCAAATTGGACAAGAGCCGCTGGCACGTCAGCGGCACGGAAGGCGGGGCGGAAGTCGAGTACGAAATCTTTGCCGACCAGTCTGGTCCCTTCGGCGCGCAGCTGAATTCGCACCATGCATTTTTCAATCTGGCGGAGATTCTGATGTATCCCGTGCGATGGCCGCGCCTCTCCCGCTGCAGGTTCGATTTACCGACATTCCCTCGGGCTGGCGAATCGCGACCGCGCTCGCCGTACTCGTCTGGCGAGTTTACGGCCGAAAACTACGACCGCCTGGTGGACTCGCCGGTCGAGATCGGTACCTTCCAGGAATCCGATTTTGACGAAGGCGGCGGGCACTATCGAGTGGTGGTCGATGCCGATCCCGGCGGACTACGACATGCCAGAAGATCGTCGCCACACTGCAGCGCCTGGTTTCTGCGGCCACACCTGGATGAATGATCGCCCTTTCAGACTTATTTGTTCATCTATCATTTTCCGCGCGGCCCCGCGGGCGGCGGCATGGAGCACGCCTATTCGACGGCCATCGACATCAGTGCCAGCCGGCTTGCCGAGAATCCGCTGATGCGCTCGGCGATCTGACGGCGCACGAGTTCTTTCATCTGTGGAATGTGAAGCGCATCCGGCCGCAGTCGCTCGAGCCGATCGACTACACCAAGGAAAATTACACCCGCGCTCTCTGGTTCAGCGAGGGCGTCACCACCACGGCGGGGAACATTATTCTGTTGCGCGCGGGTCTGCTGGATGAGGCGCGCTATCTGAAGGGTTTGGCCGCCGAAATTGCCGAACTGGAGCGGCGGCCGGCTCATCTCACGCAATCGGCGGAAGAATCCAGCCTGGATGCGTGGCTGGAGAAGTACGATTACTACCGGCTGCCGTGCGCAGCATCTCCTACTACAACAAGGGAAATCTGCTCGGCGTTCTGCTCGATCTGCAGGTGCGCGAGGCCACGCCAAGGCTCCGCCTCGCTGCGCGACGTCCTGCGTTGGATGAATCAGAATTATGCGCAGCAAGGGACAGTTCTTTCCCGACTCCGAAGGCGTGCGGCAGGCCGCCGAAGCGGTCAGCCACGCCGACCTGGGATGGTTCTTCCAGAAGTATGTCGCCGGCACCGACGAAATTCCCTGGGATGATTTCTTCAAGACCGTCGGCTTGCATCTGGTACAGCGCGCGAATTCCGATCGCCGATCTTGGGTTTCGTGGCCGCGCGCAATTTCGATGCTCCGCCCGTCGTGGCCGCAGGTCACTCCTGGAAGCGAAGCAGAGCGTGCCGGACTGGCGGTTGGCGATGTGATTCTGGAAATCAATGGCCGAGATCGCGACCACTGACTTCGAGCAGCGGCTGGCGGCATTGCGTCCCGGAGATAAACTTCACCTGCGGGTGCGCAACTCGCGAGGCGAGCACGAGCTGCATTGGAAGCTGGCCAGCCAGCAAGCAAGTTGAGTTCGAGCTGATGGACCTGCGACAACGTCACTCCGCAGCAGAAGAGCCCGCCGCGCCGCGTGGCTTCGCGGCGAAGTCCGAGGTGTCCGGAGAGACGCAGCCGTGATTCGCACCGTCGTGATGCTCGCGTTCTGGGCCGTCGCGCTGCCGTTCGCTGCCGTGATTGTGCTTTCCCTGGACCTTCCTCACCGGCGACATCCGCTTCCTGTATCGCGTGGCCATGGGGCGGCCTGGACCGGGGTCGCGTCTGGCCGGAATACGGGTGCAAACCGTCGGACTCGACCAGCTCGATCCCAAGCGCACTTACGTTTTCATGTCCAACCATGTGTCCAATATCGATCCGCCCATCATGCTGCCGCTGATTCCGCGGCGCACTTCGGTGATGGCGAAGAAGGAGCTGTTCGACTATCCGCTGCTGGGCAAGACGATGCGGCTGGGTTCGCTGGTTCCGGTCGACCGCGGAAATCGCGATGCCGGCATCTCGGCGGTGCGGGCCGCCGCGGCCGTCCTGCGGCAGGGCATCAACATGACGATCTATGTCGAAGGCCATCGTTCATTTGACGGCAAATTGCTGCCTTTCAAGAAAGGCCCGTTCTATCTGGCCATGGAGTGCGGTGTGCCGGTCGTGCCGGTGACGATTTCCGGGACCCATTACGTCATGCCCAAAGGCAGATTCGCCATCAAACCGGGGACCGTCACGGTGATTTTTCATCCTCCGATCGAACCAGAAGATTTTGGCAGCCGGGAGTGTCTGATGGAGAAAGTGAGACGCGCGATCGATAGCGGATTGCCGGAGGAATTTCAGGAGAATTCGACCACGGAGGACACGAGTTCACGAGGGACTAGCTTCGGCTTGTCGTTCCTCCGTGTCCTCCGTGGCTAATCCTTCGCCGCCTTGCCCGCACCGCTCGGGCGATTTCCGGCAGCCGGGGCAGGATTGCGGAATACTTCAGCCACAACTTGTGATCCACCGCCGGCGCGCCGCTGACGATCGCCCCAGCCTCGATGTCGCCGGCAACGCCGCTTTGCGGGGTGACGATCGCTCCGTCGCCAATCTTGCAATGACCGACCACGCCCACCTGTCCGGTGAGAATCACGTGGTTGCCGACATCGGTTGAGCCCGCCGAGCCCGACCTGCGAGGCCAGCAGCGAGTGCTCGCCGATGCGCGAGCCGTGACCGACCTGCACCAGATTGTCGATCTTGGTGCCGCGGCCGATGCGGGTTTTTTCCACGCTGGCGCGGTCGATGCAGGAGTTGGCCTGGACTTCGACATCGTCTTCGAGGATGACCGGTTCGGGTTGCACGATCTTGTACCAGTGTCCGGAGTCGTCCTTGGCGAAGCCGAAGCCGTCGGCCCCGATGATCGCACCGTTCTGCAGCAGCACGCGGTCGCCCAGATGGCAGCCTTCGCGCACCACCGCATGCGCGTGGGCAAAGAAATTGTCGCCAATTCTGGCGTCGCGATAGATGACCACGTGCGCCAGCAATACCGCGTTCCGTCCAATTTCGACATCCTGGTCGATCACCACGTAAGGTCCGATGTGCGCGCCGTCGCCGATCTTCGCCGACGGATGCACGACCGCGGTCGGATGCACGCCCGGCTCGTATCGCGGCGGCTGGCAGAAGAGTTCCAGGGCGTGGGCGAAGGCCAGGTAAGGATTCTTGCTGCGCAGCATGGCGGCAGAGATCGCGGGAAACTCCTCGGACACAATGACCGCCGAGGCCTTGGTGGTCCGCGCCGCGCCGGCGTACTTGGGATTGGCCACGAAGGTAAGCTGTCCCGGCCCGGCTTCTTTGATGCCGGCGACCCCGCTGATTTCCATGTCCGGCGAACCATTTTCCAGCCGTGCGCCAAGAGTGGTAGCAATTTGAGCAAGTTTCATAGGCTGTGACGAAGTCTCGCAGTCGTCAGGAAAATCGTTTCCGCTTGCGTGAGCCGACGTTGGTTAGCCTGAAGACTGAAGACCGACGACTGGATCAGACGAGTCCGAAAAGCGTGGCCAGCAGGTATAAGGCCTCTAACCCGGCCAGGGTAATCAGCAGGGCTTCGCGCAGGCGGGAACGCGACAGAGCGCGTCTGCAGTTTACCGGGATGGGCATGCGCCGGCACATCGGCCAGGGCCGGCGACATTCCTGCAAATGCCAGCAAATGGAACTGCGGACACGGCTCGGGAAGCGCTCGGTCGCACCGGCGGCGCCATGATAAAAGACTTCCGCTCCGCCAGCGGAACTTTCGGTAACGTGATCAGGGACGACCAGCGCGCCAGTTGCATGCTTCCCGGATTTCAAGCTCGGCATCCACCGGAGTCGAAGTCAGTTGCAGTGGCAGGCAGCCGCTCGGGTGCGACGCGGTCGGCCAGGTTGCGCAGCAGCGAGGTCCACCACATGTGTCCCATCTGATCGCTGACCAGTTCGCCCACATCCAACGGGCGCGACTCCAGTTCAAGCGGCGGCAGGACCTCCGGATTGATGACGTTGCCCAGGTTGGTAAAAACCGTCCGGTACCAGGGCAGGCTGACCGCATCGCCGATCAGCATGCCGGTATTCAGCGGCCGGGAAGTGAGTCTGAAGGGGAGGAAGTTTCTCCGGAAAGAAGCCGGTCGCGAAGGTTGCTAAGCAGCGACCTCCAAAGCGGGCGAGTCACGCTCTGCGGCAGCAGAAGCTCGAGTTCGTGGCTGTTCGGGCTGTTATCCATCGGGTGGAATTTCCAATCTAACACCATTTCTACGGCCAGATGAAATGGGATGATCCAAAACTCTTACACAATTTAACCGGCTGGTGTGTAAAGTTTTGTTCGCTAGCGTGCATAATTCCTGTACCACACCTATTAGCCCCTAGGACAAACTCGTGTTTCGTTTGCTAATATGTGCACCCTGATTCTTTCCGCTTTGCCAGCCAGATGAATTCAGGAACGGAGAATGCAAATGAAACTGCGTACCTTATCCCTCGCGTGCACGATCCTGGTTTTGGGCTCCGCGGTTTTAGCCCGCCAGGCGCGCTCAGGCTCCGCCAGCCGCGCACTGAACGGATCACTCGCGAAGTCCGGCACGAACTGCTGATGCTGCCGTATTTCGGCGTATTCGACAATCTCGCCTACAAAGTGGATGGCTACAACGTCACCCTTATGGGCCAGGTCAGCCGTCCCACTTTGAAGTCCGATGCCGAGAACGTGGTCAAGAGAATTGAAGGCGTCGAGCACGTCGACAATCAGATTGAAGTCCTGCCCACGTCCCCCATGGACGACCGTCTCCGCATCCGCCTTTATCGCGCCATCTATGGCTACCCTGCGATGCAGAAGTACGCCTTGGGGGTCCAAAAGCCGATTCGGATCATTGTAAAGAACGGAAATGTGACTCTTGAAGGCGTGGTGGACAGCGAAGCTGACAAGAACATCGCCAATATTCGCGCCAACAGCGTGTCCGGAGTTTTCTCGGTGACCAACAATCTGCAGGTGGTGAAGAGTTAGGCTTGAACGCTCGCAGCGAAGAATATTGATAGGTTCAAAAAGCCCCGTCTTCGTACCGAGGACGGGGCTTTTTGATGTAAATCGCCAGCGCTCATATCACAATCCCACCAACTGGCTCGGATACTTTCCGCCGGCCCCCTCTTTGTGACTCCTCGAGCTACTTGAGTCTCCTTCCATACGTCCTTTGAATGCTTTGGCTTGGAGTCATAATGAGACTCTATAGTACAAAATGCCCATCCTTATATGGCATAATGTCCATAGGAGACGCATGTGTCCACCCAGCATCAAGCGGCACACCCGCTTACCGACTATCTTCGCGAATGGCTTGGTCCCAGGGTTGAATCCGAGCTCGCCCTGGCCTCCCTGGCTGAGCGCGGATTGCCTCTGACCACAGTGAGCCGGATGACCCGGCACGGCCTCACTCGCGATGAAGTGCACTCTTTGGTCATCCATCGACGCACTTTCAAGCACCGCAAGAGCAACAAGCAGAAGCTTTCGCAGGAGGAATCGGATCGAGCCATTCGGGCGGCACGCCTCCTGTCCCGCGCTCAGGCCACCCTGGGAGATGCGGCCTCGGCCTTGCAGTGGGTGCGCCAGCCCAAAGCGCGATTTGAAGGGAGAACGCCCCTGCAAATGATGGTCACTGAAGCCGGCGGCCGGCTGGTGGAGGAGATGTTGCTCCAGATCGACGAAGGAATGTTCGCTTAGGGACGCCATAAGGACTCTTGCCTACGTGTTCCTCTGGAGAATCAGCAATCACAGCACGCTTGACGGACGCGGGGGCCTTTACGCCTCCGCCCGTTGGCACACTCAGGGACATGCGGTCGTGTATCTGGCCACCAGCCCCGCCGGAGCACTGGTCGAAGTGCTGGTGCACCTCGAACTCGATCCCCAACATTTGCCGGCCAGTTACACAATGCTCAAAGCGGAAGCGCCGGATGAGGATGAACCGCGCCGAATCTCACTAGAGTCATTGCCAGATAATTGGAGGGACGATCTAACGCTTACCCGGCGCATGGGTGACGACTGGCTCCTGACCGCGCAGTCAGCGTTGCTGGAAGTTCCGTCTGCCATTTTGCCCGAGACTTTCAACCTGCTTTTGAATCCACGCCATCCTGACGCGCAGCGAGTGGCCGTCCTGTGGCACCATCCGTTCCCTTACGACCACAGATTTTTCAAGGTGAAGTAGAAGGTGCCCGGGCGTCGGGCCTCGGGGTCTTAATGTGGGACCGGGTCTTTGACCCGGTCGGGCGGTGCGCAGCACCGCTGCAGAGTTGGAGTCGCCGTAACACTGCGGCCCGGTGGGCCGCCAGACCGGTCGGAGACCCGGTCCCACACAAGTCCGGTTAAGCCTGACCTCCCAGATCCGACGCTCCGCTTCACTCACCAAACATCTGCACTTGCCGGGCGTCGGTGGGGCGGTCCTTGCGGCGGCGACGAGTCGCACCGATCACGGCCAGCACGGTCAGCGATTCCAGCGCCGTGCGCGGCACAAAAATCCGCTGCGTGTTCGAACGCAGGTCAGGCGGATTGATCAGGAATCCCTCGGCCGTGGTCAGGCTAAGGTCATTCGGCATCATGCCTTCCAGCACTTCGTTGTCTTTGAACTTGAGCCGCACCCAGAGTCCCTCGGTGCGCGGACGGCTGGTGAAGGTCTTGCGGCTGAGCGACTCGGAATCGCCGAATTCGCGGACGAAATACACCGCCTTGATGTCCCGCAGGTCGATCGCAACCACGTTGCCCGAGGTGTTCAGCAGCTCAAGCTTGCCTTCGCGGACGAAATTCGACGGGCGCAACGTGCCCGTTGATCGAATCCCGGTCCATTTTCCGGACCACGACTTTTTTGTGGGTGGAAGGCATGAAGTGGTTCAGTCGTCAGTCTTACAGTCAGGTCGTCAGCGAGCCCTGACGACACGCCGACTGCTTGCCGGAAGCGGCCTCGGGACGGGCTTTCCGCCGCCAATTGCAAGGCGATTCTCGCACTTTTCCGCCAGAAAACGGCTACGTTGTATGTTCGTTGTAGCCAAATCGTTAACCTTGTGTTATTTTCTGTAGCTTGCCGCTGTCCCATCTCATGTAGCTCTAAGCCTATTCGATAGAGTCACTTACATGAAAGCGACCGGAGCAGTCTGTTTTCCGGAGGTCCCAGCCTGTGGAAAACTCACTGCTGGCTGTGGCGCACCGGATCGCGGAGCGGCGTTCGTAAGAAAGCATGGCTGATTACATCTACACTATGGAAATCCGGCTGACGCCGGACCAGCAGCGCGGCGTCACCCTGGTACAAGACATTGCGCGCGCCGCCGGGTATGAACATTTACCTGACCGGCGGCGCGGTCCGCGACATTATCAGCGGATTTCCCATCCGCGACCTGGATTTCTCCGTCCAGGGCAATCCTCTCAAGCTGCAAAAGGATCTGGAGCGGGCCGGCGTCAGGATCGCCGGCGCCGATGACGACCTGAAGACGCTCTACCTCGGCCTGCCGGGAAACGTTCGCGCCGAAATCAGCATGGCGCGCACCGAGCACTACGAGAAAGCCGGCAAGCCGCCGGTCATTTCTCCCGCCACCCTCATCGAAGACCTGCGCCGCCGGGATTTCACCGTCAACGCCATGGCGCTGTCGCTGAATCCGGGCTCGCGCGGCCTGCTGATGGATCCGTTCAACGGCGCGGCCGATATCGAAGCCAAGCTTCTGCGCGTCCTGCACAACTACGCTTTTGTCGAAGACCCTTCGCGGCTGATCCGCGCCAGCCGCTTTGCGGCGCGCTTTCACTGGCCGCTCGAGGAACGCACCCAGGCCCGCTTCGAGTCCGCCAAGGAAAACAACTACATCGAGTACATCACCAACAAGGCGATCGGGCTACGAGATCGAGCAGCTGGCCTACGAAGACGATCCGCTGCACATCGTGCGCGTGCTGGAAAAGGAAGGCTGGCTCAAGGTTCTGAATCCGCACTGGACCAGCGCCAAGGTGGATACGGCGCAGCTGGGCCAACTGCTGAAGACGCGCCAGCAGATGAATGAACTGGGCTACGCGCCCGATCCGGCGCCGGCGGTGATGTATTTCCTGACCGCCCGGCTCGGCGACAAAGATATCGCCGACATGCGCAAGCAGATTCCGCGCAAGGACCTGGTCGAGGCCTGGCGGGATCTGGAAGACCACGCCAAGGAACTGGCCAAGCGGCTGATCGGCAAGGAAGCCGCGACGCCCTCGCGCACCTGGAAACTGCTTTCCGAGGCGCGGCCGGAGATGATCCTGTTTCTGGCGGTCACCGCGCGCCAGCAGGCGGTCGCGCAGAAGATCAAGAACTTCTTTACCAAGTGGCGGCAGGTGCAGCAGAAGATTCCGTTGCCGGAGATGACGGAGCTGCACATCACGCCGCAGCTGCCGGAGTATCCGAAGATTGCGCACGACGTGTTCATGCTGTTGCTGGATGGCAAGCTGCGTTCGCGGACCGAAACCTTGAAATTCCTGAAGCCGCTGGCGCCGCCGCCACCGCCGCCGCCACCGCCGCCGCCGCCCAAGCGGGGACGAGCAGCCAAAGCCGCTGCTGCCGAAGCCGCTGCTGCCGCTGCGGCAGCCGCAGCGGCTGCCGCTGCTCCAGCTCGCCGGCAAGAAAAAGGGAAAAGGCCAGGCTGCCGCATCGCCGCGCCTGCAGCCAAGGCAAAGCGGAAGCATCCAAAGCCTGCGCATCCGCCAAAGCCGGAAAAGGCCAAGCCTGCGAAAGCAAAGCAGTCGCTGCGAAAGCCAGCGCAACAAACAAGAAAAAGCGCAAGAAGAAGCGCTAGAGAACAGCGGAGCAGACTTGCTCTGGCAGCTGTCGAATGGCAACGCTATCCGTCGTGAAGTTGCTTTAGTCAATGCCCGGTCACGGTTAAGTCTTCATCCGAATGCCGTAAATCGCTTGGAGGTGAGAGATGAAAAAGCTGGGGAAGATCCTGCTTTGGGCCGTGATCACGCTGGTTGTCCTGCTGGTGGTCGCCATCAGTTTCACCATCGGATGGCGTCCCTTCATCGGCCCCAGAGCGCGACCCCTGACTACCCGCCAGTTCGAGCGCACTCCGCAACGCCTGGAACGCGGCCGGTATCTCTTCACTTCGGCCAGCCGGGTGCACAGGTTGCCACTCGCTGCACGACTGGAATACTCACGGCGCGCCCGATCTTGCCGGGCGGCGAAGGCGTCGGCCAGGTGATGTGGTTCCCCGGATCTTCCCGGTACGATCGTGGCTTCAAATCTCACTCCCGATCCGGAAACCGGCGCGGGAACTTGGACTGACGATCAAATGGCCCGCGCCATCCGCGAAGGCATCGGCCACGACGGACGCGCCCTGTTTCCCATGATGCCGTACCAAGCATCTGAGGCATATGTCGGACGAAGACCTGGCTCGATCGTGGTGTACATGCGATCTCTGCCGCCGGTGCGAAATGAGCTGCCGCCGACCGAAATTATCTTTCCCGTCAAGTACCTGATTCGCAGCGTGCCCGCAGCCGGTGACCGAGCCGGTCAGCAGCTCCCGATCCGCAGCGACCGCTGAAGTGGGGCAAATATCTGGTGACGATCGCGGTTGCAACGAATGTCACACTCCGCAGACCAGAGGGCGCCGATACCGCCGGCCTGGAGTACGGCGGCGGCTTCACTCTGGAGGGCCCTGGGGATACTGTCGCCAGCGCCAATATCACCCCGGACGCCTCCGGAATCGGCTACTACGACGAGGCCTATTTCATCCAGGCCATGCGCACCGGATACGTGAAGGCCAGAAAGCTGAACTCCGATCATGCCTTTTGGAGAATTCGCAGGACTTCACTGATGACGATCTGAAAGCGATGTTCGCTTATCTGCGCACCCTGAAGCCGGTGAAACATCGCGTGGACAATAGCCTGCCGCCGACCTACTGCAAACTCTGCCGACAGAAACACGGCGCTGGAGATCAGAACTAAGCACTGAATGTGGACGCTTCGCGTCCCGCTCATGCAAAGGTCTTGCAGCAGTCGGAAGCGATGCACGCAGCGGGACGCTCGGCAAGCCCACATCCAAGCCTTGAAAGATTTGACAATCCAGTGCCACGGCACAGGCGCTATAATCCTCTGTATGCGGCGCCAGTTGGCCATTGCGGCGTTATGCACGGCAATGCTGGTGGCACCCTCTGTGGGCCCAGATGCGACTGGCGGCTCGCCGAGGCGGAGCCGTCCATGGGACGCGGCGGATTTTCCTCACACGGCTCTGTCGGAATGCGCAGTCCCGCCTTTGGCGGCTGCACCGCGATTCGGAACGCAGTCCAGGCTTCGGTGCTCAGCCCGCTTCGGAACGCGCAGTCCGGCGTTCGCCGGTTCCTCCCGCTTCGGCGTGCGCTTTCGGTACAGGCTTTCGCCGGCCATTTATCGGCCCGCGGCGCTTCCATCGACCGCGTTTTCTTTTCCATCGTTTCCCCGTTCTATTTCGGATACTACGGCTATCCCGCCTACTACTGCTGACTATTCGTACTCCGACGGCCGATTACTTATCCGTCTTACGACTACTACGCCGCCTCAGATTACGCCGCGCAAAATGACATCGCGCAGCAACAACAGGACATTGATCGCCTGGAAGCATGAAGTAGCACGTTTGCGGGAACGAACGGGAATCGCAGCGCGCAACAGCTTCGGCGAAGCCGCCGGCAGAAAGCAAATCCGAGCCATCCACGCCTACCGTTGTTGGTCTTCCGCGACAAGCACACGCAGGAAGTGCAGAACTACGCCATCGTCGGCGGCACGCTCTGGATTTTCAGCGAGCAGCGAGCCACCAAACTTCCACTGTCCTGGCTGGACATCGACGCCACCACCAAAGCCAACGAGGATCGCGGCGTAGATTTCCAAGTCCCCAAATAGACCGTGTGGAACGAGCGTCCAGTGTGGCGCTGGCGCCCTCGCCTGCAGTGCTCGCTCTGTGGATAACTCGCCCGTTTCGCACTCGCAATTTCCCGTTAGAATAACGCCAAGTAAAATCAACAGACCACTCATGTCCCAATTCGTTCACCTGCATCTCCATACCGACTACTCCATGCTCGACGGCGCCTGCGACGTGGAAAAGCTCGTCCAGCGCGTGAAAGAGCTGGGCATGCCCGCGGTCGCCATGACCGACCACGGCAATATCTTCGGCGCGGTCCATTTCGTGAATGCGGCCAACAAGGCCGGCGTGAAGCCGATCGTCGGCTGCGAGCTTTACGTCTGCAAGAAGGACGACCACAACATCGAGCGCACCCCGCCCGACGGCGATACCTACAACCATCTTCTGGTGCTCGCGGAAAACGAAGAAGGCTACCGCAACCTGGCGAAGATCACGTCGGAAGCCTCGTTGCGCGGTTTCTACTACAAGCCGCGCGTCAGCAAGAAGTTTCTCGCGGAACACTCCAAAGGACTGATCGGACTCTCGGGCTGCCTGAAAGGCGAAGTCGCCGAGCGCCTGATGGAAGAGAACTACGACGCGGCGCGAAATGCCGCCGCGACCTACAGCGACATCTTCGGCAAGAACAATTTCTTTCTCGAGATTCAGGACCAGGGCCTGGAGCAGGAACATCGCATCCACTCCAACCTGTTCCGCCTGGAAAAGGAACTCGGCCTGCCGCTGGTGGCGACCAACGACAGCCACTATCTCTGCGAGGACGACGCCCACGCCCAGGATGTGATGCTGTGCATCCAGACCGGCAAGTCCATCCAGGACACCAACCGCATGAAGTTCCAGGGCACGGATTTTTCGTCAAGAGTCATGACGAAATGTATCGCGTCTTCAAAGACTCGCCGGACGTGCTCTCCCGCACCCTCGGCATTGCGGAACGCTGCAACATGCGGCTGGAGAAAATCAGCAATCCGTTTCCGCACTTCGACGTGCCCGACGGATTCACCCTCGACAGCTATTTCGAGCACGTCTCTCGCGAAGGATTCGCGCGCCGCCTGGAAACGCTGCGGCCTCTCGAAGCGCAGGGACGGCTGAAGCACAATCTGGCGGAATACGAACAGCGTCTGGCCCGGGAACTGGCCATCATTCAGCAGATGAAGTTTTCCGGATACTTCCTGATCGTCTGGGATTTCATCCGCTACGCCCGCGAACGCGACATTCCGGTCGGACCGGGCCGCGGTTCGGCCGCGGGATCGCTGGTTTCCTACTCGCTGGGCATCACCGATCTCGATCCGCTGCAGCACGAATTGATCTTCGAGCGCTTTCTGAATCCCGAGCGCATTTCCCTGCCCGATATCGACATCGATTTCTGCATGAACCGCCGCGGCGAGGTCATCAACTATGTGACCAACAAGTACGGCCGCGAGAACGTCGCCCAGATCATCACCTTCGGCACCATGGCGGCCAAGGCGGCGATCAAGGACGTCGGCCGCGCCATGGACGTGCCGTACGCCGACGTGGATCGCATCGCCAAGATGGTCCCGACCACGCTGAACATCAAGCTGGAAGATGCGATCAGGGAATCGCCGGCGCTGCAGCAGGCCTACGAGAGCGATCCGCAGATCCGCGAGTTGCTGGACACCGCCAAGAAACTCGAAGGCATGGTGCGCAATGCCGGAGTGCACGCCGCCGGCGTGGTGATCTCGCCGCGGCCGCTGAACGAACTGGTTCCGCTGCACAAGACCAAGAACGACGAAATCGTCACCGCCTTCGACATGGTGGCCATCGAAAAGCTGGGCCTGTTGAAGATGGATTTCCTCGGCCTGACCACGCTGACCATTCTCGATGACGCGGTGAAGCTGATCGCGCAGACCCGGGGCGAGCGCATCGCTCTGGAAGGCCTCCAGCTCGACGATCAGGAGACCTACGAAAAGGTCTTTCACAAAGGACTCACCTCCGGCGTGTTCCAGTTTGAATCGCGCGGCATGCGCGACGTGCTGCGCCGCTACCAGCCCAACTCCATCGAAGACCTCACCGCTCTGAACGCGCTCTACCGTCCCGGCCCGATCCAGGGCGGCATGATCGACGACTTCATCGATCGCAAACACGGCCGCAAGAAGATCGAATACGAACTGCCCGAGCTGCAGGAGATTCTGCAGGAAACGCTGGGCGTCATCGTCTATCAGGAACAGGTGATGCAGATCGCCAACCGGCTGGCCGGCTACTCCCTCGGCGAAGCCGACCTGCTGCGCCGCGCCATGGGCAAGAAGAAGCCCGAGGAGATGGCGCAGCAGCGCGAGCGCTTCATCAACGGCGCGATGCAGCGCGGCTATCCGCCGAAGAAGATCGAAAAGATTTTCGATCTGATGGCGCAGTTCGCCGGCTACGGCTTCAACAAGTCGCACTCGGCCGCCTACGCGCTGCTGGCCTATCAGACGGCGTATCTGAAGACGCACTATCCGGTCGAGTTCATGGCGGCGCTGCTGACTTCGGTGACCGGCAGCACGGACGACGTGGTCAAGTACATCAACGAGTGCCGCGAGATGGGTATTGCCGTCGAAGCGCCCGACATCAACGTCAGCGACGCGAACTTCACTCCGCATGGCAGCGCCATTCGCTTCGGTCTGGCCGCGGTAAAGAATGTCGGACACAACGCGATCGAATCCATTGTCGCCGGACGCAAGGAGCTTGGGCCGCTACAGCTTCGATCTACGAATTCTGCGAGAAGGTGGACCTGCGGCTGCTCAACAAGCGCGTTCTGGAATCGCTGATCAAGAGCGGCGCCATGGATGGACTGGGCCGCCGCGCCCAGTTGATGGCCGTTCTCGACCGGGCCATCGAAGGCGCGCAGAAAACTCAGCGCGATGCCGAATCCGGCCAGCATGGCCTGTTCGGCGTCTTCCAGCAGGAGGAAGTTTCCGCCTCGAACAACAAGCTGCCGGACACTCCGGACTGGGACGAACACACGCGGCTGGCCAATGAAAAAGAAATTCTCGGATTCTTCATCAGCGGACATCCGCTGGAAAAATATCGCGACAAGCTGGAAGACCTGCACGCGCTCAGCACCGAAGAAATTGGCGCCATGACAATCGTCCACCGGCAAGGACGAGAACATCACCACCGCCGGCATCATCACCAACCTTCGCGTGCTGAAGTCGAAGCGCGGCGATTTCTACGCCCAGGGCGCGCTCGAAGACATGTCTGGCTCGGTCGAGATGCTGGTCTTCCCCGAGGCCTATCGCAAACTGCAGGAGAAGGTGAAGCTGGAAGTGCCGGTGCTGATCCGCGGCGGTGTGCGCATCGAAGAAGGCGCAAATCCGAAGCTGACGGTGAACGACATCAGTCCGCTGGAAGATGCGAAAGTGCCGCTGCCCAATTCGCTGCGCATTCGCGTCCCGCTCGAGACCGCAAGCGAGTCCACGGTGGACGCATTGCACACGCTGTGCGCCCAGCAAAAGGGCGAGGCCAAGGTGTTGTTTGACGTGGAACGCCAGGGCGATTTCATGGTCGTGATGGAGGCGGAAGGCTATAATGTGCATACCAGACCGCAACTTTATCGCCCGGGTCGAGGAACTGTGCGGCCGGGGCGCCGTGCGCGTCATTGACTAAGAGACGATGACGCAGTGACCGAGTGCCGCATTAACGCTTGCTCCTGAACGATGAAGCACTCGTCAGGCTCATCAGGTCACGAAGAGCCGTACTGAAATCTGCGGCAGATAAGAGTTTCCATTCAAAAGAGTCCCAAGCTGGGAGCGAAGATCGCACCATCCGTGCCCAATGACGCGCTGGTGATGACCGGGGTCGAGTTCCTCCTGTCCATGGTGGAATCGCGCTGGGCCTCCAGAAACGGCGACGGCGGCAAGCCCGAGCTCGGGAGACAGAACGCACCAGGAACTGGACAAAATCGAGCAGCAGATCGCCCGTCTGCAGGACGCCGCCGGACCGGACGAAAATACGCGGCAGCGAAATCCAGCAGTTGCACGATCGCGTTCAGGCGCTACGCAAGGAAATGACATCTCGCACTTCGACGCCTGGGAAAAAACCGAACTGGCGCGGCATCCGCAGCGTCCTTACGCGCTCGACTACATTGAGCGCATCTTCACCGACTGGAGCGAAATTCACGGCGACCGCGGCTTCGCCGACGATCCCGCGATGGTCTGCGGCATGGCCCGCTTCCACGGCGAAGAGGTCATGATCGTCGGCCATCAGAAGGCGCGCGACACCAAGCAAAAGGTCTATCGCAACTTCGGCATGCCCAACCCGGAGGGCTATCGCAAGGCTCTGCGCGTGATGAAGATTGCGGAAAAATTCGGCCGTCCGATTTTCACCTTCGTGGACACACCGGGCGCGTATCCCGGCCTGGGCGCCGAAGAGCGCGGCCAGGCCGAAGCCATCGCCCACAACCTGCGCGAGATGGCCCGGCTGCAGGTTCCCATCGTCACCACGATTACGGGCGAAGGCGGAAGCGGCGGCGCGCTGGCGATTGCCGTCGCCGACCGCGTCCTGATGATGGAGAACTCGATTTACTCCGTGATCTCGCCCGAAGGCTGCGCGTCCATCATGTGGCGCGATCCCACCAAGAAAGAACTCGCCGCCGCAGGCCATGCGCATCACCGCCGAAGACTTGAAAGAACTCGGCTGCATTGACGGCATCGTCCCCGAACCGGAGGGCGGCGCCCACGTCGACCACGAAGCCGCGGCTTTGCTCCTGGACGCTGCTTTGCAGAAACATCTCGACCGAGTTGAAGAAAGGTCCGGTCAAGGATCTGCTCGACTCCCGCTACACCAAATTCCGCAACATGGCGCAGTTTCTTCAGGGCGACGACTAGGCGGCTCTTCCAGCCATCCAATAGTCAGTTGTCAATCGGAGTATTGCTAAGAAGCGATCAGCTTTCGCCAGATGTCGCTGAGTTGGCCCCTGTCCTGGAGTTCATTGCGCCGGTTCACTTGCAGCTTCGAGAAGATGTTCGAGAGATGAAACTTCACCGTACTCTCCTGAATGTGCAGGACCTCGGCAATCTCCTTGTTTGACAGTCGGCGCTTTACCAATTCGATGATCTGACTTTCGCGCTGGGTAATCGCTTGGCCGGTGGGCGACTGGCTGACCGCCTTCAACGACGCGATAGAGTTCCGCGCATAGGCCTCCAGAACGCTGGGGGAGAACCACAGTTCGCCGCGGGTCACGCGTTCGACTGCTTGCGACAGCTGCTCATCGATCTGTGCGTACGACACAAACCCGTGAACTCCGAGTGCCAGCAGGTAGACGGCATGCTCCGCAGCTCTGTTCCTCGTCCAGGATGATAAACCTTGCAATCGGGTACCGTTCGCGCAAGACGTGGACGCACTCGCTGCAGCGGCAAATCGATTCCTTCGCGATCCACGATGAAAACTGGGAGCGACCGCTTCCGAAGCCTTGTGAGCGATCAGCTCCTCGAGCGTGACGGCGTGAAGCGCCGGGTTTTTGGCAAGCATCTCAAGCAGGTAACGGGCGGCAAGGCGATTCTGCTCAACGACACAGACTGGCGGCGATGATAACTCGGTCGTCGTTCCGGCGCCCACCGGTGGCTGCTGCTTAGGCGATGCCTTGGATCGCATCACGCGAAGAATCATCGTTCACCTCCGCTGTTGGCCATGCTGGCGATTAAAGAAGCCGCGACACCGCTGATCTGGTGCCTGAAAGAACGGAATGGTAAGCGGTTTCCACGCAGAAACCCGCCGCCGCGCAAACGTAGACTAGCCTAACGTGGAAGCTTCTCAGGGTTACTAAAGTTCATTCCTGGTGCGGAAATGGGACATGTCCCGATTCAGCGTTTATATGCAGCGTTTTATGAAGCGACGTTACCCAAAATTGGGCCGCTCTCGCCGCCCCCGTATAACTAACCAGCGCGGAGCAGCCAGCTATGCACCGTCGCGGCATTATTAACAAGTTTGACCTTCCGGTTGGGGAGGTGTCGACAGTACTAAAAGTCTTGGGAACAAACCCAATCATTGTACGGGTAGGCCTCGATCGGATGGAACAGGCGTCCCTGTATTTCTCGCGGGTTGCGAGCACGCTCACCTCATTGCATTCTTGAGCCCCTGGCCGAATGAACTAGGGACCACAGGTCCGAGTCACCTGCCTGGTCATCCTTGGTTTTATTCACCTGTAACCGCAATCAAATGCTACGAAAATGATCCCGCAAAATTCTCTTCCGGTGGTGCCGTCGATGAAAGGGCTAGAACGCCGCCAAACTTCACGGAAAACCGTGGAAAGGTTCGCTTACATCAACATCGAACCAGCAATGGCGGCAGCGTGTTGAATGTGTCCGAAGGCGGACTCTGTTTCCGCGCCGTGGCTCCAGTTGCAGCGAGATAAGGCAATTCGTTTGTGGTTTTGGGATCATGATCGCCGAATCGAGGTTCAAGGCGACCTGGTGTGGATGAACGAGCGGCTGAAAACCGGCGGGTTGCGTTTCACCGACTTGCCGGTGGAAGCTCGCGAACCAATGCGCAAGTGGATAAGCCCTGACACTGCGGACTCGCCGCTGACCAGGAAACCGTGTTGTCGGCTCTGCGGCCGCACGTGACTCCCCCGCCGGGAGCATACCTCGGCCGGCAACCAGGCTGGCCACGAGCAGCTTCCGAACAGCTACGCAGTGAACGCACCGAAGACAACGAGGGCGCCTTTGTCCAGTTTCGCCGGAGGTATGGCTGCAGGGCTCCTGGTGGCCGCGCTTGTGGCTGCGCCTTTCTTGTTTCGAAGCTACAAGCATCAGCTAGGTGAGTCGTTGATCCACTGGGGAGAACTATTTACGGCAAGGCCGCATGCGCAAACGCAGAGTGTGTCCGCACGGTCGCAGTCAACTCCACCGTCGCGAAATCCGCAGACGACTGCTACAAGCGCCGTCGGCAGAGCCCCAGACCTCCGGGCCATCCGCTGAGGCGATTACGCGGGAGCCACAGCCGGAAACCAAGCCGCCCCAGAACGTGGTCACGGTCGCACACGCGGTTCTGCCGCCGCCCGCGACAACTGCGGCGTCGCCTGAGAAGGTCGCGTCGGATGTCGCAGCAGACAAGCTAAGGAAACAAGCGGATTCTCAGCCCGAACGGACCCCGTCCTCTCAAACTCAGATCGCCCCAGATCGCGCCTGCGTCGCCCGCTCCAGCGACATCTATTGCAATGGCCTCTCGTCTGCCTCAGGCTCCCGCTGCGGCAATTTCAACGCTAGCGCCGACGGTTGCCTCGCCGGCGGCTACGGTGGCACCCAACCCCAAAGTCGCTCCCGCAAAACCCGGGGTTCCGCAACTCGAGCCAGCAGCTGGCATTGTCCAGAACACCGCTAAGGCTAATGGCGTCTCAAACTCGCACCTGTACTTCGAGGTAGGCAAATTTAAGAGCGAAATGTCGGCCAAGGGGGAGACTGACAAATTGGTGCGGCTGGGCCTTCGCGCGACAACCGCTGAAAAAAAACATCTGTGGTCGACTTCGTACCACCTGCTTGTGGGTCCCTACAACGACGACCAGGCCGAAGGAATCCGCAAGAAACTGGTCGCCAGCGGTTTCAAGCCTCAAGTGTTCGAAAGGGGCTCGCGCGGCTTCAATATTGGTGGCGGGTGCGAAACCATGGGTCAGTTGTTGCGCTCTGAGCCGGCAGTCCGTATTCAGATGCCAGCGGAAGGCTGCGTGATCAGTTGGGAAACCTACAGTAATTTCACCATGGTGAAATTTGGTTCAGAAAATAACACCATTGCAACAGCGAACGGGAGATGGGTGAACCGCGCAATTACATATCCCCGTGATGCCTTTGTCTACCGAATCAATGATGATGGATCGCGGACCCTTCTGGAGATTCAGTTCGCGGGCATGAGCCATGCGCTTGTGTTCGGCAAGTCTTGATCGATACTGGGGGAGCCAGTTGCCGTACCGGGTCCATATTCTGCGGCGGATCGGTCTAAAGAATTGTCCCTATTGTTCGAGTCCCAGGGTTTATCAGTCCCGGCCAAAGAGATGGTGGGAGCGAAGGCTGTTTGTATTTCTCCTTCAGCTGGTGAGATGCTATGACTGCATGCATTCTCACTACCGCCCGATCATCGTAATAACGGCAAAACCTCCTGTGAGCGAAGTGCCTTCGCCAAAGGGACCACAGACAATGACGCCGCAAGGAAAAAAACAACGCTTGGCGTAGCCTGCGCATAAGTCCGAAGCACGGCCGCCGAAATAGCACTCATGTGCTCCTCCTAGTTGGAAGGATGGTACCCTGCGCGCGACCTGCGCGTGCCGTTCCTGTCTTCTCCCGTTTCGCTGCCGTATAATGAAGGGTTCTGCTCCACCAGCAATTGCGGGCGGAGAAACTCCGCTCCAGGGACAAGGAAGGACGGGAATGGCCACCACGGATGTATCTCTCCACGCTGAGAGTCGCCCACCGGAACAAAAGCCTGTCGTAAACAACATGAGTATTCAGGTTGCGACCGTCAACGGCTCGGGCTCGCAAAGTTCCAACACAGTTCTGTTGCGCAGCATTTTCCAGATGGGAGTTCCGGTTTCGGGCAAGAACCTGTTTCCCTCGAACATCGCCGGACTGCCCACCTGGTACACCATTCGCGCCAACAAAGACGGCTACATCGCGCGCAAAAAGGAAATCGATTTCGTGGTCGCCATGAATTCCGAGACCGCGCAGGAAGACGTGATGTCGCTGGCGCCGGGCGCTGCCGTGTTGTACGACGAGCCGCTGAATCTCAGCAGCTCTGCGCTCCGATCTGATTTTTTACGCCGTTCCTTACGACAAGCTGGTTGCGCCCGTCTGTCCCGAGGCCAAGCTGCGCAAGCTGGTCAAGAACATGATTTACGTGGGCGTGGTGGCCAAGTTGCTCGAAATCGACATGGCCGAAGTCGAGAAGGCGATCCGCAAGCAGTTTGCCAAGAAGGTGAAAGCGGCCAACCTGAATCTGGCGGCGGTCAAAGCCGGATACGACTACGCCGCCGCCAACCTGACCAAGCGCGATCCGTATTTCATCCAGCGCATGGACAAGACCGCGGGCAAGATCATCATCGACGGCAACTCCGCCGCTGCCCTGGGCTGCATGTTCGCCGGCGCGACCGTGGTCGCCTGGTATCCGATCACGCCGTCGTCGTCGCTGCCCGAGAGCATGATCGATTACATGAAGCGCTTCCGCATCGGCGCCGACGGCAAAGCCACGTTCGCCATCGTGCAGGCGGAAGACGAACTGGCCGCGATCGGCATGGTGCTGGGCGCGGGCTGGGCGGGCGCGCGCGCCATGACCGCGACTGCCGGCCCGGGAATTTCGCTGATGGCCGAGTTTGCCGGCCTCGCTTACTACGCCGAAGTCCCGGGCGTGATCTGGGACATCCAGCGCGTCGGTCCTTCCACCGGTTTGCCCACGCGCACCTCGCAGGGCGACATTCTCTCCACCGCGTTTCTCTCCCACGGCGACACCAAGCACATCCTGCTGCTTCCCTGTTCCGCGGAAGAATGTTTCAGCATGGCGGGCGATGCTTTCGACCTGGCCGAGCAGTTCCAGACGCTGGTCTTCGTCATGTCCGATCTCGATCTCGGCATGAACAACTGGATGGCCGATCCCTTCAAGTATCCGGAGAAGCCGATCAAGCGCGGCAAGGTTCTGAGCAAGGAAGATCTCGATCGCCTCGGCGGCTTTGCCCGTTACAAGGATGTGGACGGCGACGGCATCGGCTACCGCACTCTGCCCGGCACCGATCATCCCGCCGCCGCCTACTTCGCCCGCGGCAGCGGACACAACGAGAAGGCGCAATACAGCGAGCGTCCCGACGACTTCGAACGCAACATGGAGCGGCTCAACCGGAAGTTCGAGACTGCGCGCTCGTTCGTGCCCGCGCCCGGAAGTTGCCACCGGCAAATCGAAAATCGGCATCATCGGATACGGCACTTCGCACTGGGGCCTGATCGAGAGCCGCGACCAGTTGCGCCAGGAATACAACATCGAAACCGACTATCTGCGTCTGCGCGCCTATCCGTTCACCCGCGAAGTCCACGATTTCGTGAAGCAGCATGACCGGGTCTACGTGGTCGAGCAGAATCGCGACGCGCAGATGCTGACACTGCTCAAGCTCGATCTTGAAGCCGCGCTGCATCACCCGCCTGCGCAGCATCGCCCACATTCACGGGCTGCCGCTCGACGCGCGCTCGGTCACCGACGAACTCATGACCATGGAGGGTAAGTAAATGGCGACCACGACTGGCACTCCGCCGCCCAAAACCAACCGCATTGGCTTGACCGTGCTGGATTATCGCGGCGGCAAGACGACCTTGTGCGCCGGCTGCGGCCACAACGCAATTTCCGAGCGCATCATCGATGCCATGTACGAAATGGGCGTCCCGCCCGAGCGTGTGATCAAGCCCAGCGGCATCGGCTGCTCGTCCAAGAGCCCGGCGTACTTCATGGGACGCTCGCACAGCTTCAACGCCGTCCACGGCCGCATGCCGTCGGTCGCGACCGGCGCGGTGCTGGCCAATCGCCATCTGATCGCGCTCGGCGTCAGCGGCGACGGCGACACCGCTTCCATCGGCGTCGGCCAGTTCATCCACCTGATGCGGCGCAATCTGCCGATCATTTACATCATCGAAGACAACGGCGTTTACGGATTGACCAAGGGCCAATTCTCCGCCACCGCCGACATGGGCTCCACGCTGAAGACCGGCGTGATCAACGATCTGCCGCCGATCGACACCTGCGCCATGGCCATCACGCTGGGCGCAACTTTCGTGGGCCGGTCGTTTTCCGGCGACAAGAAGCAACTGCACGCCATGCTGAAAGCCGCCATCGCCCACAAGGGCACGGTCATGCTCGACGTGGTCTCGCCCTGCGTGACCTTCAACGATCACGAGGGCTCCACCAAGTCCTACAAGTACATGAAGGACCACGAAGAGCCGCTGCAGGAAGTCAGCTTCGTGCCCGCGTTCGAAGACATCACCGTCGACTACGATCCCGGGACCACGATCGAAGTCACCATGCACGACGGCTCTCGCCTGCGCCTGCGCAAACTGGAAGAAGAGTACGATCCCACCAACCGCATCAAGGCCATCACGCGCCTGAACGAGGCTCACGAAAAGGGCGAGGTGCTGACCGGCGTGTTCTACGTCAACTACCAAGACGCCAACCTTCGTCGACCTGCTGAACATGACCGAAGAGCCGCTGGCCACGCTGCCGGAATCCGTGGTGCGGCCAGGCAGGGAAGTGCTGGAACAGGTGATGGAAGAGCTGAGATAACAATCATCGCGTTTCCCGATTTGCGATTCTGAGCGGAAAGACTCTACGTTTGTCATCCTGAGCGGAGCCGGCCGATTCGCTTGCGAATGGGCCCGTGAAGTCGAGGGATCCCTATAGCCTCGCAGCGATCGCCCTCCTGATAACCAGCCCAAGCGCCTCCGCCAACTCTTTGCCTATAATCAGCGTCTCAGTAAGGTGCTCGAGCCCTAGGTGTATCTCCTTCATCCATGACTGAGCCTCGGACAAGACGGGTAAGCAAAGCCTTGCTGGTCGTGATATCACTGATCGTGATTGCCGCGATGGTGGTCATTGTGGCCGGAATTCACTTGTCCAATCCGTACCTGCGCAAGAAAGCCGTGGAGATGCTCAGCGAGAAATTCCACGCCGACGTCGAACTCAAAGACTTCCACGTCTATCTCTTTCCCGGCGCGCGCATCGAGGGCTCAGGACTGGTTCTACGTCACGAAGGCCGCACCGATGTCCCACCCCTGATTTCGATCGCCGAATTCTCCGCCGAGGCCGGCATTCTGGGATTGCTAGGGAAGCCGTGGAAGATCGGGCAGGTCAAGCTCAAAGGCCTGGTCATACAGATTCCTCCAAAGGGTCAGAGAGGGAAGCAGGATTGGTCGAAGGCCCGGGACATGCCGGTCCTGATTCAGGAGATCGTTTCCGACGACGCCGAGCTTCGGCTGCTGCCCAAGTCCGCCGACAAAGATCCGCACGTATTCGCGATTCACCATCTGGTCATGCATTCGGTCGGGCTCGACCGTCCTGCGTCCTTCACCGCGCAACTGACCAACGCGGTTCCCCCGGGCGAGATCGATACCAAGGGAAGTTTCGGCCCATGGAGCCCGGACGATCCTGGTCAGACTCCGCTGTCGGCGGAATACACCTTCGACAAGGCTGACCTGGGAGTGTTCAAAGGGATCAGCGGAATTCTGTCTTCGCAGGGCAAGTTTGGCGGCGTGCTGGAGAAAATCGAAGTCGAGGGCAAGACCTCGACTCCCGACTTCACCGTCACCATCGGCGGCCATCCTGTCGACCTGGAAACAACTTTCAGCGCCACGGTGGACGGCACCAACGGAGACACGCTGCTGCATCCTGTGACCGCGCATCTCTTGAATACGGTCATCGTTGCCCAGGGCGGAGTGGTCAGGTCTCCCGACAAAAAAGGCAAGAGGATCACGCTCGACGTGACCGTCGATCAAGGCAGGATCGAGGACCTGATGCGGCTGGCGGTGAAGGCAGACAAACCTCCCTTGACCGGCGCGATCAAGTTTCGCACCAAGTTCGATTTGCCTCACGGTCACGGCGACCTCTCCGATCGCTTGAATCTGAATGGCAAATTTGACGTCGCAAAGGCGGAATTCACCAGCCCGGAGGTGGTCGGCAAGATCAAGACCCTAAGCCGAAAGGGTCAGGGCAAGCCGGAGGATGAAGATGCGGGCAGCAGCGTTTCTGAGCTCAAGGGCAACTTCGTGCTGGACAACGGAGTGATCACATTTCGCGGGCTTGACTTTCAGCGTCACCGGCGCCGAAGTGGCCCTGAATGGCAAGTATGGTCTGGACAAGGAAGATCTCGACTTTCACGGCAAGCTGCGCATGCAGGCCAAGCTCTCGCAGACCATGACCGGCGCCAAATCATTCCTGCTGAAGGCGTTCGATCCCTTCTTCCGCAAGAACGGCCAAACCGAGTTGCCGATCAAGATTACCGGCACCGCGCGACCATCCCTCCTTCGGCCTCGATCTGCGCCACAAGGACAAAGAAAAGGGAGAGTAGCCGAGCAGGGCGAGTGTGCGCGCAGATAGCTTAAGCGATGTCTTTCTTGGGCGGAATTCTTCCCCTCTCCCCGGAGTGCTCCGGACTTTCTCCCGGTTCAGGGAAATCTGTATCGGAGGATTTCAACAAGGGATCCTGATCCCGATGTCCAAGCTGCCCTTGCAGGGATGTGTTGCCCGTCTCCCAGGGTTTGTCCTGCTCTACCGCACCCTTGCCCCGGTCCTGATCTTTCGCCACTCTTGACATCGGTCATACAGTATCCTTTATGAAGCGTATGCAGGCCGGGAATTGCACCAGCCGTGAAACCTAGCCTATCGCGAAACTTTATCCGGCGAGAAGGGTTAATTCTGTAGATTCGGCCGAAATAGCAAGGAGCAAACATGAAGCGCTTTAATTCTGGCAGTCTGTGCGTTGATCATGTTGACCTTACCTGGATGGGGACAAGATACGCCGAACCGAGCAGGCGCAAGCCAGCCGCGACAGCTCACCGGCAGGAAGCCCAGAACAACCCGGAACGCCCTCACCACAAGCGCAAGCACCGCCATCACCATCATCACCACAACCCGGCCTAACCACACCGGGGTTGCTTCTGACCGAGGCCTTCTGGCTGAGACTCAGCGGGCTACTGCTCTCTTCGGGCCGTAGTTCCCGTAGTGGCTACTCCCAGCTTACGCAGACGGTCCCGAGCCTGCAGGGCTTCATTCGACTTGGGATAGCGTTGGATCACATGACGAAGCGACGCAATCCCTGCTTCCTGTTGTCCCAGTTCAATCAGCGCCAACCCTTTCTTCAGTTCGGCCGCCGCAGCCTTGTTGCCGTCAGGAAAGCTTTGCAGGACCTGGTCGTAGCTCTTGGCCGCTGCCTGATAATTCCCCTGCTTGAATTGGATGTCGGCCAGGTAGAAGTTCGAATTTCCCGCCAGATCGGTGTTGGGATAGTACTTTACGTAATCGGCAAATTCCTGCGCCGCCAGATCGTTCTTGCCCGCCTGGTAGTCGCGCAAAGCGTTGTTGTAAAGCACGTCCGGCGGTGGCGCTGACGCCTGCTGCTGTTGCTGAGTCTGCTGCACGGCGATACTCTGCTGCGCGGCCTGCATGTCTTCCAGTTGCTTGCTCACCTTGCCCAGGCGGGCCTTGAGCTCGTCCAGAGTGTCATTCAAGGACTGAATCTGGCCCGAAAGCTGGTCCGCCTGTGCCGCCGCTGTCCGCCTGCTGCTTCTGCAAAGTGGTCTGCAGATCGGTAACCGAGGTCGCCACTTTGTTGGCCCGGTCCGTGCTCTGTTCAATCAGGTGCTGCATGCACGCCCATGCGCTCGTCAAAGGACTGCTGCATGTGGGCAATTCTGTCCTGCAGGTCCTGCACCTGGGTCTGCAGTTGCACCATGTCCTTGTTGACGCCCCAGGCCGGCGTCATCGCCGGCACAGAGCAGCGACCACAAGGCCGAGCAGGATCGAATATCGCTGAATTTTCATAATCCATCCCCTAAGATGCGAAGAGCTCAAGATGCGAAGACTACGTGATACGTCCAGGCCAGAGGACGAAGCGTTCTCGCCAGCTTCTATCGTATATGAGCGGACAGAGAATTCCGCCGCTCTTAATAGAACAGGCGTCTCGCCGGCTGTCGCGAGGGCGTCGCCCTCGCGACAATCTGCCACATAACCCCGCCGAGACGCCGCTGCCGATCCCTAATGCCAGCCTCTACTCGCTGACTGCTACTTCTGGTACACGAAATGACCGCGCCGGTTCTGCTGCCAGCACTGCTCCGTTCGACTCGGTGCAGAACGGCTTTTCCTTGCCGTAGCTGATGGTCTTGACGTGGTCGGCGCTGACGCCACCCTGCACCAGGGCATTCCGCACTGAATTGGCGCGGCTGTCACCCAGCGCCAGGTTGTATTCGGTCGATCCCCGTTCGTCGCAGTGTCCCTCGACCGTGAAGCTGATGTTGGGATGCTGCTTCAGGAACTCGACATCGCCCTGCAGCGACGACTGCTGGTCGGCATTGATATCGCTCTTGTCGTAGTCGAAGTAGATGTCCTTCACGGTTTGCGAGAACAGTTCTTCTTCCGTGGCCGAGGCTTGAGGCGGCGGCGGTGGCGCCGCACTCACGGTGACTCGCGCCGTCGCCTGTCTGCGTTCCACCCGGCCCCTTTGCGGTCAGGGTGTAGGTGGTGGAATCGGCCGGAGTCACCGATCTGCGACCCATTCGGCTGCACCGCGCCAATCCCATCAATGCTGACGTCGGTCGCATTGCTGGTCTGCCAGGTCAGGGTCGTGGACTGGCCCTTATCCACCGTGTTGGGGTTGGCCGTAAGCGAAGCTGTAGGCGCGGCTGGCGGTGGGGGTGGCGGCGGTGGCGGGGGCGCTACTTTCTTTTTGCAGGCGCCCAGCATCATGATGGCGCCACAGCGCGAACACTAACATCATCCATCTCAGTTTTCTGTTGCTTCACTCTCCTCCTCCGTACTCTTGGTGCGCGTTGATTGATCGATTCGCGGCGCCCGGCTCAGGTCCGGAAAGCGGGAAACCTACTCCGCCTCGTCCGGGAATTAACTGCAAAACAGCGATTATGATTCCGGTCGATCACTTCCAACTCCAGTTGGGTTGACGTGTTGGCGCCCGCAAATGTCAACTGCTTCTGATTCGTACCATCGGCCAGCATGGTCCATATCTGCAGGCTGCCGGCGCGGCTGGACTGGAAAATGATGTGTCTTCCATCCGGCGACCAGTACGGGAAATCGTTGCGTCCGCCATCGTGGGTCAACTGCACCCACTGCTTGCTGGCGATGTCCATGATGTAGATATCCTGCGCTCCCGGCGCTCCCGGGCCGTACTTGCGCATCCAGGAAACCACCAGAAATTGTCCGTTCGGCGACCATGCCGGAGAAACCGCGTAGCCCTGGTCGGTGAGCCGCTGCACGTTGGTGCCGTCGGCTTCCATGGTGTAGACCTGCGGCAGTCCGGTGCGGCCGCTGACCCAGGCGATCTGCGCGCCGGTCTTGCGATTCCACGCCGGCGAAACGTCGGGACCTTTGAAGGACGTGATCCGCTTCAGGTTCGCTCCGGAGGAATCGACGGTATAAATTTCGGGATCGCCGCTGCGCGAGGAAGAGAATGCGATCTTGGTTCCGTCGGCAGACCATGCCGGAGAAAGATTGGTTCCACCGAACCGGGGAAATGAAACCAGCCGGTTCAGGTCGAGCGAATACATCAGGATTTCCCAACCCGCCTTGGTCATCGAACTGAAGGCGATGCGCGATCCGTCGGGCGAAACGCGCGGCGACAGCGAAATCGAGCCCAGATGAGTAACGGCGTGCTGGTTGGCGCCGTCGTAATCCATCGCCCAGATTTCCTTGTGTCCGCTGCGGCTGCTCACGAAATAGATCTTGCTTTCCGCAATTCCGGCAATGCCGCCGCCCAGGCGGAAGATAATTTCGTCGGCAAATTTGTGGGCGATGATGCGGGCTGCGTCGCTGGTCGCGGCATCCTGATACTGCTTGCCCAGCACCTGCGGCGAGGTCACGTTCTTCACGTCGTAGAGCCAGCCCTGCACGGTCATGCCGTTGCCGGACACGCCCAGGTTGCCAAAGGCCAGCATGGCCGCATTCGGCGGAGGCGCGCTCCAGCCCTCAAACTTCACGTCAGCCGGAGTTCCCACCTGGCCCAGCGGATAAAAACTCTTCGAAACCATGTCGAAGATGCCGGCATTGTCCAGATCGTTCCACAGGGTTTCGTTGAACGTCTTCAGCAGTTCGGCGTTCTTGGGATCCTGCGTGGAAGCATTGAAATCGGGAACCGCCAGGCGAACTTTTTCCACGCCCAGCCCGGTGCCGGTCTTGATCCAGTCCTGGGCGAAGCTCGAGGTCAACAAAAACAGCGGTAAGAATAGTGTGAAAAATCGCTTCATTAATAATCGTTTCCTAACTGAATGTCGCTTCTGGCTAACGATCCGCGTCATCCTGAGCTTTACCCGAAGATCTGCGAGACCAGCAAAACTAGTCAGCGACAGATTCTACCCTCTATCTTTTGTAATCGAACCAGAACTCTACCGACACCTTATTCGCGGCATAATCCGAGGGCAAGGGACCAAAAGTGTCAATGCGCTGGATGGCCCGCGTCGCCGATTGGTCGAGCGATGGCACACCGCTCGATTGCTCCACCTGGACGTTCGCGGGATGGCCGTCGCGCATTACGTCGAAGGTGATGTAGACCCGTTGCGCGGTCGAAATGCTCGGGTCCACTTCATACTTCAGCCAATTCTCCGAAACCTTCTGCTGCACCACGCGCACGTACCAGGCATAGCGCGAGCCGAAATCGCCGCCGCCGCCGGTGAAGCCGAAGCCGCCCTTGGCGCCGTCGGCGCTGAAGGTGCCATAAGGACCGCTGACCGGTCCGCCCTGGCCGAAGGGAACTACGTTGTCGGCTTCCTCCACCGGCTCGGGCTTCGGCTTCTGCCTTGGTGGCGCTGGTCTTCGGCGCCGGCTTGGTCTTCGCGATCTTGTCCGGAATCGGAATCGCGTCCGGCAGTTGCTCTTCTACCTTCCGGCTTGGGCTGCGACTGCGTCAGTCCCTTCGAGTCGTTGGCCAGAACATTTTGCGTCTTGCACCGGATTGGCCGGCAGCGGAACTGTGCTCACCAGGGTCACGCCCATGGCATCGCCGCCGCCGCCCGCGCCCCAGCCTTCACCGCGGCTGCTGGGAGCGACCACGGCGTAGAGCAGAATGGCGCCCGCGACTGCAATATGCAGCCCGAGCGACCAGGTGAGGTTGCGGCCCCAGCGGTCGTGTTCGAAAAAGATTTCAGCGTTGGCTGCCATGCGCGTCCAGCGGTTGAGTCACGATGCTCACATTGGTGATGCCCGATGATTTGACCGCGTCCATGACGGTGGCGAAGGCGCCGAAGGGCACATCTTCGTCGGCGCGGACAAAGATGGACTGGTGCTGCGGATCGCGGATCTTCTGTTTCAGCTTGGCGGCGATCTCGTTGATGTTGATCGGCGTCGTTGCCCAGAAAAACCCGCTGCTGCTTGTTGATGCTGATCACCAGGCGCTCTTCGGTGATCTCTTTCACCGTCCGCGTCTTGGGCACATTGACCTCGATGCCGGATTGCAGCACCGGGGCGGTGACCATGAAGATGATCAGCAGCACCAGGACAACGTCCACCAGCGGCGTGATGTTGATGTCGGAGAGGGAAGTTTGAGTTCGTCCGTTGGAAGCCGTAAAGGCCATTACCGCGGCACCCCCGGAGCTTCAGCCGTACGGTAGGCGGGCTGCGGGCTGCTGGCGCTCGACTGCGTTCAGCATTTCCAGGGCAAAGTCATCGCCGCGCGCGGCGAATTCGCGAATCGATCCGCCAATCAGGTTGTAGGCAATGACGGCGGGAATGGCGGCCGCCAGTCCGGCGGCGGTGGTAATCAGGGCTTCGGAGATGCCAGGCGCGACGGCGCGCAGGGTTGCCGCGCCCGCCGTGCCCAGGCCGTGAAACGCGTCAATGATGCCCCAGACCGTTCCGAACAGGCCGACGAACGGCGTGACCGCGCCGGTAATCGCCAGCCATGGCAGGTTGCGCTCGAAGCGGGTCAGCTCTTCCGAGTTCGCGATCTGCATGGCGCGCTGAATGGCGAGCGGACTTCTGACGATTCCGTTGGACACGGCGCCCTGACGGCGGTACTCCTCGAATCCGCCTTCAAACACTCCCACCAGCGGGCTGGGACGAAATTGTTCCGCCACGGCGCCCACGTCCTGCAGGCGCTGCGCCTTGCGGAAGGCGCGCACGAAACGGCCGCTCTGCACCCGCGCCCGCCGCAACACGCTCCACTTGGAAAGAATAATCGCCCAGGAAACCAGGCTGAAGATCAGGAGGATAAGCAAAACCGACCTTGGCGACGGGGCCGGTTTCGCCCACCAAGTCAATAATTTCGCCGCCGACCACTGCTGCCAGCAAGGGATACAGATTCATTGTTTTTAGGAGTATTCCTGCTTCGATTATAGACCATGGTTGGCGCCAAATTCGCGGGTGAATACCATCTATTAACCCCGTCGCCTGTGCAAAAAACGCAGTTCGAGGACCCGCATCTAAGGCCTTGATGTAAAAATCCGGCAACATCCGAACGGACCGGGTGCATCCACCCGGTCCGGGCCGACCGGGATGCGTCCTAGCCGCCGCCGCTGCGCGGCGTTAGCTTCGGCGGCCCGC
>CAVOLN010000002.1:0-403710 GCA_963696825.1 Terriglobia bacterium
GCAACATAGGCACTCCTTCGCGACCTTTGCGTCCTTTGCGGGTATTGCTTTCGCCTTCACCACTCGGAACACTCGGGCTCAGAAGAAATCCGCGCTGCGTACACCAGCAGGTTTCTCTCAGGCACTCATAAAAATTTACAACGCCTTGTAATTTACCCAATCTATTCAGTTGTCAAATATCGTCCTCGTGAAACAGCCATCAGCCGTTAGCTTTCAGCCATCAGCTAAAAACCTTCAACCGCCAGCGCTTCACTCACCCCGCCTCAGCGGGTATGGGTCTTACTCAACTCCGAAGTGTGCAAACTTCGAAAGTTTTTCCAACCCAATGTTCGGCGTCAAGCGACTTTCATTTGACCGTGAACGGAATCACGGTTGTCACAGTTGACGCCCAACATCGGGCTAGTCGTCAGTCTTCGGCGCGATCTCCCTGACGACTGAAGACCGACGACTGAATTCTGGTGGAGCTGACCGGGATCGAACCGGTGGCCTCCTGGTTGCAAACCAGGCGCTCTCCCAGCTGAGCTACAGCCCCAACTGCAGTCGTCAGTCATCCGCCGTCAGTGGTCAAAAGCAATTGCTGAGGACTGACGACCGATGACTGACGACTGATTCTGGTGGGCCTGGGTAGAGTTGAACTACCGACCTCACCCTTATCAGGGGTGCGCTCTAGCCACCTGAGCTACAGGCCCGGTCTTGCTTGCACAAAACTATCCGGAGCCTGAATTTTATCACCGGCTCCAGCCACTAGCCGCTAGCTTCCAGCCAAATCTTTTCGTCGTTAAATCACGCGATTTAGCTAGGAGCTAGAAGCTAGTAGCCAGAAGCTCAATTTATTTTCGAGGACAAGGTTGAACGTGCATCCCAGCTAAGCCGGGACTGACCATCATGCGGATAGGACTCGAGAAAGAGAGGTCCGAACGGGTTTCCTATTCCACTTCACAGGTTTGCCCTTGCGGGTTATCAAGAAGCGGGACAGGGTACATGGCAACATCTTCCGTATGTTTAATTCCCATTGATTCATAGGCCGAAGCCTATGAAGAGCGCGGGGACCGCGGAAGTGCCATGACGTTCTCTCTTAGAAAGGAGGTGATCCAGCCGCAGGTTCTCCTACGGCTACCTTGTTACGACTTCACCCCAATCATGAACCATACCTTGGACGGCTGCCCCCTTGCGGTTGGCTCACCGGCTTCTAGTGCAGTCCACTTTCGTGATGTGACGGGCGGTGTGTACAAGGCCCGGGAACGTATTCACCGCGGCGTGCTGATCCGCGATTACTAGCGATTCCAGCTTCATGGAGTCGAGTTGCAGACTCCAATCCGAACTGAGGCCGGCTTTTTCCGATTAGCTCCCCTTCGCAGGTTTGCGACGGTTTGTACCGACCATTGTAGCACGTGTGTAGCCCTGGACATAAAGGCCATGAGGACTTGACGTCATCCCCACCTTCCTCCCCGTTATCCGGGGCGGTTTCGCTAGAGTGCCCGGCTTGACCCGCTGGCAACTAACGATAAGGGTTGCGCTCGTTGCGGGACTTAACCCAACATCTCACGACACGAGCTGACGACAGCCATGCAGCACCTCCACAGCAGTTCTTGCGAAAAGGGATATTTCTACCCCGGTCCACTGTGCTTCGAGCCCAGGTAAGGTTCTTCGCGTTGCGTCGAATTGAACCACATGCTCCACCGCTTGTGCGGGCCCCCGTCAATTCCTTTGAGTTTCAGCCTTGCGACCGTACTCCCCAGGCGGGATGCTTATCGCGTTAGCTTCGGCACGGCCGGATTGGGTACCGGCCACACCAAGCATCCATCGTTTAGGGCTAGGACTACCAGGGTATCTAATCCTGTTTGCTCCCCTAGCTTTCGCGCCTCAGCGTCAGATGTGGTCCAGTGCGCCGCTTTCGCCACAGGTGTTCCTCCCGATATCTACGCATTTCACCGCTACACCGGGAATTCCACGCACCTCTCCCACCCTCAAGCACGGCAGTTTCGCCTGCAGGCTCTAGGTTAAGCCTAGAGGTTTCACAGGTGACTTACCGCACCGCCTACGCGCCCTTTACGCCCAATAATTCCGAACAACGCTTGCCCCCCTCGTATTACCGCGGCTGCTGGCACGAAGTTAGCCGGGGCTTCTTCCACCCGTACCGTCATTATCGTCCGGGTCGAAAGGAGTTTACGTCCCAAGGGACTTCATCCTCCACGCGGCGTTGCTGCGTCAGGGTTTCCCCCATTGCGCAAAATTCCCCACTGCTGCCTCCCGTAGGAGTCTGGACCGTGTTTCAGTTCCAGTGTGGCCGTGCGCCCTCTCAGGCCGGCTACCGATCTTTGCCTTGGTGGGCCATTACCCCGCCAACTAGCTAATCAGCCGCGACCTCCTCTTTAAGCGAATTGCTCCTTTGATCTCCAGAACTTCCGTTCCAAGGATGTTATGCGGTATTAGCCCCGGTTTCCCGAGGTTATCCCCCACTCAAGGGTAGATTGGTCACGTGTTACTCACCCGGTCGCCACTTTACTCATGGATTGCTCCACTTTCTCGTTCGACTTGCATGTGTTAGGCACGCCGCCAGCGTTGATTCTGAGCCAGGATCAAACTCTCATTTGAAACCTGTCGTCTGCCGACGGGTAGTTGGCAGACTGCCACCACATCCTCGAAGAGAAGTGGTGGATCTATCTTGTGAGATCGCTCGGACTTGCAACCCGAGCCTTCCTCTCACGACTGGCACGTTCAACCTAGTTGTCAAAGAACCGATCCGCTACCGCCTGAGCGGGCGCTTTCAGTCCAGAGCAGATCTGCGGTTGCACGAGCGAGACGCTCGCGCCTACACAAACCTGCCTGTCCTCGAAACTTGTACAAACTACGCGTCTTGCGCGGCCACTGTCAACCCGTTGCTGGCACAGGATATCCACCTGTTTTCCACAACCGGCCGGGGACCGGGTCTCAGACCCGGTCAGGTCGAGCTAAGCTCGACGGCTTTTCAGGCCGGATCGACGCGCACGCGACGAAACGCATCTTCCACTCCGCACCCGTGCCATTTCGGCACAAGCCGAGGCGGAAGACGCATCAGTTTGAAAAAAGATCACTTGGAGGTTTTTGCGAACAACGCTTAAACCCTTCGAGGAACCTTGTCCCCGAATGAAGCCCCGTGGCCGGGACTGATTTGCAGGAATTAACCTGTTTTTGTTTGATGCCGGACGAGCGACGAGAGTTTCACAAAATACGCCCGGCTAGCCACACACTGCTCTCGGTGAATTGTTTATATCAGATGAATATGGAAAAGCGCAAGGGGATGTTTACAAAGTTGGATCGCGTTGGCGGAGGGCTTCGTTTCGCTGCCGTTTCCGGGGGTGTTCAGCGAACACACCTGGCGCTAGGCGCAGATGGCGAGCCCAATCCAGCATGATTTTCGCGTTGGTTTGACTGGTCCATCCCTCCAGTCAACTCCTAGTCGCTCCCTCAGTCTGCGGCCTAGCTCGAGCTGAGAACAACCGGTTTGGCCGCGCTCGGAAAGGATTTCGATGAATTGTACAAACGCTGGAAGCTTAAAAATGGCCGTTGCGAACTGAGACCGTCGCATGTCGCGGCTCGATGCAACCAGGGAATGAAATTCCCGGATTTACTCGATAGCCACGCGGGGTTCTCGATAGGAATCCCAGGTCCTCCAGCATCGCGAAAGATTTCAGTCGTGTGCTCTTCGTGAAGCTACCCCACCCGCTACCCTTGTGGTCGAACAATGCCGCGATCTCGAGGGCGACTTTCTCAACTGGCGAGAATTGAATCGTCGGGATGAGCACTTTGTTCCTGCGAAGCCGTCTAAAATCAAGATCTCTCTGGCGAAGTTCTGTTGCTGGCTCATAGTAAGACAACGTACCCGCTTTGTAAGTGGCCAAATCAGCCAAATCCATCCAAGCTCCAACGAGACGTGCATAAGTTTGCCACGTATTAACAGTTGCCGTAGCACGCCGGAGAGCAGTCCGCAGACCACGATTCCGGCTCCGTACACCCACCAGTCCATGGGGAGAAAGCTCGCAATGAGGGCGCCCACGACCGCGCCCAGCGCGGTCCCGGCAAAGCGCTGCCATGCCAGCGTTAACGGATCGGACGGGGCAAGCAGAATCACGATGGTTGAAATGGGCGCCCAGTAAAATTCCGGAAGCTTCAGGGCGCGCGCCAGCAGTAGAAACAACCGCTGCGAGCGCGGTCCGGAGCGAGTGCAGGAGAGCGGGTAATTGTATCGTCGGGCGGGTGAGACCCTCGCGGGCGAGTCGCCCGCGGCCACACACTGAGTCACATCGCTACCTTGTAATGTAGTCACCAAGGTCATCCGGCAGCCGATAATTCTCCTTCCTTCCCCGCCAAAGCGCGCTACAATCGCGCCAAACACCGCGGATTCTAAGCACACAATGGACCTTAAGCGCATAATCAGCACGTTTACCTACCGCATCGAGTCCAATCCTCAAGGCGGATTCATCGCCCACGCCAACGATCCCAGCCTGCCACGGCTCGAGGCTCCCACACGACAGGAGCTGCAGCAAAAGATTCAGGCCAATATCGGCGCCGCCCTGGCCAAGGAGTTTCCTGGATTAGATCTTCCTTCAGGAAATCTTCCGTCAGGAGGCCCTGCCTCCGGAAATAAGGAACTTAAGTTCGACTTCCACATTGAAACCAAGCCGGGCGGGGGATTCACCCTGCATTCCCACGATCCGAACGGAACCACGATTGAAGGAACCAGCCACGAAGAGATTGAGCATCCTTTTGCGGAAAAGCTTGCGGGCGTGGTCGGCAAGTACTTCTTGCCCGAACTGTCTCAGGCGCTGGCGAAGCAGGGCGGGTCCGGAGAGATAAAAGTATTCGTGGACCGGAGGGTAGGCTCCACTCCAAAGCTCGGCTCCCAAAAGCTGGCCTTCGACAATTCGCAAACTTCCCAGCCATCGGGTGCGAGTCATATCGGAGAGGTTGTAAGTGCTGGCGACAGCTCTCCGATTACTTTCGAGAAGAGTAAGGCCTGGCCTATCATCCGTTTCTTCCTGACATTGCTTGTGATCGCCGCGCTGATGTACTTCTTCCGTCACCGCTGAAGCCGCGAATGTGGAACACCCACTCTATTTCGCAAATTGCGTGGAATAGAGTGGGGCACCTTCGCGCACCACTGGAGCGGCACAGGCCAAAACCTGCCGAGCTTCGTTCCGCCTGGATGGGTCCCTTCGACTCCGCTCAGGGCAGGCTCCGACCCGCTCATACACACGCCCGTCCCCACGCAGACTGTCCCCACACGGGTTCATCCCTACACAGGCTGTGGCTCTGGCTAGTATCTCCAACTGGTTAGGTCTGCGCCTGGCGGGGCTGTTTTCAGGATGCGGTCTACGATTTTTGGCAGGTACATGGTGTTGTAGTGCAGGCGCGAGAGATAGTTTGGCTGCGTGGGGTCGCCGTTCCAGCAGTGTTCGGCGCGGTCGCCGTATTTGACTTCGCCTTCGTAGGGCGGGTTCGTCGTACTTGAGAAAATCTTCCAGCAGGTAGACGGCGTTGTTGAGGAAATAGTTGTCGGCGCTGCCGCAGTAGATGTGGAGCTTGCCGCGTAGCTTGGGGCCGAGCGTCGGCCAGTCGCGCTCGAGGATGTTGCGCAGGTCGTAGTGCTCTTTCCAGTAGGCGGCGACCTCGTGGTCGATCTCGCCGGTTTCTTTGTTGAAGATCGGTTTGGGATAGCCGTCGTCGCCGACTGGCGAGTAGACGGCTTGCCAGATGTCGAATTGTTCGCCGGAGCGGCCGTGAGTTCCCAGCGCGAGCTCGTACTGGTTGATCTCTTGCGCTGGTGACCAGGATGTGTCCCAGATAGTTGCGCATGCCCGGCTGCATCATTCTGCGGTGCGCGCCTTCGCGATAGTAGGCGTTCTTGTCTTTGTAGAGATCGATCACGGTGTAGGCGCGGAAGTCGACCGGGTCGGGGCAGGCGACGAAGGCGCCGTTGTAGTGCTCGGGATAGAACATCTGCACGGCGAGCGCTTCCCAGCCGCCGGTGGAGCCGCCGTAGATGAAGCGCGCCCAGCCCTGGCCGAGGCCGCGAAATTGTTTTTCGATGGCGGGGATGAGTTCGGTTTCGATGGCGTCGCCGTAGGGGCCGAGGTTGGCGGAGTTCACGGCGTAGGAATCGTCGTAGTAAGGATTGGCGTGCTCGAGTTTGCACGATCAGCACGCGCGGAAAGTTGGGGCCGGTCCACTGCTGGTAGAACTTGTACGCCTCTTCCTGCTGGATGCGGTTGTAGCCGGAGATGTGGAAGCGCTCGCTGTAGTCGGGCTTGAGATTGGGATCGGGCGGCTCGGCGCGAAAGCCGTCGAAGTCGGGAGAAGTGATCGTGAAAAACGATGAGCGGGTAGTGCGCTTGCGGATGCTCGTCGAAACCTTCGGGCACGAGCACGTTCGCGCCGAGGTACATCGGGCGTCCCCAGAACTTGGTGAGGAGCTCGCTCTGGATTTTGATGTGGCGGATGTACTTGGTGTCGGCGGGCGGCGGGATGGGCGGGATTTCCTGGTCGAGAACGATGGAGAATCCGGTCAGTGCTCCGGTGCCGATCGTGATTTTCGCGGACGGCTGTAGAGGTTGCCGGGCGCCAGGTTCCAGTGCTGGCCTTCGCCGCGATCCATGGGGAGCTTCACGGTGTGGCCGTCGGCGCGATGAAAGGTTTCGTAGCGATGGAGGACGGCCTGCACGAAATACTCTCCCGGCTTTGACGTCGCGCAGGCTGCGCACTGGATAGCCGTAGGCACGTTCGTCGACAGTTACGATTTGGCCGGGCGGAAGACCATCCACGTCGACGCCGAAGATCATTTGCGTGTTCGGGCTCAAGCTGATTTGCATGCGGGGTTCCGCGGCTGGGTCGTGGAGAGCAGGAGGAGCATGCGGCCGTCGAGCGGCTGTCCGCCACTGCGCCCCGCAGGGATAGACAGCGCGAATTCAGGCGCTTTGCCGGAGGACGCAGCGGAATAAGAGCTAAAGAGAGCAATCATCGTCACCAAGCAGAAGCCGCAGAGAATCATCTTCATGGTTTGTTGGCGGATACAGCTCCAGTCCCGTCTTCAAAATTGAATCACGGATCATACAACAACCAGTCGGCCCTGGCAGCTTCAGCGAAATTCCAGGGTGATGAACCTTGCGTTCTGCTGGGCGGCGTTGGTGAGGGTACGAGTCAAGCCGCCCTTGATCCAGGCAATGTCGCCAGCTTTGAGTTGGATGGCCCCATTGCCTTTCAGCTCGCTGCCCAAGTTCAGATCGCTCACGGCTACGATCAGGCATGGTCCCGTGTCACGATGTTTGGGAACCACTCCTGCCGGGTTAAGTTGGAAATCCGAAGTGCGCACGCCGTCTTTGACGAAAAGGATGTCTTCGGTGCCGCCGTTCAGGATGTGCAAGCCGCGGTCTTCAGATGACGTCGACTTGCGTGTCTTTTTGTCCTGGAGAAGTTCGATAGTGATATTACGGAAGGGCTGATCGGAGAGATTCTTTGCGACGTGGGCGAATCCACCGGGGACAAACCAGGTTTCTCCGTCCTGCAGTTTGAGCGTGACCGGCGGCTTGCCGGCAACTTCGTTCACCACCTGCGATGGGCCCAAAGTGACGAAAATGTAGTCGTAGCGGTGACGGTGCATCAGGGTGGACGCGTGGGCCGCGACTTCTACCTTAAATACCCGCACATACTGGTTTTCGAGCGCGAGATGATGGCTGGGCTCGGCGGTAATCTCGACTTCGGAAGCGGTTTGGGCGGAGAGAATACAAGTAAGGAATATCGAGACGAACAGAGGCAGCCAGCGTCGCATGAGGCGAGATTCTAGCATCCGGGAATGAGCGAACTAAACCGCGGAGTGAAGGTTTAGACTGAATCCGATGAGCGATCTGGGGAAATTTTTGGTGGTTGCCGGAGCGGTTGCCATCGTCGCGGGACTCGTGCTCATGCTGTTGGCGCGGACCAACATCCCGCTGGGACGGCTTCCCGGGGACATGGTTTATCGCGGCAAGAACACCACGTTTTATTTTCCGCTGGCGACATCGATTCTGGTCAGCGTGGTGTTGTCGGTGGTGATGTATTTGATTGGGCGGTTTCGGCACTAGTTTGCTTTTAGCTTAGCTTTCAGCTATCAGCTTCAGCTAAGCCTTCAAGCCCTACCCGAGATTTGGGCTCTTTCGCCCCGGTGGGGCTCAACACCACTTATCTGCTTATACCCAGGGCTTACGCCCTGGGCTACATTCTTGCGCCGCTTCGCGGCTTGAAACTCAGCCAGGCTCGGCGCACTGACCTCAAAGCCTGAGGGCTGAGAGCTGACAGCTGAAGGCTGTTAGCTGAATGCGTGATTCCTGCTGCGGTACACTCACAGCGATGGCTTCCGCTGACCAACTCGGATTCAGTTTCAAGCCGCTGGATCGGCGCATTTGGACGGTGCGCGATCTGGTGGCGGCGGTGCGCACGCATGTTGAACGCGAGTATGGCGACGCCTGGGTGGAAGGCGAGATTTCGAATTTCCGGGCGCATGACTCCGGACATCTTTACTTCACGTTGAAGGATCCGAATTCGCAGATTCGCGCCGTGATGTTCCGGTCGCAGGCGCGGCTTCTGCGCTTTCGTCCCGAGAATGGCATGCAGGTAGTGCTGCGCGGACGAGTCACGATCTACGAAGATCGCGGCGAGTTGCAGATTTCGGCGGAGTATCTTGAGCCCAAAGGCGCGGGCGCTTTGCAGATCGCATTCGAGCAACTCAAGGCCAAGCTCGAGGCCGAGGGCCTGTTTGACGCGGCGCGCAAAAAGCCGATTCCTACATTGCCGCGGCGGATCGGGATTGTGACTTCGCCGCAAGCGGCAGCCTTGCGCGACATTCTGAATATTCTTCTGCGGCGTCATCACACCGCCGGCGTTTTGATTTTTCCGGCGCAGGTGCAGGGAGAATTCGCCAGCGCGGAAGTGAGCGCGGGGGTCCGCTACTTCAACAAGGCGCGCAATGTCGATGTCATCATCGTGGCCCGCGGCGGCGGCTCGGCGGAGGATCTGGCTGCGTTCAACAACGAAGCATTGGCGCGGACGGTGGCCGCTTCCGATGATTCCGGTGATTTCCGCGGTGGGGCACGAGACTGACTTCACCATTATCGATTTTGTGGCTGACCTGCGCGCGCCCACGCCCTCGGCCGCTGCCGAACTGGTGATTCGTTCCCGTCAGGAAGTCGAGGAGCAGGCGGAAGGACTGCGCCAGCGCTTGACTCGAGCCATGCGCTACCGTTTGCTGATGGGGCGGCAGGCGCTCACCGAACTGGCCCAGCATGGCGCATTTGCGCGCATGGTGGACGCCATCAACCGGCGGCAGCAGAAGCTGGATGACTTGAAGAATCGCCTGGAGCGGGCCGAGCGCTAGATTCTGGAGCAACAGCGTCGTCGCCTGGAAGTCGCCGCCGCGGCGGTTCGCCACTACGATGTACGGCGCATGCTGGCAGGTATTCGCAAAGAACTCGATGCGCGGGTCGCCAGTCTCGCTTCCGTGACTCGAACGTTCTTTTGCAGCGAACCGGCAAGCTCAATCAGCTCGAGGGTCAGCTGGAGGCGCTTTCTCCGCTTGCGATTCTTGATCGCGGTTATGCTCTGGTTTTCGATTCCTCGGGGGCGCTCTTGAAAGATGCCGCGGGCGGTGAAGGCTGGCGATGAGATTTCTGCCCGGCTGGCGAAAGGAAGTTTGACAGCCACGGTGGCAAACGCAGCCCAGATGAGCGGTACCCTGGCCCGCCCTCGACTGGTTCGACATATCTTTACAAATACCTCATTCCATTGATGTTGAGATAACGTCAGCCCTGCATTACAATTAACTTTCGAGTACGGTTTGTCCGCATTCAGTTTTGAAAGGGGCCGCAGGTGAGGCAGTTTTCAGCGCCGTGGCCGCACATGTCGGTGATTGCGATCGTCGACATTCTGCTGGTCGCCGTCATCATTTACGAGCTCTTGGCGCTCATCAAGGGCACTCGCGCGGCCTACATGCTGGTGGGCGTGGCCGGCCTGGCACTGGCCTTTTATTTTTCCCGCGTCGGTGAACTCACTACACTGAACTGGTTGATCAGCACACTGCTGCCCTACGCGGTGTTCGCGCTGATCGTTATTTTCGCGCCCGAGATCCGGCAGGCGCTGGCGCGGCTGGGACGCGGGCTTCTGCTCAGCCGGGCAGCGGCCTCTGAAGCGGACGCTTACGACGACATCGTGCTGGCGGCCAATTTGTTTTCCCAGAATCAGACGGGCGCGCTGATCGTGATCGAACGGGAAATCGGCTTGCGCACCTACATCGAGAGCGGCGTCCCGCTCGACGCGCATCTTTCTTACGATCTGCTGGCCACCATTTTCCGCCCCAGCGCTCCTTTGCACGACGGCGCCGTGATCGTGCAGAAGGACCGCATCGCAGCCGCGGCCTGTTTTCTGCCGCTTTCCATGAACCCGGTGCTCTCGACTCAACTCGGTACCCGGCATCGCGCCGGTATCGGCGTGACTGAAGAGACCGATGCGATCGCGGTGATCGTTTCCGAGGAAACCGGCGCCATCAGCCTGGCGGTGGGCGGAAAGATCGAGCGCGACCTGACCGTGGAGCAACTGCGAGAGCGCATTGGAGAGTTGTTGCGCCGTTATGTGCCCCTTCGACGTTGCCCACACCGATCACCAACGGCGGCGAGGAACTTGCGGGCGCCGAGGACGGCAACCACCGGGTATCCATGTCGCACCCATCGGACTCGCGTCTGGATGCTCGTATGGATTCGCGTATGAAGAGCGGCGGTGAGCGCTAGCCATGAAAGACTTCCTTCGGCGGCACGTGCTGCACAATCTGGGCATGAAGCTGCTTCGCTGGCACTCGCCGTGGACTTGTGGCTGGCGGTGGCTCGCGATCCGGTCGCCGAAGTTGCGGTGGATGTGCCCATTGAATTTCACAACATCCCGGAGAACCTCGAGATCAGTTCCGAGAATATTCCGCGGGCGCAGATTCGGGTGCGAGGTCCACAGCGCATCGTGCGCCGCCTGCAGTCCGCGGACATTTCCGCCGACATCGAACTCGGCGGCATGAAGCCGGGCGAGCGCACGTTTGATCTTACGGCGGATCAGATCCATCAGCCCAACGATCTGGAAGTCGTACAGATCATTCCCAGCCAGTTCCATCTCACGTTTGACACCCGGCTCACCCGCCAGGTCCCGGTGCACCCACGGGTGGTCGGCAACTTCGCTGCCGGACTACGCAAGATCGCGAGCATTCTGGCCGAGCCATCGACCGTGACGATCAGCGGACCGCAGCAAGCGGGTCGAGGCGGTTGAGGCGGCCATCACCGACCCGGTGGACGCGAGCGGAACCATGGACCGGGCCAGCTTTGTACGACATGCTTACGTTTCTGATCCCCTGGTGCAGGTAATGAACTCCAATCCGGTGCGGGTGACGGTTATTATGGAGAAGGCTGGCGCGGGGCCGGGCACGCGCTGAGCATTGTCGTCCATGACTTTCCCGAGCTGACATCCAGGCATGACATCCCAGACGCGACAACTCTTCGGCACCGATGGGATTCGCGGCGTCGCCGGCGAATTTCCCCTGACTCAGGACAGCACTTACATGATCGGGCGCGCGCTGGGCCACGATCTGAAACGGAGCGGTGCGCCGGCTCGAGTGGTGATCGGGCAGGACACGCGCGAGTCCAGCGCGTGGATTGCCGACCGGGTGACGCACGGACTGACCGCCAGCGGAATTGAAGTCCACAGCGCCGGCGTGATCACCACGCCCGGGGTCGCTTACCTGGCGCGTTCGCGCAAGTATGCCGCCGGCGTGGTCATTTCGGCGTCGCACAATCCCTGGACGGACAATGGCATCAAGATTTTTTCCGGCGATGGATACAAATTGCCGGACGCCCACGAGATCGCCATCGAACAGGAAATTTTTTCCCTGCTGCAAAACCCGGAGCCTCATGTGGACTCATCTTTTCAACCGACTCCGAGTCTTCCCGGGCAAGCCAGAGCTGCGTCACGCCTACATCCAATGGCTGGCCAAGAGCGTGAGCACCGATTTGAGCCGGCTGCGGGTGCTGGTGGATTGCGCCAATGGCGCGGCCACGGCAGAAGCGCCGGAGTTGTTCCGGCTCTGCCGCATCCAGGCGACGTTCCTCAGTTCGTCTCCGGACGGCAAGAACATCAATGACAATTGCGGCGCTCTGCATCCGGAAACATTGGCTAAAGCGGTGGCAGCAAAGCCTGGACAATTCGACCTGGGCGTAACTTTCGATGGCGACGCGGACCGCGCGCTTTTCTGCGATGCGCAACGGGCGGGTGGTGAATGGCGATGCTGTCCTGCTCCTGGCCGCGCGCCATATGAAATCGCAAGGGACGCTGCCCGGAGAGACTGTGGTGGCAACCACGATGTCGAATATGGGGCTGGAAATCGCGCTGCGCAATTCCGGCATCCGCATGCTGCGCGCCAATGTCGGCGACAAGTACGTGCTGGAAGAGATGCAGAAAAGCGGGTCGGTCCTGGGCGGAGAGCAGTCCGGCCACATCATCTTCCGCGATGGCGAAGCTACTACCGGCGATGGTTTGCTTACTGCGCTGCGGGTAATGGAAACCATGGCGAAGGAGGGAAAGCCGCTGGCGGAGCTGGTCAGCGATCTTAAAGTTTTCCCGCAGACGATTCAGAATGTCCGGGTGCGCGAGAAAGTGCCGTTCGCCAAGGTGCCGGAAATTCAGAAGGCCATCGACGCGGCCGAGCGCGAACTGGATGGGAACGGGCGCGTGGTGGTGCGGTACTCGGGCACGGAAGCGCTGGCCCGAGTGATGATCGAAGCGGAGTCAGAAGAGAAGATGAAGGCGCTGGCGCAGAGGATTGCGGGAGCGATCAAGCAGGCGCTGGGGGTTTAGAGTTGTCGGCCTGGGTAGGGACGGGTCCGTCCGTGCCGAGCTAAGCTCGGCTGGATTTTGAGCTAAGACGGGACGAAAGCCTGTCGAGCTTTCGCTCGACCTGGACGGGTCGAAGACCCGTCCCCACACGCGATCAGCACCTCATCAAGTCCCGCCAGTTTTTTCCTGTGCCTATTTCTACCAGCAGCGGTACGGTCAGCGGGTGGACCTGTTCCATCTGATCGCGCACCAGGGTGCGCATGGTCTCGACTTCTTCTTCTGGAACTTCGAAGACCAGTTCATCGTGGACCTGCAAGGTCATGCGGGATTTCAGTCCGCGCTCGCGGAGAGCCGCATCGATGCGGATCATGGCAATCTTGATCAGGTCCGCAGCCGTGCCTTGCAACGGCGTGTTTACCGCGGTGCGTTCGGCAAAACCACGCTGGTTGGCATTTTTGCTGTTGATGTCGGGGATGGGCCGCACCCGGCCGAACAGCGTCCTGACTTTCTGCTCGCGGCGTGTTTCTTCCAGAGTTTGATCGATGAAGGTCGCGCACGCCTTTGTACTTTTCGAAGTATGCATTGATGAACTGCTTCGCCTCGGAGGGCTCGATGCCGAGATTTTGCGACAGCCCGAAGGCCGAGAGGCCGTAGACGATTCCGAAGTTCACGACCTTGGCCTGGCGGCGATGATCAGCCGTGACCATCAACGGCGGCACACCGAAAACCTGCGAGGCGGTGAGGGTGTGAATGTCGTCGCCGCGGCGGTAGGCTTCAACCAGCAGCGGGTCTTTGGAGAAGTGGGCCAGCAGGCGCAATTCGATCTGCGAATAGTCGGCGGCCAGCAGCACGTGGCCCGGCTCAACGGTGAATGCGGCGCGAATCTCGCGGCCCAGTTCGGTGCGGATGGGAATATTTTGCAGGTTGGGATTGGCGGACGACAGTCTTCCCGTCGCGGTGCCGGTCTGTCCGAAGGTGGTGTGCAGGCGGCCGGTGGCGGGATTCAGCAGCGCGGGCAGGGCGTCAACGTAGGTTGATTTGAGCTTCGAGAGCTGGCGATATTCCAGCACCTTGCGGGCGATATCGTGGGTTTCAGCCAGCCCTTCCAGAACGTCGACCGCGGTCGAAATGGTCTTGCCTTTGCCGTACTTCACCGGCTTGGGCAAATTCATCTTGTTGAAGAGCACGTCGCCCAGTTGCTTGGGAGAATTGATGTTGAATTCGGATCCGGAGTGCTCGTAGATTTCGCGCGCCTTGGCTTCGACTTCGCGCTCCAGTCGCGACGACATTTCTTTCAGGACTTCGCGATCGATCTTGACTCCGGCCTGTTCCATGCCCGCAAGGACCGGCACCAGGGGCAAATCGATTTCTTCGTACAGCTTCAGGAGATTGTTCTGTTCGACTTCGCGACGCAGAGCCGCGGCAAATCTTCCGGTGACGTCGGCCGATTCCGCCAGCGTGCCGCTCAGCTTGAGATTGAAGCGGCGCAGCGCGACTTCCGGGCAGGCGATGCGAAGAGTAGGTCGGGTCGAGCAGGTAGGAGTACAGCATGGGATCGTGCCGCACACCGCGCAGCGTGATTCCTTGCGGAGTCGAACGCGTGAATGGCAGCCTTGTAATCGTGGATCGCCTTGGGGACGGCTTCGCTCTTCCAGGGCGGATTTCAATCGCGCAGCCGGCTTCGCCGTGCAGGGACACGGTCATCGCTGTGCCGGCGGCTGCGGAGATGGCGACAGTCTGCGCGCGGCACGGTCTCGGCGGGCGCGGCGGTGAGCGGCAGCATGCTCTCCTGCGGCTCGTCTGCTTCTTCCTCTTCCTCATCCTGCCGCGACGATGGTTTCGGCTTCGATGGCCACGGCCAAGAGCATTGTTTCCGAGAAACCTTCTTCAGCACCGCTTCGACATCGGCGGCGGACTTGGCTTCGGTGTAGTGCGCCTCGGTGACTTCCACTACCGGCAGCAGTTCTTTCAGCAGGGAAGTGAACTCCAGTTCGGTGAACAGGGCGCGCAGCGCTTCGACGTCGGGGGCGCCGGCGCGCATCGCGTCCAGATTCAGATCGACGGGAACGTTGCAGTCGATCGTCGCCATGCGCTTGCTGAAGAGAACGATATCGCGATTGTTTTCGAGCGATTCGCGGTAGGATTTTTTCTCGACCTCGGCGGCGCGATCCAGCGCCTGCTCGACCGTGCCGAAACGCTTGATGAGTTCGACCGAACCCTTGTCGCCGATTCCGGGCGCGCCGGGAATGTTGTCGATGGAGTCTCCGCGCAGGGCCATGACGTCCACGACGCGCTCCGGCGGAACGCCGAGAATCTCTTCGACTTTTTTCGCGTCGCAAATCAGATTGTCCTTGGGCGGATTCAGCACCAGAACGCGGTCGTTGACCAGTTGCAGCATGTCCTTGTCGCTGGAAACCACATAGACCAGATACTGACTGCGCGGCGGCTTTGCGGGCCAGGGTGCCGATGACGTCGTCGGCTTCGTAGCCCGCGAGTTCGAGAATAGGAATGCGGTAGGCCTCGAGCGCGCGGCGGATGTAGGGCACCTGCTGCACCAGCTCCGCCGGCATCTCGCTGCGGTTGGCTTTGTAGCCGTGGTATTCGATTTCCTGAAACGTCTGGGTCTTTAGGTCGAACTTGCGAACCTTGGTGATGGCTTCCGCTTCCTGATCGCGGAAGGTGGGCGCGGCCACGTCGAATACGGCGGCCAGGTATTCGGGAGAGAAGTCATCGCGCAATTTGCGCAGCATGTTGACGAAGACATAGGTCGCCGCGGTGGGCAAGCCCGGTCTTGGTGGACATGCCGCGCTGCCGCGCCATGGCGTGATAGGCGCGGAAGATGAACGACATGGCGTCCATGAGGAAGATGCGGCGGCCGTCGGTCGGCTTCGGCTTGGCGCAGGGGATGGCGCGGGCATGGCTTGGCCGGATCCATGGGCCGAGTTCCTGTGCGGCAGTCGAAGATTTCTTTTTGAGGAGGCAACAACTAAGTTTAGCAGGACAGGATCAGCTGTCAGTCTCAGCAGTCATCTCAGTTCTCAGGACTTGCGCCGAATTGTCGCTCAGCTGCTAGCTCTTCGCCGGCTTTCCGTACTCGGTTTGATAGTGCAGCTTGATCACGCCGCAGGTGCCCTGTTCCTGCGAGTAGACCACGCAGGTGTCAAAGGGACGGGAATAGACGTGCAGGCTTACCGCGCGCTGGTTGAACTCGCGGGGATTGTAGACGCGGTGAACCGGCTCCAGCGGATCGACCGCACAGGGCTGGCGCGGATTCATTTCGACTGTGTCTGCGGTTTCCAGTTTGCAGGTGCCCTGCTTCCAGGTTCTGCGCGATGACGCTGGAAGTTTTCGACCCGCAGGCGTCCGATCGGAACCGCCATCCAGCAATTCTGCTCGCGGTGGTTGTGCACGGAACTGGCCTGGCCGATTTCCCAGCAGATGGCGACCAGTTCGTAGAGCGGCGTCTTGTCGATCAGGTTGCGGGTGTAGTGCTGCCGGTCCCAGGTGAGATAGGGCGCCAGGGTGTCGGGCAGAACCGGCGTGTGCTGCAGGAAGCGGATGATCTGGTCGACGCGGTTGAAAGCCGGCTCGGGAAATTTTTTCAGTTCAGCCACAAAATCCTGGATCGGAACCGGCTTCGATAGGGCCTGTGTGTTCATATTTCACTCCCTGCGAGGTAAGTATATCGCTGTTTCAGTGGCACGGCCTGCACGGTGATGCTGAGGACTTCAGCCCGAAGGATCGGCGTGCACGGCGCGAGACCCTTCTACTCCACGAACATGCAATCGCCGTAGGAATAGAACCGGTAGCGCTCGCGCACGGCGTGGCGGTAGGCTTCGAGCACCCGCTCTTTGCCGGCGAAGGCGCACACCAGCATCAGCAGCGTCGATTGCGGCAGGTGGAAATTTGTCAGCAGCGCACCCACCACGCGGAATTCGTAGCCCGGATAAATAAAGATGTCGGCTTCGCCGCTTCCCGCCTGCGGTCTGCCAGATCGCCGATTTCGCGGCGAATATTCGAGCGTTCTGACCGTGGTGGTGCCGATTGCCACGATTCGCCGTCCGGCATCCAGCGCGCGATTGATCGCGGCCGCAGCTTCGCGCGGAAATCGAATAGGACTCGCGGTGCAGTTTGTGATCTTCCACCCGTTCCTCGCGCACCGGCTGAAATGTTCCCAGCCCCACGTGCAGCGTGACTTCCGCGGTTTCAATGCCGCGCGCTTTGATGCGAGCCAGAATTTCCGGCGTGAAGTGCAGACCTGCGGTAGGCGCGGCCACCGAACCCTTTTCGCGGGCGTAGACGGTCTGGTAGCGCTCGCGGTCCGCAGGCTGGTCCTCGCGGTCGATGTATGGAGGCAGCGGGACGTGGCCAATGCGCTCGACGACGGCAAAGAAATCCGGCACGGGAAGAAAGCGAATGCGGCGCTCTCCGAAGCTGCCGCGGGCGATCACTTCCGCCTGCAGCTGCCTCAATCGGTGCTGGTCGCCGAAAAATAGCTGCTCTCCTACTCCGATTTTTCGTCCGGGGCGCACCAGGCATTCCCATTCATTCGGGTTGCTGCGGAGAGTTGGCGGGTCAGGAGAACTTCGATCGGTCCCGCGCAGAAAATCGCGTGAGGCGGGATTTGCCAGGGCTGAGCGGTTGCGCTTTTGTCCCGCTCCTTCGGCCGTAGAGCCGGGCCGGAAAGACTCGCGTGTTGTTGAATACGACCAGGTCGTCCGGCCGCAGCAGGTCGGGAAAATCGCGGAATTGACGGTCGTGCAAGTCCGGCTGAGTTGCGATTCAGATGAAGCAGCCGCGAAGCAGCCCGGTCGGCAAGCGGTTCCTGGGCGATCAGTTCTTCGGGAAGTGAATAGTTGAAATCGGAGACCAGCACGCAGGTGATTATAGGATTTCTCTGCCGTCCGCGGGGAGGCGGCCGTGCGAAGCAGATTTCGACGCGGTAGCGGCGCTTCGATCACAAAGTGAAAGATTTGCCGCAAGGGATCACGAAGAAATGTAATTGTGTGTAAAAGCGATTTGTAACCGCCAACGGGCTGGGTTACCATACGCGGCATCGAGCCGGGGCTTGCCGTTTCCTACCCTCGTAAGCCATGCCTAGCGAACGCCAACATCGCCGCGAAATTGTCCTCTTTGGCGGGGCCTTGCACCAGCGCGGCTATGTGGCTGCGATGGATGGCAATCTTTCGGTGCGTCTTGACGATGCGCCACATTCTGGCCACCCCGACCTCCATGTGCAAGGGCATGATGAAGCCTTCGGACCTGGTGATCGTGGATATGGACGGCCGCCGGGTGGCAGGGCGCCGCGATGTGTCGAGCGAAATCGCCATGCATCTCCTGATTTACAAACTGCGGCCCGACGTTCAGCGGCGTCGTGCATGCTCATCCTCCCACCGCCACCGGTTTTGCCGCTGCCGGCATGGCCCTGAACCAGCCGCTGGTGTGCGAAGTGGTGATCGGACTGGGCTCGATTCCGCTGGCCAAATACGGCACGCCGGGTACGCCCGAACTGACCGACGGCGCTCGAACCGCTGGTTCCGCAGTACGATGCCATTCTGATGTCGAATCATGGAGTGGTCGCGTACGGCGTCGATCTGCACTCTGCCTACATGAAGATGGAGACGGTCGAACATTTTGCGCAGATTGCGCTGGTGACCCATCTGCTCGGACGGCAGCAGCCCCTGGGCAGCGTGGAGCTGGAAAAATTGATGGCGGCGCGGAGCAAGTATCAGGGATCGACCTCTTCCGCGCCACTGCCGCTGGCTGTTCCTTGCGATGGAGATGGTGATTGCGAGCATTCCCCACCGCGCGACAGACGCCCTCGGCAGTCCGCGGCCGTCGCGGCGGGTGACTTCGCGGCACCGGTGAGCGCGGGCGAGTCGCCCGCGACCACACGACAGCTACTCTCCTCCGATTCGGAATCTCACGCCTGCCCGGACGTTTACTCCCAAGGCCGGGTAGCCGACGACTTCCTGATACTGCTTGTCGAGGGCATTTTCGAGGTTCACGTAGCCGGTGATACGCGAAGTCACTGCATACCATCCGCCGAGATCGACGCGCGCATAGCCGGCCGCGTGGTCGATGCCGTAGCCGAGGAAGTCGGAATCGGGACGCCTGTCCGACAAAACTTCCGCCCAGATTGGCTCCCCACCGGCTGCTCAGGTAAGTCAGCAACAAACGTTCCCGAATGCTTCGGACGCCGGATCAAAGGCTGGCCCGGCTCGAGGAGAGGATCGAAGGCGAAAGGCTGCTCCAGAATCTGGGTCGAAGTGTAGGTGTAGGAACCGTCGAAGCGACAGTTTGGCCAAGGGCCGTCCGTGAAACTCCAGTTCGGCTCCGTGCGCCAGGGCTTCATTGACATTTACATACTGTCCGCAGAACGGCGCTGGGCGGCGGGCAGGCCGCGCCGGTCATGAAATTGAAATCGATCTTGTCGCGAAACAACCCGTTGAAGTAGGTTCCGGTGAGCGAGTAGTTCTGCGAGAACTTCTGTTCAAACCCGGCTTCGAAGGAGCGCACCCGCTCCGGCTTGAGCGCATCGTTGGGGATCACCGGGAAACCCGCCGCCGTTTCCGAAGGACTGGGCGAAACTCGGCTCCTTGATGCCGGTGGCATAGGAAAATCGGAAGCGTGTGCCGGAAAAAAATTGTCCGCCGCGAAGCGCGGTGAAACTCAAGGCGATCCTGGGCACGCCTCGATTTCCGAAACTCTCGTTGTGTACAAAGCGCGCCCCGGCCACCACGCGAGAGTCGTCCCAGGGTCAAGAACCTGTTGTCCGTAAACGGCATGGTTCAGGCGCACGCCGTGGCTCAACGAATCGGGCAGGCTGCCGGTGGTTCCGTTCTCATCTTCGAACTCATATCCCACGGTGGTGTGCGCCCAGCTTCGTTCGGTGTAGTCGCCCTGATAGTCGAAGCCGGCGCGATTGATGTTGGTGATGGCGTGAAAAGGAGTATCGATCTGGTCGCCGAAAGGATCGACGCGACCGGGCTGATTGACGGGCTGGATGTTGGTGCGATTCAGTTTGTATTCGAAGCCGGTGAAACGATGCTGCCAGCGCGACGGCCCGGCGATGGTGAACTCTGCGCTGGCCAGCAGATTGTTCTGCCGCGCGCGCTGGTCGAAGTCCGGAGGCAGTATTGGGTCTCCGTTGAAATTCCAGTCGCCCTGCACGCCGGTGACGCTGTTGGAATGGCGGGCGCGCACGCGCAGCGACGCCCAGTCGGTCAATTTCGCGCCGACATTCCCGCCCTGCAGCGAGTTCGAGTAGTCGTCGTTCGGGCCCTGACCCATGGTGTTGAACTGGTCGCCGAACAGGTTGTAGTCGAAGCGGCCAGTCGGCTCCGGCAAGCGATGCATAGCCATTCGCCGTTCCCAGATTTCCGCCGTCCGCGCCGAAACGCAGTTCGGGGACGGGCGTGCTGCCGGTGCGAGTAAAAACCTGTACGACGCTGGTCATGGCGTCGGAGCCGTACAGCGTGCTCTGCGCGCCGCGAACAAACTCCAGACGATCCGCTCCCTCCAGCGGAAGTACGCCGAAGTCGAAAGTTCCACCCGGATCGTTGACCGGCACATCGTCGACGATAACTTTGTTGTAAGTGGAATCGCCCCCGCGCACGAACAGAGACGAAAGGCCGCCGCGCTGCCCGGTCGTGCTCACTACCGCGCCGGGAAGAAAATGCAGCGCGTCGTCGGCCGCCACCGGACGCATGACTTCCAGTTGTCCGGCGTTCAGAGCTTTCGACGTCGGCGCCGGCTGCGTTGCTTGGAACCGGGGTGCGAGTGGCGCTGACGGTGACTGTTTCCGTGGCCGGTGCCAGGCGAAGGCTCACGGTCACCGGTTCAGCATCGGACGACGAAATATCCGCGGTCTGTGGAGCAAATCCAGCGGCGAGAATCCGCACGCGGTACGGCGCAGAGTCGAATCCGCGAAATATAGCCAGCCCATCGGCCGAGGTAGTCTGAATGGCCACCGGGGTCGACGCTGTCTCCGCGGAACAGTTCCACCTGCGCGCCCGCGACCGCGGCTGATTGAGGATCGACCACTTTGATTTTGAGTTCCGCGGCGGAAGCCGCCGCCACCAGAACAACGAAGCCGATAAGAATCCGAAGAAACCGCATGCACTCCTCCTTTGACACGCGAAAGGGGTTGAGGTGGACGGTTCACGCCGGTCTCCTGGCTTCGCGAGTAAGGACGCCTTGTTCGACGTCCGGCGAATACAACCGGCCTTCCCGGGTTTCCCCAGTGACCGATTGCGATTTCCTCGCTTACAGTTGCGCGGCAGCGCGGGATTCTCACCCGCTTCCCTCCTCGTCAGGCTCGACGAGGATGCGCGAACCAAAGAAATTGTGAAAGAGCAGAACTGAAGGTTGGAGAAATTTACTCGCTTGCGGAGGCGGAAGTCAAATTCGAGATGGGTGGCCTTGGTGGGTCGCAGCGGGGCTTTGCTCGGCCGGGCGGGCGGGGCACCGCCCCTACGTGTTTATTGGTTAGCTCTCGCTCCCACCCCTCGGCTAGCGACTCAGAGCGTGTGCAGGTAGGCCAGCAGATCCTGCACTTGCTGCTGCGACATGACCTGGCCAAAGGCCGGCATCATGTTGCGGCCGGTTACGATCATTTCGCCGACGCGTTCGTCGTTAGCCGGCATTCCGCTTTGCGACAGGAATTGCTTTTTGAATACGCCCTTCAGGCTGCGGCCCTTTTTGTCGCGAGACGAATAAGGCTTCGTGGCAGCGATCGCAATATTGATCGTAGAGCCGCCGTCCCGCGGCCTGCTGTGGCGTCAGTCCCAGTTCGGCATCGCTCTTGCGACGCTGCACATCGCAGCCGCAAAGCAGCATCAGACCCAAGACAAGCGCAGTCAGCACAAGCCACGTGCGATCGCCGCTGAATAATTGGACGGTGGAAAGAACAGCGAGTTAATTCCATTTGTTCCTCAGAAACAGAAATCTCTGCTACCCATCCTGCGAAGCGTTGCCCGGAAGTACAATAGTAATCGTTAAGGTACTGCGATGCCCGCTGCCGTCCAACGTATCACGCGTCAAACGAATTTATGAGAAGCCCGCGCGCGGCGATGGCTATCGCGTTCTGGTCGACCGCCTGTGGCCGCGCGGAGTCAGCAAGGGCAACGCGGCGCTGCATGCCTGGTTGCGCGATCTGGCTCCGTCGAACGAACTACGGCTACTGGTTTCATAGCCCGTCCCGATGGCTGGCTGGCTTTCCGCAAACGCTATCTGAAGGAGCTGGCTGAGCCGCAGGCGGCGGAGGCACTCGACGAACTGTACCGGCTGGCGGGCAAGAAAAAGACTCTTACGCTGCTGTTCGCCTCGAGAAATGAGCATCACAATAACGCCGTTGTGCTGAAAGAACTGCTGGAAGGGATGCGCAAGCCGCCAACCGGCACCGGCCGGGCGTGCGTTGACGCGGCCTCCGGAACCGCGCAGTGCGCAAGCGCTATGCCGAAGATGAGTCTGGCTGGTTTCTTTCACGTTCGCGGGCGAGCGCCCGCGCCACACAACTACTTCTTCCTTGCCGTCGTCCAGGATTGCTCCCACGATGTTGTCGATGGTTTCGTTGATGCGTTTGTCGGGCAGATTGAAATTGTTGGAGAGGATGGAAAATGCTACCTGCTCGCCGCGATTCGTGGTGGCGTAGCCGGACAGCGTTTTGACTCCGCCCAGGGAACCGGTTTTCGCGCGCACCCGCCCCTGCACATCCACCCCCTTGAAACGATCGGAGAGAGAACCGTCCGTGCCGGCCAGAGGCAAAGTGTCGCGGAAACTTGCGCCCCAGGGTTGCGAGTCGGCATAGCGCAACAGTTGCACCACGGTGTGCGGTGTGACCAGGTTTTGTCGCGACAGCCCGGAGCCGTCGTAGAAGGCGTACTGATCGCTGGCAACGCCGGCCTGGTTGAGAAAGCCGCGCAGCACTTCAAGTCCGCCTTCGACCGTTCCGGCAGTCCCTTTTTCCCGGCCCAGCAGGCGCAGCAGAATTTCGGCGTGCAGATTCTGGCTGACTTTGTTGATGACTCGCACGTCCTCGATCAGCGGCTTGGACTGGTAGCTGGCCAGCACCAGAGGCTGGTTCTGCAACGAGCGCGCGGGTTCGTCCCCGCCACGCGCGGCAGCGGAAGCGGTGACGGTCAGAGTCGAGAGGCTGGAGAGCTCGGTGTGGCGCGTCCTCTGCCGGCCGTAGACTGCGATGCCGCGCACTTCGAGAAGCTGGCGAAAAAGGCCGGCGGCAAATTCCGCCGGATCTTCGATGGCCAGAGCCTCGTTGGCTCCGGCGTCATCCGAGCGGCATGTTGCCCCACAGCGTCAGCACGGTGGCGCCCGGTTCGCGATTGATGAAGATTTTGCGCCCGGTTCCCGCGGGCGTGGTGATGATGCGATTGTCGATTCGGTAGTAGTCGGCGAACGGCGTGATGCTGACGAAGGCGCGATCACCGGCCCGGTCCGCGGGCAGAATGTTCACGAAGATTACGTTGTCATTGATGGTGAGCGCCGAAACCGGAGCGCCGTCGGCCCAGACCAGATCATCCTGGCTCCAGCCTTCGCCGTAGCGCTCGAAGGCGAAATAGGAATCGTCGGCGATGATGTCGCCGTCCACGTACTTCACACCTTTTTGCGCCAGCGTGTCGGCCAACTGCTCGAGCACGCGGATGGGATGATCGTTGCGCTGGGTGTGCAGCGTGTAGGGCAGTTCGCGTCCGGAAAGATTGGGATCGCCGCGGCCCACCAGCACCAGGTCGCCGGTGAGACGGCCGTGAGTGTCGAGCGTGCCGTTGGTTTCGACCGTGGTGCGGAAGCTGTAGTCCGGCCCGATCAGCGCCAGCGCCGCCGCAGTGGTGAACAGCTTGGTGTTGGACGCGGGAGTGAAAAGCTTGTCCGCATCCCGGGCGTAGAGAACTTTCCCGGTGGAGAGGGAGACGACTTCGATACCCCAGAATCCGCGGGCCAGGTCGCTGGGAGCAAGAATCGCGGCAACCCGCTTGTCGAGCGGCTTACGCGAGGCGGCGTGCAGTTGCGTCAACAGCAACAGACACAAGACCATTTGCGAAAACAGGCGCGGACGGCGCATCGCAAGCTGATTGTAGCATCGCAAAAGGACGGTCGATTTCGGAGATTGTCGATCAGGGTTCCGCTAAGGCATTGCCAGCCCCTGCAGCTTGAGTTGAGGTCGCGGAAGGCAAAGGCACGATCGCTCTAGGGCTGCGGCAGCCTCAGCGTCTTCGAACGCTCAATCACCCATTGCGGAAACACTGGAGCCCCCTGTGGAGGCTTGCCCAAGGTAATTGCCCAGTGATCGATCCAACCGGTGCCCTCTTCTCCGACGAAGGTGTCGGGGAGACTGTAAGCCTGATCGCTCAAGGCATCCTCAAGAGTGATAAAGCGATAGCCGCGCTTGCGCATCAGGTCGAGCAGTTCGCCGATGTGGTCGGCTTCGAGTTGATTGGCGTGCAGCAGCAGGATCTGTTTTGGCTCGTAGCCGATGGTCTGCTTGGAAAGCTGTTCCGAATACGCGAACATCTCGTCGCTGTAGGAAAGATAGCTGCTCGCCAATTGCTGCTGCAGTGCGGTGTCCCCGCGCCGCTTGGCATCTTCGTAGACTCCGGCGTACATCCAGTCCCACGCATCCAGGGTTATCGGAGCGATGCGGTAGCCTCTGCCAACGAGAAAGGCTTCGGCCTCACGGCGAGTTTGGAGATCGCGGCCCGTGTCCAGAAATGGATGGCGGAAATATCGGAGCTTCATGTTGTGCTCGGCCAGCAGCATCCGGGTAACGCTCTCGCCCTGAATGACGTCATCCTTCCATGCGTTGAGTCCCGCCTGGTTCAGCGACATGTGGCTGAAGGTGTGATTGCCGAGTTCAAATCCGTACTCAAGCCACATGCGGAGAGCATTAATCCGCTGGTCAACTTCACCCATTTTGTACAGCTTCTTCTCGTTGACGAAGCCGACGATCGGAATCTTCTGGTCGCGGAGAGTGCCGAGGAGCTTGGTCGTCATCTCGGTGATCGTGGCCGCCGACATGGAGTTGGCGGCGCCGGCAGGCAGGTCGTCAATGGTGATTGCAACCTGGCGATCAGGCACTGCGGCCGCGCTTGAAACAATCGCGAGGGCAACGCCGCACGTCGCACAGACACAAAACGCGAGGAAAATCGGAGGCAGTTTCATGAACATGTTTCTCCTGTCAACTCCGGCGAGAGCGATTTTAGAACATCACGGCGATTCCTTCTGTATGTCCCCCAAAACGACTTGGCGTCCTTTGCGGTTAAAAGCTTTTGCTCTCCTCTTGCGAAAAGTTAAAAGACTTTGACCGCAAAGAACGCAAAGAACTTCCGTAAAGGTCGCAAAGAAAAGCCCGAATTAGCACGTGACCCGAGTTTAGAATCGTTGCCATGCGGCCCGTCTTCGAGTGGCAAATCGGTTCTCGCGCCTTGCAGCTGGGAAAACGCACGCTGATTATGGGCGTGGTCAATGTCACTCCAGACTCATTTTCCGATGGCGGAAATACATTCGACTGCGAGCGCGCCGTGGATCACGCCCTGAAACTATTGCAGGACGGCGCGGATATCGTTGACGTGGGCGGCGAATCCACGCGGCCGGGGGCGAAGGTGACCGGCGCGGAAGCGGTCAGCGAGAAGGAAGAGCTGGAGCGGGTGATTCCGGTGATCGCGGGGATCAAAAAGAAAAATCCCAAGGCAATTCTCTCGATTGACACTTACAAGGCAGCCGTAGCGCGCGCTGCGGTAAAAGCCGGGGCCGAGATTGTGAACGATGTGAGCGGTTTTCTCTGGGACCCGAAGATGGCGAAGACCCTGGCCGAGCTGAAGTGCGGAGCTGTGCTTATGCACATGCGTGGGCGTCCCCACGAGTGGCACTCGTTGCCGCCGGTGCCGGACATTGTCTCCCTGGTGAAGCGCGAGTTGCGGGATCGCACCGAGGCCGCGGTGCTTGCGGGAATGAAGCGGGAGCGCATGGTGATTGATCCCGGCTTTGGCTTTGGAAAGAATCGCGAAGAGAACTATCCGCTGTTACGGCGCTTCGAGGAATTCCATGCACTGCGCTTCCCGCTGTTGGCTGGGCTCTCGCGAAAGTCATTTATCGGTCGCGCCCTGGCGCGAGACGGAAAGGACGCTCCGGTAGCCGATCGGCAATTTGGGACGCTGGCCGCGGAGACGGTTGTCATCATGAAGGGCGCGCAGATTATTCGTACCCACGACGTGCGGGCTTGCGCGGATGCTGTCCGGATTGCGGATTTGGCCGCGGGCTAGGACGCTACGCCTTGTTCCATTCGGCGGTGGGCGGGACGCCACCGGACAGCTGGCGGGCCTGCCCTGAGCGCAGTCGAAGGGACGCCGGCGCTACGAAAATCGACTTCACCCCTGGGAATGCACGGGCAGGACGATCTCTGCGAATTTCCTGATAATTTCGGATTCCAATCTTTTGTTCCACGCCATTCCTATGTCCCACTCTGCCTCATTGCTGCCGACAGGCGCGAACTTGACACCGGTAACATGCATCGCACGCGCAGCCGTCGGCACCAGCGACACTCCGATTCCGGCGCTCACCAGGTTGAGGATCGTGAACATGTCATTCGGCTTCGTAGACGATTCGCGGAGCGAAGCCCGAGCGGTCGCACAAGCTGATGCAGTGATCGTGATAAGCCGCGGAAACGCCGCGATTGATGAGAATGAAAGCTTGCTCCTGAATTCCTTTCATAGTCACTGGCCCGGTGAACTTGGATGAGGCCGCGATGGTGAGGCGCTCCGTCAAAACCTTGCGGATCGCGAGCTGGGGATGCTTCACCGGCAGGCGCACAAAGCCGACATCGAGGCGGCCAGCAATCAGTGCCTCGATCTGGTTCAGTGTGGACATATCGGCGACCTCGATTTCGACTCCGGGCCGGGTCTCGCGGAACTTGAGCAGCGCGCGCGGAACCAGACCGTGAACGGTGGACATCCCGACGCCCAGGCGCAGCTTTCCCAGTTCACCGCTGGTTGCTGCTCGAGCCGCTTCAAAAGCAACTTCGATGTCACGGATGACTCTGCGACACTCCTTGTAGAACATGGCGCCCGGCGGGGTAAGCGTAACCGCGCGCCGGTTGCGAAGCAGAAGAGGCCCACCGATCTTTTCCTCGAGGCTCTTTATCCGCTTGCTCAACGCGGGTTGGGAAACATGGAGGCGCGCCGCGGCACGGCCGAAGTGCAGCACCTCGGCGAGGACGGCAAAAGAAGACAAGTCCCGGGTCTCGAGTTGCATAAACTAAAGTTATCACAGGCTTTCAATCATTTCATTGGACGAATCGCTCTTCAAGCCTTCTACTGCTATTAATAGATCCCGGGGAGGACAGGAAGGCAATGACCTTAACAGCCTACATAGGAACGGTGGCGGCGTTCTGCACCACGGTGGCATTCGTTCCGCAGATCGTGAAGCTTCGAAAACAGGGCGGGGAAGACCTCTCCTACCAGATGCTGTTTCTGTACCTGACCGGAGTGGTGTTATGGCTGGCTTATGGCGTTCGGGTTCATGCCGTGGCGGTGATCTGGGCCAATGCGCTGTCTGTGATAATGGTGCTGATCTCTATTGTGCTGAAGGCTAATCCCCCCGCCAGCAAACTGAATCCAGGTTCAAACAATTTCGCATCGCGAAGACTTCGCATCGCAGTGGATATGGATGAGGTCATTGCCGACAGTTTCAGCAAACAGTTGAACTGCTACAACCAGCGCACGGGCGCGAAACTGACCCCGGAACTGGTCGCCAGCAAAGGATTGAGTTCGCTGATCTCCTCTGATCGCTGGGATGTGTTTGCCGGCATTCCGCATGAGGACGGCTTTTTTGCCGACCTTGAGCTTATCGAAGGCAGCCGGGAGGCATTGCTCCAGCTGTCGAAAGATCACGATGTCTACATCGCCAGCGCCGCTATGGAAGTTCCATATTCGTTCGACGCGAAGTATCGATGGCTGCAGAAGAACTTCCCTTTCATTCCCAGCAGCCGAATTGTGTTTTGCGGGGACAAGAACATCATCAACGCCGATGTGCTGGTAGACGACCGCTCTCGTCATTTCACGCAATTCCGCGGCACAGGAATTCTGTTTACCGCCCCCCACAACGTCAGCGAGACTGCGCCGTTGCGCGCCAACAACTGGAATGATGTCCTGCGAATCCTGGGCGGGGGACAGGCCGAGGTTGCCGGCGAGGAAAAACTGGCTAGAACGCTGTCGATGAATCCAGCAGGATAGTCACCGGCCCGTCGTTGACCAGATCCACCTGCATCATTTCCTGAAATCTGCCGGTTTCGCAGGCCAGCCCGGCTGCGCGGATGCGGGCCACAAAATGTTCATAGAGAACACGAGCCTGTTCCGGCGGAGCTGCAGCATCGAACGAGGGTCGCTTGCCGCGCCGGACGTCGCCATAGAGGGTGAACTGCGAGACCACCAACAAGCTTCCCTGAACTGCGCCAACCGGCAGGTTCATCTTGCCTTTCTGATCTTCGAATATGCGTAGACCTGCAATCTTGTCGGCAAGATAGTCAGCCTCGGCTTCGCCGTCGTCCCGACCGATACCGAGAAGGACCAGCAACCCACGGCCAATCTCACCGACAACGTCGTTGTCCACGGTGACCCGGGCGCGGGTGACTCGTTGCACCACGGCGCGCATGCGAATTTGCCACTCCTGAGCTAAGAAATTCCCCCATAATACAGCGCGTGGCGATCTCTCGCGGACGCCGCAACCCACGTAGGGGCGGATGCCCTCATCCGCCCAGCGGAGCGAAGCTCCGCAGACTTTCCAGGTGCGAAACTATGGCAGACCGCCGAACTACCCACCACACCCGCCGTGGTTGACGCCTCAGCGCTCGACTCATAGAATCCCGAGTTCTGTGTTTCCGGAAATTTGCGCTGGAGTTTGTCGACAATGCGCGTCATAAAACTGTTTTCACTTGCGGTTCTCGGAGTGCTGTCGCTCCAGGTTGCGGCACAACAAGCCGCGCCTCCTTCCCACAGTGAGGTCGTGATCAAGAATGCCGTGGTCATGACCGTCACCCACGGCAACATTCAGAATGGCAGCGTCTACATCAAGGACGGCAAAATCGCCGCGGTCGGCAAGGACGTAAACGCGCCGCCGTCCGCCACCGTGATCGACGCCGGCGGCAAATATCTGACGCCGGGCATCATCGATTCGCACTCGCACATCGCGCTCGACGACGACGTGAACGAGGCCACCAGCCCGGTCACGCCGCAGATGATGATGATCGACGCCTTCGACTACCAGGACAAGGCGATCTATCGCGGGCTGGCCGGCGGCGTCACGACTTCTCTGCTGCTGCACGGGTCGGCCAACATGATCGGCGGCCAGGCGGTGGTCATCAAGCACAAGTACGGCGCCAACCGCGACGCGATGTTGTTTCCCGGCGCGCCGCGGTCCATCAAGTTTGCCAGCGGCGAGAATCCCAAGCGCGTCTACGGCGGCCGCGACCAGCTGCCTTCGACGCGCATGGGCAATTTCGCGGTGCAGCGCGAGGCGCTGGTGGAGGCGCAGGACTACATGCGCGAATGGGACGACTACAACGCCAAGGTCAAACGCGGCGACAAGGACGCCAAGGCTCCCAAGCACGATCTGAAGCTCGAAGCGCTGGCCGACGTGCTGCGCGGCAAGCTGCTGGTGCAGATTCATTGCTATCGCGCCGACGAATTGCTGACCGAGATGGCGATGGCCAAGGAATTCGGCTACAAGGTGCGCGCCTTCCATCACGCGCTGGAGGCTTACAAGGTTGCCGACGAGCTCGCCGCACAGGGCGTGGCCATCGCCACCTTCTCCGACTGGTGGGGCTACAAGCAGGAGGCCTGGGACGCGATTCCGTGGAACGCGGTGATCTCGATGCGCAAGGGCGTGCGCGTGGCCATCAAGAGCGATTCCGAAGATTTCGCCCGGCGCCTGAACCAGGAAGCCGCCAAGACCATGCGCTACGGCGGCGCCACCGAGGAAGAGGCGCTGAAGATGATCACGATCAATCCGGCGTGGATCATCGGCGTGGACGATCGCGTGGGCTCGATCGATGTGGGCAAGGATGCCGACCTGGTGATCTGGGATGGCTATCCGCTCTCCAGCTTTGGCGTGCCGGACAAAGTGTTGATTGACGGCGACGTGTATTTTGACCGCTCACTGCCGGGCTTCGGCATGCCGCATTACCGGGAGGGAGAGTGATGGGAGACAGTCGTCGGTCGTCAGTCTTCAGTCGTCAGGTTCGGTCGTTGGCCCTTGGTCGTTGGTCGTTGGCCAAGTCCTCCTTGTTCTGGCTGTTTGCTTCTTGCCGGCTCGCGGCGGTCGCACAGCAGAAAACTCTCGTGCTTAAGGGCGGCAAGCTGCTGACGGTTTCGCATGGCACGATTGAGAACGGCGTGCTGGTGATGTCTGGCGGGCAAGATCACCGCCGTCGGCGCGGCCGGTTCGGTCACGATTCCGAAAGACGCGCAGGTCATCGACGTGACCGGGATGACGGTGTATCCCGGGACTGATCGATTCGGAAAGCTATCTTGGGCTTGACCGAGATTTCGGCCGAGAGCAGGACCAACGATCTGATCGAGACCAGCGACGAGATCATGCCGCACATGCACGTGTACGACGCCTTCCATGCCGAGTCGGAACTGATTCCGGTGACGCGGTTGAACGGAATCACCAACGCCATCGTGGCCCCGCAGAGCCAGGACACTCTGCCCGGGCAGGATTCGTTCATTCAACTGGACGGCAAATCGGCGAACGACATGCTGCTGGTGCGCGACATTGCCATGCCGCTGAACTTTACCGGCGAGCAGCGGCGCAACGAGTCCTGGGAAAAGAGAAAGTTTCCCGCAGACTCGCATGGGCCTGGCGGCGCAACTGCGGCAGGCATTTCTCGATGCGCAGGACTACGCCGACCGCTGGGCCGACTACGAAAAGAAGAAATCCGACACGACCGCCAGGACACCGACAAGATGACAAGAAAGGTCCGCCCATCGCCGCCCAAGCGCGATCTGAAACTGGAGGCGCTGCTGCCCTATCTGCAGGGCAAGAAGCCGATCGTGCTGGCGGCGCAGGAGCCCAGCGATCTGGAAACCGCGGTCGGCCTGGCGCGGGAGTTCAATCTGAAGTTCGTGCTCAATCACATCAGCCACTCGCAGCCGGTGCTCGACTACGTGGCCAGCCTGAAGGTGCCGGTGATCGTGGGCCCGATCTACGAGAATCCCAAGAACTATGAACGCTACGATGCGGTTTATAGCTTGCCGGCGAGCTGTACAAGCGCGGCGTGAAAATCGCATTCGCTTCGTACGACGCTCATGCCGTGCGCAACCTGCCTTACGCGGCGGGATACGCGACCGCGTTCGGTTTGCCGCATGACGAAGCGCTGAAGGCGATCACGCTGAATCCGGCGGAAATCTGGGGCGTCGCGGATCAACTGGGCTCGCTCGATGTGGGCAAGACGGCAAATGTGGTGGTGGCGAACGGCGATCCGCTGGACGTCAAGACGGACGTGAAGCGGGTTTTCATCGATGGCCGGGAGATTCCGATGACCAGCCGGCAGACCGAGTTGCGGGACCGATATTCCGGACGGTAGTGATCGTTGTGTGGTGGGCGCTCTCGGCCCGCGCTTGACGCATCGCTGATCGGCCAACTACGGTCAGGGTCGACGGCGGCGAGCGCCCACACGTTGCAACTGCGTTGACCGTGCATCGCAGTGGCTGTGCCGATAAGCTCTTCTTTGCACCGCCCTGTCCTTTACAGCAATTCGTGCGGGCCAGTACACTACTCGTTCCCTTTAAAATTCAGGAGGTTGGATTCTTATGGCTGCCGAAGAAAAGAAAGAAATTGTGGAGAAGGTGAAACAGATCATCTCCGAGCAGTTGGGCGTGGACGAAAACGAAGTCACTCCCAGCGCGTCGTTCGTGGACGATCTGGGCGCCGACTCGCTGGACCAGGTCGAACTGGTCATGGCCCTGGAAGAACACTTCGACGTGGAAATTCCCGGACGAGGACGCGGAGAAGCTCCGCACCGTGCAGGATGCCATCGCTTACATCGACAAGCACGCCAAAGTAAGCAAGTAGAAGCTTGCGCCGAGATGTTTTCTGACTGCGCCGCGGCAGCCGGCGATATCCCGCGTCAGCCGGGCGAGCTTTGACCGCGATACGCGCAGATGCCTGTACCGAAACGAGATCGCAAGCGAGGAGAACTCATGGCAGCCGTTGACGACAAAGTAAAGCAGATCATCGTGGAGCAGCTGGGCGTGGACGAAGGCGAAGTCACATCCAACGCCTCGTTCGTGGACGACCTGGGCGCCGACTCGCTCGACACCGTCGAACTGGTCATGGCCTTCGAAGAAGCCTTCGAGATCGAGATCCCCGACGAGGACGCGGAGAAAATCCGCACCGTGCAGGACGCCGTCGATTACATCGGCAAGCACGCGAAAGGCGGGAAGTAGTTGGGACGTAGGGTCGTAGTCACCGGAATCGGCCTGATCTGCGGGGTGGGCAACACCACGGAAGAGGTGTGGAAGAACCTGCTCGCCGGCAAGAGCGGCGTGGCCCGCATCACCGCAGTTCGACGCCTACCGCAGTTCGCCTGCCAGATTGCCGCCGAAGTCAAGAATTTCGATCCTCTGCAATTCATCGAGAAAAAAGAACTGAAGAAGATGGGCCGCTTCATCCACCTGGCCCTGGCGGCGGCGGATGAAGCGATGAAGGCGTCCGGCCTGGAGGTGACGCCGGAGATTTCCGAGCGCGTCGGCGTGCACATCGGATCCGGCATCGGCGGATTCGACGTGATCGAGCGCGAGCACATCAGCCTGCTGAACGGCGGGCCGCGCAAGATCTCTCCATTTTTTATTCCCGCCGCGATCGTCAACCTGGCGGCCGGACATGTCAGCATCCGCTACCACGCCCAGGGGCCGAACGAAGCCACCTGCACGGCCTGCACCTCGAGCGCCCACTCCATCGGCGACGCCTTCAAGATCATCTCGCGCTGCGATGCCGACGTGATGATTGCGGGCGGCACCGAAGCTGCCATCACTCCGATGGGAGTGGGCGGGTTCGCCGCCATGCGCGCGCTTTCCACCCGCAATGACGATCCCGAGAAGGCCAGCCGTCCCTGGGATTCGGGCCGCGACGGATTCGTGATCGGCGAAGGCGCCGGCATTCTGGTGCTGGAAGAACTGGAGTTTGCCCGCCGCCGCGGCGCGCACATCCTGGCGGAAATCGTCGGCTACGGCATGAGCGGCGACGCCTACCACATCACCCAGCCGGCGGAAAATGGCGACGGCGCCTATCGCGTCATGCTGAACACGCTGAACGACGCCAAGGTACAGCCGCGAGCAGGTCCAGTACATCAACGCCCACGGCACCTCGACCGACATTGGCGACAAGCTGGAAACGGTCGCCATCAAACGGGCTTTCGGCGATCATGCCTACAAGCTGGCGGTGAGTTCGACCAAGTCGATGACCGGACATCTGCTGGGCGGCGCCGGCGGACTGGAAGCCGGAATTACCGTGCTGGCGTTGCGCGACCAGATTCTGCCACCCACCATCAATCTGGAGAACCCCGACCCGACTGCGATCTGGATTACGTCCCCAACCACGCCCGCAAAGCCGAAGTGGAATACGCCATGTCGAATTCGTTCGGCTTCGGCGGAACCAATGGCGCCCTGCTGTTCCGGCGCTGGGACGGGTAATGAATTAGAACCTTTTCAGGCGGTTTTTCATCGTTGGTAATCAGCCGGTAATCCCCGCCCAAATCTTACGATATTCCCAAACTGGGACGGCTGGCTTGTCTCGGTTAAGTCATTCACAAACTTTAGCTTTACACGTCCCAATCGTCTACTCGGCAGTGCATTCCGGGTAATACGACCTTGGTACCCGGCCATTGTCCTTCTTCGCCTTTGCCAAGGCCCCGACGGCAGGCCAGAATGTGTTCCGGTAAGGCATTCCCCAACGCCATGCAAAAAGCTTCAGGAACTCGTTCTCGCGCCGCCTCGTCCCAGCAAGAAAGACTTCGGCCCGGGTCGCCCTGGTCGACATCAAGGAACCCACCGGCTCGCTCTTTGTCGGAGTGTTTCAGGCAATTTGGAATCGAAACCGTACTCATGACCGGCGATGTGCCGGAACGGCTGCAGCACGAGAAGTTTGAAGCCTGCGTCGTGCACCTGGCCCCGGAAGCCGCGGCCGTGATGGACTCAGTACGGCGTTCGCCCTCGAACAACCGCATGGTGATCTATGGGCTGGGTGGCAGCGCCCAGGAGGCGATGCAGTTTTCCAAGTACGGCGTCAATGCCGTCTTCCAGGAACCGCTGGAGCGGCCAGCCGCGCTGAAGCTGGTGCGCGCCACGCAGATGCTGGTGCTGCACGAATTCCGCCGCTATGTGCGCATTCCGATCATCACCGAAATCGCCATGGTTACCGCCGACAGCCGCCGCTTTACCGCCACCAGCCAGGAGATCAGCACCGGAGGCATGTCGGTAAAGAGCCCCGAGGATGTTTCCCTCGGGCATGGATGCTCGAAGTTTCATTCGCTCTGCTGACTCTGCCGCGCATCTGGGTGCGCGGCCCAGGTCAGCTGGCGCAAGCCCAACAAGACTTTCGGGGTTCGCTTCGACGCCAAAGACGATCGCCGCTTGCGAATCAAAGAGTGGATCGAAGCCTATCTGGAAAACTAGAGAGCGCCGTGACTCGCCCGTCGTCCGAGATCATGCTTGGAAGGGCACGAACTTCAGTTCTGCCGCAAGACGCTGCAACCGTCCGGCTTTGCCCTGAGGTTCGCAGTGTCATCCACGCATCGCGGAAGCTCGCAGCGACGCCGCTTCACGGTCGTGTCGCACGGCCGCGCGCTCCAGCGGACCACCTGCAATTGCATGTAAAATCAGATTGGATATGGCAGCTACTTCCCAACTGGTGCAGATCGCACGTCGGACCTCCCGTCCGGCAGCCCAAGCCGGAGTGGCTGCGAGCCAAGGCTCCGGTCGGCGAGAACTTTCACAATCTGAAGAAGCTGGCCCGCGGCCTGGGATTGCACACGGTCTGCGAGTCGGCGCAGTGTCCCAACATCGGCGAGTGCTGGAATCACCGCACCGCGACCTTCATGCTGCTGGGCGACATCTGCACCCGGCGTTGCGGCTTTTGCGCCGTGCCCAAAGGCAAGCCCGGCCCGATCGAGTGGGACGAACCACGGCGCGTGGCCGAAGCCGTCGCCACTCTCGGCCTGAAGCACACGGTCGTGACCAGCGTGAATCGCGATGACGACAATCTGGGCGGCGCGCGCATTTTCGCCGAAACCATCCGCCAGATTCGCGAGCTGATCGCCGGATTGCCGGGTCGAAGTTCTGATCCCGGATTTCCAGGGTCTCGACGAAGCGCTGAAGATTGTGCTCGACGCGCAGCCCGACGTTCTGAATCACAACACCGAGACCGTGCCGCGCCTGTATCGCGTCGGTGCGCTCCGGCGCCCGCTACGAGCGCACTCTGCGGTTGCTGGAGAATGCCAAGAAGTTTGCGCCGGCGATGGTGACCAAGTCCGGCGTGATGGTTGGACTGGGCGAAACCATGGACCGAACTGGTGGAAGTCTTCCGCGACCTGGGTTCGCGCGGCGTGGACATTCTTACGGTCGGACAATATCTGCGGCCTTCGCGCGATCATCTGCCGATCTCCCGCTTTTACACGCCCGATGAATTTCGAGTATTTGAAAGAGGAAGCGCTGCGCTTCGGCTTCCGCCACGTCGAATCCGGACCGCTGGTGCGTTCCAGCTATCACGCGCACGAGCAGGCGGAAGCCACCCGGTCGGTGTAGGCGCGAGCAGCGTGTAGGCGCGAGCGTCCCGCTCGTGCGTTCTCAATCTCACTCATGAAAGCTTCGTTGGCGCGTTGCACGAGCGAGGACGCTCGCGCCCACATCGACGCTCACGCCTGTATTGGTTCGGGTTCAGAACACTTTGAAGTGGATGGTCAGGTACTTCTTGGGATTTTCCCGGATCGACTTGACCAGGCCCGGGTTTCCACCAGCATCTGGTCGGCATTGTTGTACAGCGACGGATCGCGAAGCAGCTTACCCGCCGTGCCTTCGCCCGCTTCCAGCCGGTCGGAGATGGCGGAGAGCTTGTCCATCGTGTTCTGCAGCTTGCGGGCAAATTCCTCGTCCTTGGCCAGCTTGCCGATGGCGCCCTTGCCGGCATTGATATCGTCGGTAAGCTTCTTCACGTTGGCGATGGTGTCGTTGGCATTGTTATAGAGCGCGGGATCTTTAAGGAATTTTCCCGCGCTTCCCTTGCCGGCATTCAGGTCGTCAATCACCACGTTCAGTTTGTCGACGGTGCCGTTGACCTTCTGGTACAGCTCCTCGTCGGAAAACAGCTTGCCCAGCGTGCCTTTGCCCTGGGCCACCTGATTCACCAGTCCCTGGAATTCATTCACCGTCGCAGTTCAGCCGGTTGTAAAGCGTGGGATCGTAGATCAGCTTGCCGACCGATCCCTGGCCGCTTTCGACGAAGGCGACGATGCGATCCAGGCGCTTCAGCAGCGCGTCCATGTTCTGCAGCGTGCCCTGGCCGGAGCGCACCATGTCGCCAAAGTCCGGCACTTCGCGGCTGGGCAGCACGTCGCCGTCCTGCAGCCTGCGGCCCCTTGGCTTGCGAGCTGTCGATGTCGATATAGGTTTCACCCAGCACTCCCGCGGTGGAGAGCAGGGTCAGCGAATCCTTGCGCAGATTGAAGCGGTACCGGGTGTTCACCTTCATCGTGACTTCGACCGGAGTGAGCTGCTTTGTCCGGTCCTGCACCACACGGATCTTGGTTACGTTGCCGATATCCACTCCCGCCAGCCGCACGGGCGCGCCCACGCGCAAGCCGTTGGCGTTGTCGAAATAGGATTTCAGCAGAATTTTGGTGGTGAACAGGCCGCCGGTACCGCTCATGAGGAAAATCAGCACGCCAAGCGTGATGCTGGCCGCCAGCACCGTGAGCCCGACTTTCAGTTGAGACCACTTCAACTGCTTCTGGCTAGGCACGCATTCTCCCGAGCAAAGTCATTCTACGTACACGGATTCTAGCGACCACGGATACTGACCCCAGATACGCCTGGATTTCCAGCATAATAGCAGACCGCACGGCCGGTTCATGCCACTTTGGAGTGCTGGGCGCAGCGTTCGTCGACCAGGCACGAGTGCCAGCAGATAGGCCGCCGCGCCGCAGGCCAGAGTGATATTCAGTCCGAACTGGATGGCGATGACGATCGCCAAGACCGAACCCAGAACGCTGGAGGCCGCGTTCATCGCCCACGCCCACTCCACCAGGTTTCCGCTCGCTTTCCAGCGGAGCAGGAAATTCGCTGTCGCGACGGCCGGCCAACGCCCGCAGACCGGTGGGAAATGGCATGCCCATGGCGAATCCCAGCGGAACCAGCAGCCCGGCACTGACCAGCGAGCTTCACCGGGAAGGGCAAGCCCACCAGACGGTTCAGCAGGCCGGGCAGGACGGCAACATAGAGCAGCAAGGCGGCGGCAATCAGTAGTCAGGGGCAGCCAGACCCGATTGGTTTCGGCCAGCCACCAGCGCGAAACCATGCTGCCCGCGCCGCTCGAAAGCAGCAGCAGGAACACGACCACGGTCAGCGCGTAGACCGGATGACCCAGAAACAGGACGAAGCGCTGGATGAAGGCGATCTCCACCAGAATGTATCCCAGCCCGACGGCGATGAAGTAAAGCAGGCGGACCGGACGCGGTTGCTGGCCTCGAGCTGCCCAGGCGCCAGGGGAACCACCAGAAACACCAGCACGGCCAGGAGCGAGATCAGCCAGAACCATCCCCAGCACGGCCACGCCCAGATTCACTTTCCAGTCGATGCCCTGCGATCAGCGACTCCGGATGCAGGATCTGGCCGAGCTTCAAGGTGAAAAAGAAAAACGGAGCATTGTCGGTCACCGGCGAGACGTCGTAGGGATAACGCGCCGCGAAATCGTTGCGGATCGTTCGACTGAATCAGCTGGGTAAAGGAATCGGCGCTGGCGGAATAGTGCTCCTGCCGGCGCTGCCGTGGTCGCAGCCGGATCTGGTCGGACGGCAGATACAGCAGAAACAGTTTGGGATGCGCTGCCAGATGCGCCCGCACCTGGGCCTCTTCTTCGGCGCGTGAAGGCGCGTGCGCTTGGCCAGCACCACGACCGGGAATGCCGTCCTCGTTCAAGATGTCCTTCGGAAACCACGATGAAGTTGCCGGCGGGGTTCGCCACTCCCAGTTCGTGCAGCGCCTGCATCGCGACCGAAACCACGCGCAAGGCTTCGCGCGGCTGCTGAAATTCCCAGCGCGTGATGGCGATCATCCCATCCGGCTTCAGATGCTCGAAGTATTCGCGGAACGCTTCGACCGTGTACAGACTGTTTTCGCTCAGGGCGAAGGCGCCCGCCGCGGTGGAGGCCCAGGTATCCACCAGCGTCATCTGCACGACGTCGAACTGCTGCTTGGCATTGCGCACAAACGACCGGCCATCGGTGACGTGGATGTGCACCTCGGGCCGCTCGTAAAGGTGATAGGTGTAGTCGGCGTAGCGGCCGCGCATGATGGTGTTGGCGATGATGGGATTGATTTCGATTCCGGTCACGCTCGGACTGCCATTGCGCCACCGCGCGCAACACGTCCACGCCGCCGCCGGGGCCGATGATGGCGTAGTCTCCGTGCGGGCGCAGCACGTTGGCCAGCGCCGGCGGCGCTGACATCAGATTTCTCTCCCAGCCGTCCCTGCCAATGTTTGGGATCGACATTCATCAGGTAGGTGGACGCATCGGCATCGATCACGATTGCCTTGCCCTTGCCCTGGCGATCTACTTCCACGCGCGAGATGGCATTCCAGCGCGCGAACTCCACCCAGGCAGAATCGCGGAATCCGCCCTTGGCGTAAACGATGTCGAACAGCTTGCCGGAGTAGTTGACCGCAATCAGGACCAGCACGAAATAGCGCGCGCCCGGCAGCCGATCTTCGCGCCTTGCTGGTCGACCGCCCACACCATTCCGGCCACCGCCATGCACACGCCGGTGAAAAATACAGTGTTCGGGCCGCCCAGCCAGTTGAGCAGCGGGACGATGGCAAGACAGGCCAGCGCGCCTCCCGCCAGATCGGCGGCATAGAGCGGAGAGACATGTGTCGCCTCGCGCGCAAACACGACGGAGAATTCCAGTCCGGTAACAAAGAACGGAACGGCGGAGGCCAGGTAAATCGCGGTGAGCCGAAGGAAATTCGCCTTCGAGATTTCCAGCGAGACCGGAATGCGCAGCACGATCACCAGCACGACCGGAACAATCAGCGCATTGATCGAACACAGCCGCGCCACCAGGGCGCGGGTCTCGAAACGCGCCAGCCGGTTCTTTCTCAGGTGCGCGAACACGCCCCCGGCGCCGAGTCCGAGCAGGGCAATCGAAATCGCCAGAAACGCGAAGTGATAGAAGAGCACCACGGAAAACAGCCGGGTCAGCGCCAGTTCAAGCAGCAGGGCGGCAAAGCTGCTCAGCGCGATGCCAGCCAGCATGGCGCGATCCGGAGTTTGTGCTGTGCTGCTGGTTGGGATCAGGAGGGATGTCTCACTCATTGCGAAGGGTTTGCCGGAACGGCGACAGTCTAACAGAAGGGCAGTTGCTGGTCGTCAGTCCTCAGTCGTCAGTCGATGCTTTCAACTTTCGAGAATCACTTGCGCGATCGCCTGCTCGGCGGTGTGCGAGAGCGAAAGCGCGACGTGGGCCGCGCCCAGCCGCGCGGCAAATTCGGCCGCCTTGCCATGGAACGTGATCGTGGGCCGTCCTCCGGGCTGGCGCGAAACTTCAATGTCACGCCAGCGCACGCCATGGTTCCAGCCGGTGCCCAGCGCTTTCATGGCCGCTTCCTTGGCGGCAAAGCGGGCGGCATAACGCTCCACGCGATTGGCCTTGGAATCGCAGTAGCGGATCTCGCCTTCGGTGAACACGCGATGGAGAAAGCGGTCGCCGTGGCGGGCCAGGGCTTGCGCGATGCGCGGAACTTCGGCGATGTCGATGCCGGTGCCGACAATCATGAGCGATTACGTTAGCACTCAGCAATTGGCACCGCCACCGCCCACGTGGGGCAGCCGTCCTCAGCCGCTCAGCGGAGCGAAGCTCCGCAGTTGAACGCGCGGATTCATCCAGACTCGGCTAGTTCTGTGACGACTCGCTCGCACAGCGAGGACGCTGCCCCACTGATCTGAAGTGTCTGCGTCGACGTCGGACCTCCATCACAATCGCCGCGACCAGCGCAGCCGCCCCGCCAGCATGGCGGCGGGGAAGGCGATCTCCCGGTAGGCCACGGTCATGTTGGGATGGACGCCCCGCACGACGGCGCTGATCACGAGCCCCAGAATTCCCAGCAGCAGGCACACCGCAAAGGAAAGCAGTGCCAGCAGAAAGGTCACCAGCAGCACGCGCAGCGGGATCAAGAACCATCGAAGCTTGCGGGAAGGGGCTTTGGCGGACGGCATTGTCCTCGATTGTATCGGTTCGCCGGTTTTCGCTGTCGGCTTCGCAGGCTGGGCCAGCTCGTCGGCGTCCCGGTGCGCTAGAATACTGCCATGTCACAAGTTGCGCCGCCGATTACGCGACCCCCGGCGGAGGTCGTCCGCCAGACCCCCGTCTCACAAGCTCCCAATGGAATCTGTTACGCCGCTTCGGGCGAGATCACCGTCCCTGAAGCCGACCTGCAGCGCATGGTGTCCGCCGTGCCCGATGCCGCCGCGGCCGCTCTGAAGCGCAAGGCTTATTACTTCGTTCCGCTGACCGTGAACCAGGGCGACGAAACCGTGATCGCCGACCGCTATGACGTGGCGCTGAGCGACAACGCGGTCTGCCATCGCAATCTCGATCTGGGCGATTCGCAGTGCGTCTTTATTTCCACCCGCCTGATGGACGACAAGTTCTCGGTGGCCTTTGAGTTCTATATCAACGTGGGACACGCGGTGGTCGAGCGGGCCGGCGTCTCGCAGGCTTTTGCCGATCTGGTCTGGAAGCAGGTGCAGAACAAAGCGCGCGGCGAGACCTCGCTGGATGCCTGGGAGTCGCGCAAGCTGGCGACGGAACCCGGTCCGGACACGGAGAAGTACAAGAACGAATATTTCGCCGCCAGCTTTTCCGATGCCATCTCGATCTACCTGCTGTCGCTGTTCATCGACGTGGACTACTACGATCTGCGCGAGCGCGACTATCCGCTGCTGGCGCCGGCGCAGATGGCGGAGCGATTGAAGAAAGTGGCGGAGTTGTTTCCGGCGAATCCGGGATTTGAGTTCACGATTTACTACAAGCGACGGACGTGAACGCCACGGATTTGCACGGATCCACGGATAAACGAGCGTCAATCCTCTGTGTCCTCCGTGTCCTCTGTGGTTAGAATCGTCACTCCATGCCCGTCACCGTCCGATCCTTCGCCAAGATCAATCTCGGCCTGTGCATTGGCGCGCTGCGTCCCGACGGCTTTCACGATCTGCGCACCGTCTACCAGACCATTGCTTTGCACGACATCATTCGCGTGCAGGTTGGGCGCGGCACCGGCATTGAGATTCGTTGCGACGATCCGCGTGTTCCCAAGGATCGCATCGAACACCTGCTATCGCATCGCGGAACGGGCCATGGCTGCGCTTAGAGCCCGCGGGCGCGTGACCATCACCATCGAAAAGCGCTTGCCGGTGCAGGGCGGCTTGGGAGCGGGCTCCGGAAATGCGGTGGCTACGCTGCTGGCGCTCGAACGTGCGCTGAAGAAGAAATTGCCGGGGGCGGAGAAGCTGCGGATCGCGGCCGAGGTCGGCTCGGACTTGCCTCTGTTTCTGGTCGGCGGGACGGTGCTGGGGGTGGGACGCGGGGAAGAGGTTTATCCGCTGCCGGATTTGCCGTCGTCTGCTTGCGTGGTGGCCACGCCGGAGATTGGGGTTTCGACCCCGAAGGCGTTTGCGGATTGGGATGCGATGATGTGCGGGGGCTCCCGAACGAGCGCTGCCGAGCTTCGCTCGGCTCAGGACGGCGTCGGGGACGGCCGTCCCCACATGAGCCGTGGCGCGATCCCCGCCTGCCAAATTGACGCCTTCTGCCCCCCTCCGATAGAATGATTGAGTTCGGTCGCGCGATTTCTGCGTGGCTGAGTGGTCAACCTTTATCCGGTGTCCCTGTGAGTAAAGGCAGGGGCCGGGCCGAGACCTCGCTTCTCGACCTTGTCCGTACCGGGATCGAAAACGACTTTGAACAGGTCGTCTTTCCTAAGTATCCCGAATTGCGCGAGGTCAAGAGTGTGCTCGAACGTGCGGGGGCGTTTTATGCCTCGCTCTCAGGCTCCGGTTCGGCGCTTTACGGGCTGTTTGCGTCGCGGGCGGCGGGCCAGAAGGCAGCGGCCAGGTTGCAGCGCGACGGCATTCCGGCGGTGGTCACCACCACCCTGACGCGACGGCAGTACTGGAAGAAGATTTCAGATTTCCGGTTTCTAGTTTCGCAGATTGGATAATTGCGGTGCGAATCCAGGCGTTTCACTCGACAACCTGAAACTCAGCAAACTCTGACAACTGAACTTACTGGGCCGTCGACTAATGGTAGGTCAAGTGCCTTTGGAGCACTTTGTCTAGGTTCGAATCCTAGCGGCCCAGCCAGAAAACCAGCTTCTAGCTCCTGGCTTCTAGCCAGGACAATGTTGCGGCGATTGACGGCTAGAAGCTAGTAGCTAGGAGCCAGAAGCTCCTATGGCAACTCTTGCGACAGCGACCGAAAAGAAGGCCCAGATGAACGCCGACGAGAAACCGGAGCGCAAGCCCCAGCGCGCCCGGGTGGACGACAAGTTCAAGATCTTCTGTGGCACGGCCAACGAACCGCTGTGCGATGAGGTCTGCGCCTTTCTCGGATTGACGCGCGGCCAGGCGCAGGTCACGCGCTTCAGCGACGGCGAGGCTTACGTCCAGATTCAGGAGAACGTGCGCGGCGCGGATGTATTCGTGCTCCAGCCGACCTGCCATCCGGTGGACGAGCACCTGATGGAGTTGCTGTTGATGATCGACGCGCTCAAGCGGGCGTCGGCGCGGCGCATCACTTCGGTGATTCCGTACTTTGGCTATGCGCGGCAGGATCGCAAGGACAAGCCGCGGGTGCCGATTTCGTCCAAGCTGGTGGCCGATCTGCTGACCACCGCGGGCGCCGATCGGGCCTTGATCGTGGATTTGCACGCGCCGCAGTTGCAGGGATTTTTTAATATTCCGGTGGACCATCTGTTCGCGTCGCCGGTGCTGGTGGACTACTTCAAGCGGCTGAACTTGCCGAACCTGACGGTGGTTTCTCCGGATGCAGGCGGCGTGGAGCGCGCCCGGTTTTTTGCCAAGAAGATGGATTCAGCTCTGGCCATCGTCGACAAACGCCGCTCTGGAGATGAACGTGGCGGAAGTCATGAACGTCATCGGCGACGTCAACGGCCGCACTTGCCTGGTCATCGACGACTTGATCGACACGGCGGGAACGCTGGTGAAGACCGCCGCCGCGCTGATGGAAAACGGCGCCAGCCAGGTTTATGCCTGCGCTTCGCATCCGGTGCTTTCGGGTCCGGCGGTGGAAAACATTTCGCAGTCCTGCATCACCGAAGTGGTGGTGACCAACACCATCCCGCTGAGCGAAGCGGCGAAGCAGGAACCGAAAATCAAAGTGCTTACTATCGCTGGTTTGATCGGACGCGCGATCCAGTCGATTCACGAAGAGACGTCCGTCAGCAGATTGTTCTTATAGGAATCAAAATTTATGGCAACGCAGCAACTGAAAGCAACGTTTTGGAAGCGCAACCGCGCACCCCGGGCAACAAGAATGTCGCCCGCCGGGTGCGTCATGGGCGGCAAGATTCCCGGCGTCCTCTATGGCGCCGGCAAGGATTCACTGCCGGTGACGCTCGATCCGCGCCAGGTCACGCGCATTCTGCATTCCGAGACCGGACACAACACCATTTTCGATCTCGCGGTCGAAGGCGGCGAGCGCACCAAGGCCATGATCGTGGACTGGCAGTATGAGCCCATCAAGGGCCATCTGCTGCACATCGACCTGAAGCGCATCGCCATGGACCAGAAGCTCACGGTCAGCGTGCCGATCGTGCTCAAGGGCGAAGCTGCCGGAGTGAAGCAGCAGGGCGGCATCCTGGAGCAGATTCTGCGCGAAGTGGAAGTCGAGTGCTTGCCCGGCGACATTCCGAGCGTCATCGAAGCGGACGTCAGCGAACTGGTATTCGGCAAGGTGCTGCGCGTCTCCGATCTGACGCACGACGAACAGAAGATCCACTTCATCACCGACGCGAACCAGCCCGTGGCCCACATCACCACGGTCAAGGAAGAAGTGGCGCCGGCTGCCGGATGCGGTTGCCGCGGAAGCCGGCTGCCGCTCCTGCCGAGCCCGAAGTCATCAAGAAGGGCAAGCAGGAAGTCGAGGGCGAAGAAGGTGCAGAAGCCGCTGCCGAGAAGCCGGAGAAGGCCGAGAAGAAAGAGAAGAAGTAGCAAGACCAGTAGGGACGGGCTCGACCGTCCGGTCGAGCGAGCTCGACTGTGGTTGCTGAGCGGAGTCGTCGAGCTCGCTCGACCGGTCGAGCGAAGCTCGACCACGTGGTTCTGTGGTCGAGGCGGATTGACGCAGCGTGAAACTGATTGTCGGGTTGGGCAATCCGGGAATCGAATACCAGTTCACGCCGCACAACCTGGGATTTCTCGCCATCGACCGCATCGCCAACGACTGCGGCGTGGAAGTAAGAAATCGCCAGTGCCGTGCGCTGACGGCCCGGGCGGCGATCGGCGACGAGCAGGTTCTGCTGGCCAAGCCAGAGACCTTCATGAACCTGAGCGGCATGTCGGTTCGTGAACTGGTGGCCAAGCACGAGATCAGGCCGGAGACAGACCTGATCGTGATTTACGACGAACTGGATTTGCCGCTGGGCACGATCCGTATCCGCCAGCGGGGCAGTTCGGCGGGCCACAATGGCATGAAGTCGATCATTGGGGCGCTGGGCACGCAGGAGTTTTTGCGCATCCGGCTGGGAATTTCGCCGGAGCGGAAGATCGCGATGGCGTGAAGTTTGTGCTGACTCCGTTTCGCAAGTCGCAACTGAAGAAGGTGGACGAAGTGCTCGACAGCGCCGCCGAAGCGGTAAATGTGATTTTGAAAGAAGGTCCGGCTGCGGCGATGAACCGCTTCAACCGGAAGGCAGAAGCCAGAAGAGAGTAGCCACGGATTTACACGGATGAGCACGGATCTCGAATTCGATCGTGCGCTGATCGACTGCGCTGATCCGTGAGAATCCGTGGCGGATGGAAGATGGAGAGAAAATGAATCGTACTTATGAACTGATGTTTATCGTCCGCCCCGACATGGTGGAAGAAGAGCAGGACAAGCTGATTTCCACGCTGGAAACTGCGGTGACCTCCTCAGGCGGGAACGTGAAGAGCGTGGAGAAGATGGGCAAGCGCCGTCTGGCCTACATGGTCCGCAGGTTTCACGACGGCATCTACGTGCTGCTGACGGTGGAAGGCGGCGGCGGGCTGATTCACGAACTGGAGCGCCGCCTGCGCGTCACCGAACCGGTGATCAAGTTCATCACCGTGCGCATCGACGAAGAGCAAAAGCGTCTGGACAAGATCAAGGCGATCCGCGACGCGCAGTCGCAAGACCCGCCCCCCGCCCCGGCCGCGGAACCGGCCGGAGAAACGGCAGCGGTCACGGCGTAACCCGTCGTCAGTCGTCGGCCGTCAGTCCTCAGCGAGACAGCTAAGAACTGGCTTTGCTGACGACTGACGACCGAAGACCGACGACTGATTTTAAGGAGCATCATGGCTGAAGAAACTAGAGCAACAGCAACGGCGGCAGCAAGTTCTGGCGGGGAGCGCCCAGCCGGCGGCGACCGGCCCTCCGGAGGAGACCGTCCTTCGTTTGGCGACCGGCCCGATCGCGGCGAACGTCGTCCTCCACGTCCCGGCGGCCCGGTGGCGGCCGCGAAGGTGGACGCAAATATTTTCGCCGCAAGAAGGTCTGCAAGTTCTGCGTCGAGAAAATTGAGGCCATCAACTACAAAGACGTTCGGCTGCTCGCCCAGTTCGTGGCGGAGAGCGGCAAGATCGTTCCGCGCCGCCTGACCGGAGTTTGCACGCCGCATCAGCGGCGTCTGTCGTCTGGCCATCAAGCAGGCGCGCAACATCGCGCTGCTGCCGTTTGCCGGGCGCGCTTCGTAAAAAATCGGCCACGGATTTACACGGATCTCTCACGGATCAAATCTAGGGCATGAAAAGATCCGTGAAGATCCGCGTAAATCCGTGGCGAACAGAATTTCTAAAGGGAGTCATCCATGGAAGTCATTCTGAAAGAAGATGTGCCCAAGCTGGGCTCGCGCGGCGACGTGGTGAAAGTCGCCGAGGGTTTTGGACGCAACTATTTGCTGCCGCACAAGCTCGCCATCGAAGCCTCGAAAGGCAACAAGGCTGTCATCGAGCAGATGAAGGCAGCCGCCGTCCGCCGCTCGGCCAAGGAGAAGACCGAGCGCCGAGGCCCTGGCCAAGCAGTTCGAAGGCGTCTCGGTTTCGTTCCAGCGCCGCTCCGGCGAACACGATCAGCTCTTCGGCTCAGTCACCTCCGGCGATATCGCGGACGCGCTGGCGAAAAAAGGCTTTGACGTGGACCGCCGGAAGATCCAGCTCCACGAGCCGCTCAAGACCGTGGGCGAATTCACCGTGCCGATCAAGCTGCACAAGGATGTGACCACGCACTTGAAAGTTGTGATCGAGAAGGAAGCCGTCGAGTAGCGTAAGTCTGTGCGGAGCGGACGCTCCTGCCCGCGTTTGCTCAGCTCGAATGGCCATGACTGAGCTACATGAACGACAATTCAACACTGCAACAGCGGCGGACAGGAGTGTCCGCCGCCACGCCCCTATAACTCCTGCTCACACAGCACTCTACAGAGCACGAATCCTGCCAAACTCCTATAATTCCTGCTCACGGTTCTTTTGCTGCCACGTCCATAGCTATGCAACCGGGAAGAACGGCAAGGCACCCGGCTTAGTCGAGGACAACGAGAGATGCCGGCCGATGCATGGGCAGTACCATTTGCGGTTGGCGGATGTTCCCATCCGGACGCGAGTCGCGGCCGGTGGAACGAAGCAACGAATCCCAGGACCCCCTCAGCGCGGGGCCACATGGCTGGGCATAGTCTAGGCCGTATCGACGACACGCTTGCTGGTCCGCGAAGCGCAGCGCGGCAATCGCGCCGCCTTCGAGGAACTGGTGCGGCACTACGACCAGGCGGTGCTGCGGCTGGCCATGCACCTGACCGGGTCGGAGCACGAAGCCCAGGACATTTATCAGGATGCGTTTCTGAAGGCGTACAAGAGCGTGGGCAATTTCCGCTTCGAGTGCTCCTTCTACACCTGGATCTACCGCATCGTGACCAATCTTTGTCTCGACCACCTGCGGAAGAAGCAGGTGCGCAAGGAAGACGCGCCGGTCGCGGTGGATGCGCAGGGCGAAGCGTACGACGTTCTCGCCCAGGTTCCGGACGCGCGGGCCGGCGCCAATCCCGAGCGCGACCTGATGCGCCGCGAACTGGGAACGCGCATCAACCATGCTCTGGACAAGCTCACGCCCCGCGAGCGCATGGTTTTCGAGTTGAAGCATTACCAGGGATTGAAATTGCGGACCGTAGGCGAGATTTTGAATACGACCGAAGAAACGGCAAAAAATACTTTATTCCGGGCCACCCAGAAATTGCGTGGCTCTCTGGCGGACATGCGATGAAGAAGATCACGCGAGGACAGGCGTGCCCGTCCGACGCAACTCCCCATGCGAAGGGGTGAAACTATGAAATGCGAATGGGTACAGGAAAATATTCTGCTGCACATCTACAACGAGCTGCCTGACGACGCTCGTTACGAACTGGAACAGCACGTGGCGCGCTGCACCGATTGCGCGGCCGAGCTGAAAGCCAGCTCGCCAGTTCCACGCCACGCATCTCCCAGTTTCCCGTGCGAGGAACCTTCTCCCAATCTGGTTGCCGCTTCGCGCATGCGTTTGCAGGAAGCGCTCGAAACCACCGAGCAGGGCGGCTTCTGGCAGCGCCTGGTGTTCGACCCGGGCGCCTGGCTTCGTCCCATCAAGCTGGCTCCGGCACTGGCGGCGGCAATTTTCATCGTGGGCTTTGCCGGCGGAATTGGGGCCACATATCAAGTGATGAATGGCCGAAACCCGGTCGAGATCTCTCCGCCGCCGCTCCCACAGAATCTTCCATCACCGGTATCCAGTCCATCTCGCAGCAGCCCGGCTCATCTCAAATCAGCATCAACTACAACACCGTTTCCACGCAGGAGGCGCAAGGTTCGCTGAACGATCAGCGCATCCAGCAGTTGCTGCTGTTCGCCACCCGCAACAACTACAACTCGGGCGTGCGCATGGATTCGGTCGACCTGCTGACCCAGACGCCGAACGATACCCACGTGCGCGAGGCTCTGTTGTATGCCTTGCGCTATGACTCGAATCCCGGCGTGCGGCTGAAGGCGATCGAAGGGCTTGGGGTCTTACGTAAAGGATGACGTGCGGGTGCGCGATGCCGTGCTGGAAGCGCTGGTGAACGATTCCAATCCCGGCTTGCGGACCCAGGCGCTGCATCTGCTCGAACCGGTGCGCGCCGACAGCAGCGTGCGCGTGGTGCTGCAGAAGCTGGCGGAGAACGATCAGAACCAGTACATCCGTCGCAGGCGCGCAATGTGCTGTCGCAGATGTCGGAAATTGATTGAGAGTTTGCAGTTAGATCGAGTTGAAGGAACAAGAATCGGAAGGTGAAGAGTTGAAAAAGTTTCCCAAAATCGTTGCGGCCTTGCTGCTGCTCCTGCCTCTGGCGGTGGCGCAGGAAACCCGCCCAGACGAACAGACTCGCGTCTATCAGGAAAATGGCAAGTGGTCGCGGCAGATCACCGGCTCGCTGGCGGCGGCGAAGAATCTGCGAGTAAAGGTGGAGTCGGGCGTCGGTGCGGGTCGCGGGCGGTTCGCAGCAGACCATCAACTATGTCCATCAGCAATCATTCCTACGCTTCGTCGGAAGAGAAGGCCCGGCGCGAATTCGAAGTCCTACAAGATCAGCGTTTACGTCCGCGGAGACACGGCCTGGGTGGTGGGCGAATGGCAGGGCAGCCGGCCGCGCCGCTCCTCCAGCGAATTTGTCATTAACGTTCCGCGCAATACTGATCTGGTAAAAGTCGAGACCGACGGCGGCGATCTGACCGCCACGGGCATCGCCGGCCGGGTCGAAGCGTGAGAGCGGCGGCGGCAGCATTCACCTGGACGACATCGGAGGCGTGATCAACGCCGAGACCGGCGGCGGCAGCATCGACGTGGGCACGGTCGGCGGCGATCTTACGCTGCGCACCGGTGGCGGCAGCATCAAGGTGGCGTCGGCCAAGGGAAAGATCAATGCCGAGACCGGCGGCGGCAGCGTGGTGGTGGTCTCCGGTCTGCAGGGCGCGGTGCTCGAAACCGGCGGCGGCAGCATCGAAGTGCAACGTTGCTGCGGGACCGTTGAAAGTCACGACCGGCGGCGGCAGCATCGAGTTGGGCGAGATTGCCGGGCCCGGCCGAGATTGAAACCGGCGGCGGCAGCATCCGTCTGAGCTCGGCGACCGGAGCGGTGCGGGCCGAGACCGGCGGGCGGCAGCATTACGCTCAACGGCGTGCCTGCGGCCCGGGCCGAGACCGGGGCCGGCGGAATCGTCGCCAAGTTCGTCTCCGGCAGCGAGCGCACCGATTCGGTGCTGGAAACTTCCGCCGGCGACATCACGGTCTATCTGGCGCCCGAACCTGAACATGACGATTCGGGCTTCCATCGAACTGGCCAACGGCCATCGCATTCGCTCGGATTTTTCCGAGATTCGAGTTACGACTGAAGGCGGCGAGTGGGGCCCCGGCACCGCCACTGCCGAAGGCAACTTGAATGGCGGCGGTCCGATGCTGAAGGTGCGCACCACGACCGGAGACATCAGCTTTCTCCGGCCAGCCGTTGAGGTCTGACAAGATGAGTTTCAACTAAGGAGGGACGAACATGCGTAACTCGATCCTCGCAGTACTGATTGTGCCGCTGTTTGCTGGCGGTCGCCTATGGCGGCGCAACTCTGTTCGCAGGAGCCCTTCAGCGAGGCCTTCGGATACTCCAGCGACGACTTCGGCGGCGGATCGTATCTGGGCGTGGACACTCGCGACGTCACCGCGGACCGCCTGGGCGACCTGAAGCTGAAAGAAGAACACGGCGTCGAAGTCACGCTGGTCGATCAGGACGCTCCCGCCGGCAAGGCCGGCGTGAAAGAGCACGACGTCATTCTCAGCATCAATGGAAACCAGGTGGAGAGCGTGGAGCAGCTTGCGCCGCATGATTCGCGAAATTCCTCCGGGACGCGTGGTGACCCTCGGAATCAGCCGCGACGGCCAGCCCCTGACTCTCAAGGCCCAACTGGCGGACCGCAAGAAGACCTTCGCGATGGCAACGCCGGGCAAGGCATTCACTTTCGCCATGCCGGCAATGCCCGCGATGCCGGCTATGCCGCCATGCCTGCGATGCCGGCCATGCCCGAGATGGATATGCCGGTCTCGATCGTTGTCGTGCACTCTTCGGCGCGCAGCGGGTTGATGGTGGAAAACCTCACTCCCCAGCTGGGAGACTTCTTCGGCGCGAAAAATGGCCAGGGAGTCCTGGTGCGCTCGGTGGAAAAGGGCAGCCGCGCCGAGAAAGCAGGCTTCCGCGCCGGCGACGTGATTGTGAAGGTAAATGGCGAATCCATCAGCGACAGCGGCGATTTCACTCACGCCATTCACGGCCGCAAGAACAACAGCGTGAACGTCAGCATCATTCGCGACAAGAAAGAACAAAACCTCACCTTGACCGTGCCGGAACGCAACCAGTCGCAGATGCTGGACGAAAGCTTTCGAGAGTCCTGAGCGTTGACGCCGAAACCGTGATTGACCTGAGCGAAGCTCAATCCGAGATCGCACGCGTAAGGCCCGAAATCGAGCGTACCGTGCGCGCGGTCAGGCCCGACCCGGAAGAAATGCGGGAAATACGCGAGCAGCAGAAAGAAGCACTGCGCGAAGCACGCGAGCATCAGGGAAGAGGCTGAAGCAGGAAATGCACGTGAGCAGCAGCAAGAGGCCAGGCGCGAAATCCTTGAACAACAGCGCGAGCTGCAACGTCAAATGCGCGAACTGCAAAAAGAACTGCGCGACCAGCAACTCCAGCTGCATGAGAATGAGAATCAAGTACAGAAGGTGTGGCAGCCCGAAGCAGACATATAAGGCTGACTGGTAGCGCCCGCCGTCCCCTCGGGACAGGCCCGGTCGCTGTTCGATAAGCGGCCCCACCGTGCGCGGGCGAAATAAATTTAATCTTGCAGTGGAAGCTTGCGATTACACGTGGCTGATGGACTGCGCCGTTTCGCGCTGGGAGCAGGAAATCACCTTGACGCAATTTCTTCCCGCTTGTTTGGCCGCATACAAGCCGGCGTCGGCTGCTTTTACCAGCTCGTCGCGAGTGGTGCCGTGATCGGGACAGGTGGCAACTCCGGCGCTGATGGTGACCGGCCGCGGCACTCCGGGAAATTGCCAGCTTTCCACCAACCTTCGCAGTTTCTCGGCTACGCCCATCGCGTGCTGCTGGTTGGTTTGCGAGAGCAGGATGGCGAATTCCTCTCCGCCGTAGCGGCAGACCACGTCGATTTTCCGCAGCTGCTGGGAGAAAATCGAGGACACCTGGCGCAACACTTCGTCGCCCAGCAGGTGGCCGAATTCGTCGTTCAGGCGCTTGAACTGGTCGATGTCCACCATGATCACAGCCATTCCGGAGTCGAAGCGGCGGGCGCGCTCCACTTCCTCCTCGATGCGCAGTTCAAAGAAGCGGCGATTGAAGATTCCGGTCAGGCCGTCCAGATAAGCCAGCTGCTTGACTCGTTCCACGTAGTGAGCATTCTGAATCGCGGTGGCGCAGATGTCGGCCACTGATTCCAGCGACTGAATATCGCTCACGCTGAACGATCCCGTGCTGAGCGCTGTCGAGCACCAGGACTCCCAGAGTTTGTCCGAAGGAAACCAGCGGAATGCACATGCGGGAGCCGGTTTCCAGGTAGATTCCAACGTAGTCCGCGACGACCTTTACGTCATTCTCGATCACGGTCTTGCTTTCGCGACAGGGCGCGTCCCAACAGCCCCGCTCCAGCCGGCATCCTTCCGCCTTCCGGAATGCGCAGCGTCAGATCGCCGTGGTGAGCCCGCAGCACCAGATCTTCGTCATCTTTCAAGCAGCATCGAAACGTGAGAAACCTGGAACGCCTTCTGAATCTTCTCGCAGGCCTTTGACAGCAGGTTCTTTATGTCCAGCACAACGGTAGTTTCCCGCGCGATCGTGTTGATCGCCTCCAGTTGCGAGGCGCGCCGGCGTTCCAGCGAATACAGCCGGGCATTCTGCAATGCCATCGACGCCTGGGTGGAAAACAGAGTCAGCAGGTCGACCGTTTCGGGATCGAAGTGATCCGGGTTTTCGCTCTGACAGTCCAGCACCCCCACCACTTCGTCCCGCACCATGAGCGGAATGGCCAGCTCCGAACGGGTCTTCTTTCCCCACGGGTGATAGCGAGTATCTTTGTTGAAATCAGGCACGTACAAAGGACGCTTTCAGCTGGGCGGCAGTGCCGATCAGTCCCGTCCCGATGGGCACGCGAACATTGTCAAAACCCGGATCCCCGCCGATCTGGGAGCGCGTGCATAGCTCATCTGTCTCCTTATCCAGCAACAGGATAGCGACGTTCTGCAGGTGGAAATAGTCCCGCGCAATGACCAGGATGCGTTGCAGCACTTCGTCCAGGTCAAAGGTGGACAGCACCGCCTGGCTGGCGTCGTAGAGGATGGCGATTTTTTGCATGTGGCCAGCGGGATTGTAATTCTTCCCCATGGCTTACCGAGGTTCCGAAAGTAATGGGCTGGGACACGAAACCTCACAGTTTGGCTAGTTTAAATTCGCCTTCGCGGCCAGTTACCACCTTCAGAATCCCGAAACGACCAGGCAGAAGCAGCCGTCCACCGCCAGGCCGAGGTCGATCTGGAATGGAACATGGCGGGCCGCCGGTGGCAGGAACGGCAGCAGCAGGAAGTACACGACGTTCCCCGCCAGAACTGCTGCCAGGGCATGAAGGAAGTTCGTTGTGGATTTCGACACGGGGGCCAGACTACCCGGATTTGGGTTCGGTGCAAAGACTGAGCATGTTTCTTGTCATTTTGAGCAGTGTGGGCTTACAGCGACCGAACATTTTTCCTTGTTATCTTGAGCGGAGCGAATGGACTCGCTTGCGAGTCCGCCACGAGGGGGCTGGCGAAAACAGGTCCCTCGACTCCACAGGATGCTCACGCGATCCTGTTCCGCTCGGGATGAGAGTGCGCAGAGTAGTGCCGCCCTGAATCCTCGCCTGATCTCCTGCTAACATTCCTCCAGATGCTCGAACTCACCACCTCGGTCCAATACGTCAAGGGCATCGGCCCTCGCCTGGCTGAGGTGTTGGGCGCCAAGGGCATCCATACCGTCGACGATCTGCTGCACTACTTGCCCTTTCGCTACGAAGACCGGGTGAACCCGCGCGGAATTTCCGAACTGCGCGCGGGAGAAATGGCCACCGTCATCGCCGAAGTGCGCACTTCGGGCCTGTTCCGCACCCGCCGCATGCCGATCTTTCAGATGACCGCCGGCCAGGGCAGAAGCCGACTGAAGTGCATCTGGTTCAACGCCACTTACCTGCGCGACCGCTTCAAGCCCGGACAACTGGTGGCGCTCTACGGCAAAGTGGAGGAGGACCGCCACGGCGGAGATCTGCAACTGATGCAGCCGCAGTTTGAAATTCTCGGCGATTCCTCCGAGGAGGGCGATAGCGGAGAGCAGAAAGCCGCCTCCTCGCTGGAAGTCGGCCGGATCGTCCCCATCTACGAGTCGGCCGGTCAGGGGCGCCTGACTCCGCGCTGGTTTCGCCGCATCATCCACAGCGCTTTGGAGAATCTTCCCCCGGAACTGCCGGACCCGGTTCCAGCCGCGGTGCGCCGCCACCTGAGCCTGATCGCACCGCGGGAGGCGCTGCGGCAGGTGCACTGGCCCGATCCTGGCGAGAGCTTTCAGGATTTGCAAGCCTCGCGCACCCCGGCTCACGTCCGGCTGATCTTCGAAGAACTCTTCTTTCTGGAGTTGGGACTCGAACTCAAACGCCGCGAGCAGAAGGCGCAGACCGGAATCGCGTTCAACCTGGACAACCGCGTACGCGAGGCCATCAAGAAGATTCTGCCTTTCCATCCCACGGCAGCGCAGAAGCGGGTGCTCAAGGAAATCGCCTCCGACATGGAGAAGCCGTTTCCCATGCGGCGGCTGCTGCAAGGCGACGTGGGATCGGGCAAGACCATCGTGGCTTTCGAGGCTGCCATCATCGCCATGGAAAACGGATACCAGGTCGCGCTCATGGCGCCGACCGAAATCCTCGCCCAGCAGCACTATTTTTCCGCGCGCCGCATTCTGGAAAATGCCGGATACCGTGTCGTGCTGCTGACCGGCTCGCTGGAAGAAGACCGCAAACGCGAAATTCGCCGCCACATCGCCCAGGGCAATGCCCAACTGGTGATCGGAACTCACGCCCTGATCGAGCAAAAAGTCGAGTTCGCCAAACTGGGCCTGGTAATCGTGGACGAACAACACCGCTTCGGCGTGATGCAACGCTTCAAGCTGATGAAGAAATCCGGCGATGGAAGCAGCGAACGGCCACGTGGGGACGGCCGCCCCCGGCCGTCCGGCCGAGCAAAGCTCGGCAATTCCAGCCGAACCCGACGTCCTGGTGATGACCGCCACTCCCATCCCACGCACTCTGGCCCTGACTCTCTACGGCGACCTCGACATCAGCGTGCTCGACGAGATGCCGCCGGGCCGCACCCCCATCGTCACTCGCCGCGTCTCCGATGACCGGGCCGACGAAGTCTGGCAATTCGTGCGCAAGCAGGTAGCCGCCGGACATCAGGTCTACGTCGTCTATCCGGTGATCGAAGAGAACGAAGAAAACGAGCTCAAAGCCGCCATCAAGATGTACAAAGAGCTCAGCAAGAAAATCTTTCCCGACCTGCGCGTCGGACTCTTGCATGGCCGCCTGGACTCCGACTCAGAAAGAAGATGTCATGCGACTGTTCCAGAAGGGCGAGCTGGACATTCTGGTTTCCACGACCGTCATCGAAGTCGGAGTCGATGTAGCCAACGCCACCGTCATGGTCGTCGAGCATGCCGAGCGCTTCGGACTGTCGCAGTTGCACCAGCTTCGCGGACGCATCGGTCGCGGCGCGGCTAAATCCTTTTGCATCCTGATGACCGGAGGGAAAGTTTCCGAGGACGGCGAGCGCCGTCTCGACGCCATGGTTCGCACCACCGACGGCTTCCAGATTGCCGAACTTGATCTTGAACTGCGCGGCCCCGGCGAGTTCTTCGGCACCCGCCAGGCCGGTATGCCGAGCTTCCAGGTTGCCAACCTGATTCGCGACCGCCAGTTGCTGGAAGCCGCCAAGCGCGAAGCGGCCGCAGTACTGGCCGGTCCCAATGAAGAAGTTCTCGAAAGAAGAAATCGACCGGGCGCTACGCCACATGCGCACTCACTGGCAAAAAACCTACGGTCTGGTAGAAGTAGGATAACGTTCGTCCGCCGCTTTTGACCTTTGAATGTGACCTCAGGCCTGGCGACACCCCACAGGCATGTTCCAGCGGACAACTATTGCGTAAATCCGGAATCTGTTCTCTCCCGTATTTGATGTGGGCCCCAAAATCACATCTCTCTGAGGAGAATAATCCGCCATGCCAAGAACCTTCCGGCATTCCCTGTTGGTGGCGCTGATGCTGGGCTTCGTCCCGGGCAGCGTGTTGAGCAGTCTAGCCGTGCCTCTACCTCCAAACCCCGCTGCGCCCCAGGCTGCCGCGGCCCAGGATTCCCTGTACAAGCGCCTGGGTGGTTATGATGCCCTGGCCGCCGTGACTGATGACTTTATCGGCCGGCTGGCCACTGATCCCAAAGAAGGCCGGTTTTTTGTCGGCCTGAGCACCGATTCCAAGATCCGTGTGCGGCAGCACGTTGTGGACTTCCTGTGCGTCGCAACCGGCGGTCCCTGCAAATATACCGGCCGCGACATGGAGACGGCACACACCGGGCTGAACATCACCGAAGAAGACTGGACCATTTCCGTGAAGGCCCTGACTGACACTCTGAACAAGTTCAAGGTACCAGCCCGTGAACAGGGAGAAGTAATTAACGCCATCGCCGGGTTGAAAAGCAAAATCGTGGGCAGATAAGGGTGCGCTGAACTTTGTGAAGTTGGGAGCGGGGAGGCTGGCGGTTGCTTCCTCGCTCTTTTGTTTCCTGTCAAGGCGGCCCAACGTTGGCTTCCGCCGCGCCGGATGGGATAATCGTCAGCGGTGCCGGTTACTTCCAAAACCGATCTTTACCGCAAGCTTCCGTCGGTGGATGAGTTGCTGCAAAGCCGGGAGCTGGCCGCAATCGTTTCCGGCGATGGCCAGGCTGCGGTCGCGGATGCGGCACGCGCTGTGCTGGCACGCTTGCGATCCGAAATAGCCGCTGCCAGATTGGATGCCTCCGGCGTGGACCTTGCTCTCTCCGGGATCGCCGGAGCGGTCGAGCGCCAAGTCCGGCAGTCGTTGAGTTACTCGCTGCGTCCGGTGATCAACGCAACCGGAGTCATTCTGCACACCAATCTCGGGCGAGCGCCGTTGGCCGCTTCCGCGCTGGAGCATATTCGGAACGTTGCGTCCGGATATTCCAACCTGGAGTTCGACATCGAGACCGGACAGCGTGGCAAGCGCGACGTCCACCTGGACCGGCTGTTCCGCAAGTTGCTGTCTGACGGGTCCGCGGGCGACGGTGCCCGCGCCACAGCATCCTCTATCGTGGTTAACAACAACGCAGCCGCGGTTCTGCTGGCTTTGAATACTCTCGCTGAAGGTGGCGAGGTCATTGTTTCGCGCGGCGAACTGGTCGAGATCGGGGGCTCGTTCCGGATTCCAGACGTGATGTCCAAGTCCAACGCCACCTTGCGTGAGGTGGGGACCACCAATCGCACGCGGGTTGCCGACTACGAACGCGCCATCAACGAGAAAACCCGGCTGTTGCTCCGCGTACACCGCTCCAACTTCGAGATCACCGGATTCACCGAACAGCCCGGACTCGAAGAATTGGCCGCGCTGGCGCGAAAGCGGAACATCCCCCTCATGGAAGATCTGGGCAGCGGCGCACTATTCGATCTGCGTGGCTTTAAGGTTGATAGCGAGCCGGGCGTACTCGACAGCCTTCGCGCCGGCGTGGATGTGGTCAGCTACAGCGGAGACAAGCTGCTGGGCGGCCCCCAAGCCGGAATCCTGAGCGGCCGCGGCGATTTGATTTCCCGGATGCGGGCCAATTCCCTGTTTCGCGCCCTGCGCGTGGACAAACTGACCTACGCCGCGCTCGAAGCCACGCTGCTCGCTTATGTGAAGCAAGACCACGAAGCGATTCCCGCGTTGCGCATGATGCATCTGTCCAAAGACGAAATTGGCAAACGAGCGGAAGCCATCGCGAAGAAAGTTCGGCCATCAAAGCTGTCGCTTGAAGTCATCGACGGCGAATCGGTGATCGGCGGCGGCGCGGCTCCTTCGGCGACGCTGCCCACTCGATTGTTGGCGGTCACGTGTCAAAGCCTGAGTGCTGACGAGCTATGTGCCAGGCTGCGAGCTTCCGATCCGCCGGTCATCGCGCGAGTGGAAGAAGGCCGCGTACTGCTGGATTTGCGAGCCGTGTTTCCGGAGCAGGATCAGGGTGTGATTGCGGCCCTGGCCGGGGCCGGAGGAGCATAAGAGATTGAAAGTTTGAGAGTTGAGATTGTTGATTTCAGATTGTTGTTTTGCGCCGTGTCCTTCTCAAGAAATCTGGGATCTTCAATTCGCAGCCCGCCATTTCCATTCCATGCAAGAGCCGATTATCTACTTTGCCAAAAATGCCTCTTTGACCGGAAGCTGAAAAAGATACCAGACGATCAGCACTCGCACGATCGTTCCTAACCCTCCCCAGACGAGTTTTCCCAACCGAAAATCGAGGATCGCGCTGGAGACGCTGGGGAGCAGAAGCACCACGCCGATCAGGGCAACAAGAATCGCGAGCCAGCGGGCCCACCTGTGCAGCCGCCAGAGCCCGAGCGCGGTTGCCGCGCCCAGCGCCGCGACCAGGAGAAACATATAAGGGCCCGCAAGTTCGAGCCCGCCCAGCAGCTCTGCTCCTGCCGCCATCGAAACCAGGCCGGGACGGGCCAGCATGGTCAGACCAACCGCCAGCAGGTAGGCAGCGGCCAGGAGAAACGCGACCGCCACCGCAGTCACTCCGGCGGGGCGTTCGGGAGTCACTTCTTGGTTTCTTCCGGCTTCTTCTGCGCGCTCGGCGGAAGCAGTCCGTTCAGCCGGAGATACATGGCGGCGGCGCCATAGTGATCAGCCCAGCTGCCGGCCAGGGCCAGCGCCGCCCAGGCGCGCGGGCGTGTCTTGCCGGCGAAATCCTGTATCGGATCGCCGAGCTTCGAGTCATCCGCTTTAGCGAGAGCTGTGCCGCAGAAATCGAACGACGCTGCTACTGCGGCAACCAGCTTTTCTTTGGCGGCGGTTTCCTTCAACTCCTCGACCTTCGGCTGGGGAACGTCTCCGACTTTGGCGCAAAAGAAATAGTTGCCTTCCGCAATGTGCGTCGCCAGATGGCCGAACGACATCTGGTCCGGAGTGGGCTTGTAGCCGAATTTGTCGGCAGGCATTTCTTCAATTGCCGCGACCGTGTTTTTTTGACGGCCAGCCAGTGAGTCACGCAACACGTCGGTGACGGGATTCTTGGATTGTTGGGCGAAAGCGGCAGCAGACAGCAGAAGTACGATAAAGCTCGATTTCATGTTGCCTCCAAAAATGGTTTCAAGGATAACTCAAAAAGGTAGCGCCGGCGTCCCGCCGGCCCGATCGGCGGGCAGAAGGCCCGCCAGGCTTCATTCCGCAACGTCCCTCCGTGAGCCGAGATCAGGTTTCTGGGATCTGCTCGGTTTTGTTCAGGCAACATCGGCGGGCAGGATGCCCACCGGACAGCCGGCGGGACGCCGGCGCTACAGTGCGATTTCTGGCGTGGCTTGGAGCAGGGTTCGCGTGTAGGCATGCTGCGGGTGTTCCGTAATCTGCCTGGTATCCGCTACCTCGACGATTTTCCCCCGATACATTACCGCGATGCGGGTGGCGAGGTAGCGCACCACCGGCATGGAGTGCGAGATGAACAGGTAGGTGAGGCCGAACTCGCGCTGCAACTGGGAGAGAAGATTCACGATCTGCGCTCCGACGCTGACGTCGAGGGCGGAGACGGGTTCATCGGCGACGATGAACTTCGGACGCAGAGCCAGAGCGCGGGCGATTCCGATGCGCTGTCGCTGTCCTCCGCTGAACTCGTGCGGGAACCGCGGCAGGATGGACTGGTCGAGACCGACAGCGCCGAGCAGTTCAGCGACTCGGGCACGGCGCGCGGCGATGGTCATCTTTTCGTGAATGATGATAGGTTCGCCGACGATGTCTTCCACATTCATCCGGGGATCGAGCGAGCCGAACGGATCCTGAAAGATGATCTGCATCTCGCGGCGGAGGCGGCGCATTTCCCGGTGACTGGCGGCCAGCAGATCGCGCCCTTCGAAACGGATTTCGCCCGACGCTCGGCTCGATCAGCCGAAGCACCAGGCGGCCCAGAGTACTTTTTCCCGAGCCGGATTCGCCGACCAGGCCAAGAGTTTCGCCGGAGTGAATATCAAGGGTGACGTCGTCGACGGCGCGGACTTCGCCCTTGGCGCGCGTTCCGAACATGGACTCGCCGAGGGGAAAGACCTTCGTCAGATTACGGATTTCAACGAGAGGTTTCATGTAAGGACTGCGCGGGCCTCGAGGAACTCTAGAGCTACGACGCGAGACTCAAGTGACAGGTACTGCAAGCAGAATGCATAGATCCTTCGCTGCGCTCAGGATGACAGGGCTACCTTATGGCTCACACATGCACCGCGGCTGGTTTGCTGGCAATCAGCTGGCGCAGGACGAACTGCAGGATGCCGCCGTTGGCGTAGTACTGGGCCTCCTGCGGAGTGTCGATTCGCACCAGCGCACTGAACTCGGTGGTCTTGCCGCCGGACGTGGCGCGAACTTTCACCTGTCTTCCAGGCGCGAACTTTCGAACCAGTTCGCTGATGCCGGGAATCTCGAAGACTTCTTCGCCGGTCAGGTTGAGCGACTGGGCGGTTTCTCCGGCGAGAAATTGCAGGGGCAGAATGCCCATGCCCACCAGGTTGGAGCGGTGGATGCGTTCGTAGCTTTCCGCGATCACGGCGCGCACGCCCAGCAGGCGCGGGCCTTTGGCCGCCCAGTCGCGGGACGAGCCGGACCCGTATTCCTTTCCGGCCAGGATCACCAGTGGCACGCCTTCGGCGATGTATTTTTCGGAAGCGTCGAAGATCGACATTTCCGCGCCGTCGGGAAGGTGGCGGGTGAATCCGCCTTCGAGGTTGGGAACCATCTTGTTGCGCAGGCGCATGTTGGCGAACGTGCCGCGCACCATTACTTCGTGATTGCCGCGACGTGATCCGTAGGAGTTGAAGTCGACCGGCTTTACGCCATGCTCGATTAGATATTTTCCGGCGGGACTGTCTTTCTTGATCGAGCCCGCGGGGGAAATGTGATCGGTGGTGACGCTATCGCCGAGCACGGCCAGGACTCGCGCGTTACGGATGTCCTCGACCGGAGCGGGTTGCAGCGTCATCCCGTCGAAGTAGGGAGCGCGGCGAATGTAGGTGGAGTCTTTCTCCCAGGCGTAGGTTTCGCCCTTGGGGACGGGCAGGCCGCGCCAGCGGTCGTCGCCGTGATAGACCTCGCCGTAGCTGCGGGTGAACATATCGGAAGAAATTGATTTGCGAATCGTCTCTTCCACTTCGCGCTGCGGCGGCCACAGGTCCGCGAGGTAGACCTCCTGTCCATCTTTTCCCTTGCCGATCGGATCTTTGCGCAGGTCGAGATCGATACGTCCGGCCAGAGCGAACGCCACTACCAGCGGCGGAGACATCAGGTAGTTGGCGCGCACTTCGGAGTTGATGCGGCCTTCGAAATTTCGATTGCCAGAGAGCACCGAAGCTACGACCAGATCCTTTTGATCGATAGCCTCCGAGACTTCCTTGGGCAGCGGGCCGGAGTTTCCGATGCAGGTCGTGCAGCCGTATCCGACGATGTGGAACTTGATTTTCTCCAGAGTAAGGCAGCAGCCCGGCTTGTTCCAGGTAGTCGCGCACGACTTTTGAGCCGGGAGCGAGCGAGGTCTTCACCCAGGGTGGAACTGTCAATCCTCTTTCGACCGCCTTCTTCGCCACCAGGCCGGCAGCCACCATCACCGACGGATTCGAAGTGTTGGTGCAACTGGTGATGGCGGCGATGACCACGCTGCCATGGCGAAGAGACTTCTTCACGTCGCGGAGAACATGTTCTTCAACCCGGTGATCCTCGTACTCCGACAGCGGTTGGGCTGCCGCCTTCCTGCTCCCAGCGGTCCACCTGCTTGGGAACGCTGCCGGACGGAGCGCTGCCGGAAGCCACAACCGCCGGCGCCGTGGTTTGCGCCGCGGACTTCGGCTTCATCAGCGAAGGCAGTGCCATCCGGAACGATTCTCCCGCTTGCGAAAGAGCTACTCGGTCTTGCGGACGTTTGGGTCCGGCAAGGCTGGATTCGACGGTGGCCAGATCAAGCGTCAGCAATTCGGAGTATTCCGCTTCGGGCGTTTTCTCGTCGTGGAACAGGCCCTGCTCGCGGCAATAGGCTTCTACCAGCGCGATCTGTTCCGCCGAACGGCCGGTGAGGCGCAGGTAGGCGAGACTCTCTTTGTCCACTGGGAAAATGCCGCAGGTCGCGCCGTACTCGGGCGACATGTTGCCGATGGTGGCGCGGTCGGCGAGCGGCAACTCCTGCAGTCCGGGACCAAAGTATTCGACAAACTTGCCCACCACGCCGTGCTTGCGCAGCATCTCGGTGATGGTGAGAACCAGATCGGTGGCAGTGGCGCCCTGGTGAAGTTTACCGGTGAGTTTTACGCCGACGACTTGCGGGATCAGCATGGAGACAGGCTGTCCCAGCATGGCGGCTTCGGCTTCGATTCCGCCGACGCCCCATCCCAGCACGCCCAAACCGTTGATCATGGTGGTGTGCGAATCGGTGCCGACCAGTGTGTCCGGGTAAGCAGTGCGATGCCCGTTCTGTTCCTGCACGAATACGACGCGCGCCAGATACTCAAGATTCACCTGGTGAACGATGCCGGTATCGGGCGGCACGATCGCCAGATTGCGGAAGGCGGTTTGGCCCCAGCGCAGGAATGCGTAGCGCTCTTTGTTGCGCAGGAATTCCAGTTCAGCGTTGAATTGAAAGGACTGCGGCGTGCCGAATTCGTCGACCTGCACTGAGTGGTCGATCACTAGTTCAGCCGGTTGCAGCGGATTGATCAATGTGGGATCGCCCGAAAGACGCTTCATGGCATCGCGCATGGCAGCCAGGTCGACTACCGCCGGCACGCCGGTAAAGTCCTGCAGCAGCACGCGGCTGGGCGTGAATGCGATTTCCTTGTCGGGCTTGGATTTGCTGTTCCAGGCGGCCAGAGCGCGGATGTCGTTCTCGGTCACGTTGCGGCCGTCTTCGGTGCGCAACAGGTTTTCCAGCAGAATGCGCAGCGAGTAAGGGAGATGTTTGGTGGAGACCCTGTTATCGTCCAGCGCCTTGAGACGGTAGATTTCGTATTCTTTGCTGCCTACGCGAAGGAGCGGAGCGGCTGCCAAAACTGTTCATAGATACGTGCCTTCCTGATTTCTAGTTTAATCCCTGGCTCGCCAGTTTGCGTAGGTGTCCGAACTGCAGCCTAAATTTATGAACCACCAGGGACACGAAGTTGCACGAAGGTCGGAAACTTCAGAGTTTTCTTCGTGCACCTTAGTGTCCTTGGTGGTTAATCTTTGGTTGGAACCCCTGGCAGGCAATTGCGCCTCCAGCCCGAAGCGGCTAGCATCTAACCAAAGACGAATGGCGACTGCCACCACTACCGCGCTGGAACGACGTCCGCCGAAGCTGGTTTACAGCGAGATTCTGAGTTTCGCCTACGAGACCTTCCGCAGCAACAAGGTGCGTTTCGCGCTGACCGCGCTGGGCATGGTGATCGGCACCGCCTCTCTGATCCTGGTCGTGACCATCGGCATGACCGGCAAGCAGTACGTGCTGAACCAGATCCAGTCCATCGGCACCAACCAGATTGAGGCGGAATACCAGAGCGGAAGCCAGCGCATCGCCAATGTCACTCCCGACCCGCTGACCATCGACGACATGAAGGCCGCGTTGCAAGAGGTGCCGGGGATCATCGCGGCTTCTCCCGGTGGTTTCGCTGAGCGACCGCATTCCGGTGGGCGGCGGCAAGGAACGCGACATCTCGGTGCTCGGGGTTTTTCCCGACTACCGCGTCGTGCGCAACCTGGTCGTCGTCACCGGCAGATTTTTCGACGAGCAGGACGAGCAGCAACATAACAAGGTCGGAGTGATCACCCAGAAGATGGCGGAGGAGCTTTTCGGATCGCAGGAAGAAGCGATCGGAAAGATCATCAAGCTGAGCGGCCTGCCTTTCACCATCGTGGGCACGTTCCGCGAGCGGGTGGACACCTTCGGACAGACCGAAGTGGTCGACTACACCATGCTGATTCCGTACACGGTCAGCCGGTACTTTACCGACACTCCGACCGTCAAACAGATTTATTTCTCGGCAGCCGATCCGGCGATGGTGCAGCCGGCAACCGACCAGATCCGGCGGGTGATTCAGAGCCGGCACCGGGCCGAGTCGGTCTACAACGTCATGAATCTCACCCAGTTGGTGGTGCTGGCGGAGAAGACCGCCAACGCCTTGACCCTGGTGTTGCTGCTGGTGGCGGCGGTGGTCCTGCTGGTCAGCGGCATCGGGATCATGAACATCATGCTGGCGACGGTGAGCTCGCGCATCCGCGAGATCGGCATTCGCAAAGCCCTGGGCGCCACCAACCGGGAAATCCGCTTCCAGTTCCTGGCCGAAGCCATGACCATTTCGCTGGTGGTGGGCTGATCGGCGTGGTGATCGGTCTGGCGATTGCCCTATTCGGTACGCTTTCTGACGGAATACCGCATTCCCATTTCGGGACTGTCGGCGATTGTGGCGATTCTGGTGTCGTCCCTGGTGGGCGTGATCTTCGGGACGGTTCCCGCAACGCGGGCGGCGAAGCTGGATCCGGTGGAGAGTTTGAGGTACGAGTGAGGGCGCTTTCAGCTGCTGGCTATCTAGCTCAACAGCTGCCGAGATGTTGTCTCGCTGGCTAGAAGCCCGGAGCCAGCAGCTAGAAGCGGTTCTCCAAAAACAAGAACGCCGGGCTGGTTAGCCCGGCTGATTCGTGTCTACTCACCTTGCGGGGAGACGGCTTGGTTCTGAGGTCCCCGTAGATTTCTTACATACCTCTGGTCACCGCTTACCTGTCACCACTTACATCACCAGCGCCAGATTCTCCAGCTCTTTTTGCAGCACCGGCATGGAGCAGCCTGACATCTCAACCCGGCCCACGGCGTCCATGGCTGCTTGAGGCGATACTCCGTAGCCACGTCCCATGAGGAAGACTTGCAGGAGTTCGGCGGCTTCGCGCGAATCGATCAGGCCTCCCTGCAGCAGATCGTTTCGCAGAGCCGTCAGTTCGGTACTGGAGAATCGTTCTTTCATGGTCGTTATCACCTCCGACCTTGACTTCCTTAGCTCTATTAGACTCATTGGCTGCCATGCAACGTTGCATGCAATTTTGGTGCCGCATTCAAGCCCTTTGCTCTATATACGTGCGGAGCAGCAGTTTGGTTTCTTAAACCCCTTACGCTGCGACAAGTTGCAGACGCAGCTCAATTTTTGTGCGCCAGCGAAGGTGATGTGGCACGAACGGGCCATATCGGGCATTCTCCGATCGATTGACACGTTGTGTCGTTGTGGGACGGAAGCGATGACAGAATATGGCTTTCAGGAAGGCTCGGTGACAGCTTCGTCGACCAGCAGGATGGGAATGTCGTCCCGAATCGGGTAGACGCGGCGGCACTCGCCGCACTTCAGACTCTGTCCCTCGTCCTTCAGAACCAGCGGCTTCTTGCAGACCGGGCAGACCAGGATGTCGAGCAGATCTTGGGGAATCATGGAGGGATTTTACGCCTTTTTCGGCGGGCTAAGAGGACAAAGCTCTCAGTCGTCAGCGTCTCAGCTTTCAGCTGAAGGTCGCAGAACTCCAGTTTTTAGCTGACAGCTGATAGCTGAGAGCTTCTGCGAGTCAAGCTCTGTTACTCGAGATAGTTTACGATAAAGCTCGATTCTCCGGGAGGCGAGACTTCATGGCTGCCACCATTCTGGACGGCAACAAGATCGCCGCCGAAATCCGGGCGGAGGTTGCTTCTGAGGTAAAGGACATGACGGCTGCCGGAATGCGTCCCGGGCTGGCCGTCATTCTGGTCGGCCACAATCCGGCCTCTGAAATCTACGTTCGCGGCAAGGTGAAGAGTTGCGAGGAAGTGGGGATCTACAGCGAAAAGCTCACTCCGCCGGACACGATTTCGACCCAGGAGTTGCTGGATCTGGTCCTGCAACTGAACCGGCGCGACGAGATTGACGGCATCCTGGTGCAGCTGCCGCTGCCGGCGCAGGTCGATTCCAAGAAAATCCTGATGGCGGTGGACCCGGCCAAGGACGTGGACGGCTTCCACCCGGTCAACGTGGGCTTTCTCTCCACCCAGCGTCCGGGGCTGGTGCCTTGCACGCCGGCGGGAATCATGGAGATTCTGAAGCGCAGCAATATTCCGGTCGCCGGCCAGGAGGCGGTGGTGGTGGGACGCAGCGATATTGTCGGCAAGCCGACGGCCATGCTGCTGATCAACGCGCAACGCCACGGTGACCGTCTGCCACTCGAAGACCCGCGACCTTCCCGGCGTGTGCCGCCGCGCCGACATCCTGGTGGCCGCCATCGGCCGGGCGGGAATGATTACGCGCGACTTCGTGAAACCCGGGGCCACGGTGATCGACGTGGGCATGAACAAGGTGACCGATCGGGCGGAGTTCGAACGCCTTTTCGCCGGCAACGCCAAGCGGGAGGAGAGCTTCCGGACGAAAGGGCTCGACGCTGGTCGGAGACGTTCATCCGCAAGGTGGCGGAGGTGGCGGGAGCGATCACGCCGGTGCCGGGCGGCGTGGGTCCACTGACCATCGCCATGCTGATGGCGAACACCGTGAAGGCGGCGAAGATGCGGAGGGGCTCGCGCATGCCCGCCCTGGCGGCGGAGCACGCCCGAAGTGCTGAAGGTCGGCTTGACCGGCGGCATCGCCGCGGGCAAATCGGTGGTGGGCGAGATGTTTGCCGCGCTGGGCGCGCAGGTCATCCAGGCCGACGAGATTGCTCACCAGCTCATGCAGCCCGGCGAGCCGGTTTACCGGGAAGTCGTGGCTCATTTCGGCGCCGGAATTCTGAATCCAGATGGCAGCGTGAACCGCGCCCGCCTGGCGGAACTCGCCTTCGGCGGCCCGGACAACCCGTCCCGCGTCGCAGGAACTGAACCAGATCGTCCATCCGGCGGTGATTCGCCGGCAAGAAGAGTGGATGGAGGAAGTTGGCCAGCGCGATCCGCATGCCATCGCCATGGTAGAGGCAGCGCTCATCCTCGAAGCCGAGCATGGCCAAGGGCTTCGATCGGCTGGTGGTGGTGACCTGCCGCCCGGAGCAGCGCATCGAACGTTGGGCTCGGCGCCTGAAAGTGGACGAGGAAACCGCGCGCCGCGAAGTCACGCGCCGCATGGCGGCGCAGCTTCCGGATGAAGAAAAGATCAAAGCTGCCGATTACGTGATCGACAACTCGGGATCGCTGGATGAAACCGGGCGGCAGGTGGAGAAAATTTACGCCGAGTTGAAGAGGGAAGCGGAGAGCGCTAGGCTGCTAGACGCCAACCGTCGAGGGCGAGATGCCCTCAGCGACAGCCGGCGGGACGCCGGCGCTATACGAGCCGGGTGAGATTTAGAATCAGGTTGAATTGAAGGTTTTTCCATATGAAGCTGTTGCGTCCCGTTCTTGCTGGCGGTGATTTTTGCCGGCGCGTTCTATTACTTCACCACCTACCGCTCCGGCCAGTTCCATCCCGCGAACTGGTTTGGCCGTCGCCAGCAACAAGGTGGAGATCACCGAGGCCGCCGCGGCCGAACCCTTCGACAGCGAAGAGCAGAACAACATCAGCGTCTATCGCAAGAACATCGATTCGGTGGTGAACATCACCTCGCGCGCCGTGACCTTCGATTTCTTCTACGGCCTGGTGCCGCAGGAGGGCCAGGGCTCAGGATTCATCATCGACAAAGAAGGTCACGTGCTGACCAACTATCACGTGATCGCCGACGCCCGGCCAGGTGGAAGTGACGCTGCACAACCGCAAGAAGTACCGGGCCACGGTCGTCGGCACCGACCGCTCGCACGATCTGGCGGTGATTCAGATCAAAGGCCCGGAGTTCACGCCCATGGTGCTGGGCGACTCGCGCAATTTGCAGGTCGGGCAGAAGGTGTATGCCATCGGCAATCCCTTCGGTCTTGTCCGGCACCATGACCCGGGGCATCATCAGTTCGATCCGCCCGGTGCAGGAACCCGACGGCATGCAGATTGACGAAGCCATTCAGACCGATGCGGCCATCAATCCCGGCAATTCCGGCGGGCCGTTGCTGAACTGGCACGGCGAAGTGATCGGGATCAACACCATGATCGCTTCCAACGTGGGACAGAGCGCGGGCATCGGTTTTGCCATTCCGGTGAATACCGCCAAAGCCGTGCTGAACGATCTGATGACTGCTGGGCCGGGTGCGGCGTCCGGCGCTGGGCGTGCGAACGATTCCGATTACCCCGGAACTGGCCGACCAGATGGGACTGGCCGCGGACAGCGGCTTGCTGATCGTGCAGGTGGTGCCCGGCGGAGCCGCCGACCGCGCCGGATTGCACGGCGGCACCGAGCGCGCCTATCTCGGCAATATCCCGATCATGCTGGGCGGCGACTTGATCGTCGCGATTGATGGCCAGGACGTTCAGGACCAGCAGGACCTCAGCCAGGTCATGAACAGTCACCGGGCCGGCGACACGGTGCGGCTCACCATCTATCGCGGCAAGAAGAAGATGGATGTGAACGTGACGCTGGGCGAGGCGCGGCGAGCAGGTGTGATGGGGAAGCAGTTAGCACTTGGCAATTGGCACTTAGTCAAATGCCTACGCGGCCGAGTCTGCCGCAAAGTTCTCGATTTCATCTACTTCGTCATCGCTAGGTTCGAATCGCCGGCGCGCCTTCCCGTGGCGGGCGTTGCGAGCGCCTACGAATCTCCTGAGGGAGTTTTTATTCAACAACTCCAAGATTAGATTCACACGGCATGCAAAAATGAATGTCGAATTTATCCGGCGCTTTTGCCTCTCCTTCCCACATGCAACTGAGAAGTTGCAATGGGGCGACGATCTCTGCTTCAAAGTGGGCGGAAAGATTTTTGCGGCCATGTGGCTGGGCTCGGTGCCGCAACGACTGGTCTTCAAGTGTAATCCGGAGACGTTCGCGGAGTTGGTGGAGCAGGACGAGATTTTTCCGGCGCCCTATGTAGGACGCTACAAATGGGTTTCGCTGGAGCGATTGGATGTATTGCCCTGGCCGGAGTTGAAAGATTTGCTTGAGCAGTCCTATGGGATGGTGGCGGCGAAAGCCAAGGTTCGGAGGCCTGCACGGGCGAAGGCTCGGAAGCCCGGGCGTGCGGCCAAGCGGAAGAACAACAAGCCCTGAGAGGGACGTTAGCCATTTGCCCTGGCAAAGTAGCGCTGCCGTCTCGGCGGCTGTCCAGTGGGCGTCTCGCCCACCGTGGGAGGGGAGGATGCCCTCCCGACAGCCGGCAAGATGCCGGCGCTACTTTGTAGAGCCTGCGCAACGAATGAGACAAAGAGTCTGCCGAGCCTTGCTCGGCTGGACGGATGAGGCACCCGTCCCTACGTGATCTTTGGAGGATTTGACTCCTACTTGTCTGCTGGGCTAGCCTCTAACAGGCTCACCACATATGCGATCTCAGTGCAAGTCATTCATTCTATTGCTTTTGATTTCGACCCAAGCAGTCGCAGGGCGAGCCGCGAAATCGGCCGTGATCCCGGTCCAGGCGCCTCGCGCCATGGTGGCCAGTGTGCATGGGTTGGCCTCGCGCGCCGGGGTGCAGATGATGAAGGCGGGCGGCAACGCCGTCGATGCCGCGGTGGCCGTCGGATTCGCGCTGGCGGTGGTGCATCCCCAGGCGGGCAATCTGGGTGGCGGCGGCTTCATGCTCATCCGCATGGCGGACGGCAAGACGCATTTCATCGACTATCGCGAAAAGGCCCCGGCGGCGGCGACGGCAAACATGTATCTGGACGCTCAAGGGCAACGTCATCGAGGATGCCAGCACCGTCGGCTACAAGGCGATCGGCGTGCCGGGATCGGTCGCCGGCATGGTGTACGCGGAAAAGAAGTACGGCAAGCTGTCGCTGGAGCAAGTGATGGCTCCGGCGATCAAGCTGGCGGAGGACGGGCTTTGCTCTGGCTGCCGAGGACGCGCAAGAGACTTCGCGAAGACAAACATCTGGCCGAAGTTTCCCGAGTCGCGGCGCATCTTTCAGCGCGACGGGAACTTTTACAAGGCCGGCGAGGTTTTCAAGCAGCCGGAACTGGCGCGCACCCTGAAACGGATCGCGGCCAATCCCGACGACTTCTATCACGGAGCGATGGCGCGGGAGCTGGCGGCCGCCATGCAGAAGGGCGGAGGCCTGATCACCGCCGACGATCTGGCGCACTATGAAGTGAAAGAGCGCGAAGCGGTGCGGGGAACGTATCGCGGATACGAGATCATCAGCGCGCCGCCGCCGTCGTCGGGCGGGACCACGCTGATCGAGATCCTGAACATTCTCGAAGGCTACGACCTGGCGAAATTCGGAGGCCGGTCGGCGCCGGCCATGCACCTGACCCTGGAAGCCTTCCGGCGCGCCTTCTTCGATCGCGCCGAGTTTCTGGGCGATCCGGACTTTTCGAAAATTCCCGTGGCGCAACTGATCGACAAACGCTATGGCGCGGCCTGGCGGGAATCGATCGATCCGGCGCATGCCAGCGTCAGCAAGGATTTGCAGCGTCCCGCCATCTTCAGCCAGCTCGAACAGTACGCGGCTGCGCATTTTCCGCCCGGCGCGCTGGCCGAGCCGAACCATACGACTCACTACTCGGTGGTCGATCCCGAGGGCAATGCGGTTGCGGTCACGACCACGCTGAACGACAGTTTCGGCTCGCGGGTCACGGCCGAGGGTCTGGGCTTTCTGCTGAACGACGAGATGGACGACTTCGCCTCCAAGCAGGGCGTGCCCAACATGTTCGGCCTGATCCAGGGACCGGCGAATGCGATCGGGCCGGGCAAGCGCCCGCTTTCGGCGATGACGCCGACCATCGTGCTGAAAGACGGCAAGCTGTTTCTGGTGCTGGGCTCTCCCGGCGGCCCGCGGATTATCACCACGGTCGCCAACATCCTGATGGGAGTGGTGGACTACGGAATGAATATTCAGGAGGCGGTGAACGCGCCGCGCTTTCATCATCAGTGGCTGCCGGACGTGAGCCTATGTGGAGCAGGGCTTTCCTCCGGAAACGGTCGAAGCAGCTGGAAGGCATGGGCCATCAAAGTCGACGCGGAAGAATCATTGGAGCGATGGCGAGTGCATCATGATCGACCCGAAGCGCGGAGAGCGTCTGGGCGCCAGCGACAAGCGTAATAATGGAAGGGCGGTAGGATTCTAGGATCGAAGTTGCGCGTAGGGGCAGGTGCTCTCGACTTGGCCAGTCGAGCAAAGCTCGACAGCCTATCGCTTGACGCTCAGCGTTCTGAAACTGCCGAGCTTTGCTCGGCCGGGCAGGTGAGGGCATCTGCCCCTACGTGGTTTGTGGAGTAGAGGATTTCTCATGCTGAAAGCGATGTCCACTTACGTCTATGTGAAAGAGCGGCTGCATCCTGGCCTGCTGGACGGATTGGTGCGCGGCGGAGCGCAGGCCATCGAAATTTTCGCCGCGCGGCAGCATCTCGACTACGCCAATCGCAAGCAGCATGTGCGCGAAATTGCGGACTGGTTCCGCAACAGCGGCGTGCCGCTGCACTCGGTGCATTCGCCCATGTATGCCGATTACGAAGGCGGCCGCACCGGTGCGCCGCCGGTCAACGTGGCCGCCACCGACCGGGCGCAGCGCATCGAGGCCATGGACGAGATCAAGCGCGCGATCGAAGTGGCCGAGCAAATTCCTTTTCGCTTCCTGGTGCAGCACCTGGGCACCAGCGGCGAATCGTTTGACGATCGCAAGTTCGAAGCGGCCATGACTTCGATCGAGCACCTGCGCGCGTTCGCCAAGCCGCTGGGCGTGCGCATCCTGCTGGAAAATATTCCCAACGAGCTGTCCACGCCGGACAAGCTGGTGGAGTTCATCCAGGATCACGCCACTTCGACGACGTGGGCGTATGCTTCGATTTCGGCCATGCCCACATCATGAGCAACGTGGCGGAGGCGTTCGAAATCCTGAAGGGCCATATTCATTCGACGCACGTCCACGACAATGCTCAAGGACCGCGATTCGCATCTGTGGCCGGGAGCCGGCACCATCGACTGGAAAGAAGCGATGGAATTGCTGCGCTCGGCGCCGCATACGCCGCCCTTGCTGCTGGAGATCGAAGCCGACGAGAAAGTGAATCCGGTGGAGAAGATGGGCGAAGCGTTTGAGAAACTGGAAGCCGAGTAATTGTAGCGAGCTGCCGAATCCGAGAGCGAGCTGAAGCGCGGTTAGCATTTTGCACTTCGCTCGCTTGCGAACTCGACGCCGAATGTCTCAATAATCTTATGTCATCTCCTGTCACCACCATCGCCGAGATCGGCAAGCACGAGGGCCAGACTGTCACCATTCGCGGCTGGCTCTACAACCTGCGCGAGAGCGGGAAGCTGCTGTTTCCGCAATTTCGCGATGGCTCCGGACGTGATTCAGGGTGTGGTGCCGAAGAACGCCGTGCCTCCCGAAGTGTTCGACGCGATCAAGGGCCTGACGCAGGAGTCGAGCGTGATTGTCGAAGGCAAGGTGCGCGCCGACAAGCGCGCGCCCGGCGGCTACGAGCTCGATGTATCGGGCGTGCAGGTGCTGCAGCGGGTTTCCGAGAGCGATCCGTATCCGATTTCGCCTGAAGGAGCATGGCGTCGAATTCCTGATGGAGCACCGCCATCTCTGGGTGCGCACTCCGCGCCAGGCAGCGATTCTGCGGGTGCGCGCGGAAATCATCAAAGCGGCGCGCGATTTCTTCGATGAACACGGATTCACCCTGACCGATCCGCCGATTCTTACGCCGGCCGCCTGCGAGGGCACCAGCGACTCTTTTTCCCGTCGATTACTTTGACGAGCAGGCTTTCTCACCCAGTCCGGGCAGCTCTACATCGAAGCGACGGCGATGGCGCTGGGCAAGGTGTATTCGTTCGGGCCGACCTTTCGCGCGGAGAAATCGAAGACGCGCCGCCATCTCACCGAATTCTGGATGGTCGAGCCCGAAGTCGCTTACGCCGAGCTCGACGATCTCATGGATCTGGCCGAAGGGTCTGATCAGCTTCATCGTGAAGCGTTGCCTGGAGAAGCGGCGCGGCGATCTGCAAATCATCGGCCGCGACGTCAGCCAAGCTGGAGAAGGTTGAAGCTCCGTTTCCGCGCATCACGCTACGACGAAGCGGTGAAGATGCTGCAGGAAGCTCACGCCAAGGGCGCGCTGGAAAACAAATTCGAGTGGGGCGGCGATCTGGGATCGCCCGACGAGACCTACATTTCGTCGCAGTTCGACAAGCCGGTCATGGTGCATCGTTATCCCGGCGAAGGTGAAGGCGTTTTACATGGAGCCCGATCCGCAGCGGCCTGATCTGGCGCTGTGCGTGGACGTGCTGGCGCCCGAAGGCTACGGCGAAATCATCGGCGGATCGCAGCGCATGGCGTCTTACGATCTGCTGGTGCAGCGCATTCACGAACACGGCCTTCCCGAAGAGGCCTTCAAGTGGTACCTTGACCTGCGCAAATTCGGCAGCGTGCCGCACGGCGGCTTCGGCATGGGAATTGAACGCGCGGTGGCATGGATCTGCGGACTGGAGCATGTGCGCGAGACGATTCCGTTTCCGCGGATGTTGAACCGGTTGTATCCGTAGCATTGGTCTGACGACGAGCACGCGTAGGATCTCGATGTACGTTCGCGCAGGCGTGCGTCCCGGAGGGACGCCTGATAGTAGCCCGGCGTTTCAACGCCGGGTGGCGACAAGATAGGAATTCCGTCCCGTAGGGACGGCTGAAATGCCCACATACGTCGGAGGTCCATTTCAGGCATGCCTACGGCACGCGCGATTCGTTCGCTGATTCACCCGCCACTGAAGTGGCGGGCTACTATCAATGGTCCCTCCGGGACCTCAAAGGATCTGACGTCGGCCGCGACGCTGACGAAAAATCTATGACGCCTCCATCTGCATCCTTCCTCCAGCATCGTTCCCAAGAAGATTCGCGTGATCGGCGTCCCGCTCGACTTGGGACAATCGCGCCGCGGCGTGGACATGGGGCCCTCGGCGGTGCGGGTGGCCGGACTCGAGGCGCGTCTGGAAGAACTGGGGCACGTGGTCGAGGATGCCGGAAATGTTTCCGTGGCCATTGCGGAACAGAAGAAGGCAGGCGATCCCTCGGCCAAGTATCTGAAGGAAATTACCGCTACCTGCACCAAGCACGCCGAACTGGTGCTAAAGACTCTGGAAGCCGACATGGTTCCGCTGGTGCTCGGCGGAGACCACTCGGTGGCCGCGGGCACGGTGGCCGGCGTCGCCGAGTTTTACCGCCGCCAGAATCAGAAAATCGGGTTGATCTGGATTGACGCGCACACCGACATCAACACTCCCGAGAGTTCGCCCAGCGGCAATGTCCACGGCATGCCTCTGGCTGCGACCATGGGGCTGGGTCCCGCCGAGCTGGCAAACATCTTCGACTTCTCTCCCAAGGTGAAGCCGGAGAACTGCGTGCTGGTCGGAGTGCGCGACATCGACGCCGTCGAAAAGGAAAATGTGCGCCGGGCCGGCATCGGCGTTTTCACCATGCGCGATATCGACGAGCGCGGCATGCGCACCGTGATGGAAGAAGCGCTGCGCATGGCCGGACGCGGCACCGCCGGCTATCACGTTTCGCTCGACATGGACTGGATCGATCCCGAAGACGCGCCCGGCGTGGGCACTCCGGTTCGCGGCGGCGCGACCTATCGCGAGGCGCACCTGGCCATGGAAATCATCGCCGACCACGGCCGCATGCTGAGTTTTGAAATCGTCGAAGTGAATCCGGTGATCGACGAGCACAACCGCACCGCGGATCTGGCGGTGGAGCTGGCGCTGTCGGCGTTCGGAAAGAAGATTCTGTAGCTGTGTTGTGTGGGGCGGGCGCCCTCGCCCGCCGCTTTTGATTTGGTTTTGTTGGGCCCATGCGGCAGAATCTAACAATCAAATTCAAAGGCGGCGGGCGAGGGCGCCCGCCCCACACTCCAATCACTATCTTTCCCATGCAGGGCGGAATTTCAATATTGGCCGGGCCGGTGAGCGGGCCGTAGTTCATCTGGATGCCACCGGCGCCGTTCGGATCGACCAGTTCGATCCGCAACGGCAAGCCGGTGTCCTTGGCCACGAACAGGTGCACCGTGCCCTGGGTCTTCTCGTTGTCGTAGGAATAGAACTCGTATCCATCCGCCATCGCTGCCGTTTACATTCTGATCGCCGATGGGATGGAAGTCGGTGAGCTGTGTCGTGGACTGCGCGCCCGGCCCGCTCTGGGGGACGTCACGGCACTGCCAGGAAAACATATCCCGCTCCTTCTTCAGCATTTTGGGAACTTCCGCATGCGTCATTGCGACCCCTGCGGCAGTCATTCCTGCGCCGATCGCGCCCATGGGTCCTTCTGCCGCGGCGCGAGCGATCGTGGTCGCGGCCATGCGGTCCAACTCCGCCAGGTCGTGAGCTGCTTTTTCCTCGCTTTCCTTCAGTAATCGAGGCACCGCAGCCGAAGTAATGAGCCGCGCCGCGCGGCCGTTTTGCACCACCGCGCGAATTTCCCAGTCATCCACCGTTCCCGGCACGTCTGTGGCGTGCATTTTGTAGTGCATGGTGTATTGCCGCGTATTGCCCACAACCAGCATTTCCTGCGGGCTGAATATGCTCTGGGCCATCGCCGCCATTTTCGGATCGCTGGTCTGCATGGTCATGACCATGTGATAGCCGGGCTGGGTCTTTAGCCGCGTGAATGAGGTATAGAGCGCGCTATCCAATGGAACCGGCACCCCGGCGTGAGATGGAATGGAGTTGGCAGAGCTAGCCGATCCTCCTCCCTTCCGGACCTGCCTTGCGTTGCGCTGGGCCATCGAGGCTTGCATGCGCTCCCGCATTTCAGGAGGCATGTTGTTCATCATTTGCTGCATCTGGTCCGCTGACATTCCGGCGGCATTCCCTGCGAGCTCATGCCTTGCGGGCCCATACCTGACGACGCATCCGGGGCCGAACCCTGCGTTGTGGCCGCGTCCTGCGCGGGCGTCGAATTCTCCGCTGCTGCGGCAGCATCTTTCTTCTTCGACTCCGCAGCCAGCATCGCCCGGATTACCTTGCTGCTGACTCCGGCCTGGCTCAGCGCCTGCAGTCCGGTGGAGGAGAGATCGAACTGAGTGTCACTGGCGCGGCGATGGCCGTCACAATGGCGGCTTTCGGCCATTCCGGCTTTCACCATTTTTATGACGTCGGCGTTGGTGAGGGGATTTGTTCTGCTGCGCGGACAGGGCGGTTAGGTCAAAAAAATCGCAAGCACGACGCTTGCGAATCTTTGGCAGTCGCATGAACAACCTCCGCTTAAGCCGGGGGCTCCGGCTGTCTGAAGAAGAGGGGCCCGGACAGAATCTTAAAGACGATCAAATACGGACGGTCTGCCGCCGCCCGTTTAGAGAAAGTCAAAAGCGGCGGGCGAGGGCGCCTCGCCGCTCGCAGTCCGCCCCAATCTCGCTATTGCGTGACTGTTTTCACTGCGTCGCCGGTCTTGAACCCGGTGCCTGAGACCGTGATCGCGACCGCGGAAATATCGTCGACGTCGGTGACTTTGACCACGCCGACGGTCGTCGCCATGCGGCGAATCACTTTGCCGGACGACGGATCCTTGATTTCCTTGGATCACGCGTTCGACGTTCAATTGGTCGCCGACTTTCACGCCAGCTTTGCGCGCCGACGTTCAGGATGATCTGTCCGCCGTCGACTGCCGCGATCAGTCCCTCGACCGACGATGGTGCGGGTCACCAGCTTGTCCTTGTCGGCGATCACCTCGGTGCTGGTCTGGTCCACGGCGGCTTTCACGGCTTCACCGATGATCGTGTTCTGGAAGTCGCTGCTGCCGAAGTCGACATTGCCGGCGCCGGATCCTGCCCAGTGACCGCCGCCACCCAGCAATGAGGTGCTTTCACGCTTGGATTCGCCATGGCCTTCGGCGACTGCCAGAATCTCGCCGGTGTCCACATCGACCATGCGCGCGGTGAGAGCCACGATGGCCTTGGACTTCTTGTGTCCGAAACCGCCCAGGCCAAAACCGCCCAGCGCGCTGCCTGCGCCGCCCAGGTTCATGTTCTTGGTTTCGTTGCCGAAAGTGGTAATGCTGCCGACGATGATGGCGTCCACGCCCAGCAGTTTTCCCAGTTTGGCTGCAGACGTTGGATTGGCGCGATCGCTGTTGGAAAAATTCTGCTCGGCCATGATCTTGTCCAGGGCCTTGCGCTCGATCACCGAGTAGCTGCCGTCTTTCACCAGGTTGGTGACCATCAGGTCCGAGATTCCCTTCCCTATGTCGACGTCCTGGCCGAAGATCGAAGCCACGCCGCCATGCACCGTGGCGTAATCGAAGTCCATGATCGCCACCCGCTTTTTGCGTCCCTGCGTTGGGGAGGCCCGGAGCTGCAGGAGGGCGCCCCGGGAGCTGGCGGCGCTTGTGCGCATACGCGTAAGGGCAAGAAAAAGACAGAATAACGCAGCAAGAGATATTAGCTTTTCGCATGGCAGAATGTTCCCTCTGATAAGAAATCAGGACCAAAAAGACTTTCCGGTCCCGGTCTGGGCGAGGCTAGCTCGGGGGTGCAGCCCTCGTCAACCCGGACGGTATGACATTGTGCAAGAATGGGGAGGTCTAATCAAGCCCATAAACCATGAAGAAACTCCGCGTCGGCATCCTGTTTGGCGGGCGCAGCGGAGAGCACGAAGTGTCGCTGCTCTCGGCCGCATCGGTCTTCAACGCCATTGATAAGAGCCAAGTTCGAAGTGGTTCCTATCGGCATCACCAAGGAAGGCCGCTGGCTGACCGCGGCGGATGCCGAACGGCTGTTGCAGGGTAAGGGGGTGCGAGTCTGGCTCCCAGGCCCATCTGCGGGCAGGAGACCCCGAGGCTACCCCTGGCGCCGCCGTCCTGGCCAGAGGCGAGGCGGCAGTGGTTCCGCCGGAGCCGCAGCGGCATGCCAGCTCGCTGACTCCATTTCAGACCGAGGCTGCCCTGACCCGCCGGGCCTCCGACCGCGCCATCAACGTGGACATCATCTTCCCCGTGCTGCACGGGACCTTCGGCGAGGACGGCACCATCCAGGGACTGCTCGAACTGGCGGACATTCCATACGTCGGCGCGGGCGTGCTGGGCTCGGCCGCGGGCATGGATAAAGACGTCATGAAGTCCTTGTTCATGGCCGCCGGATTGCCCATCGTGAAGCACGTGACCGTCCTGCGCAGCGCCTGGGAAGCCGAGCCGAAGAAAGTTCAGAAGCTGGTGGAGAGCAAGCTGAAGTATCCGGTGTTCGTGAAGCCCGCCAATCTGGGATCGTCGGTGGGAATTTCGAAGGCGCAGGAATCGCAAGGAATTGGGCCCGGCCATCGAAGAAGCCGCCAAGTTCGATCGCAAGATTGTGATCGAACAAGGCGTCGGCGGCAAGAAGCACAAAGCCCGCGAGATCGAATGCTCGGTGCTGGGAAACGACAAGCCCGAGGCTTCGGTGCCGGGAGAGATTGTTCCCGGAAAAGAGTTCTACGATTACACCGCCAAATATGTCGATGAAGGCTCGCAGCTGATCATTCCGGCCAAGCTGAGCAAAGCCGAAACCAAGAAGATCCAGCAACTGGCGATCAGCGCTTTCAAAGCGGTGGATTGTTCCGGCCTGGCGCGAGTGGATTTTCTGATGGATCCCGAAGAACCGGAAGATTTACCTCAACGAGATCAACACCATGCCAGGATTTACCGCGATCAGCATGTATCCCAAGCTGTGGGCGGCTTCGGGGCTGGCCTATCCTGATTTGATCGAGCGGCTGATCCAGTTAGGACAAGAGCGGCACGAGGAGAAGAAGAGAAATCAGTACAGCCGGTGAAAGTCTGGGTCACGGATTCTAGTTCACGGATTAACAATTTTACTCTTTCGAGTTTTTATCCGTTAAATCCGTGCAGATCCGTGGCCACGGTTCCTTAATGTCCCAGGAAGCGCTCCAGGACTCCGGCATCGGCCTCGGCGAGGTCTGCGTATTTCTTTGCTCTCGCGACATCTCTGTGTTGCAGCGCCTCTTCGGCTTTGTACAAGTTTGATTTCAGGCTGGCCTGTCTCTCCACCATGTCACCGCGCAGGCCGTAACCACTGGCGGCCTGCTGCTGTTGCAGACGATCCAGGCCGCTGTTTACCGCGGCGGCGCGGTTGGAGAGTTGGTCAATCGTCTTTTCCAACTCGTCCATCTGGGCGGAATTGTCGGCGGCGGACCCTGCAGCACCACTCTGCATCGTCCCAGCAGTGTCCCCTGCCATTCCACTCGGGGGACTGTTCTGGGCCAGAAGTTTTTTGGCGTGGGCATGCGCCGCATTCGATTTCGCCATGGCCGCTGCGGCAGGCGGCATCTGCGAGGGTTGCATCGCATTCGAGCTGTCTACGGAAGGAGCAGCCGCCGGCGCGCCGGGTTGCGCGGGTGAATTCGAATTTGTGTTCATCGCAGTCGCCGCTGAATCCGCGGTAGGCGCTGTCGCAGCGGCGTTCGGCGCGGCCATATCACCGTTCTGATTGGCCGGGCTGGGGTTCGCCGGGTTCGAACTGGCCGGGTTCTGGCTGGCGTCGGGGGCAGCCGCCGTCGTGTCGGCGTCCGGCGATTTCGCGTGCGTCCAGTTGCTGCGGGGCACATAAATTCCGGCCACAACCAGCACCGCCAGCACGATCAGAGCTCCCAGCGTCATGTACAAACCACGATGACCGCCGGACTGTGCGGGTGGCGGCATGGGAACCGGCGTAGCCGCGGGCGGCGGAGTGCCGGCGTTTTTCATCGACGGCCACCGGCGCCGAGACCGGGTGGCTCGGAACCGCCGCGGCTGGGGTCGGGGTCGGCGGAAACGACGCGCTGCATCGAGGTGACTGTAGGCGCATCCAAGCGCGCCTGCGGGATACGGCGTGCGAGCCGGTCACCGGCACGCTGCTCAAGAGCATTGCGGAAGGCGTCGGCTGTCTGGAAACGTTGCGCCGGATCCTTGGCAATCGCCATCAGGATAATTTCGTTCAGCGTCGGCAGGCAGGCCGGGATGCAGTTCGACCGGCGGCTTGGGCGTCTCTTTGACGTGCGCCGCCATGATGGAATAGTCGCTGGTGGCGACGAACGGCCGCTGCCCGGTCACCATTTCGTAGAGAGACACGCCGACGGAATACAGGTCGGAGCGCGCGTCCGTCGGCTCGCCCTTCACCTGTTCGGGCGACATGTAGCTCAGCGAACCCATGGTGGTGCCGGTCATGGTCAGACTGCGATCCTCGCCGGCGCGCGCAATGCCAAAATCCATCAGCTTGATCACGCCCTGCGGGGTCAGCATCATGTTGGCGGGCTTGATGTCGCGATGAATCACGTTTTGCTTGTGGGCGTAGCTGACCGCGTTCAGCACCTGGCGGATGTAGTTCACGGCGTCGGGGACATCGATGGCGCCGTGCTCCAGCTTTTCCGCCACCGTGGTGCCTTCGACGTACTCCATCACCATGTAGAGCTGGTTGTCGGCGGTGAAGGCGGTGCGCAAGCTGCGGCGATGTTGGGATGGTTCAGGCTGGCCATGAGCTTGATCTCGCGCTAGAAAGCGCGCCGCCAGCTCCTGCCGTCCGGCGAGGTCGGGAAGCAGGACCTTCATGGCCTCGATGCGATCCGATATGACGTTTCGAACCCGCCAGACTCTGCCCATTCCGCCGCTGCCCAGTTCATCCAGAATCTGATAGTCGCCGATCCGCTTGGTTTCGTCGGTCATGTAAAGTCTCCTTGAAATTTGGGGAATCGCGGTTGTTGGCTTCCACCCTCCAGCTGGTCGTTCAGAGCTAAAGGCGCATGGCCAAGGCCGCTACTACTTCGGGGGATGGGACTTCAGGCTTCCGTTCGGAGAGCCACCAGCTTCAGGCCAGCAATTATGCGCCGCCGCAATCCTGGGGGTCAAGGCTGTTGCTCGACCATCGCCTCCCAGCGCGTACGGGCCACGGAGAGCTTGTACTTGGCCGTGTTCAGGCTTTTCGTGGCCTTTTCCAGGATCTCTTTTGCGTTCTGGGAACCCGCCTCGACGGTACGCAGAATCTTCAGGTTGGTCTCGGCCTCACCCACATAGAGCGCGGCGGCTCCCATGTTTTCCGCCGCGATGGGATCGATCGAATGAGCGCGTTGGGTGGCCAGGCTGAAATCGGCGGGCAGAATGACAATCTGATCCGGCAGCTGGGGATGCCTGTCGGGAGCGATTCGCTTGAGCCAGTCTTCGATCACGTGGATGGCGACTTTGAGTTGCAGGGTCACAGCCGCCAGATCGGTGCGCACTTGCTGATCCATCTGCTTGCGCAGGAGTGAAAGGGTTTCCGCGGCAATTTCCGATTGCCGGTTGGAGGCGTCGACCTGGGCCTTGGCAGCGTCCGCCTGCCGCTTGGCGTGGCCTGCATAGTAGATGTTGATGGCGGTAAGCAGCACCACCAGCAGCACGTTGGCCACGGCGGTGTATGCCATCACTTGATTGACGCTGAGACCGAATACCTGCTCTGACATTCAGGAGCACCGTCCGGGAAAGATTCGGGAAAAGTATAGACCGAACCAATGTAGGCGCGAGCGTCCCGCTCGTGCAAAGGAGTCTCGTTTGCCGAGGCTAGTTATCCAGGAGCCCTCTCCCATGGCGGTGGAACTTTCACCGATGCCATCCCCGCCGCAGCCGCAGCCTGAATCCCCATGTCGGTATCTTCAAAGACCAGGCAGGATTCAGCCGCGATTCCAAGTCTGGCGGCGGCAATAAAAAACGCTTCCGGATCGGGTTTACTTCTCTGATAGTCGCCGGCGCAAACTAGCGTGTCGAACCTATCGAGAATATTCAGCGTCTCCAGCGACGCCGTCACCGATTCTCTTGTGCTTCCGGAGACCACGGCAAGAGGAATTCGGCCATGACTGGCTTCGATATGTTCCATTACCTCGGGAACAGCCTTCAGCCTGGAAAGGTTTTCCAGGTAATATCCTTCCTTTCGTCGCGACACCTCATCCACCGGCATGCTCAGTCTGTATTTTTGATTGAGCGTAGCGATGATTTTCGCTACCGGCATGCCCACCCCAGGCGTAAAAGAGGTCTTCTCTGAATTCGCAGTTCCATTCCGAAAGAGCTTTGCTCCATGCAATATAGTGAAGCGGCATGGAATCGGCGATGGTGCCGTCGCAGTCGAACAAGTAGGCCTTGAAGGATCCGGTTGGCAGTGCAAGTCTCATCATTAGATTCTTTAGATTCTTTCACATGAGATGGCGCTTCGATGTCCTTCCGGACAGTTTGAACTTCTGCCCCTGCTGCCAGGCGTCATCCCGAGCTTGCAAAGGATCTAGCGTGCAGGAGACATGCACTTTGTCCGCTGAGTTGTACGTCGCGCACGCCAGACCTTTCAGGACTGAAGTCCCTCAGGGTGACGCCCGCGTGGGATTGTTCCAACTGACCCCACCGACCCTCGCGCCTCTTGACGAACCCCCGCCTTCCCCGCTACCATTCATCAAGTTTGCTCTTCGGAGCAGACCTTGGATTTCATGCAGAGTGGCTGAGGGACGAGCCCTAAGAAGCCACGACAACCGGATCAGAAGTCATCTTCTGGTCGCCCGGTGTCAACTCTCGCCCTACACAGGGGGAACATGAGATTCGGGGTGCCAGAATTTCCAGCATCTCGTTCCTCTTTTCCTCACTCCAGGGAAAGAGGATTTCGCGTTTTAGGGCACTTTCTGGACGGCTCGTCCCGCAGGCTACTCCAAAGCGAGTGGCTCAATGACCTCCGAATCACGTAGCTACGAATTACGCTGTCGGGAATGCGGCAAGAGCTGGGGAAACCAGCCCCGTTCCATCTGCGACGATTGTTTCTCTCCGCTCGAAGTTTTCTACGACTACGACGCCGTGCGCTCCAGCTTCACCCGCGAGCGAATTGCCCAGGGCCCGGCCAGCATGTGGCGTTATTCCGCTCTGCTGCCGCTGCCGCAAGATTATCAGCCCACGGTTCCAGCCGGGTTTACCCCACTGCTTGAGGCGCCACGTCTGGCTCAACAGCTGGGCGCGAAGCACCTCTATTTGAAAAACGACGCGGTCTGTCAGCCCTCCCTGAGTTTTAAGGATCGCGTCGTCGCAGTGGCCTTGTCCCAGGCACGCAATTTTGGTTTCGATACCGTCTCCTGCTCGTCCACCGGAAACCTGGCCAACTGCGGTCGCGGCGCAAGCGGCGCGCAACGGATTCAAGGCGGTGATTTTCATCCCGGCCGATCTCGAGCCCGCGAAGATTCTGGGCACGCAGGTTTTTGGCGCGAAGCTGGTACGCATTGCCGGAAGCTACGACCAGGTCAATCGCCTGTGCTCGCAAATCGCCGACGAGCGGCACTGGGGATTCGTCAACGTGAACCTGCGTCCCTATTACGCGGAAGGCTCGAAGACCGTTGGCTTCGAAATCGCCGAGCAACTCGGCTGGCGCCTGCCCGACAACGTCGTGTGCCCCATGGCCGGCGGATCGCTGATCATAAAAATCAAGAAGGCATTTGACGAACTTGTCCAGCTTGGACTGGTGGAAGCGAAGCCGGTGAAATATTTCGGCGCGCAAGCTACCGGCTGCTCTCCGATTTCAACCGCGGTAAAGGCCGGCAACATTGACATCGAGCCGCAGAAGCCAACGACCATCGCGCGTTCGCTGGCCATCGGAAATCCCGCGGACGGCCACTACGCCATCAAGGTCATCACCAAGAGCGGCGGCTGGTCGGAGGATGTTTCCGATCCCGAACTGGTCGAGTGCATCCAGCTGCTGGCGGAAACCGAGGGCCTCTTCACCGAGACCGCCGGAGGCGTGACCGTGGGCACGGCGCGCAAGCTCTACAGCCAGGGACGAATCTCGCCCGACGAGACCACCGTGCTGTGCATTACCGGCAACGGTTTGAAGACCACCGATGCGCTCGCCGGCAAGTACGAACTCGAAGAGCCCATCGCACCGAAGCTCGCGGAGTTCGAGAAATACATGGAAAGAACGCTGGACGCTCCCGCGAAAGACGTTCCGGAGACCGGTGGGAGCCTAGATGACGATCACGGTTCAGATTCCAACCGCGCTGCGCCGGCTGACTGCGGGCAATGCGCAAGTGACGTGCTCGGCGGCGAATCTGGGAGAACTGTTTACCGCGCTCGACCAGCAGTTTCCCGATCTCAAGCCTCATCTGCGGGATGAATCAGGCGAGATTCGCCGCTTCCTCAATGTGTACGTGAACGAAGAAGACATCCGCTTCCTGGGCGGAAACACGTACGCGTTTCAGGATGGAGATGAAGTGCTGCTGGTGCCATCGATCGCCGGCGGCGGGCGGTAGCGGCTAGTTCTTGCTTGATGTGGGACCGGGTCTCCGACCGCGGATCGAGGCGGCGCCGAAGGGCCGCAGTCTTAATATTTCCATCCAGATGTTTTCATACAGGCCTGCTGCGGCGCTTCGAACCACCTGACCGGGTCCCTTCGACTTCGCTCAGGGCAAGCTCCGACCCGGTCCCACACAAGCAATTCACAATCCCAAATCAATCGGCCCAGGGTTGCGGCTTGCGGTCCCAGCGATGTTCTTTCAACTTGCCCAGCAGCGCCGGCATCGAGCGCGCCGGCATCGCTCATCGCAATATTCTGCCGCACGTGCTCGGGCTTTCTCATACCGACAATAATTGTGCTCACCGCAGGATAGGAAAGAATGTAGCGCAGCGCCATCTGCGGCAGGGTCATTGAAGGCGGCAACAACGCTTTCAGTTTTTCCACTCTCTCGAGAGTCGGGATCAGATTCTTCGGGCCAAAGTACATGGCACGCCAGTCGCCCTTGGGGAATTTCGTTTCCCGCGTCATCTTTCCGCCCAGGCTGCCTTCGTCGAGCGGAACGCGCGCGATCACGCCCACGTTCAGTTCCTGGCATACCGGAAAGAGCTTGTCTTCGGGCGCTTGATCGAAAATGTTGTGGATCACCTGCACCGCATCCACCAGCCCGGTGCGCAGAGCCTTGAGACCGTTTTCGGGCTCCCAGCGATTGAGACTGAGTCCGAAATGCTCGAATGGTTCCGTCGCGCTTGAGCTTCTCGACCGTGCTGCGAAATTCCGGCACGTCTGTCCAACTGTCGTCCCAAACGTGAAATTGCAGCAGATCGATGGAGTCGGCTCGAAGCTTTTTCCGGATCATGTCGGCGTGTTTGAAAACATGCGCCGCGGGAAAAACATCCTGATACTTGTATGCCGACCTTGCCGGCCATTTGCCATTCAGCGGCGGGATCTTTGAGGCCGCGTACAAACGCTTGCGTCGGAGATTCCGCGACAGGATTTCGCCCAGCAGGCCATCACTCTTGCCGTCGCCGTAGGCCCAGGCGGTGTCGAAGAAGTTGCAGCCCAGATCGGTGGCCAGTTGCAAAGCACCCAGCGACTCGTCATCGTCTGAGCCGCTCCACCCCTCATGCCCCAGAGTCCGTGGGCCATCTCGCTGACTTCGAAACCGGTGCGGCCGAGTTTCCGGTATTTCATGATCCTCCCAGACAACCTAAAGCTCTCTTGGATTGTATATATTGCGGGCGAAAAAATGAATTGTGCGTCGTTCGCCGCCCGTGTACAATCTAACTAACTGGTTAATTAATATGAAGGTCGGCATGAAAGCTACTCTCTCCAAACCGCGCCTGGGCTCTCGCGGACGGCCGGAAGAAAGCCGGGCCGCCATCCTGCAGGCTGCGGTCCGGGAATTCTCCCGCGAAGGCGTGGCTGGGGCGCGCACCGATGCCATCGCCCGCGCCGCCGGAGTAAATAAGGCACTGCTCTATTACTACTTCAAAGACAAAGAAACGCTTTACGCCGCGGTCCTCGACCAGGTGTTCGAGCGGCCTGACGCAAAGCATTCAGAAGGCTTTGTCCAGCGACCTGCCGCCCCGGGAAAAGTTGCTGGCTTACGTGGGCGCGCACTTTGACTACATCGCCAGCCATCCTCTTTATCCCCGGATCACGCAGGGCGAGATGATGCGCGCGGCTCGCGGCGCAGCGCCGCAACTGAAGCGCATCGCGAAGCAATACTTTCGTCCCGCTGTTCGGCAAGGTCGCGGCGGTGATCGAGGAAGGCCAGGCGACGGGAGATTTCCGGCCGGTGGATCCTCATGCACTTCGTTCCTTCCATGATCGCGATCATCGTCTTTCACTTCACCAATGCGCCGGTTCTGCGCATGGTCGGAGGGATCGATCCCCTGGCGCCCGGAGCTGGTCGCCGCCCGGCGGGCCGCGGTGCTGGATTTCATTTCGGCGGCACTGTTCCGCCAGCAAGCGAGTTCCGAAGGAGAGCGAAAGTGAACGCGCGCAATAAATTTCTGATTGTTCTCGCGGTCATTCTGGCCGCGTCCACGGCCTATTACCTGATTTCGACGCCGCGCTCCAGCGATCTGGTGCTGATCGGCACCGTGGATTCCAACCAGATCATCGTCAGCCCGCAGATGCAGGGCCGGATTGCCAAGCTGCTGGTGGACGAAGGAACGCAGGTCAAACAGGGAGACCTGATCGCGATCCTCGATCCCGTCGGAACTGGAAGCAGAAGCCCGGGCCGCCGCGGCCATGATCGACAGCCTGCGTTCGCAGGTTTCTGCCACGCAGGCCACCAGCGCGGCGACCCACGGTTCGACTTCGAGCAATGTGGTGAACGCCCAGTCGAGACTGCAATCGGCTCGCGCCCAGTTGCTGCAGGCCGAAGCCACGCTGCAACGCACCGAGAGCGACAGCCGCCGCATGATTGAGCTGGCGAAGCAGGGAGTCGCCTCCGATCAGGACCGGGTGCAGGCGGAAAGCAATCTGAAGGCGCAAGCTGGCGACGGTGCAGTCTCTGAAAGACCAGGTGAGCGCGGCCGAGGCCGATCTGAACACCGCGCTCGCCAACACCCACCAGGCCCATGCCGCGGCGAGCACCGTGCAATCGACCCGCGGGCAACTGGCCAATGCCGAGGCCCAACTGAAGGAAGCGGAAGTTCGTCTGGGCTACACCAAGATTTATGCGCCGGTGAGTGGCACGGTTTCCGTGCGCGCCGCGCGCGAAGGCGAAGTGCTTACCGCGGGACAGCCGATTGTCACTCTCGTGGATTTGGGCGACACCTGGGTGCGCGCTGCGATTCCTGAAACCGAGTCCGACCACATCGGCCTGGGAGACACGCTGCGCATTCGGCTGCCGGGCGGCACGCATCACTTCCGGCAAAGTTTTCTTCAAATCTCCGGAAGCCGATTTCGCCACCCAGCGCGATGTGAGCCGGCGCAAGCGCGATATCAGGACCATCGTGCTCAAGGTTCGGCTGGACAATCCCAAAGGCGCCTACGTGCCCGGAATGACGGCCGAGGTGCTGGTCTCGCCGGATCAACTTAAGGCGATCCGCGCCCAAACGCAGGCTGCGGCTGCAGAGAAACAGCAGTGAGGTTCGATACTCATGGTTGCTGACTCTCAAACCGAACGGCGCATCCTGGCGCAGCCGAGCCTGCGACTGACTGGACGCGACCAGCCGATCGAACCGCGGGCAACGCCATCGAAGTGGATCATATCGTCAAGAAGTACGGCGACTTCACGGCCGTGGATGACGTTTCCTTCAACGTGAAGGAAGAAGAAATCTTCGGCCTGCTGGGGCCGAACGGAGCGGGCAAATCCACGCTGATCCGCATGATGACCACGCTCATTCCGATCACCGCCGGCGCGGCCCGCGATTGCCGGACACGACGTCACGCAAAGATCCCGACGCGGTGCGCCGCACCATCGGCGTGATTCCCCAGGCGCTCACCAGCGACCTCGATCTGACCGTCGAAGAGAACCTCAGCATCTACGCCAAGCTCTACGATGTTCCCGCCAACAAGCGAAAAGCCACCATCGACGAACTGCTGGAGCTGGTCGATCTGACGAAGTGGCGCGAGGCGCAGACCAAGACGCTCTCCGGCGGCATGCGGCGGCGGCTGGAAATTGCGCGCGGCCTGGTGCACAGCCCGCGAATATTTTTTCTGGACGAACCGACGACCGGCCTCGATCCGGTCTCCCGCGTGGCGGTGTGGGAGATGCTGACGAACATCAAATCGCACCGCCAGCTCACGATTCTGATTACGACGCACTACATGGACGAGGCCGATCGCCTGTGCGACCGCATCGCCATCGTGGATCACGGCAAACTGGTGGCGCTGGATACACCTCCTGCGCTGAAGGCCAGCGTGCCGGGCTCGAATGTGATTGAAGCGCAATTCGAAAATGCGCCCGCGGATTGGGAACAGACGTTGCACGCACTCAGCGGCGTCACTTCGGTGCAGCACGAGGGCGCGGGCATGTATCGCATTCTGACCGGCGACGGATCGCGCACCACCACGGAACTGGTGGAAACCGCGGTGCACGCAGGCGTCGGTGGTGAAATCGCTCTCGGTGCAGAACACCACCCTGGACGACGTTTTCGTCCATTACACGGGACGGCAGTTGCGCGACGAACTGGTAAAAGCGCACAGCTTTGTGATGCCGCCCAGACCAGGAATGCAGCCATGAACCGGATGTTGGCAATTGTCGAACGCGAAATGCGCAAGTTCTTCCGCTCCCCGGCACTGATGTTGGTTTCGATGATCTTCCCGCTGGTGCAGCTCATCGTGCTGGGAAACGCCTTCGGCGGCAAGATACGCGACGCCCGCCTGGGCCTGGTCGATCAGGACGGCGGAACGCAGGCGCTGAAGAATCCGCGAGGCCTTCGATTCGGTCCGCGCCAACATGCGGACCTTCGAGCCGATCTACTACAGCGATCCGAAGACAGGCGATGGAAGACGTGCGCAACGGAAAGATCGAGGGCGCGGTCATTATTCCGCCCCAGTATTCCCGCAAGGTGTACGAACATGACCAGCCGCAGATCGCACTGGTGGTGGACAACAGCGACAATTTCATGAGCGCCGCGCTCGAGGATGAGCTGACGCAGATCACCAACGCGCTGAACAATCCCGTGGTCGAGCCGCGGATCCTGCAGCAAAGCGTGCTGCAGATTGTCGAGCTCTATCCCTATATCGAATACATGAAATTTCTGTTGCCGGGCTCGATCACGCTGGCGATATTCATGTCGGTCATGATCGGCGGCGGCATGCTCTACATCGACGACAAGGCCCGCGGAGTTCACGAAGGCTATCTGGTGACTCCCATCACCAAAGACCGAACTGGTTCTCGGACTGAACGCGCGAGCGCGGTGAAGGCGGTGATGGTGGGAGTGGTCATCACCGTGGTCGGGTCACTTGCTGGCGGGAGTAGGCACTCTTTTCAGTTTTTCCACGGCGCTGGGCCTGCTGATCATGATTGTGCTGACCGCGGTCGCCTTGAATACGATGATGTTTCTGCTGGTGGTTCGGGTGGACGATCCGCTGGTGCCGCGGGCAATTTTTGGCATCTTGAATACGCTGCTGTTTTTCCCCAGCGGCGCGGTTTATCCCATCCAGGCGTTCCCCTGGTGGCTGCGAGGCATTGCCAAGGTGGACCCGTTCACCTTTGCCGTTCACGGCTTCAAGACGCTGCTGCTGAAAGAAGCTGGCTTGTCGGCCATCGTGCCGGACATGATTTATCTCTCGCTGTTCGCCGTGGTTGCGTTGAGCATCGCCACGCCATTGTTCAAGCGAACCCTCTGATTGGGAACTTTTTGTTATCGGTCGGAATCTATTATGCTTAGGAAGCCATGACCCTGCTCGATGCCGAGCCGTACGATCCCAGCCGCGACCGCCGGCGCAGAATCAAGATTGCCGGCGTTGTAGTGTTAGTTTTGCTGCTGGCCTGGATTGGGTGGATGAATCGCTACTGGCCGGAGGAGCAGGCGGTCGGCCACTTTTTCAGCAGCTTGCAGCAGAAAGATTACGAGAGGGCTTACGGCATCTAGCATGCACGATCCCGATTGGAAAGAGCATCCTGAAAAATATCCAACCTATCCCGTTGAACCAGATTTCACTCAGGATTGGGGACCAGGCGGCGAATGGGGCGTCATCCAGACCTACAAGATGTACGGCTCAGCTAGCCCTCCGGGCGGAGGCAGCGGCGTAATCGTGGAGGTAATGGTCAATGATCGTGCCGAACACGCTCACATCTGGGTGGAAAAATCCGACAAGACGCTGAGTTTCTCTCCTTACTGAGAACCGAGAACTGAAATCTAGAAACTGGGTTGTTTGGTGAGGGAAATAACAAGCCAGCTAAATAGGGCGCTGGAGGATTTACGCCAGTTGCTCCAGCACTTTCTGCAGCGAAGCTTCATCGCCCACGTTGAGACAGGTCTTCGAGCGGTCGATCTGTCGCATCAGCCCGCACAGCACCTTGCCCGGGCCAACTTCCACGAACGTCTCGGACTCCTTTCGCGATCAGCAGGCGCATGGACGGATCCCACTTCACCGCGCCCGTCACCTGCCGAACCAGCGCATCGCGGGCGCGGTCGCCGTCTTCGACGAACGCCGCGTCGACATTGCACACGACCGGAACCTCCGGCCTTCGAAATTGCAGAGACTGCAGATCCGCAGCCAGCCGGTCCTGCGCCGGCTTCATCAGCGAACAATGAAAGGGTGCGCTGACGGACAGCATGATCGCCCGCTTGGCGCCGCGTTCGCTGGCCAGCTTGGTGGCGCGCTCGACCGCCGCCGCATGGCCGGAGATTACGATCTGTTCGGCGGAATTGATGTTGGCAGGCTCGCAGACTTCGCCCTGGGCGGCATCCGCGCACACGGCCGTGACCTTCTCCAGATCCATCCCAAGAATCGCCGCCATCGCGCCCACGCCCACCGGAACCGCTTCCTGCATATACTTGCCGCGGTTGCGCACGGTGCGAACGGCATCGGAGAAACTGATCGTGCCCGCCGCCACGTGCGCGGAGTATTCGCCCAGGCTGTGTCCGGCGACAAAGCTGGGCTTCACGCCCTTCTCCCGCAAAACTCGCCAGGCAGCGACCGACGCGGTCAGGATGGCGGGCTGCGTGATTTCCGTCATTCGCAGTTTTTCTTCCGGACCTTCAAAGCATAGTTGCGACAGCTTGTAGCCGAGCGCTTCATCGGCTTCTTCGAAAGTCTGCCGCGCGACGGGATATTTTTCCGCCAGTTCCTTGCCCATGCCGACGGCCTGCGAGCCCTGGCCGGGAAAGAGGAATGCGATGTTGAGGTATGGTCATATTTATGTTTTCGTAGCCGAGAGTACGTAGGCCCAGACGTCCTCGTCTCGGCAGGCGAGCGCAAGCTCGCTCAGGTCCTGCGCGAGCTTCGCTCGCCCGGCCAGATGAGGACATCTGGGCCTACGTAGTTCGTCAGGTGCTTACTGGCACCGGGCGGCCTTAGCCCTGCCACTTCCTTTGCGATCTTGTCATTAATATTGCGCTCGGCGAACTCGGCGGCCACGCGCAGCGCATTCTTGATGGCGTTCACGTTCGACGATCCGTGGGTGATGAAACACACGCCTTTCACGCCGAGCAGCGGCGCGCCGCCGTATTCGGTGTGGTCGAGCCGCTTTTTGAAATCGGCGAAGGCGCTGCGCGAAAGCAGATATCCCACCTGGCGCGTGATGGTGGCTTTCAGAGTTTCTTTCAGCGTGGCGCGCACCAGGTTGGCCACGCCTTCGGAAGTTTTCAGCGCCACGTTGCCGACGAATCCGTCGGCGACGATCACGTCCACTTTGCCGTTGTAGATGTCGCGGCCTTCGACGTTGCCGATGAAATTCAGCGGCAGCTGCTTCAGCAGCTGGAAGGCTTCGCGCGTCAGTTCGTTGCCCTTGCTTTCTTCTTCGCCGATGGAGAGCAACCCCACTCGCGGACGCCGCGTGCCGAACATGCTGCGAAAATAAATTTCGCCCATGACGGCGAACTGTTCCAGATTCTCGGGCTTGCAATCGACATTGGCGCCGACGTCGAGCAGGATGGCGACCGTGCTCACGGCGGTGGGAAAAACCGCCGCCAGCGCGGGACGATCCACTCCCGGGATTCCTCCCAGCACCATCTTCGCCGTGGCCATGGCCGCGCCGGTGTTGCCCGCGGTCACGAAGCCGGCGGCGCGGCCTTCGCGCACCAGCCGCACGCCGACATGAATGGAGGAGTCGCGCTTGGAGCGAACCGCCTGCACCGCCTTGTCGTCCATGGTGATGACTTCGCTGGCGTGGACGATTTCAATGGGAAGTCCGGCGGCGGCAGGATAGCGGTCAAGCTCGGCCCGCAACTCGGGTTCGTTCCCAACCAGAAGGACGCGAACGCCGTGGTGCCGGGCCGCCTGAATCGCACCTTCGATTTCAGGCTTCGGCGCCCGGTCCGAGCCCATCGCGTCCAGGGCTATGACGCTTGGCATGGAGAGTTCAGGCTAGCTGGCTTCTTTGACGTCCAGAACTTCGCGGCCCTTGTAGTAACCGCACTTGGGGCAGGCGCGATGCGGCATCTTGCGCTCGTGGCAGTTCGGACACTCGGAGAGCGAGTGGCTTTTCAGTGCGTCGTGCGCGCGACGGGTGCTGGTGCGCGCTTTGGAGTGTCGCCGTTTTGGATTAGGCATTCGATTCCTCTGGTTTTCTTCGAGCTTGACTTCGTTCAGAATCTAATTCTTGATCGACGTATTCGGATCAGTGATCCAGCTTGCCGCGAATATCTTTCAGCGCCGACCAGCGCGGATCCTCCAGCGGCTCGGCGCAGGCGCACTGTTCCACATTCAGATTCTTGCCGCAGTGCGGGCAAAGCCCCTTGCAGTCGTCGCGGCAGATCGCCTTCAAGCGGAAGCGCCAGCAGGACCTGCTCCTGCAATACATCTTCCAGCAGCAATCCCTCGCCCTGATAATAGCTGACCTCGGCCTCGGCGGCGGTGACCGAAAGCTCTTCTCGTCCCGCATCGGCCCCTGCGGCCGGTACAGCAAATCGAAGTTGTGCTCCACGTCCTGCAACACCGGCTCGAGACAGCGCGCGCAGGCCAGCTCAACCCGGGTCTCCAGACTCCCGTCGAGGCGTATGTCCTTTACTATCTTATGCTTGCCGTGCTGCTCTTCGACCAGCTGAGCGCGCCCGGCAGTGTGCAGCGCTTCGACCTGCCGCAGGTCCTCTCCCAAATCGAGCACACCCGGAGCGAATTTCCTCTTCGAAATCAATGGGATGCAGTTCAAGTTCGTGAATTTCGATGAACATCAGGCACCCCCCGCGCTGCCAACTTCGTACCGCGAAGACCCGCGGAAGCACGCTCTGAAGAGCAGGTTCTCCAGGAACAGAATTCAAGAATAAAGGGCGTAGAAAAGGGTGTCAAGGAAGGGGAATGAGGGCAGTGGCCGGGTGCGCTTCTTCATTTCTTTTCTTAAAAAAGCGTCATCCGTCGCTCGCGAGGGATCTGGCGCGAATCAGATACGCGCATTGTCGCCACTATATTGTTGCGGGTGCTCGCGAGATCTTTGAGATGGAAGTTTTTCAGGGTGACGTTGGCCCTGCGGCGCGCCGGCACGAGCGGGACGCTCGCGCCCACATTGATTCCGCGTATCATTATCGGTCGCAGCCAGCCGACAGGACTTGAACGACCCGATGAACGAGAATCCCGAGCCCACTCATGAGCGGCAGACCCATGAGTCGCGGAATCCGGAGATTTATCCTACCTGGATAGCCGGCGCTGTGCTGCTTCTGGCATTTCTTCTGCGACTCTGGAAAGCCTCCGGCACTTTTCTCAATCTCGACGAGGCCATGCACGCCCTGGCCGCGAACAGTCCCTCGCTGGCAGAAGCGTACCGGGCGAGCCTGGGCCTGGCACATCCTCCTCTGCTGATTTTGCTGCTCTACTACTGGCAAAGACTTGGTACGTCGGAGTTGGTTCTGCGGTTGCCGTCGGTGATCGCAGGCACAATTTTCTGCTGGATATTCTTCAAGTGGCTGACCCGGATTCTGGGCCCGGCCGCCGGATGGACCGGCTTTGTTCTGGTTTGCTTTCTCCCGCCCTTTGTCGAGCTTTCTTCAGAAGTTCGCCAGTATTCCTTGCTGCTCTGCTTCCTGATCGCCGCGGCGTACGTTCTTGAGCTGGCGTTGGGAGAAAACTCCGCGGGCAAGATGGCGACTTTTTTCGTCTTCCTCTACCTCGCGATGCTCACTCACTACTCGGCGGTTTTCTTTGCCGCGACGATTGGAGTTTATTCGCTGTGGCGACTGCTCGGCGCCCGGCTCTCACGACCGGTTGTCGCCATCTGGATAGCTGGGCAGGCGGGCGCTCTGGGACTCCTGGCTTTCCTCTACCGGACCCACATCTCGAACCTGAAGAACAGCGCCGCCGCGCAGAACATGCATGCCTTTTTGGCCAACTCGTATTTTCACCGGGGACGCGATCATCTGCTTCTGTTTGTGTTCGCACGAACCTTCGGCGTTCTGCAATACACCTTTGGACATCTTGCGGTGGGCGATATCGCGGGCGTGCTGTTCATTGCCGGAGTCCTGGTTCTGCTTAACGGAAAGAAAGTCCAGCAGGAAAACGGGCCCTCCCCGCGGCAGCTGGCAATTTTTCTGGTTCTGCCGTTCGTGATCAACTGCGCGGCGGCGATCCTGAATCTATACCCGTACGGAGGAACGCGGCACTCGGCACTTCTCATGCCTTTTGCGGTTGCGGGCGTCTGCCTGGCGATCGTGAAGCTGGCCCGCCAAAAATTGACCTACGCCGTGGGCGGCGCCCTGCTGACGGTTGCGATCTGCCAGGGTTTTGGAAGGCCGCACCGGCCTTATATGCAGCGGGAAGACCAGCGTCGCACCAATATGATCCAGGCGATCGACGCCATCCAGCAAAGGGTTCAATCCGGAGACACGATCTTCGTCGACTTCCAGACCAGTTTTCTGGCCAGATTTTATCTTTGTCCGGAAGTTGACTATGGAGTTTTCTCGGCTTCGGGCTTTGGGACCTATTCCTGCGGCGGCAAACGCATGATCGCAACCAGCTCTGAGATCAACATCCTGAGCGCGGACAGATTCCTCGGCCGCTGGAACGACATGGTGACCGCCTACGATCTGAAAGCGGGCCAGACCGTCTGGATCTTTCAGGCGGGATGGGATATTGGGCTGGCGCGAGAGTTGCAGGAAAAATTTCCCAATTTCAAATACGAATCTTTCGGCCACAATATCACGCTATTCAAGCTGACCGTCGGACAACCCATAGCTTCCGCCAAGCCGGAGATTTCGAACTAAGGAGGGTGCCCCATCCTTTCGCGTTCTGTGCGAAAGGGTGGGGACTTGCGGGTGTGGCTGAATCTGCGCTGGCCTGAGCGCCTCAGTTACCGAGCCAATGGCGCACACATGCTCCGCGCCAGATGCTTCGCAAGCTCAGCATGACTCCTTGCTGGTGCCGCCATGCGCCATTTGAACACTCTGTGCCTACCCCTTATACTTACAGCCCGCTATGAAGGTGCTGGTCATCATTCCCGCAGCCGGCCTGGGTACGCGCATGGCTCCCGCTTCCGAGGGCAAAAGCAAGAAGCCAGCCTCGTCCAAGCAGTTTGTCGAGCTGGGGGGAACGCCTATCCTGGTTCACACGCTGCGTAAATTCGCGGAGAGTCCTGAGATTTCTGAAATTTATGTTGCCCTGCGGGGTAACGAGATTCCTGGCTTTCGCCTCCGCCTGGAGAAGGAATTCCGGGAATTTCCCCGCAAGAAAATCGAGTTGGTGGAGGGCGGAGAGCATCGCCAGCAATCCGTCGCCAATGCGATGACGGTTGTTTCAGCGGAGCCGGACGACATCGTGCTTGTCCACGATGCGGTTCGACCGTTCGTGACTCCGGAAATTATCCACGAGGTAATCCAAGCCGCTAAGAAATATGGCGCGGCTATCGCGGGAATGCCGGCCATGGACACGGTCAAGCAAGTCGAGCGCACTTCCGAGGGCGCGGTCATTGCCGCCACCATGCCGCGGGAGCGGGTGGTCATGGCTCAGACTCCGCAGGGCTTTCGATATAGTGTGCTCAAGAAGGCGTTCGACGATGCCACCGCGGATGGATTTCTCGGCACCGATGAATCTTCTTTGGTCGAGCGCTCAGGGCACAAAGTCGCGGTAGTGATGGGATCGCCGCGAAACATAAAGATTACTACTCGGGCAGACATGGAGTTAGCGGAGTTCTTCCTGAAACGGTAAAAGCGGCCACGGATTTTCACGGATCACACGGATGAAACCTCTTGAACTTGTACACTTCAACCATGAGTGTCGGACCCGTCGGGTTAAAGCATGCGGAGTTAACCGAGAAAATCATTGGGGTCTTCTACGATGTCTACAATGAGCTCGGTTATGGATTCTTGGAATCAGTCTATGAGGAGTCGCTGCTGATTGCCTTGCGTGATGCAGGCTTCGCTGTGGAGCACCAACTGGCTATTCCCGTGTGGTTCCGCGGGCGCGAAGTGGGTCGATTCAGAGGGGACATTTTAGTGGAAGGTCGCGTTTTACTGGAACTCAAGAGCGCCCGTATTCTCGAAGCGACACATAAGGCTCAATTGCTCCACTACCTGAAATCGACCGAGATCGAGATTGGCCTGCTGCTGAACTTCGGCTCCCGTCCGCAGTTTCGCCGGCGCGTGTTCGATAACGAAAGAAAAATTCGTGAAAATCAGTGCAAATCCGTGGCCAAGGTTTCAGCATGAAGATCGGCTACGGCTGGGACTCTCACGAATTCAAGCGCGGCATTCCGCTAAAGATCGGCGGCATTACCCTGCCACATCCTAAGGGCCTGGGCGGCCACTCCGATGGCGACGTCCTGCTGCACGCCCTCACCGATGCGTTGCTCGGCGCGGTCGCTGCTCCTGACATCGGTACTCTCTTCTCGCCATCCGACCCGCGTTGGAAGGGCGCCGACTCCGCCATGTTTCTGGCGGAAGCGCTCCAGCGTGTGCGCGCCGCCGGTTACGAGGTCGTCAATGTGGATTCAACCCTTATTCTGGTCGAACCAAAGATTGGCCCGCACGCGGCCGTTATCCGCTCGAAGGTTGCTGATTTATTGGCGATTCCCTCAGACTGCGTCGGACTAAAAGCCAAGACCCCGGAAGGCATGGGAACGGACAATGCCGCGATTGCCCATGCAGTAGTTCTGTTGGAGAAGATCGTGCGGGAGAAGAAATCAGGCCGGCGCGCCGGAACCCGAAAAGAAAAAAAATAACTGGCTCGGGCGAGCCAAAGTTCTTACCCGCTTCAGCCTCTGCGAATCGCGTGCTCTTCGAGCGGCCTATCATGCCTTGTCTGGGCCGCTTCAACCAGGGCCCGGAAAATCGCCCGCGAGGGCTGGTCATCTTCTACGGAACGTTCCGGGTGCCATTGCACTGCCACTACAAAGTGATCGGGAGACGAGCCCTCGAGGGCTTCGATGATCCCATCCTGCGGACATCGGGCCACGATGTGAAGCCCTTCTCCCGCGACTTTAGCTGCCTGGTGATGGCTCGAATTGACGGGGACCGAAAGTGGATTGTGTCCCGCTGGCTTGGCGGCGGAAGACTTGGTGGCGGAAGAAATGATCTCTCCTAACCGGGAGCTAGACTTCACTTCGACAGTATGAGCGATTGACACCTTTTTTCCGGCCTCATGGTTAATCGGCGATTCGATGTGTTGCAGCAGCGTTCCTCCGCGGTAGACGTTGAGAATTTGCAAGCCATAACAAATTCCGAGAACGGGCTTGCGCAGGTGATAGGCGTCGTCGAGGAGCAATTCATCCACGGTATCGCGGCCCGGGTCAGCCACTGCCGTGTGAGAATCTTTTGCCACGCCGTATTTCGCCGGATCTACATCGGCCGGACTTCCGGGCAGCACCACCGCGTCGCAAGCCTGGATCAGCCCTTTGAGTTCCGCGGCCGGCTGGTCGAGTGGAATGCGGACTGCTTCTCCTCCCGCCATCTCAACGGCGTGCACGTATTGCGGCAGCGCCCGCTGGGCATAGTCGGAATCCGCGGAATGGGGGACAGGAATGGCGATGCGCGGGGCCATCACCTGATTGTAATGTAGAGGCGGGCGTCCACGCCCGTGCCCGACCATGGGCTTTTCTCCGCCCTCCTACTCTTCTTCTTCCTTGACATCCCCACGCGCTGCCTTCGCCTTCTCCACAATCTTATCTTGCAGCATTCCGGGGACGGCGTCGTAGTGATGCATTTCCATGTTGAAACTGCCGCGGCCCTGGGTCATGGAGGTCAAGTCTACGCCGTAGGTAAGCATTTCCGACATAGGCACTTCGGCTTTCACGATGGTGGTGCCGCCTTTGTTGTCCATACCCTGGATGCGTCCGCGGCGGCTGTTCAAGTCGCCCATGATGCTGCCGGCAAAGTCGTCAGGCACCGTGATTTCGACTGCCATAACGGGTTCGAGCAGGGTGGGCTTCGCTACCTCCATCGCTTTTTTGAACGCGATCCGGCCCGCCATCTGGAACGACATGTCGTTTGAATCCACGTCGTGATACGAACCGTCATACAGAATCACTCTGAAATCCACTACCGGAAACCCCGCCAGGTAGCCGCGCGCCGCCGCGTCCTTGATTCCCTTTTCGATCGCGGGGATGTAGTTCTTGGGAATGGAGCCGCCGAAAATATCGTTCACAAACTCGAACTCGCCTCCGCGCGGCAGCGGTTCCATCTTGATCTTGCAATCGCCATATTGGCCGTGCCCACCGGTCTGCTTCTTGTGTTTTCCCTGTACATCGGCCTTGCCGCGAATCGTCTCCCGGTAGGGCACCTTGGGCGCTTTCAGGACCACCTCGGTGTGGTACCGCTTCTTCATCTTGGAGACGACTACTTCAATATGCTGCTGGCCCGTGCCGGCGATCAGAAATTCCTTGGTTTGGGCGTCGCGGAAGAAACGCAGCATGGCGTCTTCTTCCATCAGCTTGTGGATGCCGGGCCCCAGCTTGTCCTCGTCGGCGCGGCTCTTGGGCTCGATGGCAAATGTGATCGCCGGCTCCGGCAGCTTCACTCGCGGATAAAGAATGGGAGCCGACTTATCGCCCAGCGTGTCGCCGGTCAGCGTGTCTTTCAGTTTGGCCACGGCTCCAATATCGCCCGCATGCAATTCGGTAACAGGCACGGCAGTCTTGCCCTGCATGATGGAAATATGGGCCATCTTTTCCTGTGAACCGCGGCTATAGTTCACCACCGTGGAATCGTTTTTCAGGACACCGGAAAATACCTTGAAATAAGAGATCCGTCCCGCGAACGGGTCCGACACCGTCTTGAACACATACAGCGATACTGGTTCGGCGTCGGTTTCGTGGCGCTTTGGCGGCTCGCCATTGTTGGACGATGCCGGATCACCCTGCACCCACTCGTGCTCCGAAGGCGCCGGCGTGTAATCGACAATGAAGTCCATCACCCGATCGGCGCCAATATTTCCCAGGCCGGATCCGAAAATTACCGGAAAAATCTTGTCCTCGCGAATCGCGTTATGCAGAGCCGGGATCAGGTCTTCCTCGGGAATGGTTCCCTTCTCGAAGAATTCTTCCAGCAGCGCGTCATTGCCCTCGGCAACCAGTTCCACCAGTTTCTCGTGTTGTGCCTGGGCTTCATCTTTCATGTCAGCCGGAATCTCGGTTTCTTTGCCCTTGCCGTTCCCACCCAGTTCGTAGGTGTAGGCTTTCATCGTGACCAGATCGATCACACCGCGAAAGTTTTTTTCTTTGCCAATCGGCAGTTCGAGTGGGATCACGGCTCGCCCAAACGCATTGGTTAGCGATTCCAGTACACGCTCGGCATCGGCGCGATCGCGATCCATGCGACTGGCCACGATCAGGCGAGGCGTCTGATATTCCTCGCAGTAGTTCCACACCCGCTGGGTAACAACTTCCACTCCTGCGACGCCATCGACGACAACGATGGCTGCATCCACCACCGGGAGCACCAGCTTGGCCTCGTGGACAAACATGTTGAACCCGGGCGTGTCCACGATATTGATTTTCGTCTTGCCCCACTCCACGTGAGCCAGGCCGGCCGAAATTGACATCTTGCGTGCGATTTCTTCTTCGTCGTAATCAGTGGTCGCGGTGCCATCGTCCACTCGCCCCATGCGCTGGCTCGCGTTTCCTGCATACAGCATCGCGGAAACCAGCGACGTCTTGCCCGCGTGTCCGTGCCCAATTACCGCCACATTCCGGATATTCGCGCCTTCATAAACCTTCACGGGTTCGCTCCTTTAGCTAATCGGTCCGCGTAGGGCGGGTGCCCCACCCGCCCAGCCGAGCAGCGCTCGGCAGTCTTCGCTCCGCAGTCCTGGCTCGACAGTCTTCCTTCGGCAGCCCGCCGATGGTTGGCTAAAAAACGGGTTCAATAGGACTCAAAGAAGAGGACAACTTATAGACCGCGACCAGTCTGCCTGTCAAAACCTAGGATGCTACCACAGCGGAATTTGGCCGCTCAAGCGGCCGATTGGACGGCAGCAGCGTAGTTCAGTGAATATCCTTAAATATTGTCATTCCGACCCGGCGTCAGCCGGGGAGGAATCTGCTTCTTCCCGCAGAACAGCAGATTCCTCCCGCGATACTGCCGCGCTTCGGAATGACAATTTTAATGGGAAAAAGCGTGACTTCCGACGCATTGATCACACAAGCCATGAAGGGACGCGAAGGGGACCACGAGGAGTAGGCTGTCGAATTCGCTACTGATTCTGCGGCGCTGCCAGCGTGAGTTGCACCGCCTCATGGTCATGTTCACCGAGGGTGACGGTCTTCGGTTCGGAGGTGACCGCTGGCGTCTCTGACAACGCAGAAGGCAGCTTGGCGGTGACCTGGTACTTGCCCGGCGCCAGGGGGTCGAACGTGAAGTGGCCGTTCTGATCGGTGATTGCGCTCGCCGAGCGCGCTCGGTTGTAGACCGTTTCAGGCTCTGGTCTTGCCCGAATCTGCGCGCCGGCTACCGGTTGGTCTTGCTGAGTTACAGTTCCTTCCAGTAGCGCGCTTGCGGAACTGAGCACGATTTCCAGCGTCTCTCCGGAGAAGCCTTGTTCCAGCGCCAGGCCTTTCTGCAGAACGTCTTGCGCTCCCAGGCGGGCGGACTTCATGTACCAACCCTGTTCGATCCCGGAGATCCGGAGGGCGTAGTTGCCGTCGGAAACGTCCGTGATTTGGAACGAGCCGTCTTGCTTGACCTTCGCAACAGCAAAACTCGAGTTATCGCTTTCGCTTGCAGGTTCCAGCAGAATCTGGAAGTGACGGGAGCCGTTCGCGCTTACGCTGGCCGGCACAATGCGTCCGGGGATGGTGCTTCCCTTGCTGAAGGCGATTACGACGGAGTCGAGATTGTCGTTGCCAACCTCGAGCTTCTGCTGGGCCATGTGAAAGCCGTTTTCATCGTGTTGCTGGGCGCTCAGAACATAGCTACCCGGCGGAACACCTCTGATGCTGAACTCCCCCTTGGTGCCGGTGCTGGTCGATAACTCGTCAACCCCACTCCTGGTCTCGGGAACCTCGAGGTTGACATACCCAGTCGCGGGCTTGCCGTCAGCAGCAATGACACGCCCAGCGACTTCGACGGTCTTCACATTCCGCATGGTAAAGTCGGCCTCAACTTCTTCGCCGGGGCCGAGCTGGAGGGACTGCGCCTGGTCAAGTTGAACCACCCCGGGGTAGAAGATTGCAGCATATTGGTTGCCGAGGTTATTTCGGACCGTCCAGCTAGTGCTGTCGTCCTGGTCCAGGCCGAAAAACGGAGACGCGTCAGCCTCTCCTGCCTTCACGTAGTACTCGCCGGGTTTCAGCCCGAAGATGCGGTATTCGCCGCGATCGTCGGTCCTAGTAGCGGACGAGCCGATTAACTGCATCTTACTGTCTTGGGGACCCCAGTCTTCCTTCTCTTCGGCGCTCAGCTTGCGCAATGCAATGACTGCGAGCTTCGCCACCGGCTCGCCACTCTCATCCACGATGCGCCCCGTAACCACGGCAGCTCGCACCAGCCGGAAAAAGGCTTTGTTAACCTGCTGGCCTGGCGTCAGGGTCAATAAAGCGCCCACACTCACTCCTCTGGCTTGGTATTGCTGAGTGAGATAACCTGCGTGGGAAGCGAAGACGCTATATCGTCCGGGGGCGATCTTCTTGATCTCAAAGCGGCCGTCGCTATCGGTAGTAGCTGCAAACACGGAAGAATGTGACGAATGAGAAGTTGTGTCTTGCTGGATCAGTACGATCCGCGAGGACTTAAGTGGCGCGCTCTCCGCTGCAGTGACGACTTGCCCGGAAATGGTACAGAGAGCGGGCTGCTTTTCACTGGTCGCACTACCTACGGGAGGCGCCTGGGCAGAGCAGGCCAGAGGCACGAGCAGGCAGATCGCCACGGTCACAGCACGCATGGCAAATAGACTCCGTCGCTGTCGCCGCTCATTTTCGCAAGGAGGAGAACAAAAAGAAAGGGCGAACCGCTCTGCTTCGACGATCGCGTCCCCTTTCGGCCCAAACTTTGACTGCTGCCGATCGCTCCGGTTGTCTCGTTACCCGCCTGCAACCCCCGCCACGATCCAGGATCCGCCACACATGGCTAGCGCCACAATCATGCTGGTCCATTCATTCCCGTTATGCGGAGCAGCAGCGACTCGAGGCAGATGGAGGAAAATCACCCACAAGAAGAACATCAGTCCCAACAAAGTCGCCGCCAAGCGGCCGTGCTTCCTGATAGCGACAGCCAGCGCCGCCGCGAAGAATGCCACACCCACAAAATATGCGAAGAATAAATGTGCCGGCATCCAGGATTGAATCAATGTCGCAATGAACTGGGCATACAGGAAGTGTTGGATTCCGAAGACCACGAGCGACATTGCAAATAGGAATCGCCCCAGCGCGACCAAGGTCCCGGACAGCACCAGCGCCGCGCCACACATCGCGAGAATCTCGAACCCGCTGGTCCACGGACGCGGGTCGTGCGGAGCAGCCGCCAGCCGTGGCGCATAGATGAATAACGCGCGCAACAAAAGCAGAGTGGCCAGCAGCAGTGCCGACCAGCGCGACTTCTTCCCAGTCGCGATACACGCGGCAGTGCCGATAAGCACGCCTGCCGTAATGTAGGCCCAAAACGGACGTCCCGCATCCCATGGCGGCCCAGGTACCGGCCCCCTGAACCAGGCATGGGCCAGGAATTGAACACCGAAGCCCGCCATCGCGACCGCAAAAAGGAGACGGCCGAGCCTGCTCAGTTTTTCCATATCTCGATTGCCCGGCGCGCTGTCAGGATATTGCGTCCAACATGCTCCAACTTCACCACTTCTTGAAAATCACAAAGACCGCGGCCACGATCAGGGCGAAGCCCAGAATATAGTTCCATTTGATGGGCGCGTCCAGGTAGAGCACCGAGAAAACGGAAAACACCGTCAAGGTGATGACTTCCTGAATCGTCTTTAGCTGTACCGCGCTGAATTCATACGACCCGATGCGATTGGCTGGCACCTGAAAACAGTATTCGAAAAAAGCGATTCCCCAGCTGATGACAATCACTTTGAACAGGGGCGCCTGGCGGTACTTGAGATGACCGTACCAGGCAAAAGTCATGAAAATATTGGAAATGGTGAGCAGAACCATCGTAGTCATAAGCTCCTATGCTGCCTCAACGACCCTATATTTTTCCAGCCAACCACCCATACTCCAACGTAACCGCCAAAGGCTTGCGCGGCGGGCATTCCTGGCCTATGCTTTGCTGAGAAGTTTGCCGGACGACAAACCCTCATGTACCGCCTGACTGCCAGAGTATTGCTGGTTCTGCTGCTGGTGGGCACTCTTGCCCCGGTGGCCCTGGCGATCTCTGCTCCTTCGCCGCACGCCTGCTGCATCCGGAAGCCGATGCATGATCATGGCTCCCGCAGCCTCGCCAGCCAGGTTGCGGAGGGCGAGAACCATAACTGTTGTCCTCCAGTTAGCACTGCGCACTGGGCCGAACTCGAATCAGCAACTAGCGCGAGCGTTCAACCTCCGCTGGCCTACCTGCCGCCGGACTCCCGTCCGATGCTGCGCAGCAACTACGAAAACGACCTCCGTCCAGTTCGCGGCCCTCCCCTCAGCTGAAAAACCATTCTGACTGGTTTCACCCGAAGTTGGAGCATTTCTCATTTTGGGCGAAGTTATCTTCACGGCTGATTTGCGTCTGAAGATTTCGTCTAAACGGGGAAAGAAACGCTCCAGGGTGCGTGCGTCGTCCCCCTTTTTCCGCATGAGAACTTGCGGCTATTGCTTTGGTGGATGCAGATGGTCCGTTTGCTCTGGGTTGTCTTAATGATTGTGCTCTTGCTGGCTACTGGCACCCCGAGAGCACCGAGCGTTCGGGACTGGGTGGGAGCCCTTATATGATTTACAAAAGAGCCTTCTTATTCGGATTGCTGTTGGGCAGCGTCATCGCGTCTGCCACGATATTCGGATCCGTCAGCGGCCTGATCCACGACCCGCAGCATCGCCCGGTGCAGGGCGCCCACGTCACGCTGCGCGCGGCAGATTCCGCCTGGACGAAGTCCGTTGACAGCACCGACTCCGGAGAATTTCAATTCGACGCCGTACCCTTGGGTGAATACAACGTCACCGTCGAACTCCAGGGCTTCGCGCCCGAGCAACAGAAGCTGGTGCTTAGCTCAGGTCGCGATGCTCGCTTACATTTTTCGCTCACGGTCGCCCAAGCCAAAGAGACTGTCGAGGTAAAGGATACGTCAGCGATCGTCAATACAGAATCTACTTCCAGCACTACCCTGGTCAGCCGACGCCAGATTGCGGAAACCCCTGGCGCCGATCAGACCAACAGTTTGAATATGATCACCAACTATGTTCCCGGCGCCTACATGGTCCACGACCAGCTCCACATCCGCGGAGGACATCAGGTTTCCTGGCTGATCGACGGTGTTCCCGTGCCCAACACCAATATTGCGTCGAACGTGGGACCGCAGTTCGATCCCAAGGACATCGACTATCTCGAAGTCCAGCGCGGAGGATACTCCGCCGAATATGGCGACCGCACGTTTGGAGTGTTCAACGTTGTCACCCGTTCCGGATTCGAACGCGATCGTCAAGCTGAACTAGTGACCAGTTATGGCAGCTTCAACCGGACCGAAGACCAGTTCAGCTTCGGCGATCACACCGACCGCTTCGCCTATTACGGAAGCATTTCCGGCAATCGCACGGATCTCGGACTGGAAACGCCCAGCACCTCAGTGCTGCACGATCTGGGCGCTGGGCTCGGCGGCTTCACTTCCCTCACTTTCAACAAGACGCCGAACGACCAACTTCGCCTGGTGGCTGCGTCCCGCGGTGATCATTACCAGGTCCCCAACGATCCTGATCAGCAGGTAGCGGGCATTCGCGACATAGAAGATGAGCGCGATGACCTGATCAATTTTTCCTGGCTGCACACTATGGGAACCGGAACGGTCTTAACGGTTTCTCCGTTCTACCACTTCAACCGCGCCCACTACATTGGCGGCTACATCGGTCAGCCAGACCCCGACGTGGTGGTCCCCGAGGACGATCGTGGCTCAAACTATTTTGGCGGTGTAGCCTCACTGGCAGCCAATCGCGGCAAGCATAATGCCCACGCGGGACTCCAGGTCTTCGGCGCGCGCGACAATCAACTCTTCGGAATCGTCACCAGCGATGGCAGCAACCCGCCGCTTCGTCAACGCGAAACGGTTTGGGGAAATGTGGAGGCGCTATTCCTTGAAGATCAGTACAAGCTCACCAGCTGGCTGACTCTGAACGGCGGAGTGCGGCTCACGCATTTCGGTTCCACCATCAGCGAGAATGCTGTTGACCCGAGGGTGGGCGCTGCCATCCGCATTCCACGCCTCAACTGGGTGCTGCGCGGATTCTATGGGCGCTACTACCAGGCCCCGCCACTACTCACCGTAAATGGTCCTCTGCTTGAGCAGGCAGCCCAACAGGGATTCGGCTTCCTGCCGTTGCGCGGCGAGCGCGACGAACAACACGAATTCGGTCTGACCATTCCGATGGCGGGTTGGACGTTCGATGTTTCTAACTTCCGTACCGGCGCGAAAAACTTTTTCGACCACGATGTTCTGGGCAACTCCAACATCTTCTTTCCTCTCACCATCGATCGTGCCCGCATTCGTGGCTGGGAAGCCACGGCGAACTCGCCGCGCATTGCCGGACGCGCCCAGTTTCATGCCGCCTACTCTCACCAATACGCCGAAGGCGCAGGCGGCGTCACCGGCGGCTTGACCGATTTTTCGCCGCCCGATGAAGGCTATTTCTTTCTCGACCACGACCAGCGCGACACGCTCTCCACAGGCTTCAACCTGCAGCTACCCTGGCGGGTGTGGAGCGACTTCAATGCTAACTATGGCTCCGGCTTTGTCGACGGAGAAGGCCCGGAGCATCTTCCATCGCATACCACTTTTGATTTGTCGGTTGGAAAATCGTTCGGCGAAAGCTGGAGCCTTCGGCTCAGCGGACTCAATTTATCCAATCACCGCTACCTGTTGGACAACAGCAACACGTTTGGAGGAACCCACTACGTGAACCCGCGCGAAATTTCGCTACAAGTAAAGTATCGCTTCCGCTACTGATGTCTTCCTCCCTGTCCTCCGTTAAAACAGGTCTGCGGATCGCTCAACCATGTGAGCCATTGATCTTCTTCAAAGCGTCTAGCAGCTCTTCATTATTGGGCGCCTGGTCCAGGGGATAGACTTTGGCGAAGGCAATCTTCCCGCCCTTGTCTACGATGAAAACAGCGCGTTCACAAATTCCCGGAAAAGGCGGCTCCGACCGGAAAACATCGAACGCCTGGCTCACCCTGCCGTGAGGATAAAAATCCGCGCACATGGGCGTTCGCATCATTCCAATCTCTTTTTTTTGCCAAGCGATTTTGCTCGGAATCGAATCCACACTGATGTCTACCACCTGGGCGTTTAGCGCCGCGAATTTGTCGCGGTTCGAATCGAATGCCGGGACCTGGGCCGAACATGTTGGCGTCCAGTCCAACGGATGGAAACTAACCACAACATTCTTCTTTCCCAGGTAGTCGCTCAGCTTTACTTTCAGGTGCTGCTCCCCCAGGACCGCCGGCAACTCGAAATCCGGCGCCGTGTCTCCCACCTTCAGGGCCATTGCTTTCTCCTTCGGATCACCATCTTAAACCGAACCCGGGTGGTTCTCCTCGCTCGCTCCGGGCGAGTTCATTATCAAAATTAACATTGCTGTAACAATTTCAGAACGGCCAGCGGCTAATATTCCACGATGCCACAGGAGCCTCTCGTCATTGAAGATCTCCCTGGCCCGAAAGATGGACAGCGTATTCTGCGTCTTAGCGGGCCGATCGTACTTTCTAATCTTTTCGAACTTCAGGCCAAGGTTCGCGCCGATACCTCTCGCACCTTGATTCTGGATTTCACCAACGTACCCTACATGGATTCTGCCGGAATCGGCGCGCTGGTGGGCGCGTACGTTACTCGCCAGAAGGATGGCCGCGGCCTGGTTCTGATCGGGGTGAGCCAGCGAATTCAGGACGCGCTCCAAGTCACTCGCGTCCGCCAGTTCTTCCGCTTCGCGGACTCGGTGACGGGGGCAGAGCAAGCCGGCAACCCGTAGCCAAAAAGTAAAAGGGCGGCTCGAAAGCCGCCCTTCTTGTCGAACTCTTAAGCGAGCTTACGCTGCCTTCACGTTCTCCGCTTGCCACCCCTTGGGCCCTTTGACCACATCGAACTGTACCTGCTGGCCTTCCTGCAGACTGCGGAATCCACCCGCCTGAATGGCGGAGAAGTGTACGAATACGTCCTCGCCGCTCTGACGGCTGATAAAACCATAGCCCTTTGCGTCATTGAACCACTTTACTGTTCCTGTTTCCATGTTGCTTGATCCTTTTTTCTTTGATGTAGCGCTTAGTTCCTCGCAGGACTTTCGCAGGCAGGTCACGCTGGTTAAGCAGGATTACTGGAGCAAAAAAACCGCAAGATCAAACGCAAGGGGATTGTACCACTCCGTGAATGCCCGCATCTGGGAACCGGCTCGCAGCGACATTTGCCTCCTGATTCCGCGGCCCGATTTCCCGATTGGGCGGCATCGACCACCGAGGCCGAAGTGTTTATCATGAAGCCATGCTTTCTCGCTTGTCCGCCGCCATTCTGCTGGCATCAACCCTGACTTTCGCTGGTGTCACGGATGATGTTCGCGATCAACTTGCACGCAACGATTTCGCCGCGGCGGAAGCCCAACTTCAAAGCTATCGCGCCCGACAAGGCGTGACACCCGATTACGTGGAAGCGCTCTCCTGGATGGCTCGCGCCCATCTCGCCGCACAGCAGGTTGACCGCGCCACAACCTATGCTAAGCAGGCGGAGAGTTTGAGCCGCCAGTTGCTGCTGAAGCGTCCTCTGGACGCTGAGCCGCACCTGCCGGTCGCGCTTGGCGCTGCGCTGGAAGTCGAAGCTCAGGCGCTTGCGGCTCGTGGGCAGCAAGCCCAGGCGGTCGCCCTGCTCCGTCGCGGCCTGGTCAACTACCGCAACACTTCCATCCGGCCCCGATTGCAGAAAAATCTCAATCTCCTGGGTCTTGCCGGACAACCAGCCCCGGCCCTGCAGGTTACTCAATACCTGGGACCGAAGCCGGTGGCTCTATCCCAGCTAAGCGGTTCGCCGGTGCTGCTTTTCTTCTGGGCTCACTGGTGCAATGACTGCAAGGCGGAAGGTCCGGTGATTACGCGTCTTAGGTCCGAATTCGGAGCGCGTGGCCTCATGCTGCTCGCGCCCACCCAACTCTACGGGTATGCCTCCCAGGGAGAAGACGCGAAGCCCAAAGACGAACTCGCTTACATCGAACGAGTGTGGCAACACTTCTACCCCGGACTGCAAAACATTCCAGTCCCGGTGAGCAAGGAGAATTTCAACTCATACGGCGCCAGCACCACTCCCACTCTGGTTCTGCTCGACCGCGCCGGCCACGTTGCCCTTTACCATCCAGGGGTTATGCCCTACGACGAACTGCGTCCAGCAATCGAAAAAGTAGTCTCCCGCTAAGAACTGGGAACCGAAAACTAAAAACTGCTTTTTTAGCACTTGCTAATAGAGCCGGTCCGGCTGCATGAAATCAGAGGACCAGTTTAAGATTTCCCTCGCGCCGTCTACAATCTCGCAGTCGAATGGACCTCGCCAAGATAGCCCAATTGCTGGAGCCATTCCTGGCCCACAATCCGATAGCCTCTGCCCAGGGGCCGGAGAGCGCGGCGACATCATCCTCTGTGCAGAAATCAGCTGGGATCTCCAAATCCCTTCTGGAATCTATATCGATATACATCGATCTATTGCTGCGATGGAATTCACGCGTGAATCTCACGTCAGTCCGGCAACCGGAGGAAGTTGTTACCCGCCACTTTGGCGAATCCCTGTTTGCAGCGCGGCACCTGTTCCCGACCCCCGTCCAGGACTGCAGCTACGATTCTGCAGGGTCGACTTCTAAGCCGGTAGTGATCGACGTAGGTTCGGGCGCCGGGTTCCCGGGGCTGCCCATCAAGCTCTGGGCTCCGCAAATTCACCTGACGCTGATCGAAGCAAACCATAAGAAAGCTACGTTCCTGCGCGAGGTTGTACGCGCTCTCAGTCTGTCGGACGTCACCATCTTCGCAGGGCGCTCAGAGGCTTTTCCCAAGAGCCGGCCGGGAGCAGATATGGTCACTGTTCGCGCAGTCGAGCGACTAAACGCAACCCTCCCCGCCGTCGCAGACTTGGTTGCGCCCGGTGGGCGCCTCGCGATTCTGGTCGGCGACTCTCAAATCCCCTCTATCGAGCGGCTTCTTGGAGGCTTTAATTGGGACGAACAGGCTCGTTTGCCACTTTCCTCGCGTCGAACCCTGATCATTGGAAGGAAAGAATCAAGATCTTCAACATAATGAAGAATGTGGGAGTCAGCCGGCGCCCGTCGAGAGAATAGCGCAATGTCCAGCGCGAGGTCGAATGCATTGATCCAGCTAAGTGGGAAATAGTGTCAAGGGGTTACACGGTTAGTTAATCGTGCCATTAGCGTAACTGTCTTACGAACCAACCTAGTAATAAGTGGTGAGCTGCGTACACTTTGTCCATTAATTAAATGGTTGAGTGACACATCTGCCTAAGTACACAGGCGAAAGTGGTAAATGGATGTCGGCTAACTGATTCCGTCGACGAATGCTCTCTGCCATTTAACCCACTGCTCGTCCCATCACTATGACTATACGATTCGACGAATGTTCCACGTGAAACTGCTTGGCCACAAACCTAGATGTTTTGACTGAGATGACCCGAGGTTGAAACAACCGTCATTTTGTGAGGATGGCCCAACGAAGATTTCGGTTCAGCCTACGGCAAGGTAATGGCGGCACATGAACCACAAGGCACAGCGTTCCACGTGGAACATGTTGAACCGGTCGACGGCGACTGACCCACAATCCCTCATGAATTCGATAACAATCGCTCCATCTTGTGCGCCTGCATGTTCCATGTGGAACGCTTCTGTGGAAAGAAGCGACTAAATCATCTACAACCCGCCGCCCGTCAACGATATGATCGACCACTCTTGCTGCACCGAAATGGGTCATTGCAATCGCGCCCACTTTCGCTCTATGCTGCCCTCAGCTCTCGGTTCTCCAAAACCTGAATGGGACGCGTCATTGCTGTAGCCAACCAGAAGGGCGGCGTGGGCAAAACCACGACTGCCATCAATCTGGCCTCGTCGTTTGCCGCTGCGGAAGTCAACACACTTCTGATTGACTGCGATCCCCAATCGAACGCCAGCAGCGGATTGGGTTTAGCCAAGGATCCCGACCGCATCAGTACTTACCACCTCCTGATGGGGGCTGCCGGCTTCGATCAGGCGGTAAAGCCAACCGAAGTCGAGCAGTTGTGGATCGTTCCATCCCACAAAAACCTGATTGGCGCTAATATCGAGCTGGTAGACGCCGAACGCCGCGAATTCCGTCTCCGGGACGCACTATCGGCCGTACGAGATCAGTACCAGTTCACCGTCCTTGACTGCCCGCCTGCTCTTGACCTGCTTACCCTGAATGCCCTGGTGGCCGCTGACGCAGTGCTGATCCCCATGCAAGCGGAGTATTTCGCTCTGGAGGGCATCAGCGAGCTGCTGGACACGGTCGAGCGGATCCGGGGCAGCTTCAATCCGGAACTGGGCATTGAGGGTGTGGTCTTGACTATGCTCGACGACCGCACCAACCTGGCACAGCAGGTGATGGCGGAATTAAAGAGATTTTTTGGTGACAAACTTTGCGTCACGACCATTCCGCGAAACATCCGGCTGGCGGAAGCGCCCAGCCACGGACGGCCGGCGTTGCTGTACGACCCGCGCTCCAAGGGCGCTGAGAGTTACATCCGCCTGGCCAAGGAAATCATTGCGCACCATCTGCCGGCGGAGCCGGCCGCAGAGGAGATGGATAAGAGCGCTTAGTAGATCGACATGCATCAATATGATAGATAGATCGATGTCGATATATGGCGGAACAAAATAGCTGAGCTTCGCTCGACCAGACAGCCGGGGAGCAGCTGTCCCTGCGGGTATCGCGGGCATTGAAATTACAACCGAGGGCAAATGACAACCACAGCTGAGAAGGTAACAACGGAAGGCGACAAGGCGGTTCCGGAGAAGCGGAAAGCCCTGGGACGAGGACTGGAGTCCCTCTTGCCTAGTGGTCCGCGCGTGGTCCCGGTAGCAGGGGTGACTGCGCCGTCCAGTCCTGGAGCCGCGCCAACGGCGGACCCGAACGTCCGTTCCGCAGTTTTGTCTGATCTTCATGCCCAGGCACGGGCGGCGGGCGGAGATGCCGTAGTCCAGATCGCACTGGAGCAGATCGAACACAATCCCTATCAAACGCGTTATCACTTCGACAACGAAGCTCTACAGGAGTTGGCCGAATCGATTCGCTCCAGCGGCGTCGTGCAGCCCATTGTGGTTCGTCCCGCGACGGAGGGGCGCTACCTGCTCATCCTGGGTGAACGGCGCTGCCGGGCCTCAAAGCTGGCGGGGAAGACTACTATACCGGCCATCATCCGCAAGGTTTCCGACCAGCAGGCCGCAGAGATGACCGTAGTCGAAAACCTGCAGCGGCAGGACTTGAACTGCATCGAGCAGGCGACAGCATTCAGCAAGCTGAGCCGCGATTTCGGATTGACCCAGGAGCAGATCGGGCAGCGGATAGGAATTTCGCGGGAATCGGTTTCAAACTACATGCGTTTGCTCAAGCTCCCGGCTGCGGTGACGCAATATCTGCAGGAGGGAAAGCTTGGATTCAGTGAGGCCCGCGTTTTGCTGACGCTGCTGGATCCAAGCCTGATCCCGAAAATTGCCGACGAAGCTGTGCAAAAGCACTTGTCGGTGCTGCAACTCGAAGACCTGGTCTTCAACACCAACGTCCCGCTGCAGAACCGGGGCAACAGCGATGACGAGCGGTCACGCGCCCGCTGGGTTGATCCGAATGTGCGCGCAGCACAAACCGAGATGGAGCGAACCCTGGGCATGCGGGTGCGCATACGCGATCGCAAGGGAAAAGGGAAGATTGTGATCGAATACGCCAATCTGGAAGACTTTGATCGGGTAGTGGAGATGTTGAAGGCCCGTTAGCGCGGGAATTCAAAACATCGAACTGCGAACTGAAAACAAAGAACTGGTCTGATTTCTAAGCGCTCAGGAAAATACACTCCGGCATCCAGTTCCTTCAACTCCCGAATTCTAGCTTCCAGCTGAGAATCCGCCGACGTTGGCTACAGTGAGCCTCAAATATTTGTGGGGATTTACCGGCGTGTCGTTGATGCGGACTTCGTAGTGCAGATGGGGACCGGTGCTGCGGCCGCTCTCGCCGACGTACCCGATCGTGTCTCCGCGGTGTACGTGCTGGCCCGAGATACAGGCGAAGTTTCCGAGGTGGCCGTAACGGGTAGTGATGCCGTGGCCGTGGTCAATGATGACAGCGCGTCCATAGCCGCCCATGAAGTCCGCAAATACGATGACTCCATCAGCCGGGGCCACCACCGTCTGACCATCGCTGGATCCAATGTCAACGCCGCTGTGGAACGCACCTTCCCCGTTGAACGGGTCAATGCGTTCGCCAAACGATCCGGTAATGGGACCTTCCACCGGCCACAGATTGGGGGCGGAATTTGCCCGCAGCCAGTCGGCGGTGGTTACATCACGAGTAAGGCCCAGAGAAAGCCCGGTCATGGTGGCGCCATTAAGCGCCGACGCTTTCAGCGCGCCCAGTTGGTCCAGGGAAGATATGACCTGTGCGCTGCGGACGTTCTCTGAAGACGCAGTCACCATATTAGGATCAGATTTCAGCCCGTACAGGGAGGAAACTTCTCCCGCCAGCGAGCCCAACGAGGCTACCTGGATGTCACGCTCCTGGGCCACCTGCTCCAGGCGTGAGTAACGATTCCTAAGGTCTTCCTTTTCCGTGCGCAACTCGTTATAGCGCGAGACCTTCAGCATCATGCGCAGATACGAGCTGGCGATGCCGGTCAGGCTCAGGCCCACAATCGCCGCCCCTACCAGAAACACATACAGGTAGTGGACCGGGATATGAACCTTCCGGAGCTGACCGTCGTCACCGCGTGCGACAAAAAGAATGTAAAAGCGTTTTTGCAATTTTTTCCTTCCGCTAGTTTAGCGGGACGGCACCTCAAGGTGGGCTCGCGGTTACGAGCGCCTCCAACGCCATCCTCACTTTCGGGCTAGCCTCCCATCTTGGGACTGAGGCCACCACAATGCCCGAACCCTACCGGAACCAGGATAACCAAACTCTCATGTCTGCAATCCCTAGTGGATGCAGCACTTAGTTCGGCCATGTGTGTCTGAACAACATGGCAACGGTAACAAAGTAGGTTCCCCCCTGTCAACGTAAGGGAGGCTTACCAAGGCCGGGTACAGAAGCTTGCCCAGGAGGACGAGTTACTCGGTGGTGACTTCGGGACGAGGGGTAACGTGTCCTTACCGCCTGCTTCGGCGGGGATACCACTGTCGAACAGAACTCCAACTTTGGGGGCGGATCAGACCCGCTCTTGCCCAAATTTTCGTTACGTCACGGTCTCCCGATGTTCTCTTGCTATATTGATTTCGCCTTGCCCCTCCATGAAAAAGCTCTGATCGCCCGCATCCGCAGGCAAGCCAGACGAAGTGGCGTACTCTTGGATGGCAGAACCAGCATCGGGGATGACTGCGCCGTGATCAAAATTCCTCGCGGTCATGAGGCCCTGGTCACCACCGACTTAAGCTTGGAAAACATACACTTCCGGCGGGCGTGGCACCCGCCTGAATCCGTCGGGCACCGCTGCCTGACGCGTGGCCTAAGCGACATCGCCGCAATGGGCGGAGAACCCCTGGCGACGTTTCTTTCTCTGGCCCTGCCGCCGGGCCTGTCCCAGAGCTGGGTCGATGGTTTCATCCGCGGCTTGCTGAACCTGGCGGACAAGTTCAAGGTGAGTCTGGCGGGGGGCGATACCGCCGCCTCCCCCGGGAGCGTACTGGCTGACATCGTGGTTCTTGGCTCTGTACCAAAAGGGAGGGCGATCCTACGCTCCGGCGCCCAGCCCGGCGACGGGTTATACGTGACTGGCGAACTGGGCGCTTCCGCAGCCGCTCTCAGTTTGCTTTCTCGCTGGAAAAAGAAACTCAGGCCGTCGGACTTTCCGCGCCACTTTTATCCTGTCCCGAGAATCGAAGTCGGTAGCTTTCTCCTGGACCGGAAATTGGCCTCAGCCATGATTGACGTCAGCGATGGTCTTTCCACCGACCTGCGGCACATCTGCGACGAGAGTGGGGTGGGAGCTGAGGTTGAGCTGGAAGAGATACCTGTCGCTGGCATCGGCAAGCCAGCCCGGAAAGTTGATCTCGATTTCGCGATCCACGGCGGGGAGGATTACGAACTGCTGTTCACCGCAGCGCCGGGGAGACGCGTGCCCTCCGAGGTCGCGGGAGTAAAGATCACCCGGATCGGTCGTGTCACTCGCGGGCGGAAAGTTCTCTTGAGGGAAAAAGATGGGATGAAGCGGGAATTGCCAGCGGAAGGTTGGGAACATTTCAAGCGAGTGCGTGGGGGCGAGTCTTTAATTGGTGTGGGGGCGGGCCTTTGACTGTGATGGAGCGGGCCTCTGACCCGCCCGGTCGAGCTCAGCTCGACAGTCTTTGGGCGGCATTAGCGGCAAATTCACTACCGAGCTTGGCTCGGCCCGGCCGGATCGAAGACCCGGCCCCACACAGACCAGGGCCTCTCGGGTCACCTCTTCTGCCTCTACACTCTGGTATCGAACAGGACTAAAGTGGTCCTATGCAGTCTTTCCGTCTGATTTGCATTCTTGCTGTATTCGGATTGGCGCTCGAGCTCGTGGCCCTGTCGCAGCAACCGCCGGCCCAATCCCCCATAGACAATGATTTCGTCCAGAAACAGTTTGGATCGACTTGCACGCTCATGCCCGGGCCACCGCAACTGAGAGCGGACATGGACGGCGACGGCATCGAGGACCTGGTCGTTGCCGCCCGCTGCACCAATGCACTGGCAGACCAGGCGGACAAGAACTTCACGGTAATCGATCCCTACAACAGCTTTTACGGCTACGGTAATACCAAGATCACCACCCAGTTTGCCTCCGAAGATCCTCTCACCCGAGGACTGGTGCTGCTGGTGATTCATGGGTCCGGGCCGGAGGCCTGGCGCGCCGCTACTCCGAAGGCGAAGTTCGTCATCATCAATCTGCCCTTTAAACAGGTGTCGGTGAAAAAGCTGACCGTAAAAAAGAAAACCGTGATGGCGATTTACGCCGACGAAACCGGCGGCGATCGCATGACCTCCGCAACCTTCTGGGATGGCAAGAAGTACAGGTACCAGCCGATTGGATCCAGCATGGAGCCGTAAGCAGGAATCCGGTCGGGATCTGCCTCGGACCGCGTGGGGACAGCCGCCCTCGGTTGTCCAGTCGCCCGAAGGGCGACAGTCTGGGATGTTAACCGGCGGTCGAATGAGTCTTAGTCGTCTCTGCCGAGGTTTGCTCGGACACCCGGCCCGGGGGCGGCTGGGTTCGTACTGTCCGAGTCGCATCGCTGGATATAATCTCTCCACCATGAATCTCGAACAGAAGCTCGAAGAACTCAAGAAACGCGACCGGATGGCTGCCGAGGGCGGCGGGATCGAGCGCCGCGAACGACAGCACAAGGAAGGCAAGATGTCGGCCCGCGAGCGGATTGAGTTTCTGCTCGACGAGGGCACGCTTCGAGGAAACCGACAAGCTGGTCACCCACCGCTCCACCGACTTCGGCATGGCCGAACAGAAGTTCTACGGCGACGGCTTCATCACCGGCTACGGGCGCATCGAAGGACGCCTGGTGTTCGTCTTCGCGCAGGATTTCACCGTGTTCGGCGGATCGCTGTCGGAAGCGAACGCCGCAAAAATCGTCAAGATCATGGATCTGGCCGCCAAGATGGGCGCTCCCGTGATCGGGCTGAATGACTCTGGAGGCGCGCGCATTCAGGAAGGCGTGATGTCGCTGGCAGGCTACGCCGACATTTTTTTGCGCAACACGTTGTACAGCGGCGTGGTGCCGCAGATTTCGGCCATCATGGGGCCGTGCGCCGGCGGCGCGGTGTACTCGCCGGCCATCACGGATTTCATCCTGATGGTGGAAAAGACCTCGTACATGTTCATCACCGGGCCCGACGTGATCAAGACGGTGACCCACGAGGAGGTCACGAAAGAGCAGCTCGGCGGCGCCCATACCCACAACGAAACTTCGGGCGTGGCGCACTTTATGGCGCACGACGACGCCGAATGTCTTTCCATGGTGCGCGAGCTTCTGAGTTTTATTCCGTCCAATAATCTCGATGATCCGCCGCGCCGCCCGTGCAGCGATCCCGTCGACCGCGCCGACGCCGCGCTGGACACGCATCGTCCCGGATGAATCGAACTTGCCGTACGACATTAAAGATGTGATTCATGCGGTGGCCGATGATGGCTACTTTTTTGAAGTGCAGGAACACTACGCAAAGAACATCGTCGTCGGGTTCGCCCGACTAAATGGGCGTTCGGTGGGGATCGTTGCCAATCAGCCGGCGTTTCTCGCGGGAACGCTTGATATCAACGCGTCTACCAAGGGCGCGCGGTTTGTGCGCTTCTGCGATTGCTTCAACATTCCGCTGATCACGTTTGAAGATGTGCCCGGATTTTTGCCCGGCATCACCCAGGAGTATGGCGGAATCATCAAGCACGGCGCCAAGCTCCTGTTTGCGTTTGCCGAGGCAACGGTGCCGAAAGTTACGGTGATTACGCGCAAGGCCTACGGCGGAGCCTATTGCGTGATGGCGTCAAAGCATATCCGCACCGATGTGAACTATGCCTGGCCGACGGCGGAGATCGCGGTGATGGGGCCCGAGGGCGCGGTGGATATCGTCTACAAACGCGAACTGGAGCGGGCAGAGAATCGCGGACGAAGTGCGGCAAGAGCAAGATCGAAGAGTTTCGCGAGAGATTTGCCAATCCCTACGTAGCCGCCGACCGCGGCTTCGTAGATGCTGTAATCCAGCCCGAGAGACACGCAAGAAACTGATTCAGGCGCTGGCCATGCTGGAGACCAAGCGGGATAAGAATCCGCTGAAGAAGCATGGGAATATACCGCTGTGATGTGGCGAGCCAGCTTTGCTCACGGTTTGACATCTACGGCGCTTCTTTTCTCATCCAATTCACATTTCCTTAGCTCAAGCGATCTTGAATTCTTTTCGTGGAAGCTCGCTGGTCCCGCTCACCGCATAGCCGAGAGCCACCACTCCATCTCAGCATCTTTTTCCTGGACTACATCGCACTGAACCTCCAGCGATAACTCCAGGCGAGGCGACAAACTTATCCGCGGACCTTGCGAGGGCTTTGCCTTTTTAATTTTCCCGCTACCGTTCATGGGATGGTGTTTCGGCCTGGCCGCGAAGTCCAGTTTCACTGGCCTGAGGACAAGCCGGGCGGGAACGTCCAATTCCGCCTTGGCGACGGACGGAGCAGGGGCGGGATAGCGCGCAATCTTAGGTGACACAGACATGGCGAACAGAGGGTGGCCAGACCAGACGAAGTTGGTGCGGAAAAAATAAGAGCCCCGAAGTGATGTTGAACCTATTCGTCTCGGCCAGTAGCTCGCTTTAGACCCTTGCTGACCTGCTTTCGTGATCTTCTTGCGAAGATGACGGCGCGCGATCCTGCTTGGGCTCCGGGCTTACCGCCAACCGGAAAAACTGTTCAACGCCTCGGGACTCTATCTTGCCTTTGACGGGTGTTCCTGTTCGCCTCGACCAGCGCTTGGCTATAGACCCTTGCTGGCCCTCCCTGAGTCATCTTGCGATGTCTCTGAGTGACCTCGCTTGAGCCCCGGACGCCGCACCAACCGGGTAAACTTCAGAACGTGTCAAAGAACGAGTTTGTTTTACTCCTCCCAGTTTTATAGTCAATAAAAAATACAGCGATTTAAATCGTTTGCATGCAATGATGTGCAGCCTCTCCACAAGGGGGTGACCGGATTTGGTGCAACCGGGCGGCGAGATCGATTTGATCTCCTGATTACTAGCCGAATTTCGCGGCATTGTTTCGCAAATTAAAGCGCGACGCCGTTTCTTTGTGTAACTGCAGCCTTGTGAAAATTTCCATAAAAATCAATTGGAGTGCGGCTTTGATTTCAATCGAGGCCCAGGCCGGTGGCGGCACAAGACTGACTTTACGTGTGTCGCACGGGGCACTTAGCGGCCGGCGACTTCGCATTTACAATCACCGCGGGGGAGGAAAACTCTATGACGATCTTCAATGAAGCTCGGAGCCGGGTGATTGACGCAAATCCAAACTCCGCCTTCCGTCTGTTTGGAATTGCGCTGGTCGCATTTGTGGCGGCGATTGCGTTGTTTGCCTCGGTAGCCAGAGTGGATTCAGGGCACGTTGGGGTGCTGACCCTGTTCGGACGAGTGACCGGAGAGGTGTTGCCTGAAGGGGTCCATCTGGTCAATCCCTTCAAGGCCAACAATGAATTATCGATTCGCACCCAGGAGATCAAGGAATCCGCCAGCGTGCCTTCGGCCGAAGGCCTGGTGATGAATCTGGATACGTCACTGATCTACCATCTCAATCCCGAGAAGGCGGCCGAGGTCTACCAGAAAATCGGGCCAAACTACATGAATGTGCTGGTCGAACCAAATCTGCGCGCAGCGATCCGCGAATCGACCGCGTCACACTCCGCCAATGCCTTGTATACCGGCGAGCGGGAGGCGGTGGCCAAGCAGATTTACTCCCAGCTTGCCGACAAACTCGGCGAGCGCGGAATCCTGGTAGAGAGCGTGCTCTTGCGAGACATCCAGTTACCGGCGACGTTGAAATCTTCGATCGAATCCAAGCAGCAGGCGGAACAGGAAGCCCTGGCAATGAACTTCCGCCTGCAAAAGGAAACGCAAGAGGCGCAGCGCAAGCGTATTGAGGCGGCCGGCATTCGCGACTTCCAGCAGATTGTGGCCCAGGGCATCAGTCCGCAGTTGCTCGAATGGAAAGGCATTGAGGCAACCGAGAACCTAGCCAAGAGTAACAACTCTAAAGTAGTCGTGATCGGGAATAGTAAGAATGGGCTGCCTTTGATTTTAGGGCAGTAGGAGAAAGCACCAAAAGACTAAGGGCGGAACGCCCTCAGGACAGCCGGCGGGACGCCGGCGCTACGAAGACATGGCTGATCTTCTGGACGTCCGGCACCTCACTGTGACGTTTCCCCGTGCGAGTAACGGCGGAGTAGCCAGTATTCCGTTTTCGCTGACCGCGGTTCGCGATCTCAGTTTCTCTATCGCCGAAGGCGAAGTTTTGGGACTGGTGGGCGAATCCGGCTCCGGGAAATCGGTTACGTCGCTGGCCTTGATGCGGTTGCTTCCGCCGAATGCGCGGGCCAGCGGCAAGATCCAGTTTACCCAAAAGGACGGCAACAGCGATTTGCTGCAGTTGTCCGACGCGGCGATGCGCCCTTTGCGGGGCTCGCAACTGGCTATGATTTTCCAGGAGCCGATGACCGCACTCAATCCGGTGATGCGGGTGGGCGACCAGATTGCCGAAGCCGTCCTGGCGCATGGCGAGACTTCGAAAAGCGACGCCGGAAGTCGCGCTGTCACCGCGATGAAGGAAGTCGGCATTGTCGATTCCGAACGCCGCGCGCGCGATTACCCGCACCAGCTTTCGGGCGGAATGCGGCAGCGCGTCATGATCGCCATGGCCATTGTGAACCGGCCCAGGCTCCTGATCGCGGACGAGCCTACGACCGCGCTCGATGTAACCATTCAGGCTCAAATCCTCGACTTGCTGGCCGAATTGCGCGCGAAATTCCGCCTGACCATGCTCTTTATCTCTCACGATCTGGCGGTGGTTTCACAGGTGGCGGACCGGGTGGCGGTGATGTATGCCGGCAGCCTGGTAGAACTGGGATCCAAACGCGACGTGTTCCAGGCAGCCGCGCATCCCTATACTCGCGGTTTGCTGCATGCGGTACCGACCTTGAAAACGGATCGTGAGCGGCCGCTGGAGACGATTGAAGGGACGGTGCCGCCACTGCATTTGGTTCCGCCTGGTTGTCCGTTTGAACCCCGGTGTGAGTTTCGAGTGGAGGAATGTGCGCACAGTTTGCCGGCGCTGGTGGAAGTTTCGGGCGGGCATTGGGCTAGATGCCCGGTAGTGAATGCCGGGTAATCTCATGTGGCCTCAAGACACGAACCACCAAGGACACGAAGGTTCACGAAGAAATGAACTTGGGCTTCCCTCGTGCATCTTCCTGTCATTTGGTGGTAAATCCAGCTCTCCAATTTAGTACTTCGGCATCTTCGGGTCTATGCGATCGGCCCAGGCCAGAATACCGCCCGCCAGGTTGTGAACTTTCTTGAATCCAGACTGGCGCAGGAAGTCGACTGCCTTCGCGCTGCGCACCCCGGAGCGGCAGTGGGCGATAATCTCCTGGCTGGAATCAAGTTCGTTCACTCGCTTCGGCAGGTCGCCGAGCGGGATCAGGTGTCCGCCGATATTGCAGATCTGGTATTCATGCGGCTCGCGCACATCCAGGACGAACAGATTTTCGCCCGCGTCGAGGCGGCGTTTTAATTCTTCTACCTGAATTTCCCCAACTCCTGTTTCCACTGGCTTCTCCTCGCCGCGAATTCCGCAAAATTCGTTGTAGTCGATCAACTTGGTGATGGTCGGATGCTTTCCGCAGGCCGGGCAATCGGGATTCTTGCGCAGCTTGAGTTCGCGGAACTTCATATCCAGGGCATCGATTAAGAAGCAGGCGGCCAATCAGCGGCTCGCCCTTGCCCAGAATCAGCTTGATGACTTCGGTGGCCTGTATCACGCCCACCAGGCCGGGCAGAATGCCCAGCACGCCGCCTTCGGCGCAGGACGGCACCAGACCCGGCGGTGGCGGCTCGGGATAGAGGCAGCGGTAGCACGGACCTTCCTTGGTGGCGAAGACGCTGGCCTGGCCTTCGAAGCGGAAAATCGATCCGTAGACATTCGGCTTGCCGGTGAGCACGCAGGCGTCGTTCACCAGGTAGCGGGTGGGAAAGTTGTCGGTGCCATCGGCGATGATGTCGAAGTCCTGAAAGATTTCGAGCGCGTTCTCGCTGGAGAGCCGGGTGTCGAACTTCCGGATGTTCAGGAAAGGATTGATGGCCTTAAGTTTTTCCGCGGCCGAATCCAGCTTCTTGCGGCCCACGTCGGCGGTGGAGTGAATGATCTGGCGCTGCAGGTTGGTGTAGTCGACCACATCGAAGTCCACGATGCCGAGCGTGCCCACGCCAGCCGCGCCCAGGTACAAGGCCAGCGGCGAGCCCAGCCCGCCGGCGCCGATGCACAGCACGCGCGCGGCTTTCAGCTTGAGCTGGCCCTCCATGCCGACCTCGGGCATGATCAGGTGGCGCGAGTAGCGCTGGATCTCGTCGTTGCTGAGCGTTGCGGCTTCGGGTTTGACTTCGAGTGTAGGATCGGCCATAGGAACCTCATTGAAATATTGCAGATTTTAGATTCTAGATTGAAGATTTTTCGAGACAGGCTAGCGACAGGAGATGCGACAACAGCGTACAAAGCGCGATTTGATCTTGATTCTCATTCTGAAATCTTCAATCTGCATTCTGCAATCAACTCCGGCCTCCCGCGATGGAGGGCACTATCGAAATACTATCACCGTCCTCGACCGTTGTGGCTTCCTTCTGCAGGTAGCGAACATCTTCGTCGTTGAGGTACACATTTACGAAGGCGCGCAGTTTTCCGTCGTCGGTATAGAGGTGGCGACGCAGGTCGGGATGCTTGGCGACCAGGTCGGAAAGGGCCTCGCCGATCGTAGCAGCCTTCACTTCAACCGCGGGCTGTTTGCCGGCGTACTGGCGTAAAGGGGTTGGGATCTGGATCTTGGGCATAGGCTATAGATGATGCCACAGGCAGGGCAGTGAGATTCATCGGCCGGCTTCGTATGTGGGGCGGGCGCCCTCGCCCGCCGCTATTTGACTCTGTTTCATGGCTCGACTCTGGAAAGTCACATGCCAACATCAACAGCGTCGGACAAGAGTATCCGACCCACAGGCCATCCTGAACGCCTGCCGGGTTCGGCGGACGACAGTCATGCTACTTCAATCGTTTCGTCCACCAGCTTCTTGTCACCTTCATCGCTGCCTGTCAACTCGAACGAATTGGTCAGCACGGCCTTGCCTTTTTCGACGCTGGTGATGACGTAGGAGCAGCCGAACCAGTGCGCTTCCGCGAGATCGGTTTGCGACCACTGGGCAGGATGATCGGGGTGCGAATGATAGAAGCCGATGATATCTTCGCCACGCTCACGGCCTTCACGTTGAATGCGGATCAATTCTTTGGGATCGATGTTGTAGCGGTTATGGGCGGAATCGGTGCGCGTGTTGCCGGCCCGGGCGACTGAAGTCACAGTGCGTACGCCCTCTTCATCCATCTGGCCGAGCAGCACTCCGCAGCATTCATGCGGGTAGGTCTCTTCGCCGTGGCGGCGGAGCACTTCGTAGTCTCTGCGTTGAATCTTTAGCATGAAGGCGTCACGTTAGCTCCTGGCGTTGTCATTCCGAAGCGCGCTTTTGCGCGAGGAATCTGCTTTTTGCTGGTGCAAGCGGAAAGCAGATTTCTCCTGCTTCACTGCGCTCAGCGTCGCAATGACAATTTGATAAATCGTTGACCTATCCTTCTTCCCAGAACCTCTCACTCAAATATTTGTCGCCGGAATCGCAGAGGATGGTCACGAACACGCCCGGCTCGCCTGGCGTGAGCTGGCACGCCACGTCCAGGCACCCCACGACCGCCGCCGCCGCCGAGATGCCGACCAGCAGCCCTTCTTCGCGAGCCAGACGAATTGCCATGCGATAGGCATCTTCGGTTGCGATTCCTATGTTTTGGTCCGCCAGCGCCGGGTCGTAAATTTTGGGGACGATAGCGCTCGCCATGTGCTTTGCGCCCTCGATGCCGTGGAAAGGCGAGTCGGGCTGCAGCGAGATGCAGCGAATCGCGGGATTCAGTTCCTTCAGGCGGCGCGTCGTTCCCATAAATGTTCCGCTAGTTCCCATCATGGAAACGAAGTGGGTGATCCGTCCTTCCGTTTGTTGCCAGATTTCGTTGGCTGTGCCATGGTAGTGAGCCTGCCAGTTGGCATCGTTGGAATACTGGTCGGCGTAAAAATATTTGTCTGGGTCCTTGGCAAAGAGTTCGCGGGCGGCACGAATCGCCCCGTCCGAGCCGTCGCCGGGGTCGGTGTAAATAATGTTGGCGCCATAGGCATGCAGGATGCGTTTGCGCTCCACCGAAACATTTTCCGGCATGCACAGGGTCACCGGGAAACCGTGCGGCTGCACCGATCATGGCATAGGCGATTCCGGTATTGCCGCTGGTGGAATCGAGCAGAATCTTGCCGGGCCCGAATTTGCCGCTGGCGCGGGCCTGGGCAACGATGTTGGAAGCGGCGCGGTCTTTCACCGATCCACCGGGATTGAACCACTCAGCCTTGCCCAGCAGTTCGATGCCGGGCAGATCGCGAGTCAACCGGTCGAGACGCAGCAGCGGAGTGTTGCCGATGAGTTCCAGGCTTTGCCGGCCAAGCCCATGCGCGACCGGACGCGTTTCCGCTTCGGCGTGCGCTGGCGTCGAAGAATCAGGGACTTCCGTTCGTCCGGCTGAGGGTCGTGGCATAGATTTAGTGGCTGAACCCGTGACTATCGTAATGTATTCGGGATGCGAATTAACCCTTTCGCAATGATTCATTGGATTATAAAAGAGGCTGGCTGGTTACAGCCAAGATGCGGAAATGCACTTTTTCCCGCAAACGCGCATCTGATGAAGTGACCAAGCGAACCAAAGGGATTGGAAACCCAATACGAATGACAACCAAGGTAGAGCAACGAGGTTATGAAGAAGCGTTGAGCTGGCTGCGCGATCACGGGTTCGACCTGATCGAAGCTCCCGGCACGCCAGGGCGAGTGTTTTTGAGGAAGTACAACGTTTCCGCCGCCATCCAGAAAGACGGCGACGATGGCGTGAAGATTTTCGCCTACCCCGGATATCTGATTGGCAGCGAAATTTCCAAATTGGTCAATCGCGGCTATCAACAGTTTCTGAAAACCGCCAAGACCGAAGTTCCCGCCACCGCCGACCACCTGAAAGCACTGCAGCAATTCACTGAAGAATTGAAAGAAGCCCTGGGACTGCCTACGCTGTACAACGAATCGCTGGGCACGGTGAGCGAGTCGTACCAGTACGATCGCATAAAGGATCGCGACAAGCCCAAAGCCGAGCGCCCCAAGCGTCCGTGGGAAAAAGCGGGAGCGCTGGCGGCATCGGCAACCAAAAAGGGCCGCGCCTAAGATCAAACCTCCGGATCTGTCATCCTGAGTCCTCCACATCCGTCATCCTGAGCGGAGTCGAAGGACCCCTACCCGTCGCCGCGTTCACTGCTAATCGGTTCGCCCGGATTTTTACTGTCCGCGTTCTTCTGTGCGAGACTGCTCCCAGGAGAACCGCATGCGGATTATCTTCTTGCTCTTCGTTCTTCTCACCTCGCTCGCCTCGCAAGAATCGCCGGTGCAACAGGTACTCGAGGAACAGCAGGCAGCCTGGAACCGCCACGACCTCGAAGCCTTCATGGCGGGCTACTGGAACTCGCCCGAGTTGACTTTCTTTGGCGCCAAGAGGACTTCCGGGTGGCAGGCCACGCTCGATCGCTATCGCATGACCTACCAGGGCGCGGGCCGCGAAATGGGGAATCTGGAGTTTTCCGATTTGAAGGTCGAGCAACTTGCTCCCGACGCGGCGTTTGTTCGAGGCAGTTGGAAACTCACGATGTCAGACGGCAAAACTCCGCACGGATTCTTCACGCTGGTGTTTAGAAAGTTTCCTGAAGGCTGGAAGATCGTGCACGATCACAGTTCGCTGGAAGAGTAACTCGTCACTTCTTAACTCGCACCTGCACCCGGGTGCCATCCGGCAACTCGCCGTTGGTGAATTTGACTACACCATCTCGTACCACTCCTTCGAATTCTTGCGGCGTGATGGGAAGGGCGGCCGGCGAAGGCGCCCGTGGCGCGCGGCCTGTGCCTTTGTCCATAGCCTGATTGGCCAGATCGTCGGCTTCGCGATTACCTTCGCGAAGCGTGTGATCGATGGAAAACCACTCCAGTTGCGCAATCAATTGTTTGGCGCGGGCATGAAGCTCCTGCAGGGTTGCATTCTTCACCTTATAGATGCCTTTGATCTGGCGCACAAGCAGCTCCGAGTCGCTTATTGCCTTGAGCGCTTTATAGCCGTGTTCGATACCGTACTCGAGCGCCACGATCAGCCCTTGGTACTCCGCGAAATTGTTGGTCTGGTGGCCCAGGTACTGGCTGAGTGCGGCAACTTTGCGGCCGCTTTCATCCTGAATTAAGACCCCATAGCCCGCCGGCCCGGGATTACCGCGCGCGCCGCCGTCGATGTGTGCGATCAGGTAGTGTTCCGGAGCTTTTGCCTGCGGCGATGAAAACAAATTGCGAGATGATGATGAAGATGAATGAGAAGGCATGGCAAAAGTTTACATCTGGAAGTCTTCGTTTGTAGCGCCGGCGTCTCGTGTAGCGCCGGGGTCCCGCCGGCTGTCCGGTGGGCGTCCCGCCCACCGCAAGGGACGATGCCTTGCACGGGCAGTCGAAGACACGGCGGCGCTACAAAACCCGGTGGTGCTTCCTGATGTCGGAAGGTCTGGACGACTTACTTCTTGTATTCCTCACTTACCTTCCAGCTGCCAAGCGTGTGGCCAACCGTTGCGGCAAGTTTGCGGTCAGGATGCGTTCCTGAGCCTGCTTCAGATTGTAGGGCGCGCGGCAAAAGGTAACAATTCGGGCGGTGGAGTCGTATACCGCAAATGCCGCCCGCCAATCCCCGTCGCGAGGCTGGCCGACAGAGCCGGGGTTGATCATGTACCGCATGCCTTCTTTGAGCGGGAACTCTGCCGCTTCCGCCTGGCCCACGGTGTTGTAAAGCGGGCGGAAATAATCGCTGGCAACGTTGTTGGTGGAGAAACTTCCCTGCAGATGGGTATGCCCGAAAAATGTGAGCGAGGGGGTGGAAATCAACAGCGGTTCGATCGCGTCCCGCAGGGTGACTACGTACTCGTCTTCGTCGATTGGAGAACCATGCACGAACTGCACGCCGGGCAATTCGGTGATTTGAACCGGCCCCTGCGGCAGGGCTCGCAGCCACTTCAAATGATCGGGAGTCAGTTGATCGCGGGTCCACAAGGCTGCCAGTCCGGCGATGGGATTAAAGTCCCGAAGTTCCATAGCTCCGCTGGCGGCTTTGTCGTGGTTGCCGCGGACAAAGATGCTTCCCACGCTGCGCGAGCGCTCGACCACCTGGTTCGGACTGGCGCCATATCCCACGACGTCGCCGAGGTTGACGACCATGTCGTGCGGCGGAGCCACCGCAAGGCAGGCTTCGAGCGCTTCCAGGTTGCTATGTATGTCGCTTAATAGAAGAACGCGCACAGATCACCGGACAAACTGCCGATTATAGACCTGTGGAGGCTCGACGGGATATGCCTCAGGGTCCGGGCCGTCCGGAGGGGATTTGGATGCCCGAGCTGAAGGCCGCAATCGCCGTGAGAGTCCTGGGCCGCCGGAATCGAATTTGCCGGCTGGCACATGACGCATCTCGGGCGCGACCGTCGAAGAAAACAAAAAAACCTGGAATCATCAATAAAAACAAAGGGGAGCGCGGGCTCCCCCTTCGCTATCGTCACGCAAATCTACTTGGTTGTACCACTCGACTCCGCTTTGGCTGTTTCCGAACCGATTGCCAGAGCATACTTTTTTCCTGAGAAGCGAATCTCGCTCAGCGATTTGTGGCCGTCGCTGGCGAGCGAAGTGATGGCGGAATTCCGATCAGGTGCTGCATTGAGGTCGACCATGCGAGCCGGCACCGTCGCAACAACGTCTTTGCCGCGCAGGACACTGAGTTCAACTGCCGGCCCATTGCCTTCCCACTTCACGGTGTAGTCGCCGGGCTGGATTGGTGTTCCGTTGATGGTTACGGGATCGCTCACCTGCAGAGAACCCTTGTTGGCCGCGAACACACTCGTTGCTAGCAGCAATGCCAGTCCCAGCAGCAAGCCCTTGGAGATTTTCGATGCCTTCATTTGTCACTCCTTTTTTCTTTCCCGAAGACGTCGGGAACCGGTTCTGGGCGGCCTGGACTTGCCTTCGTCAGGAAATTCTTGCGTTTCCCTAGCGAAGGCCTACAATGCTGCCTCGGGGTTAAGCAAAGAGGGCTGGGCCGCAAGGCTTCGTGCTCTCTGCTCGGGGATTGTTCTCACCTGGGCCGCCAAACCGAGTGTGAGACCAGTCCCTTTAACCCCTGAAACTTTTCTTTTCAAAATACCGGGTCAGATGGTTTCTCTTCCGTCAAGCCCGGTTCCAATCACTGCCTTTGTCGATCTCTGCAAGATACGTCATGCACCGCTGAAAAGTTCCGCTGCGCTTCTGTTTCGCGGTTACCTCTTTTGACGCCCTGCTCGCGGGGTTGTTAGCAGACTCCGCCGTCGCGGAGTCACATTCCAATAACGATTTGTTTTGTTTGTTGTGTGTGTTGATTTGTGTTGTGCGGTTTACTTCTCTTCGCTCAGGGCAAGCTGTTCCGTCGCTTTTGACCATCTTTCAGATCTGTCGGGGGCACCGCCTACAGCGGTTGAGTAGAGCACGCAGAGTCAAAAACTCTCGGATGGGCGCGCGTCGCATAAGGCTTCACGCCAACTTGAGGACTACTTTCCCGAAATTCTTGCGCTCCAGTAATAGCCGGTAGGCATCCTGCGCTTGCTCCAGCGGGAACACCTGTCCTACGACGGGATGCAAGTGACCTTTCGCCATCCACGCGGAAAGCTGTTGCCAGGCCTGGTTCATCAGTTCGCGTTTCGCCGATAAATAAGTCAACCACAATCCATGCACGCTCGCACCTTTGGCATAGAGGAGGCGCGGATCCAGTTGGGAAGGCTGCCCGGTCGCGGCTCCGTATACGATCACTCGCCCAAAATCTCGCAGGCAGCGCACACTTTTATTGGTATGTTCACCGCCCAACATTTCAAATACTGCGTCCACGCCTTCGCCGCGCGTCATTTCCTTAATTGCTTCTTCGTAATCGCGCTGCCTGTAGTTGATTCCGTGCTGCAGGCCCAATGCCTTTACCCGCGCCAGTTTTTCTTCCGAGGAGGAAGTTCCGTACATCTCGACGCCAAGCAATTTTCCAATCTGCACCGCGGCGGTTCCCACTCCGCCCGCCACCGCGTGGATGAGAACTCGCGGCGTAGTGGCCTCCGCCAGCTTTTCGAGAAGTCCGGCCTTCCAGTAAGCGAAGTAAGCGGTGAAATAATTGACGGGGAATGCGGCACCTTCTTCTGCGCTCCATTCTTTGGGCACAGGCCACAGCAATGCAGTCGAAGCCGCGACGAGTTCGGCAAATGCGCCCCACTGCATGTAGCCCATCACAAGCTGTCCGTCGCTGAGGCGAATGCCACAAAATTCTCGTCCCGCGACCAGTGGGGGTTTCGGAGCGCCCGGATATCCTCCCTGCGCGGTCATGATGTCGGCAAAATTAATTCCGCCTGCCTCGACGCGGACCAACTGCTGCCCCGGAGCAGGCGCCGCCTCTTCGACCTGCCTCACTTCCAGCACGTCCACACTGCCCAAGCGAGGGATGACAACGGCTTTCATGTGAAAAGTTTAGCAGTATGGTTGTTCCAGTGGCTCTTCCACTGGAATCTGCGCGGCATCGGCCTTGAAACATAACCGCAAAGATTGCAAAGGAGAGCCGCTAAGGTCGCTGAGAGATCCTTTCCGGCCTTTGCGGTTAGCTTTACGCTTTGCGGTTTAAATGTTCTATCTCACGAGTCCGTCGGGCCGACCGTCGGTGCCTAAAGCCCTCGGGACCTCAGCTGGCCGAAAGCGCAAAGGTTTGCAGTCTGGAGAGTCCGGTTTTGGCGGCGGGTATATACTTTCTCTAAGAAGGTTGGGGCTCCCCTTCGGAGATCTGCTCGGATGGGGAGGTCGGAGCTGTTTTCATCTTCTAATTCATAGGCTCCGTTTTAACAGATCACTGGTACCGAATTTTTAGCAGCGGCGGGTAACCAGTGCGGGACTCTCGTGCGCGGCAGGGTTCCGGGGAGGTCCGTCGGTGGACTTGGTCGTGGTACGTTTTTTATTTGTTCTCATTATTGCTGTTACCTGTTACCTGATTGACCCGTTTGAGCTGCCTGCAAGACTGGACGCCGGAGTAGGCGCGATTATCGGCCTGGCTATCGTCCTGTTCGAATGGAGGCTGCGCCTGGTCAGCCTGAAGCGCCTGATCGGCGCTGCGATCGGCAGCATCCTCGGCATCTTCGGCGCCTACCTCTTCGCCCTGGTGATCCGCAACAGCGTGGTTCCCGGGCACACCCAGAGCTTTCCTGCAAATTCTCGTCATGCTGCTGATGGCTTACGTTGGCCTGATCGTCGGAGCCAACAAGGGCGACCTGCTGAACCTGGCGGCGCTGGGCGGCATCTTCGGCGGCGAGAAGCAGGGCAAGAAGAGCTACAAGATCCTCGATACCAGCGTCATTATCGACGGCCGAATCGCCGACATCGCGGAAACCGGTTTTCTCGACGGCATCATCGTGACTCCGCAGTTCGTCCTGCGCGAACTGCAACTGGTTGCCGATTCCGCCGATTCGCTGAAGCGCAACCGCGGACGCCGCGGTCTCGACATCCTGCAACGCCTGCAGAAAGTGGCTTCGCTGCAGATTCAAATCGTCGAAGACGACTTTCCCGCGGTTCGCGAAGTGGATCTGAAGCTGATCGAACTGGCCAAGCTGTACGAAGGCAAGATCATCACCAACGACTTCAACCTGAACAAGGTCGCGCAGCTGCAGGGCGTGGAGGTGCTGAACATCAACGAACTGGCCAACTCGCTGAAGCCGATTGTGCTGCCCGGCGAAACCATGAAGGTGTTCATTCTGAAGGAAGGCAAGGAATACAACCAGGGCGTCGCCTATCTCGACGACGGAACCATGGTGGTGGTGGACAACGCCCGCAAGATGATCGGCAAGACCATCGATATTTCCGTCACGTCGGTGCTGCAGACCACGGCCGGAAAGATGATTTTCGGAAAATGGGATGAGCGTAACGGGATTCGTCAGGACTCCCGTCCGGCGGTGAACGCCGTACCGCCTGTGGCTTCTGTCTCCAGTGGACAAAGCGGAGAGGTAAAAAAAGCGCAGCCCATTATGGTGGAGCGACCGGCAGAGTAAGCGGGAATTGAGGCTAACGCACGGCGACCGATTTCACCTTGATGGTGTCTCCCCGGAGCAGGCCCACGACTTCCACTCTGACGCTCGCTGCCTGATCGAGCTGGACCGGATCACCATCCAGAGCGTGAACGTCTTCGCCATCCACCAGGACGAAGTGTGAGCCCTTGCGCAGACATGCGCGAACACATTCCGCCGAAGTTTTCCCTGAATTCCTGGAGTGCCGCGCGCCGCAACGGGAGTCCGTGATCATCCCGGTGAAAACTCTACCGGATGTTTCATTGCTCTCCTTTGCGGGAGGTGCTTGCTGCACCGAGTCGTCCTCGGCTTGCGCCGCGTTATCAGCAGAAGCTTGATTGCCGGACGATTCTGGTTGAGCAGCTTCCGACGAACTCGCGCCGGAAGTTGACAGTGTTGACGACTCGACGACAGCGTAGGCCACCGATGCCCCGGCAAACAAAACGCTAAACCCGAGTGCCGCAGACAAAGCCGTCACGATACAGAGCAAAACGAGCGATAACCATGAATCATGCGGTGTCGAATCATGCTCCTTCGTCGTCAGTTCTCCCATCATGGCCCCCAAGCAACACCCGAGCTTCTTTAGTTCTCCAGCATTTCTACTGCCGATCATGTGCGCGCTTAAGTTGCTCAAATCAATAGCGGGGTTGCATTCTGTATAGCGGGTTACAGACTCGTCCGCAAAGCCTGATTGGAAGTCATAGATTGCACAGTATGTGCGACAGCTCGCGCGCGTAGCAAAAAGTTCACTTGCGGAGTCAAAATGTCGTACTGGAAACACCTTAGAAAGCCGAGATAGATATCCCGTCCTGGCGTGCCCCCGAGAGACTTCAGTACCGGTCAGTCAATTACCGGGTTGATGATTTAGACGCTTTGCTCGCTGCCCTGAAAGAGGAAAGCGTGCAAGTCGCTGACCGGGAAGATTACGACTACGACCGTTTTCGCTTGGACATGGATCCTGAAGGCAATCGCGTTGAACTGTGGGAGCCGCCGAAATAGTAAAGCTTCCCCGCATCGGCCAACTCACCACCCGGCTCACTGCTACACTGACTTCCGCATGATTTCCGGACATGCCACCGCAGCAGGAACGGCGCGCTATCGCGACCGCTTCCCAAATCTCCGCGATGCCAACCACTTCCGCCGAGCCCAGCATGTGCCCGGAGTGAGCGAGCTTTGGCTTTCATCCATCGGACTGGGAACGTATCTGGGCGAGCCCAGCGATGCTGCCGACCAAGCCTATATCGCCGCCATCGAGGCCGGCCTGCGATCCGGAATCAATGTTCTCGATACCGCCATCAACTATCGCCACCAGCGCTCCGAACGCAATATCAAGGTCGCACTCCAGCAGCTGATCGAATCTTCCGAATTGCATCGCGACGAAGTTCTGGTCTGCACCAAGGCCGGCTATCTTTCCTTCGACGGCGATCCGCCTCCGAACCCGCGCGAATATTTTCATCGCGAGTATGTCGAGCCCGGCATTCTCGATCCCAAGGAGCTGGCCGGCGGGATGCACTGCATGTCTCCGGCGTATCTGGAGAATCAGATCGAGCGCTCGCGCCGAAACCTGGGTCTCGAAACCATCGACGTGTTCTACCTCCACAATCCGGAATCGCAGTTGGCAGAGGTTCCCCGCGAGGTCTTCCGTCAGCGGCTGAAAGACGCCTTTGTCGCGCTCGAAACGCAGGTGAAGGCGGGCAAGCTTGCAGTATTACGGAGTCGCGACCTGGAGCGCGTTCCGCGTGGCTGACAGCTCACGCGATTACATCGATCTCTTCGAGCTGGCAGCAATCGCACAGTGAAGTGGCCGGCGAGCACCACCACTTCCGCTTCATCCAGCTTCCCTTCAACCTGGCCATGCCGGAGGCTTACGGTCTGGCGAACCAGCGAGTTGGAAAAGAGAAGATGTCGATTGCTGACAGCCGCAAGCCGTCTCGGCATTGCGGTGATGGGCAGCGCCACGCTCTACCAGGCAAGGCTCACCCAGGATCTGCCCGATTTCGTCGGCCGTGTTCTGGGAACGAAGACCGACGCGGAAAGTGCGATTCAGTTCTCGCGCTCCGCGCCCGGCCTGACAACTTCTCTGATCGGCATGGGACGAAAAGAGCACGTAGCCGCGAATCTCGAACCGGCGCGAACCAGCCCGACACCGCCGCAGGAATGGAAAAAGCTTTTCACCAGAACCAACGATTGAGAACGATTGAGGATGATAGGCGAGCGAATACTGAAATGTGAAGCCCGACGCCTGAAGTCCGCTACTTCAACTCCTGCAGCTTCTGGGTCGCGAATTGCGCTATTTCAGTGGCGGGATTTTCCTTTTGTATCTGCTCGTAAACGCGTTTGGCTTCGGCCGGCTGCTGGGATGACTGGTAAGTGTCGGCCAGTTCCATCTGGGCTCGTAGCTTTGCCTACGCTTCGAGTCGGTTTCGCAATCAGTCCGTTGTAGATGTCAATTGCATCTTTGGTGCGGTTGCTATCGCGATAGACCGCGGCCAGAGCCAGCTTGGCGAGTGCCGCCAGATCGTCGTTGTGGGAGGAAGCCACATCCTTCAAATCACGCTCGGCAGCGGCATTGTCCCCCATTTGCGACGAGGTAAGTCCCAGGAAATAGCGGGCGAATTCCGCCGTACGAGTGTGCGGATACTGGTCGACGATCGGCCTGAAACTGCTTGTGAGCTTCGAGTGGCGCGTTCCTTGGCCGAGGCGAAGCTTGGAAGATCAGGCTCCGCCGGAGCGCCCGCCGGTCGCAGCTGGGTATCGAGTGTGCGCATCGCCTGGTTCAATTCAACGCTGGCCTTCTGGTCCTGCTGGTTCAGGTAGTACCAGCCGCCAAAGGCGGCTGCCAGCACCAGAGCCAGAACTATGGCTCCGACAATGAGCTTCGACTGGTGTTCCACAGTCCAGTGGACGGTGGCCTCGGCGGCGCCGAAAGTAGCTCGGCTGAATCTGTCCTGTTTAAGTAGATGACGGGTTTCTGCGCGCACGAACTTCCCTTCTGCGAGATTTTGGTTGTGGGCTAACCTGCTTTGAGTCTAACACGATGCGGAAAAACCCGGCCTGGCTTGATGTCAAGATCGACGACAAGGTGCGGGGAGCAGCACCTCGACTGCATGGCTCGAGACCAAGCGCTCCCACGAGGGGGACAAAAGACACGAAAGCCGCCGAGCAAGCGGCGGCATCGGCTTAAAACAATGCTGCAACCTAGCGCGAGGTCTCTTCCAGAATTCCCTGTTCCAGTTTCTCCTGGCACTCGATGCAATGCCGCGTCCAGGGCACAGCCTCCAGACGTTTGGCGTTGATCTCCTTGCCGCAGGAGATGCATTCCCCAAATTCACCCTCACGCAGACGCTCGAGCGCGCCCTCCACCATCTGCAGAAGCTGGCGGTCGTTGTTGCTCTGATGAAACAGAAATTCCTTGGTGTAGGAACTCGCCGCGCGGTCCGCGATATCCTGAGCCGAGCCCTCGTCCACGGTGCGGCCGTCCTGCTCCGTGCGGGTTACCATGCGGCGCAGTTCAACCTGCCGCGATTCCAGTCTCTTCTTGAAGTACTCCAGTTTCTTTTTATCCATGATGATAACAATTTCGCGGCCCGCAGGCCGCGTCCTTAATGCGCCGATTATGAGCCAAACGAAAATGATATGCGCTCAAATTGAGATGCGTCAACTGGCCCAGAGGATTCACCGGTGGCCGTAAGGCAAGCTGGCTGTGCAAAAAGGGCCGGGGGTTACCGGGGTAACGGGGCAGGCATCGCCGCCAGCGCGTAGCCCATCACCGCCAGCGCGGCCGCGTTCTCCCGTAGTTCCTGCGGGACGATCTTGTCCAGAGTGTCGGCGGCGGTGTGATGATAATTGAAGTAGGTGCGCCCATCCTGCAGCAGGCCGAAGGCGGGCACGCCTTGCTTGGCCAGGGGCTCAATGTCTGCTTCCGGACTATCGCTGCTTAGCACAATCAGGTTTGCCCCAAAAGGTCGCAAGACGTCCAGCACTGGCTGCAATCGCGACGCAGCCTCCGGTGTGATCTTGGCCCGGAAGCCCATGGGATGAGATGCTCCAAGATCACTTTCGAGCGCGGCCACGTGGTTACCGATTTCAGAGGCATGCGCCTTGGCATAGTCAGCATGGCCGCGCCCCAGGTTTTCTTCGTCCATCCAGGCAATCACTCGCAGCGTGCGCTTGGGATGCAGATGCAGTTGCTGGATCAGTTGCGCGGTCTCCATGGCGACGGCCACGCCGGCGGCATCATCGATGGCTCCAGTTCCCAGGTCCCAGGAATCCAGATGACCAGAGACAATCACAACCTGCTCCGGATGTTCTGAGCCTTTCAGATCGCCCACCACGTTGAAGGTAGAAACCTCTTCCGCCGTCTGCGATGTCAACACCAAGTGCATGCGGACTTTCCCTTGAGCCGCGAGATGAGCGATCAGGCTCGCATCTTCGCTGGTCACCGCTCCCGCGGGAATATCGGCTGCCCGGCTGCCCCCGGTGTGAGGCAAGCGATAATCGGCTCCGCCCACTGACCTCACCAGAGAACCGACGGCGCCCAGTCGCGGCCGCCAGTTTCGCTCCCTGCGCGCGATACACCACTGCTTCTTCGTAGGCTTCGCCGGCATATCCGCCAGCCGCCTTCTGCTTATCGAAAGGCCACATTGAAGAGAACAATCTTCCCCGCCACATTTTCGCCGCCCCAGGCGATCGAGGTCGGCAAAGCTGTCAGCGACGACCACGTCCGCGGTAATGCCCTGCGGCGGCGTGGGATGATTTCCGCCCAGGGCAGTGAGCACAATCTTCTGCGTCGTTCCAGGAGCTTCGTCCGGGATACTCAACCAGTTCGGCCGGTTTCCGCCCCTCGTATCCAATGGCGCGCCTGCACCGGCTCCAGACGCACGTCCAGACCCAGCTTGCGCATTTCGCCGGCAACATAGTCTATTGCGGCCTGCGCCTGGGGCGATCCCACCGGTCGCGGCCCGATATTCTCGGTGAGATGCGCGACTTGCCTGTAGGCGTAGTCGTCGGTCAATCCTGATTCGCGAATCGCAGTCAGTTCCTTGATCAACGCCGGTGGCAGCGAGGCCGCTGCGGGTTCTTGGGGGCGATCGTAATCGAATGGTGCATTTGGTTGCTGCGCTACGGCAGGGCTGAAAATCGCTATTGCCAGGATTAGACAGAAGCTTACATTTCGCTTGCAGATCAAAAGGTCACCTCAAACCGTTGCGCCTATACTCCACCATCTGGCGGGGGATAATCCGGCAGCTTCTGCTTGGCGGTGTCGCCGCGCTTCACCTGCAGCTCGTCGAACAGCAGAGCCGGGCTCACCACGCTCTGTGGCACGGGATCGAGCTGATCGTCCGACATCGATTTCCTTACCTGCGGCGACGATGTTGTTGCGCAGAGAGCGTGTGTCCAGGTCGCCAAAGACCGCGCCACGCACCAGTTCCTCATGGCCGTCCTTGGTTGAGATGCGGTAGAGCAAGTCGCGGAGTCAGACGCGGGCCCAGCGTCTCGACGAAATAACCGTACGGCAGATTGCGCTGCTTGCAAGCCTCAATCAATTTCTTCTTGAGTTCGTCGGTGCTCGACCGGATCGGAGGCCTGCACGATCAGATTTCCCAGACTTGACAGTCGGCGGCCCGGTGACCGAGGCCCGGCCGTGACCGTTCGAGTGGGGAAAGTCGCGGATGGGCTGGCGGCCCAGCAAATAATTCACCAGTTGTCCCTTCTCGATCAGCGAAACCCGGCTGGCCTTGACCCCTTCGTCATCCACCTCGTAGCTGCCCAGCAAGGCGTGGCCCTCCGAAAGTCGCGACGCGTCGGATCGTCTACCACCGAAAGAAAATCGGGCAACACCCGGCTCTTGTAGTTGTTGGCCCAGTCTCCGATGGTGCGCGCGTTCTGGCCCAGCATGGGACGCCTGCCCAGCACATTCGGGCCCACCAGTTCCGACATCACGCCCGCCGCCGCGTCCGCGGAAAGCAACACCGGACCGCGATACTCTTCTTCACTCACCGGCGCTTCCCGCAGCTGCTTCAAGACTTGCCAGCAACTGGCGCGTGCGCGACATGACCTCATCCTTCGATGGCAGGTCTTTCATCTGGCGCACCTGGTAGCCGTGCGAACGGTCCAAGCGCATGCCGTCGGCGGCCTGGGTATAGCCGCCGACATACACCTGGTAGAAGCTGTCGGCGGTGCGCACCACCGTCCCTTCGGAGCTCACGAAATACCGGTTGGCGACGGTGAAACGCAGCGAAGCATTCAGCGACTGCACCTGCGGATCGCTCTTGTAAAGTCCGGAGGCCTCTTGCAGAGTCGCGAGCCAGGGTTCGAGCAGAAAAGTCGAGGCGAGCCAGCGGCGCGATCAACTGCACCGGGGATGCGTGGGCAAAGTCGTCCACCTGGCTGGTCCACGGAGTATTTCTTGAGCTCCGCCTGTTTGGCGGTGAACGCCTCGGAGGCCGCCTTGTACGCCCGGTCGGTTCCGAGCCAGAGCTGGTGACGCAGCACCGCTTCGTCGTCGTCGAGCGGACCCACATCGACCACGCCTTCTCCAGGGCCGTAGTAGCTGTCCTGCTTGTAGTCGCCCACCCGCACCACGATGCGCAGCATGCGGACTCGCGTTCGCAGCGACGTCCGCAACGCACCGAACGCCGCCTCGGCCACGTACTGATCGACGTCCATCAGCCGGTAGTCGACGTAGTAGGGCGCCTGCACGTCCGCGCAGCTTGAGCTGGCTCTTGGAGCGCTGCATTTCCGCCAGCATCGCGCGCAGCACCGGATCGTCGGCTGAAGCCGAGATCTTGCCATCAGCAGCCTGGTGCGACCAAGAAGCGCCAAGAGTCGCCAGCAGCAGTGTCACCGGGAGCGCCAGTCTTGCAGAATCCGATCGCGTCACGGCTGGACGTCCGACGTCCGAGAGTCCGACGTCCGACGTCCGCACTTTGTCCCACGCCGGCGGCGGCAGGATCGGCGGACGCGTTCGCGAGTGCGCTCGCTTCTGCACTTCCATCTCGGAAAACAGCATCGCCGGCGCCACCGCCGAAACCGGCACGCTGCCTGACTCCGCTCCGCAAATCGCCGTTGAAAACTTCCGTCTTGTCTCCGGTGATCTTCAATCCGGTTCAGCGCGGCCAGCGGCGTTCCCACAATGTCTACGCCGCGCACCAGTTCATCCGGACGGCCATCGGGATAGACCTTCCACACCAGCACCGGCAAAATCTGGAATGACTGCGGCAGCGAGCGCGTGGTCAGCGTGAATCCGCCCTCGATGTCTTCGAAGTACAAGGCCGTAGGGTTTGCCCTGCTTCTTGATTTCGTCGATCAGCTTCTGCCGCATCTCGGAATCTTTAGCCGTGTGCGACGAGCTGACGATCAGATTGCCCTGCCGTGCCGGTCGCCATCAGTCCGGCTTGCGCGCGCCCGTGTCCGTTGGATTGCGGCGAAGCCCTTGATCGGCATGCGCGACATCAGAAAATTCCTCAGGATGCCGTCCTTGATCACTTCCACGCGCTGCGCCGGCATGCCCTCGTCGTCATACTGGTACCAGCCGCCCAGGTCCATTCCGTTCAGACTGCGCTGCGTAGGATCGTCAATCACGCTGAGAAACTGCGGCAGCACCTGCTGGTTGACCTTCTTGGTGAAGGTCTGGCCTTCCTGATCGCCACGCTGGCGATGGCCCTCCAGGCGATGGCCCAGCACTTCATGAAAGAAAACTGCGGCCGCCCTGCCCGAGAGCAGCGCCGGACCATCGAAGGGTTCGGCCGTGGGCGCCGCCCGCAGCGCCTTCAGGTCGGAAGCCATCTTGTCAATCTTGGCCGGCAATTTCCGCTTCGCTCGGGCAGACCGTCAGGCGTTGCAGCCTGAAAAGTTTCCACCCGCAGCAATTCCATTCCGTCGTCGGCGCGGGTCTCGGCTTCGATCATCAGGCGTATGATCGTCCCCGGCGTGGCCAGCTTGGGCGCCGTCGGTGGAAACAAAACGCACCTGCGTCTTCTGCCCGATCACCATCACCGCCGAGGAATAGATCTCGGGATACTTCCGGAAATAGCTGGAGTAGCGCCGTACCCGGTCCTCCCAATCTTTCCGATCGAGATGGAACGCCGGCATGGCGTAGTCGAGGTGCACCTCGCGGCTTCGCTTCGGCGAAGTCAGCCGAGGTGTCTTCCTCCTGGGTGCGGACCGCCGCCGCGGTCTTGACATTCAGATAGGTCTGCGCCGCCTGCCGGTACTCCTCGTAGGTAAGTTGCCACAGCACCCGCGCGACCGCGTCGGGATCGTCCTGCAGCGGGATCAGCCCGGAACTCATTCCGGAAGGACGGCTCTCCTGGTGGGTGTTGTCGAGCGCCGCGCTTCCCACCCGCATGGTGACCTCGCCGGTGCGCCGGTGGAACTGGGTGGAATTCAGCAAGCTGCCCAGGCCTCCGACCACAACGGTCCCTTCCTCGTCATACACCGAGTAGCTGGTGAAGTAGGGCGCGGGATCCAGCTGCCCCAGCTTCGAGTTGGGCGCGTTGCAATTCCCGCTGCATGGTGGAAAGCAGAACGTCGCCGGTGCCATTGGCGGCTCGGTGCCAGCAGCGCGTCGGTCGCGCAGCCCCGCAGCCATGCAGGAGGGAGAGCAGAGCGGCAACACCAGGCCCAGAGCCAGGCCGCGCAGGAAAGTCTTCATAGGAAAGGTAGACAAGTTTAACCAACCCCGAGTTCCGCGGGTAATAACTTCTTGGAACCGGGCGTCGGACGTCAGACCTCGGGCCGGCGATCGCCGAGAACTTCGCGGGACGGACGTCACCCGCTCAACTTCTGGCCAAAAAAATGGCCCCATTGCTGGGGCCACTATTAAAAGAGGCAAGGTGGAGGGTTGATTCAGGAATGGCGATGCAGTGAGCCGATCCGCCGGCCGGAACGGCAACAAGAGAGATGTCGCGAAAAACAGAGAGTGAAGGTCATTTATTGTCAGCGGCCTCTTTTGGTTGCCTCTACACAAGTGCACTTGCGCAACCAAAGCCGGGAATCGAATCCGCCCGGCTCATTCTTCATCGGCAAACCATTGTCAAGCCATATACTTAGCGTGGCACCTAACGAGGCCGGCGACGAAAGTCACAGGACAGGCGAAACCAGGTTGAAATGCAGAATCCTGCACATTCGCTGCACTGCTGTAGGCATCGCCCTCGGACAAGGCATAACCACGAGGACACGAAGACGTTCTGACTTCCGTACCTTCGCGTCCTCCGTGGTCTACAGATTTGCACTTCTTCCACGATGCATCGCAGAATGGTGAACGGTCGAACGGTCCACAAATAAAAAAGACCCGACGTCGTCGAAGGTCCGATGTCCGAGTCTCGAAGTTAGGAGTTACCCGCTACCATCCGCAGCTTGCCGGGCAGGAAGTGATACGGCGGCCAGGGACCGCTGATCGCCAGTTCGCAGTTCTTCAACTGCTTGGCGGCGCTGCTATAGCGGTTTTGATATTTTTCGATGGATTTGGAGTCAATCAGGTGGGCGATATCGATCAGCATTCCGTTCGGAATCCACTCGCTTGCAGCTGATCTCTTCTTCCAGCGGATTGAACAACTTGTGGACTTGCACCGAGAGCGCGCGGGCCTTGGTCCGGCGCTCGCGATCCTGGGAAGCCTTCTCCCGCAGCTTGATCAGGTAATCGCCGCCGACTGTGTCGGGCAGGATCGATGTCGGCCATGGCTTCGCGCAGCGAGCCATCCTTGACCCGCAGCTTCAGGTGCATCTCCGCCTTGCCTCGCAGCCGGGCGACGCTCTGGCCAAAGGTCCGGCGATTGGACCGCACAGCCTGCCGCAGGGCTTCGTCGGTGTCGAAAATCGTCCCAAAGCGGAACGGCAACACGGTTCCCGCTGCGGAAGCACACGCTCACGACTCGGGCGTGTTCGAGGACGTTCTTCTCCCCGAACTGCACGTTGTCGCGCTCGTATTCGCTGACCACTATGTTGAATTCACCGCTGGGATAGGCAAGAACGGCGGCTCCGTTCACGCCTTGAACCCCTTCCAGTAAGGAAGGACGACGAGAACGCGTTCCGTTGGCTAGGGTCTGTTGTTCAGTAATGCAATAAGCGTACCACGCCATAAGGTCTCTCCGAACCTGTTGCGAGGCGAGATAGGGTCACCCCACGCATACTATTGACCACATTTTTGAACCGTTTGGAAGAAAGGGCGTACAGCGACGAGTTAAACGCTTACTGCTGCGTCCAGTGTGCATATTACCTCGGTGCTACGTAAAAATGCAACCTTTTCGTGGCACCGGGCATCTTGCGGCGACCTACGCTAGCATCCTGCTAGCAAAGACGGGCTGTTATTCTGGCGCATATCCCACAAGTCTCAGATTGATCCAGGAAGATCTACAGCAACGAACCGCGCTGAAACGCCTGGAGTCATTTACCAGCCGTCACACCAGCGTCACTGGTTGAGGACTAGGCCCACACTACGCATCAAGCTATTCTGCTGTGGAAAAGATGGGCACCAGCATTTATGTCGAGAGTCTCATCCGGGGCGAGATCGACGAGCTTTGGGAGAAGACTCAAAACCCCAAACTACACCAGCGCTGGGATTTACGTTTTTCCGAGATCGAATACCTGCCACGCCAAGCTGGAGAACCTCAACGATTCCTCTACGTTACGCGAATCGGAGGTGGCGCCCGAATCGAGGGCGCGGGGGAAAGTGTCGGCGAACGGGAAGATGCGACTGGCCGGCGGACTTCGGCTCTAAAGTTTTGGTCCGAAGACCGAAAGTCCCTGATCAGGTCCGGATCGGGCTACTGGAAATATGTGCCCGGCCGAGATGGCATTCAGTTCATCACTTCGTACGACTACCAGACTCGCTTTGGCGCCCTGGGAACGATTGTCGACAGACTGATGTTTCGGCCGCTGCTGGGCTGGGCCACCGCGTGGAGTTTCGATCGCCTCCGGCTTTGGATCGACGCCGGCATTTCGCCGGAGGATTCCCGGAACAATGCTTTGATCCACGTCCTGTGTCGAGGAACCATTGCTTTCGTCTGGTTCTACCACGGGCTTGTCCCCAAGCTTATTTACAAAAACGCAGACGAACTCACGATGCTGCGCGAGGCTGGCGTCTCCAACGCACATCTGCTTGCGGCAGTGTCGTTCTTCGGTTGGGCAGAGGTTTGCCTGGCCCTGATCATCTTGATCTTTTGGAGAGCGCGCTGGCCGCTCTGGCTCACTCTACTTGCGATGGTTCTCGCCACCGCAGGCGTGCTTGCCAACTCGCGGGAATACGTGACCGCCGCTTTCAACCCGATCACTCTGAATGTTTCAATATCGTCCCTGGCCATTGTTGCGCTTTGGCTGCGGACCAATCTCCCGTCCGCGGGCAACTGCCTCAGGCGGCCGGTCGAATCACCTCGCAATCAATGACATGCGGTCTATTTACGAGCTGGCGCTAGGCGAAAAATTCGGCCTTCTTCATCCTCGAATCCAGGAGAGGTTCGGATTCAGCAGCCAGGACAATGTCGCGTCAATCGGAACTGGAGTGATGGAAAAGATATGGCATGGCCCACCTTACACTCTGCCATTTCTTTACATCGGAAGTTGGCGGCAAATCATGTTCCCGGAGCACGGCGAGTCCATCCCATTCACCATCCGAAACTATGCTTATCTCGATGACTTCGGAAGGGAAACTGTAACCTGGATTCGCAACTTTCAGACCGCCCATCCGCGCCGCTTCGACGCCTACATGATCTTCAGCCAGCAACGCGGCCTCATCGTGGATTATCTCGGCACGCATCAGCACTTGGCGGTTGATATCGATTTGTCGGTGGATGATCGTGGCGGCCTTCGCCTTCGTTCGGGCGAACAGCGATTTTACGAAGGCCTGGTCGGATTCCGTTTCCCCATGATCTTCTCCGGCGTGGCCGAGGTCTGTGAATGGTACGACGACTCCGATCATCGTTTCCACATCCAGGTCGACGTAAAGAACCGGCTGTGGGGACCGTTGTTCGGCTACCGGGGCTGGTTCGAGATCGAATGGCGCCCGGTCACCAGAGATCAAATTCCCGCCGAAGTTCTTCCCGCTCGCTGCGAGCGCCGGGAGTAACTCGCTCGCAATATGCTCTTTCTTTCAAGGCCGGCAGAGCAACGAGTGCAAACACTGATTGCGCAGCAACGAGCCGCACCTTTCTCATATCCGGATGTTGGTGCAACTCGAGGAGAATTCCTCGCGGGCTATTCCGTTCTTCGTTGCCGGGTTGGACTTGGCCTTGGCCCGGCGGTCTATGCCTCAGCACAACAAGCGCTAGGCAATTGGAAGATGTTCACGATCCCCAATATCTCGTTACATTGGCCGGCGCCCAGTGCACCGGGCACCGTAGTCGCAGTCGGGGTCAGGCACGTTGGCTTCTGGTCTCTTAACTTCTATCGGATCGTTTACGCAATCAACGAAGATACGCCCGTCGCCCGCTACGGATTCGCCTAGGGTACGCTGCAGGAACACTTCGAAAACGGAGAAGAACGGTCGTGGTGGAATGGGACCGCAAGTCAGATGCAGTTTCCTACGAAATCGCATCCTTCTCTCGGCCTGGCAAGTTGCTAACCTGGGCAGCGTTTCCGCTTGCCCGCTGGCTGCAGAGCCAGTTCATAAAGCACTCGACGGTTGCCATGCGGCGAGCGGTATCCCTAGCGCGCAATTACTGAATCAGCGTGCCTCCGTTGACCGGCTCTTCTTCCGGCACAATCACCACCGCAGCCGCCACGCGATCTCCCGGCTCGAGGTTCAGCAGACGAACGCCTTGCGCCGCGCGGCCGGATTCGCGGATGGTCTTTGAATCCATGCGGATGATTTTGCCGTACTGGCTGATCAGCATCACCTCGGAGTTTTCGTCAACCTGTGCGATGCCCACGACTTTGCCGTTGCGTTCCGTCGTCTTGACGTTGATGACTCCCGAGCCGCCGCGTCCCTGCAGACGGTACTCTTCGGCCGGAGTGCGCTTGCCGTACCCGTTTTCGGTGACGGAGAGGATCAGCCTGCCCTTCTTGCCGACATCTACCACTTCGGCGGTAGCAGTGGCTTCTTCAGCCGCGCCTCGCTAGCTTTTCCTGCGACGGGCGGGACGCTCGCGCCCGCATTTACATCAACTCCCGGCTTCGGTGTGGTCGCCATGCCGACCAGGTAGTCGCCCTTTTCCATGCGAATGCCCCAGACACCGTATGCCTGGCGGCCCATGGGGCGAACGTCTTCTTCGTCGAAGCGGATGGCCTGGCCTTCGTGCGTGGCCAGGAAGACGATCTGCTGGCCGTCGGTGACGCGCACCGCAACCAGTTCGTCGCCCTGCTCGATGCTGATGGCGTAGATGCCGTTCGAGCGCACGTGCGAGAAATCCTTGAGCTCGGTCTTCTTCACCAGGCCGTTGCGGGTGGCGAAGAAAACATACTTGCCCGCTTCTTCCAGGTTGCGGACCGCGACCATGGTGCGCACAGTCTCGCCCGGCTGCAGTCCGACCAGGTTGCCGACGTGCTTGCCTTTGCCGGCGGCGCTGATGTCGGGAATCTCATACACCTTCAGCCAGTAGACGCGGCCGGTGTTGGTGAAGATGAGAATGTAGGCGTGAGTCGAGGCGATGAACAGATGCTCGACGAAATCCTCGTCGCGCGTCTTCATGCCGGTGCGGCCCGTGCCGCCGCGGCGCTGCATGCGGTAGGTGGAGATCGGAGTGCGCTTCATGTAGCCGCCGTGGCTGACCGTGACCGCGACTTGCTCGTCGGCGATCAGGTCTTCCAGGTGGATTTCGGCGGCTTCGTCTTCGATCTTGGTGCGGCGTTCGTCACCGTATTGCTTTTTCACTTCTTCGAGTTCCTTCACGATCACGCCGCGCAGTTTCTTTTCCGAACCCAGGATGGATTCGTACTCGGCGATGTTGCTCGCGCGTGACGCGCAATCTCTTTGGTGATTTCGTCGATCGAGAGCTTGGTCAGGCGGTGCAGTTGCAGTTCGAGAATCGCGTCGGCCTGAATCGCGGTGAACGGCTTTTCCGGATCGAGCTTGGGCGCGCGGCCGGTGGTGTTGATGTCGATCTTCTTGCCGGCAAAGTAGGCGACCAGGTTTTCGCGGGCTTCGGCGCGGTTGGCGCTGGCGCGAATGATGACGATCACGTTGTCCAGGTGATCGAGCGCGGTCAGGTAGCCTTCGAGAATGTGCTCGCGGTCTTTGGCTTTGCTGAGCAGGTAAGCGGTGCGGCGGCGGACCACGTCCACGCGGTGGTCGATGAAGTACTTGATGGCCTGCACCAGGCCCATTTCCTTGGGCTGGCTGTTCACCACCGCCAGCAGGATCATGCTGAAGCTTTCCTGCATCTGGGTGTGCTTGAAGAGCTGGTTCAGCACGAGCTGGGGCTCGCCATCGCGCTTCAGCTCGACCACGATGCGCATGCCGTCGCGATCGCTTTCGTCGCGAATGTCGGAAATCGTGTCGACGATCTTGTCGTTCACCAGTTGCGCGATACGCTCGACCAGGCGCGCTTTGTTGACCTGGTAGGGAATTTCGGTGATCACGATGGCCTTGCGATCTTTGTTGAAGGTTTCAATGCCCGCCTTGGCGCGCATCATGAAGCGGCCGCGGCCGGTCTTGTAGGCGTCCACGATTCCCGCGCGGCCGTGAATGATGCCGGCCGTGGGGAAGTCCGGACCTTGCACGAATTTCAGAATGTCCGCGAGCTGCGCGGCGGGATTGTTGACCAGGGTGATGGTGGCATCCACGATCTCGGTCAGATTGTGCGGCGGAATGTTCGTCGCCATGCCGACTGCGATTCCGTTCGATCCGTTAACCAGCAGGTTGGGAACGCGCGCTCGGCAGAACCGTCGGCTCCTGGTTGGAATCGTCGTAGTTAGGAACGAAGTCGACCGTGTCCTTGTCGATATCCGCAATCAGATCTTCCGCGATCCGCGCCAGGCGGCTCTCGGTGTACCGATGGCCGCCGGCGGATCGCCGTCCACCGAACCGAAGTTGCCCTGTCCATCCACCAGCGGATAGCGCAACGAGAACGGTTGCGCCATGCGCACCAGCGCGTCGTAGAGCGCGGTGTCGCCGTGCGGATGGTATTTACCCATGGTCTCGCCGACCACCCGGGCGCACTTCACGTACTTGCGGTTGTGCAGCAGGCCCATGTCGTGCATGTGATAAAGAATGCGCCGGTGCACCGGCTTCAGTCCGTCACGCACATCGGGCAGCGCGCGACCAATGATGACCGACATCGAATAGTCGAGATACGACTTCTTCATCTCCTCTTCGATATTGACCGGTTGAATGTTGAGCGCGCCGGGAATGCCGGTGCCATCTCCGCCGCCGGGCGGAGGCGTCAGGGGAAGTTCAGGATTCTGATCGTCAGCCATAAAAAAGCTTTTAGCTCCTACCTGTGGGGCGGACACTCCTGTCCGCCGCCTTTGACGTTGCTTTTGACTCTGCCCTCAAGCTCTACGCAAACTCGCTCAGCCACATCGCAATCCTTACGATTCCAGAACAAAAACAACTTCAAAAGCGGCGGACAAGAGTGTCAGCCCCACGCGGACGGCCAGAATTTCGTCGTTGCCGTGACACCGTCTAAGCAACTGCATTTACAGGAAGTTAGAGTGAATTTGCGATGTCAGAATTATACCATGAAGAGGCCCGAAAACGCAGGTCCGCAATGCATCACCGGATGACAAATCCGGTACGCGTAGCGGCTGCGTCAATGGGATAATCCGGCCTGAACAATCGTATCGGGCACATTTATGGACACTTTGAAGGGAAGGCTGGCGCTGGTCACGGGCGGAAGCCGCGGCATTGGCGCGGCGGTTGCGCTGGCGCTCGCCGGAGCAGGCGCCGATGTCGTCGTAAATTTTCGGTCGCGTTCCGAGGACGCCGAAAAAGTTTGCTCCGCGATCCGGAAATTGGGCCGGCGCGCGCTCGCGATTCAGGCCGACGTTTCGCAATCCGATCAGGTACGAAAAATGGTCGGGCAAATTGAAGCTGAACTCGGGGCGGTGAACATTCTGGTAAACAACGCCGCAATGGCGCGCCAGCTCAAGCTTGAGGACATCACGGAAGCGGACTGGGATGAGCACATCACCGTAAACCTGAAGTCAGCGTTTCTGGTGACCCAGGCTGTGCTGCCCCAGATGCGCGCCCAGCGCTGGGGGCGCATCATCAATATTTCATCCGTCGCGGCGCAGACTGGCGGGCTGGTGGGACCGCACTACGCTGCGTCGAAGGCCGGGATGCTGGGCCTGACCCATTCTTACGCCGCGCTGCTGGCGAAGGAAGGTATCACCGCCAACACCGTGTGCCCCGCGCTGGTGGACACCGAAATGATGCGCGCCAACCCTCGCGCCACTGCCAGCGTGATTCCGATCGGACGCTTCGGCACCGTGGACGAAGTAGCTTCCGTGGTCCTGATGCTCGCGGAAAACGGCTATATGACCGGACAGTCCGTCAATCCAAATGGAGGCTGGTACCCGAGCTGATTTCCGGATGGCTGTTGCGGAGCTAGCCGAAGTCGACGGGCCAGCAGAAGGGCTACGGCCGCGTCACGACTTCATTGGGGCCGCCAGGCAGTACAAAGTTCAGACCCCGCTCCTGGTTGAGCTTGAGCGTGGCGGGCACATCCAGGTCGGCAATCTGAATCTTCTTTGTCCATGAACCGCTGGTCCAGTAGTCCGCATTCGAGTAGATGGTTCCACTCATGATGGTGTAGCTGCTGACTTCTTCCTTCCGGCCGTCGCGAAATACGAGAACGGCAGGTGGAAGCTCACGTCGCGGCGGCTGCGTCGACAACCTTTCGCCGCTGCGAACTCACCGCAGACGAGCCCGGAAGCGATTGACCTGACTTTGCAGAATAATCAGGAACGCCCTGCCCGCTGCCCGCCGCCTTTGACGACAGCGTAATGCGCTCGAAGTGATCGCCTTGCCATTCGATCAGCAGGGGCTCTAGCGGAACGGCCGAGTGTCGCGGGCTGCGCCGGAGCAGCCGCCGGCACAATCACGACCTGCGGCGGTGCGGGTTCCGGAGTGTCATATCCGAAATCAGAATTGTAATAGGGATAAGGCAACAGGATCGAACCTCGCCCTAAAGCACGTCCGTGATGAAAGTGACCTGGGCCACCCGCGCCTCCGTGCCCCACGAAGCCAGCGGTGATGGGCGCGCCGGCCGCGGCGCCTCCGCCTCGAATCTGCGCTGCCAGCGGAGATGTCGAGATCAAAACTGCTAAGCTTGCGATGACCAGGCGGTTCGCCATTTACTTGGTCGTTTCAGATCCCGGCGGCAGCTGGAAATTAACTCCGAGATCGTCGTTCTGCTTTGCCGTGGCGTTGAGATCGAGATCGGCGATCGGAATTTTGCGATGATGTCCGGGCGTCAGGTCGTACAGCATGTCTCCCACCACCGCGTAGTTCTGGACTTCTACCTGGTGGCCGTCTTTGAAGACCAGCACGGTCTGCGGCTGATCGGCCACCGGAGTCTCCGCCGGTTGGGCCGCGAGCCGATTCTGTTTCCGCCTGGGCTCGGTTCGCGCTCTGCGAATAAGGCGCCACATAGGCGCGCGCCGGTTGTCCCGGGCCGCGACGATCGAAAATCGTAGGCCCACCACGATAATCATCTTCCGTGATTCGGATTCGATTCTGCCGCCGCATCAGCCTGTTCAGGGTCAACCACTACCGGGTAAGGCACATAGACCGCACCGCCCGCCGGGAAAAAAGAATTCTGGCGATGGTGCGGATGCCGCTGAAAAAGCGGCGGATTCGGATTTACCGGGACAAGCGGATTGATGCAACAAGTCGGCGTGATGAAAAACTGGCGGTTGGGCTGTATACCGTTTGGGCCGAGCGAAGTCACACTGGCAGGCACACCAGGCGTAGAGTTAAAGTGTCCGCCGAAATTAGTTGAGGTCACCGAAGCGGGCGTGCCGTTGATCTGCGCTGCCACAGAGGTAGCAAGAAGAACCATTACAGCCAGGACCAGAGCAAGGGCCGCGACCGTGGCTGAGTTCAGCCGTTTCACACAAGAATCATACTCCGATTTTGCAACCATGGCGCACCCCTTTGCCACGCGCAAGGGCGACACTTTCGTTCACCACCCAAAACGCACGTCTACTTCAATTTAGAGCTTCCGGAACGGCCGACTTAGTTGCGTATTTAATTGTCAAATTTGACTCGGCGGAACCTGGAACGAGTCATCGCTAAGTGATTGAAGATCAGCGTGGTTTTAGTCAGATGTTTGCCCGATCACCCCCGGCCGATCCGGGCCAGTTCCCAGAGGTTCCATGCGGCATTCGCAACCAACAGCCCCCAGACGCCGGCGAGGGCAATCTGCCGGTGCCGGGTTTCCATCAGGTCGGCCGCAATCCCGGCCACAAAAACGAACAGAAACGGAATAGCCGTAAGCTGAAAGCCGAGGCCGGGATAGTGCGGCATACCCACGGCCAGCGCCAGGAACAAAATCGAGACCAGCAATGGAGCCGTGTTGCCGAAGTAGCGCGCCCGCGGCCACGTCAAATATGTAATCAGCGCTGCGGGCAGCGCTACCACCAGTGCGGGGCTGCTTTGTCCCAGCTGCGCCAGGACCTGGTGGTAAGCCTGCGCCATGGCGAAGGCTCGCCATGAGATTCCAAAGAACGATGCATGCGTCATCCCTCGCCAGAACTCGCCCGCGTGGAAAAAATAAGCGGCATATAAAAGCAGCGTGCCAATTCCACAGGCCACCGCCCAGATCGCGACTGTCGCCAGGCGGCGAGTGGGAGCAAGATAAAGCATGAACGCCAGCGCGGCCGGCACCACCACGATCAGCGAAAACTGCGAGCCTACGGCGAGCGCGAGTGACAATCCCAGGAGCACAATGCGCCGCCAGTTCCACAGGATCACTTCCCGCGGCGCATACAACGTGTGGGCTACGGCGATGGCGGTGAAGATCGCGCCGAAGGCTCCCCAGGCTGCTCCCACCTCGGGCTCGGCAAACCAGAGCGCGCTGGAGCGCACAATCCCCGGCGAAAAACAGTAGAGAGCCAGCGCAACGTATCCGCCGGCGTTGCCGAAAAGCCGGCGCGAAACGTACCACAGTGATGCCCCGAGCAACAGACCGAAACAAATGTACGGCGCCGCCGCGAGCCAGTGCAGCTCGCGAATATTTTCAGCTTGCAGCTGTACCGGCCACACCAACAGCGGCGCCGCTGCGATCAGATACCACAGGGGTGAATGATTTTGGTCGTGGTTGCTGCCTTCGGACGCGGAGGGAAAAGTCGAAGAGTCGGATTCAACTCCTTCCCCAAATCCGGGGCAAGATCCGGCGGACCAGCCACCAGCTCCGCGATGCTTCCACAGCGCCGTCCCGCGTTCCAGCCGGTAAATCTCTTCCGGATCGACGGTACCGCCTCGCCATCCTCGCTCCACCAGCCACAGACATTGCGCCAGAAACGTGAGCAGCAACAGCGCGGCCATCACTTGCGGCCGGCCAAAGCGTTCGCGCGTCAAGAATCCGCCCATGAGGAGACGGCGAGTGTTTTACCATGTCGGGGGACGGTTCGGGAAACTTCCGGCAATGGACGAGCCAAAAGAGGACGAGTCAACAGACGGCGAACTCGGCAATATTGTGCCCACATCTCCGCCCGCCATCGTCTCCGACTCACCTTCCAAATACACTTTGAGAACGATAACGCCGTCGCCTTTTGAACAGCGCGTCCACAAGATATTTATCGGGCCGGATGGCTTGCGCCCGGTATGGAGATTTGCGCTCTACCTGATCTTGTACCGCGCCCTCTATTTCGCCCTGCAGATCTTCATCTATTACGCCTTGTCTGACCTGGGACAACTGCGATTGCAGGCAGTAGCGTATGTGGGACTCGCTGTCGTTGCCTTGACCGCCGCCGTGATCATGGCGCGGATAGAGAATCGGCCATTCAGCTCGTACGGTCTGCCTCTAAGCAATGCGTTTGGCAAGCTGTTCTGTGCAGGCCTGCTGTGGGGAATGGTTTCGCTCACCGTATTGTTGCTTGCCTTGCACGAAGTCCACACCTTTGATTTCGGTACGCTCGCCCTCCACGGTATGCGCATGGCGAAGTTCGCGGCGTTCTGGGCAGTGCTCTATCTTGCCGTCGGGATCTATGAAGAATTTTTCACGCGAGGATATTCCCAGTTCACCCTGACTCAGTCGCTGGGTTTCTGGCCGGCGGCAGTTTTACTGTCGGTTGGCTTCGGCGCTCTCCATGTGCAGAATCCAGGAGAAAGCTGGATAGGAATTCTCGGCGCCATGGTGATCGGCTTTTTCTTCTGCCTGACGCTTCGACGCACCGGGAATTTGTGGTTTGCCGTCGGCTTTCATACTTCGTGGGACTGGGGCGAGAGCTTCGTCTACTCTGTCCCCAATAGCGGCGCCATGGTTCCGGGACACTTGCTGCATTCCCGCTTCTACGGCTCGAACTGGCTCACCGGCGGATCCGTCGGACCGGAGGGCAGCGTCTTCCTCTTCGTCCTGATCGCCGCCCTGTGGGTGGTTTTCGATCGTGTATATCCCGAGGTGAAGTATCCGCAACGGACTACGTAGGGGCAGATGTCCTCATCTGCCCGACGGGGCGAAGCCCCGCTATTTTCCCTTGCCGCTATAAACCTGTCGAGCTTCGCTCGACTGGGCAGATGAGGACATCTGCCCCTACGCGAGTCGTGGTCACTACCACGAATAATGCACGGTATACGTCACCACCTGCTCCCCATCCGGCGCGACGGTCACCGGAAACTCCACCGTCTGCGCGTCGGTCTTGCGTGACTCCTGCGACTGCTCGCTCAACTTCCAGTTCGTCCAGCGATAGAGGTGCTCGACCACGCGCACGCTCACCGGCTTCCTTCTTGTGATTGCGCACACGGATTTCAAATGACTCGTCCATCCAGCGTTGCGCCGAATCCACGCGGATGTTGGTGCGCTTGCGTTCGCCGACCACGTCGAACGAATTGCCGGTGAAGATGCGGATGGTTTCGTCTTTCGGAGTGTGGTCGATCACGTTCTCGCCCACAAATTCCAGATGCCCGTCCGTATCGCGCCGGTAGAAACGCAGTTTGCCCTTGGGCAGCGCAATGCCCAGATGGTTCATCTCGGAGTTCTTGAACTCCTCCATCACCCACACTTTGGGATTGGACTGCGTGCCGTAGCTCTGGTCCTGGCGAATCTGTTCCATGTTGTAGTAGCCATATTGCTGCACTTGCGCTCCGTCGTAGATAAAGAGCCGCAGCGCGTGGATGCCGGTGGAGCGCACGAACTCAACTTGCTTGGTTTCCTGATCGCGCAGTGTGGTGGGACGTGCCAGAGTGTAAAGATGAAATTCGTCGAAGGATTTCTCGCGCACCACCGGCGCCGCGGCATCATTCATCATAGCCTTCGCCTCTGCCGCATACATCCGTCCAGCAACCGAGGCCGGCTGCAGCTTGTTGACGTCGCCAGCCATCAGCTTGATGTTTGCGTTTTCAAAAGTCTTGCCGCTCTGGTTGCGCATCGTGATCCAGCCCACCATGTCGAGCAGATCGGTTTTGCCTTTGGGGTTGTCGGAGACAACCAGGTTGTAATCGACTGCCAGCTCATGCCGCCGGCAACGTAGGAAATTTCGGCGTCGAATTTCCCGGGATCGTTGGTCTGGAGAAGCCAGCTTAAAGTGGGTTTGAGAATAGAGTCACCGCTGAGCGCCGGAAACAGCGGCTGTCCCGGCAGCCCAAAACGCAGCACGCCATCCACTTCGATGATGGGCTGAGTATAAGACGGCTGCTGATAATTTTGCGCGTAGTAGCTGCTGGGAACGTATCCGCTGCGCACAACTTTGCCCTTGATGATCTGGCCAGGCTGGGCGCTGCGTCGGCACCAGGAACTCGATGGTCTTGCCTTCATAAAAAGAAAGCAGCAGCTCCTGCGAGATAGGATCATTACGGTAATTCTGTTCCAGCACTTGCAGCGCACGTCCGGCAGGATCGCGCAGGATCACCGAATCCGGCTCTAGGTGCGACGCGATGCCGGCGTACTGCGCCCGATTCACACCAGCGCTGAGGTCAAGCGGAACATATTCCCGCGCTACAAAGAAATTCTGGTTGTAAATGGTGAGTGCGGGCTGGTTATTAGTGTCGGTGGCCTTCTCCTGTCCCATTACTACGCCGCACAGCAGAATCACGATCAGCAGCAGCTTCTTCATTCTGGTTTCCCCTTGTTTGCAGTGGACGGGAAGGAGGAGGCTTTCCGGTCCTATCCACAGAACGCAGCGGTTGGGGAAACTTGCAGGAAGGTTTTAACCACGGAGGACACAGGGGACACGGAGGTAATCACGAGTAACATCCGGGAGTCATCCTAAGCGCAGACTGGTCATCGCTGGCGAAGTCGAAGTACCCTTAGCCCGATTTTCACCACGCGCAGTTCTGGGAGTAGCGCCGGCATCTTGCCGGCTGTCGGGAGGGCATCCTGCCCTCCCCGCGGTGGGCGAGACGCCCACCGGACAGCCGCCGAGACGGCGGCGCTACTTTGCGAGCGCCAATTGCTGCCGCTTCAGGGCATCGTCCGTGGATGACGGCGACGTTCGCATTAAATATCGGTCTTCGGTCGGGATGGGAATTCCCAATACTGCGTTCGCGCGAACACTCCGGTCCGGACGACAGTTGTGTGGGAATTTAGACTACTCCAGCGCCTCGGGCTCCAGCCCGATGTCCTTCTCGCCGGCGGCTTTCTTCTCCATGTATTTCTTGACCCAGGCTTCCCAGCTTTTTCCCGCGGCCGTGTCGCGGCCGGTGAAGGCCAGGGCAGCGATATCTGAGTAAGGAATCATCACGCGCTGGTTGGATGTGCGGGGCAGGACTCGCACGATGGACTCGGCCAGGGTCGGCCCGCTTTTCCGGTCAAAAAGATATCCTTCGACGGCGGTTCCATCTTTACGGGTGATGGTCACATCGCCGCGGTAATCAAACGCCTTTTCCAGAGCTTTCCGGGTTTCCTCTTCCGACGCCAGCGCCGGAACCCAGCCCTCAAGTTTTTCGTGTTGCCAGCCGGGAGAAACTTCAAGAGCGTCCGCCGAAGCTGCAGCCGACTCGTGGGAAACGTGTCCCGCCGCCTTGCCGGTCACGCCCGGGTCTCCTGCAGAGATTCACTGGAGTTTTCGATCTGGACCAAAGGATGCGACGGCGCTGTGGGCTCGTCCAAAAGCCGCAGAGCGCCTTCATCGCGATAGCGGTGGAACAGGGTGGCCTTCGCCGTGGCAACAAAGCCGCCGAGCGAGCCGAAGGTGTCATTCACCGCGGAGGCTTCGTAGCCGCTGTGCACCATGCAGTTCGCGCACTGCGGATTGCCCGACTCGGTGCCGTACGGCTCCCAGGCCGTCTCTCGGATCAGCTCCTCGAAGGTGTCAGCGTAGCCGTCCTGCAGCAGGTAGCAGGGCTTCTGCCAGCCGAAGATGTTGTAGGTCGGCATTCCCCACGGCGTGCAGGCGTAGTGCCGCTTGCCCATCAGGAATTCCATGAACAGCGGCGACAGGTTGAAGCGCCAGTCCTTTTCGCGGTTCGATAGAATCGCCCGGAACAGCCGCCGTGTGCGCGCCCGTCCCAGGAAATGCTGCTGGTCCGGCGCCTTCTCGTAGGAGTAGCCGGGCGAGAGCATCATGCCCTCGACGCCCAGCTCCATCATGTCGTCGAAGAACGCGCGGACGCTCTTGGGATCGGCGCCGTCAAAAAGCGTGGTGTTGGTGGTGACGCGGAAACCGCGCTTCAACGCCTCGCGGATCGCATCCACGGCGATCTCGTATCCGCCCTCGCGGCACACCGCGAAATCGTGGTGCTCTTTCTGCCCGTCCATGTGCACGCTGAAGGTCAGGTACTTGCTCGGCTTGAAGAGGTGGATCTTCTCTTTGAGCAGCAGGGCATTGGTGCAGAGGTAGATGTACTTCTTGCGCGCCACCAGGCCTTCGACAATCTTGTCGATCTCCGGATGCATCAGCGGTTCGCCGCCCGGAATGGAAACCACGGGCGCGCCGCACTCATCGACCGCCCGGAAGCACTCCTCCGGCGTAAGCTGGCGCTTCAGCACATGCGCCGGATACTGAATCTTGCCGCAGCCGGCGCAGGCCAGGTTGCAGCGGAACAGCGGCTCGAGCATCAGCACCAGCGGATACTGCTTCCGCCGGGCAAGCTTCTGCCGGATGACGTAGCTGGCCACCGTCCACATCTGCGATACAGGTACACTCATGCTTAGCTGGGATCTCCTCCCAATATGCTATCAGGTCGAGCCCATCTCGTCCGCTGACAATGTAGGCGCAGGCGTCACGCCCGCCAACCACCAACAACCACGTAGGGACAGCCACCCCCGGCTATCCGGCGGAGCAAAGCTCCGCTTGTTTGATGCGGAAGAACTGGTCGAGCTTCGCTCGACTAGACAACGGTGGGCCGCTGGCCCCACGTGGTTCGGCTGCTACAAAAACAGCCTGAAAATCCATGGTTTACCTGCCCGGTTCGGGGGTCGAAAAATAGCCATGTCCGTGGTACAATAGAGAACAACCTCGGAAGCCGTAAGTGTTAATAATTTCAGCAATTTGAGGCAAATTCCAGGGTATCGGAAAAGGACGCCGGCTCAGACCCACGCCCGGCCCTTTCCACGGAGCTGAATGGCTACGAAAGAAATCACTCCCATCGACGAAGCAAAGGTAAAAAACGGAAAGCTTGCCGCTGTAACCGGAGGCAACGGCGACTACAACGCCGACTCCATCAAAGTCCTCGGCGGCATGGAAGCCGTCCGCAAACGTCCCGCGATGTACATCGGTTCCACCGGCGAGATGGGATTGCACCATCTGGTCTACGAAGTGGTGGACAACTCGGTGGACGAAGCGCTCGCCGGTCATGCCGACAAGATCGAAGTCACCATTCACCTCGACAATTCCATCACCGTCGTCGACAACGGCCGCGGCATTCCCGTGGACGCGATGGACATCGATGGCGAGAAGGTTCCGGCAGCGCAAGTGGTGATGACCAAGCTGCATGCTGGCGGTAAATTCGACTCGTCGTCCTACAAGGTTTCCGGCGGCTTGCACGGGGTCGGCGTCTCCTGCGTGAACGCGCTCAGCGAAGAGCTCGATCTCGAAATCTGGCGCGACGGATTTACCTGGGAGCAAACTTATTCCAAAGGCGAGCCTACCAGCAAACTGAAGAAGGCAGGCGCCTCCAAGAAGCTTGGCACCAAGGTTCACTTCCTGCCTGATCGAAGCATCTTCACCGCCACCGAATACAACTTTGACACCCTGGCGCAGCGCTTGCGCGAGCTGGCGTTTCTGAACAAAGGCCTGCTGATCACGCTGACCGATGAGCGCACCACCGAGGCCAAGACCGGCGAGGCGAAATCCGCGGAATTCAAATACAACGGCGGCATCGCCGAATTTATCAAGCACCTGAACCGCGGCAAGCAGGTTCTGCACGACAAGCCGATCTACATGGAAGCCGAGCGCAGCGGCGTGGTCATGGAGATCGGCCTGCAGTACAACGACGCCTACTCGGAGTCGGTGTTCAGCTTCGCCAACAACATCAACACCGTTGACGGAGGCTCGCACCTCTCCGGGTTCCGCATGGCCCTGACTCGCACCATCAACTATGCCGGACAGCAGATGGGTCTGTTCAAGGACGTAAAAGAAAACCTTACCGGCGACGATGTGCGCGAAGGCCTGGTCGCGGTCATCAGCGTGAAGCTGCCGCAGCCGCAATTTGAAGGACAGACCAAGGGCAAACTGAATTCCGATATCGCCGGCATCGTGCAGGCGTTCGTGAACGAGCGCCTGGGCGCGTATCTCGAGCAGAATCCGACGGTCGGACGAAAGATCATCAACAAAGCCATCGAAGCCGCCCGCGCCCGCGAAGCCGCCAGGAAAGCCCGCGACCTCACCCGCCGCAAAGGCGCGCTCGATGGCGGCGGACTTCCCGGCAAGCTGGCCGATTGTTCGGAACGGCAGCCGGAGCGCTGCGAACTGTTCCTGGTCGAAGGAGAGTCCGCCGGCGGCACCGCCAAGCAGGGACGCGATCGGCGCTTCCAGGCCATCCTGCCGCTGAAAGGAAAAATCCTCAACGTCGAGAAAGCGCGCTACGACAAGATGCTGGGGCACGAAGAAATTCGCGCCATGATTACGGCGCTCGGCACCGGCATTGGCAAGGACGACTTCGACTTCGCCAAACTGCGCTACGGCAAGGTCATCCTGATGACCGACGCTGACGTCGACGGAAGCCACATCCGCACCCTGCTGCTCACCTTCTTCTTCCGTCACATGCAGGAGCTGATCAAGCGCGGCAACGTGTTCATCGCCCAGCCGCCGCTGTACTCGATCAAGAAGGGCAAGACCCTGCAGTACATCAAGGACGACGACGCGCTGGACAAGATCATCCTGAAGCGCGCCGCGGACAGCCTGATCGTGCGCTACGGCGAAGGCGCCGCCAAACTCGAGGGCGCGGCCTTGTCGAAATTCGCCAGCGGCCTGAAGGAATATTTCGGCTTCTTCGACAAGGTAAACAAGCGGCTGCGCGACGAGAAGATCGTCGAGCTGCTGCCCCGGCTCGATCTTTCCAAGCGCGCCGACTTTGAAGGCGACAAGAAAGCCGCGCCCAAAAAGATCGAAAAGCTGGAAAGGGAACTGAAGAAGCTGCAGAAAGAACGCGAGTTCAAGAGCGTGGAAGCCCGCTTCGATGAAGAACACAATCTCTGGGAAGTCCGCTACGTCAATTCCCAGGGCGCTGAACATCTCATCAACTGGGAACTGGCTTCGACCGCGGAGTATCGCCAGTTGCTGTCAAAGTTCAAGCAGATCGAACCCTTCATGGAGCCGCCGTTCGTGATCGAGGCAGTCCCCGACGCCGCGCCCACCAACGGCGCCGCTGAAGAAGCGACAGCGAACCGACGCTGAGACCGAGGACGCAGGCAAAGGCGCCGAAGAAAGCGCCCAAGCCTGTCGCAAAAAAGAAGGCCATCGAGACCGAAGTGGTCGAGAAGACAAACGTCCGCGACCTGTTCGACTACGTGAAAGAAGCAGGCAGCCGCGGCTATGAGAAGACTCGCTACAAAGGCCTGGGCGAAATGAACTCGGAACAGCTCTGGGCGACCACCATGGACCCGGAGCGCCGCACCCTGCTCTCGGTGAAACTCGAAGACATCGCGGAGTGCGAAACCATCTTCACCACCCTGATGGGCGAGGACGTCGAAGCCCGGCGCAAGTTCATCGAAGACAATGCGCTGGACGTGAAGAACCTGGATATCTAGTCTGCTCGTGTGTGGGGCGGGCACCCTCGCCCGCCAACCGGGCGGAACCTCGACCCCCGGACGCTAAGGAGCGCCCAGGCCAGCCTTCTTCGTCCCGAAACTTAACTTTTCGATCAGTTCGTTCATCTCATCCTCGCTCCCCCCGATAAACGTGAACGAAACCGCGTAACCCTTCTCCAGCATGACCAGCGAGCTCTGATGCATGGTGAGCGTTCCCCGCGCTTTGCTGAAATCTCCGCGAACCAGATGTGTCGCCCCTACAGAGAACTCGTGCGGATCGCTTTCTGCCTGGAAGCCCTTGGCAGTGGCCAGCTCCGTCAACGGTCCGAAGTAGTCCGTTGCTGTCTTCATGCCGGAATAGGCAGAAAGGCGCTCGGCCGTGATCACAACTGCAGAATTTATAGTGTCGCCGGTGACCTCCGGCGGCCGTTCAAAGATGGCCAGCAGGAGGAGTGATTTGGCAGCATCGTTCGAAGCGGGTTGGGCGTCGTCCTGCATCTCGCGGGTGCGATCCACCCAGCCGAAGGGAAGCTTGTAGCTAAACCCGAATGAGGGATTGTGATATACGCCGTCGCTGGTGGCGCCTGTCTCGGGGGCAGGGGATTTGGTGCGAACCTGCGGTTTGGAAGAAGCGGAGGCTGGCTGTTGCCCCCACAAAGCCCCTGTGAGCAAAAGAGTGCCAGCCAAAAATCGGAACATGATTCATGTTACCCGATGACTCGCACCTGTAGCGCCGCCGTCCCGGCGGCTGTCGTGAGGGCGTCCCGCCCTCACACCGAGGGGCAGGATGTCCTCGGGACAGCCGGCGCTGCGTTTTTGGTTCTCGAGCACAATTAGTCGCTCCAACGCTTCAACCCCAGCAGCTTCTCGCCTAGCGTAGTCAGCTTGGCTGGTGTGGAGTTTTTCTTTTCCCACTCCCGCGGGTCGCCGGGAAAAGCAAAACCTTGTGGCGGCTCCATCTCATGCCACGAACGGATGCGTATCTGGCGCAGGTCTTCGCGGGACTCATCGGCCGGCGTCATGGAGATGTACTGCGCCATGCGAACCTTGTCTTTCGAAGTATTGGGTCGAATGCCGTGGGCCAGCAGGCTGTTGAAGATCAGCAGATCCCCAGCCTTGGGCATGACCGGAACGATTTCGAAACCGGTGGTGTCCGGCTTCCAGGGATCGCGGTTGGCTGGTTGCGTCTTTCTCCATTCTTCGAGAGTGCGGAACAGTTCGGGCACGCCCTGGAAGCCGCCCATTTCCAGTTCGTGATCGACCAGCGAGAGCACGCCCTGCACGTTGACCGGCAGAGGATCGAGGGTGGTGTCGGCATCCCAGTGAATGAAACCGCTGAATGGCCGCTGGCTGCGGTTCGGCGGGTTCAGATTGGCGCGGTCAATCGTCACCCAGAGTTTCTCGTTGTCCCAGATATCGACGAAGGCGTCGTAGATTCGCGGGTACTGCCGGTTGTCCCACAAATACTGGTGGTTGTAGATCTCCACCATGCCACTGTTGTTCAGCTCCTTCATGGCATGGTCGCGAAGCTGGTCTTTGTACCAGGTGGAGGGATCGTTGGGATTCATCTCCTGAAATTCCCACAGGAGATCCACCAGGCGCTTTACATTCTCGGCAGGGACGGCCTGCTTGACCACCACGTAACCGCGGGTGATCCAGTGTTGCCAGTCGTCGGCTGAGAGCACGCGCAGCGGCAGCGTCTTCTGAATATCCCGCAGCTGGGTTTCCGCGACATATGCCACGCTGGCATTTCCCGGGCGATTGTCTCCGTAAGCATAGCGATCCATTTTCGTCTCCTGTAGTCCGGTCGAGGCTCATTCGGCCTTCCGCCCGCCAGATGTTCCGCCTTCACTGTTCACACAATAGCCCCAGTTTTAGCCCTGCAATTATCCTGATCTTGAAAGTTTCTATACTTAAATGTCAGATTTTAACTCCCAAATACAGACATTCGAGATTTGACAGCGAAGGCTTAGTGTGCGATTTCCTTCGTGTACCTTCGTGCCCTTCGTGGTTAGCGGTTTTGGAGATTCTCCGCTAGCGGCTCAGGCAACTTTGGCGGCGGGAGCATGCAGGTTACGGAACTGCCGCGGCGTCATACGTTTAAGCTTCTCGAACTGGCGGACGAAGTTGGCATAGTTGTAATACCCGGCTTCGCTGGCCACGATCGAGATGGGAATCTCCGTATTCATCAGAAGAGAGCAGGCCTTGCCAATCCGCAGATGCGCCAGGTATGCGCTCAAAGGCATGCGCATATGCCGTTTGAACAGCCGATGAAAACTGCTCACGCTGAGGTGAGCTCGCGAGGCCAGGTCGGCGACCGAAACCTCTTCGCGATAGTGGGCGTGAAGGTAGGAGAGAATTCGATCGATGGCGGCGCTGTCCTGGGCTTCATGGCGAACTGCGTGGGCGGCGGCATCCGGACCCGTGTTACCCGAACTCGTATTACCCAGTGACGAGGACGATAGGGTCACGCGCTCCTGATCGCCGGCGAGAAAGTTGAGGATAGACAAGAGACCGAGCAGGCGATCGGCGGCCGACCGGTCGAGCAGCGCCAGGATCATCGCTTTGGCCTCGCGCCTCACCGCTTCCGAGAAACAAACTCCGCGGGGAGCCTCGTCGTTGAGCAGGTGATGGATGGCGGTAAACTCCGGCCAGCGTGCGATAAGATGGTGGGCGAGATCGCGCGAGAACCACAGCACAATCGCCTCATGCGGATGGCCGGCGTCGATCTTCTCTCCCGAGCACCAGGTATGCGGCAGGTTGGGACCGAGGAGGATAAGGTCCTCATGGCCGTACGAACCGATGTGGTCGCCGATGTAGCGCTGTCCCAGGCTGTTCAGCGTCATGGTCAACTCAAATTCGGGATGGTAGTGCCATTCAAACGGAAAGGACTCGAGGCGGCGTTGGAACACTGTCCAGGAGCTGCCCTGATCAACCAGGACTTTTTCGAAGAAGGGCTTCATAGCCGCCGCCCGCAACTTTAGATCGCGCCAATACCGTTCATGCCGCCTTGCCCAGCACGCGGCTGGGTGCAGAAGCCGCAGCGCCGCGCGTCGATGGGAATCTCGCTCAGGCATTCGGGACACTTCTTGGTCGTAGGATCGGCCGGCGCCGGCGCTTTGCGCATGCGCGCGATCAAAGCGTTGATCGGTGTGACCACGAAGAAATACACCGCCGCCGCGACCAGCACGAACGACACCGCGGCGTTGATGAAATCGCCCACCGGAAACGGAGTGCCGTTGATGGTGAAGTTGATGGACGAGAAATCGGGCTTGCCGACTATGGCCGCGATCAATGGAGTAAGCAGATCTTTGGTGAAAGCCGTCACCACCGACCCGAAGGCCGCGCCGATGACCACGCCAACCGCCAGGTCAACCACATTGCCGCGAAGAATGAATTGCTTGAATCCGCTAAGCATGGGATGGAACCTCCAAAACGCAAGGCGGCTAATTTACGGCGGCAGCGCGGGGTAGGTCAAGCTGAAGCGTTGCGTGTGGGGCGGGCGCCCTCGCCCGCCGCTTTTGAAGTTGATTTTGGTGGAGTTTGCAGCTGCGGGAACTAAACGGCCTCGGAAAGAGTCGACGCACAAACAAAGTCAAAAGCGGCGGGCGAGGGCGCCCGCCCCACACGGTCCGTCCTCAGATCCGCATGGGCATGACGATGTAGCGGTACTTGTAGTCTTCGCTGTCGGCGGGACGCAGCTGGCCGGCGGACTGGGCGTCTTTGAATTCGAGCTTTACGTCGCCGGCGCCGACGGCTTTCAGGAAGTCGAGCATGTATTGGGCGTTGAAGCCGACGGTCAGCGAGTCGCCCTGGTAGCCGGTTTCGATGCGAGTCTTCCGATTCGCCGGTTTCGGTCGAGGAGGCCGACAGCTTCAGCTTCGCCCTTTTCCAGGCGCAGGCGGACGGCGCGCGAGCGCTCGTCGGCAAACTGGGCTACGCGGGAGATGGCCGCGCTCAAGTCATTGCCGGGCAGGGTGACGCTCTTGTTGTTGTCCTTGGGCAGAACGGCTTCGTAGTTGGGGAACTGGCCGGTCAGTTGGCGCGAGGTCAGCAGCCGCGGCCCGATGCGGAAGAAGAGCGTGGATTCGTCTTTGGCGAACTCGATGGATTCGGCGTCGGTGGAATCGAGCAACGACTGCAGTTCGTCCATCGCCTTTTTGGGGATGAGGGTCTTCAGCTCTCCGGAAACGCCTTCGAACTTTTCTCCGCTGCGTTCGATGTGCGCCAGGCGATGTCCGTCGGTCGCGACCATGGTGATCGACTCCGGCTTCAGCACCATCAGGGCGCCGTTCAGGGTGTAGCGCGATTCTTCGCTGGCGATGGCGAATCCGGTCTTGGCAATCATGCCGCGCAACACCTGGGCGGGAATCTTCACCACGCCCGACGGTGGGAAATACCGGCAGCGTGGGGAAATTCGACCGCGCCATGCCGACCATCTTGGTGTTCGACCGTCCACAGCGGATGCTGACCCAGTGATTCTCCAGCAGCTTGATGGTGATGTCGGCGTCCGGCAGCAGCTTTACGTAGTCGTGCAGCTTGCGGGCGGGGATGGTGCAGGAGCCTTCTTTTTTCACCTTGGCGTTGCACGACGGTGCGCAGGCTCAGGTCGAGATCGGTGGCGGTAAGCGACAGCTTGTCGCCGGCAGCTTCAAACAGATAGTTGGAGAGGATCGGAATCGTGGTCTTGCGCTCCACCACTCCCTGGGTCGCAGTCAGTTCCCGCAAGAGTTCGAATTTGCTGACTGTGATTTCCATGGTGGCGGTCCCCGTGGCTGCGGCCAATGCTTCTACCGGCATAACCCAAATCTCCCGTCGGGCGGCGCTACTTTGAGTACTTCCCTTATATCAAAATAAAAACCTATAAAACCAGTAGTAACAGTAGGCGGCTCGGAAAAGTGGAAATCCCGGCAAACCCCGCATCCGTACCGGCTTCTCGCGCGCAATGCCTGCATGTCCAAAACTAGACCGGTCATTTGGCGGAGATGAAGGTATCGTTTGGCCGTGCCTCGACGATTCCCTCCGGCTCTTGCACAGCTTCCACATCCGATCCACAGCGCCGCTCAAGGAAGACTTTGCTGCTGAGTGGAAATCCGGCGTCGAAGCCGCGTATTCATCCGCCCAACTGCTCAGTCATTTTATTGATCAGCCTGTTCAAATCTTTGTCGGTCTTGCGGGTGCTCATCGATCTTCTCGACCGAGTGCAGCACCGTGGTGTGATGCTTGCCGCCGAACTGACGTCCGATCTCCGGCAGCGAGGCTTCGGTCAGATGCTTGGCCAGGTACATCGCGATCTGCCGGGGATAGACGATGGCGCGCGAGTTGTTCTTGGCCTTGATCTCGACCAGGCGCAATCCGAACTGCTCCGCCACGGCCTTCTGGATGGATTCGATCGTGACCTTGCGGGCCTGCGAGTCGATGAAATTCTTGAGCACCTGCTGGGTGTAGGGCAGCGTGATCTCGGCGCCGATCAGCGAAGAGTGCGCCACCAGGCGGATCAGCGCGCCTTCCAGTTCGCGAACGTTGGAGCGGATGTTCGACGCGATGTAGAGCGCCACATCGGTCGGCAGCGTGACTTTTTCCTGCTCGGCCTTCTTCTGCAGAATCGCGACCTTGGTTTCGAGATCGGGCGGCTGGATGTCGGCGATCAGTCCCCACTCGAAGCGGCTGCGCAGGCGGTCTTCGAATCTCCGCCAGCTCTTTCGGCGGACGGTCGCTGGCGATCACGATCTGCTTCATGGACTCGTGCAGCGCGTTGAAGGTGTGGAAGAACTCTTCCTGGGTGCGCTCTTTCTGCGCCAGGAACTGGATGTCGTCCACCAGCAGCACGTCCACGTTGCGGAACTTGTCGCGGAAGCTGATCATCTTGTCGTAGCGCAGCGAGTTGATCATCTCGTTGGTGAACTTCTCGCTGGAGACGTAGCAGATGGCCGCCTGCGGCTGCCGGCGCTTGATCTCGTGGCCGATGGCCTGCATCAGGTGGGTCTTGCCCATGCCGACGCCGCCGTACAGGAAGAGCGGGTTGTAGGCCTTCGAAGGACGCTCCGCCACCGCCTGGCAGGCGGCGTGAGCGAACTGGTTGCCGCTGCCGATGACGAAGGCGTCAAAGGTGTAGCGCGGATTCAGTTGCGCCGCGCCATCCCAGTCGAACCGCGACTGCGAGGCGTGGGTCGGGGCAGCGGCAGGTGAGCCGAGAGCCCGCCATCGTGACGCACCGGCGTCGACGCGGGATCATCTTCCGGCGTGACGAACTTCACTTCCTGAAATTCGACGCCCAGATTGTCGAGCGCTTCCTGAATCAGATCCGCGTACTTGTCTCCCACGTGGCGGAATTCCGCCGTGGGCACGCGCACGAAAAGAATCGGGCCGCTGGAATGACTGTACTTGGTGGGCTTCAGCCAGGTGTCGTAGGAATGGCGGTTGATCTTTTTTTCCAGCGCATCCAGAACGCGCAACCACGGATTGGGAGAAAGGCTTGGACTTGGAACGGACATAAATAAATTTTCGTGGGGCTGTGGCCAGATCAGCGCCCGGTATCAAAATCATTGCAACAAAGATGCTTTCATTTTCCAGCAGAGCAGCCTTGCTTCTCGGGGCAGTTGCGCTGGGTTCAGAAAATTTCAGTAAGCTGGATCAGTCCGGCATACTAGCACAAAATTTTTCTGTCTGCGGGAATCTTCTCGCGCAGACTTTTTCTGCGCTCTACGATTCAGAACCCTAACGAAACTTTCTGTCAAGTGTTCAAGTTATAACTGCCGCGCGAGTGGTGCAGAAATGCGTGGGAGTTCTGTGGGGCGGGCGCCCTCGCCCGCCGCTTTTGACTTTGACCTTGCGATTTCAGCAGTCGAACCATTCGCGCTAGCCTTCCGGTGAGATCTGAACAATTCCAACATCAACAGCCAACATGCAAAAGCGGCGGGCGAGGGCGCCCGCCGCACACATCCTCCATACCTTCGCGGTTTGCCCGCCTGCTGCGCACTCATTTATACTTCTCATTCGCTTTCAAAGAGACTCAGTTCATCAGGAGCAGCGATTTTTCATGCCCAAGCGCACATTCCAGCCCAACCGTCGTCACCGCTCGAAGACGCACGGATTTCGTACGCGGATGAAGACCAAGGCCGGCCGCGCGGTGATTTCGCGCCGGCGCGCCAAGGGCCGCAAGCGGGTGTCGGTGAAGCCCGGCTTCCGTGAGTAGTGTTTCTCCCTTTTCGGAACTCGGCGGACAGATTCGCAATCTGGATTGAGAGCGTGATTGGTGAGCGCTCTCGCTCCGAATGGCAGCGCCGACGTGTCCGGTTCCGGCAGGCGCAGCAAGTTTCCCCGCAGCGTCCGTTTGCTCCGGCATGCGGATTTCGAGCGCGTGTACAAGCAGGGCCGGCGGCATTTCGCCGCCCACATGACGGTGTTTTACCTGCCGCGCAGCAGAAGAGGCCGAAGCGGCGGCCGCGAGTTGGATTCACCGTGGGCAAGGTGCTGGGCGGCGCGGTGGTTCGCAATCGCATGAAGCGGCGCCTGCGGGAGGCGGTTCGATTGCACGGCATGATTCCGGCGGCCGTGGATGTGGTGATCAATCCCAAGAAGTCGCTGCTGACCGCGGCCTTCGCCGATTTGCAGCGCGAGATTCGCCGGGCGTTCGAAGTGATCGAGAAGTCAGCGGGCAAATCATGAACCAGAGCGCCACAAACTTTCGTGCTGTGTCTGTTGCGCGGATACAAATGGGCGATCTCGCCGCTGTTGCCGCCGGCCTGCCGCTACGTGCCCACCTGTTCTGAGTACGCGATGGAAGCGGTGGACCGCTACGGCGTGTTCCGCGGCGGCCTGATGGCGATGCGGCGCGTGCTTCGCTGCCATCCGTTTGTGCAGGGCGGTTACGATCCGGTGGTGCAGTCCTGGAGCGTTGAATCCGAAAGATTACGGCTGCAGCTCCGACTGAGTCGCCGCCCGCGAGTTGCGCGGTCACTGAGTAAGCGAATTTGCCAGAATTTCCACAATCCTCAACAAGATCCCGGGATGGAGCGCCGGCTGCTGCTGGTGTTCGCGCTCACATTCCTGGTGATCATTCTGTTTCAGCCGTTGCTGAAGAAGTACTTGCCGCAGCCGGCGGCTCCGCACCGGCGCAGACTCAGACGCCGGCCCAGCCTTCCGCCTCAGCCGCCGCCGCCATGCAGCCCCAGGTTGCCGGTTCCGCTGCAGGCGCGAGCAAGCAGGCTGCGGCTGAAACCGAGACCGTGGTCGAGAACGATCTTTACCGCATCACCTTCACCAACCGCGGCGGCGCTGGTCAAGTCCTGGATTCTCAAGAAGTACGACGACGACCACGGCAAGCCTCTCGAGTTGGTCAGCAAAGCGGCGCGAGAATTATGGATATCCGCTTTCGCTGTGGACCTACGACGAAGACCCAGCGCAACAAGATCAACTCCGCGCTCTACGTCGCCTCCGACTCGGGCAAGTCTGAATGCTCCGGCGCAAGTTGACGTTCGAATACGCCGACCAGGACGTCGCCGTCCGCAAGACTTTCAGCTTCGATCACACCTACGTAGTCCACGTCGAAACCTCGGTCGTGGCCAAGGGCAGCCCGGTCACCGCCTTCCCCATGTGGCCGGCCGGCTTCGGCGATCAATCAGAGTCCTGCGTCTTACGCCGCCAGCCGCATCGAGCACCAGTACAACGACAAAACCGAACGTCTGGACATCAAGAAGATCAGCGGCGGCGCGACTCTGCCGGGTCCGTTCAACTGGGCCGGCGTGGTGGACCAGTATTTCGCCGCCGTCTTTTTGCCCGACGATCCGCAAAACGTAGCCGCTCGTGACTCTGCGCAATCCAGGTTGATATTCCCAAAGACTGGCGAAATCCCAAGCCAGGGGAAACCATCAAGGCGGATGTTCTGGGAGTCGGCGTCGGCAATCTTCGCGGACCCACCGCCGAACGGCTCTATGTCGGACCCAAGTCTCTCGGCGTTCTGGAATCCGGTACCGGTGCCGACTATGGTCGGCGCCCCGCAGGACCTGCGCGCCCTGGTCAACTTCGGCTTCTTCGGCGTGATCGCCCGTCCACTGTTCCTGTGGCTCAAGTGGACTTACGAAAAGGTAGTCCATAACTGGGGCTGGGCCATCGTGATCCAGACCCTGATCATCAACCTGGCGCTGTTGCCGCTGCGCATCTCCAGCATGAAGTCGGCGCTGAAGATGCAGAAGGTGGCGCCGCAGATCAAGGCCATTCAGGAAAAGTACAAGAAGTACAGCATGCGCGATCCGCGCAAGCAGGAGATGAATCAGGAAGTCTCCGCCCTGTACAAGGCGGAGGGCGTAAACCCGGTGGGCGGCTGCTTGCCCATGATCATCCAGATGCCATTCCTGTTTGCCTACTACAGCATGCTGGGCGCGGCGCTGGACCTGCGACATGCCCCCTGGCTCTGGATTCACGATCTCTCGTCGCCCGATCCGTGGCATCTATTGCCCATCGGCATTATCATCACCATGCTGCTCACCCAGCGCATGACGCCGCAGCCGGGCATGGACCCGTCGCAGCAGAAGATGATGACCCTGATGATGCCGCTGATGCTGGGCGTCATCAGCTGGAACCTGGCCGCAGGCTTGTGTCTGTACTGGTCCGAAGGCAACCTGATCGCAATCGTGCAACAGGCGATCATGAACCGCACCAGCCTGGGCCGTGAGATGCGGGAGATCGCGCTGAAGCGGGCGAGGAAGAAAGAGAAGTAGAGCTCAGCTCTAGCTGCTAGCTTCTAGCCAAATCTTGGCCGGAAGCATTAGCCAGGAGCTAGAAGCCAGGAGCTAGAAGCCTGTGTCCATTCCCGACAAAATCGCCGCCGCCAACAAGATCAACGATCTGCTGAAAGGGATCGTCAGCAACGGTGGTTTGCGTCTGAAGTACCGCATCACCGTGGACCCGCCGCTGGCCGAACAGCGCGACTGGGAGCGTCCTGAGATTCTGGTGGAATTTGCCGGCCCGGACTCGCCGCTGTTGCTGGAACGTGGAGGCGAGCTGCTGCGCTCCATCGAATTCCTGGCGCTCGAAATGCTCCGCCTGCCCGGCAACGAGCATGAGAAAGTCTGCTTCGACTGCATGAACCATCGCGGGATGCGACTGGAGGAGTTGCGCCTGGCCGCCGGCGTCGCCGCGGAAAGAGTGCGCAAGAGTGGATCGCCCTACGAATTTGCGCCCATGTCTTCGCGCGAGCGCCGCATCGTCCACCTGGCCCTGCGCGACCATGCTGACCTGCGCACCCAGAGCGAAGGCGAGGGCCTGCGGCGGTACGTAGTGGTGTATCCGCAGAACTACAAGCCCGCCGCCGGCAAGCCGCAGCGAAAAACCCTTCCCTGAATCTTGCTCAAACCCTTGTCATTCCGAACCGGCGCAAGCCGGAGAGGAATCTGCTTTGGCCGGCATCACTACAAAAGCGAGTTTCTTTAATCCGCGGGTCGAGCAAGCTCACACTCACCGCGATTCGTCTATCCAGCTTTCCGCTTCGCCTGCTCGTTTACTTCGTGCAATCGCCCGGTCTTGACATCATAAATAAAGCCTCGCACTCCAATGCTCTTCGGAATCCAGGGATGAGACTTGATCCGTTCCACCTGGGCCCGAACGTTTTCCTCCAGGTTGCCGAAGGCATGGAAGTGTGCCGGCACCGCGGGGCGCGAACCAGTCTTCTCCTCCAGTTGCTTGCGAAGAGCTTCGTCTTTGAAAGTCAGCATGCCGCAGTCAGTGTGGTTGATGACAATGAATTCCTCGGTGCCCAGCAGGTGATGGGAAATGATCAGCGACCGCAGCGCATCTTCGGTTGCGATTCCGCCCGCATTACGGATAATGTGCGCTTCCCCGGTCTTCAGTCCGCAAATCTGCTCGACAGTAAGTCGGGCGTCCATACACGCCAGGATCGCCAGCTTGCGTGCCGGCGGCATCGCCAAATGGCCGAGCTTGAAATTAGACGCATAAGTTTCATCAGCTTTGAGCACATCATCGGTGACAGACATGATTTCTCCTTGTGAAATTCAGACGTGACACAGATAGCGCAACTTCAGCAGGCAATAGGATGCGCTGCCGGCGACAAGGGTCGCAGAATTTGCGGAAGGGTTACGCAGCCTCCCGGGTGGTTTTTACTTCCCCGTGCCCTCACCCACTACAATCTTCCCTGTGAACCTCGACGATACCATCGTCGCTGTCGCCACGCCATCCGGTCGCGGTGGCATCGGCGTGGTTCGTATTGCCGGCCCTGAGGCACGCAGCATTGCTGCCCCGATGCTGCGCTTGAAACATGATCTCGAGCCGGGGCGGGCGGTGGTTGGAGAACTTGTCGAACCATGTGATCGGGGGCGACTCGCCCGCGAGAAGGCTTCTTCAGACGCAGACGTCCCTTCAACAGAACAATTTTCGCGGGCGACTCGCCCGCGGCCACATGGCCAGCAGCAGCGCATTGACGAAGTGGTGGTCACGTATTTTGCCAAGCCTCATTCCTACACTACTGACGACATCATCGAAATCTCTGCGCACGGCTCGCCGGTGGTTCTGCGTCATGTAGTCGAGCTGGCCCTGGCTGCCGGCGCGCGCCTGGCCGAGCCCGGTGAGTTCACCATGCGAGCGTTTCTTAACGGGCGCATCGATCTCACCCAGGCTGAAGCCGTCCGTGACTTGATCGAATCCCGAACCCTGTATCAGGCTAGAGTGGCTGCTCAGCAGCTCGACGGCGCTCTCTCCCGGCGCCTTCAGCCGATCAAACAGAAACTGGTGGAGCTGATCGCGCTGCTTGAGGCGGGCATTGATTTTGCGGAGGACGACGTCTCCGTTCTGCCGGGGGAAGAAATCCTGCTTCACATCTCCGCCATCCGCGCACCGCTTGAACAACTTGCTGGCTCCTTCGCCTATGGAAAACTGGTTCATGAAGGTCTGACACTGGCCATCGTAGGCCGCCCCAATGTGGGGAAATCGAGCCTGTTTAACCAGCTGGTCGAAAGTAACCGCGCCATCGTTACGGCCACACCCGGAACCACGCGCGACCTGGTGACCGAAACGGTTGCGCTCGGTGGTATTCCCATAAAACTGGTCGATACCGCGGGCATTCGGCGCGCCCTCGATGAAGCGGAGAGCATCGGGGTCGACAAATCTATGGAAGCGCTCGCCGACGCAGACCTGGTGTTGGTAGTGCTCGATTCCTCTCAGCCGGTCGGGGATGAAGATCATCAATTGCTTGACCTGGTGGCACAACGGCCGGCGATTCTGGTGGAGAACAAGTCCGATATAACCAGCCCACAGTTTGTGGTTCCTGCTTCTCAGCTGCAAAGGGTTAGGGCGTCGGCGTTGACCTCAGAGGGTATTCCCGAATTACGCGCGGAAATTCTGCGTCATGTTGGTGGAGAACAGGGCGCACACGACGAAACCGGTTTCCTGACCAGTGCCCGGCATCAAGGTTTGGTGCGCGATTCGGTGGCCGCGCTCGACGCCGCGTCATCCGCGGTGCGCAACCGCATTCCGCACGAAATGGTGTTGCTCGATCTCTACAATGCGCTGCGCCCGCTGGACGAGATCACCGGCGCCACCTCGAATGACGACATCCTCAACCTGATCTTCAGTAAGTTTTGCATCGGAAAGTAAGGTCTATTCCCTCGAGGTATTCCAGTTCCGCGGTCATGGTTGTGATGTAGACTCTCACTCTGCCAGGTACAAAAGATCGCTCAGGCCATCTATGGCAGTCCTCAAGCTGTTGGTCGTCGAAGATGATACTGCCAGTCTGGAACTGATGACGGAGCTGTTCACACAGCTCGAAGCGCAGGTCCGCCCGGTAAGCGACGGTCAGGAAGCCGCTGGCCTGATCCAGCGGGAGCAGTTCGACGGCATCTTTTTGGATCTTACGATGCCGATCCTAACTGGTTTCGAATTGGCAAAGCTGGTGCGCGACTCTAAGTGCAACCAGGAAACGCCGATCGTGATCGTTACTGGCCGCGACGAAAAAGATACAATGCATCTGTCATTTTCTCTGGGAGCCACTTACTTTCTGCAAAAGCCGGTGGACGCAAAGAAACTCGCACTCTTATTGCAGAAGATTCAGGAACCCCTGCTTAAACATCGCCGGCGCAGCACACGTGTTCCTTTGAACACTGATGTAACTTGCACGGTCGGAGATAGCACGCTGAATGGACTCGTGTGGAACATAAGCAATGGTGGAATTCAGTTGGAGGTGGCCGGCCTGAAGTTGGGTGACACGGTTGGGATGTCGTTTATCATCCCCCAACCGGCTATGGTTATAAAGGCCCAAGGCTCGGTAGTGTGGGCACAGGAAGGTCGACAGGGGCTCTACTTTACCGAGATGAGCCTGGAATCTCAGGAGGCCATTCGAGCCTATATATCACTCGGGTAAATTGGCTTTAGAGCCACCCAGCACTTGATCATCTAGACGGATGTTGTTCCGCGTCAGTCCAGTTTCTCTGCTTCCGCAATGATTTCTTGGATGGCCTGCTGATTTTTTGGACTGATCTTCGTGAACTGGATTCCCTGCCGCTGCTCTTTAGCCCAAACTACTGTTCCGACCGCATCGATTACGATTCCGGACTCAGGAAGTCGAAAAGATAATTTCACGGAATCCGCCGGCTGCAGGCTACCGATCTCGACCTGAATTCCGCCCAAGCTCAGGTTCCAGATAACTCCCTGCAACGTTCGAGAACCTGTATTGCAGGTTACTGCCGCATGGAAGGAAACTCGCGTGTACCGGCGCCGATTTTCAAGCAGCGTTCCGCGCACCGTGCGGAACAAGGCCGTGAGCCTTTGTCGGTCTACCGGCTTCTGGAGATAGAAGGTAGCCCCAACCGCAAATATCTCTTGCATGGTTCGTCGGTCATCCCGCCCGGTCACAATGACGATCGGGGCTGATTTGTTCCACGACGACTTGCGGATTCGCCCCGCAAGATCAAAACCATTCATGTTTGGCATTTCCAGGTCCAGGAAGATGCCATCAAATTTTTCCTGGTTAACGAGATCGGCTGCTTTCACGCTATCGCTGATCGGCCAGACCTCAGCCTTAAGCGACTCGAAGACCTCGGTCATCAATTCCAGGCTCGCGGTGTCATCTTCTACGACAAGAAGTTTCAGAGACGCCACGCATTTGTCCCTTCAGCGACCCACTGCTCTGATCTCGGTCTCGTTCACACATCATACGGCCTGTGTCAAAGCCTTCTGCTTGCCATTCTACCTCTGCATCTGAAACGAGGTTACTTCGACAGCACGGCCAGGGCTTGGCGGAACATGGCATCGAATTGACCGTTCTTCGATATTGAAGCCAGGGCCTTCTCCGCTGCCGCGCGCTGGTATCCGAGATTCACCAGCGCCGAGAGCACGTCTTCTTCGACTGCGCTCAAGGCTGGCGCTGGTGCGACTCTCTCCGGCTTTTTCGACCGTCAACTTGTCGCGAAGTTCCAGCACCATGCGCTCGGCAGTCTTCTTGCCGATTCCCGGGATGCGAGTGAGCCGCGCGATATCGTTGCCGCGAATGGCGTTGACCATCTCATCCGCCGCCATGCCGCTCAGAATGGTGATCGCAAGCTTTGGTCCGATGCCGCTCACTGTGATGAGCTTCTCGAACAGCGTCTTTTCCGCAGGACCGCAGAAAACCGTAGAGGGCAATGATGTCCTCCCGCACATGAGTGTGAATGTGCAGCGCAACTTCGCCGCCATTCCCGGGCAGATCGGAAAACGTAGGAACGCTGATGGTGACGTCGTATCCAACGCCGCCGGTCTCGACGATGGCCTGGTTGGGATGTTTGGCCAGCAACTTTCCGCGCAGATGGGCAATCATAGGATGTCAGTCTTCAGTCGTCGGTCTTCAGTCGTCAGCAGAACCTGGTTTTTCTGAAGACTGACGACTGAAGACTGACGACTAGAATAAGGAGCTCTGTTTCCGGTTCGGCGTGATTCCGAAATGCTCGTAGGCCAGTTGCGTCGCGACGCGCCCGCGCGGCGTGCGGTTCAGAAACCCGATCTGGATCAGGAATGGCTCGTAGATTTCTTCAATCGCGTCCTGCTCTTCGGCCAGGGCCGCGGCCAGCGTGTTCACGCCTACCGGTCCGCCCTGATATTTCTCGATGATGGTCAGCAGCAGCTTGCGGTCCACTTCGTCGAAGCCGTGGCGATCGACTTCCAGCATCTGCAACGCGGCCTGAGCCGTCGGCAGATCGATTTTTCCGGCACCGCGTACCTGGGCAAAGTCGCGCACCCGGCGCAACAGGCGATTCGCGATGCGCGGCGTGCCACGCGAGCGGCTGGCAATTTCGAGCGCGCCGGCGTCGTCGATCTCGACTCCAAGAATTTCCGCCGAACGTTCCACGATGATGCGCAAGTCTTCGTGAGTATAAAACTCCAGCCGCAGCACGATGCCGAAACGCGACCGCAGCGGTGACGAAAGCAGTCCGGCGCGCGTGGTTGCGCCGATGAAAGTGAAGGGCTTCACATCCATGGTGTGCGTGCGCGCCGACGGCCCTTGCCCGATCATGATGTCCAGCTTGTAGTCTTCCAGCGCGGAATAGAGGATTTCCTCGAGCGCCGGTTGCAGGCGGTGGACTTCGTCGATGAACAAAACCTGCTTGTCGCGAAGATTGGTCAGGATGGCGGTGAGGTCGCCCTTGATTTGCAGCGTCGGTCCGGAAGTCTGCTGAAAGGGCACGGCCAGTTCGTTGGCGATGATGGTGGCCAGAGTGGTCTTGCCCAGCCCCGGAGGACCGTAGAGCAGAACGTGATCCAGCGCTTCGCCGCGTGAGCGCGCTGCCTCGATCGCGACCGCCAGGTTTTCTTTGACCTTGGGCTGTCCGATGAACTCTGCCAGGCGCTGCGGCCGCAGCTTCAGCTCAAACGAAGAATCGTCCTCAACCGGCGCCGCCGACACCAGTCGCTGCTTCAGATCGGGAATGTTTTTGGCGGTAGCCACTGACTGGATGGTAAGGCGAAAAGGGAAATTGGGCAATCGGATTGTGTGGGGACAACGCCCTCGGGTGTCCAGCGGAGCGAAGCTCCGCGTTTGTGAGAGAACTGTGCGCTCTCAAGGCTCGCCACAATGTCGCGACCGAGGTTCGTACCAAAGTCACAAGCCCGCGAGCTTCGGCTCGCCTGGACAGCCGAGGGCGGTTGTCCCCACGTGGTCCAATTTATCTGGCCTTTGCCGCTTCCTTCTCCCCCACTCGCTTGCTGACTTCGAACACCATCTTGCCGGCCTTCTTGTCGGCATCCACGACGACGTGGTCGCCGTGCAGCACCTCGCCGTCGAGGATCTTCAGCGCCAGCGGGTCCTGCACCAGCTTCTGAATCGCGCGCTTCAGCGGACGCGCCCCGAAGTTCGGATCGAAGCCTTCGGTGAACAGCAGGTCTTTGGCTGCGTCGGTCAGCTCGAGCGAAATCTTGCGATCGGCCAGCAGCCGGCGAACGTCTTCCAGCCGCAGCTCGATGATCTTCACCAGCTGTTCCTTGCCCAGCGGACGGAAGACGATGATGTCGTCCACGCGGTTCAGGAACTCGGGCTTGAAGTGGCCATGCAGCGCATTCATCACCTGCTTCGAGGCCTCGTCGAATTCCTTCTCCGAGCGCATGCCCTCGGCCTGCAGGAAGGCAGAGCCGATGTTCGACGTCATGATGATGACCGTGTTGCGGAAATCCACCGTGCGGCCCTTGCCGTCGGTCAGGCGGCCATCGTCCATGATCTGCAGCAGGACGTTGAACACGTCCGGATGCGCCTTCTCGATTTCGTCGAACAGAACCACCGCATAGGGACGCCGCCGCACCTGCTCGGTCAGCTGTCCGCCTTCTTCGTAGCCGACGTATCCCGGAGGCGCGCCGATCAGCCGCGAGACGGCGTGCTTCTCCATGTATTCGGACATGTCGATGCGCACCATGGCGTGCTCGTCGTCGAACAGGAACTCGGCCAGGGCGCGCGCCAGTTCGGTCTTGCCGACGCCGGTCGGTCCCAGGAAAATAAACGACCCGATCGGCCGCTTGGGATCGCTCAAGCCCGCGCGCGAACGGCGGATGGCATTGGCCACGCGTTGCAGCGCCTCGTCCTGACCCACCACGCGCTGCCGCAGGCGATCTTCCATGGTGACCAGCTTCTTGACTTCGCCTTCGAGCATCTTCGAGACCGGAATGCCGGTCCACTTGGAGACGATGCGGGCCACGTCTTCTTCGTCCACTTCTTCCTTCAGCATGCGCTTGGCCGCAGAGCCCTCCAGCTGCGCGGTCAGCTTCTTCAGCTCCTCTTCCGTCTGCACCAGCAGCCCGTAGCGGATTTCCGCCACTCGCTGCAGATTGCCTTTGCGCTCTTCGGCCTGCTCTTCGATCTTCAGCTGCTCGATCTTCTCTTTGAGCGCGCGGGCCTTGGCGATCAGATCCTTCTCGCGCTTCCAGTTGGCTTTCAGCGCGTTGGATTTTTCGCGCAACTCGGCCAGTTCTTTCTCGATGACCGCCAGCCGCTCTTTGGAGTTGGGATCGCTTTCCTTCTTCAGCGCCTGCTTTTCGATTTCCAGCTGCGTCGCCCGGCGCTCCAGCTGATCGATTTCGGTCGGCATGGAATCGATCTGGATGCGCAGCGACGCCGCCGCTTCGTCGATCAGGTCGATGGCTTTGTCCGGCAGGAAGCGGTCGGAGATGTAGCGATGCGACAAGCGTGGCCGCCGCCACGATGGCCGAGTCCTTGATGCGCACGCCGTGATGCACTTCGTAGCGCTCTTTCAAGCCGCGCAGAATGGCGATCGTGTCTTCGACGTTGGGCTCGCCCACGAACACGATCTGGAAGCGGCGCTCGAGCGCGGCATCTTTTTCGATGTACTTGCGGTATTCGTTCAGCGTGGTGGCGCCGATGGCGCGCAGCTCGCCGCGAGCCAGCGCCGGCTTCAGCATGTTGGAGGCGTCAATCGCGCCTTCGGCCGCGCCCGCGCCCACCAGGGTGTGCAGCTCGTCGATGAACAGGATGATCTTGCCCTGCGAGTCTTCGATCTCTTTCAGAACCGCCTTCAGGCGGTCTTCAAATTCGCCGCGAAACTTCGCGCCCGCCAGCATCGCGCCCAGATCGAGCGCGACCACGCGCTTGTTCTTCAGCGCTTCGGGCACGTCGCCGGAAATGATGCGCTGCGCCAGGCCTTCGACGATCGCGGTCTTGCCGACGCCGGGTTCGCCGATCAGCACCGGATTGTTCTTGGTGCGGCGGGAGAGCACCTGCACCACGCGGCGGATTTCTTCGTCGCGGCCGATGACCGGATCGAGCTTGCCGCGCCGCGCCTGTTCGGTCAGGTCGCGGGCGTAGCGCTCCAGCGCCTGGTACTTGGCTTCGGGATTCTGGTCGGTGACTTTCTGCGATCCGCGCACCGAGGTCAGCGCCTTCAGGATGGCGTCGTAGGTGGCGCCCTGCCGCGCCAGAATCTCCTGCGCCGGATCGCGCTTCAGGTGCGTGATGGCCAGCAGCAGGTGCTCGGTGGAAACGTACTCGTCCTTGAAATTGGCCGCTTCCTTGAAGGCGCGCTCCAGAAGTTCGTTGGCCGCCTTGGAGAGCGTGGCCTGCGCGGCTCCGCCGCCGGAGACTTTGGGCAAGCGCTCGATCTCGCGGTAAGTCTCGCTCAGCACGGCCTGCGGACCAATGCCGATCTTCTCCAGCACGGGCAGAACGATGCCTTCTTTGTCCTCGAGCAGCGCCGCCAGCAGGTGCAGCGGCAACAGTTCAGGGTTGCCGTGCTCGGAGGCGAGATCGTTGCCGCGCTGCACCGCTTCCTGCGCCTTCACCGTAAATTTTTCCCAACGAATTGCCATAGGAACTCCATTTAGTAATTGTGCAATTGAGTAATCTGGTAATTGAAAGCGATGCCGTCTTAAGCATGCTCCCACCGCGGGTGGGATTTCAAATTGCTCAATTCCAAATTACCCAATTACAAAATTAACGGGAGGCGGTCACTCTGCCGCCTCCCGTCACAGACTGTCGAGCTGCGCTCGACTGGGCGGACGAGGCGTCCGCCCCTACGTGGTTCTTTGCCGAATTACGCGGCTTGGCCGGTGCTCTTCGGTTGCTGCTTGCCTTCCAGCGTCTTTTCGCCGCCCACGTTGACTTTGATCTGCTTGGGCTTGGCTTCGGCCTTCTTGGCCAGCTTGATCTTCAGCACGCCCTTTTCGTAGTCGGCGGAAACGCTTTCGGTGTCCACCGTGTTCGGCAGGGTGAAGGTGCGAGTGAAGCTGCCATACTGCCGCTCGACGCGACGGTAGTTCTCTTCTTTCTCTTCCTTCTCGAACTTGCGCTCGCCGTGCACGGTCAGGGTGTTGTTCTCGATGCGGACGTCAATGTCCTTCTCGTCGATTCCCGGAACTTCGATCTTCAGCGTGACGTTGTGCTCGTCTTCGTAGACGTCCACCGCCGGAGCGAAGCTCGAGGTGGCCAGGGACTCGTCCCGGCCTCTCGTTGAACGACTCGTGGAACAAGCGGTTCACGCGGTCCTGCAAAGTGTTGAATTCGCGATAGGGATCCAAGCGGGTCAATACGGTCATGGTCAATCCTCCTGTCTGAGAATCTTGAAGATTGTGGCTCACTCAATCCCTTGGATGTCATAGTTAGCGTAATAGAATCATAAAATATGAGTGTAGTTATTGTCAACTATATATTATAGCTGTATTTTCAATTACTTACGTAGGCTATGACGCACTTCAAGTATTCGGTTTCCGGCACATTCAGCAGGATCGGATGATCCTTGGCCTGCCCGCGGTTTTCCACGATGCGAAGATTTCTGTGGACATCGCGGGCCGAATCTCGCACCACTTCCAGATATTGCGCCGGGCTGACGTGGTAGGAGCAGCAGCAGGTGACCAGGATGCCGCCCGGGACGCAGCATCTTCAGCGCCCGCAGGTTGAGCTCTTTGTAGCCGCGCAGGGCGGTTTCCAGGTTGCTCTTGCTCTTGGCGAAGGCGGGCGGATCGAGGACGATGGTGTCGTAGCGGCGCCCGGCGTCGGCGTAGTCGCGCAGCAGGTCGAAGGCGTTGGCTTCGATCCATTCAATGTCGCGGCCGTTCAGCGTCGGCATTGCGGTCGGCCACCTCGAGCGCGGGGCGGGAGCTGTCCACGCCGGTGACCTTGGAGCAGGACTGGGCCAGGTGCAGGGCAAAGCCGCCCTGGTAGCAGAAGACGTCCAGCGCTTCGCCGTGGGCGTAGCGCGCGGCCGCCGCGTAGTTTTCGCGCTGATCGAGGAAGGCGCCGGTCTTCTGACCCTCGCAGCGCCTCGTAGTGAAAGCGCACTCCGTTCATGGTGAAAACCGTGCTGGTTCTTTCTGCCCTGGATCAGGCCTGAGGGCCGGGCCGGCAGCTGCTCCAGTTCGCGGATTCGGGGATCGACACGTTCGGCGATCGCCGCCGGCTTCAAGCTGCTCGCTGAGTTCGGCGACAATGACGCTTGCGGACGGGCTCCGCGTCCATGGCCTGGGTGAGCACCTGGACGGAGAGCAGGTCGTTGTAGCGATCGACGATCAGGCCGGGCAGGAAATCGCGCTTCGCTGAAGATCACGCGATAGGCATCGGTGTCGCGCACCACCCGTTCGCGGTAGCTGATCGCGTCCCTGAATGCGCTCGCGCAGCAGGCTGGGACAGGTCATCCACCGCGTGGGCTGAAATCATGCGGATGGCGATCTGCGAGGCGCTGCTGTAGAGAGCCGTCCCCAGAAATTTTCCGCGCTCGTCGGTGACGCCCGACGGCCGCGCCCGGAGCAACTCCGTCGGCGGAGACGATGTCGGAGCGGTAGACCCAGACGTGGCCGTCCTGCAGGCGCTTGGCTCCGCGGCGGGAGATTTTTACGACGGGCAGAGACGGAAGCGGCTGACTTTGAGGGCATGACATTGATCTTACCCGGGACACGAACCACGTGGGGACAGCCGCCCTCGTCTGTCCGGCGGAGCGAAGCTCCGCTGATTTTAAACCTCAGCAAACCCTGTCGAGCTGCGCTCGACTCGGACAGCCGAGGGCGTCTGCCCCTACGATGGTTGCTTGACCTAGCTGGCGGCGGGATGTTCTGACGGTTGCGGCTTCTACGGGAGCTTCGCGGAGGGCTTTTTTCAGGTCGGCGTGCAGTTCGTCGAGTTCGGTCATGGGCAGCTCGGACGCCCATTCTTCGAGCTGTTGCAGATCCAGCGTGGTGTGCAGGCGCACCGCGGATTTGATGTCTTCGGCGAAACACGGCGCTGAAATCGCCCGGCTGATACTGCGGTGTCGCCGATCTTCCTGCCGGTGTGAGCGTCGTACACGCGGCGGCTGGCGTTTCCGTCGGCATTCAGGAAGGCGAAGAAGACCTCGCCCAGATCGTTGTATTCAGCACGGTAAAACCAGGCCTTGTCCACGTGGGTCTTCGGCCGGGCGCGGCGCTTGGCGGTCAGGCTGGGGCGTTCCGACTGCCACTCCGGTCGCGGGATCGAAGTACAGAACGCGCTGGCAGGATTCGCAGACGATGATCTGTCCGCTGCGCACTTCGTTGTAGGTTTGCGGACGCAGCATGACCTGGCATCCCATGCATTTCTGGTCGCGAACTTCGGCCAGCCCGGAGCCGCGGAATTTGGAGACGCGTTCGTACTGGCGCAGCAGGTCTTCGTTCACTCCCGCGCGGGCCTGGTTGCGCTTGGCATTCCATTCCGCCAGCAGCTTTTCATCTTCGGCGGTGCGCTCGCGGGCGGCGGCTTTTTCTTTCTCGATCTCCGCCATCTCGGCTTTCAGTTCGAGCTCGGCGGCCTTCACGTCTTTGTCGCGGGCGTCGGCATTGAGCATCAACTCCAGAATCTTGTCTTCGTTGGACTTTGATGTCCTGCTCGGCGAACTGGATTTCGTGCAGCAGCGCCTTGTACTGTTCGTTGGTTTTTACGGCGAGAGACTGGTCGCGATACTTGGAGATTTTGCCCTGCAGGTCCTGGATGGCGCTTTCGTACTTTCGCTTGGTGGCTTCGTCGGCCTTGACGGCGGCCTTGGCCTTGCTCCAGCCCGGCTTTGGTTCCGGCCAGCTTTTCTTCGATGGCGGCCACGCGTTTGGGCAGCGCGGCGACTTCCTGATTCAGGCGGAGGATTTCGCGGTCCGCCTGCTGTAGCTCCATGAGGTGTTGCACGTCTGGAAGCATTGGGCTGATGTAATTTTAGCATGGAGGTCTACCACGGCCCACGTGGGGACAGCCGCCTCAGCTGTCCAGGCGAGCGAAGCTCGCCAGGGTTTTGATCTGAATCCGGTAGCGGCGCTGCGCACCGCCGGACAGCCAAGAGTGCTGTCCCCACGCAGTCCTTGCCGGGAGAACCCGAAATCCCCACAACCTTGTCATCCCGACCGGAGCGCAGCGCAGCGAGCGCAGTGGAGGGACCTTGTGTTTAGCTGCTTCAGGAAGGACCGCCGAGCTGCGCTCGGCCGGGCGGACGAGGGCGTCCGCCCCTACGCGGGCCGTGACGGATGATAGGCTTTTACCGAGGGCCAAATCTCCATGCAACGAATGACCCTGGGCGATTTCGAACTTACCGCCGTCTCTGACGGGATCTACCACCTCGATGGCGGAGGCATGTTCGGCGTCGTCCCCAAAACCCTGTGGGAGCGCAAAGTGAAAGCGGACGACAAGAATCTGGTGCCGTTGGGATTGAATTCAGTCGTGGTTCGCACCGGGTCGCAAACCGTGCTGATCGAAACCGGCGTAGGCAACAAGCTTTCGGAGAGGATGGTCAAGATCTACGGCCAGCCCGCTGAGCTGCTCGACAAACTCGCCGAGGCAGGCGTCGCGCCGGAAGATGTCGACATCGTCATCAACAGCCATCTGCACTTCGATCATTGCGGATGGAACACGGTCCGCAAGGGCGACAAGATTGTCGCTACTTTCCCCAAAGCAAAGTACTACGTGCAGGAAGGCGAGTGGAAACACGCGCACGAAAATCAGCGCGACGGGGTCAGCTACATCACGGAGAATTACGATCCGCTGGTCGAAAGCGGACAGATGACGCTGCTGCGCGGCGACGCGGAAATTGTTCCCGGCATATCGGTCCGCGTCTATCCCGGACACACCCGCGACATGCAGGCAATTCTGGTGCAGAGCGGCGGAAAGACGGCGTGCTACATCTCCGACCTGATCCCGACCAGCGCGCATCTTGACCTGAACTGGGTGATGTCCTACGACCTGTATCCGCTCGAGACTATCGAAAGCCGCAAGCGTTATTACGCGCAGGCCGTGCCGGAGAAGTGGCTGACCATGTTTACCCACGATGCCAAAGTGCCCTGGGCTTATGTGGCGAAGGATGAGAAAGGGAAGATGGTGGTGGCGGAATTAAGTAAAGGTAAGAAGTTGAGCCACTGCGATTTTGGTCGGTAAGCAGAAATCCTCAGATGAGTTTTTTAACCAGAAATTTACCTGCGCTTCATTGATTTCGATCAGTCTTCAACTTAGGCTACTGGAGCGCCGCCCGTCTTCTACCAAACTCACCCAGGAGGCTTTATGAAATTTTCACAACCGGGCCGTTCTGTCTGCCCGCTTCCTCTGCTGACCGTAATCCTTGTGATCGCGGTAGCTGGCACGTCGCTGGCACAGACTAAGTGTCAGTTGAATTCGCCCAGCGGACGCATTAAACACGTCGTCTATGTTCAGTTTGATAACACCCATTTCCTTCGCGACAATCCGAATGTTCCCTCGGACCTCGAACAAATGCCTCACCTGCTCAATTTCATCAAGGACAACGGCGTACTGATGTCAAACGACCATACTGTGCTGATCTCGCATACCGGGACCGGTATCCTGAGCTCGCTCACCGGCGTTTACCCGGACCGTATGGGAGTGCCGGTGTCTAACAGTTTCCGTTACTTCAAGACTGACGGCACGACCCGGACCGGCGTTTCCTTTGCTTACTGGACGGCGCCGCTGTTTGACCCGGCGGGCAGTACCACCGACCTGACCCCTGAGATGATCAATGAGAACGGCAAGATCGCTCCGGCGCCGTGGGTGCCGTTCACCCGGGCGGGGTGTGATTTTGGGGCAGTCGCTGCCGCCAATACCATCCTTGAGAACACCGCGATTGACATCCCGACCGTATTCGGCGCGGTCTCACCGGAGGCGACTGAGGTCGCGGGCGACGGTGGTGCCGCAGGAGCCCAATCGTTCGCCGACTTCGTGGGCATCGGGGTTCACTGCGCAAAGAACTCAACTCTCTGCGCCTCCTCCGCTCATGCGCGGCCCGACATGCTAGTGGACGAGCCGGGTCACTACAACGGATTTAGTGGCCTGTTCGGCGCCGCATATGTCAATCCGATCATCAAGCCTGGCGGTCCCATGACCGACCTCGACGGCAATGTGATCCAGGACGCCAACGGCCATGCCGGCTTCCCCGGGTTCGATGGCATGGAGGCCACGGTTTCCCTGGGATATGTCGCCCAGATGCAGGAAGCCGGCATTCCCATTACCTACGCATACGTCTCCGATGCGCATGACGCGCACGGCACTTCCGGCAACATCCATTTCGCATACGGCCCCGGCGAAGCCGGTTATGCCCAGCAACTGCAGGACTACGATCGCGCCTTCGAGAAGTTCTTCGACCGGCTGGCCGCCGACGGAATTGACAAGCGAAATACGCTATTCGTCTTCACGGTTGACGAAGGTGATCATTTTGTAGGCGACGCGCCGACTCCCGCTGGCTGCGACGGGGTGACTACACCCTGCAACTACAATCGCGTGGGCGAAATCAATGCCGACCTGCGGCGCATGATCTTCACCCAGTTCGGCGACTCAACGGTTTTCTCCGTGCATTCCGATGACGCTCCGACAGTTTACGTCAACGGCACCAGCACTCAGCCGCTCCGCGACCAGACTGATCCTATTGTCCGCAACCTGGAGCGGGAGATGGCCGGGCTCAGTTGGCTGAACCCATACACTGGCGCGGTCGAGAACAACATTATGGTCGCGCAGGTTGACCATGCGGGCATGAAGACCCTGCACATGCTCGCCGCAGATACCTTCCGCAACCCCACCTTCACCCCGTTTGCCGATGCGAACTGGTTCTTCTTCGCCACCAGTGCGACCGCGTGCGCGACCCCGGATGCCTGCGCATCCATTCCGGCGCGTACCAGTCAAAGCTTCGCCTGGAACCACGGCGATATCCAAAACGAGATCGCCACCACCTGGATTGGCTACGTCGGACAGGGTGTCGAGAATGCCGGAGTCGACAGCAAGACCTGGTCCGATCACACCGACGCGCGCCCCACCATCCTGAACCTGGTCGGCTTGAAAGATGACTACGTGCACGACGGGCGGGTCATCTCTGAGGTGATTGAGAACCGCGCGCTTCCCTTGGCTGTGAAGATCAGCCCGGGCTTCACCCTGCTGGCGCAGACCTACAAGCAGCTGAATGCGCCTTTTGGGAAGTTCGCAATGTCCACGCTCAGGGCATCCACCAAGGCGCTGGCGTCGAACGATCCGGGCGATGCCACTTACAACTCGATTGAGGGGAAGATCCAGTCGCTCACAACGCGGCGGGATTCGCTGGCTACCGAGATCAAGGGGGTGCTCGACGGAGCTGAATTTAACGGTCAGCCCATCAATACATTAAAGGCGCTGGTGCTAGTCACGCGAGCGAGTATCTTGCTGGGAGAAGCAAGCGTCTTGCCTCACTAGTTTGTAAGCAGTGATGATGCGCCAGAGCGGGCATCACCACGGTCTGCCGGGCACGAGAGTTTGGGAAATAAACCGGGGCGCTGCGCATAGCGCCCCGGTCATGCCCGCAACCTTCACGCGCCCGGATAGCTTTACGCGGGCACGATTTTTCCATCGATATGCCCACGCGGCTTCCGAACCGGCACCGGCGAAGCCGTCACTTTCCCGTCCATCACATTCTTGAATGCTGCCTGGAAGTGCGACATCTCTTCGTGGGTGCCCACAGTGATGCGGGTCCAGTTGGGCATTACCGGCCACACTCTTCCGATCATCACTTTCTGCTGGGCCATGGCCTCGACAACGATTTTCGCGGGACGCTTCGTATCCAGCATGAAGCAGTTTGACTCTGAAGGAATGTAGGTGTAGCCGTTGCGGTCGAGCCACTGAAAGGTTTCGGCACGCACGGCCGCGTTGATCCGCTTCCGTTCGGGGATCAGCTGCGGATCCTTCAGGCTGGCGATCGCCGCCGACACCGCGGTGATCGGCATGAAATTCCCGCCGAAGTTGTCCAGCCGGTCAAGCAGATCGGGACGCCCCACCGCGAATCCACAACGAATTCCCGCCAGGCCATACGCCTTGGAGAACGTTCGCAGCACGATAACATCCGTGTCGGCCTTGACCAGGTCGAGCGCCGAAGGCATATCCGCAAAATGCAGATAAGCCTCGTCGACCAGCACGACCGCGCCTTTGGGCTTGTTCTCCGCGGCGTATTCAATTTCCGAGTGCGGGGTCAGCGTTCCCGTCGGGTTATTGGGATTGCAGATGTAGATCACGCCGGCATCCGGGGCGGTTGCCAGCATGGCGCGGACATCGTGCGCATAGGTTTTGGTCAACGGCACTGCCACCACGCGCGCCCCGGAAACCTTGGACATGAACGCGCCGGCTTCGAATCCGGGATCGGCGGTGACGTAGCTCCGCGTCGGCGACGTGTAGGCCAGCACGGTGTAGTGCAGAGGCTCGCTCGATCCCGCAAACAAGCGGACATAATCGGCCCTCAAGCCGTCTTGCTGGGCGAACAGATTGACCAGTTCGTCGCTAAGATCATCGCGGTAACGCCCGCCGTCAGGCGTAATCGATGCAATCGCCTCCCGCGCTCCGGCCGACGGCCCGAGCGGATTTTCATTCGAGTCCAGAAAGATGACATCCTTGCGATCAGACGATAGGTGGCGACGCCGCGCCGCGTGGGCAAGCATGGGCTCGGTGACCAGGCGAAAGCCAGCCACGGTCGCCGCCGCCGCCGACAGTTTCAGAAACGACCGCCGGGAAGATGAAGCCACGTTCGAATGCATAACGGAACCTCCGTCAGATGAAGCCGGATTCTGGACCGTCAGAATGATGCAAGTCAAGTTGCTCGCCGTATGCCCCGGCTACGCATCCATCGTGAATCTCGAGGGTGCCCCGTTCAAGCTCTGCTTGGGCGGGGGATTTGATTTTCTTCCTACACAAATTTGATCCTGTCGGCACAGTTCGCTCAAGCCAACAGTTCTCCCACCATTTGAGCTACACCCCAGCGAAAACCCCGCCCAAGCGGAGTGTCTAGTCCCGGGATATGGTTTACAAGGTCTCACTTCCGTTTGGGCCGGCTTCCGCGCAAAAAACTGCCCCACGCTTGCGTGTTTTGCAAGGGTGGGGCGAAAGGAACGTCCTATTGTTACTGGACGCTATTGTTACTGGACGGACATTGTGGCCTGGCTGCTTACTATTGGAGCGGTTGCTACCGGAGCCGCTGCGATTGGAAGCGTTCCAATTGGACCAACCACAATCGACGCCGGATCGCTCAACTTTACGACGAAGGCATCGACATTGCTGGTTCCGGGTCTGTACCGGTCGCCCGTGGTATAGATAGTTGTGCCTTGCTGCAGCACGACGACGCGCGACACAGTTTGCCTAACTACGATCCCGGTGATCAGAGCGCCCAGGAACGTGGTCGACCTGACAGTGTGCAGGTCCGGCGAAAACTTCGTCAGAAAGCCCGCCGTCGGGTTCAGCGCCATTTGCGGTGCCAGAGGGAAGCCATAGCTGGTTGCGGTGTCTCCAGCCACATAGACTTCCTGCGCATTGTTAACCGCAATGCTGGTACCGTGAGCGGCCCCGCCAATGCCTCCGAGATAGGTCGCGAAGAGCATCGTGCCCAGGTGGCTGAGCTTTACGACGAAGGCAGCGGGGTTTGGCACGCCCTGTTGGCTGATGAAGCAATTGGTGGGCTGGGTAGTCTGAGCACCGGCGTACGTGACGGGAAAGTTCTGCGAGCAGGTCCATCCCGTAACGTACACCTCGTTGGTTGCATTGAGCGCAATCGCGTTGCCCTGATCGAAGGGGGCAGTGTGATATGCGTCCATGGTTCCACCCAGGTAAATAGAGAATACCGAGCTTGAGCCGTCAGCAACGAGCTTAGTGACAAACGCCGTGGTTCCGCCGCCGAACGGGGAGCCAATAGATGGCGCTCCATTGGTGGGGAAGTCGGTCGAGGCGGTGACTCCGGTTACGTAGGCATCGCCGGTGCTGTCGACTGCGATACCATTCGCCGAGTCGTCGCCCGATCCGCCCAGGTATGTGGAGTAGCCCTCATTCAGGAAGCCCCACGGATCTACTTTCACCACGAATGCGTCCTGACCACCGCCCGACGCCTTCTGCTTGGGGTTGAGCGTGGTGGAGAAGTATTTTGAAGTTGGGAAGTCGATTGACCAGGTGTCGCCCGCTACGTAGGCAGCGTGCGAAGAATCCAGCGCAATGGCGTTGCCGACATTGAAATTGAAGTTCGGGTTAGTGTCAGCGCCGCCGAAAGCGATGCACCAGTACTCGGTGGATAAGTCCGAAGTAATCTTCGCGACGAAAGCGTTCCAGCTTCCATACGCGTACAAGCGGTCAGCCGAAAAATCCTGCGAGGTGGTAGTGCCAGTGATGTAAACGCCACTGGAGTCAACTGCGATTCCGTTTGCCAGGTCAACACCGCTGCCCCCAAGGACAGTAGAGGCCAGCACCTGGCCGGTCGGGGACAGTTTGGTCACGAAAATAGACGGAGGGCAAACGGTTTGGCCACTGATTGTGCTGCAGGCCTTTGACGGCCGCCCACCCTCGGTGATCGGAAAATCGGTGGACACAGTGTGTCCGGTGAAATAGCTGTTGCCGGCGGCGTCCACGGCGATACCCGTGGCGTCATCGTCCCCATTTCCCGTCATGAAAGTGGTGAATGCAACCGTGGGGTCGATGACCAGCGCGCGGCGCGGATCGTACTGCGCCAGCCTAAAGCCAGCCTGACCGTTACTCATCATCTTGTATTCGCCGGCCACTTCTACCCGCTGTTCCCCAACTTGCTGGTAAACATTCGGTCGAACGTGCCGCAGTTCTGAGCCGGTCGCCGTGGTGACAACCAGGTCGCCGGTCTTCGAGTCGATGCGCATACCCTTCGCGCCCTCGAATGAAACCCGAATCTGTTTGGGATCGGCTCCCGGGGCAACTACGAAGTCATATTCCAGATCGCGACCGCGACCGTAAAGCACCAGATCGATGCCGTCGTAGACACTGGCCACACGCAGACGCTCGTAGTGCGGAATGCCGGTGTGCCAGGCTTTGCGGTTATTGCCGATCAAATAGTTGCTGACGCCGCCGGTGGGCTCCAGGCCCTGAACGTCGGTCCAGGGTTTGCCGCCGTTCAACTTCATCCGAACCACGCTCAGGCTGGATTCGGAAGGGTTCACCGACGCTGGCGTCTTGGGAAGAGACGCCGGAGGCGGCGCTGGCTCGGCCAGCACTATCGAACCGCCGGCGGGGGTCATGTAGAACCGGTAGCCTGCGCCCTGCGCGGTCCACGAAACTTGCGACGATACCTGCCCTTGATTGGGTTCAAACACCAGCGGACGATTGAATGGTTTGGGCTGCGAAGCCGCGGTGAGAAGAGTCGTGCTCAAAATCGCCGAGCACAGAGTAGAAGAGCGGAAGAAATTTTTAAGCACGAGAGTCATCCTCCTTGAAGTGAATTGCCGCCAGTTGATGTGGCGCATCCTGACAAATGCAATCGCTGTGCCAGGGATAAACCGACATTGAAGAAGCAACGGAGGACTCGTGTCAGAATCGCACTCGTATGGTCAAGCGCTTGAAAACAAAGTGCCCGGCAAAGTTTTTGTGAGTAGAGCGGGGTTGAGGAGGCGTTATGCAGAACCGCGTCTCGAATCGCGAGTGGGGTTTGCTTGCTCACCCCGCGGTTAGGGTATTAACAGGAGGGCTAGCGCCCAGGGGTGTTGTGTTGCCGGGGAAGCGTTCAGGCGACGTGAAAGGCAAACCAGGTGCGCCCCGTTTGACCCACCCCGCACCCTCCAATAAACTGAAAACATTCCACTTCGAACCTAACTATGGCAGACAGCATTCACGTCAAGCTTCCTGACGGGTCCGTAAAAGAAGTCCCCAAGGGGACGACCGCGCTCGATATCGCCAAATCGATTGGCCCGCGCCTGGCCGATGCCACGCTGGTCGCCAAAACCAACGGCGATCTCATCGACCTCACCCGTCCGCTGGAAAAAGACACCGATCTTCGCCTGCTGACCGATCGCGATCCCGAGGCGCTGGAAGTCTACCGGCATTCGTCCGCGCACTTGCTGGCGGCTGCGGTGCTGGAACTGTTTCCTGAGACCAAGCTGGGCCACGGGCCGCCGACCGAGACCGGATTCTTTTACGACTTCTATCGCCCGACGCCGTTCACGCCGGAAGACCTGGAGAAGATCGAAAAGAAGATGCAGGAACTGGTGCAGCAGGACCTGCCCTACGCGCGCGAATTTCTGCCGCGCAACGAAGGCCTCGCGAAGTTCAAGGGCGAAGGCGACTTCATGAAGTGCCACTTCATCGAGCAGTTCACCAAGCCCGATGAAAAGATTTCGATCTACAAGACCGGCAAGTTTCTCGATTTCTGCCGCGGCCCGCACATCCCTTCGACCGGGAAGATCAAGGCGTTCAAGCTGCTGAACATCGCCGGCGCGTACTGGCTGGGCGACGAGAAGAATCCGCAGCTGCAGCGCATTTACGGGACGTCGTTCTTCTCCAAGAAAGACCTCGACGAGTATCTGAACAAGCATCGAAGAGGCCAAGAAGCGCGACCATCGCGTGCTCGGCCAGCAGCTCGATCTGTTCTCCATCCAGGAACTGGCCGGGCCGGGACTGATCTTCTGGCATCCCAAGGGCGGCATCATCCGCAAAGAGATGGAAGACTGGATGCGCGACGAGTATCTGAAGCGCGGCTACTCGCTGGTGTACACGCCGCACGTGGCGCGGCGGCAGCTGTGGCAGACCTCCGGGCACGAAGGCTACTACGCGCAGAACATGTTCGACGCCATGGAGCTCGACGACGCCGAATATCGCATGAAGCCGATGAACTGCCCGTTCCACATCCTGATCTATAAAGACTCGCTGAAGTCGTATCGCGATCTGCCGGTGCGCCTGGGCGAACTGGGCACGGTCTATCGCTACGAGCGTTCGGGCGTGATGCACGGCCTGCTGCGCGTGCGCGGCTTCACGCAGGACGACGCCCACATCTTCTGCACGCCGGAGCAGATCGAAGACGAAATCGTCGACTGCGTCGAGTTTGCGCCGCGACGTGCTGAAAGACTTCGGCTTCGACAAATTCCAGACCGAGCTTTCCACCTGGGATCCCGACGACCGCAAGAACTTCGTCGGCAGCGACGAGCAGTGGAACATGGCGCACGCACTCGCTGGAGAAAGTGCTCGAAGGACGCTGAATATCGAATACAAGACGATCCCCGGCGAAGCGGCGTTCTACGGGCCGAAGATCGACATCAAGCTGGTGGACGCCATCGGCCGCCTGTGGCAGCTTTCCACCGTGCAGTTCGATTTCAATCTGCCGCAGCGCTTCGGCCTGGAATACGTCGCCGAAGACGGCACGCGCAAGCAGCCGCTGATGGTGCATCGCGCGCTGTACGGATCGATCGAGCGCTTCTTCGGCGTGCTGATCGAGCACTACGCCGGCGCGTTTCCGGTGTGGCTGTCGCCGGTGCAGGCGGTGATGATCCCGATTGCCGAGCGCCACGCGGACTACGCCAACAAAGTTGCCGATCAGCTGAAAGCAGCCGGCGTGCGCGTGCACGTGGACGCGCGCAACGAAAAGATGAATGCCAAGATCCGCGAGCACGCCATGCAGAAGGTGCCGTTCCTGCTGGTGGTCGGCGACAAAGAAGCGGAAGCCGGCAAGGTGAACGTCCGCACCCGCGGCAAAGAGAAGACCGAAGACATGCCGGCGGCGGAGTTCGTGGAGAAGATCAAGGGACTAATTGAGCAGAAAAGTTCGGGGCTGTAAGAAATCCCAAATTAGCACAGCCCGCGTAGGGGCAGAGCCTGTCCTGAGCTTGTCGAAGGATGTCCCACCTGCCCGGCCGGGCGGAGCCTGGCAGTAAAATTGTCAGGTGCCACAGCCGTTCTACCGTCGCAACCGGCCACATCTCCAACGCGACCGCAAACTACATTTCCTGACGTTCTGCACCTACCAGCGTTGGGCTCAGCCTGATTGGGCGAGGACGATCGTCATGGACACGTCGATGCGCGCGAATGAGTGGACAATCGATCTTCGCGCGCTTGTCGTCATGCCTGATCATATCCACATGATCTTTACGCCGTTAGTGGACGTTGAGAATGCCGAAGTTTTTTCTTTGGCACGGATCACGAAAGGAATCAAGGGAACGTCGGCTCATCTGATGAATCGGCAACTTGGTCGGCCCGCGCGCGTCTGGCAAGAGGAATCGTTTGATCGCGTACTGCGCGTTTCCGAGAAGCTTGATGAAGAGATTGCTTACATTCTGGATAATCCTGTCAGGAAGGGTTTGGTGACTTCTTCGGGACAATATCGCTGGTTGTGGGTGGCGACACTTGAGCCGAGCTTTGCTCGGCCGGGCAGGTGAGGACACCTGCCCCTACGCGGGCGGTGGTGAATATCGGCGTTATTTCTGATACTCATGGGCTGCTCCGCCCTGAAGCTCTCGCTGCGCTGCGTGGTTCTGACTACATCATTCACGCTGGCGACATTGGCGATCCTCTCATCCTGAAAAAGCTGGCTGAGATTGCGCCGGTGACGGCGATTCGTGGCAACGTTGACCGGAAAGCTTGGGTTCGGAAGATTCCTCCGACTAATGTGCTTGAAGTTGGAGGCATCTCGATCTACGTGCTGCATAACCTGAGCGAACTGGATTTGAAACCGGGGGCGGCAGGATTTGCCGTGGTTTTATATGGCCACAGCCATGTGGCCAAGCAGGAAACGAAAAATGGTGTGTTGTATTTCAATCCTGGCAGTGCGGGGCCGAGGAGATTCCGCTTGCCGGTTACGGTCGGGAGGCTCACGGTGAGGGACGGAGAAGTTTCAGGAGAGATTGTTGAGATTGTGCCGGAACAGAATTAGCCGAGCTTTACTCGGTCGGGCAGATGAGGGCATCTGCCCCCACGTGAGCCGTGATGACGAAATGCACCTACGCGGGCGCTGGAGCGGTCGGGGCGGGGGGCGCTGGAGTTTGGCCGCCACCGGTGTTGACCAAATCTTTCAACTCTTTGCTGGGCTTGAAGAATGGAATCTTCTTGGCAGGGACTTCCACCCGCTCGCCGGTCTTCGGGTTGCGGCCGACACGGGGCTTCCGCTGGCGGGTGCGGAAGCTGCCAAAGCCGCGAATCTCGATCTTGTCGCCCACACGAAGCGAGCGCACGATGCTGTCAAAGATGGTCTCGACGATAACTTCGCTGTCTTTGCGCGTTAACTCCGCCAGCTTCGAGACTTCGTCGATCAGATCAGCTTTTGTCATTGCTTCGCTCCATTCTAAACCCTGTCAAAGTGGACGGAAACATTTCCCCAGCTCGGCACACTTCACTACAAGTCTGCATAACCTTCTCAAATTTCAGGGGTTCTTGGCAAGGTGCTTTTCCAAAGAACCAGCTGCCTCGCTCCTAAGGCCCCGAACGCCTCGCACTCAGAGTACTGCCAAAGACAACTCGGCGGTCCGAACGGATTGATATAATCCGCTTTTCGAGCGCGGGAGTGCAAGTGTGATTCATCAGATCCTGACGTTCGGGGCTTTGCATTCCAGCCGCAAAAGATTCGAAGTCAGCCTTCCCAGATGGGGATTCCTAGCGAGAAGCGCAGCACCATAGCTTGTCTTCTGCTGATTGTCGTTACTCTTGCCGTCTATAACCCCATCACCCAGAATCAATTCATCAATTTCGACGACAACGTCTACATCACCAATAATCCGCACGTTCGTGAGGGATTGAGCTGGGAAACCACCAAGTGGGCCTTTACAACTTACGAGACCGGCAACTGGCATCCGCTGACCTGGTTATCTCACGCCCTGGACTATCAGCTCTTTCATCTCAATCCTGCCGGACACCATTATGTCAACGTACTGCTGCACGCCGTCAATGCGGTCTTGCTTTTCCTGGTGCTGCAGGCCGCTACCGGACTCACCTGGCCCAGCCTGATGGTGGCGGCGCTGTTTGCTGTCCATCCGGTGAATGTGGAGTCCGTAGCCTGGGCCGCGGAACGTAAGAATGTACTGAGCATGTTTTTCTTTCTGGCGGCGCTGCAGGCTTACACCCGGTACGCTCGCCGGCCCGGTGCGTGGCGCTTTGCCTTGGGTGGGATTATTCTTTGCGCTAGGACTGATGGCTAAGCCTCAGGTGATCACTCTGCCGTTCGTTTTGTTGTTGTGGGATTTCTGGCCGTTGCAGCGAATCGCCGGAGAGGTTTCCGAGAAAACTCAGTCCGACGAGAACCCCGTCCGCTCCTTCTCTGCAATCGTATTAGAAAAAGTTCCGCTGTTCCTCCTGGCTGCGGCCAGCGCGATTGTGACTATGCGGGCACAGCGTGCAGGTCACGCGGTGCGGACGGTGGCGGAGTACGGTGTTTACGGGCGCCTGGGAAATGCGGCGGTTGCCTATGCTCGTTATATTACCCATGCCTTCCTGCCTCTTCAGCTTGCCCCGTTCTATCCGCATCCCGGTAACTCATTGCCGGCGTGGGAGGTGGCGGGATCGACGACGCTTCTGATCGCGATCACTCTGCTGGTCATCTTCCAGCGGCAACGGCGTTATCTGGTGGTGGGCTGGTGCTGGTTTCTGGGAACTCTGGTCCCCATGCTCGGATTGGTGCAAGTCGGCGAACAGGGCATGGCAGATCGCTACGCCTACCTTCCATACATTGGCCTATTCGTCATGGTCATCTGGTCACTAGCTGATTTTGCCGCGCAGCGGAAGATCTCCAACCGCGTGGCTGGCGGTACCAGCGGGAGCAGTTCTGCTGACCTTTGCCTGGATCAGTCATCATCAAATCACTTACTGGCACGACAGCGAGACGTTGTGGACCTATACGCTAACCGTCACCAACCGAAATTTCATGGCCCATGACAACCTGGCTCAGGCGCTGGCCAAAGAGGGCCGAAGCCCAGAGGCGATTCAGCAGTTTCATGCCGCCGAAGAACTTCACAACTATCCGCCGGGAGAGATTCTCAAGCTAGGTCTCTACGAGCAAAATAGCGGTCATCCGGACGGGGCAATTTTGCAATACGAGAAAGTCCTGCAGACCTCCGCAGAGCCCGGCCTGCGCGCCGCCGCGTTTGCAAATCTCGGCCTTAGTTACTTGCAGCTTGGAGACTCGGATCATTCCCAGCAAAGCTATCAGGAGGCGTTGCGCTTGGACGCCCACAATGCACCGTCGCTGATTGGTTTAGGGGTGCTGGCGCAGCGAAAGGGAGATTTTGCGGTAGCGGCGAACTACTACTCGGATGCGATGACCATTCAGCCGCGAGATCTGGGGTACCTGCTGCTGGCATCAGCCTTGCGGAGTGCCGGCCGCCTTACGGAAGCGCAAGCGGCGGAAGTGCAGGCTCAACATCTTTCAGAAGATCTGCGGCCCGCCCAGGCTGCAGCCGATCAACTGCTCGGGCACAAGTAAATTACCGGCTACTTCCACAAGAAATAAAAACCGGTGTGCTGGTCCAGCAACTTTTCCCGAGTGGGCAGCCATTGGGAAATATCTCCAAACAACAGGTCGAGCACGGTTTTGCGATCCTTGTCCGGGTGTACCAGAACTGGTTTGCCCGAGATGCCCACCGCTTTGGCGGTATCGTCAACCGCCGCTTCGAAGTCTGCAATCTGGTCGATCATGTGCATGGAAAGGGCTTGTTCCCCCGTCCAGACCCGGCCGTCGGCCACGGCTTTGATGTCATCCACCTTTGCGTGACGGCCATCGGCCACCGCCTTCACGAACTGGCCATACATGTTGTCGATCAACGATTGCAGATAGGCCCGTTCCTTGGGGGTCATATCGCGGGAAGGATCGCCGGTGCTCTTGTATTCGCCGACGGTCAGTACTTCAGGCTTGAGCTTGGCCCAGCGTAACAGGTCGCCGTAGTTGACCCACTCGGAAATCACGCCAATCGAGCCCACCACGCTGCCGTTGTCGGCGTAGATCTTGTTGGTTGCAGAAGAAACGTAATAGGCGCCGCTGGCGCCCACAGTCTCGATCGAAGCCACAATATGTTTCTTCTTTTCGTCACGGACGCGTTTGACCTCGCGGTAAATTTCTTCCGAAGCGGCCACTCCGCCACCTGGTGAATTTACGTGGATAATAATGGCCTTGATGGAATCGTCATCTCCGAATTTCTTGACCTGTTGCACCACTGTGCTGGGATCGAGAATGACGCCTTCCAGCTCCACTACACCGATTTTGTCTCCGAAGCTGCCGCGGAGAGACGCGCTGTCCCCGCTGGCATGCAGTGTCAGATAAACCAGGGTGAATACTGCCAGCACGAAGAGGAAGAAGGCTCCTCCTCCAATCACGATCCAGAGGAAAGTCCGCGAACGTGTGTTTTCAGCCATACAGATGGCTTAAGTTTAGCACTCAGAGTGGTTTCTGGTTTCCAGTTTCTGGTTTCTGGAAATCCGGAAACTCGAAACCCCTTGGTCTCGGCAGCTGGAAACTGGGAACCAGAAACTGGAGACTGGTTCCCCAATCTCCTTGACGTGTGCTCGCGAGCTTCGTAACATGGCGCACCGGCCGGTCCGGCTGTCTTGGCCGCAGGAGCTTCTGGGCCTAAATGAATCGTGGCTTGAGGTTCGCGCGTCCGCTGCTTCTGCTTTTGCTGCTTTCGGCGTGCTCGCGCCAAAAGACGGTGCCGGAATCTTCCCGCGAAGCCCGCTCCGGGCCAATCTCTCTAGCCGCTTTGAACCTCACGCCCGATCTGACGACCAGACCGGGGAATGTCTTTCAGGCCACCTTCACGCGAAAAGGTGGTGAAGATGGAGCAGGCAGCGTTCGTGAAGTCCATCCGCAGCATCAGCAGCGACAATTCCACCTTTGTGTTCGATCCCTCGGACGATGCCGCTTCCCGGCTGCAGGAGGGCAGCATCCTGTTTGTGCCCGGCATCGCCATGCGCAAGGTGGATGTCGCTACCCGGCAGGATGGCAACCTGGTTGTGGTCACTGAAGACGCGCCTCTGGTCGAGGCTTTTAAAGACGCCAACATCAAGTGGAGCGCGCCGGTAAAGTTTTCCGAGGTTCGAGCAAGTCCGAGCCGAGGCGCGGCCACCGGCCGGCCCTCTCGAACAAATTCTTTCGTCCCTGCAGCCCACGGTGTACGCGGATGCCGGCGTGGTCTCAGCTTGTCCGGCGAGGATGATGGCTGGGCCTACACGGTGAAGGCCGCGCCTGTCGCCGGACAAACTCAACCTCGATCTGGATGTCTCGCGCAAGTACAACGGCCTGGTGGTCAAGGTGACGGGCTCGGGTTATGTGCAGAATTTCGAGACCGCCGCCACCATCATGATCAAAGACAGCCAGCTGAAATACTTCGACTACCAGAACAAGAACCTGAACGGCCAGGTGAATTTCGGCTGGGAAGCGGCCAAGGACGAACCCGGAGTCGAGGCGCTCGAGCAGAGGATCAAGCTGCCGTCTTCCTTCACCATCCCACTGCCGATCGGGGGCTTGCCATTTTCGCTGGAGGTGAGCGAAGCACTGTTGCTTCATCCTGCGTTTACCGGCGGCAAGGAAGTGGCCCGCGGGCGCTTTCGCGTCGACTATAACGGCGTGCAGGGATTCAGCTTTAACGAAGGCAACGTAAATCAGGAAGGCACAGGCGGCGCGGATGGCTCCATCGTGGACAACTTCTCGCTGTCGCCGGTGGCGCCGGTCGGCTTCGTCGCCGCCGTTTCCATGCCCCGGATCGAGCTGAAGCTGGGAACCGACACGGTCTTTCAGGTGGTAAAAACGTACGCGCCTCCCGGCCTGGCCGATGCTGCGCTGAACCTGCTGAAGAAGACTCCGTTCGGAAACAAGATCCAGCAGGCCGTGTCAGACAAGTTGAAGACCACCGGCGCGGCTTATGCGCAGGTGATCATTACGACTTCGACCATAGCGGCAGGAGCGGGATCACTCATTCCCTGCCAAAAGGCGCGGCTGATTACCACAATCTCGGTGGGCGCAAATGCCACCGTCCTGGGAAAGGAAAAGGGCAAAGTCTCAAAGGACATTTTTCACCAGGAAAAAACTATCGTGGTGCCGCCCACGAAATCGTGTGACGTGTAGTCTGCTGGCGCGAGAGAATTCGCAAGACAAGACCCTAACGGAGGCGAAGCAATGGCTGCATTTTGCGTAAGTTGTGGAAACCCACTGGCCGACGGAGCCAAGTTCTGTACCAAGTGCGGTGCTACTCAGCCCGCCGCGGCGGCTCCGGCCGCAAGCATCCCCGCTCCTGCCCCTGGCGCTTCCAAAGGCAGCAGCACCGGGATGAAGATACTCATCGGCGTGCTGGCCTTTTTCATGTTCCTTATTCTGGTGGTCGCTGGAAGCTGTGTCTATATCGGCTACCGGGTCCGGCAAAAGGCCCACGAGTTCTCGAAGTCCATGGGCGGAGACGCCAGGCCTTACACCGGCAAACGGCAACCTTGCGCGATGTTGACCACCAATGAGGCTTCGTCGGCTCTCGGAGAAACGGTTACTTCCGTCGAACAGCGCGGCACGATGGCTTGCGAGTACAACTACGGCTCCGGCGGGAAGCATTTCGACGTTGAGTACACCTGGCAAAACGGCGGAATCACAATGGGGATTGCTCGCGGCGCCATGAAGCAGGTGGCCGGTATGGATACTTTCAGCCCGGTCGAGGGTATCGGCGACGAAGCCTACATGGCTCCGGGAAATTCGGCGCTGATGATGCGCAAGGGCGACGTCCTGGTGCAGATCGATCTGCGCGAATCTGGTATCAGCGCGGAGGCGGCTCAGAATATGGCGCGCAAGATTGCCGGTCACTTGTAATCCGTGCCAGGTTAGCGGAGGTTACCTTAAGCCCAGGGCGCAGGGATGCTTTGCGAAGGCCGCGGAGGTTGCATAAAGTCAGACCGTGGGATGGTCTTGGCGAAGGACGGCGGAAGTCGTCTGAAGTCGATGCCGCCGAGGTGGTTTCGGGAAGGGCACGACTTCAGTCGTGCCATAAGCAGGTGAAAGCCATCCGGCTTTAGCCGCTGGGGTGCGCTCTGCACGCCGCATTATTTCTCGGCAGCCGACAGACGTCCGCTTTCGCCGAGTTCCGGCGAGTCGTGGCGCTGTCATAAAGGACAACGAACAATCATGGCTTTCTGCAGGCAATGCGGCTCACCGGTAGGCGACGTAAAGTTTTGCAGCAAGTGCGGCGCCGCCGTCTTGACGGTGGCCGGGACCACACCTGTGTCCCCCGCCGCTCCACCCCCAGCCCCAATTGCGCCTTCGGTTAGCGCGCTACCTCAGCAGGCCCCCAGCCAGGGCAGCAGCGTCCTCGTAAAGGTTCTGGTCGCCTTTCTGGTTTTTGTTCTGCTGGTAATTCTGGCGGTAATGGGAAGCTGCGTTTACATCGGCTACCGGGCGAAGAAGAAAGCCGATGAAATCCAGCAGGCTTACAAAACGAACGACCTGAACAAACTGGCGGGAGCGCTTGGAGTCGGGATCGAAGCGCGAGGGAGGTTCCTCGAGCGGAGCAGGATCGTCCGGCAGCGGATCGTCTTCGGCGCCGCTTTCTTTTCCCGCGTGGTCGCCATCCCCCGGCGGAAGCGAATCCGGGAGCAAGAGTACCCGTGCGGCCAGGGCTCACCGTGGTGACGGCGATCGCGCAGTTTGGCGGAGACTACGAATCCATCAAGCAAATTCAGCAGGTGAACGCGACCGGAGTACGTCTTTCTTACCGCGCCGACAACTCCACGCACTCCGCTGGAGGGCATGCAGAAACTGACCGGCGACCAGGCCCCGAAATCCGCCGGCTCTGTTCTGGAGAACGCACCGTCCGCGCCCAGGATCTGCAAAACGCGCACGACTACATGCAATGGTTCGGTCCCAGTCAACCGCAAGTCGTGCCTGGCAGCACTGCGATCAGTGTTTCGCGGGAGGTGTTGGCTGAACTCAAGAGCAACGGAGAAACCCAATTCAGCTTCCGGGTGGGAGGACTGAAAGGGATGGCGGGTTCGTTGCTGGGCGCGCTTGGTCAGATGGCGGGAGGCGGCGGTACGGGCGTTCCCAAAGAAACCAACAACTGGCCGACATGGGTAAAGCGGAATGTACCTTGAAGCGCGTCGGCGCTGGGTTGACTTCGTTTCCCGTGCTGCTTAACAACCAGCGAGTTTCTCTTCCGGCGGTGCACGCGCAGTGCCCCACCGACGACGGCCTGGCTAATTTTTATTTTCTCGACGACCCGGACAATCCTCTGGCTCTCGCCTGGAAGCTGGGCGATGCCGGAGACACCCTGCAGGTGGTGAAGATTTCTTATCCTCCGCAATCTCCGCAGCAGGCACAATCCGGCGGCCCGGCTTCAGCATCGTCCAGCGGGCCGGCAGGTTCGGGCGAGGGCGGAGGCGCAGGCGCAGGGGGCGGGGGCCACCAGATCGAGCAGGAACTGAAGCAAACAGGACAGGCCGAGGTCTACGGAATCTATTTCGATTTCGCCAGCGACAAGATCAAGCCCGAGTCCGAACCAGTGTTGCGCGAAATTGCGGACGCGCTCAATCACAATCCTGCCTGGAAGCTGCGCGTCGAAGGCCACACCGACAACATCGGTGGCGACGACTACAACCTGAACCTCTCCCAACGCCGCGCCGAAGCCGTGAAACAGGCGCTGGTTACGCGCTATCACATCGCAGCCGATCGGCTCACGCCGCAAGGCTTTGGCGCAACCCGCCCGAAAGAGCCAAACGACACCCTGGCCGGCCGGGCGCGCAACCGGCGCGTCGAGCTGGTAAGGGAATAGGGAAGAAATTTCAGATTTCTAGTTTCCGCTTCCCGGATCCACTGGGGCTCCATTGGCTACGCGCCCGCAACCAACTCTCGAGGGTGCCCCGTCCGAGCTTGCTTGGGCGGGTGGGGTTAGAGAACCTGGAAACCAGAAACTACCCCCCATGAGGCTGCCATAATCACCCGCAGCGCTGCCCGTTCGACACTCACCTCCACCGGCGTGCGGCAGACGTACTCGCCATCCGCGTAAACGTCCATAGGCCGCTCGGTCTCCAGACGCAAATGTTCCGTCTGGAAGTATTTGACCTCCGGGATGCTCAAGTGATTCCCGGAATAGACGGAGGGGAACAATCGCACCAGCCGCGCTTTTCCAATCTTTCCTACTACGCAAATATCGAGCTTGCCGTCATCGAGCAGGGCCTCGGGAGCGATTTTGATCCCGTCACCGTACGCCGGAGCGTTGGCGAACGCCACTACAATCGCCTCCCCGCCATAACCACCTGCCAGGATATCTGCCGGATAATCTGGCCGGCCCGATGTCACTTTCGCCGAGAATGGTTTGAAGCCGAATAGCGCAGGCAGAAGGCTGAGCAGATAGCCCCCTCGGCGACGAATCCAGCGGGGAAGCCGGTTAGCTCGCCGGGCGATCTCAGCGTCCAGCCCCACTCCCCCGATGCAACAAAAAAAGTAGTGGCGCTGTTCCTCGACGGCTTCCACAGCACTGGCTGTCCTGAGGGAGAGGCCAGATTCCAAATCCCGGGCGCCAGGCGGTGTAATTACACCGAGATCGATCGCATGCACATTGCCTCCACCGGCGCAGAATGTGCGCCATGCGCTGACGGAATCGACAACCCGGCGCAGATTAAGCGCACGCGCGAAGTCATTACCGCTACCGCAGGGAACGACCAGCACGGGCAGTTGCAGTTTGACCAGCTCCGCCAGGTAACGGTGCACGGTTCCGTCACCGCCGAACACAAGAATGGCATCCGCATCGTCGGCGCTGGCGGGCAATCCAACCCGCAAAGGGGCATCCGAGAAACGTGCAAACGGGTGAAGATGGTTGGCTGACGAACCCAACCCCAGAATGGCTGCAATTCGCATTTCGTCGCCCGAGATTAGCAAACCTTAATGGATAAAGCATGGGCTGGCTCAGTTTGTGCCCGCCTTTGGACACATATGTGCACGGTATAGATCAACGAGGCTTTTGTCGGGAACCGGCCATCTTGTGAAAAATGAACCGCTGTAAGTGGTAGAGACTAAATCGATTACGGGCCCGTGAAGCGCGAGCCCACGGCGGCGCCCGGGCTAAGGATTTGCTAATCAAGATCGTGATTGAACAATTTCAAGCTATCCCACGGAACCTTCGTAATCTAGGGGCTGGACCGAAACCAACCGTATACTCACGCAGCCACTTCCACAGGGAGCATCCAGCCATGCGTTTCCGAGCCTTGGGGATGGTGTGTGTGTCTATAAGTGCAGTAATGACTATGGTGGGATGTGGCGGAGGCTCCAAGACGACCTCTTCTCCTTCTTCTTCGGTTACGCCTCCCGTGATCATGACGCACCCTTCGAGCCAGACGGTAGCGCCAGGCCAAAGTGCGACGTTTTCGGCCTCGGCGACAGGCAGCGGTTCGCTAACCTACCAGTGGCAGAGGAATGGAACCGCGATCACCGGCGCGACCACCTCCGCTTACACTACGCCTCCTGTGACCCTGTCCGATAGCGGCGCGGAGTTCGGCGTGTCGGTTAGTAATTCGGCTGGGAGCACGACCAGTAGCCCTGCCACATTAACCGTCAGCTCTTCGGCGCCCTCCATTGCCCAACAGCCCGGCAATCAAACGGTGACACCAGGCAGCACTGCGACCTTCGCCGTGGTGGCCAGTGGCGCTGCCCCCTTGGCCTATCAATGGCAGAAGAACGGGATAGCCGTCACGGGAGCGACCTCGGCCGCCTATACAACCCCCGTCGCCGCTTCGACCGACAGTGGCGCTAAATTTCGGGTGGTGGTGAGCAATGCCATCGGAAGTTTGACCAGCGCGCAGGCGACTCTAACAGTCAGCGCTTCGACCGCCTCAGCGGTCGACATAGTGACTTACCACAACGACATCGCTCGCACCGGGCAGAATCTGAACGAGACGATTCTTACCACCGCCAATGTCAACTCGACGACCTTCGGCAAGATCCGCTCGCTGCCGGTGGACGGCAAAGTGGATGCCCAGCCTCTCTACCTGGCCGGTCTTCAGAATATCAGTGGCGGCACTCATAACGTGCTCTATGTAGCCACTGAGCACGACAGCGTTTATGCCTTTGACGCCGATAGCGGCGCGCAACTCTGGAAAGTTTCCATGTTGGCGGCAGGCGAAACTACCAGCGATTCGCGGGGATGCGATCAGATCACTCCCGAGATCGGGGTCACCGCCACTCCTGTTATTGATCGCTCGGCGGGCCCGCATGGCGCCATGTATGTGGTGGCCATGTCAAAGGATGCTTCCGGCAATTATTTTCAGCGCCTGCACGCGTTGGATGTGACTACTGGCGCCGAGCTGTTCGCCGGCCCAAGGCAGATTGACGCCTCTTTCCCCGGCACCGGAGATAACAGCTCAAATGGCAGAGTCGTCTTCGACCCAGCGCAGTACAAGGACCGTGCCGCCCTTCTGCTGCTGAACGGGATCGTCTACACCACTTGGGCTTCGCATTGTGACATTCGCCCATACACCGGCTGGATCATTGGATACAACCAAACCACCCTGGCGCAGACCACGGTTCTGAACATCGTTCCTAACGGCAGCGAAGGCGCGATCTGGATGGCGGACACCGGCCCCTCCGCCGACAACGCCGGTAACATCTACCTGCTCGACGCTAATGGCGACTTCGACACCACCCTGAATGCCAGCGGTTTCCCCAGCAACGGCAACTATGGCAATGCGTTTCTCAAGCTTTCCAGTTCGGGCGGGCTCTCCGTCGCGGATTATTTTGAGATGCATGACCAGCAGCAGGAAAACGACGCCGACACCGATCTAGGTTCCGGAGGGGCTCTGGTGTTACCCGACCTCAGCGACGATTCCGGAATCACCCATCACCTGGCCGTAGGCGCCGGAAAAGACGGTCACATTTACGTCGTGAACCGCGATGCCATGGGCAAATACAACTCCAGCGCGAACAATATTTACCAGGAGCTTACGGGAGTTCTAGGGGCCGGGGTATTTTCCATGCCGGCTTATTTCAACAATACGGTTTACTATACCGCGATGGGGGATGCGATCAAGGCCTTCAAGATCGCCAGTGCCAAGCTATCGACCAGCCCGAGTTTCCAAAGCGGCAATACTTTCCCCTATCCGGGAGCGACTCCCAGCATCTCCGCCAATGGCTCCAGCAACGGCATCCTGTGGGCAGCCGAAAATGGTGGGACTGCCGTTCTGCACGCTTACGATGCCAGCAACCTGCACGAACTCTACAACAGCAACCAGGCCAGCGGCGCGCGCGATCAGTTCGGAACCGGCAACAAATTCATTACTCCGACCATCGCGAATGGCAAAGTGTACGTGGGAACCACCAACAGCGTGGGCGTATTTGGCCTGCTGCCCTGACGACCTGGAGTTTCGGTCTTAATTCAAGTACAGATCAAAAAAAGGCAGCGCGAAACCGCGCTGCCTCTCCTCGCCATTTTCCCGTACACGCTTAGTGACCGGTCGCGGTAAGAATCATGCGAGTGCCGCTATCCAGATGAACGTTGCTGCTGGTCGAGCTAATCACCGAACCGCCTCTTGTTGTGCCCGAAACCGCGGACGTGGAGGAAGCCGCGGACGAAAGGGTCATGCCGGGAAGTCCAACCACACCCTGACTCGATGAAGTGAGTCTCCCGGTCGCTGCGGCACCCGTCACCCCGGCACCCGCCGAACTCGCTCCATGCAGCGTGCTGCCAGCTGCGCCGCCAGTGGTATTTACAACGCGCCCGGTGCTGGAAACCGCTCCGCCCAAAGCGCCGCGAGTTGCTCCTGAGCCAGTGGCTCCGGCACCGGCCGCCATTCCAGACATGTTGTCATCGGCCATCGCTGCATCGTCCATGCTCGTCGCCGCGCTTGCATTCGAGCTGCCGATTGCCTGCAGCGTGAGCGCCATCGGAACGTGGGTTCCGTTCTTCAAGATCGCCCGTTCGAAAGCGATCCCGAGATGTGACTCCTGCTGCCCGTTCTCGCGTGCCTGAACATCGGTGATATGGCCAACGATCTTCGATCCCTTGGGCAGAACTGTCTGGCCGTTCGACTTTACATCTTGCGTTGTCCGGGCCACGACCTCATCGCCCTTCTTGTTTTTGCGGGCGTCAACCGGCTTGGTCAACTCGGCCTGCACAGTACTACCGGCCTGCAGTTGGTCCGCGGTTGTGGTCTGAGCCTGGCCGTTCTTTCCGGAAACCGCAGTTTCCTGAGATGCTGTGGCCGAAGCATTGGAACTGGCCTTGGCTCCGGATTTATTCGCCGAAACAGAAGTGTCCTGCGACGCCGACGCACCAGCTTGCTGGTCGGCGGAACTCTGGGCCAGACACATGGCCGAGAGCAAAACTCCGGTAAGCAGTGAAGCGATGGTTCTGTTCATGTTGAAGCTCCCCCGAAAAGATGAATTAGGCCTGCCCGCCAGCGCTGCACGCGAAGCCTGTTATTCGGGGTATTGATTTGCAGTCGGGCCTCCACTCGGGAACGGCTTAGGTGCAAATTAATCAATAAGTTAGAGGTAGGGCGGACCCTGTATGACGAGGGTAATCAGGTAAAATTAGCCGGTTCAGGGCAGGAGTTGCGCAGCCCGTTCGGGCGATCAACGACCCGTATCCAAGGTGGAATTCTGAGTCCACAGCTGTTCGCTCGGCTCACGTGATCATGACTTGCTTGATGGATCGTCCGACGCGCACAACCAGGGAGCGCGAAGGGCGCGGCACCGCTAGTTTCAGTTTAGCGACCGCTTCTCCGTCGATTTCGACGGCGTTTTGTTTGATTTTGCGACCCGCGTCTGAAGCCGACTCAGCCAGCCCCGCTTCTGCGAGCAGTTTGTCGATCCTGACTGGGACGGCAGAGTCGAGTCCACGGTCCTCGGCCAAGACTAACAAATCAGCCGGCGGCGGGTTGACTGCAACCGGCTCACCCGAACCAGCAAGGATCTTGTCGATCTTCACGATGACCTGCTCCAGCACATCGGGTGTTTCACGTTTCTGAAACTGCTTTGCCCAATCCTCTGCCGCTTTCGCCGCCGCGTCCGCCGAGTGAAAGTCGGTCACGATTCGCCGCGCCAGATCCTTCTTCGCCTCCATGGGATGTGACGCGCTCTTCATCTTTTCGATTTCCGGAAGCTGCACGTCGGTCAGCAGCTCGTAGTATCTCCACATCATCGCGTCGGAAATGGACATGACTTTGCCGTACATCTCGAGCGGCGGTTCCTGGATGCCGATGGCGTTGCCCAGCGACTTCGACATTTTCTGCACGCCGTCGAGGCCTTCGATGATGGGCGTGGTCAGAACCACCTGCGACTCCTGCCCGTAGGCGCGCTGCATTTCGCGGCCGACCAGCAGGTTGAATTTCTGGTCGGTGCCGCCCAGTTCGACGTCGGCCTGAAGCGCGACCGAGTCGTATCCCTGGGCCAGCGGGTAGAGCAGTTCGTGCAGCGCGATCGGCTTTTCTTCCTGAAAACGCTTGTGGAAGTCTTCGCGCTCCAGCATCTGCGAAACCGTGAACTTGGCGGTGAGCCGGATCCAGTCCGCGGGCTTCATCTTGTCGAACCACTCGCTGTTGAAGCGGGTCTCGGTCTTGGCCTGCGAAAGAATCTTGAAAACCTGCGCCATGTAAGTCTTGGCGTTGCGCATGATTTCTTCCGCGCTCAGCGGCGGACGAGTTGCCGAGCGTCCGGTAGGATCGCCAATCATGCCGGTGAAGTCGCCGATCAGGAAGATGACGGTGTGTCCGAGATCCTGAAAATGTTTGAGCTTGCGCAGGAGCACGGTGTGGCCGAGATGAAGATCGGGCGCGGTGGGATCGAAGCCGGCTTTGACTCGCAGCGGCTTGCCGGAGGCGAGGGACTTCTCCAGCTTGGAGCGAAGCTCTGACTCCTTCACAATTTCCGCGGAGCCTTTTTTGATGTAGGCGAGTTGTTCGTCAACGGGAGGGAAGGTGGGCATAGGGTAAACGATTATAGTAGGGCGTGGACGACGATTGCAGATTGCGGATTCTAGATTTCAGATTTCAAACTCTTAACGGTTCGCAACGAGGCAACGAAAATGGAGACCAACTGGTTCGCTTCATCAAGGGGAAGGTTGATTTGTTCTCGTCGTGCAATGCCAGCATCGACGAGGAGTTCCAGCCAAAACAGCGTTTCATCTGCTTCTTCGAGCACCAGGCCGAGCTTGGAGGTGAAGTCGGCGGTAGAGCGAGCCCGGCAGACAGCGCGATAGTTCGCTGCCACTGAGGTTGCCGAGCGTAGAAGTTGGCGGCTGATAATGCGCGCTTCCGGACCTTGTGGTAGTGTCCCTGGCAGAGGCGGATGACAACTAGGGCCAACTGCTTGGTGCGATTCTTCATTGACCTCCGAGCTGACAGTGGGCCGCCATGGACAATCTGCAATCTAAAATCAGAAATCTGAAATGTATGTGCCGAACGGCCTACTCCGCTGTGACCTTCGTCACAAGCCGCCTTCCCTTCAACCTCGATACTTTCCCTCGAGCACGATATTGATCGCTTCGCTATAGGCCACGTGTTCCTGCTCCAGAATTCGCGCGGCCAGCGTGTGTTCGTCGTCGGTGTCCAGCACCGGGACCGCTTTCTGCACGATGATGGCTCCGTGGTCGAGTTCTTCATCCACAAAGTGCACGGTGCAGCCCGTGACCTTCACGCCGTAGGCAAAGGCTTGCTCCTGCGCCTCCAGGCCGGGAAATGCGGGCAGCAGCGAAGGATGGATGTTCAGAATGCGCCGGGGAAATTGCTGCACGAACCAGGGCGAGAGCAGGCGCATGTATCCGGCCAGGCAGACGAGATCGACCTTGTGCTGTTGCAGCGCGGCGACCACTTCGCGATCGTGCTCTTCGCGCGGTTTGCCCTTTGGACGGAATGACCAGAGCTTCCAGCCCCATGCTTCGGGCGACTTCGAGGCCGCCGGCATCCGGCTTGTTCGAGATGACGACTGCGATCCGTGCGTTGGGAATCTTGCCCGCCGCCACATTTTTAGCGATGGCTTCGAAGTTCGAGCCGCGTCCGGAGAGCAGGATGCCGAGGTTTTTCATGGGAAGCTTTCAGCTGTCAGCATCAGCCATCAGCTTTTCGACACATCATAATTCACTCCATCCACTCTTGGTTCCTCAGCGCGATCCATCCAACCGAATGTCATCCTGAGCGTAGCGAAGGACCTATGCATTTCCGCCGCCATCGACGGCAGATCACCGGACGCTGCGGACTGCGATTTGCCCACGCTTATTCAGGTCCGATATAGTTTTTGCAGCCATGTATCAGGACTTCCACGTCGTCGATCGCTGGACCAAGAGCCAACGTGCACTGCATCTATCAGGCGCTCATCGTCGCCATTGCCACGCGCCACGCTGACGCCGTCGACGTCAAGTTTCTGGTGGACGGGCGGCCGGTGTGGGTGGCGCTGCCGCATCCCGCATGGGTGGAATACAAGAAGCGCACCGGCCAGGTGATTACGGATACGCTGGCGGTGGAGATTGCCGGGCCATTATTTGAAAACCGCGCTCGAATCCGGCGAGGGCCTGGGGCGGGAAATGTATTCGCTGACGGTAGACGAGACGCTGAAGCATCTCGACGCCGTTGCCGCCGGAGCGCCAAGCCTGAGCGGCACCCAGCCAATGTAGGCGCGACCGTCCCGCTCGTGCTAAAAAGGCGACGAACCTGTCCTCATTTCCGCAAAGATAAAGGTTGCCACTTCAAGTCGCGCCCTCACCATTCGCACCTTTTCAGATGCCATCCGGATTGTTTGCCGCGACATTCCCTCGCTGCCGCACGAGCGGGACGCTCGCGCCTGCATCAGGAACATCAGAGCCGGCAGATCAGCAATTCTCTCTCGTAAATCATCTCTGGCGGCAAGATGTGCGTGCAGAAGAATGAACAGTTCTTCGTGCCCGATCACCTCGGATCGCCAGGCCGCCCGATCGACCGCCTGCAGTTTTTCAAATTTCTCTTTGGGGAAGTCGAGGCCCTTCCACTCAATGTCTTCGTAGTGCGGAGTCCAGCCGATCGGCGTCTCTTTGCCCTGGGAGCGGCCGTGGACGCGGTCCACGATCCACTTGAGCACGCGCATGTTGTCGCGGAATCCCGGCCACATAAAGTTGCCGTTTGCATCTTTTCTGAACCAGTTCACGTGGAAGATGCGCGGCGTGCGGCTGAGCCAGCGCTGCATCTTGATCCAGTGGCGAAAATAGTCGCCCATGTGATAGCCGCAGAAGGGGAGCATGGCCATGGGATCGCGGCGGACCTTGCCGACTTCTCCGCCGGCGGCGGCGGTCGTCTCCGATCCTACCGTGGCTCCGACGTACACTCCCGCACTCCAGTTAAAGGCCTGATAGATCAGCGGAATGGTGCTGGCGCGGCGGCCGCCGAAAATGATGGCGCTGATCGGCACCCCGTTGGGGTCTTCCCAGGCCGCATCGATGGTCGGACACTGCGAGGCCGGAGCGGTGAAGCGCGCATTCGGGATGCGCCGCCTTCGCGCCGGTTTCTTTCGCAATTTCCGGCGTCCACACGTTGCCTTGCCAGTCCAGACATTCGGCCGGCGGCTCGTCGGTCATGCCCTCCCACCACACGCCGCCTTCCGGAGTGAGCGCCACATTGGTAAAGATGGTGTTGCGGGAGAGAGTCGCCATCGCGTTGGGATTGGTTTTCTCCGACGTTCCCGGCGCCACTCCAAAAAATCCGGCCTCGGGATTGATGGCGCGCAGACAGCCCTCGGCGTCAGGCTTGATCCAGGCGATGTCGTCTCCCACCGTCCAGACTTTCCAGTCTTCCAGTCCCTTGGGCGGCACCATCATGGCGAAATTGGTCTTGCCGCAGGAACTGGGGAATGCCGCCGCCACGTAGGTCTTTTTGCCCTTCGGATCTTCCACTCCCAGGATGAGCATGTGTTCCGCCATCCAGCCTTCGTCGCGCGCGATGTTCGAGGCGATCCGCAGCGCAAAGCATTTCTTGCCCAGCAGCGCATTGCCGCCATAGCCGGAGCCGTAGGACCAGATTTCGCGGGTCTCAGGAAAGTGAACGATGTACTTCTCCGGGTTGCACGGCCAGGGAACATCTTTCTGCCCCGGAGCCAGCGGCGCGCCCACGCTGTGGATGCAAGGCACCACGCGTTGCTCGTCTTTATCGATCTCCTTGAAAACATCGATCCCGATGCGCGCCATGATTCGCATGTTCACGACCACGTAAGGCGAATCGGTAAGCTCCACACCGATCTGCGACATGGGACCGCCCACCGGCCCCATGCTGAAGGGGAGCACGTACATGGTGCGTCCCTGCATGGCGCCGTTGAATTTTTCTTTCAACTTGCGGCGCATGGTGTAGGGGTTTTCCCAATTGTTGGTGGGGCCGGCATTGTCCTTGGAGAGCGAACAGATAAATGTCCGGTCTTCCACCCGGGCCACGTCCGCAGGGTCGGAGCGGGCCAGGAAACAGCCAGGCCACAAATCCTCATTCAACTTGGTAAAAGAGCCGCTGGCCACCATCTCCCGGCAAAGTTTGTCGTATTCAGCTTGCGAGCCGTCCACCCAGTGGATGGCCTTTGGCTTGGTCAATTCGGCGGTTTTTTCGACCCATTTGATGAGGTGTATATTGCGCGTGAGTGGGCCGCGCGAACGTGCAGTTTTCATAGCCATCCTGAGCGGGAAGTTAGTCCATCAACCCTGAAATCCACAATGAAAGGGAAGATACTTCCATTCTGCCAGAGAAGTTGCCGAAATGCTTGCCTGGGGCCCGTGCCCGGCTCAGCTTTGTCAAGAAATAAACCCCTCGAACCATTCGGTGCATGCCATCGTAAATATATCTATCCATTATACTTATACTCCATCGATCGAATTCTTTTAAGGCGCTCCCAAGCTCCTACTCCCTGCATCTAACCTGAAAACCAAGCCTGGAAAATTCTATGTCCCAATCCCGTCCTGGAATGACTGTGGGAGAGCTGTTTGCCGCCTGGGGAAGCATCCTCAGCGGCCGGGCTCCTATGCTGTCCATCGAGATCACCCGCGAGTGTCCCTTAAGCTGTCCCGGATGTTATGCCTACGGCGATTCCCACTTGGGAGGCGAGAAGAAGCTGACTGAGCTCTCCGACCTACGGGGCGACGCTTTGGTGGCGGGAGTCCTGGGGCTGGTGAAGAAGCATCGCCCGCGCCACGTTTCGCTGGTAGGCGGCGAACCCATGATCCGGCACCGCGAACTGAGCCGCATTCTGCCGGCTCTCAGCGCGCAGAATATTTTCACCCTGGTGGTGACCAGCGGCATTATTCCTATTCCGCCTGAGTGGATGGGTCTGCGTCGTAGCCGGGTAGCGGTCTCGATCGACGGCCTGCCTGAGCACCACGATCCTCGCCGCAAACCCGCAACCTACGCGCGCATCCTGGAAAACATTCGCGATCGCGAGGTGAACATTCACTGGACGATTACCGGCCCCATGATGAAGCGCCCTGGATATCTCGAAGAATATGTCGCCTTCTGGGAAGCCCGGTCGGAAGTAAAGCGGATTTGGGTAAGTCTCTACACTCCGCAACAGGGCGAAGCACACTCCGGAGATGTTGACCATGGAAGAACGCCAAAGGGTGGCGCGGGAGCTGCCCGGCCTGAGGGATGCCTATCCCAAGTTGCTGATGAGTCCAGGCATCGGACAAGCCCTGCTGGAGCCTCCTAAAAATCCGCAGGAGTGTCTTTTCTCGAAGATGTCGACCAATTTCTCCGCCGACCTGACTACGCGAGTCGAGCCCTGCATCTTTGGCGGAACACCGGACTGCAGCCAGTGCGGCTGCGTGGTTTCAAGCGGACTGCATCATGTGCAGCAGCGAAACGTCCTGGGGCCGCTGAAAATCGGTCACCTGGTGCGGGGCTCCACTGCGATCGGTTCGCTGCTGAACCGGCTGCGGTCAGGCTCGGCGAATCCATCCCGCTGGAGCAGGCTCCAACGTGCACCCTCGTCTGCGCCCGACCTGGTGCAGATCGGGCCTTCGGGATCAGACTAGCGCTTATGCTTTCTTCAGGGCGCGGACAATTACTACCACGACCACTGCGCCCAGAATCGCTACCAGGATGCTGGGAATCAGTCCACCGCTGGTGTAGAAACCCAGGAGTCGCATGATCCAGCCACCGACAATGGCGCCCACGATGCCGAGTACGATGTCCATGAGCGTGCCGTAGCCCGAACCTTTCATGATTTTGCCCGCCGCCCACCCGGCAATCAGGCCGACCAGAATGATGTAGAGAAAGAACATAGGCGCCTCCCATACGTCGCGGCAGACTATGCTTGAATGGGTGACCTGTCAAGCCAGTGGTCCGCCGCAGCCCACGTAGGGACAGATGTCCTGATCCGCCCAGTCGAGCGCAGCTCGACAGGGCTCTTGCTGCGCGAAAATAGCGGAGCTGCGCTCAGCCGGGCAGATGGGGACATCTGCCCTACATGCGCTGTGGCAATGAATTCTGTGGTTAAATCGCTTTCTGATGTTTGCCCGCAAGATTCGCGTGGAATACGACCACAACGGCCAACGGCTGCCTTGTCCGCTGAAATGGCTGGACAATTTTTCCATGCGCAATTTCACCAACGCCAGCGTGTTTGATAACACGCTGCCCGTGGCCGACGGCATGATGGAAATCGGAACCACTGTCCCGATCAAGGAACTGAAAGTTGCAATGGAAGACTGGTTCCGGAGGAAAGGCTATCTGCCCAAGGAGGCAGCTCTGATCATCTCGTAGCCGTGTGTGGCGGACACTCTTGTCCGCCGCTTTTGACTTGGACTCTGCGGCGAGCAAACGAATTTCGCTCAGTCTGTCGCCGTGCACCCCAACAATTTGAAGTCAAAGTAAAAAAGGGCGGACAAGAGTGTCCGCCCCACACAGTTCCTTAGTACGGCTTGAAGTCCTGCCAGTAAGTCAGGTTAACCACGTCCTGCAACATGGGCGTACCCGGGGGCAGCTTGGTTGGGTCCAGGAACGCGGAGTCAAAGTAATACTGCCGGTTCGGTGGACCGTAAACCTGGTTACAGCACTTGAAGACTCCGGTCGCGTATTGCGAGTAGTACAGGCTGACCAGCGATCCGCGATAGTACAGACCGCCCGCCCCGCCCCAGGCCTCGATGTAGCGCAGGAAGTTATGCACCCCACCATCGGTGCCGAAGTCGTTTCCTGTGCCCGCCGGTTGCGGGAAGTTGATGTTCTTTCCGCCCGCAATGGCCAGCCGGTAGTACGTGCTTGTAGCTGTGCGATTCGCCAGGCCTGTGCCCGCACCGTAGTACACGGGGTTCTTCATGTCGTTCAAGTCAGACCAACTATTGGACAGCAGGGTGACAGAATCTGCAATGACGGCTGCGTTCGAATGGGCGATGTCCGCGGCCGTCTGGTCGTTCCAAAATTGATCGGCGGGGGGAGCAGCGGAATTGTAGTTGCCCATAATGTAAACCGGGTTTTCCGACGCCACCGTGAATCCGCCCAGGCTGTTATCCAGACGTACCGGAAGATTTCCCAGGCTGCCATCGATCAAGCGCAGAACGTGGCGAGCGCCGGTAACCTTATTCTGCCGGCCTCCATTTAAGCAATCCACCATCTTGTAAGGATTTCCCGCAGTATTCAGGTGGAAACCGAGGCCCACGTTGGTTGCGCCCCAGTTGTCGGCAAAGGTGTTCTCGTCTACGTCTTCGGGCGAAAAAGCGTAATACGAAGGTGGCTCGAGAACCGTATCGGGTGTGCCGGTCGCCGAACCCGAGTTGATGGTATCCTCGAACCCGTATTTTCCGCTGGTCGTATTGGCGGGGATATTGTGCGGATCGACCGCCATACCGCGGCGATCGGAGAAGTAGAGAAGATAGCCGTTCTGGCTGGTGTACTCCACTTGCGTTCCGCTGCCCGCAATGGTGCCATTTAACCACTCTTTCAAGTTACCTACGTCAACCTCAACGGCGTTCATGATGCCGTTCGCGTAGCCCTGTGTCCCCGTCGTCAGCGGTGGGTTGAACGACGCCAGGGCGGCGAAATCTCTGGGGAAGCCCTCACGCGGATCGAAGAAGTTGAGGGGATACCACGCATATTGCGCATTTGCCCCCGTTGTTGCACTGGGGGCATCGTTCACTCCGCCCACTGCCCCATCCGCGTCGCGATCGGCCCGCTGCTGCAAAATTAGGATCGCCTTAGGATGGACGATATTGCCGCTGGCCGATGGATTTGGAGCAGTAGGTATCACATTACTACGCCCAAATCCAAGTTTCAGCCACTCATTGGTGACACCGTGCCACCCCCCGGCTGCATCTTTATATTCCACGCGCAAGTAGCCGTCGACTAGAGGCCACGGATTTGCGCCAGAACCCGGCACGCCAGGAGCGGCAGTCCAGTAGAGTTCTTTGGGATTAAACCCAGTCTTGGCCTGGGCAATGAAATATACGTTTCCTCCTACCGTAAAGGAGGCGCCAGCCAGGTTCACGTCCTCAAGATCCAGGGCAGCGGTGCCTCGATCAGGGTGGAGATCTGCTAGGGTATCGGCCATCAAAATGCGGATATTCGCTTTGTTGTACTCACGCGACGAACCCAGCGCCGATGTAACCAATTCAGCAGGGTCGGTGCGTTTGCGGATAATTTGAATCTGCCCGGCTGAGTTAGTCGCGCCCTGCACGAAGGGAAGCTGCAACGGTTGCACTGCCATTGAGGTTCCATTGCCGATGAATCCACCGAAAGTTGTGGCAGAAACCGTCGTGGAAGTGTTGGTCCAGGTGTTGACATTGGTCTGTGTGCCCGCCGCTGGAATTCCGCCGCTCCAGCTGGCCATCGGCACCGTGAATTTCAGACAGTGGGGGCTCAATGTGCTGTTGATCGCCGTAGCCACGGTTCCGTCGCAGCCCCCGGTCTGGTTGAGTACATACACGTCGCCGATATAGTTGGTGTTGCCCGGAAAGTTGTTGGCCAGGCGATCGCGGATGATCTGTTTCACGGCGGTCACCTTGTCATCTAGAACCAAGGCGTTGCCGTTGCCTTCTCCCAAAAACAGGTTGCCGTTGGTATGCACCCGGCCCTGAAAATCAAAATTAGGTCCGGCGAAGTAGCTCAAATCGCTGTCGGAAAAAACACCGAACTGGAACACTGGGATGAGCGCCACTTCGACGCCGCGCGTCATATTCACCGACGCTCCGCCTGGCCGCGTGGCCGCAACCTTCAGCGTGAGCGGGATGATTTCCGCCGTAAGACCCGACTCGTTGGACCCCGGACCGATCACGCCGGTTCTGCTGGCCGGGTTGCCGTTGGCGTCCGGCGTCCAGGAAATGGTCTCCTGATAGTTCATGCCGTTGATCATGCTGCTGTCCGGCGGGTTGGTCGTCAGGGCAGTGATTTGTGCCGGAGTAGGAGACTGCGACTGTTGATAAAGCGCCGCCAGATTGGCGGTCAGCAGCTCCATCCCGGACTCTGCGCCGTAGTACGCCCGGTTGGTCTCCAGATCATTGTTGCCCACCTGCCCCGCGCCGTGGACCATAAACAAAAGGCTCACAGCAATGGCAGATAACATCGCCAGCACCAGCAAAGCTGGCAATAAGAGTAAATCCCCGTGATCGGCCCTTGGCCCTACGCATAGTAATTATCTCCTGAAGCTGTGTGACTCTCCTCAATGACAATCCTCACTGATAACGATCCTTGAACGACAGACTGCGCGTGCTCACGGAAGTCGCCAGGACGGTGCTCCTGGATTTGTTTCCGTAAGAGGTGAGCGTCTGCGCCATGACCTGAATGTTTACTTTATGAATCTGTGTTGGGGAGAACGGCGCGGTCAGCGCGTTGGGGACATTGGAGCAGTTAGGACCATTTGTGCCATCGCACATGTCGTACGTGATTTTCAGATTGATAATGTTATCGGCCACCGGCTGCGGCGTCTGTCCATTCACTTGCCGCATCAGCCGCGGCGGCTGACCTGTGGAGGCCGCAGGCACTTCGAGGAAATAAGTGACCGCCCAGATCCGGTTGGCCACGGTTGTGCCTCCGCCCTTCATGTACAGTGATGTTTCCCTTCGCGGCCCCCGATTGGTTCATTCTCAAGGGGTCTAAATTGGCGAAACTGATATTGGTCTTCGTGCCCGACAGGCGCGATGCCGGTGACTTCGCCTACGGCGGAGCCAATGTTATTCGTCAGTAAAATCAGATCGCCCACCTGAATTCCGGTGGGAGACTGGATGGCAGGGAAGCCGACTGGAGGAGCCGCCGGAGGTGCGAGTTGGATCAGGTCCCCGTTCGGGTTAGTGGCCGGAAAGGTGAGCGTGTACTGATTCAGCGGGAAAGCATAGTCGGCATAAACAACCGTGATTGCGTCCGATGCCGTGTTGGTTGCGACGACGGTAGCCGGGCCGCCCGATTCCATACCATTGCCTGGCCCCGGGATGATGCCGTACATGAAGTTGGTAGGATAACTGTTCGCTCCCAGCCAGGCCCGGTTGCTATCCACCGCGAAAAATGAAGGTGTCGATCCTGCGCCGAAAGGCAACGCCAGGCCGCCCGTGGGCAGTCCGGATCCGGCCATGCTCACATCTTTTGCGATCAGATTCAGGGTGGCGCGAGCGTTCTGCTGCATTTCGGACGACTGCGTCACCAGGATGGTCGCATCCATTCCGTTCTTGAACAGTTGCGTGGTCGCCGCCAGAACGATCAATCCCAGGGCAACGGCAACCAGCAATTCCATGAGGCTGAAGCCGCGCTCGTTATGTTCGATGGATCGCATGTCTCTCCTCTCAGCGGTACGACGAAATCAGAGATTGCACCTGGTAGGTGCGAAACCAGCCTTGCGGCGTCGGGTAACGCACCGTGACCGTAATCTGTCGAACGTTGGGGTTGTTGGCAACGTTCGTAATCTGAATCTGCCGGGTAAACTGTCCCAGGTTCACCAGCACGTCTTGACGTGGTATTGAGTGATCTTTCCGCTCTGCTCCCGGCAGCCGAATCGGCACCGCGGTAACATCGTCGCCGGTCCCGTCCAAACCGTCCGGGCCGGGGTCGGTCATGGCGGTAAACCCCGGAGTAAAGATGCCTCCGCCCGTACCCACATTCTGAATCTGGTCAAACGTGAGCTGGCTGGTTTGGCGCGCGGTGTAGATGCTTTCCACTGCCTCCGCCACTTTCTGGCGGGCGATGGCTGTCGTTCTGCATCGAGGTCGTGTTGCCGACAGCCAGGGCAAAAGTTGCCAGCACGGCCAGCAATCCGATCATCAGCACCACAATGGCAATCAGGGTTTCGAGCAAAGCGAATCCCTGCTGCCCAGGTTTCGTTCCGATCTGGTTGATAGCTTTCTTCGTCATTGTTCGAACCATTTGGGTGACCCTGAGGAGTTAATCAGGCGCCAACCCCGAATCCTTCCTGTGGCTCCATACAGAGTGACGGCGCGCGAGCTGTACACATCCCCAGTGCGGCCGACGTAGATGATTCCGCTATTCCAGTTTCCGCCGGTGTCGTGTGCCGAACCATCTGGCAAGAACATGATCTGATTCTTGACGCGCCGCGCCGACGCCTTGGTCGAAGTCGATTGCGACGGTTGCATTTCCGAATCCGTCGGGCACTGTTGTCGGGCTATTTGGAACTCCGCTCACGGCCTGAAATTGCATATCGCTGGGCAACACGGCGACATTAATCTGAACCGCGGCGGAGAGTGCGGTACCTGCATCCCAGCGGAACATTTGAACGCTCTGCGCCGTGGGCGTAGCCATCGGAGTAAGCGCCCCGGTGGGAGCGGAACCAGCTCCGAAGCAGACGATGTATTGTTTACGTTCCGCGATCGCGCGCTGGCGGGCTATCCGCATCTGCATCATCACCAGGTTGAAAGCCTGATTCGCCCGCGCATCTTTCAAGGCTGGCTGTACTGCCATGAAAGTCATTCCTGCGACTACCATGAACAACGAAACCACGATCAACAGTTCAAGCAGGCTGAAGCCGCGGGAGCCGCGAGGTGAGTGCAACAATCTTTTTCTGACAGTGCGATGCATTACCGGTCCAGCCTCCATTCCGCCTATCGGCGGATTACCTGAATCCACAATTCTTGGGAGAGAATGGCCGGAAGCGGGAGACCTCCCGTGCAGCAATCATCGTAGGGTCAGTCTGAGTCCGAGTCAAAACACCAGAGTCACTTGCACAAGTGAGTTAATTCCCGCTTTGGTAAGTAACTAGCGAGACTAGTTACTAAAGTTCGGAGAGCATGTGGCCGCGGGCGTCCCGCCCGTGCAGCGGTAAAAGAAAGTGAATGGAAGAGCGCGGGTCGGCCTTCTGAAACTTGTCGCGACATGCCGCTAACAATTGCCAGCCGCTTCAATTTTTCTGCAAACATCCATGCAGCAACCGCAGCGAGAATTTTCCGCGCCCGCTAGATCCTGGAAATCCTCTCGACCCTGCCTGCCGCCGAGTGCCCGTAGCCTGCGCCGATCGCGATGGTTCTGTACTGTTCAACTCCATCGAAGAGCTTCTCGAGCGACGTGCAGAGCCCTGGTCGTATGCCGGTAAAGGAAGTTTGGCGGAATCGTCAATCTTGACCCCGACGGTTTCCATCAGCTCGCGGATATCGATGCAATAAGCGACGCACAGGCTGATGATCTTGGCGATGTGCCGCGGCAACCTGGACATGGTCTCGTAGTCGGAGAGCACGCCTAATCCGATGGCATAGTCTCGACTTGCCAGAATTTGAGCGATTGCGCCGGTAAGCTGCTGCGCCGCGCGGAAAGTCAGACCGGTGCGGCGGCGCGAGATTCGAAGCAGCTCGGAGAATCTCATCTTCTCCCTGGCGCGCGACGGCGAGAAGGCTGGTTCAAACTTCACCGGCCCGGCAGGGATTGCAGAGGCTTCCTGCTTCACGAAACCGCGTCCGTTATCGACCAGACCAAGAATCCGCGCCTCAGTCGGCAGACGCAACGGCAAGCTTCCCCACGGAGGACGGCTTGGCAGCAAGACAATCTGATTCTCGTCAATCCATCTGACATGACAACATGTAAGTCCACCGGGCAATTCGACCAGCCACAGCAGATCGGGCATGGACGCGAGATCGGCGCCATGAATCCGCTGGCGAAACCAGCGATCGGCGCGCACGATAGCACCGGGCATAAGCTGCGGATAAATCAGAGCGTCTCTGCGTCCGACTTTTGCCAGCAGGTAGCGTCGATGATCGTATTGCCCCATACCGTCCAGCCGAGACTCTAATCGGGATGCTATAGAAGAAGATGACAAGGCGGACTCTTCGTCGAAGCCGGACGGCCGTGACCGCAGAGAATCGTGATCAGATTCCATTGGCGTGATCAGCACTGTACGTTCGGAGTGCAGCCGCATTTGCAGCCGGGGAATCTGGTGCAGATCAAATCCGCATATCTTCATCCAGTCGACAAAGCGGTAACCCGTGCAGTCGCTCAAGGCGACGATCTGACAAATGTGTGGGGTGACTCCACTTCTCAACTTGTATAAAAAGGTCGGTGGAATGAAGAAGGGCGACCTGATTCCGTAACGCCTGCCCGTGCTTGCTGAAAGCTGGGCGATGGTGTAGCCCGCCTGGCTCAAAATATTCTTGATGTTCTGAACGGAAGAATGCCACTCACTCTCGCCAGCTCCGCGCTGGGGAAAAGCGGGTCTCGCGAAAGGTATCTGCAACAAACTACGCACCGCTGCCGACGCGTTCATCTCCAGATACTAGGCGGACTTATTGGCAATGAGTGTGACTGGATAGCTGCCTCTTTTGGTTCCTCTTCGACTTGAAGGCGAGTGATCGCGGCCTTGAAGTTCGTCCGCATCGCGCGAAATCCTCCCGAGCTGCAATTCCCCGCGAGTGATGGTCAGCCCGGAGTTCGCGACATGACCACCAGCAGGGAGGCGCCAATATTCAGCACACCCAGCAACCAGGCCCCAGAGGGCGTAAGGGACGAGTAGGTTCACGGGCTCGCCCAGCGTGCGCAGCCATGTCGAAGCGCTTCGATGCCGCCTACAACGAGATCAACGGCCCAAATCGCCAGAAAATCACAGGAAGCTCAAACAGTCGCAACTGCTGGGCAGCCGACTTAGGACTCACCGCAAAGAAAAAGTACGACGCACGGAACCAGCAGCGTAGAGCACCAGCAGAAGCCGACTCGCTGTTGCCGCCGCCCGGCGCAATAGCAGAGCACCTTTGCTGAACGCCATACCTCGGGCCAGGCGGTCAGCATAGTTTCTGGCCGTCTTAGGTTGAGAATCCCGAAGATTGCGTCGGTTTACCGACCAAAGGCGTTGTGGGCGAGCGATAGCGGGCATCCACCTCGCCATGCTTAGAACACGGGTTGACGCGAAAGAACGCCGTCCTGGTGGGGTAGCGAGATCGGATGCCGGCTCTCGGCCGTTGTCGGTCTACCGACGAACCCTGATTTCTCGACCGCGCGTTTTTCGAACACTTCAAACCCGGCACTGGGAAAACGCTAGGTTGTGGGAGGCGGGGGTCCCCTACCCCAAGAGGAATTCTTATGAAAAAGATTGTTCATCTGGTTTTGGCAACATTGCTGCTGCTGGGCGCTGTGTCAACCACGTCGTTGGCCGACGGCGGGGCTCCGCGACCTACATGCTCACCGAACGCTTGCGGGAAATAAGAGCCGCGCGACGTACTCGGCGAAATAGTCTGAAAATTCTTGTGGGCTGCCTGGTTTACGAGTACTCTGCCAGTGCGGCCCATGAGTCTCTCTCAGCTGGCACCGTCAGTACTGTGGTTCGTCCCACTCGTGCTACAGGTTGTGATCGCGCTGGTCATGGCGATCCGCGGCCTGGCTAAAGTATTTCCCATCTTCTTCATCTACACCGTCTTAGTCTCTTCCCGCGACGCTGTCCTGCTGCTCTTTCCTGACCCCGCGAACCGGACCTACTCTTATGTTTTCTGGTGGGGAGATGCGATCGCCATTCTGTTAAGTCTGGGCGTCGTGGTAGAAATCCTTCAGCATTTGTTCCGGCCATATGCCTCCCTGCGAATCATTTTTGCCGGAATCTGGATCGTGGCGGCTATCGCAGCTGCTTGCGTTCTGATCGTTCTGGCGATCAAAAGTCCCAGAGGAGTGGTTAACGTCTTCGAATCGATTATCCTGGTGGAACGATCAGCCAGGGTGTTGCAAGTATGTCTGCTGATATTCCTGATTTCTCTGATGTCCCGCCTGGGCCTGGTCTGGCAACACTATTCAGTTGGAATCGCCGCCGGATTCGGCACTTATGCAGCCCTGGATCTAATTCTGCTCGAACTTCGGGCTCATCTCCATTCCATCGCTGACTCCACATTTGTGGTACTCGGTTCGGCCGCGTATAATCTGGCCGCGATTACCTGGGCTTCCTATTTTCTGAAACCGCGGACCGAAACCTTGATCGAAAGTTTGCCCAGTACAGATTTGGCAAACTGGAACAACGCGTTAAGTGAACAGGTTAAGAAATGGTATCGACGTTAGCAATTCTCTTTGCCGCTGGCTTGTCTCTCTTTCTGGTCTGGACAGTTCTTCGCCCCGGGCTGCCTCAAATCGGCAGTCTCGACGACTGGGAGGCGAAGAAACACCAGGTCGATCTCGACGCATTCCGCATTCTTCTTGATCCGGCGGAAGAAGCGTATCTCCGAAGCATGTTTCCGCCGTCTGAATATCGAAATTTACAGAGGCGACGGCTGGGTTTGGCGCTGGGCTCGCTTGACTTGATTGGAAAGAACGCAGCCATGCTCATGAAGCTGGGACAATTGGCCAAGGCAGGAGCCAATCCGGCGCTGGCGAAAGAGGCTGATGACTTGATTTATGGCGCGCTTCGCCTTCGTGTAAACTTGATGTTAGTTGAGCCTTGCTTGAGGCTGAAATGGCTCTTTCCTGGGTGGACATTGTCGGTTCCGGCGCTTGAAATGCCTTATGAGGAATTGCTCAGTTACCTCACCCGGGTCCGGCAACAACGACAGTGGGACCTGAATCAAGCTTTAAGAATCGGTTAGGGTTCGTCTTGTACAGGGATGCAGTATCCTCCCGCTGGTCGTCGATTTTCTTTTTCATCCATTGAAAAGCTGGACGGCAGCGGGAAGCGAACTCATCCGCTTGGTCCGGACATTTCGCAGACGGGGGCAAGCGTTTCGCGTCGGCGAATTTGCCCGGATGAAAACAGGAACTTACGGCCAATCACATGGACTCGGGTAAATGGATTCGGGAGTTGCGGGAAGAGCGCTTTGTTAAATCCAGCGACGTCGAACGCATCAGCCGGTCGATTGCTGACGTTAAAGGCAATGCCGATTTTTACGTTTCGCACTCCACGCTGGCCGATGTCGAAACCGGATCGGTTCCCAGCATTCACAAACTTTTCAGCCTGGCAGCTTGCCTCAAAGTTTCGCTGGAAGAGCTTTTGCTGGTCTTCGGAATTGATGCCAGCGAGGTCAGGCAATTCGTCGGACAGGTTGAACCCAATCTGTCCCGGCTCGAGTCCAACGAAACCCGCGGCCCCAGTTTCCGCTTTCAGCTGAACTTCGACGCCAGCCTCAACAGTCACGAGACCAACCTGCTCAAACTGAACCCGCAGGAACTGGCGGCTTTGCCCCCGGCTCTGCGCAAGCGCCTTGATCCCAGACGCTACCGCTACGCGGTGGTTGGCCTGAAGGATGACACTATGGGCGATCTGATTCCTCCCGGATCTCTGGTGGAGATCGACGTCATGCAAAATGCCGTACAGGTTTTTGACTGGAGAACCATGCGTGAACGTCCGGTCTACCTGGTCTGGCATACCGACGGGCACAGTTGTTGCTGGTGTCAACTGGAAGGCAAGGAACTGACTTTACTGCCCTACCCGCTCTCGCGGCAACCGGTAAGACGGTTCAAGGTGCCGCGCGAGGCTTCTGTGATCGGACGCGTGATCAACGCCTGGCTTCCCTTTGAGCAATTGCCCAGCGCGGCGGCCACTCACTGAGCCTACTGCAACTCCGGCATTCTCTGGCTCAGGACTTCAAGCGCGATTGTGATATTCAGAAAGAACAGCTCGGTCGAGATGGGAGCCGCGCCCACCGGAACCGTCGCCCGGTACGCCTGCAGCGACTTCCAGGTCTTCAGCATCGTGACCGTTTCGCCGCGCGTGTAGCGGACGTATTCGTCGCAACTGGCGCACATATTCCGGCAACCGTGTGGTCAGAAGGCGGCGAAAAACCTGCTCATGACATAGCCGCAACGCCCGGTCCGTGGCGTGAATTCCCTCTTGTGGGGAGAAGTCCGGCTGCAGGTAAAGACCGCTATTGCAATCTCGAAGGGACGCCAGGTAGATCATCCTGGTCAGGTCGTTGGGCAGATTTTGAAGGAGCGTATCGCTGATGCGGGTCGCCAGACTGTTCAGCCAGGATGCGTCCTCTATGCCTCCCGCGAGACTTGCCTCGGGTAAGCCTGCCGGCGCTAAAAATTCAGCGGACCCCAATTCTCTGAATGGTTTGCGCTCGGGCGGTGTGGACATCGTATTATCTTATCCAGTGCTACAAGTAAAACAGTGAGCCCTTGTTCCAAGGCCTGACCAGTCCTCTGGGATCCTCATCCAATCAGTGCGTGTCTTAGCCGGTCAGTGCCGCAATCCGCGGTCGCCATATTGTACCCCGGCGGCTCGATGTTTCAAATCTAGATTGCCTAAGTGTGTATGTGCGGACTCTGCCCGGGATTCTTGTGGTGTGGTGGAGGTCCTTTCACGACTTTGACCTCGAACTTCACCTGTAGTTTCTTGGGTGGATAACAAGCCGCATTATCGCAGGCCTGATATCGCAGTTCGCCCCGAATCATGTACTTGCCGGGAACCACGTTGGCCAGCGGACGAACCTCGACCGCCACGGGAAACTCGCCGGTGTACACGCTCAGCTTGTCTTCCGGAGCAAACGCGAAGCTCATTTCTTCGCCGGACGGATAACTGACTCTCCCGATCACAATGTCAGTAGGCGCGTCCAGTCGGAGTGCGGTAGGGATGAGGAATTCAGACTTAGGTTTGTTGGAATTGACATGAAAACCCGCGCCCACGTGAAAGCGCAGATTTACCGCATTGGGCTTGCCTCGAGTGACCGTGACCAGCGGAGAGGGCGACATGCTCACCGACGGAATCTTTCTTCCCGGAATATCCTGGTTAAGCGGCGTCTCCTGGGCTGCTGCCAGTGCGCTCAGAAAGACCAGGCCGGGCGCGATTTTTCGCAGCAGCGTTTGCATGGCAAGACAAGAATGGTAGAAGGATTTGGGGTCGCCGCCTACGTTACTTTCGCGCCTGCACCGCCTGACCCTCGGCCAGTGCCTTCTTGATGCTGTCTTCAATCTCGCCGCGCCCTTTTAGACCGAACACTTTGTCGACGACCTTGCCGTCGCGTCCGATATAAAAGGTAGCCGGCAGGAACTGCACCCCGCCGTAGGCGTCGCCCACGGCTTCTTTGCCTACGAGAATAGGATAGTTCACCCCCAGGTCGTGAGCGAACTCGCCGATCTCTTTGGGGCTGGCATCATCCATCGCAATGCCCACGATCTGCAATCCTTGCGGCCCATATTGCTTCTGCAACTCGGCAAACCAGGGCATCTCGATTTTGCAGGGCTGGCACCACGTGGCCCAGAAGTTCAACAACACGCCCTTGCCTCGAAAGTCGGAAAGATGCACCGTCTTGCCATCCAGCGATTCCAGGGTGAAATCGGGCGCCTGGTGCCCTTTCATGTTGTCGCCGGCGCTGACTGTGCGGCCGGAATTGCGCCGCGCCACCTGGAATCCGACGACGAGCATGACGGTCACTACCATGGCGACGACGATAATGACGACGGGATCGCGTTTCACGGCAAACTCCTCTTCACAGGGCAAATCATAACCGCGCGACTGTTCACAATGCGAACCGGTTCAGGAACGACAAATAATTCGAGATGATGGTAAACCGCCCCACCACCAGCAAAATGCCGAGCACAATCAACAACCCGCCACTGGTCACTTCCAGGGCATGCATGTGCATTCGGAAGCGGCTGTAGAACTTGAGAAATCGCTCGATGCCGAGCGAGGTCAGCAGAAAGGGCACCGCCAGTCCCATGGAGTAGAGGGCCAGCAGGAAAATGCCCTTGGTCACTGAATCCTGGGCGGCGGCAAATGTAAGAATCACTCCCAGGATCGGACCGACGCAGGGTGTCCAGCCAAAAGCGAAAGCGAAACCGATCACGAACGCTCCCCACGGTGTACTGCCGCCTTTGACCTGATGCAGGCGCGCGTCGGTATAGAGTGCCTTGATCTTGAACAAGCCGGTCAAGTGCAGTCCGAACAGGATAATGACCACTCCAGCTACCTGCGCCAGCAGCGACTTGTAGCGCGCCAGGAGCTGTCCTACCTCGGTTGAAATCGCGCCCAGGGTGATGAACACCACGCTGAAACCGAGAATGAAACCAACGGAATTCAGCATCACCTTGCTCAACAGGCGTGACTCCGGTGCCTTGAGTTCCTCGACACCAGCTCCTGAGATCAAGTGACACGTAACCGGGAACCAGGGGCAGCACGCACGGCGAGAGGAAGGAGACCAGCCCCGCCAAAAAGGCCGCAATCGGAAGAGGAAGAGTAGACATCCGAGATTATTGTACCTGCTGGGCCAAATTGGCCCTCACTTCAATCCGGAACATTAGTCACTGGCTGAGAGGTTACGGTGCTAGCTACGCCCGCTTCAACAGATGCGCTTCCACAGGGAAATGTTTCAGTTACTTGCCCGGTTTCTTGCTGGCGGGAGGCGCCGCGGGTTGCGGCGGTTCCGGAACCGCTTCGGCGGGGGGAGCTGCGACCGCTTTACGGATAAACCCGGGTGGGATGGCGGCCGTAAGCACGGTGCGATCATCGTGCTGCTGCACTTTCAATCCATCGAAAAATGCCTTCACGTCAGGATCGTTCCCCGGCATCGAGACCGTGCCCTCGGCAGTGTGAAAGAGTTGCAGAAAAGTTCCCAGCTGCTCGGTCAGCCGCTGCGCGTCGTCCTTGCTGCCGGTAAAGGCTTCTGCCCGAAAATGTACTTTTCCGAGATAGCGCGCCGAAGCAACCACCGTCGCCGGTTTGGTAAAAAGGAACGACAAGCTGCTCCGGCTGGGCAAGCTATCGACGGGATCGACCCTGAAAATTGCCCAACCCAGGCTCGCGATCGGGACATATTTGTAATACCGGCGCAATAATGCCGGCCCAGCGAACGGCGAGGCCAGTTTGCGTGATCGGTCAACAATGCCTCGAATCACCATGGGATCGTCGTGGTTGGAGGCGGCCACGGTATCAAAGCCTAGAATGGCCACCCGCAAGGTGCGGCCCTCGAGAGGGATGTTGTAGATGTCGATGGAATTGTAGTCGTCGACCGAAGCGGAGAGTTTTCCCAGGTATGCCCGCAGCCGCTGGTTGTCGATTCTGCCTACGAAGATCTCCGAAAATCGTGCCGGCTCCGGGGTTGCCGGCTTTGGCTCCAGGCTTGGCGGCTGGGTAGTGAATGGCGAAGGCAGCCTGATCGAGGTCACGCTCGAACTGAAAACCGGTGGCCTCGATGAACTGTTCATATTCCGGTTCATGAGGAACGTCGGGCATCTGGCCCGCGATGTTGGCGCGCCGTATCCATTTCAGGTTGGCGTAAAAATAACCGTCCGCGCCGGGGAGCAGGCGGGCCGGTTCAGGCGGAGCGTGCTTGCGCAATACGACGAGCAGAGCCACGGCGGCTGCGAACAGCACAAAGCCGAACAGGATGAAAAGGCGACGTCGCTTGCGCATGAAATGTGACCGTCCGCTGCGGGAAAGCCAGGTGCCAGCGACGGTCAAGGAGCTTTAATCATAACAGGTTCAATGCAGGCGCGAGCGACCCGCTCGTGCCCGAGGGCGGCAGGAGAAAGATCCTCGAAAAACAGGCAACGTGACCTATCTCTATTCCTCAGGAAATGACGGGTTCCCATCCATTTCGATAATGAAAGAGCACGAGCGGGACGCTCGCGCCTACATCCTGGCTACTGCAGCTTAGCGTATTCCGCCTTTGCATCTTTAAGTATAGGAACATCCGGGTCGGCTTCCTTCCACTTGGCAAAGAAGTCCTGGAAGGCCTCTTTGGCTTTGGCGGAATCTCCTTGCAGGGCATAGGCGCGCCCCAAACCAAGCCGGGCCAGAGTGTAGAGGGGACTGTTCGGAGCGATGCCGTGGTGATCCAGAATTTTCTGATACTCGGTGGCGGCTTTGCCTCCATTCCGCAATCGCAGGTATGCTTCCCCGCGAACATACATGGGCCAATAGATGGCGCCCTCCGGCGGCGAGCCAAACTCGTAAGGAGCGGTCGCTTCCAAAGCGTCAACCGCCTGCCCCGGCTGGTTCGACTCTGATCAGGTTGGTGGCCCGTGCCACCGGCAGCCAGACCGAGTTCTGCAAAGTGTCGGTTGGGAATTCCTTGGCCAGTTGTTCAATCAATTTCTGCGACCGGCTGACGTCGCCGGCCCGGGCAAGAACATAGGCAGCCTCGGTGCGAGTATCGCGATCATCCGATGAGGCCAGGGCCTGCGATGCCACCTGCCGGCGCAAGGTCGGATTGCCTATCTCAGTGAGGCAAGACGCTTCCCGCAGACGGATTCCCACGGCGAGCTCCTTCAGCCCGGAAGTCTGAGCTAAGCTGACCCCCTGGGCAAAGCTTCGTCTGGCACGTCTGTATCTTGCCCAAAGCGCATTGCCCCTGGCCCACGATCAGCTGCATGATCGGTTCCACCGATGGTCCTTTTGCCAACTCCATGGCTCGCTGCATACCAGCCTTGTCGCCACGGTCAAACGCCATGGTGTATAGCGAAAAGGCGTCGCTGGGAGATCCCAATCCCTGCGCGGCGGCCTGCTCTGTGACCGTCTTGGCTTCGTCGTAGCGGCCTAAAGACGAGTAGGCATCGGCGAGGTTGGCATGGGCGAATTTATCCTTCGGGTTGAGCCGCATCGCTTCGCTGGCATTGGCCAGGGACTTTTCCGGCTGTCCCGTTGACTCATACCCAAGGGCCAGGTTGTCCCAAGGCACCGAGTCGCGGGGATAGGTCTGCTTCCACTGCTCATAGATGGCGATCGCTTTATCGAGCTCTCTGCTGACCTCACTGTAGTAGTGAGCCGAGATATAAAATTTCTCGCGCTCGCTCGCCCTGTCCTTCAATTCGAATGCCTTGCTGAGATTCTCGAGTTGATGATTGGTTTGGGTCAGGTTGCCGTACACCACGCCCAGCGTGGCGTAAGCCATGGCAAAATTCGGATCCAGCTCGATGGCCCGCTTCAGATGCGGAATCGCCTTCTCGTCCTCCAGCTTCGAGTGCTCGGCTTGCCCCAGGGTGAAGGCCTGCAGCGCCTCTAAAGAAGATGTCGTGGCCTGTTCCAGCGGGGTGGTGAATTTCTGCACCGAGCCGATCGACTCACCCAGTTTCTGCCGAAGGTCGGACGCCGCTTTGTCCAGCGACTTCAGCACCTGCTCTTTACTTTCGGATTCCACCTGGGCGCGGGCCAGCGAATCTCCGGTTTGCGCGTTCACCGCGTTCAGGTCAATCACGTAATGACTGCCCAGGGCGCGAAATAGAGCCCGTCAGCATGGCTTTCACGCCGTCCCGCACGCAGATTTCCCGCGCCACATCGTTGGTCACCCGCTCGTCGGGAGGCCGGCCCATCAGGCGCAACGCTGCCTGGATTCGCGATTGGGGAAGAACATTCAGATATGGCGACTGCTCCAGCTGCACCGCCAGCGCCTGCTTCAGGGTGCCGTCGAAGACAACGTCGCCGGTGGTGTTGACAAAGTCAGCCAGCAGAATGGAATCTTTTTCGGTCAGCGACGCCGAACGCCGCGAGTAGAAGAAAGCTCCCGCCGCAATCGCAATGACTAAAGCTGCGACGGGAAGCGCAATCTTCCAAACCTTTGTCTTTCCTGTCTGCTCAGACGTCGCGGCGGCGACCTTCACGACGACGACGAAGGAATCGAAGCCAGCGCCGCCGCAGACGGAGTCGCGGACGGCACCGCCCCGCTTGACTGAGGCGCTCCCGGCTGCGATATCGGTTGCTGCGCCGCGGAAGAGGGAGTCGAATCATGCGCTACGGCGACTGAGCCGGAACTGGCAGCCACGGCTCGACTCGTGTCCGTGTCCCGCTTCAGGCGCTGCAGATCGGCGCGCATGTCGGCAGCGTGCTGGTATCGCAGGTTGCTGTCCTTCTCCAGCGATTTATTAATGATGCGTTCCATCTCCCCGGGCAGATCCGGGTTCAGACGAATCGGCGGAGTGGGAAGACGCTCCAGAATCGCATTGAACACAAGAGCGGAAGTGTCGCCGCGAAAAGGCAGCGTGCCGGTCGCCATCTCATAAAGCACCGCGCCAAAAGAGAAAAGATCGGTGCGCGCATCGAGTTCTTTTCCTTTGGCCTGCTCGGGAGACATGTAAGCCACGGTGCCCAGCGTCGAGCCCGGACTGGTCAGATGGTCTTCGCTCATCGCAGTCGCCTGCGAAAGCACTCCCGCCGCGTCCACCGCGCCGCTGCTGCTCAGTCACTTTCGCCAGGCCGAAGTCCAGCACCTTGGCGTGGCCGCGCTCGGTGACGAAAATATTCGCCGGGCTTGATGTCGCGGTGAATGATGCCCTTGGAGTGCGCCGCGTCGAGTGCGTCGGCGATTTCGATGGCGAGCGCCAGCAGGGTGTCCAGCTCCACCGGACGCCCCGCGATCAGGTACTTCAGCGTCACGCCCTCCAGATATTCCATCGCGATGAACGCCTGGCCGTTCTCTTCGCCGATGTCGTAGATGGTGCAGATGTTGGGATGGTTCAGCGCCGACGCCGCTTGCGCCTCGCGCTGGAAGCGGCTGAGCGCCTGGGCATTCCGGGCAACTTCATCGGGCAGGAACTTGAGAGCAACAAAACGGTGCAGCCGCGTGTCTTCGGCCTTGTAGACCACACCCATTCCGCCGCCGCCCAACTTCGCGACAATGCGGTAGTGCGAAATGGTTTGGCCGATCATGAGTGCCAGGAGAGCAGAAACCCGCGACGCCATGTTAGGTGCGGTCAGGCGTCAAGTCAACGCGCAGCAAGGGCCCGGTACGATTCTAGGGGAAAGCAGATGCCAGGACCTCACCCCCCTTCCCCCCGGATTTTGTTGTCCGGAAAGGGCGCGGCGGCTATAGTGTGTGGGATTTTGTCACTCCTGCAGCGAGCGTCCGCGAGGGCGTAAGCCAGCTCGGTTTCAAGAGGAATATCATGCCACTGACCATCGATAACCGCCCGGTGGGCGACGTCACAATTGTGCAATGCAGCGGACGCATCGTGGCAGGCTCGGAGGTATTTTCGCTACAAGCCCACATCGGGGACCTGCTGCCGAACCACGGCGACGTCGTCTTGCAATTGGAAAACGTGGCATTCGTCGATAGCACCGGGTTGGGAGCGATGGTTCGCCTGGTCACCGCCGCGCGCGCCAAGGGCGGCGACATCAAGCTCTGCGCACTTCAGCCCCAATTGCGCAAGACTCTGGAGATGACCAATCTGCTGACCATGTTCGAGGCCTACGACTCCGAAGCCGAAGCCATCATGGCGTCCTACCTGGGCTCACGCTATTCCAAGGACAAGTCCGGCAATCCGGAATCTCGTGTGCTCTGCGTCTACGATTCGGTGAATGTGCGCACCTTCCTGCGTGAGATTCTATGCCGCGCTGGATATAGCCCCCTGACCGCCGCCAACGTGTTGGACGCGAAAATCCTGTTGAAGGCGACCAAAGCAAAACTGATCATCCTCGGCGCCAACATGCAGTCGCTGCGCGGTACACCTTCAAAGAAGCTCTTCGAGGAGATTGACCCTTCGGTATCCTTTCTGGTGCTGGACGAGAACTTCGAGAAGCGCGATCCAGGCGAGTGCGCGATGGAACTTCTCGAGAGCATTAAGGGCTCTGTGCAGCCGGCAGTCGCGAAAGTGTGACTTCCAGCTGTTCCAGTCATCCTCGATTTGGTTCGCCCATGGTTCCCCAATGGATGGTTCCTTGCGAGAGTGTCTTGCGACCCTTGCGGGTGTCTTAGCATCCTTTGCGGTTAAGGCTTTTGATTTTTGATTAGTCGGATAAGGAACCCGAGACCTTAAACCGCAAAGGACTCCAAGAAATGCCGCAAAGGTCGCAAAAAAGTCCAGATTAAGAAGATCCTCCCGGTCTCCCCTTGCACGCAAAATGCCGTTATGGTAACTTTTAAAATTGTCCCGGACATCAGGAAGGGATCAGAGGGTGTGTTGTCCCTGTAGAGGACGGCACGCGATCTCAGAACTGCTGGCGTAGCTCAGTTGGTAGAGCATCTGATTTGTAATCAGAGGGTCAGGGGTTCAAATCCCTTCGCCAGCTCCAGCATTGATTCTGGACGCAGGATATTCGGCGCGGCGCGGCGGCTTAACAGATTTTCCAACGGCACTCCATAAGGGAATTTTCCAAGTGTGGTGTTTGCGTGCGATAGCATCTTCGCGCGCATTTCTGTTCTTCACTTTGCAAGTCCGTACTTTTGCAAAGTCCGTCCGAACGATCTTCCGTACGCTGTGTATGAACGTCGGTGACCAGTGCCGGATCAGCAGGTAAGGCCGGACGGTTGTGCAGTTCTGCACAGGTGGGTGAGTGGTTAAAGCCAGCAGACTGTAAATCTGCCCCTCCTCGGAGGTACGAAGGTTCGAATCCTTCCCTGTGCACCAGAGACTTGAAATGAATCGTCTCTACATGGCGCTGGCCGCCTTCGTGGTTTTGGGGGCGCTGTCGTGGGCGACTTTGAGCGATCCGCAAATTGCGCTTCGCCACCCTGGCGGTTCTGGCAATGTTCGCGACTCAAGACCTGGCTGCGTCGCAACGATGTGATGCACTCGGATAGCGAGAGTGAGAGCGAGGCAAGGCCAAGTAATTAGTAGGCAGAAGGCGTCGCCGGGCGGGTGATTTTGCTGAAGGCTGACGGCTGAAAGCTGATGGCTGGTTCTAGCCGATGTAGCTCAGTTGGTAGAGCACTCCCTTGGTAAGGGAGAGGTCACCAGTTCAATCCTGGTCATCGGCTCCACGAATTTGAGTTGAGAAGTTTTTGAGCGAACGGAAATCGGGGGCCGGGCCAGGGTTTTTAGCTGAGGGCTGACGGCTGATAGCTGATGGCTGGTTTAAAGCGGGGAGTAGCTTGAGGCGTTTTGCGGGCGTGAGCGAAGCGGGAGCCCGCAGCCGAAATCCCGAGCGTTACTTTGCGAGGGATCTCAGAGTTTGAGGCTGAGCGGGAGTAACTCAGTGGTAGAGTCACAGCCTTCCAAGCTGTTGGTCGCGGGTTCGATTCCCGTCTCCCGCTCCAGAAATTTCTGATGCAGGGTGCGCGTCGTGGTGAGCTTTCAACCAGTTGCCATAAGGGTTGAGAAGGAAAAAGAATTCGAGGAACTGAAACGCGCAATTGATCGCGCCTTCGGCCGGAGCGAGTCGAAAAGTTCCTCAAGCAGGTGCGCAAGAGCGGCGCCCGGATACGCGACCTGGAGACGATACTGGCCGGGGCGTTTTCGAGAAGGTGGATGACACGCTGGCGCAACTGGGCGCCGCAGACGTTATATCGGGCGCTGACCGTTTCCGACCAGGCGCAGATGCGGGAGTTTTACCTGACCTGCGTGGAGGAAGTGGACCCCGGGCTGCGACGGAAATTTCAGCAGCTCTACCGTTATTACTGACGTATATTAGGCGCATTCGAACAAGAGGAAGGAACAAGGCACGGCAAGATATGGCGAAAGAGAAATTTGATCGCAATAAGCCGCACTGCAACGTAGGGACGATTGGTCACATCGACCATGGCAAGACCACGTTGACGGCGGCCATCACCAAAGTGTTGTCGAAGCACAACCCGAAGATCCAGTTCCGGTCGTTTGATTCGATCGATAACGCGCCGGAAGAGAAAGCGCGCGGCATCACCATTGCCACGGCGCACGTGGAGTATGAGACCGCGAACCGGCACTACGCGCACGTGGATTGCCCGGGTCACGCCGACTACATCAAGAACATGATTACGGGCGCGGCCCAGATGGATGGCGCGATCCTGGTGGTGGCCGCGACCGATGGTCCGATGCCGCAGACCCGCGAGCACGTGCTGCTGGCGCGGCAGGTGGGCGTGCCTTACATCGTGGTGGCGCTCAACAAGTGCGATGCGGTCGATGACGCCGAACTGCTCGACCTGGTCGAGCTCGAAGTGCGCGAGCTGCTGAAGAGCTACCAGTTCCCGGGGGATGACGATTCCGGTGGTGCGTCTGTCGGCGCTGGGCGCGTTGAACGGGGAAGCCAAGTGGGAAAAGCAGATTGACGAGCTGATGGCGGCGGTGGACAAGTACATTCCGCAGCCGGCGCGGGAGCTGGACAAGCCGTTCCTGATGCCGATTGAAGATATTTTCTCGATCTCGGGCCGGGGCACGGTGGTGACGGGACGAATCGAGCGCGGCAAGGTGAAGGTGGGCGAGGAAGTGGAGATCGTGGGCTTCCGCGAGACCCGCAAGACGGTGGTGACGGGCGTCGAAATGTTCAAGAAGCAGCTGGACGAAGGTCTGGCGGGCGACAATGCCGGCCTGCTGCTGCGCGGCATCGCGAAAGAAGATGTGGAGCGCGGCATGGTGCTGGCCAAGGGCGGATCGATTACGCCGCACACCAAGTTCAAAGCCGAGGTCTACATTCTGACCAAGGAAGAAGGCGGACGGCACACGCCATTCTTCAAAGGCTACCGGCCGCAGTTCTACTTGCGGACGACGGATGTGACCGGAGTGGCGGAGTTGCCGGCGGCGACCGAGATGGTGATGCCGGGCGACAACGTGCAGCTGGTGATTGAGCTGATCACGCCGGTGGCGATGGAAAAGGGCTTGCGCTTTGCCATCCGCGAAGGCGGGCACACGGTCGGCGCGGGCACCATCAGCGAGATCGTTCAGTAGCAGCCCGTACGGCAGAGCGCAGCTCCGCAGTACGTGCGGGTGGGCTGGCTACGCGCAGGCAGTGCGGTGGGAATTAGTTGAAAAGAGCAGCGGTAATCAGTTACTGGTTCTCAGTTCTCAGAGTTGAGAGCTAGAAGCTAAGAGCTAGGAGCTGTTTTATGCCCCGAGAGATTATTACGTTGCAGTGCGGTGATTGCAAAGAGCGGAACTATTCGACCACCAAGAACCGGAAGACTATGACGGAGCGGCTGGAGTTGAAGAAATTCTGCCGCGTCTGCCGCAAGCACACGCCGCATAAGGAAGTGAAATAATTGACGAATTGGTGAATTTGTAATCGGGAATTGACTGAATTTCAATTCGACAATTCGCAAATTGCGTCAATTACTTCAATGAACACAGGGGCGTAAGCTCAACGGTTAAACTGTCGGTCTCCAAAACCGAACTTGGGGGTTCGAATCCCTCCGCCCCTGCCAGAATTTTCAGGCGTCCGGCGAATACGGCCGGAGCGGTAGCGGGCAAGAAGGAAAGCAGGAAGAGGCCATGGCGAGTGTTGCGGAACAAAACGCGCTGACAGCGACCATCAAGTCCTGGCCGGAGCGGATCAAGACTTTCTACAACGACGTGCGCACCGAGATGAAGAAGGTGACTGCGCCCTCGTTCAAGGAAGTCCAGGCTACGACCGCGGTCGTGATCGTCACGGTTTTCCTGTTCGCGGCCTATTTCTGGGCGGTGGACCTGGTGATCGGGCATGCCATCGATTCGCTGTTCCGTTATTTCGGCCATCACTGAGTCCGCGTCGACGTGTGTGCTGCACTGAGTCCGGGAAGGATTTGAATTGTTGCAGCCAACGAGTGTAGAGCCATCTATGCAGGACGAAGAAAAAAACGAAGCCGGAACAGGCGGCGGGGAAGATGCGTCGCCGGGCGCTGCGGTCGAGGCTCCTCGCAATCCGAACATGAAGTGGTACATCATCCACTCCTATTCGGGATTCGAGCGCAAGGTGAAGGAATCGCTGGAGTCGCGCGTCCAGGCCTTCGGGCTGCAGGACAAGATCGGCAAGGTGCTGATCCCGACCGAAGCCGTCACCGAAGTCCGCAATGGCAAGAAGTACACCGTCGAGCGCATGTTCTATCCCGGCTACGTGCTGGTCGAGATGGACATGGATGACCACGTCTGGCACGTGGTGAAGTCCACGCCGCGGGTCACGGGATTTGTGGGCACGGGGCAGCAGCCCACTCCTCTTTCTGAGGAGGAGGTCCAGCACATCGTGTATCGCGTCGGCGAGGCCAAGGACAAGCCCAAGCTCAAGGTCAAGTTCGAGAAGAACGAGACGGTGCGCATTACCGAGGGTCCGTTCGCCAGCTTTACCGGCGTGGTGGATGAGGTCAACGAAGACCGCGAGACGCTGAAGGTGATGGTCACGATTTTCGGGCGGTCGACTCCGGTGGAGCTCGAGTTTAATCAGGTGGAGAAAGTGGCGGCGTAGAGTAAGCGCGCCAAACGGCACCTGCAGTCCTTCGGCGACAATAAAGCATTTCGCCTCAGGATGACAACGAAATTTTAAGAGGTCAGGCAAATGGCAAAGAAAGCTACAGGTTCGGTAAAGCTTGCAGATTGCGGCGGGCAAGGCTACGCCGGCGCCCCCGGTGGGTCCGGCTCTGGGCCAGGCGCAGATCAACATCATGGAGTTCTGCAAGCAGTTCAACGCCCGCACCGGCGCCAAGGAACTGGAAGGCCTGATCATTCCGGTGGTGGTCACGGTTTATAGCGACCGCTCGTTCACCTTCATCACCAAGACGCCGCCGGCGTCGATTCTGCTCAAGCGCGCCGCCGGGCATCGCCAAGGGATCGGGTGCACCGAATAAAGACAAAGTCGGCAAGGTCACGGCCAAGCAGGTGGAAGACATCGCGAAACAGAAGATGCCCGATCTGAATGCGGCGTCGGTCGAGGCCGCGATGAAGAGCGTGCGCGGAACCGCGCGCTCCATGGGCATTGAAGTGGTTGGGTAGTGGAAGGGCAGACTTCAGTAGTGCCGTAGGCAGTAATTGAAGGAGCTTAGCCGCCTGGTCTTGCGAGTGCGCAATTACCCGATTACTCAATTGCAAGATCGAGTCGAAACTACTACGGTCCATCGAAGCAGCGATGGACGGTGGGAGACAGGAACAACAGATGAAAAAAGCAGGGAAGAACATCACCAAGGCGCGGCAGGCGGTGGAAGCCGCGTCCGTATCTGCTCAAGGATGCGGTGCCGCTGCTGCAAAAAGTCAAATTCGCGAAATTTGACGAGACCGTGGAAATCACCATGCGTCTCGGAGTCGATCCCAAGCACGCCGACCAGATGGTGCGCGGCACCGTGGTCTTGCCGCACGGTCTGGGAAAGTCGAAGAAAGTTCTGGTGATCGCCAGCGGCGACAAGGTGAAGGAAGCCGAAGCCGCGGGCGCCGATTTCGTGGGCGGCGAGGAGATGGTCGAGAAGATCAACAAGGAAAACTGGACCGACTTCGACGCCCTGATCGCCACCCCCGACGTCATGAAGTCGGTTGGACGGCTGGGCAAGATTCTGGGGCCGAAGGGCCTGATGCCCAATCCGAAGACCGGCACCGTCACCTTCGACGTGGCCAAGGCGGTGCAGGAAGTGAAAGCCGGCAAAGTCGAGTTTCGTACCGACAAGACTGCGCTGGTGCACGTTCCTGTGGGCAAGATTTCGTTTACCCCGGACAAACTGGTGGAGAATGCCACCGTGGTCATCAGCAGCGTGATCAAAGCCAAGCCGACTGTGGCCAAGGGCAAGTACATCAAGGGCTGCTACCTGAGTTCGACCATGGGACCGGGAATTTCGATTGACACGGCCCAGGTGGAAGCGGCGGCGAAGGCTTAATGTGAAGAAGGGCGCCAGGCGCGCTCAGATCCTCGGCGACGGGAAGCATGTCGCCTGAGGGTGACACATTCAGAAAAGGTTGAGGGATTGATCATGGCGGTTACCAGAGCGAGGAAAGTCGAGCAGGTGGAGCAGCTGGGCGAGGAGTTGAAAAAGGTGTCCAGCCTGATTGTGGCTACCTACACCAAGCTGACGGTGGCGCAGGATTTCGAATTGCGCAAGACCTTGCGCAGCTCCGGAGCCAAGTACCGGGTGGTCAAGAACACGCTGGCCGAGCGCGCCGCCAAGGGCACGGCGGCGGAAGAGGCGCTGAAGGATCTTTCGGGCGTGACTTCGATTGCCTATACCGAAGGCGATCCCGTGGCGCTGGCCAAGGCCGTCTCTAAGTACGCCAAGGACAATCCGGAATTTACCTTCAAGGCGGGAGTGGTTGAAGGCCGCGTGATCTCGATCAAAGAGATTCAGGCGCTGGCCACCATGCCTTCGAAGGAAGAGATTTACTCCAAGCTGCTGTTCCTGATCAGTGCGCCGGCGCAGCGCTTGGTCACGGTGATGAATGCCGTCGGCAAAGACCTGGCAGTCGTCATCAACCAGGGCGTGGAGAAGAAGAAGTTCAAGGAAGCCTAATACTGTGAGGCATGGGCAGTGTGGCCGCGGGGCGACTCGCCCGCGACGGACGGCTCCAGCGGCAAACGATTTTGGGGCTCAGAGTTCTGAAGGCATTTGCAGGCGCGGGCGGATCGCCCGCGACCACACATGCTCGGAAAAGATCAAGAGCGGGGGTTGCGCGGTTCTGATCGTTGTGTTGTCTGGCACGGCGATACGAGAACCTAGCGCACTGGAAACCTGGCTCGCGATTGACGGAATAGATAAACGACAAACCGATAATTCGATAATTGGAGACTAGACAATGGCGGATCTGCAGCAGTTAGAGGAACAAATCGTAGGCTTGTCGCTGCTTGATGCGGCGGCACTGGTAAAGCGGCTGGAAGAGAAGCTCGGGGTTTCGGCGGCAGCCGCGGCTCCGGTCATGATGGCAGGCGGTGGCGCGGCAGCGGCAGGCGCGGCTCCGGCGGAGGAAAAGACCGAATTTGCCGTCGTTCTGACCGCGGTTGGGGCCAATAAGATCAATGTAATCAAGGCCGTCCGCGAGGTCACCAGCCTGGGCTTGAAAGAAGCCAAGGATCTGGTGGATGGCGCCCCCAAGACCGTAAAAGAGGGCGTCACCAAGGACGAAGCCGAGAGCATCAAGAAGAAGTTCACCGATGCCGGTGCGACCGTCGAAGTGAAGTAGCGGCGTTCGCGAGGCGTCCGAGCCTCGCGCCGCTATCCTGAGCCAGGTTTTTGGCGAAGGATCTCTGGTTTTGGCGGAGGGTCCTGCGGGCTGACGCTTTTGGCCCGCTGATCCCGTCCCAAAACAGGCTTTTCGCTCGTCGATTTAACTGGTGAATCCTGGGGAGGGGGTGTTAGCATCTATATAACACCGCTTCCCACTTCACGGTAAGGCGACTCTTCACTCCAACGACCGAGGGAAGCGGAGTTGAGTCGCACACAGTTGGCAAACTGTTCCGTGAGTAGCGGGACGGAAACAGGCCTGAGAACTGGCGCGGAAAGACAAAATTCTACTGACGCAATGCGCCGCAACTGGCGCCCGTGGGGAGCTATGCCCCCAAGGGCGCATTCGTGTCTGCGGCGTGTAGGCTCGATGACCGTACACAAGCGGGTCGTTTGACCTGCTCGAGCGGGACGAAATCCCGTCGCCACAAAGGGCCTTTTTCGCAGCCAGCGGCTGCGCTTAAAAGTTTGGGAGCCATCTGAATGTCGAAGAATAATACCTTCCGTAAACGTTTTGACTTTTCAAAAATTCCAGCCACCATCCAGATCCCGAACCTGATCGAGGTTCAGAAGCGCTCCTACGAACGCTTTCTGCAGATGGACCGGCTGCCCAGCGAGCGCGACGATGCCGGGCTGCAGGCGGTCTTTCAGTCCGTGTTTCCGATCAGCGACTTCCGCAACGTCTCGCAACTCGAGTTTGTGGATTACGCCATCGGCAACTGGGAGTGCAAGTGCGGCCACCTCAAGGGACTGCATCACCTGCGGACCACTTGCAAGAACTGCGGTTCGACGGTCATCACCGATCCGTTTCATCCCGGCGATGTGCTGTGCTCGAAGTGCGGCACCTACAACGCGAACACGCCCGGACTTCTGCAACAAGTGCGGCGATCCGGTCGGCCTGCAGCTGAAGTATGACGTGAGCGAGTGCGAAGAGCGCGGCATGACCTACTCCGCTCCGCTCAAGGTCACCATGCGGCTCACCATCTTCGAGAAGGATGCCGAGACCGGCAACCGCTCGATTCGCGACATCAAGGAACAGGAAGTCTTCTTCGGCGACGTTCCGCTGATGACCGAGAACGGCACGTTCATCGTCAACGGCACCGAGCGCGTGATCGTCAGCCAGTTGCACCGCTCGCCTGGCGTGTTCTTCGAGACCGCCAACAACCGCACCTACTTCCTGGGCAAGATCATTCCCTACCGCGGATCGTGGGTGGAATTCGAGTACGACCAGAAGAACGTGCTCTACGTTCGTATCGACCGCAAGCGCAAGTTCCTGGGCACGATCTTCCTGCGCGCGCTTGGTCTGCGTTCGGGCGAAGACATTCTGCGCACCTTCTACACCGTGGACCGCCTGGTCGTCCGCGACAAGAAGCTCTTCTGGACGCTCGATCCGGCCAGCGACAAGCCGACCAACCTGCTGGGCATGAAGCTGGCTCACAGCATCAAGTCGAAGTCCGGCGAGGAAATCGCCCACTCCGGCCGCAAGATCAATGCGGCCACGTTGAAGGAAATTCAGAAGGCGAAAGATCAGCGAGATCGAAATCGATGTCTCCGACCTCGAAGGCGCGTGGGTGGCAAGCGACGTGGTCGACACCACCACCGGCGAAGTTCTGCTCGAAGCCAACTCCGAGCTGACCGCCGACAAGGTTTCGAAGATTCTCGAATCCGGCGTGGTCGAGATCAACCTGTTCTTCCCCGAGCGCGACGATGTGGGCACGGTGATCTGCCAGACCCTGAAGCGCGATTCGGTGAAGACGCCGCAAGAGGCGCTGATCGAAATCTACCGCAAGCTGCGTCCGGGCGATCCGCCGACGCTGGACACCGCGACCGCATTGTTCCACGGCATGTTCTTCGACCCGCGCAAGTACGACTTCTCGCGCGTGGGCCGGCTGAAGTTCAACATCAAGCTGTTCGAGAATCAGGATGCCAGCAAACTCGACAACCGGACGCTCGAGCCGGAAGATTTCTACGCCACCATCCGCTACCTGCTGAAGCTGCGCAAGAACATCGGCACGGTGGATGACATCGATCACCTGGGCAACCGCCGCGTGCGCGCGGTCGGCGAACTGCTCGAAAACCAGTTCCGCATCGGACTGGTGCGCATGGAACGGGCGATCAAAGAAAAGATGTCCGTGTACCAGGAAATGTCGACGGCCATGCCGCACGACCTGGTCAACGCCAAGCCGGTGATGGCTGCGATCCGCGAATTTTTCGGATCGTCACAGCTGTCGCAGTTCATGGACCAGACCAACCCGCTGTCGGAGATCACCCACAAGCGGCGTCTCTCGGCTCTTGGGCCGGGCGGTCTGTCACGTGAGCGCGCGGGATTCGAAGTCCGCGACGTTCACCCGACGCACTACGGACGTATCTGCCCGATTGAGACGCCGGAAGGTCCGAACATCGGACTGATTTCGTCGCTGAGCTGCTATGCCCGGATCAACGACTACGGCTTCATCGAGTCGCCGTACCGCCGGGTCAAGAGCGGCCGTGTGCTCGATTACGTCAGCATCGTGAATGCCGGCGACAGCGATCACAAGGTCGGCGACCACCTGGAGAAGCACGAAGCCGAGAAACTGAATGGCGATCTGAAAGAGAAGAAGAAGCGGGCGGCCGAGCTCGAGCCCTTCTCGTTCTATCTCTCGGCCTGGGAAGAAGACCGGCACACCATCGCGCAGGCCAACGTCGAACTCGACGACAAGGGCCGCATCGTCGGCGATCTGGTCAATGCCCGCAAGGCCGGCAACTTCGTCCTGGTCAGCCGCGACGAAGTCGATTACATCGACGTCAGCCCGAAGCAGCTGGTTTCGGTGGCGGCATCGCTGGTTCCGTTCCTCGAGCACGACGACGCCAACCGCGCACTGATGGGCGCCAACATGCAGCGCCAGTCGGTTCCTCTGCTGCGCGCCGAAGCTCCGATTGTCGGCACCGGAATGGAAGGCGTCACGGCGCGCGATTCCGGCGCGGTGATTCTGGCCAAGCGCAACGGCATCATCGATTCGGTCGACTCCGAGCGCATCATCGTGCGCGTCGAAGGCGAGCATCATCCCGGACAGCTTTCGCGCGAGGTGGGCAGCGACATTTACCAGCTCACCAAGTTCAAGCGCTCCAACCAGAACACTTGCATCAACCAGAAGCCGATCGTGCAGAAGAACCAGCGGGTCACCAAGGGCCAGGTGATCGCCGACGGTCCCTGCACCGATCATGGCGAGCTGGCGCTGGGACGAAACGTGCTGGTGGCCTTCATGCCGTGGCGCGGCTACAACTTCGAAGACGCGATCCTGGTCTCCGAAAAGCTGGTGAAAGAGGATTACTACACCTCGGTCCACATCGAGGAGTTCGAGATCGAAGCCCGCGACACCAAGCTCGGTCCGGAAGAAGTCACGCGCGACATTCCGAACGTCAGCGAATCCATGCTGCGCAATCTGGATGAAGCGGGCGTCATCCGCATCGGCGCCACGATCAAGCAGGGCGACATTCTGGTCGGCAAAGTCACGCCCAAGGGCGAGACCCAGCTCACGCCGGAAGAGAAACTGCTGCGCGCCATCTTCGGCGAAAAGGCCGGCGACGTGCGCGATGCTTCGCTCTACTGCCCGCCGGGAATCGAGGGCGTGATCGTGGACGTGAAGATCTTCTCCCGCAAGGGCCAGGAGAAGGACGAGCGCGCCAAGTCGATCGAAGCGACGCAGATCGCGAAGCTGGAAAAGAACCTTTCGGATGAAATCCGGATTCTGACCGACGAGCGCCTGAAGCGTCTGGACAACATTCTGGGCGGCAAGGAAGTGCAGGCCGACCTGCACGACGAGCGCACCAACAAGCGCCTGCTGACCAAGGACACGGTTCTCGACCGCGACACGATCGAGCGCATTTCCACCCGCAACCTGAAGCGCATCAAGTACGCCGACAAAGATCCGCGGGTGAATGAGCAGATCGACGAGATCGAGGAGATGACCTCGCGTCAGATCGACGTGCTGAAGAAGATCGTCAACGAGAAGAAAGACAAGCTGACCAAGGGCGACGAACTGCCACCGGGCGTGATCAAGCTGGTGAAGGTCTACATCGCCATGAAGCGCAAGCTGAGCGTGGGCGACAAGATGGCCGGCCGTCACGGTAACAAAGGCGTGATTGCGCGCATCCTGCCGGACGAGGATATGCCGTATCTCGAAGACGGCACGCCGGTGGAGATCGTGCTCAATCCGCTGGGCGTTCCTTCCCGTATGAACGTGGGACAGATTCTCGAAACCCACCTGGGATGGGCCGGACACGAGCTGGGCAAGAAGATCACGGCGATGCTGGCCGAGAACACGAAAGAGGAAGCGATCCGTCGCGAACTCAAGGCGCTGTTCAAGGACACGACGCTGGCGGACACCATCGCCGACCTCAGCGATGAGGAGCTGATGGCGGTGGCTCCGAGCTCTGACCAAGGGCGTGTTCATGGGATCGCCGGTGTTCGACGGTTCGCGCGAAGGCGAGATCAAGGCGCTGCTCAAGCAGTCGGGCCTGCCGACGTCGGGCAAGACCTACTTGTACGACGGCATGACCGGCGACAAGTTCGAACAGCCGGTCACCGTCGGCTACATCTACATGCTGAAGCTGTCGCACCTGGTGGACGACAAGATCCACGCGCGCTCCATCGGACCGTACTCGCTGATCACCCAGCAGCCGCTGGGCGGCAAGGCGCAGTTCGGCGGACAGCGCTTCGGAGAAATGGAAGTCTGGGCGCTCGAAGCGTACGGCGCGGCCTTCATCCTGCAGGAGCTGCTGACCGCGAAGTCCGACGACGTATATGGCCGCACCAAGATTTACGAGGCCATCGTCAAGGGCGAAGCGGCCATGGAGCCGGGCGTGCCGGAATCGTTCAACGTGCTGATCCGCGAGTTGCAGTCGCTCTGTCTGGATGTGGAGCTGATCAAGGCCGGAGAGAAGAAGCCGGTCTTGAGCGCGGCAGCGGACTAAGAAAGCTATCAGCCGTCAGCTCTCAGCTTTCAGTGAAAGCGCTGAGCGCTGGCGTCGACCAGAACAGTTTTGAAAAAGTGAGCCTGCGGGAAGTTGCTCCCCATCCGGCAGGCCAGAGACATGTGAAGGGGATCCGGACCAGACAGGAAACTGGACACCGGAAACTCGACACTGGTTTCAGGAGCCGCGTAGCGGCGGCGTACGACCGCGGGAAAGCGGAGGACCACCTTGTATCGTTCTAGCCCCTTTGACATGGCAAACCCGATCGCTGATTTCGACGCCATCCGCATCAGCCTGGCCTCTCCGGAAAAAATCCGGAGCTGGTCGCATGGCGAAGTAACCAAGCCCGAAACCATCAACTACCGCACCTTCAAGCCGGAGCGCGATGGACTGTTCTGCGCGCGCATTTTCGGTCCGGTAACGGATTGGGAGTGTCTGTGCGGCAAGTACAAGCGCATGAAGCATCGCGGCGTGATCTGCGACAAGTGCGGCGTGGAAGTGACGCTCTCGAAAGTACGCCGCGAGCGCCTGGGCCACATCGAGCTGGCTTCCCCCTGCTCGCACGTGTGGTTCTTCAAGGGACTGCCCAGCCGCATCGGCCACCTGCTCGACATCTCGCTGCGCGATCTTGAATCCGTTCTGTACTTCGAAGCTTACGTGGTGGTCGAGCCCGGCGACGCGCCGGTAAAAGATCACGAAGTCATCAAGGACGAAGCCAAGTACCGCGAACTGGACCAGCAGTACCGTCCCGCCGGCTTCAACGCCATGATGGGCGCCGAGGCCATCAAGGAACTGCTGAAGCGGGTCGACATCGAAGGCCTGTCCGGCGAACTGCGCGAGAAGATGAAGAACGAGAACTCGCTGCAGAAGCGGCTCAAGTACGCCAAGCGCCTGAAGGTTGTCGAAGCCTTCCGCAAGAGCGGCAACAAGCCGAACTGGATGATTCTGGATGTGATTCCGGTCATTCCGCCGGAGCTGCGTCCCCTGGTTCCACTGGATGGCGGCCGCTTCGCCACCTCCGATTTGAACGATCTCTATCGCCGCGTCATCAACCGCAACAACCGGTTGAAGAAGCTGATGGACCTGCACGCTCCTGAAGTCATCGTGCGCAACGAAAAGCGCATGCTGCAGGAAGCCGTGGACGCGCTGTTCGACAACGGACGCCGTGGCCGCGTGCTGCGTGGCGCCAACAACCGTCCGCTGAAGTCGCTCTCCGACACGCTCAAAGGCAAGCAGGGACGCTTCCGCCAGAACCTGCTGGGCAAGCGCGTCGACTACTCCGGACGTTCGGTCATCGTGGTCGGTCCCGAACTCAAGCTGCACCAGTGCGGTCTGCCGAAGAAGATGGCGCTGGAACTGTTCAAGCCGTTCATCTATCACCGGCTGGAACAGACCGGGCACTGCACCACCATCAAGCAAGCCAAGGAAATGGTGGAACAGCAGGAGCCGATCGTTTGGGACATCCTGGAAGAGGTCATCAAAGACCATCCGGTGCTGTTGAACCGCGCTCCTACGCTTCACCGTCTGGGCATTCAGGCTTTCGAGCCGGTGCTGGTGGAAGGCAAGGCCATCAAGATCCACCCGCTGGTTTGCACGGCGTTCAACGCCGACTTCGACGGCGACCAGATGGCGGTACACATTCCGCTGTCTCCGGAAGCGCAGGTCGAAGCCAGCGTGCTGATGCTGTCGTCGCACAACATTCTGTCGCCCGCATCCGGCCAGCCGATCACGGTTCCGACGCAGGACATGGTGCTGGGTCTCTACTACCTGACCAAGGGCAAGCCGGGCGCCAAGGGCGAAGGCCGCGCCTTTGCCAACATCGAAGAAGTGCTGCTGGCGCTCGAGCCGGGCGAAGTGGAAACGCTGAGCCCGATCCGTCTGCGCTACACCGGCGAAGTCATCGACCTGATGACCGCGTACGACGATCAGGACATCATCCACACCGAGCCGGTCAATTCGGAGCGCAGCTTCCTGAACACGACCGTCGGCCGCGCCATCCTGAACGATCACCTTCCCGAGGGCATGCCGTTCATCAACGGCCTGCTCAAGAAGAAGGGTATCGGACAGCTGGTCACGTACTGCTACCTGCGCTTCGGTCTGGAAATCACGGTCAAGATGCTGGACGAAGTCAAAGACCTCGGCTTCCGCTATGCCACGCACGCCGGTCTTTCCATCGGCATCGACGACATGGTCATTCCGGACAACAAGAAGACCCTGGTGAAGGACGCCGAGAAGCAGGTCGTGGCCGTGCAGCAGCAGTATCTGGACGGCGCCATCACCAACGGCGAACGCTACAACAAGGTCATCGAAATCTGGTCGGCGATTACGGAAAAGGTCGCAGACGAGATGTTCGGACAGATGCAGCAGCGCGACAAGGAAGGCGCGCTGAATCCGATTTACGTCATGGCCGACTCCGGCGCTCGCGGATCGAAACAGCAGATTCGCCAGCTCTCCGGTATGCGCGGATTGATGGCCAAGCCTTCGGGCGAAATCATCGAGACGCCGATCACGGCGAACTTCCGTGAAGGGCTGACCGTGCTGGAGTACTTCATCTCGACGCACGGCGCTCGTAAGGGTCTGGCTGACACGGCGCTGAAGACGGCCGATTCAGGCTACCTGACGCGGCGTCTGGTCGACGTGGCGCAGGACGTGATCATCAGCGAATACGATTGCGGCACCGTCGACGGCATCTACGTCGCAGGTATCGTCGAAGCCGGCGAGATCATCGAGCCGTTGCGCGACCGCATCGTCGGCCGCGTGTCGCTCGAGAAGATCAAGGACTACGACGGCAACGTGATCGTCGACATCAACCAGGAAATCACCGAAGACCTGGCCAGCGCGATTCAGGCTGCCGGTATCGAACGGGTGAAGATCCGCTCGGTGCTGACCTGCGAATCGAAGCGCGGAGTCTGCGTGATGTGCTACGGACGCAACCTGGCGTCGGGCCGGCTGGTCGAACTGGGCGAAGCCACGGGAGTCATCGCGGCGCAGTCCATCGGCGAACCTGGAACGCAGCTCACGATGCGTACCTTCCACATCGGTGGTACGGCATCGCGAGTCTCCGAGCAGTCGCGGCTGGATGCCAAGAGCAACGGCACGGTCCGCTTCATCGGACTGCAGACGGTCAAAGCCAAGTCGGGCGACCTGGTGGTGATGAACCGCCAGGGCTCGATCGCGGTGGTCGACGACAAGGGCCGCGAACGCGAACGCTATGCGGTGGTGTACGGCGCCAAGTTGAAGGTCAACGAAGGCGATCAGGTCGCAACTCGGACAGGTCATGGTCGAGTGGGATCCGTACACCTTCTCGATCCTGACCGAAATCGGCGGCACGGTCCAGTTCAAGGACCTGCAGGAAGGCGTCACGCTGCACGAAGAAGTGGACGAAGTGACCGGACTGTCGCGACACGTGGTGGCGGATTCGCCCGACGAGAAGCGCCAGCCGGCCATCGTGATCAAGGGCAAGACCAGCAAGCGCTACCTGATGCCCTCACGCGCTCACCTGATGGTGCAGGACGGCGACACCGCTCATCCCGGCGATGTGCTGGCCAAGATCCCGCGCGAGACCACCAAGACCAAGGACATCACCGGTGGTCTGCCGCGCGTGGTCGAATTGTTCGAAGCCCGCAAGCCGCACGAGACCGCGGTCATCAGCGAAATCGATGGCACGGTGAAGTTCGGCGAAGTCTCGAAGGGTCAGCGCAAGATGTACGTGGTCGCCGACAACGGCACCGAGAAGGAATACTCGGTACCGCGCGGCGTTCACATCAACGTGCAGGAAGGCGAACGCGTCAAGGCGGGCGAACCGCTGATGGACGGTCCGCTCAACCCGCACGACATTCTGGCCGTGCTCGGCGAAAAGGAACTGCAGTCTTACCTGGTGAACGAAATCCAGGAAGTCTACCGGCTGCAGGGCGTGAACATCAGCGACAAGCACATCGAAGTGATCGTTCGCCAGATGATGCGCTGGGCAAGGTGGAAGACGTGGGCGATACGCAGTTCCTGCTGGAACAGCAGGTCGACAAGTTCCGCTTCGCGCGAAGAGAACGAGCGGGTGATCGCGCAGGGCGGCACGTCCGGCAACCGGCCGGCCGCTGCTGCTGGGTATCACCAAGGCTTCGCTCTCGACCGACTCGTTCATCTCGGCGGCGTCGTTCCAGGAGACCACGCGGGTGCTCACCGAAGCTTCCATCCAGGGCGCGGTGGACCACCTGCGCGGCCTGAAGGAGAACGTCATCGTCGGACGGCTGATCCCGGCCGGCACCGGCATGGAGTACTACCGCAACGTGCGGCTCTCGCCAGAGATGGAAGAGGCCGCGGCCAAGGTGCAAGAGGAGGTTTCGCAAGCCTACGAGGAAGCCGAGCGCGCGCTCGAGCTGATGCGTACGGAAGGCGAAACCGAGGAACTGACGGCGGAGTAACGGCGGTCAATTGATATCAGGAAGAACGAAGGGACGGCGGTACTTCCGTCCCTTTGTTCCTCCAGTTTGTTCATGGAGTTCCCATGCACGCCAACCCACAACGATTGCAGGATCAGGAACGTAGCGCCACTTCGCAGTTGCATGCCGTGCCCCGGCGCAATACTCTGAGGCCACTGATGTTGCGTTTCCTGCGCCTGCTTCGCCTCGCCTTCTGGCGCGCGTTTCAGCACGACGCGTTCGCCATCGCCAAGGCGTCGGCCTATTCCTCCATCCTCACTTTCTTTCCCGCCCTGCTGGTCATCGGATCCGTTCTCGCCACCTCACGTCGAACCGAGGAATACCTGCGCGAGATTTCCTACGCGCTGGGCAGAATTCTGCCTGCCGGAAGCGCCACCGCGCTGGCCTATCTGCGGGGCACGACGCAGCGTTCGGTGGGCGTGCTGATCACCGCTTCGCTGATCACGTTGTGGACCGCGTCCGGCGTCATGATTTCCTGGATGGAAGGCTTTCGCCGCTGCTACGAACTGCCCAAGACCTGGGGACTGGTGAAGGAGCGGTTGATCGCGTTCTCGCTGGTGATTCTGGCCGGCATTCCGCTGACCTTCTCCACCGTGCTGGTGGCCTTCGGCAATCGCATCGAAACCCGGATTCTGTTTCACCTCGGACACGAGTTCGGCCCTTTCATTCTGCTGATGTGGACCGCGATCCGCTGGCTGATCGCCGGACTTACCAGCATCGCGGTGATCGCGCTGATCTATCACAACGCGGTGCCGCGCACCCAGCCCTGGCACAGCGTGCTGCCGGGCGCGACTCTGGCTTCGGCGCTGTGGTTTGCCGCGACCGCCCTGTTTGGCTGGTATCTGCAGCGCTACGCCGACTACAGCATCCTCTACGGATCGCTGGGCGTGGGCATCGCGCTGCTGGTGTGGATGTACATGATTTCGCTGGTGGTGCTGGTGGGCGCGGAGTTCAATGCCATGCTCTTCCCGCGGGCGAGGCTGGGAATCGAGCTGATCGAGACCAACGCGCATCTGAGACGACGGTAGCACCGATTAATGTAGGCGCGAGCGTCCACGCTCGTGCAGGGCATTCGCATTAGTGATTTTGCGGGTAATTCCGCGTGGCCCACGCGGCTGATTAATTCATCATCAGCTTCGTTCTCCCGCGTTTAGCTGGATTACAATCATAAGATCTGCATCATTAGGATTGGGGATGCACGAGCGGGACGCTCGCGCCTACATTGGAACTTGAAACCAGGCAAGCTGGATCTTGTTGCGGGAGAACTCTCCGCGGACCTCGCCGCTCGCGGCCACCCGCCGCGCCAAAATCATCTGCACCATCGGCCCATCGTGCAACACCGAGCCCATGCTGCGCGAACTGATGCGGCTGGGCATGGACGTTGCCCGGCTGAACTTTTCCCACGGCACGCATCAGGAGCACGCGCGCAATATCGCCCGCCTGCGCCGCGCCGCCAAACAGGAAAACCGCACCATCTGCATCCTGCAGGATCTGCAAGGCCCCAAAATTCGCACCGGGCGCCTCAAGGGACACGAACCGGTCGCGCTCAAGACCGGCTCCGAGGTCACGATTACGCCGCGCGATGTTGCCGGCACCGCGACCCTGATCTCGACCACATTTCCCGGGCTGGCGCAGGAAGTGCGGCCGGGCGCGCGCATTCTGCTCTCCGATGGGCTGATCGAATTGCGCGTCACCGCAGGTTCGCGGCAGCGATGTGGAGTGCGAGGTGGTCAACGGCGGCATGCTGGCGGAGCACCAGGGCATCAATCTGCCGGGAGTCGCGCTCTCCATTCCCGCGCTCACCGCCAAAGACCGCGCCGATCTTGAGTTTGGCCTGAAGAACGGCGTGGACATGGTGGCCCTGTCGTTCGTGCGCTCCGGCGCCGACGTTCGCAGCGTGAAGCAGATCATCGCCGCCCGGGGCCGCGACGTTCCGGTGATCGCCAAGCTGGAAAAGCCGCAGGCGCTGAAGCAGCTGGAAGAAATCTTCGAGGCGTCGGACGGCGTGATGGTGGCGCGCGGCGACCTGGGCGTGGAAATGCCGGCGGAGAAAGTGCCGGTGATTCAGAAGTATGTCATCCGCCGCGCCGCGGACTGGCGCAAGCCGGTGATCATCGCCACCCAGATGCTGGAATCGATGATCGAAAATCCGCGTCCCACGCGGGCGGAAGCCAGCGACGTGGCCAACGCGGTCTTCGACGGCACCGATGCGGTGATGCTGTCGGCGGAGACCGCCACCGGCCTCTATCCGCGCGAGACGGTGGCCATGATGGCCAGGATCGTGGTCGAAGCGGAGAGCAACATGGCGGAGTTTACCCAGCCGCGACGCCGCCAGCAGCGCCGGCTTTCGATCGCCGAAGCCATTTGCGAATCCATCGCGCATGCCGCCGAAGATCTTCACATGGGCGCGATCGCGGTGTTCACCGAGACCGGAAATACCGCGCATACTGATCTCCAAGTACCGCCCGCAGGCTGAAATCTATGCCTTCTGCCGCACCCTGCCGGTGTGCAATCGCATGAACCTTTTGTGGGGAGTGCATCCGGTGCTGCGCGATCAGGCGCTCACCGCGGAAGAAATGTTGTCCGCCGCCGAGCAGGAATTGGTGCGCCGCGGACGGGTGAAGACCGGAGACGTGCTGGGCGTGGTGGCGGGCACGCAGATGGCGTCCGGATCGACCAACTTCATGCGGCTGCACCTGGTGACCGCGGAGGAAGAACGCGGGATTTCGCGCCGGAAAGCGGCGTCGCAGAAGAAGAGGTAAATGACCGGCGAACGGTTAACTGAGACATTCCGCGCAAAAGCCGCCGACCACAGCCTTCAGCCAGTCCCAGTTCCCGCACTGACTTTCCCTTGAACCCCAAATCGTGCTCCGCTCCCTCCACGGTCAGCAGTTGCGTCTTCGACGGGATCATCTTCAGGGCTGACTCCATTTCCTCGATCGATCCAATACGGATCCCGCGTGCCGGTGCACGAAACAATGCCGGCACCTTCAGCTCAGGCAAATGTTGCATCCTTAGTTGGGCCGGTCTTGCGCGGCGGATGCAAGGGATAGGAAAGCAGTAACAAACCTGAAACAGATCGGTGATCCTCGGCGCACAACATGCGTGGCCGCCGGCCGTCCATAGGAATGTCCACCGAGGAATAGCTGTTCGCAGCGCAGTCTTCGCATCGCGGCGCAAGGCGTCCCTGGGCGGCCTTCACGGTCGCGCTCGGCAGCCCCGAGGCCGGGGCGGACCGAGAAGAACGATTCTGCCGAAACGGCAAATGCTGCAATCGCATCCGCTTCAGCCGGCGCCGGCGAATGCTTCCGCCAGCGTAATCAGAAGAGCAAGTGTTGGAGTTTGATCCGGCGCCGTGAGTATGTACGAGAGCTCGCCGCGAAGTCTGTTCCGGGGAATGAAGGAGACCCTGCGTACCGGGGCGCTCAGAGAGCTGTCGCTGAAGCCTTGAACGGATGTGGTCATGGCACGCAGTGGAACTGACATCCGAGAACTAAGAGCTAACAACTGGTGTTCGGGAAGATTCACGGCTCCAGCCGGGAACTCGTCCGCAGGCCGGCAGATGTTGAGCGGACCTGCCCGGCAGACATGCCCGGAGACGCTGGTCCCCACGTGGTTCGAGCCTAGTTCACCCAGCCGGATTTTGAGCCGCCGTTCTTTTTTTCTTCGTCAGGCGGGATGTAGTTGCCCTGTTCGTCGAAGGTCACGGTGCGGTCGTGCTTGCGCATGTAGACTTCGAACTTGCGGGCCGCCCGGCGACGCTTCCAGCGGTAGTAGCCGTTGCGCAGGCCGAAGTAGCGCTCTGACATGCCCAGTCGGGGCAGACCGCTGCGGGGCACAAACTTCACGTAGATGTAACCGAAGAACAGGCCGCCCAGATGGGCCACATACGCAACGTTGCCACCGCCCTGGATGGCGAAGGCCAGAGTCACGACGATCAGAATCGCGACGAAGTACTTGGCCTTTAGCGAAACCGGGAACGGAATCATCAGGATTTCGTTCTCCCCGAAGACCATTCCGAACGCGATCAGGATGGCGAACACGCCGCCGGAAGCGCCCACGGTGTGGAATCAGGGGATTGCCCAGCACGTGGGTGTAGGACAAGCACGATGGTGGTCAGCGCCGCGCCGATCACGCCGAAGGAATACAGCTCTAGAAAGCGCCGCGTGCCCCAGGCACCTTCAAAGGCGGAGCCGAACATCCAGATGCCGATCATGTTGCCGAACCAGTGCCAGAAACCGGCATGGATGAAGCTGTAGGTCACCAGTTGCCAGATCCAGCCATGCAGGACGACCTGCTGGGGCTACGAGGCTGAGGTAGTCGAACACCCAGCGGACGACATCCGGCAGGGCCATGCTGAAGAGTTCCAGCAACAGGAAGACGGCCGTATTGGCCGCCAGCAGCCAGATCACCGCGCGGGTGAACGGCGGCAGGCTCAGCGTCATTTCTCGGCTTCGTACCACAACTTGGCTCCGATCTTCAGCCTGAGAGGCAGTCGGCTAACACTCCACACTACTCTCTCATCTTTCGGGCTGGGGCACCACCGGCAGGCTCCGGTGGCCCTGCGCGATCGACGGCCCGCACCGCGAAGATCACATTATCCTTCGAGATCGGCAGGGTGGCGCGGGTCACATTTCCAACCGCCTGCGCATGTTCCCATTCCGGGCTGGTGGTGTCGCGCCACAGCACTTCGTAAGAAGGGCCGCCCGGCGAGGCTTCCCAGGTAAGCGTGGAATTGTTTTCCAGCTCTTTGGTTTGCAGCCGAACCTTGGCGGGCGGCGCTGGCGCTGAAGCCAGCGAGGCGAGCGTCGCGGCATTTACCCGCGCCACATTCGCAACGTAGTCGAAATTGACGAACTTGGGCACGTCGCCGTATTCGATGCCATTTTCGCTGCGAACGTTCTGGTGCTGGTGGTGGTAGTCCTCGCGATACTCGGTAAAGCGGACGGCCGCGTAACCCTGCTCGTTGAAGGAAATGTGGTCGCCGCCGCGCAGATAGCGGTCCAGGCGGAACTCGAGCAAGGGCTTGACCCCGGTCTGATAGGTTCGGCCGACTTCGGCGATGTAGCGCGCGACCTGGCGCGACGCGGAATCGCTCTCGCCGCCCAGATTGCGGATCAGGCGCACTTCGCTTTCGGTGGCGGCAATCGGCACGCCTTCGGAGAAAACACGCACTACGCCTGGATCCTGCTGGGGATTGCGATTGCCGCCCACGATGTCGTTGTTCAGCGCGGCTTCGATGTCCCAGCCCTGGTCTTTCGCCATCTTTGCGAAATGCGAGCTGCCATTCAGTCCCTGCTCTTCGCCGGCCACGGTCAGAAAAATAATGGTCGCGGGAAACTTCAGCTTGCTCAGAACGCGGGCGCATTCCAGGCTGACGGCGGTGCCGCTGGCATCGTCGTTGGCGCCGGGAGCGATGCCGCTCGCATCGAAGGTATCGCTGTTCCGCGAATCGTAGTGACCGGTGACCAGCACAATGCGCTTTGCACTTTCCGGATCGGTGCCCTTCAGAACCGCATAAACATTGGTGATTACCGTGGGCTTGGGAATCCGGTCGGCGGGGTTTTCGGTAAAGCTGTCGGTCTTGACCTCGAGACAGCCGCCACAGTCGCGCGAGTAGCGCTCGAATTCGGCTTTAATCCATTCCCGCGCCGCTCCGATGCCGTGGCCGGCCTTGATCGACTCCGGGATCCTGGGCCGAGAGCGTGAGCCGGGTCTGAAAGCTCACCAGCTTTTCGATGTTGGCCTGAATCCGCTGCGCCGAAATCTTGCGTCAAGGCGGCGGCGATCTGCGGATCGGCGGGCAGCTTCTCGGTTCCGTGATTCGCGGCTTGCAGCGACGGTGCGGTAGAGTACGGATGCGAGCAGGACAATCAGCAGCGCGAAAATTAAGGGATTTCTGAAACGAAACATGATGTCCACAGGGTAAGCTTGTAGCCGTGCCCCTTTCCGGCGCCCAGCCACTTGACCTCTGGCCCCGGAGAAACTAAATATTAACAGGAGCACTCTTATTTAAGACGGAGGCCATTATGATTTATTGTCCGGAATGCGAAACCAATCTCGATATTGACGAGGAAGAGGTCGACGAAGGCGAAATCGTTTCCTGCCCGGAGTGCGGCAGCGACTTCGAAATCGTCACCGTCAGCCCCATCGAGCTGAAGCCGGTCGAAGAAGCGATCGAACGACGACGACGAAGTGGAGGAAGTGGAGGACGGTGACTACTCCTAGGCCTTCCTGCACGCCCGTCAGTTTTCCCACTGATCACGCTTCAGGTTCTCTGATCGCTGTGCTCTGCTTCGATCGCCGTTCCAGATATGCGTCCGCCCAGCGCCGCGCCCGCAGCCCAGAGACCCGACCAGCCTTACGCGCTCATTTTCGGAACCGTCTGGGGACCGGACGATCATCCGCTTGTATGGCGTGAAAGTGAAGATTCGGCGGGCGGACCAGAAGAAAGCGCACTGGGAGCTCATTTCCGATCACCATGGCGAGTTCGCCCAGCGGGTACCGCCTGGGCCCGGCCGACTACCTGGTCTGGGCAGACTTGAAGGGCTATAAGTCACCTACTGGCAAGGAGTTACATCAGGACGGCGAGGTCAAGGTCCACGTCGATAAGGATGAGCGTCAAGATATCGGTTTGCATCTAAAGCAGTAGAGGCGGTGCTGGCTAGGCGTCAGTTTGGGGAGGAAACCTCATGAAGAAGCACCGTATGCGTGGCGCTAACGGTCGCTTCTGGTGGGCCTTGCATTGGCCAGCCTGCCGTCTGTCGCCAAGGACAAGAGGGCGATGCTGGCCGTCTGCTGACGGGAAGAGTCGTCGACAAGCAGGACGCGCCTCTTCCCAGTGCTGTCGTTTATCTCGCCAATACCCGCACCCGCGCGGTGAAGACTTTCATCGTGGGCCAGGATGGCATGTACCGGTTCCCGGCGCTCTCGCCCAACGTCGACTACGAAGTCTACGCCCAGTATCAAAGACCGCAAGAGCGACACCAAAACGGTAAGCCAGTTCGACACGCGCCCCAGGTAAACATCAATCTGAAGATTGATACAAAGTGAGTCCGTTGTGTGGGAGTGTAGCCGCGGGCGACCCGCCCGCGTCTTCCTTCGACAGCTGCCACCTTGCAAGCGGAACGCTCGCGCCGACATTGGTTCCTCCGATATTGCCCTCCCTCCCTTCTTTGAGTAGCATTCTGCTGCAAGCATCGTATGAGGCGATCCGATCCGACGGGCGCGTTGTTTCTGGGTACGGGAGCGGGAGTCTGGATTTTCTTCAAGGGCTTTCGCGTATTTCGCGAGTTCAAGATCGTCGCCGACACGCCCTGCATGCCCATCCGCAGCATTCCCATGGGCCTGGTGCAAGTGCGCGGGACAGGCCCTGAGCCGATCAACTGATTCCCAGCCCGATCACGCATACGCCCTGCTGCTTCTACCAGGTCAAGATCGAACGCTACGAAACCGGCGAGCACGGCGGATGGAAGCACTATCGCACCGACATGGACGGCGCCAAGTTCTACCTGCAGGACCAGACCGGCAAGGTGCTGGTCGATTCCTACTCGGCGGAATACGATTTGCCGGAGAGCCAGCCTCGAGATCGTGGATGGATCGCACCACGGCGCCAGCCTGCTCGCTGGGCACCGGAGCCAGCGATCAGGAACTGCTGCAGTACATCCAGAAGGCGGGCGTCCACCAGCTTGCCGGCAAGATCGAGCACTGGCTGGACAAGCAAGGGTCCGCTCGACGATCCGAAGCACGAGCAGGGACGGCAGGCTCTGCTGGAGATTGCCCGCGCGATGCCGAAGGCGATGTCGGGCGGCGGCCAAGCCTTCCGGGAAATATTCCCGCGGCGCTGATCGACAAAATCATGGCCTCGCCGCCGCTGGCTGATCCGGAAAAAGAAGAGCAGCGGCAGAAGTTTCTGCAGCAGATTCGGGAGACGGCAAGGTGCCCATGCCGCCAATGTCCGATCAGTATCTCGTCATCTTCGGCGACGGGCCGCTACCGGCTGCGCGAATCGCTGATTCTGCCCGGGCAGGAGTATCACGTGACCGGAACCTGCGTGGAGAATCCGGAGGCGCAGTGATGCTCACGACCGCAACATGATTGTGCAGGGCCACAACGAAAAGACGTTTCTGATTTCCTGCAAGCCGGAGCAGGAAGTGCAGCAAGGTCTGCGCAAGCGGGCGCTGGGCATGGTGTTCGGCGGGGCGGCGCTGGCGCTGTTTTGCTTGGCTCTGCTGCTGGGGCATTTGGGACTGTATTAGCTGACCGCGGCTTCAGACTTTGCGATTTCGATTCGCTGGTTGAGTGAGGAGACATGATATGGGCGTCAGCATCGTAGCGGCCGCGTGCAGTCTTCTTCGTTGTGGCGGGATTCTGCTCTACCTGATCATCATGTACAACGAACTGGTGCGCCTGCGGAACGACAACGACCGCGCCTGGGCAAACATCGACGTGCTGCTCAAGCAGCGCCGCGACGAAATCCCCAACCTGGTGGAGACGGTGAAAGGCTACATGCAGCACGAGCGCCAGACGCTGGAGTCGGTCACGCAGGCGCGGGCGGCATCGATGAACGCCGCCAGCGTCGGGCAGAAGGCGCAGGCGACCTGATGATGACCGGGGCGCTGCGCGGACTGTTCGCGGTGGCGGAGAACTATCCGCAGCTGAAGGCGAACGAGAATTTCCTGAAGCTGCAGAACCGAATCTCGGAGCTGGAAGAACGCATCGCGGACCGCCGCGAGTTCTTCAACGACGACGTAAACACCTACAACACCCGCATCCGCCAGCTGCCGGAAGTGTTTCCTGGCGAACCTGATGGCTCTGAAGCCGAGAGAATTTTTCAAAGTGTCAGACGAAGACCGCAAGCTGGTAGAAGTAAAGCTGAACTAGTGCTATTAGTCTTGTCATCCTGAGCTTGCGAAGGATCTCAGGCGACACGGACGTGTACTCGTCAGAATAGTGCCACTGCAGGCTCAGACGAGCCGGCACAGAAAGAGAAAAGCCGCCATTTCTGGCGGCTCAAAGGCCGCGGGCGAGGGCGCCCGCGCCACACGTCAACTAGTTGTTTTCGCCGCCGGCGCGCTTCCAGGACATCAGTTCGCCGATGGTGGAACCGCCGGTGCTTGAAACCGGCTGCTTGTAGGCTTCGACTTCGGAGCGCGAGGCTTCTTCGCCGACCGCCTTGATGCTGAGTCCGACTTTCTTTTCTTCCGGATTCATCTTGATGATCTTGAAGTCGTGCTCGACGCCCGGGCTCCAGAGTCATGGGCTGGCCGTTGCCATCGACCGCTTCGGAGTTGTGGCAGAGGCCTTCGATGCCTTCGGCGATTTCGACGAACGCGCCGAAAGCTGGCCACCCGCAGGACTTTGCCGTGCAGCACGTCGCCGACGTGATGCTGTTCGAAGAACGTCTCCCAGACATCGGGCTGAAGTTGCTTCACGCCCAGCGAAAGCCGCCGCTTGTCCGGTTCGATGGCGAGGACGATGGCCTTCACGCGGTCGCCCTTCTTCAAGACTTCCGAAGGATGCTTCACGCGCTTGGTCCAGCTCAAATTGCTGACGTGAACCAGGCCGTCGATGCCGTCTTCGATCTCGATGAATGCGCCGAAGTCGGTCAGGTTGCGCACCCGGCCTTCGACCGTCGCGCCCACCGGATACTTGTCGTGCAGCGCGTCCCAGGGATTGGGCGCCAGCTGCCGCATGCCCAGCGAAATACGCCGTTCCTGCGGATTGACGCTCAGCACCACGCAATCCACCTGATCGCCGACATTGACCAGCTTCGACGGATGCTTGATGCGCTTGGACCAGGTCATCTCGCTGACGTGGACCAGGCCTTCGATGCCCTGCTCCAGTTCGACGAATGCGCCGTAGTCGGTGACGCTGATGACGCGTCCGCTGACGTGCGCGCCGACCGGATAGCGATGCGTGGCATCCAGCCAGGGGTCAGGCGTGAGCTGCTTGAATCCCAGCGAGACGCGCTGCTTGTCTTTGTCGAACTTCAGCACCTTTACCTGGATCTGGTCGCCGACGTTGACCAGGTCGCGGGGATGTGTGAGGCGTCCCCAGGACATGTCGGTGATGTGCAGCAGGCCGTCGATTCCGCCCAGGTCGACGAACGCGCCGTACTCGGTCAGGTTCTTCACCACTCCGGTCAGGACCGCGCCTTCTTCCAGGTGCTCCAGAGTCTTGGATTTCTTTTCGTTCTGTTCTTCTTCCAGCAGCTGCTTGCGCGAGACCACGATGTTGCCGCGCTTCTTGTTGAGCTTGATGACGGCGACTTCGATGATCGTCGCCCTTCAGGACGTCCAGATTGCGCACCGGACGCAGGTCCGCCTGCGAACCCGGCAGGAAGGCCTGCGCGCCCAGAATATCGACGGTCAGGCCGCCCTTGATGCGCTCGATCACCACTGCCTTGATCGGCTTCTTCTCGTTGTGCGCCTTCTCAATCTCGTCCCAGGCGCGCAGCCGCTGCGCCTTCTGGTGGGAGAGGTTGATGTAGCCTTCCTCGGTCTCACCCTTGTCGCGCATCACGTCGATTTCGTCGCCGGGCTTGAAGCGGGGATTGCCGGCGTGGTCCAGCACTTCGGCGAGCGGCAGCATGCCCTCGGACTTGGCGCCGATATCCACCACCACGTGGGTGGCGGTGATCTTCAGCACGGTGCCCTTGATGACGTTGTCTTCGCGGGCGGCTTCTTCGGTCTCGGTAGTGAAACTCTCGAGCGCGGAGGCGAAGTCTTCGGTGGTTGAGGTGCTTTTCGTCCAGATTCTGACGCTTCGCTGTGAGCAGACTGGGTTGGCTGGTGGGTGTGGCTGGGAGGAGACGCTGTTTAAGGTCGAGCCCTCCGGGGATTCCGCGGGTCGCTCAGCTACGGAAGTCGAAGTCGCGGAATCCAGGTCGTGGGCGGTGTTATCGTCAGGCAAGGTTGATGGCCTCTCTCGGGTTTACCTCGCACGTGGGTGCGGGGACGGATGCGGGGCGTTTAGCGGACGGCTGGCGTTAGTCTAAGGTTGTGTTGAGCCCGCCCTGGCGGACGGACTGGAACAATCCCAGCGGTCGGACGTCTCTAAGCAAACCCGCGTCCAAAGGGAACTCTTCGAGTGTAGCAACCGCTTCCGAACAGTGTCAAACGGCAAAAAGCAGCTTCTGGCTTCTGGCCTCTAGCTCACTGGCTAAGATCGCGCTCTTAGCTGAGGAGCCAGCAGCTAGGAGCTCAGCAAGCGCTTCCTTCTGCTACTCTGCCCTGCCATGGACTATCTCTGGACTCCCTGGCGCTACGCCTACGTTGCCGGCATCGACAAGACTTCCGGCTGCGTCTTCTGCGACTTGCCCAAGCTCGGGGACGACGCCAAGGCCGGCATCGTGCATCGCGGCCAGCACTGCTACGTGGTTCTCAATACCTATCCCTACACCGCCGGACACGTGATGATCGTTCCCTTCGCCCATCTGGACGAATTGCAGAAGCTGCCGGTGGAGGCCGCCCACGAAATGATGGATCTGGCGCAGCGCATGGAGCGGGTCTTGCGCCAGCTCTACACGCCGGACGGGATCAATCTGGGGATGAATATCGGCAAGGCCGCCGGGGCGGGCGTCGCGGGACACATCCATCTGCATGCACTGCCGCGCTGGGTGGCGGACGCGAATTTCATGACGGTGGTAGGGGAAACCAGGATCTTGCCGGAGAACTCTGGAAACGACGTATGAAAGGATCAAGGCAGCGATGCAGGATAGTAGCTTGTGAGGACGAGTCTCTGACGGTCTGGTGGTGCAGGCACTTCTTGCTGCAGAATCTGCGGTGCTTCGCACCGCCTGACCGGGTCGAAGACCCGGTCCCACACAGCACGGCACAACACAGCCTAGCCAGCTATCGAGCAGCTCCTGCATTTCTTTCTCGCCGATTACTTTTACTCCCAGCTCTTTGGCTTTATCCAGCTTCGATCCGGCGTCATCGCCTGCCACTACGAAATCTGTCTTCTTGCTGACCGAGCCGGAGACCCGTCCACCGGCATCTTCGATCATCTTCTTGGCTTCGTCGCGGGTGAGATGGGGCAGCGTGCCGGTGAGCACGAAGGTTTTGCCGGCGAGTTTCGTGCCGCGTTCTTTTTTGATTCCGGTCAAGCGCAAGCCCAGCTCCTGCAGCTGCTTTACCAGCGCGCGGTTCTTCGGCTCCTGAAAAAATTCCACGATGCTTTGCGGCGATGCGCGGGCCGACTTCATTTACCTCCTGCAGTTCTTCTTCGCTCGGCATTCATCAGCGCGTCCATCGAGCCGAAATGCTCGGCCAGAAATTGCGCCGTGCGTTCGCCGACCAATGCGAATGCCCAGGCCATAGATCACGCGTTCGAGCGGCAGCTTCTTCGAGTCTTCGATCTCGTCGAGCACGTTCTGCGCGGATTTGTCGCCCATGCGCTCCAGCTTCAGCAGATCGTCCTTGGTCAGCCGGTAGATGTCGGCGACATTCTTCACCAGGCCGCGGTCGGTGAGTTGAGTGACCAGCGCGTCGCCCAGGCCATCGATGTTCATGACGCCGCGCGAGGCAAAGTGCAGGATGGTCTCGCGCAGCTTGGCGGGGCAGTTGGCATTGACGCAGCGGTGGTCGGCTTCGCCCTCGGTGCGGACGACATGGCCTCCGCACACCGGGCATCTCTCCGGCATGTGAAACGAGTTTGTGTCCGCGAGGATGGTCTTTGTCTTCGACCACGCGCGTGACTTTGGGGATCACGTCGCCGCCGCGCTCGACTTCCACCCAGTCGCCGATCTTCACGCCCAGGCGCTCGATCTCGTCCATGTTGTGCAGGGTGGCGCGGCTGACCGTGGTGCCGCCGATGGGAACGGGCTTCAACGCCGCGACCGGCGTGAGTTTTCCGGTGCGTCCGACTTGCACCAGGATGTCTTCGATCTTGGTGATGCCGCGAACGCGCGGCATACTTGTAGGCGATGGCCCAGCGCGGAGCTTTGCCGGTGTAGCCCAGTTCCCGTTGCAGCGCAGTGCGATCCACCTTGATCACGATGCCGTCGATTTCGTAGGGCAGCTTCTCGCGCTTGGGTTCCTCCTGCTGGATGAATGTCCAGATCTGATCGAAAGCTCTTGGCCAGCTTGCGGCTTCGATTGACCTTGAAGCCGGCGGCGTCCAGCGCATTCAGAGTTTCCCAGTGGCGGTCAAGCAGCGTGCGGCCATTCTTGCAGCAGGGCGTAGGCGAAATAGTCGAGCCGGCGCTGCGCGGTGATGCTGGGCTCAAGTTGGCGCACGGTGCCGGCGGTCGCATTGCGCGGATTGGCGAAAACAGACAGGCCCTTTTGCTTCGCGCTCCTCATTCATTTTCTTGAAGGCGGCGATCGGCATCAGCATCTCGCCGCGAACTTCGAAATCCGGCGGGAATTCCAGCCTTCTTCAGCTTGTCCAGCGGAATGGAAAGCGGAATCGAGCGCACCGTGCGCACGTTCAGGGTGACGTCTTCGCCGATCGTCCCGTCGCCGCGAGTGATGCCGCGGACCAGTTTGCCATCCTCGTAATGCAGGGCCAGCGACATGCCGTCGAGCTTCAGTTCGCAGACGTAGTCGATGTCTTCGCGCCCGCTGAGTTCGTGCACGCGCCGCTCCCAGTTGCGGAGTTCGTCTTCGCTGTAGGTGTTGTCCAGCGAGAGCATGGGCGACGAGTGCGGCGCCTTGAGAAATCCTTCGCGCGGCTTGCCGCCGACGCGCTGGGTGGGAGAGTCGGGCGTGATCAGTTCGGGATTTTCGCTTTCGATCTTCTTCAGCTCGATCATGAGCTGATCGAATTCGGCGTCGGAAATCTCGGGATCGTCGAGCACGTAGTAGCGGTATTCGTGGTGGCGAATTTTTTCCCGCAGCGCTTCGATCTTTTTTTCGGAGCCCTTGGTCGCGGTGGCCATGACTGAGAGATTATATTCGGGAGATGAGGAAGCTGCTCGGCAAGCCGTTGGCACAGCTGCCATGGGCTGTCCGCAGCTCGACAAGATGCGATTCTCGAAACTGACGGCTGTGCTTCGCGAATTGTTCCCGAGACTGGACGCGCTGGCAGCGATTTCCGATCCTGAAACCATGCGCTTCTATCCGCGGTCTGGACCGGGCGGAGTTGCTCGTGGATCGAACGCAACCGGCGGCGCTACCGACGACGGGCACGGCTTTGGGCCATGGTTTTGAAATCCAGCGGCGAAGTGATCGGGACTGTGGCTGACCCGGCAACGTGGATGGAGTCGACGAGATCGAAATTGGTATCACGTGCGGCGCGATCTGTGGGGCCGGGCTACGCCCCGAAGCGGCCGGGCTTGCCGGATACGGATTCAGCAGCTTGGCGCGAACGCTGATCTCGCTGATCGGCCGAGAATCTGCCCTCGCGGCGGGTGGCGGAGAAGACGGGCTGAGTCTGTGGAAGGAAGTAGTGTGGAGAGACTTGCCGCACTGCGTATATGTCATCGCGCGTGACGCGCCTGATGAGCCTTGCGCGGGCGGGACGCCCGCGCCACACCTACACCAGATCGTCCACCTTCAACTTGCGCAGGCGCCGCCCTTCCACGATGCCTGGAATTGCTTCTGCACGAATCCGGCGTCGTAGTCCCGCTTCTGCGCTTTCAGCGCCTGTTCCAGTCCGAACAGCGAACGCGGATTGCGCGGGTGGCGGTCCAGGTCTTCGCGGAAGACTTTTTCCGCGCCGGCGGCATCGCCGTTCATCAGAAGCGCCGCGCCCAGCGACTCGCGCACCGGGAAAGAACCAGTCCTCGGGCTCGTCGTATTTCAGCGAATCCTGCACCGCCACCGCCTCTTGCAGCTGCGCGATGGCGGCAGCGTTGTCTTTCTTCGCCAAGCGCGATTTTTGCGCCCAGTACATCTCTGGCGATTTTCAAGACGTCTTTGGTCTTGTTGTTGACCGGCATGGCAAAGACGACGTCTTCCGGCGTGTTCTTCTTCCGCGTCCGCCACGACCTTGTATTCCGCCTCGGCTTCGTCCGGCTTTCCCTTTGCCGGCCAGCGCCATGCCGCGCGCGAAGTGCCAGAACACGGTCGCGGTCTTCATTTCCGGCATTGGGCTTCGGCATCTTCAGGATGTCATCCCACTTGTGGAAGCGAACATCCACCGCGATGGGAATGGTCATGAAACCTTCGAGCGGCGGCATCTCCTTGACGTGCGGCCTCACGTGGGCGGCCAGCATGTCTGCGCATTCTTCTTGGCTTCGGCGTAGTCGCCGTTCATGGCCGAGCACATGGCGATGAAATGCAGATTGTGGCTGTAGTACATCATCGGATAGATGCCCTGCGCGCCGCTGGCCTTGATGTAGGCCCGATCCGCGAGCGCCGCCGCCTGGTTGGTCTTGACCGCCGCTGCGTAGTCGCCGGTGCGGATGTAAACGTGGGCCGGCATGTGCACCAGGTGTCCGGCGGCCGGCGCCATCGCGGCCAGCCGGTTCGCGCCCGCCAGCGCCCGCTCCGGCGACGCCGAGGCTTCGACCGCGTGAATGTAGTAGTGGATCGCGCCCATGTGGTTGGGATCGCGCTTGATCACCGATTCGAGCGTCGCGACGATTTCTTCGGTGCCGGCTTCCGGCGTTCCGTCCTGATGCCACAAGCCCCAGGGATGCAGGTTCATGCCGGATTCGGCGAACAGCGTGGCGGCATCCAGATCGTCGGGAAATTTCTTCGCCACTTCGCGCATGGCGTCGTGATACGCCTCGGCCGCCTGCCGGCGGTCGGCTTTGGGGTCGGCGGGAAAGCGCAACGCCATGGCCTGGATGTAGGCCTGCTCGGCCGGCGAAGCATTGGCCGAGAGATCGACCGCCTTCTGAATGGCGTCGTGGGCCGCCGCGAAGCGCTCGTCGCTGGCGGGATCGTTGTAGTTCGGTCCTACGGCCTCGGCCACTCCCCAGTAGGCCATGGCGAGCTTGGGATCGAGATCGGCGGCGCGCTGAAACGAGCGCGCTGCTTCGTCGTGGTTGAAGGCGTAGATCAGGCGCAGTCCCTGATCGAAGAATTGCTGCGCCTGCGGGTTCTTGGTGGAGACGGGATGATGCAGGTCGCCTAGCCCGGACATCAGAGTGGCCGGCTTGGATTGCGCGTGAGCCGGATGATCTTGAGCCAGTGACGCACGCCGCACAGCAACAAGGCGAGCAGAACGGAAAGCCAGAATTTCATGAGGATGTACCTCCTCGGAGTGAATCAATTTTGAGAGATGAGCGCGAAGGGCCCCGTAAGCAGGATAGCTTAGTGAAAATGCTGTGAAGGCGCAACGCGTTTGCCGGACGCCGCAGTTCAGCATTCCGGTACAATCCATGTGATTTTCATTGATTCACTTCCGATTTTCCGTCGTGTCCAACGTTCCATCCTCAATGCGCAAGGCCGTTCTTCTCTACAACCCGCTCTCTGGCCGTCGCCATGCGCGGCGATTGGCGGACGTGAAGGCGGCATTGGCCGTCCTGCACCAGGCTGGAGTCGAGGCCACCGCCGAGCCCACGCGCGGCCAGGCGGAAGCCGCCGAGCAGGCGCGCCAGGCCATCGCCGAAGGTTGCGACACCATCTTCGCCTGCGGAGGCGATGGCACGGCGCATGACGTTCTGCAGGGCATGGTCGGCAGCGATGCCGCCCTGGGCATCATTCCGCTGGGCACGGCCAATGCCCTGGCCCACGATCTGCGGTTGCCGCTTTCCGCGGTGGGCGCAGCCCGCGCCAACTCTGACGGCCAAGCCCCGGCGCATCGCTCTGGGCCGAGTGGAATATATCGGATCTTGAAGGCAATCGCGGCTCCCGTTTCTTCACCGTCGCCGTCGGCATCGGCGTGGATGCGCACCTGTTCTACAAATTGAATCCGCTGGTCAAAGGCCACCTGGGCATGGCGGCTTATTACGCCAAGGCCACGCGGCTGTGGCTGACTCATCCGATGGAGAAATTTCGCGGTCGAGACCGAGCCGGGCAGAATGCGGCAGCGGAAGTTTCCCAACTGCTGGCAGTTCGTATCCGGAACTTCGGGGAGTGCTGCGCGAGCTGGCGCCGGGAGCTTCGCTCGATCGCGACGATTTGCGCCTGGTGCTTGTTTCGCACTCGCAGCCGCCTGGCTTATCTGCGCTACATCATTCGGGGTCTGGTGGGAGCGCAGTGGCAGGTGGGCGGAATCGATCTGGTTCACGGCGTGAAGATAGATTGCCAGCCCGCTGGCCGATTCGGCCTCGGAGTTCCCGCATCTTCGTCGAAGCCGACGGCGAATTGCTGGGAACGCTGCCGGCGGCGATCAGCATAGTGCCAGACGCGCTGACCTTGCTGGTGCCGCGAGGACTGAAGTCACGCGTCGGCTGTAACTTGGGCCCTTGCTCTGCGTGCTTGCTTGACCTACAAGTGCTCATGAATCTGCGCTCGAGAGACCGCGCCAATAACACTGCTACAATACCCTTTGGAACCCATCACTCACTTTCTGACCGGCGCCTGCCTGGCCCGTGCCGGGTTCAACCGGAAGACGGCGCTGGCTACGGCCACGATGACGCTGGCGGCGGAAGCTCCCGACATCGACATCCTGGGAAATTTCAAAGATCCGGTCTTCGGCTTTGCCCACCATCGCGGGTTCACCCATTCGTTTCTCGGTCTGCTGCTGGTGCAGGCGGTGGTGGTCGGACTGATCTACGTCATCTGGCGCCTGCGCGGGCGCAAAGTTGAAAGATCCCAATCTGCCGCCGCGCTGGGGTTTGCTGTTTCTGTTCGCCTATCTCGCCGGGCTTACTCACATCCTGCTCGACTTCACCAACAACTACGGCGTGCGCCCGTTCTGGCCTTTCTGGGAGAAGTGGTATTCGTGGGACATCGTATTCATCATCGAGCCGTTGCTTCTGATCCTGCTGATCGGCGGCCTGGTGGTGCCGGCGCTTTTCTCGCTGATCAACGACGAGATCGGCGTGCGCCGCAAAGGGCCGCCCGGGCGTCTGGCAGCGATCGGTGGCGCTGCTGGGAGTGATCGCTGTGTGGGGTGTCCGGGACTATGAGCACCGGCGCGCGGTCAACGCTCTCGATTCCCGACTCTATGACGGAGCTGATCCGGTGCGGGTTTCGGCCTTTCCCTACTGGCTGAATCCGTTTCAATGGTATGGCGTGGTCGAGACCCAGGATTTCTTCGCCACCATGCTGGTGGATTCTTCGGTCCCGGATGTGGACCCCGAGGGCCGCATGCGAATCCGGCCAAAGCCGGAAGAAACTCCGGTGACGCTGGCGGCCAAGCGCAGCTATCTGGGGCGGGTCTATCTGGATTGGGCGAAGTATCCCATGATCGAAACCGAGCAGACCGAGCTCGGGCTACATCGTTCGCTTCCGGGATCTCCGCTATGACTATCCCGGACCAGACGCGCCGGGACGTTCTGGGCGCGAGCGTGGAGCTTGATCGAAATTTGAAGGTTGTCCGGCGAGAGCTTTGGATCGCGCAGCCGCGTAGTGGTGTGGCGCGGGCGACTCGCCCGGGCCGCGTGAGTGACCTGGTCAGTGCAGCGGAGCTCAGTCGCAGCGAGGCGCCCGCGCCACACAATCAACCTAGCTTGACGCACGGGCTCTGGCCGCGCCACAATCATTGACTGCAATTGCTGAGGTGATCATGCTGGCTTACCTGTTTCTGGCGCTTGCCATCGCGGTTCGCTTCATGCCCCATCCCTGGACGTTTACTCCGGTGGCCGCAGCCCTGCTTTTCTTCGGAGCTCGCGGCTCGCGCCGCTTCCTGTGGGTGCCGCTGGTGGCGATGATGGCCTCGGACGTCGTTCTCACCAAGGTGGTCTATGCCTACCCGTTTGTCTGGGACCATTTCGTGACCTGGGCGTGGTACGCGGCGGTGTTGTGGCTGGGAACCCGGCTGCGGACGAACGCCAAACCGCTGCCGGTGATTGGCGCGGCCCTGGCCAGTTCGGTTTCTTTCTTCGTGATCAGCAACTTCGCGGTGTGGGCGGCGTATGACATGTATCCCAAGAACTTCGGCGGGCTGATGACGTCCTACACGCTGGCCTTGCCGTTCTTCCGCCACGCGCTGGAAGGCGATCTGCTGTTTACCTCGGTATTTTTTGCGACGCCGGTGGTGCTGGCGGCGTTGTCCGGACGCCTTCGGCAAGGCGACCACGCCGCTGCGGCTTAGTGCATCACGAACCACGTGGGGCAGCCGCCCTCGGCTGTCCAGCGAGCGAAGCTCCGCAGATTCTTCGACGACTCACGAAACGATCGCCAGACAGTCGAGGGCGGCTGCTCGACCGTGACATCCGCACGAGCGGCGTCGCTCGCGCCTACATTTTTCTTCTCTTTAGCCTGATCACTACCAGCCAGATTGCCAATCCCACCGCCACCGCCGCCAGCACCCATGGCCAATGCTCCCGAAAGACGCTTCCGAAGATGCGTACGAACTGCGGGCCGAACATCAGGGTGAGAATGGACAAGCACCAGGAAGCGCACGAAGCGCCCGGCAAAAATGGCCAGCAGGAAGTGGGTGAACTTCATCTCCGAAACGGCCGCCGCCAGCGCGAACAGCTTGAACGGAGTGGGCGGAGGCAGCATCGCGGGAAACATCAGGCTCCAGAAGGGATGCTTCTCGAAAGCCTGGTGAAACTTCTCAAAGCGCTCGGGCGAGATGCGTTTGCGCAGCAGTTCTTCGCCGCCCAGATATCCGATTCCGTAAATCACGATGCTGCCCAGCGCCGATCCGGCGGAGGCCATGAGCACGTACAGCAGAAACCGGGAGCGATTCTGATACACGTAGGTCGCGACGATCGGGTCCATGGGCAGGCCGAGGGCGGCGCCGTCGAGCGCGGCGATCACGAAAACGCCCCAGGCGCCCAGCGGCTTCAGCAGCCCCCAGAGAAACGCGGTGTAGCGCAGGAATATGTGCTTGATTGTGTTCAAGGCGTAAGCCTAGCAGTGTACGCGAACTGTGTGGGGCGGGCGCTCTCGTCCGCCGCTCTTGACTTGGACCTTGATCTTAACTGCATGTCACAAACTATTGAACCCACAAAATCAACCTCAACGGCGGCGGGCGAGGGCGCCCGCCCCACACCCGACAACAAACTACGTGTGCTTTGTGTTTCCGGCTCAGCAGCTCCAGCGCGTGCGGCAGCAGATCGATTACCGCTTCGAGAGACTCGGCCGCGCCGCGCGGGACTTCCGGGCAGATTCAGGACCAGCGACTGTTCCGCGCACTCCGCAGATCGCGCGGCTGAGCGCTGCCATCGGAGTCTTCTTGGAGCCTTCGAAGCGCATGCGTTCGGCGACGCCTTCGAGCAGGCGGGTGCAGACCGCGCGGGTGGCTTCGGGAGTGACGTCGCGCTCGGCGATTCCGGTGCCGCCGGTGGTCACGACCAGGCGGGCTTTGCCTGCCAGGCGAATGATGCGCTTGTTCGAATGGCGGGCTGATCGTCGGCAACGATTTCAGTTGCGACTACCGCAAAATTTTTCTGTTGGAGAATTTCCGCAACCGCCGGCCCGGAAAGATCGGCGCGCTCGCCGCGCGCCGAGGAATCGCTGACGGTGAGGACGGCGCGCGGTCGAGCAGCTTCAGGAGTCGAGGAGGACATCTTCCTCTTCTTCCTCGGCGCCGCCTTCGTCGCGCTTGGACTCGTCCAGCATGCGCAGGCCTTCCATCAGCAGGCCCTGGGTGTTCAGGGTGGTGGTTTGCTTGCTGGTCTTGCCTTCGAAGTTGATCTGGAAATTGCCGCCGGTCCAGCTCAGCACTTTGAAGACCGCCTTGTCGCCGGTGAGCGATCCGTAGGCGGCGTGCGTGACCTGGCCTTCGCTGAAATACATTTCGCATTTGTCGCGGTCGTTGGTGAGAGTGAGGGCGCAACTCTTGCGTCCCATTTCGAGCGACTGCACCAGGTCGATCACGTTCATCTGCGACAGGCTGCCGCGCAACACGCCGTCCGAAGGCGCGGTCTTGGCCATTTTTTCCAGCGCAATCTTGTCGATCACGCGCTTGATGCGCTGCGTGGCTTCCTTCAGGAAGAACGGTTTTTCGACGAAGTCATCGACCGGATCCTGGCTGGAAAGTTTTTCCGTGATGTCGGCCTTGCTGGCCAGCAGGATCACCGCAATGCCAGCGGTCTTGGGACGGCTCCTGAGCCGCTCGACCAGTTGATGGCCATCCATGCCGGGCATGCGGTAGTCGCTGACCAGCAGATCGGGCGGGTCGTCGACGGCTTTGAGCAGGGCGTCGGCCGCGTCGCTGGAGGTGGTGACGCTGGCCAGCGGGGTCAGCGCTCCGCGCAGCAGTCCCAGGACCATGGGATTGTCGTCCACCAGCAGGACTTTGACGTTATTCGGCATGGCAGGCTAGGTCTTCTTGCGGACACGGGTGTAATCGCCGCTCTTGCCTCCGGATTTGTGCTCGAGCACGATCTCCCGGATCTCGATTCCCTTGTCCAGCGCTTTACACATATCGTACACGGTCAGCGCGGCGACGCTGGCCGCGACCAGGGCTTCCATCTCCACTCCGGTAACTGCCGTGGTGGTAACTTTCGAGGTAATAGCGACGCCATTCTCGCACAGCCGCAAGGTCACATCAACGTGCGAAAGCGGCAGGGGATGGCACATCGGGATCAGATCGGAAGTGCGCTTGGCCGCCATGATGCCCGCCAGCCGCGCCACTTCCAGCGGATCGCCCTTGGGATTTTTGGGCAGAGCTTTGAGCACGGCAGGTTTCAGGACGACGAAAGCGCTGGCGCGAGGCTTCGCGCTTGCTGGCGGCCTTGGCGGAAACGTCCACCATGCTGGCGCGGCCGGCGCGATCGTAGTGAGAGAGTTTGCGTAGGCATCGCGAAAGGCTATCTTACATGCGCGAATGTAGGCGCGAGCGTCCCGCTCGTGCGTCCAGGACCACGTGGGGACAGCCGCCCTCGGCTGTCCGGTGGAGCGAAGCTCGACGCGAATCTTCCGTCACCTGCGAAAGCTAGCCGAGCTTCGCTCGCTGAACAGCCGAGGTCAACTGTCCCGACGTAGTCCGTGGCGCCTACCGCATCATCACCGGCACCCACTCCCCCGCCGCAATCTCGCTCGCGATCCGGAGGAATCACGATGTAGCAATTCGCCCGGGCCATGGACGCAATGTCGCCCGATCCGTGCCATGCCGCCAGTTCCACTTCCGCGTCTTCGAATTCTCCGGAGAGAATTGCCGGGCAGGAATCGCTTCAGGCCGGTTTTCGTTTTTATCTCCGACTTCAGGCGTGCGTTCAGGAATACCAGCTTGCGCGGCGTCATGCCGGCCAGTGCCTCGAGCACCGGGCGGGCGAAGAGTTCGAACGTCACCATCGTCGAGACTGGATTACCCGGCAGTCCGAAGAAATAAATATGGGCCGGATGCCGGCTGTTCGCGGCGAGCGCCCGCGACACGGGACTCTTCCGAAACACAACCGGCTTACCTGGTTGGATTTGCGCTCCGGTGAAGAAAAACTCTGCCTGGAATTCTGCCAGGACCTGTTCCACCAGATCGTACTTGCCCATCGAGACTCCGCCCGGCAAGCAGCAGCAGATCGGACTTCGAGGCCGTCGGCGATGAGTTCGCGCAGGCGCTGCGGGTTCGTCGGGAGCGATCGGCAACAGAACGGGCTCTCCGCCGGCGGCCTGCACCTGCGCCGCCAGCGAATAGCGAATTCGAATTGCGGATCTGGGTGGCCGCGGGCGGAACGTCAATGTCCACGATTTCGTCGCCGGTGGAGAGGATCGCAACTTTGCGGCTTGCTGTAGACCAGCAGACGGCTTCTTGCCCACCGACGCTGCCACCGCAATGCGCGGCGAAGTCCAGCCGCGCTCCCGGAGACAGCAGCCGCTCGCCGCGCTTCGCCTCCGAGCGCGACGGGAGCGATGTTGTCGCCGGCGGCCACGCGCTTTCATGATCTGCACTCGGCCGCCATCGTCGCGAAGTGTGTTCCACCATCACCACGGCATCGGCGCCCGGCGGCGCGGGCGCGCCCGTCATGATGGCCGCAGCCTGGCCCGGCTGCAGAGTGGGGATATCATCGCTTTGCAGCGCCGGCTTTGATTTCTCCGATCACTTCGAGCGTGGCGGGAAGTTGCGAGAGATCGGCGGCCCGGACCGCATAGCCATCGCGCATGGCCCTGGGGAACGGCGGGAAATTACGGTCGGCGAATATGGGCTCGGCCAGAACTTGTCCCGCGCCTTCCAGCAACTCCACCAGTTCCTTGCCACGGGGACGCAGCTGCGCGGCGTGCTCCTCCACCAGGTGACGCGCTTCTTCGAAGCTCAGAATCAGCGACGGCTCGGGCAGGGCAGCCATGCAGGAGATGATACGACAGGCCGTCCACCCGTAGTGCCTCACGACCTCGCGTAACCCTGGCTCTACGCGGTTAGCATTGAGCTTCTCTCGTATTGTCTCCGCTGGTAACCCGATCCGGTTGGCATTGAGCAATCGCTCGCACTTCGAGGACAATCATTTGCGGATTGCGATCTGGGGAGAGAGCTGTGCTTTGCCGACGTGTGTTTGGGGTCGTGGCTGTTGGTCGTCGACTCTGGAGTGCCGGCGGCCGACGGCCAAAGATCTGGCCCTGGTTTCCAACAAATCCAATGGCGTGACCGAAGTCAGCATGCCGGAGCTGGTGAAGATCTGCAAAGGTCAGACCAATCGCTGGCCCAAGGGAAGACCGGTAACCTTCTTCAGCCTCAATCCCGGCCTCACCCGAGATGAAGCTGGTGCTGGAAAAAGTTTATGGCATGTCGAAGCGACGAGGTCAGCGCCCTGATCACCACCGCCAACCATGGCCGGGCAAATCATCCGGCGATCGTCGTGGTCAACTCCGACAAAGATCTGGTGGAAGCCGTCGAGTCCACTCCCGGCGCAGTTGGACTGGTGGATGTGTACTCGATTACCGGAGGCATTACGGTATTGCGGGTCGAAGGCAAACTTCCGCTCGAAGCGGGATACCCACTGCACGGAAATTAGTAATGTTCGACATTTCAGTAATCTGCGAGGTTGATGTTTGCGGGAGAGAACTGGAAGAGCGGACAACATGAGCGGCGCCCTGCGTGACGATCAATCGACTCCCAAACCGTCGCGCCGCTTTCCCCGCTATCCCGCTCGACGTCAATCTCTCGGTCCACGTTTTTCGCTCGGGAGACGAGTGTTTCACTTTGGGGACGTTCGAACGAGCTGGGAGAGGATGGCATTGGCGCGACCCTGACCGGCGAGCTCGAAGCCGGCGAAGTCGTCTCCATGGAATTGTGCGCTGCCCATGGCGGCGTCTCCCATCAAATTCCGCGCCCTGGTGCGATACCGTGACGGCCTGCGCCATGGCTTCGAGTTTCTCGCCCTGAGCAGCGTCCAGCGCGACGAAATCCGGCGAGTCTGCGAAGTGCTCGGGGCGACCACATAGCAGCATACTGTCATGTGGGCGCGGGCGTCATGCGGGCGCGGGCGCCCCGCCCGTGCAAGATCGCCTCACGCGGGATTGAGGGCTGCACGAAGCAGGCCGCTCGCGCCTGCATCCAGTGGCCTTTGGTTTCGCCGACCTCTCGCCCGAATGCAACTTTCCATCGCCAAATGCGTCTTATTTGACAGAGAATAGAAGTCACTGGAAGCGCAAAGCGTTGAATCCAGCCCGGTAGTTCGCCACGTAATCCTTGCTGGAGATTTCCTTTATGCTGATCAAGAAAGCGCCTGATATCCCGTCCTCCGAGATCACCCCGAAGAGCCTGTACCTGAACCGGCGCAAGTTTCTGGCTGGCACGGCGATCGCGGGCGCGGCAGCTGGCGGCAGGTATCGGCTTGCGCGAAATAGCTTCTCCGTCAGTCACCGCGGCGGCCGAAGGCAACAGCCAAAATCGACGGCATCCAGAAGAGTCCGTTCTCGACCAACGAAACCATCACGCCCTACAAGGACGTGACCAACTACAACAATTACTACGAATTTTCCACGGACAAGTACGGCCCAGCCGGCCTGGCCAAAAATTTCAAGACCCGGCCCTGGACGGTAACCATTGACGGGCACGTCAAGAAGAAACAGGTGCTCGACGTCGACACGATCATCAAGATGGCGGCGCCCGAAGAGCGCATCTATCGCCATCGCTGCGTGGAAGGCTGGTCGATTGTGGTGCCCTGGGTGGGGTTTTCGCTCAGCGAATTGATCAAGCGCGCCGATCCCCAGCCCAAGGCGAAGTTCGTCCAGTTCACCACCCTGTTCGATGCGCGGACAGATGCCCGGCCAGCGCGGCAACGTACTGACACTGGCCCTACGTCGAAGGCTTGCGCATGGACGAGGCCATGCACCCGCTGGCGCTGCTGTGCTTCGGCATGTACGGCGAAGTGCTGCCCAACCAGGACGGCGCGCCGCTGCGCCTGGTCGTGCCCTGGAAGTACGGCTTCAAGAGCATCAAGGCCATTGTCCGAATTCGAATTTACCGGCAGCCAGCCCATCAACACCTGGAACCGCTCCGCTCCCAACGAGTACGGCTTCTACTCCAATGTGAATCCGAATGTGGATCATCCGCGCTGGAGCCAGGCCAAGGAACGCCGCTTGGGCGAATTCCTCAAGCGTCCCACGCTGATGTTCAACGGCTACGACCAGGTGGCATCGCTCTATTCCGGCATGGACTTGAAAAAGAATTTCTGACGAGCGTATCGTAGCGCCGGCGTCCCGCCGGCTGTCGCGAGGGCATCTTGCCCTCGCAAAAGATTGAAACTCGCAAAAGATTGAAAGAAGAAACGCGGCAAACGTCGGACAAAGATCACGCGCGATGATCCGCTATTTCAAACCCGTAGTCTTCCTGGCCTGCCTGGGCCCGCTGGCCCGTCTGGGCTGGAAAGCGTACATGGGCCTTCTGGGTGCCAATCCCATCGAAGTCATCACCCACTCCACTGGCGACTGGATCCTGATCTTCCTGCTGGTAACCCTCTCCATTACGCCGCTGCGCAAACTCACCGGTCAGCTATGGCTGATTCGCTACCGCCGCATGTTCGGGCTATTCGCATTTTTCTACGCGGTATTGCATTTCCTGACTTACATCTGGCTCGACAAATTTTTCGACCTGCACGAAATGTGGGCCGATGTGACCAAACGCCGCTTCATTACCGTGGGTTTTACTGGATTCGTGCTGCTCATTCCGCTGGCACTGACTTCAACCCAGGGCTGGATTCGGCGTCTCGGTGGCAAACGCTGGCAAGCTCTCCATCGCCTGATCTACTTCAGCGCCATCGCTGGGGTAATACATTACTGGTGGCTGGTGAAGGCTGACATCACCAAGCCTGCCCAATATGCTTTCGTGCTCTCCTTGTTGCTGGGCTATCGCCTGGTGGTATGGTTCACGCGAAGAACCAAGGTTAAAGAAGTATCGCCGCGAACTGCAGAGATTTCTGAAGGGTAACTATCCCGCCGGGCTTACGACTGTCAGCGTATACAAAACTAGACATATGTGCGGACAACTTTCCGTCTGCGAACGTGTTCAAAGTGACAGTACACGTCGGTCCGACGCCTTTAAGGAGTAGGGGAGTCAAGACTGCACATTTTGTTATGACAAAACTATATCTGTTGTTGGGGCTGTCTGCTCTTGTGCTATCTACAGCTTGTGGGTCGAGTAATGGTTCCGTACCTGGCTTCATTCCCAAAGGGAGCTTTTCCAACGCCAGTCTTAACGGACAATATGTCTATCAGATAGAAGGGTTTGACTTCAGCGTTAACCCGAACGGCGTGCCTTATCGCGAAGCCGGGGTGTTCGCCGCCAACGGCAGCGGAACTGTCACCAGCGTCACCGATGATTTCTCTGAGGGCGGGAGTGTGGCTACCACCACCGGCACCGGCGTCTATGCCATCAACAACGACGGCACCGGAAGCTTGAATCTGCAAACTGCCGCTGGGGACGATCACTCTGGGCGTGACCATGGTCAGCGCTTCCAAGGTTTATTTTATTGAGGGTGATACGACACTGAGCGCGAGCGGACTCGCGGAGAAGCAGAACCCTGCGGCCCTGGCCGCCGTTCCCAACGGCACTTTTGTTTTCCGGGAACACGATCTCACGCTGACGCAATCGATCGGCAGCGTGGGTATCTTCACCACTTCTGGGGGTACGGTCAGTGCGGGCAACGAGGATGTGAATCGCAACGGAACCCTGACTTCCCTGACCTTTACTGGTTCGCTTAACGCTCCCGATCCGACGACTGGACGAAACACCGGCACCTTCACCGACAGTTCGCCTGCCACCTCCAACTTCATCTACTACATCGTCGATGCCAATAACATACGTTTCCTGGCGGGCACTCCCGGAATCACGGGAAGTGGCCGGGCCGAACTGCAGACGGCCACGCCTGCACTTTCCGGCAGCTATGCCTTCGGCAGCAAGGGTGACACGACGACTCTGGGCGGCGCGAATACCGCGGGCCGCTTCACTGCCAGCGGCGGAAACATCACAGCCGGAGTGCGCGACTCGGTCCAGGATGGCAATAGCGGAACCAATGTCGCTTTCACCGGAACTTACACGCAGACTACTCCAGGCCGCTTCCTGCTGACTTTAACTACTGCCGCCAACAACAGCCTGGTGGTCTGGATGGAGAGCCCATCCCGTGGTTTCTTCCTGGTCAATGACCCCACGAACGTCTCTGAGGGCACTCTCGACCTGCAACAGAGCGCTACATTCTCCAATGGCTCGATGAACGGCCAGTATGCGTTTCGTCATGAACGGATTTGACTTCACCACGGGAGTTGCAATCACTAAAGATCGGATCGGTACGCTGCAGTGGGACGGCTCCGGGAAACTGACCTTGAATGAGGTCACCAACACGAATGGATCAGTTACTGGACCGATTGTCCTCTCTGGGACCTACACGGTTTCAGGCAACGGACGCGCCGTTGGCTCAATCAGCAACCTGTCCAACAACCTGGTCTTTTACCTGGTTTCGGGCAATGACGCTTACACGATTCAAAACGATTCCCTCGTGGAGATTAACGGGACAATCAGTAAACAGCAGTAGCCCTTAAATGTAGGCGAGCGTCAGGTAGGCGCGAGCGCCCCGCTCGTGCGATTCTATTCATGCTCTTGGCACAAGCTCGAGACTGACCTCTCTACTATCCTCTCTCAAACGCGTGCTTCTGTTCCAGCTCAGCGACGGCCGCGCGCATGTCGGCCTCAAACTTCTCCGCCTGCGCCATCAGGGACGCATTGGCTGAAGCCCACTCGCCCGCCAGCGTCATCAGCTCCTGCTCTCTCAGCTTCTGCGCCAGCTCGAGGACGTGCACGGGCGAGGTTTCCAAAAACAGCGCCTCCGTGGGATCGCCCAGCCAGACCGGCCCTCCCGCAACCTTGCTGTGCCAATAGACCTTCCGCGCGATCAGCAGAGCTATCGCTTCGTCCGTGGCTTTTCCAAACACCCACTTGTTGCGCTTGAAATCGTAGTAGCGGCTGGAAAATTGCACCGGCACTCGCTTCCCTGACTTCAGGAATTCAATCTGCTTGCGATCAACCTCTTTGCGCAGAGCGTTGATTACTGGAGCCTCAATATCTCTTGGTTCAAGCGACGGCATCACCTCGCGTACGGTCGCGGACAAGTTCACTGACACTGGAGCGTGGAGTCCGAGCGAGTTCTCCAGCGCAATGTCGGCGTGCAGCACCCAAAAATCGGCGCCCGAGGTTGACTTGTGAAACGGCCACTCCAGGTGAAACGAGAGCGGCAGCCCACTCAAGCAAATGTAAATCCTCTTCTCGGCGGTGGCGGGGCTTGGAAGGTCGCTGTTCATTGCAGGTAGATCCTGAATTGCGGCATCGCCAAACATTTTAACGGGCCGCTCCCACTTTTTGCGCTGCAAGCCACAAAATTAACCCACGTAATTGTTTTCGGTCGACCTGACTAACCTTATCTGTCCACGATAACGAGGCTGAGTCGTGCTAATCGTGATGCCTGCGCTGCAAGGTCATCTCCGCCTGGGACTGGCAGAGACCAGTTCTGAGATTCTTATACTGCCAGAAAGTGCCCGCGGTCCACTTCTCAAGTGAGACTGCCTCAATCGGACAAACAAGGTCGTCCTGGCTCGACGGCTTCTCCCACCAGTTAACCATTCTGATTCGTGTTCACAGATGTGCGTGACTAGAGCCTCGCTACATGCCCGTGTGGGGACGGGTCTCCGGCCCGTCCAGGCCGAGCGCAGTTCGGCAGGTGAGTTGGGAGAGCCGAGGTTGGCTTAAGCTCCCGAAGGCGGGGATTGCCGACTCGTGAATGCTTCTGTCAATGCTTCTAAGGTGTTGTTCCACTTCTCAGGTGGAATGGGGTTGATCAGCAAGAAATAGCAGTCCCATCTTGGAAGCTTTTTCCACGTGTTTAATGTTCAGATTCGTGCTCACAGATGTACGCGAAGCCGGAGCGCACAATAGAAACCCCACAATAGAAATAGAAAATGTGGGGGTGATGGCCGTCTTTGGTTCCAAACCTGTATTCAGCTGAAAAAATTGCGGGGGAGGACCCGCTGACCGGAGATGCCGACCGGCTATTTGCCGGCTGCCTTGGCCGCCGCCTGCTGCGGATTCATGGTGCCGATTCTCTCCAGAAGCGCTTTAATGCTGCGCCCGGTCTCGAGGGTCGCATCGACTGCGTGATGGCCTTCGCCGTCCGTGTGCATCACCAGCACCAGGGTCTGCTGGTTCGCCTTCTTGACCATGTACGGCAGGTGATGCCGGTCGTTCTTGGTCAAGGTCGGCCCCAGAACCACGAGGTCAAATGCCTCCCGGCGGATGGCTTCCTGCACCTGCTGGCGTCCTTCCGCCTGGGTCACTTCGTAGCCCGCCTGTTTGATCGTAACTGATTGTGCAGCAAGTACATCCGCATCACCTTCACCGTATAGAATCTTGAGTTTAGACGAGGATTTAGAGGTATTTTCCATATAGTGTTCAGGCCGGCCTTTCGATTCCCGGCTGGCCTGAACACTAGCAATCCCCCCGTCCCTTGAGAACGTCACCGAAGACCAATCAAAAATCCACGAAAGACCACGCCCGACCGGGGAGGCGGAGCCTCCCGCTTACTCGCAGAGACCTCCAGCCTGAAACCAATCCCCAAACAAAACGTTCCGCGACTGTTATAATCCGCCCGTCCCATCGGCCAATTTCTCCGGTCACTCATTCCTACTCAGAAAATTTGGAGGAAACATTGAAAAGCATCTGCAAGCTGCTCCTCGCTTTGCTCTGGTCGGTTTCCCTTTGCCAGGCTCAGAACCCGACGCCTGCCCGCACCGACCTTTATCACGTTCTCTTCGCCAAGGCTGCGCTCGGCAAGGGCGCCGAGCTGAACGAATATCTGAAGGCAGGGGATCCTAGTGCGCCCATGTCGACACATCGCATCGTGCTGCGCCACCAGGATGGCGAAGACTGGGACTATGCAGTCATCCAGCATCTCGGAACCAAAACCACCATAGAAGCCGCCGGGGCGCCTGTACCCACAGCAGGCCGGGACCTGATCGCATGGCACACCGACACTTTCGTAAACGGTCCGTCCTGGGCCGAATTCAGCAAAGTCCTGGGCATTGACGAGGGCTCTGCGACAAAAACTTCGGGCTCGGTCTATGTGGTTTCCGTCTATCGCGCCGCTCCCGGACATCGCGAACAACTGGAAAAGTCGCTAAATCAACTGGCTGTCGGGGACCCAACTTCCGGGACCGTGCTGATGCAACATCTGGAAGGCGGACCGTGGCATTTCCTTGCTGTCGTCCGCTACAACTCATGGCAGGACTTCGCTAACGGCGAAAAGAGCAGCGTCCCGGACACGCTCAAACCCGGCGGTGGCTGGCTCGGATTGCGTGAGCATTCCACATATCACAACGACACCCTGACGGACCGCATCGCTCCGTAGCGGAATCCGAAAGGGCATGACAACCGATTCTCTCGAGAGGCAGCCCGGCTTCGGCCGGGTTTTCTGTTGGGAGCGCCGGAGATCTGAGCTACTGTCGCAGCCCCATCCAGCGCTCCGAAAGCACAATGGAATTCCCAGGATTCTGCGGATCGAAACGCACCGAGGTTGGAAGTCCGAGACGGCAGGAATGAAGATTGATGAGTTGACGCAGGTAGGTCACGTCCTGCGAGGCTTCGTAGGAGACGCCCGCGACGTCATACTGGTAGATCAGCAAGGTGGACGCCCGGTTATCGGCGCCGGTCATTTCCTGAACATCGATCACGGTGCCGTCGGTGATGCGGCCGACGCGGTCGAGCCATTCCCGCCGCTCCCGCTCCAGATCGTCGGCGGTCTTCGGCTTGCGCGCGCAGCAGGAAGTAGGCGATCGCCAGAACCGCGGCGCCAGCCAGAATCAAAACATAGAGACGAAGCGGCAATCATGATGTCGACGCGCAAACAGAATAAGGCCTGACGGAGAATCGGGGAAGTCTCCATGTAGGCGCGAGCGTCCCGCTCGTGCTGGACTGGTAAATACTTGTGGTTTGCATGACTGCCCGCGCCCTGACTCGCAAATCCGCCATCATTGCGCCAGGTCTTGCACGAGCGGGACGCTCGCGCCCGCATTCAGGACACCGGATTCCTCAATGTCCCCATTCCCTCGATTATCACTTCCATGACATCTCCGGCCGCGACCGGGCCGACACCCTTGGGCGTCCCGGTCGGAATCAGGTCGCCCGGCATCCAGCGTCATGACCTGGGAGATGTAGCGAATGACGACCTCGAGCGGGAAGATGAAATCCCGGGTGTTGCCTTGCTGGCGGACCGCTCCGTTGACCCTGGTCTCCACGCCAATCCCCGCCCAGGGATCGATTTCGTTGGTCACCAGCGGACCCACGGGGCAGAACGTGTCGAAGCCTTTGGCGCGAGTCCACTGGCCGTCTTTATTCTGCAGATCGCGCGCGGTCACGTCGTTCACGCAGGTGTAGCCAAGGATGTAAGGGCGAACATCTTCGTCCGCGCCTAGCTGGTAGCACTTTTTGCCGATCACGACTCCAAGTTCGCCTTCGTAATCCACTCGCTCGGAAACTGTGGGCCGGCGAACCTGGCCGCCCGGCGCCAGCAACGAAGATGGCGGCTTGAAAAAGATCAGCGGTGCGACTGGAACTTCGTTGCCCAAGTTCGGCAGCGTGGTCACGATAGTTGCGTCCCACGCAAACGATTTTCGAGGGACGAACCGGGCAGAGCAGCGTGGCCTCCGCCAGCGGGAGATGATCCATCCGCTTGGTCGGCACGTCTTCCAGGTCTTCGCTGGCATCCTCGGGCGGCTCCAGCAGCAGACGGGTGATTTGTTCCGACGCCCGCAACGGATTCCACCAGACCGTAGTGCGCCTGGTCAGTTCAGTTGGAAACGGCAATATTTCATAGGATCTAAGCTACAGCTGTCAGCTCTCAGCAAAACCGGATGTCTAAACTCCCGTGAACTGACAACTGAGAACAGACAACTGATATCCGAATCTGCAAGCTGGCAAACGACAGCTGAGAGCTAGACTGCTGGTACCTCTACGGTACCTGCTCACTCGCCTCTTCCGATTTCGCGCTTTCGTTGTTGCGCTCATCGACCGCGGACACTGAGTAGAAATATTTCTTCCCGGACTGCACATTCGAGTCGCGGTAGGCAGGCGACTTCACCGGATCGGAATTAAGTTTTACCGGCTGGTTCACCTTCCTCGTGGCGGAAGATGTTGTAGCCGGCAAGGTCGGCTTCGGTGTCCGGAGACCACACCAGATCGACGAACGGCGCTTGTCCCACGCCGGAGAAAACTGCCTGCAGGCCGGTGGGAACCGCGGGCGGAAAAACATCGTGGGCAAAGACCACGACCACGGGCGTGTCATCGCCTTCGACTTCAACCTCCGGCTTGCCCGGCTGCGGCAACGACGGTGACCACTGTGGCGCGATAGTCGTAGTGCTTTTCCCATTCGAAAGTCTGATCCAGAAACTGGGGCAGCTGAGTCTCTGAACATTCCGCAAAGTTCACATCGGCGATCCGGACGTCGGTTGTTGCCTTGTCTCCGCCAGCATCCGCTTGACGATCGCTCTCGCGTCGATAAATGCGCAATTTGTATTGGATCGCCGGAGTTCGCATGGAATTCCGCCGGACAGTCCCAGGAAAGCAGCACACCATCGCTCTTGACCTCGGCCTGGAAATGCTCCGGCGGCGGCAGGGTCGGCGCGGACGGAACCTGCACCAGGTTGGAGAGCCCGGCGCTTCGTCCGCTTTCGTTCAGTACCGACACAGCGTAAGTGATATCCGCCGTGGGATCCTGCTCTTGCAGTTCCGGGGGCAGGATGTCGGTGTAGCTGGCCTGAACTTTTGGAGCGGGCGCGCCTTTTCTTCGCTCGAACTTCGGGCAAGGGAAACTGCGAAGCCGGAATCTCTGCGACCGGATTCTTGCAATCGCCGATTTCAGGCTTGCAGGCTGCGGCAGATGCGAGTCGGGCCGGGATGGCGCACCGTCTGGTGGTCGGTGGTCTTGGCCGGCACGGTCCAGGCCAGATACACTCTTGTCGCCCTTGCGCGCCGCGCGCAAATCGGTGACCGGCTTGGCCAGTCTCCAAAGCAGGCGGGCATGGGCACGCCCGGCGTGCCGCAGGAAACAAGCAGAGCAGCTAGCCCAGCATGCATATCAGGAAATTCCAGTCGGCTCGCTTCATTTCCAGATTGTGAATCCAGCTTCTGTGTCTGGATCTCTGGCGCGGAAACTAAAAGGGTAACAGAAGCGGGCTATCCCACTAATTCCTTCACGGCTTCGCGAAAGACGCGAGTGTGCTGGTCCACATCGTCGAGTGATCGGTCTGCGGCGACATCAGCGCCATGTTGTGAAACGGAGTCAGCAGGATGCCGCGGTTCATGGCGTACAGGTGCATGAAGCGCTCCAGTTCGAAATCCATGGCGTCGTGAGCCTGGGCGCCATTCTTGGGCGGCGTGGGAGAAAACTGATATTCGGCGCGGCATCCCAGACGGGTGACATGCCAGGGCACGCCGAATTCCGTGATCGCTTTTTGCACTCCTGCGGTCCAGCGTTCGGCCGGCGGAATCATGCGGGCGAACGCATCTTTGGTGAGCACCTTGGTCAAGGTGGCCCGCATGGCTGCGAGCGAAAGCGCGTTGCCCGCCAGGGTTCCGCCGATGCCGCCGGTGTCGCAGTCTTCCAGGTTCTGGCCTTTGGCGATGGAGTGCGCAACCGCTTCCGTGAATCCGTAGGCCGCGCCCGGAACTCCGCCGGCGATGGCTTTGCCGAAAATGAAGAAGTCGGGATCGAGATTTTCGGCGCGCGTGTAGCCGCCGGGCCCGGCGCAGATGGTGTGAGTCTCGTCGATGATGAGCAGCGTGCCGGATTTCTCGGTGAGCTCCCGCAACGCCTGATGGTAGCCGGGTTCGGGATGCACGATGCCGACATTGGTCATGACCGGCTCGGCCAGCACGCAGGCCACGTCGCCGGGAGCCAACGCCTGCTTCAAGCGCCGCCACGTCGTTGAACTCGACTACCTTGGTCGTGACCGCCGGATCGACCGGCGGACCGATGTTGCCGCGCCGCGCTTGCGCGACGCCGTCTTTCAGCGTGATAAAACTTTCGTCCACCGTGCCGTGATAGCACCAGTTGAAGACCAGAATCTTGGGACGCTTGCGTGATCTGCCGCGCCAGGCGTATGGCAAAGCGGTTGGCGTCGGTGGCGGTGAGCGCGAATTGCCAGAAGGGCAAGCCGAAGCGCTGCTGCAATTCTTCGGCCACGAAAATCGCGTCTTCCGATCGGCAGCATCAGGGTGATGCCGCGCTTGCATCTGTTCCTCGACCGCTTTCACCGTGGCGAAGGGAGAATGTCCGGTCATGGCGCCGGTGTCGCCCAGGCAGAAATCGATGTAGCGATGGCCGTCCACATCGTAGAAGTGCGCGCCCTGGGCCTCGCGCACGAATGGCGGGAAAGCGCCGGCCCATTTGATCATCCAGTTCATGGGCACGCCGCCGAGCAGTGATTTGCCCGCGCGTTCGAACAGAGCTTTGGATTTGGGCCGCTCGTTCACAAAGCGCTGCTGCTCGCGCTGCATGAGGGACTTCAGCCGCTGCCGGTCGATGGCTTTCATGGATTGCCGACAATCTTAACCACAGAGGACACAAAGGACACAGAGAAAAATCTTGCGATTCCTCCGTGTCCCCTGTGTCCTCTGTGGTTAAAGTGCACTTACAGAATGTAGCGCGACAGATCCTGATCTTTCACGATGTCGGCCAGCATCTTGCGCACGTAGTCGGCGTCCACCTTGATGTGCTCGCCTTTTTTGTCGGGCGCGTCGAAGCTGATTTCGTCGAGCACGCGCTCCATGATGGTGTGCAGACGGCGGGCGCCGATGTTTTCCGTGCCTTCATTCACGCGGAAGGCATAGCGCGCAATTTCTTCCAGCGCCTCGCGGGTGAATTCCAGCTTCACGCCTTCGGTTTCGAGCAGCGCGATGTACTGCTTCACCAGCGAGGACTTGGGTTCGGTCAGAATGCGGATGAAGTCTTCCATGGTGAGCGATTGCAGCTCCACGCGGATGGGAAAGCGGCCCTGCAGTTCGGGAATCAGATCGCTGGGCTTCGAAACGTGGAACGCGCCCGCGGCGATGAACAGAATGTGGTCGGTGCGCACCATGCCGTAGCGCGTGTTGACCGTGGTGCCTTCGACGATGGGCAGGATGTCGCGCTGCACGCCTTCGCGCGAAACGTCCGGGCCATGGCCGCTTTCGCGTCCGGCGATCTTGTCGATCTCGTCGAGGAAGATGATGCCGGAATCTTCCACGCGATCGATGGCCATGCGCGTGACCTGGTCCATGTCGATCAGGCGCTGCTCTTCTTCCTGGATCAGATATTCGAAGGCTTCGTTGACCTTCATCTTCCGCTTCTTGGTGCGCTGGCCGAAGATGTTGGGCAGCATGTCCTTGATGTTGACGTCCATCTCCTCGACGCCCTGGTTGGAGATGATTTCGAAGGACGGGAAATTGCGCTCGCGGACATCAATTTCTACGGTGCGGTCGTCGAGCTTGCCTTCGCGCAACTGCTGGCGAAGTTTTTCGCGGGTGCGGCTCTGCGATTCTCCGCCGGACGAGCGTTGTTGCCTTCGAGCACCAGGCCGCCGGTTGATCCCTCGGCGGGCCGCGGAGTGGCCGGCGGAAGCAGAATATCCAGCAGGCGCTCTTCGGCGTTCAGTTCGGCTTTGTCGGAAACGTCTTCGAGCTTTTCTTCGCGCACCATTTCGATGGCGATTTCGACCAGGTCGCGAATCATGGACTCGACATCGCGTCCCACGTAGCCGACTTCGGTGAACTTCGACGCTTCCACTTTCAGGAACGGCGAGTTGGCGAGCTTGGCCAGGCGGCGCGCGATTTCAGTTTTGCCCACGCCGGTGGGCCCGATCATGATGATGTTCTTGGGAATGACTTCTTCGGCCAGATCGGGCGTAAGCTTCTGGCGGCGCATGCGGTTGCGCAGGGCGATGGCGACGGCGCGCTTGGCGTCCTTCTGGCCGACGACATGCTTGTCCAGTTCCGCGACGATTTCACGCGGAGTCAGTTCGTCGAGCGCGATCTGTTCTTCTTCAGCGGCAGCGGGTAAATAGATAGCCATAAAATCAGTCGTTCGGTCGTCAGTCTTCAGTCGTCGGCTCAGTCGCTTGTCTGACGACTGAAGACCGACGACTGACGACTACAGTTCTTCAATCGTCACCTTGTCATTTGTATAGATGCACATTTTGCCCGCAATCTTCATTGCTTCTTCGGCGATCTGGCGGGCCGACAGCTGGGTGTGTTCGGCCAGCGCCTGCGCTGCGGCCTGGGCATAGGGGCCGCCGCTGCCGATGGCGGCAATGCCGCCGTCGGGCTCGATCACGTCGCCCTGGCCGCTGAGCAGGAACGTCTGCTCTTTGTCGGAGACCAGCAGCAGGGCTTCGAGATGGCGCAGAAATTTGTCGGTGCGCCAGTCTTTGGCCAGCTCGACCGCGCCTCGGCCCAGGTTGCCGTGATACTGCTCCAGCTTCGATTCGAAGCGGCTGAAAAGGGTGAAAGCATCGGCGGTGGAGCCGGCAAATCCCGCCAGGATCTTGTCCTGATAGAGGCGGCGAATCTTCTTGGCGGAGTGCTTGATGACGCCTTCGCCGAGCGTGACCTGGCCGTCTCCGGCCATGACGACGGTGCCGTTGCGGCGGACGCAAAGAACTGTAGTGGATCGAATCAGACGCTTCGTAGGCATGAGCGCAATTCTTGATTATAACAGCCCACGCGGGGAGAGTTGGGCAGCGCGAGTTGCCCGGTACTGCCGCAGTTTGAAATTGCTATCCTTTGGCCCTCGCACAGAATTTCTGCCGAACTCCAGCGCATATCAAAGCCAGGGGTCCCTCGACTGCGGGTTGCTTCGCGGAAGCGAAGCAGCCACTCCGCTCGGGATAACGCCCGAAACCTTACTGCAGCGCGATCAGCGGCACCGCCGCCAGCGCGGCGACAGATGCCCACAGTTTTCCAGCGCGTGAATTGTTCCTTGAGGAAGATCCGGGCCAGCAGGACGGTCAACGCCGGGTAGAGAGACGACAGCACCACCACTGAATCCAGGCGTCCGGTCTGATCGGCGCGGATGAAGAGGGCCGTGCCGGTGACGTCCAGACATCCGGCGAAGAAGGCGACCGCCGCGTCGGCGCGCCGCAGCGGAGCCCAGCGCCGCCGCGACCAGCACAATCACTCCCACAAACAGCAGAGAGGCGACGCGCGAGAAGCACCGACGACCATAGAGCAGAACTGTCGCCCGTGCGACTGATGCAGATGAAGAATCCGGCGAAGCCGACTCCGGCGAGGACGGCCATGAGAACTCCGCGGCTGTCGCCGGAACCATCGGGACGCGAGATTAGCCAGATGCCGAGTCCGGCCAGCAGGAAGCCGGCGATGGCGAGGGCGCCCGGCAGTCCGTGCGTGATCATGGTGAAGGCGGCTGGAATGGCAGCGCCAAGAACCGCCGCCACCGGTGCGGTGAGCCCCATGCCTCTGCGACAGGGCGCGATAAAAAATGATCAGGGCCGCGCCACCGGACGCTCCGGCAGCAGCCGCCCAAAGCTGGCTCGATCGCGACGGAAGATCGGCGCGGAGTCGCAAGCGCCAGCGTGAGCATCAGCACGAAGCCGCCGGCGTGCGAAAGCAGCGTCACCAGAAAGGCATCGGAACGCCGCGAGGCGATACCCGCCGCTGAAGTCGCTGGTGCCCCAGCACAATCCCGCGGCCAGGCTGAAACGCAACGGGCACGAGTTGTTCGAGTTGAAATCAATCAGTTGTTCCGGGAGATTTCCGCGAGAGATGAGATTAGCACGCGCTAAGATGATCGCACGGCAGATCGCACCGGGCCGCGCCTACATAGCTCAAATTGACTTGCCCAAGCCCCGCAGCCTAACATTGCCGCTCTCTGATGATCGGGCAAACCATCTCGCACTACCGCATTCTGCAGAAACTCGGCGGCGGTGGTATGGGTGTGGTCTACGAGGCTGAAGACCTGCGCCTGGGCCGGCGCGTAGCCCTGAAGTTTCTGCCCGACGAACTGGCGCAGGATCCGCAGGCGCTCGAGCGCTTCCGGCGCGAAGCGCGGGCCGCGTCCGCGCTCAATCATCCCAACATTTGCACCATCTACGACATCGGCGAGGACGAGAACCGCCAGTACATCGTGATGGAGTATCTCGACGGCACGACCCTGAAGTATCGCATCGAGGGCAAGCCGCATCTCGGTGGACCAGTTGGTGGACTTCGGAGCGCAGATCGCCGACGCGCTGGATGTGGCGCACACCGCCGGCATCGTCCATCGCGATCTGAAGCCGGCGAATCTGTTTCTCACCAAGCGCGGGCAGGCCAAGATTCTCGATTTCGGACTGGCCAAAGTTGCGGGACGTCCGATGCCGGAGCTGGAGCCGGTCGGCGCGTCGTTCGCGACCGCGGCGGTGGATGCGGCGCACCTCACCAGCCCGGGCAGCACGGTGGGCACCGTCGCCTACATGTCTCCCGAGCAGGCGCGCGGCGAGGAACTCGATACCCGCACCGATCTGTTTTCCTTCGGCGCCGTGCTGTACGAAATGGCCACCGGGCGCCAGCCTTTTACCGGCAACACTTCGGCGGTAATCTTTGACGCCATCCTGAACCGCGCGCCTACCGCGCCGGTCCGGCTGAATCCCAATTTGCCGGCCGAACTGGAACGCATCATCAATAAAGCTTTGGAGAAGGACCGCGACCTGCGCTACCAGGTGGCGTCAGAGATGCGCGGCGATCTGAAGCGGTTGAAGCGCGAGATCGATTCGGGCAGAAGTTCGTCGGTAAGCGTAGCTGCACGCCCGATCGCGACTCGACAGCCTTCGGCGCATCCGCGTTGCGGCGCCGCCGTCCTCGGCTTCGGCGGTGCAGCCGGCGTCAGCGATCTCCGGCCCGGCTTCGTCGCCGCAGTCTGCTCGCAGCGCCAGCGAGCCGAAAGCGCTGGTACATCGCGGCGAGCCGCGCTGGTCGTGGCGGCCATCGCCGTCGGCGGGTTTTTCTATCACGCAGAGTTCGCGCTCGCTGACGGAAAAAGATTCCATCCTGCTGACCGACTTCGTCAACACCACCGGCGACGCGGTGTTTCGATGGCACGCTCAAACAGGCGTTGGCGGTGCAACTGGAGCAGTCGCCGTATCTGAATGTGTTTCCCCAGGAGCGGGTGCGCGACACGCTGAAGTTCATGGGGCGCTCGCCGGATGAGCGGCTCACGCCCGACCTGGCGCGCGATGTCTGCCAGCGCGAAGGCATCAAGGCCGTCCTGAACGGCGCCATCAGCAGTATCGGAACTCAGTACGTGGTGGACGTGAACGCGGTGAACTGCCAGACCGGCGACAGCCTGGCCCGCGAACAGGTTCAGGCGGACAAGAAAGAGCAGGTGCTGGGAGCGGTGGGCAAAGCGGCTTCGAGTTTGCGCGGCAAGCTGGGAGAGTCGCTGGCTTCGGTGCAGAAATTCGACGCGCCGGTCGAAGAAGCCACCACGTCTTCGCTGGAGGCGCTCAAGGCCTTCAGCCTGGGCGAGGCCGAGCGGGACAAAGGAGACGAGTTCAGCGCGATTCCTTTTTACAAACACGCCATCGAACTGGATCCCAATTTCGCCGTCGCCTATGCGCGCCTGGGACAGGCCTATGCCAATACCGGACAGAGCGGAGCTGGCGATCGAAAATACCAAGCAGGCATTCGAGCGGCGGGAGCGCACCAGCGAAGTGGAAAAGCTCTACATCTCAACCCACTACTACGACATCGTCACCGGAGAACTCGACAAGTCGATTGAGGCCTACGAGCTCTGGAGGCGGACCTATCCGCGAGATTCGATTCCCACCAACAATCTGGCGGTCTTTTACGGACAGATCGGGAAGCACCAGGAATCTCTGGAGCGAGGCCCAGGAAACCATGCGCCTCGCTCCCAACGCGGCTCTCAGTTACCAGGTCTTGGGCAGAGCTATACTCGCGCTTGAACCGCTTCGCCGAGGCCAAGGCGATCCGCCAAAAGCAGATCGATCTCAAGCTCGACGGCACGGGCGACCATCGCGGCTCTGTACAGCCTCGCTTTTCTCGAGGGCGACACGGCCGCGATGCAGCGTCAGGTGGACTGGGCGAAAGGCAAGCCGGATGAGTTCGTCATGCTGGAAGGCGTCGCCGAAGCGGCCGCTTCTGCCGGCCAAATGCAGAAGGCCCGGGAAGTCTACCGCCAGGCAGTCGAGAGTGCGCAGCGGGGAAAGTTCAGAGAAATTGCGGCCGGCCATCACCGCCCGCTCTGCGATCGGATGAAGCCCGCGTTGGAAACGCAGCGCAGGCGCGGCGAGCAAGCGCTGGCGGCACTGGCGATGGACCGAAGCCGGGAGACTCTGCCCTTTGCCGGCTTCGCACTGGCCATGGCGGGTGACACTGCCACAGGCGAGCGCGATGGCCGATGAATTGACCAAGCGATTTCCGTTGGACACATTGATCAACAACATCTGGCTGCCAATGATTCGTGCGCAGATCGAAATCGGTCGCGGCAATCCCGCCAAAGCGATCGAATTGCTGCAGCCCGCCATCCCGTACGAATTTGGCTGGGACGCGCGGGTGCTGCCGAATTACGTTCGCGGCCAGGCCTATCTGAAGGCGAAGCAGGGCCCGGAAGCAGCGGCGGAATTTCAGAAAATTCTGGACCATCGCGGGATCTGCATCACCTCGGCAGTTTGCTCCCTGGCTCACCTGCAGTTGGGGCGCGCTCGCGCTCTGGCCGGAGACAATGCCGGCGCCCGCACCGCCTACCAGGATTTCTTCGCGCTGTGGAAAGATGCCGACCCGGATGTCCCCATCCTGAAAGAAGCCAAAGCGGAGTACGCCAAGCTGCCGCAATAGAATGTAGGCGCGAGCGTCCCTTCGACTTCGCTCAGGGCAGGCCCGCTCGTGCAGCCACGTGGGGACAGCTCCCTCGGCTGTCCAGCGGAGCGAAGCTCCGCAGTAAGGTTCAAAAGGCCGAACAAAAACTGTCGAGCTGCGCTCGACCGGACAGCCGGGGGCGGCTGTTCCCACCACGTGGTCTTGGCGCTGCGTCTACATGTCTTTGACGTGCGTGGCGATGTACCACTTGTTGCCGAAGGGATCGGTTACGCCGCCGCTGCGGTCGCCGTACGGATGATCCTGGGGCTCGGAGATTGACGTCGCTCCCGCGCTCGAGAGCGCGCTTGTACAGCGCGTCGCAGTCTTCCACGTAGAGATAGAACATCGTCGGCATGGGCTGGTAGGGACCGTGGGCTTCGCCCATTTCCATGTAGGCGTTGCCGATTTTTACCGTGGCGTGATGGATCACGCCGTCGGGCGTCGCATAGCGGCCAAGTTCCTCGGCTCCGAAGGCGCGCTTCACGAAATTGATCACCGGCTCGGCGCGCAGCGGATGCAGATACGGTTGCAGCGTGGGCGCTCCCTCCCACCTGTAGCTCTCGCCCTTGTAGGTCGCGATGTACCAGAAGTTTCCGGCTGCGTCTTTCACGGTCGCGGAGCGCTCGCCGTAGAACTGATCGGCGGGTTCGTGCGATGGAAGTGGCTCCCGCTTCGAGAGCGCGAGCGTAAGTCGCATCGCAATCGGGAACATAGATGTGGAATGCGCTGGGCATGGGAGTGCCGCGCCACTTCATGCCCGCGCCGCCGCCGCCGACCATCAGCATGGAATCGCCGATCTCGGACTTCGCAGTGCAGACCGCCCTCGGAGCCGGGGCCGCTGCGGAAGAGTTCCTCGGCATCGAACGTCTTCTTCATGAAATCAATCAGAGCCGTCCGCATCCTGCGCCACCAGGTACGTGGTGAGAGTGGAGTAGCCCTTGGGGACGGGATCAACCGCCGGCTTCTTCTTCTCCTGCTCGCTTCATCATTGCGCGGAAGCGGCGGTGCATTTCTTCGACGCGACATTTCTTCTTTGACGCGTGCGACACGCTCCAGGTGTATCCGAAGGGATCGAGCAGAGTTCGCGTCGCGGCGTCCGTAGAACTGGTCAGCGATCGGGCGCATGCAGCTTGGCGCCGGCAGCGATCGCGTGCTCGACGAAGGCGTCCACGTCCGGCACCTGGATCGCCATGCTGACCGGCGAATTGCCCAGGGTCTCCGGGCTGTAGCGTCCGCCCTCAGGCCACTCCTCAGCCAGCATGATGACCGAATCTCCAATCATGATCTCGGCGTGGGCGATGCCCGATCTCGACTCTCGAAGCGGAAAGTCTCCTTCGCTCCGAAAGCATTCTTGTAGAACTCGATGGCTTTGGCTGCGTTCTTGAAGCTCAGTCGCGGAGACGCGACGGTTCGAACTGCAGCAACAGGTTCAGTTACGGTTGCCATGGATGATTTCCTTTCCAGATCAGATTTGAGACGGGCCTTGAAATCTTCGCGCGGAAGCTGGCGCAACTCGGCGGCGATGTGCAGCAGCGGCAGCAGTTCCGGATCCGCCGAGTGCAACGTCACAACCGGCGCAGCCAGAAGCTGGGTGACGGCCTGGTCGAGTTGTTCGATCAGCAGCGCGGTTCGGCAGAGAGCGCTTAGGCATTGGCACCCTCCATCCGGGCACGCAGGTTCTGCAGGGCGCGGAACTGCAACTGTTTCACCGCGCCCTCGCTGCGTCCCAGCTTGTTGCGATTTCACGAATACTTTTCTCTTCGGCGAACCGCATTCCGATCACCCGGCGCTGATCTTCCGGCAGCTGTTCCACCAGGCGAAAGAGCCGCCCGCATCTGATCGGCTTCCTCCAGCTTGGGCTGCGCTTTCAGGTCGGGCAGATCGGGAAGATCATCCTGGCCGGAAACCTCTCTGCCCGAACGTTTTGAGCGGTCGACAATCATGTTGGCGGCAATCCGCAGCAACCAGCCGGCGAAGGGTACGCCGCGCCATTCGAAACTCTGAATACTGGCCAGCGCCTTGTGGAACACATCCGAGGTCAGATCCTGAGCCACATCACGATCGCCGACGCGCCTCGCGATGTAGGCATATACCCGGGCGAAGTTCAGTTCGTAGAGTTCGGCAAACCGGCTCGGATCTTTTTTCGCGGCTTCGACCAGCAGACGGTCGTCTCCCGGGCAAGCCGGACGCTTCCTCCGGGGGCTTTTTCGCTGCGGTCGCCTGACGGCCATCGTGCCTCTAACTATATAAACTTCCGGAGTGGAAAAGGTTACGGGTCGACTTTCCGTTCTTTGCGACCCTTGCGGAATCCTTTGCGAGCCCTTTGCGGTTAAGGATTTTGACCACAAAGGACGCAAAGATCGCAAAGGAGGAACCCCGCTCTTGGCGTGGTAGAATTTGCTCACTTAGGCATTACTGCGAGGACCCAGGTTGATTGAACTCGCACCCTCGATTTTGGCGGCTGACTTCGCCCATCTGGCGGACCAGGTGCGTGATGCCACCGCAGGCGGCGGCACCGTCATCCACGTGGACATCATGGACGGCCACTTCGTCCCCAATCTGACCATGGGGCCGCCGCTGGTGAAGTCGCTGCGCAAGGTCACCGAATTGCCGCTCGATTGTCACCTGATGATCGAGAATCCGGACCAGTTCATTCCTGAGTTTTGCGAGGCCGGGGCCAACTGGATTTCGGTGCATCAGGAAGCTTGCGTGCACCTGAACCGCACCCTGCATCTGATCAAGAGTCACGGCTGCCTGGCTGGGGTGGTGATCAATCCGGCGACTCCGGTGGATACCCTCAGCGAGGTGCTCGACCTCGTCGACTATATACTGGTGATGTCGGTGAATCCGGGCTTTGGGGCGCAGAAGTTCATTCCCGGGGCGGTGCACAAGATTCGCCGGCTGGCCGATCTCAGGGCGGAGCGCGGATTGCGGCTATCGTATTGAAGTAGATGGTGGTATTGACCTCAGCAACCGTGGCCGATGTGGTTCGAGCGGGCGCCGAAATTCTGGTGGCAGGCAACGCCGTCTTCGGTAAAGGCGATCCAAAGGCAAATGCCGAAAAACTGTTGAAGACTGCAGTGGAGGCCACGCTGCAGAAAGTCTAAAGTCAGTCGTCAGTCTTCAGTCGTCAGCAACTCTTTGACGACTGAAGACTGACGACTGACGACTGCTCCCAAGGGGTTCTCATGTTACGTCGTATTCCGGTCATTCTTCTGCTGGGCGCGCTGGCTTTTACCGTCGCCTGCACCAACAAGAAGGTCAACAATCCGCTGGCCAACGTCGGTTCCAAGCAGCCGGACAAGGTGCTGTTCGACCGCGCCATGGATGCCATGAAGCACAACCGCTTCGACGTGGCGCGGATCACGCTGCAGACCCTGATCAACACCTATCCGGATTCGGAATACATTGCCCGCGCCAAACTGGCGGTGGCGGACTCCTGGTACGCCGAGGGCGGCGGAACATCGCTGGCGCAGGCGGAAATCGAGTACAAGGACTTTGAGACCTTCTTCCCCAACATGCCGGAAGCGGCCGAAGCGCAGCTGAAGATTGCCAACATCCACTATCAGCAGATGGAAAAGCCGGACCGCGACTACACCCACGCCATGCGCGCGGAAGAGGAATACCGTCAGCTGATCCTGCAGTATCCCGACAACAAGAAAGTGGTGGCGGAAGGCAAGCAGCGCCTGCTGGAAGTGCAGGAAGTGATTGCGGAACGCGAATTCCGCGTGGGACGTTTCTATTATCTGCGCCAGTCCTATCCCGCCGCCATCGCGCGGCTGCGCTCCCTGATGGATAAATATCCTCTGTACAGCCACGCCGACGAGGCGCTGTACCTGTCTGGGGCAGGCTTACGAAGGTGAGATCGACATGGTGCGGTCGCGGCCGGGCAATGAAGCCGCCAAGGCGCGCATGATCGAGGACTTCACCAAGAATGCGACTGAGGCCTACTCGCGCATCTTGACTCGTTATCCGCTGATGGAGCGTACCGTCGATGCCAAGGCCCGGCTGGAGGCTTTGCACCAGCCCGTGCCGCAGGCCCACCAAGGCCGCTCTCGCGCAGAACAAGGCCGAAGAAGACAGCCGCCGGGAAGCCAGCACAGTTTCAAAGCTGATGCGCAATTTCCAGAAGCATCCCGACGTGGCCCAGGCCACCAGAGTCGGTGAACCCACGCTGGTGGATCCGCGAAGTGGTGAGCGCCACTTCGGTGGTGCAGGAGGCAACCCGCGCCATGATGGGCAGCGCCGCGCCCGGGGACAAGAACTCGCTGGCGATCGAAACTATCGGCAAAGGGAGCGCCTCCTGCCGGACCAGCCAGCGCCGCGTTCGGACACGCCCGCACCGGAAACCGCCGCCCACACCGGCGGACAATCCGGCTGCGCCTGCCGCAGATGCGAACGAACTGAAGCCCAACGTCGCGGCCGATCCAAATGAACTGAAGCCCAACGTCGACAACCGATCCAGCCGCGCTGCCTCCGACGCAGGTCAATGAGATCCAAAGCGGCCAGGCTGCAAATGGGCAGACCGCGACCGGCAAGAATGACCCGGCGGCCTCATCCTCATCTACTGCCGACGACAAGGACATCGACGACGCCATGTCCTCCAGCAAGCACAAGAAAAAGAAGGGTCTGCGGAAGGTTGTCCCCTTCTGATGCAGACCGGTTACCTTTGAGTTGAGGAATCTGTCGTCAAGAGTCTGTTTAGCAAGCCACGGGCCACTCTCCCCCACTCGTCTCTGACCAGTGGTAACGTGCTTACTCTCTTCTTCTCATTGACTTACGGTCTAGCACCAATTAACTTCAGGCTGTCTCCCCCTCACCAAAGGAAATCCCTTGGCGCGAAGAATACTGCTTGCCGACGACAGCGTGACTGCCCAGAACATGGGCCGGCGCATCCTCACCGACGCCGGCTACGAAGTGCGTCACCGTCAATAACGGCTCGGCGGCCCTCAAGAAAATCGCTGAAAACAAGCCTGACCTGATTGTTCTCGACGTCTATATGCCAGGCTACGGCGGCCTGGAGGTTTGCCAGCGGATAAAGGAATCCAGCGAGACCGGCTGAATTCCCGTCTTGCTGACCGTAGGTAAGCTGGAACCATTCAAGCCGGAAGAAGCGCGTCGCGTGGGCGCGGATGCCTTCATCATCAAACCGTTTGAAGCCACGGAACTGCTCACCGTGCTCACCACGCTGGAAGACAAGATTGTCGCCCAGCCGCAGCACAGAAGATCCGGACGCTTCGCCAAGGCCCTGGCCGCGGTTGAACAGTCCGGTGATCGCTTCGGTGATAAGGAAACCGGCTGGAAAAATCGTCTCACCATCCCGCGCCCCGGCGCCAAGCCCACGGGGGAAGAAGAAGCACCCGAGGCCGTTGCCTCCGCGCCCGCTGGCTTGCAGCCTGGCGCTGACCTTCCCTCCGAGCTTCATGCTTCGCAGCCAGCCGATGCGGTCAAACCGGTCGAACCGAGCCGGGACTTCGAACGTCCGATTCCGGCCGGCCTGCCGGCGGACATCACGCCGGAAGAAATTGCCGCGATCACGGCCGCCGCAGCCGCGTTCGGCGGCAAACCCGAGACCGCCGACGGCAGCCCTCAGACCGTCGTAGCAGACTCCGTAGTAAGCCACGAGACGACTCCCGTAGAAGTTTCTTCTTCGGGGGTTGTTGCTTCAGAGTTTTCTCCAGAGGTTGTTCCTTCAGAAGTCGCACACATCCAGGCGAGCGAGCCAGAGGCACCCGCGGCGACTCTCAATACCGCGCCGGAAGTAGCCCCGCAAGCGCAACTGGAAGTGCCCGCCGAAGTTCAGCTGGTACCCGCCGAGGCCGTGGCTGTCAGCGAACCGGCGAAAGCGGAAGACGTTTCCACCGCGTCCGCGATTGAGGCAGCGTCCGAAACGACCACTTCTGAAGCGCAGATTTCCGAAGCCGAAAAGCCAGCTGGCAACGACGCCGAGGTCATGGCCGCGATTGCTTCTCTGGCTCCGTCAAACGGACACGCCACCGAAAGTATCCAGCCGGCCGCACAAGGTTCTAACGGAGCGGGTCAGGAGGTCGCGGCTCCGGTTCCCGCTTTCGCAGTTTTAGCTGCAGCCGCAGCCGCAGCGACCGGCCCGCGCTGGATCGCCGAAGCGGTTGCAGTCGGAGCGGAGGAATTGAAACTCGCGCTGGACCAGGAGATGGAACTGGCTCACGCCGTGGCCCGGTCCACCGGCCTTGCATCCGCGACCGCAGTCGAAAGCCGCAGCTCGACTGAGGTTGTCGCCGTCGTGGAGTCAGTCGCTGCAGCCACTGCCACTGCGGAATCCTTCTCATCCCCAATGGCGGCGGAGACAATCGCTGCCGAATCCCCGCTTGCCGAGACTGCAATTGCCGAATCTCCGATAGTCGAGCCGTCGAACCCAGAATCGGCGATTGTTGAATCCCCGATTAGCGAGTCTTCACTGAGTGAAACTTCAAACATCGAGGCTTCAGCCGCCGCGGCTCTGATCATCGAATCTTCGCCGCTCGAGCCTTTGCCAGTTCAGGAAGCCGAGCCCGCTCCTGTGATAGCCACAGCGACAGCCAGAGAAGAAGCTGCTTTTGCGGCCGCCGCATCAGCCGGTGCAGCGTCCGAATACGCCTCACCAGCGGACGCCGCATCCCTCACTGCCACAGCGCCAGAGTTGCCGCAGACCAGGCCTTCCGCGCCGGCGGAAGCTGAGCCTCAACGTGAAGCTGAACTGGCTGCTGCCTGGAAAAACTGGAAGCAGATCCGAGAATCGTTGGTCGAGTCAACGCCCGCATCACCGGTCGCAGAGCCTGCAGCCGTCGAAGCCAGTTCTCCGGCACAGGAAGAAGCAGTTTCATCGACCCAATCCGCGCCTGCCGAAGCCGTCGCTGAAGTTGAAGCCACAGCCGCTGATGCTCCGGAAGAGTCCACCGCCATCGCGAGCATCGTTGACACCATGCTGGCGGAATTGCGCCCCAAGCTGGTAGCGGAAATTGCCAAGAAAATGAGCTCGGAGAAAGACAGGAAAGAAAAAGACAAAGACAGAGATCGAGACAGAGACAGGAAGAAAAAGAAGTAGATCCCTCCGCAATTTCCTCCCCGCAGCAACCACTGATGATCGAGTTTAGCTTTCTGTGAAAGCGAAGCTCCACGCCGCCCGTCGTTTGACAGGTAGGTGATAGGGCGGGCTGCGTCTCAGATTTTAACGGTGAGACTGATCGTGGTGATCTGCGTCAAACTCCCGCTCGTTTCTGATACGGTCAGATTGTAAGTGCCCGGCGGAGTACCCGGAGTCGATCGTCCTTCACCGCCCCCGGAATTCCCGCCGCCGCAAGAGACCAATAGCAATGCAAGAACACTTATCACGATTCTCGCCACCGCTCGCCGCCTTCTTGCCAACATCAGGGTGGCCGCGGCTGCCGGCCCGAGGCCAATCATCCAGAACGTCGAAAAAGGCGATTCCAGAAAGGGGGATCGACTAGGGCGTGAGAGTGCCGCGACCGACGGAGCCGACGTTGTTACGGTCACCTTCACCGTGACAGCAGAGGACCCATCCAGTGCCACCGAAGATTCCGAAAGTGTACATGTTGCTTTCGACGGAGCTCCCGTGCAGGTCAATTGCACTGTGCCGGCAAATCCTCCACCCGAGGTTAGTGTAAGGAGATAATCCGCAGGGCTCCCCGCAGTTACTGAATTCGAACTCGGCGCCACCGATACCGAGAAATCCGGCGGACCAGCCCGGCCCGTCAGAGTAAGGTCTTGAGTTCCAGGGCTGGAGTTGTCGGCAAGGGTAATGCTGCCGTTGCTGGCCCCGTTTGCCGTTGGCGTGAAGGTTACGTTGATGGTGCATCCTTGACCGACAGCTAACGGGCTTGTGCAGTTGTTGGTTTCAGCAAAGTTTCCGGTGGTCGCGACCTTGGCGATCTCGAGCGGTGCGTTGCCTACGTTGGTTAGTACGATCGACTTTGGAGAGCTAGAGGTTCCAGCGCTCTGCAAACCAAAGTCCAGTCTCGATGCCGAGAAGGCTACGGTTGGTGTGCTGGACCACACCGAGGCGGTCTGCGGTGACACATTCAGTGTATTGCTCGTGCTGAATTGCGTCAGATCAAAACTGCCGTCAGCATTGAAATCGCCTGCGGTGAACCCACGCGGGAAATAGGTTGCTTCGAACGGAAGCGGTGCCTGAAGGGTACCGTCGCCGTTCCCTCGCGCTAAAGAGACACTTAGATCTCCGTTACCCGTCATAGCCAGGTCTGGAGTGCCGTCACCGTTAAAGTCTCCGAGGAAAGTCCTGAGGACGCTGAACGGTGTAGACGTTTTGACCGGGGGCTGAAAAGTGCCATCACGCTCTCCAGCAAAAAAGAAGATTCCTTGTTCAGTTCCGACAGCCAAATCTATCTGGCCATCTCCATTGAAGTCGGCAACCTTTACGTCGTTGGTGAAAAGAGTTCCTGTGCTGTAGGAAGCAGGACTCGCGAAAGTGCCATCCCCCCGACCCAGGAAGACCAGGACGGAAGGATTTACTGCGTCTTCCGGGTCGGTGACGACGATATCCAAGTTGCCATCGTGGTTAAAGTCACCCGCGGTTAGGTTAGTCGCAATCCCAGGCACGTTGTCAACGAGGGTCGGTTGAAAAGTTCCATCGCCCTTACTTAAAAGAACGTACAGGGGAGAGGAGGTGTTGGAACTGTCTAGGGAGAGCAAGGCCAGATCTTCTCTGCCATCATTGTTGAAGTTCCCACCGATCATGTACTGCACGTTCAGTCCGGGTATGTTCACGGGAGAGCTGATTGGGTTCGCGAATGTCCCATCTCCATTGCCCAAGACCACTAAGATGTCGCCATTGTTAGCTGGCCTTGCCGTCGCGATGTCCACCTCCCGTCACCGTCAAAATCCCCAGCAACCATTTGCCCGATACCAATATTCGGCACCTGTGTTGAAACTGGCTGCTGAAATGTGCCATCGCCGTTACCAGGAAGTACCGCGATGAAACCGCTGATCGCCTGCCCGTTTTGATTGAACTGAGCCACACTCACGTCGAGTTTGCCGTCGCCATTGAAGTCCGCAGCTGCTGCACCTGCAATTCCGCCGGACGCTGGCAAGGTAAGATCAACATGGCCTCCGACAATTCCGTTGCCCTGACCAAGGAAGATGACGATCGCACTATCGATGGTCGCGACCGCCGCGAGGTCGAGATAGTTGTCATTATTGAAGTCTCCGACCGCGATCTGGGGCGCAGCACCGGAGAAGCCATTGCTGATAGCTGGTTGGAAGGTCCCATCACCATTTCCCAGGAAGATCGAAATCGAAGAGGGGTAGCCATTCCCAGCACCTACAACAAGATCCAATTTGCCATCATGATTAAAATCTCCCACCGCGACAGTAACCGGAGCAATGCTGATGTCAGTTGAGAGCGATTGGAAATCTCCACTACCATTTCCCAGCAAGATCACCAACTCATTGCTGATCGGGTTCGTCGCCGCGATGTCCAGTCTGCCGTCGTTGTTAAAGTCGCCAATGGCCATACCCTCGCCAGACGGCCCGATTGAACGACCACTCACTGCAAAGCCACTATTCCCATTGTTGAGCAAGAGCGAAAGGCTTCCCTGCTCATTTAGGGCGACAAGGTCGGGCAGGCCGTCACCATTGAAGTCTCCACTTGCGATGGCAATGGGACTCGAAACGATGGCCATCTTCGATTGTGGTTGAAATGTCCCATCCCCATTGCCCGGTAAGACTGAAACAGTCCCGTCACCTTGGTTTGCAACCGCCAAATCCAGCTTCTTATCAGCATTGAAATCCGCCGCCACGATCGCGACAGGGGACGTGCCAGTGGGATAAGTCAATTGACTGTTGAACGTTCCATCTCCTACTCCGAGCAGAACTGATACCGTGTCGTCCTGGCTGCTGATAACTGCCAGATCTAGGATGTGATCACCATTGAAATCTCCACTCACGAGTGCGACTGGCGCAGAGCCAACTTTGTAGTCAACCTTGGGAGCAAAGGTTCCGTCCGACGTGCTGAGCACGACTGAAACCGTGCTGTCACTCTCGTTGGGCACTGCCACATCGAGTCTTCCGTCTCCATTGAAATCAGTCACCGTGACACCGGACGGTTTGTTGCCCACTCCAAGTCCTGCTTGGTTGTAGACGTATGTCTGAGCGGAGACCATCGCTGGCAGCGTGCCGAAACCCAGCAGGAGGACAATCGCTCCAGGAAAAGCGCGGTTCCTTCGCTCAAAACTCTTCATCTAGTAGCTCTGAGAATCTTCATATCCATGCAGCGCCTGAGTGTAACAGTACGTCTCCAACGTCAGCGGCGGGGCGGGAGTGTATCACACTCCATGGATTCCCTGGCCCACCCTCGCGACGCCCCGGCGCGCCACGTCCCCAAGTAGGAACGCGTGGGACGAGTTCTACCGGGGAACGGGTCCGCGCGGCCAAAGTCAAATCGGGAGGCGGCGTAGGGAGGGAGCATTTTGCGGTCCGCATACAAAAAATTCCGGACCACTGGCGATTTGTGGGGAGTAGACAATCCCCGTTAACGGGTGGGCCCCGCCTCGCTATGACGCCAGTCCACGCGATCTTAAACTACGTTTTTGCGTTGTTAGAAGCTGAGACCAGATTAGCAATCTCGTCTCTTGGGCTCGATCCTGGTTTAGGGCTGGGTTTGCACACCGACACCGCTGACCGATCCTCTCTCGCTTTCGACGTTCTCGAACCGGTGCGACCCCAGGTGGAGACATGGTTGCTTGACTGGATTGCGAGAGAACCATTGCGCCGGGCTGACTTTTTCGAGACTGCGACAGGTAATTGTCGTCTCATGTCTCCAATGTGCACCAAGTTGAGCGGGACAGTTTCCGTCTGGGGAAAGCTGGTTGCGCCGTGGGCTCAATACGTGGCGCGAACTCTCTGGGCTGGCCAGAAATCCAGACCCACTGGCAATTCCGTTCCTCCGACCCGCCTTACTCAGCAGCGACGCACGGAGGCTAAGGGTAAAGTTTGGATCGCGGCAGTCGAACCGCCGAAAACGGATCATCTCTGTCGAGGCTGCGGAAAGACGATCACGAATGAAAGCACCCATTGCGCCAATTGCGCTGTAGACAGAGCGACCGAACGCCTAATTGGCGTTGCGAGTTTGGGCCGCAAAGCTGCACGCAGCCCGGAAGCTCGTGCAAAACAGGGGGCAACACAGCGAAGGCATGGAAAGGCATGCTCAGAATGGGACGCATCGACACAACCAGACTGGCTCACGAGCAGAGTGTTCTCTCAACAGATCCAGCCGCTGCTAGCGAAAATTCGAACATCTGCGATTCGATCACGAATTGGTGTCTCGCGTTGGTACGCAGGCCGGATTCGGCAGGGCTACTGCCCTCACCCACGGCACTGGGAGGCGCTCGCAAAACTGGTGAAGTACCAGCAGACCTTCGAAAAACTGGGCCGGTAGCCCTTTTCGATAAGAAGGCCAGCGCCGTGCAATGTTTTTGACGGAAGCGAGGGGCCGGCGGCCAGTCTTTTTTGGAATATTGGGAAAATTAACGTTCTGTATGATCGGATTTGTTCAATTTTGATCAGTTCTCGGATTCGCGTTCGTTTACATTTCTGCAGTATTCAGCGCGTTTTCTTAGTCAAGGGGAGAGTTCGCGATTGTGATTCTGATCGCACAACTGAGTGAGCCTCATCTCCGCTTCGCGACAGAACGGCGACCGTACACTCCAACGGGACGTACTAACACTTTAGGAGGCACCTAGATGCTCGATCGTCGTCGGCTAAAGGTACTTCTCTTCTCGGTCCTGATCTTGGCGCTTTTCGCCAGCGTTCCGGCTCCGGTCGCCGGAGGAGCAAACCTTGGCCACCAAATCTATGCGATTCCCGCATTCTCGCGCCAGTACGGCACGTCATGCAGCACCTGCCATGTGGACTTCCCCAAGCTCAACGATTTCGGGAAGGCCTTCAAGGATGCAGGATTCAAGTTTCCTAAAGATGACGAGACTTTCATCAAGGTTCCGCCGGTGATGTTGGGATCTCCGGCGCAGAAAGAATTGTGGCCTCATACCATATGGCCTGGAACTATTCCCGGATTGCCACCAATCGGACTGCGCTTCAATACATTCTTCCAGGTGGTCGGCAGGAACCGGAACAACTTCAATCTGCAGACTCCGGGCGATCCCACTGCTCCATTTATTCCTCGCACTGACTTTCAGTCTGGTCTGTTCAGTATCTTCATGGCGGGAAATTTTGGCGATGACATCGCCTTCTGGGTAGACGACGACATCAGCGTCGGCGGCGCCAACTCCAATGGCGGGTTAGGGGATGGCTATCTGAAGTTCGTGAACATTGGCCGCCACCTGAAGCTGCCCACCGATGCTCTCAGCCTGCGGGTCGGGCAGTTCGAACTGGACCTGCCCTTCAGTCCAGCGCGTAGCTGGAACCTTAGCGGTTGGGACATTTATGACCAGGCGAATGTGGGTACAGTGAATTCGATCCTGGGACTGCCCACTGTCAACAACTCTTTCGCCATGTCGAATGCGGCACAGGGGGTGGAGTTCAGCGGCGGGCACACCTATCGCGGCTATCACTATTCGCTGGCTATTGTGAACCAGAACACGAGCGGAGGCACGGCGGCGACCGGAAACAACGTTCCGCCGGAAGTTGCTTATACGTCAGACTCCAACTTCAAAGACATTTACGGCCGCCTCTCCTACCGCTTTAACCTGGAGCGCGATCCGGCCAGCCGCAACGAAGTCCAGGCGGCAGGAGCCACCGGTCCACGCGATCACACCTATCTCAACCTGGGGACACTCTATTTCTACGGACGTTCGGTGCAGCGGTTTCAAGGCCAGGACAGCACGGGAGTTGCAACCGTGCTGACGGCGCGGGAACCGTTCTATCGCGTGGGTGGAGACTTCAGCTTCAACTACCACGCCTTCAACTTGTTTGGACAGTACATGTACGGCCGCGATCAGAATCTGCTGCCGCTGCTGCCAGTCGGCTTTGCCGCTGCCAACCGGCCTTCTTCGGGGAAGTCCGGCCAGCTTCAGCGGCGGCTTCCTGGAAGCCGACTACCTAGCCCTGCCCTGGCTGATGACCATCATGCGCTGGGACGCGGTGCACTCGACTGCCGATCTTATTAACGGCATTGGAGCCACCCCCGACACCGACATCGGATCGTTCGTGTCGCCCTTCCGGGCCACGCGAAATCGCTTTACGCCCGGCGTGCAGTTTCTGATTCACGCCAACATCAAGGCGTCCTTCGAATACCAGATCCGGCCACAGCAGATCGTTTACGACCCGACTACCGGCAAAGCACTCACCAGTCCGTTCCGTACCAACTCAGCAATTGCAGGGCTGGAATTCGTTTACTAGATCGGGAGGCCATGCCTCCGCTTACTTAAACTAAGGAGAAATAATCATGAAATGCAATGTTCTGATTCTAATCGCGGTCGTAGCTGGATTTACTCTGGCGGCCAGCGCCGGCACCATCAGCGGACAAGTCTCCGGGGTTGCGGGACAGTCGGTGGTCTATGTTGACACGATTTCGGGAAAGACGTTTCCCGCGCCCGACTCAGCATCCGGTGATAGACCAGAAAGGTTTGGTTTTCCAGCCGCACGTCACGGCGGTTCAGGTTGGCACCACTGTGGATTTCCTCAATAGCGACAGCGTTGCCCACAACGTCTTTTGGACTTCCATCGGCGGTAACAAGAAGCTGGGCCACAACCTTGGTACCTGGCCGAAGGGAGAAAAGAAGTCATTCAAGTTCGACACCCCAGGCGCGGTGCCAATACTTTGCAACGTTCACCCGGAGATGTCGGCTTACCTCGTGGTGGTGCCCACTCCCTACTTTGCCACTTCGGATCAGGCGGGGAACTACAAGATTGAAAATGTTCCGGACGGAAGCTACACGGTGATCGCCTGGCACGAAGGTGCGAAGAACCAGTCCAAGCCGGTGTCCGTGTCTGGCGACACCAAGGCGGATTTCACTTTGAGCAAATAGAGAAAGGGGCAGAATGTGGGAGCGGAAGCAACGGGGCCTGCGCTCCCACAAGAGGCAGGAATGAAAAGCTCGTCAATCATATCGACGAAACACCTGGGGTGATTTTCGCGCTTCTCTCACAGCTATTCGGTCAAGCCGTGGGGAATAAGGAAATCCCAGTCACGGCGGTAAAAGGCGAAAGCTGGATCAGCCATCTCCATAAGAAAGTTTAGCGACACCAGCATGGGCAAGACCTGGCATTCCGGGCCGGTCGCGCCCATGCCAGGAGAGAAATCCGCTGGTGGGCAAGAGAAACTGTCACTCGATTTTGCGGCACGAACCATGACTTTCCACGGGGCTGATATCTATCGCCTGAATTGCCGCGGATGCCACGAAGAGTCCGGCCACGGTGCGCCTCCGGAAATCAATTCTGTCATCGATCCGGTCCGGGCGACTTCTGTCGAAGTCATCATGGCAAGAATGAAAAAGGCTGGTATGAACATGAGCCGGGCAAACGCAACGCTACTGGCGAAGCAGTCCAATACTGCGTTGCTGGACCGCTTTCACAAAGGCGGTCAGGACATGCCACCGTTCCCTCAACTGAGCGAACCGGAGATCGGGTCTCTGCTTGCTTACCTGAGACAACTAGCGGGCGTGCCGGGAGCAGAAAAGCAACAAGTTGCGATCAACGAGTCGCCCATCCCGTGCGGGCGAGCAAATCGTCAAGTCCACCTGCCACATCTGCCACAACGCGACAGGGCCTAACCCCAGTCCGCAGCAAATTCTGGAAGGGGCGATACCGCCGCTGAGCACTCTCACCACGCGAACCAGCCTGCCTGAGTTTGTTCGAAAAGTCACCGCTGGCAACCCGATCAGCATGGGCGAGGCGCCAATGCCATTCCGAGGAAGAATGCCCGTGTTTGACTACTTGAGCGAAGACGAAGTGGCGAACGCGTACTTGTACCTTACTCTCTACCCTCCGCAGGAATAGGAGAGCTGAATGGAGCAATATTTCCCACGCTCGGACTGAGATCAGCCACAGTACGTTGACGTGCCAGGAATGATTTATGTGCAAGACTAAGCTGCTCGCGCTGATCCTTGTTGTGGTCGGCTGTCGTGCATCGGCACAAGTTCTCACGCCCGCTGAGATCAAGGATCCAGATCTACGCTCGTTGCAGCAACAATACATCAATGATTTGAAGGTCGTGGGTCAGGATATTCAAGCACTCCCGCTTAAGTATCACTTCTATCTGAATCGCAAGTTGGATCTCGACGAATCGCAACAGCAGCATGCCGATCAGCGTTCCATTCGATTTGATCGCTACAACGGCCAGACCGTACTCGCAGTCACTGGCAACTACTACGCTGCCTACTCTGAAAAGATTGCGGCGGAGCAGCGTGCTCGCAGCACTTTTCTGAATGTGGTCATGCCGATTCTGAAGTCGGAAGTGCCGCGCTTCCAGGGAAATCATGAGGTACAAGGCTATGCCCTCGAGATTTCGCATCACGTGCTCGGGAACGTCATGGGGGTAATGGTGGAAAGACCGGAAAACCTCATGGTGTTTTTACCCCAAAGCGGTGCTCTCCGACTTCTGGGTTCCAGGGACGAGAATGTCCAGCAAGCGGGGTTGATGCAGGGTCAGGTTTTTCTCAACGCGCAGCCCGTCAATATTTGGCTCAACGGAGAAGGGCCACAGCCGGCGCCCGGCTCTGAGCCAAATTTGAGCTCCACTGAACATCTGGAACCTCCCGCCGGAACTCAAATCACGCCGACCGGGGTGGGCAGCAGGGGGCAAGCAGCATTGAGCACCGCAGCCCCTCCAGTCGCAAAGCCGAACGATAGCATTGTCCCGCCGGTGCGGGACTCATCACCAGCGGCTCTGGCGGCGTTGCAGGCTTCCAGTCAGGAAGTGGTCGCCAAGCTTGTGAAAGAGTTGGAGCCCGCAGGCGCACTTTGTCGCCTACGCGTCGCCGGGCTTTGTGGCTTTCCGCCAGGGTATTTATCTGGAGCTTTCACTGAACACGACTCTGCCCGAGTCCGTAGCCGGATCACGATACAAACTTGCAGCAATGGCATTTGATGACCACGTGGCGCACCTGATTCGCCCCGACGCTCACTTATTTCAAAGAGGAGCCGAAGTTTGATGGGATCAGTTTCAGCACCACGGTACATCTGGCCAGCCGATCGCCTGCGGCCAGTAAAACCGAGGCCGTGGAATTCTTTTTCCCTTTCCCAGCCCTGCGCTGCTACGAGAAATACGATTGCACTGGCCAACAACTTATCGACAATGGGGTGGTGCTGATCAACGGAGAACGTGTTGCCCTGGACCTTCAAGTGGCCGAAGGCGGCGCTGGCCGCTGACGGGACGTTTTCAGCGTATAAGTGAAACGAAGAGCCCAGCAGGTCCGACCAGCGCCGCTACTTCATAACAAGCTTCATCACAACCACGCCTAAAGTAGCCCGTTCGGGCCTAGGGTGAAACTGAGAGATCGCTGTAGCCTCAATGGTTTGACTCCGTTAAGATTGGTCGCCCGCTGATCTGCTTATCGGGGTTCGGATCTTGGGTAGATCCAACTCCGCTCCAACTCAACCCGTCACCAGGGCCGCGTCAACTCAACTCAACTCAACGCCCCCGCCAGCGCCCCCGCGCGTCGCACTGCAAGCGTCATCTCCAGCTGAAAATGCGTCTAGCTATCAGCTTTTACTACTTAGTTACTATGATGTGTCGTTTCAAAGTGCTCTGTCTCCTATCCCGCCGCCCATCGTTTGACGGGGTTATACGCATTGAGGGGAAAATGCTACACCCCCAGCCCGGCCCTGGAATGTCGAGCGGTTGAGTGGGGATGGTGGTTGGGCTGCGGCGTGCGGGCGTGCGTGTAATCGCCTGTTCTATAAGAGGGGATGTCAAGAACATTCTTCTACCTCCGCCGGAAGCGCGGTAATGGTTCGCGGCATCCAGTCCCTTGTCAGATAGGAGTGGCGCTCGAGTCTTGTGTCTTGCCCTGTGGTTTGGGGTTTTGCTTTGCTCCATCTCAGCAGCTGCCTGTTCATGAGTAGCGACAACGCCGATCGGTTTCTGAAACTGGCAAGCACTCGTGGTTGTACGGGGTCAACCATGGTTCTATCTGCGACTCGAGGCCTAGTGCTTTTTCGGGTTATCCGAGAGGGCATAGGGTTAACACAGAGGCTCACTGCCACGGGCACTGTGCGCCTACAGGCGATTAGGATGCTCACCCTCGAACCCGAGCGTCTCAAGAACCAACTGGCCACCACCAGAAAAGATCACCGGAGATGGAGGGCTCTTCCCGTGAGACGCTCAAGCGGCTTGCGATTTCAGTTTGTCAGCGTCGAAGTTTTCTCCCTTCTTCCATAGAGTTAGCGTGATGGCTGCAATCTTGCGCGCCAGCGTCAGACGCGCCATCGTGGGCTTGATACCTTTGGCCAATGATCTCTGGTAGAAATCCTGGAACGGGCCGGGCAGTACACTGGCCCTGGTGGCCGCACCTTTGAACAAGCCTTTCAGATCATGATTGTGGTCCTTGTTCAGACCGCGAATGGAGATCTGTTTCTTAGAACGTCGCAGTCCGCCTTTGACATAGCAATATTCGGCACTGGTGCGGGTTTCTAAAGCCAGTCCGCTGTAAGCCCAAAGCTGTCGCTTGGTGCGGAAACGATGCGGGGTCTGGATCAGCGCCACCGCCAAGGCGGAGCGAATCGGTCCTAGTGAGGGAATCTGCCGTAGTTTGACGGTGATGGCATGCTTGCGACTCTCCGCCAATAGCTCGCGGCGCGCTTGCTGGCGCAAGTACTGCAGCATGTCCAGTTGCTGGTAGAGTCGTTCGGCGCGGCGACGGACGCCGGCTTCCTTGATCTTGCCCAGCCACTCGGCTCGATGACGGGTATAGTAGACGTCCCGGCCGGCACAAGGGATCGCCCAGCTGCGATAGACCGCTTTCAACCGACACATGACTCGGCTCAGATCTTTGACGATGGTCAGGTAGCTCCGGGCTAGCTCGCGCAGCATGCGCACGCCGGTCTCGCCATGGTAGACCGAGCTGAGCTTGTTCAGGTACAACAGTTCGGCCAACTTGTGGGCGTCGATACGATCACTCTTGTTTCCGTCTTTGAGCAGAGCATTTTTTCGCGGATTGCACACCACCAGCTTGGCCACACGCGGATTCAGTAAATCGTGCAGCCACGCGGCCCAAGTTCCTTCTTCGAAGGTGACCGATAGAGTTCCGCGCAACCCCGCAAAGAACTCCAGAATGGTCGCGGCTTTTGTCTCTAGGATGGATTCCATGACTAACTTGCCAGTGGAATCCAATACTGCCACCGAGATGGTTGCTTGATGAACGTCGAGCCCAATATACTTTTCGCTATTCATGGAGGGTGTTCCTTTCGTAGGGAATGATGCTTGCGCTCATAACCTACTCCTAAAGGGACGCCCTCTTATAATGCGTTATCATCAACCACCGCATTTTGCCTATTGAGAAACAAGTCGTGACGCGAGGGAGATTTCTGGTCTTGAGGTGCTTTCATGGGAGATGATTCGGTACAGAGCAAGCTTTTTGGTCGGTATCAGGAAGTGGTTCTCTTGGTCATCGGCTTCGTGTTAACGAGTGTGGTCGGCGGCTTCTTGGGAGGGTGGTTTCAAGCACGATCTTGGAGGCATGAGCACTCTGTTCAGCAATGTGAATCGGAAAAAGAAACTGCAACCAAAGGTGCTGTAGCTTTAAGTGGGAAAGGAAGTGGACCGGGGCATGCAGGACGATTACGCAGTGTTCTCAGATGTCAAACCGCTGGAATATTGGTCTTCCCAGAGTGGTGAAGCGGACGTTCCATTGAGTGATCAGAGTCCCATCGTTCAGATGCTTGAAAGGAAACTGAAAACGATACCGATAAAAGAACTCGCGCGGCAGACGGGCGTGGATCGGAACGCGATCCGCCGCGTGCTGCGCGGCGAACGTGTTCACTCGAAGACGCGGACGAAACTGCTGAAAGCGGTGGCAAAATTCAGCAAGGGGTAAGGGAACTCCAGAAGGCATATGGTCTATTGCCGCTTCCTTTCGAACCACGGTAAGCCGCATCAATGCTCAGCTTTTCTTCCTTTGCGTGCCGATAGGTACCCGAAGTAGCCGATTCGGTCTAACCATTTGCCTCGTCTCTAAATGCCCTTTCTACCGGCGATCCCGGCCACCGTTAGTGGTCGAGCATGGCTCGTCACGGACTGCTGACATGCAGTCCGCTCCTGCGCCAATTCGAGGCAAAGTTCGGGGGAATCGATCCGGACTGCATAAGCTGCTTCGCGGTACGGGCAAGATCCGATTGGAGCGTCGCAGAATTTCCTTTGCTAATCGCTGCACACGGTCGCGATTGGCCAGACTCTGAACGGCAAGCCTCGTGGCTTCATCGATAAATTTGCTCTCACTCCACTGCTGGAGGTACAAAGTGACCTTACCTTCATTGTCGATTCCATAGCCTTCGTCTTTCTCGCCGAGCACTAGGGTCAGCGAGTATTCAAGATCAGAGGGATTGTGCACGTGAAACTCGTTCGCTACGACACGACAGGTCTCGCTCAGCAGAACTCTGGCTCTGGGTTCGGGCAAATCGAGGTGCTTGGGGTTAGTGATCGTCAGCTGGGCGATGCCCAAGGAAGACGTCGCGGGAAGAAGCAGGACCAAGGGCAAAAGGTATGTCACAATCGCCCGGCCAGTGACCGGGCCAATACACGCCTGTCTTGCAGCTGTCATAGCCCTAATCCGCTTACGCTTCAGAGGTCACGCCCCAACGGGCGCTTGCGTGTTCGCCTTCGTTTCGGTCAATTCGTTTAGCGACGAGCATGGTTTCCACAAGTTCACCTCTTCGGTCCTGTTTGGTCAACTGGACTGTCGCAGAATTCCGGCTGAACCCAGAAGTGTTTTGCTGCCTTAGAGATCGCACCGGTCCTGAAGTTTTAGACGTGTTGGAGTGGTGTGTAAGCCTGCTATACTTTTTAGCGCATTCGGGAGGAGGTTACGCAGTGGAGGCCCCTTCCAACAGGCGCTCACGCTTGAGTTTTGGCCTGTTCGAGGCTGACCTTTCCTCCGGTGAACTGTATAAGAGCGGCCTCAGGGTTCATCTGCAGGATAAGTCCTTTCGCATCCTCTCCATGCTGCTCGAGCGACCGGGAGAAGTAGTCACCCGCGAAGAAGTGAAGAAACAACTATGGCCGGGCGGCACTTTTGTCGACTTCGATCAGGGCCTCGACACGGCGCTAAAAAAGCTTCGCTACGCCCTGGGCGACTCAGCCCAAAGGCCCACTTTCATTGAAACTATCCCGCGTCGAGGGTATCGTTTTATCGCACCTGTCGCGAGCGATCGGGAATCGACCACCCGTATCGTCTTCAAACAGACGTTAGGCTCCCAACTGCAGCACTGGCCGTTTCGGAGAACCCTAGCTCGGCTGGGTTTAATCGCAGGAGTGTTGCTACTGCTATTCGGGTTCTGGGCTAAGCGGGATCATGCCAGCCTAGAAATCGTACCGCTGGCCACCCATCCGGGATGGGAGCGTGACCCGAGTTTTTCCCCGGATGGAAACCAAATCACGTTCGACTACGTGGATGAGAACTCTGACAGTCCAGACGTATACATGCAGGCCTTGGGTGACCAAAAGATGCTTCGCTTGACCACACCACCCGGAGCTTCCTATTGCCCCAGTTGGTCTCCCGATGGCAAGAGGATCGCCTACCAACACTCCATCGAAGTCAGTCCGGGACATCCTGAAAGGACCATCATACTGATGAGTCCGCTGGGGGGATCCCAGCGCACTATACGGCAGCTTATACCGGAAAACGGATCCTGCAGGCTCTCGTGGTCGCCGGATGGAAATCTGCTGGCTTATGCTGACAAACCTTCCACCGAGGCCGCTGGAGTTTTTCTAATGTCAGACGACGGCTCCGACAGTCGTAGACTGACAACAGCTCCGGACAAGATGCTGGACGACTCCCCGGCTTTTTCCCCGAATGGACAGCAAATCGCTTTCGTGCGGATCAGCACTATGTCCACCGGAGAAATCTATGTAGTCCCCAGTTCTGGTGGCGAACCGACCAGGCTCACATTTCTAAACGAGGACCTGGATCAGCCCGTATGGACATCCGATGGGCGCAGGATTCTGTTCACAGTTAGAGGGCCCGCGAGTGGTGGTGGCAGCCTCTATTCGGTGCCATCGCGCGGCGGCAAGCCCGAACGCTTGCTTCTTCCCGACTCGAGTATTTCGTCTCCCGCAGTCTCCGCGCACGGAGACAAACTCGCCTACGAAAAGGCTGTCTTCAGCATGGCGATTTGGAAGGTCTCGATTCCCGACTCCGCTGAACCTAACAACAAGAGGTTCATTGCATCCACACGCACCGATAGCGATCCCAGTTTCTCTCCCGACGGTACCAAGATCGCATTCGACTCGACCCGGGATGGTACAGAAGCGATGTGGCTCTGTGATGCCGATGGTGCTAACCCGCTTCGGCTTGCGGTGGTGCACCAAGGTGGATCGCCCTCCTGGGCACCCGATGGAACTCGCATCGCCTTTGATGACAGGCACAGTGGACGTAGCCATATCTATGTTATTGACGTGCACGACCGCTATACACAACAAATCTCGGATGGCGACTTCGACGACGAAGTGCCAAGTTGGTCAGTGGATGGGAAGTCGATCTATTTCGCTTCGAATCGAACGGGGACCTATGAGATCTGGAAGGCGTCTAGCGGCACCAAGAATGTAGTTCAGATCACCCACAACGGCGGACTCTTCCCGTCGGAGGCGCCGGATGGCCATTTTGTTTACTACAATAAACCAGCAGTCCCGTACCTCGACGGGGAAGTGCGTGGCTTATGGCGAATGCCAGTCGCGGGGGGACCAGAAAAACTCGTAACCCATGATCCCGACAGGCTCTGGTACGTCAGGCCCGAAGGGATCTACTTCACTGACAATACTCGCAAGACCGACCCCGTTCTCAAGCTGTTTAAATTGCAAACGCAGACTATCGTTGTTGTAAGCCATCTTGGTAGAGAAGCAACGAGCAAAGGAGGACACAATCTAGCAATTTCCCCTGACGGCCATACCGCTTTGTATGTACGAGTCGAGACTTGGAATGGTGAGCTTATGTTAGTGAAAGGGGGCTCTTGGTGATTGTGTGACCGTCAGGTTTTTCCAGCGCGCGTAGATGTCTTTCTTGGCGCGGACAAAGCTCTTGAGTGGCCAGGGATCGCCGTGGAGATTCTTGAAAGAAGGGTCGCACTTCAAATTGGTAATGTCCCGCCGTCCCGCGCCTTATAGGCTCTTGCCAAGATTTGCCGATCTGTTGCGACGGTTGGGCTGACCGAATAAGGCTCGGATTATGGGCAAACAGGAAGTAACCGAATTACTTCCTGTTTGCCGATCCGGAAACGATTGTTTGGCGTGTTGCCGGTGAAGATGGAACTCGGGCCCATAGGGAGGGTATAAAGTAGCAGTCTTTTCAGACCACGAACGGAGGGTAGGGATCAGAGAGAGGAGAAGAATGGTTCCTCTCGGCACATCACGTTTCGCAATCCCCGACTCCAACATAGGCAGTAACCGACTCGCTGCAACGCCTACGCAGGGATCAAAGAAATGGCCGCCATACGGGGGAGGGCGGCCACGTGACTCGAGCGTTGTGCGTTGCTTACATTTTTATCGGCGTCGCATGACTCGCAACACACTGCCATTTACCGCTGGGCATCTTCACCCACGTGTCGGTCCACCGCTCATTGTTGTCGAAAGGCTTTCCCATCGCATCGGTGCCCTTACCTTTGAAGCCTCCGGTCGCGATGGCCGTATCGCCAAATACCGTTACCTTCACATTGTCGTACTCGGCACTGTCCCATTTAGTGTTTTTGTAAAACGCAAGCGTCCCGGTCTTGTCGTTGACTTTCCCATCGGCTTCCGTAACCACGATCTTGTCGTCCAGCAGGGGCGCGACTAGATCAGGGTTATTTGTCTTTTGCCCCTGAAGCCACTGTTGTTCCAGTGCCGCGACAGCTTTTTCGCTGCCGCCCCCGGTCTGTGCCCCTGCGACGCTGACCAGCGACAGCAGAGCGAGAAAGCAGCATATCAACGTTTTCTTCATAGCCGTCTCCTTAACTTAAACTTGTTTGACCATTTCGAATTGGAATTTCCGATTTAGATCTCGGGCTTGCGCATCATACGCGCCTCCGGAGCGATTACACCAACTGAGAGTCCCTTCGCTCACGAGGCTGCGGAAAGGCAATCATGAATGAAAGTACCCACTGTTCTGGTTGCTCTGTTGAGGTGGCAACGAAACGACTGATTAGCGCTGCGAGCCTGGGACGCGTAGCAGCACGCAGCCCGGAAGCTCGTGCCAAACATGGGGCAACACGGCGAAGGCATGCAAAGGCATGCTCAGAATGGGACGCATCGACGCGGCCAGGCTGGCTTACCGATCAGGTGTATGCTGAGAAAATTCAAACACAGCTCGCGCAAATTTCAACCTCAGCTATCGCATCGCGGATCGGAGTGTCCCGTTGGTACGCAGGGCGCGTCCGCCACGGCTACCGACCGCATCCACGGCATTGGCAGGCTCTGGCGCAATTGGCAGGCATTTCGCCGGATTTCATAAAGTCGCCCAGCCCGGCGGTTGCTGGGGGCATGTCAGGTAGATGAGCAGAGCAAGTGAATTCTTAAACTCATGCCCTCGGGGCGCACCTCTCCGTCATCCGGCCCGTGCTTGTACGAATTCTTTCCCCTTAAGAGGCACACGAGCGTGGATCGTAGTGCCAGAGCCGGGGTGCGACTTGATGGAAAACTCACCGCTCACCAATTGCATTCGCTCTCGCATGCTGATGAGCCCGAGGCCGCGACGGTGCATGGCGTCTTGCGGGTCAAAGCCAACTCCCAGGTCGCTCACGGTCAGTTGAATCTCTCCCTCTGTACCGCACAGTTCCACTTTGAAGTGCCGCACGCCACTGTGCTTCACCGCATTCTGCAGAGTTTCCTGTAAAACTCGGAACAGACAAAGCGAGATTTCCTTGGGCACACTTCGCGGTATGGCCGTATGGCTGAAGTCAATCTCTACCTTCTGTTGCTCGGACAACTCTTTGCAGAAGCTCTTAGCCGCTGCCACAAGACCCAGATATTCCAGTTTTGAAGAATGGAGGCGGTGCGACAGGGCCTGAATGTCCTTGGCGATGTCCGAAAGGCGCTGGCTGGCGTGATGGATGTGATCGTGAAATTCAACTGCCGAGGGCGGAAGTTGTTGGTTCCATCGATCCAGCTCGATTGCCAACAGTGCCATGCGTTGATTGACGTCGTCGTGTAGCTCTCTCGCGATCCAGGTACGCTCCTCCTCGTGGGCCTCAATCAGCTTCCGCCCAACGTCGGCAAGAGATTCTTCCGCAAGCTTGCGCTCGGTGACGTCTATGCACGAGCCTATGTACCCCGCAAAAGAGTGATCCGGGTTGAATCTCGGCACACCGATAGCCGAAACCCAGCGATATTCTCCATCGTGTCGCCGGAGCCGATACTCCATCTGAAAGGACTCCCGTCGATCGAACGCCTGAGTGTAGGTATGCATACACCTGTTTGAAGTCGTCAGGGTGCACACCTTCTACCCAACCGTTGCCCAGCTCCGCCTCAAGTGGCCGACCGGTGAACTCCAGCCAAGTCTTGATTGACGTAGGTGCACAGCTTATCCGTGCCGGACATCCAGATCATCACCGGTGCGGTATTTGCAACCAGACGGAAGCGCTCCTCGCTCTCGCGCAGCCGGGTCTCTGCACGTTTTGCCCTTGCCCTCTGCCATACCAGCCCGAGAATTAGTAGCGTTTCAGCCAAGATCAGAACAACACCACCGATCATGTACCACTTGTAGCTCTCCCAAACGCTGGTCTCGCGAAACCGCACGACTGTTCCCGCAGGCAACCGCTTCTCGTCGAGTCCCCAGCGCCGCAGTTGCCTCCAGTCGACCATGGGAACAGTTGACTTGCTCTCCTGGATGGGAAGATCTTGAAGGCGCTCTCCCTGTAAGAGGCGGAGGGCAAGTTGGGCAGTCTCAAGGCCTAGAATTTCGGGATCGAAAACAACCCCACCAACAATTCCCAAACCAACATGGGTGGCAGTCTGGTTGTAGACGGGAACCCGTGCCTCTTTTGCGATCCGAGTGAGCACCTCATGGCTAAGTAAGTTGTTTCCGGCTGAATCTTGGTACATGGAAAGAAACAAAATCACCGTTCCGTCGGGAGCCCGTGCAACGGTTCTCACGAAATCCTGTACGCTACCGGCATCCATATAGGTCAACTTCACTCTTTTCTCAAGTCGATCGAGCTGGCGTCGGGCTTCGGACTGGACGCCATCGATCGCTGTCGGAGGCTCCCGGAAATAACAAGTATTTCTCGGGTCCCAGGTTGCAGGCGGAGTATGAGTTCTACGGTTCCGCTTAGGTCAAGCTTGGCGAGCGTGCCCGTAATGGGTCGGCCTGGTTCCCAATCGCGTAGAGCGTCCAGGGTCCGTATACGACGATTGGCACACCTGGAAACAGTTCATCCCCTATAAATGTATGAAATTGATTGCCGACCGGGCGACCGCAATGATCACACTGAGTTTTCTTGTGCGCATATCTGCGGCGAAGAAAATCGTGAACTGCGATTTGGTCTCAGCCTTCCGGCCATCTCGCCGTGTCAAGAAACTCAGCGTAGAAGTCCAGCCGCGGGCCTAGTTCACGTTCTAAAGTCGATCGTATGATTTCATCGACTATGACATTGGACAGGTAAGTCCGGTCTGCTGCCGTACAGAGCCAAGACAATCTGTCTGCGGAGTTGCGGCAGGCACATCTAAAGCACTACTAGGGACCGAGAAGGCGATTAACAGGGAAACAGAAAATGCACGAGCCGTTCTATTTGTTTTTGATAAAACACATGCTAGAACTCCACACGTGCGGCAACTTGGAAAGCTCTCGGACCCCCGGTTCCGAATGCCTGTCCGGCACGTGCACTTGGCTGAGCGTAATTTGGTTGATTCAGCACACTGCTATAGCCAGTCAGATTTGCGACGTTAAAAAGATTGAAGACCTCGCCAATCAGGGACAATGTCACCTTTTCTTTAATATTAAACTTTTTAGTCAAGCGGACGTCCTGCGAGATGAAGCTGTCGCCTGCCGAAATCTTTCCAGGCAGCACGATCGGGCTGATGATCTGATTAAATGGCGTACGCGGCCTGATCACGCTTTGCGTGCCATCGGGATTCGTAATAATTCTCGTACGCGCTTCAACCGTCGCGTTGTATTGCGCCACGAGAGCTCGCAATTTGGATTGGCTGAGACCCTGTCCGAGCAGGTTGTGACCGTTGATTCCCGGTAGCAAGGTCGTACTGATGCCGTCACCGTCAAGGTCCAGTCCCGATAACGTGGTGTCGAGCGGAGGCGCACTGTCGGTCTCCGAAATAAACGCTACCGTCCACGCGTTCAACAAACCGCGCAGAATACGCGATTGAGCATGCACGTCCGGGATTTCGTAGACGCCACTGACGATCAGTGTGTGCCTTGGTGTGCCGACATTTCCGTAATCGAGGGCAGGATTGTTGTATTGCGTGACCGCAACGAAACCGGTGTTCTTAGCTAGCGCATAACTGCCAGTGAACTGCAATCGTGAAGAGAATCGCTTGTCCAGTCTTACCTGGAGTGCTTGATAACGGTAATTCGCATCACCGCCATAGACAGTGATGGCCCCAGTAGAACATTGGTCTTGGGGGTTAAGTGCCGCAGCTTGCGCCGGTGTGCAAAGCGGAATTACAGGGTCGCGGACAAAAGAAACAACACCCGTATTTGGATCCACCCCGGTGACGCGCGGGCGATTGAACTGGTTTCGATCCACGGAAAACACACCCTGAAAGCCGCCCATGTGCACGTAACGCCGCATGACATAGTCAGCACTCAAAGTTAGGCTGGGCGTCAGTTCCTGTTGGATCCCCGCATTTACGTGAATTGCGTAGGCCGTGGTGTGATCAGGACCGAACAGCTGATCAGCCTGTTTGATGACTTGGACCGTGCTCACCGTCGGGTCGGTTCCATTGCCCACCTTGGACGCGAGCGTGGAACGTATGGCTGGGAGGAGTGGAAGCAGATCTTGCCCACGGAAAGCCGTAGGCGTGCTTAGAAAACTAAGTCCGACGACTGAACCGTCGACCGGAACGCGTTCGTTGCCGGACGGTCCGAGCGCGCCACGCTCGAGAAGGGGAACAAAAAAAGAGACTTTGTCGTGATAGATTCCGCCGCCGCCACGTACTACCGTTTTGCCCTTGTTTTGCACATTCCAGACTAGGCCGGCCGAAGGATCGATCACACTGGTGCCGCGATGCGGTGGTCGCAAGTCCCCACCGAATATGGGGGCGAGATAAGCAGGTCGTTTCAGATCCTGGTTATAGATGTTGGTCTGATAGGAGTAGGCTGCTCCAAAAGCCAGAGTCAAGCCACGCCGCACGGACCACGAATCCTGCGCATGAAATCGCCACAAATTGCTGTGAGATCTGCTATCCGAGTGGTATGGTCCGGGGAAACTAACGTTTCCAATTCCCGTAATGAAGCTGCGTAATGGCAGTTGCAGAATGTCCTCCAGCGTGGGGGGAGGCGCTGTGGGATCTTTCAAGCTAGCAGGCAAAGCGTTGTAAAGCGACGGTGATTGCAGCAGGTTTGTCGGTCCCCACAAGGTGATTTGCGCCGGTTCATAGATCCCTCGGTACCCGTGCAGAGAAACATGCTCCCAATCCCCACCAAGGCGAAGCAGATGCCCGTTATGTTGCCAGGTCAGTACATCGAGCAGCTGGTTCGTAGTTGGGAATATGGCGAGCGGAGCGGCGGGGCGATTCCCAATGTGAAACGCGGGATCGTCAAAGGGCAGGATCTCAGGTCCTCCCACACCAATGCAAATTACTGGATCCGCACAGTTCTGTGACGTAACCGGATCAGAATGGCTGTGCAGGTAACTGTAGGCATAGCGGAGATCATTCACGATTCGCGAATTAAGGACTGATGTTTCTCCGCCTGCAATCTGAAGAGCGGAATTGTGACTTGACACCCAATTCGAAGGCATGAAAATGCCTACAGAAGCCGGAGCTACGTTGTTGTTCTTGTCTTGGCTGACGCGGACGAATGCGCTGTTGGCGTTGTCAATCTTGCCGTCAACTCGTAGGTTGAACTGGTTGAACGTAAGCGGGCTGGGATAGACTACGTCGAGCTTGGAAAAGATGGGGTGATTGTTCTGTACTGCAAGGGCGGCGGTTTGCCAGTCGTGCTCAAAGTTCGTGAACCAGAAGATCCGGTCTTTTCTTAGAGGGCCACCAAGTCTGAAACCCGACTGTTTGCGCGCAAAAAATGGGTCTAGATGCTTGAGGTCTCGACGAAGGCCAGGATAGGCGGCCATATTGTGATCTCGATAGTAGAAGAACGCGCCGCCGTGGAGATTATTGGTGCCATGGCGAGTAACGATGTTGATTCCGCCAGCGCCACTCATCGCTGATGCAGGATCGAAGCTAAATCGCTCGACCTGAAACTCCTGCACGGTTTCTTGCGAGAAGTTCTGAGACGTTCCCCCATTCATGCGATCATTCACTACGACCCCATCGACCGAAACCTGGGTCAGCAGGTACTGAGCCCCCGCTATCGAGACACGCGAATAGTTGTTGGCGAAGGCGCCGGGATTTGACCGAAATGTCACGCTTACGCCGGGCTCGAGGCGCGCTAGCTCAAGAAAGTTGCGACCATTAAGCGGCAGGTTCTGAATCTGAACCTGACTCACACTGCCGTTTACGGCAAACTCGCTGGTGTTGATGCCAGATGTTTGACCGCTTACTAGGACTCGTTCGTCGACCGATCCCGGATGCAGCAGAAAATTGACCGTCAACTGGTCCCCGACAAGCAGCCTGACATTCTGCACCTCCGTATGGAAGCTAGGGGCAAACGCCTCGATCTCGTAATCGCCAGGCTCGAGATTGGTTATGTAGTACTGGCCGTTAACATTCGTCCCCACGACCCGCCCGCCCCAAAACTGCGGCTGCCTGATCCGCAGCAGTCGTCTTCGTCACGACAGCGCCGGTAACATCCCTGACTACTCCTCGGATAGTTCCCTCTGGAGCTTGCGCCAGGAGAGTGTTCTGGAACAGAACTAATAATGTAAAAACAATGGGAAGCGCGGGAACGTAAAACGTTGAATGCAGGTAGCCGCGTCGATCTTGGAAAAATCGCGACTGAATCGAATTGGACATACACGACTGTTAGGGGGACCGTCACGTCACGGTTCCTCCTGTACGCCCTGTCAATTAGTTCAGGCTTTTTAGGGGACTGCCGATTCTCAGGTAAAACAGCGATTCTAGGCTACTAGTAAAAGTACCGGTGTGACACCTGTCAGAATTACCAGTCTAGGCAACTTTAATTGACTTGCAGGAAGTGGGCGCTTTAGGGAATGCGTCGGTGGTGGCCAATCGGTTCTGCCGGCGCGCTTTTGGCCAAGCCCCAGCCCCAAACTGCCATCCCTCCCCACCCCCTTGGAGCCCGCTATTACCAGTTAGTTACTATGGAGGACGGACTTTTTTTCTCCTACCTCCTATCCCGCCCATCGTTTGACCCCTGTTTTCTCCGGCCTGTAATATCAAATCACCAGCACTCAGCGGTCAACAATCAGCACTTGGCATTTGGCGCTTCGCATCTGGCAACTGCTCGCGGCTGCCCACGAGGTTGCTTTGACTAAATGCTAAGTGCCAAGTGCTTAGAATCCATGCCTCACGATCTACCCAAATCGTACGAGCCGGGCGCGATTGAAACGCGCTGGGCCGAATACTGGGTCAAGGAGAAGCTCTTTTCGGCGCCCACGCCGCCGCCGGGGGAAACTCGCCCCGTGTTCACGCTGCTGCTTCCGCCGCCGAACGTCACCGGGCGCCTGCACATGGGCCACATGCTCGAACCAGACGCAGATGGACATCATCGTGCGCTGGCATCGCATGCGCGGATTTCTGACGCTGTGGCTGCCGGGCACCGATCACGCCGGCATCGCGACCCAGATGATGGTGGAGCGCCAGCTGGCCAGCGAAGGCAAGAAGCGCCGCGACCTGGGACGCGAAGCGTTCATCGAGCGCGTGTGGGAGTGGAAGCGGCACTACGGCGGCGCGATTCTCGACCAGATGAAGCGGCTGGGCGCGTCCGTCGACTGGGACCGCGAATACTTCACCATGGACGAAAACCTTTCGCGCGCGGTGCGCGAGGTTTTCGTCCGGCTGTATGAAGAAGGGCTGATTTATCGCGGCAAGTACATCGTCAACTGGTGTCCGCGCTGCGAGACGGCGATTTCCGATCTTGAGGTCAAGCACGAAGAGGTTCAGGGCAAGCTGTACGAGATTCGCTATCCGGTGGTCGGCACGGACGAGTTCATCACCGTGGCCACCACCCGTCCGGAGACGATGCTGGGCGATACCGCGGTCGCGGTGAACGAAAAGGACGAACGCTACAAGCATCTGCACGGGAAGAAAGTTTTGCTGCCGCTGATGAACCGCGAGATTCCGATCATCACCGACGAGCTGGCGAATCCGGAGTTCGGCACCGGCGCGGTGAAGGTGACTCCGGCGCACGATCCCAACGACTTCCAGGCTGGCCTGCGCCACAACCTGCCGCAGATCGACGTCATGGACGAGCACGCTCACATGAACCAGAACGCCGGTCCGTATGCCGGGCTTGAGCCGCTATGCCGCGCGCGAGCGCGTGCTCGAAGATTTGCGCAAGCAAGAATTTCCTGGTTGGCGAGAAGGATTACACCATCGCGCTCGGCAAATGCGATCGCTGCGGGACCGTGGTCGAGCCGCGGCTTTCGACGCAGTGGTTCATCAAGATCAAGCCGCTGGCCGACCGGGCGATCGAAGTGGTGGAAAACGGCGAGATCACGATTGTTCCCGAGAACTACAAGCAGATTTATCTGAACTGGATGCACAACATCCACGACTGGTGCATCTCGCGGCAGTTGTGGTGGGGACATCGCATTCCGGCGTGGCACTGCAAGTGTGGCGAAATTATTGTCGCGCGCGAGGCGCCGGCGAAGTGTTCGAAGTGCGGCGATTCGGAGCTGAAGCAGGACACCGATGTGCTCGACACCTGGTTTTCGTCCGGGCTGCTGCCGTTCACCACGCTGGGCTGGCCGGAAAAGACGCGCGATCAGGAAGTTTTCTATCCGACCACGCTGTTGATCACCGCTTACGAGATCCTGTTTTTCTGGGTGGCGCGCATGATCATGTTCGGCTGCCACTTCATGCAGGGTCACCAGCAGGATCCGGCTCTGAAAAAAGCCAGCGGCTGGGCGGACAAGAAAGACGACAGCGTGCCCTTCCGCCAGGTCTACATCCACGCGCTGGTGCGCGATGCCGACCGGCAGAAGATGTCGAAGACCAAGGGCAACGTGATCGATCCGCTGGATATTATTCAGCGCTTCGGCACCGATGCCACGCGCTTCACGTTGGCGGCGATGGCCGCTCCGGGCACGGACATTGCCTTCAGCGAGAGCCGCACCGATGGCTATCGCGCGTTCGCCAACAAGATCTGGAATGCTGCCCGCTTCATGTTCATGAATGTGGACCGGGTAGAGCGCCGGATCTTCGGCCCGGACACGGAGGCTCGGTCCAATCCGGATCTGCTGGAAGACGTTTGGATCCTCTCGCGCTTCAACCGCGTCACCAAAGACGTGAACGACGCGCTGCGCGACTACCGCTTTCACGAGGCCGCGAACCGCATCTACGATTTCTTCTGGGGCGATTTCTGCGACTGGTACATCGAACTGATCAAGCCGCGGCTGAACGCCGAAGGCCCTGCCGGCAAAGAGTCCGCCGGCATTGCCTGCCGCAATCTGATGAACCTGTTCGAAGCTTCGCTGCGACTCTTGCATCCGGTGATGCCATTTATCACGGAAGAAATCTGGCAGGCGATCTACGATGGCAAGCCGCCGCTGAAATCGATCGCGCTGGCGGCGTATCCGCAGGCGGATGAAAAGCAGTTCGATCTCGCGGCCGAGACCAGCATGGCGATCTTGCAGGACCTGATCGTCAGCGTGCGCAATCTGCGGGCGGAGTTGAAAGTCGAGCAAAAGCAGAAAGTGCCGATCCAGGTTTTCACTCAGGATGCTGAGATCAGGTCTCTGTTTGAGCAGAATCGCGGCGCCATCGAGCGGCTGGCCAATGTGGAGAGTGTCACCTTCGTCGAGAACTCGCTGGCGAAAGTTGCCGGGCGCCCGCTCCACGGCGCGGTTCGATGTGCACGTTGTCTACGAAAAGAAGATCGACGTCGCCGCCGAACGCGCAGCGCCTGAAAAAAGAACTGGAGCAGATCGAAAAAGAAATCGGCCAACGGCCAGCGCCAGTTGAGCAACGAGCAGTTTCTGGCCAAGGCCCCGGCGAAAGTTGTCGAAGGCATGCGCACGCGGCTGACGGAACTGGAAGTGCTGCGCGAGAAGATCCGGAACAAGCTGGACGAATTAGGGCCCGAGTCGTCGTAGACAAGTCATCGTAAACTGGGAACTGACATCTCAGAACTGAGAACCGGTTTTCAGAAAGAGCAGTTGTCAGTTCTCAGCTCATTGGCGAACTATGGACTGGAACAGCCGTCGCATTACCGCCATCGTCGAGAACGCGCTGCTGGAAGATCGCGCCACCAGCGATGCCACCAGCTACGCCTGCATCGATCCCAACCAGCGCGCCGCCGGCACCATCGTTGCCAAGCAGGATTGCATTCTGGCCGGAGTCGGCTGCGTGTCGCGCATTCTGGATGTTTACGCCGCGCTCGATGGCGCCGTGACTTCGCATTACGAAGTGACCAGCCATCCCGAAATTTTCGACGGCGTGCGCTTGCACGACCGCCAGACGATTGCGGTGATCCGCCACAACGCGCGCGTGATTCTTTCCTGCGAGCGCGTGATTCTGAACTTCCTGCAGCGGCTGAGCGGAATCGCCACCCTGACCCGCAAGTTCGTGGACGCGGTTTCCGGAACCAAGGCGCGAATCCTCGACACTCGAAAGACCGTGCCCGGCCTGCGCGTGCTCGATAAGTACGCGGTGCGTTGCGGCGGCGGACAGAATCATCGCCTCGATCTTTCCGACGGCGTGCTGATCAAGAACAATCACATTGCGCTGGCGGGAGGCATCGCGCCCGCGCTGGAACGGGCTCATCGCAACCGGCGCGGTTCGCAGCCGATCGAAGTCGAAGTGCGGACCCTGGCGGAGTTGGAAGAAGCTCTCACCCACGGCGCCGAAGCTGTCCTGCTGGACAACATGTCGGTCGAACAGGTGAAAGAGGCGGTCGCGCGCTGCGCCAAGGTGGAGCGGCACATTCCGGTGGAGTGTTCCGGCGGCATCACTCTGGAGAATGTGCGAGCCTACGCCGAGACCGGAGTGGATTTTATTTCCGTCGGCGCGCTGACCCATTCGGCGGTGGCGGTGGATATGAGTCTGCGCGTGACGCCGGTGTAAAGAAGCGTTGGCTCAGACTCGCTCTCAGTCGAGCTGCTGCAGCGTTCGGACGCTGACGATCGGAACGACCCGTCATCCGATCTGCGATTTGTTCTTTCTCTCCTCTCCCGCATAATTCCCTGCATCACGAAAGCACACCACAAGCCGGAGTTCCAGCACAGCGTTCGCGGGCGGGGGCGCCCGCGCCACACAACACTCTGCGCCGCAGAGGACGGATCTTGCGCCTGGGGCGCATCGTGCGGCTGCTGATGGACAACGCCACCGTCGTCGTCAGCGGCACCAAGATTGCCGACGAGATCGGCACCAGCCGCTCCGAGGTCTGGCGCCTGGTGCAGCAACTGCGCACGCTGGGAGTCGAGATCGCCGGGCATCCCGCGACCGGGTACCAGCTCAAGGCCGTGCCCGACTTGCTGCTGCCCGACATGCTCGCGCCGTTTCTGAAGGGCACGATCTTCAGCGCAGGATAATTCATCACTATTACAAGATTGGCTCGACCAATACCGAAGCCATGGAGAGCGCCAGCGCCGGGCGCGCCCGAAGGCAGCGTCTTCGTGGCCGAGGAACAAACCGCGGGACGCGGACGCGGCGCGCATCAGTGGGACTCGGCGCCATCGGCGGGAATCTACTGTTCGGTGGTGCTGCGTCCGGCGTTGCCGCCATCGGAGGCGCTGATTCTTTCGCTGGCTGCGGGACTGGCGGTGCACGCCGCGGTGCAGCAGGTCGACTCCCGAGTCATCGCCCGATCTGAAGTGGCCCAACGATCTGCTGATCGACGGCAAGAAATTTTGCGGCATTCTCACCGAGATGAATGCGGAAGCCACTCGCGTCCGCTACATTGTGGTGGGGATCGGCATCAATGTGAACCAGGCGAAGTTTCCCGGCGAACTGCAGCAGATCGCCACATCCTTGCGCCTGGCCAGCGGCACGGAATGGTCGCGAGTGGAACTGTGCGCGGCTTTGTTAAAATCGCTCGACCGCGAATATCGCGATCTGCTGCAGAAGCCGGGCGCGCACGAGTCGATTTTGAAGCGATTTCAGGAGCGATCGTCGTCGGTCGCGGGGCCGGCAGGTGCGCGTGGAAGAGAATGGCGGATTTGAAGGCGTGACCGAAGGACTCGATCCGCGCGGGTTTCTGCAGGTGCGAACGGCGCAGGGTGTGCGAACGGTGCTGAGCGGAACAGTAAGATTGAAATAGTGGTGAATGTGTGGGGACGGGTCTCAGACCCGTCCAGGTCGAGCGCAGCTCGACAGTGCTTTGTCCGTGCGCAAGACTGCCGTCGCATAAACCGCGACGCCCTGGCCGGGTCAGACACCCGGCCCCACAAGGTCAGTTATGCTTCTCGTTCTTGATGTCGGCAACACCAACACGGTGCTGGGAGTCTTCGCCAAAAGCGCAAAGGGCGATGGCGCGAACTCGCCTCACTATGAGCAGCTGGTGGCGAACTGGCGCGTCGCCACCATCGCCACCCAGACCGTGGACGAATACGGCGTGCTCTTCCGCAACCTGTTTGCCATGGACAAGATTGAAGTCAAAGGCATTCACGGGATCATCATTTCTTCGGTCGTGCCGCCGCTCGATTCCACGCTGCGCCAGGTCTGCGAACGTTACTTCAATACCAAGCCGCTGTTCATCGAGCCCGGCGTCAAGACCGGCATGCCGGTGCTTTACGACAATCCCGCCGAGGTCGGCGCCGACCGCATCGTGAATTCGGTCGCGGCTTTCGAAAAATTCGGCGGCCCGTGCATCGTCGTGGATTTCGGCACGGCGACCACATTCGATTGCGTATCCGCCAAAGGGCGAATATCAGGGCGGCGTGATCTGTCCCGGCATTGGAATTTCCGCCGATGCGCTGTTCGAGAAAACCGCGCGCCTGCCGCGCGTGGACATCCGCAAACCCGCTCGCGTGATCGGCAGCACCACCGTCGGCAGCCTGCAGTCCGGTCTTTACTACGGCTACCTCGGACTGGTGGACGGAATTCTGCGAGCGCCTGCTGGAAGAAATGGGGAAGGAAGCCACCGTCGTCGCCACCGGCGGACTGGCCGCGCTCATCGGCACGGGATCGAAATACATCAAGCACGTGGACGATTTGCTCACACTGGACGGCCTGCGCCTCATCTGGGAGCGGAATACAGCAGCCAAGCCCGGCCGCGAAGCCGCATCGGTCAATGCGGCTGCGCCGGCCGCGAGGCCCCTGCCTGGCCGCAAGCCGCGGTCCCGCTGAGCTGTCCGTGGAAAACTACTTCAACTACTTCACCGAAATCGAAGAGCACTTTCAGCGGCGCCGCGGCGGCATCTTGCTGCTTTCCACCCTGGATTGGGCGCTGATCGAAACCTGGAAGGACGCCGGCATTCCGCTCGAAGCCGTGTTGCGCGGCATCGATGGCGCTTTCGAGCGCTACGAGAAGCGTCCCTCCAAACGCAAGGTCAACAGCCTGGCCTATTGTGCGCAGGAAGTGCTGGCGGCGGCCGAAGAGATGAAAGAAGCGGCGGTGGGCGTCGCCAGCAGCGAAAAGCAGAATGCGAAACCGGCGGGATTTCAGATCTGCGGAGATCGTGACCTTTCTGCGCCGCAACGCCGACCAGCTTCTTACCGCAAAGCTGCCCGAGCGGCCCGGCATTTCTGGAGTCGCCGCTGGCCCGGGAGACGGCTGCCACGCTTGCGTGAACTCGCTTCAGAGATGGAAAGCGGAATACGCCGCCGCGACTCGAAGATCTGGAGCGGCGGCTGACCGTGCTGGAAGAAAAATTATTCGCGGTGCTGCTGGCGGCAACTCCCGATGACGAGATCGTCAAGGTGCGAGCCGAGGCTGATCGCGAACTGGCTCCCTACCGGCGCAAGATGCCGGCCGCACAGATCGATCAGCTGCAGAAGCAGTACATGCACAAGCGGTTGCTGGAGAAGTACGGATTGCCGCGGTTGAGTTTGTTCTATATGTGAAGCGCCGCTCGGAATCGTGCGCTGCCCGGTCGACGGCGTCACTTTGCGTCCTCAGTGCCCTACTGTGACCTGTAGAATCAGATCTTGCGAACTCACAATCGAAAAGCTGGTTTACGGCGGCGACGGTCTGGCGCGGCTTGCCTGCGGACGAGCAGTGGCTCGGGCAAAGCTGTCTTCGTGCCTTTCGTCCTGACCGGCGAGAAGGTCGAAGCGACCCTGCGTCGAACAGAAGCCGGGTTTTGCGCGCGCCCGGGTCAGACGAGATTCTCGAAGCCTCTCTCACGGCGCATCGAGCCGCGATGTCCGTACTTCCAACGCTGTGGCGGATGCCACTATCAGCACACCGGACTACGAGCATCAGCTTGAGATCAAAGCTGCCATCCTGAAGGAGAATCTGCGCCGCATCGCCAAGCTGGAACTCGACACCGAACTGAAGATCCATCCTTCGCCGCCCTGGCATTACCGCAATCGCACCCGGTTCAGAGTTCACAGCACTGCCCCGAATTCGCGCTGGGATATTACAAGTTCAATTCCCACGAGCTGCTGCCGGTCGAAGAGTGTCCCATCAGTTCGCCGTTGATCAATCGCGCGATTGGCTGCCATGTGGCAGTTGGGACGCAGCTGGCAAAGTTCCATCTGGCAATTCGCGAAATCGAGTTCTTCGCCAACGCCGATGACACGCAACTTCTGGCGGAGGTTTACTGCGCGCCGGAAATTGCAGGCACGGCAGAACCATTCGCCACGGACTTGCAAGCTGCGTCTGCCGAAGATTGCCGGCGTCGTATTCTTCGCGGCTCGGGCTGCGAAAGCGGAAGGTCCAAGGCGATCCAAAGCAGCTCGCTGTCAGCGGCGCTGGCCACCTTATTTATACAGACCAAGCTTGCTTCCTACCGGGTGAGCGCTGGAGCGTTTTTCCAGGTCAATCGCCATTTGACGGATGAACTGGTGAATATTGTCGTCGCGATGCGAACGCCCGGTCGGGCAGCGGCGCTACGTGGGACTGCACTTGATCTCTATGCTGGCGTTGGACTTTTCTCTTCCGTCCTGAATCGGGAATTTGACCGTGTGATTGCGGTTGAGTCGTCACCGACTTCTCATGCCGATCTGCTATACAATTCGCCCGCGAACGTGAAGGCGGTTCGCGCTCACCACGGAGCAGTATCTGGAAAATGCAGCCGGCAAGTTGCGCCCGGAGTTGGTGGTCGTGGATCCGCCACGCAGCGGGCTGGGTGAAAAGGTGATTCAGGGCCTGGTGAAGTTGAAGGCGCCTCGCATCACTTATGTGTCCTGCGATCCAGCTACTCTCTCCCGCGATCTGGCCCGCCTGCTCCAGTGCTGGATACCGGGTCGAGCAGGCGCATCTGGTGGATTTATTTCCCCAGACGTATCACCTGGAGAGCGTCTTCCATCTCGTCCGCTAGGTCGGAAATTGTCTCTCCTGCGCAGAAATCTGGGACTGGATGCGGAAGGGCACGGCTTCAGCCGTGCCGCCACCGACGCCGGTCGAGCGGCTGTCAGCCGCTGACATGCTTCTGTCCCACAAGTTGGGGCAGAGCGAGGGCGACAAACCGGCAATCGGATAACAAAAGCAAACCTCAGGGGCTGCAAGCCCCTATGCTTGGCGCCTCGGATGGCACGGCGTAAAGCCGTGCCCTTCTCCGACCGGGGTTTTGCCGCGGCGCTCTTTCGGGATGCCTTCCCGCAATAAACGGGAGAGGCTCATTCATGCGGGGCACTGCTAGCCAGGTGCGCGTTCCAAACGACAACGCGATTCCGCTCTTCTTCAGTTCGCCGATGGATCTGAAGTTATCGTCACCGCGCACGTCACCAAAGAAGGAACTCCGCAGGAAGAACGTCCCGGCGATATCCGCCAAAGGCTGGACGTCGAAACCGAGCAGATCGCCAGAGGGAACGAAACGTTCGAAGTCCACTCCGGCCTTCGCCTGAGCGTGTACGACCAGCAACCGAAGCGCGATCCTGGCCATGAGACAACACAACCGGATAGCCCCGCCCCGGTCCATTTATTCCATTACGGTGAGCGCCTGCGATTTCCCGCCAAGCTTTCTTCGCCGCGCAATTACCGCAATCCGGGCGCGTTTGACTACCGGGCCTACTTGGCGGAAAACGGAATCGTAGCCCTGGCCTCCACCAAGTCCGCAAGCGTCGAAGTTCTTCCCGGCTTTTCCGGCAGCCGGATTGAACTCTGGCGCTCACGAGTTCATCGCAGCATCATCGAAAAGGTTCACGCCTTGTGGCCGCCGCGCCAGGCCGCTCTGATGGACGCCATGGTGATCGGCGAAGACGCTTTCATCAACCGCCCGACCCGCGCCGACTTCCAGCGCTCCGGCACCTACCACGTGCTGGTAGTTTCCGGAATGAATGTGAGCATCCTCGCCCTGGTGACGTTCTGGTTTCTGCGGCGAATGCGGGTGAGCGATCTTGTTGCCGGGCACAATCACCGTCTCGCTGATGGTGGCGTATGCCTTCCTGACCGCGCTCGGCTCCCCGGTGTGGCGCGCCACTCTGATGCTGGCTCTTTATCTGGGAGCGCGACTGCTCTATCGCGAAAAGTCGATGCTCAACGCGATCGGCGCCGCCGCCCTGGGCCTGATGATCGTCAATCCACAAGTCCTGTTCGGAGCCAGCTTCCAATTGACCTTCCTGTGCGTCTGGCTGGTCGCGGCGGTGGGAATACCTATTCTGGAGCGCACCACCCAGCCGTATGCGCGAGGCTCGCGCCACATGGATTCGATGTTCTACGACTTTGCGTTGCCCGCGAAAGTAGTGCAGTTCCGCCTGGATCTGCGGATGATTGCCGGGCCGGCTGCAACGCTTTCGTCGGCAGGCCGATCCCATTGCCGGCGCTGGCGGTGACGTCGCGCCGTGCTGCTCGGCGCCGGCGAGTTACTGCTGATTTCCGTGATCATGCAGATCGGACTGGCGCTGCCGATGGCGTACTACTTTCATCGCGCCACGGTCATGGGACTGCCGGCCAACATGCTGGTAGTACCCTTGATGGAAGTCTTGATGCCCGCCGCAGTCACCGCGATGGCACTGGGCTACGTTTCGTCCGCTCTGGCGAAAATTCCGGTAATGGTGGCGGGCGCGGCTCTTGAAGGCATCGCGGGCACGGTGCGCTGGCTGGGCGGGTTGCGTCTGGCCGATCTGCGAGTGCCTACGCCGGGGATGGCGGTCATTCTGTTGACGTCGCTATCGATTGCGCTGGCCATGATTCTGGTGCGCCGTCGCGCCTGGCTCGCCACAGCCGGCCTGACCGCTTTGGCGGCCAGCGCATTCTGGATTTGTGTCATTCCCCCGCATCCTCACATTCAAGCCCGCGGTGTTGGAGATGACGCGATTGACGTTGGCCAGGGCGATTCGATCCTTCTGGTTTCCCCGAGCGGCCGCACCTTGCTGGTGGATGCGGGAGGCCTGCCGCAGCTGGGTCCACTCCGATCTGGATATCGGAGAAGATGTCGTCTCACCCTACCTGTGGTCGCGAGCCATCAGCCGTCTGGATGCCGTGGCCATTACGCATCGCTCATGCCGACCACATGGGCGGCGCGGCGGCAATTCTCGCCAACTTCCGGCCCCGCGAGTTGTGGCTGAGCGATGTCTCAGACCCCGAGATGGAATCCTTGGTACACCAAGCCCGGGATTTGGGCGTCAGTGTGGTTCAGCACAGGACGGGCGACAGCTTCGACTTTGGCGGAGCCGAGGTCCGCGTGCTGGCGCCGGACGCGCAGGATCCTCGGCAGTGCGACGCAATGATGAATCCCTGGTGATGAAATTGGTTTACGGAAAAACATCAGCTCTGCTGGAAGGAGACGCGGAACGAAACTCCGAGCAGCGAATCGCGGAGGAGCAGCCGCAGGCGGATTTGCTCAAGGTGGCCCACCACGGCAGCGCCACTTCCACCATTCCGCAGCTGCTGGCGGCGGTACATCCGCATTTTGCGGTGATTTCGGTGGGTGCGCGTAATACGTATGGCCACCCGCGAAGAGACGTTCTCGCCCGGTTGGCGGAAGCCCACGTCCGGACTTACCGGACCGATCTCGACGGCGCCGTCACCTTTTATCTGGACGGCAAAACCGTCAGCCCTAGTCTTCCCGCGAATCCCGCTGATGTCGATTTCCGCGGTCTCATCGCTGCCCGGGGCCTGGCGGTACTCTTCAATCACGCGCCGGGCCTGGTCGGCATCTTCCTCGCGCACGAGAATAACTGTGCCGCCGACGCCGGGAAGAATATCCTGCTGAGCGTCCAGCGAAGTGATGTCGGAATCGATTCCAGACGACTCCAGCAAGCCGTGCACCACCAGCGCTTCCGATTCCTGTTCGGTATCGAACACTCGCACGAGCTTTTCGTTGGGGTTGGGACGTACCGCGGGACCGTCTTTCATAGTTCCTCTCATTACGGCGGACGGATTACGTATCAGGCCCGCTGCGATCTTCAACCCTCAATTGTACCCCCACTTTCGTTAGTAACCGGCCTGCAACTACCGGGATATTGCGTTCGCCTCTGAAAGGCCACAGAATAGGGCAGAAGCTAAAGCCGCAACGTCCCGCGCCGGCTGCACATCTAAACCAGCAGCAATAGGCCGCCGGCGGCGGTTTGCGGCCGGGATCGAGGGCGCAATGGGCACACAGCAGCGGACCGAACTGTCCGCAACGCTTACCGAAAGCGAACAGGAAGCCAGAAACATCCGGCGGCTGCAGCTGATGATCAGCATGGTCATGTCAGTCATCAGCCAGGACCAGAACCTCACCTGGAAGAGGCTTCGGAGCTGGCGGCCAACGCCAAGCGCGCCGCGCTGGCCATGTTTCCCGACAAAGAACTTGCCTACGACATCCTTTACAAACCTCGGTTGCAGCGCTTAATGAACGAACGCTTCCGGCTGCAGTAACCGAGGGCGCGGTTAACCCAGTTCCAGCGCCTTGGGATTGCTTGCAGTCCAACATCGGCCCATTCTTTCGCATTGCGGTGTGTCCCTACCTGACCCTGACTGGGTCCGCCGTTCCATCCGACCACCAGCCCGCGGGAACCATGAATACATCGATTGGTTCCGGAGCGCCACTGAACTGTGGATTCAGCATGACGGGAGACTTGGACAGATCTGCACCCCAAACGGAGCCGTCCATGAGCGGAGTGTAAAACATCAGGTGAGCCATCCAGTTGTGGTGGTCGTCATCGGTAAGGTACTGTTCTTTCGACATCATGTAGGACATGGCCCCAGGCTCCAGGGGCGGCAGCTCTTGCTTCATGAATGTCTTGATGCCGTCGATGATCTGAGCTTTGGATTGACCGGCCAATACCATCTCCGTTCTTTTATACGTCATCGGCAGGATGGAACGGGCAGCCGGCGGATTGAAGCAGACCGGGCCTCGAATTTTTGGGTTCCAAAAATTAGCAGACCATTCACCATCGAATGGGCCCATCCACCCTCGCTCCACGACACACACGAAACCGTTCTTGCCTTTGACTGCGGTTTCGTAGCCATGCCGTCCAAGGACGAGAACATCGGCATCGCGCGAGATTGCCTCCGGCGCCGCACTCCGCGCCATGGCAATCTCGGCATTTCGATCCGTCATCAGGTACTGGTCAAGCGGGGCCATGCTCGGATACGAAGCTTTGGTGTCCTGTGCTTGCGCTTGCCACGCCGTGCTCAGCACGACCACCAGCGCGAAGCTTCTTAGTGCGATAGTCCTGACTATCTTTCGGTCCATTGATTTTCCTTCTCAGTATCTTCGGCCTTGTATACGACGCCCCCCGAGTCTCTCGAGATGCGGTAGTGCGCGATGGTTTCGCCGATCATGCCGCAAGCATGCTATGGCGGAAGCGTAGGCAAGTCAATGAAAGCTGGGGAGTTGGCGGTATCCCCAGAGGGTTGTTGGCGTAAAATCGCCGTTGCACTCAATGACCCCCTCGGGGGACACTCCGCCGCCCTAGGCTTAGCAGGGTAGTTTGGTGTAATCCTGATTACAAGAATCAGGAGGCGCAGTCCACTGCCGCAACAGTCACGAGGTTGCCTATTTGATCGGGCACCTTTTTATCGGGAGGCGCTGGTATGACCTCACTCAGCAAGAACGCCAGAGTCGCAGGGCTCTTATACATTGTGGGCTCATTGGTGGCCGTCGTGCGCCTGATTTACATTCCCAATACCTTGATCGTGTCTGAGAACGCGACTGCAACGGTCAACAATATTGCGAGGCATGAGTTGCTGTTCCGATTCGGAATTCTCAGCCAACTGCTTACTGGGGTCCTGTGGATATTCGTTACACTGGCTCTTTATCGCTTGTTTAAGGGAGTCGACCGGAACCTTTCTGTGCTGATGGTGATATTGGGCAGCTTGATGCAAGTCCCTATATTCTTCGTCAACTCGGTGAATGATGCCGCCGCCCTGCTGTTTGTTCGCGGCACCGATTTCCTGTCATTATTCGACAAGCCGCAGCGGGACGCCTTCGCCATGCTGTTCCTCAACCTGCATCACCAGTGTGATCTGGCCAACGAGATATTTTGGGGGCTATGGCTCCTGCCATTCGGGCTATTGGTGTACAAATCGCGCTTCCTGCCGCGCGTTCTGGGTGCTTGGCTGATGATCGCGTGCTTCGGCTATCTGGCGTCCAGCTTTACCGGGTTTCTGTTGCCAGCCTACGAAGACAAGGTCATCAACTACACCCAACCTGTCTTGCTGGCAGAGGTCGCAATCATGCTGTGGCTGACAATCATGGGCGCGAAGGAGCAGCACGCTGGGCCGCAGCATCCCGATAACCCGGTAGATTCACGCCAGACTCGAATCCATCCCGCGTGACATCGAAGAACCCTGCGGCAATCCTATTGGCTTCAACCCAGTAGCCCATTGGCAGTCCACGGGCATTGTGTTAACTGCCGCAAAATCGCCTCTCTGACAATGTCGGACTGTGTCAAGTCTTTTTTAAGCGTACTAGCCCGTGCACTCGAAAGAGAGCGCCATTTCGCTCTAATTGAAGAAGTGCCGTGCCAACCAAGGCTCGCTCGTAATCGTGTTCCGGTCAGGATTCTCGATCCGACCCATGCATCTCTTCGATCCATTCCTGGATCATGATTACTACTTCAAACTCCTCCTAATAAAGAGGAGCAGGACGCCCAATCAATTACTCGATGTTCGACTGCACACCATGGCGATTTCCGGGCTGTCCTGCGTGCGAACCGAACTTTTTCATCTGCTCGTAGTCCCATCCCTGGCGCATCATCCAAAACAAGCGAACCGCCAGTCTTCTGGCCATGGCGACTTTGGCGATCTTTCGTCCCCGTCGCATGGCCAGGTGAAAGTACTGGTTCCGCCATTGCGGAATACTTCGCGCCGCCACCTGGGCCGCCTCCACCAGCAAGAAGCGCAGCATCGAACTGCCTTGCTTGGTGATATGTCCCAGCCGACGCCGTTCTCCGCTGGAATCCTCTAAGGGCACTAACCCCAAATATGCCGCGATCTGCTTGCCACACTGAAAGCGCTCGGCTCTCCCGATGATCAATACGAAGGCCAAGGCTGTTAATGGGCCGACTCCAGGGTGGGTCATCAGACGACCTGCTTCTGCTGACTTTTCTACTTCCTGGTCGATGGCTTGCGTCAGCTCGGCAATCGTCGGGTTCAGCCCATCCAGCAACTGCAGCAGATCCTGACGCCGCCGGCTCGCCCACGGCGCCAAGCGAATGGCCTCTAGTTGTTTTCGTCCTTTCTCCCGCCACAACCGCTTTTTGCAGCGTAAGCCTTCGTTCAAAGCCACCGCTTGCAGTTGGTTCATAAGGCGCGTGCGCGCCTGCACCATCCGGTGCCGGGGCCACAACAGCTGCCGCAGGTCTCGGTTTTCCCAGCTCGGTACCCAGATCTTGGGAAAATCCTCCTTGAGTATGAGTTGCAGAATGTGCTGGGCATCCTGGCGATCCGTCTTGGGCTTGCGGCGGCCGCGCTTGGCTCGGATCACAGCCGCGTCCCCAAGCCACAACTCGATCTCCAGTTCGGCCAGCAAGCGCTCGAACCAGCGCGCGTGCCCACTGGCTTCCATTCCCACGCGCACCTTCGCTCCTCGGCTCGCTAGTTCCCGGTAGAATGCTTCCGCCGATTCCCGATGCTCGAGCCGATGCTCTTTCCATTCGCCGGTTTCTGTATCCACACACGCAATTTGTTGGAAGCTCGGATGGTAATCGCACCCTACAATAATCATGTTGGCTCCTTTCTCCGAGCCGTTTGGTTGGCTTAACACCACCAACTCTACTCGGGCATCGGAGCCGACATTGTCATGGAATCAATTGCACTCATTCAATGGGTCATGAGTGTAATCGCCTGACAGTTCACCCACTCACGGCTTCAAATACCGTTGTAGACTGACCGCATGGAATCCGACGGGCCGAAAGATACTGACTTGAACATGATGGCGCGAAGATTTGCCTACCAATTTCAACTCGCGTTGGACGAAGAATCTATGCTTACAATTCGCATTGCGAAGCGGGGGATTCTAGAAGTACTTTTTGTAATAGGCCTCCTGTCTCTCCCTCTGCTCTCGGCAGAGAAACCAAAAGACTCCGTGCCACCGGCGCCCGTCCCCTCCCCTATTGCAGCTGCCAAGAGAGTGTTTATTTCGAATGCACCCGGAAGCAATCTGCCCGCGTCTTTCGGCGGGCCTGATCGCACCTACAACGAGTTCTATGCTGCAATGAAAGGTTGGGGACACTACGAGCTTGTGTCCGCCCCCTCTGACGCGGATCTGATCCTGGAGGTAAGTTTCACCAGTTCGCTTTCCGGAGTTGGCGGCACCAGTACTTCGGGATGTATTTCATCAAACTACACAGAACTCAGATTGGTGATCCTCGATGCCAAGATGCGTGTCCCTTTGTGGTGGTTCAACGAGGAGGTCAACCCGAAGATTTCGTTTGGACATCGTCCCGAAAAGGCAGTAGACAGCGCATTTAGTCAGTCAACCGCTACTCTTGTGGACGACCTAAAGAAGCTGGTCAGCGAACCTGCAGTTGGGGTGAGTGATACAAACAAGTAGCCTTTCGTATAGCCATTCGATAATGAGATTCGCATTCGTTTTTCGGTTGCTGGCGTAATATCACCATTGCACGCATTGACCTCTCCTGGGCGCATGGTTCCGGCAGAATCATCGTCCGCTCGAGTCTCAGTTGCTTGGGGTGTGGGAATTCTTCCCGCCCCCCAATAGCGATCCTCCCCATTATTGACTTGGCCTCGCATCCCGCCTAACATGGCCCGAGCTTCATGATCGGCCAGACCATCTCGCACTACCGCATTGTCGACAAGCTGGGCGGCGGCGGGATGGGCGTGGTCTACAAAGCCGAAGACACCCAGCTCGGACGCTTCGTCGCCTTGAAGTTCCTTCCTGACGAACTCTCCCAGGACTCGCAGGCTCTCGAACGCTTCCGCCGCGAAGCCCGCGCCGCTTCGGCTCTGAATCATCCCAACATCTGCACCATCTACGAGATTGGCCAGCACGAAACCCAATCCTTCATCGCAATGGAGTTTCTGGAAGGGACGACGCTGAAGCACCGCATCACCTTCCGTCCGCTCGAACTGCGCCTGCTTTTCAGTCTGGCCATCGAAATCGCGGACGCGCTCGAGGCGGCTCACTCCAAGAACATTGTCCATCGCGACATCAAGCCGGCGAATGTTTTCGTCACCGAGCGCAATCACGCCAAGATTCTCGATTTCGGACTGGCAAAGGTCGGTGTCGACCGCGGCAAGGTTCTCGAACCTACGGAAGTCACGGCCGGAGCTACCGGAGTCGGCCTCGAGCACCTGACATCGCCGGGCGCTGCCCTGGGCACCGTGGCCTACATGAGTCCCGAGCAGGCGCTGGCCGAAGAACTCGACGCTCGCACTGACATTTTTTCCTTCGGAGTCGTGCTGTACGAAATGTGCACCGGCCGCCTGCCCTTCGAAGGCAGCACCTCGGCGGCAATCTTCAACTGCGATTCTGAACAAGGTTCCGACCTCGCCGGTCCGTTTGAATCCCGAACTTCCAGCCGAGCTGGAACGCATCGTCAACAAGGCGCTGGAAAAGGACCGCGATCTCCGCTACCAGAGCGCAGCCGACATCAGGGCTGACCTGAAGCGGCTGCAGCGCGATTGGCATCCCTCTTCGACAAGGACAGACGATCTGCGCGGCAAGGGCCAGCGGCAGCATCCTCAGGCTCCGGCTACGCGCTGCGATCCCGGCGACAGCCATCGAGAGCCCCGATCGCCGGCTGCTCCGGTGGAAAGCAAACCAAACGAAGCGCCCGCTGCTTGGCTGGAGTTGCCCTGCTGGCGCTGGCCGCAGTGCGGCGTCGGCCGGCTTTCTCGCGGGTGAGCGGTCCGCTATCCGTCCCGTGCCTACTTTTCGCGAATTGAGTTTCCGGCGAGGGGCTTTGCTGGCCGCCAGGTTTGCTCCAGACCCACGCTCGGCGGTGTACAGCGCCGCCTGGGAAGGCGATCCCGAAGCCGTCTTTATCAGTTCCGCGAATTCCACCGAATCCCGCGATCTCGGTCTGCCGGAGACGGAGGTCTTGGCGGTTTCGGCAGCCGGACAAATGGCGGTGTTGCGCCGCTTTGGCGTCAGCCCCAATCACTTCACCCATCGCGGAACGCTGGCCCAGGTTTCGATCGGCGCGGATGCTCCGCGCGAACTGCTGGACAATGTCGAAGCCGCGGATTGGGCACCCGATGGCAACGCGCTCGCGGTCGTCCACGTCGTGAACGGCCAGAGCCGGATCGAATATCCCATCGGCAAAGTGCTTTATGAAACCGCCGGCTGGATCAGCCATTTGCGTTTCTCTCCCAAGGGCGATCGCCTCGCATTCATCGATCACAATCTTCTGGGAGATGACGGTGGAACCATCAGCGTGGTTGACCTGAACGGCAAGAAGTCTGACCTGACCGAACGCTGGGCGAGCGCGCTGGGAGCCGCCTGGTCGCCTTCCGGGGACGAGATCTGGTTCACCGCCACGGCCACAGGCTTCAGCCGTTCCCTGCGCGGCGTCACTTTGTCGGGCAAGGTCCGCGAACTGCTGAGCGCTCCCGGAACTCTCACTCTGCACGACGTCGGCGCCGGCGGCCGCGCTTTGATTTCGCGTGATGCCATGCGCGCCGGGGCCATCGGCCTGGCGCCGGGCGAAAGCAAGGAACGCGACCTGAGCTGGCAGGACTGGACCGTCCCTATCGACATTTCGGACGACGGAAAACTCATGCTGTTCATCGAGGCCGGCGAGGCCGGCGGCGGCGAATACGCCGTCTTCACCCGCGATACGACTGGCACTTCTGCGGTTCGCCTGGGCCAGGGTTCGGCCTATGCGTTTTCACCCGACGGCAAGTGGGCTCTGGTCTTGCGGCAGAACATGTCGCCTCCCGACTTCGTACTTCTGCCCACCGGGGTGGGACAGCAGCGAGCCGCTTCCGACGGGCAATGTGATTCCCTTTACCGGGCAGTTCTTCTCTGACTCCAAACGGCTGCTGTTTGAAGGTCACGAACCCGGTCACGCCTCGCGGGTATATGTTACGAATCTGGATGGCGGTCAGCCTCGTCCCATTACTTCCGAAGGGCTACGGCCTGGGGCCGTACCCACACTCGATTTCCCCCGATGGCAAACGAATCGCGACGGTGACGAGCGATGGAATTGCCCTGGTTTCGGTGGATGGCGGCGATCCGCAACCGGTCCGCGGTTCGCAATCCGGCGAGACGCCCATCCGCTGGACCAAGGATGGAAACGCATTGCTGGTCGGAAAACGCGGAGAAACCTCTTGCACGGTCTACGCGTCTAGACCTTTCAACCGGCGCCAGAACAGCCTGGAAAACGGTCGCGCCCGGCTGACGTAGCTGGCGTAGTAGGCGTCGCCTGCCCTCGAATCGCGGCGGACGAAGCAGCACTACGTCTTCGGATACACCCGCAACCTCTCGGATTTGTTTCTCGTGGAGCACCTGAAGTAGACGCTGCCGGGTCTTGGCACCGGGCAAAACTCCGCTGAACAGGGGGTCAGGCGAGGAATCTGCTTCCGCCGCAACCCAACAGATTCTTCGCGCTGCCGCGCTTCGGAATGACAATTCCGAAGCACGAGGGCCCCTCCTCGCGATTGACCCTTCCAGCATCGACGGTCTAGACTCGCTTCCGGCGGAGTCTTCCATGAAACGCTGCTGCGTTGCTGTTCGCTTTGGTGTCGCTGTTCGGAGTTCTCGCTGCTGGCCGATGAAGGCCATCATCACGAAGATCTGACCGCGGAGCAACTGGGGACGGTGCATTTCCCGGTTTCCTGCGCCGCGTCGGTGCAGAAGCCGTTTGAACGCGGCGTCGCACTGCTGCATTCGTTCTGGTACGAGGAAGCGGAAAAGGAATTCACCCAGATTGCGAAAGATGACCCGTCCTGCGCCATGGCTCATTGGGGAGTGGCCATGAGTCTGTGGCACCAGCTCTGGGACCATCCCAACGCCGCCACCATCAAGCGAGGCCAGGCGGAGCTGAAGAAGGCGCAGTCGCTGCATCCCAAAACCGATCGCGAGCGGGACTACATCGCCGCGCTGCAGCGCGTTTTACGGGAAGAAGGGCGATCACGACGCAACGCGCCAAGGCCTACTCGCAGGCGATGGAAGGCGTCTATCAGCGCTATCCGGAGGATCGCGAGGCGGCGGCATTTTATGCGCTCTCGCTGCTGGCGTCCGAACCGGACGGCGACACCACATTCGCCAATCGCAAAAAAGCGGCTGCAGTGCTGGAAACACTTTTCAAGGAAGAGCCCAACCATCCCGGAGTGGCGCACTACCTGATTCACAGCTATGACAAGCCGCAACTGGCGGAATTGGGGCTGCCCGCGGCGCGCAGCTATGCCAGGATCGCGCCCGCCGCTCCTCATGCGCTGCACATGCCGTCGCACATTTTTGCCCGCCTCGGGTTGTGGCAGGACGACATCGACTCCAACCTGGCGTCCATCGCCGCCACCCGCAAGACCGCGGCCATGCACATGGGCGGCGAAGGTCATCAGTTTCATGCCATGGATTTTCTGGTCTATGCCTACCTGCAGAGCGGTCGCGAGGCCGATGCCCAGCGCGTGATCGCGGAAGTGAAAGCCATGCCTCCGATGAAGAGACATGTACGGCGAAGGTTACGATCCGCAGGCCTATGCACTGTCGAAATTCCCCGCGCTCTATGCTCTGGAACTTCACCACTGGTCCGAGGCTGCTGCTCTGACTCCCGCGCCGAGCGCGGACTCCACCGACAAGGCCATCACCTACTGGGCGCGAGCGATCGGCGCCGCACGCTCGGGCAATGTTGCCGAAGCGCGCAAGAACATCGCCGAGCTGGAAACGATTCGTCAGGAGATGCTGAAGAAAAAGAAGACGACCTACGCTCAGTACGTCGAGGATGCGCAAAAAGAAGCCGGGGCCTGGGTGGCCCATGCCGAAGGCAAAGACGATGAAGCCATCAAGACCTTGCGCGCCATCGCCGAAGGAGAGGAATCCACCGGCGACGAGCCCGAGGGCATTCCCGCACGCGAGATGCTGGCCGACCTGCTGCTGGAGACGAAACATCCGGAGCAGGCGCTGGCGGAATACGAGACTGATCTGAAGTTCAATCCCAATCGCTTCAACGGACTCTACGGCGCCGCCAGCGCGGCTGAGATGGCAGGCAAGAATGAAAAGGCCTCGACGTACTACGCGCAATTAGTAAAAGTCTGCGCCGGATCGAATTCCGATCGCCCGGAGCTAGGCAAAGCCAAAGCCCTGGTGGCGCAGAACTAGCACAGCTGTGTAGGGACGGGTCCCGACCCGTCCAGGCCGAGCGAAGCTCGGCAGGGTTTCTGCTCCGTATCCTCCGTGTCCTCAGTGTCCTCCATGGTTACCTTCAGCCTCTCGCCCGCCAGAACCACTTCACCAGCAACGCCGGCCACAATCGCCGCCGAACCCAGCGCCGCATTGTATTCGCGATGCTTCCAGTACAAATCCCAGGAGAACGATCCGCTGCTCTGCCCGAACCGGCTCACTCGCGGGAACAGGCTGGGCACGGCGGGCGTAGTCATCAAACTGCGGAAAGCGCTCTCGCAGAAATACTTCCTCGCCGCGAATTACCGGCAGATAGATCGCAAAGAAGAGAAGAATGATTCCAGCCACGATCCACCAACTGCGCGCCGCCAGAGCAAATCCGATCGCCAAGATCAGCGAACCGAGATAAAGCGGATTGCGGGTGTAGGCGTACGGTCCGCCGGTGGCGAGTTGCTCGTTTTTCTGCAGGTGTCCCGAAGCCAGCGCCCGAATCACAAGCCCGGGAATTACCAAGCCTGCGCCGATCAAGAATCGACTTGCACAGTCGGTTTCGCCAGCCAGAAATAGAGCATGGCAAAGACAAATCCCAGCGGAACTCGAATCCGGCGCGCAATGGCGGACCAGCTAGCCATGGCGCTCCTTCAGCAGTTGACGCGCCGCGGCAACCACTTGCTCCGAGCTGATCTCAAGCAAGCCGTCATCCGCGTCGGGCCACATGTTTGTAGCTGGTGATGCTGGAAGGACTGCGCAGCACAATATTGCGCGTGCCGAAAGGGCCGTTGCGCGCGGGATCCGTCGGTCCGAAGATTCCGACCACGGGAACGCCAAGCGCCGCGGCCAGATGCATCGGTCCGGTGTCGCCGCCGATGAACAAACGTGCGCGACGCGTGAGCGCGATCAGTTGGGTGAGCGAGCCGGTAAATGTTTCAGCCGCGCCGCCACTGGCTGCCTTCGACCGCGCTTGCGAGCTCTTCTTCTCCGGGACCGAAATTGATCAGCGACTTTCAAACCGTCTTCCGCCAGTTGTCTGGCCACCTGTCCGTAGCGTTCGGCCGGCCACTGCTTCGCGCCCCAACCTGCGCCCGGATTGAGCAGCGCGAACTCCTTGATGCCGCGTTCTTTCAGCCAGCGGTCACACTCCTGCTCGGCGGCTGTCATCTGCGGGAAGCTCGACGCGCGCGGGAATTTCAAGCCTGCCTGCGCAACACGCTTCGACGAGCGACAGATTCTGTTCCACAACATGTTCGCCGCGCGGCGATGACCTGGCGCGTGTAAAACATGCTGGCCAGATTTTCGCGAGGCTGGGCCGACTCCGTAGATCACCGGCGCTCCCGACCACCGCGCCAGCAACGACGAGCGCACCGCGCCCTGAAGATCGACGGCAACTTCGTATCGCGCCGCCCGCAGATCGCTCAAGCCCGCCGCGATCCGTTCCCAGGTTTGCGACGGAAAAAGGCGCGGCGCGCCATTGCCTCGTGTTCACGGTGTGAATCCGGTCGACCAGCGGACGCTGCGGCGAGCGCGGGCCGGAGCGCGGCGTGGGCAAAGTGCACAGCAATTCCGCCCAGCGCTCTTCGATCAGCCATCCCATCATCGCTTCGGGAAATGCTGCTCGCAGCGCGGCGACGGCGGGAAGGCCGTGAATGACGTCGCCCATGGCGCCGAGCCGCACGATCAGCAATGCGCTCGAATTGCGTGGCAGATTGCCGCTGACATCTTCAGGAGAAGCTGCATCGCCGGCGATGGCATGTTCACGAACGCGGCCGCCCCAGCCGCGAGCGAATCATTTCGGTGGTCGAATGATCTTTGGGATCGCCCACAATTTCCACTCGCCCGCCACAGGCGATCACTTCATCGCGCTCCGGAACGGTTTCGGCGGTGTAGTCGGTGCCTTTGGCGTGAACGTCGGGACGAATTTCGCGAATGATGGCGCGCACATCGGGCTCCGGAAAAGATCACGACCGCGTCCACATCGGCCAGGGCGGCCAGAATTTCGGCGCGCTCCGTCTTCCGGCACCAGCGGACGGCCTTCACCCTTCAGCGCGCGCACCGACGCATCCGAGTTGACGGCCACGATCAATCGTCCGCCCAGTTGTTTGGCCGCGCGCAGATAGCGCACGTGCCCGACGTGCAGCAGATCGAAGCCGCCGTTGGCCAGCGTGATGGAATCGCCCGCGCGGCGCCATTCCGCCACCTGCTGCCGCAGTTCGTTCGCGAGTGAGAATCTTGTTTGCGATGGTTCTGTCCAGAATCAAGTTTCGTAGAATCGCTATGCTCAAAGAATCAATGGGACCGCAGCGCCGGCGGAGCCTGGTCCAGCGCATCCAACAATTCCTGCTGCGATACGGTTGCCGTGCCTCGCTTCATCACCACGATGCCGCCCGCATAGTTCGCCAGGTGGGCCGCTTCTTCCGCGCTGGCTCCCGCGGCCAAGGCCGCGGTGAAGGTGGCAATCACGGTGTCGCCGGCGCCGGTCACATCCGCGACCTGGTCCGAACCGAAGATCGGGATGTCCGCCGGCTTGTGACGGCGCGTGAAGGCCACCATGCCGTCGCGCCCGCGCGTGATCACCAGCGATTCCAGCTTCATCTCGCTCCATGATCTGCTCCGCCGCGGCACAAAGCATTCGCCAGTCGTGGCCGATCCGCACTCCCAGCGCCTCTTCGACTTCGGGTTCGTTCGGCGTGGCCGCGGTCACGCCGGAATATTGCAGCATGCGATAGCGCGAATCGAGCACCACCGGCACGCCGCGCAGCCCGCCCTTTGTCGCGAACCGCATTCAGAATCGCCGGAGTGGCCGCTCCGTAACCGTAATCTGAAACCAGCAGCACATCCGAGGCGCGAGCATACTCGCGCGCCGCCAGCACCAACTCGCGTTTCAAATGAAGGTTGGGCTCGGCTTCCGGCTCGCGATCCACGCGCACCACCTGCTGCCGCGCGGAGTGCGTCAAACCTGCCAGGATGCGGGTCTTGGTCACGGTCGTGTAACTCTTGTCTTTCAAAACGCCGCTCACCGGAACATGCTTGTGGCGGAAAGCCTTGAGCAGCAGGCGTCCGGGCTCGTCGTCGCCGACCACGCCGACCGGCAGCACGTTGACGCCCAGATCCGCGAGATTGCTGGATCGCGTTCGCGCCGCCCGCCGGGCACGACGGTGCGTTCGCGATGCTTGAGGATCAGGACCGGAGCTTCGCGCGAGACGCGCGAGATTTCGCCAAAAATAAATTCGTCGGCCACCAGATCGCCGAGCACGGTGACCGTGACTTTGGGAAAGGATTCGACGATCTTTCCGTCAGCCGCTCGGTTTCTTTGAGATGCTTGCTCATTCGTGTAGTCATGCCGCATCTCGGGCAGTCGCCGGCGCTACAAGCACTCGATTTTCTCACGCCGGACCGTCTTCGCTCCGCAATCCTGGCGAGCATGGTATCCACAGCGTTAGCTGCGTCGGCCAGTTCCATCTTCACCGGAACCACCGCCAGCGGCTCCAGCGCGGACAGAAATCCGCCCAGATTGATCGCGTCTTTTTCCGTGGTCACAAAACCGTCGGCTTCGCTGCGCTGTCGCAGGTTCAGCAAGATCGCGGATGTCCTGCTCGGTGTAGGCATGATGGTCGCGATAGAACGCCTCGGCCACCGGCTCGATTCCGGCGGTGCGCAGTTGCGCCACGAAATTCTTCGGCCGGGCAATGCCGCAGAACACGACTGGCCTGGCTGGAACGTTGGCGGGAACAATTCCGCGACGCACTCGCCAGACCAGCTTTCTGCTTCGAGCGGAAACGCCGTCCGGCGACGCGCCGCTGGTGAGCACGACCGCGTCGGCACGGCGAAGCGAGGTCAGCGGCTCCCGCAGTCGCCCTGCGGGAAGCAGGCGATCGCGAATGTCTTCGGGAGTGACCAGCACGATGTCGAAATCGCGGGCGAGCGACGCGATGCTGAAAACCGTCGTCGAGCAGGTGCAGCTGCGGTCCGAATTTCTTCTCGGCAAAAACACCGGCCGCGTAGCGGTCTTCGCCGACGATGACTGGAACGCTCAGACGCCGCGCCATCAGCAGAGGTTCGTCGCCGAAATCATGCGACGAACCTGCGGGATCGACCAGGGCGACTCCCGCGTCTTGCGTCCGTAGCCGCGCGAGAGGATATCGAATTTAATCCCTCGCGCCTTCAGCAACTCGCCCAGCAGCAGAACGAAAGGAGTTTTGCCCGATCCGCCGACGGACAGGTTTCCGACGCTGACCACCGGTCCGCGCAGCCGGTGGGCGCGAGCAACGCCACGATCATAGAGCGCGTTCCGCGCCCGAACGCCGAGACCGAAGAGTGCGCTAAGCGGATTCATTGTGTCATCAGCTACCAACCGTGTGGGGACGGGTCTCTGACCCGTCCAGGCCGCGGCATCGCCGCGGCGGCATTGTGCATTGCAACTCAGGCGCAGCTGGCTCTGCCGTGGCTTCGTCACGGCCAGGGCGGGTCAGAGACCCGCTCCCACACGGTCTGTGCTGGACTCCAGCAATTTCTCCAGCGCCTGCACCGTCTGTTCGGTTGCCCCCATTTGCGATCGCAAAGTCTCGGCTCCACGACGGCCCAGCGCGACTCGCTCTGCGTCATTGGAAAGCAAGCTCCATCAGGACTAAGCGGAAATTCCGCGGGCCCGACCACGCGCACCGCATCCTGACTCTGAAACAGCCCAACGATATCGCGAAAATTCTCGGTGTGATTGCCGACCATGATGGGCACGCCGTGCTGGGCAGGCTCGATGATGTTGTGTCCGCCGCGAGGCACCAGGCTTCCGCCCACGAACGCCACATCTCCCAGCGCATAGAGCGAAGCGAGTTCGCCGATGGTGTCGACCAGAAAAACTCCACCGGCAATCGGATCGCCGCTCCACAACGAGCGCCGCCAGAAGCGGATGCCAAGCTGTTCGAGCAGTTGCGCAACTTCTCCGAAACGCTCCGGACGGCGCGGCGCCAGAATCATTACCGCTCGCGGATGGCTGGCCAGCACATTCTCGAAAGCACGCAGCAGCAAGCCCTTCTTCGTCTTCGACCGTGCTTCCGCAGACCATCACCGGCCCGGCCCCGGCTTGCTGAAAAGTCGAGCGCAGGCTGGCGACAATCGCTGGAGCGGCCGGCAGCGGCCACGTCAAACTTCAGATTGCCACTCACCTGAACACGCTCGCCGGGCGCACCAATGTCGCGCAGCCGGCGGGCATCCTCCTCGGTTTGCGCCAGAAAGAGATCAACGTGTCGCAGAACTCGTCCGCAAGATGCGGCGGAAGCGACGGTATCCCGGCCACGATCGATCGGAAATGCGCGCATTCACCACCGCGACGCGGGCACCGCTCGCATGCGCCAGCCGCAGGAAGTTTGGCCAGAACTCAGTTTCCGCGATCACGATCAGCCGCGGCCGCAGCGCTGACAAGATAGGGTCGAATGGCAAATCCGCAAATCCAGCGGAAAGTAAAAGACACTGTCTTCTCCAAAATGCTTCTTGGCCAGCTTCTGGCCAGTGGCCGTTGTGGTCGAGACCACCACTCGATATTGCGGGAAACGCCGCCGCAACTTCTGCAACCAGTTCGCTGACCGCCAGCACCTCGCCGACCGAAACCGCGTGCACCCAGATTGCCGGCGTCCGGCCTTGCAGACTGCGCCGGAACTCTGCCCAGGCGCTCGCCCAGGCCTTCGCGGTACTTGCCATGGCGTCTGGCCAACATCCAGTAGGGCAGGCTGATCAACAGGCCTGCCGCCAGCAGCGCGCTGTAGAGCAAGTACATGAAGGAAGACACATTCTAACCGCAAGCTGCACCGGGCAAGGCACCGCTACGCGTGGCCACGCGCATCCTATAATCAACGATCATGTCTCGCTTGGCGCATTGAGAGATTCTGGATTCCGATGGCGGCGATTGCCGCCATCGCCTGGTTCCGCTGCTGTGTCTGGCGGCGAAGGAGTTCGTCATGCCGCAGGCGCAGCCGGCCAAGACTTATCCTGCGCATGACGAGCATCCCACTGGAAGCGAGTCGCGGTCGGCCGTCGATCCCTACGATCTGGCGGACAAGGCGAACGATATTTTCCGTTCACTACAGCGAAATCGGTTTCCTGCCGATTTTCGTGGTCGTCACCAATGATGGCGACCAGCCGGTCGAGTTGTCCGGCATGAAGGCCCAGTTGGTGACGGTGAACCGCGCCAAACTTTCTCCCGCGACCGAGGACGACATCGCCCGCCGGCTGACCCGTCCCTCGGCCAGCACCAACCGCTATCCGATTCCATTTCCCACCAAGAAAGTGAAGGGCGGCCTCAGCAAGCAGGCGCTCGAGGAGATACAGAACGCCCAGTTTGTCGCCAAGGCGGTCGAGCCGCACAGCACGCAGTCCGGATTTCTGTTCTTCGATGTCTCTGGAATTTCCGTGCCTCTGGCGGGCGCGCACTTCTACCTCACGGCGTGCGCGATGCCAAAGGAAACGAGCTGATGTACTTCGAAATTCCGCTGGAGAAATATCTGAGCGCGCCCCAGCGCAAATCAGAACTGACGCCGCTGATTTGGCTTCTCGAGCAAACCCGTCAGGCACAAGATTGTCCGCAACCGGCTTTATAATCTAGTGATATGGCCACCACGCCGGACATTTCCGTATCCGCCCGCGCCGAAGTACGAGCCGGTCATCGGGCTGGAGGTGCACGTCCAGCTTCTGACCGCGACCAAGATTTTCTGCTCCTGCTCCACCCACTTCGGCGATCCGCCCAACACCAACGTCTGTCCCGTCTGCCTGGGCTTGCCGGGAGCCTTGCCGGTGCTGAACCGCAAGGCAGTGGAGTTCGCCACGCTGGCGGCCATGGCGCTGAACTGCCGCATCAACGAAACTTCGATCTTTGCCCGCAAGAATTATTTCTATCCCGACCTGCCCAAGGGCTACCAGATTTCGCAGTACGACAAGCCGCTGGCCGAGCATGGCGCCATCGAGATCAAGATCAACGGCGGCACGAAGAAGATCGGCATCACCCGCCTGCACCTGGAAGAAGACGCGGGCAAGAGCCTGCACGAAGGCTTCGCCAACTCCTCGGAAACTACGGCCATCGATCTGAATCGCAGCGGCGTGCCGCTGATCGAAATCGTCAGCGAGCCGGACATCGCTTCGCCCGACGAAGCTTACGAATACCTCACCCGCCTGAAGGAGATCATCCTCTACACCGGGGTCAGCGACTGCAACATGGAGGAAGGTTCGCTGCGCTGCGATGGCAACATCAGCGTGCGGCCGCGCGGACAGAAAGAATTTGGCACCAAGACGGAAGTGAAGAACGTCAACTCGTTCCGCTTTATCCGCGAAGCGCTGGAGTACGAGATTGAGCGGCAGATTGGCGTGATTGAATCCGGCGGCAAGATCACGCAGGAAACCCGCCTCTACAACTCGAACGAAGGCAAAACCTACGGCATGCGCTCCAAGGAACAGGCGCACGACTACCGTTATTTCCCCGAGCCCGACCTGCTTCCGCTGGTGGTGGATGCGAAGTGGCAGGCGGAAATCCGCGATACCCTGCCCGAACTTCCGGAAGCCCGGCGCAAGCGCATGGTCGCGGACTACGGCATCACCGAGCAGGACGCGCAGGTGCTCACCATCACGCAAGGCGCTGGCCGACCAGTTCGAAGCCGCAGCCAAGGCGGCCAAGAGTCCCAAGCGCGTGGCCAACCTGGTGCAGAGCGAATTGATGGGACGCCTGAAAGCCAAGGGCCTGGAAATCGAGCAGTCGCCCATCTCGATGCAGGGCGTGGCCGCGTCGGCCGATCTGGTGGAGAGCGGCGCCATCTCCGGCAAGATGCTCAAAGATCTTTACGATCTCGCCTTCGAGCGCGGAAAAGATTTTTCCGCGGTTTACGAAGAAGAAGGCCGGCCGCAGCAGTCCAGCGATACCTCGGCGCTGGAAAAGATCATCGACGAAATCATCGCCGCCAATCCCAAGCAGGTCGAGCAGTACCGCGCCGGCAAGAAGACGGTTGTCGGCTTCTTCGTCGGCCAGGTCATGAAAGCCTCGAAAGGCCAGGCCAATCCGCAGATGGTGAATGAGCTTGCTGGCAAAGAAGCTGGGCTGAGTCTGTAGGGACTGGGATTGTGTGGGACCGGGTCTCCGACCCGGTCATGCGGCCCAAAGGGCCGCTGGCTTTTATGCAGGCGAAGTATAACTACCGACGCCGTCTTCCCCACATTCAGAAAGACAATCGGCCGATCTTCATTACCTTCACCACAGACCATCGCTGGATCCTTCCGGCCGATGCCAGAGACATTGTCCTCGAATGCTGCCTTAAGGAAAACGGCACCAGGTTCGACTTGCACACTGTCATTGTCATGCCGGACCATGCCCATCTCTTGCTCAGCGCTTTGAGAGATGGAGAAGGCTGGAATTTCAGCCTGCCCCAAATAATGCATGCCATCAAAGGTGTCTCGGCCCGAAGGATCAATGTCCTCGTAGGCAGATCAGGCCCAGTCTGGCAGGAAGAATTTTTCGATCATGTCTTACGATCAAATGACAGTCTTGCGGAGAAGATGGACTGTATCTGCCAGAATCCGGTGCGGGCAGGATTGGTCAAGGCCAATGCTGACTATCCCTGGTTATGGAGAGGCACGGTTCCGGTGCTCTAAACACAGCGGCCTTTCAGGCCGCCTGACCGGGTCGGAGACCCGGTCCCACACAAGTCGGGTTACACAACCCACGCGGTCAGTACCTTCCGTCATGTGAATCGTCCGGCCTGCCTCGGTAACATATTGGTAGCGGGGAGGCGAGGCGATGAAGAAATGGAAGCTCGATCGCATCATCAGCGTGGCCACTCTGGTCACGTCGGTGATGGCGCTCTTCCTGGTGCTGAAGAAACCGGCGCCGGTGGCGCAACCGCAGCCGGCTGCGGCGGCCGTGGTCAATGCGCAGTCTTTTCAGGAAAAAGTGCAGCAGTTGGATCAGCCCAAGGAAGTCGGCGCAGCCTCCGGCTGAAGTCCGTATCACTTCCAACGAAGTGAGCGCGGCGCTGGCGCAGGCCGCCGGGCAAATCCCATTGGCAGCAGCTTCGCAAGCAATCCCGGGTGGCCTGGTTTCCGGCCCATCTTCTCCCGATGTCCCGGTGGCGCCTGGGCAGCCCGAAGTCAAGGACTACCAGGTAAGTTTCGACGGCGACGTTGCTCACGGCCAGTTTCTCACCCAGATCGCAGGCAAGGATGTGTGGGTCACTCTCTCGGGACATCTCGGGTCGAAGGACGGCTACGCCACTTTCGATCCCACCGAGTTCAAGGTTGGCGATCTGAATGTTCCCGTGTCGCTGGTGAATGACGCCTTGCAGAAGAAGCTCAACGAGCAGCGCGACCGCCTGAAGCTACCGGACAACGTGGGCGGAATGAAAGTGGAGAATGGCGAGCTGGTGATGACCCAGAAATAGGTTTTCCTCTGCGTCCTCCGTGTCCTCTGTGGTTAACTCGTTCACTGCCCCGGCGTTCCCTGGAACAGCGGCCACAAGCCGGTCGCCGATCACGCGATACAAAACGAACGCGTTGCCGGCGTCGGAAATCTGGCGGAAGAGCAGTTCGCCGCGTCCGTCGCCGTCGGCATCCACCGCGTCGATCAGTTCCAGGCGCGGCAGAACATCGAGATGCTGCGTGTCGGTGATGCTGGCAAAAGCCTTGTGCAGCTCGCCGTACATATCGTCACGCGCCACCAGCGTCATTACGTATTGCAGATCCGAGGCGGCAGTGCCGGACGCGCTCGGCATGCGCGCCTTCGTGGTCAGCACCAGGACCGGCTCGTTGCTGTTGGAGAGATCAAAGACTCGCAGCTGCACATCTTCAAAAGTGGGTTGGGGCGGCTTTACTTTGGCTCCTGACTTGGGAGGTGTGCGGCCAGCTGGGCTTCGCCTCTGCCGACTCGACGACAGTTGCGCGGCTCGCGCCCGCACTTCGTCCGCCGCCAGCGCCAGAATCTTCTTGCGCAACTTCTGCTTCCTCGTCAGGCTTGAGGCGTAGGCATAGGGACGCGGGTCGGGACCGTCAGCGTCCGAAATAGCAGGAATGAGTTGCAGTCGAGCCCGATGCCGACAGCGCGGGAGTCGACGGCGGATGCGCGCCAGCCTTGGCCGGCGCCGACGTCCAGACCCAGCTGACCGCAGATGCCGGACACTGGCGTCTGCGCATTTCGTTTCTTCATCTCGGCTGGCGATGGCGCGCCTCGCTTCAGGACGGGGCGATCTGGATCTTCATCGGCAACCGTCGGCGTAGGTGCGGCAGCAGGCGGAGTTGCAGGCGGTGGGGGCGGGTGCCGGAGTCGGAGCGAGCAGAAGGAGCAGGAGCAGATGCCGGTAGGAGGAGTCGATGGCCGGAGTGGGCGACGGCGGCGGTCGAGCTCCGGCGTTTGCTCGCAGCTCGCACGCCTCAATACCGGCGGACCTTCGACCGGCTCGGGAGCCGGCTTCGACACGCGCTTCTTTCCTTTTGGCCGCCGCAGTCTGCCGACGCCGCCAGCGCGCTGGCCGTCTGCCAGGTTCCTTCTCCAATCCATGTGTTGTTCCCCTGCAAGGCGCTGGAGACCGTGAACAATCCCTGCGAAACGCCGGTGCGCAATGCCTTCATACACCGTGCCGCTTTCCAGCGCCATGGGCACGGGCGCAGCCTTGTACGCGCTGGCATCGTAAAATTCGCCGTCGAACAGGATGGTGATCGGAATCAGGTGAGCTTTGCCGTTGGCCGACAATTGCACCAGGCCCAGCGCCCGCGGTCCTTTGGGAGGGCCTTTTGCGGCGGCAGATTGCGCGCCGGAGCGATTGGAGCCAGCATCAACGCCGAATCGGCCAGGCCGAGGATGACGGCCCACCACACGGTGCGATATAACTTGGTGACAGCGAGGAAATAGCAGCCATGGATATCAATGATAAAGCCCCTGAGTTTACTTTGCCTGACCAGAATGGGGAAGAGGTTTCGCTCAAGGATTTTCGCGGAAAATGGGTAGTGCTCTATTTCTATCCGCGCGCCGACACTCCCGGCTGCACCATCGAGGCCTGCGAGTTCCGCGATTCGCACAAGAAAGACTGCAGAAAGTCGGAGCCGTTGCTGCTCGGCATCTCGCCGGACACGCCCACAGCGCAGAAGAAATTCGAGGAAAAGTTCGATCTGCCCTTCACCCTGCTGGGCGATGCCGACAAGAAAGTCTGCAATCTCTATGGCGTGATTCAGGAAAAGAACATGTACGGGAAGAAAGTGATGGGAGTGGTGCGCACCACTTTCATCATCGGCCCGGACGGCAAGATCAAACACATCTTCCACAAAGTAAAGCCCGAAGGCCACGCCGAAGAGGTGCTGGCATATCTGAAGACCGCCGCAAAAGGCGCAGCTTAAAAGTTGACCGCGCCGCAAACCACGTAGGGGCAGAGCCTGTCCTGAGCGAAGTCGAAGGATGCCCCACCTGCCCAGCTGGGCGAAGCCTGGCAGTCTAAAGCTGGATAAATAAACTGGACTCGGCTTCGCAGCGAGGGAAGCTCTCGTCGCTGGCTGGTCCGCGAAATATCGTGCGCTCGCGGCAAGACTCGACCATTCCTATCGCGGGTCAGGCCGTCACCTTCTGCCCACCCTTTGACACCCAACGCGGCGCCGAATTTGTCGTCTGACGCAGCCGCATGTTCAGCTGAGCCGCGTGATGTTGCACGTGCCGCATGTTGTACAGGAGGAGTTCCCCATTGCTCATCGCGCGATAGGGAAAGGGACAGGGCTCCGTAGCCCACGTTTCTGTCATTCCCGCCATCACGGCATCTAACCTTTTGCGGCAGTGCTCGATGTAGCCGAGCAGCTCGTCTTTTCCGTGCACCGGCTCCGGCACGACCGCCTCATCTTCGAGTTCAGAGAGACCGAACGGCGGCGGCGGACGGAATTCAGATTCGCCCTTCGACGATAAATAAAGGTCGAGGAAGAACAGCACGTGAAAGGCCAAGTACCAGAACGCACCCTGCCCCTGACCGTACCAGACCGAATCCGGACAGGCTTTGATCGCGTTGGCGAGCATGTCGATCGCAGCGTGGAACTGTTGCCGGATTGCAGATCTCCAAAAGTCGATCATCGGGATGTCTGGGCTCTGGTTCGGAGCGGACATCCTACTTTACCGACGCTGCCGTCGTGGTTGTAAACGTCAACGACCCCTCGGCGGGGACTACGGCTTCCTCTTTGCCCGTCGCAGCCGCCACGCCGGTTCCGGCGCCTCCGCCGGCGAGCGCGCCGATGCCCGCGCCCTTTCCGCCTCCGACCAGGCCGCCAATCAGCGCTCCGGCCGCGGCTCCGCCGCCAATCTTCGTCGCGTTGCTCTTGGTATGACTCTTGCCCTTGGCAAAATAGGAGTGAGTCGTGATCGGAACCATCCTGCCAGTTGACTTGCACGGATGTCAGCCGCAGAGCCAGCTCTCCTGGGGCGTGCAGCCGTCCGCTGGACTTCGCGGAGGTTACCTTGCCTCTGACCGGCGCGCCCGTCCGGGCCAGGGTCTTGCCATTGACCACCAGGCTGCGGGCCAGGGTCGCGTCAAATCTGTCGCCCGCCTTGGCCGTGCCGGAACTGATCTCGGACCCCACACGCACCGTCAGGTGGGTGCCCGCAGGAATGGTTTGCGCTGCCGCCGCCAGCGACAGCAACAGCAACACAGAAATGGTCTTCAGGAATCTCCCAAGCATGAAATCCTCCTTCAGAATTGACCCGTGGCAATATTATGCGGTGAGCAATGTGGATAGCCAAGACAGTAATTGCGATCGCCTGCTGATCAATCATGGACAAACCTGACAAACCTCTTCCCCGCGCCTTTTACTCACGCGATCCCCGTGCGGTGAGCCGTGATCTGTTGGGCAAGATCCTGGTGCGGCGGGAGAACAGAAAGCTCCTGACCGGGCGGATCGTGGAAGTGGAAGCCTATCTCGGTGCGGACGATCCCGCCGCTCATTCCGCCAGCGGACGCACTGCCCGCAACTTCGTCCTCTTCGGGCCTCCCGGCCTTTCGTACGTTTATTTCATCTACGGCAATCACTACTGCTTCAACGTCTCCTGCCTGCCTGATGGAGAAGCGGGAGGAGTCCTGTTTCGCGCGCTCGAGCCGATTTCCGGAATCGAGCAGATGGCGGCAGCGCGAGACATCTCGTTGCCGGAAAGCCACGACCACAGCCACGCGATCCGCGATTTGCGCAAGCTGACCAGCGGCCCGGGACGCCTCGCCGAGGCCTTCGGCATCACGCGTGAGCGCGACAACGAAAAAGACCTGACCAGCGCAAAGTCCGATCTCTTCATCGTGGACGATGGCTTCCGCCCGCGTCGCATCGAAGTGACGCCGCGCATCGGCATCACCAAGGCGGCTGAGCACCCGTTGCGCTACATCATCGCGGGGAATAAATTCGTCTCAAGATGAGGGCGTAGGCGCCTGACACGAGCGGCGTCCGGGCCTATCGTGTTCTCGCGCCAGCGACGATGTTATCGATCAGGCGCGGGCATTCGCCCACGAACGCCGCGACCGCCACCAACGCACGTCACGCGAAAGGTCCTCGACCGGATCGAGTGTTTCCGGATCCACAATCTCGAAGTAGTCGAGCCGCACCGACGGCTCCTCCGCGAACACCCGCTTGTCCCGCCTCGATCAGCGCTGGCCGGATTGCGCTCCCCGTGATCGAATCGCTCTTGCACCTCCATCAGCGATCGATACAACACCAGCGCTGATTTTCTCTGCTGCGAATCGAGATAGGCGTTGCGCGAACTCATCGCCAGGCCGTCCGGCTTCGCGGACGATGGGGCAGACCACAATCTCCACCGGAATAATTCAGATCGCGCACCATGCGGCGAATGATCGTCCACCTGGGCCGCGTCTTTTTGTCCGAAGAAGGCCAGGTCCGGTTCCACGATATTGAAAAGCTTCGAGACCACGGTGGTCACGCCGCGAAAATGTCCAGGACGCGAGCGGCCGCAGAGCTTGTCGCTGAGACCTTCGACCGTGACATAGGTGACGGCGCCGGCGGGATACATCTCTTCCACGCTGGGAGCGAAAAGAAAATCTACTCCCTCTTTTTCGAACAGGGCGCGATCGCGCTCAAAGTCGCGCGGATATTTTGCCAGATCCTCACCGGGGCCGAATTGAAGAGGATTTACAAAAACGAGGCCGCGACCAGATCGCACTGCGCCCTGGCCGCGCGCACCAGCGAGAGATGGCCTTCGTGCAGCGCGCCCATCGTGGGTACCAGGCCGAGACGCTTGCCGGCGCTCCGCTGGCTCCGGCTGGCGGCACGCATTTCGTCGATTGCTATGTGCAGATTTTCATGACACGGCGGCGGTCGGTCTCAGGCCGACGGAATCCAGTGGATGAGCACGTGCAGGCTCTCCAGAGTTCCGGCCACGATGGCTCTGTTCTTGCGGATCGGCACGTCGTCGTCCGCGGAGCCCTCACGCCATTCTCGGTGACGGCGACCACGCGTCCGTAAGGCCACGCGGAGGCAGGCAGATTGCCCAGCGCCTGGGTCAATTCTTCCGGCTTGAAGATGCGCTTCTTCGATGATTATCCGGATCGAGCAGCGCGACGCCGTCCGGTCGCACAATCAGATAGGGATTCTGCCAGCCCTTGTGCGCCAATCAGGCTGCGATATTTCTCCGGGTGGGCGCGGGGATCGCCAGAATGCGCGCGCTCGCGCTGGCTTCAAGCGCCGCGGGATCGGGCTCCGTTCGGAGCGGAGGAACAGGAAACCAGCACAGCGACAACTGCTGGCCAGGACACCGAGACGCCAGCGGATCATTCGATTAGTTTATCGCCTCATCGCCCGCTTGCGCTCCAGCACCGTGTCCAGCGCCGCTCGCGTTTCCTTCGGCAGATGATACGACTCTTCGTCCGAAGGATAGTGCCGCGCCGCCACGTCGGCGCGAAATCGCCTGCACCGCGTCGGTAATCAGCGCCGCCGACGTCCCCGTACCGCCGAACGAACTTTGCCGGAGGTCCAAAGGTCAGATTCAGAATATCGTGGAACACCAGCACCTGCCCGTCGCAATCCGGCCCGGCGCCGATGCCGATGGTCGGCGTCTCGACTTCGGCCGTAATCATGGCCGCGACTTCACGCGGAATGCCTTCGAGATAAATACAGGCCACTCCTGCGCGGTCGAGCGCGACCGCATCGCGCATGAGCTGCTCGACCCCGCTGAGGTCTTTGCCCTGCACCTTGTAGCCGCCCATCACGTTCACCGACTGCGGCGTCAGGCCGATGTGTCCGGCCACCGGAATCTCGGCGTCGATGATGCGGCGGATCAGGTCGGCACGCTTTTCGCCGCCTTCGATCTTCACCACTTCCGCCCCCGCCTCTTTCACAAAGCGCGCCGCGTTGCGCGATGGCCTCGTTGACGTCAGCCTGGTACGAGCCAAACGGCATGTCCCCGACCAGCAGCGCATGCTTCACGCCCCGATGCGCGGCGCGGGTGTGGTGCAGCATTTCGTCCAGCGTGACCGACAGCGTGTTCTCGTAGCCCAACATGGTCTGGGCCAGCGAGTCGCCGACCAGCACGATGTCGATGCCGGCCTCGTCGACCAGGCGCGCGCGACGAATAGTCGTACGCAGTCAGGCAGGTAATAGGTTCGTGGTGGAGTTTCTTGTCGCGAAGAGAAGCGACAGTAATCTTCGCGGCGAGGTTCGCCAATCGGAACCAGACTCACGATGTCCTCCAGTGCCCCTCCGCAACTCGGCGGATAGAGCCTGTCTACATCTTGGATGCTACGAACGCTATTGTAGCCGCAAACGATTCCCAGGTCGATAGGCGTGCCGACATCGTAAAGCCCGCGATAAATGCCCACGTAGGGGCGGGTGTCCCACCCGCCCAGCCAAGCAAAGCCCGGCATTTCTGCGAGATACCGATAAGCCAAAACGAAGGTGGTAAGACACATTATAGTCCATCTTACTTTGTGGTAAGATTAAAGCATGGCATCTTATCGCACTGTGGTCAGTTCCAAAGGTCAGGTAGTAATTCCGGCAGAGTTGCGCGAGCGCCTCAGCCTCGAAAAGGGCACGCCAGCCACCTGGAGCGAAGAAGGAGGGCGGCTGGTGTCTGACTCCCATGACGGAACGACAACTGGATGAAATCATGGGTTTTCTCAAGCCGGCACCGGGCGAACCATCCATGTTTGAAGAATCGTTTGCGGAGAGGGAACGAGAGCGCAAGAGAGAGAAGCGGTAATACCCATGTCGCGTCCGGGGGAGCACGCGGCGCTTTGTGCTCGATGCCAACGCACTTTTCGGCTTTTTTGAGGGCCGCCGCGTGGTCGCGGAAAAGATGCGCCAACTGCTGGGCGAAGCTTTGCGGCAGGATCGGCCGCTCTTGATCTCCGCCGTAACCTGGGGTGAAGTGTTCTACATTGCCTGGCGGCGTCACGGTGAAACAAATGCCCGTGAAGCTGAGGCCCGCCTGCAAAGGATGCCAATCGCAGTCATAGCGGTGGATCGGGAAAGAGCCACGCGAGCGGGCGCACTGAAAGAACGACACGGCCTGGGCTACGCGGACGCCTTCGCCGCCGAACTCGCAATCGAGCGCGGCGCCTGGCTGGTCACCGCCGATCCTGAGTTTTCAAAGGTGGGGAAGGGGCTGTTGGTCTATACGCTGCCCCGATACGAGAAGTAGGTTGGAACGTTTTCTTGCGAGAGGCTCACTCCGGTCTCGCGTGAGTGTCGGCCAACGACCAAAGACCAACGACTGCTCTCACGCGCTGGCCGCTTCCTGGCTCCCCAGCGGCAGGAAATACTGTGTCCCCTTGATCGGCGCCGAGACCTTGCGCAGCAGCTCCTGCAAATCCTGATTGCGCTCCACAAAATCGATGTCGGACGTGTTCACGATCAGCAGGTCTGACGACGTGTAGTGAAAGAAAAAGTGTTCGTAGGCCTTGATCACTTCCTCGAGATAATCCTCGTTGATCGCTTTCTCGCCTGGCGCATTCTTCTTTTTCAGCCGCTTCTTCAGTACTTCCGGCGTGGCTTGCAGGTAGATGACGAGGTCGGGCGTGGGCAGCTGCTCGCGGAAATAGGTTGTAGTAGCGGTTGTAGGTCTCCAGTTCCTGATCGTTCAGGTTGAGGCAGGCGAAAACCTTGTCTTTCTCGAAGACGAAGTCAGTGACCACGGTTTTCTGCGAGCGCGCCCCCAGGTCAAGCGCGCGCAACTGCTCGAAGCGGCGAATCATGAAGGCGAACTGCGCCTGGAAGCCTGCCCCGGGTTCGCCTTTGTAGAAGGCGCTGAGGAACGGGTTGTCCTCCGACTCCATGACCTGTTGCGCATTGAGGCGCTCCGCCAGGATTCGCGCCAGTGTGCTTTTTCCGACGCGTATGGGACCTTCCACTGCAATGTATCGAGGCAGTTCAAAAAGATTGGCCATGGGTTATAGGAACATGGATCAGAGAAGTTCCTTCGCAGCATATCTCGCCTTCGGCCCCGAGACAATTGTGGAAAGAGTTAACAGCGCTCCGGAAGTTACGGGATCGCAATGCGCCGTACAACAATTCCACAGGGCCACACATCACACAGCAATTACGCGGATCATCGGGGTTTTTAGCGCGAATTTCTTGTATCATTCATTTTTCTTCGCATAGCGCCCCGGCGAGGGCCGAGGCAATTGGCCAAGAAAAGGAGAAAAGCCCATGCGGTACCTTATTTGGGCGCTCTTCCTGACGTTCTTCTGTCATAGTTGGGCTCCAGCTCAGACTCTCAAGGTTCGTCCGACCGGACCTGCTGAACCACCCACCAATTCCACAACTCCTGATCCTTCCATTCCGCTCACCGTCCCAGCGGGAACTCCGCTGAAGGTGGCGGTGCAGGAAGTGCGAGTTCGGAAAGTTGGTCAACCGGTTCATGGCAAGGTTACGGAATCGGTATATGCGTTTGACAAGCTGGTTGTCCCGGCCGGCAGTGAAATCAACGGCAAGATTACGGAGATCGAGACTCCCTCAAAAAAGAAGCGTGCCATCGCGGCTCTGAATGCCGATTTCTCGCCGTACCGCGACGTGCGCATTGAATTTGATGACCTGGTTCTGGCCGACGGCCGTCACCTGCCTGTGTCGACATCCGTTGCTCACGGTTCAAGCGGTGTTCTGCAGTTTGTTTCAGCGGGTGCGGAGAATGGCGGTGCAGAGAAAAAAGAGGGTGCAAAGGATACGGGCAAGAATCTGGCGTCACGAAAGGTGAGCGAGGCCCGGCAAGAGGTCAAGCGAGAGTGGGAGACAGTCAAGCAACAATTGCACGAGCCCGGAAAGTTACACCGCATCGAGCGATACGGCATGGATCAACTACCCTACCACCCGCAATACATTGATGCCGGGGCAAGTTTCAACGCCGACCTTCAGCAGTCCCTTGAATTCGGAGCCGAGCCTCTAAAGCCGGAGGCGCTGTCTGCCATCGGAACTCCGCCTCCGGCGGGAAGTGTGGTCCATGCCCTGCTGGTTACTCCGCTGAATTCGGCCACCACCAAGAAGGACGATCCGGTCGAAGCAGTCATCAGCCAACCATTGGTAGTCTCCGACCATTTGTTTCTTCCACAGGGCAGTCACATTAAAGGCGCAGTCCTGCAGTCGCGACCGGCCCGGCGATTAGGACGGAACGGGCAACTCCGGATCGTGTTCCACCAACTGGTTCCTCCCAACGGAGTTCAGCAGACGGTAGAAGCCAGCCTGGAGGGCGTGGCAGTAGCGAAAGGCGAGCACCTGAGCCTCGACTCCGAAGGCGGCGCACAAGTCACAACCCCGCGAACGCGATATCTGACCACTGCAATTTCTGTGGCGTTGGCTAGTTCGACGGTGGGAGACCATGACCGGGATGCCGGCGTCCACGGGGCCGATGGCGGGGACGTTGGCCAGGGCGCGGCCAACGGTGCTTCGGGATTTCGCCTTGTAGGTACGGTTATTGGAGCCTTTGCGCGGTCACGCATCGTCTCGTCGGGATTTGGTTTCTATGGTGCTGGGATGTCGGTCTACTCTCATTTTCTGGCCAGAGGACACGATGTAAACTATCCCAAAGATATGTCGATGCTGATCGGATTCGGAACCCGCGAGCCGAGTCCCACCGGTGGTACTTCCGCGCCGAAGGCGCCGGATTCACATCCCAACAAGCCGATATAGCCGCCCGGTTTACAATCGCGGCATCATGCTGGGCTACCTTATCGGCGCCACTGCCGTGGTCACCGCCGCTTCTGCCGTCGGATATCAGTCTATGGCGCCAACCGGACAGTGGTTCGGTCGCACCTTCATCGGGGCAGGCCGCCCTTCAATGCAACTGGCGCTTACCTACGACGACGGGCCCAACGATCCCTATACCGCGCGTTTGCTGGAAGTCCTGGCCAAACACAATGTGCATGCCACTTTTTTCCTGATCGGCAGTTTCGTGCAGCAACGGCCGGACATCGCCCGCGAAGTGGTAGGCGCCGGACACGTAGTCGGAAACCACACCGTCACCCATCCCGCGCTGACTTTCAAGAGCAACCATGAGGTCCGAAAAGAGCTCGGTGGCTGTGAGCGCGCTTTGACCGACGCGGTAGGCCAGCACTCTAACCTGTTCCGCCCGCCTTTTGGTGCCCGGCGCCCCGCGGTGTTGCGCATCGCTCGCCAGATGGGACTCGAACCGATTATGTGGAACGTGACCGGCTACGACTGGAGTGCGCCATCGGTTGAGCACATCGAGCAAAAGGTGACCAGCAAGGTTCGAGGCGGGGACGTGATCCTGCTGCACGACGGCAGACATCGTGCGTTCGGCACCGACCGCTCATACACGGTCATGGCGACCGACAGGTTGATCACGCGCTACAAGTCGGAAGGCTACGAATTCGTGACTATCGCGGAAATGATGAAGCGAAATACCCATGTGGGACCGGGTCTCTGACCCGGTCGGGCGGCCCAAAGGGCCGCGGTTTCGTTCATCGAGATTTGCTGCGATGCTTCGCATCGCCTGACCGGGTCGAAGACCCGGTCCCACACAGCCGGTCGGTCCTACACAGTTCGTCCTAGCCCACGTCCGCCGTCGCGAACGCTTGCCTCGCCACTGCAATCGTCTGTTCCACATCTTTTGCGGTATGGGCTGCGCTCAGGAATGCTGCTTCGAACTGCGAAGGCGGCAGGTACACGCCCTTATCCAGCATGGCACGGAAGAAGCGTGCGAAGGCTTCGGTATCGCATTTTGCTGCTGAGGTCCAATCGGTCACCGGACCTGTAGTGAAGAACCAGGTAAACATCGAGCCCACGCGGTTGCTGCAAATCGGGATGCCCGCGTCCCGAGCTACCGCGGTCACGCCCTCGACCAGTTGTGCGCTCAATATTTCCAGCGCGGTATAGATGGTGCCTTTGTGACTGCGCAGATAGCGCAGTGTGGCCAGCCCCGCGGCCATGGCCAGCGGATTTCCAGAGAGCGTTCCGGCCTGATACATGGGGCCGAGCGGGGCCACCATGTCCATAATTTCCACCGGACCCCCGTATCCGCCCACCGGCAAGCCGCCTCCAATGATCTTTCCAAAGGTCGTCAAGTCGGGCAGGACTCCATACAGTTCCTGCGCCCCTCCGAAAGCCACCCGAAAGCCGGTCATGACTTCATCGAAAATGAGCAGCGTCCCATCACGAAGGGTAATTTCGCGCAGCGCGTCCAGATACAAGGGCGCGGGCGGCACACATCCCATATTGCCGACGATCGGCTCCACGATCACGCAGGCGATCTGATGGCTGAATTTTTTGAATGCCTGTTCCAGGGCGTCGACGTCATTGAACGGAAGGGCGAGCGTCAACTGGGTGAACTCTTCCGGCACTCCCGCCGAGCCTGGGATACCCAGCGTGGCCACGCCCGAACCAGCCTTCACCAGCAGCGCGTCGGCATGGCCGTGATAGCAGCCCTCGAACTTCACAATGTATTTTCGGTTGGTGTAAGCGCGAGCCAGACGGATGGCCGACATGGTGGCTTCAGTGCCCGAACTGACGAAGCGTACTTTCTCGACGTGGGGGAAAGCCGAAATTACGATTTCCGCCAGATCCGCTTCGGCGGGCGTCGATGCGCCAAAGCTGGTCCCATTTTTTGCCGCCGCGCTGATCGCTTCCGGCACTCCGGGCGGGGCGTGCCCCAGGATTAACGGTCCCCACGAACCCACGTAGTCGATGTACCTGTTCTCGTCAGCATCCCAGAGATGCGATCCCTGGCCGCGGATGATGAACGGCGGATCGCCGCCCACCGAGCGAAAGGCGCGCACCGGCGAGTTGACTCCGCCGGGAATGACCTGCTCGGCGCGTTTCTGCAATTTGCGTGAAGCTTCGACTTTGCGGGCCATAGGCGCGAGTCGCTTGTGAAACCAATAAATATAGCAGCGAATGCCTAAATGTGGCGCGGGCGCCCCCGCCCGCGTGGTGGGTCAGCAAGAATCATAAACCCGAAGGGCGCGAAGTATCACGAAGGATCGAAACGGTTTTCTTCGTGTACCTTCGTGTCCTTTGTGGTTAACAGTTCGGAAAGTGTTCCGGCGAATTTACCGGAAATTCATACGTCCGCAATAATCCTGCAACATGATTTCCTTATCATCATCGCAGTGACATGCTCTTCTAACCGGGAGAGCCAAGGACAGTCTCGGGGGGCTCCGGGCTGTCTTTTTTCTTTTTGGGCCAACTCGAAGATTTGTTCGCTTTTTCTGCTTCTGACTGTTAACTATAGTATAACCCGGCCGGGAACCCTGGGCCGACGAACTCAGAAGAAGCTGCGGATGAGACGTAACCGACAAGAGATGCTGCGACCTCTCAGAAATTTGGCTCGCTGGGTAAGACTTTGGGCCATTGTTTCGTTCGCATCGACCGTAATCGCGCATGGGCAAGCCCCTGCCACGGTCCCCACCGACGAACCCCCGGTAACTCTGTTCCCTCACTCTGAGACCGCGCGATATTGGATCTCAGGCCAGGACAATATTATTTTCCAGTGGCATCCGTCATTCGACGCCGCCTACAGCGGTGCCCAATAGCTTTCGTTCAAAAGCTGAGCATGCTACCTCGAACGTGGCGACGCTCTTTCTGGGCTTTCAACTCAACTCCACTACCGAAGTTTTGTAGATGTGGAAAGCGCCGCGGGGGGCGGTTTAAGCGATGCACTTGGCTTGGCCGGATTCGTGAACGTGGATGTAGTGCGCAATCCCGAGCTGGGCCCCAGCCCTTACCTGGCACGGGCCATGATTCGGCAAATCATTCCCCTTTCCGCGGAGGCGACGGAAGCTGAGCGCGGGCCACTTGCTCTGGCCACCAGCCTCCCAGTGCGACGCCTGGAGCTGCGCGCCGGCAAATTCGGGATGGCTGACTTCTTTGATCTCAACGACAGTGGCAGCGACAGTCACTCTCAGTTCATGAACTGGACCGTCGACAACAACGGCGCCTACGACTACGCCGCCGACACTCGCGGTTACACAGTCGGTGTAATCGTCGAATATCACGATCGCAACTGGGCGTTTCGCTTCGGCGAGTCGCTGATGCCCAAAGTGGCCAACGGCCCCGACCTAGAGTGGAATCTCCGCCGCGCCCGCGCGGAAAACTACGAACTCGAAATCCACCCTCGTCTGATCAAAATCAGGGCAACGACATTGCGTCTGCTGTCATTTGTGAACCACGCCAATATGGGCCTGTACCGACAGGCGATCGACGACTTCCTGATGGGCCGCACGCCGCAGCCGGAAATTCGCGCCCATCCCCTGCAGACCACCGTAAAGTATGGCTTCGGCGTCAATCTCGAACAGGAGCTGCCACACCATGTGCGCGGATTCGCCCGTTGGGGATGGAACGAGGGACAACACGAATCCTACGCTTACACTGAGGTCGATCAGACGATCCAGCTCGGGGCCGATCTGGCCGGAACTTCCTGGCACCGCCAGCAGGACAAGCTGGGCGGCGTCTTCGTTTCCAACGGTATTTCCGCCGACCACCAGAAATATCTAGCCCTGGGAGGTCTGGGCTTCCTGCTTGGCGACGGGGCACTCAATTACGGCCGGGAAAATATCGTTGAGAGTTACTACAACGCACACGTGTGGAGGGGAATCTTCGCCGGCTTGGATCTGCAACACATCAATAATCCGGGCTACAACCGAGATCGCGGTCCGGTACTGGCGCCCGGCTTCCGCCTCCATCTTGATTTCTGACGTGCGGGGTAAGAACCCAAAACCACAAAGTTCGACCAGCACGAAGCACGACTGGAACTACTATGCCGGCATAGCGCCTTCCCCGATTGCTTTTGTCATGAGACCTGTTTTAGATTTCAGAACGGAAGGGCGGTCACAATCTTTGAAGATTTCTGGCGAAGTCCGAACCCCCGTTGCCGACGTGCAAGCTTTCAATGGCCACTCCATGGTGGGGCGGCTCCAGCGCGTGCTGGTGTGTTCGCCTCGCGCCGCCGGATGGGACGCCTCCGCGCACAACGATCGCTGGCACGAGCTGGGATTCTTCCATACCGCCGGACTTCGCAACCGCACAAGCACAGCACGAGCAGCTTTGCGTTCAGCTGAAGTCGGCAGGAGCAGAAGTCATGCACTTGCCCGGCGCCTCCGACCTCTCGCTCGATGCCGTCTACACTCACGATCCCTCGCTGGCTACGGATCATGGCCTCATCGGCCTGCATCCAGGGAAGCACGAACCGTGTTCCCGAAGCGCAGCGTCACCTGGACTTCTGCCTGAGCGCCGGCATTCCCACGGCAGGCCAGATCCATCCGCCAGGAAAAACCGAGGCCGGCGATATGGTTTGGCTCGATTCCACCACTCTGCTGATCGGCCAAGGTTTCCGCACCAACGCTGCCGGGATTGCTCAGATGCGGGCCCTGCTGCAGCCGCATGCTATTGAAGTGCTCTCGGCGCCCTTGCCCTACGGTCCGGGACCTTCCGCTTGTCTTCATCTCATGTCGCTGATGAGCCTGCTCGACGAGCATACTGCGCTGGTAGACTTGCCCTGGCTCGCGGTCGAAACGGTTGAGCTGCTGTAAGGCGCGCGGCTACCGCCTGATCGAGATCGAATATTCCGAGCGCGACACGCTGGCCTGCAATGTGCTCTCATTGGGCAACAAACGTTTGCTGGCTCTCGAAGAAAATCAAAAGACCAACCAGAAACTTCGCCATGCAGGATTCGATGTTCGAACCTTCCCCGGCTCCGAATTATGCGTCAACGGCGGAGGCGGCCCGACCTGCCTGACCCGTCCCCTGCTACGAACTACGTAGGGGCCGGCGCTACGAGCTCACCCCAGGTTCCGCTTCTAATATTTTTTCCTTGACCCATTATACTATGTAATACATAGTATCTTGCGTGGCACACAAACCAATCGAACCGGAGAGCTCGGAGAAGTGGGAAGTGCAGCTGCGCAAGGGATCCCTGGAGCTTGCCATCCTGGCTTCGCTTTGGGGCGGACGACTCTATGGGCTTGAAATTCTCCGCCGCCTCGAAAACGGTTCCGATCTAATCGTCGCTGAGGGAACTGTCTATCCCTTATTGAGCCGGCTGAAAGCATTGGGCCTGCTGGCATCCGAGTGGGTCGAGTCCGACTCCGGACATCCCCGCAAGTATTACCGGCTCACCCCGGCGGGCCGGCAACGCGCCTTGGAGATGGCGCGGATCTGGGCCCGATTCTCCGCCAGCCTGAAAGACCTCCTCGTGCCGCTGGGGAAGGAAAAGTCATGACGATTTCCGCTGAGTCGCAACAAAGGATCGAAGCCTATTTGAGGGCCTTACGAAAAGGTCTGCGCACTTTGCCGGAAGATGATGCCCGCGACGTGGTTGAGGAGATCCGCAGCCACATCCTGGACAAAGCTGTTGTGGCCGGAGACATCACTTCAGACAAAGTCTCATCCGCTCTATTGGCTCTAGGCAGCCCCGAACATCTGGCGAGCCAGTATGTGACCGACGACCTGCTCTCGCGCGCGCAAGGCAGTCGCTCGCCATGGCTCCTGCTGAAGAGCCTGTTTCGCTGGGCAAGCCTTAGCATCGCCGGGTTCATGGTCCTGATGTTTTCCGTGATCGGATATTTTCTGGCAGGAGCCTTCGCGCTGTGCGCACTGCTGAAGCCGATCCACCCGAGGACCGCCGGATTGTGGGCGCTATCCGACGCAACTGATTTGTCGCTTAGCCTGCGACTCGGGTTTGGCCCTGCGCCGGCTCATGGAAGAGAGCTTCTGGGCTGGTGGATCATTCCTATCGGCCTGGTTCTCGGGATAGGAGTTGTTTTTCTTACTTTCAACTTCGGGCTATGGAGCATTCGCAAACTTTGGCGGCCGCGCCGGTTGGTCTGAAGTTAGTGCCAGGAGGCCACATGGCTGATTCCGTAGCTGTATCAGCAGAGCCAACAACTCCCGCGATCTGGCGCCAGAGCAAATGGCTGGCGCTCGTGGAATTCACTGTGGTTGCCCTGATCTTCCTCGCGGACTACAAACATTTGATCCCAGTCAGTAAGACTCCGTTTCTCTTGATCGTTGGGTGGATTTCTCTGCGGCTGCGTAGACTCGCCTGGCGCAACCTGGGACTTAACAGGAACCGTAGCTGGCTGCTCACTCTGGCACTTGGAATTGGAGCGGGACTCTTAATGGAGGTTTTCGAGCTGTTCGTAAGCCAGCCGTTGCTGATTCGACTCACCGGCAAGAAACCGGATTTTTCCGATTTTGCATCCCTGCAGGGCAACCTCAAATGGACCCTGATCCTCATCGCTTTTGCGTGGACCCTGGCTGCTTTTGGTGAAGAAATGGTATGGCGCGGTTACCTGATGAACCGGGTCGCAGGTTTGGGAAAATACACCCGCCTGGCTTGGATCATCAGTCTGGTCGGAGTAAATATGGTTTTTGGACTCGCCCACTCGTACCAGGGAATCACGGGCATTATCGACGAGGGCCTGATGGGAGTTCTGCTGGGTTTGATGTATCTGGGCACCGGAAACAATCTGTCTGTTCCCATTATCGCCCACGGCGTCGCAGACACCGTCGACGCCCTGCTGATCTTCCTGGGCACATACCCGGGAATGTGATGACTCACGCACCGCCCGCGTAGTGGCGGATATCCTCATCCGCCCGGCGGACCACAGCTCCGTCGCGTTCGCACGCTCCGGCGACCTCAACCCACCTCCGTTTAAGCAACGTAGCGCCGGCGCTACAAACCACGCTTTCCTTCCGGCCCTGTTAAAATCAGTATGCATGGTTCTCCCCTTCGTTCGTGATCTCTTCACGGACGTGGAAAAGTTACCGGCCTTTTCGCGTGTGGCCTCCCATCTCAAGGAGGGCACGGGGCGGATTCGTGTCTCCGGACTGATTCCCACCGCAAAAGCCTTGCTTTTGGTCCTGCTGCAGAAGGCGGCCGGACGCCCGCTGATTGTCGTGGTCGCGGACAATCGTGCCGCCGAAGACCTGGTTCCGGTGCTGCAAGCCTTTTGCGAGCTGACCGGCGCCGCCGATCCCGATTCCGTCGTCTCCCTTCCCAACCACGATGTCCTGCCCTTCCAGAATCTCTCGCCTCATCCGGAGATTCAGGAAGAGCGGGCGGTCGCGCTTGTGGAAGATTGCCACCGGCGCGGCTTCGTTTGTGGTTTCGCCGATCGCCGCCACCGCCCTTCGCCTGCGTTCGGCCGAGTATTACGCCGACCTGGCGCGAACCGTTCGCCGCGGCGAAACGCTCGACATCGACGCGCTGCTCCCTCACCTCAACACGGTCGGCTACCACTCCACCGATGTCGTCGAAATGCCCGGAGAATATGCCTTGCGCGGCGGCATTCTCGATGTCTACTCGCCGGAAGCCGAGCGTCCGGTGCGCATTGAATTCTTCGGCGACGAAGTCGAGTCCATCCGAAAGTTCGATCCTGCCACCCAGCGTTCTTCGAATCCGGTGGATGAAGCGCTGCTGCTTCCTCTCACCGAGACTCCGGTCAGCGAAGAACTTTTGGGCGCGGTCCACGCCCGCCTTTCCGGCAAGCGCATTACCGGCAACGAGGAAATTATCGAGCAAGCGGTGCGCGCCGGCGGCGTGACTGTGTTTCCGGGATGGGAGTTTTACGCTCCCGTGGCCGGCGCGAATCACACCGTGTTCGATCTGCTGCCGCGCGCTCTGGTGTTGACCGACGAACCGGAAACGCTGAAGCCCGAGTTCGATCACGTCTGGTCGCGCATCGAGCAGGCCCACGAGAGCAGCGGCGTCGGCAACCTGGTGCGGCCCGCGGACCTATATCTTTCGCCGGAAGATTGGTGGCAGAAACTTGTCCAGCTTGCCCGGCGCCGATGTCGAGCATCTTGAAATCGAGCGCAGCGACGATTCCGCGGCAGCGATTTCATTCCACTACTCAGCCCACACCGCGCTTCCACGGCTCGGTTCCGACCATGCTCGAGGAAGTAAAGAAGCTGATTGCGGACAGCAAGCGGGTTCTGATCGCCGTCCCCAACACCGGCGAAGTCGAACGTCTGGCCGACATTTTCAGCGAGTACGCCGTGTCTTTCCGCCTGGGCAGCCGGACCCGTAGCGGAGAAAGTTATGCCGACGAAACTTCCTACTTCTCCGGCGAACTGCTCACCGCCACGCTGGCCAAGGCTTACGTCCCCGACGGCGTCACCTTCCCGGACGCCAATCTGTCCATTCTGGGCGCGCGCGATTTGTTCGACGAGTCGGATTCGGTCGTCTACTCGTCCGCAGCGGCACAAGTCGAAGACTTCCGCATTTCTCTCCGATTTCCGCGACTTGCAGGTGGGCGATTACGTGGTCCACGTCGAGCACGGCATCGGGCAGTACCAGGGATTGAAGGAGATCAACCAGGGCAACGGCAACGCGGAGTTCATGTTGCTCGAATACGCCGAGGGCGCGCGCCTGTATGTGCCGCTGACCCGTCTCGACCTGGTGCAGAAATACCGGTCGTCGGAAGGCGCCAAGCCCGTACTGAATCATCTGGGCACGGCGGCCTGGGCCAAGACCAAAGCTCGTGTGCGCAAGGCCATGAAGGACATGACCGACGAGCTGCTCAAGCTCTACGCCGAGCGCAAGACGGCCGAGGGCCACTCCTTCTCGCCCGACAACGAATGGATGCGCGAGTTCGAAGACACCTTCGAATTCAGCGAGACCGAAGATCAGGAAACCGCAATCGCCGACGTCAAGCGCGACATGGAATCGACGCCAGCCCATGGATCGCCTGCTCTGCGGCGACGTCGGCTACGGCAAGACCGAAATCGCCATGCGCGCCGCCTTCAAGGCGATCAGCGACAACAAACAGGTCGCCGTGCTCGCGCCCACCACGGTTCTCGCCTTCCAGCACTACGAAACTTTCAAGCAGCGCTTTGCCGCCTTTCCCGTCACCATCGAAATGATCAGCCGCTTCCGCTCGCCGAAGCAGCAGAAAGAAATTCTGCAGAAGGTGGAAGCCGGCAAAGTCGACATCCTGATCGGCACGCATCGCCTGATCTCGAAAGACGTGAAGTTCGCCGACCTGGGCCTGCTGGTGGTGGACGAAGAACAGCGCTTCGGCGTGCGTCACAAAGAACGGCTGAAGCAGATGCGCAAGCAGGTGGACGTGCTCACCATGTCGGCCACTCCGATTCCGCGCACTCTGCACATGTCGCTGGTCGGACTGCGCGACATGAGCGTGATCGAGACGCCGCCCAAGGATCGCATCGCGATCCAGACTGTAGTCGCCAGCTGGGACGAGAAGCTGATCCAGTCCGCCATCGAGCAGGAACTGGAGCGCGGCGGCCAGGTCTTCTTCGTGCACAACCGCGTGGACAGCATCTGGGAGATTGCCGCCAAGCTCCAGGCGCTGGTGCCGCGCGCGCGCATCATCGTCGGTCACGGGCAGATGTCGGAAGGCGAACTGGAGAAAGTGATGCTCAAGTTCATGCATCACGAAGCCGACATTCTGGTGTCCACCACCATCATCGAGAACGGCCTCGACATTCCGCTGTGCAACACCATCCTCATCAACCGCGCCGATCGCCTGGGACTTTCCGAGCTTTACCAGTTGCGCGGGCGCGTCGGCCGGTCGAATCGCCGTGCCTACGCCTACCTGCTGCTGCCCGCCGAGATCGAACTGACTCCGATCGCGCGCCGTCGTCTGGCGGCGTTGAAAGAATTTTCCGACCTGGGCGCAGGCTTCAAGATCGCCGCTCTCGATCTCGAACTGCGCGGCGCCGGCAACCTGCTGGGCGGCGAGCAGAGCGGACATATCGAAGCCGTCGGCTTCGAGCTCTACACCCAGATGCTCGATCGCGCCGTCCGCGAGATGAAGGGCGAGGCTGCTCGCGGACGAAGCCGAGACCCAACTCAACCTGGGACTCAATATCCGCATCCCAGTGGAGTACATTCCGGAAGAGAATCAGCGCCTGCGAATGTACAAGCGGGTGGCCGGAGTGGAAACCGAGTCGCGCTTGAGCGATGTTCGCGCCGAACTGCAGGACCGCTACGGCGAGCCGCCCGCCCCGGTGCGGAATCTTCTGGAGTATGCGGCGCTGAAGTTGCTGGCAATGCGCGTGGGCGCGACCGCCATCGAACGCAAACGCGATCTGGTGAGCATCAAGTTTCGTCAGAATGCGGAAATCGATCCGGGAAAGCTGGCGAAATTCGTTTCGTCGCAACGCGGCGCGCAGTTTGCTCCCGACGGCACGCTGAAATATGTTTCAAAGGCAGTTTCTCCGCCGGAAGTGCTGGCACAATTGCGGGGTCTGCTGGAAGAATTGTCGCCGGCGGCACAGAGCTTTGCCGTCGGTTCCGTCGTAAGCCGGTTTCCGTAAGTGACGGTCTGATTTCTACTGCATGTTCGTAGTCAGCATACTTGTAAATCTCGAGACCTGTTTACCCAAGAATGATCAAACGACTCCTGACGTCTCACACTCTGTCTTCTGATTCAACTCTTTCTGCTTTCTTCCGATCGCCGGAGCGCAGACCGCCGGCGCATCATCCCCGACAACTCAGGCCGCCTTCGACAAGCTGGTGGACGACTATTTCGATTTCTACTTTCAATCCATCCCACGGCAGGCACCCAGGCCGGCTTCCACCAGTACGACCGCAAACTGGAAGACTTCTCACGTTCGGCCGTTGATGCCGAGATCGCCGGACTGACGAAATTTCAGAAACAGTTCAGCGCGATCCAGAGCAAGCGAACTGCCCGAGGAATCGGCGCGGCGACCTGGAGGTTCTGACCTCCGCCATTCAGGCCCGTCTGCTTGAACTGCAAACCATCCAGATGTGGAGAAAGGATCCTGACGTCTATATCTCGGACCTGAGCTACAGCGTCTTCCTGATTATGAGCCGCAACTTCGCCCCGCTCGACCGAACGGCTTGCGCTCCGTAATCGCTCGCGAGCGCGAGATTCCGCAAGCTTCTGGAGGCGGCGCGGCAGAACCTGCAGCAATCCACCGCGGGTTTACACCGAGGTGGCCCTGCAGCAAATGCCCGACACCATCAAGTTCTTCCAAAACGATGTTCCGGAAGCATTCCGTGCAGTAAAAGATCCCAAGTTGCTGGCCGACTTCAAAGCCAGCAACGACGCGGCTGTCGAAGCATTGACGCAAGTATCAGAAATTTCTTGCGCAACGATCTGCTGCCGCCTCCAACGGCGATTTTCGCCTGGGCGCCGAGAATTTCAGCAAGAAGCTGCTGTACGACGAGATGGTGGATATCCCTCTCGATCGCCTGCTCGAGATCGGCTACGCAGACCTGCGGCGCAACCAGCAACAGTTCAAGGAAGTCGCCGCCCAGATCGATCCCAATCGCACGTCCGGCGGCAGTGCTGGCCGATTTGCGCAAAGACCATCCGCCCGCCGACCAGTTGCTGCAGACTTTCCGCGACACTCTGGGCGGTTTGCGCGCAGTTCATCGAGCAAAAGAAGATCATTACGCTTCCCTCGACTGATCCCGCCGATCGTGGAGGAGACGCCGCCGTTCGCGCGCGCCCTGACCACCGCTTCCATGGATACGCCCGGCGCCTACGAGACCAAGGCCAAGGAAGCCATGTTCAACGTCACGCTGCCCGAGCCCGACTGGAAACCGGAGAAGGTCGAGGAGTGGATGCAGGGATTCAACCGCGGCACCATCGTCAGCACCGCCATTCACGAGGTCTATCCCGGCCACTACACCCAGTTTCTGTGGCTGCAGGCTGCCCCGTCCAAAGACTCGCAAGCTGCTCTACAACAACAGCAACGCCGAAGGCTGGGCGCACTACACCGAGCAGATGATGCTCGACGAAGGCTACGGCAATGACGATCCCAAACTGCGTCTCGGACAATTGCAGGACGCGCTGCTGCGCAACGCGCGCTTCATCGTCGGCATCGAAATGCACACCGGCAAGATGACGCTGGAACAGGCGCAGGAATTTTTCGTGAAGGAAGGCTACCAGGTTCCGCCCGTGGCCGAAGTCGAAGCCAAGCGCGGCACTTCCGATCCGACCTATCTCTACTACACTCTGGGCAAGCTGCAGATCCTGAAGTTGCGGGAGGACTACCGGAAGCTGCAGGGCAACAAATTCACCCTGCAGGAATTTCACGACCGCTTCATGCGGCAGGGGTCGGTGCCGATGAAGATTATTCGCAAGAGCATGTTGGGGAGCGACGGTCCGACGCTGTAAATTGCTCTGCGGTCATCGGGCAACATTTAGAATCATCAGGACGTGCAATCAAGTGCGTTTCTGATTCGCTGCGACGAGGCAAGGAAGTCAGTATGACAATGAGAGTTCGCAAAGCCGTTTTTCCCGCCGCCGGCCTGGGCACGCGATTCCTGCCGGCCACCAAGGCGCAACCCAAGGAAATGCTGCCGCTGGTGGACAAACCGATCATCCAGTACGGCGTCGAGGAAGCCGTCGCGGCCGGCTGCGATCAGATCATCATCGTGACCGGACGCGGCAAACAGGCCATCGAAGACCACTTCGATGTCAGCTACGAACTGGAGAAGATGCTGGAGGAACGCGGCAAGACCGACCTGCTCCAGATCGTGCGCCAGATTTCGGACCTGATCCACATCGCCTATGTGCGCCAGAAGGAGGCGCTCGGCCTCGGCCACGCCGTGCTCACCGCGCGCGAACTGGTCGGCGACGAGCCTTTCGCCGTCCTGCTGGCCGATGACGTGATCGACGCCGAGGTTCCCTGCCTGAAGCAGCTGATGGACGTCTTCGAGAAGACGCAGTGCTCGGTTCTCGCCACGCAGGTGGTCGAGGGCCCGGGAATTTCCGCTTACGGCGTGCTCGAAGGCAAACCCGTCCCGGGATCGAACGGCAAGTTGTACGAAGTGGTAGAGCCTGGTGGAAAAGCCGCGCCCGGAAGACGCGCCGTCCAACCTCGCGGTGATCGGACGCTACATTCTTACTCCGACCGTTTTTGAGACTCTGTCGGACATCAAAGCCGGCGCCGGAGGCGAACTGCAACTCACCGACGGCCTGAAGCAGCTGCTGAAGAAAGAAAAGATCTACGGCTACGTTTTCGACGGCAAACGCCACGACACCGGCGACAAGCTGGGATTTCTGAAAGCCACGGTGGAATTTGCCCTCAAACGCCCCGACCTGGGCGGACCGCTGCGGCAGTATCTGAAAAGCCTGAACTTGTAACAAGCCATGTAGGCGCGAGCGTCCCGCTCGTGCCGGCAGCGCCTGTGTCGCCTTCTGCACGAGCGGGACACTCGCTCCTACATAAACCTACGACGCCCCCAGCGTAATCTTCAGCTTCCTCGATTTCTCTTCCACGCTGTTCGCCAGCTTTTCCTTGTGCGCGTCGAGTTTCTTGGCCAGCGGCTCGCTGGACAGCGCCAGAATCTGCGCCGCCAGAATGCCCGCGTTGGTGGCGCCGGGCTTGCCGATCGCGACCGTCGCTACCGGAATCCCGGCAGGCATCTGCACCGTCGCCAGCAAGCGAATCCATGCCTTGCAGCGAAGTCGACGGAATCGGCACGCCGATCACCGGCAGCGTAGTGTGCGCTGCGATCACGCCCGCCAGGTGCGCGGCGCCGCCCGCCCCGGCGATGATCACGCGAATCCCGCGCCCTGCCGCCTTGCGCGCATACTCGGCGGTGCGCTCGGGAGAACGATGCGCCGAAGTGACATCGATTTCGTACTCAATCCCGAATTCTTCCAGCGCTTTCGCCGACTCGCGCATGATGTCGAGGTCGGAGTCGCTCCCCATCACAATCGAAACCCGAGGCTTTGTGCTCATGAATATCCCTTAATCGCCGAAAAAGCAGAAACCGAGAACTGAAAACCAGGAACCAAGAACTGGAAATCACAAACCACCACGGAAAAGTATGAAACTACGACCAGAAACTATTTCTTGATCGCTCGCGCCGCGATGTCTTTGCGGTAGTGCGCGCCCTCAAAGCCGATCTTTGACGCGGCCTGATACGCACGATCCACCGCGGTCTTCAAGTCCGCCGCCCGCGCCGTCACACCCAGCACCCGTCCGCCGGCGGTGAAATAAGCGCCGTCGTGCCGGGTGGTGCCCGCATGAAAGACTTTCACTCCTTCAACTTTGCCAGCATCTTCGAGGCCCAGAATCTTCTTTCCTGCTTCGAACGTGCCGGGATATCCGCCGGACGAAATCACCACGCAGACCGACGCATCGTTCGACCAGCGGAAATCGCCTTCGCTGACCCGACCCTCGATCGAGGCCTCGAGCGCCTCCACCAGGTCGCTTTCCAGGCGCATCAGGATCGGCTGCGTTTCGGGATCGCCAAAGCGGCAGTTGAATTCCAGAACCATGGGACCGCGCGCCGTCATCATCAGCCCGCAGTACAGAATGCCTTTGTACTCCGCGCCCTTCCGCCTTCATGCCGGCCACCACCGGCCGCGCGACGTGTTGCAACAGCCACTGCGTCATCTGGTCGTCCACGATGCTCGGAGTGGAATAGGCGCCCATGCCGCCGGTGTTGGGGCCGGTGTCGCCATCCCCGATGCGCTTGTGATCCTGCGCCGCCACCAGCGGCGCTACTCTCTCGCCATCGCTCAGCACCAGAAAGGAAAGCTCGTCCCCGTTGCAGGCATTCTTCCAGCACCACTCGCCGTCCCGCTTCGCCCAGAGTCTTTCCGCTGAACATCTCCGCCGCGGCCGATGCTGCCTCTTCTTTTGTCTTGCAAATCACGACACCCTTGCCCGCGGCCAAACCATCCGCCTTCACCACCACCGGCGGATGAAAATGCGGCAAGGCTTCCAGGACTTCGTCGATGGAGTCGCAGATAGCGAAGTGCGCCGTGGGAATGCGATGCCGCTGCATGAATTCCTTGGCGAAACTCTTGCTGGACTCCAGTTGCGCGGCCGCCTTGCTGGGACCGAAAACCCGCCACCCTCGCTTCGTGTAAATTCGATCCACAACCCCCAGCGCCAGTGGCAACTCGGGCCCAACCACGGTCAGGTCGGGACGAACCTGGTTGGCAACGGCCACCAGCGAGTCAATACTCTTCACATCGGCAGGCAGACATTCGGCCTCTTCAGCGATGCCGCCGTTCCCGGGAGCGCAGTACACCTGGGAGACTCGCGGAGACTGACGCAGCTTCCACACCAGGGCATGCTCGCGTCCACCACTTCCGATGACGAGAACTTTCATATCCGGAGACAGACAAGGTTAGGAGGACGTGCGGACGATGTCAAACCCGCGAGCAAACTAATGTCATACCACAATAGAAATGTCCCCGTTTTGTCCACAATAGAAATGTCCCCTGGTTGTGGTTCAGCCCGCAGCGGAAGAAGGGCGTGAGTTTCTGAAGTCAAAGCCTAATCTCCAAGGATGATTTGAGGCTGGAGTAAACGGGTGCAGCTTCAGGGATGGGGGTGCGGGGGAAGGGGCAACATCCCTTCCCCCGCTCAGCGCTTTAGAAGCCGCCTTGAGTTCTCGGAACAGGAGACGCTGACCGCGATAGTGAATCGCGATTTTGCCCGCTTCGTTTTCCCGCACCCGCACGCGGCTCTTGGCCGGCGCCCAGTGCTGACTTTGCCGTTCCAGTTGCAGCAGCCGATGGTTGTAGCGCACCACCCAATCCTCACTCACCACTCGTTCCTCCTCCAGCCAGAACACTTGATCCAGTTGCCGCGCTGTGGGCCGTCGTCGGTGATAGTCGGCTGCCTCCGCCGCCGGCCGTGCATAACGCCGGTTGTGTTCGCCGAGATAGTGCTCGTCCAGATAGGCATTGGCCTGGTCGTAATTGGCGATCCCGGCCAGTCGCAACTTCTTCACTAGCCGATCCTGATGGGTGCCGTGCGCCCGCTCCACGCGCCCTTTGGCTTGCGGCTGAACTGGCGGCGATAATGCGGATGCCTAATTGGGCGCACATGCGCCCGAATTGCGTCACCGGAACTTCGCCGCGCATCCGCTCCTGCGCGTTGGGCGACCGCACGTACACGTTCTTCCAGTCGGTGTAGAGCGCCCGGGGTACCCCATAGCGCTCGATCCAGCCACGCAACACCGCGGCCGCTGCCCAGATCGTTTCTTCCGCCGAGAACCGGCCCAGCGCCGCAGTGGTGGCGTCATCCACCATGTGCATCAGACAGCCCCGCTGCCCGCGCTTTTCCAACCACTCATGAAAGCTTCCGTCCATCTGCACCAACTCACCAAAGTGAGCTTTGCGTTCGCGCCGCTGCCGATAGGGCTTACGCCGCCGTTGCCTTCGCCATAGCCCTGCTTCCCGCAGCCAGCGCCGCAACGTCTCGGCATGCACCTCCAGCCCATCGTCGCTGGCCAGATGCTCGGCCGCCAGCGTGGCCCCAAAGTCTTCATAGCGGACCTTCACCCGTTCCAGCACCGCCGCTCGCATCTTTGCCGGATAGGCCCGGTTCGATTCCCGGCCGCAGTTGCCATGCTGCAACGCTTTCGCTCCGCCCTCGCGATACCGCGTCCACAGCCGCTTGGCCTGTCGATAACTCAACTCCAGCAACTCGCTGGCTTCCCCCAGCCGCAGGTTGCCCGCTTTCACCCGCCCTATCACCTCTGCCCGGCTCAACTCTTTGCTGCTCAATTTCGCTCTCCCCAATCGCGGTGCCTCCCCTGTCGAGGGGCACTCTACATGGGGACATTTCTATTGTGGTTTCATGGGGACACTTTCAATGTGGTTCAACAACCCGCGAGCAAACTAATGTAGGGCGCGAGCGTCCCGCCCGTGCGACGCCGCAACGCGGCTGCCTGCACTAGCGGGACGCTCGCGCCTACATTGAACGCTTGGAAGCGTATCTCGTGAAGGCCCCTTAGGATCGCGGTTGCACCTGCGAATCTGATTCCACTCCACCTGGCGCGTAGTAGCTGGTCTGCTTGGTTTCCAGCTTTCGGCCTTTCGCACTGAAGATCCGAAAATGCGCCACACCCCATTTTTGCAGCGCAAACTGCAGTGTCGTCCAGAGCACGCCCAGCCCGTAAGTCACGCTGCGCCGAAAGTTGATGGACGACGCTTCCTCGAAATACTTCGTCGGACAGGACACCTCGCCGATGCGGAAGCCAAAATTCACGCATTGCGCCAGCATCTGGTTGTCGAAGACAAAGTCGTCCGAGTTTTCCAGCAGAGGAAGTTCGAGCAAGACCTTGCGGCTGAAAGGCGCGATAACCGGTGTGATATTCCGACAACTTGATCCCCAGAAACAGGTTCTCGAACGCCGTCAGGAAGCGGTTGGCGACGTACTTGTAGAACGGCATGCCGCCATGCAGCGCCTGCCCGCCGATGATGCGCGAGCCCAGCACCACGTCGTAGACTTCGTAGGCCACCATGCTCGCCATCGCCGTCACCAGCAGCGGCGTGTACTGGTAATCGGGATGCACCATGATGACCACGTCCGCGCCCGCGGCCAGGGCCTCGCGATAGCAGGTCTGCTGGTTGCGCCCGTAGCCGTAATTCTGGTCATGCACAAAGAATTGCAGTCCCAGCCGCTTGGCAATTTCGACGGTGCGGTCGGAACTGTGATCGTCCACCAGAATGCGGATGTCCACCAGTTCAGGCAGCTCCGCCACGGTCGCCGCCAGCGTCTTCTCCGCGTTGTACGCAGGCAACACCACGGCGATGCGTTTCCCGTTGATCATGATTGCCGATCATGAATCGTGCACGAACCATCATGATCGGTGCAATTGTGTCTGCCGGATCCTGCGTGGGACGCCGTCTTCGACTGTTCAGGCGATGCGAAGCACCGCTGGCAGTTTGACTGAATCAGCAGTCAGACTGCGGCTCCATGGGCCACCCGACCGGGCAGGCCTGTCCCACACATGCGACTCTTTATTGATAAAATATCGATTCAGGAACCCATGGCTGAAAAGCGCACCCTATTCGAGAAAGTCTGGGACGAGCACGTGGTGTCTTCGCCCCCGGACCGCCTGCCTCTTCTTTATATAGATCTGCACCTGGTCCACGAGGTCACCTCGCCGCAGGCGTTCGACGGCCTGCGTGTGGCCGGGCGCCAGGTTCGCCAGCCCAATCGCACGGTCGCCACCGTCGACCACAATATTCCGACCGAGCCTCGCGGCACTCCCATCACCGACCCGATTGCCGCTCGTCCAGATCCAGGCGCTGCAAAAGAATTGCAAGGAATTTGGCGTTCCGCTGTTCGACATGGACTCGCCCGACCAGGGCATCGTGCACGTGATCGGCCCGGAACTCGGACTCACGCAGCCGGGCATGACCATCGTCTGCGGCGACAGCCACACCAGCACTCATGGCGCGTTCGGCGCGCTGGCTTTCGGCATCGGCACTTCGGAAGTCGAGCACGTGCTGGCCACCCAATGCCTGCCCCAGCGCAAACCGAAGACCATGCTGATCGACGTGCGTGGATCGCTTGCCGAAGGCGTGACCGCGAAAGATCTGGCTCTCGGCATCATCGGACAGATCGGCACCGACGGCGCCACCGGACACGTCATCGAGTACGCCGGCGAAGCCGTCCGCGCGCTTTCCGTCGAAGGCCGGATGACGCTGTGCAACATGAGCATCGAGGCCGGAGCCCGCGCCGGCATGGTCGCGCCCGACGAAACCACCTTCGCCTACCTCAAGGACCGGCGCTTCGCTCCGCAAAACGGCGAGTTGGGAAAAGACACTGGCGCACTGGCGCACGCCTGCCTTCCGATCCCGGCGCGCGCTACGACAAAGTCGTGGAAATCGACGCCTCGAAGCTTGCTCCGTTCGTGACCTGGGGCACGAACCCCGGCATGGTCGTCCCGGTCAGCGGCCGCGTCCCCGAACTGACCGATCTGAAAACCGACGCCGACCGCCGCTCCGCCGAACGCATGCTGGAATACATGGGGCTCAAGCCCGGCACCCGCGTCGAAGAAATTCCCGTCGATCGCGTGTTTATCGGCTCCTGCACCAACTCACGCCTGGAAGATTTGCGCGCCGCCGCTCGCGTGGCCAAGGGACATCACGTGAATCCGAAAGTGCGGGCCATGGTGGTTCCCGGTTCGCAAGCCGTGAAACACGCCGCCGAGAAGGAAGGCCTGGACCGGATTTTTCAGGAAGCCGGCTTCGAATGGCGCGAGTCAGGCTGCTCGATGTGCCTGGGCATGAATCCGGACATCCTGCAACCCGGCGAGCGCTGCGCTTCCACCAGCAACCGCAATTTCGAAGGCCGCCAGGGACGCGGCGGACGCACTCACCTGGTCAGTCCCATGATGGCGGCAGCAGCCGCCATCGCCGGCCACTTCACCGACATCCGAAACTGGAAATTTCAATAAGTAGCGCCGGCGTCCCGCCGGCTGTCCGGAGGGCGTCCCGCCCTCCGCAAAGTCTGGAGAACTCATGCAACCATTCCGCACCCACAAAGGCAAAGTCGCTCCGCTCGATCGCGCCAACATCGACACCGATCAGATCATTCCCAAGCAATTCCTGAAGCGAATTGAGCGCACCGGCTTCGGCGAATTTCTGTTTTACGACTGGCGCCGCGGCAAGGACGGCTCGCACGACCCATCTTTTTCCCTGAACCAGCCGCGCTACGCCGGAGCCAGCGTTCTGGTGACGGGCAAGAATTTCGGCTGTGGATCGTCGCGCGAACATGCCGTCTGGGCGCTGGATGATTTCGGTTTCCGGGCGGTGATCGCTCCATCGTTCGCCGACATCTTTGCCAACAACTGCGTGAAGAATGGCGTGCTCACGGTCGTGCTGACCGAAGAGGAAGTCGCAGAAATCACTCGCCGCGCAGCGGAACACCCCGACTACCATCTCGACATCGACCTCGAACAATGCAAGGTAGACGATGAACACGGATTCTCCGCCACCTTCCAGATCGACGATTTCACCCGCCACTGCCTGCTCGAAGGCCTCGATGACATCGGACTGACCCTGCAACACGAAGCCGAAATCACAGCCTACGAAGCCACGCCACCCAGTCGCCACAAAAGATCATGTAGGCGCGAGCGCCCTCGCTCGTGAGGACAGCCGCCACGGCTGTCCAGTCAAGCGAGCTCGCGCTGACAGCGAGTGCGGCTGTCCCCACGCGGTACCTACTAAACCGGCGGCCCCGCGGGCGCACCCGACGATTTCAGCTTCGGCGTATTCTGCTCCGGATTCTGCAGGAACAGAACGATCTCGTGATCAATTTGTTCGATCGCCGGTCCGCGCGCCGCGCTCTTCTTGACCGCACCCTGCACCTCCCGCACTCCAGCCAGGGCCGCGGCCCGCACCTCCGGCGTCGCATCGGAATTCGCCGCCAGAATCATCAACCGCTCCGCCACTTCGGTTTGCACCACGCCCGCCAAGGTCCCGCTCCGCAGGCGTCTTGGCGTCATCGGAAAACGCCGCGTTCACCAAAGCAGAAACCACACTCTCCGGCGAAAGAGCTTGCGCATCCTGACGCGAAATTACCGCCAGCCTCTGCATGCGCTGCGGATTGAGCAATCCTCCCACAACGATTTCAGCCACGGCCCGCGCTCCATCCTGCGGACTGAAAAGATATCCCGCCGACGAAGTGAAGCGCTCCGGGTCAGGATCGCGATTCTCCACCGGCGCCAGCGCCCGCCAGACCTCCGCCGGAACGTTCAGCTTGCGCGGGACTCAAGCGCCTGCAGCACCAGTTGCAGCGCCTCTTTCTGACTCTCCGCCGGCCAGATGATTACCGGCGTCTGGCCATCGCCCGCCAGCGATAGCGGCATCTTCGGCGCTTCCCACCACATTGATCGCGGCTCCCAGCGCGTAGCGATGAAACAGGTAGACCAGCGGCAGCCGCGAAGCCAGCATCGAATTGGGTTCGCCCGGACGCAGCATGCGCGGGCCGTAGTGCGCCAGCAGCGCATCGCGGACCGGCAGAACTTCTTTCAGCCAGGTCACCGGATCAGGCCCGTCGTCATAGGAATTCCAGCGCGGATCGTCGGTGTTTCCCCAGACAATTCCTTTGGCAATGGCTGCCCTTCACGATCGCATCCAGCCGCGCCTGCTCTTGCTCCGCGGTGCTGCCCGGCTTTGCCCTGGCTGTATCCCCACTCAATGGCAAGGCGGTCGTAGCTGCCCACTCCCTGCATGTAGGCGTCGGAGAGATCGGCGGTTCCGTCGGCGCGAATCTGAACCCGCGGCGCGAAGTAATCCATCACCGATCCGCGTCCGTAGGTGCTGGCCACGAAGTTGTGTTCGAGGCCGAGCACATGACCCATTTCGTGACAGGTGAGCAGCGCCAGCCGGTTCAGCATGACTTGTTCTTCGCTGGTTTGCGGATCGAGATTGTCGAGCGCGGCGAAGGTATCCAGCGCCGGCTCGGCAGAGTCGCGACCCGAAGGCATCATCGACTCCCAGTAGTTGTTCACCGTCCGCATGCGGTGCGAATCCAGTTGCACCACGGCGTGAATGATCTCGCCCGTGCGCGGATCCACGTGGCTCTGCCCCACTGACCATCCCCGGCCCGAGCGGTTCGTCCACTGGATGGTGGGATAGCGAATGTCCATCGGGTCCGCGCCCTCGGGCAAGTCTTCGATGCGCAGCGCATTCCTGAATCCTGCCTGCTCAAATGCCGCATTCCACCACAGCGCTCCCATGCGGGCGGCCGAACGCACCGGCTCCGGAATGGCGCGGTCGAGATAAAACACAATCGGCTTGACCGGCTCGCTGAGCGCCGCATTCGGATCTTTTTTCTGCAAGCGCCAGCGGTTGACCAGGTAACGCGTGAGCGGCCGATCGTAAGCCTGCGAAAAATCCTGAAAGCTGCTGGTAATAAATCCCACACGAGGATCCTGCTCCAGTGGCTCATATCCCGGGAGCCGGCATGGCCACAAACGAATGATGCTCGCGGACGCTCAAGGCATGCGGATCGGGCTGGTTCAGATCGCTCTCGGAATCGGTGGCGAAAGTCAGCAGCGCTTCCACTTCGGTGTTCAGCGGAAAACTTCCGGTGTGTTCCAGATCAATCACGCTGCGATCCTTGTCCAGCCGCCAGTCCGCTGCCTTCGACGATTGCTCGCGCACCATCGACGCCGCCCACGGCGCGCGTCGGCCGGCGCAGTTGCGACAGCAGATCAAACGCGTCTCGCACCAGCAAGGCATCGGCGTTGACCAGCACCGTGCCATCCTGCTCCGCTTCCACCGGAAGCGAAGCCAGCACCGAAGTCGGGAAACTGTATTCCACGGAATGCTGCAGTTCCGGCGCGCCATTCGGAGCGCGAAAGCTGGTGTTCTCCTGGATCACCAGCACGCGCATGCCGACCCGCCGAAAGCGGCACACCCATCCGCCGCCAAACGAACTCCGGTCGGCGAATGCCTCGATCGAACCGATGCCGCTGCCCAGTCCGGTGAAATAAAGAAACTCCCGTCCGAGCACGGCCGGCGACAGTTCAAACAGAATGTCGCCCTTCTTCTCGTCCCAGTAGTAAGGGAAGAAAGCCATCGCGCCTTTGCAATCCGACCGTGCGAAGCGCGAGGCTGGTCTTGTCGTCGGCAGCCTTCGCAGAGCTCTCCGCGTAAGCCGAAACAAATGCAGCGTTCATCACGACCATCAAAACAAACAACAGAAAAGCTCGTTTCATAGGCTTGTCTTATACATCAGGCATGTGCGGTGACTCAAACCAGGGCGCTGTCTTGGCGGTTCCTTCCGCGGCATCATTTGGCATCCTGGCAGTCAGAACACACCAACAGTACACACCAAGGCGCAAAGCTTCAGGTACCGTTCCAAAGGTAAACCTCGGGCTGTCCTGTGCTTTAGAACCTAGTGCCCCTGCTGAGGCAAGGGCACCAGACTCTCTACGCTGCAGCCTTTTGGTTGAATTTGATCAGAACATTGGTGTAGCCCTGGATTCGCTTGTCGAACTTGTCGTAGGCATCAGGAGCTTCCTCAATCTGAATGCGGTGACTGCCCGAACAAACGCCAGCTGATCTACCGATGTTCCGATTTGCCGGTTCCCATCCGATCTAAAACATCATCCCGCGCAATACAAAATATCGGCGAAGGTCCTACAGAGAAGCCCCGATAGATTTCGTACTGCAACAGGGTTAGTTTGAATGTGCGCTTGTTCTTGCAGTGTAGTCGTCCTCTAACGAAAATTTATCTGGTTTGTTTGCCTGTTTATCCGACAGCGCAGCGGAGAGTCTGTCTTCATGAGAATCGCCCAGGTTGCGCCGCTTTATGAAAGTGTTCCGCCGAAGCTCTACGGTGGAACCGAACGTGTGGTTTCGTATCTCACGGAGGAACTCATACGACAGGGACACGAAGTGACCCTATTCGCCAGCGGCGACTCGCTCACCGAGGCCCGCCTGGTCCCGGTGTGCAAGCAATCTCTGCGGATGGCTCCGGGGTGCGTCGATCCGCTGCCACACCACGTTTTGCTGGTCGAGCGGGTGATGGATGAGAAGGAGAACTTCGACTTAATCCACTTTCACATTGATTACCTGCACTACCCACGCACCCAGAGCGAAAACGTGGCCACCTTGACCACCCTGCATGGCCGGCTGGACATTCCGGACCTGGCGCCTCTTTACCAGAGATTCAGAGATGTTCCCGTGGTTTCCATCTCAGACTCGCAGCGCGAGCCTTTGCCGTGGTTGAACTGGCAAAGGACGGTCTATCATGGACTCCCAGCCGGGAGTTTGAAGTTTCAGCCAGCGGCAGGAAAGTATTTAGCGTTTCTCGGCCGCATTTCTCCGGAGAAGGGCGTGGATCACGCCATCGCGATCGCGAGGCGGGCCGGAGTGGAGTTGAAGATCGCCGCGAAGATCGATCGCGTCGACCAGGCTTACTTCGATGCCATCATCAAGCCTCTTTTGGACGGTCCGGGCGTCGAGTTTATCGGCGAAATTAGCCATTCCGAGAAAAGTGAATTTCTGGGAGGAGCGCTGGCCCTCCTAACTCCAGTTCAGTGGCCCGAACCTTTCGGCCTGGTTATGATCGAAGCCATGGCCTGTGGAACGCCTGTGATCGGCTTCCCTCGTGGCTCGGTTCCAGAGCTGGTCGAAAACGGGGTCAGCGGATTTATCGCTCGCAACGTGCAGGAAGCAGCCGAGATGGTAAAGGCTGTTCCCTGCTCTCAGCCGCCGCCGGTGCCGCGATTATTTTGAACGTCGTTTCAGCGCGGCGCGGATGTGCAACGACTACGTAGGAGTGTACAAGCGGCTTCTGGAGCTGAAAGAGGAGCCGGACTTGTCCACTTCGGATCAGGTTGTGAGCGAAACCGAGCTTGTCCCACGCTATCCGACGAGGTTGTGAGTTGGACGATCAGAACGTCACCCAGAATTTTTACATCGCGACGGAGATAGCCTCCTGCCGACGATCGTACTCGCGTTCTGAAACACGGAGACATGTTTGCGGTCTTTGACCGCTACGGCGACATCGAAACTGCAGGATTAAAAGAGCAGGGAATGTTCTGTGAGGGCACGCGCTTTCTTTCGCAGCTCGAATTCCAGTTGGCATATGCCCGGCCTCTTCTGCTGAGCTCCACCATCAAAGCCGACAATTCATCGTTCGCCGCCGATTTGGCCAACGTGGACATCTCACGGAACGGATCGGTGGTCATTCCGCGAGACACGCTGCACGTGCTGAGAACCAAATTTCTGTGGCAGGGCGTCTGCTATGAGCAGTTCGAGGTGGTTAACTATGGGCCCAGTGCAGTCGATATTCCTTTCCGGCTGCGTTTTGCCGCCGACTTTGCCGATATCTTCGAAGTGCGGGGCGTAACCCGGAAGCGCCGGGGCGAGCGGCTCGAGGACATAGTCGAAGCGGATTCTGTCATTCTTTCTTACCGAGGGCTCGATGATGTTATCCGTCGTACCCATATCCTCGGCTCTCCGCGACCAAGAAGGATCTCCGCTTCGGACATTCAGTTCGACGCCTACCTTGAGCCCAGAACCCAGGTCACATTCAACCTGACGATTTCATGTGAGGTTGGTCCCGAGGCTTATCGTCATCCCAAGTCTTACCAGAGGGCCTGGAGCGCGACTCAGACCGAGAGCAGTGAAATCCGGCGCAACAGCAGCAAGATTCACAGTTCCAGCGACGAGTTCAATCGCTGGATCGCGCGCTCGCAGTCCGATCTCGAGATGATGATCGTCGGCAACCCCGAGCCTAATTATCCGTACGCCGGAGTGCCGTGGTTCAGCACGGTTTTTGGCCGCGACGGAATCATCACCGCGCTGGAGTGTCTTTGGGCTCAACCCCGCGATCGCGCGCGGGGTTTTGGAGTTCCTGGCAGCGCATCAAGCCACGCAGCTGGATCCGGCTTCGGAAGCGGAGCCTGGCAAGATTCTGCACGAGATGCGGAAAGGCGAAATGGCTGCCCTGGGAGAAGTGCCTTTCCGCTGTTACTACGGGACCGTGGACGCTACTCCGCTATTCGTGATGCTCGCCTACGCCTATTACAACCGCACCGGAGACCGCGAGCTGATTGAGCGCTTGTGGCCGAACGTGGAGCGGGCGTTGCATTGGATTGACAAGTACGGCGACAGCGACGGCGATGGTTTCGTGGAATATTCACGCCGGTCCAAAGACGGCTTGGTCCAGCAAGGATGGAAGGATTCCAATGATTCGGTGTTTCACGCCGATGGAAGGTTGGCGGACGGTCCAATCGCGCTGTGCGAGGTGCAGGGATATGCCTATGCCGCAAAACGCGGGGCGGCTTACCTTGCGCTGGTTCTGGGCGACCGGGAAAGATCGTCTGTACTTGAATCGCAGGCGGCGACCCTGCGCCAGCGATTCGACGAGACTTTTTGGTGCGATGAAATTTCTACTTACGCTCTGGCCCTGGATGGAGAAAAAGAGCAGTGCAAGGTTCGAACTTCCAATCCCGGGCATTGCCTTTACACGGGAATTGCCAGCGCTGACCATGCATACCGCGTGGCCCATTCGCTTATCAGCAAGGAACTTTTTTCGGGTTGGGGGATTCGTACCGTGGCCAGCGGCGAGGCTCGATACAATCCCATTTCCTATCACAACGGCTCGGTGTGGCCGCACGACAACGCTCTGATCGCAGCCGGGCTGGCCCGGTACGGCTTTAAGGATATGGCTGGCGAGATCCTTTCGGGGTTGCTGGCCGTCAGCACATTCGTTGATCTGAATCGTCTTCCAGAACTCTTCTGCGGCGTTGACCGGCGCTCGCGCGAAGGGCCAACTTTATATCCCGTAGCGTGTGCCCCGCAAGCCTGGTCGGCCGCCGCCGCATTTTTGTTGCTGCAATCGTGCCTCGGGCTTTCACTCAATGCAGACAAGAAACAGATTCGGCTTGATGGCCCCTACCTTCCCGAAGCAATTCCGGACCTCTGGATCAGGGATGTAAGAGTGGGAGAGGCGTGCGTCGACCTCTTTCTCGAGCGGCGAGCCAACATGGTTCGCTTGCAGATTCTCGACAAGCGCGGAGAGGTTGAGGTTATCTCCACCTGATGCGGCGAAATCACCGAGCCGGTGGTTCTGCACTCCAGGCGGGCCGCCATCCAGAGTACCTCGCAGAGCGGCTTGCGCGGCGACTCTGGCTCTGCCCGCGCCCAGGAGGGATTCTGGGTGGCGGTGCTGCCGTTCAAGTACGGCGGCATCACTCCGCTTCCTACGGTGATTGTGTGGTTGTTGTAAATTGGCCTGACTGCTCGGGGCGATCGGCAGTCAAAGCGCCTTCGCACTACTGAAGACAACATGGAGAATCACCGCGCCGTAATCAAGAAGCTGACAATACGCGAACTCCTGAAGCCGCACGTCGCTGCGCTTAGCTTCGGGTTTATTGCGGTGGTCGGCGAGGGTGTCGCCAACCTGCTCGAACCCTGGCCGCTGAAGATCGTTCTGGACAACGTAATGCGGTCGAAGCCGACGCAACGGTTGGCTGACTCATCTCATTCAATCCACGGTTGGCGACGACAAGCTTGCCATTTTGAAGTTTGCCTGCGTCGCGGTGCTCGGGATTGCCGCACTCGATGCTGTCAGCTCCTACACGGAAAAATATCTCACCACCAGCGTGGGACAGTGGGTGACTCACGATTTACGCCGAGCCTTGTACTCCCGTATCCAGCAGCTCTCCCTCGCATATCACGACGAGAAGCGCAGCGGCGATCTTCTCAGTCGCGTTACCAGCGACATCGATGCCATCCAGAGTTTCATCAACACCGCGCTGCTGGGCGCGCTGATCAACCTTATTACGCTGGTGGGCATGGTCGGCGTCATGCTTTATCTCAACTGGCGATTCACCTTGATCGCGCTGTCCGTGGCGCCGGTTCTGTTCCTGGTGGTGTACACATACACGCGGCGCATCAAGAAGGCTTCAAGAGAAGTGCGAAAGAAAGAAGGGGAAATTGTTTCGGTCATCGAGGAAGTGCTGTCTTCGATTCGAGTGGTCAAGGCATTTGCGCGGGAAGATTACGAGCGGCAGCGGTTAGAAGAAGAGAGCCTTGAGAGCGTGGAAATTGGCCTGCGGGCACGAGGCCTGAAGGCGAAGCTGTCCCCCCTGGTTGACATTATCGTCGCGGTGGGTACATGCCTGGTTCTGTGGTTCGGCGCGCGCCTGGTGCTGAACGGGGCGCTGTCCGCCGGGTTCGCTTGTCGTCTTCATCCTGTATTTGGGCAAGATGTACAAGCCGATGCAGGAACTTTCCAAGATGACGGATGCGTATTCAAAAGCGCTGGTGGGATACGAACGCATTCAGGAAGTGCTGGAAACGGACAAGGAGGTCAAGAACCTTCCCGGGGCGATTCGGGCGCCAAGATTCAAGGGAAAGATTGAATTCGACCACGTCGGTTTTTCCTATACCCCGGACACTCCGGTTCTTAAGGATGTCAGCTTTACCATCGAGCCGGGACAATTGGCAGCGCTGGTGGGACCGACCGGCGCGGGTAAGACGACAATCATCAGTCTGATCCCACGCTTCTACGATCCGATCTCCGGGATGGTCAAGATCGACGGCACCGACGTGAAGCGCTTCAGACAGAAATCGCTTGCGCCAGCAGATCAGTTTTGTCTTGCAGGAGACCGTTCTGTTCCATGCTCCGATCTGGCAGAACATCGCTTACGGAAAGCCCGAGGCGAGCCAGTCCGAAATATTGCGCGCGGCGGAGCTGGCGAACGCCGATGAATTCATTAAGAAATTGCCGGAAGGCTACGACACGATGCTGGGAGAGCGAGGCATGACGCTGTCCGGTGGCCAGAGGCAACGTATTGCCATTGCCCGGGCCATCATCCGTGACACTCCAATTCTTATTCTGGACGAACCGACTTCAGGATTGGATGCTGCTTCGGAAAAACTTGTCTTCGAGGCGCTGGATCGCCTGATGGAAGGGAAGACCTCGATCGTAATCGCGCATCGGCTGTCTACGATTCGCCGTGCCGATGTCATTTTTGTTATTAAGGATGGCGGTAATTGCTGAAAGGGGCACTCATGATGAATTGCTGAAAGCCGGCGGGCTATACTCCGAGCTTGAACAGCTGCAGCACAAGGCTGAAGCGGACGACCTGGAGAAGATTTCGAACACCTGAATCTCCGCGCATCTGAATCCGTGTTTTAAGCCAGATCAAAGTTTGGTCAATTCGGCGATTCGACTCTGCACTATTTTGGAGAAGCCCTCGACTTCCTGGGGCGAGAATCCGGCTGAGCGGAACGCATCTTGAATCTGCTCAGGCGACAAGTGAGATAAGACGTCTCCCATCCATTTGGCGTCCTCGCGAGGAATGTGTTTGCCGATCCAACGCATGCGCAGTCTGTGTATCAGGCCGGGCACATGAAAGAAATAGATGAGAGCGGGCCGGGTAGGAACGTTGAAATCCACGAACTCCGGGCGCACCTTGGTGATGAATTTGGAATGAGCGTAAGATTTGAGGTTTCCTTTCGCCATGGCCGCGGTCCAGCTGTATCCGGTCGTGCCAAAGCTGGCGCCCAGGTCGCTGACTACGTAAATCTTGCGCGAGTCGTCCGCGTCGTTATCCGTCTCGTAGATCGCGTTGTTTTCGTCCTTTAGGTCCCAGCTATTCATTAACGCCATCATTACGCGCAGTCCATTGAATTGTCGGGTGCCGGTGAAAGGATTGCGCTTCCAATGCCAGTTGCCTTCTTTCTTCCGGCCCTTCGAATGACGCTCGAGACGAACGTTCTTGATCACTCCATCCGATCCGATCAGATTCTGACCACGCTGCAGGTGAGGCGGAAGCCCTTCGACCACTACTCTTGGAACGAAGTAGTCTTCGTCGGTGTAGTAGCCGGCCGCCCACAGTAAATGTGCCGCCGCGGTTTCGGGCTTGGCCTCGATTCCAAGCTTCGCTGTCCATTTCGTGTCCTGTTGATCGCGTACGTAAAATTTGGGGTTTGTGCCGGCGTGATCTTCCTTCTCGAACACCATTGCTCCCTGGGGTTGGTGCTCCGCACCCCCGCAACCGTAAAGTAGATTGCGTGACGAGATGTCGCCCGGTTCGCGCCACAGAGCAGCTTGTTCATTTGTCTTAGCCGCAGCCGGGGTTTCGGCGGTTACATTGGGATGGATAACTGTAAACAAGCAGCAGGCCAGAGACAACGCGACCAGCCCGCATCGCATCCTGAACCTTCCAGACGGGGCGTGTGACCTCGGTTCGCGGGTCGACAGGGCGCTAACCTGATCGATATGTCGAAATGGGGACTTCGCACGGGATCGCATAGTTATAGTTAAAGTACAGTCGTCCGACCAACTGTAGATGCTGCGAGACCGTGAAACGGTCGCTTACGGTTTGGCGAAGAACCGATTCCAGGGCCCGCCGATACACGCTGTCACGATATACGGTGGACGTTGTACGGTAGGACGTTATGCTGTAGATAAAGGAGACTGATTGAAGCTTCTCATACAGCCGGGGGACGGCGTTGGGCCGCTGGTCAAAGCCATTGAGAAGGCCCGCAAAAGCGTGGAAATTGTCATCTTTCGTTTTGACCGGATCGAAATCGAGCACGCTCTCGAGGAAGCGGTAAGACGAGGTGTGTCTGTACATGCGCTCATCGCCTATACCAATCGCGGCGGCGAGAAGAACTTGCGGAAGCTGGAGATGCGATTTCTGGCAGCGGGAATAACCGTGGCTCGCACTTCGAACGATCTGGTGCGCTACCACGGAAAGATGATCGTCGTAGATCGCAAGCAACTCTATGTCCTGGCCTTCAATTTGACCCGCCTGGATATTGATCACAGCCGCAGCTTCGGAATCGTAGTGACCAACCGCCCATTGGTACAGGAAGCGGTCAAGCTTTTCGAGAGCGACACCAAGCGACAACCCTATACTCCGGGGAATGCGCGATTTCTGGTCAGCCCTTTGAACGCGCGAAAACAGCTGGCGGCGTTTCTCCAGGGCGCCAAAAAAGAGTTACTGATTTATGACATGAAGATCGCGGACCGGGCCATGACTCGCCTGCTCGAAGAACGCGCCAAGGCAGGGGTTGAGGTCCGCATCATCGGCAAACTCACGCGCAAGACCACCGGACTCGCGGTGCGCAGGCTGAATGGCATGCGCCTGCACACTCGGACCATTGTTCGTGACCGCAAGCCAGATGTTCGTCGGAAGCCAAAGTCTACGTGAGCTCGAGCTCGACGCCCGACGGGAAATTGGGATCATCGTGCCCGACGCGAAAACCATTGCTTCCGTGATCAAGACGTTCGAGACGGATTGGGAATCGGCACCCACTTCGCTGAAACAATCCCCAGTTGAGCCTCCCAATGCAAGCGTGTCCAGGGCGGCAAAAAAAGTGGCCAAGAGTATCGCCAAGGACCTGCCTCCAGTGGGCCCGGTTCTGGAGAGAGTCATAAAGGAGGTCGCGCGGGAAGACTCCGACATAGAACTTGATCACAAGGATGTACAAAGCGCGGTGAAGGAGGCCGTCAGGGAGGCTGTGAAGGAGGCGGTTCAAGGAGTCATGGTGGAGGTCACGGATCCAAAAGCGCCTGCCGGAAAATGACGCACCAGCACCCAGCGCGGGGCTGGCAGGACGCATCTAAGTTCAGCGGTGAATATTCTCAGCGGAGTTTCGACAGTAGCCTGGGTATTGGCGGCAAACAGTTTGTTGTTGACGCAGAACGCGCCACCGCGGACGAAACCCGCGAACCGTCCTTCCGTAAAACAGCCCTCTCTAAATCAGGATTCGCGAACCATCGGGGATTTCAGCAAGAGTGTCGATGACTACGTGAAGTTGCGCAAGCGAGCGCAAGCAGGTTTGCCGGCTCGAAAATCGGGAGAGTCCGCAGCCGACATCAAACAATATCAGGCCGTTCTGGCACAAAAAATCCGAGGAGGACGGTCACAGGCAAAGCCCGGGGAGATGTTCACTCCCCGAGTAAGCCAGCTTTTTAGAAAGTTGATTGCGACACCTCTGCAGAGTAGCGAGGGCGACAAGATTCGGGCCAGCCTGCGTCACGCCGAGCCCGTACGCGGCCTCAACCTGGAGGTCAATCAACAGTATCCTGAAGAAACGCCTTTACAATCTACTCCCCCGAGTCTCTTACTGGACCTCCCAAAGCTCCCCCCGGAACTCGAATTCCGGGTTGTGGGGCACGAACTCATTCTACTGGATACGACCGCCAACTTGATCGTCGACTTGTTGCCCGATGCCTTGCCGCCGTCGGCGGGTGGGCGTTGAAGCTATGAAAATTCGCGCCTACATCTTTTTCAGTTGTTTAATGATCGCCGGGTACGTAGCCGGAACGGGCCGGGAAATTCTCCTGCCGGCCGCTTTTGCGCAAAGGCACCCTGGCGCAGAAATACATCCCCTTTTTCCGCAGTTGGCCTCCTCGGCGCGAACCTCCGGTTCCTCAACACCAGCCACATCGGATTTGCAACTCAGACTGCCGCTAAAGTCGGGTTCAGTTCGTTTTGCGGTGATCGGAGATCCCGGGACCGGCAAGGCGCCACAGCTGGAGGTGGCCCAGAAGATGGAGGCTTACCGCCAAGTCGTCGGATTCAGTTTTGTAATCATGCTGGGAGACAACATTTATGGCGGGGACAAGCCTAAAGACTTTGCCCGACGTTTCGAAGAGCCTTACAAGCCTCTGCTGGATGCCGGAGTGAAGTTCTACGCCTCGCTCGGCAACCACGACAATCCTGACGAACGTCTGTACAAGCTGTTTAATATGGGGGGAGAACGATATTATAGCTTCAAGAAGAACGACGTTACCTTTCTTGCGCTCGACAGCACCTATATGAGTCCGACGCAGCTCATTTGGCTCGACCAGCAGCTGAAAGATTCCAGGTCAGCCTGGAAAATTTGCTATTTTCATCACCCGCTTTATTCTGACGGCAAGTTTCACGGACCGGACCTCGATCTGCGTTCGGTGTTGGTTCCACTGTTCCAGAAATATGGCGTCAATGTCGTCTTTTCCGGACACGAACATGTCTATGAAAGGCTCAAGCCCCAAAATAATATCTATTATTTCGTTCTGGGGAACTCCGGTGAACTGAGATATCACAACCTGAGGCCGTCGGAACAAATGGAAGTGGGTTTCGATGCCGACCGGGACTTTATGCTGGTCGAAATTGACCACGACCAACTGTATTTTCAGACGATTTCCAGAACCGGACTTACCATTGACTCGGGCGTCTTGCAAAGGCAAAAGGTTTCCACCGCCGATAATTTGCAGAAATAGCCGACACGTCCCAACCGCGAGTCGCCCACGATCTAGGGAAATATTCAGCGAAGATTACAGCATGCCCTCGATGGAGAAGCGCGATTGACGGGGATACGCTTCCTGGTCGGAGGGACACATGCCAGACAAGGAAACCCTAGAACGGGCCAGGGAAGATGCTCGGGAGGGGAAAGGGGAAAGTCTCCCAGCGCCCAGGCTGGAGAATTCGTTCGCGAGGAGATGCACCACATCCGCGAGGGAAAACACGGAGCCCCTCCACGAAGCAGGCCATCGCGATTGGCCTGTCAAAGGCGCGGCGGTCGGGCGTAAAGCTGGCGCCACCCAAAGGTTCGGCTTCGACAAGCACCAAGAAGCAAGCGGCTCGCGACTCCCGTAAAGCTGAGTCTGGATCAGCGACTCACCCTTCGCGCAGTCGCTCCCGGGCGGTTAGCCGCGCGCTCAAGCGCAAAGGCCATAGCGCAGCATCACACGCGTCATTATCGAGACAGGCTAAGACTGCAGCCCGTAAGCGAGGCCCTGGGTCTCGTAAGCGGTCGCCGATGTGAGCGGCGCGTATGTCCGCACCTCCGTTTTGAGCAATAGAAAAACCGCTCAGTGTCGCAAAGAGGCATCCGGAGATGCAATTCGATCGAAGGGAACGTCAGCCGGAATCCTGTTTCGCGTCATGATTTCCTGCATGTGGCGCACATCCCGGTCAATATCGTCCCTGTCGTTCTGGTGCGTGTCGTCGAGCCATTTTGCGTAGTTGCTGTCGAACTCTCGCTGGTCATCTGCGGACAGTCTTCCCTGCCATGCGCGCTCACCCTCGGTCGGATAACCGCTCGCCCGATAAGGTATTGAACTTGCAATCCGATCGAAGGGCACATCGGCGGGAATGTTGTTTCGGGTCATGATTTCCTGCAGGCGACCGGCATCTCGGCTAACCTCGTCTCGGTCGTTCCGGCGGGTATCGTCAATCCACCGCGAGTAGTACCTGTCGAAGTCGCGTTGGTCGCTCGGCGACAGCCGGTCTTGCCACTCTCCCCTCGGCGGATAGGCATTCGCGGAAGAGGCCTCTTCAGCATTCCCAGTGCTCGCAATCTCATCGAAGGGAACATTCGCAGGAATATTCTTGCGCGCCATGATTTCCTGCATATGTCGGACATCCTTGGCGATGTCGTCCCTGTCATTTTTGCGCGTATCATTGACCCATTTCGTGTAGTACTTGTCGAAATCTTTCTGCTCATCTGCTGAGAGCCGGCCTCGATAATCGTGGGTCGGGTCAGCAGCCCCTGTGCTCGCGAGGCGGTCAAACGGAACGTCGGGCGCAATGTGATTGCGATCCATGATCTCCTGCATGCGCCCGACATCTTTGGCGATGTCGTCTCTGTCGTTCCTGCGGGTGTCATTCACCCACTTGGTGTAATACTTATCGAACTCTCGCTGGTCATCTGGCGAAAGCCTACCTTGCGCCTGCGCGAAAGCCCCCACGGTCAGAGCCGCCAGTAAGAGCCCAAACATAATCAGAAGCTTTTTCATAGACTTCAACCTCCAGATGGAATGACCTAGTTCACCTGAGCAAGGCGATTTGGTCTGGCTATGAGACGACCTATGCGGAGCTGCAGTTGGCTGTTGAGAGACAAAATTAGCGGGGCGCTGGGATTTGACAAGCCGCGCTCAGCCCCGCGACTACATGGATTTCTCCTATGGCATGGCAGTGAGCAGTTCGTTCCCTTTTTCTAAGATCCCACTGATTGCGCATTGCACGACATTTGGATCGCGTGTGTGCGCTCATGCGTGTTCTGAATCTCGGACAACATCCCGGCGCTACACGGAATCACAGACCAAGCATTAGGAGAGCCGCATGAACCAGCGCCAGTTGACCATCATCATTGCGGTCATCGTCGTCGCCGCGGCGGCCGCCGTTATCGGTTTTTTGCTCATGCGAAAACGACGCAGCCAGGCGCTCCGGGAGCACTTCGGCCCCGAGTACGATCGAGTGGTCCAGAAAGAGGGCGATGTTCACCGGGGGGAAGACGTCCTCCAATTTCGCGCTCAGCGCAGAGAAAAGCTTCAAATCGTACCGCTTTCTCAAACAAGCCGAGCCGATTTCGCGAACCGCTGGACGGGGCTGCAGTCGCTATTTGTTGACGACCCTAAAGGTGCGGTCTTGCAGGCGGACCGACTTGTAAATGAGGTCATGCAGGTACGCGGCTATCCCTTAGGTGAGTTCGATCAACGCGCTGCCGACATTTCCGTGGATCACCCAGTCGTTGTCGCCAACTACCGTGTAGCACACGAAATTGCGTTGCGCGACAGTCGCGGCCAAGCTAGCACCGAGGACTTACGCAAAGCGATGGTTCATTACCGTTCCCTATTTGAGGAGTTACTCGAAAATTCAATCCCCAAGAGAAAGGAGGCACGAGGATGAGCGTGCCATTGAGGAAGGACAAACTGCAACAAGACGAACTAACCACAGCCGACTTGGCCCAGAGCAAACGTCCCCCCGGACCCGAGGAGGTGCCGCCCAAAGTTGTGCTTTCCGAGCCTGTCGCTACCGAGAACGCAGGGACAGCTTTTTCCAACACTCGCAATACGGCTGATACCGCCGCTCCCCTATTCCCGAATAACGAACTTGATGATCTGAGGAGCCGGTGGAATACAGTTCAGACGGCCTTCGTTGACGAGCCTCGCCGTGCCGTCGAACAGGCGGATGGTCTCGTCGCCTCTGCCATGAAGCGTCTGGCAGAAGTGTTCGCCGAGGAACGTTCCAAGCTCGAAAAACAGTGGGATCGAGGTGACAACGTATCCACCGAGGATCTGCGCCTCGCGCTCCAACGGTATCGCTCTTTCTTTCATCGTTTATTGTCCATTTAACAGGCAATTGTGGGCCCAGGGGTCTGTTTCCTGTGCCCTTCGCCTTCGCGTCGAGCATTTTCTGCCAAACCGTCCGGCTGACACATGTCTGGGTCAAAATGATAGGGTGTGCGAGCCTCAGAACGGCGATCAGCCGTCCGCACCCGATTTTAAGAATTAAAAGGCCGGTTCACGAACTTGCATTGCGAAGGGGGTGCTCTGTTGGAGGAGAGATGATCCGCAGTCGGCATAGTTCGCAACGATTTCGCCGACATATTCCACAGCTGATTAAAAGCGGATCGACGTTTGAATAAAAAGCCTCGAACATTCAAAAGCGGAGATCGTCATTTCGGACGCATCACTTCATGAGGCACAGCGTTGGGCGCCGGACGATGAACCGCTTGGGCGAATATCAGAGACAGGACAAGCGCCATGATGCCAAGAACGACATATAGCATTGCTGCGCTGCCGTGGTTGCCGCTTCGGTCCGTCACTTACGCCTCAAATTAGTTGACTGAACTCGCTACAGAAGAAAACATATTGTTAGCGTTGCGACCCACCAGGCGAACTGTTCCGACCACTAGCACCAAGATAAGGGCCAAGATGACGCCGTATTCGGCAATTGCCTGGCCCTCCTGCCTGCTGCAAGACTTCATCATAAATCTCCACAACATCGTGGCTGGGATGATGCCAGCATTAAACAGGTTGCCTCGGGACCCGAATCCCGTTGGTGTTAACGCGCCGAAACACTGCTGCATTTCCTAGGAGCTTTAGCGACGAGGTTTTCCTCCACATTGAAATAGGGTTAATCATAAACAACGGTCTTCGACTGCTGGCATCTCTCAAGTTTTTCAGTCTCCGGGGCCTTGGTCCCGACCGCCACCCTGCAATGGCTTCGGATTTGCTTGGTGACTGTATGGCACAATCGCCGCCATGCCCCAAAGGAACCTGATTATGCTCCGACTGCGGATTTGCGATCTGTTCTGAGGGTTGCGCGGAATGCTGCGGAGATTCGTTCTGAGAACTGTGCTACGACTACACCTAACGACTTCGGGCGTGAGGAAGCCCGTTCAGAACGACGTCATGTTCTTGGTTCGCACAGAGCTGGTTAGTCGGTTCGTTCCGACTCTAAGCGCTGCGAATCTCTTTCAACCAACCGCTCTTGTTCGGCGTCGAGGAGCGCAGCTATCTGCTTAATCAGCGCCATCAACTTCTGTGAATCTTGTTCCTTAGCTGCTTGCGCGCAGAGATCCATCCACTTCTCTCTGTTCTCTCGCATGGCACCATTCCTCCTCGGCATGTGCCAGCTTCAAATCCGTAAGACATATAGCACGCACCGTGCCATTCCTGCATTTTGAGCATTTTCGCGCTTAACCGGAAATAGAGCGAAGAGCAAAAAATGCCAGAGACACGAAAATTTGTGATACAGGAAATTACTTACTTTCGTTGCGTTGGCAGGGACGTATGGTTGCCAACTATTAAAAGGTTGCGGGAAGAAATAGCCGAACTTAAGAAATTAAATCGTGTGTATTTAAAGACTCCTAAATATGGCTTGGGTGAAGTAGATCATGAGAGGCGGCTTCAAAGGTTGCTAGAAAGAATAGACGAATTGAATTCCCTAACCGACTGGAAAAACATGGTTCAGCTCTTCCGAGTAGTTTCAAATCCTGTGGCGATGAACTTTATTGCGTAGCGTCCCTCCACCTCTCTTTCGAAAGGCTCCATATTCATAAGGAAGACGCGGCACAGCCAAAAAATGATGATGCCACCGGCATCCCGCTGAGGCGAGAAGCCATCCAAGAGTCCGGGGATTCCTCGCCACTTGCAAATTGTCTGATCAGATTGTCGTCTACGTGAAATCAAGTCTAAACATTCCGACCGCGCCGCCAGTTTTGGACGAACAAACGTTCCAACAACTCCTGGCCGCGGCTCACATACTGCAGGAGAGCAGTGATCGCCGGATTGGGGAATCAAATGCCACTCTCCGTGCCGCCGCAATCACGCGTGTTGAGCCGATTCAGGATACATCGCTTCCGCTAGTGTCCGGGGGAGATCCTTCCAATTTAGCAGTGAACTCAACTTCAGCGGCCAGAACCGATGTTGAACCGATATTGCCGCACAGTGATTCGGTGATTCCTCCCGAAGTCGCCCATCAGCTTTCTGTCCTGGCGTCTCAGCTGAACGCCCTTTTGGAAAGCGAAGTTCGACCTGATCCCGAATCGAGCCAGATATCTCTCCTCAAAGGATTGCAAAAAGCGAGCCTAGAGCAACAGATTATTGCAAGCCCTGCAAGAACAGAGGCACATTTGGAGGAGTCAGTCTCCGAGCCCTCGCGGTTTTCATCTCTGTCTCAGCCCCTAGGTCCAAGCCGACGTAAGGATTGGTCTCATGGAATCGTCGCGGGAATTTTACGGAACAATGACCTGTTCGGGAGAACCGCCACGATGTGTGTACTCACCGCGATTTTGGCCTTGCTACTGTGGGCATCGCATCATCACTTGGCTGGCAGCCTAGTGCGGTCTTATGACAGCCGTCCAGGAGAAGTCCCTGCAGAGAAGGACCTTGGATAGCGCAGCAACGACGAAGCTCGCAGCGTCACTCGGTACTGCCGACCAACCAAAGCCAGGCGCGACAAATCCGCCCTCGCTGCGGAATGCAGTTGCAAAATCCAGCATCGACATGGATCCTAGTACAAAGCAAAATATAAAGCTCGCTTCGGAAGTACAAAACAGCATTCGTGCCGACCGCAGGCTACAGATGACCCAGGTTCAGGTGCGGGCGAACCACGGCATCGTGACCCTTTCTGGTTATGTCGCGAGCGACGCCGAGCGGGTGGCTGCTGCTCAGGATGCCGCCCACATCGCAGGTGTCGAGGCCCTGGTAAATGCTCTTCATGTACCCACCACCAACTCTCTCAATGAAACCCCCCAGAAGGCATCAGCCATTATCCCCCCGGTAGGAAGATCTCTGGTGCACGCTCCAGGCACGAGTTCCGCCTCTTCGATCATTTCGCTTTCAGAAACGAGCCCTTCGCCGGGGGAGGCGGAGCAAATCATCGTACCGCGTGGCACGATGATAGTTGTGCGATTGGCAGAAACCTTAAGTTCGGCCGCGAACAAGCCGGGAGATACTTTTCTTACTAGACTAGCCTCCCCCGTTGTCATCGGTGACCGCGTGGTAGTCCCAGAGGGAGCGGTCGCAAAGGGAAAGATTGTTGACGCACGCAATGCCCGCCGCCTCAGTGGCGTGTCTACGCTGGCGGTCGAATTGACGCACCTCGTCTACAACGGTAGGACCTATGAGTTGAGTAGTAGCCAATATTCACAGCTGGGTGCACCACGAAATGCCTATGCAGCGGCTGCGACTACTGGCGGAAATGGCGTGGGTTCAGTTTTGGGCATCGTGATTGGCAGACGCAGGGGAGCCGCCATCGGAACCTTTCTCGGCGGGGCGGCCGGAGCAGGCGTCCAAGCGCTAACCAAACCAGTAACGGCCGAGCTCCCCGCCGAGTCTACGCTCAGCCTACAGCTTGAGAGTCCACTTAAACTCATGCCCTCGCCCACCACGCCGCAAGCCCAAAACGCCGGTCAGGGTCTCTCACAGGATCAGCCACACGATCGGCCAATCCTAAAGGAACGTCTAGATTCCACACCGGCAGAAAATACGTCCAGGTCAAGTCGAACTCCAGATGGTCGTTCTGAGGAAGGTTCGTCCCGCCCCAAACCACGACAAGATTAAAAAATGGCGGGACCCATCCAGGAAAAATTAGCTGGCACTTAAGGGCCATTTCTCCGAATCTTGGGTCGGCATAGGCTCACTTTTAGGAGGTGCTGCAATGGAACGAGACCTAGTTCGCGACGGACTTCGGTTCAAACTGGCCAAGCAATACCGCGATGATCCGACCGTTTTTTTGAGCCTGTCAAAAGAAGCAATAGATTCCGCGTCAGGCCGCGAGATCGTTGCAGAGTTGAGAAACGCGGGGCACATTGAGGAAGAAGTGCGCGGCAAAATCCGGCTTACTCCGCGCGGCTACAGAGCGTTTCAGAGCGATCCACCACCTTATTCCTATAGAAAATGCATGACGCCAAGGGTAGTTTCGGAGGGCACCTCAGCAGTACAATGAACTTGGCTCCGATGATCATCTTTGCGGTGAACAGAATTGACTTCTTCACGCACCTCGCCGGATTTCCTGATTCGAGACTTGGACGATCAGCAGCTCTGGAGAGCATGCGTCGGGTTGGACTTAGCTGATCGCACCGTACTGGAAGCAGAGGTATTGATTTGGCGCATTGTCCGGCAAAAGTCTGCAACCCTAGGGAGGCAATCCTTGGTCCCGGGCGAATGGCACATCTTTATCTAACAAATTGCAGCCGGAAAATCTCCCCACTTTCACCGCCCATATCAGAGCCACGACCCATCAATCGTCCAGCCGACGAAGCAGTTCAGAGAAAGATGGGACTGCGTACTCGCCTTACTGCGGGCGAGGGGGACAATCGATGGAACGAAATAAAGAAAGAATTCGGATCCGTTTAAGGTTACTCGGGCTTTGTTACGGGCTGTAGTTGCTTGGTTGAATACCCGAAACACTCCATGCAGCCGGCGATTCTCCGGCAATTCTGAGTCTTGCCGCACGGAGTCGGTAAGGGCGCATCCATCTGCTCGACGCACTCTGCAAGTAGCTTCTCGTAGTCTGTCATTGGATAGAGGGCATCTCTTCAACCATACGTATAGCCTCACTCTTCAATTCCTCTGAGGGCTCCTGATAATGCTTGAGGTTCACCGCCAGATAATTTCGTAGGGCGCCCGAACTGGTTAACGGATTGGAAACTGCCGCGACCAGACTGGAAATGCCACGGCGAGCCGGATAGAAACCGGCTCATTCAATGCCCGCCTTCTCTAGAGCAGGAGTGATGATGCGGTATTAATCGAATCCAGGTCCAAAGGCTTGCCGGAAGAATTCTGTAAGATGAAGCCCTCGGGAGATTCGGGCCGGTGGCGCTCCAACAGAGAACGTAACGGGTCGATTAGCGGCACCGTTCCCGCCGATCTTTCGGTTTTTAGTTTGCCAATTTCCTTTCGCCGAAGTCCGTCAACGTTACGCGGCCGTTTACTTGGGCGACCTCGGAATTGATGCTGGCGATCAGCCGAGCCAGTAACGGCTGCACATCCTTCTTGCTGCGATACGCTTCGGACTTCTTCGCCAGGGTCCGGCTTCTGCTTGCGTGTGCCATTGGGCAGTGTGTGATAATACCGACCAAGAAAAGCAGTGGGATGCGTGAGTGGTTGAAACGGGCGGTCTTGAAAACCGCTGTACCGGAACATCGACGGTGTGTAATCGATTGAAAATGAGGGACAGATGTGTGGCGACCTCCTGGGAATATTGGGGACTGTAGTAAAACTGTAGTAAGCCGGAGAGGTGGCCGAGTGGTTGAAGGCGCCAGTCTTGAAAACTGGAGTACGGGAAACCGTACCGAGGGTTCGAATCCCTCCCTCTCCGCCAGATTTATTGGAAGCCGCATTAACATTGGACTAGTAATTATTGGCCTGCCTTGTATACTCCTGTGTATACCCTGATTGGAGGGTGTCCGGGAGGACCGTGGCGCTCGTCAATATCACGAAGCGAGTCCGAATCGATGGCAAGGGCTGGCGGTTTTGTGAAGTCGTTTTCGGTGCCAACCGCAAGATCAGACCCAACGCCGTTCTGATCGACGGCAAAGAACAAGTCCACCCCGAGGGCCGCTACTACATCGACTTCCTTCAGGACGGCCAGCGTAAGCGTCTCGCTGCGGGAGCCACCGCTGCTGAGGCCACGATTGCCGCTGACCAACAGACGCGTACATTAACCGCTCGCAGGGCCGCCGCTGATGCCGGGATCACTCTGCCACAAAGTAAGCCCCCAGCTGGGAGCCGACTTCTCAAAGAAGCGGTCGAGACCTACCTGCTCGAAATTCAGGCGCACAAGAAAAAGAAAACGCATAGTGCGTACCGCACCGCGTTGACCTATTTCCTCGAATCCTGCAAAAAGCAAACCCTGGAAGAGATTCACCGGACCGACATGCTCGCGTTCAAGACCTACCTGCGCGACAAGAAAAAGCAGAGTGACAGGTCTATCGCGAACAAGTTTGAAAATGTAATGTCGTTTCTTAAGCAGCAGAAGATCACGGGACTAATCGGCAAGAACGACTGGCCCACCTTCACGGAAGAGGAAGTCGAGACCTATACCCAGGATGAACTCGACAAATTTTTCGCCGCCTGCACCGAGACCGAGAACGTGTGGTTTGAATTTTTCTATCGGACTGCGATGCGCGAACAGGAAGTCATGCATGTGTCGTGGAGCGACATCGACTTTGAACGGTCGGCCATCACCGTTCGCGAGAATAAGCGTTTCGGATGGAAGCCAAAGGCATACAAGGGTCGGTACATCTCAATCCCTGCGAGTCTGGTCGCGCTGCTCAAAGCCTGGAAAGAAAAGTCGGACGCGAAGTGCGGTCTGGTCTTCCCGACAACAGGCTGCAAACCCAAGCAGAATTTTCTCGACGAGTGCAAAGCGATTGCCAAGCGTGCAGAACTGAACAAGGAAGAATTCTACCTGCACAAGTTCCGAGCGACACGGGCGACTCGACTACTTCAGGGCGGGATGGACATCAAGTCTGTCCAGCAGATGTTGGGGCACAACGATCTTGAATCGACAATGCGCTATCTGGGCGCACAGCGGACGGACGTTCTTCAGGCGCAGATAGAGCAGATCGACTCACTTTAACTTAGGGGGATCATGGAACCGAAAAAACGTGGGCGGGGTAGACCAGCAGGCAGCAAAGATTCAAAGCCGAGAGTCTATCGCAAAAGCACAATTCTGGAGATGGAGACTGAGGACGGGTTTGACCCTAGCGGATTACTCTCCGTCGAAGATCAGATCAGGCGATTGAAGCACCCTGTCCGCGTCGGCGTATTGTCAGACATCAGCGGACTGAGCGAAGCGACGTTGCGGAAAAAGATCGAGCAGGGGAAGTTACGCGCCTTCAAGCGCAGCGGAATAATTCTGATCGAGCCGAAAGACTTTCTTGAATACTGGGCTGGCGGGACGAACGGGGCGACCTACAATCCTGCGCTCTTCGCACGACGCCCTCTTGACGTTGACTAGTAAACAAGGCGTCGTCAGGCAGTCATCTGTCGGCAGCGATGAGCGTGCATTTTGAGGCGCGTTTGTATCGGTCGCTGTCCGGGGCGGAGTGAGATGCTAAGCAAGGCACCGCAGAGTTTGTGGTTCCTCATCCGGATCATCTTTCGATTGCCGATGAAGATTTTGCGTTAAACCCCAATCTCCATCTCACCAGCCAGACGCCGCCTACGTTCTTGCTGCAGGCGGAGATTGACCACATGGACAATGTAAACGACTCGCTGGCTTACTACATTGCGCTGAAGAACGCTGGGGTTGAGTCATTTCTCACTGGAATTGAGAAGCTGGTCAACCGGTCAACCCATCCTTTTCACGTTTAGGGCACGCATCTACGGAGTCGACGTTCCTCGACACCTCCCAACCTCCCATCTTGGTCGGGCCTCTTACAATCTGACAGCCGTTGGTAGAGGATTCCGAAGAATCGGCAGAGTTCGCGCCTTCTGCCAACTAAATATCTAACGCCGGGCCATGTCGGGGGCTTCGTGAAATGAGCCTTTTTCTCCGCCGGCTCGCCACGATTCTGTCCTCGGAGGTACCCTCGAGAGTGCTCTCAAGCGCGGCCCAGAGTGTGTCTGGGAACCGGCCTCAAGAGGCCAGGCCGCTTGGTTTGGCGGCTAACTGCTCTCTCTTGAGACATTGCCTCAAAGGGATCGACCGCAACTATGACTGTCGCTATTCGCGGCTCACGCATCTGTTGGGAGACTCTTGCACGAGAGGTGACTCAGCGAGCAGGAGCTCTGCGGATTGCGGGAGGAGCAAGCTAAAGTCGATCCGTTCTTTCATCAAATTCTTGAGCAGGGATGGATGCAATCGCTTGAATGGGCCCAAACCCCACCTGAAGACGGCCGGGGTCCCATCTCCGGAGCACAGTGCCGGCGCTAACCAGGAGCGCGACGCCAGCTTTCAAGCACACGATCAATGTCGTCGCGAACTGCGTCTCGGGCATCCATGCGGCCAAGTCCCTTCATTAGAAGGCGATCGTATTTCGTATGCCTGTGGCGGATGGATGCCACCACCGCCGCTCGTAACGCTTCTTCCTCCAGTGCTCGCCCGGAGGCGGTTCGACCCACTCGGCCGCTGCCCCGAACCGACGTATGCGCTGCGATGGCCTGCGCCTCCTCAGGCGGGCAGCCTGGAAACATCTGCCGAATCGATTCAGCCATTCGCATCGCGAGAACCTGATCCTGTTTATCGCGATAGATCTCGGCCCGCTCGCGCCGGACACTGCGCTGGTCAGCATCGGCGGAGCACTCTGCCTCGGCCTGCTCCAGTGCAGATTCTTCGACCAGCACTCCCTGGCGTTCGTAGCGCTTGCGAGCCCTGCTAAATCGAACCACCACGGCGGAAAGTGCGCTGTGCTTCCGCGCACGTCGGGTCAAGAGCGGTGTCGCCTCTGGGCAGGTAAACCAAATGGTCGAGATCGGCACATGTGAGGCAAAGCGGTCGTTCGCCCTCCATAAATAGGAAATCGCCCCCCAATAGCTCCTTTCCGCAATCGGCGCACTTCGACTCCCGGAGGATGTCGAACACAACGAGGTCCTTCGCTTCTGACGATTGATGATCGGCTGAACCTGGTTTCATGTCACGCTTCTTGCACTTGCTCCGATCAATCCGCCGTTTACCGGAGAGATCTGGGTGAGGTAATTGTGCGACGAGCAGGGATGCCGCTAGGCAGAAAACCGAGACGCCAAGAATCCGCATTGTACCTCCACCTGCTCGTAGACAGCGACATTCACCTGCCGGTCTTCCGTTCTGCTGATCTGCACAGGCGGACAACTATCGCAACATCGGGATTACGGTGAAATCACCGGCGGTCAAAACGCGCTATCGCCTGTTTTCGACAGTTAGCACTTTTGCCATCAGCGGCGAAAAGAATGGCATAATTTCGAGGTGGCTTTTCGACTGCGCTCTCTACACATCGCATTCCACACGTCCGTTCTGTGCGGCGTCCTCGCTATCGTTGCCACGAGCACTTTCGGCCAAACGGACGGAACTAAGCTGTTGGAGCAAGAGGATGTATACATTAGCTCCGAAGCTGCCCAGCACTTTTTTGGGGAGCCGTTCTTGTAGGAATCAACGGAAGAATTGTTTTCGAGAAGGCATACGGGATGGGCGACGAAGAATGGGGTGCGCAAAACACTCTGAATACGAAGTTTAGTATCGCTTCGCTAGGCAAGCAGTTTACAAGTGCCTGCGTTTTGCTTTTGCAAGAGCGTGGTCGCTTGAACGTGCATGACCCAATCTCGCGATATTTATCCGGCCTGCCGGAAGCGTGGCAAGCCATAACGATCCATCAGCTGCTTACCCACACATCGGGAATACCCAACTACACGGAGCAGCCCTGAGATCGCGAAGCTCAACCGCACAGGAGCAACTCCACAGCAAATGATTGCACTTGTCGCGGACAAGCCATTGGACTTCAAACCCGGCACGAACTGGAGCTACAGCAACACCGGGTATATTTTGCTGGGCATGATTATTGAAAAGGTTTCCGGTCAGCCCTATGCAAACTTTTTGCAGAGCAATATCTTTGAGCCTTCGGGAATGGGGCATTCTGGGTATGACCGGGCGAGGGACATCACCAAGGAAAGGGCTTCGGGATATCAGATCATTGATGGCCACGTCGTGAACTCCGACTTCATCGACATGAGCATTCCATTCTCCGCAGGCGGTATTTATTCAACTGTAGAAGACATGTACCGCTGGAACGGGGCCCTCGCAGAGGACGGGAAGCTGCTATCGGCCGAGTCTCTGAAACAGATGTTCACTGAATACCCGGAGGCCACGCACGAGGGACAGCACTACGGCTATGGAGTCGTGATTTCTCGGTTGAAGTTCGGTAAGCTGCTCTACTACCACGGGGGAGGTGTTGAGGGGTTTTCGAGCAGCATCCAACGCTATCCACAGGAGCGAGTTTGCATCGTGATACTTTCAAACCTAGACACATATAAACCTTGGGATCTAGGCGACCACATCGCCTCTGACCTGTTCAACAAGCCTCTTCCCGCTGCCCGTTAGGATTGAACGTGCCCGCTCAAAACTGATCCCACTCCTCAGTTGGCGAAAAATCGCGATTACACTCACACCCCTCCAGGCAACCGCGGATCGCGACTCGCACGGAGCCGGGACAGAATTCCAGATGACCAACCCCGCGCTCTGACCAGGGTGGGTTAAGGGGGTGTACCGGCATGCGCTTTGCCCCAAAAGAATTTCTTCAGGGATGCAGCCGTGCTCCGCCCGAAAGGCACAGTCCGATGGCATCGACTGAGAGTTCCTGACCTCACTCTCTGCTCGGGAAGCGCGGCATGCAACGCTGCTGCCCGTCGATGTCACCCTTTGTCACAACTGCATAGATTTCCCTAGACGGGTATTTGCTTGGCGCACTGAGGTTCACTTGGGGCGTCGGCTCAGCTGCGCGTTCTGCGGTCCACAGGCACGCTGAGGAGCTGGGTAGATCCCAGTGCGCATACCAAATGAAACCCTAGCGCGTTGCCCACGGTGCTGAGCGCGGCTTGTAATCAGGTCGCGCCTCACAAATTACGTGGCGTGACCGAATTATCCAAACTGCAAAGCGCCGTGCATCTGACCCGTCCGCGGCGAGTAACACCGGCCGATCGTGTACCCCAGGAAGTCGAACGTCTCCTCCGGCAGGCGGCAGAGCCGCGTCTTCGTCTCGTTCACCGTCAGCTTCAGCTTCGACATCATCGCCCGCATCGCGGCCATCGCCTCGTCGGCGGTGCCGCGACAGCAGATCACGAAGTCATCCGCATAGTTGACGATGTGAGCGTTCGAGCCGCTGCTCGTGCCCCCGCGTCTTCCAGCCCAGCACGAACCGACGCATGTAGAGATTGACAACAACGGCGAGATCGGAGACCCTTGCGGGCTTCCCCGCCCCTCGTCCTTGTTCCGGGTCGTCCGATGTGCGTTCGCCCCCGCTCGTCGGTCTCTTCCACCGGCGCCTCCAGCCACATCTTGATCAGCCCCAGGAGGTGCCGATCGCTGATGCGCCGGGACACCGACTTCATGAGTTCGGCGTGCGGGATGCTGTCGAAGTAGCCGGACAAGATCCGCATCGACCACCTCCGTATGCCCCGCGCTCGACCAGCCCGTGGACCTGCCTGACGGCGTCCAGGGCACTGCGGTCCGGCCGGTAGGCGTATTGCTCCGGCTCCAGGTCGGCCTCGAAGATCGGCTCCAAGACCAGCACCGCCGCCATCTGCACCACGCGATCCCGGATCGCAAGGGATCCCCAGCGGCCGTTGCTTGCCATCCGGCTTTCGGGATGTACACCCGCCGCACCGGGCTGCGGTCGATACGTTCGCTTCTCAGTTCTTCCGCCAGTTCGTCCAGCCACCGGTCCCGGCCGTACGCCTCGATGTCCTCGAACGTCTGGCCGTCGACCCCCGGCGCGCCGCCGTTGGCACGGCAGCGGACGTAGGCGCACTCCAGGACGTCTCGTCGGTACACCTTGTCGTACAGCGCGTAGAACCGATAGCCGGGCGACCCCTTCGCTTTGGCGTGCAACGCCGCCTGGAGCTTCTGAACCTTCGGTGGAGGTGGTAGGCTCATCGCCAATCTCCCGGCTCTCGTGCCCCTTCTGACGTTGGCCTTGAACTGAGGCCCCTTCCCTCCACCGGCGTTACCCGGCTTCCTCGGTACTACGGGCCTCTCCGCCACCCCAGGCGGCCCGGCCTGTCCCTCGCGGGCGTCCGGTTGGGGGTCACGCGCCCCCACCGCCTGGGGCTTCCCGTGTTGCGTCTGGATCTCCTGTGCAGACATGCCGTCGCCACTACCCCGGTGGGACCGCTGGGTTCGTGTCGCTTCGCGGGGTGTGACCCCCAGTTCCCCAGCGACGGCGGCCTTCCCCGTTATCAACGGCGGGTCGGCTCCCACATTAGCCTTTTCGAGGCCTGCTCGGCGTTCACTCGCGTTACGGCCTGCCTGCTCGCCGAGTCGCCAAGCGACCCTTTGCCTCGAAGGCTCCGACGGCTTCGTTACCTCCACCGCCGCTCCGATTGCTACCGGCTGGAGCGACCGAGTTGCCGGGCGGGACTTGCACCCACTGAAGATCCAACGCCTTTCCACGGCGCACTGCTACGCCAACTGAAACGAAATCCCGCCTGTCCACACTGGGCGTTGAGATAATCAGCGGATCGGGCGTTTCCAGAGTTGTGGTCCTGCGCAGTATAGTTCGGAGCAGGTTTGGAGGTGCGCTATGGGAGTTGGAGATT
>CAVOLN010000003.1:0-347300 GCA_963696825.1 Terriglobia bacterium
GCATTAGTGGCTCTAATGAGATCGCCTCGGCCCTTTTTTCTTTCGGATGTTAGGAGAATTATTTGGGATGCAAGCCAGTATTGTGGCTCGGGCTCGGATTCGTATCGTGGCGTTCGTATTACTATTACGATCCGATACTCTTGAACCTGTTACGAGTGCAAATAACCAAATTAAAACAGAATTGCACCGAACTGCCAGTGACAACCGCCGTTAGCAGTCAACTCGACAAACTCGTCAGCAAAACCAAGTTTCACGATTTGGCCCCGCTATTTCAGCAACACTTCGCATTTTTAGAACAGATGCAAGGAGCGGTGGCCGCCCTCAAGAAGGCGTGGAGAAATAAGATCAGCCATGCACACGGCAAGTTGGTGCTACTGACCAGTGAATTTGCTCCAGATGTCGCGGAAGAGATCATAATGACAACACGCGCATTCATGCGGAGGTTGGCGACAGAGTTGCCACAATAATAGGAAAAGGCCCGATTCGTGGTCGGGCCTCGTTCGGAAATCTTGCTTCAATGGTACGCATCAGAGCGCATCCAAAGTTATCACATTGGCGGGTGCTCCATCAATATTCGGAGCCGATGCCCTAACTGAAGAAATGGGTGAAAGTGATAGCGGTTTTTCTCTTGACGACTGTTGCTGGACAGATCTCGAGGCGCAAATGGATAGATTTTACGCTGCAAAGAACCGATGCTCTCACGAACAAACCTGTGCTAGGCATACTTCGAGCCGGATTGTGTCAAGAAGTCCTAATGGCCGAGATAAAATCATCCGGTTGCAACAAAGGGCTCGGAACCCGCTGGCTCTGGAGTCGCTCGTTAGTCACTCTATAGCGATATGTTATCATTATATAGATATATGTCGTCAAAAACAAAATCAAAGGGCAAGCACGTCTCGGTCGACTGGGTAGCAGTAGGTCGCCGCATTCGGAGATGCGCGGCTTTGATGTAACGCGCAGGAGGTGTTCGCGGAACGAATTGGCATCAGCCAGAACTATCTCTCTACGATGGAACGAGGTAAGGTCGAGATTGGGGCGGAGATCCTGCTTCGAATCAGCCGGGAGTCTATGAAGAGTGTTGAATGGCTGCTAACGGGGCAAGGATAGGACTTTCAGAGTTATATAGGGTTTAGATGCTCCAGCATGCACCAAATGCCATCAGCGAGCTGCGATTGCCGTTCAGTTTTGGCATATCCCGCTCTCGAATTCCTAGATCTTTGGCCTAAGCTTTCAGTCTCTCCCGATTTCTGGGTGACAGGTACTTGAGCGAAACGCGAAACCCCATTTTCTAAAGTCCTGGATCTCAACGTTGCCGACTTAGAGTCTCAGCTCAGTTATGGAATTGACACGATTTGGCTCCTCTGCCATTTTTTTAATTACCTCGGCCAAGGTTTCAACGCACGCTAGGAGCGGCATAAAAACTATGAAACGTCAGGTGTTTGCTGGTCTTTGCTTTGCGGTCGTGATCGCGATACTAGCTGGAAAGAACAGCTACAACGTCAAATATGACGCCGGCTCATTGGCCGATACTAGGTCTGGTACTGAATTGAAGGTGTATATCGACGCCAACCAAGTGCGGTTTTTGAAGGACAATGCGGAAGTAGCCAAAATACCGGCGTCGGCTATTACTGAAATCAGCTACGGACAGGATGTCCACCGGAGAGTAATCGCAGCCGTTGCTGTTGGTGTGCCTCCATCAGGAGCCGGAGTTCTAACGACTTCTAGCAGATCCGAAAATCATTTCGTCGGTGTAACCTGGGCTAATGGCGAACAAAAGGGCGGTCTTGCTGTTCAATGCGATAGGAACGATTATCCTGGGTCTTGGCACGACTGGAAGGCATATCTGGAAAGAGAGCCGTAAACTCGGAATCGATCATCGTTAAGAACTAGAGCTGCTACCGCCGGGGAATGGCCTGAGAGGCATCAGACGATAAATTGGAACCCGACCTGAACTCATTTAAATAAACGTCCTCACATCGAAGCTCTACAATCAACACATTCAGCTACAGGCTGCCCAAATCTTCTTTTTTTGAACTAAGTTCATCGGCACTTCATATCAGCCGACTTCTGCAGTCTGGAGAACGAAGTGTCAACGATGTGAGCGGGCAGACTCTGCCATCTTGAGGTCGATGCTATCTTGCCGCCGCCTCACATTACTTTGGTGACCTTTTCCCTTTAAGGACCCACGTGCGAAGATCAAGAGGGGCACGACACAGCCAGTAGGTGGGCAGGGAGGGTATGACGCGCCGGAGCAGGCAAAGGCCACATCCCTGCGTGGACGCCTTAAAAGGGGGCCGCCAAATGCTTCGCAAGAACCAAAGACCTTTTAGTTTGATCGAGTAGGCAGGTGCAGCAACTGAAACGGATTAGTCACGTCTTGCGCAAACTTAACCGTGACGCGCGTCGCGAGTTACGACGCATCAGCGTATACGGACCTAACCCGTACACAATACCGTGAGGCAGGCGAATTGTTTGGAACAATAGCGATGCGAATGATCGGCCCGCTGCGATTTCACCATGAGGTCCTAAAAGCTGAGCCGGAACCTCAAACACACCGGTTGATGGTGCACTTTGTCACACCCTGTGTCCACAGTGTCAAGCGCTCCGAAAGCAGGCAGCTCACACGGCACGATGATAATGAAACTGAGCGCGAAGGCATGAAACGAGACCCGGCACATCTGGCAGAGATCGAATCTTTGCTGAAGTTGACAAACTCGATCGAAGATCGCGCGTCGAGACGGGCCATGTTACGAGGCGTGCCCCTAAATGCGTTTTTCCGAGGGATCAATCGTTTCAGGTCAGCTGTGCTCCAACAGCAGCAGTACCTCCTGGCTATAGCTCCCCAGCCAATTCCGCTGGTCGAGCTCCAAGTTGCCGACGGCCCCGACATTTGCACTGACTGCCTCAAATCGAACGAGATCGACGTCACGATGGAGGATCACGATCGACAAGTCTGATGAGAGCTTTACGGAACGACCGCTACTAAGACGCAAAGAGGAGGCATCATGAGAAACGATGATCCCGAAGTCAGTCCGCGAGAGGGAAAACCACAGATTCAAGATTCAATCATGTCCGGCGAGATGGTCTGGAAGCGATGATGTACACGAGACGAATGAACGGTCCAGAGTACGCAAGGAAGTCAAAGCTGAAGGGAATGGAAAACCAACCGTCTCCCGACGAAAAGTCGAGTCGAACCGCCGGAATTCCCAAAAGTCCACTGGACCAAAAACCGCGACCGGGAAGAAAAGAGTTTCGAGAAATGCAGTCCGGCACGGCTTCTTCTCGAAATTCCTGCTGATTCAGCACCGAGATGGAAACGAGAGCCAGGACGAATACGACGAATTCTATGAAGACGTTCGTAAGCACTACCAGCCGGTGGACTGGCTCGAAGAACTCTGGTTGGAAAAGATCGCCGTGTGGTCTTGGCGACTTCGCCGGCTCATACGTTGTGAGAGCGGTCAGATTGATCGAGCTCTTGCAGGACACCGTTACGAGCTCAAGCAATCAAAAGCAGATGATCTAGCAGAACCGGAATCTGCCCCATCGAGGAATCCGGAAATGGATGCCATGACGGATCACCTGTTCTTGCCAGAGAAGGAAGACCTCGAGAAGTTGATGCGATATGAAGCCCTGATCAGTCGGCAACTCAACCACGCGATCGCCGAGTTGGAGAGGGTCCAGTCGCGTAGGAAGGGAGAGGTCGCGACTAACGTTTAGCATTATTACGAAACAAAGCCAAGAAGTCCTTCGGTTTCAACAGGACTAGGAGACGGCGGGTCGGACAAGGCCCCATTTGGCGCGCAAGGTGCAAGCCAAAGACCGCCGGAATACAGCATGTCAGGCTCCAGAAATCTCCGCCGACGCGCAGCGACGCCAAGATCTGCGAGGGGCGTCAATGCGGCAACTCGAGACCTAAGCCAGATTCAGGCCGCCTGACACAGAGAGACACTTCACGGCGCACGGCGTTCATCGAGTATTTTTTGTCCTAGGTCGCTGGAGTCTTGGGCTTCCAAATATCGACCGAGGGAGACTCTGAGTTAATTTAGCTACGTTGAGTGGCGAAGTTGCTGATTTTGAGTCCAGAAAGGTTTGTGTGCAAGTTATCCACAGCCGGAACCTGCTGCGTCACTTTCAGCATTCAGGAAAGTCCGTTTAGCTTTCTTGCTTCACTCCGACGAGTGAAATCCTGCAACAGGAAATCCGGCAAGATGGATTGGGCCAAGGCGCGCGACGCTCACTTTCTCGGGATTGCAAACCGCAGTGCTTTGCGTGGCCTGCGAATTGATCAGCGAAAACAACACTCCGCACTGCCTGGCGTGCGGGAGCCAGGCGGTGATCGGGCTTTCGCGCGTTCTGGGCGGATCGTTGCGCGGCCAGCAGACCGCCCACCTGATCGCTGACGCCGAACTCGATCGCCTGGTACGCGAATTGCTTCGCACCGTGCCTGTGCCATCTGCGGAGCACGCTGGAAAATTCCTTGCCGGTATCGTTCGCTTCGCTGGCTCCTGGACGGAGCCATGTCCGTGCGCATCAGCATCGCCCGCCGGCGTCGTATCCGCCGCCTCTGGACTGCAATCTGATTCCGCGGAAATTGATCTGGAGCCCGCCATCAGCGTGATTGCCGAGCGGGCGCAAAGTCTGACCGGCGCCAGTGGCGCGGCGATCGCCTTGCGCAAGGGCGACGAAATGGTTTGCCGGGCACGCGCCGGCCGCACCGCACCCGACCTGGGAGTTCGTCTGCAGTCGGATTCAGGCATTTCGGCCGATTGCGTCCGTACCGGCGAGGTCGTGCTCTGCCATGATGCCGCAGAAAATCCTCACGTCGATCTGGCCGCCTGCCAGCGGCTGGGAGTGCGCTCGATTCTGGCTGCACCGTTGCGCCATTTCCGCAGAACCTCGGAGTGTTCGAAGTCTTCTCCGCCGCCCCATACGCCTTCGCCGCCCGCGACGTTGCTACCATGCAGCTTCTTTCCAGCGTGATGGTGGCTGCCATCTCCCGCCTTTCGGGGCAGAAGCGCCTCTTCGCCAGACTGCCTGACCCATCCATGAACGCAGAGGTTCATCCGGCCCTAACCCGCACGGGTTCAAAGTGCCGTCCTGCTGTCCTGCTGGTCTGGGTTAATATGTTGAATCCTTTGTATGGAATTCACCGGGCCCAAGCCGACCGGCACTTCCCGGCAATCCAAACCCGTCATTGAGCGCCGTCAAAGCGTGCGCCTCAGGGTGCACAGCCCCGCCTACGCCAACTTGAACGAATCTTCTGAAGGCAGAGGGCGAGAGCTGAACGAAATTCTGGACATCAGCGAACAAGGGATGTCCATCCAGACCTCGTCTCCGCTGAAAGTCGATACGCAATCTGAACTTGTGCCTGGATCTTTCGGAGACCAGGACGCGGATACGCACCAACGGGCAGGTGGTCTGGTCCGATGACTCGGGACGGGCCGGAATCCGTTTTCCCAAACTGTCGCCGCAATCTCTGCAGCAACTCCGGCAATGGCTGTTTGTGAATGTGCTTACCGCCTTCGATCATGCTCGCTCGTGGACGAGCGGGTGCGGATGACGCGGCACGTCCTACGGTGCTTCAAACGACAGCCATTTTTCGCAGCACATGCGGCATAATGAACTCACATCTGGAGCTACGGAATCTTCTGGCAGAGACGGAAGTTTGGCCGCGGTGAAAGATATGCAGAAGAGAGTGGAATCTGGCACGCAGGATCGCGAGACCGCGCTGCAGCTGATTGCGGAGCAGGCGATGGCATTTACTCGTGCCACCGGGGCTGCGATCGCTTTGTCCGAGGGCGACGCAATGCTTTGCGTGGCCAGCGCCGGCCCTGACGCTCCGTCCCTGGGCACGACGATTCAGGTAGGATCAGGATTTTCCGGCGAGTGCATTCGCACCGGGCGTTCGTTGCGCTGTGATGATTCCGAAACCGATGACCGCGTGGATCGCGAGGGCTGCCGCGCCCTGGGCATTCGCTCGATGGTCGCGGTGCCGATTCGACGAGGGCACCGGGTCGCCGGACTGCTGGAAGTATTTGCCGCCTCGGCCATTCGCTTTCAACGGCCAGGACATCAGCGTGCTGCAGCAGTTGACTGGAACCATTCTGTCCGCCGTCGGGGCACGAGCCTGAGGCTCCGCCGGTCACGCCTGATACTCCGAAAGGCCCGCCTTCGATCCGGGTGCAACCGGCGCGAATCCAATCCCCGCAAGTCCAGCCGCAACAAGCGCCGCTCGCCGCAGGTCCAGTCTTCGCAAATCCGGCTGCCGCAAACTGGTGAGCGGCCGGTTTCCGGAGTCATGAGCGGAACGCTGGCTGCGGTGGCGCCTGTTCCTCGACCACGCTTCCACAAAATTCTGCTGGTGGCGGCGGCTCTGACTTTTATTTTTGCCGTGCTTTGGCTGATTGCGCCCTGGGTCTCGAGCCGGATGCGCGCGACCCAACCCAGCCCGCCGGCCCAGCAATCGCACAGCAGGGGCCAAGCCGCGCAGTCGTGCCTTCCGAAGTCAACGACCTGGCCAGCTTGCGCAACGTTGGCGGAACAGGGAGATCCGGCGGCCCAGTTCGCTCTGGGCGCGCGCTACGCCACCGGAGAAGGCGTCAAACAGGACTACACCGAGGCGGTGCGCTGGTTCACCCAGGCGGCGGATCAGGGACACATCCTGGCCCAGGCGACTCTGGGTGCGTACTATTGGGCGGGCAGAGGCGTGTCGCCCGACCTGACCAAAGCCTACTTCTGGTCCGCTCTGGCCCAGGCGGGCGGAGATCAGGCCAGCAAATACCGGGTTGCGGTTCTCACTTCCCGCATGAGCCGCAGCGAGATTCTGGCGGCGCAACAGCAAGCCAACGACTGGCTGCATAACCATCCGGCAGCTAACATTCCGTCTTCACAGTAGATTTCTCGCTCTGCCTGACGATCTTCGCGGTCAAGGCGCTTGACCGTCACGTTCAAGCCATTCGAATCTGGGCACGACTCGCTCGTTCTTTCTCTTGAGACGGGTCTAAAATACCTGGCAGAGGTTTTCCGTGCCTACTCTTCGCGACATCGTTTACCGAAACGTCCGTGAAGGCGATCTGTACGAAAAACTCGATCGCAACCGGGTTCGCTGCTACGCCTGCGGACACTGCTGTCCCATTCCTGAAGGCCAGCCCGGAGTTTGCAAGGTCCGCTACAACCAGGGCGGCACGCTCTATGTTCCCTGGGGCTATGTCGGCGGAGTGCAGTGCGATCCCATCGAGAAGAAGCCGTTCTTTCACGCCTACCCCGGCGCCCTGGCCTACAGCTTCGGAATGCTGGGCTGCGATCTGCACTGCGCTTATTGCCAGAACTGGGTGACTTCGCAGGCTCTGCGCGATCCAGATGCCGTCTCGCCGCCGCTGCAGGCCTCGCCCGAAGCCCTGGTGCAGGATGCGCTGCGCCAGGGCGCAAGAGTTCTGGTCAGCACCTACAACGAGCCGCTGATCACCAGCGAGTGGGCGGTCGCGATCTTCAAGGAAGCCCGCGCTGCCGGCCTGCTCACCGGTTTTGTTTCCAACGGAAACGGCACGCCACAGGTGCTGGAATACATTCGGCCCTGGGTCGATCTCTACAAAGTTGATCTCAAGAGTTTCGACGATCGCCACTATCACCAGCTGGGCGGACGCATCGGACCGATTCTCGACACCATTCGCCGCCTGCACGAAATGGGACTTTGGCTCGAGATCGTGACCCTGCTGATTCCTGGATTCAACGACTCCGACGACGAACTGAAGGGGCTGACGGATTTTCTGGCCAGCGTTTCTCCCGATATTCCCTGGCACGTGACCGCGTTTCACAAAGACTACAAGATGGACGATCCCGGCCAACACTCGTCCGCAGGACCTGCTGCGGGCCGCCGAGATCGGCAAGCAAGCGGGTCTGCGCTACATCTATGCCGGGAAATCTGCCCGGCAGCGTGGGCGACCTCGAAGACACGCGCTGTCACCACTGCGGCGACACGCTGATCAGGCGGCACGGTTATTTTGTGCAGGATTACCGCGTGACTGCGGACGGCCGGTGTCCTTCCTGCAAGACTGCAGATTCCTGGCCGATGGGCGGCCAGATTTGAAGATCAGATTACCGATCGTCCTTTCTTGCCGCGCCGAAGCTCGGGTTTGGTTACAATTCCCAGCTAGAATGCCACGACGGCAGGTTGCTTTCATTTTCGCGCTGCTTTGTTTTACCGTTGCCTGCTCGCCCCGCGACTTTCTGACGCGGCGGCTGGCGACGGATCTCATCGCAGGCTCGGACACCTTCAAGACGACGCAGCTGTTCTGGCTGCGCACCGGCGTTATCTCCAACAAGGACTACACCTCGCCGGAATATGTGGTGCTGCGGCGGCACGGCTGGATTACCGGAAGCGGCGTGGCCTGCCCTCCTGACCTCGCTCCTCCGCCCTGCTGGGATATGGTGATCACGCCCTCTTGGGGTTGACGCCCTGCGCGACTGGGTTACCGCCACCGCCGCCAGTTCTCAGTACATCAGCGTGCCGGTGGCGCAGAGAGAACTGCTTGCCGTGAGCGGGATCCACAAAAACGGAACGGTAGCGGATGTGGATTTTCAATGGCGATGGGCCGCGGTGAATGATGTGGGCGCGGCGCTCTACGCCAAGGGCACCGAATACAATTCTACAGTCGGCTTTGTCCATTACGACGACGGCTGGCGCGTGATCGAAGGCAACGCTGTGAAGAGTGCTCAGGGGCTGAATGACGCGCTGAGAAACGCGTCGCCACTCCAATAACCTTGATGGGCTAATGGAAAGGAATTGATAGCGAAGGTTTGCATCGGCTTTTGCACGCGTGTAATCTCAGTTTTCTTACTATCGGCCCTATGACAATCCAAAAACTGCCGGCTCTTTCCCCTGCTTGCGGTTCTGACGTTTGCTTCGGCACAAGCCAGTGACAATCCCAAACTCACGCTCGACGAGTTTTTCAACTACGTCGAGTTCAACGGATTGAAGCTTTCCCCGGACGGTCAATCGGTGGTGATCTCTACTGACCGCGCGGATTGGGAACAGAATATTTTCCGCGACGACCTTTGGCTTTACCGGGATGACGGCCACGGCGCCGGCACGTTGACCCAGTTAACCAACTCCGGCCATGACAGTCGGCCGCAATGGTCTCCGGACGGCCATTGGATCGCCTTTGTCTCCGAACGCGGTGAATCCAAAGGAGGAAGGTCCTGCGAAGAGGCCTCTGTGGACGACGAGATCGCGCAGCTTTATGTGATCCCACTAACCGGCGGCGAGGCGATTGCGGTGACCCAGGGCGACGAAAAAGTTCACGCCTTCGCCTGGTCTGCCGACTCCAGCACTCTGTTCTTCGCCACGCGCACTCCCTGGACAAAGGCGCAGAAGGAAACATACGAAAAAGAGTGGAAAGACGTTTGCCAGTATCGCGGCGGCGAACGAGGCGACCAGGTTTTCAGCATTAAGGTGGCCGATGCGATCGCGCGCCAGACAGCCGCTGGCAACACACCAGCCAATCCCAACAGCGCGTCTGACGCTACGCCCGGGGCGCGTGTCCTGGGCAGCACCCCATGGCGCATCCAGCAGATGGCGGTCTCTCCCGATGGCCGCCGGCTCGCGTTCGTAACCCAGTCCATTTCCGAGCGCTGGGAGAGAGCCGAAGAATTCGAGATTTACTCTCTCGATCTTGGCGTCGCTTCCTCCGGGCAGTCCCCCGGTAATCTTTCTCCCGGCAATCCGTTTCCCGGCAATCCGTCTCCGCGCCAGCTTACGCGCAACGAGGCCCTTGAACAGTCTATTCAGTGGAGCAACGACAGCCGCCATGTTTTCTTTCAGGTCGACAATGGTTCCGTGGAAGGCAAATATAGCGATAGTCAAACCCGCCTGTACTGGGTCAATGCCGACACCGGGGCGGTGCAGCGCTGGGCTGCCGATTTCTCGGGACAGGTAACTCATTACGGCGTAGCGCCAGACGGCGGCGCGCTGGCGACCGGCCGGCTGGGCACAGAAGTTCAGGTCTATTCCCAGTCCAGCCCGGATTCCCCTTTTTCCCTGCAGAGCGGGGCCGTCGGCACCTACGAACTGATCACGTCGGCAGCGCATTCCGCGCGCGTCGCGTTCGTGCACTCAACCTTGGGAAAGCCGGCCGAAGTTTACCTGGCCGACAGCGCGGATAAGCTGCAATCGGCTCGTCCTCTCACTGCATTTAACAAGTTGTTCGCCGAGCGTGATTTGCCTCAAGGCAAGCCTTACCGCTGGAAGGCGGAGGACGGCATGACCATCGAAGGCATGCTGATGTATCCGCCGGGAAAATTTGAAGCGAAAAACCTTCCCATGTTTGTGCTGATTCACGGAGGCCCGAATGACGCCGACGGCAACCACTTTCAGGCTGACTGGTACGTCTGGGATCGCTTGGCTGCAACCCAGGGCTGGCTTGTGTTTGAGCCTAACTACCGCGGCTCAACCGGATACGGAGACAAATTTCTGAGGCGACTGGTGCCGGAAATCGTTTCGCGCCCGGGCAAGGATATCCTGCAAGGAGTGGACGCGCTGGTGAAAGACGGCATAGCCGATCCCGATCATCTTGCGGTGGGTGGATACAGCTACGGCGGCTACATGACCAACTGGCTGATTACGCAAACCACGCGTTTCAAGGCCGCGGTCACAGGGGCGGGCGCGGTGGAAAATGTCGCCAACTGGGGGAACGACGATTTAACCATCGACGATGCTAACAACCTGGGCGGCCGGCCCTGGGAGGCCGCGCCGCGCTACAACAGCGAAGCGGCCATCTTCCAGATCGATAAAGTGCGTACACCGACTCATATCGTTTCTGGTGGCGACGACATTCGCGTGCCTGCCCTGGAAAACTATTTGCTGGATCACGCTCTCCATTCTCTGAATATTCCGAGCACTCTGCTTATCTTTCCTGGTGAAGGACATGATCTCGACCAGAATCCATGGCACGGAAAAATCAAAGTGCGTGAAGAGCTGAAGTGGCTGCAAAAGTACGGCGGAACTTCGGCCACGCCATAATTTTCACGTGGGGGCAGCGCCCAAAACATAGGCGCTAACTTAAGGCGGAATTCCTTGCTATTTGCACGTGATCCAACCGCAATCGCTAGTAAGGTTGGCTTCGCTTCTTAGAAGTCCTCGATGTGGAGGGAGCTGGCCGGATCTCCACCACGCCATGAGGCTGCAAACTCACGCTGAACCCAGCTGGCGTCTGACGATCTTCCCTGAGCTTCGAGGCACTTCCAAAGGCCAAAGAGAAGGCGTGGATTTCGCGGAGAGTGCCGCAGGCCTTCGCGAAAAACCGTTTCTGCTTCGGCAGCGCGACCGCTGCGAAGCAGCGCCGCACCGAGGGACTGACGGATCCAGTAGTACCAGGGTGGCGGGTCGTCATAATGGAGAGCATCTTGTGCTTCCACCGCACGCCGCCAAATGGGAATTGCGGAGTCGGCATTGGTCGCGAGTCGCGCGTCCAAAACGAGTGCCGCGACGTTCATGATTTTATCGGCGGGATTGAACACAAACATCGTTTGCTGCGGGATTGCCGCTCGCGCTGCGGGAAAGAGCCCTCTGCTCTTCCAGGGACTTGGCACGATCGCCCTTCCCCGCATACGCCAGCGCTCGCGCGTAATGACGGAGAGCCGCCGTCATCATCATTTTGCTGTCTGGCGCAGGTTCGGCCAGAACGTCGTCCCAGCGCGTGAAGCGAAGCAGCAGAAAGAGACGGTTCGGCAAGTAGTAGTCGGCCATATCCGGCATGGACGCAGCAAGGTCGACGGCCTGGGTAATGAGCAAGTCCGTGGCTCGGCGTGCATCCGTGTAGAGCCCTTGTTCGGTCCTGGCACGCACGATGAAGTGCAGGTTGTGGCCGTAATAGCCGTAACGGTAGACGTCGCTGGCGGGGGCACGCTTGAAAACCTCGCGGTCAGCGGCGGCGGCTTCTTCGTTGACCCGCGCTGCCATTTCCAGATCACCCACAGCTCATGAAAATGTGTCCACCCATGTGAACCAGGTGCCCCGCACCGGGCGTAATCCGTTGAAGAGCATGTGCACTGTCCAGTGCGTACTCGGGATGCGGCGACGTGTCCAGCACATGGACGTACAAATGGTGCGCATAGTAATGCTCCGGATCGCGCAGAATTACGGATGTCAGCACTCCCAATATTTCTTCAGAACCTTCTTCGGGATGCCCTTCTGCGCTATACCAGTGGTAGCGATGCCGATTGAGGAGACTGTCCGCAAAAAGTGTTTGGGCATCGAGATCGTCCGGGTAGCGAGCGGCCAGTTGGCGCATGGCCGAGGCATATTCCTCGTCCAGGCGCGCGCCGTCTTGACTTGCAGCGCCTGAGCATCGTTTCCCGAGCGCTTCAATGTAAGCCTTTTCATTCTCCGGGGCACTCGCCATCAAAGAGCGGGCTTTTTCAATCGCAGCGAATGCGCCTGCCGCATCGACATCCTGATCAATCTCCATGTTCATATGGCGGCCTAGCGAGAACGAGACTCCCCACCAGGGCATAGCGGCGGAAGGATCGAGCTCGGCGGCGCGGCGGAATGAGCGTTCGGCTTCGGCGCGATTGAAAGCCCAGGCAAGTGCCAAGCCTTGATCGAAGAATTTCTGAGCCTCAGGACTTTTGGTGGCGATGGGATGGTGGTGATTTCCAAGTCCCGGAAGAAGTTGCGCGGGCTGCGCGACACTTGTTTCTGCAGGTTGCTGGGCGACGCCATTAGAAGGAATACCAACCAGGAGCAGAATTAGGAAGGAACAGTTTCGCGCTAAGCCCCCTAGGGGGAACACAAAGCCGCTGAGGGGGCAGTCGCGATGTCCCGACACCGCCTGGGCATAACGTAGCATGCACGTAGAAGCAACCTTGTTCACAGCCGACTGGCGGCTGCTTCCGGTATTATGCCCGGATTACGTGTAAACCGGAAGTGATGCCGTGCAGATTGATCCCGAGAACAGCGCCCCCGGCTGCCCAGCGGAGCGAAGCTCCGCAGCTTCTGATCTTCCGGTAAAGACTGTCGCGATGCGGTAGTGGAACAGTTCAAAAATCAGCAACCACAAAAGGCACGAAGGTACACGAAGGAGCCTCTAGCCTTCGTGAGACTTCGTGTCCTTCGTGGTTCACGCATTTGCCGGCATAGCGTAAACCCAGCCGCACCGCGAAGCTTCGCTCCGCCGGACAGTTGGGGGCGGCTGCCCCCACGCGGTTTTAGCTACAAGCCCTTGGGTTTGCTGGACGCGCTGGCGAGGTTTTCGTGATGGCTGGTGGCGGCGTATTGCGCAATGCCTTTGTACAGCGCTTCCGCGATGCTTTGGCGATAGCTTGAGCTTTCCAGTTTGCTCTCGTCCGCCGGGCTGCTGACAAACGAAACTTCAGCAAGAATCGCAGGCATGGAAGTTCCGGTCAGCACGACGTAAGCAGCTTTCTTTATTCCGCGGTTGCGCATGCCCGGAATCTGCGCCGCCAGCGCCCGATGCAGGGATTGCTGCACCGCGATGGCAAAGCGGCGGGACTGCTGCACCTTTTCGCGAATATCGACGTTCGTCCAGTTGATGTCTTCGGGTAGGGCAGGATCGTTGTCGGCATCTGAAGTGCGCGCTCTTACCGATGAGTAGGTGTTGGTGTAATAAGTTTCGGCGCCTCGCGCCGAGGAATCCTCACTGTAGTTCGCGTGCACGGAGACGAACATGTCCGCTTGGGCCAGGTTGGCAATTTCGGTTCGCTTTTCAAGGGGAAGATAATTGTCATCCTGGCGGGTGTAAATGACTTCTGCGCCCAGACGGACCTGGACCAGTTTCCCGACCCGTTGCACGATATCGAGCACCAGATCTTTTTCCATCAGGCCCTTGCGCCCCACGGTTCCCAGGTCCCAGCCTCCATGCCCGGCATCAAGCACCAGGCGAAATTTGGGCAGGTGAAGCTGTAGTTGTCTTTCGGACTTACCTTCGACGCCCTGTGAGAGACGCCCCCGGGAGTGTCATTGCAGTCCTGAGATCCGAGCTCGGTAGCCCGGGGCTCGCGAGATCAGTTTTTGGCGAATCGGGAGCCACATCATGCCCGGGATTGTCTGCCTTCCTGATTTGCACCATCAGTCGATAGGGATTCGACTGTTCGCTGACCGAGAAATTCGAAGAGCCGGTGGTTTCCAGAACGACTCGGCTCACCCCTCGCCGAGGTTGTGCGATGCGCACTCGCGCCAGCAGCGGGTCCCCGACTTCAATGGTTTTTCCAAACAGGCCGGGCGCCAGCGCGGTGTCGTGGAGGTCAATATAGATCCGCTCCGGATCGCCCAAGGCGGTGAGCCTCGTATTGCACTTCCCCCTGCGTGTCGATAATCACTGTGCTGGAATCGTCTGAAGAAACGTGCCAGATGCCGGTGACCAGTTGCCGCAGAGGAGCCTTGGCGTCTGGCGACGACGGTTCGCCTGCGTTTGCCTGGTCTGACGCGGGATCGCCTTGAGTACCGGCGGCCGGCGGCGCAGCTGACGATTGTTCCTGCGGCGGCGCAGAAACCGGCGCGGGCGATGACGCATGAGGGCGGATTTTCCACCACACGCCTGCCCCGATCGCGGCGAGCGCAAGCACTGTGAAGAGGATCACTAGAATCGGTCTGAGTCCCCGAGACTCTTCCTGTTCCGGCGTCGCACTTCCAGCCTCATTGGTGCCGGCCGTGTCAACCGCGTCGGCGTGCGGCGGATACAGCGCTTTCTGCATCTTTGACAGCGGTCGACGAGGTTTGATTTAATTTTTCGCTCACCACTCGTTGCGAAATTTCTGCCAGCCGGTTTTCTTCTTCCGGCTTCATGGCGGCAAGAATTAATTCCGCGAGCAGGTTCAAGCTGCGAACGTCGCTGTCGTTGAAGCCGTAAGCCTCGGCGGAGAAGGCTTCGAGCAACCCAATCACGCCTCGCGACGACGTAATCGGCACGGCCACGATGGAGCGGGTTCCCAGTCGGCGGCAGACTTGCAGGTTCACGCGCCGATCAGTCTCCGAATCGTCGCAGCGCACGATTCCACCGGTGCGCAGACAGGCTCCGGAGAATCCGGATTCGGATCCAGCCGCGCTCCCGACTCAGGCGCGATGGTCCCGGCGGAAGCTCGGCAAACAATCGCATTCTCCTTCGGCCATCGCGATGGCAACGCCGTCGGCGCCGGTTAGAGTGAGGGCTCGTTCCGCCACCAGTTGCAGCACTTCGTCGAGAACGAACTGTTCCAGTTCCCAAACGTCGGCCGGGTCTAGTTGCTCGCCGCGCGTCTCCCGCGCGCGACGCTGGCGTATCTGCTCGTGCAGGCTGGAGAAGGCAAGCAGGGCTTGCAGCGCTTCGTGACCGGGCGGATAACTGGTGGAGGCAGGAGCCGTGCGAGGACGACGAGCGCAGCCCGACTCTTTTGCGACGGAGGACTCGCCGTCAGCTCGGCTCTCAGATTATCTCAAATTCGCGTTGTGCGGATTAGCGCTCATCCTTGATGGGGAAGTCCTGTGGATTATTTTTCCTCAGCCGGTAGCGGCATCGCGAGGGAAACGTCTCTCCAATCTAGACTTACGTGTCCACAGATCCGGTACGGCCATTGGGGGAATCGGCGAACTGACACCTTTAAGTTACAGTGGAATTGCCCTGATCGCAATATTGACCGTGCACGAAGGTGGGGGGCGGACCTCGTGCGCTTCGGGCTAGGTCGTGCAGTGCCGCCTGCAGAACTTGACCGCGGCCATTGCGCTGGGCATATGTTTGAGCGTATCCTTCTGAAATAGAGGAGTTTACAGGCTGTGGCAGATGAATCGAAGAAGAAGAAATCGCGCTGGCTCTGGCCTTTGGGCGTGACCGCAACGGGACTGACCGGCGCTGCTGTGGTGCTTTTACGAGGTTGCTGGCATAGCAAGATGAGCTGGCCAGTCCGTGCTCACGGGTATTGTTACCAGGTTTGCATGGGTTGCGGGATCAAGCGTCTTTTCGACGAAAAGGCCTTCTGCGCCTACGGGCCCTACCGTTACGACATCAACGGCTTGATCGCCTGGGACCGCGCCCACCAGAACGAGGTCTATCCTCAGGAACAACGTCCCGCTTCCTAAAAGTGTTCTGAGTTTGAACCAAAAAGTTCAACAGTCCTGAACCAGCGTCGGTACTGAGACGCGTGCGACCCTTGGCTAAGATTTGGCCATGGATTCTGGCGTCGGCTCCGTCTCTGGAACTGCCTGCACTCAACCCTCGCACGTTCTCGGCAACGCCGTCACTACCGCCACCAGATTCAAAGTCTGGCCTACGTCAATCTGGATCAATCCAACGGCGGCATCATCCGCAATCTGGGCGACGCGGGAATCGCGATTCAGGCGGTAGCTCCGTTGTCCGCGAACCAGCAGGTTTTTCTGCGCTTCGATCTCGCCAATCCGCGGGTCCGCGTTGAAGGCACGGGCCGCGTGGCCTGGGCTGATCCCGTCGGACAGGCCGGCATAGAGTTTCTGTCTCTTTCGCAGCGTTCCCGGCGCGGACTGAAGAGAATGGATATTTATTCAGCTTCTATGCCATCGCGCAAGCGGCCGCCGATTCGGCTTTTGTGGACGGCAAGAGCGGCGAAGCTGCCGAGCTGCTGTTTTCCTCGAGCTCGCGCCCGGCGATCCGTTTGCCAGAAGCAAGTGCATGGCGGGCCCACCGAGCAACTGCGAGACCCGCGACCTCGCGCATTGCATCTGCCCTGGCTTCCATTTGCCATTTCGGCGCACCGCACTTTCACGGCTGGTGGATGGCCTGATTCTGCTCTCGGCAGTGTTGCTCTTCGCGGTGATCTGCATGGCCATGGTCGGAGCCGTTCCCGCCTGGCCGATCGTGCTAGTCCTGGGATTGGGAGTGGCCGGCGTCTTCGCAATCGTCTACCGTTTCCTGTTTTTGTTCTGGATCGGCGGCACGCCCGGTGACTATCTGGCGCGGTTGACAGACAACGCGCTGAACGGCATGAATCTGGAGGCGGAGGAAAGGCCAAGATTTCGGTAGAGCAGTCGTCGGTCGTCAGTCGTCAGCTTCCGTCCTCAGACTTCAGATGTCCGATATTTTTGTGCCGACGTCTGACGACCGACGACTGCTCTAGTGAGTGAAGTACTGGCGCTCCAGCCAGAGTCGCAGTTCGCGCTTCATGCGTGGAGCGGCTTCCAGGAAGCGGATGCCGGCATTGCCTTGCTTATCCTTCCACGCCACTTCGCCCTGAAATTTCATGGAAAGCTTGGTGCCTGGCAGGGCAAAGTTCACTTTCACCGGGCCGGCCAGTGTCATGAGGACGCTGCAAACGCACGCCGATGCCACCCTGGCTGAGATTCATGAGGTGTGCCGTCTGGCGTTTTCTGTTCGCGTACGTAAGCGATACGGGAACATCCAGAGTCTGCGCGATGGTAGCGAAGTCTCTCATCCAGAATCATGTTTCGCGCCGCGGACAGAGTGTGGACCGCCTGCTCGACCGAGATGGGTTTTTCGAAATACGAACGATGCGCCCTTGGGACTCGAGGTGCTTCCGGCCGCCGGAGCCGCTGACGATGATGAGCGGCACCGCGTTGCGGATGTCGCCATCCTGCAATCCTTTCAGGAAGCCGGATGCCCCGCACCAGATCAAAATCGATGATGAGAGCGTCGATCTTCGACTTGGCGAGTTTGATCCGGGCGCGTTCCGGTTCCGACTCCACATCTACTCCGATGTGCAGACCGCCGAGAATGCATTCGAGCACGCTGACTTCCTGCAAGTCGCGCGAGACCACCATGGATGAGAGTGTCATGAGGCAACTGTAGTCGGGTACGTAATCAGGCCCTAGATCACCAAGGTAACGCGGCGGCTTCTCGGCGCTTTACTCTCACCGCAGATTTAGACTTGAATCTTTGAAGAGCCGCGGTCTGGCGGCCCGAGATCCGCCTCAGATAATCACGATGGTGACGAGGCTGGAGCAGGGTTGTCCTGAAGTAAAGTCAGCACGAATCATTTGCTGCATGGGAAACTGGCTTCGTCTGTCGCCGCAAAAGCCGATCGTGGACGAAGTCCCGCTCTGCAGCAGGGTCACAAACGTGACTTGCACCGTTGTTCCGTTTTCACCGATGACCGCACTGAGCTGTACAACGCTGACTGAGCCGCTGACGCTGGACAAACCGGCTGGCGGAAGAGCGCCTCGAACGAAGACGTTTCCGCAGCCGGCCAGGATCACGATCAACCCAGCTGCCAAACACAAGGAGAGGAGGCGCTTCAAGGGTCACTTCCGGCGAATCTTGATGAAAGTTTACACCCTGGTGCGCAGTATGTGACGAATGAACGTGGCCGCTCTAACTTCTAAGGAAGGTAGCCGTTCGGTGCGCCAAAGGTTCCCCCACCGAAAAAAGGCAGGAGCACGGACTGCGACCGAACTCCAACGTCCGACTGAAAGCTAATCGCGTGCTACGACGCGAGCACTATGATTCTCCACGAACTGCCGGATTTCCTGCCAGAGTTCCTGGCGTCCGGCTCCAGTTCTGGCGGAATACGGCAGGATGCGAGCTTGGGGATATTCGTGAGCCAGACTCTGAAGCGCATTCCGCAGCTGGTTGCTCGAAAGCCGGTCGCTCTTGGTGGCGACGATCAGTGTTGGCCGTCCGATTCCGATTAGAAAATCGAGCAGGTTCCGGTCTGCCGGCCTGTGGCGGCACGTTCACGTCGACCAGGGCCACGCACAGCGCCAGACAGGGGCGTTCTTTCAAATACGGATCGATGAAACTCGGCCACTGTTGCGAGATTTCCCGCGAGATCTTGGCGTAGCCGTAGCCCGGGCAGGTCGGTAAAGATCAATTCCGGTTCGGGCTTTCCCGGCCAGCGAATTTCAAAGAAATTAATCGAGCGGGTGCGCCCGGGAGTGGAACTGGTCTTGGCTATCTTCGTTGCCAAGCAGCGAGTTGATCACGCTCGACTTGCCCACATTCGACCGCCCCAGGAAAGCGACTTCGGGCAGCACTGGAGCAGGGAAGTGGCTGGCATCGCTCACCGACATCATGAAGCGGGCTAGGACACGCATGAAATCAGTTTGCCGTTTCATCCCGGAAGTTGCAAGCGGAGCAGGCGCAAAAATTGAGATGAAAACGTGCAAAGTTTTTGGGGATGATTCCACGCAGCTACCCCAGCCCGAGCGGACGCTTGTTTTCGACGTCTTCCGGTTTGACAGGTTTGTATCGATTCCAAAAATAAAGAATGGCGGCGACGACAACTCCAATGCCCAGGCTGCCGAGAAAGAACCAGCGGTAGGCCGGAAGCCAGATCAGCAGGATAAACACCAGGGCTCGCCGCGACGATCAGACTTGCTCCGCCTCGCAGGTAGCTTCTGGGACGTTCCGGCTCAGGATTCCGTTCCACGCGAATGCCCTGTCCATCATTTTATCTTCTTTAGCAGCTACCGTGCTGGCTGTGTTTTGCCCAAAAGCTTTTAAGCACACCAGTGGGCGCGAAGGCTATTGCCGCAAGGACGCAAAGAACAACAAGGGGCGCGAAGACCAGCAAAAAGGCCCGCTTGCGCGGGCCTTGCTTGAAAAACTGGCAGTAAACTTACTGATGTGCCGCTGGACTCTCCGCGGGTGGAGGCGCGATGGGCGCAATCGGCTGTGCCGCTTCTTCGCTGATTTGCGGGAGCGGTTGTTCCAGCGCCACGGCCAGCACCTGGTCCATGGTCTCGACAAAGTGCAGCTTCATGGCAGTGCGCAGATTCTCCGGCACCTCGGCCAGGTCTTTCTCGTTGTCCTGAGGCAGGATGACCTCGAACAATCCGGCGCGATGCGCGGCCAGCAGCTTTTCTTTCAGTCCGCCGATCGGCAGCACTTTGCCGCGCAGCGTGATCTCGCCGGTCATGGCGATATCGCGGCGCACCGGAATCTTGCTCAGGGCGCTGGCAATCGCGGTCGCGATGGTGATGCCGGCCGAGGGACCATCTTTGGGGATCGCGCCTTCCGGCACGTGCACGTGAATGTCGAGAGTGCGATAGAAGTCGCGCTGCAAGCCCAGGCGATGGAGCGCGCGAGCGCACGTACGACATGGCTGCCTGCGCCGATTCCTGCATCACGTCGCCGAGTTTGCCGGTCAGCGTGAGCTTGCCCTTGCCGTCTACGACGGTGGCTTCGGTGCTCAGAATCGAGCCGCCGACTTCGGTCCAGGCCAGGCCGGTGACCAGGCCGACTTCGCTCTTTTCGTGGGCCAGCGTGTCGCGGAACTTGATCACGCCCAGGAAGTCGTTGACGTTGTCCTGAGCGATGGCGACGTTGTAGCCTTCGCCTTCTTTCACCACCTTGCGCGCGACCTTGCGGCAGACGTTGCCGATTTCGCGCTCCAGGTTGCGGACGCCGGCTTCCCGCGTGTAGGAGCGAATCAGGGCGGTGATGGCGTCGTCGGTGAACTTCAGGTTCTTGTCGGTCAGTCCGGCCTGCTGCAAGCTGCTTCTTGACCAGGAACTGCTTGGCGATCTCGACTTTTTCCTGCTCGGTGTAGCCGTGCAGACGCAGCACTTCCATCCGGTCCTGCAGAGCGGGAGGAATGGTGTGCATCACGTTGGCGGTGGCGATGAAGAAGACCTGCGAGAGGTCGTATTCGACGTCGAGGTAGTGGTCCACGAACATGAAATTCTGTTCGGGATCGAGCACTTCGAGCAGCGCCGCCGACGGATCGCCGCGGAAGTCCATCGACATCTTGTCGACTTCGTCCAGCATGAAGACCGGGTTCTTGGTGCCGGCTTTCTTCATCATCTGGATGATCTGTCCGGGCAGGGCGCCGATGTAGGTGCGGCGATGACCGCGGATTTCGGCTTCGTCACGCACGCCGCCCAGCGACATGCGGACGAACTTGCGGCCGGTGGCCTTGGCGATCGACATTCCCAGCGAAGTCTTGCCGACTCCCGGAGGTCCGACGAAGCACAGGATCGAGCCCTTGGGATTCTTGACCAGCTGCCGCACCGCGAGGAATTCAAGGATGCGGTCTTTGATCTTCTCCAGCCCGTAGTGATCTTCGTTCAGAACTTTTTCGGCGCGGCTGATGTTGCGGATTTCCTTGGAGCGCTTCTTCCAGGGAACCGCCAGCAGCCAGTCCAGATAGTTGCGCGAGACCGTGGACTCGGCCGACATGGGCGGCATGGCTTCAAGCTTCTTGAGTTCCTGCACCGCCTTGTCGCGCACTTCCTTGGGCATGCCGGCGGCTTCGATCTTCTTCTTCAGTTCGTCGAACTCGCTCTTCTCGCCGCGGCCCAGTTCCTTCTGGATGGCCTTGATCTTCTCGTTGAGGTAATACTCTTTCTGCGCCCGCTCCATCTGCCGCTTTACGCGCGACTGGATGGTGCGGTCCATGTTCAGCTTTTCGATTTCGATGTCGAGCACGTCGCCGATCCGGGTCAGGCGCTCGCGCGGGATCGAAGATTTCCAGCAGTTCCTGTTTTTCTTCGATGGAAAGCTGCAGGTTGGCGGCGATGGTGTCGGTCAGCTTGGCCGGATCTTCCATGCGCACGGCCGCGATCATGGTCTCGTAATTCAGCGACTGGCAGAGCTTTACGTACTGCTCGAACAGGGCCGTGACCCGCTGCATGCCGGTTTCGATCTGCGGATTGGTCTCGGTCGCGTAGCGCGCCACGCGGACCGAAACCTGCATGTAGCCTTCGGTCTCGCTGATCTGCAGAACCTTGCCGCGCTCGATGCCTTCGACCAGGACCTTGATGTTGCCGTCGGGCAGCTTGAGGCTCTGCACGATGTTGACGATCGTGCCGACCTGGTAGATCTCGTTGGGCTTGGGTTCGTCGATGCTGGCGTCGTGCTGGGTGGCGAGGAAGATCTTCTTGTCGGCGGCCAGCGCCTCTTCCAGGGCGCGAACGCTCGATTCCCGGCCCACCACAAACGGCGTCATCATGTAAGGGAAGATGACCACGTCGCGGATGGGCATCATGGGAAGTTTCTTGGTTTCGAATTTTTCCTTGGCTGTGCGTCACTATTTCTCCCGAACTACGGTTAGCCGTACTGCTGGCCCTGGCCCGCTCCCGGCGCTACAGTTTACCCCGCCTTCTCCATCATTGCGAGGGTAACGCTGCGCTTTTCCACCATCTCCCGGGTCACTTCGAACTCCTTCACCTTCTTCTGGCTGGGCAGATGGTACATCAGATCGAGCATTAACTCTTCCAGAATCATGCGCAAACCGCGAGCGCCGACCTTCCGGGCCATGGCCTGCCGGGAGATCGCTTTCAGGGCCTCATCGCTGAACTTGAGGCGCACATTTTCGAACTCGAACAGGCGCTGGTACTGCTTGATGATGGCGTTCTTGGGACGGGTCAGAATCTCGATCAGGGCGAATTCGTCCAGATCTTCCAGCACGCCGACCACCGGCAGACGGCCGACGAATTCGGGAATCAGGCCGAACTTGATCAGGTCTTCCGGCTGGATGTCGCTGAGCAGTTCGAAATTGCGCTTGCGGCTGACGGCTGGAGTCTCTTCCGCTTCGCCTTCTTCCGCGCCCGCCTTGAAGCCCAGCGACTTCTTGCCAATGCGCCGTCCAATGATCTTTTCCAGGCCGACGAAAGCTCCGCCGCAGATGAACAGGATGTTGGTGGTATCGACCGGGGTGAATTCCTGGTGCGGATGCTTGCGCCCACCCTGCGGAGGAACATTGGCGATCGTGCCTTCGAGGATCTTCAGCAGCGCCTGCTGCACGCCTTCGCCGGAAACGTCGCGGGTGATGGACGGGTTCTCGTCCTTGCGGCCGATCTTGTCCACTTCGTCGATGTAGATGATGCCGGTCTGGGCGCGGCCCACGTCGCCATCGGCCGCCTGCAGCAGCTTGAGGATGATGTTCTCGACATCCTCGCCGACGTAGCCCGCTTCGGTCAGCGTGGTGGCGTCCACGATGGCGAAGGGCACATCGAGCATGCGGGCCAGAGTCTGCGCCAGCAGGGTCTTGCCGGTTCCGGTCGGGCCGATCAGCATGATGTTCGACTTGGCCAGTTCCACGCCGTCGCCGGCGCGCTGGCGGTTCATGTAGATCCGCTTGTAGTGGTTGTAGACCGCCACCGCCAGCTTCTTCTTGGTCTGCTCCTGGCCGATTACGTATTCGTCGAGGAAGCTCTTCACTTCCTGCGGCTTGGGCAGTTGATTCGGGGTGGTGGTGGGAGGCGTCGCCGTGCGGTCGTCTTCCAGGATGGAATTGCAGACCGCCACGCACTCGTCGCAAATATAGGCCCTGGGATAATCGCTGGGGGATGAAATCAGTTTGGCCACTGCGTCCTGCGACTTGTGGCAGAACGAACAGCGCAACATCTCCTCGGTGCCAGTCCTGTTTTTCACTCGGCTTTACTCCTTCGTTAACCCGCTCTCTCCCGCTCCATTCGCCCTTTGCCCGGTCGGCGGGACAGATCGTTTCACGCCGAGACTGCTCGGAACTGATCGGGCGAACCCCGATCATACCCTTATCTCGTCTTGTAGATGATATCGTCTATGATTCCGTATTCCTTAGCCTGCTGCGCGTTCATGATGAAGTCGCGCTCCACGTCTTTCTCCACTTTTTCCAGCTTCTGACCGGTGTGCTTCGCCATTAACTGGTTAGTAATCTCTCGCATACGCAGAATCTCGCGGGCGTGAATGTCGATGTCCGTCGCCTGACCCGACAGTCCGCCCATGGAGGGCTGGTGGATCAGGATGCGCGAATTGGGCAGCGCCAGTCTCTTTTTGGGCTCGCCGGCCGCCAGCAGCAGCGCCGCCATGCTGGCCGCCTGGCCGATGCAGATGGTGGTGACATCGTTCTTCACGTACTGCATGGTGTCGTAGATCGCCATGCCCGCCGTGATCGATCCGCCCGGCGAGTTGATGTAAAGCTGGATGTCTTTCTCCGGATCTTCCTGCGCCAGAAACAGCATTTGCGCGATCACCAGGTTGGCGATGTTGTCGTCAATCGGCGTGCCGATGAAAATGATGTTGTCCCGCAGCAGCCGGGAATAGATGTCGTAGGCGCGCTCACCCCGGCCAGTCTGCTCGATGACCATGGGGACCAGCATCATTTTTGGATCGTTCACATTCACCGTGCCACACTCCTGTTCCCGACTACTAGCTCTTCTGGGAGGATCGAAAGTGTCCGCGTCAGGCGGACTGGCGATATAGAAAATCGAGGGTCTTTTCGCTGCGGATTCTATTTCGAATTCTATCGAGCGCTCCATCGCGTGTCAAACGAGCCCGGATCGCTTCCGGCGTCTGTTTTGACTGCGTGGCGAGCGCTTCGATCTCCCCGATCGATCTCCTCATCGCTGACCTCGATTTTTTCCTCCTCCGCGATCTTGTCCAGCAGCAGCGAAGCCTTCACTTCCTGCAGCGCCTGCTCCCGCTGTCCCACTCGCAAGCGGTTCAAATCCATTTTCTTGATGTCTTCGGCTTTCATGCCCTGCGCCGCCAGCGCGCGCAAGCCGCGCTCCAGGCGAACATCGATCTGGCGGTCCACCAGCGCTTCCGGCACTTCGAATTCGCTGCGCTTCACCAGTTCCGCCACCAGCTTGTCTTTGGCCTCGTGCTCGGCGGTGTGCTTGCGCTCCGCTTCCATGCCTTCGCGAATGCGCTGGCGCACTTCGTCCAGGGTCTTGAACTCTCCCAGTTGCGTGGCAAACTGATCATCCAGTTCGGGCAGGCTCTTCTGCTTGATGGACTGCACTTTCACCGTGTAGGTGAAGGTCTTTCCGGCCAGGCGTTGTTCGGCGGCATCCTGGGCGTAGACGACTTCGAACACGCGCTCGTCGCCGGCAGAAGCTCCGCGCAGGTTCTCGGTGAACTCGGGCATGGTGTTCTTGCCCGCGATTTCGACCATCATTTCGTCCATGTGAACCGGCTTGCCGTCGCCATCCTTTGGGCTGGCCGTCGAGCGAAACCTGGGCATAGTCGCCATCGGCCAAGGCCCGGCCTTCGACCGACGTGTAAGGTCGCGTGCTGCTCGCGCAGGCCGTTCAGCGACTGCTCGACTTCTTCGTCGGTGACCGCGATCTCAGGCTTCTCGGCGCGCAATTCCTTGTAGCCCTCGACCTTGATCTCGGGCATCACTTCAAAGCTGGCCTTGAAGCGCAGCGGCTCGTTGTCCTTCAGGTGAAGATCGGTGACTTGCGGCTGCGATACCGGGATCAGTCCCTGCTTGTCGGCTTCTTTGCGGAAATAGCGCGGGACCAGCGCTTCGACCACGTCGCTCTTCAGGTCTTCGGAAAAACGCTGGCGGATGATGGAGGCGGGCACATGTCCGCGGCGGAAGCCGGGGATGCGCGCCAGCTTCTGATATTTCTGGATCAGGGATTCGGTCTCGCGATTTACTTCTTCGACGGGAATTTCAACCTGCAATCTCCCGCCGGGTGCTGCTGGTGGTCTCAGTGGGGCTCACATTTACCTTTCAGGCTTGCAACCGATTCGTCCCTCTTTGGAACTGAGGGAAACGTCGAACGGTAATCGGCTGTAAGTCTGAGTGTAAAGACTAGAGGAGAGCAGCGTCAAACTGCGGGAGGCCGAAAACAAGGTAACAAACGTAACCTCGGGAGGACATTGAAGGCCGCGCCACTCGATTGGTCGTGCCCGCCAAAAGCACTTAACCGCAAAGGTCGCTAGGAAAAGCCGCGACGAACGCAAAGAGAATCTCGTGCGCGATCTTCTTTGCGACCTTTGCAGTCCCCTTCGCGACCTTTGCGGTAATCTTTTGACACGATGTCTTAACAGGAATGCTGCCCGCCTGGCTTGTTCAACTGAACCGCGAAGTGATTTCCTGCACTCGCTGTCCGCGACTGGTGGAATATCGCGAGAGAATTGCGCGCGAGAAGCGTCGTGCCTACCTCGACTGGGAGTACTGGGGAAAGCCCGTCCCAGGTTTCGGCGATCCGGATGCGCGTGTACTGGTGCTCGGCCTCGCTCCCGGGGCCCACGGCTCGAACCGCACCGGACGTCCTTTCACCGGCGACGCCTCCGGCAAGTTCATGTATCCGATTTTGTACGAGGCGGGATTTTCCAATCAGCCCAACGCGACCGATCGCAATGACGGCCTCGAACTGAAGGATCTCTACATCACCGCGGCGGTGCGCTGCGCGCCACCCGACAACAAGCCTCTGCCGCAGGAACTGTCCAACTGCGCGCCCTATCTCGATCGCGAAATGGATGGTCTTAAGAAGGTGAAAGTGGTGGTGGCGCTGGGCAGAATCGGATTCGAAGCCTATCTCAACTATCTGAAGCGCCGCGGCCTGCTTCAGAGCAAGAGCCGTTATCGAGTTTCGGCACGGCGCCAGCTACAAGATGCCGGATGGCAAGATCTTGCTGGCTTCGTACCATCCTTCGAACCAGAATACGCAAACCGGCAAACTGACGCGGCAGATGTTTGCGGATATTTTCAGGGAGGCGGCGCGATTAGCGGGCGCCCCGGCGAGCTCCGGCTCGGCCAATTCAAATAAGAAAGCGAACGTCCGCAGCACGATCGAAGTCGTGCCCCCGCCTGATTCTGTGCGCAGTCGTCTCCGAGCTGAGTCGAGATCTCTAACCGCTAAGGACGCGAAGATCGCAAAGAACGCAAAGAATTTGCAAATGGGTCTGAGAAACCCGCCTAAGAAAATTGGAATCGCAGCCGTTCAGAAGCCCACGAATACTGGCTCCGGCTCGAGCTGAATGCCCCAGAGTTCTTCGACACGCTGCTGAATGTGGTCTTTCAGAGCCAGGATGTCGGCAGCGGTGGCCTCTCCGCGGTTCACGATGGCCAATGCGTGCTTGCGCGAGATGCCGACACGGCCGCTGCGGTAGCCCTTGCTGAATCCGGAGTGCTCCACCAGCCAGGCGGCTGAAACTTTTCTCTGCGCATCGAGCGCGGGATAACTGGGAATCTGCAAACTCTTTGCCGCCGCGCGTTTGGTCAGCTCATCGTATTGCTCGGCGGCGAGCACGGGATTCTTGAAGAAGGAACCGGCGCTGCGGCAGTCTTCGTCTCCTGGAGTGATGAGCATGGCTTTGGTGGCGCGTATCCGGCGAACAGCTTCGCGGGTGCTGGCCAATGAAGGTGCGTTTTGAAAGCCGGCGAAATGTTTTTTCAGGTCGGCGTACTCGATGCGAGGCTCGCCGCCGGGCGTAAGACGGTAGGTGACGCGCAGGATGATGTAAGCGTCCGCGCTCGCTGGTGTTGAAGATGCTGGTGCGATAGTGGAATCCGCAGGCTTCGGCGCAGAGTTCGCGGAGCTGTCCGTCGTCGAGATCGAGCACGAGCACGGAGTCGATGGTTTCCGCGACTTCCTGACCGTAGGCTCCGACATTTTGTACCGGGGTTCCGCCCACGCTGCCGGGAATGCCGCTGAGGCACTCGACTCCGGCACAATTTCTGGCCACGGCGCGGGCCACGAATCTGTCCCACTCTTCGCCGGCGCCGACGTCGAACAGCGTCTTGCCATCGTCATTACTATTGCGCTCGTCAATACCTGAGACTGCAATTTTCAGAACCAGGCCCGGCCAACCTCGTCGGAAATGACAAGATTGCTGCCGCCGCCCAGCACAAACAGGGGAAGCTTCCCGGACGTCGCAAACTGGACGGCTTCCGCCACCTCGGTGGCGGCTTTTGGCTCAGCGAAGTAACGGGCCGGGCCGCCCACTTTGAAGGTTGTCAGCGGCGCCAGGGACACGTTTTCCAGAATCTTCATGATGGTATGATTGTCCCCACTATATACGACTGGATCGGGCACGGACTCCGGCTCCGCAGGGTACGTCGGGACACATCCCGGTGTGACTTGCGGGTGTGCTTGCGTGGCCGAAACCGCGGTTCCAAGGTCGTATTACAATAAAGGCGTGAGGAGAACATAAATGTATCCAGAAATCATGGTGATCCCGATGCGCGAGGAGCTAACTCGCCTCGGAATTCAGGAACTGCAGCACGGCCGCCGAGGTCGATCGCGCCATACCCAACCAGCCCGGCACGACTATGGTGGTGGTGAACTCGATTTGCGGATGCGCCGCCGGTCGAATGCGTCCCGCGGTGCGCGCGGCACTGCAGCACTCCAGCCGTCCGGAAAAATTGTTCAGCGTCTTTGCCGGTCAGGACAAAGAGGCCACCGACCGGGCACGCTCCTATTTTGTGGGATATCCGCCGTCTTCACCGTCGATTGCGCTTGCTGCGCGACGGCAAAGCTGGTCCACATGATGCAACGCAGCGACATTGAACATCGCGAAGCAGTCGGACATTGCCGCCGAGCTGAAAAGCGTATTCGACAAGTTCTGCGCCAAACCCGCCCCGGTCTAACCCAGGCACGGGTAGGGGCGGAGCCTGTCCTGAGCTAAGTCGAAGGACGCCTCACCCGCCCGGCGGAGCGAAGCTCCGCAGTGTGTTGGAGTCTCGAAAACCCTGGCGAGCTTCGCTCGCCCGCCCGGACGAGGGCGTCCATGCGCCTGCGTCGTGTTGATCCTGCCTACGTGTTTTCAGAAGCGAAACAGATACGACGCCTTTACGAACAATCCCCGTCCGTCGTTTCTCATGCGGCCGCCGTGCAGCAAGTCACCATCCACATCATTCCTGAGCGGCAGCAGTACATTTTCCAGATTGCTGTTGTAGCCTACATAAAACGCCGTGCTGGGATGCACCAGGTAGGTGATCAGAAAGTCAGCATTGAAATTCTTGGTGGTTTCAAGAAACGTGAAAGCCGGATTCGCCAGAACCGCGTTGTACTCGCCGATGAAGCGGAACGAAAGTCTTTTGGTGTACTGATAATTCCACTTGGAACGGATGATGTGATTGTTCAGGCTGCCGACTGATCCCAGCCGGTTGTGCAGCCGGAAAAGCAGATAGGTGTTGTCGATGCGCAGCGACTTGCTGGGCCGCACCGTCAGGGTGGTGGTGACGCTGCTTCGTCCCGCGAGAAATGGAGCCACATTGTCGGGCGAGTCGTAGTTGATCCGGGTGCCAAAGCGATAGTCCAGTTGAAAAGATGATCGGCCGGTACAGGCTGGTCTTGAACTCAACTTCCGTGGTGTGGCGCACATACTTCTGGTTGTGCGTCAGCACGCTGAAGTCCCGCGGCCGCAGCAATTCCATCTCCTTGGCGTAGTAGATGTTGAGAAAGGTCTGACCCACGAACTCCGTTTTCAGTGCCGGGAAGTAGCCCGAGTTCAGGTAATTCCCCTCGTGATCGAAGGTGTGGTAGACCTCCATCTGCGGTCCCCAGGAAATCAGGTGTTTTCCTTCCGGACGAAAACTGTATTCCAGCCGGTGATAGAGATTGTGAATGTCAGGCTGAGGATCGAAGCCGGTGAAGGTGCGAAATCCGTCACTGCGGTCGGAGTAGTCCATGAAGTAATTCAGTTTCCGGCCGTCGCGCTGCAGGGTGACCTCGGCCGCTGGGCCGGCCAGGTAGGTTCCGAGGGTGCAGACGTCGTCTGCGAGTGTCGCTGCACAGAGTCGAACTCACCACTCCCTGAAAGCGGCCACCCAGTTGGAATTGAGTTTGAAGCGGCCGTCAATTCCGCCGACCCGGTTGAAATAGGGTCCCACTTCGCGATCGGTGAACATCACTCCCAGCGAAGACTGGCTTCCAATGTCGCGGCTGACACGGCCCACCGCAAAGTAAGCATGCTTGTCCGAATAGAGAATTGTCGGGCGCGACTTCGGTGCCGGGAGATGCATCATCGGCCACCAGCATGCCGACGGCCCACGGCCCGTCTTTGCCCGTCAGACGCGCGCCCCACTGCGGATCTACGATGCGTCGGGTGAATAGCAGAGGAATCGGAGTCTGGAAATAGTTGGAATTCTCCAGAAAGAACGGACGCTTCTCCGGAAATTGAACTTCAAAGCGCTGGTTCACCGTGACCTGCGGATCGTCGGATTCGATCTGGCTGAAATCGGGATTCGCGGTCGCATCCAGCACGAACTTGTCTTTCAATGACTGCTTTGGCGTCGAGACCGATCTGCCCGTAAGGCGTCGCGCTGGGTGAACTTGGGATGATCCAGATCGCGCAGATCAAGGTCCCGGAAGGAGCGGAAAATTCCGTACGGGATGAGCTGGAAGTTGTGTCCGGGAGAGATGTTTTCCAGGCCGGTGGCGTCGCCTTCCTGGTTCAGGCGGCCCGCGATCCGGCTGGAATACCGGGGCCAGAACGAGCTTCTCGTTGTTGCGCCGGATATCCCGGTCCAGCAGGATTCCCCAGGTTTGCGGATCGTTCGAGGCAAAGCGCAGGCTGCGGAAGGGAATCGCCATCCTGACCACGAAGCCTGCCGGAGTGAGTTTGGCTTCCGTGTCGAAAACCGTGTCGAAGGAGAAATCAAAATCCTGGCCTTCGGTCCACAGGGCGTCGGCCTGCACGCCCAGGGCGTTGGAGAAAAAAGCGTAGGCCCGGCGGTGATCGTGGAAAGTATCCAGCATCACTTCGACGGTGTCGTCGTCAAACACATCTTCGCGCCGCGAGAGCCGGGCGCGAATCTTCTGCGGATCGTTATCGAAGCAGATGAAGATGGCGTACAGGTTCTTGTCGTCGTAGCCGAGGTAGGCCTCGGTGCGTTGTGAGGCCGGCTCACCATCGCTGGGAATGCGCTGAATGAAGCGGTCGACCTTGGCCAGCTTGCCGTCCCATGCCGGGCTGGGCTTCATTTCCAGAAAATCTTCGAGCGGAGGAGGACTGCTGACTCGCGGGATAGTGACCTGACCAAAGGTCGGCGGCGGGGCTGCGAAGACCGCACCCGGCAGGACGACTGCAACGACCGCAGCGACATACAGCGATATTTCGCCGGACTCCCACGCACGCCCGCCTCCGTGTCAGCGATTCCATTGTTGCATTAGACGCAAGCGAGGCGGTTGAAGTTATTCGGTTGCGCGTTCCCAGGATTGTAAAACGTTGTTAACAAGATCAGGACGATTCGGCTCGTACAGCGTGGAATGTCATCTCGTTGGCTCGGCTTCGCGTTCGCCGCTTCCAGGCAAAGAACAGTTCCACATAGCTTTGGGTGATGTACGAATCGCGGTCGATGCCCAGGCGCCGCGCGGTTTGGTCAATCCAGCGCGCCGGCCCTTCGATTTCGCCAAAAGATCCGATGGGCGTTTCATCCACCACTACATGACCCTTGCCGTCGCTCCACTCGGCGCGAAATTTCTCGTAGCGAAAGGCCGGAACGTAACCCAGAGCTCGCAAGATCTTGTCCAGCTTTTCGCCGTCGGCAATCCGTTGTTTCCGTCTCCACCCGTGTTTTGTGACGGCTTACCTTGCTCTTGGCCTTGTGGGTGAGCAGCCATTCGCTGCCGTATTTGCGCAGGCGCAGTAGTTCGCCTCGTTTTCGCAGCACGCCGCCGGGCAGATCATAAAGAGTGTTGCTGTTCGAGGGTCCGTCGAGTTACGTGGCGAAAACCTGCGGCCCGCAGACGGCGCGCGAGACCGCGAGCGTCGTCAACGCGAAACTTGATTTCGATTTCCTGAGTGGAAGCCATAGGGAAAACGGCGTCGGACGGCGGACCTCAGACCTCAGATACCTCACAGTCACGAATGGTAGCCGAGGTCTGACGGCTGAGGTCCTCGGTCGAAGTTCCGACGCTCGCCTCACGAAAATGTGGGCAGCTTCACCAGGTCGTCTCTCGGCACCGACTCCAGCGGATTTCCAGCTTTGCGCCAGGCTGCCAGTCCGCCCACGATTACGAACGCGTTGAATCCTTGCTTCCCGCAGCATATGCGCCACCCGGGCGCTGGTCGCTTCGCGTGCTCAAGTACAGTAGACATAAATGTCTTTGTCCTTGGGTATGTTCTTGAGTCTCTTCCTTCAGGTTGTTCGGCTCGAGCCGGATCGATCCTTTGATCCGCGCGGCCCCGGCATCGTAGTAGCCATGGCTGCGCACGTCCATGAGAAGAATTTTGTCTTTGTCCTCCGACGCCAGCCGGCGCGCCAACTCTTCCACCTGTACTCGCGGCACTACCCGATAGACAGCATGCTTGCGATAGAGCCAGACCCGGTATCACCGCGTAGCCGATCAGCGCGATCACAGTCACTGACTTCGACGGCCCGCCCCGCGGTTTGAAAGCCATGCGCCAGGGAAGCCAGAAAATCGCGGAACAAGAAGCCAACCGCGATATAGACGATCGCATAGAGTGAAGCTCCAGCGAGATCGAGCCGCAGGAAGACGTCCAGGGCGCATCTTCATGCTTCCGGCGAGCGGTGGCGCCATGGTGTTGATTCCGGGGATGAACTTGGCAAAAAGCAGGGTGGCCTTACCACGTTTGTAGAAAGATTCGGCCGAGCGCAGGATGCAGGTTTCTGGATTGACCGACAGTTTGCAGAGAAACCCGAGCAGGCCCCATCCCATGTAGCGGCCCAGCGACAAACAGGAGCGAGTCGCCCATCAGCATGGCAGCGACCGCCAGCAGCAGCAGGGTAGGCAGGCGCAGGACTCCAGCGGCAGCAGCGGCGCCCCCCGCCACCAGAGCCAAGGCTGCGGGAACGGGCATGCCCAACGCCTCGGCGAGGACAATGACGAAGACCAGAATGTATCCGTGACGTCCGATCGCTGAGAGTAACGCTTCCATCAGTGAGCCGTGACGCGGCTGCGTTAGTATAAAGAAAAAGGGCGGCCTCTGCCGCCCCGTCCTGACTGCGGGTTTAAGAACACTACTTTGACATGTTGTCCATCTTGTCCGCCTTGAGCATCTTCACGCTCATGACGTGAATCTGGTCCTTGTCAGCGTACACGTGCGCGCTGACTTCGACGTGATGGCCCTCATGTCCCTTCAGAGCCTCGGGATTGGCCACATCCCATGACTTCTTGTCCTTGTCGGAGACAAACGTTAGTTTGTCGCCGTCCGCCTTGACCGTCCCCTTGATGTTCTTCAGAGGGGCTGCGGGTGCGGCCTTGGCCATACCGCTATCCTGGGACGCATCCTGCGCAAAACCCGCCACCGTGAACATGACGGAAAGAGCCAGGGTGAGAATCAACAGCTTTTTCATAACTAAATCTCCTTTGTGGGTTGGGCTTAGGTATTCGACTACGCCTATGGGATTACGGTCCTGGGGGAGAAACGGATTTCCTTCCCCGGCCGCTATACAGTTCCATCAATGGAGATGTCTTATGGGACGGAGAGGTTGTTCGCAGATGGCGAAATGAGAATGTGGCCCGAAACGCCCTGGGGCGACTGCCCCCTGTCTATTTCTCCCGGGCGACTACGAACTCCGGCGCCCACAGCAGCGCGCGCTTGATTTCGCTGTCGGGAAAACTGCAAATTGCATTGCGGGCCAGGGCGGCATACTGCATGGCCCGTCGCGTTGGCCGCGTCGAGTGAGCCGTAGCGTTCCAGGATCGCGATGATTTCCCGATGGGTAACTCCGTCGAAAGCACGCTCCTGCAGGACGGTCTCAATCGTCTCCCGTTCCCCGGGTGTGCAGCGTTCCAGGGCATGGATCACGGCCATGGTGACTTTGCCTTCGCGCAGATCGCTGGCCACGGGTTTGCCCAAAACATTTTCGGACGCGGTCAGGTCGAGCACATCGTCCACGATCTGGAATGCCATCCCCAGGTCGCGCCCATACTGCGCCAGGCTCTCTTCCTGCTCGGGAGTGGCTCCGCCCAGGATTCGCGCCCATCCGCATGCACACCGAAAACAGGCAGGCAGTTTTGCGGAAGATCAAGATCGAAATGTTCGTCCAGCGAAATGAGTTTGCCCAGCTTCTCCATCTGCAGCAGTTCGCCTTCGACCATCTGCTGGGTCAATTCGATCAGGGTGTCGAGAATGCGGAAGTTGCGCTCCTGCACCGCGACCTTGAAGGCCTGCATGTAGAGCCAGTCGCCCGCCAGCACGCACTTGGAATTTCCCCACTGGGTGTTGGCCGCGGGACGGCCGCGCCGGGTCTGGGCTTCGTCGATGATGTCGTCGTGAACCAGGGTTGCAGTGTGGATGATTTCGACCACCGCGCCCAGCCGGATGGCGCCGCGTCCCTGGTAGTTCGAGCAATCTTCGCGGAAAGCAACAACAGCGCGGGACGAATGCGCTTGCCGCCACCGCCGCGCAGATATTCTCCAATCTCGGTGATGGCTTCGACATCCGAGACCGTGTCGCGCCCGAACTCCCGCTCAATAGCCGCCAGGTCTTCGCGCAGAAGCTCGAAGAACTCTTTGCCGTTAATTCGGCACGGCGGGCTCGTGTCTCACTAGTTCTGTCCGGTAATTCGTAAACTGCATGTCAATTCCGAAATCCTGCTGCTTCAGCAGTGCGATGACCGCCTGCAGCGAGTCGCGATCCTTGCCGCTTACCCGCACCAGGTCTCCCTGAATCGACGCCTGCACTTTGTTTTTGGAAGTCTTGATCAGTTTCACGATTTCCTTGGCCTTTTCGATCGGGATACCTTGCTGCATGGTGATCTTCTGCTTGGCGGCGCCTCCCAGCGACGATTCCACCGGCGCCGTGAGTCAGCCCTTTCAGCGGCACGCCGCGCTTCGCCAGTTTTTGCTGCAGAATGTCGCTCACCGCTTTCAGCTTGAATTCGTCGATCGAGTGCAGCACGATCGCCTCCTTGCCCTCGAGTTCGATATTGGACTTCGAATCCTTCAAATCGAAGCGGGTATGGATTTCTTTCAGCGCCTGCTGGATGGCATTGGAGACTTCCTGCAGATCGATCTTGCTTACGATGTCAAAAGTATTTTCCGGCATTGTGCTGCTCTCTGAAGTGCTGGAATGTAACCTTTGAGGGTATCAGAAGAAGCGGTATTAGGGCCGCAGTTCTTCGTCCCCACGCGATTCCATTTTTTCGTTAGATTCCGGGAGTTTGAAAAAGTTGTAGAAGTTGGCGGTGGTGAGCTGACCGGTCTCTTCTGTCGAGAGCCCGCGAATTTCGCCCAGTTGCCGGGCCACTTCCTTTACAAACGCCGGCTCGTTGCGCTTTCCGCGATACGGAACGGGTGCCAGAAAAGGTGAGTCGGTTTCGATCAGCAAGCGCTCCAGCGGGACTTCCTTGGCGGCGTCGCGGATGGGCTGCGCCTTGGGGAAAGTTATATTGCCGGCGAAGGAAATCATGAATCCCATGTCCAGCGCCCGTCTGGCATGTGACCAGCTGCCGGTGAAGCAGTGCAGGATTCCTCCCAGGCCGCTGGATTTCCAATTCTGTTCCATCAATGCAAGACAGTCGTCCCAGGCGTTCTCGCTCTTATCGGAAGGCCGGCAATGAATCACGATCGGCAGCTTGGCGGCACGTGCCAACTCCATCTGCTTCAGAAAGACTTGTTGCTGCAACTCGCGCGGCGAATGATCGTAGAAATAGTCCAGGCCAATTTCACCCCAGGCAATGACCTTGGGTCGCTTCGCCAATCGCTCCAGTTCCTGAAAGTCGGCGTCGGTTGCCAGCTTGGCCTCGTGCGGATGGATGCCGATGGTGGCATAAATTAAGTCCGGATGCTGCTCAGCCAGTTGAATGCCACAGTCGAGCGAGCCCGGCCCGGTCCCGCTGCCTATAGCGACGATCTTCTCAATGCCCGCGTCACGCGCCCGCGCAATCATCTGCTCGCGGTCGGCATTGAACTGCTCCATCTCGAGATGAGCGTGTGAGTCGATGAGCATGGATAGTCGGTTGTCGTTCGTCGTTGGCAGGGGCTGTGTGGGGAGGGGTCTCTGACCCGTCCAGGCCGAGCAGAGCTCGGCAGGTCCTAATTTCTATCACCAATTAAGGAGGCTGCCTACTTGAGCCGTGTCCCCACCGGCACATCCTCCAAAAAGCTTGCCAGCACTGGCTTCCCACCCTCAGGCGAAGCCGCCACGATCATGCCGTTGGATTCGAGCCCCGCAACTTTCGTGGCGCAAGATTCACCACGATCACGACTTTGCGTCCGATCAGCGTCTCCGGCGCATAGGCTTCCGCGATTCCTGCCACCACTTGCCGCACTTCCGTGCCGAGGTCCACTTCCAAGCGCAGCAGCTTGTCGGCGCCTTTCACTTTTTCGGCGACTTTCACCTGGCCTACTCGAAGCTCGACCTTGGCGAAGTCCTCGATAGCTGATCTTGCCATCGGGCACAACCGCCGCCGGCTTGGTTGGAGGCACAACGGCTCGGTGTCGCTGCCTTTTCTTCGGCGACTACAACTGCGGAAGTGCGTGCGTCCCAGCTCTTCCATCTGCTGCATCCTTTCGATGGCGCTCTTGTCGGCGCGCGGGAACACCGGCTGTATTTCTCCTAACTTCGTCCCCAGGTGGAGTTGTCCCCACTGCAAATCGGTTAACGATAACTTGCGAATATCTCCCAGGCCCAGCTGCGTCCAAATCTTCGCCGTCGCATCGGGAATTACGGGATGCGCCAGTGCGGTCACGATCCGTAGAGCCTCGGCGCTGGTGTAGAGAATGGTCCCCAGTCGCGACCGGCTCTCGTCGTCCTGCTTTTCGCCCAGTGCCCAAGGCTGGTTCTCGACGATGTACTTGTCTACCGCGGCGACCAGGGTCCAAGCTACTTCGAGAGCGCGCGAAAACTGGCGTTGCTCGAACAGCGCGTTAAATTCAGTGATGACCTGGCGTGCGGCGTCGGCGATGGCATTCTCTTCCGCCCGTAATCCGGTGCGCGAAGGATACGGGACTTCGCCCTTGAAATAGCGGTTGATCATGGTCAGGGTGCGGCTGGCCAGGTTGCCCAACCCATTGGCCAGGTCGGCGTTATAGCGCTGCACCAGGGCATCGAAGGAAAACGATCCGTCTTGCCCAAACACAATTTCCCGCAGCAGAAAATAGCGCAGCGCGTCGGTGCCCAGTACGTCGAGGATGGTCTCAGTGCGCACGATATTTCCGCGCGACTTTGACATCTTGCTTTCCTCGAACAGCAGCCAACCGTGGGCCAGGACGTGCTTCGGCACAGGGAGCCCGGCGGCCATCAGGAGCGCCGGCCAATAGACGCAGTGGAAGCGCACGATTTCCTTGCCGATCATCTGCACATCGGCGGGCCAATATTTGTCGTACTTGGCGGGGTCGTCCGATCCGTAGCCTAGCGCCGTAATGTAATTCGCCAGCGCATCGAGCCAGACGTAAATCACGTGCTTGGGATCGTCTGGCACGGGAATGCCCCAGGATATAGAGCTGCGGCTGACGGAAAGATCGCGCAGGCCGGAGCGGACGAATGACATCACTTCATTGCGCCGCGTTTCCGGGCGAATAAAATCCGGCTGGCTGGTGTAGAGCTCTATCAACTTGTCCTGGAAGGCCGAGAGCTTGAAGAAATAGTTTTCTTCCCGCACCGTTTCCGTCGGGCGTCCGCATTCGGGGCAAGGCGCACCAGGGCCAACCGAGTCCACATAAAGTTCGTCGAAGACGCAGTACTGGCCGGTGTAGTGGCCCTTGTAGATGTAACCGTTGTCGCGAATGCGCCGCCACAGCGCCTGCACGCCCTGTTCATGTTTGTCAGACGTGGTGCGGATAAAATCGTCGTAGGTCAGCCCCATCCGGTCCCAGAGGCTTCGGAACTCGGCGGATACTTCGTCGGTCAACTGCTGCGGAGTTTTTCCCGCAGCTTGCGCGGCGCGTTCGATCTTTTGTCCGTGCTCGTCTGTGCCGGTCAGGAAATAAGTGTCGAAACCCATCATGCGCTGGCGCCGGGCAATGGTGTCACACGCGATCGTGGTATACGCATGTCCGATGTGCGGACGCGCATTGACGTAATAGATGGGGGTCGTGATGTAGAACTTTTTGCTCATTCTTTTTCTATTTCCCGGCGGGAATCTATTCCTTGATCTGCTGCTTCGAATATCCTTGCAGCGCCGCCTGCATCACGCTCTTCAGCGGGACATGGTGTTGAGCCGCGATTTTCCTGCAATCTTCATATTCAGGCGCGTAGTTGGTCACCGTGCCGTTCATGCTGCCAATTTTCAATCGCACATTTCCCCAGCGTGTTTCCACCGTGATCCACTTCCGTGCCAGTGTCTGACGGCGCTCTTCCCGCCGGCGCACGCCCAGGGTGCTGGTCTCGGTGAAGATAATATGAGTCAGCCGGGACGCGTCTTCTAGCTTGGCCAGTACAGTGAGCAGTATCCCGGGACGGTTTTTCTTCATTTGCACCGGCACCGCGAAAGTATCGAGTGCTCCCGCTTCGAGCAGGCGCTCAATTACGTAACCGACCACCTGCGGATTCAGATCGTCGAGGTTAGCCTCGAGTACCGAGATGCTTTCCTGCGAACTGTTGGCCGCGAGCTCTGGCTGGGCCTCGCCGACGGTCAAGCGAAGTACATTCGCATGGCCTGGAAGATCCCGGGCGCCCGCGCCGTAACCTGATTTTTCTATGGTCATCGCGGGAAACGGCGCAAAACGTTTGGCCAGCGTCTTTACGATCGCGGCGCCCGTCGGCGTGACCAGTTCCACCTGAATGCCGGACGAATATACCGGGGCATCTTTCAGCAACTCTACAGTGGCGGGAGCCGGCACCGGCAATAATCCGTGCGCGCACTTCACCGTCCCCCCGCCCACGTTCAGCGGCGAGCAGACAATCTCATCCACGGCCAGCGCTTCGACGCCCACGGAGGCGCAAATGATGTCGACCATGGCATCAACGGCTCCGACTTCGTGGAAGTGGACGCTTTCGATATCGCTATTGTGAATTTTGGCCTCAGCGGCACCCAGCGCATCGAAAATTGAAATCGCCACACTCTTCGCCCGTTCGCTGACGCCGGCGGCATTGCGGATTATTTCGCGAATCTCCTTCAGGCCACGCCCATGCTGATGTCCGTGCTCGTGTGGCGCGGGCGCCCCCGCCCGCGAGCCCTCATTTCGGGTCTGGCTGTAGTTGTGCTCTTTCAATTCCACAGGCTCATGCCCGTGATCATGGTCGTCGCCGTGTCTATGGCTGTGGTCATGGTCATGTTTTTGAGCGTGACTCTGCTGTTCCCAGAAGATTTCACGCGGCAATTCTTTTTCACCGTGGACAAAGACGTCCAGCTTGGTGGCCGCGATCCCGCTGCGATTCACTCGCGAAACTCCCAGCCGGGCTCCGATATCAAGCGCCGCGACCGTGTCCTCGAACAGCTTAGCCGGAACTCCTGCATCTACCAGGGCGCCGAGAAACATGTCGCCGCTGATGCCGGAGAAGCAGTCGAGGTAAGCGATGCGCATAGGAGTCAGTTGATGGTCGTTGGTCTTTGGTCGTTGTCCAAAACCTATATTTGTTACTTACAATAAGACGCTATAAGAAGACGCTGCCACAGCGGCCAACGACCAATGAGCCAACGACCAACGACCGTTTTCATCATAGGGAAGCGTGCAATCCGCGTCAAACCTCGCGCCCACTCACAGTTTGCTACAATCACTTTTTCCTTCAACAGTTTAGGGGAGATCTTGTATCGCCAATTAGAACGCCGTCTGGCCCAGCATGTTGGCGACTTCATCCGCCGCACTTACGGGGTCGAGCTGCCGAAAATCGTGGTCGAGCAGCCACCGAAAGTGGATTTTGGCGAGTACGCTTTGCCACTGGCCTTCGAACTGGCGAAGAAACTGCGCAAAGCTCCGCGCGCGATTGCCAAAGAAATCGTTGACGGCATGGGCCCGATCCCGGGGTTCGAGAAACTAGAACTGGCGGGTGCAGGCTACATTAACGCGCGTGTCAAGCGCGAGCTATTGGCGGCGTCGCTGGCTGCAGACGAAAATCCGCGGGCGGACGTTCCTTCCGGCAAGATTCTGGTCGAACATTCCAGCATCAATCCCAACAAGGCTGCGCACGTCGGCCACCTGCGCAACGCGATTCTCGGCGACACTTTCGTCCGCCTGCTGAAGTTTGCAGGCAGGGAAGTGGATGTTCAGAACTATATCGACAACACCGGCGCGCAAGTGGCCGACGTGGTTGTGGGATTTCTGCATATCGAAAAGAAGTCGCGAGCCGAAATTGAGCAGTTGGCGCGCCAGCCGCGTTTTGACTATTACTGCTGGGACCTCTATGCCCGGGTCTCGCAGTGGTACGCCCAGGACAAAGAGAATTTGCAGGTGCGCCAGCAAGCCCTGCACGCTATCGAAGAAGGCGGCAACGAAACTGCCGCCATCGCCGACCTCATTTCCATCGCCGTCTTGCGCCGCCATCTCGAGACCATGGACCGGCTCGACATTGAATACGATTTTCTGCCCCGGGAGAGCGAGATCCTCCACCTTCATTTCTGGGACGCAGCCTTCGTCAAACTGAAAGAAGGCGGCGTGATTTTTTTCGAGACTGAAGGTAAGAACCAGGGTTGCTGGGTTATGCGGAGGGCGGGGACTTCAAAATCTGAAGTCGCTGCAAGTGTCGAAGAATCGGCTGTACGCGAGGAAGACGAGGTAGCCGAAGAAGACCAGAAAGTGATCGTCCGTTCCAACGGCACCGTTGGCTACGTCGGCAAAGACATCGCCTATCACATGTGGAAGTTTGGCCTGCTGGGACGGGATTTCGGGTATCGAAAGTTTTATCGCTATCCCAACGGGCGCGATTGCTGGATTTCAACCGCCGTGGGCGCGCTGGACCATCCTCATTTCGGCAATGTGGCTGAAATTTACAACGTGATTGACGCCCGCCAGGCGGAAGCGCAGAGCACCGTGATCGAAGCCTTGCGCGGGCTGGGATATAACGAGCAAGCCGACCACTACACTCATTTCTCCTACGAGATGGTCGCGCTCACGCCGCGCTGCGCCGCCGAACTTGGGCTACCAGCTCTCCGATGAAGACAAGGGCCGGGCCTACATCGAAGTTTCCGGCCGCAAAGGTTTTGGGGTTAAGGCTGACGACCTGCTGGACCGGCTGATGGCTTCGGCGAAGAGCGAAGTGGACGGCCGCCATCCTCAACTCACCGAGGCCGAGCGCACCACGATCGCTACGCAGATTGCGGTCGGCGCGTTGCGCTATTTCATGTTGAAGTTCACCAAGTCGTCGGTGATCGCCTTCGACTTCAAAGAGGCGCTGAGTTTTGAAGGCGAAACCGGCCCGTACACGCAGTATGCCGTGGTCAGGGCCGCCAACATCTTCCGCAAGGGCGGTTTTGATCCCGACGAATTTGGCAGGAATCCGGCAGAACGTATTTCTCCTGCAGACCTGGAGAGATATTTCGCGGGCGAAGCCGGCAACGAGATTTGGGAGCTCTGGCTGGCAGCCTCAAAGACGTCCTACATCGTTGACCAGTGCATTGCCACCACCGAACCCGCCTACCTGGCCAAGCACGCCTTCCAACTGGCGCAAGTCTTCAACGCGTTCTACCATCGCCATCCCATCCTGAGTGAAGTCGATGAGGGCCGGAAGAAATTTCTCCTGGCCACGGTGGCCGTGGTCCGGCGAGAACTGACGCGGGCATTGGCCGTGATGGGAATCAGCGTACCGTCGGTGATGTAGCAGCGCGTTCTCTTATCGTCCAACTACCAGCACTACAAAGCTGTCCGGCAGAATCGCCGGCCGGGGCCGCGGCTGCTCCGCTGTCGCGGCTGGGGGCGGTCCGAATTTTGCAGTGACCAGGAAAACCTGATGCTTCGTGGGATCGAGAGTCATGGTGCGCGCGCCACGTTGGGTGGGGACATTCTCCACGACACTGAATTTATCCGCTGAATCTTCGTGTACCACCGTGAGCACGCCTTCGCCGCAGGAAGCGAACGCCAGCCCGGTCTCCGAATCAAATGCGTTTGCGTCTACGCCCTCGCCGATCGGAAGCGTGGAAATGATCTTCCCGCTATCAGCATCTACAACGGCCATCAGTTTGTTGCTGCATCCGGAAAACAACCTTCGATGCTTGCGATCAATCGCCAGCCCGCTCGGTTCCTCGCAAGGTGCTAGCGGCCAGCGGGACTTTACCTCGAGCTTGTTCGGATCAAGTTCTACCAACTGGCTGGTGTCTTCGATGTTCACAAAGACTTTCCCGCTTTCATCGCTGACCGCGAATTCCGGCTTCCCATTCAGCTTGATGGTGCCGAGCACCGTGCCCTTGGCGGCATCAATCGCAGTGGAATCATGGCTTTTGCCGTTGAAGGTAAATACCCGTTTGCTCGCGGGATCATAAAGAATCGCGTCGGGATTCTCTCCGACCGGAATTTTTCCGAGCACCTTCAAATTCTTCAGATCGAAAATCGTGACTGTGCCTTCGCGCCCGTTGCTGACGAACCCACGATCGAATTCCGGCGCCAGCGCAATGCCGTGCACTCCGGGAGTGTCCGGAATTTCGCCGACATTTTTGCCGGAGTCGGCGTCGATCACCACAACGTGGGTGGCGCGTGAAAGAAAAACGTGCCGCGAAGCCGGGTCGAACGTCAGGTAATCCCACCCTCCGTCGCCGCCTAGCGGGTAGGTTTTCACCAGGTGGTAGCCCGGCCCGGCGGCCAAACTCGAGGTAACCAGCAACAAGGTGACTAGCGTGAGACAAGTAGTTGTGGTGCAGAATCGTCCGAGCCGCTTCATTTGCAACTCCCTACATTAAAAGGTAATAACCAAAGTACCCGACGTAACTTTACCCCATTCTGAACCCACCCTAGACTCCTGCCATGCATTCCTGGGAGGGAGATCCGCGGCCCGAGCCGGTGCAGGAATACGGCACCATACGGCCGGTCATCGAACCTGAAGCTGGACCAGTCCATCGATCCGCAGGCGGGGAGCTGGCGCATTCTGTTCGCCGTGGCGGCGGGGATTCTGCTGGCCGCATTCTTCGCCACCGGCAATGCGCGCGCCACATTCGAGCAGATTACCAAATTCCTTACCGTGCAGGGCAAACCGGAAGCGGCTTCTCCCGCAGTGCTTTCCGAACATGAGATCGAAAGCCTGGAACACAAAACTCCGCAGCAGCAGGCCGAACTCTTGCTGGAACGCGCCGTGAATCACTACGACGGCGCCAACGATCAGATCGCTACGCGCGTCGAAGGCTGGTGGGGAAAGCTGAAATTTACTCCCCGATTCAATTCGCTGATCACGACCGCGCTCAACTCCAACGATCTGCGGGTGCGGGCAGCGGGCATCGAGTTGGACCTGGCGGCCATGGGTGCGGTCAAGGCGCCGGCGACGGTGGAGCGGCTGGCGCAGCAGGTTGAGAGCGGACCACAGTCGCAGCGGGTGTGGGCACTGTGGGAGCTGGGACTTCTCGGCAACCGCGGCGTCGTACCGGAACGGGTCAACGAAATATTGGTCGGCCAGCTCCATGACTCCGACCCTGAAGTTCGCCATTGGGCAGTGGAAGGCCTGGCCTACCTGGGAACCAACGAGACCATCGCTCCTCTGTTGCAGGAGTTTCACGACGACCCCTCGCCCATGGTGCGCGAGCGCGCCGGCTGCAGCCTGGCGCAATCCGGCATGCTCACCCAGGAGCAGCGCCGCAGCGTGATTCCACACCTGCTGGACTATGCCGACGACGCCTCCCTGGACGCGCAGACTCACGGCTGGGTTTACCAGGCGCTGCGCGACATCACCGGACAGAATCTGCCGAATGACTCCAATTCCTGGAGAAACTGGTACAGCAGCAGCCGGAAGCTGAAGGCAGTATCGTTCTAGTTTCCAGTTTCCGGTTTCTGAGATCGCTGATCACCGGCTCGCCGACCAGCTCGAAACCAGAAACCAGAAACCAGAAACCAGAAACCAGTTTTCCCCTACTCCGCCATCTTCGCCACGTGCAAATCGAAGCCGGTCTTCGGCAGCAGTGACGTCAGTTCGAACGCCCTGAATCCGTCTCCTGCGATTTCGGTGTGACGGTAGAGTCCGGGTTCGCTGTCCACAGTCTCGTGACGTCCGTCCAGATGGTTGAGAAACTCCTGCGCCTGTTTCACCGTCGACCTCGCCGCTCCTTGCGTTCGGGTCACGACCGCTTCGGCGGCGTAGGACTGCACCAGCTTGGGCCAGTATTTTTCCAGAAGGTTGGTGCTGGCGAAAATATCCGCCCAGACAATCTGGCCATTGACCGCGACCACCACTCCCACCGCATTCTGATCGCGCAGTTGCTGAATCAGGCTCTGGTAGTTGCGCTGGATGGGTTCGGCCACGGAGTCGACTCTGCTGTTTTACTTCCTCATTCGTCCATCACGCCCGCGTACGAACTGGTTCCGCCGATTGCTGGGCGCTGCCTCGACGGTCACAGTTTCCGCCATCGCTGTCCTGGTTCTTCGCCACCTCCGACCACACTTTCTGCTGGTCCTTGTCGGCCATCGCCTTGGCGCGGACATTCGGGGCTGCCATCGGCGCCGGCACGCAGCGCTCCAGCCGCTCCTCTAACTCCGAATCTGTCGCTGCTGCCGACCCAGCGGCCCGGTTCGACGCAGAAGACTCCCAGATCCATGGGATCGCTCTCCGGCGGGATAATGCGGTCTTTGCCGATCACCCGATCCTGTTTGCCGCCGGTCACAATCTCGCCGGCCAGCAGAATCAGCGGCCGTTTGGAGTTGTTGACCAGCACCAACTGGTTGACCTGTGCGCCGCCTGGCGACGGGGGCATCGCGGCGCCGGCGCATCAGCGGCTGCACGCTTCCGGACTCGGTGACAATCACTTCGCCCGAGCGCAGCCCTTCGTCCAGGGTGAGGAATTCCCCGGTGTCAAAGGAATGTGCCGCCACCACGGGAAATACGGTCAGGTTTCCGTGCCGGATGGGTGCCAGGACGGTGTAGCCCGAGTTCGAGGGAATTCCGCCGGCCGGGGCCCGGCAAGGCAGAAACAAAGCGAGTCCGGCCAGCAGGCCAAACGCTGGAAGCAAGAACAAAAGCCTTGGATTTCATGGTGTTCCTCCTGTGTAGCGCCGGCGTCCCGCCGGCTGTCCGGTGGGCTTCCGCCCACCGCGCCGGCAGCGCCTTCCCCGCGCTTACCTGAGGAACGACAGATTTTCAGGTTCTTGCATCACAAAAGTTGATAGCATCCGCAGTGGCTCTGCCCGCCATGCATGCCTGACATGACCAACCACGGTGTCCAACCCGTTACAGAGGCTGTATCGGAGTTGGAATCCGTGATCACCGAGCTTTACGAAAAGAGCGGAAATTTCGGGCTTAGCCGCGAGCAATTTGCCGCGATCCTTAACGAAGTTGCCGCCAAGTATTTGCCGCCGGGAGCGTCTCGCCCAGGAGATTGCCGAACTTTATGCCAGCTTGCGCGTGGAAGAGCTGGCGCTGGCCCGCGCCTGCGCCGCCGGCCAGGAACGTGCCTGGGAAGTTTTCATGACGCGCTACCGCGAGAAGCTGTATGACATCGCGGCCTACATCGCCAAAGAAAGTTCCGCCGCGCGCGAACTCGCGGACTCGCTCTACGCCGATCTCTACGGGACTACTACGCGCGACGGACAACGCGTTTCGAAGCTGGCCTCCTACACCGGCCGCGGTTCGCTGGAAGGCTGGCTGCGGACCGTGATGGCGCAGGAATTTGTGAACCGCTATCGCCGCCAGCGCCGGCTGGTGAGCCTGGAGGAAGAGAGCGAAGACGGCAAGGAGTTTGCCGCGAAGGACCCGGAGCCGGCCATCGCGGTCGATCTCGCGAGTCGAGGCTGCAACCGATGAAGTCTTGTCCGCGCTGCCGGCAGAGGATCGATTCATTCTGGCATCTTATTATCTGGACAATCGCACACTGGCGGAGATCGCGCGCATGCTCGCGGTGCATGAGTCAACCATCAGCCGCAAGCTCGATAAACTGGTCAAGTCCCTGCGCAAGCAGATTGTGCTGCGGCTGGAACGAAAGGGAATGAGCCGTCGTCAGGCGGAGGAAGCTTTGCAGGTGGATGTACGTGACTTGCGAGTTGAATATCCGTGACCGCCTGGCGCAAGAACCGGTTCCGCCGGCGTTCTCTGATAAGAAGGGAGAAATTCGGGTGCCAGATGTCGGACCCCGGACGTCGGGCCTCGGACCTCCGGGCTGAGGAACGGGGAAGGGCAGGGCTAATCGTGCCGCAAATCCGGCACGGCCGGCAAGAACAAGAACTAAAAGAGAATGGAGCAACTTCCCAAAATCGTGCAACAGCGACTGCAGGCAACTGCCAAGGCCGGAGTCCATCCCGATCCCGATCTGCTGACGGCCTTTGCCGAGAAGTCGTTGAACCAGCGCGAGCGTGCCCAGGTACTGCAACACCTGGGGCAGTGCGCCGATTGCCGGAATGTCGTATCGCTGTCGATGCCGGAGGCCGACCTGGCGCCCTCCACAATCCCTGGGAGATCCCGGTGGTTGACGTGGCCTGTGTTGCGCTGGGGTGCACTGGCGGCATGCGTCGTGGTGGTCAGCGCGGCGGTAACGCTCCACTATGAGCAACGGCCCGATCTGGCCCCGGCGGTCGCGGAAAAATCTTCCTCAGCCTCACCCGCACCCGCAGCACCCTCGAACCTCGCGGTAGAAAGCGACGCCTCCAATGCTCCGCGTGAAAAACTGGCGGCAAAAATCCCGCCGCCGTCGCCATTCCAGCCTGATCGCGACTTTGCCGGCAAGTTGGCCAAGCAACGTGAAGAAACGCCCACAAGGTCCGCCGCCGCCGCGTCTACGTTTGACCAGCTGACATCGAACGAACAAGCCATCGGAGGTTTAAAAGCAAATTCGAACATCAACCACCAGGTGGCAAACAATCGGCAGGCAGATGCCAACCTGTTCAAGAGCGCAAATAAGCCTTTCCAGGTCACGGGACAACTGGCCGACTCCGCACCCGCAGCTTCTCCAGCCCCAAAGACACCTGAAGCCAGCGTGCGCAACGACAACAATCTTGCTAACGGCGTTACCGAAACCGTGACCGTTCAGGCCGAGCCTCCGTCAATCGCGGCCCAAAGCGCTGAGCGAAAGGCAAAGGACGAATCGCCCAGAAACGAAACCAGCGCTGGAACGACGGCGGCAATGTCGTCGGGAGATCGCAAAGCGGACACGGCATCCGCCGAAATTACCGCGGGAGCATACGGCGGGCGGGTTCGGGCCAATGCGTTGCCGCCTAAAATTCCGGCCACGTCGCGCTGGACTTTGTCTCCCGCGGGCGCTGTGCAGCGCTCTCTGGATTCCGGCAAGACCTGGCAGACAATTGCAGTGGCCAGCAACGTCGTCTTCCGCGCAATCGCGGCCAATGATTCTGACGTGTGGGCTGGCGGCTCGGCCGGCGCTCTCTATCACTCTGCCGACGCGGGCCAACACTGGACTCAGGTCAATGTATCCCTGGACGGCAAGCCCTTGACGGCGGACATCATCAGAGTCGAGTTCAGCGACTCTCAGCACGGCCGCCTGGTCACCAGCAACGATGAAACCTGGGTCACCAGCGACGGGGGAGCGAGCTGGCATAGCGAATAATTGCCAGAACACGACCCTGACCCGGGGCCCTTCCCGAAAAAGGACATTCCCGCAACCGAACTTCACCCCTTTCTGCGCGAGCGCCCCGCAGCCAGTGCTGCGTGGGACTATTGTCAGAAAGGGTTTCCCCATAACTATCAACGCTTTAGTTTGGATGTGAATCGTCAATCATCCAATCGATCACAATTACCTGATAATGACCCACGGCATTATTCCCATTGTGACCGCCAGAGATTCGTGTGTTACCAAAGTGACGTTTACAGCAGTGTGGGGCGGGCCTAGTATCCATTTCGTGGTTTGGCAGTTCTGGGGGAGGGCTGCCGGGCGTCCTGAGCTGAAAAGTTCAGGACGTTTTTTTTGTGCTCGCAGGACGGGGACGAAAACTGGAAAGGCCGCAAGTTGCCTCGGAGCCAACCCTATAGCTGCCTTTGCGACTTCTCCTGCTACGATGCATCCAATACGGTGTTACGATACAGCAGCCAGATTGGCTGATCGCGCGTCCCGAATCTGCATGTTCGCAGCGGGCGGCGCACCGGAGGAAAAATGGCAGGTAACGGAATTCTGGAAGTGACCGACGCAAATTTTGACCAGGATGTTCTGAAATCAGATCAGCCGGTTTTGGTGGACTTCTGGGCATCGTGGTGCGGCCCTTGCCGCGCCCTCGCCCCGATCGTGGACGAACTGGCCAAGGACTATACCGGCAAAATCAAAGTCGGCAAAATGGATGTGGACAGCAACAGCGCCACGCCCATGCGTTACGGGGTCCGCGGCATCCCCACTCTGCTCGTGTTCAAGGGCGGACAGGTAAAAGAACAGATCGTCGGCTACGTTCCCAAAGAGACGATTCAGAAGGCAATCGATAAGCACGTGTAGGTCAGTCGTCGGTCTTCAGTCGTCGGCCAAACTTCAAACGCCCGGGTTGATTGCCCGGGCGTTACTGTCTTTGCGGTAGTTTTGTTTCTGACTGAGGGCTGATAGCCGAAAGCTGACGGCTGTCTCAGTACTTCCGCAACACTCCAATCACTTTCCCCTGCACTTCGACCGACGCAGCCGGCACAATGATGGGCTTCATAGTTGCATTGGAAGGCTGCAGGCGAATGTTTTCGCCTTCGCGGTAGAAGCGCTTGAGCGTGGCGTCGGTGCCTTCAACCAGGGCCACTACGATGTCGCCGTTGTGCGCCGTCCTGCTCTTTTCTACCATCACGTAATCGCCGTTGAGGATGGCTTCATCCTGCATGGAGTCGCCGCGAACTTCCAGCACGAACACTTCTTTCGAGCGCACAAAATCTGCCAGGGAAATGGTTTCGTTGCTGGGCACAGCTTCGATGGGCTGGCCGGCGGCAATGCGCCCCATCAGCGGCAGCACCATCGTGGTGTTTACCGACATGGCCTGTTTGAGCCGGCCCTTGGGCGGCAGCAGGTCGATGGACCGGCTGCGGTTGTAGTCGCGCGTCAGCAGCCCTTTTTTCTCCAGGTTCGAGATGTGCTTATGCACGGTGGCCAGCGAACTGAGTTCCAGGCCTTCGCCGATCTCCTCGAACGAGGGAGAATAACCGTTCTTCTGCACGAACTCGGAGATGAAGTCGTACACCTGCCGTTGTCGTCGGGTGATTGCCATGCGATTATTTTAGGCGAAGATTAGGCGAAGTCAAGAAGGAAAAGTGTTCTATCCTATCCCGAACGGGTGCGCCAGGATACCGTCTGTAATGGACGGCATTGCGGATTTGCGAGACCAGCCTCGCAGCAGGTTCCGTGATAAGTCCGAGCGATTGGTGCAAGATGGTGTAATATGAATCATTATGCCGGCGTCGGAAAAACCCGTTCGCCAGAGCATCTCGATCCCCACCCGGCTTGCCCGTCGAGTCCGGGCTCTCGCCAAGCGTCAACGCACCAGCGCTAATCGCGTCTTGGTGGAGCTTATCGAGGCTGGACTGGAGTCAAAGGAAGCGGAAAAACAGAGGTTCTTTGAACTTGCTGATCGATTGACGCAATCTGACGATACGGCGGAAAGGCATAAGCTCAAACAAGAACTCGCTCGCATGACCTTTGGAGAATAGATGCCTAGATCCAGTGGAACTCGCTTCCACCGGCCCTTCGCGATCATCTGTTCGACCGCCTTCGCGAGCGGAAAATCACAATCGACGATCTCTATCAATTAAAGGTATGGCGCGAGTCAAATCCTGAAGCTCCCGACGGTCTTTAGTATAAGGATTTCGGTTCCTTCAAAATCTGTGGCGAGGGTAAGTATCCTAAGACGTTTCTGCTGCGAGGGCAGTCTGCAAAAGGGATAAAACTTGAGGACTAATCATTAACCCTGAAACTGGCGCCGTCCATACACCTTCCAAAACGCATTCACCACCTCCGTCGCCAGATCCTTCGGAATTGGGCTGAAAGATTTCTTGCCGACGAAGATGTGCCAGTACAGCATGGGGCCCAGCAATAGCGCCAAACCGGTCTCCAGATTAATTTTGCTCACCAACTGGCGGTGCTCGATACCGTGTTTGATCAGATTCTTCAGGCGGGCTTGCGGCCGCTCGATCGCCAGCATGCGCCATTGTTCTCCAAAGGTTCGATTGCGGGCGGCGTAAGCCATCACATGGGGCATCATGCGATTTTTCATCTCCAGGCGGTCCGGCGACGGCTGATAAGTGAGCGCATCGACCAGGTCCTGACGCAGGTTTCCGGAGTCGAACTTGGGAGGTTCTTCGTCCAAACCCAGCATCAGTGACAGTGCTTCCAGCGCCAGAGCATCTTTGTCCTTCCAGTGCTTGTAGATGGTGGCTTTGCTGACCCCGGATTTTTCCGCGACTGCATCCATGCTGGTGGCCTCGATGCCACGTTTCACGAATAGCGCGAGGGTTGCTTGCAAAACTTTTTCGTGGGCTTGCGGGCTTCTGGTTCTCGCCATCGGGTTTGCGGACTACAACTGAATTCTGGAAAACAAATATCCTCCCAGCGACAGGAAAGCCACGGCGACGCCGCAGAGTAGGGAGACATCCAGAGCAATGCCAAAATGCGACCCGTTGATGAGCACGCCGCGCAGCGCGTCTACGCCGTAGGTGAGGGGATCGAGACGGGTGATGATGGCCAGGGGCTTGGGAAGATTGGTCAGCGGAAACAAAGCTCCCGACAGGAAGAAAATCGGCAGGACCATGAAATTCATGATCAGCTGAAAACCCTGCATGTCCTGAAGGATCGAGCCAAATGCCGTGCCCAGCGCCGCGAAGACAATGGCGATCAGCGCCATGAAAACAAATGCCAGCGGAAGAAGCGACAGCTGCGCCGGCCGAAAGCCGGCAATCAGGCAGACCACCAGGATGAGCGTGCCTTGAAGGACGGCGACGGTGGCGCCGCCCGAAAGTTCGGCCAATCATGACTTCGATTCGCGGAACTGGCGCGACCAGTGTTTCCTTCAAGAAAGCCAAACTGGCGATCAAACAGCATGGCGATGCCGGAAAAAGTCGCGGTAAAAAGAATCGTCATGCTGATCACGCCCGGGGCCACAAATTGCAGATAGCTTCCGTTGCCAGCTTTTTGAAAGACTGGCCCCAGCCCGAAGCCGAGCACCAGAAGATAGAGCAAAGGCTGGCCCAGCGAGGCCACAATTTGTGCCCGCGAGCGCACATATCGCTTTATTTCCCGCAGCCAGAGAATGTAAATAGCGCTCATCGGCGTTGGCTCCACATCCTGGCGACTTGCCGCATCTGGTCGGCGGAGGTCGCGCTCTCGTCGCGAATCGAAGCGCCGGTCAAGGCAAGAAATGCCTGCTCCAGTGATTCGCTATTGGTTTGTTGCTTCAGTTGTTGCGACGTGCCCTGGGCGACAATGCCGCCGTGATCGATGATGGCGATTCGATGCGTTACACGGTCAGCTTCGTCCATGTAATGGGTGGTTAGGAAGACAGTGGTCTGCTGGGTTTCGTTTAATTTCTTGACGTGGGTCCAAAGTTGGTTGCGGGTCTGCGGATCAAGGCCGAGCGTGGGCTCGTCGAGAAAAAGGATTTTGGGGGTATGCAGAAATCCGCGGGCGATTTCCAGGCGGCGCTTCATGCCTCCGGAAAATGTCTTGACGTAGTCGTTTCGCCGTTCCCAGAGTTCGAACAAGGTCAGTAGTTGCTCGATACGCTCGGCCCGCACCTTGCGCGGAACTTTGTAAAGCACGGCGTGGAGTTCCATATTCTCGTAGGCAGTCTGCTCACTGTCCAGACTGGGATCCTGGAAGACGATTCCGAATTTTCTCCGGGCTTCATTTTTCTGGACGTAGGATCGAGTCCGTCGAGTTCGATCTTGCCGCTGGTCGGGGTGAGCAGCGTGGTCAGCATCTTGATGGTGGTGGTTTTGCCAGCGCCATTTGGCCCGAGGAAGGCGAAAATTTCGCCTGCCTCGACGGTAAACGAAATGTCTTTAACCGCGGTGAAGTCGCCGAATTTCTTGACCAGGTTTTGCGCTTTGATCATGAATCAGCTCGTCGAAGGATTGCAATACTAAACGGTTTAGTTTAGTTATACAAGCCCCCGGAAAATGGGCAACGGGTTGCGTCATCCTGAGGGGATCCGCCAGTCAGAGCGACTCGCTACTGGGAGGTCAGGGCTTTCATGAACTGGTAATAAAAATCCACCGCGCGATAAAACGAATCTACCGGGATGCGCTCATCTTTGCCGTGGGCGCGGATATCATCGCGATCGATGGCCTCGCCGGAAATACAGTATGTCGGCAACCCTGCGGCGTTGGTGTAAACGCCGTCGGAGGCGCCGGTCGCCATGTCTGGAATCACCGGCAGCCCCGGCCACACGCTGGCCACGACTTTTTCCAGCGGCTGAAACACGTCCGGGCGCAGCGGCGGAGGCACAAATGACTTGCGGTTGGTTACGCCGCCAATCCCGCCCACCTCGCGCACCGAAATCTTGGGATCAGCGAAAACTTTTTCCAGCTCCTGCCTGATTTCCTCCGTCGAATGCCCCGGCACGATGCGGCAGTTCACGTTGGCCTTGCGCAGTTTGCGGAAGCGCATTGTTGGCGTGGCCGGCATTCAGTCGCGTGGCAACGCAGGTGGTGTGCATGATCGAGTTGTCAATCGAGTCCTGCGACAATCGCGCCACTGCCGCCATATCAGGAGGATTCTTCAGAATCGCCTGCATGTCGGCGGCGCGCTGTCCGGTCGCGACTTTCGACATGCGCTCGTAATAGGCGCGGGTGATATTGGTCAGCTCAAACTGAAACTGGTAGCGCTCCAGCCGGGCCAGTCCGTCGGCCAGATGGTAGATCGCGTTGTCCGGCTTGGGCAGCGAACTGTGTCCGCCGGGATTAGTGACCGTTAGTTCGTAGTCGGAGTAGAGTTTTTCCGATGCGTCCACTGACATGAACTGCGGTTTGCCGTGTTCCGAGAGAATCCCGCCGCCATCGTGGTTAATCACGAATTCGGCGTCGATAAGTTCGCGGTTGTTTCTCAGACAGCCAGTCCACACCGTTCGACGTGCCGCCTTCCTCGTCCGCGGTGAGCGCCAGAATGATGTCGCGGTCCGGCACGTAGCCTTCCTTCTTGAACCGGATCAGCGTCGTGACCATGATGGCGTCGCCGTCTTTCATGTCCTGGGTGCCGCGACCGTAGTAGTAGCCGTCTTTTTCGACGAACTGGAACGGATCGGTGGTCCAGTCTTCGCGCCGCGCTTCGACCACGTCGAGATGTCCGATGAGCAGCACCGGCTTGTGCTTCCCGCTGCCGTGGAAGCGGACCACGAGATTCTTCTTGCGGTCGTTTGGTCCGAGGATGTGAAGGTCGCTCTCGGAAAATCCGGCATCGCGGAAGCGCTGTGCCATAGCCTCGGCGGCGGTGGAGACGTTGCCAACAGAGTCTGTGGTGTTGATTTCGATGAGCTGTTTGAAAATATCGTGCGAAAGCTGGCGGGTGGCATCGTCAATCTGAGCCTGCGAGTGCGAACAAAAAAGTGCAATAAAAAGGGCGAACGACAAAAACCATGTGCAGGTTCTCAACCGTGGTCTCCTGGGAAATCAGACTGTTCTCGGGCCTCCAAATCTAGCAGCAGGATCCCTCACGTCGCAAGCTAGCCGTCAGCTATCGGCCGTCAGCTTTCAGTTATCAGCCGAGAGTTCAAGGAAATCGCGAAGCTCAGCAATATGCGCGATCGGGGTGTTGGCTGGCAGGAGGAGGCCTAGCTGTTATTCTGAGTCATGGTCTCTCCTAACGGAACCTCGGACATTCCGGCGCAGCCCGGTCTCTGCGGGGACTGCACTCACGCCCGCCGCATGGAGTCGGATCGCGGCTCGGTCTTCTATATGTGTCAGCTGGCTCTGACGGACAGCCGGTTCAAGAAGTATCCACGGTTGCCGGTGCTTTCGTGTGCCGGATACGAATCCAGTCGTCAGTCATCGGTCGGCAGTCGTCAGGGAAAGACTGATGACCCGAAGCGCTTAAGGGCTGACGATTGAAGCGCTAAGGGCTGAGGACTGACGACGGACGACTGTCCCTTGAAACTTTTGTCAGTCCCATAACTCTATATAAGTGGCTAGTGAACCGTCCTGCCCGGGTGCTTCTATGTTCAGATTTGCTGTTCCTATCTTCCTGTTGTTTCTGGCTTTGATTGTGGGCACGGTGGCATACACTGCAGGGAACGCGTCCGCAGCCGCGGTTCCTGGCCCGGCAACCGATGCCTCGCTGGCGTCGAAGCCGGGCGAGCAGACTGCCGTGATTGCGGGGGGATGCTTTTGGGGCATCCAGGCTGTCTTTCAACATGTAAAGGGAGTGATAAGCGCGACCTCCGGGTACTCAGGCGGAGAAGCCAAGACCGCCGAATACGAGTTGGTCAGCACCGGCGAAACCGGGCATGCGGAATCGGTGAAGATTACCTATGACCCATCGCAGATCACGTATGGTGAACTGCTGCGGGTGTTCTTCTCAGTAGCCCACGATCCCACGCAGTTGAACCGGCAGGGGCCTGATAGCGGTACTCAGTACCGGTCGGTGATTTTCTACGGCACTGACGAGCAGAAAAAGGTCGCCGAAGCATATATCGCGCAGCTTGACCAGGCCAAAGTGTTTGCGCGTCCGATTGTGACCCGAGTGGTGCCGCTGAAGGCGTTCTATCCGGCTGAGGCCTATCATCAGAACTATGCGACTTTGCATCCGGATCAGCCATACATTGTTTTTAACGATGCCCCGAAGGTGGCGCACCTGCGGCAGGACTTTCCGCAGCTTTACACCGGCAAGTAGGGGAAAGCAGATTCCTCACCGCTAAAGCGGTTCGGAATGACCACGCTGGGATAGGACACGGTGAAGAGTTGGGAATAAGTAAGAAGGTATCAAGGTGCCTATGTTCGACTCAGAGTTAGATCGCGACCATTCTTCGGTGAATGTGAGGCGGCGCGCTTTTCTGGGAGTGTCTGTATCCGCGCTTGCCGGAGTGGCTTTGTGGTCGCTGCGCAAGCCAAGGCTGATCGAGGCGGCGATGCCGAAGGGCGATCCCGGAGAAGTCACGATTGTGCAATTTTCAGATTCCGGGCAGCGTTTGCAAAAAGTCCGGGTGCCGAAAGTGGTCAAGAGCGACGACGAGTGGCACAAGCAGCTCTCTCCCGGAGAATTTGATATCACGCGCCGTGCCGATACTGAAATTGCTTTTAGCGGAAAGTATTGGGATTTGCACGATAAGGGTCTCTACCGCTGCATATGCTGTGACAATGCGCTGTTCAGCTCGGCGACCAAATTCGATTCTGGCACCGGCTGGCCCAGTTTCTGGGAGCCGATCGCGCCGGAAAATGTGCGCACCATCCGGGACGCAAGTTACGGCATGGTCAGGAACGCGGTTGCCTGCACCCTGTGTGACGCCCACCTGGGGCACGTCTTCGACGACGGGCCGCAGCCGACGGGCTTGCGATATTGTATGAATTCGGCCTCTCTCAAATTCATAAAGCAGGCTTGATATAGCGGTTACTCTGCCGGAGAAAGCCATGAATTCATCCCTTCCGTCTTTTCGCGCGCCCAGCGCCGGCGAGCGTATTTTCAACCGGGTTTTCGGATTTGTGGTCGGGCTGGGATGGGGCTTTTCGTACAACTATCTGTTGCAAGTTCGCGGCCGCAAGAGCGGCCAGGTTTACTCGACCCCGATTGATCTGCTGGAACTGAGTGGAAAGCGCTTTCTGGTGGCTCCTCGTGGCCGGACGCAGTGGGTGCGTAACGCGGAGGCGGCAGGAGAAATTACCCTCAAGCGAGGAAAGCTGCAGCAGAAGTTCAAGCTGCGAGTCCTATCGGATCAGGAGAAGCCGGAAATACTGAAAGGTTATCTGGATCAGTTCAAACGGGAAGTACAAAGATACTTTCCTGTGCCTGCCGGGTCCCCGGTAGACGCATTTCGAGGTTTGCTCGATAGGTATCCGGCGTTTGAATTGATTCCTGCTTGAGGGATGCAAGTGCCGCTTTTCGCGTGAGGTTCTCGACGGATACTCACCCAAATTATTGTCATCCTGAGGAAGCAGAGCCCTTCGCTGCGCGAAGGGCTTCCGACGAAGGACCTGTGCATTCGGACCACGGCGAGTTCTGCGAGCACGCGCAATACATGGGTCCTTTGCTTGCTTCCGCCCTGCTTCGCAGAGCGGAAGACTGCGCTCAGGATGACAACGGTGTGTTGTTTCCGGACGCGCTCTCCAATCCAAAAATTATTCCAGCACTTTGTCGTCCAGCTTTTTTCTTCCCCAGTCGGCCGCGGCCTGAACGAACGCCATGACCACTGGATGGGGTTTGCCGGGCTGGGAAGAAAGCTGGGGCTGGAACAGGGTTGCGACGTAAAAGCGGTGAGTGGGGGATTCGATTGCGCGAACCTCTCCCAGCGGGCCGCGAGCGACCACGGGGAAGCCTGCTTCCATGGCAGCCCATTCGTATTCGGGATTGACTTCGAAGTTGCAGAAGAATTCTTCGGTGACGGTGTCCTGCCCGTAGAAGGACTGCAGGTACGATCCGGGGCGCAGCCGGATTTCGGGGATCGAACCGGAAAGCTTGGGCGCACCCTTGGCGCGAGTGGGGACGGCGCAAGCGACCGGATAGATGACGATATTTTTTGATCCGGAATTGTTCTCCGCGGTATCCGCGTCTTTGATCCCCAGCACGTTACGCACGCACTCGATCAGTGCGTACTGGAAGCCGCCACAGGTACCGAGGAAAGGCCAGTCGCGTGTCCGGGCGAATTCGATGCCTTTCAGCATGCCGTCCAGACTCTTGTAGGGACTGCCCGGCGCGGCCCAGAGCCCATCAAAACTTTCCAGTTTCTTCTCGGCGCCGGGCGCAAGCACGCTGGCGGTCGCGATCCACTCCGCTTCGACCGGTGTGTTCAGTTGGGCGGAGACATGCTGCAATGACTTTTCGACAGCGGGAAGGGTCGGAGACTTCGGATCGTAGTCCCCGAGAATTCCTATGCGGACGGGATCGCTCACTGGGCCATTTTATATGGAGAGTTCGGGAACCGCGGCAACGGGAGGTGAGAAGGCTGGTGCCGCTGGGGCCAGCAAGAACCATTAACTACCAAGGACACGAAGGATCACAAAGGAATCTGAAATCCTTCGTGAAACTTCGTGTCCCTGGTGGTTGATGCTTTTTCCTGCGTGGCACGCCTACACCTTTGATGCTACCGGGCGCACTCTCAGGATTTCATCGACCGCTGTGATCGCGGTCTTGAGCTCTTCATCTCTCGTGTAGAAATGCGGAGCCATGCGCACGCCGGCTTTGGGTCGATAGTCGACCAAAATGTCGCGCTTGAGGAGTTCGCGGCAGACCTGTTCGGCTTCCGGCATTTCGATGGAAACGGTTCCTCCGCGCTCCCCTGCTTTCCTGGGCGTATTTACGCGCCATCCGTGCTGTTCCGCCATGGCGATCAAGCGGGAAGTTTGCCGCTGCGATTTTTCTCGAATTCTCGCAATGCCTATTTCGGCGATGATCTTCAGTCCGGGGCGGGCCGCTTCCAGCGATGGAATGTGTGACGTGCCGTTCATGAAGCGGAATGGGGGCTCGGCGTAACGCGTCGGCCCCACCTCGAATCCGAACGCGTTCTGGTGCGCGAACCAGCCCGTGAATTTCGGCTGCAGCACCTTCCCGAGATCCGGACGAACATAGAGATAGGCCACCCCCGGGCCGCCGCACAGCCATTTCAAAACACCCCCACAGGCGAAATCGACGTTCAACGCTTGCACATTCACCGGCACCGTGCCTAAGGATTGAAAGGTATCAAGCACCACATGGGCGCCTACTTTGTGGGCCTTTTCGATGATGGCTTTCGCATCCTGGATGTAGGAGCTGCGGAAGATTACGTGCGAGACCGGAACCAGCAGGGTCTGTTCATCGATAGCGTCCAGCAACCTGTCGAGAGGAACGGTGATCCCGTCGTCCGTCTTTACCATGTGCACGCGAGCGCCGTAGGCCTGTTGCGCCTCCCAGAAATACATCACGGAAGGGAAATTCATGTCGCTGTATACGACTTTGTTGCGCTTGCCGGAGAAATCAAAACAGGAAGCCACCACGGCTTGGCAGGTGGTGACATTCTGATGGGTCGAAACTGAACTTGCAGGCGCGTTCATCAGGGCGCCAATCTCGTCGCCGACCTGCGCGGCCAGCATCCACCAGCGTTCTTCCCAGGCACGCACGCCGCGCGTCGCCCAGGTGTCGGCATAGCCTTTCAGGGCGTCATAGACGCCTTTCGGCATCGCGCCCAGCGAATTGCTGATGAGATAGGTGGTGCGCTCCAGAATGGGGAAGTTTGAACGATAGCGGAAAAGCTCATCGGCCATATGATGTATTGTACTGTGCGTCCGGGCTTGTATACTTCGGCAGGATGAGCAAATCAGTCCGACAACTCCGCGGCATCTCAGCGCATCCAAAGTTTGAATTTTAAGCGTGTCTTTGTATTTTTGGACAGGAGAGCAATGATAGCCATGAAAGCAATCAGAAACATTCTGGGCACGGCGGGCCTGCTTTACGCGGGGTATGTGATCCTCATGAGCGTGAAAGATGTTCGCCGCTACATTCGAATCAGCACAATGTAATAGTGGCAGTTTGGGGTGGTGGACATACTGAAAGCGGTCTGCAGTCTTCAGTCGCAGGCAAATCAAACCACCGACGAACGACGACTAAACTGTCCGGCGCACAGATGAGAATTACTTTTTCTTCAGCATGAAATAGGCTGCGGTCAGGACCACTATATAAAGAGCGCCGCTGATCAGCGTCAGATGAGACTGCCACACCAGCTCCAGCAGAGCCACAACGATCAGCACAAAACCCAGTGACGAGCCCCAGGCGCCGAACGGTGAGCGCATCGGCAGGGCCGCGAGCTCGACTGCTGAAGCCTTCCGCCGAAATTTGACGTGAGCGGCTAAAGATACCAGCCAGGCCAGAAGGATCCCCACCAGCGCCGCATTCAGGATAGAGACGAATGCGTCCTTCGGGGCCCATTTTTCAAGTAGCAGAGCGACCACAATCCCGTAGGACGAGGCCAGCAGCGCTAATCGCGGCGACCCGGCGCGGTTGAGACGGCCCAGAACTGCGGGCGCCCATCCGGTCCGCGCCAGCGAAAACAAAACTCGCGAAGCCGCATAGAGTGCGGCATTCGCTCCGGACAGCGCCGCACTGAGGATCACAAACGTCATGATGTGCGAAGCTGCAGGGATATGAGCGTCGCGGAACACGGTGACAAACGGGCTCTCAGTGACTCCCGCGCGATTCCAGGGCATAACGCCTACTAATACGACGATCGCTCCCAGGTAGACGCACGCTAGAATCGCGAAAGTCAGCTTTGTGGCGCGAGGAATCTGGTCGACCGAACGTGATTCTCCGGTGGTGACGGCCACGAACTCAATCCCTGCGAAGGTATAAATCGCGAAACCGCTGGCCAATAAAGGCGCCAGCAGACCGTTTGGCAAAAACCCGCCCTGCGTCGTGTACTGGGGCGCCACACGGCCGCCCAGTAACAGCGCCGCTCCGAGAGCAATGAAAGCCAGAATGGTCACCACCTTGATCATCGCGAACCAGTATTCGAAGCGCGCATAGTGTTCAACACTGCGCAGATTGATGAGCAAGAGCAGAGCCGAAAAAATCACCACCCAGAACAATGCCGGGACCGAGGGAAACCAAAAGGCAAGATAGGTGGCGGATGCCACCAGTTCCGCTCCGATTGAAATGGAAAGGCCTACCCAGTAGGCGGCACGAGCGATAAAACCTGCCCACTGGTTGAGATAAGCATCGCCGTAAACTCCGAACGATCCAGCGCCGGGATGCATGCTGGAGAGTTCGCCCAGCGCCATGGTCATAGTCAAGGTGATAAAGGCGGCCAGAGCGAAACTGAGGATCACGCCCGGGCCGGCGATTTCGAGCGCCGCCGCCGAGCCCAGCATCAGGCCGGTGCCGATTGACCCGCCGACTGCGACCATCGCCATCTGACCGGCGCTTAACTGGTGATGAAGCCCGTGTTCATGGTCCACTCTATCGGCCGCAGGCATCACGCACCTATACCAGAAAGTCTTTTCTCGCCAAAGGCATATTCTTTTTGTGACTTTGGTAATCCCGACGTGTGCCTACTTCGTTGCCGCCCCGGAAACCGGATTCTAAAATCGCAGTGGGTTACTCCGCACATTACCCTCTCATGGCCGATCCGACCAAGCGCATGGACAGAACCGAGATTGCCCGACGCGTCGAACGCGCGGAAAAGCTTTTGCAGAAGGGCAAAACCGGCGATGCCTTGGACGAGTACATGGAAGTCCTTGCCGGGGATCCCCAGAACGACAATGTGCGCCAGATGGCGGCCGATCTTTGCCTGTCGCTGCAGCGCACCGCCGAAGCGGTTGCGTTGCTGGGCGACTTGTTCGAACGCCAGATCGAAGCTGGAGAAAATTCCCGCGCCAGCTTGACCTACAAGAAGTTAGCCCGGTACACCACTCCGACTAGCATGCAGCGAATCCGCTTCGGACAAATCCTTGAAACTTCGAACCGGAAGCTGGCTCTGGAGACCTACGAGAGCGCCCTCGAAGACCTGTCCAAGAATGGACGTCCACAGGATTGTCTGATTGTGCTGAAGCGGTTGGTGGCCTTGGAGCCGGGTCGAACAGAACCTGCTGCGCCTGGGCGAACTTTCATCTCAGGCAGGCGACAAAGCGGGGGCGGCAGCCGCCTTCCTCAAGCTGGCGGCGATGACCGAAGCCTCCGGCGGCAATGCAGCGCAGTTGTACGAGCGAGCCTATGCGGAAGATCCCGCCGACATCCAGATCGCCCTGGGATACGGAAAAAGTCTGATTGCGCAGGGCCAGGTCGGGGCGGCGATCTTTGTCCTGGAACCACTGGCCAAGGCCGAGGGCGCGACCCCGGAAACGCGCGAAAGCTACACCAAAGCTTTGCTATCCGCAAATCGCCTGAGCGACGCGGAGCCGCTGGTCTGGCAGTTGTTTCAGCAAAACCCGTCACGCCAGCAGGAGGTTGTCGATCTCATTGGTCTGTTCGTCGAGGCGCATCAGGATGCCGAGGCCGTAGCCCTGGCCCGCAAGCTGGAACAATCCCAGCGCAATCGCGGCGACCGACGTGCCTTTGTGGCGATGCTGCAGGACATCGCGGCCAAACACAGGAATTCACCCGAGCTGCTTGAGTTCATGAGCGAGCTGTTCAACGCCTCCAATCGGGAAGGGGACTATTGCCAGACTCTGCTCAAACTCTTCGATCTGCATTGCGGCATGGGAAATTTTGCCAAGGCTGCCGAATGTCTGGACCGGGCGGCGGACGTCGACGTCTACGAGCCCGGCCATCAGAAGCGCCTGGAAATGCTGCGCGGAAAAATCGATGAGAACCGGTTCCGGGTGATTGCTTCGCGCTTCACCAGCATGGCGAAACCTGCCGAGCCAGCTAAGACAGAAGGGCCCACCCTGGGCGCGGCGGCTCTGCAGGATCTGATGTTGCAGGCGGAAATCCTGGTGCAGTACGGCATGCGCTCCAAGGCGATTGAACGCTTGCAGCGCATTCAGGAGCTTTTCCCGCGCGAAGAGGAACGCAATCAGGATCTGCAGCAGTTGTATCTGGCGGCGGGAATGACCACGCAACGTCCTGACGTTCCGCCGCCCAGCTCCGATAGCGCGGCAAGGGGACGAAAGGCCAGTCGGCGGCAGCCTCCCGCTCCGGCGCGCACCACACAGGCTGACTCCGCTGACGTCAACAGTTTCACCAAAGTCGCGGAAATCACTCGCAAGCTCTACCGCCAGACCAATGCCGACTGCGGTGATGACGACGGCGGTCAACGAAATCGGAGCGCAGTGGAAGTTGAGCCGCTGCATACTTGCCATGCGCAAGCCGGGAATGGTGCCCAGTTCGGTCAAGGAATACAAGCCGCGAAGAAATAAAGAGCGGTGAAGCAAAAAGTCTAAGCCATCTGGTAACGGTGGTGCAGGACATCGTCGTCAGCCTGGGCACATTGACGATCGCGGATGCTTCGGCGCGCGCCCGAGTTGCAGGAGGTTCGCGAAGTCGTCGCCGAACTGGGCATCGCTTCGCTTCTGGCCCTGCCGCTTAACGATGGCGAAGATCAGATGGGAGTGCTCGTGCTTATTCAAAACACTCCGCGGGGCTGGCATTCCGGCGATATCGTGGTGCTCAAGACCATCACCGAGCAGATTGTGATTGCGCTGAACAATGCCGGTCTGCGCCGCTTGGTGAAGAGCCTCTCCGTCACCGACGAGCAGTCAGGACTGCTCAAGCGTGCTTCCTACATCGATCTGTTGATGGCAGAGACCCGGCGCGCAGTGCAGCAGAGCACTCCGATGACGGTGGCGCTCCTGCAGTTCGGAAAGAGCTCGGCGATGTTGAAAGAGCACGGAGAAAAAGCCGTCGAAGCCGCCATGCAGAAGATCGGCCAGCTCTTCGCCGCCAACATCCGTCAGAACGATCTCGCCTTCCGTTACGAGATGACGACGATCGCGCTGGTTCTGGGAGAGACCTTGGAAAAAGAAGCGCTGATGGCGGTGGAAAAATTGCGCAAGCTGCTGGTGGAAGTGAAGCTGTCAGACGAGATTCTGCCCTTCAGCGCAGGCCTGGCCGAAGCCGTGGTGCGCCAGCAGTTCGATCCCGTCGACATCGTCACCGAGGTCATCAATCGCGCCGACATGGCGCTGGAAGCAGCCGTCGCCCAGGGAATGGGACGGATCGTTTGCCAACCCCCGTCCATCGCCGCCGCCGCTGTAGCATAAATGCCTTCAGAGTTTTCCTGGCACCCTTCGCGGGTCCTCTTTGCGCTCTTTGCGTCCTGTGCGGTTAAGAGGTTTTGAAGAAGGCCGGCAAGGCAAACGATGCCAGGCCGGGCCCTGTGGCAGAGACCGCATTCCCGCTGATAAACTCACAACTCTTATGGAAATCAGAAAAGTTGGAGTGCTGGGCTGCGGCCTCATGGGTGCCGGCATCGCGCAGGTTGCAGCCACGGCGGGCTTCGAGGTCGCGGTTCTAGAAGTGGACCAGAAATATCTCGACAAAGGTTTTGCCGTCATCGAAAAGTCGCTGGCCAGGTTCGCCGAAAAGGGCACCATCAAAGAAACGCCGCAAGCCATCCGCTCTCGCCTGAAGGGCACAACCAACCAGCAAGATCTGGCCGATTGCGACATCATCATCGAAGCCGTGATCGAAAACGTCGACGAAAAGAAAAAGATGTACACCGCGCTCGATGGCATTGTGAAGAAGGACGCGATTTTTGCCTCCAATACTTCATCGATTTCGATTACTGAACTTCTGACCTCGACCAAACGCCCGGAGCGTTTCATCGGGCTGCACTTCTTTAATCCCGTGCCGTTGATGAAGTTGGTTGAAGTCGTGCGCACCATCGCCACCGACGCCGATGTCTACGACACCGCGTACGAATTTGCCAGGAAGCTGGGCAAGGTTCCAGTCCGTACCAGCGACAAGACAGGATTCATCGTGAACCGTCTGCTGGTGCCCTACCTTCTCGACGCGATCCGCGCCTACGAGGAAGGTGTAGGCTCCATCGACGACATCGACAACGCGATGAAATTGGGCTGCGGCTATCCCATGGGACCGTTCACCTTACTGGATTTTGTCGGCTTGGACACCACTTACTACATTACGCAAGTGATGTATGACGAGTTCAAGGAACGCCGTTTCGCCTCGCCACCGTTGCTGAAGCGTCTGGTGATGGCTGGCTGGTACGGGCGGAAGTCGGGCAAGGGGTTTTACGATTATGCGGACCCGAATAACCCTAAACCGAACAAGCTGTAAACTTCTGGCCACGGATTTACGCGGATCAACACGGATCGGTTCTTCCTGTGACAAGATTGCAGTATTGCTGTTCGGCATAAGACATTGAAACTTTCGTCCAAACTAAGATCCAAGGTGCTCGAGGGCAAACTCAACGCGGGCGGGAAGGGCTACGCAATCGTTGTCTCCCGCTTCAATGCCTTTATCACTGATCGGCTGTTGCAAAGCGCACACGATGGGCTGATGCAATGCGGTGCCGAAGCCAACGACATCAAAATCGTTCGCGTCCCGGGCGCTTTTGAAATCCCGTCCGCCGCCCGCACGCTTGCCGAAACCAAAAAGTACGACGCCATCATCTGCCTGGGATGCCTGTTGCGCGGCGATACCGCGCATTACGACGTCATCGTCAACGAAGTCACGCGTGGCATTGGACAATCCGCGCAAGAGACGGGCGTGCCGCACGCTTTTGGCGTTCTCACTTGCGACACCCTGGAACAAGCCATCGATCGCGCCGGCCTGAAGATGGGCAACAAGGGTTTCGAAGCTGCGCTGGCGGCGGTGGAGATGGCGAATCTGAAGTTAGTCGTCGGTCGTCAGTCGTCAGTCGTTGGCAAGATCTCCAAGCAGAAATCGAATTCCACGAAGACCAAGTCCCGATAGAAGCGCCATCCTCTTTCCGAAATCCACTCCTGCTGTAGACTGAATCCTGACGACTGAAGACCGACGACTGACGACTGCTCCATGGGAACCCGCCGCCAATCTCGTGAACTTGCCCTGCAGATGCTTTTTCAGGCTGATATGGGGAAGCAGGATCCCGGTCAGGTCCGGAAAACGTTTTGGCGTGAGCGCGAGGACGTTGGCGGCGACGTGCAGAGCTTTGCTGAAGACCTGTTTCGAGTGGCTACCAGCCGGGCGACTGAAATCGACGGCCTGATCGAAGGTCATGCCGAGCATTGGCGCATGGAGCGCATGGCTGCGGTCGACCGCAACCTGCTGCGCGCCTCGGTTGCGGAACTGCTCGCCTTTCCTACCACTCCCCGCGCCGTAGTCATCAACGAAGCTTTGGAAATCGCGCGCAAATTTTCCAGCCCGGAGTCGGTGCAATTTATCAATGGTGTGCTGGACAGCGTAGGTAAGCAATTGGAAAGCAGTCGTTAGTCGCCAGTCGTCGGTCGTCAGCCCAGAACCGACACCGCCAGGCAGCGTATATCCTTACATCGTCCGGGATGGCACGAACGAGGACGCTCGCGCCTACATTGCAGGGCCAACGGCCAAAGACCAACGACCAACGACTGCCCCTAAGGCTTAACCGCAATCAGATCCGGATTGCACGTGATCGTCGTTCCCACGCAAAGGCCGGCTTGAAACGTTGAAACATCCGTGGGAAAGGTAACCTGCTGGATGTCGTTGCCCCCCTCCGTATCCAGAACATGCATCTGCCCGTCGGCGGCCGCAATGTAGAGGCGGGTTCCGTCAGGTGTGAGCGAGGCCTGGACCGGAATGGCGTCGCCGGCTAGCGGGATGGCGGAAGAAGTCTGGTTGCCAATATTAAATACCAGCACGCTGCCCAGGTTGCTTGCAATGACGTAGGCCCGAGCGCCGTCTTGCGACATGATCAGCTGGGTTGGCACAAAGGTGCCTCGTCCTAGGTTGAACGAGGTCACCGTATTGCTTACCGGCGGGGAACAGCCAACCGGGGTCGTGTTCACGTTGATGATGTCGATGCCGGGCGAGTCGACCGCCAGCACTTGCAGCCCGTTGGGCAAGGTCTTCAGGAAAGCAGGTGTCTGCGGCGTTGCTATCGTCGCCGCCAGCGCATTGGTGCAGGTGGTGTGCACCGTAACGCCCGATGGCGTTCCCCCCGCCAGGTAGGCAAAGGCGCCGCCAGCGAGAAACGAAACGTCGTTCGCCGCTGTGCCGAGCGGGACGGTCTGCAAGGCTTCGATCGTGGAGTAAACGTAAAGCGTGCTGCCCGCCAGGATGTATGCCTTCAGACTATCGGGAGAATAATCGGCCGCCGTGGCCCCAACGATCGGCAGCGTGGTTGTGGTGTTGTTGGAAGTGTTGAACACAAACACCTGATTTGGAGAAGACTTGGTGTCGGAGATGATTACGCCTTTTCCGTCGGGTGAAACGGCCAGCACTTTCCCGGTTACGGACTTGACCTCCGCCACGGTAGGGGGACTGGCGACGGTGACGACCATCAACCCTCGGCTCCCCAAAAAACTGAAATCCGTGCCCAGATACGCCTTCGCGCCCTGGCGGTCAAAGACCAGGGAGTTTGGAGTCGCAGGCAGGTTGACCGCGGTCCCCAAAGTATTTGCCGGGCCGGTTATCGGAACCAGGGTGCTGAAGCAACCGGTGGCAGTGGCGCAGTACTGGCAGCAGTGCCGGTGCTGGAGACATAGATGGTTTCGGCGGTGCCAGTCGTGGTGGTAGTCGAAGCGGTCGGAGCGACCACAACATCGATCACGTTCTCCGGATAAATCGGCAGAAGAGGCTGAAAACCTATATTGCAGGTCGGCGGCGTGCAGGAGGCGATCACGCTTCCTCCTCCGGCTTTGCTCGTAGTCACCGCCCCTGCCGAGCTGACGCCGACCGTCCCAGCCTGCGAGGAACTCCAGGTCAAAGGAACATCAGTAATGGTATTTCCCAGGGAGTCGATCACCGTCGCGGTCACAGTCTTTCCCGCTCCCGCGGTGACGTTGATGGTGTTACTGCCGCTCCCAGTCACTGCCAGCGTGATCGATTCGACGGGACAGGTGGTGAAATCCAGGGTCTGGCTGGTGACGTTGCTAAGGCTGGCGAAGATCGCAGTGACGCCCGGGTTCGCCGCCGTTACCTGCAACTGTCCGGGGGCTAGTCCGCTCACCGGTTCGGCGTCAGTCGCGGTTTTGAGGGTCGCGACACCCGAGGTGATGGCCTGCCAGGTAAAAGGCCCAACGCTGTTAGTGATGTCCAGCCCCTGGCTGAAGGCATTGGCCTGATAGTTGAATACCTGGCCCTTGGAAAAGCACGGACCTGCCGGGGGCGTCTGGTTGGGGATGGGGCTGGTTACGATTTTGTCGATGCGCTGATGAACATAAACGGTAGTCGGAGGGCTGCTTACCCCGTGTGACGTGGCAGTCACTTGCGCCACTCCCACCGGACCGGGAGTGCAGATTTGAGGCGCGCTCAACGAATCCCACGTGCCTGCACAGGCTGTGCCGTTATTGGCGATAGTCAAGACGGCGGTGTTGCTGGAAATGAAGCCTACCGGGGTGGTAATGGCGGTACCCTTATTGTTCTGTGGCGTCGCGGTAAAGGTCTGAGTGGCGCTGCCAACGTTCAGGGAGACCGGAGTGGCCGGGTTGAGAACAATCTTTCCCGGAACCGGGAAGGTCGTGTTTCTGGTAGGACTGCTACTGCTGCATCCGGCCAGAACGGCAATCAAACCTACGATTAAACACAGGGCCCCGCACCGGACTGAATCGAACGCACTACCCATGCACCCTCCCCGCCCAGTGTATGCACGGGGCGAGCTTGTCTGACACTATCTGGAAAACCCCAAGTGTAGAGGCTGAGAAGCCAGATTGTCGAATTTTCGGATTTCAGGATTTAGCAATGCATGATTGCAATAAATTTCGTCAATTTTAACTTCCCGTCTCTTCGGAATTCCGAGGGAACCCGACATCTCCATCTGATGCAAGCAACTGCCATTGACGATGTGTAGAGCGAGTTGCTATATTTGTAAGGTTCCGCGAGTAAAGTCTGGCTTACCTGTACGCGGTGGTTTCTGATCCGCCACGCTTGCGTGTGTGTGGCAAGCCCCCGAAAATTGCAGCTGAGCTTTAGCAACAAACGTCTCCCGGGAAACAGAACGAACCACCGGAGGCGCCCTCGCTGAAACGCCCTGCGCGCACCTTTCACCCGTTGAAAGGCTATGCGGGGCAGTGCTGACGAAACGGAGCAACTCCCGGCCAGAAAATGTCTGGGTCTGGTGCCACCGTCGGCGGCGTTAGTCTGAACGGGAAACCGAAATCTCTCGCCGTCGCTGTGCGCGGGAATCATGGTTGGCGAATCCGCCATCCAGCCCCTGAAATGCAGGGAAAAGCAGAAGCGGCGTCCTTTCGCGTTGATGCGCCTTTGTGGGCCTCGACTGCGAGGGAGCGGCTGAGGAGCAGCGGGAAAAGGCATGCCTACTTTTAATCAGTTGGTGCGAAGCGGCCGCAAGCGGCCACGGTACAAGACGGCTAGTCCCGCCTTGCAAGGGTGTCCGCAGAAGCGCGGTGTTTGCACCCGCGTCTACACTCAGACTCCCAAGAAGCCGAACTCGGCTCTGCGCAAAGTCGCTCGCGTCCGGTTGACCAACGGAATTGAGGTTACGACCTACATTCCCGGAGTCGGCCACAACCTGCAGGAGCACTCGATTGTGCTGATTCGCGGCGGCAGAGTGAAGGATCTTCCTGGGGTGCGCTATCACGTGATTCGCGGCACATTGGACGCGGTAGGCGTCGCCGGCCGCAAGCAAAGCCGTTCGAAGTACGGAGCAAAAAGACCTAAGGCGTAGAACGTCGTTGGTCGTTGGCCAAAGCCACGAAGAATCGGTCGCGCAAGGGTTTGAAGGATGAAGTTAGGAACGTTGAGCTGAAAGCTGACGGCTGAGAGCTGACAGCTAGAAGCCAGGAGCTAGAAGCTTACATGCCTCGAAAAGGATATATCGCGAAGCGGAAAGTGGAGGTCGATCCGGTGTACGGGTCGGACCTGGTCACGAAGTTCGTCAACTCCATGATGTGGCAGGGCAAGAAGAGCACGGCGGAAGGCATCTTTTATGAAGCCTTGACCAAGCTGCAGCAAAAGGGTGGCGATGAGCCCCTGAAGCTGTTCAAGAAGGCGGTGGAGAACGCCAAGCCGCTGCTCGAAGTGAAGAGCCGCCGCGTGGGCGGCGCCAACTACCAGGTTCCGGTGGAAGTGAATGCCGACCGTCGCACTTCGCTGGCCATCCGCTGGCTGATCACATACTCCCGCGGACGCGCCGAAAAAGGCATGGTCGACAAGCTGAGCAATGAATTGCTCGATGCCAGCAACAATCGCGGCGCGGCCATCAAGAAGAAAGAAGATGTGCACCGCATGGCCGAGGCGAACAAGGCCTTCGCGCACTATCGTTGGTAGAAACGCAGCTTCCAGCTGCTAGCTCCTGGCTTCTAGCAAAACGAGCCGGAGGCATTAGCTAGGAGCCAGTCGCTAAATCAGATGAGTACCGGTACCAACATCGTCGGCGAACAAGAGTCTCGCAAGGAAGAGAAGAAAAAAGCTGTGTCCAGAACAGTCCCATTAGAACGGTGCAGAAACATCGGCATCATGGCCCACATCGATGCCGGCAAGACCACTACGACCGAGCGCATCCTGTTTTATACGGGAAAGACGCATCGCATCGGAGAGGTCCACGAAGGCACTGCCACCATGGACTGGATGGAGCAGGAGCAGGAGCGCGGCATCACCATTACTTCCGCCGCCACCACCTGCACCTGGCGCGACATTCGCATCAATATTATTGATACCCCCGGCCACGTGGATTTCACCGCCGAAGTGGAGCGGTCGCTGCGCGTGCTCGACGGCGCTGTGGCCGTGTTCGACGCTGTCCACGGAGTGCAGCCGCAATCGGAAAAAGTCTGGCGTCAAGCCGACAAGTACGGCGTCCCGAGAATTTGTTTTATCAACAAGATTGATAAGATGGGCGCCGATTTCGAGCACGCCGTCGATACCCTCCGCAAACGCCTCAATGCCAAGCCCGTCGCGATTCAAATCCCCATCGGACAGGAAGACAAGTTCAAAGGCGTAGTCGATCTCATCGAGATGAAGTCGATCGTCTGGCAGGACGACACCATCGGCGCCGAGTACATCACCGGCGAGATTCCCGCCGAACTGCAGAAGAAAGCCGAAGCGTTCCATACCGCGCTGGTCGAAACCGTCGCCGAAAATGACGACGAGATGCTGCACAAGTTCCTCGAAGGCGAGACCATTACGCCGGCGGAGTTGCGCGCCTCGCTGCGCAAGTCGACCATCGCGCTGAAAGTATTTCCGGTGGTGGTGGGAACTGCCTTCAAGAATAAAGGTATCCAGCCGCTGCTCGATGCGGTCGTCGATTATCTGCCGTCGCCGCTCGATGCCGGCGAAGTCAAGGGCGTAAATCCGGACAACGGCGAAGTGATCACGCGCAAGCCGGCCGACAGCGAACCCTTTTCCGCTCTGGCATTCAAGATCATGGCCGACCCGTTCGTCGGCCAGTTGACGTTTATTCGCGTTTACTCCGGCCAGCTCAAGTCCGGAGACTCGGTGCTGAACGCCGGCCGCGGACGCAGCGAGCGCATTGGACGCCTGCTCAAGATGCACGCCAACAAGCGCGAAGATATCAACGAAATTCTGGCGGGCGATATCTGCGCCGCGGTTGGCCTCAAGAACGTTTCGACCGGCGACACCATCTGCGACGAAAAGCATCCCATCGCTCTCGAGTCCATCACCTTTGCGGTTCCCGTGATCTCGGTCGCGGTCGAGCCCAAGACCAAAGCCGATCAGGAAAAGATGGGCATGGCGCTTTCCAAGCTGGCCCAGGAAGATCCCACCTTCAAGGTTCACACCGACCCCGACAGCGGACAAACCATCATCAGCGGCATGGGCGAGTTGCATCTCGAAATCATCGTCGACCGCATGATGCGCGAGTACAAGGTCGAAGCCAACGTCGGCAAGCCGCAGGTGGCGTATCGCGAAACCATCCGCAAGCATGCCGAAGCCGAAGGCAAGTACATTCGCCAGACCGGCGGTCGCGGCCAGTACGGACACGCCAAGATCAAGCTGGACCCGCAACCTGCCGGAACGGGCTACGAATTCGTCAACGACATCGTTGGGCGGTTCGGTGCCCAAGGAATACATCAAGCCCATCGATCAGGGCATTCAGGAAGCGCTCGAAGGCGGAATTCTGGCTGGCTATCCCATGGTTGATGTGAAGGCCACGCTCTACGACGGCAGCTATCACGATGTCGATTCCAACGAAATGGCATTCAAGATCGCGGGTTCGATGGCGTTCAAGGAAGCCGCCCGCAAGGCCTCTCCGGTGCTGCTGGAGCCGGTGATGGCGGTGGAAGTGGTTACGCCGGAAGATTATGCCGGCACCATCATGGGCGACCTGAGTTCGCGCCGCGGACGGATCGAAGGCATGGAGCATCGCGCCGGTTCGCAGGTGATCAAAGCGATTGTGCCGCTGGCTGAGATGTTCGGTTACGCCACGCACATGCGTTCCAGCACCCAGGGCCGCGCCGAGTACTCGATGCACTTCGCGCGCTATGAAGAAGTGCCGCGCAGCGCGGCGGACGAGATCATCGGGAAGGCACAGGGAAGCCTAAGAGATAAGCAAAGCCGCGGGCGAGGGCGCCCGCGCCACACAAGACGGAGCTAGGAAATGGCGAAAGAGAAATTTGATCGCAATAAGCCGCACTGCAACGTAGGGACGATTGGTCACATTGACCATGGCAAGACCACGTTGACGGCGGCCATCACCAAGGTGTTGTCGAAGCACAACCCGAAGATCCAGTTCCGGTCGTTTGATTCGATCGATAACGCGCCGGAAGAGAAAGCGCGCGGCATCACCATTGCCACGGCGCACGTGGAGTATGAGACGGCGAACCGGCACTACGCGCACGTGGATTGCCCGGGTCACGCCGACTACATCAAGAACATGATCACGGGCGCGGCCCAGATGGATGGCGCGATCCTGGTGGTGGCCGCGACCGATGGTCCGATGCCGCAGACCCGCGAGCACGTGCTGCTGGCGCGGCAGGTAGGCGTGCCTTACATCGTGGTGGCGCTCAATAAGTGTGATGCAGTCGATGACGCCGAACTGCTCGACCTGGTCGAACTCGAAGTGCGCGAGTTGCTGAAGAGCTACCAGTTTCCGGGGGACGATATTCCGGTGGTGCGTCTGTCGGCTCTGGGCGCGTTGAACGGGGAAGCCAAGTGGGAAAAGCAGATTGACGAGCTGATGGCGGCGGTGGACAAGTACATTCCGCAGCCGGCGCGCGAACTGGACAAGCCGTTCCTGATGCCGATTGAAGATATTTTCTCGATCTCGGGCCGCGGCACGGTGGTGACGGGACGAATCGAGCGCGGCAAGGTGAAGGTGGGCGAGGAAGTGGAAATCGTGGGCTTCCGCGAGACCCGCAAGACGGTGGTGACGGGCGTCGAAATGTTCAAGAAGCAGCTGGACGAAGGTCTGGCGGGCGACAATGCCGGCCTGCTGCTGCGCGGCATCGCGAAAGAAGATGTGGAGCGCGGCATGGTGCTGGCCAAGGGCGGATCGATTACGCCGCACACCAAGTTCAAGGCCGAGGTCTACATTCTGACCAAAGAAGAAGGCGGACGACACACGCCATTCTTCAAAGGCTACCGGCCGCAGTTCTACTTGCGGACGACGGATGTGACCGGAGTGGCGGAGTTGCCGGCGGCGACCGAGATGGTGATGCCGGGCGACAACGTGCAGCTGGTGATTGAGCTGATCACGCCGGTGGCGATGGAAAAGGGCTTGCGCTTTGCCATCCGCGAAGGCGGGCACACGGTAGGCGCAGGCACCATCAGCGAGATTATTCAGTAGCAGACCCGTCCGGCAGAGCGCAGCTCCGCAGGTTTGTGCAGGTGAGCTGGCTACGCGCAGGCAGTGCGGTGGGAATTAGTTGAAAAGAGAACCAGTAATCAGTTACTGGTTCTCAGTTCTCAGAGGTTGAGCTAGAAGCTAGCAGCTAGAAGCTGATTTCAGCGGCTTGCAGCATGCCGCCAGTTCTTTCCTCCCGGTGAGCCGGGAGAGACGAGAGAGTGAAACATGATTGGAAAAGAAAGAATTCGCATCCGGCTGAAGGCGTACGACTACCGCATCCTGGACCAGTCCACGGGTGAGATTGTCGACACGGCGCGGCGCACTGGCGCGCAAATCGCGGGCCCGATTCCATTGCCCACGATGAAGAACAAGTACTGCGTGCTGCGTTCTCCGCACGTGGACAAGAAATCGCGTGAGCAGTTCGAGATCCGCACCCACAAGCGTCTGCTCGATATTCTCGAGCCCACGCAGCAGACTGTGGACGCTTTGATGAAGCTCGACTTGCCCGCAGGCGTGGATGTCGAGATCAAGGCTTTCGGCAAGGAACACAAATAGCTTCAGCCGTCAGCTCTCAGCTGTCAGCTGGAGCGGAATAATTTGGCCTCGGGCGCGAGCCTTGGGCAAGGTGAGCGAAAGAAATGGCAAAGGTAACCGGAATTCTTAGGCAAGAAAGTCGGAATGACGCAGCTCTTCGACGACAAGGGCGACGTGCATCCCGCAACCGTTCTGCAGGCGGGTCCGTGCGTGATTACGCAGCACAAGACCCAGACTCGCGACGGATACGACGCGGCGCAGATCGGCCTGGTCGAGTTCATGAAGGAATCGCGCCTGACCCAGCCGATGAAGGGACATCTGGGAAAGCACAATCTGCCGCCGGTGAAATTCCTGCGCGAAGTGCCGATTGAAGTCGAAAAGGCGGAAGAGGCAGCCGCGGTAAAGGCCGGCGACCGGGTGCTGGTGGACATTTTTGAAGGCGAGAAGTTTGTGGACGTCGTCGGCGTCAGCAAGGGACGCGGGTTTGCCGGCGTGGTCCGGCGTCATCACTTCGCCGGCGGCCCCAAATCGCACGGTTCGATGTTTCAGATCCCGGGTTCGATCGGTTCTTCGGCATTTCCTTCACGCGTGTTCAAGGGCATGCGCATGTCGGGACACATGGGCGTCGATCGCGTGACGCAGCGCAACCTGCGGGTGCTGGGCGTCGACAAAGACGAGAATCTGCTGGTGGTCGAAGGCAGCGTGCCCGGCCCGAACGGCGGGTATCTGGTGATTACCAAAGCCAAGAAGCCGCCCAGAGAGCGGCGCGGATTTGGCGGCGCGGCCACGGTGGATCCGTTGAAGGCAGCGAAGCGAGCGGCGAAGAAGGCTTAAGAAGCAGTCGTTGGTCGTTGGCTGTTGGTCGTTGGCCAACACAACATACGGAAAGACATATGGCAACTATCGATATTCACAATCTGAGCGGGGAGAAGGTCGGAACGCTTGATCTCGCCGATGAAGTATTCGGCGCGGTCAACGAAGACCTGCTGTGGGAAGCGGTGAAGCATTACCGCGCCGCGCAGCGCGCCGGCACTCACGCCACCAAGAACAAGAAGCTGGTTTCGGGCGCCGGCAAGAAACTTTGGAAGCAGAAGGGTACGGGGCGCGCCCGCGTCGGCTCCATCCGTTCGCCGCTGTGGCGGCATGGCGGCACGGTGCATGGACCGCAACCGCGCTCTTACGACTACGCCTTTCCGCGCAAGAAGTTGCTGGGAGCGTTGCGTTCGGCGCTGGCTTCGAAATTTGCCGACGGCAAGCTGATCGTGGTCAACGCGTTCGACGTGAAAGAGCCGAAGACCAAGCTGTTTCGCGCAGGCTGCTGGACGCGCTGAAAGTCGAAAGCACGGCGTTGCTGGTGGAAGTGCCCCGGCACGGCAACCGCAACCTGACGCTGAGCTCGCGCAATCTCGATGGAGTGGAACTGGTGCATGGCAACGAGGTTCATCCCTATCATCTGCTGCGTTACGACCGCGCGATTTTTTCGCAGCCGGCGATTGAAGCGCTTGCAGCTTTCGCTGAAGAACTCGACGTTCGAAGCGGCAGCGCAAGAAGGAAGACAAAAGAAGGCGCGAAGAAGGCCACCGGCTCTCCGCGGCGGCGGGCGCGTCATGAAAAAGCGGCGGAGGTCGCCTGATGAAATCCGCATATCAGATCATTCGCCGTCCGGTGATTACGGAAAAGGGTCTGGCCATCAAGGAAAACCAGAACACGCTGGTCTTCCAGGTGGCGAAGGCCGCGACCAAGACCGAGATCCGGGAAGCGGTGCAGTCGATTTTCAAGGTGAAGGTGCATTCGGTGCGCACCGCGCTCTATCCCGGAAAAGAACGCCGCCGGGGAAAGTTTGCCGGCTACCGTCCCGACTGGAAAAAAGCGTTCGTGCGGCTGAAGTCCGGCGAAAAGATGCCGGAGTACGCGCAGAACTTATAGTCGTCAGTCGTCGGTCTTCAGTCGTCAGGAAGGCCGGTGAGGCGCAAGGATTTTGTGAGCTGACGACCGACGACTGAGAGCTGATTTTATGCCAATCAAGACATACAGACCGACTACGCAGACGTTGCGCTACCGGACCACGCTGGTCAACGACGACATTACGACCCGGCATCCGCACAAGCCGCTGCTCGAGCCCAAGCAGCGCACCGGCGGACGCCGCAACAGCGGCGACACCACCATGTGGCATCGCGGCGGCGGCCACAAGCGCAAGCTGCGCCTGATCGACTTCAAGCGCGACAAGAGCGGCATTCCGGCGACGGTGGCTTCGATCGAATACGATCCCAACCGTTCGGCGCGCATCGCGCTGCTGAGCTACGCCGACGGCGAGAAGCGCTACATTCTGCAGCCCGACGGGCTGAAGGTCGGACAGAAAGTGGTCAGCGGTCCGGAAGCGGACATCCTGGTGGGCAATGCTTTGCCGCTGAAGAATATTCCGCCGGGCACGACCATCCACAACATCGAGTTGAAGCCCGGCAAGGGCGCGCAGATGGTGCGTTCGGCGGGCGGTTCGGCGCAACTGGTGGCCAAGGAAGGCGAGTACGCGCTGGTCAAGCTGCCTTCCGGCGAGACCCGCAAAGTGTCGCAGGATTGCATGGCGACGATCGGCCAGGTGGGAAATCTGGATCACGAAAACGTCACCATCGGCAAAGCGGGACGCATGCGCTGGCTGGGACGGCGTCCGGTGAATCGCGGTGTCTCCATGAACCCGGTCGACCATCCGCATGGCGGCGGTGAAGGCAAGACTTCGGGCGGCCGGCATCCGGTGACGCCGTGGGGACAGCCGACGCGCGGCTACAAGACGCGCAACAACAAGCGTACGGATGCGTTCATCGTGAACCGAAGAGGGAAGAAGTAGGAAGATCAGTCGTCGGTCCGTCGGCAGACGTCAGATTCGTCACCGCGCAAGACGGTTCGGAATCGACGAAGATTTTGAGAGGCTGTTAGCTGAGAGCTGACGGCTGAAAGCTGAGAGCTGACTTTATGGCACGTTCAACCAAGAAGGGTCCGTTCGTGGATGGCTACCTGCAGGCGCGGGTGGACGGCATGAACTCGCGCAATGAGAAGAAGGTGCTGCGCACCTGGTCGCGGCGCTCGACCATCATTCCGGAGATGGTGGGCCACACCATCGCGGTGCACAACGGCAAGAAATTTATTCCGGTGTACGTCACGGAAAACATGGTGGGCCACAAGCTGGGTGAATTCAGCTTTACCCGCCAGTTCAAGGGTCACTCGATGCGGGCGGCCACGGAAACTGCGGCCCGGCCGGCAGGCGTGCCCGGCGGTCCGGGAGCGATCACTCCGGCGGCGGGACCGGCTCCGGCCAGCGCCGGCGCCGAAGGCGTAAAGGAGAAGCATCAGACATGGAATTTCGAGCTCAAGTCCGCTTCACCCGGGTGTCGCCGCAGAAGGCGCGCCTGGTGCTGAATTTGATCAAGGGCCGCAAGGTGGAAGACGCGCTCAATACTCTGGTCTTCACCAAGAAGCGGGTGGCGGCCACGGTGGAAAAGCTGCTGCGTTCGGCGCTGGAGAATGCCAACTATCTGAGCAGCGAAAAGGGCATCGACGTCGATGTGGACAAGCTGTACGTGAAGGACGCGGTGGCCAACGACGGTCCGCGCATGAAGCGCATTCGTCCCGCGCCGATGGGCCGGGCTTTCCGCTACGTGCGGCGCATCGCGCACATCGAGATCGTGCTGGCGGAGCGCGGCAAGAGCGGAGAATCGCTGGCGACGGTGGTCGGCGAAGAAAGCGCAGCCGCGCGAACCAAGACTCCGGCCCGAGCCAAAGGCAAGGCTATGCGTCCAAGCGCAAAGCGCCGGCGGCAAGAAGAAAGTAGGAGCCAGATAATGGGACAAAAAGTTCATCCCTATGGTTTTCGCCTGGGCTACACCAAGCCCTGGAAGTCGCGCTGGTTTGTGGAGCGCGATTACGACAAGCTGTTGCTCGAAGACGTCAAGCTGAGCAACGAGCTGAAAGACAAGCTCAAGTCGGCGGGCGTGAGCTCGATTGAAATCGAGCGTCCCGGCAACAAGCTGCGCGTCATCATCAAGACGGCGCGGCCCGGCATCATCATCGGACGCAAGGGCGCGGAAATCGACAAGCTCAAGCAGGACGTGCAGAAGCGCACCGGCGCGCGAGGTTTACATCGATATCCAGGAAGTGCACAAGCCGGAACTGGACGCGCAACTGGTGTCGGAGTCGATCGCGCTGCAACTGGAAAAGCGCGTGGGCTTCCGCCGCGCCATGCGCAAGGCGGTGGATTCGGCGCTGCGCTTCGGCTGCAAGGGAATCAAGGTCCGGGTCAGCGGACGCCTGAACGGCAACGAAATCGCGCGTTCGGAGTGGTATCTGCAGGGACGTTTGCCGCTGCACACGCTGCGCGCCGACATCGACTACGGTTTTACCGAAGCCCGCACCACCTACGGCGTGATCGGGGTGAAGTGCTGGGTCTACAAAGGCGAAATTTTGCCGGCCAAAAAACGCGAACCGCAGCAGGCAGGCGCGTTCTAAAGGATTTGGCCGAGAAGCTAGAAGCTAAGAGCTGACTTTATGTTGATGCCAAAGAAAGTGAAGTACCGCAAGCAGCAGCGCGGACGCATGACCGGGAAGGCGTGGCGCGGCAGCCAGCTGGCGTTCGGCGATTTCGGCCTGAAGGTGCTGGAGCCGGGCTGGATTACCGACCGCCAGATCGAGGCGGCGCGCGTGGCCATGACCCGTTTCGTCAAGCGCGGCGGCAAGATTCAGATTCGCCTGTTTCCGGACAAGCCGGTCACCAAGAAGCCGGCTGAAACCCGTATGGGTAAAGGCAAGGGAGCGCCCGATCACTGGGTGGCGGTGGTGCGGCCGGGCAAGATTCTGTTCGAGATGGAAGGGGTCTCGCAGACGGATGCGAGCGAGGCCATGCGTCTGGCCTCGCACAAGCTGCCCCTGCGCACCGTGTTTGTGAAGCGCGAAGGCGCGCACTAGAAATCGCGAACGGAACTAGAACTGAGAAGCTGAGAACTGATTATGAAATCCGAAAAAGTACGCAATCTGACGGCTGAGGAACTTCGCCAGCAGGAGCACGAGCTCAGCGACCAGCTGTTCAAGCTGAAGTTCCAGCTCAACATGGGACAGACCGAGAGCCTGAAGAAGATTCGCGGCTTGCGCAAGGACATTGCGCGGGTCAAGACCATCGCTCGCGAGCGCGAGCTGGCCGCGGCCGGCGGAACGGAGAAAAAGTAGTATGGCTGAAACCAAGGCACAACCCGGAGCAGCGGTACAGCAGGCGGCGGGACGGCGCAAGGAAGTGGTCGGCGAGGTGGTTTCCAGCCGCATGCACAAGACCATCGTGGTGCAGGTGGTGCGCAAGAAGGCGCATCCCTTCTACAAGCGCGTGGTCTCGAAAGCCAAGAAGTTCTATGCCCATGACGAAAAAAATGTAGCCCACGTCGGCGATGTGGTGCGCCTGGAAGAGACTCGTCCGCTGTCCAAGCTGAAGCGCTGGCGGCTGAAGGAAGTGGTCCGGCAGGCGGCGTTGTTGCCGGAAACCACGCGTCGCGGAAGCCAGTTAACCGGCCAGGCGAAGGGCGACAGGGAGATACAGATTATGGCTGTGATGATGAGATCGATGCTCGAGGTCGCCGACAACTCCGGCGCCCGCAAGCTGCAGATGATTCTGCCGCTCGGCGGTTCGACCGGCTTGAACGCCGGACTGGGCGACGTCATTACCGCCAGCGTGAAAGAGGCGGCTCCGGAAGGCCAGGTGCAGAAGGGCAAAGTGGTGAAGGCGGTCATCGTGCGCACCCGCAAGGAACATCGGCGCCGCGACGGCACCTACATCCGCTTCGACCAGAATGCCGCGGTGCTGATCAACGATGCCGGCGAGCCGGTGGGGACCCGCGTCTTCGGTCCGGTAGCCCGCGAACTGCGCGAGAAGAAATTTCTGAAGATTGTGTCGCTGGCGCCGGAAGTTTTGTAAGGCCATTGAGTAATTGGAATTGGTAATGTGAATTGAGACGAAGCTTGAAGCAAGTCCGATCAGAAGGTTCTTATGAAGACAGTAGCGAGAGAGCGACAAACGAGTTGACCTTCGCCGCAACGATACGGTGAAAGTGATCACCGGCCGCGATAAGGGAAAAGAAGGCCGCGTGCTGCGGGTTTTCCCGAACGATGCCAAGATCCTGGTCGAGCACGTGATGCTGGTGAAGAAGCACGTGCGTCCCAATCCGCAGCGCAACGTGAAGGGCGGAATCGCCGAGCAGGAGAGCCGGATCGCGATTTCCAACGTGGCCTTGATGTGCCCCAGCTGCAAGCGGCCGGTGCGCATCGGGCACGAGTTTCAGGGCGAGCGCAAGGTTCGGGTGTGCCGCAAGTGCGGCGCAACGCTGGATAAGTAGCTAAAGAGCTTCTAGCTGCTAGCTCCTGGCTGCTAGCTAGAGCACGAGGCATCCGGAGTTTGGAGCTAGAAGCTAGGAGCCAGTAGCTAGAAGCTGAATTCCGAAGGAACGGAAGCAATGGCAAAAGAAAAAAGAGACAAGCAGGGCGAAAAGCAGCAGCCGGAGGCGAAGCCGGCGCAGGCGCATCACAGCGCCAAGGAAACGCCGCGGCTCAAGAGCCGCTTCAAGGCTGAAGTTGCGCCTGCGCTGATGAAGGAATTCGAGCTGAAGAATCCCATGGCGGTGCCGCACCTGCACAAGATCGTGGTCAACATGGGCATGGGCGAAGCCACGCAGAATGCCAAGATTCTCGATCCCGCGGTCAACGAACTGGGCCAGATCACCGGCCAGAAGCCGGTTACGACCAAGGCCAAGAAATCGATTGCGGCTTTCAAGGTGCGCGAAGGACAGGCCATCGGCGCCATGGTCACGCTGCGCGGCGACCGCATGTACGAGTTTCTCGACCGGCTGGTGAACGTGGTGCTGCCCCGGGTGCGCGACTTCAAGGGAGTTTCGACCAAGTCGTTTGACGGGCGCGGCAACTACACGCTGGGTTTGCACGACCAGCTGATTTTTCCCGAGATCGATTATTCCCGGGTGGACAAGACCAAGGGCATGAACGTCACCATTGTGACCACGGCGGCGAACGACGACCAGGCGCGAGTGCTGCTGAAGCATCTGGGAATGCCGTTCCGGCCGTAGATCGAGTGCAGGAAGTCATTGAATGAAGTCTTAACTGAGAGCTGACGGCTGAAGCTGAGAGCTGCAGCCGGAAGCTAGGAGCTAAAAGTAAATTGACTACAGCAAAACGAGTGAAGGACGCAAAGATCGAGGCGAAGTTTGATAAGGCGCGCGGCAAGGAGCCGAAGCCGAAGTTTTCCTCGCGCCGGCATAACCGCTGCAAGCTGTGCGGACGCCCGCGCGCTTATCTGCGCAAGTTCGGGATTTGCCGGCTGTGTTTCCGCGGCCTGGCGTTGCGCGGAGAGATTCCTGGGGTTTCGAAGTCGTCCTGGTAGGAATTGGTAATGAATCTCCCACCCTGGCGCAAAGAACGCGCCAGAGTGGGGCACCCGCGTTTCTGGGTTGAAAGTGCGTCGTCGCGGGTTCTTCGGTGCAGGCGAAATCAGGCCGAAGCAAACGGGCGGCGGAGGAGAAGCAAACGATGAGGTTGACCGATCCGGTCGCAGACATGCTGACGCGCATTCGCAATGCGATACGCGCCCGCCATCAGAAAGTGGATGTTCCCGCTTCCAAGCTGAAGCTGGAGATTGCCCGCATCCTCAAAGAGGAAGGCTACATCTCCAATTTCAAGCCGGCGGAGGAGGAAGGCCACAAAGTCCTGCGCATCTATTTGAAGTACGGCAACAACAACGAAGCCGCGATCTCGAACGTCGAGCGCGTCTCCCGGCCGGGTTGCCGGGTCTATGTGCGGCGCAGCGAGATCCCGCGCGTGCTGGGCGGTCTGGGCATCAACATTCTGACCACGCCCCGCGGAGTCATGACCGGACGCCAGGCGCGCAAGCAGGGCGTGGGCGGCGAAGTGTTGTGCGAGATTTGGTAGATGGCAGCTGCTAGCTACTAGCTTCTGGCTACTAGCTAAGCAAAAGCGGTAAGTCAAAACAGAGCGTGGTGATCGTAGAAACGCGACTTGGCTAGAAGCCAGGAGCTAGAAGCTAGAAGCCTATGTCAAGAATTGGACGAAAACCGATCCCGCTCCCCAAGGGAGTTGCGGTCAAGATTGAAGGCAACATGGTCAACGTGCAGGGGCCCAAGGGCAAGCTGGATACGCAGCTGCCGCGCGGCATCCGCATGGAGCAGCAGGACGGCAACCTGGTGGCGATCCGCGAGAACGATTCGCAGGCCGCGGTCCATGGACTGGCTCGCGCCCTGGTCAACAACGCGGTCGAAGGCGTCACCAAGGGCTGGACTCGCGAACTGGAAATCGTCGGCATCGGATATCGCGCCGAGTTGAAGGGCAAGACCACGGTGGTCTTCAGCCTGGGATACTCGCACCCGATCGAGTATCCGCTGCCGGTGGGAATTGAAGCGACGGTCGATCCCAAGCAGACCAAGCTCAGCGTCACCGGCATCGACCGCCAGAAGGTTGGCCAGGTCGCCGCCGAAATGCGCAGCCTGCGGCCGCCCGATCCGTACAAGAACAAGGGCGTGCGCTATGTCGGCGAGCGCTTGAAGAAGAAGGTTGGAAAGACGGGAGCGAAATAGCTGTCGTTGGTCGTTGGTCTTGGTCGTTGGCCAACCCCGAACGGCAGCGGACTGGGATCGCTCTGAGGAACATGCAAGAAGTCGTGCGTCGATCGGTCTTAGCCGAACGACCAACGACCGAACGACCAAGGACTGAAAAAATGCTTACACAGACATCGAAGAACCAGAACCGGCGGCACGTTCACGAGCGCATCCGCAAGAAGATTCTCGGCACGGCCGAGCGGCCGCGGCTGAATGTGTATCGCTCGTTGAATCACATTTACGTTCAGTTGATCGACGACCTGAAGGGCGCGACCCTGGTTTCCGCGAACTCCGCCGAAGGCAAAAAGGGCGAGCGGCGCACCGGCGGCAATCTGGCCGCGGCCAAGACTGTGGGCAAGAATATCGCCGAGCGCGCCAAGGCCAAGGGGATCACCAAAGTCGTGTTCGATCGCGGCGGCTACATTTATCACGGACGGGTCAAGGCCCTGGCCGATTCCGCCCGCGAAGCCGGATTGCAGTTTTGAACAATTGAGTAATTGAGGTAATTGAGAAATTGAGTAATTGAAAGATCGAGTCATCGGTGATTGAGATCTTCAAATTACTCAATTGCTCAATTGCCCAATTACCAAATATTGTGAAATGAGAATCAATGCCAACTGTGATTAAGAAGCTTGATGCGAATTCGTACCAGCTGAAAGACCAGGTGGTCGCGATCAACCGCGTGACCAAGGTGGTCAAGGGCGGCAAGAACCTGTCCTTCGCGGCCCTGGTCGTGGTGGGAGATCCCAGCGCTGCGGTCGTCGGCTACGGTTCGGGGAAGGCGAAGGAAGTTCCCCAGGCCATCCGCAAGGGAATTGAGTCAGCCAAGAAGAACCTGATGCGGGTGAACCTGACTCAGACCAGCATTCCGCACCTGGTGCTGGGACGCTTCGGATCGGGCCGGGTGCTGCTGAAGCCGGCTCCGGAAGGTACTGGAGTGATTGCCGGCGGCGCGGTGCGCGCGGTCATGACTTCGGCGGGCATTCAGAACGTGCTGACCAAATCGATTGGCACCACCAATCCGCACAACGTGATCAAGGCGACGTTCGACGCGCTGAAGCATTTGAAGAACCGGAGCGACGTTGCCGCCATGCGCGGCAAGACGGTCGAGGAACTGTAATCATGCCCAACAAATTGGCCAAGAAATCGTAGTGCGGGCAGCGGCGCCAAAATCCATTTGAAATGGGTGCGTTCCGCCATTTGCGCTCCGGTGCAACAGAAGCTGGTGGTCAAAGGTCTGGGCTTTACCCGGCTGAACCAGGTGATCGAGCGCCCGGACAACCCGGCCATCCGCGGCATGGTGGCCAAGGTGCCGCATCTGGTGGAGATCGTTCAATCATAAGCTGTCAGCTCATCAGCTCTCAGCAAAACCAGAGCTGAGCTGAGAGCTGACAGCTGACAGCTGAGAGCTTATTTATGAATCTTTCAAACATTCGCGCACCAAAGAAGGCGACGGAAAACAAGAAGCGCGTCGGCCGCGGCATGGGTTCGGGCATGGGCAAGACCTCGACCCGCGGACACAAGGGCCAGCGCTCGCGCAGCGGCTCGCGCATGATGCGCGGCTTTGAAGGCGGCCAGATGCCCTTGCATCGCCGCATGCCCAAGCGCGGCTTCACCAACATCTTCCGCCAGGAATTCAACATCGTGAACCTGGAGAAGCTGGCGGCTGCTGGGCGAGACCACCATCACGCCCGACGTTTTGCGCAAGGCGGGCGTGATCAAGAGCAAGCATCCGGTGAAGGTGCTGGGCGACGGCGAGCTGACCGTCGCGCTCACCGTGCATGCTCACAAGTTTTCCAAGTCGGCGCAGGAGAAGATCACCAAGGCCGGCGGCAAGTTCGAGGTGTTGTAGGCGATGCTGGAGAAACTGGCCAACGTCTTTCGCATCCCGGACCTGCGCAAGCGCATTCTGTTTACGCTTGGGCTGCTGGCGGTGTATCGCCTGGGCGGACACATTCCCACGCCGGGTGTGAATGCGGACAAGCTGCAGCAGTTCTTCGAGCAGAACAAGGGCAGCCTGCTGGGCTTCGTCGATCTGTTTTCCGGCGGACAGCTTCGCCGCCTGACCATTTTTGCTCTGGGCATCATGCCCTACATCACCGCGTCCATCATTTTGCAGTTGCTGACCGTGGTCTATGAGCCGCTGGCCAAGCTGCAGAAAGAAGGCGAACTGGGACGCAAGAAAATCACCCAGTGGACGCGCTATCTGACCGTGATCCTGAGTTCGGTGCAGTCTTTCGGCATTGCCTGGCAGCTGCAGCGCGGCGGAGATTTCGTGGTTCATCCCGGCCCGGCCTTCATCCTGATGACCATGCTGACCCTGACCACGGGCAGCGCCTTCATCATGTGGCTGGGCGAGCAGATTACCGAGCGCGGCGTCGGCAACGGCATGTCGCTGCTGATCTTTGCCGGCATCGTGGTCGGCTTGCCGCGCGGCGTCGATCGATCTGTTCGACAAAGTTCGCACCGATGCCTGGGGCGCATTTACCGCGCCGGCGATGATCCTGCTGATTGGCGTGATGGTGCTGGTGGTGGCTTTCATCGTCTATGTGGAGCGCTGCGAGCGCCGCATTCCGGTGCAATACGCCAAGCGCGTGGTCGGCCGCAAGGTGATGGGCGGGCAGTCGACCCACCTGCCGCTGCGGGTAAACTCCGGCGGCGTGATGCCGGTGATTTTCGCGTCGTCGATTCTGACCCTGCCGCAGACCGTGGGCTACAGCCTGCGCAACAACCGCTATTTTGGCGACTTGATCCGCAAGCTGGGATGGGGCGAGCCGCTGTACACGATTCTGTATGCGGTCGGAATCATCTTCTTCGCCTACTTCTATGTGTCGATTGTCTTCAACCCCAACGAGGTTGCCGACAACATGCGGAAGTATGGCGGATTCATTCCCGGCATTCGTCCCGGCAAGCGAACCGCGGACCACATCAACGAGATCCTGACCCGCATCACGCTGGTGGGAGCGCTGTATCTGATCATCATCTCGTTCATTCCGGAGTGGATGATCACCGGCATTCACCTGAACCACTTGTACGGGCCGATTGGTGCGTTTTTCGAGCGCCTGCCCACCTGGATGACCAACGGGCTTGAACGTCAACTTTTATTTTGGCGGCACGTCGCTGCTGATCGTGGTGGGCGTAGCCATGGACACGGTGACCCAGATCGAAGCCCAGCTGGTCATGCGTCACTACGACGGCTTTACGCCGCGCAGCGGACGCATTCGCGGCCGCCGGACCTGGTCTTAGATGTAATGTGGGCGCGAGCGTCCCGCTCGTGCGGCGTAGTGGCAGAGCTGGTTTTTGAGGATAGTGTGAAGTTTGAGTCAGGCTCGCGGTCGTCGTGCTGGTGGAGTGAAATTGGAATCGGGAGGCGGGAGGACCAGTTCGATGGCGGAGGCAACCTCGCGCGGCATCGGACCTGTCATCCTGCTCGGCTCGCCGGGTGCCGGCAAGGGTACGCAGGCCAAGCAGATCGTGGAGCGTTACCGCATCCCGCAGATTTCTACGGGAGACCTGCTGCGGGAGAACGTGCAGCGCGGCACTCCGCTGGGGGTCGCGGCCAAGGATGTGATGGCGCGGGGAGAGTTCGTTCCCGACGACCTGATGTACGACATGGTGGCGCAGCGCTTGCGGCAGGCGGACTGCGAGCGCGGTTTCATTCTGGATGGTTTTCCCCGCAATCCGGCCCAGGCCGGATGGCTGGATGCGTTTCTGGAGCACGAGTTCTTTGACAACGCGCAAGCGCGAGCAAGTGTCTGCCCATTGTGATCCGAATTAACGTGGATTATAATAAGTTGTTGCGTCGGATTACTGGACGCCGTTCTTGTCCCGTCTGTGGACGGATCTACAACGTCTACTCCCAGCCACCCCGTGTCGCTGATCGATGCGATGTTGATGGTTCTACGCTGGTGACCCGCGAAGATGACCGTGAAGAAGTCATCCGGGATCGACTGGCGGCCTACGAACTGCAGACCAAGCCCGTAGCCGAATATTACGCGCGCAAAGGGCGGCTGGTTTCGGTGAATGGCGACCTGCCGGTGAATCAGGTCACCGAGCAGATTTTCAAGGTGATCGAGAGCCAGCGCGGCGTGGCTGCCGGCAAAAGCTGAGCGGTCAAGCAGTTGAATCATGGCGATTGTCTGCAAATCGGCGGCGGAGATTGAGAAGATGCGGCGCAGCGGCGGCATCGTGCGCGAGGTGCTGAACCACGTTCGCAGCCTGGTGGTGCCGGGCGCGACCACGATGGATCTGGAACGCGCGGCCGAGCAGAAGATCAAGGATCTGGGCGTGAAGCCCGCGTTCAAGGGATATTACGATTATCCCTGCGTGCTTTGCACTTCGATCAATGAAGAGATTGTGCACGGCATCCCTTCAGAGAAGAGAGTGATGAAGGCCGGCGACATTGTTTCGATCGATTGCGGCGTGGTGCTGGACGGCTATTACGGCGATGCCGCCATCACGGTTCCGGTGGATGGTTCGATCACGCCGGAGTTGACCAAGCTGCTGGAAGTGACCGAGGCGTCGTTGTACCGGGGCATCGAGGCGGCGCGGATCGGCAACGCAGTCGGAGACGTTGGCGCTTCGGTGCAGGAATTTGTCGAAGCCAACGGCTTCAGCGTGGTCCGGGAATTTGTCGGACACGGCATCGGGACCCGCCTGCACGAGGAGCCGCAGGTGCCGAACTACGGCACTCGCGGACACGGAGCGCGCTTGCGCGAAGGTATGGTGCTGGCGATCGAGCCCATGGTGAATTCCGGAAGTCCCGGAACCCGGGTGCTCGACGACAAGTGGACCGCCGTAACTGCCGATGGCAGCTACAGCGCGCACTTTGAGCACTGCGTCGCGGTCACGAAAGATGGCCCGATGATTTTGACGCAGTAAAGCAGCTTCTAGCCTGTCTAGCTGTCAGCTGCTCGAGCTGTGTTTAGCTGAGAGGCTAGTAGCTAAAAGCTGAAGCTGTTTCTAAGGAGTCGATGAGCAAAGAGGACGCGATTGAGGTGATGGCGACGGTCGTCGAACCGCTGCCCAATGCCATGTTCCGGGTGGAACTGGAGAACAAGCACCAGGTGCTGGCGCACGTCTCGGGAAAGATGCGCAAGAACTTCATTCGCATCCTGCCCGGCGACAAGGTCGCGGTCGAGCTTTCGCCCTACGACCTGAATCGCGGCCGCATCGTGTATCGCTACAAATGAACGCTGTCTCTTCGGCCTTCGAGGTTTTGCTGAAGGCTGAGAGCTGACGGCTGAAGGCTGGTTTATGAAAGTACGAGCATCGGTAAAGAAAATTTGCGACAAGTGCAAGGTCATCCACCGCAAGGGTGTGGTGCGGGTGATCTGCGTCAACTCCAAGCACAAGCAGCGTCAGGGATAAGGACTAGAGGAGCACTATGGCACGTATTGCAGGCGTCGATCTTCCGCGCAACAAGCGGGCGAACATCGCGCTGACCTACATCTACGGCATCGGCAACCCGCGCGCGGCGCGCATTCTGGACGCGGCCAACGTGGATCCGATGAAAAAGGTCCAGGACCTGGGCGAGGACGAAGTCAATCGCATCCGCCAGGTGATCGAAGACGAAGGCATGGTGGAAGGCGATCTGCGCAAGGAAGTTTCGATGAACATCAAGCGGCTCATCGAAATCGGCTCCTATCGCGGCTATCGTCATCGCCGGAACCTGCCGGTCCGCGGACAACGCACCCACACCAACGCGCGCACCCGCAAAGGTCCGCGCAAAGGCACCGTCGCGCAGAAGAAGAAGGCGACGGCAAAAACTTAGAAAGTCAGCTGTCTAGCTTCTAGCTCCTAGCTAGAAGCTAAAGGCTAGGAGCTAGAAGCTAACTATGGCAAAACCAGCAGCACCAGCGGCAGCGGGGACCGGAGCAGCGGCGCCGGATAAAAAGGGCAAGAAGAAAACGTTCAAGAAAAAAGAGCGGAAGCACGTTCCGCACGGCATTGCCCACATCCAGGCTTCGTTCAACAACACGATTGTGACTATCGCCGATCAGGCCGGGAACGTTCTGGCCTGGAAGAGTTCGGGCTCGCTGGGCTTCCGCGGATCGCGCAAAGGAACGCCGTTTGCCGCCCAGCAGGCGGCGCAGAACGCCGCCAACATGGCGCGCGATCACGGCGTGCGCAGCGTTGAAGTGCGCGTGAGCGGTCCTGGTTCCGGACGCGAATCGGCGATTCGCGCTCTGGCTGCGGCCGGAATTGAAGTGCGCAACATTAAAGACGCTACGCCGATTCCGCACAACGGTTGCCGTCCGCCGAAGCGGAGAAGAGTCTAAGAACGAGTTTCCAGTTTCTTGGTTCCCAGTTCTCAGCTGATGGCTGGAACTGGAAACCGGAGACTAGAAACTGATTTTCGTCCGGGACGAAGGGTGAAGCCAAACCTGTAAACCGGTCATCTAATAAGGAGAAACAACTTGGCACGTTACACCGATCCCGTCTGTCGTCTCTGCCGCCGCGAGGGCATGAAGCTGTTCCTCAAAGGCACCAAGTGCTTCAGCGATAAATGTCCCATCGAGAAGCGCAACTTTGCTCCTGGCCAGCATGGCAAGGACCGCAAAGCCAAGATCGTCGGCTACGGTCTGCAGCTGCGCGAAAAGCAGAAAGCCAAGCGCATCTACTTCACCCAGGAAGGCCAGTTCCGCAACTACTTCGAGAAGGCGGCGCGCACCCGGGGCGTCACCGGCGAAATGCTGCTGCAACAGCTGGAGCGCCGTCTGGACAACGTGGTCTACCGCCTCGGCTTCGGCATGTCCCGCCGCCAGGCGCGCCAGTTGGTGCGTCACGGCCACATCCAGGTGAATGGACGCAAGGTCAACATTCCTTCGTACCAGGTGAGCGTGGGCGAGGAGATTGCGATCCGCGAAAGCAGCAAGAAGCTGCCCATCCTGGAGCCGGCGAAGGAATTTGCCAGCCACCAGAATGCGCCCAACTGGCTGGAGATCGATCGCGATAACTACAAAGGCAAGGTTCTGGCCTTGCCCAAGCGCGAAGACATCAACCTGCCGGTCAACGAGCAGTTGATTGTGGAGTTGTACAGCAAGTAGTCGTCGAGTCGTTCCGGTCTTCAGTCGGTCATCGAGAACCATGCATTGACTTGGACGACCAGAAGACTGACGACTGACGACTGGTCCAACAATTCGAGCCAGATCAGCCTGTCTCTGACGCTTGACCTGAAATGAAACGCGGACCAGTTCAGGGATGTCAGGACTGAGCCAAACGGCCGAAGGAGAACAACGTAATGCTTTGGAAGGGATTTCAAAAACCCAAACGTCTCGCCGTCGATACTTCAACCCTAACCGACAAGTACGGCATCTTCTGGGCCCAGCCGTTTGAACGCGGCTTCGGCACCACCATCGGCAACGCTCTGCGCCGCGTCATGCTTTCTTCGATCGAAGGAGCGGCGGTCACCGCGGTGAAGATCGAAGGCGTGCTGCACGAGTTCCAGTCGATTCCCGGCGTGGTCGAAGACGCGACCGACATCATCCTCAACCTGAAGCAGATTCCGTTCAAGTTGAGCGGCGATGCTCCCAAGGCGATCTATCTGCGCGCCGACCAGCCGGGCGTTGTCACCTCCGGCATGATCGAAGCCGATGCCGACGTCGAAGTGCTCGACAAGGACGTCTACATCGCGACCGTCAGCGAAGGCGGCAAGCTCGACATGGAAATGCGCCTCAAGCGCGGCCGCGGCTACGTTTCGGCGGACAAGAACTTCGACGAAGATCTGGGCATCGGTTTCATTCCCATCGACTCCGTGCACTCTCCGGTGCGCAAGTGCAACTACACCGTGGAAGCGGCGCGTCTGGGACAGATCACCGACTACGACAAGCTGACTCTCGAAGTGTGGACCAACGGCTCCATCACTCCGGCCGATTCGATCGGCCTGGCGGCGAAGCTGCTGAAGGACCACATGAACATCTTCATCAACTTCGAAGAGGACATCGAGACTTCCACTTCGACCGACGACCGCAAGCCGGAGATCAAGAACGAGAACCTGAACCGGTCGGTCGAGGAGTTGGAGCTTTCGGTGCGCAGCTACAACTGCCTGAAGAATGCCAACATCCAGACCATCGGCGAACTGGTCCAGAAGACCGAAGCCGAAATGCTGAAGACCAAGAACTTCGGCCGCAAGTCGCTGAACGAGATCAAGGAAATTCTGTCGTCGATGGGCTTGAGCCTGGGCATGAAGATCGACGAGCACGGCAATGCCGTGCCCGGCCCGACTTCGAACCAGGTGCTGCCGGCATCGGCGTACGGTCCGGACAACGATCTATAGAAATCAGGTTTCGGGTGGCGCTTGCGCCACCCGGTTTCGCGTTTCCAGTTGCCGAGATCGATTTGCGGCGCTTGAAGCGAACTGAAACCTTGAAACTAGAAACCTTGAAACTTGGAGGTTTGCACGATGCGTCACAAAGTAGCAGGATGGAAACTGGGACGTAACACCAGCCACCGCCGCTCGTTGCTGCGGAACCTGGTGACTTCGCTCATCCTCGAAGAGCGAATCGAGACCACCGTGCCCAAGGCCAAGGCCCTGCGTCCGCTGGTCGAGAAGATGATCACGCTGGGCAAGCGCGGCGATCTTTCCGCGCGCCGCCAGGCCGGCGCCTACCTGATGACCAGCGCCGCGGTGGACAAGCTTTTCGACACCATCGGCTCCTCGTTTCGGCGACCGCGAAGGCGGATACCTGCGCATTGTTCGCGCCGGATGGCGCAAAGGCGATGGCGCCGACACCGCATTCGTCGAACTGCTGGGCAGCGAGAAGCTGCAGGAAGAAAAGCGCGAGAAGCGTGCCGAAGCCCGTTCCAAGCGCGCCGAAGAAGCCAAGCGCGCGATGGAAGAAGCCGAGGCGCAGCAAGGTGTCGAGCATCCCGCTGACCACGCCGAAGGCGCCGACAAGGTCAAAGAAGAAAAAGAGTAAGACTCTAAACGGCAGTCGAATGGGACGGGCTCTATGGCTCGTCCCTTTCTCTGTTCCGTCCTGCGTTTCCCACCCAGTCGTACATGTCCCCCGGCGTCTATCCGCCGTAATCTTGTCCTCGCCTGACCTCACGCTAGACTGGTGTGAGGCCCATGGAGTTTTCACGCAATCAAATCGGCATCGCGGCAGGAGCCGGCGCGCTTCTGCTGATCATTTTTTTTGGCTATCTCATTCACTTGAACGGCCAGGGTCCGGTGCTCGGACCGCTCGGAAGACCGCGATCCACTCTCCGGAATACCCAATTCCATCTCGCTGAATCCTCTGCGTGACCGCACTTCCGAGCGGGAGGCGGCCAAGTTCATCCGCAGCATGCGCGACGGAAACTGCAAGGAAGAACTCGCCGATTGGGAAAAGGATTATCGCAAGAAGTACGCCGCCTTCATCTGCGACTCCGAGGCCCAGCATCCTCTGGTCTCCTGGGAGGTCGCGGACTGGGAAGACACGCCGCCTTTGCGCATCCTGCACTATCGCGGCAAGCGCCGCAACGCTCCCGATCAGAAGGGCACGTACAAGGAGTTGTTCTCGGTGACGCTGGAGAGAAAAGGCGGCGAGTGGGTTGTGACCAAGTACGACTCCATGTATTAGAAGCAGTCGCCAGTCGTCAGTCTTCGGTCTTCAGCCGTTCTTCCAGCCTTTCAGCTTATATCCGCTGAACTTAGACTTGTGCGGGCGTCCGGCGAGTCGACCGCTTCTTGGCGGCGTGATCGGAGGATCACAAAGAGAACGATCTGCGCGACCAGCGCCGCCGTGCTGTCGAGCAGGACGTCGTGCAGAGTTCCGGTGCGGCTGGGAAGATAAGTCTGATGCCACTCGTCGAGACACGCGACCAGGGCGGTCATGAAGAAGGAGATTCTTGCCCACTGCATCGACCAGCTCGCGCCGGGAGACGGGAATGTGTCCCGCCAGGCGCGGAACAGCAGCAGCTCAGCGTGAAATAGCCGACGAAGTGGCCGGTCTTGCGGATGATAGAATGCCAGATGGGAAAGTGAGCCGGGCTCCACTCCAAACAGGAAGTGCAGCAATGGATAAAGAAAGCGGCCGGTGTTCTCGGCCGAGCCGAAGTTGGTGGACTCGCTCACGATGATGCCGAGCCACAGAATCGCCGCGATCCAGGTTTTCAGCAGATGTTTTTGGTCGCCGGATTCAAGCGCAGGCTTTCCTGGCCGCTTATTCCACCGCATAGTTCGGCGCCTCGCGCGTGATCATGACATCGTGCACGTGGCTCTCGCGCAAGCCGGCCCCGCTGATGCGCACGAATCGGGTCTTCTGCAGCAGTTCGGGAATGGTGGCGCAGCCGCAGTAGCCCATGCCGGACTTCAAGCCGCCGACCATCTGGTGCACGATCATGGCGACGGAACCGCGGTAGGGAACGCGTCCTTCGATGCCTTCGGGAACCAGTTTTCCCAGACGATTGGCGTCTTCGGTCCCGCCCGGACATCGCGGTGGAAGCGTCTCCATCGGTGTTCTGGAAATAGCGTTCGCTCGAACCCGCGGCCATCGCGCCCAGCGATCCCATGCCGCGATAGGATTTGAACGAGCGGCCCTGATAGAGAATCAATTCGCCCGGACTTTCGTCGGTTCCCGCGAACAGCGATCCGATCATGACGCCGCACGCGCCCGCCGCCAGCGCCTTGGTGATGTCGCCGGAATACTTGATGCCGCCATCGGCGATCACCGGGACGCTGGAGATCTTTGGTGGCGCGGTAAGCTTCCGCGATGGCGGTGATCTGCGGCACTCCGGCGCCGGTCACGACGCGAGTGGTGCAGATCGAGCCCGGGCCGATGCCGACTTTGATGGCGTCCGCGCCGGCGCGGGCCAGTTCGCAGGCGCCGTCGAAGGTGCCCACGTTGCCGGCGATCAGGTCGACTTCGGGCAGCTTCGATTTCACCATCTTGATGGCTTCGAGCACGCGCGTGGAGTGTCCGTGAGCGCTGTCGATCGCCAGCAGATCCACTTTGCACTTCACCATTTCCTGCGCGCGCTCCAGGAAGTCGCCGGTGGCGCCGATGGCCGCGCCCACCCGCAGCCGGCCCTGCGAATCTTTGGCCGCGTTGGGATATTTCAACTTCTTCTGAATGTCTTTGACCGTGATCAGGCCCTTGAGATTGTAGTTGTCGTCGACCACCAGCAGTTTTTCCACGCGATGCTCGTGCAGAATGTTCTCCGCTTCTTCGAGCGTGGTGCCCACCGGAACGGTGATGAGATTTTCCTTGGTCATCACCTTGCTGATGGGAATATCGAAGCGGGTTTCAAAGCGCAGATCGCGATTGGTGAGAATGCCCACCAGTTTTCCGTTCTTGGTGATGGGCACGCCGGAAATTTTGTATTTGCGCATCACCTCGAGCGCGTCGGAAACTTTGGCGTCCGGCGACATGGTGACCGGATCGACGATCATGCCGCTCTCCGAGCGCTTCACCTTGTCCACTTCGTTGGCCTGCTGCTCCAGCGTCAGGTTGCGATGGATGATTCCGATGCCGCCCTGCTGCGCCAGCGCAATCGCCATGTGCGATTCGGTGACTGTGTCCATGGCGGCGCTGATGATGGGAATGTTCAGGCGGATATTGCGCGTGAGCTGGGTCTGAGTGTTGGCCAGCGCAGGAACGACGTCGGAGCGCGCGGGCAGCAGCAACACGTCGTCGAAGGTGAGCGCCTCAGGGACAGGAAAATGAATCATAAGTTTTCTCGGACGTGGAGGATAATTTTCCATTCTAGAGACGGTTGGGAGTTCAGGCAAATCAGTTCAGGCAAATATCGGAGCGAAGTGGCAAGGCCGTCGCTACCGCGATTTCTGTCATCGGCTAGTTGATCCCATTCAGCCCGCCATCTCATTCACGGGCGTCGTACGATCACCGGCGTCATCCTGAGAGACTTCAGTCTCGAAGGATCTCGCGTGCATTGTCGGTAATGTCGAGGCAACGGCTGGCCCGCTTGATGGCAGACGTTCGTCCAAGAATGCGAGACCTGCTGACCCTCCACGAGCTCCCAGCTGGTTTGTTTTTTGGCACTGCGCGGCGTATATTGATATCTGGAACTGTTGTGTAGTTACCAGCACGTGGCGAGACACACCAGTGGGCGCAAGCCCACTTTTTAGTTTAGCCCGTTTTGAGAGTCGGCTAGATCGGCTGTAAGTTATTGATTTCATGGCACTTGAGATCGACAAGGTGCGCGAAATTGCGGAGCGGGTGGCGGCCTCCAGCGGGCTGGAGGTGGTGGAAGTGGAGTTGCGCGGCGGCGGCAAAGCTCGCATGCTCCGCATCGTGATCGACAAGCCTGCCGGCGTCACGCACGAGGACTGCGCCAATCTCAGCCGGGAAGTCGGGCACGATCCTCGATGTCGAGGACGCGATTCCCGGTTCGTACACGCTGGAAGTTTCTTCGCCGGGGCTGGATCGCAAGTTAATTCGTCCAGCGGATTACGAGCGCTTCACCGGAAGCCGGGTGAAGTTGACGACGCAGCAACCGGTGAACGGCAACCGTCACTTTGAAGGCCGGCTGGAGAGTTTTCAGCACGGTCGTCTGACGCTGGACCTGAGCGCGGCCAGAAAGAAGCGCCGTCCGGAAGAAGGCGCCGCAGCAAAAGCTGGAAATCGATCTGGCGAACGTCGAGAAGGCGAATCTGGTGCCGGAGATTTAGGAATGGGCATTGAGTAGTTGGGAAATTGCGCAATTTAGTAATTTTCGAACCTGGAGTCCCAGGCTTCAAATTACAAAATTACCCAATTACAAAATTACTCAGTTGCAGAGTTCCCGTTGGTTCTGACTGGAATTATCTATGGCAAGTGAGCTCTATAACACGATCGACGCGTTGAGCCGGGAAAAGGGCATTGATCCGCAAATTGTGGTGAGCGCGGTGGAAGATGCCATCGTGGTCGCCACGCGCAAGTATTACAAGACGCAGGAAAACCTGCGCGCCGAACTGGACAAGGAAACCGGCAAGATCCGCGCCTTTGCGGTCAAGACGATCGTCGAGACTCCGGAGCAGGTGGAAGATCCCGTCCTGCAGGTCACGCTGGATGATGCTCGCAAGATCAATCCCAACGTCGAGTTGGGGGCGAGCTGCAGATCAACAAGCAGACCGAAGGAATTCTGGGACGCATCGCGGCGCAACTGGCCAAGCAGGTCATCTTTCAGAAGGTGCGCGAAGCGGAACGCGACACTGTTTACAACGAGTACATCGGCCGCGTCGGCGAGATCGTAAACGCCACGGTGAAGCGCATCGAAGGTCCGGATGTGATCTTCGATATCGGCAAAGCCGAAGCGCGCATGCCGCGCAAGGAGCAGTCGCGGCTGGAGTCGTTCGCCATGGGCGAGCGCGTTCGGGTGGTGATCGCCCGGGTGGAACGGGCCTCGAAAGGGCCGGCAGTCGTGGTTTCCCGCGCCGCGCCGGAGCTGGTGCAGCACCTGTTCCAGACTGAAGTTCCCGAAATCTACGACGGAACGGTCGTGATCCGCGCGATCGCGCGCGAAGCCGGCGAGCGCACCAAGATCGCGGTCATGTCGAAGGACAAGGACGTGGACGCGGTGGGCGCCTGCGTCGGCATGAAGGGCATGCGGGTGCAGTCCATCATCCGCGAACTGCGCGGCGAGAAGATCGACATCATCGAGTATCACGAAGATCCGGTGACCTTCGCGGAAAAGGCGTTGCAGCCGGCCAAGGTGAGCCGCGTGACCGTGGTCGATGCCGGCGACAAGCATCTGGAAGTGGTGGTGGACGACAGCCAGCTTTCGCTTGCCATCGGCAAGAAGGGACAGAACGTCCGCCTGGCGGCGAAGCTGCTGGGCTGGAAGATCGACATCAAGAGCGAGGAAGAGAAGCGGCAGGAAGTGGAGCAGCAGATGTCCGCGCTGGTGGGCTCCGCCTCCACTCCGCTGGAGAGCGTGCCCGGCCTGGGCGAAGGGCTGATCGAGAAGCTGAGCGCTGCCGGCATGACCACGGTCGAAGCCCTGGCCGACATGACGCCCGAGCAACTGGAAGCCATCGAAGGAATTGGCCCCAAGACGGTGGAAAAAATCAGCCTGGCGGTGAATAATTATTTCTGCCAGCCTGGAGTCGGGCGAAGCCGGTGAGCAGTCGCCGCGCCGCTTGAAGGCGACGAGCTCCCTGCGGAAGACGTGGCTGAGGAATCGGCTGCGAGCGCGGAAGCTGCGAGCGAAACCGAAGAAGCTGCGGTCGAGACCGAAGAAGCCGCGGCCGAGGCGGCCCCGGAGGAAGTAGCTGCTGTCGACGAAAGCGCCGGGCAGACTGAATTGCCGGAAGCTTCGGAATCGTCGGAAACCTCGGAGGAGCCTGGTCCTTCTGAGGAAAAGCAGTAAGATGCGATTCTCTCGCGCGAGCGCAAGCGGCTGCGCGCGATCTCAAAGCTGACACCGTGAGGTTGATATGAAGACTTAGCGGGACAGTCCGGAGGACGGAAAGGGCGGATGAGTAAGATTCGAATCAACGATCTGGCAAGGGAGCTGGAAGTTAAAAGCAAATCGATTCTCGATGTACTTCCGGAGGTTGGAGTCACCGAGAAGAAGAGCCATTCCAGTTCTCTCGAAGACCATGAAGCGGACAAGGTGCGCGCGCAGTTCCGCGCTGCCAGCCAGGCGCAGACTTCGAGCCGGTCCTCGCGCCCGGGCCGCGCCGAAGCGGACGAAATCAAGACCAAGATCGATCTTTCCCACATTTCCAAGCCTGGCGACGCGCTGAAAGCCATCATCAGCAAGCAACAAGGACCCGCGGCCGCAGCCGCCCCGCCGTCGGCTACAGCGCCGCCGGTCGAAACCAAGCCCGTGGCCGCGCCCGCCCCGCCCGCGGCGAAACCTCCAGCTCCGAAGCCGCCGACTCCTCCGCCGCTGGCGGCGCCAAAATTTGTGGTTCCGACTGCAACTCCGCGACCGACATTTACGGCTCCCGCGGCTCCGGCTGCCGCCTCAGTCCGCGGCCCCGGTGGCTCCGGTTGCGCCGCGGCCTGCAGTGCCGCCGCCGCGGCGCCAGCCGCACACGCCGTCCACAACACCAGCTGCCGCGCCACCGCGACCCGCCGCGCCTCCGGCAGCCGCCGTTCACGGCGGGCCGGCCAGTCGAGCCGAGCGGCGCCGGCGGCTCCGCAAGCGCCTCCGCCACGAATGATCGTTCCGCAGACCGGGCCGCGTCCGGTGTACAAGGCGCCTTTGCGACCAGCGCCGCCTGCAGGTTTATCGACCGCGCCTGCGGGTGCGCGTCCCGCTCCAGGACGTCCGGTGCCAGGCCAGCCGATTTTCCAGCGCCCGCGCCCGGGCGCCCCAACCAATCGTCCGCCATTGCGCCCGGGCGAGCGCCGGCCCATGCATCCGACGCGCCAGTCGCCCACCGGCACGCGCCCACTGGGCGTTGGGCCGGGAGCTGTGCCTCCGGGCCCGGCGGCACGGCCCGGCAGCCGGCCGGGTGCGCCATCGCGCCGGCCGGGACAGCGCTATGTTCCGCGTGGCGTGAAGGAAGGCCCGATGAAGGGCTACACGCCGCCGCCGCGGCTGTCGCTCTCCAATGAGCCGCAGCCGATCACGCGCAGCATCACCATCACGGAAGGCATCAGCGTCAAAGATCTGGCGGAGAAGCTGGGGCTTCGCGCCAAGGATTTGATCGCCCGCCTGCTGGCCCGCGGCGTGTTTGCCACCATCAACCAGACGCTCGACACCGAACTGGCCAGCGAGATGGCGCGTTTCTTCGGAGCCGACACCAACGTGATCACCTTCGAAGAGCAGGCTGCCAAGGAAGTTTCCGAAGCTGCCGCGGGTGAAGAAGGCGACTCCCACGGAAGGCGTGCCGCGTCCGCCGGTGGTCACCATCATGGGCCACGTGGATCACGGCAAGACCACGCTGCTCGATTCCATCCGCCTGACCAACGTGGCCGGAGGCGAAGCCGGCGGCATCACGCAGCACATCGGCGCTTACAAGGTAACGATTCTGGACAAGGAGTCTCCCGCCTACGGCCGCCAGATCGTGTTTCTCGACACGCCCGGTCACGAAGCCTTTACCCGCATGCGTGCCCGCGGCGCCAAGGCCACCGACATCGTCGTGCTGGTCGTGGCCGCCGACGACGGCGTGATGCCGCAGACGCTCGAAGCCATCGATCACGCCCACGCCGCGGAAGTGCCGATCATTGTCGCGGTGAACAAGATCGACAAGCCGGATGCGTTGCCGGACCGAGTGAAGAAGCAGCTGGCCGATCGCGGTCTGATGCCGGAAGACTGGGGCGGAACCACGGTGTTCGTCGACGTCTCGGCCAAGCAGAAGACCAATCTGAACCTGCTGATGGAAATGATCTGCCTGGTGGCCGACCTGCAGGAATTGAAGGCTACGCCCGATCGTCCTGCAACCGGCGTGGTTCTCGAAGCCAAGCTGGATCGCGGTCGCGGACCCGTGGCCACCGTGCTGGTGCAGAACGGCACCTTGCGCACCGGCGACAACTTCGTCGTCGGCAACGTGTACGGCAAGGTGCGCGCCATGTTCGACGATCGCGGCGCGCAGCTGGAAACCGCTCCTCCTTCCACTCCGGTCGAGATTCTGGGTATGGAAGGATTGCCGCAGGCCGGCGATCAGTTCGTGGTGGTCGCCGATCGCGACAAAGCGCGCGGCATTTCCGAATACCGCGAACAGAAAGCTCGCGAAGCCACGCTGGCCAAGAGTTCCCGCGTTTCGCTGGAAGGCCTGGCGGAGCAGCTGAAGACTGCCGGCACCAAGGAACTGAACATCATTCTGAAAGCCGACGTGGGCGGATCGGTGGAAGTGCTGAGCGATCTGCTGACCAAGCTTTCGAACGACAAGGTGCGGCTGAAGGTTCTGCGCTCCGGCGTAGGCGCCATCACCGAGTCCGACGTGCTGCTGGCTTCGGCTTCGAACGCCATCATCATCGGATTCAACGTGCGTCCGGAGCGCAAGGCGCAGGAGCTGGCGGAGCAGGAGAAGGTCGATATCCGGCTGCACTCGATCATTTACGAGTTGCAGGACGAGATCAAGCGCGCCATGACCGGCCTGCTCGAGCCGACCATCAAGGAAACCTACCAGGGCCGCGCCCAGGTGAAGGAGACCTTCCGCATCCCGAAGGTCGGCACGATTGCGGGATGCTCGGTCACCGATGGCATCATCAAGCGCGACTCCGAAGTCCGCCTGCTGCGCGACAACAACGTCGTCTTCACGGGCAAGGTCGGCTCGCTGCGGCGCTTCAAGGACGATGCCAGCGAAGTGCGCAACGGCATGGAGTGCGGCATCTCGATCGCGAACTACGGCGACATCAAAGTCGGCGACGTGATCGAAGCCTTCGTGACCGAGAAGGTTGCCGCGGAAGCCATAGCTTGAAAAGCAGTCGTCAGTCGTCGGTCGTCAGTCGTCAGCAAATCGCTGACGACTGACGACCGAGGACTGACGACCGCATGATCGCTTTTCTCACCCTCGAACTGCACATCGAAGCGGCGCAGTCGCTCAAAGACAAGCGGCAGGTGGTCCGCAGCCTGAAAGACCGTCTGCGCGCGCACTTCAACGTGGCGGTGGCGGAACTGGATCCCAGCGGGCTGTGGAACCGGGCTACCATCGGCGTGGTCGGCATTTCGGATTCGCGCGACTATCTCGACGGCCTGATGAAGAATGTGGAGCGCCAGGCGACTCGCATCGCCAACAACGGCGGCGCGGATATTGCGGATTCATTCGTGGAATATCTGTAGCGCCGGCGTCCCGCCGGGTGTCTGGAGGGCGTCCCGCCCGCCGCATTGGGCCGCTGCAATCCGCCGTCGGCCAATTTAAAATTGCTTGTGTCTACCTGAGGCGGCGAGACGCCGGCGCTACTCAGGTCGTTCGTCCGCGCGGGCGACCTTTTTCTGATATTCTCATTCGTTTTACTCAAGAGGTGGGTGTGGAGAAGCGCGGCGCGAAATATCATCGGGAGCGCCTGGGAGAGGCCCTGCGGGAGGAGATTGAAACCATCGTGGAAGGGCGAGCTGGGCGATCCCGCGCATCGGGCTGGTGAGCGTGACCAGCGTGGTGTTGGCGGAGGATTCGCGCTCGGCGCAAGTGTTCGTGACCCTGGACGGAGATGACGAAGAAGCCGAGCGTTCGCTGGAAGGCCTGACCGCGGCAGTCGGATTTATCCGTCGCGAGGTGGCCGAGAATTTGCACCTGCGTCGTCCTCCGGAATTGTATTTTCACCTGGACCGCTCCGACCAATACGGCGCCAGAATCGACGAATTGCTAGGCCGCACGCGGAAGAAGAAAAAATAGTCTCGGTCGGTCTTCATCAGACTCGGAAACGGCTGAAGACTGACGACTGCGATTGTCTGGCATGTTGAAGGAAGTTCTCAAGCACATCGAGCAGCGTCAACCGGTTTGTGCTGACCTCGCACGCCCGGCCGGATGGCGATGCCATCGGTTCGGCGCTGGCTTGCTGCCAGATCCTGCGCGCGATGGGCAAGCATGCCGACGTCGTTCTGCGCGATGGCGTGCCGCGCATTTACCAGCCGCTGCCTTTTGCGCGAGAAGTTGTCCAGGCGGAGCGCGTGAACGGCGACTACGAAGCCGCCATCATCCTGGAGTGCGACAGCATCCAGCGCACCCGGCTGCGAGGGACTGGAGAACCAGTTTCCTGATCAGCATCGATCACCACCTGAGCGGACGACCGTTTGCCCAGGTGAACTGGATCGATCCCAAGGCCGTGGCCACTGCCGAAATGGTGTACCGGCTGGCGCGCGAGGCTGGCGTCACGATTTCCCCAGAGATTGCGACCTGCCTCTACACTGCCGTTCTCACGGATACCGGCTCGTTCATGTTCGAAGGGACGAACGAGCACACCTTCGCACTGGCTCGCGAGTTGGTGCTGGCCGGCGCCGACCCGGCGCACTGCGCGCGCAACATTTACTTCGGACATTCCACCGCGAAGATGCGACTGCTGGGCGCGGCGCTTTCCAACCTGCACCGCGAAGGCCCTCTGGCCTGGATCTCGGTGAGCCAGGAACAGATGCAGCGCTGCCACGCCAAGGAAGAAGACTGCGAAGGGCTGGTGAATTACGCGCTTTCCATGCAGGGTGTTGAAGTGGCGCTGTTCTTCCGCGAGCTTCCCGATGGCCGCTTCCGCGTGAGCCTGCGCAGCAAGGGCAAACTGAATGTCGCAGCGGTGGCCGAACGCTTTGGCGGCGGCGGACACCAATGCGCCAGCGGTTGCGCGCTCGATGGACCCCTTGCCGGTCGCGGCGGCGCGAATTCTCGACGGAACTGCGGCTTGGTCCCTCCGTACAATAAAATCCTCTTGGAGACTGCTGCTGGCGGACAGTTTCTTCAGCTTGCAGCGAACATTCGATCCAATCCTGATTCAGACTGCAGATTTCGAATATGAGCTCGAGCCCCGCGAGCCCGACATCGAATGCTGCAGCGTCGCATGGTGCCGCGGCCGCTTACGGATGGCTGCTGCTCGCCGGCTTTCTGCGGATTCCTGTTTTTCTTCGGTCTCGCATACTTTGGCCTGCTCGGAGCGGACGAGCCGCGCTACGCGCAGGTGGCGCGGGAAATGCTCGCGCGTCACGACTGGATCACGCCCACACTGGGTGGCAAGCCCTGGCTTGAGAAGCCGGCTCTCTACTACTGGCAGACCATGCTCGCCTACAGCATTTTCGGCGTCAGCGACTGGGCTGCACGTCTGCCTTCCGCGGTGGATGCCACGCTGATGGTGGTTGCCGTCTATCTTTTCCTGCGGCGCTTTCGCTCCACCTCGGGCTGTTCAGATTCTCGATGGCGCGCTGATGACAGCCTCCGCCAGCGGCGTGATTGGCTTCGCGCGCGCCGCGTCGACGGACATGCCGCTCGCTGCCATGTTCACCATCGCCATGCTGGCCTGGTATGCGTGGTACGAGAGCGCCAGCAAGCGTTACCTGGCGCTGTTCTACATCTTCCTGGGACTGGCCACACTCGCCAAAGGACCGGTGGCACCCTTTCTCGCGGCGGTCATCGTCGTACTTTTTGCCGCGGCGAAGGGCGACTACCGGCTCATGGCGCGCACCTGTTGGCTTCCTGGCATCGCATTGTTCGGTGTGGTCGCGCTTCCCTGGTACATCGCGGTCCAGCTGAGGAATCCGGAATTCTTTCGGGTATTCATTCTTCGAGCACAATCTGGCACGCTTTGGTAGGGATCTCTATCACCACACGCAGCCGTTCTGGTATTACCTGCCGGTCGTTCTGCTTGCACTTGTGCCGTGGACGATGTTTGTGATCGCGGCCTTGGTCGAGAGCGTTCGCGTCATGGTGGACGGAAAAGAAGAGAGATGTTCCAGTCAGAAGATGCTTTGCCTGCATTTCTTATGATCTGGCTCATCGTTCCGATCGTATTCTTTTCATTTTCGGCATCGAAGCTGCCCGGCTACATTCTGCCCGCCTTGCCTGCCGGAACGTTGCTGCTGGCGGAATATGTGCGACGCCATGTGGCCGATTGACGACAGCGCCCGAGCCTTGCTCTGATTGTGATGCATTCAATCGTCGCGGCACTGCCGGTTGTTGCGGCGCTGATGATGCAATACATCGTTTTTCAGCACACGCTGCCGTGGGGACGGGCGACTGCGATCTCATCCGGATTTGCTGCCGTGCTGGCGATCGGGATCGTAGCTGACTTTGCGCCGCCAGCTCGGTCTTCGCGTGCTCCGCTTCGTCACCCTGGTTCCAGTGGTGCTGGCGGTGGGTGCAGTACTGCGACTGGGCGCTCCTGCTCTCGATGCCACACTCTCCGCGCGCCCGCTGTCTCAGGAAATCAGCCGCGTGGACAACCGATCTCTTCCGCTTGCGATTCTGCGACTGCCGCGGGAGACCGAATATGGTCTCGCACTTCTATCGCAATCAGAAGATTGCGCGTTACGAACTGGGACGAATTCCGACGGCGAGCATCTGTTGGTCACTCGCGAAGGATGGCAGAAAAATATCGCCAAGTGGACGACAGGCCGGCGAGTCACATATCTGGGAAGTTTCGCGCCGCAGGGCGTGGACTATTACTGGGTGGCGGGGAAGAGCAGCAATTAGCAATTGGCATTTGGCAAGTAGCTTCGGCAGTGGTGCTTGTCAGACCAAGTGCCAATTGCTAATTGCATCAAGCGTGCTGAGTCGCCGATTGCTAAGCTGATAGCGCTAGGAGCTCAGCTCGTCCCTGTTACTCACTCTTATCCCCCCGTTTGCCTCCTGCCGGACGAAGCACTACACTCGCTGTTCGCAGCCCGCCATGAGCGCGCTTAGCAAGCCGGAACCCTCCAGGAGCCTCCAGGTGGAGATTCTCGACCTCAGACACTTTTCCTCCGTCGATCTGCGTCCCCTGCTGGAGGACGAGGTCCGGGAATGGGCGCGCCTGCTTTCCTGGGACTACAGCGGCTCGGCGGAAATGATCCTGCGCTACGTGGATGCCAAAATCCTGCCCGGCTATGCCGCCGTCGATCGCGGACGAATCGTCGGCTACGCCTTTTTTGTCTACGAAGGCAGCAAGGGCGTGATTGGAGATCTCTTCGTCGCCAACGGCGGCCGCCTGCCCGATCCGCACGAGGTGGAGTCGCGGCTGCTGCTGCATGTGATCGAGACGTTGCAGCAGTCGCCGGGAATTCATCGCGTCGAAGCGCAATTGCTGGTGCACGAAGCCGGCGTGGTCGCGCGGCCATTTGTGGAGCAGGGATTTCAGCGGCATCCGCGGCTCTTCATGGTGCTGCCGCTGAGCGATGCGCTGAAGACCGCGCCGCCAATGGATCCCGAAATCGAGATCCGGCGCTGGGCGGAGCACGGATTACCAGCCGGCCGCCGCCGTGATCACCACCGCCTATCGCGGCCACGTCGATTCCGAGATCAACGATCAATACCGCACTCTGAGCGGGTCGCTGCGTTTCCTGAACAACATCGTGCGCTTTCCGGGATGCGGCACATTCGATCCCGAGGGATCGTTCGTCGCGGTGCACAAGCGGGCGCGAAGCCTGGTCGGACTGATCCTGTGCTCGCGCGTGCGCCACGATGTTGGACACGTCACCCAGGTGTGCGTGCTGCCGGAATACCGCTCGCGCGGACTTGGGCGAGTTGTTGATCGCAGCCACCGCCGGGAACCTTCGCCAGCGAAATTTCTCGCTGCTGTCGCTCACCGTGACCGAGGCGAACGCACGCGCCGTGACGCTCTATCAACGCCTGGGATTCGATACCAAGCGAGTGTTTGATGCATTCGTGTGGGAAGGGTAGATGCAGCTGTCTAGCTCTAGCTTCAGCCATCAGCTCTCAGCCTTAGGCTGTAGCTTTGCGGCGTCAAAGAGATTGCCGATAGCGATTGCAGAGCTGAAAGCTAGGCGAAGGCTGAGAGCTGACAGCTAGAAGCTGCTTCTAGTGTCGCAGCAGCCACATCACCCATCCCGCCACGAACACTCCGCCGACAAACATGACGAAGCAGTACAGGCCGTAGCGGATCTGTTCGCGTGGCGGTGTTGCGCTGGGTGATGCCGAAAACCACCGACGCGAATACCGAGAACAGTACGGCGGCGCTGAAGTGGGAGAGTTCCAGGGTCATTCGGTTTTTCCGATCACGGCTTCTTTCCGATGGCGATGTGGTAGGCGTCGGCCACGCTGATGAAATTCAGCAGTCCGGCGACGATCAGGAACTTGGTGCCGTAGTCGGCGGTGGCGTGGGCAATTGCGCCGTGTCCCCAGTCCTGCACGCGGGTCACGATGTAAAGCCCGCCTGCGCCCACGTCGCCGACGAATCCGAGAATGTCCAGAATGTCGCCGCCATTGGGCTGGTAGACGCGTCCCTGCATCAGCAGGCCGAGGACGAACATGGTGGTGATCGAGGCCATGAGCAGCAGGCCGCGAATCCAGCGCTTCTGGATCAGATGGCCCGCGCCCGGAATGAGCCAGCCGACCGCCGGCGCGATGACCGACATGCTGGGGGACGCCGGCGCAGCGTGGCTTTGCGTTTCTGCAGGAGTGGCTTTGGCTGAATTTGCCATTCAGATGATTACGATTTCACTTTGAATTTTACCTGTTACTTCCGCCGCCTTGGGCCTGACCAGCATGTTTACTTCGCTGCGCACTCCGAATTCCGGCAGATAAATGCCGGGCTCGATGGAAAAACAGTGAGTTGGGCAGGATGCGGCGCTCGTCGTGAATTTCCAGGTCGTCCATGTTGGCGCCGTTGGCGTGAACCTCGGTGCCGATGGAATGCCCGGTGCGATGAATGAAATACTGCTCGAAGCCGGCGTTCTTGATGTAATCCCGCACCGCGCGGTCCACTTCCCATCCCGCGATCGGCCTTGCCGGCGCTCACGCCTTCGATGCACCGTTTTCACTCCGACGTCGCGCGCCTGGCGAACGATCTCGAAGACTTCCCGCATGCGATCGGAGGGAGACTTTCCCACAAAACCCGTCCAGGTGATGTCGTAGTATACGGCCCCCGGCGTGTTCTTCTTGGCCCAGACATCGAGCAGCACGAAATCGCCTTCGCGAATCGGTTTTGAAGTTTCCGGGATGCGGCTCGTAGTGCGGATTGCCGCTGTTGGCGTTGACCGCGACCACCGGCGGATCATCGGTGACCAGATTCTCGCGGCGGAAGGCTTCCAGAACCACTGCTGCATTTCGTATTCGTGGGTTCCGCCGTTGCGCACGCGCCGGCCAATCTCCTGGAAAGCGGCGGCGGTGATGGCGTCAATCGCATCGCGCGCCGCGAAGTGAGTCTTGATCTGCTCGTCCGTCAAGGTGGCTTCAAACTGCGCCACCAGGTCGCAGGAGCTGACCACGTTCTTGCCCAGGCCGCGAATCAGATCGATGGTGCCGCCATCCACCAGCGAAATCGTGAAGACCAGATTGTTGGGCGAATACTGCATGGCGATGTCGCGATGATTGGCGAGCATCGCTTTCATCTGGTCGAACAATTCCTGCCAGCCGGAATACTTGCGCTTGCTGCCCGGGAAGCGAGTCGAGATGGCCGGGTTCGATCTTGTGAACCAGTTTTACCGGTTCGCCGCTGGCCGGAATCAGGTAGAACCAGCGCCGCGTGACCATCTGACCCGCGGGCAAGCCCAGCACGCGGTAGGCAATGGGATCGCGATGATGATGATCGTAAAAGAGCCAGGCGTCGATGTTGCGCTCGCGGAGCGCGGCTTGTATGGCGGAAAGATCCATGGGCAAACAACTATTCTAAACAAGGGCAGGGTTTTGAGCGAATCGGGAGAGAACGGAGTGGCCCAGTTTGGGGCAAATCAGGCGCTGACGTCACCCGAAGACTTCAGTCCCGAAGGGTCTAGCGTGCACACCGTGTAAATTGCTGGAGTCGAACCTCCGCGATGAGTCATCCTGAGCGATTCTGCTCCTTCGCTTGCGAAGGAGCGAGTGAGCCGAAGGCCCTATGGTGCCGTGTCGGCTGAACTATTGCGAGGCCAATTCGATGCGGCGCAGAATGCTTGCCGCACTCTGGTGCGCCCATAGAGTAGGGGTCCTTCGACTGCGTGGCTGCTTCGCGAAGCGAAGCTGCACTTCGCTCGGTGACAGACCTTGCCTTCGGATACAGAGCTTGCGCTCACGATGACACGGCGGGCCTTATGCTCTTGTCGTAAATCCAAAGAAGCGCGGCAGTGGCAACACCCACTGCGGTCACGGCCCACCAGATGCGTCCTGGCTGGTGCGTGACTTCGCCGAAATGATGAATCAACTTTCCGCCGAACCAGCCTCCAATCAGCGACCCGATTCCGATCGGCAGAAAAGCGAAGCCCATGTAGGTGCCCTGCTGGCCGGCTGGCGCGAGCCGCGAAATGTATTCGTAGTAGCGCGGCGACTGGGTGATCTCGCCGAGCGAGACCGCAAACAGCGTGAGCACAGCCATGAGAACCGTGGGATGCGCGATCAGAATAAGCCAGGCCAGACCGGAGATCAGTGTGCCCAGAGTGATGGCGCGGAAGGCCGGCATGCGTCTGGGTCAGAAAGCTGACCAGCAACTGCAGCGCAATGACCGTCAGCGGCCCAGTCACGAGCATCAGTTCGGTGTTCGCCTTGGGGTCGATGTAGTCGTGAATGTAGAGCGGCAGAATGATGAATTCCTGCCAGTACACGACCCAGTATCCGGAAAAGATCAGCAGAAAAAGCATGAAGCGCGGGTTCGTAGATGACGGTCGAGAAAGTTCTTCGCCGACTGCGCCAGGCTCGCGGTTTGCTCATCGCCGGAGCGGCGCGGCTCTTTGAACAGCAGCAGCACCGCGAAGAACATGGCAAACACGCTCAGCGCCGCGACGCGAAAGACATTCTCCACCCGCATGTGCTGGTGCACCCAGGAAGCAACGTAAGGCCCGGCGGCCCCGCCGATGTTCACCAGCGTGTAGTAAATCGAATAGCCGATGGAGCGAACATTTTCTTTGGAAGCGCGCGCCGTGGTGCCGACTACGCAGGGCTTGACCAGCGCGACGCCCAAGCGCGGGAAGCATCAGGACGAACGTCACCAGCACGCCCAGCGGCATGGCGTTGCGCACCGGCGCCAGCCACGGGGCGCCGATCGATCCCAGCAGAAAGTAGGAGCAACTCAGGATCAGGTAGGCCAGCGAAAGAGAGCGGCGAAATCCCAGGCGATCGGCGACCGTGCCGCCGAAGACGGCCAGAAACCAGACCAGGCCTCCGAATAGTCCGGTCAGGCTGCTGGCCTGTTCCACGCGAAAATTCAAAGTCTCGTGCAGATAGCGCGCCAGCGACGCGAACGCCGCGTAGTAGGAAAGCCGTTCAAAGAGTTCGCTGATGTTGGCGACCCAGAAGGGCCGCTCGAAGCCGGTGCGAATTTCGTGCAGGCGTTCGGAAAAGGTCAGAAGCGGCTCCTATGGGCGTATCGCCGCAAGTGAGGTTCATCGATTCAAGCGCTCGGCGTACCTCCGCCGCCGACAGTCCCGCGATGCGAATCAACTTTCTTTCGGCTGCTCTGGCCGGACGCTATGGTAACGGAGGAACGCGGCAACCTTCAAAAGATTCGGCGAGGAATTCGATGCAGGCCTCGTTGGCTCGGCCTTCCACGGGCGGGGCGGTCAGGGACAGTTTCAGAGCATCTCCGAGTTCACCGGTGATGGCGTTCTTTCTGGCGCGAGGATGGACCTTGACCGCGAACGTTGCGCCCGCCGGAGTGTCGTGAATCGAAATCATCAAACCGATTTACCACGGAGGACACAGAGGACACGGAGGCAACCCGCGGCCTCCTCTGAACCCGGTGTCTACCATGGTTAGTCTTTGCTTCCTTTCGCCAAAGATTGCCGTTCCCACCCGCACGCAGGTCGAGCCTTCTTCAATCGCAACTTCGAAGTCGTGCGACATGCCCATGGAAAGCACGTCCATGCGTTACTCGCCGGCAGATTCCGAGCCAGCGATTCTGGTCACGCAGTTCGCGCAGCTTGCGAAAGTAAGGCCGCGCCTTCTGCGGATCTTCGGTGAACGGCGGAATGGTCATCAAGCCGCGAAATTCCAGGTGTTCCAACCGCGGCGCGGCCCGCAGCAAGTTCTTCCAGTTCAGCGGATTCTGAAGACAGGCCGCTCTTGGCTGATTCCCCACCGACATTGATTTCGATCAAGGCGCGAGTTTCCTGCCAAGCTTGGCGGGCGGAGGCATTCAGTTTTTCCGCCAGCCGCAGCGAATCGACCGAATCGATCGCGTAAAAAGCTCAACTGCCCTGGCGGCCTTGTTGGTTTGCAGATGGCCGATCATGTGCCATTCGACATCTTTCAAGTCGGCAAGGGTTCCGGCTTTGCCGGCAAATTCCTGGACGCGGTTTTCGCCGAAGACCCGAAGCCCGGCTGCGTACGCTTCGCGGATACGCTCCGGCGGGAAAGTCTTGCTCACCGCCATGAGCGTGATTTCTTCGGGATTTCGTCCAGCCCGGCGTGCAGCAGTCGGCAATCTGCGCGCGCACCCAGGCGATATTTTCTGCGATGGACATGCAAAACAGTAAACCACGAAGGACACTAAGGATCACGAAGGAAAGCCGGCGAGCGCCCGACGCCTGCCACCGACGGTCTACATCATTGCTGTCGGCGGCGCTGGCTCGTTCGGATCGCCAGCGCTCGAGAGCGGCAGGCAGATCATCAAGGCCGCGAGCCCGATCATCACGGCGAGGCCGACAAGATATGACGGGTGGTTGAAAATCTGTGGTCTGGCCCATGCCGGAGCAAACTGCAATCCAGCCCAAACCAGTCCCAGTACGGCTTCTCCGGCGATCAGTCCGGAAGCGGTGAGGACGCCGGCATTCTCCACCCGCGCCTTTTGCGCCTCGTTGAAGCCGCGCCGCTCCGCCACCCAGTCTGCCGACTGAGCGGAAAACTCCGCCCAGGAAAATCGCAAACGTTGTTTCGAACGGCAGATACATGCCCACCGCCACCAGCATGGGACTGCGTGACCTGCATCATGATCATCGCGATGCCAAACAGAATGCCGACCACCACCAGCGGCCACGGCATATCTCCGCCGACGATTCCTTGGCCAGCGTCGCCATCAGTCCGGCTTGCGGCGCGGAAAGTTGACGGTCGCCAAATCCGATTCCGCCGGCCTTGATGTTGCCTTCGTGCAGCAGCATCAGCGGAAAGTACATCACCAGGCTGGCCACCACCACCGCGATCAGCTCCGCGATCTGAATGTTGCGCGGCGTGCCGCCCAGGATGTAGCCAACTTTGAAGTCCTGCAGCAGTTCGCCGGCGACCGACGAGGAAACGCATACCACCGCCGCCACACCCAGCACCGCTGCCACGCCGGAGTTCCCGGACACGCCAAGCGACACCATCAGCAGCGCCGCGATGATCAAGCGTCGAAAGGGTCAAACCGGAAACCGGATTGTTGGATGATCCGATCATTCCGACCAGGTTGCCCGAGACCGTGGCGAAGAAGAAGCCGACGATCAGCATGACCACGGCCGCGAGAACCGCGGGCCAGACCAGTCCTGAAATGTGGATATAAAGAAAGCACATCAGCACGAACATCAGCGCGATCAGACCGAAGACCGTCTTCGAAGCTCATGTAGCGCTCGGTGCGCGACAAGCTTGGCTTGCTGCTCGGCGGTTTGTCGCAGATCCGAGAATGCTTTGCCCAGTCCGGCGGTCAGGCTCTTTCGCATTCCGTACAACGTGTAGGCCGCGCCCACCAGCATGCCGCCCACCGCGATCGGCCGCACGATGAATCGCCAGACCGCCACCGCCATAGCCGCCCAGTTGTCGGGCGTGTCCGCGGGAAGATATTGCTTGAGCTGCGGTCCCAGAAAGAAGATGAGCAGCGGAACCAGCAATCCCCAGGCCAGGACGCCGCCGGCAAACTGGATGGACGCCAAGTCGGAGTCCGATGATGTAGCCCACACCCAGATAGGCCGGACTGACGCTCGGCGCGGCGAATGTGCTGGCGCCGCCGGCGGCCAGTACGTTGGTGTTCCCGGCGGCGCCCAGACGAACCTGGCTGCGGCCCAGATTGCCGATGGCGAAAGTGAAAATCTTTGTCGGCGGCAAACAATCCAAAGCGTCCGAGCATGTACACCACGCCGCCCACGCCGATATTCCAGAAAAGATATTTCGCGGCTTCCGCGCCGCGCTGTCCCGCCTTGTGAATTTCCGACGCTGCCACCGATTCGGGGAAGGGCAATTCCGGATCTTCCACCATCACGCGGCGCACCAGCGAAATGAACAGCACTCCGAGGATGCTGCCCACCATGATCAGCGCGGTGGACTTCCAGTACGCATCGCCCGGGCGGAACGAAGGCCACGCCTTGGCAATCAGAAACGCGGGAATGGTGAAGATTGCGCCGGCCGCGATGCCTTCGCCGATCGAACCGGCAGTTCGGGCGATGTTCTCTTCGAGCAGCGATCCCTTCCATGCCCGCATCGCCGCCATGGCGATCACTGCCGCCGGATAGGTGGCCGCAATCGTGATCCCGGCGCGCAGGCCGAGATAGGCATTGGCTGCGCCCAGAACCACCGTCATCACGAGTCCCAGCAGCACCGCGCGCGAGAGTAAACTCGCGCATTTCCATGTTCTCCGGAACGTAAGGCTTGAATTTCTTGGGATTGTCGCCAGGGTTGGCGGGAGCCTGAACACTCATGATGTGGGGATCCTCGGAAGTGTAAGCGCGACTGGGTGTTAGATGATTCAAGAGACGGCGCACCTTATCACGCATACCGGGTATTTTACAAGGTCGGTGATGATCACTGCCCCTGGCAGAAGCCTCGGGCAAGGTCTTTCGGGCGCCCTGAAAAACGGCGAAAAGGCTTACTGGGATGCCAGTTCTTGCCGTTTCTGGTATGATTAGACGCCAAATTCGATCCGGTGCTCTCCCCGAGGTTTGCGGCCATGTTCTCCAGACTGTTTCAATGTCGAGAACTGTGGTGGTTTTAACGGATACCGCTCACGTCCCAAGACTCTTGCTGAAAGAGTATTGCTGCCATTGCTGCTTCTCCGTCCCGTGCGCTGCGGCGATTGTTTCCGGCGATCGTGCGCAGAGCATCTTTGTCCCGGTTCGAGCAACGGCGCGAACCCAAATCGACACAAGGCGCAACCGCCTAAGACCTTGAGTCGTTGCTTGGGACATGGTAGCCCGCTATACTGAAGACAGATTCGCTCGCTTGCGACCTGAGTGTGACCGGGCGGACGCGGGAGGTTCGTCTTCAGCAGTAGCGGGGACCCAATCCGGGCTACCGGGACCAAGGTTGCGCCGCGGGACAGTTCGCTGGTGTCAATTCTGGTTTCTTCAGTGAGCGGTGTTGCCGAAAGTCTCTTCGCTACTCTCTTCCCCTCCGATTGTCGTCTCTGCGGTACCCCCCTGATCAATATTTCTCGCCTGCCGGTTTGCCGGGCATGCCTTTCCGACATGCATCCGATTGCAGGCGGCATTTGCTCCGTCTGTGGAGAGCGGCTGCTCAGTCTCGTACGCCGTTGGGGCCGCGCTAGCGAATCTCGTTGTGGACTGTGCCGAAGGCTGGAACCGCCGTTTGCCCGGGCGGTCGCCTATGGCAGCTATGACGGCGGACTGCGTGAACTGATCCATCTGCTGAAGTATGAGCAGGTGCGTCCCGCCGCCAGGGTCCTCGGACGCATGCTGGCGGAAGCCCTGGCGGATCTGGATTCTTCCTGGACGCTGCTTCCGGTCGCGGTTGTTCCGGTGCCGCTGCACGCCCGGAAACTGCGCCAGCGCGGCTTCAACCAGTCAGAACTGATCGCTCGCGAAGCTCTTGAAGATGGCGGCTGGAAGTGGCCGGCTGACGCTGCACCCGGGGTTCTGGAACGGCGGCGCGAGACTCAATCCCAAACCGGACTCACACGTCATCAGCGCCGGGAAAACATTCGTGGCGCGTTTGCTGTAGCCAGGCCGGAGGAGATTGCCGGCCGCGAAGTCCTGCTGGTCGACGACGTCTTCACCACCGGCACTACGGTCTCGGAGTGTGCCCGCGTTCTGCGCCGGGCGGGCGCATCTAAAGTATATGTGGCCACCGTGGCCCGCACCCTGAAAGCCGACGCGCAGGGCGTGTCGTCTGGGGCAGGCGTCTGAGCTGAGTACCGAAGGTGCGGCCCTCGCGGCGGCGGGATAGATCGCGGTTTCTCGAAGCTTTCATGTATGTCGGGGAAGTGGAACAATTCGATGGGCGGCTCAGATGAGGAGCCACGGGCCCGTCGCCGGTCGGGTGCATCGCGAGGAGCCCACCGCGAAGGCAACGGCCATGCCCTGCACGCGCCGGTGCTGGTATTGAACGCCTCCTACGAGCCCATCAATGTTTGCGCCGCGCGCCGGGCGATCGTGCTGGTGCTGAAGGGCGTGGCGATGACCGAGGAAGAGAACGGACACTTCCTGCACGCCGCCCGCCTGGCGATTCGTGTGCCTTCAGTGATTCGGCTGCTCGAGTACCGGCGCATTCCGCACCAGACTCGCGCGCTCTCGCGCAAGAACATCCTGCTGCGCGACCGCAATACCTGCCAATATTGCGGAGAAGTGCTGCCTTCGAGTGAGTTGACTCTGGACCACGTGGTGCCGCGTTCGCGAGGCGGGGCGTCGACCTGGGAAAACCTGGTGGCCTGCTGCCATCTCTGCAACCGTCAGAAGGGCAATCAGTTTCCCATCGAAGCAGATATGAAGCTGATGCGCGAGCCGCGGGCGTTCAATCTTGCACACCAGCCGCCACATCATGCGACTGATGGGCCGCTCGGATGATAAGTGGCGAAAGTATCTTTTTTACTAGATATCCTGACGGGTTCGACTCGGTGCTTTGGCCCCTTCGGGGCTGGAGCCAGCTTCGCGTTAGTACCCACGGCTCACGCAGGGCTTCATTCTTGCACCGCTTCGCGGTTAAGCGGCAGTGGTTCACGTCGAACATTTACCCGAACAGGACGCGTCGCATACTCGCCGCGCATAGCCGGCGAAACATTCCATCCGAAAACATTCCGCAGCCTATACTCCCACCGCCAAGGGCATTCCCTGAACTGATAGCTGCGAGCTGTGGCGGCCGACGAGCAGAGCGCCGATGGTTAAGAGCTGACGGCTGAAAGCTGATGGCTGATAGCTGACTACTATTGTTGCGGCTTATCGGGTGGTGCTGGAGGCTTGTTCTTGTCACCCGGCGCCTTCTGCACTTCCTGGCCGTCGTACGTGATCTTCACATTCGATCCGAACCGCTTGTAGTCGCTGTACTTCACGATTTCGCGGATCTGGACGTCGCCGCCGGAAAAGTGCAGAGTGTCGTCGGCTTTGGTGTAGGTGGGGAACCAGTACTTGCCGTCGATCTGTTCGCGCCAGGTGGTGAACTTGGGAAAAAGGTTTTCCTGTCCCTTTTTCTTGCGAATGTCAGGGACCGTCTTGCCGTAAGTCTTCACGATCTGAAAATCGTGGTCATCGACCCAGATGCGGCCCTGAAAATAGCGCTTCTTGCCGACGATTTCTTTGGGAGCAATGTCGAAGACGTAACAGTGCAGTTCGTCTTCCTGCTGCTGGCCTACGTAGAGAATCTGATACTCGGGAATTTCGTCGCTAGTCAGAACAAAGGGCAGCCGGTGCCGGATGTCGTCCAGGTCTTCCGGGGACATTTGAATCCGCGCCAATGACGACTGGGGCGCAAACACCACGTTCTCCAGGCGCTTTCCCTGGTCATCAAAGAGCACATCGAAGATTTCGTGATATTCGCCGTCGTCTTCGGGGGTCTGCACCTTCACATCCTGACGATAGGTGTACTGGTCACGCGCCTGCTGGAATTCCTTCTCTTTGGCCGCGAAGTGCCGAATAATTTCTTCCGTCGTGATGCCCTTGGGCGGGGCGGGATCGAGAGGTCCTTCATCGGCGACGGCCAGAAGTGACAACAGTGGACGACAGAGCAACCAGAGCAACCAGCATCACTGCAAAACGCAGCATTAATTTCATAGAGTATAGTTTATCGAAATCGGGCAGGGAAAGCTGCTCGGGCCACCGCGGCTGCCCCCGTGTCCGGACCCCCTCCGCTCAGAGGGCCGAACACAGGAGAGCTGCAGTTTTCTTCACTTCGTTAGATGCCGGCAGCGGCGGCGAGTTGCCGGCAACATTGTAAACAAACATTGCTAAATCTAAGATGAATCCGACGTCTCCTTACCGCCCGGGTCGAACGGTTTGGGGCTGGCTCCGCTCCCTGACTAGATTCTGTAGCCCAAATTCCTTCGGAAGGGAAGCGCCTGACGCGGGCTGCACCACCGGCAATAGCGATTGCAGGCGGAAAGGAAGAATGCTGGCTCCTGCTGCCGCCGCGCCTTGGATCAGCATCGGTCCCTGGGAGCCCCCGGCCGAGGGTTGGAGAGTAGCCAATCCCGCGGAGTCTGAAAGCAACGCCGGGCGAGATGAGGATACGATGACCGGCGCAGGATTTCTGACGATGATAATTCCGCCGACCGAAACCGGAGGTGGGGCGGTAGTCGGGCGGGATACGACGACCTGGAAGGTCACGTTGGCGCCGAGCACAGGATGGGCCGGCGTCGCGGAATCTGTAACTCGCACAACTACCGGCTGGAAACTTTGGCCCACGGGAAGGATCTGGGTGCTCCCTCCCACCGGCTGCAGGCGAAGCGAGGAAGCGGGCACAGCGGTGGCAGAGAAAATCTGGCAGGGCTTGTTCCCTGGCGCGGCGCAGGCGCTCACCTGCACGTCGCCGCCTATTGCCGCCAAATGCAGAGTACTGCCGGCGAAGCCGTTGGCATCAGTGGTGGCACTTGCGACGCTGAGCGTGGCCGATCCTTTCACCACCTGGTAGTTCACCGTGCCTCCCGCGATGGAGGCGCCATTGTTCAACAGGCGAGCGGAGAGGGGTACGTCCAATGTGGCGCCTTGAGCAATCCAGGCAAACGGCGAAAGCAGTGAAATATCCAGGGACGAGGAGAGTCCCAGCAGCGTTGACTGAACCGATTTCGGTGCTCTATAAGGATCCAGGCGCAAGCTCGACCGTGACGTTGATCACGGCTGCCTGCACGATGGTAACCCAGCTGGATGCGAATCCGCTGTCGTCGGTAAGCAGCGTGCAACTGCCAGTCCCGCCACAAGCGAAATAGGAAACCGCCGGCGTCGAAGTAAAAAAAACGCTGGCGCCGCTCACCGGAGTTGTCCCGTCCGCGGCCAACACTTGCACCTGGATCGGGTTGGGTGCCTGTCCGCCCACAGGCGTCGCCGGATTCGATCGGGATCAAGCCGGATGTGCCAGCGGTCACAAGAAGGTGTGATGGATGAACACTCCAGTCGAATGTGGTGAGCGGGCGCTGTGCACGTCGAACATCGGACGGATTTTCAGCGGAAGACCGCCTGTGTTTTGTCCCTGCACGAGCGGGACGCTCGCGCCTACATTATCCTTCGGCGTCCGTGCTCTCGCGCCGACAAGTGAGCGCCGGTCAGCAGCAGCAATCCGGTGAGAAATGCCCAGAACATCAGGCTCACCGACAACGCAAACGGGCCATAGACTTCCTGAAAATTCAGCCGGGGCAGTGCCAGAATGTAGGCGTACTTCAAGGTCTCGGACAACAGTCCCATGATCACCGCGGTCGGGAAGCACCGCCCGGGCCGGTACCTTACCGTTGGGCAAGCAGCCAGTAGATAAGGAAGAAAATGGCGATGCTGGCGGAGATGGCGAACATCTTCATCATCAGAAATCCGCCCAGCCGGACCACAAAAGGTCCATGGCCTGCGCAGCGAAGCTTCCAGGAAGCCAATATTTCCCGCGGTCAGACGCTACCGAGAGCAGGGCCAGCACTCCGCAGCTGAATGCCAGCCCCAGAGCGATCAATTGATTTCCGAAATAAGAACGGTTATTGGGAAATCGCCAGATGCGGTTCAACGCCACTTCGAGCGGCATGAAAATTCCGGTCGAGGTCACCAGAAGAATGATGAGTGAAGCCACCTGCGCGCGATTGCGCGCGTCGACCAGCGCATTCAGATTGCGAATGACAAAATCCTGTCCGGCCGGCAGGAAATCGCGCAGCAGTTGCACCACTACGTCGTACATCACCGGGGAATGAAACACTCGCCGGATCAGCGTCATCAGCAGCAGCACAAAAGGAAAAAACGAGAGCATGGCATTGGCCGCCACGGAAAACGCAAACGTATGTACCTCGGTGCGTAACAGATATTTCACGGTCGAACTGACCAGCGCCGGAGTACGGATCCTTCGAGCTGTCGGGGAGTGCGGCGAAGCGGCCGCCGAGCTGGCGGATTCCGCTGAACTTGACTTCTGGTCATGGAGCATTTTCTCTAATCTTATCAGAGAGTTGCGATTCGTCCGCCTGCACGGAAGGCATCAGCGCGTCGGAAGCGCTCCGCCCATTGCGGCCGCGCCATTCCGTACGGTAAACGCTAGTGTTGAATCGTTTTACCTGACAATTTCTTTTCTTGCCAGAAATGAAGTTCCTGAATATTATCTTTTGCTCGCTGCGCAATTTCAGGGCGGCGAGGTTGTTCGCTTGGGGTTGACGGTTTGTGTCCTGCAGTCAAAACTCGCTCCACCACGATGGCTCCAGAGCTTTGCGCCGTGGTTTCCACCACGTTCAAAGCTGACTGGAGCTTTTCTTGTTGGCGTGATTCGTCACGCAGCTGCATGCCGGCTGTGCTTTCGTTTTCTTCTGAGGGGGTAGTACGGAGCATGAGCTCCACGGAGGATGCGAAAGTTAAATCATAGAGTAGAGTTGAAAGGAGTTCTTTGTGAGAGAGAAGGGCACAGTAAAGTGGTTCAACGGGGCTAAAGGATACGGTTTCATCCAGCGCTCCACCGGGGAGGATGTTTTCGTTCACTTCTCCGCCATCCAGGAGAACGGTTATCGCACACTGAACGAAGGCGAAACGGTGGAGTTCGATCTGCTGAAGGGTCCGAAAGGCTTCCAGGCAGGCAACGTGGTGCGGGTGCAATAAACAGTCCCAGTTTCAACCACTGCGAGCCCTCTCAGCTTCCCCTGGGAGGGTTTCTTCTTGGGTTCTCGCGAATCTACTGAACTTCGACGGACACCAGATCACCATCGGCTTTTCCGCCGGCCTTGTAATTGCATTACGACCGGACGGTCTGTCCATTCGCAGGAAAATTCGTCGGCACCGACTAGCAGCAGTGATTTGTAGTTGTCGGTGCGCAGTCTTAGGGTTCTAGGTCCGGCGCGAACCGTCAAGATCGCCTGCCGGGCCCTGACTGCAGTCCACTTTCACCAGCTTACCTCTGACAGATACTGGACTTTGCGCTTGTCCGGCTCCGGCTCCGTCGGGGGCCGCTTCCTGATCGGAAGCGGCATCGTCGTCCGCTTTGCCGGAGAGCTCTGCGGCTCGGGCTTGACGGGAGTGGTCGGAGCGGTCGCTGCGGACTGATGCTCTTCGACGCGCCTGCAGGCAATACGCCATACTTCTTTCAGGTGGGAAGATCTTCGAGACTCTTGCGCGCCGTCTGCGCGATTTGCGGGTTCAAACTGTTCTTTCAGTCGGTCGAGCAGCGCAGTGGCGTCGTCCCACTTCTTGCCCGCGAGATCAATCTGTGCCAGAGTTCAGAAGATACTGCTCATTGCGCGGGCTGAGCTGGATCGCCACTCGTATCGCGTCCGTCGCGGAATGGACACCGCCGCCCTGCAAGCCGCGCCATGGCGAGCATATTGTGAGCTTCGGCAAAATCAGGCTCCCAATCGAGCACGACCAGCAGATCCTGAATCATGTTCGAAACGCCCTCGAATCGGGTTCCGCGACTCGACTGCGCGGCGCGAAATTTCACCAGCGCCAGATAGTAGTGGACCCAGGGATCGCGGCTGTCGAGTTCCGCGCGCTCGCGCCAGTTCCTCGGTTGGCCTGATCGAATTCCTTTCTTTCCATGTGTGCCCAGGCCAGCCCGCGGTGCGCGATCGCGTTGTCTCGTTTTCGGATCGGCGATGATCGTCTGCAGATCCTTTTCTCCCTGATCGCGGCGCTCGGGCAGACGCACCATCATTTCTGCCTACCAGCGATTGTGCCTGGGCGTCGGTCATATCCTTGACGCTGCTTCCGACCTGGCCGGCGGTCGACCGCGAGCGGGAAATTGGTATGCCGAGTTCGCCGGACTGGCTGTACCTGCGGCTTTGGTGTTCTCCGGCGCGCGAGCCCAAGACGAGAGAGTGGAAGTAATCTTTCACCGCCTGTTCGAATTGCGCGGCGCTCACTGCCAAAGGCCTGCTGGATGGCCTGATCGACCGGAACCTTCTGGATCTCCACCAGTCCGAAATATGCTCCAGCGTCAGACAGCTTGTTCTGATTGAGCAGGTAGTGCATCACGATCCACGACTGGGCGTAGAACATTGGCGGGTAGCCGGAAGGATCCCGGCGCATGGCGAACAGCTCCGGCATGGGCAGCCACTGGCCGGCTCAGCAATTCCACAAACGACTTGGGCGAACTCGCGGCCGCTGCCAGTCGCCCCGGCAGCGCATGTTCCCACGGCAGATTCTGCATGGGGTCGCCGCCGATCTGTGCCTGATTGTCGCCCAGGCGCAGGCTGGAGAAATATTGCGCGAAGCCTTCGTCAAACCAGTCCTGCGTCGGCGGATAGTTGAAATTCAAGAAGCAAGCGCGGCAAAGTCGTGGGAGACGGCGCGCCAGCTATCTTCGGCGGCGAGATCGAGAACGATGTAGTTGCGATCGTCTCCCGGCAGGAAAAATCCGGGCGCGGAAATGGGCTGGCCCTGCCGCAGCGGCGCTACGCGGATGTACTCCTCGTCCGACCTGAAGGCGATCACGTCCAGCGGTTCGGGCAGACGCAGCTTGGTCTTTCGGAAGAGCTGAGAAAAGATGTCGCGCATTTGTTCCAGGCGCAAGACTTGCTTCCCGGCCTTTCTTTTCGTCGGCGTCAGTGAGAACGGAGAAGTGAGCGGAATTTACCCGAGATCCACTTCGGTTCGTGAGATTTCGCGGGGGATTTCGACGGACGTGGCGGAGGACAGGCTGCACAGCGCAGAAACAAAACAAGACTGCGAGGAGCATGCTTCGCGGAAGGACGATGCTAATACGACGCATGTTCTTGAACACGGCGCAAGGTTTCTAGCCGAACAGCAGTTCAAACCCTAAGCAAGGATGCTATCACGCTGCTATTCGAGTAGCCGTTACTTCGAGGGAGCCACGGGCATGAGGCCGTCGGTGAGTTTGACGTGCGGTCCGCTGTTCGGATGACGAAAGCCTTTTGGCTGCCCACTCTGCGCTCTCCGCCACTACTTCGATCTTCGTCCGCGCTTCAGTCTTCTCCAGCAAAGGCGCAAAGCTCCGATCGCCGCTATTGCCCATCGCAATGACCGCATTTCGCCGCAGGCCGCTGCGCTTGGCCCGGCGCACCGCCGATCCGCGAAACGTTTCCCGGAATTCTTCGTCTGTCATTTCGGCCAGCCACTCCAGCGCGGGATTGACCAAGCCTTCCCGCGCCTGAAATTCCGCCGCGCCCGTCGCCGGAGCTTTGCGGTTCCACGGACACACATCCTGGCAAATATCGCAGCCAAAAACATGGCGGCCCATACCCTCTCGCATGTCTTCGGAATCGGACCGCGCTTTTCGATGGTGAGATATGAAATGCAGAGATTCGAATCCAGTTGATAGGGCGCGATCAACGCGTCGGTGGGGCAGGCATCGATGCAGCGGGTACAGGTGCCGCAGCGGTCAGGACGCAGGCAGGTCCGGTTCGAGTTCGAGCGAGGTCAGGATCACGCCCAGAAATAGCCACGAACCCAGTTTCTGATTCAGGATGCAGGTGTTCTTCCCAATCCATCCCACGCCTGCGTACTTGGCATAGACCCGTTCGACGATCGGGCCCGTGTCCACGTAGCAGCGGGTTTGCAAGGCTGGATTTTGAGTTCCAGGCAGCGCCAGCGCGCAGCTGGTTTTCTACGACTCGCAGCCTCTTCATTACCGCCTCGTGATAGTCCTCGTGCCCCCATGCGTAGCGGGCAATCCATCCGCGATTGGGATCATGCGACCTGGGTTGAGTAGGGTTGGGCAGTGTTGTAGTTGATGGCGCAGACGATTACGCTGCGGACCCAAGGCAGCGTTGAGCGGAGAGATGCACGCTTAAGAGCGCCCGCCTCATCGCGAGCTTCCATATATTTCATCTCTGCCGCGTGCCCGGCGGCGATCCATTCTCGAAAACGATCCAATTCGTCGAAGTCGTGCACGGGCGCAACTCCGGCAAGATCGAACCCGGCATCGTCGGCGGCCTGCTTGATCAGTTCCCTAATTTGACCGCTCTGACTCATCTGTCTGTCATTCTAGAAGGTATTACGGCATCGCAGTGAATGCAGTGTGCGACGGGATTCGGATGGGATTTTTTGTTCGCGATCCGTTAAAATCTCTGCCTACTTGCGGTCTTGGTTTTCCCCAGCATCCGTCTGGAATTGCGATATCAAGCGGGAGGATCTGGTCATGGCGCAGCACAATTTCAAGGTTAAGCTTCTCGGCGAAGCAGGTTCCGAGGTCGCGGCCCTGAAGCCGCCATTTGACGTGGTGGAGGTGTTCCAGCGCAAGGGCCGGGTACCCGTCAAAGGCACAATCAACGGCTTTCCCTTTCGCAGTTCGCTGATGAATATGGGCGAAGGCCACATGATGGTGGTTAACGCCGAACTGCGGGACGGCGCTAAATGCAAGGCCGGAGATACCGTCGCGGTGATTATGGAAGTTGACCAGGGCGAGCGCAAGGTCGAAGTACCAGACTACCTCAAGAAAATCATCGACCGAGACCCCAAGGCCAAAGCGTTCTGGGCCATGCTCTCTTTTACCCATCAGAAGGAATATGTCCGAGAGATCCAGGGCGCAAAGCGTCCGGAGACTCGGGAAAAGCGCATCGCCACCATGATGGATGCCCTTCGCAAGAACCAGCGCAAGAAGTGACCCGACTACTTAGAGCGACTGTGCCGGATCATCTCCCACTATGGGAAGCAATGCATTTTTTGTGACAAATGAACTTGCATCCCAAATCCGCCGAAGATTAATTTCCCATTTACAGAGTCACGCCAGTTCCCAGCGCGTTCTCCGAATCTATTTCGCAAAAGGAGCAGGCCCCATGCCATCCACTCTCATTAATATTTCCATTATTAACGCCAGCACCGTGCTGAGCGATGCCGAAATCCGTCCCGTTGTCGACGCTTTGCAGAAGCAGGTGAGCAACGATTTCCGGCCTGCCTGGGGGATCGACGCCAAACTTAACTTCGTTCCCGGAACTGCGACTCCGCCTCCTGGAGCCTGGTGGCTCGCCATCCTGGACGATTCCGACCAGGCGGGCGCGCTCGCTCGGATATCACGATCTCACCTCCGAGGGCTCGCCTCTGGGGAAGGTCTTTGCGGGGACTGACCTGAAATACGGTTACACCTGGTCGGTGACGGCCAGCCACGAACTGCTCGAAATGCTGGCCGACCCAAACATCAACCTGACTGTGCTGCTGCAAAACAGTGAAACCGCCGGCACGCTTTATGCCTACGAAGTGTGCGACGCCTGCGAAGCGGACAGTGATGGCTACGACTTAGGCGCCGTTCGGGTGTCGGATTTCGTGTGTCCCCTCGTGGTTCGAGGATTTCCGTGCCGAAGGCTCAACCCAGTTCGACCAGACCAACCGGATCCAGTCGCCGTTGCAACTGCTCTCCGGCGGATATATCGGCGCCTTCGATGTCCACGGCGGAAAAGCTTCCCGCAAACCTGCTCAGCCGGGGTAACGTTGGTACCCGCAGAGAACGGCGTGCCACGCCGCGTCACCAGTGGCTCACCAGCCGTCCGCACAAGGAAATCGCGGCCCGCGCCGAACAGTACCGGCAGCGTGTGGAGCACATCAGCGCCAGGCTGGTGGCATAGCTGGATAGTTGGATTTCCTCATAGCCCCGCGCCGGCGGGGCTTTTTTTTGGAGGTAAGTGGCGGCGGACTTGCAAAGGGGGAAGTTGCTGAAGACGGAAGACTGACGACTGAAGACTGAAGACTGCAACTAGACTCCCAGCTTCTTCACTTCTTCGTTGTAGTACTTGCGGTAGAGGATGTCCCACTCCTGGCTGCCTTCGAGGATGGTGCGCTTCTGGCTTTCGATCTTCTGGCGCGCGGCCTGGTCGATTCTGGCTTCCTGGTTCAGCAGGTCTTCGAGAATCTTGCGGACTTCCAGCCGGATGGTGTTCCGGTCTTCGACGAAATCCACGGCGTCCAGTTCCGCCAGCGCGTCGGTGACCACGTGCGCAACTTTGTTCACCTTGTCGCGGCTGATTCTCACAGCACCGCCTTGTATTTGCGCACCAGTTCGCTCTTCACCTTGCGAAACATCTCCTGATAGTTGGCGCCGGTGCGGCGCATTTCGTCGGAATAGGCTTCCAGGATGACGCGCACTTCGTCGTTGATGCGGTCTTCGAGCGACAACTCCTCCAGCATGGAGGCATGCACCTTCTCGGTGACCGCAGGCACGGCCTTGGTCTCGATATGCCCGCCAGCAATCAGCTTTTTGGTGACTTCGCGGGCCAGATAGCCCACATATTCTTTGGAAAGCAAGCATAGCGCGGATCGAATGTGGTTTGTGAAACAGGTAGTGTAGCACAGGCGAGCATTTGGACGCTCGCGCGCTCTAGCATTTAGCGTCCTGGCATCTGGCTACTTAGCCACGCTCGGATTGGCGATCAATCGCCGATGATCCGCAATGGCTGCTGAATGCTCGCCAAGTGCTAATTGCTAAGTGCAGACCAAGAGCTAGCAGCAGTAGCTGACTCTCCAAATTCAGGCATACAATGCAGAAATAAGCGAGCCGTTTATGTCTCCTGCGCCTGACAATCTGGCTGGCCTCAAAGACGACATGATCGCCTTCATCGAAGGCCACGGCATGCGCCGCTTCCACGGCTACGTCGACTACGAAGAAGTGCAGAGCGTGATCTGGAAGACCGAAGACAATCCCGACAGCTGGAAGGACTTCGTGGAGCTGGCCAAGGCCGCGGCTGCTCCTTTCCTCACCATGGACTCCTGGACGCTGCGCCGCGAAGAGCTCGACCAGATGATCGAGCGTCTGAGCCACGCTCGAATTCACCAACGACGAAGACGTGGAAGAGGCGCGCTGGCTGCGCACCTACATCGGCAAGACCGGCTTCGTCCAACTCGGCTTTGCCCACCAGGGCATCATGATGGTCTACGAAGCCTCCACCGACTGGTACGACCACTACCAGCGCCTGCTGGAATTGTCCGAAGACTTCGGCGGCATTCCCATCGACGAACCCGACCAGGACGACGAAATCTGATAACTTCCGCACGAATTACTTTGCGACCTTTGCGGCACTTTGCGTTGCAGAGCTCTCGACCGTCAAAGCCGCAAAGCTCGGCAAAGCAACCCACACGCTATAATCAATTTTCCGAAAAATGCGTTCGCCTATGCGCTGGGTTTTAAAAACCGCTGACTCTCTGCTGTCGGACATCTCGCCGCGGAATTGAGTTCTCAACCATCTCTTGGCCTGAAAAATCCGCAACTCGCCTCGACGCTCGCCCGCCTGCTGGTGATGCGCGGCATCAGCGAGGCCGAAGCCGCCGAGCACTTTCTCGCACCCTCGCTTTCTCATCTGCACTCTCCTTACCTGATGACCGGCATGAAGGCGGCCGTCGATCGCATCGAAGCCGCGATCGAGAACAAAGAATCGATCCTGATCTACGGCGACTACGACGTGGATGGCACGACCGCGATCGTCATTCTCAAGACCGCGATTGAGTTGTGCGGCGGCACGGCCGATTTTCATGTTCCGCACCGCATCCGCGACGGCTACGACATGCGCGACGACGTCATCGAGCGCGCCGCGGCCGCCGGCATCAAGCTCATCATCAGCGTGGACATGGGCATCCGCGCCTTTGCTCCGGCGGAGACGGCGCGACGGCTGGGCGTCGACCTGATCGTCACCGATCATCACCTGCCCGGGTCCGCAGGGCGTTCCGGCAGCGCTGGCCGTGGTCAATCCCAATCAGGCGGGCTGCGAGTATCCGTGCAAGGCTTTGTGCGGCGCGGGCGTCGCCTTCAAAGTGGCGCAAGGGTCTGATCGAGCGGCGGACTCCCGGAAGGCGACGCAGCTCGCACTGCTGAAGTCGTTCATGAAAGTGGTGGCGATCGCGACCATCGCCGACGCCGTGCCGCTCACCGGAGAGAATCGCGTCTTCGCCAAGCTGGGACTGGAAGGCCTGCGCTCGCCGGTCAATCCCGGACTCAAGGCGCTGCTGGAAGTCGCGCAGCTCAGCGGCCGGCCGCTCACCTCCGGCGAAGTTGCATTTCGCATCGCGCCCCGCATCAATGCCGCCGGGCGCATGGATGTGGCCCGCGACGTGATCGAACTTTTCAGCGTGAAAGATCCAGCGCGGGCCCGCGAAATTGCCAACCGGCTCGACCAGCTCAACGGCGACCGTCAGGAAGAAGAGCGCCGCATTCTGCAGTCGATCACTGCGCGCTTCGAAGAAGAGCCGGCGCTGCGCGATGCTTTCTGCATCGTGATCGACGGCGAAGGCTGGCACCGCGGCGTGATCGGCATCACTGCCACGCGGGTGGTGGAGCGCTACGGACGTCCCGCGCTGGTGATTTCGCGCGAACGGCGAGGAGGCTCACGGCTCGGGCCGCTCCATCTCGCGCATTTCATCTGCTGAATGCGCTCGAGTCCTGCGCCGACCTGTTCACCCGCTTTGGCGGACACTCTCACGCCGTCGGCTTCTCGCTGCCCGTCGCGCGCGTCCTGAACTGCGCGCGCATCTCGATGACTACGCCCGCGGCTCGCCTGACCCTCGCCGACTTCGAGCCCGCGCTCAATTTCGATGCCGAACTTTCGCTTGACCAGGTGACTCCCGAGTTGTTTCAGGCTGCTGCAGAGCGCCTGGAACCGTTCGGCGTGGGAAATCCCCAACCGGTCTTCGCCGCCCGCGCTGTCCGCCTGATGGCTCCTCCGCGCGTCTGAAAGACAAGCACGTGAAGCTGAAGCTGGCGCCGGCAATTGGATCCTTCTCGCGCAGCCGACGGGCCGGACCTTGCCATCCTGACCACACCTCGCTGCGATCCCGATTCCGCGGCGCTGCGCCGAAGCGAAGTCAGGAAGCTGACTGACAACCGGCAAGCAGACAGACGGCAACTGGCGCAAAGCCATCACCTTCGACGCCTTGGGCTGGCACATGGCGGAGCGTTGCCAGCAGGCAGGCCTGCTTCCCGGCGACACTCTCGACATCGCCTTCACCATCGACAACAACGATCATCCGGAATACGGCGGCCTGGAACTCTCGCTTCGGGATTTTAAAAGCCGAGCGCAAGGAGATTGCCGCTGAAAAGGACGATGCTTCAACTCTCGCAGAAAAGCGTTAAAGGCGTTTCTGTCCCTTCGCTGTAGCGATTCACCACAGATGGTAGTAACCATCGCGCTGGGCCATTTCGACTTTGATTCCGAACAGGCTTTCCAAGCGCTGCGGGCTGAAGCATCTGATCTTTCGGTCCTTCCGCGACGATCCGTCCGTTCGACATCAGCAGCACGCGTTCGATTTCCGGAATTACGTCGGCAAGATCATGCGTCACCAGGATGATTCCAATGCCAGCCTTCGCCAGCGAACTCATGGTGTGACGCAAGCTCTGCCGAGCGAAGACGTCGAGCGAGTTGCTAGGTTCATCGAACAGCAAGGCCCGCGGTTTGTGAACCAGTGCGCGGGCGATGAGCACACGCCGCGCTTCTCCCGACGACATTTCGGAAACCGGACGGTCCGCCAGGTGTGATATTTGCAACTGCGCCAGAGCTGCATCCGCCAGCTCCCGGTGTTTAGCGTCGACCGTATGATGGGGAAAAATGCGAGTGCTGCTGAAAAATCCGGACAAGACAACATCGCGCCCGCAGGCATTGCCGGTACACATCGACATCAGATCGTTCGAGACAATGCCCAGCAGCGAGCGCAGTTCGAAAACGTCCCAGCGCTCCTGCCCCAGAATGGTCATGGAGGAACCTTCCTGCGCCACGGGATAGCATTCCCGCGTAATCGTCTTGATCAGAGTGGATTTGCCGCAGCCGTTCGGACCGAGAATCGCGACATGCTCGTCGCCGCGAATGCGGAGGCTGAAATTTTCCAGCACGACTTTCTGTCCCCGCATCACGGAGACATTCCGCAAATCCAGTAGAGCCGGCTCGTGCATCTTCATGTTTGCTCTGAGTTACGATGACGAACAGATCCGTCGATTGTGTATGTCGAACAGAATCCTCGCTCCAAGATAATTCCTCGCGATCCTTTAAAATATCATCTGTCCGAATCGAGCATGCTTTGATGGAAAGGACTAATCATGGCGCACATCACTCGACGCTCCTTCATTGAACTGGCCATCGCTCTTGGTGCGACGACAGTTTGGGCAGATCCGTTTGGGACACAATCGCGGACTGAATGGCACGAACGTCGCGATCTCTATCCTGAGGGAGTTGCATCGGGTGATCCTGACTACCACAGCGTTCTTCTCTGGACCCGCCGTCCACCAGCCGGGTTTGATCCTGTCGATTCGCTAAACGTGGAGGTTGCAGAAGACGAGTCATTCAGGCAAGTCGTTGCCACGGCGACAGCGCCCATTTCTAAAGAGTCCGACTGGACTTGTCGGGTACTGGTGGGTGGCTTGAAGCCGTCGCGAATTTACTGGTACCGCTTCACTGATCGGAAGGGCTTTGGAAGCCGCCTGGGCCGTACGATTACCGCGCCGGCGGCCGACGACCCCAGACCTGTGCGCTTTGCATTTGTCAGCTGCCAGAACGTCAATGACGGCGCACAGAATGCGTACCGGCGCATGATTTTCGAGGACGAACGGGCCGCTAACGCAAGACCAGCTCGGGTTCGTGTTACACCTGGGCGATTTCATCTACGAGATTGTCTGGTATCCGGAAGATCGGCCTCAGGGTATGTATGACCGCCGAATACGCGACATTGTCAGGTATGCCAACGGCGAAAAGATCGATGACTTCCACATTCCAACTACGCTCGAGGATTATCGCGCCGTCTATCGCGCCTACCTGCACGACCCGGATCTTCAGGACGCCCGCGCCCGCTGGCCGTTCGTCAATATGTGGGACAACCACGAATTCAGCTGGATGGGGTGGCAGGGTCTGCAGAAATTTGACGGCAAGACGCGGCCCGCGCAGACCCGGAAGGTCGCTGCGAACCAGGCGTTCTTTGAATATCGGCCGTCGCGAGCGTCCCAGCCGAGCGGCCCTTCGTTGGATCGCTTTGATCCGCCGAAAGTCGTTGATGCGGCGATTACCCGCTTTGACGACAATGGTCTCGGGCAGGAACCGAACAACCTCGCCGCCATCGGAAGTCTGAAGGGGTATCGGGCGCTGCGGTGGGGCCGCAACCTGGATCTCATCATCACCGACCAGCGCAGCTATCGCTCGGAGGACCCAACCAGCCGGGAGGAAGCCGATGCGTTTTCGAGCAAAGACTTCCCTGAGTTCATGCCCGAGGAGGCGATGGAAATCCTCGACGCCGGCCGAACCTACAACGGCGGCCGGCCACCCGCGGTCGATCGCTTACGGCGAAGCCGAGGTTCCCAATTTTCGCAAAGATCAGCCTCCGCAAACGATTCTTGGGGCCGAGCAGAAGGCATGGTTCCTTGATCGTCTGCGAACCTCTCAAGCCGCATGGAAGATTTGGGGCAACACGACCGCGACGCTCGATATGCGCGCCGATCCGCAAAACCTGCCGGCCGGTCTGACCAAACCGTGGCCGGGGGCGGGGTACGCAGGATTCGGTGGCGGGGATCATAGTAGCGCCTACGTAGAGCGAGGTGAAATCTATGACTTTCGTGCGAGACCACGGAATCACCGGCTTCGCTACCGTAGCAGGAGATCGCCACAGCTTCTGGGCTGGACTGGCGGCCAAGTCTCTCCCGCCCAAACCTTTCCAGCCCGTCGGCATCGCTTTCGTTACTGGTTCAATTTCGGCGCCCGGGCTAGTCGAAGCACTGGAGCACGGCTTTCCGAAAGAACATCCGCTCCGAATGCTCTTCCTGGGCCGAGGGCCGGAGGATCGAAGTCCTCAACCGACTGTCAACTTGCTGCTGCGTCACGGCGCGCTGTCGTGTCTCGAGTATGCGAAGAGCGGGAATATCGACAAGGCGCGAGCCCTGTCGAACCCCGCTCTTTCTCCGCATCTTTCTTTTGTCGACATGGGTGGCCACGGTTACGCAACGGTGCACGTTACCAGCGACTCGCTGGAGACGGAGTTTGTTTGCATCCCGCGTCCGCTCGAACGCAGTGACCGTGCTGATGGCGGTCCGCTCGCTTATCGGGTCAGACATCGCGCTCGGCTGTGGGGAAGGAACGAACCGCCAAAGCTTGAGATAGAGGTGCTTGAAGGCAACCCGAAATATTCGCTTTGAAACGCTAAGAACTTCGAAATTAAGAACAGGGAAGTGGGTTAAGCAAAAATAATGCACCTTCCAGGTTGCGACCGACGTGTTCACCTGAAGCCCTCCCGCCTGAATTACACTGTCCTCAGATGCCTGTTTCCATTTCTCGCCTTCGTCGCTGGTTTGCGGCAGGCGCTATCGGCCTCGTGCTGGTGGTCGCGGCGGTGTATTTTTACGCCCGCCACAGGGTCGAGAACGCGCTCAAGGAAGTGCCCGGCGAAAATTGGAATTGAAATCCAGCAGAGCGCGCAGGGTTTTACCGTCTCCCGCTCCGAGCAGGGACACACCTTATTCAAGATTCAGGCCAGCAAGGCGGTGCAATACAAGCAAGGCGGCCGAGCCGAGTTGCACGACGTCACCATCACGCTTTACGGGCGCGATTCCAGCCGCTTCGACCAGATCTACGGCGCGGATTTCGAATATGATCCGCAATCCGGCGACGTCATGGGAAAGGGTGAAGTCCAGATGGATCTGGAAGCCAACCCGGAAGGCTTGATCCATCCCGACCAGGCGACGCCCAAAGAGCTGAAGAATCCGATCCACCTCACCACCACCAATCTGCTGTTCAACCAGAAGACAGGCAACGCCGCCGACGCCAGGAGAAAGTGGAGTTCAGCCTTCCCCAGGCCAACGGGTCCGCCGTCGGCCTGAGCTACGTGGCCAATACCACAGTACTCACTTTGCAGTCGCAGGTGGATGTCGACTTCCACGGCGCCACTCCCGCCCGGCTGACTGCGATACACGGCACGATCACCAAGAATCCGCGCGTGGTTGTTCTCGATCTTCCCCGGCTGCAGAGCGGCGAGCCGGCGCGCTTCAGCCGACAAAGGCACGCTTTTCCTGCGTCCGGACAACACCGTGGAACGCATTCTCGCCATCGGCAACGTTCGGGTGGAATCGGAGGACTCAGCGTCGGCGAAAGTCCAGTCCAACCAGCTGGAATTGCTCATGGCCGAGAAGCAGGACACCGTTGCGTTCTGCCACTTTCTCCGGAGATGTCCGGATGGACAATTCAGGGCCGCAGCCGATGCAAGGAAATGCCGGCCGGGTCGTCCTGAATTTAGCGGGAAACAATGTGTTGACCACGGTGCATACCAGGACAACGTCAGGCTGGTGCAGCATCAGCAAGCCCGCCACCGCCTCCGCCAGTGCGCAGGACGTCGAGGTTACGGCGTCGGTCATCGACTTCGTGGTGGCCGATGGCCGTCGTCTCAAGCGCGCCGACACCTCCGGAGCCGCCCAGATCGCCATCCGGCCCGGCGCCCGCGCACCGGCAGCAGACACTGGTGACAGCGGGCAAGTTTCAGGCTCGCTTCGACGATTTGGGACAGCTGGCCTCGGTCCATGGCGCCCCGAACGCCCGCATCGTGTCGCAAACCCCGGGCCAGCCGGACCGCGTCAGTACCAGCAACACGCTGGACGCGTCGTTTCATCCCGGCAGCGGCATTGATTCGATCGTGCAGCAGGGAAGCGTTGCCTACACCGACGGCGAGCGCAAAGCCTGGGGTGAACGCGCCACCTACACTCCGGCCGACCAGATGCTGGTGCTCACCGGATCTCCCCGAGTCGTCGACGGCGGCATGACCACGACCAGCCGGACCATGCGCATGAATCGGGCGACCGGAGACGCCTTCGCCGAGGGCGACGTCAAAAGCACCTACAGCGACTTGAAGGCGCAACCCAACGGCGCTCTTCTGGCGTCGTCCGATCCCATTCACGTGACTGCCCAGGCCATGACGGCCCACAGCAGTCCTGCCGTCGCTCTCTACACCGGAGATGCCCGCCTCTGGCAGGACGCCAACGTCATCGAGGCGCCCTCGATCGAGTTCGATCGCAACCACCGGTCGGTCGTCGCCCAGGGATACGCCGACCCAATCGGTGTCCACGGTGCTGGTTCAGACCGAAAAGAGTGGAAAAGTCACACCGGTGAAGATCACCTCCGACCGACTCACCTATACCGACAGCGAACGCAAGGCCCACTTTGAAGAGGCAGTGCAGGCCAAGAGTGCAGACCTCACAATCACCGCGCGAGTGATGGATGTGTTCCTGCAGCCTCGAGATCAAAGCACATCAGAATCAGTCAGTTACAGGAGCAGCGCGGGACAGGGAAGATCGATCACATCATCGCCAGCGGAGCAGGTTGTCATCACCCAACCGGCTCGGAGAGCGACCGGCGATCAGCTGGTTTACACCACGGCCGACGACAAGTTTGTCCTGACGCGGCGGACCGCCTAGCATTTTTGATGCCGAACGGGGCAAGATTACCGGGGTTTCGTTGACTTTATTTAGACACGATGATAGGGTCCTGGTCGAAGGCAATAATACATCCCCTACAGTCACTCAGACGCGAGTGGCACGTTAAATGCGTACCCTGGCCACCGACGAAATCGGCAAATCCTACCGTGGTCGCCGGGTTGTAAATGGGGTCAGCATTCGCGTCGGGCAGGGCGAAGTTGTTGGTTTACTTGGACCTAACGGCGCCGGCAAGACCACAACGTTCTACACCATCGTCGGCTTGATCCCCCCTGATACCGGCCGGGTACTGATCGACGAGGAAGATATCACCGACGTGCCCATGTATTTGCGGGCACGCCAGTACGGCATCAGCTACCTCCCTCAGGAAGCTTCGGTGTTCCGCAAGCTTACGGTTGAGGAAAACATCCTCGCCGTGCTGGAAGCCCAGCCCATCTCCTGGCACGAGCGCCGGGAAAAAATGGAAGAGCTGATCGATCAGCTGGGTCTGGAGCATATCCGGCAGAATCGCGGATACGCTCTGTCCGGGGGAGAGCGGCGGCGCGTGGAAATTGCCCGCGCTCTGTGCATCAACCCCACATTTATTTTGCTCGACGAACCGTTTTCCGGGATCGATCCGATCGCCGTACTCGATCTGCAGAAGATCATCAGCGATCTGAAGACCAGCGGAATCGGAGTGCTGATCACCGATCACAACGTCCGCGAGACGCTGGCGGTCACGGATCGGGCCTACATTATCGATGGCGGAAGGATTTTAGCCTCGGGCATGCCCGAGCAATTGGCCAGCGATCCCCAGGTGCGCAAGGTGTATCTGGGCGAGAGTTTTTCGCTGGTGTGAGGAAGGCAGTCGTCAGTCGTCGGTCAGTCGTCAGCCGACGACTGACACGACCTGAAACTGGCAACTGGTTCTAAGACGTGAAAGATTCAGTCGGCGACCGAGACTTTGACTGACCGACGACTGAAGACCGACGACTGAAGACTGACTATGGTGCTACTCCAACCCAAGCTCCATTTGAAAGTCTCGCAGAGGCAGATCCTCACGCCTGGCCTCGTGCAGATGGTCAGCGTGCTCGCGCTCAACAAGCTTGAGCTGCGCGACATGATCACCGCCGAGATGGTGGAGAATCCGGTTCTGGAGGAGCTGGAAGACTCCGTTCCCCTGCTCGATGACGCCGCCCGCCAGGAAGAAGATCGCGAACGGGTCGCGCCCGAAGAAAACACGGTTACCGCGGAAGAAAAGAAAGATCCCTTCGAAGAAATTGATTTTGGCTCGTTCTTTCAGGAATATCTCGATCCCGGCTATCGCAGCCGCGAGCGAGATGGAAGAAATCGAGCGCCCGTCATTCGAGAATTTTCTTTCCAAGCCCACCACGCTCTCCGACCATCTGGCCTGGCAGCTCGGGGCGCTGTCGGTGACGTCCGGAAGTGCGGGAGGCTGCCGAAGTCATCATCGGCAACCTGAGTGAAGATGGCTACCTGATCGCCAGCGACGAGGAGTTGCTGGGCATTGCTCCGCCCGCTCCGCCGGAAGTCGACGCCGATCATCGCGGAAAACGTGGTGAAGGAAGCGGCCGCGCCTGCGGATCTGGCCGACCAGAGACTGGAAGAACGGAGTTGCCGGAAGACGAGAGCATGACTCGATGTCGCCGCCGAGCTTGCCGAATGGGACGAGTCCTGGATCACCGATCGCTGCTTGCCAGCCTCCGCTAGCGCCGACTGGAACTGCAGCTTCGCGACCCGCTCCGGACAGCGGTCGCTGCGCCGGAAGCCGTCTCGCCCCGTGCCGCCGACGGCAGCGCCTGCACCGGCTCCGCGCGAAAGTCGACTCAACCTGCGTTATCAGCCCAGCTTCAACCTGACGATCTGCACGAAGCCCTGGACCTGGTGCGCCAGATGGATCCTCCCGGAGTCGCCTGCCGCGACTTGCGCGATTGTCTGCTCTACCAATTGCGCTACCACCAGGCAGCAGCTCGCCGCGCACAAGAACGGAAACGGCGAGGCCACCGCGCAAGTTCTTGCCGATGCGGTTGCCATCGTCGACCAGCATCTGCGCGCCCTGCAGAACAAGCAGTACAAGGAAATCGCGCGCGCCATCAACCGTCCGCCGGAAGCGGTGCAGGAAGCGTTGGAATACATTCGCACCCTCGATCCGCGTCCCGGTCTGCGTTACAACAAGAGCCAGCCTCGGCTGATCGAGCCCGATGTCGCCTTCATCAAACACGGCGACGAGTGGCTGGTGATGATGAACGAAGACGACGTTCCGGTGCTGCGCCTGAATCCGGCCTACAAGCGCCTGCTGACCCGCGATACCAACGACAAGGACACGCGCAATTACGTCAAAGAGCGCTACAAGAGCGCCATTCAGCTCATCAAGAACATCGAACAGCGCAAGCAGACCATCACCAAGGTCTGCTATTCCATCGTGACCCGCCAGCAGGACTTTCTGGAAAAGGGCATCGACCAGCTCAAGCCGATGATGATCAAGGAAGTCGCCGAAGAGATCGGCGTGCATCCTTCCACGGTCAGCCGGGCGGTCGCCAACAAATATGCCCACACTCCCCAGGGCGTGTTCGAGTTGCGATACTTCTTCAGCGAGAGCGTGAACGGTCCGCAGGGCGGCAACACTTCGTTGCTGATCCTGAAGCGCCGGGTCAAGAAAGCTGATCGAGGAAGAAGATCCGAGCCGCCCGTTGACCGACGAGCAAATCACCCGAATTCTTCAATCGCAAGGCATCCAGGTCACGCGCCGCACGGTGGCGAAATATCGGGAAGACATGCGCATCCCCAGCACCCACCAGCGCAGAGTGAAGAAGTAAGAAAATGTAGCGCCGGCGTCCCGCCGGCTGTCCGGATGGCATCTTGCCGTCCGAGCCGCAAGCGCCTACAGTTGCAATCGCAGTGCTCATGAGATAGAAAGGGGCGCTCATGAACGTAGAGTTCACCGGCAGACAGTGCGAAATCACTCCCGCCATCCGCAAGTCAGTCGAAACCGGCCTGACCAAAATCCGCAAAATTCTGGGCGACAAGTTCGACACCAAGGTAATTCTCGCCATCGAAAAACACCGCCACAAGGCGGAAATCACCATCAGCCCGCGCAACGGACCCCTGGTCGGCGATTGCCCAGGCCGGCGACATGAAGTCCGCCATCAACCAGGCCCTCGAGCACCTGGAAAAGCAGGCGGTCAAATACAAGACTCGCTGGCGCAGCAAGAAACGCCATGAGCACAAGAACCGCAAAAGAAATGGAATGGCAAAGGCGCAGCAGGAGAGCCTGCCGACCGCGATCGGACTGGCGGAAACCACGGAGATTTCACTGGTCGTACACAAGTTCCCCGCAGTAGCCAAGTCCACCGAGGTCCATCTGGTGCGCTCCGAGGATGCCGTCGCCATGCGCCCCATGACTCTCGAAGAAGCGATCAAGGAAGCTCACTTCCGCGACCGCGACGTGTTCGTCTTCCGCGATCCTCAAGGCAAAGTGATGGTCCTGCACCGCACCCGCGACGGCAAGATGGAGCTGATCGAAGCTCCATAGATGAAGTGGTAATGTGGTTGTGTGGCCGCGGGCGACTCGCCCGCAAGTTTCAACCCGCAGAAAAGGGGCCGATTCTCGGCCCCTTTCAGTTTGTGCGGGAATTGCACACTTCTGTGATGTGGCTAACTTTCGGTCCGGCTTACTTCACATGGATGGTCTTGCCGTCCGGATCGAGGGTGCCGTTGATCCGAACCTGTTTGCCTTCATATTTCTTTGCCAGATCCTGGCGGTCGATGTCGTAGGCCGTGCCACCAGCGTCCTGTAACATCCACTTGTCACCCGATTTCACAATGGTTCCGGCGAATATCTTTCCATCAGTCTGCTGCGACTGGGAGTCGGGCGCTTGTTGTGCTGACTGGTCAGGCGCCTGGCGTTGTGCGGGTGGTTGCGTTTGCTGGTCGGGTGGCGGCGATTTCTGCGCGTTGAGCGGGATACCTGACAGGCTCACGCCTAAGAGCAACGCCAGTGCAGCAGGCGACCATGTCGAGCGAATACGTTGATTCATGAAATCCTCCGGGAGATTTGGGTTTCCATGAACAGCGAGCAAACACCGTGCCATAAAATTGCTCTTTTCCACACTATCTTTCGACAACGCGCGAAAGCGTTTCCTATGCGCGCCTTAGCCCAGTTGAATTAATTTCCAGGAATTGGTTGAGAGCGGGAAATTGGAATTCTTCTTAAGCGGATACAGCGGACGCTGTATCCCTCCTGACCTCAAAGTTCGCAGGTTGTAAAAACGGGCGAGCAAAATTTGCCCAGTGCCAAGCTGCTCAGATCCAAGATCGGCGACCCCCGGACTGCATTTTTCAACGTCCTATGCCCTATCAGATTGAACTTCGAGGTTGATACCTGCGTAATACTCGTCAGGGGAGGCGTCATGGCAGGGCTGCGCGTAGTCGCGATCATGTTTTTTGTGGGTCTTTCCCTCCGCCAGGCTGCGGCAACTGAACCAGTCACTGCAGAGAGCATCATGGCCAAAGTGGCTGCCAACCAGGATCGAAGCGAAAAGCTACGCGATCGATATATCTACGAACAGCACATTCATGTAGTTTCCAGAAAGACCAACGGCAAAGTGCTGCGTGAAGAAACCGCCGACTACCACGTCGTACCGAAGCCTGACCGGACGGAGAAAGCGCTGCAGCATTTTACCGGCCGGTACTGGCACGGCGGCAAGTATGTAGACTTTGAGGGTGAGCCCGCACCCGCCGCCGAAAGCACCGACGGCGAGCTGGTGCACAGCTTTCGCGAGGATCTGACTGACGACCATTCCAAGGATGGAGTGGCGCGCGACCTTTTTCCCCTCACCACCGATCAACAGAAGGACTACCAGTTTCGGTTGATGGAGGAAGAAACTTTCGAAGGCCAAAAAACCTACCACGTCGGCTTCACGCCGAAAAACACGGAAGACATTGATTGGGCCGGCGAGGCATTCATCGATGAAAAGGAGTTCCAGCCGATCTATGTTTTCACCAGGCTGTCGCGACGCATCCCGTTCGGGGTTCGCACCATGCTGGGGACGGATCTGTCGGGCATAGGTTTTGCCGTCCACTATCGAAGACAGGAGGATGGCGCCTGGTTTCCGACCAGCCTGGGAAGCGAATTCCGCATTCACGTTCTCTTCTTTTTCAACCGTACCATGTCAATTTCCATGGAGAACACAGCTTTCGAGCATACTCACGTGGAAAGCAAGATCGTAGGCCCCGCTCAGTAACGCTGGTTGCGGTCTTTCGCCGGACGGAACATAGCGCTCAGGCGTGGGGAATGATGTAAGAAGGAAACACGGCACACAAGGGCGATTCGTATTACCCGGGCACTTCGTCCGTCACCACGCTGAATCTGGTCAGATTTGCGATGCCGAAGGATGTAGTAATGGCGACGTCGGAGGCATCGCGCCCAGTAGCCATCAGCACGCGCCCGATCCGCGGCTGGATATGGCGCGCATCAAAGGTCCACCATCGGTTTTGCAGGTAGACTTCGAACCAGGCGCTGAAATCCATCGGAGTGGGTTCCTTGGGTACTCCAATATCGCCCAGATACCCAGTGGCATAGCGCGCCGGAATGTTGAGGGCGCGACAGAAAGTCACCGCCAGGTGCTGAAAGTCGCGGCAGACTCCGGTGCGCTCGGTGAATACATCCAGACGCAGTCTTTGAAGAACGCGCATGGTGGTACCCGAATGCAACTTTCCAGTTCACCCAGCCGCAGATCGCCTGCACGCGGCTCCATCCCGGCTTCAGGTGACCAAACAATTCCACCGCGATGTTCGACATGCGGTCGACCTCACAGTACCGGCTGTTCAGCAGATAGCGAAGCGTCTCCGGCGGCAACTCATTCACCGGATGCTCCTGCGCATTGGGATCGCCTTCGTCCGGCGTTCCCGGATCCTCGATCAGATGTGGACCCGATCAGGCGCAGCGGTCCGGCGGGCGCCAGCCATCGGGCACAGCGGTTGCCGTAGCTGTCGACGTAGCTCTCTACTTTTACTTCTGGAGTAATGCTGACTTCGTCCGGTTCGCGCAGATCGCCGACGCGAGAAGGATGCACGTGCAACATCCCGACCATGGCCACTGGCGCGGGAATCTCGAACTGGATGTCATACCCCAGGCGTATCAGCATGGGCGCAGGCATTATGCCCCAAAGCCGAGCGCCCTGAAATTGAAAAACCGAATGGGTGGCAACGAAATACGCAGTGTGGCGACTTATGTTGTGTCCAATTTCGCCGGGTCCCTCGATAAGAGTAGGTGCGCCATCCTTCGCGTCTTTTGCGAAGGGTGGGAAAGAACGGGCGCAGGTCGTCAGACCCTACTCGTCGCGATGCACAGTCTCCATCGAGAACGCAGGCAAACAAATCGCAATGTATTCGGTCTCACCTTCGCGGGTGTCGAATATTGCACCCACTCACCGCGATGGGCGATGACCGCCTGTCCAGCGGCGACGTCAAGTTCGCCACTCTTGTGCTTAACGTGCAAGATTCCTTTCAGCACCAGTGTGAACTCGTCGAATTCCGGAGTCTGTCCCGGCTCTTCCCACCCTTGTGGGCTGCGCATGTGGGCGACGCTCGCCGCGGAAGTCTTGGTATTGACGCGGCCAATGAATTCGTCGATCAGTTTCGGTTTTGTGCCCGCGGCACGGATGCGTGTAGGCTGTGCGACCAGAGTGGGCATGGCTTCTCCTTGAGGGCAAGACAACATCCAATTTATCAGGAGAAGTCGTCGAGTTGCAAATGACTCTAGACCGACAGCAGCGCGTGCATTTTCTCTGCCTGCATCGCGGCCAAGCTATCGAGCGGCGGAACGGATATCGGAACCGGTCAAGGTGCTCTCCGGCGGTACAGTCCCGGTGTGGAAGGCTTTTACCAGCATTTCGAGCGCCTGACCGGTGTTTGGTCCGGCGAAGATGGTTGCGGTCAGCAAGCCTCTCTTGACCCACGCTTGGCCGGTCTTCGGCAAGCCGTCGCATCCGATGAATGGCAGGCTAAGCCACCGCTGCCTGGCCGCGCTGTCGGGCAGTTCCTGAAAGGCTTTTCGCGCGCCCAGGGCCATGCCGTCGTCCTGCGCGGCGATCAGATCGATGCGATTCTGGTGCGAGGTCGACAGTCGCAGCCATGAGCTTACGGCTCGATAGGAACTGGCCTCGGTCCACTGCGCTCTCATCACTTTTACCTGCACGTCGGCCGGCTTGGTTTCGTACATTCCGGTGGTTCGCTGTTTCGCAGCCAGGCTTTCCGAGGGGCCCTGAACGTAGAGGACCGATCCACCTTTAGGTAGCAAGGCGGCAAACTGATGTCCTTGAATGCGGCCGATTTCTTCATGATCCGAACTCACGCCAAAGACCGGAACACGGTAGGTTTTGCGGATTTCGGCAATGTATTCGACGTTGCGGTTCAGTACCACCCACCCGATGCCCGCGGCCGCGGCGGCGCGAGCCACCTGCGGCAACGCCGTCCCTCCTACCGGTTCGAAAACGATTCCGTCAGGATGGGAATCGGATCGCGACTGAATGACATTCAGGATCTGCTGACTCTGGGTGATGGAATCATTTTCAGCGTAGATAATTTGTACCTCCACGCCCAGACGTCGCGCGGCCGCTTCAGCATCGGCAGCTTGCTCGATCTGATAGTCGTTGTCGTTAGTCGTCAGCGAAACCAGAAATTTCAGCTTTTTCATGGAGGTCACGGTCCGTCAAATCATACATGGGCGTTTGATAGCAGGCACGGTGACTGAGGTAACCAAAGTTCAATCACTCACTGCGCTCAGCGCGCGACGCGCTGCCCGGAATTGCCTTATCCAATGGCGGTTTCGGGGCAATGCTAAAATGCCCACCCTCGGAGAAAAATACTATGGACAAGTCCGTGATGAGGAAGTCTGTTATCGCAGTTGGATTACTGTTTTTCGGCAGTGCTTCCCGGCTGGTCGCAAGCCAAGCTCTCAACTCATTGGGAGGAACTGACTGCAGGCGATTTCCGCCTGGCGATCCAGCAGTCGCAGGGCACGTGCCTGCTGCCCTTCGGCATTCTGGAAAAGCATGGTCCTCATCTCCCCCTGGGGACCGATCTTCTCAATGTTCGCTATGCGACCTTGCACGCCGCCGACCAGGAATACGCCGTGGTCTTTCCCGAGTATTACTTTGGCCAGATCTTCGAAGCCCGCCACGAACCCGGCACCGATTGCCTACAGCCGGGAGCTGCAGTTGAGCCTCTTGCAGGAAACCACCGATGAGATGGCGCGCAATGGCTGCAAGAAAGTCATCATCGTGAATGGTCACGGCGGAAATGAGAGCCTGCTTCCTTTCTTCGCCCAGACCCAGCTGGAGAAACCGCATGATTATGTGGTCTACGTGCTCGGGCTAGTTCAACCTGCCGGGCGGACCGCGCCAGAAGGAGCACCGGGGCCGACATGCACGCGGGCGAAGTGGAAACGTCGGCGACGATGATTTCGCATCCCGAACTGGTGCATCTTGATCGAGCCAAAAGCGAGTCCGGAGGCGATCTGGGCCGGCTGAAGCTGCCGGAAAATCTCTACACCGGAATTTGGTGGTATGCGCGCTTTCCCAATCACTATTCGGGAGACGGTTCGGTGGCCACACACCGAAATGGGTCAATACAAAATGAACGCCTGGATTGACGGCATCGTGAAGTCCATCCGCGCCGTCAAAGCGGACGGCGAAAGCCTTAAGCTGCAGAACGAGTTTTTCGAAAAGGCAGCGCATCCCCTGGACACGCGCCCTTAACTCCGTGGGCAGGAATCCTGCAGAAGGCTCACCGGGCGGCCCAGAGCGCCTGCCGGGATACGTAACTTGGGTAACGTTGGCCCAGGCTTCGCACCCATGCTACGCTCCGTATAGGCCGTAAAATCAGCTGTTTGCGAGGAGTTCGAAGGGCGCGCAAAGCGGCGTCCGCGCACTCCCGAGGCCGCGGCGATGAAGCAGAATTCAGCAGTCCCGCAGTTCCGCGCCCGCGTTGATCGACTCTAGCGCGGCAGCTGTAGCCAAGCGAGACCGCCAACGATGCCACGCATTCCGATCTTCAAACTCGGCCGCTCCGCAGAGGAGTAGCGCCTCCCCAAGCTCGAGCAGTTACACGCCCAAGCTTCACTCTGGAAGATCTGCAACTGGGCGTGGACAACCTGCGTCACGACGTACATCTGAGCCCTCGATTTGTGGAGCAGGCGCGGCTCCGGATTGCGCGCCTTATCGTGCGCCACGGCGACATGGACGGATTGCTGGCGGCCGAGATCGCCGGAGCGCGGGGCAGGCAATCACTTCGCGGGATCCATGCCGGATGGCAAACGCCTCAGTCGCCAAAGGCAAGCGCCTTCGGAACTCAAGATCCTTCTGGCCGACCTGCATGTGTCGGCGCTGAACCGCGCCAAGGCGGCGGAAAATCTTTCCGTCGATGTGCTGGCGCGAGTGGCCATCATCAAATTTCTGCGGGTCGAGTTGAACGCGCAATTTGCGCAGCTGCTGGAACGCGGCCGCATGATGCTCAAGAGTTACGAAGGCGTGCGCCAGCAGAAGGCGCTGGAGTATCGCGAGCGGGTGGCCACCTTCCAGGTGGCCAAGAAAATCATCCTGCGCAAGACCGGGCAGGAACTGTTCCGCATTTTGCGCGAGATCGAAAAGGAAACGCTGGCGCGCATGCGCCGCTCGCTGTTCGGCAATCGCGGCGAGGCGGAATACAAACTCTTTCTGAATCCGCTGGTCTTCACCGAAGACGGCTGCGACACCTACCTCAACGCCGAGCACTATGTGATGCTGGGCAACTTCGATCGCGATCCGGACCGTTTTTCCAATGTGCGGCGGGTGGTCCGTGAATTTCTGCTGACGCTGAATCTGGGCTCGAAAGCCGAGGACGACGCGCGTGGTCGATGGCTGGCTGAACGTCCCGGAAAACGCGCATGAACTGGTGGGCTCGGGCCAGCCCGACGAAACCACCCGCGAGGGCCGCGCCCAGAAAGCGCGACTGCAGTCCTGGGTCGACTTGCTGGAGCGCGAGAAGCTCATGGACTACGTGATCGCGTCCTACGAGGTGGTGCCGCTGCTTGGCGGAATATTCGCCGCGCATCAACGCGCAGCAATTGAAGAATGGCTCTGATCTCGCGCGAAGAACGCGACCGGGTGGAGAAGCTGATCGAAGAGCACGGCAAGCTTTCCGCCGAGAGCTTGTACTCGGCGATGGTGCGTGTTGCGGCCTGCCGCGGCGCCGAACGGGCCAAAATGGCGGCGCGATTTCTGCGCGACTTCCTGCGCTATCACCGCGATCTGCGGCGCCTGGAAGCGCTGAATTCCGCGCTGGACAGCGGCAATCTGATCGGCAATTCGAAGCTGCGGGAACTCTCGGCCATGAACGGCACGCTTTACGAGTTCCTGTTGCCGGAAGAGCAGAAGCCGTCCGAAGACAAAGTTCTGCGCCACGTGATTCTGAAGGCCGATATCCGGGACTCGTCACGGCTTACCCGGTCGCTGCTGGAACAAGGGCATGAACCCGGCTTCCTACTTCAGCCTGAATTTTTACGATCCGGTCAACAAATTGCTGGCCAAGTACGGCGCCCGCAAAGTATTTGTCGAAGGCGATGCCATCATCGTCGCGCTGCTGGAACACGAAGGCGAAGCGCCCATGGCGGTGAGCCGGGCGTGCGTGCTGGCGCGCGAGATCATCGAGATCGTGCGCGGCTACAACCATCTGCTGGAGCGCGCTGGACTGCCGGCGCTGGAGCTGGGGACGGGAATTTCGTTTCAGGATTCGGCGCCCATGTACCTGATGGATGGCGAGCAGCAGATCATGATTTCCGACGCGCTTGAACGAGAGCGACCGGCTGTCCTCCTGCAGCAAACGCGTGCGCAAGGCGATCGCAGGGCGCGAACAGCCCGTTCAACGTGTACGCCTTCCAGACCGCTCAACGATGCCGATGCCGGCGAGAGCCCGGAAGACTTTCATCTTGAAATACAATCTGAATGGAATTCGCATCAGCCAGGCCGCGTTTCAACGGCTGCAGCAGGAAATTTCGCTCGAGCCTTGCCAGCTCGATCTGCCGGAGTTGTGGGGCAGCGAAGCCTTTCAGCTGCAGCGCGGCCTGGTTCCGGTCGGCAACGACATTTTCAAGAAAATCCTGGTGCGCTCCAGCCGGATTCCTCAAATCGATCCGCAGAAATTCTCACTGCAGCACTGGACCGACCGCTGGTACTACGAAGTCTGCTCCAATCCGGCGATTTACGCGATGCTGGAAGGGAAGGCTGGGGCGGGAAAGTAGGAACTCTTACCGCGACCTGCTCTATTCCGGACACTTCACGCGATCTCGAGAAAACAAGAGAAGAATAAGAAGCAGTTTTTAGTTTTTCGTTCTCAGTTCTCAGTTAAGACTAGAAGCCTGATTTCCCTCGCACCGGCTTGAACGGAATCATCACCACGGCTTCGAGATCGACCGCAGCGCCGTTCTTGGTGGCGGGACGAAACCGCCAGCGTGCCAAGTGCGGCGCGCGCATACTGGTCGAGTTGGTCGTCTACACCGCGCAGAACACGCACGTCACGTTACCGATCCGTCGTTGCGGATCACTGCGTAAAGCGTGACCGTACCCTGCACATTGCGGCGCATCAGCTCCAGCGGATAGGCGGGATCGACTTTCTGTGTGGCCACGGGGGCGGTCAGCTCGCCCTTGTCTTCATTGCCGTGGTTCTCATTGAGTTCAGCAAAACGAATGACCCAGCTTCCACCGGCGGAATTCAGGTTCGGCATGTTCGAGCGTCATCTTGTAAAACTTGCTGTCGCCGAAAATCCAATGATCGACGTCGGTGGCCTTGTCGTCGGAGACTTCGGAGAGCCGAATGGGGCGGCACGGCGCTGACTCGCGGCGGCGTGGCGTCAGCCACCAGAGGTTGTGTTGCTGGCTCGACCGCGTTGCCGTGTCCCTGCCACGGCGGATGTGGTCTGAGCGTCAGGGCCCGCGCCCACGGTCAGGCCGGTGGGGAGGCCATTGCTCTTGCCGGAGCCTGAACCGCTTCCGCTGCCATGATCTGCGTTGGCTGAAATGTCGGGAGTGCCGGTTGCGCCCGTCTTTCCGGCAGGAGTCGCGGCGAATGTCCCACGGCGATTTCCACCTGGCATTTCCACCGGGACGGCGGCGGGATGAATACCGAGCGAGATGAGCCTGCCTCCAGAGCTGGAACTCGCATTTCCCTGAATCGAAGGCGGCGGTGGTACGACCGCAGGGCCGCCGCCACCTCCGAGCGCATGCTGGGATCCGCCAGCGACGGCATACTGCTCGGCGACCGGCAATTCAGGCGCGGGCGCGACCACTTCGGAGTGACCGATGTTGAGCTCTCCCAACTTGCGCGCCGAAGTCGCGTCCACTCGTGGCGCGCGGCGCGACGATCGCCGCCTGCGGAGCCTGCAGAGCGCGCCTGAAGACTGGGCATTCACTTCCGGCGCCGGGGCAACGACGCTTTGCGAAAGCGTCGGGCGCTCGCTGGCTGTTGGCGGGCATTGTCTCCGGAGCCGGCGCGACTGCGGCGACCGACAACGCCGGCAACCTCAGGTTGGCCGCCGCGGTCGAGGCCAGCGGCACCGCTGGTTGAGCTTGCGTCTGCGACCAGGCCACGATGTTGGGCAGTGGCACGTCATGATTCAGCTTGACGTCGGAGGGAGTGACGATGGTCTGGGTGCGATTGTCAGCCTCTGGCGGTACAGAAATGATTGGCTGCGGCGCATATTCTGGTTCTCCTTTTTGCGGCAGAGGTCTTGCGTGCGCCCGCCGGTATCGAGCGGCGGAAGATATTCGGAGGGAGCGTAGTAGATCACGTCGGCCCGGTTAAAAGCGGGAGCTGATCACAACCTCCGGCCTTTGTGGCCAGAGCCGAACTGATGCCCAGAGCGCCGCGATCACCAACGAGGTGACAGAACACCGACTGTGCGAAGCGGCTCCAGGGCAGGTGGGAGGTGACAAAGACATCCGGCCAAAACGATCCCGGCCGGGATGATGGATGAAAAGACGCTTGTTGCCGAGGACGAAACAGATCCCGCAGATTCTGAAGAAAGACGTGGTGCCAGGGAGGCAGGGTCTACCAGGAGGGCGGGCACGGACGCGGCTTCCGGTGCGGGCTCGATCGTGGGTTCCAAAAGCGCTGGTTTCATCAAGGAGCCCAAATCGGGCGAGCATTAATTATAGCCCGCTAATCGACGACTACATACTCACGAGTGCAGCAGCAGAGACCACGTGGGCCCAGACGTCCTCGTCTGGGCGGGGGAGCGAAGCTCGCCAGGGTTTTCCGGGGATTGTACAAAGCCGGACAAGAACTGCGGAGCTCCGCTCCGCCGGGCGGGTGAGGGCACCCGCCCCTACGCGGGCGGTTATAGAAGAAGGGTACGCGATTTGCATTCCATGCTTTAATACGCACATGGGCAGATCACGCAAGGTGAAGATGATTCCCGCTGATTTTGCTTCTGGCGTGCGCGCTACTGAGCGCGCAGGATGCAACCCCAGCCGCGCCCGCCGTTCCGCCATCTGCCGACTACTCCGGCATGTATTCTTTTTTGCAGGACGGAGAATTCGTACAACTCACGATCGAAGACGCAGGCCGCGTGACCGGATTTATTTCCCGCTATGGCGATCTGGAAAGCGATCGCGGCGCAGTTCCTTGATCATTTCTTCAAGCCGGGAAAGCTCGACGGCAGCAAGTTAAATTTCACCACCGAGACAGTGCACGGCGTCTGGTACGAATTCAAGGGCACCGTCGAGCGCGGACCAGGGAAAAACCCGGGCGACGAAGCCTACTACCTGTTGAAGGGCACGCTTATTCAGAACACCACGGATTCCAGCAAGAAGACTTCGTCGAAATCACGCGACGTGACGTTCAAGTCGTTCCCGCAGGATATGGAGACAGCTCCAGCCAAGCAGAACTGAATCGGCGTGAGTCAGTGCGATGGCGCCAGCCTGCGCATGTCGTCGATCAGGGCTTGCGGCGACACTGGGTGCCCAAGAAACCCTCGAAGAAGCTCCGGCGTTTCAACCTCTCCGCCGACCCGCAAAAGGTGCTCCGATGTCCAGGAATACCAGCGTGGATTGCCGGCGTCGAACGGACCGATGGATTGCCGAATGCGGTCCCGGATTTCGGCGGTAATCACGGCGCCCAGGCCATAGTTCACCATGTAGCCTGGAGAGTCCATCAACTGCACCCGCACCGCCCACCAGGAATACTCGGGATGCGGCACGATGTGCAGATAGCGGCTGGTGATGTCTGTCCAGACCGCGTTCGGGTCTGCCGCCGGATTATGAAGCATTCGGATTTCAAACAGCGCCCACGCAACGTCGAGCATCACTCCCGAGTAAAGATTCCGCAATGACGCGGATTGCGATGAGGATTTGCCCAGATATTTTTGCTGCCATGCCGGCTCGTAAACACTCCACGACGGAACGTCGGCGAAGGCCTCGATAAATAACAGACTGTCGTTGTACGTGAACGCGGGACGAGCCCGAACCGCGACAAAGTGAACCGCGTGGCCTTCTTCATGTACCAGTTCGAGCATATTCGAAAGCCCGCCGCGCCCGTAGCTTGCTGAGATGCGCGCGATAGCAGGGCGCCAGGCGCCGTTCACCGTCCGGCCGCATCGCAGCAGGTCGGTGTAGGCCAGCGGCGCCTTGCCCGGCCGAGGATCAAGATCAAACAACACGCCAAGCTGGTTAAGATCAGCACCGAGATCGTCGTAGTAGCGTTCGCTGATCGTCCGCAGCGCCTTCCCGGGGAATTGCCTGATCCAGATGTCGGCCAGTTTCGCCCGCCACGTATCGATAATCCCACGGTTCGATTTGCCGGTCGCCGCTTACCTGTCGCCAGGCATCGAGAATTTGCTCGAGCCAGGCTTCCACGTCTGCGGGTTGAACTCCAAGACTTTCAGCGGCCGCGATGACGGCCGATTTATTTTTCGCGGCATCCGCCGAAGCCATTGCGATCATGCGGCGGTAGGGGCTGTCGGGCTGATCTTGTCCCGTTTACAGCTTCCCAGAGAGGACTGAACGCAAGAAACAGTTTTTTCCGTCGTTCCGGCTCCTTGATCTGTTCAAGCATGCTGAACGCGGAAACCCGGTTGACGGTCGCGCCCTCAAATTGCAGGTTGTTGCCGAGCTCGTCGAAGCACGAATACAAAGCTGCACGCAGTGCGTCGTACCCAAGGTCCGGATTTTGCGCATTCTTGCACTTGCTGCTGGGCGAGAGCGTCGAAGCATCGGCCGGGAAATCGGACAGACCAGCGCGCATGAGAGCTGACGGCGCGGGCATCGGTCCTGGAAAGTCCGTCGTTAGGGAGCTTCGACAATGCCGCGACCAGAGCCTCACGTTTTTCCCGATAGATTTTCTCCCAGGCCTGGCGATCTTTGCCCTCGTAGCTTTTCATGAGGCCGGAATCGATGGTGCTGAATGCGCCGTAAGCGTCCAAAACGTCGGCGTAGATGTTTTCGACGTTTGCCACGGAATCCGAAGCAAGAGGGACAGATTGAGAGCTGCACAGGAAAGTTCACCAGCAAGCACGCGATAGCCGTTCCCAGTGAAAACAGTTTTCTCATGTCTTCTCCCGGTTGCGCTCCAGAGTATAAATGCCCGCGGAGCACGATCTTGTAATAAGAAATGTCATCCTGAGCGTGAGTCGAAGGACCCCTACCGCAGGAACACGCTTTGTCGTGCGGGTAGGGGTCCTTCGACTCCGTTCATCCATTCGCAAGCGAATGGAATGAACTACGCTCAGGATGACAGCATGTTTGCTCGCTCAGGATGACAGCGCTTTTGGTTACAAGGCCGTTCCTGCTGGGTGGAACTTCAGGTCATCGCGTTGTATCCTCGGTGCGTGCCGCGTCCACCATGCGCCTCATCGGTCTCCGACTCCGGGACTCGTTCTTGGGACTGATCATTACGTTGGCCGCCGTGGTGGCCTGCTCCGGATACATCACCTGGCAGATTTCCGGTCTGCGCGAATTGCAGAACAACCTGGTGGATCGCAACCGCAAAGATTCTCTGCAGCTGCTTCGCATTCAAAACGATCTCAACACGCTGGCGCTGGCCATGCGCGACATGCTGGACAACAACGAGCCCTATCCACTGACCGCGTGGACGGCCCAGTTCCAGCGCATGCGCGCCGATCTGGACGATGCGTTGCGCAAGGAGGAGCAGGTGGCGGTTGCCGACCGCACTCCGGAACAGCGCCAGTATCTGAGAAACTCCATGGCGCAGTTCTGGGATGCGGTCGATCGCACATTTGCGCTGGCCGCGAACGGCAAGCAGGACGAAGCGCGAAGCCAGATCCAGCTTTCGTTGCAGGCGCGCCAGGCGGCGTTGAGCACGGCGGTGGCGCGCCTGCTGGTGCAGAACAACGAAAGCGAGGAGCAGGCGGCGCTGCGCATCGCGCGAGATTTATGACCGGGTGCAGCGGCAGGTCTATCTGTTCCTGACCCTCACGCTGGTTGCGATTCTGCTGACCGGCCTGTATTCGATTCGCTCCAACCGGCAGTTGTTTGCGCAACTGGCGGCGCTTTCCGCGCAACGCAGTGAACTGGCGCAGAAACTGATTTCGACTCAGGAATCCACCTTGCGTCACATCTCGCGCGAGCTGCATGACGAGTTTGGCCAGATTCTGACCGCGGTCGGCGCCATGCTGTCGCGCGCCGGAAACCAGGTGCCGGAAGGTTCGCCGTTGCGCGCCGAGCTGCGCGAAGTCGCCGAGATCGCGCAGAGCACTCTGGACAAGGTTCGCAGTCTTTCGCAGGCGCTGCATCCGGTGATGCTTGACGAGACCGGCCTGGAGAGTACTCTCGACTGGTATTTGCCGGTGGTGGAACGGCAGGCGGGCATTCACATATCCTATGAGAAATCGGGAACGGCCTTTCCCGTGGATGGCAATGCTGCGATTCATGTATATCGCGTGGTGCAGGAAGCGCTGAACAATGTGACGCGGCATTCCGGAGCCAAAGAAGCCTGGGTGCGTTTGCGATTCTTGCCCGAGACTCTGGAGCTGGAAGTGGAAGATCACGGCAGCGGATTTGCGGCGCAGGCCGTGAAGCAGGGAATTGGGCTGGTGGCGATGCGGGAACGCGCGGAGTTGTTGGGCGGCACCATCGAATTTGCCAGGCCCGCGGAAGGCGGCACCTGATTCGCTTGACCGTGCCCAAGAGAAAATTTGGGAGAGAAACTGGAGTCGCATGGCGGATAAAATTTCTGTCTTGCTGGTGGATGACCACAGCCTGGTGCGGCGCGGATTCCGCCGCATTCTCGAAGACGAAGCCGGACATCGCGGTGACGGGTGAAGCCGGCGATGGCGCGGAGGCGGTTCGTCTGGCGCAGGAACTTCGGCCGCAAGTGGTCGTGATGGATTGCGCCATGCCGAACATGAACGGCCTGCGAAGCCACGCGGAAGATTCTCGAGAAGCAGCCGCAAACCCTGGTGCTCATGCTCAGCATGCATCCGGAGGAGACCCTGGTGCGCCAGGCTCTGGATGCGGGCGCGCGCGGATACGTTCTCAAAAATGCCGTGGATCTGGAACTGGGCGCGGCAATCCGGCGGGTGGTGGCGGGAGAAACCGTGCTGGATTCGCAACTCAATCGTCCGGCCACGCTCAAAGGCGAGCGCGACGAGCATCTCACGCCGCGCGAACTCGAAATTCTGCAAATGATCGTGGACGGAAAATCCAACAAGGAAATTGCCACCGTGCTCGATCTGAGCGCGAACACCGTCGCGGTTCATCGCGCCAACATCATGGACGCGCTCGGAATCCACAAGACCGCCGAACTGGTGGTCTACGCGATTCGCAATGGCCTGGTAAATCTTCCGTGAACCGGCGGCGACTTTCTGTGCGGCATGGCCGGCCTGGCATCCACTTCAGGCTTTGCTGCTGGATGCGCTTCGGCCGCGCCCGCATCCGTCTCCCGGCTTCCGGCTGGTCGATGTGACCGCCGGCGCCGGCGTGCAATTCCGCCACAACAGCGGCGCCTACGGCGGCAAGCTGCTGCCCGAGACGCTGGGCGCGGGCTGCGCCTTCCTCGACTACGACGGCGATGGCTGGCAGGACATTCTCCTGATCAATGGAATGGACTGGCCGGGACACAAGCGCGAACGCAGCACGCTGAAGCTCTATCGCAACAATCGTAACGGCACATTCTCCGATGTGACGCGCAGCCGCCGGCCTCGATGTCGAGATGTACGGCATGGGCGTGGCGGTCGGAGACTATGACAACGACGGCTATCCCGACATTCTGGTGACCTGCGTCGGACAGAACCGTTTGTTCAAGAACACCGGCAAGGGCACTTTCGTCGACGTCACCAAGGCCAGCGGACTGGGCGGGCGGCAGGCCTTCAGCACTTCCGCGCTGTGGTTTGATTTCGATCGCGACGGGTTGCTGGATTTGTTTGTCTGCAATTACGTGAAGTGGTCTCCGGAGCACGATGTGTTTTGCAGCCTGGACGGGAAGCACAAGTCCTATTGCACGCCCGAAGCCTATCGCGGCGAGACCTGCTGGCTGTTTCACAATCTGGGCAACGGAAAATTTGAAGACGTCACGCCCACCAGCGGGATTTTCGACAGCAGCTCGAAGTCACTGGGCGTGGCCATGCTCGACTACGATCAGGACGGCTGGCCCGATCTGCTGGTCGCCAACGACACGCAGCCCAACAAGCTCTACCGCAACCAGCGTAACGGGACGTTCAAAGATGTTGCGCGTGGATGCCGGAATCGCCTTCAGCGCCGAGGGCAAGGCTCGCGCCGGCATGGGCGTGGACGTGGCCGACTTCAATAACTCGGGCAGCGCCAGGCGTCGCCATCACCAATTTCGACAACGAAATGATCGGGCTCTACCGTGCGTCCGGCGGCGGAAATTACGCCGACGTGGCCACGCAGAGCGGCGTTGGGCTGGCCTCGAAGGACAGATTGGGATTCGGTTGCGTGTTTCTCGATGCCGATCTCGATGGCGCGCTCGATCTGGCAGTCGTCAACGGACACATCGATGACACCGTGCGCAACGTTCGCGGAGTCGGCTACGCGCAGCCGCCGCAATTATTTCTGAACAACGGGCAGGGAAGATTTCGCGATGTGGCCGCCGAAGTCGGCGGCGGCTTCAGCCAGCCCAAGGTCGGGCGCGGACTGGCTTACGGCGATTTTGATCGCGATGGCGATCTCGATCTTCTGATCACCACCAACAACGGTCCCGCCTATCTCTATCGCAATGACCAGCTCGCCGGAAACAGGAGCGTTCGCATTCGACTGGTCGGTACAAAATCGAACCGCGACGCCATTGGCGCCAGGGTGCGAATTTTTACCGGCGAAGCGAGCTCAGTCGCGCCTGGTGAAAGGTGGGTCGAGTTACTTGTCGCAATCGGAGCTTGCCTCTCACCTTTGGTCTGGGCAAGCGCGACAAGGATCGATCGCCTGGTGATCGATTGGCCCAGCGGCGGCACCGAAGAGTACAAGAACCTGGCCGCAGGCCGCGCCTACGAATGCGTGGAATCGAAGGGGATCACGACTCTCGCGGGCTTCTAATCCAGGGCTGTGGGGTAGCCATTTCCCCCTGCTGTCGTTGACTTGCCCGGTTTCACCCCGTAAGATTCGCTGTCAATGATTGGCCAGACCATTTCGCACTACCGCGTCGTCGAAAAGCTCGGCGGGGGCGGGATGGGCGTGGTCTACAAGGCTGAAGACACCCGGCTGCGCCGGTTCGTTGCGCTCAAGTTTCTGCCCGATGAGGTCGCGAAAGATCCTCAAGCTCTGGCCCGCTTCCAGCGTGAAGCGCAGGCCTCCTCCGCGCTCAATCACCCAAACATCTGCACCATTCATGACATTGGCGAGTATGAGGGACATCCCTTCATCGCTATGGAATTTCTGGATGGAGTGACCCTGAAGCATCGCATTGCAGGGCGGCCGCTGGAAACGGAAGTGCTGCTTCCGCTGGCCATCGAAATCGCCGACGCACTCGATGCCGCTCACAGCGAGGGCATCATCCATCGAGATATCAAGCCGGCCAACATCTTCGTGACCAAGCGCGGGCACGCCAAGATTTTGGACTTTGGCCTGGCCAAGCTCACAGTGACCGGGCGGACCGAAGCGCAGGAACTTGCGTCCGAGGCCACGGCGGCGGCCAGTCTCGATCACCTCACCAGCCCGGGCACAGCGCTGGGCACGGTCGCGTATATGTCGCCGGAGCAGGTGCTGGGCAAAGAGCTTGACGCCCGCAGCGATCTGTTTTCCTTCGGGGTGGTGCTCTATGAGATGGCAACTGGAGGGCTGCCCTTCACCGGCGGGACTTCCGGTGCAATCTTTGATGGCATTCTGCACAAGGCGCCGACCGCTCCCGTGCGTCTGAATCGCGACATCCCCGCTGATCTCGAACGCACCATCAACAAAGCCCTGGAGAAGGATCGCAATTTGCGCTACCAGCACGCGGCCGACCTGAGGGCCGACCTGCAGCGTCTGAAACGTGACAGCGACTCTGGGCGTTCCGCGGTTGCAAGCTCCGTTGCCGAGGAGGCGCCGCCGTCGGGCTCGGCAGTCGAGCCGGCGGCCTCGTCGGCGCGAATCAGCGACGCACGGGTCAGTGATGCGCTAGTCAGCGATCCTCGAGTCAGTGATGCTCGGATCAGTGAAGCCGCTCACCGAACCGGCTCCGACACGGTTTCGGCTGCGCCTCCGAGCGGACCGGTCGGTGTTCCGGTTCCTCCATTACGCCGCTGGAAGCTTCTCATCCCCGCGGGGCTGGTGGCACTGGCCGCGATTGTCGCGGGTGCCTTCTACCTGCGTTCGTACAAAACCCGGGCCATCACGGAAAAAGATTCGATTCTGGTAGCCGATTTTGTCAACACCACGAATGACACGGTGTTCGATGGCACGCTGAAGAAAGCTCTGGCGGTGGACCTGGAGCAGTCTCCTTATTTGAACGTGTTTTCCGACGCCAAGGCCCGCCACACGCTGACCCTGATGGGAAAGCAGCCCGACGAGCACGTCACGGTTGAAATGGCTCGCGAAATTTGCCAGCGCAACGGCTTAAAAGCGCTGCTGGCAGGTTCCATCGCCAATCTCGGCAGCCAGTACGTGATCACGCTCGACGCCGTCAACGCGGCTACAGGTGACACCCTGGCCGAAGTGCAGAGCCAGGCTGACAGCAAGGAGCAGGTGCTCAAAGCTTTGGATTCCGCAACCAACCAGTTGCGAGGCAAGCTGGGCGAGTCTCTAGCTTCGGTACAGAAATTCGACAAGCCGCTCGAAGAGGCCACAACATCTTCCCTGGAGGCGCTCAAAAGCTTCACCCTGGGTGATGTGAAGCACTCCGCGAGCGCCGATTTCGATGCCATTCCCTATTACAAGCGCGCGATTGAATTGGACCCCAATTTCGCCATGGCTTATGCGCGTCTTGGTACGATCTATCTCAACCTAAGTCAAACTGCGCTTACCGAACAATATCGAAACAAAGCGTTTGAATTGAAAGACCGGGCCAGTGAACGAGAAAGGCTATACATCACGGCCCACTACTACGCCGATAATGGGGAACTGGATAAGGGAAATGCGGCCTACGAACTATACAAGCAAACCTATCCCCGAGACGTAAGCCCTTACGTGAACCTGGCGGTCACCTACGTGCTTTTCCTGGGTGAGTTTGAAAAAGGGCTGGCAAACGCCAAGGAGGCGATCCGGGTCGACCCAGACACTGACAACGGATATTTCCTGGCCGGACTTGCCTATGCCGGCCTTAATCGCCCAGATGAAGCGAAGGCAGTTTTGAAAGCCGGGTTGCAGCGGAATTCAGGTTTTACGACCCTTCATGACGACCTCGCCACCCTCGCCTATGCGCAGGGTGATCTTGCCACAATGGGGAAGGAAGAAACCTTTCTTCATGACCAACCTGACCTGGAGATGAACCTGAATAATCGGCACGGGGACATAGCGGCTTCGGGCGGACAGGTGAAGCGGGCGCGAGACTTTTATCAGAAGACCGGACAAGTCGCGCAACGGTTGCAGCTCAAGGATTCGGAAGCGTCAGCTTTAAATGCGCAGGGCTGGATGCTGGCGCAGTTTGGCTACCCAAAAGAAGCCACCGAAACCGCCAATGCCGCCCTGGCACTCTCGCAGGGCTACCTGATAAAGCTCAATGGTGCGGCTAATCTTGCGCTCGTGGGAGACAACAAAAGGGCGCTTGAGATAGCGTCCGAAGGCGCAAGAATGCGCCCGGACGACACTTTCGTGCAAACTGTCTCTTTGCCATATGTGCAGGCGGTCGTGGCACTAAACGGCGGCAATGCCAAGAAGACGATTGAGCTGATGACCCCAGCCTTGCCCTACGACAAGGGGAATACTGGAGATGCCTATCTTCGCGGGCTGGCCTATTTGAAGATGGGACAAGGCAACGAAGCGGCGCAGGAGTTCCAGAAGATTTTGGCGCTGCGTAATTTTGCTCCCGCCGATCTTATGATGTCGCTGGCCCATCTTGGTCTGGGCCGCGCTTACGCGCTCTCCGGCGACACCGCCAAGAGCCGCGCCGCCTACCAGGACCTGTTTGCGGCCTGGAAAGACGCCGACCCCGATCTTCCGATTCTGAAAGAAACCAAGGCTGAGTACGCAAAGCTGCAGTAATCGCGTCGGCTCGGACCTAGAAGCTGCCCAAAGTACTAGAGGGGCGCCCCGTCCAAGCTTCGCTTGGGCGGGTTTTTCTTGCGGTAACCACATCACTCCCCATACTTCGCGGGCGCCCATTATTCCGACGTATAAACGCTCCGCCACTCGCCCGGCGTACGCGGTAAAACCTTGACCCAGGCACGACCACTATGTCGTTGTGGGTCGGACGAAGATCCCCGACCAAGCGGAGCTTGGACGGGACACCCTGGACAGTAGTATTTTTCCAGTATTGCGCCGAGTCTTCCGGCTCACTAAAGTGTGGGCAACTTCATATCCTCAGTATGCGGCACTCCTGGCCGCAGCTGAAGAGTTCACCCCACGAAGAGGTAGGCGAGGCGGCCTACCTTTTTTGTTTTGATCCTATTTCTCGACTGCCATTCGGCACAGAAAAATGTTTTGCCCAAACAGCTGGGGGCTGCGGCAGCCAAACTGCGACAGCTCGGCGATCCACTCTGCCTGCTTATCGTCAATCCATCCTGCCTGAAATAGCCAGGTGTTTGATTCCGCGTCTGTTTTATTTTCCTGCTGGGCTTTCTCTTGCACTTGGCGCAAGGCCACTGGAAGGGTTTGAGCGTTGTAGGCCCACAGGTCAGGAGATGAGGCGACGACGCGATACTCGCCGCACGCCGAGCGCATAAGCGCCTGCGCGGTTTCGATCTCCACCACCCGATTGGAACAAAGATAATAGCTCAACATCAGGCCGCCTTCGTAGTCGGTCAGGATGACAGAACCGGCCGGCGCATCCCGCCGCAACGTGTTTACTGCGCGGCTCATCAGCTCGCGGTTCTGATTCTTCGGCTTGATAAACGGGGGCGTAGGAAACGGAAACAGATTGCCTATCGCAAGCACGACGCCAACTATCGCCAGACGTTGCCAGTCTTTTGGAATTCTCAGGCGATCCATCTTCAGGCGTTCCAGGCCCAGAGCCACACCTGACATGGCGAAGGTCGCGAGCAAAACATCATGGCGGGTACCTCCGTAGGGGTAGAAACCGGCGACCGCGGCGGCTGCTGTGATGAAGAACGGAAGTGTCAGCAAGAGCGCAAGCTGGCGTGGTGTCGGCTTTCGATCGGCAGGCATTCGATCCGAAACGCTTGATGCGCGGTCCAGCATGAGAAAAGTGATGCCACAGAGGAAGACCAGCAGAGCCAGCACGCCGATCGTGCCGTTGCTGAATAAATAGCGGAACAGCCGAACCGTCCTGCTCACAACGAAGACAATGGCGTGATCCTGGGCGGGGTGGTAGATCGAAGTGCGAAGCCAGGTGTCGGCAATCTCCTGGCGCAGGGCGCCGTGCTGAAGCTTGCCCAGATGACTCTTGTAGAGAAAACCACAGATGCTGAGGGCTCCTATCTGGCCCAGGACCGACGCAGCTATGACCGCGGGAGTCGTTCTTGTGGTGCGCAAACGGGCCAAGGTATAAATCCCCAGGGTGAGGGCAAAGATCAAAGACGAATAGTGGGTCAGGAGCGCAAGATAGAGAGCGAGAGCAGTAAGCAACATCATCGCAACTGAATTTTCTTCAATCGCTCGTTCGAGGAAGTACAAGCTGCCGGCGGCGAACAGCAATAGCAAAGCATATTGCCGGACCTCTGATGAAACCGAGATCAGGGCTGGAGAGAAAAGAAGCAGGACCAGACCGGTCAGGGCAGTTGAGATGTCCGATACCCTTTTCAACCAGAGATAAATCGCCCAGGCAAATGCTGTTCCGGCGAGTATAGAAGGGAAGCGCAATGCAATCTCCGAGTTCCCCAGCAATTGCCAATAGTGCAAGAACAGGATCAGGAGTGGCGGATGCGCCGTCGTGAGCGTGGCTTGGTAAGTGGCCGCGAGCGAAGGCTGGTGAGACAGGAAATAATGCAGGACTTCGTCAGGATTGAGAAAGGTCAAGCGGCCGGGAACCAACCGGACCAGAAAACCACCGGCCAGGCAAAGTAGAAGCAAGGCCGAACGGGATCGCGTTTGGGTTGGCGGCATTCCGCTCTGCAAATGAGTCTATATCCTATCCCCCAGCTGGGTTGTTTCCTAGTGTCACCACAACGCCGGATTGGCTGCCGCATCCGACTGTGAGAGCATGATGGGGCTGCGCAGACCTTGCAGCCACACACAGAGATGAATAACGGGCATTCCACGCAAGTGCGGGCATCAGCAGGTCTTGTGCTCATGATCGCCACATGGTTCGGGATTTTAACCGGCTTGTTGGAGGGCCTCGGCTTGTTGCTGTTTCAGAGGATCAACTGGAAGCAGTGGGGCCGAATCATGCACCTTTCAAAGGAAATTCTATGGGTTTCGCCCACGGTGGACCTGATTCTTTTCCTGCTGGTCGCGCTGGTTGTCTGGCTGGTTTCACGATTGTTCAAAACTCTGCCCGCGATTCGAGTTCTGGTTTTCCTGCTCAGCTTTCTGGCTGCCTACGATTGGCTCACGTTGACGGGACGCCTGTATCCGCGAGCCTGCCTGTTGTTGGCCCTGGGTATCGCCGCGGCACTCGTTCGCTGGGTAGAAACTCACGAGGCGTCAGCGATGAGATTTTGGAGAAGGTCGTGTAAATATTCGGTTGCCGTGCTGCTCATTGTCTTTGCCGGAATACAAGGAGGGAAGTGGCTGCACGAACGAATGGCGGAAGCCAGACTTCCGGCGGCCTCGCCGGGATCGCCGAACGTGCTGGTGGTGGTAGTGGATACGCTGCGCGCGGATCATCTTTCAGGGTACGGGTACTCGCGGCCTACCAGCCCGGTGATGGATCGAATTGCGGCGCAGGGAATTCTGTTTGAAAACGCGATTGCTCCCTCATCCTGGAGCCTGCCCTCTCACGCATCCCTGCTGACCGGCCGTTATCCCCTGGAGCACGGCCTGGTCAACGTGCAGCCGATGCCGTGGTTGGGCTGGGGCAGCACTGCCATGAACGGCTATCCCACGCTGGGAGAGGCTTTGCAACAGCGTGGCTACCGGACGGGAGCATTTTCCGCCAACCGGGTTTATTTCAGTCGCGGGGTCGGACTGGGGCGGGGCTTCATTCATTTTGAAGACTACTTTTCTTCTGCGGGCGATGCGCTCACCCGGACGCTGTACGGCAGAAAAATCGCGCGCTTCTATTTCTATCGCAGCAATAAAAGCAAAGTGACGCGAGCCCTGCGCTACCTGGGGCTGGGCTCCTGGCTTGACCAGGACTCCGAGGGATCGGGCGAGTACGGAGGAGCGTTCGGAATGCGCAAGCGGGCGAGCGATGTAAACCAGGACCTGTTGCGCTGGATCGGGCGCGATCGAACCCATCCCTTTTTTGCCTTCCTGAATTACCTCGATGTTCACTACAAGTATGGCGTGCCCTGGAACTATCCAAAGCCTGTGTGGGATAAGGGAGTGCCCATCGATGAATATGACGCGGGTGTGACTTACGTCGATGATTACATCGGGCGCCTGCTGGCGGATCTGGAGCGGCTGGGGCTGACCCAGAATACGATCGTTGTCATTACTTCAGATCACGGAGAATCTCTCGGAGACCACGGCTTGACCTATCATGGCGCGGCGCTCTACTGGGAGCTGATTCATGTCCCGCTGATCATTTCCTATCCGGGACATGTTCCCGCAGGCGTCAAAATAACAGCGCCTGTCACTAACGCTACCATCGCGGCTACCGTGCTGGATGTGGTGGGCGCCAGCGACCAGAAAATGTTTCCCGGACCTGTCTTGAGCCCAATGTGGCAGACATCCGGAGCCGGCACGGAGTGGCCCGATCCGCTCTCCCAGCTTCCCCAAACCGATATTGTTGTCCGCGCGGATAGAGCCGCGGAGGGTAAGGTGCCGATTGCGACGACCGGTTCGATGGAAAGTGTGATCACGCCACGTTGGCAATTGATCGTGCACCAGAAGCTTGGCGCGCAGCTTTATGACCGGGCGAGCGATCCTGAAGAAGCGCATGACTTAGCCCAAACGCCAGAAGGAAAAGCCGTGATTGCCAATTTGCTATTGGAGAGGGAAACTCGCGGGAAGCAATCGAAAACAGCAGGTCCCTCCACTACCCTTCGCTCCGGCCGGGATGACAATCCTTAATTAATTTACTGGTTGGCGCGCAAAGGTGAGATCAGGAGGCGGCCGGTGGCCTTCTTGGTGGAGTCGGCTCGGTCACTCTTGTAGTCCAGATCGAGCGAGCCTTCGCCGGTCGGCGAAGCTTGCGCCAGCGTCGCTGCCAGTGACTGGAACGAGCGGCCGATGTCGTTGTTCTCCAGCGCCACCGGAGACGCCCTTGTCGATGGCGGGCGCAATCGACTGGTAGTTGTTGGGAATCTTCCACAGCAGCTTGCAGTTGGTGGCTTTTTCTACGTCCTCGTCGGTGAAGCCGGGAATTTTCTTGTAGCGATTGAGAACGATGCGCACCCGATCGCGGGTGGCGCCGTCTTCCAGAAACGCGCGAATGCGGCTGGCGCTCCACAGTGAAACCACGTCGGCGTTGCGCAACCAGCAGAACCGCGTTCGAGAGATCGCATAGCAAGCGCGCCGTCTGATCCACGCGGCCCGAGCAGTCCACCACCACATAACGGAAGTGCGCTACCAGCAGATCGAACAGGCGAGCCAGTTCGGCCGCAGTCGGCGTCAGGCTCTGCGGCTGTTGCGGACCGGCGAGCAATTGCAGGCCGCCCTTGCACTGCGTCATCAGGCCTTCGAGCAGCGAAGCATCCAGCCGATGCAGATTTTGCAGCGCGTCCACCACTCCGAAGGTGGGCCGCACGTTGAGATGAAGAGAGCAGTGTCCCAGAGGAGCAAAATCCACCAGCAAAACTCCGCCCTGGGATTCCTGCAGCGCGATGGCGGTGTTGACGGCAACGCGTGGTGCCGCCGGCTCCGCCCTTGGAATTCATTACGGTGAAGATTCGCGCGCGTCCCGAGGATGTGCGGCCCTTGCCGCGCGAGGCGGCAAAGCGCGTGAACGCCTCGATCAGGGCTTCGGAGGTTGCGTTGCGTTCCAGAAATTCGCCGGCCCCGGCTCGCATCGCAGCCACAATGGTCGGCGGATGATTCATTTCACCGACGGCAAAAACCGCGATGTCGCTGGTGTTCGCCTGGATCAGTTCGATGGCGCTGATGGCCCGCTGCGCGATTGTGCGCATCGATGTCGACGATGACCACTTCGGTCGCGGACGTCCTGCATCTGGCGCAGCACCGGGTCCGTGGGGCTGGTGGGAAACCCTACGTGGCTGAAGACATTGCGGCCCATCCCGGTTCCCTCCAGACGGTGCTGGAGTACCGACAGCCGTTCTCTGTCTTCGGTCAGAAGAGTTACCGCTACACCCTGCATCGCCACACTCAGTTGTCTTGAATCAGCATGTTATTGAGAAATAAGGGTTACGCCAAATGACTTCCGTAACTCTGCCGCTGTCTTGCCGAGGGAAGCTCTCATTCCCAACGACGAAATCGCACTGTATCGCGAATCTTCGATGAACCACTGGGGGACAAACGCGTCAGGAGGAATCCGAAGCCAAGTCTTCCATCTGTAGCAAGCATTTTATGCAAAATAGGCGGGATTGGGAAGGAGTAAAACCGTGGAAAAACCGCGCCCCGCGGGGCAGCGCCAAATGGGAACCGAGAGTCTCTTCGGGAATCGGGGTGACCGCAAGGCCGCGCCCAGCGGCCTCAGCCGTTGCCCAACGGTCCAGTCGCCGAGCCCGAGCCACCCGCCGCGACGCTGCGGGAAGCTGGAATGGGCGGAGTTCTTTTGCGCCTGATCGGCGCCATGCGGCGCCGGAAATCCGGAGGGAAGTTGGCGGAAACTTGAGCTGCGGTCTCGGCCTTGGGCAGATATTCGTATCCTTGCAGATGAACCGCCACCCCGAACTTGCTTTGAATCCGGCATCACCCGTCGTGACCTGGCCGCGGCAGCGAACCCGCATGTTCTCGGTCAGCGTGATTTCGGCGGGCATCACCAGAGTCAGCTCCACCGCGTCCCCTTCCGCAACCTGAAAATCGGTGTAGAAAAATACTCCGCGGCCGCTCAGGTCCTGGGTGAAACCGTAGCCTTCGCGGTCGATGCCCGCCAGGCGAACCACTAATCGGAAGCTGGAAATCGAAGCGTTGCGATGCACGGCGTTCAAGATGAACCTGATCGGTGCTCATGGTTTCTCCGATAGCCGATTTCAATTGCGGTTCGAACAACGCGGGAAAATTTCCCGGCTCGCAGAATCCTAACTCGGAATCGTCGCCTGGAAACTTAGCTCAGAATCCGAGAGCCAGCGAAGGTCTAGCTCTATACTAGATGAACGCTGGAGTTCCTGCGCCAGTCGCCGTCGAACATCGAATACTCTACTCCAGCCTGTGGCAGCGCGGAAGCTGGAAGTTTGTACAGCGCCAATGCAAAATTCCGGCTTTGGCTCAGCGGCCGGATGTGGCCGTCGGCAGGCAGCCTCAAGCACGAAATAAACGTTTGAAATGACGGATTCAGGTTTCTCAGGCCAGGCGTTTTCGGGCCAGAACATCGAGCCATCCCCGCCAGATTCGGGACAGCCGCCGAATGCCGGCTGGTTACCGGCAACCCTGCGTGCCTTGCGCCACCGCAACTTCCAGCTTTTCTTCAGCGGACAACTCATTTCCCTGATCGGCACCTGGATGCAAACTATTGCAGAGTCATGGCTGGTCTATCGCCTGACCGGTTCGCCGCTGCTTGCTGGGAGCGGCGGGATTCGCCAGCCAGATTCCCGTATTCCTGGTGGCGCCGCTGGGTGGCATCGTGGCCGACCGCTTCAACCGCCAGCGAGTGGTTATCGGAACCCAGATTTCGTCGATGATTCTGGCGTTGATTTTTGCCATCCTTACCCTCACCGGAGTCGTCCGGGTGTGGCACATCTTCGTGCTGGCGGCGCTGCTGGGCGTGGTGAATGCTTTTGATATTCCGGCGCGGCAGTCTTTCCTGGTCGACATGGTGGGCAAGGAAGACCTGATGAACGCCATCGCGTTGAACTCTTCCATGTTCAACGGCGCGCGCATCATCGGCCCCGCGATCGCCGGAATCCTGGTGGCCAAGATCGGCGAAGGCTGGTGCTTCTTCGCCAATGCGCGTCAGCTACATCGCAGTGATCACCGGCTGCTGATGATGCGAGTGGAGCGGCCCGACGCGTCTGGCTCGTCTGGTCCGGCGCTGGCGCACCTGATCGAAGGCTTTCGTTTCGCCCGCCACACCGCGCCGATTCGCGTCGCTGTTGCTTCTGCTTGGACTGGTGAGCCTGGTGGCGATGCCCTACACCGTGCTCATGCCGGTCTTCGCCGACAGGATTCTGCACGGCGGAGCCCGCGGCCTGGGAATTCTGATGGGTGCGACTGGCGTGGGTGCACTGCTGGGAGCGCTGACTTTGGCGACGCGCGTCCGGCGTGCTGGGACTGGGCCGCTGGGTCGCATTCTCCTGCGGCGGCTTTGGCGTCAGCCTGGTGCTGTTTTCACTTCTCGCGTCACTTCTGGCTGTCCGCCGCGCTGCTGCTGCCGGTGGGATTCTGCATGATGCTGGAGATGTCGTCTTCGAACACGCTGATTCAGGCGATGGTGCCGGACCATCTGCGCGGCCGCGTGATGGCGATGTACACGATGATGTTTATGGGCATGGCGCCCTTCGGATCGCTGTTCGCCGGCGCCCTGGCGCATCACCTGGGAGCACCGCTTACGGTTTCTGTCGGCGCGGTGGCCTGTATCGGCGCGGCATTCTCATTTTTCTTCCACCTGCCGAAAATCCGGGTGGAGGCGCGCCAGCTGATCGTGGCCCAGGAGGTCGCAGGCGGCGAGCCGTCGGTCGAGATGACGGCGAGAGTGGTGGAAGATTAAGCGTCGGCATCTTCCAGTAGCGCGCGGACCGCCTACGAAATTCCTACTGTCCGCGGATCATCGCACGACCTGCAGCAGCGAACTGTGCGCGAAGGGCGCCGGCGTCAACGTAAGCACCATCATCAGCAGACCGAACACTGCCAGCCAGCGCCGGCCCGGAGTCACTCCTGGCCATTCCTCGACCATGGGATGCCGCATGCCGCTGATGCGCAGCAGAATCGCCCACAGCAGCCAGCCTGCCCAGAAATAAAACGCCATCGGAATCAGCGCCAGGATCGTCAGCCGCGAAACGATCCGATGCGCTCGCGGATTCAGCGCGAAAACAATGTGTCCGCCATCCAGTTGTCCGCCGGGTAGAAGATTCAGCGCGGTGGCAAACATTCCCACCCAGGCCGCAATCGCTGTGGGATGAAAATAAATATCCTGCAGCAGCGACGATCCACCATGCACGTCGGCCAGCGGAAGCACAGTCCACAAAAGATGGAAGATCAGCGGATATCCCATCTCGATATCCGAATTCGCCATCACACCCGGCATCACGCGGGAGTGATGCATCGCGATCACCAGCACGATCAGCGCGACCACAAATCCGGCGATCGGCCCCGCGATTCCGATGTCGAACAGCGCGCAGCGGGAGCGGATCGGAGATCGTATGCGAATCACCGCGCCCAAGCGTGCCAATCAGAGTCGGCGCCGGAATGAAGAAGGGAAGCGTTGCGTACACACCGTAGTAGCGGCAGTACAGGTAGTGTCCCATCTCGTGCGCCAGCAGAATCAGCAGCAGCGTGGCCGAGAAGGGAATTCCCAGCAGCAGGCGAGACGGTTCGTGCAGCGCCCAGCCCACCGGAAAAAGCGGCATGAGCTTCGTCTCCATGAACAAACGGCGGAACGTTGTGCAGGAAATCGAATTCCATCTTCGCGCCGACCACCAGCGTGGTGAAGATCGTCGCCACAAACAGCAGGATGTGCAGCCAGTAGCTGGGATTGGGGGCTGAATTACATAGACTTCCGCGGGCAGGTACTCGGCGGTCGGAGCGGGAAGTGAGGGAGTAAGGTCGGACATGAAAACTTTGATGCTGCGATGACTGCGTGGAGACGAGGATTGTGGCCGCGCAGGTCGCGCCGACGGCTCGGGCCAGGACAGTGCGTCGGCCGGCAGTCCAGACCTACTCGATCGACTGCAACTCCTTGCCGGGCTTGAAGCGCACCGCTTTGCCGGGCGGAATCGAAACTTCGGCGCCGGTGCGCGGGTTGCGTCCGATGCCAGTCTTGCGCGGCCGCACGTTGAACACGCCAAAGCCCCGCAGTTCAATGCGATCGCCCTTGGACAGCGACCGCCTCATGCTCTCGAAAACGGTTTCGACGGCCAGCTCGGCCTTGGTCTTGGTAATGCCGGTCTTGTTCACCACTTCGTTGATGATGTCGAGCTTGATCACAGGCGGCTCCCGGCGGCGGACTGAGAATAACCTACCAAGTGCATTGATGCTAAGGGACATAAGAGAGATTGTCAACGGCAGCTGTCTGTCCCGTAAGATGACGGCACCCCAGTCGTCAGTCTTCAGTCGTCAGTCTTCAGGAAAAGCGCAAGCTAACTCGCGCGAGAGCAGGGATTTTCCTGACGACTGAAGACCGACGACTGAAGACTGCATTCCTAAGGAGCTGCATGCTGAAGAGCGACCGCTGGATCCGCAAGATGGCCATCGAGCACGACATGATTAACCCCTTTTCCGAGAAGCAGGTGCGGGAGGGCGTGATCTCCTACGGGCTGTCTTCTTATGGCTATGACTTGCGTGTGGCCGACGAGTTCAAGATTTTTACCAACGTCAACTGCACCGTGGTCGATCCCAAGAATTTCGACGAGAGATCGTTCGTCACCGTGAGTTCGGAGTGCGCCATCGTTCCGCCGAACTCGTTTGCCCTGGCGCGCTCGGTCGAGTACTTCAAGATTCCCCGCGACGTGCTGACCATCTGCGTCGGCAAGTCCACCTACGCCCGTTGCGGCATCATCGTGAACGTCACGCCGTTCGAGCCGGAGTGGGAAGGCTTCGTCACCCTCGAGATCTCCAACACCACGCCGCTGCCGGCGAAGATCTACGCCAACGAAGGTCTCTGCCAGATTCTTTTCTTCCAGGGAGACGAAGTCTGCGAAGTCAGCTACGCGGATCGCAAAGGCAAGTACCAGTCGCAGAAGGGAATTGTGCTGCCGAAACTGTAGAGTCGAGTCGTCAGTCGTCGGTCTTCAGTCGTCAGGACTTAGATCGTAGTGATCTGCGAAGCAAACGTCTGTATGAAGTGGTCTGGGATACGCCGAGGTCTGACGGTCTGACGACTCGACGCTACTTCTTGCTGTTCTCCCCTTCTTTGTACATGTACTTGATCGCGGGCTTGTAGATCAGCAGGTTGGATTGGCCGTTGCGGGTGACCTTCAGGCAGCTCTTGTCGTACCACTCGATCATGCCGTGAATTTCTTCGCCGTCGCGCAGCACGATCACCATCGGGGTCTTCGACTGCATCTGCTTCTGGTAGTAAAAGTTCTCGGCGTTGGTCTGTTCCGGGGGCGCGGCTTTTCTGCCGCCGCCGCCGCCATTGGCCGCGTCGCTGCGCTCGGGACGTTCAGGCCGCTCTCTGGTGTTCGCCCATGGGTGCCTGCGCATGATTGTGATCGGTGCGGTTCAGCGAAGGGCGGATCAGCTTGCGATTGGCAAAGCCTTCCGCTTCCACGGACCGATCGGCTGGAAGTGAATCGATTGCATCTTTCATGGCGCCACCCGTTTGACACGCTTTTTGCGGGCCACAACACGCGCTGCTGTGATTGTGGGTACTGAAGGCGTGAGTTGTTCCTAACCTAGCACAGCGGCGCTGCGGCTATGACAATGCTCAAGTAGTGGGGGAGAAAGCACTTAGCAAATCAGCAATTGGCAATTGGCGCTAGCGCAGGCGTCCTGCACCGGCACTGCTCGGGTCGATCGGGTGATCTCGCCCACACTGCCAGATCGGCGGACTGCCAGGTGCTACGAATCGCTAAGCGCTTCTTTCCAGCGCGGTCGCAAACGCATCCAGCGACAACGAGCGCAACAGGTTGCGGCGCATTCCGCGCTCGACTTCGTTCAGGCGATCGGCGGCGAAGGCGATCCAGTCGAAGTCCGCGGCTTCCGCCAGCTTCTTCAGTTCAGCCTGAATATCGGTGTTGCGAACCAGCTCCGGCGTGCTCGAGTTCAGGAAGGTCAGATCCTGCAGCAGGCTGTAAAGCGTCCGCAGCAGCTTTTCGATCTTGTCGCGTCCCTCGGCTCCGGCGCGGTAGGTCTCGGTCATCTTGAAAAGTTCGCTGTGATCCGTGCCGCGCAGCGCGGTATTGAGGATGGTCAGGGCCTGGGTACGGGCCGCGGTGTAGCCGGCCAGATCGAAGCTGCGGGCGGCGCCGATCGCGCCATTCGCCAGACGAGCCGCCAGGGCGCGCTGCTTGGCGGTCCACTCCGGACGATGCTTGGCCAGATCCTGCTCGATTTCTTCCGCCGGCAAAGCCGCCAGCGTGACGATCATCGAACGCGAGCGAATCGTCGGCAGCAGTTCGCCCGGATTTTCGGTCAGCAGAAAAATCGTGGCAAACTCCGGCGGCTCTTCCAGCACCTTCAGCAGCGAGTTGGCCGCCTCCTTCATGAAAGACGACTCGGTGAAGATGTAAACCCGCTCCCTGGCTTCGCCCGGCCGGTAATAAATGGTCTCGATCACGCGCCGCACCTGGTCCACCTTGATCATCATCTGCGGCGGATCGGGCGGGATGACCAGCACGTCGGGATGGGTCTGAACAAACAGGCGCGTTTCTTTCTTGTCGGTCTCGCGCAGATTCTCGCGAGCTTCGACGGCCTCCGCGAAGCGGGCATCGAGATCCTCTGACTGGGCGATGCGAACGCAGTTGGAACACTTGCCGCAGAAATCGGGCAAGCCGTCCGTGATGATCGGCGAAAGGCAATTCATCGCCTTCGCCAGCATGAGCGCCAGCGTGTATTTTCCCGAACCGGCGGGACCGGCCAGAATCACCGCCTGGGGAAAGTGATCGCGCGCCAGCATCTCGCGCAGGCGATGGACGACGTCGGAATTGCCGTGAAAATCGGTGAAATCATAGCTCATCAGCTTCGTCAGAGCATCAGTCAAAGCCAATTCAGCGAAACTCAGCAATTGGTCACGATATGCATCTTCGCCGCGACAGGATTTGCTCGAGTCTAGCAGAATCGAACGTGAGCTGATTGCCGACTGCGATTTGACCAAGAGTATTGCTCTGATAGCTGAAGCTGACAGCTGGCTGAGTTCACGCCGTCTTCGCCGCCAGCTTCAGCTTCCGCCGGACAATCTCCACGATCTTGCGCATGGGTCTCGCTCGCCGTTCCGCGCGCGTCGACCAGTACAACTCTCTGCGGTTCGCGCGCCGCAATCGCCAGATAGGCGTTGCGCACTCGCCCGAAGAAAGCCACGGCTCTCCTGTTCGAAGCGGTTCTCGTCGTGTTTGCCGCGGCCATTCTTGGCGGCGTCGGCTTTGTTGCGGCGGCGGGCGCGCTCCACGCTGGCGGCCACATCGGAGTCCATGAGGATGGTGAGATCAGGCTGCAAGCCGTGGCACAGGATGCGATGCAGCGCCAGCACCGGCTCGCTGCCCAGCTTGCGGCCGCCACCCTGGTAGGCTTCGGTGGAATCGGTGAAGCGGTCGCAGAGCACGACCTTGCCTTCCGCCAGCGCGGGTTGGATCACTTCCGCGATGTGTTGGGCGCGCGAGGCAAACATCAGCGCCAGTTCCGCCATGCGGAGAAAGGCCGGCAGTCGCGGTATCGAGCAGCAGCCGGCGGATTTTCTCTCCCGTCGCGGTTCCGCCCGGCTCACGCGTCACCACCACCGACAAGCCTTGCGCGCGAAATACGCCCGCCAGTTTTTCCAGTTGCGTGCTCTTGCCGCAGCCGTCGAGTCCTTCGAAGGTGATGAACCGGCCGCGATGAGAGTGTGGGAGACACGCGGAAATCATAAATGAGCACTTGGCATTTGGCACTTCGCAGCATTGCGTGCGCTCTGCGAACCGTTGCAGCGATCTGATGCCTGTTGCTAGACGAAGTTGACCTCGCTTGCTGACATGCTTTGGGTCACACAGTTCGAACGTCTGCCGCAAAGTCCTGTGGCTGCGAGAGGCTCCACTCCCATGACACTGAGTGACCCGAGATTCTGACCAGTCGCGACTGTTATATTCATCTGTTCTAAAACGAATTCGTAGATACTGTCAAGGAGCGTGTTCGTGATCAACTTCCCCGGTAGGATTTCTCGCCATGGCATTTCCTGGTCATCGCTTTTGTCTCGCCGATGTTTGCCGCGGCAGCTCCGCTCCCCACATCAGCCTCTTCGTGGATGCCACCGAAGCGCCGCGAAAAATCTTTCACGCCCGGATGACGATTCCCGCCAAGCCGGGCACGCTCACTCTCTACTATCCCAAATGGATTCCCGGCGAGCACGGCCCCACCGGCCCGATTCAGGATCTTGCCGGACTGAAGTTCACCGCCAATGGGCAAGACTCTGTCCTGGCGGCGCGATCTGCTGGACGGCTGGACCTTTCACGTCGAGGTGCCCGCCGGCGTCTCCAGCGTCGAAGCCTCGCTGGATTTCATTTCGCCCGCGGGTCCGAGGAGGGAATCTACACCGGCGGCGCCACCGCCACCGACCGGATGGCAGTGATCAACTGGAATACCATGCTGCTGTATCCCGCGGGCTGGACTTCGGATGAACTGACCTACGCGGCCAGCCTTGCGCTTGCCGGCCGATGGAAATTCGGCACCTCGCTGGCCGGTGGCCTCGCAGTCGAGGAAGCGAAGATCAAGTTCGCTCCGGTTTCTCTGACCATGCTGATCGACGGCCCCGTCATCACCGGACAGTATCTGAAAGTTGTTCCGCTGAATCCGGGGCAGACTCCTCCGGTGGAGATGGACGTTGCCGCCGACAGCGCGGCCGCGCTCGATGCTCCCGCCGATGTTTGGGAGCACTACAAGAACCTGGTTACGCAGGCGAACGCGCTGTTTGGAGCGCAGCACTACCGCGACTATCACTTTCTGTACAGCCTGAGCGATCACGTGGCCCACTTCGGACTGGAGCATCACGAATCGAACGACAGCCGACTGGGCGAGCGCGCCCTGGTCGATCCCACGAAGCGCCTTCTGGGCTGCGGGATTGCTGTCGCACGAATACGTGCATTCGTGGAACGGAAAGTACCGGCGTCCCGCCGATCTCGCGACTCCCGATTATGAAAAACCCATGCAGACCGACCTGCTCTGGGTGTACGAGGGCCTCACCGACGTATCTGGGCGAGATCCTCACCGGCCGCGATGGGAGAGCGAACGCCGGAAGAGTTTCGCGACGCGCTGGCCTATACCGCCGCCGATCCTCGACCACACGTCCGGGACGCGCCTGGCGCAACCTGCAGGACACTGCCGACGGCGTTCCCGCCATGCAGGACGCGCCCCACCAGTGGGAGTCATGGCGGCGAGGGCTCGACTACTACGACGAAGATGAGCTGAACTGGCTTTGGGCGGACACCATCATTCGGCAGCAGACTCACGGCCAGAAATCGCTGGATGACTTTTGCCGGATTTTCCACGGACCGTCCGAGCGGACCGCCGCAGGTGAAGACTTATACTTTCGAAGACGTCGTCAACACGCTGAACCAGGTTGCGCCTTACGACTGGCGCGGGTTCTGGACCGAGCGCCTGACCAACCACGGGCCGGGAGCGCCGCTGGGCGGCATCGAGGGCAGTGGTTGGAAACTGGTCTATGACGACACGCGCTCGGAGCTGGTGCAGGCCCGCGAGGGCGAGCAGAGATACCGTGAACGCCGCCTACTCGATCGGCCTGTGGCTGAAAGAGGACGGACTCGATCACCGATACCGTCGAAGGCATGCCGGCGGCGCAGGCGGGAATCGGTCCGGGCATGAAGGTGGTTGCAGTCAATGGAAGAAAGTTCTCGCCAGGACGTTCTGCGGGATGCATTGCGCGAAGGGAAGAGACAGCTCGGACGCCCTCGAGTTGCTGGTCGAAAACACGGAGTACTACAAGACCTTACAAGCTCGACTATCACGACGGCGAAAAATATCCTCACCTGGTGCGGGATGAAACGCAAGCCCGATCTGCTGAGCGACATTATCAAGCCGCGGTAACAGTCGCTTAGACCGCAGACGTACTGCAGTCGTCAGAAGAGCCGCAAAGTTCGCAAAGAACCTGGCACAGGCTTTTCTTGGCGACTGCGACTTCTGAGCGACTTTGCGGTCAAGATTTCTCTTCGCTGACTCCCGCGAACAAGATCCGTCTCCTGCCCGACAGGTCTCCGCCTTTACCGCAGCCACCAGATGGAACAGTTCCGCGCCGGCCGCGCTTCCGCGCATACTCTTCGAACAACGACCACAGCGGCTGCTGGCTGGTGTGCGCCCGGAACGCCTCAATTTTGGTTTCGAGATAATCGCCGATCTCGATGATGGTGGTGATCGGCGGCAGAGTGACCGGCTGTCGTCCCGGGAAGAGTGAAGTCAGCAGTGGCGTAGTACAGCTTCTGGACGCGGTGAGGCGCGACCGAGCCAGTCAGCTGATCGGGAAAGCGATTGCTTCGTCCCGCCCAGTGGAAGGCCAGCGTGGCGAAGATCGATGCCATCGAGTGATCGGTGTGACCGGTGACGCCGCCCGCCGGATCAAACGTGAGCAAGACCTGCGGACGAAATTCCCGTATGCGCAGCGTGAGGTCGGAAACCACGCGCTGCATCTCCAGCCGGTGAAGCTGGCCGTCGGGATAGTCCAGCACGATTCCGCGCGAGACTTTCAGTATTTCGCAGGCAGCGGCAAATTCCTTGCGGCGCATCGCGGCCAGTTCCTGATCGCTGTGCGCGCCGCCGCGATAGGTGGCGGCCTGCCCGGGCGTCAGGCAAATGACGCAGGTTTCCACGCCACGCTCCCGATAAAGACGCAGCGATCCGCCGAAGCTGCTGGCTTCGTCGTCCGGATGCGCGGTTACGACCATCATGCGCAACATGTCAGGGATTGTATCGTGCGAGCATATGTGGCGGCGGACGCTCGTGGCCGCCTCACCTCAGGCTGTCAAGCGGGCAGGCCGGACGCTAAATTCTCGAGGTCTGGTTCTTCCTCTTCCTCCAGCATGAACGCCAGCACATCTTGCGGCACCGGCGCATTCCACACCGGCGCAAACGACTGGCGATGCAGCGGCGAGGGCCCATGCTCGCGCAAAGCCGCCAGATGTCGAGGCGTGCTGTAGCCCTTGTTCGAAGCCAGTCCGTAGACCGGAAAGACCGGATCCCATTCGACGATCATGCGGTCGCGTTCGACCTTCGCGATGATGGATGCGGCGGCGATCGAGGCGGAGAGAGCGTCGCCGTGAATGATCGGCTGCTGCGGAAGATCGCAGTCCAGCCGCAGCGCGTCGACCAGCAGGTGGTCGGCGCCAGGATTGAGGCCAAGAACCGCTTCACGCATGGCCAGCACGCGACGCCTGGTAAATGTTGATCTGATCGATGCGGGCGGCGTCGACCGCCGCGACCGCCCAGGCGACGGCATGCTCGCGAATGCGTTCCGCCAGAATTTCGCGGCGCTCCGCCGGCAGCAGCTTGGAATCGCGCAGACCGCGAATGCGATATGCCGGATCGAGGATCACCGCGGCAGCCACGACCGGCCCGAACAGCGAGCCGCGTCCGACTTCATCCACGCCCGCGACCAAGCGCGCGCCCAGCTGCCACACTCTTTTTCTCAAACTTGAGAGTGCAATGCAGCTTCTTGAGCAGGCGCAGCTTGGCGGCGGAGGCAGAGAGCGGTTTTGCGGACTCGGATTTGAGTTTTAGCGGCACAGGAAAGAAGCTTCTAACTCCTAGCTTCTGGCTCAATGTCGAAAGCATTCTTCGTTCGCTTCATCTGTTACCCAGGGCGAGGCTGTGGCGCAATGTGGAAAACCATCCCGGCTGAGTGTCGTCCGTCGTTAAATTTCGGCCAACGCCCAACCGCTAACGACCAACGACTGCCCGCCAACCGCCGTGTATTCAGCGTTCCACGAAGGTAATCGTACGTGCTCATTACCGCGGTAAATTGACCGCCTACGGCCGTGCTTGTTAGCGTTCGACTCAGAGAGGTGTCTCTCTAGCAGCGGACTCATTTGACAGAAGAAATCTCCAAATCATCGCCAGAGCGCCAGAACAAGCGCATCCATGTCGCCCTTCCCATTCGCGTCACCTACTGGGACGAGCGAAACCAAGCCTGTCTGGAAATGGCCTGCACCTACGACATTTCCGAGCACGGCGCCCGGGTCACCGGCTTGCGCTGCGTAAAGGAAGCCGGGAGAAATCGTCGCCATCGAGCGCGGCCGCAGCAAGGCGTTCTGCCGCGTGGTCTGGGTCGGCGAACCCAATTCGGAGTTGCAGGGTCAGATCGGTATCCAGTGCGTGGAGTCGGACCGCATCCTGTGGGAAGCCGAACTGCGCGACATGGAAGAAACCTATGACCCGATCCTGGTCGATGGAGGCCTCAAGAAGGCCGCGCACCTTCGCATCCCACGAGCGCCGCCGCCGCCGCGAACGCTTACGCGTCTGGAGGGAATCGCCGAACTGACAGAGCAAGGCGCGCAAGAGCTCCAACGTCAAAGCGACCTTGAAGAATATGTCAGAGATCGGCTGCCTGGTTTCGACCAAGCAGATCCTGCCTCCTGGCACCGAGTTGAAAGTGACGCTTGAATGTCGACGATCACGATTTGACGCTGAAGGGCCAGGTCCGGCATGCGCGACCAGCACGTGGGACTGGGAATCGAATTCCGCGAGATCCGCAAAGGCGAGCGCCAGATCCTGCAGTTCCTGATCCGCAAGCTGGCGGAAAAACACCTCGAAGACACCCTGCAGTTCGAAGTCCACCAATAGATGCCGGCGTCGGACTTCGCCAGCAAGCTGCTTTCGACAGGCTGCGACGATTCACTTCGCGGCGACTTCCGCCACGGCGCTGCTCGCGATCCACGTCCTTCAGGCGGGCAGCCTTGCCCTTCAGACCGCGCAGGTAGTACAGCTTGGCGCGGCGGACCTTGGACGAGCGCAGCAGTTCCACTCTGTCGATCACTTTGGAATGGAGCGGAAAGATACGCTCGACGCCATGACCAAAGCTGATCTTGCGCACGGTAAAGCTGGCCTGCGGCCCGCGGCTGCGCGAAATCACCACGCCCTCAAAGGCCTGCAGGCGTTCCTTGTCGCCTTCCTTGATCTTCACGTGCACGCGAACGCTGTCGCCCGGGCGCGAACTCAGGAATGTCGGTGCGCTTGGTCTTGGCCAGAAGTTTTTCGATGATCAGGTTCGTCATGATCTTGTCCCTCGCTTCAGAAATCTTGAGAATTCGCTCTTCAGCTTTCTTTGCCCGTAATTCGGGCCAGCAATTCTTTGTCTTCGTCGCCCAGCGCGGCGCGCTCCAACAGATCGGGCCGGTTGCGCAGCGTCTTCTCCAACGCCGTGCGCCGGCGCCAGCGGCGTATCTCTTCATGGTTGCCCGAAACCAGCACTTCAGGAACCTGCAATCCGCGAAAGTCCGCCGGCCGCGTGTAGTGCGGATAGTCCAGCAATCCACCCGACGCGCAAGTGGAGTCGGGTCCGCCCCCGGCTTCAACTTGCGCCGTCGCTGTAAACGACTCCTGCCGCGTCGAAGCTTCATTCCCCACTGCGCCCGGAATCAGCCGCGTGACCGCATCCACAATCACCGCCGCGCCCAACTCGCCGCCGCTCAGCACGTAGTCTCCGATCGAAAGCTCGCGATCGGCCAGATGCTGTCCAACGCGCTCGTCCACGCCTTCGTAGCGGCCGCAGATCAGGACAATCCGTTCCAGCGCCGCCAGTTCTTCGGCTACGCCCTGGTCGAAACGCCGGCCCTGCGCCGACAGCAGCACCACGCTTTGCTTCGCACCGCCCGCGAGTCGCTCCGCGCGGCTCTGGACGTTCAGTCCTTCAATACATTCAAAGATCGGTTCCGGCTTCAGCACCATGCCTTCGCCGCCGCCGAACGGGCGGTCATCCACGGTGCGGTGCCGGTCGTGCGCAAACGCCCGCAAGTCGTGGACTTCGATCTCCGCCAGGCCCGCTTCCCGGGCCCTGCGAACAATGCCGTAATCCAGCGGTCCGCGAAAAAAATCAGGAAAGATCGTTAAGATGTCGATCTTCATCGCGGATCCGCGCTTCAAAACTCTGTCCGTGCTGGAGGCGGGCGACCCGCGCCGCGCTGAGTCGTGACCTATACCCGGCAAACCTTCGACACAGGGTAGGGGTCCTTCGACTCCGCAACTGCTTCGCGTCGCGAAGCAGTTGCTCCGCTCAGGATGACAATCTTGCTCAACTACGACTTCTTGTTGCTCCGCTGCTGCTCTTTCTCTTCCGCCGTCAGCGGAGCATTCAATTCCAGCATGCCTTCCGGCAACTTCATGTAAATCTTCTTACGCTCGAGATCCGTGCTCGTTCAAGTACGCTTCCGCGTAAGGGATCTCGTACTCCTTCGATCCCGCCTTGACGATCAGCAGCGGCGCTTCACCGGCTCCAAACTGGACGTCGTGAACTTGTCCAATCTCGCGATCGCCGTCGAAGACCGTACATCCCACCAGATCGCTGACGTAAGTCCAGCCCGGCTCAAGCTTCGCTCGCTCTGCCTGCCGGAACCTGCAACTCGCAGCCGATCAGCGTTTCGGCGTCCGAAATCGAATCAACGCCTCCAAACTTCAGAACCAGATAGCTCTTGTGCGGCCAGAATTCTTCAATCTTCAACTCGCGCCGCGGTCGCGTCATCTTTGGGCAAGGCCCACAGCCGCATGCCCTGGTGAAACCGGTCCGGGATGTCGCTGTGCAGCTCGGTTGCAACTTCGCCGCGCCGTCCCTGTGTCTTCAGGACGCGCGCCAGCGTGATGAACTCGCCGGCTATTCCAGAATCTCCAGCGTGAAACGCTTGTTAAACTTCAGACCCGCCGCGCCCAGCAGATTGCGCATGGCGCGTGCGGTGCGTCCCTGCTTGCCGATCACCCGGCCCAGATCGTTCGGGCCGACCGTGAGTTCAAGCACGGTCTCGCCACCCTCTTCGACCTGATTGACCGAGACCTGCGCCGGATCATCGACCAGAGCCTTCGCGATCTGCTCGATCAGGACCCGCATGTCTCCAGTTGGTTCGCTCATCTTTGACTCAATGATCCTAGCTCACCGCTGCATCCAAGCAGGGTCCTGTTCGCTGATGCGGTGGAGATTTCCGTGACGCACACCGTGAGATCAGGCCACCGAAGCGGTAGCGGCCGGCGCGGGCTTGGACACGATCTTGCTGACCCGGTCCGACATCTTGGCGCCCTTGGATACCCAGTAGTCGATGCGCTCGCGCTTCAGCTCAATGCTGGCCGGGGTGGTGCGAGGATTGTAAGTTCCCACCACTTCGACCGGACGGCCGTTGCGCGCGCGTTCCTTCTCGATCACCACCACACGATACTGCGGTTGTTTGCGCGCACCCGTGCGCGACAGACGAATCATTAACACAGAGCTTATGTTCCTTTCCTAATTGCTTCAGGCAGGCTGAGACAAACCATTATTTTTGCAGAATTTAGCGGGATTAGCAAGTAGGGAGCGCGGACGAGCGGGACTCGAATCGAAGCGCGGGTCTCGCCGTCTGTCCGAGCGTCCCTCGACTGCTCGGGGCAAGATGCTGCTGGGGCGCCCCACGACAGCCGCCGGGACGCGGCGCTACGAAAACCTAGCCTGTATTGTGCAGACCGGCGGCGATCCCGTTGATCGTCGCTCCCAGCGCGTAGTCCACGCCGGCCGCGCCGGTCCCGGCGCGCTTGCGCCGCAGCAGTTCGACCTGCACCAGGCTCATGGGATCAACGTACGGATTGCGCAGCCGGATCGAGCGGGTCAGAACCGGATTGCCCTCGAGCAGCCCTCTCTGACCGGTGATGGACAGGATCATGCGGCGAGTGCGTTCGAACTCCTCGACCAGCATCCGCCAGACTCGTTCGCGCAGGTCCGCGTCGGTAACCAGTTCGGCGTAGAGGCGCGCAATGGTCAAGTCGGCCTTCGACATGGCCAGTTCCACGTTGCGGATCAAGTCGGAGAACAGCGGGAAGCTTCGCATCATCTCGCCCAGCAGCGACTGGTGAGCGGAGTCCTGCGCTACAAACTGCTCCAGCGCATGACCCACGCCAAACCATGCCGGAACCGCGTGACGGCTCTGCATCCAGCCAAATACCCAGGGAATGGCGCGCAGATCTTCGAGGCGGCGTCCCTGCTGCGCGGCGCGGAGGACGCGAGCCGATGCGCGCATGCTCCAGTTCGTTCACCGGAGTGGCCTGTTCGAAATATTCGATCACATCGGAATTCTCGGCGATGTTGCGGCGATAGAAAGCTGAAGGCTTCGGTGGACATCTGCTCCATCGCGGGCGCCCAGCGCTGGTCGGCTCCGGGCGCCGGTCCACGGGTGCGGGTGATGGCCTCCATGCAGGACGCGATCATGATTTCGAGATTCCACTCGGCGAGCACCGGATCGGCATACTTCCAGTTGAGAACTTCGCCCTGCTCGGTGATGCGAATCTCGCCGGAAAAATCGCCGACCGGCTGCGCCAGAATGGCGGTGTGAGTGGGTCCGCCGCCGCGTCCGACGGTGCCGCCGCGACCGTGAAACAGGCGCAGCTTCACGTTGCACTCGCGCGCCGCGCGATGCAGTTCGCGATGAGCTTTGTACAACTCCCAAATGCTGGTGAGCATGCCGCCGTCTTTGTTGGAATCGGAATAGCCCAGCATGACTTCCTGCCAGCGCCCCCAGGAGTCGAGCAGCGGCTGATAGTCCGGCGAGCGCCAGATGCGCTCCATGACTGCAGCAGAAGAGCGCAGAGCTTCGATCGATTCAAACAGCGGCACCGGCATCAGTCCGGGATCGTCCCCCGAGGCGGCAATTTGCACATCGCATATGGCGGCCAATCGCGTGACCGCGAAGCACATCCTCTTCCGACTGCGCTCCGCTGATGATGTAGTTGCGAATTGCGCTGCAGGGATATGCCTTCTTCAACTTTGCGATCTCGCGGAAAGTGTCGAGAACATCCTGGGTCGCGGCTGAAATCCGTCCGTCGGAACAGTGAGGGAGCATGTAGGCGCGAGCGTCCCGTTCGTGCTGGCCTGACCCGTGCGCTGCTGCACGAGCGGGACGCTCGCGCCTCAGCATTGGCTTCGATTTCGGCCAGGGCTTGCGCGTGCACGCGCGCGTGCTGACGAATGTCGAGGGTCGAGAGATGAAATCCAAAGGTGCGCACTTTCCGCAGAAGCGGATCGATGACGAGTTCGGCCAGCCGCAGGCCACGGTTCGCGGCCAGGCTTTCGCGGATCAGCGACAAGGTCGCTTTCGAACTCCTGGCTCGATCGATAGGCCTCGGGGTCGGTAAGCCCTTCGCGCTGTGGCGCAGCCGAACCACGATCAGTTTCAGCAGGCGCCGATAGAGTTCGGAGCTGGAAATCCGCGACTGGCGCGAAAATTCGTCGCCAATCCGGGCGCTGTAGTCCGCCAGCCGCTGCGCGGACCGCCTCAGAAACTGACACCTGGCGCGAAGAAGCGCTGAGTTGATCGGCGCCGCGCTCCAGTTCCGCGATGTAGTGGGCAATGATCGTATTCCGGGCTCGCTGCAACGCTTCGCGCGTGGAGTCCGGAGTGACAAAGGGATTGCCATCGCGGTCGCCTCCGATCCAGGAGCCGAAGGAAAGAAGTTGGGGCAGGTCGCGATCCGTCGATATCGAAGTCGTAGACCTGGCGCAAAGAGTCGGCGAGTTCGTCGTAGACCCGCGGCAGGGCGGCGAACAGCGACATAGGATAGTGGTCGAGTCCCATGCGGATTTCGTCGGTGACCAGGGGCTTTTCCAGGCGCACTTCATCGGTCTGCCACAGCGCCGTCACTTCGGCGAAGATCAGCGACTTCGAAGCGGCTGGCGTCGGCGTCGGTCAGGGGCAGACGGTCAAGTCGCTCCAGTTGTTTGGCAATGCGGCGGCGCTTGAGCAGCACGGTTCGGCGCGCGACTTCGGTGGGATGGGCGGTGAAAACCGGAACCACTTTTATCTTGCGCAGACACGTCGAGCGCCTGTTCGACGTCGATTCCGGCGGCGCGCATGCGTTTCAATGTGCCCCGGAAAGAACCTTCCAGCGCCGGCTGCTCGGGATGCAGTTTGGCGGCACGCCGTCGACGCTTGCGGTGGGTGGTCTCGGCAAGATTGGTGAGTTCGAAATAAATGGCGAAAGCTTTGGTGACGCGGTGGGCCTCTTCAATGGTCAGGCCGGAGATAATCTTCCGCGCCTGATTGAGCAGAGGGTCTTTGAAATCCAGATCAGCAAGTCTGGAGCTGCAGTGTCGGGCGCGGCTGCTCGCGATGCTGGATGAAGATGCGCCGCAACTCCTCGACGACGCCCAGCAGCGACTCACCCGCACTGCTCGACCAGAACGCGGCCCAGCAGGATCCCGAGCGAACGCACATCACGGCGGAGGGGAAGATCTTTGGCGGGATCGGTGGTGCTCGCAGTCAGCTCGGCGAGCCGGCTGCGCTGGTCGTCATTGCTCCCACCAGCACTCCAAAGAGACGAGTCACCCATGTCCAATCATAATTGAAAACGCGCTCGGAATGTGCTCATGAGCGCGTGTCTGTCGAGCCAGTTGCAGCAGGATATCCGCGGCTCCGGACGCTCGGTGTAGTCCTCGTTGGCCGAGGCGTAGAGCACGGTGCCGTCGCGGTCGAGGATGAAGGTGGCAGGGATGGGCAGTTCCCAACTGTCGTCGCCATTGGCGAAGGGCAGGTTGACAAAGGCCCGGCGGTAGATCGCCTGCTGCTCGTCCGGCACGCGGTAGACCAGTCCAAACTGCCGCGCGACCTGGTTTCCGGCATCGCTCAGCAAGGGAAAGCGCAGCTTGTGCTGGTCCGCCATGAAGAATGACTGCTGAACCGTTTGCGGTGAGATCGCGACCAGCGATGCTCCTGCCTGTTCGATCTGCGGCAGAATCAGGTTCATCGCTTCCAGTTGTCCGACGCAAAACGGACACCAGCGCCCGCGGAAGAAGCAGATCACCAGGCGGCCTTGGCTCAACAGATCAGCCGACGAAACCAGCTTGCCGTTGTGATCTTTGAGTTCGAAGGACGGGGCTTTGGAGCCGACTGCGAGAACGCTCTCCGCGAGATGCTTTTCTTTCAGTTCCGCGATGACGCGGGCGTGGACGGCCTGAGTCTCCGGCGGAACGTACCTGGCGATCAGTTCTTTGCGCTCGGCGAAAATGTCACGCAGAGAGCGAGTGTCCGTGCCGGGCGTGGATTCTTCGAGCGAGCGCCATTTCATAAATCGGACATGCTGGACGTCAGGTCTTCGACCTCAGGTTCAGTTCGCGGATGCCGATGGTCCGTGTCCACGACTGAACTGGATAGGCTGAGAGTCCAGAAACCAGCAGACTGGTCCGCCTACATTCCCGGCATCTTCATCCCGGCCAGCTTGCGGGCGAAGCTGGGCTTGCCGATTTGCTTGAACATCTTTCGCATCTGGGCGTACTGGCGCAGCAGGTTGTTGACTTCCTGCACGCTGGTGCCGGAGCCGCGGGCGATGCGTTTGCGCCGGCTGCCGTTCATGACTTCGTGATGCATGCGCTCGTGCTGGGTCATCGAATTGATGATCGCTTCGACGCGATTGAGCTGTTTCTCGTCCACTTTGTCGGCGTGCTTCTGAATCCCCGCGAACGGGCCGACGCTGGGCAGCATGCCCATCAGGTTCTGGATCGATCCCATCTTCTTGATCTGCCGCAACTGGTCGCGAAAATCTTCCAGCGAAAATCCGTCGCCGGTAAGCGCGCGGCTGGCCATTTCCTGGGCTTTTTTCTTGTCGACATTCTGCTCCGCTTTTTCGATCAGCGAGAGAATGTCGCCCATGCCCAGAATGCGGGAGACGATGCGGTCGGGATGGAAGGGTTCGAGCGCGTCGTACTTTTCGCCCACGCCGATGAACTTGATCGGCTGGCCGGTGACCTGGCGGATGGAAAGCGCCGCGCCGCCGCGGGCGTCGCCGTCCATCTTGGTGAGGACGACGCCGGTGAGCGCCAGCTTCTTGTGGAACTCGTCGGCGGAGTTGACCGCGTCCTGTCCGGTCATGGCGTCGGCGACGAACAGGATTTCCTGCGGATTGAGCAGCCGCTTGAGCGACTGCATCTCGTCCATCAGTTGATCGTCGATGTGCAGGCGGCCGGCGGTGTCCACGATCAGCACGTCGGAGCCGGTGTTGATGGCTTCGCGGCGCGCTTCCTTCGCCAGACGCTCGACCGTGGCCGTGTTGGCTTCGCCGACTTCGCCTTCGTAGATGTTGGCCTTGATCGCCTGGGCCACGACTTTCAGCTGCTCGCGGGCGGCAGGACGGTAGACGTCGACCGAGACCAGCAGCGGCCGATGTCCGCCATTCTTCAGCCAGTTCGCCAGCTTGCCGGACGTGGTGGTCTTGCCCGAACCTTGCAGGCCGGCCATGAGCACGACGGTCGGAGGCTGCGAGGCGAACTTGACCTTGGCGGTGTCGCGGCCCAGGATCTCGATCAATTCATCGCGCAGAATCTTGATGACCTGCTCGGCGGGCGAAAGCGCGGTCGCCACCTGCTGCCCGACGGCCTTCTCCTGGATGTGATCGATCAGCTGCTTTACGACTTTGAAGTTGACGTCGGCCTCAAGCAGCGCCAGACGAATCGCGCGCAGCGCCTCCTGAATGTTTTCTTCGTTGAGGGTGGCCTCGCCCCGCAGGGTCTTGAACGCGCGCTGAAGTTTTTCTGAAAGATTCTCAAACATAGACGTAGCTATTTTATCAGGGCGAGCAGATTCAGCCCGAGTGCACGAACTTTCCGTCAGCCACAAATAGCAATGGCCCCGGGCGTCCAGGGCCATCAAAAACCACGTGGTGCAAAGCACTCTGTCCAATGCCAGTATTGGTGAGATAAATACCGATGTCAAGTTACTTGGGGAGATTATCCCTGCGTTCTCTCCCCAAAATGAACTTCTCTATTCTTCCTCCGAAGAGGGAGAATGGACCCGGCGGGATTCGAACCCGCATCTGCGACTTGGACAGAGTGCCGTGTTCCCTTTACACCACAGGCCCTAGGTGCAGTTTCAGCAGCGCCCAGGAAGATAACAAGGTTATGGCGCACAACTTTTGCGAGGTATGTCCCAAATTGGTGCTACCTAGCTAAGCAACACCCTCCACCCACTCACCGTCATCCGGAATCGCCACCTGCCGGCTCACCCGGGCAGCTTCGAGTTGAAAGGCAAGATCGCTGCGGGTAAGCAGGCAGTGATTGATGGCTTCCATGTGGACAGCTACAACCTGCGCCCCAGGTATGCTTCGGCAAACGGTGATGACATCGTCGGCGGTCATGGTAATAGCGCCGCCTTCCAGAAACTGCGCCGCTCCGGAATTGAGAATTACAATTTCGGGATGGAACTCACGCAAAGCTTCTTCCACCTCGGGACACCAGACCGTGTCCCCTGCGATGTACAGTGTCGGCTCCCCCTTGGCTCGCAACACGAAGCCCGATACCGGAGCCATCGCCTTGCCAATTTCTCCTGTGCCATGCTGACCGCCGGTGCGCGTGATGTCGATATCATGCCAGGCCGCTGACTTCGATACCGACTGCACTGCAGTGAATCCCTGCGAACGGAACTTGCTTTCATCTTCAGGCTGTCCGAAAAGCGGCAGGTTCTTGGGCAGCAGTTCGGCTGCGGAGGCGTCCCAATGATCGCTGTGAGTGTGAGTCACAAGCACACTTTCGATATCCTGTAACACTTCCGGCACCGAAACGGGCAGGGCGACCAGGGGGTTGTTGCGCGGGTTAGGAGAATTTTGAATCGTCGGCCGGGCGCCGGCGTCATCCAGCATGGGGTCAACCAGAAGATTGTGGCCGCCGTATTCGACCAGCAAGGTGGCGTGGCGGATCAGACGTAAGCGCATAGGTAAATCGTCTTTCCGGGTTACCACAATGTCAACTTCTCGTCCAAAGCTATAATGCCGTGCCAGGGAGGGACCATGATTCGAAGAGGTCTTATAGCCGACGTGTTCTTAGGCCTGGCGTTCTGCGTAGCAACGGCGCGCATGTCCACGGCCGAAGTGGTGGACTCATCGGCCAGCGGGTTCACAGTCAAGTCCTTCCTGGCAATTCAGGCCTCTCCCGACGCGGTGTATCGCCAGCTGATTCATGTCGGCGACTGGTGGGACTCCGAGCATACTTTCTCCCACGACGCGCACAACCTGAGTATTGAGGAAAGGGCGGGAGGATGTTTTTGCGAGAAGCTGCCTAACGGAGGCAGCGTGCGTCACCTGGAAGTGCTCTTTGTCGCTCCGGGGAAAGTGCTGCGATTGGGCGGCGGGTTGGGACCTTTGCAAGGCATTGCCACTAGCGGGAGCATGACGATCCAACTTTCTCCGTCCCCGAGCGGCACGAAACTCGAAGTGACCTATGCGGTTGGCGGTTATCTCCCCGCCGGGATGAATACCCTGGCCACGCCGGTGGATTCGGTCCTCACCGCCCAGTTCACACGCCTGAAGAACTATGTTGAACGGGGAGATCCGGGCAAGAACGAAGCGGAAAAGGCGAAGTGAGGGGAACGCCGCCGCGGTTGCCTGTCAAGCCGTCTTCGGCAAGGCAAAAATCTCTCGGGCAGCGATCACCGTGTTGCAGTGGATTGTGACGGTGTCTTCCACATTTCGGGCGTAGCCGCCCGCATAGGTGACCATCACCGGAATATTGCGCGCGCGGGCCACGCGAAATACCAGCTCATCTCGTCTCTTGAGTCCTTCCAGCGTGAGTGCGAGCCCGCCCAGCTGGTCTTCGCGATACGGGTCGGCGCCGGCGATGTAGCAGATCAGATCAGGCTCAAACTGGCGCAGTCCGGAACTGAGCGCATTGTCGAGCCAGGCCAGATAGTCGTCGTCGCCGATGCCGTCGGGCAGGTCTACATCAATCGACGAATGCGGCTTCCACGCCGGGTAGTTGTTGTGCTGGTGCAGGGAGATGGTAAAGACGTCGCCGGCGTGCGCGTGGCGCATCTTTCCCGCGGGAGCCGGCTTCAGGGTAGAAGGAGAGGTGGAAGGCAGCGGATCGCTGGGAGTGCGCGTGCCGGCGAAGATGGCGGCCGTGCCGTTGCCGTGGTGGACGTCGCAGTCCACGGTCATCGCGGTACGAATCTTGTCGTCCCGCTGCATGCGGCGGATCGCCACCGCCACGTCGTGGATCATGCAAAAGCCTTCGCCGTGGTCGGGAAAGGCGTGATGGAATCCGCCTCCGATGTTGAGACCTACTCGATCCCGAAGGGCGTGCTCCGCCGCGAGAATCGAACCGCCCGCTGCCAGCCAGAATGCCCGAACCAGTTCCGGCGAGTAGGGAATCTCCATCTGCATTTCTTCGCTGGGCGAAAGCGTTCCGGTTTTCAGCTTCTGTACATACTGCGGCGTGTGAACCAGCAGAATGTCCTGATCCGATGCCGGTTGCGGCGTCACAAAGTCAGACGGTTCAGCGACATGCGTAGCGATCAGCCGGTCATGTACGCGCCGATATTTTTCGGCCGGGAAAACATGCGCGCCGATCGGCAGGAAATAGTCGTCGCTGTAGATGAGTTTGAAGGGAAGCATTTGAAAGCACTGTCAGTCGTCGGTCTTCAGTCGTCAAGTAGCAGCGGCTACCGCTTTCGATTCGGCGCGGGCGTCGGCGCGACCAGGTGCCGCCGCACCGGCACAATCGCTCCTTTGGAAGGATCGGCGGCCGCGCTGGCCCGCGACAACACTTCTTCCTGGATGTACTTCACGAAATCATGAATCTGGACTTGCATCTCCTCCATACGCTCGCGCATTTGAAGAATGATCGCAATGCCGCTGATGTTCACGCCCAGGTCGCGAGCCAGCGACAGAATAAATTCCAGGCGCTGCAAATCTTCGTCGGTGTACAGGCGGGTATTGCCCTCGGTGCGAGACGGCTTGAGCAAGCCCTCGCGCTCGTACAGGCGCAGCGTCTGGGGATGGATGCCGTACATCTCCGCCACCGACGAGATCATGTACGCGCCCTTGGATTTCCGCTTGGTCATCTGTTACTACTTTACCGCAAAAGACAGAAGCCACGGATTAACACAGATCTTCACGAATAAATCCGTGAAATCCGTGTCGATCCGTGGCTGTTACTGACGCTTCGGGTTTCTCTGCCACCGGGGCCCAGCCGGCGGGCTTCAGGGTCAGATTCAGGAAATAGGCCACCACTCCGGCGGCGATGAGCAGCATTCCGAACGCGAAGGAACTCATGCCCAGCACCTGCTCACTCTGGCTGCGGACGATCGAGAAGCCGAGCAGCAGCATGGGAGCGACTCCCACCGCCACCGCTCCGAACATTCCCCCGGGAACGCGAAAAGGACGCGGAAGCTCGGGCTCGCGGATGCGCAAAACGACCAGCGCGACAAACTCCAGGCTCAGGCTGGCACCGTAGAGCAGAATGTCGATGGTCACCAGGCGTTCGAAGCCCAGGCCGAGGCACATGGCCCATCCGATGGCGCAGACCAGAATCGCCACCCACGGGGCTCGCGAGCGTGGATGCAGCTTGCCAAAAACCTGCGGCAGCATGCCGTCCTGCGCCATGGCCAGCGGCAGACGCGAGTAGCTCATCACCAGGGCGTTGAACATGCCAAAGCCGCTGATCATCCCGCCCAGGGCCAGGCCGACGCGCAGCAGCGGACCGCCGAGCAGGCCGGCGATGTCCGCCCAGAAGCCGGTCTCCCATGCGCTGGAGGAGAGCCCGGTCATCCACATGGCGACCACGGGAACGATGTAGCTCAGGGCCACGATCACTACCGCGGCCAGCATGGCGCGAGGATAAGTGCGCTGCGGGCGCTCTACTTCGGTGGCGATGGTCGAGGCATTGTCCCAGCCCATGTAGTTCCACATGCAGATGAGCAGGCCGCCGAGGATGTCAACGGTCGAAGTGGTTGGCCGTGGTCACGGCAGTGCGCCAGCGCTCCGAACTTGAAGGGAGCGATCACCACAATCAGAATGAAGGGCGCCGACAGCACAAAGAACAGCCACAGCGATGTGGTCGAGACCACCCGAACTCCGGCGATATTCAGCAGCGCGCAAACCACTACCACCGCCAGCGCCACCATCACTCCGCGATGTCCCTCGGCGAACCAGGGAAACAGGCGGTCGAGATAGAGCACAAACAGCGTCGGATAAATCGCCATGTCGAAAATCGAGGCCACCAGCGACAGCCAGGCTTCCTGAAATCCCCAGAAGTTGCCCATGGCGCGGCGTACCCAGGCGTAGTAGCCGCCCTCGAAGGGCAGCGCGCTGGAAAGTTCGCCGATCATGAACGCGGTCGGCAGGCTCCAGAGAATCGGGGTCAGCAGCAGGATGAGAATGGCCTTGCCGTAGCCGGCGCCGTGCACGATGTCTTCCGTGCCATAGGTGCCGCCCGACACCATAAAGAAGGTGGCGGCGACCAGGGGCCAGAGCGTGAGGCGGACCGATTTTTTCCGGCTGGGGATGACGGTGGGTGGCTGGAGATTTTGACGCGGCGCGCTAGCTGTTGCCAATTTCGACGGCTTCCTCCCGGGGCGATCCTTGCGCTTTCAGAATTCGGCTGGTAGCAAGTTCGCAGCCGTGAGCATACGGGAAATTAGATGCAGAGTAAAAATAATTCTTCAATATTTTTTCGCGAGGTGGCACGTCGGTAATGGCCAGTCCTCGGTTGTCAGTCATCAGTCGTCAGAACCTGCCCGCGAGCCGATTGGCTGACTACTGAGGGCCGACGACTGAAGACTGACTTCAGACGTTTTTCCAGAGTTCCGCGCGGGGATCTTCGGGATTCAGCTTGGCCAGTTCGCGCAGGATTTCCTTGGAGCGCTCGTCCTGGGGCATGGGAACGGTGAGCTTGACTTCGACAATCTCGTCGCCGCGAGCGCCTTCCTTGGTGGCCGAGGGCACGCCCTTTTCGCGCAGGCGAAGCTTTTGTCCGGACTGGGTTCCGGGCGGAATCTTGAGCAGGGTGCGGCCGTCGATGGTCGGAACCTCAATCTTGGCGCCCAGAGCGGCTTCCGTGGCGGTTACCGGCACGGTGATGCGAATGTCGTCGCCTTCGCGGTGGAAGACGGGATGGTCCGCGGTTCGGATGATCACGTACAGGTCGCCGGCCGGACCTCCGCGCACCCCGGCATTGCCCTTGCCGGCGATGCGGATGCGCTGGCCATCGCGCGTGCCGGCCTTGATGCGGACTTCGAGCGGTTCGGTGCGTTCGACCGTGCCTTCGCCATGGCAATTGGGACAGGTTGAAATGTTCTTTCCCGTCCCGTGACATCGCGGACAGGGAACATTGAACTTCATCCGACCGCCGGTCTGCGTGACTTGGCCCTTGCCGCCGCATTCCGGGCAGGTCCCGCCAGCGTCGATAAAGCCCTGACCGTGACAGTTAGGACAGGTATCCCGCCGGGTAATATTCAGGCGCATCACGCCGCCGCGGATCGCGGTCCAGAAGGGCACGTTGACCTGGTATTCCAGATCGGAGCCAGGCTCGGGACCCTCCTGCGCAGCTCCGCCTCGCCCGCCGAAGATGCCGGAGAAAATATCGCGGAAGCTGCCCGTGCCCGAGCTGCTGGCTTTTCGGCCCCGGGCGCCTTCGAACATGTCGGTGAAGTCGAAGCCGCCGAAATCGAAGTTCGAAGCCTGCCCGCCTTCCGCACGACGCTCCCGGGAAATCCCTGGCCGGGCGCGGCTCTGCCGCCGCCTCCGGCACGGGCGTAGGCCTCGGCCGTGGCGGCATCGATGTTGTCGGAGTAGAACCCGACCTGGTCGTAAATCTTGCGTTTCTTGGGATCGCTCAGAACGTCGTTCGCTTCGGAGAGGGTCTTGAACTTCTCTTCCGCAGCCTTGTCGCCGGGATTGACGTCGGGATGATACTTGCGCGCCAGCTTGCGAAATGCCTTGCGGATATCGTCCGCCGAGGCGGACTTCTTCACGCCCAGGATTTCGTAATAGTCTTTTTTGGTGGTTGTGGCCATCGCCTAGCTGTTCATTCACTGAGCCTGTATCGGACCGCTTCGGATGACCGACTGTGTCGAATAGAAAGCCCAGGACTTTGTCATCCCGACCGGAGCGAAGCGAGCGAAGTGGAGACCTGCTTTTTGCACCGCGCGGCAACGCCCGCTTAGTTCGGCTTACTCTGCCGATTTCTTTCCGCCGCGCCGATGCGCTCGTACTTCGACCCGTCCACGTACACGGGAATGCGCTTCACGCCAGTCTCCGTGGGCACCAACACGAACCAGCGCTCTCGTCCTCCACGAAATTCAGGAAATAATCCTGACCATTAACTTCAAATTGCAATTTCTCTTCTCCCTAGAACCAACTTGTAGCGCCCGGACTTCGTAGCGCCGGCGTCTCGCCGGCTGTCCCGAGGGCATCCTGCCCTCGGCGGTCGGGGCAAGATGTCCTGCCACAGCCGCCGCAACGGCGGCGCTACCAAAACTTCGCGGGCGAGCCCGCGACACATGAACCTGCCGAGCTTGCGCTCGGCCTGGGCGGGTCAGAGACCCGCCCCCACACGGCCTTCCTAGCTGAAAGCTGACAGCTGATAGCTTACTTCTTGTCTTCCACGTCCACGTACTCGGCGTCGATCACGCCTTCGTCTTTCTTTGGCCTGCACCGTCTGCCGCCCGGCGCCGGGCCTGCGCCCGCGCCGGGGCTGGGCCGGGGTCTGCGACTGGGCCGCTTTGTACATCTGTTCGGCCAGCTTGTGCGACGCCTGGGTCAGGGTCTCGCGCGCCTTGTCCATGGTCGCCTTGTCGTTCGACTCCAGCGCCTTCTTGGCGTCGGCAATCGCGTTCTCGACGTCGCCACGGTCGGAGCCGGAGATCTTGTCGCCCTGCTCGCGCAGCATCTTCTCGACGCTGTAGACCATCGAGTCGAGCTGGTTCTTGGCGTCGATCTCTTCGCGCTGGGCCTTGTCTTCGGCCGAGTGCGCGTCGGCTTCCTTGGCCATGCGCTCGACTTCTTCCTTGCTCAGACCGGAAGACGACGTAATCGTGATCTTCTGGTCCTTGCCCGTGGCCGTGTCTTTCGCGGTCACGTTCAGGATGCCGTTGGCGTCGATGTCGAACGTCACCTCGATCTGCGGCACGCCACGCGGAGCCGGTGGAATTCCGGTCAGGTGGAACTTGCCCAGAGTGCGGTTCTGCGCCGCCATCGGACGCTCGCCCTGCAGCACGTGGACTTCAACCGACGTCTGACTGTCGGCCGCGGTCGAGAACGTTTCCGTCTTCTTGGTCGGAATCGTCGTGTTGCGCGGAATCATCGGCGTCGCCACGCCGCCCAGCGTTTCAATCGCCAGCGACAGCGGAGTCACGTCCAGCAGCAGCAGGTCTTTCACTTCGCCCCGAGCACGCCACCCTGAATGGCCGCGCCGATTGCGACGACTTCATCCGGGTTGACGCCCTTGTGGCCTTCTTTGCCGAACAGGTCCTTCACCAGCTGCTGAATGCGCGGCATGCGGGTCTGTCCGCCGACCAGCACGACTTCGTTGATCTTGCTGGCATCCACGCCGGCATCTTTCATGCACTGCTTGCACGGACCGACCGAGCGCTGAATGATGTCTTCGACCATCGACTCCAGCTTCGCCCGGGTCATCTTCTTGACCAGGTGCTTCGGACCGCTGGCATCGGCGGTGATGAAGGGCAGGTTGATCTCGGTCTCCATGGTGGTGGAGAGCTCGATCTTGGCGCGCTCCGCCGCGTCACGCAGACGCTGCAGCGCCATCTCGTTGCCCTTGCCGCGCAGGTCGAGGCCTTCGTCCTTCTTGAACTCGTCGATCAGCCAGTCCACGATGCGCTGGTCGAGGTTGTCGCCGCCCAGGTGGGTGTCACCGTTGGTGGCCTTCACTTCGATCACGCCTTCGCCGACTTCCAGAATCGAAATATCGAAGGTGCCGCCGCCGAAGTCGTACACGGCGATGGTTTCGTCCTTCTTCTTGTCGAGACCGTAGGCCAGCGCCGCCGCCGTGGGCTCGTTGATGATGCGCTTCACGTCGAGGCCGGCGATCTGGCCGGCATCTTTCGTCGCCTGCCGCTGCGCGTCGTTGAAGTACGCCGGGCACGGTGATGACCGCCTCGGTGACTTTCTCGCCGAGATAGTCTTCCGCCGCCTTCTTCAGCTTCTGCAGAATCATCGCGGAGATCTGCGGCGGGGTGTACTCCTTGCCCTGCGCCAGCACCGCGACGTGGTCGCCCGACTGCACGACCTTGTAGGGCACCATCTTGATTTCTTCGGTCACTTCGTCGAAGCGGCGTCCCATGAACCGCTTGATCGAGTAAACCGTGTTTTCCGGGTTGGTGATGGCCTGGCGCTTCGCCACCTGCCCCACCAGCCGCTCGCCGGTCTTGGTAAAGCCGACGACCGAGGGCGTGGTCCGCCCTCCTTCTTCATTGGGGATCACCTTGGGCTCGCCACCCTCCATCACCGCTACGCAGGAGTTGGTGGTTCCCAGGTCAATTCCGATAATCTTGGCCATAATCTGGCTCCTCCTGAAACTATAAGTGCTTTATAATCAATATTAGTCTATGCCTATAGTCCGAAGCATGATAAGACTTGAGTGAATCATTGTCAAGGTTTAGATGCCAGCGAGGCTAGGTTGGTTACAGCCATTTGTGCCGTTTTTGTCGAGTCGCGCGCAGACTCGAACAACCTGCTTAAAAGGGGTCATAGGCAGAAGCAAAGCGCTTGGAGTCCGCGCGCCGTGAGCCTGGCGCGTCCTAGGTACGGCTAGTCGTACTTCTCGTACAGGATCGATTTCCGATCCCAGCCCAGGCCTTTCAGCAACTCGCGATTGGCCTTGATCATCTTGTCCAGGCCGCAGATGTAGGCGTGCATATCGGTGCGACCCTGGACGATTCCGGGCACGTGTTCCTGGACGTATCCGCGCAAGCCTTGCCATTCGGAGGCGCCGCGGCTCAGCGTCGGCAGGTAGTGGAAGTTCGAATGCTGTGCGGCGAGATCCAGAAATTCTTGGTGATAGTAAATGTCCTTCTCGGTCCGGTTGCCGAAGAGCAGCCAGAGCTGCTTGTCCTGATGTCGGGCCGGATCGGCCAGCAGCCAGTGCAGCATGGAGCGAAAAGGCGCGATGCCGGTGCCGGTGGCGATAAAGATGGTGTCGCGCAATGGCGGCCGCAGAATGAAGTCGCCGAACGGTCCCTGGCAGCTGATTTCTTCGCCCTCTTTCATGTCGCAGAGGAAGTTCGACATGAAGCCGTCCTGCACCCGGTTCAGGCAGAGCGCGAAGCGGTTGTCCTCTGCCGGGCGGCGAAGCGATGGAGTAGGCGCGGGTGATTTCTTCGCCGTCGGGCTTGTTGGTCTTGAATGACAGCCACTGGCCGGCGACGAAGCCGAAGCGAGACTTGCCGGAACTTCGAATTCGAGGTGCTTGGTTTGAGCGGATAGAGAAACTGAGCGCACCAGACGAGCCGTGAAAGTTTGAAAGGGAGACATCAATCATTTAGATGAGGGTGGTGCGCAGTTGGACGCTGAGCTGCGGTCTTTGCAGCGCTGGCGAGAGACGCCCGCAGGACTGCCGCCGGGATGCCGGCGCTACGATCTCTGCTGCCGCGGTTGATAGGGGCCCTTCGACGTCGAAAAGCCCATTCGCAACAGCGAATGGGCTTTCCTTGCTCAGGACTCGACAGAGTGCCGGAGCTGCTGCTAGAAGCTAGAAGCCAGAAGCTAGAAGCTAGAAGCTAGAAGCTGCTGCCCTACTCCACCGTCACCGACTTCGCCAGATTCCTCGGCTGATCCACGTCGCAGCCGCGGCGCACCGCGATGTGATAGGCCAGCAACTGCAGCGGAACGATTTCCAGAATCGGCAGCAACTCTTCCGGCGCCGGCGGAACGTACAGCACGTGGTCGGCGGCTTCCTTGATGTCTTCGTCGCCTTCGGTGGCCAGCGCGATGATCATTCCGGAGCGGGCTTTCACCTCTTTCAGATTCGAACAGGTTTTTTCGTAGCGCGTCATCGAGAGCGCGTCCTTGGGATCGCGGGTCGCGATGATCACTACCGGAAGATTCTCGTCGATCAGCGCGTTCGGGCCGTGCTTCATTTCTCCCGCGGGATAGCCTTCCGCGTGGATGTAGGAAACTTCCTTCAGCTTGAGCGCGCCTTCGAGCGCGATCGGATAGTGAATGCCGCGTCCCAGGAACAGGAAGTCCTGCGAGCGCGAGTATTCCTTGGCCAGGTCTTCGCACTCTTCCTCGCGGGTGAGCAGGTGTTCGAGCTTGCCGGGAATGCGCGTGAGTTCCTGGATCGCTTCCTTGGCCTGATCGGCGGCTCATGGCGCCGCGCTGCTGGGCCAGGTAAAGCGCGAACAGATAAAGCGCGGTCAGTTGCGCGGTAAACGCCTTGGTGGAAGCGACGCCGATCTCCGGACCGGCGTGGGTGTAGATGGTTCCGGCGGCTTCGCGGGTGATCATCGAGCCCACCACGTTGCAGATGGCCAGCGTCTTCGAGCCTTTGGCTTTGGCTTCGCGCTGGGCGGCGATGGTGTCCGCGGTTTCGCCGGATTGCGTGATCAGCATGGTGAGCGTGTCGGGAGCGATGATGGGATCGCGATAGCGCCACTCGCTGGCGTAGTCGACTTCGACCGGGATGCGCGCCAGGCGCTCGATCATGAACTTGCCGGCCTGGGCAGCATGCCAACTGGTTCCGCAAGCTGCGATGTTGATCTTCTTCGCGGCCTTGAACTCGGCTTCGCGTGATCTCCATCTCGTCGAGGAAGACGTGGCCGGTTTCCTGCGAAACGCGTCCCAGCGTGGTGTCACGCACCGAGCGCGGCTGCTCGTAGATTTCCTTGAGCATGAAGTGCTTGAAGCCGCCCTTTTCCGCCATGATCGGGTCCCAGGTGACGTGCTGCACCTGGCGGACGACGGGCTGTCCGTTGAAGTCGGTGAGTTGCACGCCTTCCGGCGTAATCACGGCCAGGTCGCCATCGCCGAGGAAGAACAGATCGCGGGTGTGATAGAGAATCGCGGGCACGTCGGAAGCGACGAAGTACTCGTCTTTGCCCAGTCCGATGACGGCAGGCGGGCCGTTGCGGGCGGCCACGATCTTGTTCGGTTCATCGACCGCGATCACCGCCAGCGCGAACACGCCGGTCAGTTGACCGACGGTTTTGCGAACGCACTCTTCCAGCGACGGACGATGACCGTTGGCGGTCTTCAGAAAATATTTCTCGACCAGGTGGGCGATGACTTCGGTGTCGGTCTCGGTGGTGAACTTGTGGCCTTCTTCAATCAGCTTGCGCTTCAGCGAAACGTAGTTCTCGATGATGCCGTTGTGAACGACGACGATTCTTCCGGTGCAGTCGCGATGCGGGATGGGCGTTTTCTTCCGTGGGACGTCCGTGCGTGGCCCAGCGGGTGTGGCCGATGCCGTAGGTGCCGTCGAGCGGCTTGAGGCGGATGACCTCTTCCAGGTTGCGCAGCTTGCCCTCGGCGCGGCGAATCTGCAAACCATCGCCATTGCCGCAGACCGCGATTCCGGCGGAGTCATAGCCGCGATATTCCAGCCGTCGGAGTCCTTCGATGATGACCGGTACGACCCGCTTCTTGCCAACGTATCCCACTATGCCGCACATGCGAATGCTCCTATTTTCGGCGGGGAAACCGAAGATGTTTTTTGTGAGTTAAAATCCGGCCACTGCTTCAGAACGCATACTGCACGTTCCGCGAACCATTCACCTGCCGAAGCAGGATAAACTTTTCACCACCGCCGAACCGGGGAATTCGGCTATCGTCTTATTCCTCGAGGGAGAAACGAAACTCTTCAATCACCGGATTGGTCAGGACGTCGCGGGCAATTCGCGTCACTTCGGCCTCGACTTCGCTCCGGTTCAGGCCGCCATCGAGCGTGAGCTCGAAATACTTGCCCTGGCGAACTTCTTCCAATCCCTTACATCCCATTTTCTTGAGCGCGCCCTGGATGGTCTTTCCCTGCGGATCCAGAACACTCTTCTTGAGCGACACGTATACGTAAGCTTTCATGGGGGATTGCCATCATTATACGTCAGAACATATCCAGATCGAATCAAACCATAGACTTAGCCCAAGCGTGCGAGCCGGGCATCCAGTTCGGCCAAGGCGCTTTCAAGCATTTGGCGATGGCGGGGATTCTGCACCGATTGCAGTTGCTGGCAGGACTCGCCGGCGAGACAGATCAAGCGCGTCCTGCTCCTGCTTCCGGGCGGCCTGTTCCGGCGTAAGTCGTTGTTTTGATTCGAGCCTGTGCGACTGGCAGCGCCTGTTGTTCCTCCACCGACTTGCTTTCCCATCCTCGGGCCATAGGCCGATTATAGCCTCGGCCTGCAGACGGATCGGGCTTCTTGGTTTACCCCGGAACCATTCCTGAGAAAGACAGTTGTGAAGATGTTGTAACGGCAATTGCTAACTTGATTCGTCGATTCCTGCGATTCACAATTTGAGCTTGGAGAAAAGTTCTTTGCAAGCGGGCAAACTTTGGTTTATTGTTCGCTGCGTCGGTCGCGAGGGCGAGAGCTCCAGCGCGAGCGCGATCGCGATTCGCCTATACTGGAATTGTCAGCCGAAGTATAGCCTCGATCAATCGAGGAACGCGCTGATCCGGGATATCTGATGCAGCCTCCTGAAGGCAGAATTGCCATCCTTGCAGCTGGATCGAACCTGCGCAGCCTCCGCGAACGTCTTGGTCTCACCATGCGGGAGGTGGAAAGTGCCAGCGCTCGTATCGCCGAACGGCACGGAAACGACGAATTCACAGTCAGTCCCAGCCGCCTGTCCGACATCGAGACCAAGGGATTGGTTCCCAGCATCTTCCGTCTTTACTCTCTGGCCATCATTTACCGCTAGCGATCGTGCGCGAAATATTGTCGTGGTACGGAATCGATCTCAGTCTGTCGGCTGCGGACTTGAATCTCAATCTTCCTCCCAGGTCTCACGTCGACCGAAACTCTGCAGGGGGCGTTCGCGGTAGCGATACCCACGCGGCTCGATCCCGCGTTCGATCCTCGCCGCAGCGCCAACTTGAGCCGCATGGTGGAGCAGTGGGGCTCGGTGCCGCTGGCGTATCTGGCAAAGTTCAGCGGCGAGAAATATACGTACGGCTATATCGGCAGCGAAGATTTCACCATGTATCCGCTGTTGCCGCCGGGAACTTTTCTGCAAGTGGACGAGAGCAGAAATAAGGTCGTGGCTGGGATGTGGCGCTCCGAACTCGAGCGTCCCATTTACTTCGTGGAGACTCGCGAAGGCTACACCTGCTGCTGGTGCAGTCTGAAGGGCGACCAGATCGTTCTGCAACCACATCCGCTCTCGCCGGTAGCCGGTGCGGGTCATGCGCCATCCGCAGGAAGCGGAAGTGATCGGACAGGTGGTTGGTATTGCCCTCAAGCTGGGGGAATGGCTTCCGGTGGAGTCCTTGCCGGATTCGAAACCAGAACCGAAAGAGCGTGCAGCACTGAACTGAAGTGCCGGGCGGACACCCCGCTCAGATCTTGCGGCAGCAAGGCCGGCATGCGGTTTCGAAACTGCTCCACGTACTCGCCCGCGGTTATCTGCAACGCCCCACTCGAAAACATAACGTCATCGCGCAAAGTGCGCAGCGGTGTGCGCAGTAGTTTGAGAAACAACAGACGATGCGCTTCCGCCAGGGCCTGCTGAGCCGCCTGCTCTCCGTACGCCCGGCTTAACCCCCAATGCGAATAGGCGCCCGACGCCGCATCTCGCAAACTCGCAAGATATTCGATCTTCCCGACAATTCCCGCCACCCTGCAAGCGTCGTTCCTAACAAATCTTCGAGAGCTGATTGCAGTGTCATTTTCCTGATTTCAGAACACCGGACTGTTTTCACTTCTGCGCAAAAAATCCCCAATTAAAGCACAACGTTACCACGGTTGAACTTCCCAATCCACCTCAAAAAGGAGCTTCTACCGTGAAAAAACTACTCGCTGCTACTCGCCGCCCTGCTGCTCGCAGGTGCACTCTCCAGTCCAATCCAGGTAAAGGCCGACGGGGATCCCCGGCCGCAGTGTCCGCCAAACCAGATGTGCAAACCATAACCCCCAACCCAGCGCTCGCCGTGGAAAAGCCGGGGCTTTGAAGCTCTGGCTCCAACTGGAGGCGTGGGGACTGCTCCACGGGAATAGGTTTGCGACCGCCTGATAAACGGGGTATAGTTTCCCGCGATCAGCTATGTACGCGCACTCATTCCTGTGGCACTACCTGTGGATTGCACCCCACGCCCTTCAGTTGATCATCGCCATTGTCATGATCCGGCGCAGGTTGTTTCACGATTTTCCCGTCTTCCTTACCTACACCATATTCCAGGTCGATTGCAGGCACCGTCCTCTTCATCCTGGATCACATGGCGGCCGTGTCCGGTTACCAGTACTGGTACGCGCACTGGACAGTTTCGCTGAGCAGCACGGGGTTGCGCTTCGGTGTCATCTGGGAAGTATTCCGCAACATTTTTCGCGATTACCCAGGTCTTCAGCGGCTCACTCGCGTTGTTTTCCGTACCGGGCTAGTAGTTTTTCTGTTCGTCGCGATTGTGATTGCCGCCCGCGCTCCTGAAGTTGGCTCCCTGCACATCCTTTCCCGGGTGCACATTCTCGATCTTTTCGTGGACATAATTCAGAGCGGCTTATGGATGCTGCTGATTGGATTGTCTTATTATTTTGGTCTCTCCCGGCGGCACCTTCGCGTATGGCATCGTGTTCGGTCTGGGGATCTTTTCTACCGTCGATCTGGCCACCGAGGCGATACGGGTATGGACCGGGTTCATAGCTGGTCATGCCTTTGATCTCGTCAGCATGGCAACCTACCATTGTTGCGTAGTTATCTGGCTCGTGTATCTATTAGCGCCGGAGACGATACACCGAACGCCGAAGGAGTTGCCGAACAATAATCTCGAGCAGTGGAACGCTGAGCTACAACGTTTGTTAGTGCAATGATTATCTCTTTTACCCTGGTCTTCGTCGCGCTGGCAGTTCTGCTTCTGCTGCTCTACCTCGAAGGCGGACATAACGCTTCCATACAACGCCTGGAAGACCTGGCGGGACGGACTCGTCCGGTGGATCTAGAAGCTTTCAGAAATCTAATGGATCCGAACGAGGATGACTTTCTGCGCTCTAACCTGCTGCCGCGTGAGTTTCGCGCGATTCAAAGGGAACGCGCTCTATCCGCAATCGACTACATCCTGAACACCATGCACAATGCAGCTGTGCTGTTGAGATTGGGCGAGGCGGCCACTCGAAGTTCCAACCAGAACGTCGCTTCAGCTGGCCGACAGCTGGCCGAGAACGCGATACGCCTTCGAGCTTATGCACTGCTTTCCGTGGCCAAGCTGGGTTTGAGGATTGTGCTGCCTGGAGCGCGGTGGTCCAACGGTCGGTTGGCCGATACTTATCAGGATCTGAGCGGCCTGGCGGGTCAACTTGCCTTGATCCAATATCCCACCCAGGCAGCTCGCCTCTCCACCTTGCTTTGAAGATCACGGTAGTCTCTCGCACTGTTCTGAAAACCTAAAATTTCCCAAAGTGGGAAACGTTAGCCCCTGATCCTGCTCTGTTCCAGAAACCGAACAAGAGCCAAATAAAACGCGGGCTCTGTACCCGGCCTGGCTATAATGCGTGCACTTCCTTGAATAGATGAGGATCGCGTTGATTGAGTTCCTCTGGCCATTTCGAATCTGACGCCGAGCTTCGTCGCTACGAAGCACTGCTGGAGATGGCGGACCTTGTGGTGCGCCATCAGAGTCTGCCAGAATTGTTCGTCGCGATGGCCGCCCGCTTGCGACGAGTGACGGCAGCAGATGTCGCCAACTTCTCTCTCTACGATCCCAGCAAAAATACGATGAGGGATCTGTGGCATGGGGACGAGAGAATCCCTGCCCAACTGGATGTCCCGGTGGAAGAGTCTCCAGCCGGATGGGCCTGGCAAAACCAGCAGCCGCTGATTATGCCTGACCTGACGTCGGAAGCCCGTTTCCCGGCGGTCCTGGGTATTCTGCGCGAGAACGGATTGAGATCATATTGCTGGTTGCCTTTGAGCACCGCGCAAAAACGATTAGGAGCGATGGGGCTCGGGCAGCTCAGAAATCAATGCCTACAGCGAAAGAGACGTCCGGCTTCTCGCGCGAGTGGCGGAATTGGTGGCGGTGGCAGTCGAAAATACCCTGGCGCGTGACGCCTTGCAGCAGGAAAAAGAACGGCTGAACATGCTGCTAGAGGTTAACCACACACTGGTTACAAACCGCGACCTGCAGAAACTGTTCCCGGCGATTTCAGCTTTCATCCGCCGGATGATTCGCCACGATTACGCCAGCGTTGCGGTCTACGACGAATCCGCTCACTCCTTGTCCTTCTATCCGCTCGATTCTCCACTCACGATCGGGCTGGCGGGGACCGACACTACTCTTCCCGTGAAAGACACTCCTGCCGGGCATGCCTTGATGGAACGGGAAACCAAAATTTTTACATGCGAAGATCTGATGGGAATTCAATCCGGCTTCGTGAGTGAAATGCTGGAACAGGGAATCCAGTCGCTGTGTTGTATTCCGCTGACCACGCGCAAGGGCGAACTCGGCACCTTAAATCTGGCATCCCGAGAGGCCAACGCTTTCGCGCCGCAAGACATCGGTTTTCTGCAGCAGGTAGCCGGACAGGTGGCGGTCGCGCTCGACAATGCTCGGGCCTACCGCGAAATCGCGGATCTCACGCACAAGCTGGCCAGCGAAAAACTCTATCTCGAAGAGGAAATCCGCTCCGAACTTAACTTCGAAGAAATTGTAGGAGAGAGTCCGGTGCTGAAGCGCGTCCTGTCCCAGGCGAGAACGGTTGCTCCGAGCGATGCCACCGTGTTGATTTTGGGAGACACCGGCACTGGGAAAGAGTTGATTGCCCGCGCCATTCATCGCATGAGCGTCAGGAAGGATCGGGTCTTCGTTAAATTGAACTGTGCCGCGATTCCTACTGGATTGCTGGAGAGCGAACTCTTCGGTCACGAAAAAGGCGCTTTCACCGGCGCCATCAGTCAAAAGATCGGACGGCTGGAACTGGCGGACAAGGGAAGCCTGTTTCTGGATGAAGTCGGGGACATTCCCCTGGAGCTGCAGCCCAAGCTGCTGCGAGTGCTGCAGGATCAGGAGTTCGAACGGCTCGGTAGCACACGGACGATCAAGGTGAACATTCGACTGATCGCAGCCACCAACCGGGACTTGGCCAAGCTTGTGGTTGAAAAAGAATTTCGCAGCGACTTGTATTACCGGCTGAATGTGTTTCCCATCCGCATGCCCTCTCTGGCCGAGCGCCGAACCGATATTCCGATGCTGGTGCATCACTTCGTTCAGAAGTTTTCTCGACGGATGAACAAGCAGATTGAGACCATCCCCACTAGCACTATGAATGCCCTGGTCAACTGGGACTGGCCGGGTAATGTAAGAGAGCTGGAAAACCTGATGGAGCGATCGGTGATTCTGTCGGAAGGCAAAGTTCTGAATGCGCCTTTGGCGGAACTAGCCGGCACCCGCGAAGGACTGGACAGTGATGGCACGCTCGAGAGTCTGGAACGCCAATACATTATTCGAGTGCTGCGCGAGACCAATGGAGTGATTGCCGGACCCCATGGCGCTGCGGTGCGCCTGGGGATGAAACGCACTACGCTCCAATCCAGAGTTCTGAAAATGGGGATCTCCCGCGAAGAATACCACTAGCTGAACACCTCCGTCGGGGCGACAGTCTTGTCCGTCGCCTTCGAAGTTGACCCCGATCTGACCAGCTGGGCCTGGGTCCGAGGTCATGGCTGACGAACCATCGGCATCGTGCCGTAACACCGGCAGTCGATTCCGCCGCCCAACCCAGCATTCTTCTCATTCGATGAGAGCAAAAATGCGTGTTTGTCATAGCTTAGCGGCGCGGTCGATGTTTGGACCTCGGGCTGCGACGGACATCTGCGGGGCGCTTACCCGAAGGTGTCCTTTATCCCGCAATATTATGTGAGATTACCACTACCCGGCTGGCTGCTACAGGGCGAATGCCGGAGACGAGGGCTCTCCATGTTACTTACATAGCGCGATCAGCAGTGGAACCTGCACAACCGAATCGACCCACACCCAGTCCGTGGATCTGTCCGAGCCGGCGCGGTTCGTACTGGCAAGATCCGGCTGCGCCCATACATCGGTGCGGAAACAATACGCAGCGGAAGCCAGCGGACAGAAACGACGCTCGATCCGCTTTATCTGTTCGGCTGCGCCGTGCTTTGGCTCAAGCAGGAAGATGTCGACGCGGGATGGGAACTGGTCCGTGACTTGAAGGCGTCAGAATCCACGGCACGGATTGCAGAGACACTACTGGCAGAAACCGCGAATCTTGAACTGCAAGTTCGGGACTGGGACCGCGCGAATAGCGATCCCGATGCACGCCGGATTCCGGAGCAAGGTGGACGTACGATGAATACTCCGTACGGTTGGAAATTATCGAGAATTGCGTGACCTGCAAACTCCGGGGACAAATGGTTTTGCGGATTATCTCCGGAGTCTGAAATCGTTCAGTGTTCCAGCCACCTGAGCACTATCCGGAGGCGCGATCTTGTTTGTGGAGGGCCAGATGCCCGCGGGTTGGTTCTGTGCTCGGGCAAGGTAAAACTCTCAACCACCTCTCGCGATGGCAAAGTGCTCATTCTCAAGATGGCCACGCCCGGCGAAGCGCTAGGCCTGAGCGCGGTGATTTCCGGGACGCCTTACGAACTCACCGCGGAAACCGTCGGCCCCTGCCAGGTGAACTTCATCGATCGTGAAGCCCTGATGAGGCTCCTGGACAAGTATGGAGAACTAGGATTGCACTCCGCCCAGGCTCTGAGCCGGGAATTTCAATCGGCCTACCGCGACATCCATGAGTTGGTGCTGGCTCGTTCCTCGGCCGGCAAGCTGGCGCGGCTGTTGCTTTCATGGAGGGCGGCCGCGAGCGCGACAGCGGGTCAGCGAGATTCGCAATCCGGTCCAGCCTGACCCATGAAGAGATCGCGCAGATGATCGGTTCATCGCGGGAAACCGTGACCCGATTGCTGAGCGAACTTAAGAAGAACGAGCTGATTCGCCTGGAAGGTTCGACCCTGGTCATCCGCAATCGCCCGCGCTGGAAGCGCTGTGCAAGCGCCGCAGGCGATGTAGTTGCTGGCCCGGGGTGTCGACTCGAGACTTGCGGACAGAAGTCGCAGCCCGTCGGCGCCTAGAATCGCACTCCGGACTGCAGCGATCTGACACGTCTCACAATCCGAACAACTCGCGCAGGCGCTTGGTCTGGGCCCGGCTGACCGGAATTTCAGTCTGCTTCTTGTCGTCCATGCGCAGTTGGTAGGAGCTCTTGAACCAGGGGACGACTTCCTTGATGCGGTTGATATTCACCAGGTAGGAGCGGTGGGCACGCCAGAAAAGATTGGGATCGAGACTGTCCAGAAGTTCTTCCAGAGTACGGCAGTTGGATTGACCCTCCATGCCGTTGGGCCCCGCTGGTCACAACCGTGATGACGCCTTCCTCGATCGAGGCGAAGCCAATGTCTTTCTGATTGACCAGGAACAGCCGGCCACCGGCCTTGATCAGAAGTCTTGGAGGCTTGCGGCTTCTGCGACTCCAGCATCCGGACCAGGGTTTCCAGTTTGTCCGATGAAGCGCTGCCGGATTCCAGCTTGGCGCGCACCTTCTGCACCGATTGCGCCACGCGCTTCTTGTCGAAAGGCTTGAGCAGATAGTCGACGGCGTTCACCTCGAACGCTTTCACCGCGTACTGATCAAAGGCGGTGGCAAAGACGATCTTGGGCAGAGTGACTTTCTTGTCGAGCAGTTTCTTGATGACGCCAAAGCCATCGAGGCCGGGCATCTGCACGTCGAGAAAGACCAGGTCGGGATTGTGTTCGCGGATAAGGTTGACGCCTTCGACCCCGTTCTTGCCCTGGGCCACAACGTCCACGTCGCCAACGTCTTTCAGCAGGAAGGCAAGTTCGTCGCGGGCAAGCTGTTCATCGTCCACGATGACGGCGGACAGAGACATTCCTTCTCCTGGCGGGCGCAACTCAAAGTATAGCGAGTGGCGGTTGAAAGTGCTACCGGGAAGGCCAGGACGTCAGAGCTTCGAACCTCAAGGACGCAAGATTCCGCGAAGGTCGCTAAGAACGTCCGAGTCCGAACGTCGACGGCCGCGAGACATCTCGATCCGCCTCGCGCGCATGCCTTGCCAGGCGGTAAACTGACGGCTCGATGAATTACATCTACGGGATCAATGCCGTCGCCGAAGCGCTGAAGGCACGCGGGCGATCGTTCGAATGGGTTGGCGTGTTGAAGGAGCGTCACGACCTGCGCCTGCAACGGGTGGTGGAGGAATGCCGGCGGAACGGCGTGGCGGTGCGCTTTCTGGCGCGCCCGGAACTTGACCGCATGGCGGGAAACAATGCTCACCAGGGCGTGGTGGCGGTTACTTCGGCCAAGCAGTACAACGATCTGGATGACGTGGTCGCCGCCAAGCGCGGACAGTATTCGCTGCATGGTGGTGCTGGACGGAATTGAAGATCCGCACAATCTGGGCGCGATTCTTCGCACCGCCGATGCCTCGGGCGCCGACGGAGTGGTCATCCCGGAGCGCCGCGCCGCGGGAGTGACCGCGACCGTGACCAAGGCCTCGGCCGGCGCCAGCGAGCATCTTCCCATCGCCAAAGTGACCAACATCGCTCGCACTCTGGAAGAGTTGAAAGAGAAGAATCTGTGGATCGTTGGGCTGGACGAGCGCGGCAAGCAGAATTACGACACGCTCGACTACAACATGGATTGCGCCATCGTGCTGGGCTCCGAAGGCAAGGGCGTCCACGATCTGGTGGCGAAGAAGTGCGACTTTCTGGTTTCCATCCCCATGCTGGGGAAGGTGCCGTCGCTGAATGTGTCGGTGGCCGCGGGAGTCATGTTGTACGAAATCGTGCGCCAGCGCAGGAACAAAGCGGCGGAAGCAAAATGAAGTTCCTCCGCGTCCTCTGTGTCCTCTGTGGTTTGCTGGTTCAGGCTCACGCCATCGATCGCGAAGCCTTCACCTTCACCAACTACAACCTGGATGTTCGCATAGAACCGGAGCAGCAGCGGCTGGCGGTGCGGGGCAAGATCACTTTGCGGAACGATTCCGCGTCGCCGCAGAAAAATCTGTCACTGCAGATTTCCTCCAGCCTGGATTGGAGATCGATCCAACTCGACGGCAAACCGGTACAGTTCGTTTCCCAGCCCTATACCTCGGACATCGATCACACCGGCGCGCTTTCGGAAGCGATCGTGACTTTGCCCAGGGAGGTCCCGCCGAAAGGCACGGTGGAACTGGAAATCGGATACGAAGGCATCATCCCGCTCGATGCAACCCGGTTGACGCGAATCGGCGTGCCCGCGGAAGTGGCCCGGCACAGCGACTGGGACCAGATCGGCAAATCGTTTACCGCGGTGCGCGGCATCGGATACGTGGCCTGGTATCCGGTGGCGACCGAGTCGGCGAATCTGTCGGAAGGGAACAGCGTGTTCGAAACGGTGGCGAGATGGAAGGCGCGGGAGTCGCAGGCGCAGCTGAAAATCAAGCTGAGCCAGTCCGGAGAAGGCACGCCCGCAACCCTGCTGTGCAACGGCGAGGCCGGAGGGTTGCGATCTTATCGAGCAGATGGGCAGAGCATACGTGAGCGTGAACGAATGTGCGTTCCAGCCTCTGGGCGAGACCGTGCCGCTCTTTGTGATCGGCCCTTATGACGAACTGGATCAGCCTGTCGGTCAATATCTCCTACCTGCCGGATCACAAGCCGGCGGCCGAGACGTATGCGCTCGCGGCGCAGCTGGCGGCGCCGTTCGTGACCGAGTGGTTTGGCACTCCGAAAGGACCAGCCGAAGTCAAAGCGGAAGTCGTGGAGCTGAGCGATCCCGAGGCCGCGCCGTACGAAAGCGGAAGCATGCTGCTCACTCCGCTCAACAGCGATTCGAAGCTGGCCCAGCTCACCGCGGTTCACCAACTCACGCATGCTGCGTTCTTTTCTCCGCGTCCCTGGATCTACGAAGGGCTGGCGCATTTTGCCCAGGCGGTTTATCGCGAGCGAGAGAGCGGGCGCCAGGCGGCGCTGGATTTCATGGGCTTGCATCGCACGGCCGTGGCGGACGCGGAGAAAGCGTTGGCGGAAGCGCACGGCCAAGAATGCCGGCGCTGACGAATGCGCTGATCAACACCAGCATCGAAGAGTTCTACCGCAGCAAGGCGATGTATGTGTGGTGGATGCTGCGCGACATGATCGGCGAAGACGCGCTGAAGAAAGCGCTGGCGGCATATCGTCCGGATGCCGACACCACGCCTTCCTACATGCAGCATCTGATCGAAGCGCAAACCAAGCGCGATCTGGGATGGTTCTTCGACGACTGGGTCTATCGCGACCGTGGTCTGCCGGATTTCCGTGTCGCATCGGTCTATCCCCGGCAGATGCTCGGCGAATAACTATGTGGTCACGGTCACGGTGGAGAATCGTGGGAGATGCCGGGGCCGAGGTCCCAGTGACTCTTAAGATGGAACAGGGCCAGATCACCAAACGGCTGCGAAGTGCATGGCAAGTCGACAGGCAACCATCCGCATCGAGGCAGCTTCCGACTCCGCAGGAAGTTGTCGTGAACGACGGCAGCGTGCCGGAGAGCGATACTGAGCAACAATGTGTACAAGATTGAAATTCCGGCGAAAAGCAATTGAAGATTTCAGATTTCAGATTGCAGATTTCAGATTTCAGATCACAGATGTGAATGCGATAGGCTCTAATGCGATGTTTTGAAATCTGCAATCTGAAATCTGAAATCTGATCAATCTGCAATAGTTTTCGCGGAGGGAAGTCTTGGCCTACATCCAATTTCTGGGCGCGGCGGCACGGTCACCGGTTCCAAGCACCTGGTCAACACCAGTTCGGATCGCCGGCGGCAAAGCTGGTTTTCAGATGCTCATCGATTGCGGCATGTTCCAGGGCGCCAAGGAATGGCGGGAGCGCAACTGGCAGCCCACGCCGGTTCCGGCAGCCGGCATCGACGCGGTCATTCTGACCCACGCGCATCTCGATCACTGCGGCTGGATTCCACGCCTGGTAAGAGAAGGCTTCCGCGGCCCGATTTATGCCACGCCGTCCACCATCGATCTGTGCGGCATTATCCTGCCTGACTCCGGACATCTGCAGGAAGAAGACGCAAATTTCTACAACCGGCACAACAAGTCGAAACACCATCCGGCGTTGCCGCTGTACACGCTGGCGGAGGCAGAGGCGAGTCTGCAGTATTTCAGCCCGGTGCAATTTGAAGAGACCCGGCAGCTCTCGCCCGAAGTTTCATTTCGCTTTGTGCCCGCGGCCCACATCCTGGGATCTGCGATGGTGGAGCTGACGCTCAACCTGAATGGTCAGGCCAGGCGGCTGCTGTTTACCGGAGACATTGGCCGGGTGCGCGACCAGCAACAGCGCACCCGGCAAAGTGGTGCGCTCCGGGCCCACCGAAGGCGAAACGGCCGACGTTCTGGTGATGGAATCAACTTACGGCAACCGCCAGCACCCGACCGACGATCCCCGGCCGAAGCTGGCCGAGATCATCCGCAAGACGGTGCAGCGCGGCGGCAGCGTGATTGTCCCCGCCTTTGCTGTCGAACGCACGCAGAAATTTCTTTTCATGCTCAAGGAGCTGATGGAGTCCGGACAGATTCCTCGCATCCCGGTGTACTGCGACAGTCCCATGGCCATCAAGGCGGTGGAAGTTTTTCTGAAGCATACGGAGGAGTGCAGCGATGAGACCTGCCATTTGATCAAGCAATACGGCTCGCCGCTGCAGTGGCCGGGTTTTACATTCGCCCTGACGCCGGATGATTCGAAGAAGATCAACGCAACAAACTTTCCCTCGATCATTGTTTCGTCCAGCGGAATGGTGACCGGCGGACGCATCCTGCATCACCTGATGCAGCGGCTGCCCGATCCGAAGAATACCGTGATCTTTATCGGATTCCAGGCGCCGGGAACGCGCGGATTCACCATCAAGAGCGGCGCGCCGGAAGTGCGTATTTTCGGCGAGACGGTGCCCATCCGGGCGCAGATCGCGACCTTCGAACAATTCAGCGATCACGCCGATACGCCGGAGCTGCTGGAATGGCTGCACACCTTTCCCAACAAGCCCGGAGTCACGTATCTGGTGCACGGCGAGCCGGCAGCATCGTCCCAGCTTCGCGATGCCATGACAAAAGAGCTGGGCTGGAATGTGCAGGTGGCGGAGTGGATGGAGAAGGTGATTGTGTAATTGCGTAATTTGGCAATTGTGTAATTTTGGATGTGCAGTGATTTTCAATGCTCAATTACTAGATTACTCAATTAGCAAATTGTGGAGGAGCTCTCATGACCGAAAGCTGAACTCAAGAAGCATCTTGATGCGGCGGAGAAAAGCCCCAAGCAGGTGGCGGCGGCGGTGTCAGGGCTGCCGGAAAAGGTGTTGCGCTACAAGCCTGCTCCGGACAAGTGGTGCATTCTCGAAATACTCGGTCATCTGGCCGATATCGAGATCGTCTATGCCTACCGCCTTCGCCAGATGCTCGCCGACAAGAAGCCGGTGATCGCGCCGATGGATCAGGATGACTGGGCACGAAATCTCGGCTATATGGAGACTCCGCCCGCCGAGACTGATTGCGCTCTACGGACTGAATCGCCATGCCAACCTGCGGTTGTTGCAGCGGCTCAAACCGGGGGATCTTGAAAAGTCGGCCTTTCATCCGGAAACGCAGAAAAACTTTACGGTGGCGCGAACTGGTTGAGAGGATGGCAACCCACGGGGCCAATCACCTGGCAACAAATTGAAAGACTGAAAACGGGAAGCGAAGTAGGGTTGATAACTTCGTTGATCAAAAGCGGCACCCGGGCTGACCCGGTATGGCCCAAAGTGCCGGCGGGTGCGGCAACTCGGGGAAGGGTACAGCCATCTTGCGGCTATAATGTTTTCACACAGGAATCAGCCTTTGGCCCTTCTGTTCGCCCATGCTTAAGACCCAAACCAGCGTTTTGCAAGCGGACGCGATACCCGTGTCCGCCTACCAGTATTGTGTTTATGGTGTAACTCTGCACAGTGATATCCAGATGGCGCTGCCTGTGGACGGGTTCGGAGAGCTGGCTCAGATTGGTCTGAGGACCGCTCCTGCCTCCTTTTTCTTCAACGCTAAGCGGCAGTTGTCTTCCTCCGATGACTCGGGCTCCTTGTACAAATTCAGCCGCTTGGCCGACCATTCCAGCTACGTGCGCTGGCAGGGAGTGGGAGAATTTCTGGTTTCAGCACGCGGTGGTTGCGCACCGCATTGGCCAGGTAAGCGCCTTTGAGATCGGAATGAACCCGTTCAGGAACGCCGGGAAAATCAAGGTCGCGCAGGTTGCGATACAAGAACGGATAGACCTGGTGGCCTTGCGCACGCTCCAGAATCAGCGGCCACTGAAGTGGCGTCGCCAGGAGCTCCAGACTGCGGCTCTGCACTTCCGGTGTACAGTGCCCGCGGGCGAGCAGCAGGCAAAGTTCGTCCTCGCGAGTCATTACCGGAGTGGCGGCGCACACCATTTCGACAGGCATGTTTCTCAGAAGGCCGCGGCGCGGCCTCCGCAAATTCAGGCTATACGATAAGCGCGGCAGCAACTATGCCCAAATTGACGTACTCGCCCAAAACTATGTAGAGTTCCTTGCTTCTCACTCGACCCTTAAAACTGGAAGCGGGCGTCATGTCCAATTTTTCCCGGCGGGACTTGCTTTATGGATTCAGCGGCCTGGCACTGCTGCCCTTTCTGCGGGCACAAGAGCCCGACATGGTGTTGTACAACGGCAGCTTCTGGACGGTCGATGACAAGCAGCCGCGCGCGCAAGCGGTGGCGATCAGCGGCGGTTGGTTTACCGCAGTGGGATCCAATGAGGAAATTCTGCGACTCGCCGCCGGTCGCTCCCGCAAGCTCGATCTCGCTGGGAAGACCGTGCTGCCCGGTTTCATCGATGCGCATGCTCATCCGGTCGTGGCGGGCCGGGAGCATCTGAAGATGGTGGCTTGCGGTCTGCCCTCGATCGGCGAAGTTGTGGCGGTATTGCGCAAGCGTGCTGACAAAACCGCGTCGGGAGAGTGGGTGCTTGGCTTCCTCTATGACGACAGCAAGACCGAGCATCCCATTACGCGCCAGGAATTGGACGACGCAGCGCCGGGTCATCCAGTCATTGTTTATCACCGCGGAGGTCATATAGCGTTTGCGAATTCGCTGGCCCTGAAAGCTGCAGGCGTGAACGAAAGGACTCCCGATCCCGATAGCGGTCTGTTTGAACATGATCCATCGGGAGGTCTCACCGGCCGCATTGCCGATAGAGCCGTCGAGGTCGTCAACAAAGTTATTCCGACTCAGAGCAGCCCGCAGGACGGTCGCGAGGCGGTCAAGCTCATCACAAAAATGATGACCAGTAAGGGAATCACTTCCGTAGGCGACGCCGACGCCGAGCCCGAAGACCTGCAAGCCTACCAGGAGGCGCGCACAGCGGGCGAATTGTCGATGCGCGTTTACTGTGTGATGTCGGTCAGGTGCCTGGACCGCATGATGGCGGCAGGAGTTTACACCGGTCTGGGGGACGAGTGGGTGCGCGTGGGAGGCATAAAGCAGTATGCCGACGGATCGATTTCCGAGCGGACAGCGCGACTCTCGCAACCTTATATAGGGCGGCCGGACTATTACGGACTTTTCCTCAGCTCGGAAGAGCAACTCTACGAGAATGCTCGTAAGGCCCATGCGGCCGGCTGGCAGCTCGCCACCCATGCCAATGGGGATGTGGCGATTGACCGCATACTGAATGTCTACGAGCGCATTCAGCGGGAGATGCCGAGGAGCGACCCCCGCTATCGCATCGAGCATTGCACTTTGATCAACGATTCCCTGGTGCAGCGCATGAAAGCGCTGAATGTTATTCCCGTGCCTTTCTCCGGTTACGTCTATTACCACGGCGAAAAAATGCGCTTTTATGGCTCGAAACGCACGACGCACATGTTCGCGATGCGCAGCTTCCTCGACGCAGGCCTTCGGCCCACCGATTCGTCGGACTACACCGCCAGCCCCTTCGATCCCATGATGTGGATGCAGTCCCAGCTCACTCGCACCGACCCAAAAGGCAATGTTTGGGGACCGAACCAGCGCATCAGCCTGGAGGAGGCCATCCGCTGCGGAACCATCAATGGAGCCCACGCGTCGTTTGAAGAAAACATCAAAGGATCGATCGAGCCGGGAAAGTTAGCCGACGTGGTTGTGCTGGGGAGAGATCCATTTCGCGAGAACGCTGGCTCACTCGCCTCCATTCCGGTCGAGCGCACCATGGTGGGCGGGAAATGGATCCATGAATCTTAAGCGGGACGGTGGATTTGCCGAATGTTACCCCCTGTACTTGTGCCGAATTTCGGCAGCTCTAATCCGAATCCGGGCAACCTCTTCCGTAATCTCTCCCAGCCTCCGGCCTGAGCTGCATACTTCCGTACGCCATGACCTATTTCCCCCAACCGCATTCCAGGCGGCGCGCTGCCCGGATAAAGCTGCCTGGCACGCCATCGACCGCAATCCGGTTCGAAGATGGCAGTCGCACCACGGGCAAGCTTCAGACCGTTTCTGTAACTGGAGGCTTACTCCGGCTTCCCAAACCCAGGTGCCCAGGATCGCTAGTGGAAATAATGTTCCTGACTCAATCGGGTCCGGTCCAGGGCATGGCGGAGCTGTTGAGCCCTTGCTCAGCCACGCTGAGGTGCTTGCAACCATTCCGGTTCATCATGATGGATGACGGAGATTTTCACCGCCTTGGAACAGTGCTTGCATCATCGTTGAGCGCAAAGCCGCCAAGCCGCACCATCCCAGGATTTTGGGTAAGGTGAAATCGGGTCACGTGGCGCACCGTTTCATTTCCTCCAGTTGTCAGGATGGCAACTGGTTTCGATTCTTCCATCCTCGATCCTCGCGACGGCGTCCCCGACTCCTGCTAAGCTAGTGCGTTCTCGCATCAAGACCGCAAGGAGGGCGACTGTGGAAGTAGTGGCCGGAGTTGATCTTGGTGGAAATGCCATCAACTACACCTTGGTGAACCGGGAAGAGCAGTTTCTCATTGAAGGTTTGTGCGAGCATCCAGCGCTGTCCAGGCAGGGGCCGGATGTTTGCCTGAGCCAGATCGAGGACGGTCTCAAGATTGCCGTTGAACGGGCTGGCGTTCGCCCGTCGGACGTCGTAGTCATCGGACTGGATACCCCCGGCCCGGCGAGTGCGGCAGGCGTGCTGAGCGTGCGCGGTTCCACGAACTTTGTGCATCCCGACTGGGCGGGATTCGATATCCGTGAAGGTCTGGCCAAGCGGCTCGGCAAACCCGTGACTTATTTGAACGACGGGAATGCCGGTGCGCTCTGGGGACACTTCACCATCTTTGGCGCCAGCACCAGGGAAACCTCGATCTCTGTTGTGATTGGGACCGGCTTGGGCGGCGGCGTCATCATCGATAGCAATGTGGTCAAGGGCAAAATGGGATTTGGCGGAGAACTGGGCCACGTCCTGATTCCATACCAGAGCATTGCTGGAATCGAGGGGTTGGAGCCTGACTGCAACTGCGGACGCACCGGAGATCTGGAGTCGTTGTGTTCTCTCACCGCGATCGAAAAATCTCTGCTGCCGTTTTTTCTGCCACGATTTCCCGGCCATCAGCTTGCGAGTGCAGGAAACCTGCATCAGGCGGCTAAACTGGTTCGGGGTCTGGCGGAAAATGGCGATGAACTTTGCCGGGAGATTTTCCGGGTGCAGGCCCATGCGCTTGGGCTTTTCTTCGACGAGATGGTGAATACCTTTGATCCTGATGCGTTGATCGTTGGCGGGGGCGCTCTCGAGACCAGCAAAGAATTTCAGTCCTGGTTCATTGACCAGATTCACGCCGGCATGCCGCCCCAGCGCGAGGAGCAGGCGAGTATCCCAATCTATGTCATGCCCAACGGAGACACTGCCGGAGCCCGCGGTGCTGCAATCGAAGCGCTCAAGCTTGCCCGCCAGAGTGGTCTGGCGTAGCCCTGCATTTATCCTAAAAGTTTTAGCGAGAGTGAATTTCTAATATGCCAAAGGCTCCGAATCTCATGCGCCGCGTTGCTCGGGCTTGCGCAATCTCGTTTCTCGCGGTCGTGGCTGCGGCGAGCGCTGCGACCGCTCAAATTGCCCCGCCATTCGGGGACTGGACGCGGCTTTCTACTGATCCGATCATGGCTCCGCGGGGAGATGGCTTCGAATCGGCAGGCACCTTCAATCCCGCCGTCATAAAAACAAAAAAAGATAGGCACTTCGTGATGCTCTACCGGGCGCAAGACCACAAAGGCACATCGTCGCTCGGTTACGCTACAAGTGAGGATGGCACTCGTTTCCTGCGCCGGGCGGAGCCGGTTATGAATCCAGAGGCGCCGTATGAAAAAGGGGGAGGCGTTGAGGATCCCAGGCTGGTGAAAATCGGGAGCAAATACTACTTGACCTACACCGGATACAACAACGTTGATGGCATCGGTCCTCGGCAAAAAAGACGCGCAGCTCTGCCTCGCAACCTCGGATGACACTGTGCACTGGAAGCGACAGGGCATCATCATGCCGGCGTACAAAGGCAAGTGGAACGTGGGATGGACCAAGTCAGGCGCGATCGTGCCCAAGAAGATCGGCGGCAAATATTGGATGTATTACCTTGGCGACGTGCGCGGTCAGTCCAGTCAGATGGGAGTCGCCTATTCCGAAGATCTGATTCATTGGACAGACGCGCTTGACCGCCCCATTTTGTCGAGCCGCCCGGGATCGTTTGATTCCCGGGTCGTGGAGCCAGGACCGCCGCCCGTCATAACCTCGCAAGGCATTTTTCTGATATACAACGGCGCTGACGACAATCTCCTGTACTCGACGGGCTGGGTTCTGTTCGACAAGAAAGACCCAACCAAGGTGCTGGCCCGCGCTCAAGAGCCGGTATTCAAGCCGGGGCCGGAATGGGAGAAAGTCGGGCAGGTTCCGAACGTTGTATTCGTAGAAGGACTGGTTCACGAGTCGAAGCGCTGGCTTTTTTATTATGGTGCCGCGGACAAGTACGTAGGAGTCGCGACTGCGCCCGATCGCTGAAGCCCCGAACCGTCTCCCTGCGCCGCTGATGCGCTTGAACATCCATCTCGATATCCATCTCGAATATCCATCTCGAATATCTATGAAGAGCATCCTGCTGACGCTTTGGTTGAGCCTTGTGATGGCGCTGGTGCTTGAGTCACGGGCGTCCGGACAGAAGTTCTCGTACGATCAGCCCTGGCGGCCTCAGTACCACTTCACTCCGCCAAAAAACTTCATGAACGATCCGAACGGGACCGTCTTTTACAAGGGCGAGTATCACCTGTTCTACCAGTACAACCCCGAAGGCAATGTGTGGGGACACATGAGCTGGGGGCATGCCGTCAGCAGCGACATGGTGCATTGGCAGAATCTGCCGGTCGCGTTGCACGAGGAGCCCGGCCAGTACATGGTTTATTCCGGAAGCGCGGTGGTTGATTGGGACAACACCAGCGGCCTGTGCAAGAACCCCGACCCGCAAGACCGCTCCTGCCTGGTCGCCATCTACACCGCGGCCTACAAAGACCGTCAGAAACAGCACATCGCCTTCAGCAACGACCGCGGCCGAACCTGGACGAACTACTCCGGCAATCCCGTGGCCGATCTCGACGCCCCGGACTTCCGCGATCCCAATGTTTTCTGGTATGAACCGCAACACAAGTGGGTGATGGTGGCGGTGCTGGCCGATGAACGAACCCTGGTCATTCTGGATTCGCCCGATCTCAAGCGCTGGACCAGGCGTTCGACCTTCGGCCCGGCAGGAGATACGGCAGGACAGTGGGAGTGTCCCGATCTGATCGAACTGCCCGTCGAGGGCACCAACGAGAAAAAGTGGGTGCTGATCATTAACCGCAATCCGGGAGCGCCGGCTGGCGGAACCGGAGTCCGCTACCTGATCGGCAAGTTCGACGGCACTACCTTTACGAGCGAAGTTCCCGGACACTCCCGCGCTTTGGGCCGATTGGGGAAAGGACTTCTACGCCACCAATACCTGGAATGACATGCCGCCAAGCGACGGCCGGCGGGTGTGGATCGGCTGGTTCAGCAACTGGCAGTATGCCAATATCGAACCGACGGTGCTCTGGCGCGGAGCGCAGTCCATTCCGCGCACGTTGATGCTGCGACGCTACGCTGACGGTCTCCGCCTGGTGCAGCGACCGATTCGTGAATTAGAGACGCTTAAGGCACGAGCGGCTGCGCGTTGAGAATGCCAGCGTCGCTGAAGTCAACCGGAAGATTCGGCAGGCCGGATTCAAGGGCGAAGTTTACGAATTCGAAGCTGAGTTGCAGGCGGACAAGGCCGGCGAGATTGGCTTCCGCCTGCGCAAGGGAAAGGATGCCGAGACTCTCGTAGGTTTCGACACCGCTCATGGCGAGGCATTCGTTGATCGTACACATTCCGGCGAAGTTTCTTTCAGCAAGGACTTTCCCGGGCGCCACACGGCCCGGCTCGAAAAGAGTACGCAGAGTGAAGCTCCACGTGTTTGTTGATCGTTCCAGCGTCGAGGTGTTTGCGAACGATGGCGAGCGCGTGCTCTCGGAGCGCATCTATCCTCCGCCGGGCAGTGATGGCATCGAGCTATACACAGATGGTGGAAGGCGGAAAAATCATTTCTTTAACGATATGGGAGATGGATTCGGTCTGGAAGTAAGCGCCCGCAATCGTCAGGCGTAAATGCCGCGCTGCCGCAGAGTGTAGGCGACGCGGTCGATGGCCAGCATGTAGGCTGCAATCCGGTTACTGACGCCGTGAATGTTGGCGTACTGCAAGACTTCCGCGAAGGATGTCCGCAGAGTGTGACCCAGGTGCTCGTTGACCAGTGCTTCCGACCAAAAATATCCCTGGCGGTCCTGCACCCATTCAAAATAGGAAACCGTAACGCCGCCGGAGTTCGCCAGAATGTCGGGAATGACGAACACCCGCTTTTCAGTCAGAATGTCGTCCGCTTCCGCCGTGGTCGGACCGTTCGCTCCCTCACAGAGGATCTTGGCTTTTACCCGCTCGGCATTGCGGGTGGTGATCTGATTCTCCGTCGCGGCGGGAATAAGGATGTCGCAGTCTGCGAGCAGCAGGTCGGCGGAAGTGATTTCTTCCACGCCCGGAAAACCCATCAGCGTTTTGTGTTCCTTGTAATACTGCGTGAGTGCTTCAATGTCGATGCCATTGCGGTTGTACACGCCACCCGTGGTGGTGGAAACGCCGACCATCTTGTAACCCTGCCGGTGCATGAGGCGCGCGGCATTCGAACCGACATTGCCGAAACCCTGAATCACCACTCGGGTCTGGTCCCGGCTCATGCTGAGCCGCTTCAGAGCTTCATCGCAGACGATCATCAGACCGCGGCCGGTAGCTTCAATCCGACCGTGCGAGCCTCCCAGTTCGATCGGCTTCCCGGTCACCACTGCGTTGACGGTATGGCGCACGTGCATGGAGTAGGTGTCCATGATCCATGCCATGATCTGCTCGTCGGTGTTGATGTCAGGGCCGGGAACATCTTTTTCCGGACCGAGCAATTCCATCAACTCCGCCGTGTACCGTCGGGTGAGTCGCTCCAGTTCACGCTTGGACATTTTGTCCGGATCGCAAATCACGCCGCCGGCCGCGCCGCCGAAGGGAATATTCACCACGGCACATTTCCACGTCATCCAGCTGGCCAGGGCTCGAGTCTCGTCAAGAGTCACATTGGGGCCGTAACGGATGCCGCCCTTGGCTGGCCCGCGATCGATTGAGTGTTGCACCCTGAATCCGGTGAACGTCTCCAGCCTGCCGTCGTCCAGCTGGACCGGGATGTGCACGATGATTTCGCGGCTGGGGCTGCGCAGTATCTTCCACAGGCCTTCGTCGAGCTGAAGCTTCGACGCAGCCAGGTCGGATCGCGCAACCTGCGCTTCCCAGGGATTGACTTCTTCGAGATATGCAGTCGTGGTCATTCGTACTTTGAGGCGCTGCAGGCTCTTTTCAAGGTCGGAACGTGCGCATATGAACCGTAGCTCTGGTCCTTCCACGAGCCGTCATCATGCAAGATCGCGCCCATTAAAGCCATACACAGAATACAACGGTTGCAGGCCCGGCACGGACGTTCGAATAGGACTTTGGTACCGTGCCGTTGCCGTTTTTGCAGTCGCAGGTTCGATGTTATCTTTATGGGGACTAAGGCGACCAGGCTGCGCACCGTCGAAAGCTGAAATCGCTGGAAAACCATTCATGGACGTTCTCAAAAAGCTTTTTGAGCAGCATTTCCACTCGCCCGGTCGACGCAGGTGCAGCCGCTGCAGGGCGAGCTGGGCGGCTCGGGGCGGAAGATCATCCGGCTGGCCAGCGAGGACCACAGCGCGATCGGCATTCTGTACGACGTGCGCGAAGAGAATGTCGCTTTCCTCGAATTTTCCAGGCATTTTCGCCGGCACGGTCTGCCGGTGCCGGAAATTTATGCGGAAGATTTGAGCCAGGGCGCCTATCTCGAAGAAGATCTGGGAGACACCACGCTTTTCGAGTTTCTCTCGGAGAATCGCGCCGGGCGAGAACATCGCTCCGCCGGCGGTCGAAGCCTATCGCAAAGTCGTGGCCGTGTTGCCGCGCTTTCAGGTCGAGGCCGGCCGCGATCTGAATTACAAGGTCTGCTATCCGCGCGGCAGCTTCGATCGCCAGTCGATCGCCTGGGATTTGAATTATTTCAAATATTATTTTCTTCGGCTCGCCGGCATTCCCTTCAACGAGCAGGCGCTGGAAGACGATTTCAGCCGCCTGACGAAATTTCTGCTGAGCGCGCCTCGCGATTACTTTCTCTACCGCGATTTCCAGTCGCGCAACATCATGCTGCGCGACGGCCAGCCGTTTTTTCTGGACTACCAGGGCGGCCGCAAAGGCGCGCTGCAATACGACATCGCTTCTCTTTTGTACGACGCCAAGGCCGATCTGCCGCCGGAACTGCGCCAGCAATTGCTCGATCACTATCTCGACAAGCTTGCGGGCTTCATCAACCTCGATCGCGAAGCGTTCATGCAGCATTACTACGCCTACGTTTACGTCCGCATCATGCAGGCGCTGGGCGCTTATGGCTTTCGCGGTTTTTACGAGCGCAAAGCTCATTTTCTGCAGAGCGTGCCCTACGCGCTGAAAAATCTGCGCTGGCTGCTGCACAACGTCGAAGCTGCCCATCGCACTGCCCACGCTGATGGACGCGTTCAAGAGCATGCTGGCTTCGGAGAAACTGCAGAGCCTGGCTCCCGAGCCGGAGAACTGTGACGGTGCGGATTTTCAGTTTTTCATTTCACCGGGGCCTGCCCAAGGACGAGAGCGGCAACGGCGGCGGATTCGTTTTCGATGCCCGCAGCCTGCCCAATCCCGGCCGCGAGGAGCGCTTCAAGGCTCTCACCGGCAAAGACGCGCCGGTGATCGACTATCTCAACCAGCAGGAGAGCGTGCACCAGTTTCTGGCCAGCGTCATGTCGCTGGTGGATGCCAGCGTGAGCGAGTACCAGCGCCGCGGCTTCAAGAACCTGATGGTCTCATTCGGCTGCACCGGCGGCCAGCATCGCTCGGTCTATCTGGCGGAGCAATTGGCGAAACATTTGCGCGGCAGGAATGGAGTGGAAGTGGTGGTGCGGCATCTCGACTCGAGAAGTGGGCTGGAGAATCTGGCCAAATGAAGGCCATGATTCTGGCCGCCGGCCTGGGCACGCGCTTGCGGCCGCTCACCGATGATCGTCCCAAGGCGCTGGTGGAAGTCGGCGGCCGCACGCTGCTGGAGATCACGCTCTCGCGCCTGCGCGCCTTTGGCATTCACGACGTGATCATCAACGTGCATCACTTTGCCGACATGGTTGCTCGAGTATCTGAAAGCGAACGACAATTTCGGCATGCACATTGAGGTTTCTCGCGAGGAAGTTTTGCTCGATACCGGCGGCGGCCTGAAAAAGGCGGCGTATTTCTTTCTCGACGATTCCGATGCGGCCGAGCCGTTCATTCTGCACAACGTCGACGTGATCAGCACGATCGATCTCGGGCGCATGGTGGAATTTCATACTGAGAATCAAGCGCTCGCCACGCTGGCAGTGCAGGATCGGGAGACTTCGCGATACCTGCTGTTCGACGAGCACCTGCAGCTTTGCGGCCGGCGATCCGGACGCGACTGGAAAACAGAAGTGGGGGATGCTTCAGAGCCAGGAACCGCGCTGGCTTTTTCCGGCATCCACGTGATTTCTCCTCGTCTTCTCGGGATGATGACTGAAGAAGGCGTCTTCTCCATTATCGATTCGTATCTGCGGCTGGCTGCCCAGGGAGAAAAAATTCTGGCGTTTCGCGCTGATGAATATTACTGGCGCGATCTCGGCAAACCGGACCATGTGATGCAAGCCGCCCAGGATTTGAAGGAGAAAGTTCGCCTCTAGTCAACGAACGATTGCAGAAAGTCTGCACGGGTTATCGAAGAAGTTTCGGGAAGGGCACGACTTTAGTGTGCCAAACAAGATACGCGGCGATGGACAGCTTTAGCCGCTGAGGTTTTCTCTCTCCAGCTTCCTACGCTACTTCAAAGTTACCGTCGCCAGGTTGTCATCGGGCACCCGATCCACCAGCAGCAATAGCGGATCAATGCCTGCTTTCTCAGGAAGCCTGTCGGTCGTGAACGTGTAGGTACTTTTCCCGCTGGTCATGTGCACGCGCTCGCGGTGCAGCACCTGGCCGTACTTCTTACCTTTTTCCGGAGCCGCCAGCGCGCCCACTTCGATCCAGTCATTCACCGGCACTTCGGTCTCGTTTCCTTTTTCGTCAGCTTTATACTTGTGCGTCTCTACCTCGACGGTCACGTCGAATTTTCCGTCGCTTCGCTTGTGTGCCGTCGCCGTGATCCCGCGATTGGAAAACAGCGTGATGTCGTAAAAAAGATCTTGCAGCAGATATTGCAACTCGGGCGGCGTCTGCTCGCGCAGAGCATCGATCAAGGCGTAAGAAGTCGGATACGGCGGCTGCTTGTATCCGTATTGACCTAGCACCTTGCGCAGCGCGCGGTTCACCGCTTCTTCGCCAATCATCTCGCGCAGGTAGTACATCACGACGCTGCCCTTGCGATAGTGGATGTAACCCTGGCTGGCTTCCACCCGCAACAGCGGCCGCTCTTTCAGCAGTTCGGTGCCGCGCGAGCGCAGGTAATTGTCCATCTCGTACTGCATGAACTTGCGCATGGTGTCGCGGCCATATTCCTTTTCCATGATCATCAGCGCCGAATACTGCGCCAGGGTTTCGGAAAGCAGGGTCGCGCCCTGCATGTTGGCGCCGACCACCTGATGCGCCCACCACTGGTGCGCCATTTCGTGGGCGACCACGTAAAACACGAAGTCGATGTCGTCCGGATGTTCAAGGTTGGCGATAAATCCGATCGACTCCGAGTACGGCATGGTTCCCGGAAACGCCTGGGCGAATCTGCGCGATCCGCGGAAATTCGATGATCCTCGCTTCCTTGTGCTGGATACGGCCCAAAATTCTGGGTGTAGTAGGCGAACGACTTCTTCACCGAGTTCAGCATCTTGGGAACGTTCCAGGGATGCTCTTTCAGGTAGTAGACCTCGATCTTGATTCCGTTCCAATCGCTGCGCGCCACCTCATATCGCGCCGAAATGAAGGAATAGAAATTCAGCGAGTAGTGGTCGAGCTTGTATTGGTAGTAGTGACGTCCATTCTCCGTCCATTCCCGCTGCAGCGATCCCGGAGCGATCGCGATCTGGTCGGGCGACGTGCTGATCACGGTTTCCACGTTCACCCAATCCGAGTTGTTGCTGAGATAGGTGTCCATGCAGTCGGCGGTGCAGTTCTGCTCGAGCGCCGGCATCAGATCTTTTTCTTTCAGCCCGAACTTCTTGCGCTTGTTCCGGTCGGTCATCTCATTGGTCGGCTGGTAGCCGATCATGGGCGCCACCGTGCTGTTGAAGAAGGTTCCGTTCTGCACGATCTCGCGGTTGGTGACCGAATTTTCGAAGCCGCGATTCCGGGCCTTGACGGTAAAGTGCATGACCCGCGACTCACCCGGCTGCATGGGCGGATCCAGAGAATAGGTCTGAAACAGGAGCCGCGTGTCGTCCTGGGCGAGCTTTCCTCCGGGCAGATCGATCTGCGTGTCGTAATTGTTCGCCCAGGGTGAACTGTACTTCGGACAGCGGCTTGTGAAGTCTTGTTGACGATCGTCTGCTCCCCGCGCATTTCCATGTCCGCGCGTTTCGGGATAGATGTCGATCGCATACTTCACGTCGGTGATTCGGGGCTCAGGCTGGCTTCTCAAATTTCTTGTAAGTCTTTTCGTAGTCCGCCTGTAATGCGTCTTGATCGTTTTCACTGCGGAGCGTGTTCAGCACCTTGGTGTTGTAGTAGATCCATGCGCCGATGCCCACGAAGGCGATCAGTCCCACGGCCGCGAACACGCGCAGCGGCCCTTTGAAGCGCAAGGCGCGCGTTCCGCAGCCGGCTGCTCCACCGCAGGTCGCGTCCGCGCGGCCACAGCAGGAGCGTCGCCACCACCAGGACCACGCAAAAAGCTGACCAGTACAGTGTGAACCATGCCCAGGCGCCGAGGAATGGCTGCGTAGCCGAAGAAATCCGAATAGACCATGGACGGGGCTAGCCCGAACTGGACCAGGTAGGTGGCAACATGCAGCGGCCGCCAGACAAAAAAATTGAGGATCGAGAAGGCGATAAAGGCGAAATACCCCACGTACTTGTTGGGCGAGAGCACGTGGATGAAAAACGCCAGCACCGCCAGAAAAATGAATGCGCTGAAGTCGATGCCAAACAGAGTTGCGACAAACAGTCCGAGTTGATACCGGTGATAGTGGTGAAAGTACTGCACCAGGATCGCGGTCACCATCGCGATCGCGAGAATGATTGCGATGCTGCTCAGCAAAGCCACGAACTTAGCCGCAAAGGCAGGCCACTCCGGCATGGGCAGGGCGTCCTGCACTTCGTCGTTGTTGCTGTCGCGCTCCTCCCAGATCAGCACTCCGGCGTGATAGGTGATCAGTGCGATCAGAAAGAGGTACAGCGTTCCGGCAATCAGCTCGAGCATTTGATACGTGACCGGAAACGAAGTGTTTCCATAGGCCTCGGTGGCGTTGAAGATCAGGGCCGTGAGGCAGTTCAGCAGCGCCGCGGCGGTGATCACGACGAATGGAATGGTCTTGATCAGGCGGCGAAATTCGAGCTTCGAGCTTCCCCAGAATTGCGACCACTGCGCGGCCGGCCCGAATTGCCGGTCTGCTCACGGGAACCGCAATCGCGGTCACAGAAGGCGTTTGTTCTGTCTTGCGCTTCTTTCTTCGGCTTCGTGCTTCTTTCGGCAAAGCTGAAGCGCCAGTAGGCGAACGCGAATACCAGGGCTCCCACGCTCAGCCAGATGAGCCGGTTCCACAGCAGTAAGCCCGCTGTAACCCAGGGTCAAAGTGTTCTTGTCCGCGACCGTCCAGTACTTGGTTGCGATCACGAAGGTGTTCGTGCCAAACGGATCGATCAGCGCAGCCGACGGTCTGGTTCTGCAGATCGCTGGTGAGCGCCTGGGAAACTCCATATCCCACCAGCAGCACCAGCCCGCCGATGAACGAGACAACCGTGCTCCGGGTCAGCACCGCGATGGCGAAAATAATTGCCGCGATGAACAAGCGTGTTGGGTATCGCGAAAACCAGAATGGCCTTCAGATGCGCCATCCAGACCACCGCTCCCCAGCGCTCGGGATCAATCCACGGCATGTACTTTCCCGCCAGGATTCCCGCCGAGACCCCCAGCAGTGGGATGACCGCCACCAGCGCCGATCCCAAAAACCGTGCCCGCAAGATAGTCGAACTTCCTGATCGGAGTCGCGAACACGATCTGGTTCATGTTGCACGCGAACTCGCGCGAAGCCGCCGAGTTCACAAACGCCGTGGTCATCAGCAGCGTAAGAATCGAGCAAACCGCGTAGAAATTCTCGATCACCCAGGGCGCATTCTTGTAGGTGTTGCCCAGCGTGTTGCCCACGGTTACGTGGTCGGAGCTGACGGCTCCGAAGAACAGCAATCCCACGACCAGAAAGAAAATCCACACCATCCATCCGCGCAGCCAGAAGCGAACTTCAAATCCGAAGAAGTGGCTGAACATCGACCGCCCGGGACTCGATGGTGGAGAGCTCGGTGGCCCGAGCCCGATGGGCCAAAGTTCGATGGCTGAGAGGTGGATGGCGCAGATATTGATGGCGTGGTCATTGAATTCCCGTGATGCGGGTGAAGAACACATCTTCCAGGTCCGGACTTACCGGCTGAAACCCATCGCCCGGACTCTGGTCAGCGTGTATGTGAATCAGGGGTTTGCCCGCAATCAGCTTGTTCGAGATGACTTTGTAGCGCTGCTCGTACTCTTTCATCTCGGTCTTTGCGATCGTCTTCTGCCAGATCCGGCCCTCCAGCCCCTTGACCGCATCCGCGGGCGCTCCCGCAAAAAGAACTTTGCCCTGATGAATGATCGCCATGTTGGTGCACAATTCCATGACGTCTTCGACGATGTGAGTCGAAAGAATCACGATGACGTTCTCTCCAATATCGGAGAGCAGCCCGTAGAACCGGTTGCGCTCGCCGGGATCGAGTCCCGCCGTCGGCTCATCGACAATCAGTAGCTGCGGATTCCCCAACAGTGCCTGCGCAATCCCGAAGCGTTGCCGCATTCCGCCGGAAAATCCGGTCAGCGTCTTTTTCCGGTGCTCCCACAAATTCGTGCGCTGCAGTAGGGCCTCTACGGTGGCCTTGCGCTGCCTCGCATCCACGATGCCCTTTGAGCAGCGCCAGGTGACTCAGCATGTCCTGCGCCGAAGTGCGCGGGTACACCCCAAACTCCTGCGGCAAATAGCCGAGAGTTTTGCGCAGTTCCTGTTTTTGCCGGAGCACATCGATATCTGCCGAGGTGGATCTGCCCGGTATCCGGTTCCTGCAGAGTCGCGATGGTGCGCATCAGGGTTGATTTACCTGCGCCATTCGGACCCAGCAGCCCGTACATGCCCGACGGGATGGTAAGAGAAACGTTGTCCAACGCCCGCACCCCATTGGGATAAGACTTGGATAAGCCTTCAATTCGCAGTTCCATGAGCACTGATCTCCAGAACACCGATCTCCAGAACACTGATCTCCTGAAAAACGATCGAAAAAACGATCTCCGGAACAACTGATTCCAGAACTGTGAGTCTCGCGGGCAGGCCCTATGGTTTTCTTATATCTGCCCAGAACTCCCGCTTAGGCGGCGAGCCGCTCCACCTCATCTCTATACGTGGCATTGCGTGCACTGGTTCCATTCTCAGGCTGGGCTACCGTTCGCTGCGGTTCCAGGCCGAATCGATCACTTCTTCATCCGGGCCTGCAGCAGAGCCACGGAGCGTTTCTCATCCATGAGGTGGCGCCGCCCGTCCTCGCTGGTGCTGGCGCCGGCTTTGATGAGTTCGATCGCTTCCGCGGGCGTAAGTGAAGGATCGAGGGCAAAGAGTTTAGCCGCGAGGTTGACCACGTTCGGCGAAGCCATCGAGGTGCCGGATAGCTTCAGCCGCGCTCCGCCGGGAACGTAGCTATCAACGTTGTAGCCGTCGGCATCCACTAACACGGTCTCGCCGTAACTGGTGAACGAAGTTTCATCTCCGGCCTGGTTCACCGCGCCCACCGCAATCAGGTTCGGGAGGTGCAGCGACGCCGGGACGTCATCGATGAATCCGGCATTGCTGTCGCTGTTTCCAGCGGCGGTGACAAACAGCGTATTCGGCGAACTCTTGATGGCAGTTTCGATGGCATTACGCCAGATGGCATAAAGTTCCGCGGCATGCCGCTTTCGCTCCGCGGGATCAGCGCCGCCGCCGGTTTTGGAAAGCCAGGTCTCGAATTCCTGGGGATCGTCTCCCCAACTCATATTGACGACGCGAACGTTGCGGGTACGGAAGTAGTCTGACATCTGTTGAAAGGCTGCGCCCAGGTGATGAGCCCAATCAGCGGTCGGAGGGAATGGCAGGTCCGGCAACTGATCGTTAAAGCGGGCCACCACCAGCCGGGCTGCAGAATTTCCGCGCACTGCGATCCCGGCACAATGCGTCCCGTGAATATAGAACCCGATCACCTTGTTTAACTCGAAAACCTGATGCATCTGCTCCGGTGATAGCGTACTGAACCTTTTTTGCAGTGCATCCGCCTCCGGCGAGTCGATACCGTTCTCGATATCCAGAAAGCCTTTGATCTGGTCGCGGTACTCGGGATATGCCTTCTGCTGCGCAGGAGTAAGCGGATACAACCATGTTTTGGAAGGTCCACCAACGTCGTCAAAGGCCAGCCCGTGCGCACCGCTGGCAGTTGGCTGCGGATCGGTAAAGAGCTGATCAGGGAAAAGCGAAACGTCGATACCGGAGTCCCAAATTGCGACCAGCACCGGCTTCAGATTCTGATCCTTAGTGAGCGTGACTTCGCGCGCCGCCCAAATATCCGGTTTGACCACATTGTGCGCGGCAATGTACTGCTTCAGCACCGCGCCGCGGGCGGGTCCCAGCGGAATGCCTGATCGCAGGTTGTTGCGCACCGAAATCAGATCCCAGGCCTCGAGGTTGTCAAGCGTTCCCGACTTCTCGACCGCAGGGTCGATCTCGGTTTTTACCAGGCCCAAAGCAACCGATTTGGTGTAGACCTTCGAACTTGCATAAGACTGGCGGATGGAGTCCTGAACCACATCCCAGGGAAGGGAATTAATGGCTTCGCTATAGAACTTGGTGAAAGCCTGGTCAAAGGCGGGGCCGCTGGTGCTTTTGCTCTCTATCGCGGCCTGCAGGCGGGCGCGAGCGAAGATTCCAGTCGTCAATTTCGGTGCCGGTTTCTCCTCCAACGCCCGCAGAGCTTCGACGGTTTCCAACGCCGCCTGATTTTCGCCGGCGATTTCCTGAAGGTCCAACCGGGCGGAAAGAAGGGTTCGCATGGTTGATTTGTCTTCAATCTCGTAGCCGCGAAAGATCGTATCGAGGTCGGCGCGTACCTTTGCCGCAAAAGCATTGAAGGTAGCGTCGTCCGCCTGCACCAGTTCGGAAGCCGAGCCCGCGACGGGATAGCTGAAGCGTGGCAGATCAGCCTGGCTGCTGACCTTCTTCTTTGGTATTGACTGTGAGTAGGAGAGCGGGATCAAGACGAAAAGGCAGATAAGAAGATTAATGGCACCCACTTCACGCTTCTGCATGAAACACCTCGACCGTGAGCTCGGCAATAGAACGCAGGACTTCCAGGGCAGGAAGAAGTGTAGGCAGTGAGCCAAAGCCCGTCAAGGTTCGGCGATATCCCAGGCCCCTTGCGTGGCCGAATTCTATCGCGCTTTGAACTCCACGCCGGACGCCAGTTTCCACATAGTGATATTTGAAATTTTCGTGAATCCCGCGATTGACCGGGGTGGGCCAAGCTAATAATATGGTGTCCTCGCCCAGCTAAAAGGATAGGGGATGGAAATGAATGCAGCAATGTGGAAAAAAGAAGATGGTGTGCCCGCGCAACCGACGCCAACTCTGGCGACCTACACCGACGCGATGAACAAGTTCACCAAGTCGGCGACCGCTTTCATGGAACATGTCCATCTCCTGACCGAGGCTCAGGAGGCGTACCGCGAAGCCATGAATGCAAGCGCAGCGATGCGCAGTAGCCTGGATGCTGGCGACAAGACCCTGAGAGGTCTTATGACCCAACTGGAACAGGTTGTGAGCGACCATTTGGGTGAGCCTCCGCTCGAAAAGAAAAAGCCGGAGTCAACCAAAGTGGAACCCATCCGCGTAAACGGCGAAGGCGTGGTGAACACACCTTTTCCATAAGTGCTTGCGTGGTCGCCGCAACACTACCGGAGGCCTGATAAACACTCCTGGCGGGGAGGCCTGAGGGGCCAACGCGTAGCTGGCATTTTGTGGCGCATACAGCCTCCGGCGGCCCGCCGCAGTTCCTTCCGAACAAAATATTTCTACCGCGTCTATAGTAAATCGTTGTTCCAGGGTCCGTCGCGAACTGCTTCCTACAAGGTGCGCTGATATGAGGACATGGCAGATTCTTGGCTTGAGCGTTGTGTGCCTTGCTCTGGGCATGGCGCTGGCGATTCGTTCTTCCGCGGACAATCAAACCGAGGATCTGGCCGGCAATGTCAATGAGACTCGGGTGAATTGGGACGCCTCGCGGGGAAATGATTGGTTGCTCAACGGCCGCACCTTCGATGAGCAGCATTTCAGCCCGCTCAAAAACATCACCGATCAGAATGTCAGCGGCCTCGGTCTGGCATGGTATCTGGACATCGATAGCGGAATGGGAATCGTTTCGGAACCGATTGTCGTCGATGGCGTCGCCTACGTGAGCGCTCCGCTGTCGGTGGTATATGCGGTGGACGCGGCTTCGGGGAAACTACTTTGGAAGTTCGATCCGAAGATACGGCTGAATCTTGCCATCAACGGATCGTATTCCGCGCGAACCAATGGCGGCGTGGCGGTCTGGAATGGAAAAGTCTACGTAGGTACCGGAGATTGCCGGCTGCTCGCGGTCGACGCGGCTTCGGGAAAACAGCTTTGGGATGCCACGGTCTGCGACCCAACTCAAACCGGGATCACCGGCGCACCCCATGTCGCCAAGGGAAAAGTATTGATGGGCTACAACGGTTCCGACGACGGAGTCCGAGGATCGCTGGTCGCCTTACGATGCGCAAACCGGCAAAGAAGTCTGGCGTTTCTGGACCGTTCCCGGAGATCCCGCCAAAGGTTTCGAAACCAAAGCGCTGGAAATGGCGGCGAAGACCTGGTCCGGAAAAGATTCGTGGAAGGTCGGCGGCGGCGATGTCTGGAACGCGATCACCTACGATCCCGTCGACCGGTCTCGTAATTTTCGGCACCGCCGGAGCGGGCGTCGACTACGGCGAGCTGTCCTCGATCAAAGTGGGCGGAGACAAGCTCTTTGCCGGATGCATTATCGCCGTGAATGCGGAGACCGGAGAATACGCCTGGCATTTCCAGACCAGCGCTCCCGGACTGCAAACCGAAAACAATCACATCATGATCGCCGACCTGGTCATCGACGGCGAGAAGCGCCACGTCGCCATGACCGTGCCCAAGAACGGATTCTTCTACGTTCTCGACGCCAAGACCGGAAAACTGCTCTCCGCGAAGCCGCTGGTCAAACTGGCTTGGGCGAGCTCTTATCGATCTCGCGACCGGACGGCCCGTCGAGACGCCGGCGTCCGCTGGCGGCGGAAAGCAGTGGACGGTCCACAACTGGTGGCCCATGAGCTACAGCGCGATCACTGGACTGGTATATGTCCCGGCGACCGATCGCAAGCCCGCCTCCAAAGCTGCGGTGCAGTCAGGAGAATGGATGCAGGGCACCGAAGGGCAGGCTCATCGCGTGGGATCCGGTCAGCCAGTCTGCCCGCTGGTCGGTGGAGGAGCCGATCGCAACCAACGGCGGCGTGCTCTCGACCGCCGGCAATTTGGTCTTTCAGGGACAGGGCTCGGGTGAATTCGCAGCCTACGCTGCCGACAGCGGGAAGAAAGTCTGGTCGATTCAAACCGGTTCGGCCATCGAGTCGATTCCGGTGACCTTTACGGTGAAGGGCGAGCAGTACGTCCTGTGCCCGGTGGGATGGGGTTCGGGATCGAGACTGTTTGCTCCAGCCTGGACGATGGCGACTCCGCAATCCAAGCGAGGACCGGCGCGCCTGCTGGCGTTCAAAGTCGGCGCCACCGTACCTTTTCCGACGCCGCCGGATGTCGTGCCTCCCGTTCCGCAACCTCCGCAACAAACCGCCAGCCCAGGAGACGATTCACCAGGGCGCAGCTCTTTACGGAAAATTCGTTTGCGATGGTTGTCACTCGCCCGGGCACGGATGGCAGTGGCGCCTGGGTACTGAATGGCGCCGTTCCCGATCTCCGCTACGCGCCGCCGGAAGTCCACCGCGATTGGTACGGAATCGTTCTGGCCGGCACTCACTGGGATAAGGGTATGCCCGGCTTTGCCGATCCGCCGAAGTTTGCCTTCCCCAATCTTAAGATGACGGTACAGGACGCGGACGCGATTCATGCCTACGTCATAGACCAGGCTTGGAAGGCTTACAACCGAGAGCACGGTAAGGCGCCAAGCGAGGAAGACAAGGGCCAGTAGTTCGCCGTGCATACGCGAGGGTTAGTGACTCAGGTTGCGCAAACCCATGCAACGGCTTCATCCTGAGGGACTTCAGTCTCGAAGGATTTGGCGCGCACCGCTGCACCAAGTTGTTGTGACAACTGCGCGCTACTCCACGCCAGATCCGTTGACTTCGCTCAGGGCAAGCTCTTCGCCAGCCCAGGAACGATACCTTCCGTCCGGGGGAGAGCCACCACCGCCGTGTCCGCGCGGTTGAATTCCGGGGGACAATCGGGTTAGAGTCGCTGCGGCCAAGGTAGCGGACGGTCGGGAGGCCAGCGATGATTCCCTCCAAACCAGTAAATGAGAAACAAAGGCTAGCTACACTGCGGGGCTATGAGATTCTTGATACGGAACCGGAAGCCGCCTTCGATGACCTCACCTTTCTAGCCTCCTACATCTGCCAAACCCCAATCGCACTGATCAGCTTGATCGACGCCGACCGGCAATGGTTCAAGTCGAAGGTCGGCATTTCGATGACCGAGACCTCTCGCGATATAGCTTTTTGCGCGTCGACGGTTCTCCAGCCGGATGTGTTCATCGTGCCTGACGCCAGCGAAGATGACCGCTTCTCGGAAAACCCCTTGGTAGTTTCCGAACCCAGGATCCGCTTTTATGCCGGCGCCAGTCTGATGACGGAAGGTCACGCGCTGGGCGCTCTGTGCGTAATTGATCGCGTGCCACGAACTCTGAGCCCGGAGCAGTTGGACGCGCTCAGGGCGCTAAGTCGCCAGGTGCAGGCGCAATTCGACTTGCGGCGAAACCTCAAACGTCTGGGAGAATCTCTGGCCGCGCGCGATCGCGCCGAACAGGAAAAAGAGCGCACCCTGAAAGAACTCAGAGCCGCACTCGCGAACATTCACACCCTGGAAGGACTGTTGCCAATCTGCTTGTCCTGCAAGAAAATCCAGGACCAGGCGGGCAAGTGGCAACCTTTCGAGTATTACGTAAGGGCGCACTCAGAAGCCAAGGTTACACACAAGATTTGCCCTGAATGTTCGAGGGCCATCTCGGCATGAAACCTTAATGGCTAACGCCTATGCCCCGCCGCGGGAATGGCGGTTTTGGGCTGATGCGGCAGGGGATGCTTTCGGCGAAGCAGGCTCGCTACTCAGTGTTGGGATCGTGGATGGCGCTTCCGAGCACGGTTGCACATCCTCTTCGACCACCTGTCGCATGACATCGCCAAGGGCAGCAGCGGTGGTGGTTCCGTCCTTGCCATCATCAAATTCCTGAGTCGTTTCCGTGGAAAGTTTGTAGGCTTGCACCCAGGCTCGCAAAGCGGCAGCACTGGGCATGCGCGTAATTACATAAGCAAGTGAACTGGTCGCAGAAGTTCCCGCCTCAATGACGAGGCCGGGCGGGCTGGGGGCAAGGCAGCGGAAGGCCTGCAAAACCCAAAGAGCGGCCGGCTGTCCAGACTTGGCTCCCGCGCAGTCAAATAAATGCACTAGCGCTTGTTCGGAGGTCGATAGATCGCGAGCAATAAAGGAGTTTATTCTCCCCCGGGTGACAGGCTCGACCAGTTCGTATTTTTCGGTCAATTTCATGGCACGTCCGGGTGCTCACGTGTGAAGCGATCCCCCAAATTGTTGACGACTCGCTACATCATCACGACTCCGGCTGCAGAAATACCGGCTGTCCAGCAGCTTACACTTCGGAGTCTGGACAGTAAAGAGTGGGCCAAACCCGCCGTTAAGCATAGTTGCAGTTATGAGATAAGTGATTGATATTAAGCGCAGATTCCTCGCTGCGGAGGTTTCAGGGAAGGGTTGCGGGCACTCTCGCTTTGTAGCAAAATAGCGCGGCACCAGCCGGCGCAGTGCTACCATCCATGAGCCGGCTCCTGCGCGCGAGTCGGGCGAGAAGAGGCGGGGCCGCTCCGCCAGTCGGTCCAGGCCGAACGCTGGAGATGGTGCCAGCCCGCGCCTAGCGTCCTCCCGGCGTTAGAGTTCAGGTTGAGTACAAACCGGTGGTCGCTAAACCGACAAAAATCGGAAAGTACGACGTCATCGACGTGCTCGGGCGCGGTGGCATGGGAGTGGTGTACAAGGCCACCGATCCGCACCTCAATCGCCTGGTCGCGATCAAGATGATGACCGGAGCCTTCTCCGACAATCCTGATCTGCTGAAGCGTTTCTATCGCGAGGCTCAATCCACCGGCAATCTGCAGCATCCCAACATCGTCACGGTCTACGACCTGGGTGACCTGGAGGGCAATCCATATCTGGTAATGGAGTATCTGGAAGGGGAAACCCTCGATGCCGTCATCAATTCCCGCAGCCCGCTCACGCTGCTGGCCAAGATCAATTTTATTTGCGACGTTTGTCACGGACTAGCCTACGCGCACCATCACGGCATTGTTCATCGCGATATCAAGCCCGGCAACGTCATGGTGCTGAAGAACGGCGGCATCAAGATCGTCGACTTCGGAATTGCCCACATCGGCGACAAGACCGTAACTCGCACCGGACAGCTTATCGGCAGCCTGGGCTATATGTCGCCGGAGCAGGTAAACGGCAAGCCCATCGATACCCGAACCGATATTTTCTCCACCGGCGTGGTGCTCTACCAGCTCCTGACCTACTCGCTGCCGTTCGACGGCGACAGTACAGCAGCAACCCTGCTGAAGATCATCCATGATCCTCCTCCTCCGCTGAGCAAATACATAACCGATAGCCCTCCTGAGCTCGAAGGCGTGATTCTTCGCTCTTTGGCCAAAGATCGCGAGGAGCGCTATCGGACGGTGGAGGACCTGGGCTTCGATCTGGCCCAGATCCGTGATCGTTTGAAGGAAGGCATGGTTGAGGGCCATCTGCGGGAAGCCGAGTCGCTGCTGTCGCGCGGGTTCACCCATAAGGCGAAGGAGCTGTTGCTGCAGGTTCTCAAGATCGACCGCCAGCACACCGGCGCGATTCGGCTTTTCCGCACGGTGCAGCAAAACATTGAACAAGAGCAGATCGGAGTACAGATCAAGCAACTCCGCGGCCAGGCCGAAGAGGCGTACGTCAATCAGCAGTTCGAGGCCGCCCTGGGCTACGTAGACAAAGCCCTGAACCTGCACCAGACCGAACCCGGCTTGCAGTCGCTGAAGGCAAGCATCCAGGAAGCCAAGACGCGAGCTGAGGAGTTGCAGAGTCTTCTCCACCGGGCTGAGGCGGCGCATCAGGACGGAGATTTGGACGTCGCCAAGAAGTACCTGGAGGAAACGCTCGAGCTCGCCCCCAACGATCTCCAGGCCAAAGCCCTGTTCCGCGTGATCCACCGCGAATGGGAGGAGCGTACGCGCCGGGCGCAGGTCGATAGCCTCGTCGAATCCGCGCGCAAGGAAATTGCGTCACGTCGATTCACCGCTGCGCTCAACGTTCTCAAGGAAGCGGAAGCGCTGGATCCCAATGCTCCGGAGGTGAAGTCTCTGCTCGAATCGGCCACTGCCGGACGAGCGCAGGAGCGTAGTCGCAAGGAACTTGAATCCATCAACCAGCAGATCGAAGAGGCTCTCGATCGCGATGATTTTGCAACTGCCGCCAAAACCATCGATCAAGGGCTGCTTAAATTTCCCGAAGACCGCACCTTGCTAAAGCTGAAAGTGCTAGCTGAAAAACAAAGGCAAGTCAGCGAGCGCAAGCAGTTTATCGATGAGCAGTTGGCGCAGGCTCGCGCCCTCATCCAGGCCGGACGTAGCGAGGAAGTTTTGCAGTTGCTGGAAGCGGCGCTGCAAAAAGTCGGAAGCGATCCCCATTTGCAGTCGTTGCAGGTGATCGTGCGCGAGACGGTCGAGCGCGAGCGCGCCGAAAAGCGAAAAGGCGAATTTCTGCAGCGCGCCAAGGAATGCCTTCGCCGGAAAGAATTTCACGAAGCCATCAGTACTTTGGAAGCCGCCACGGCGGAGTTCCAGCATGATGTCGACCTGGAAGAGTTGCTTCAATTCGCCAGGGAAGAAGCGGCGGTCGACGAGAAGAGGAAGGCGGTTGAAGCCGTCGTTGAAAAAGCTCGCGGCTTGATTGAAAACGACGAGTACGAGCAGGCTGTGCAACTGCTGGAGACTGAACTTCCGCAGGGACACGAAGAAGAGTTGGGAATTGCGCTGGCTCAGGCTCGTCAAGCTGCGGCCGAACATCAGAAACGTCTGGAAGCCGCGCTTGCGGCCGCCAGGAAACTGCTGCAGAACCGGAAGGCTGCCGAGGCCGTAAAGTTTTTGGAATCGCAGCCCAGTTCATTCCGGAGAAATTCGGTCTGCGACGAACTCCTGCAGCAGGCGCGTCGCGATGCCGGGCGCTGGCAGAATATCGAGAATACGATCGACCAGTCTCGCCAGCTATCTCTGCAGGGCAAGTTTGACGAAGCTTTTCGACTTCTGGAGGAATGCAAGACTACGTGGGGAGACGCGCCCGAACTTGAAAGCGCGAATGCGGAAAATCAAGCGCGCCGCTCAGCGGACGCTACCGAAAAACTCGAACTGGTCATGGCCGACGGCCGCATGCTGCTCATGGCCAAGGAATACCGCGCCGTGATCGACCGCCTCAAACCCGCGATGGCCCTGGCCAGCGTGGCTCCCGCCAAGTTGCGGACCGAATTCGAAAACCTGAGAGCCAAGGCAGGAGCGGCGCTGGTGCAGCAACGCAGAAGTCAGATCGAGCAGCTCTTAAGAAAGGGCGAACATCTCGAGGCTTCCGATTTGTTGCGCGGATCTCAGACGGAATTCCCCGACGACCGGTCTTTGTCGGAACTCAAAAAGAAACTTGACGAATCGGTCGCGCGCCGCACCGAGGTGCAGAATCTGCTCAACACGGCGCGCCGGCTTTTCGCTGAAAGCTCATGGCAACAGGGTGGAGAAGCCTGCGTTCGCGCCGTCTCGCTGGCGGCCTTGGACCCCTGGTTGCGCGAGCAGGCCATCCAGGTGGCGCTGCGAGCCGCCGATTCAGCCTTGGAAAAAGACTGGCGTTCCGCCGAAACCCTGGTGCATGAGCTCACCCAGGCGCGGGCTGGAACCGCGGTCCCCGCGTCCTTGCGCTCTCGAATCGCCGAAAAGAAACGCGAGCAAGCCATTCAGGATGCGATAGCGGAAGCGCGCCGGCTCCAGACCTCTGGAGATTTGCCGCGCGCTCAGAAAGTCGTCGAGACAAATCTCGCGTCATTCGGGAACGATCCAAGTCTGCAAGCGCTGCAAGCGGAATTCCTGCAGCTGCAGCGTGAACAGGAAAAACGGGCGCGGCTGGAGCACGAAAAAGCGCAGCGGCTGGAATATCTCAAGACCGTTGCCGCGCAACTCGATCGTGAATCCGGGCTTGAAGCGAGGACCCGCATTCTGGAAGAGGCTCTTCGGAAGTACCCCGACGAAGCTTCCCTTCAGCCTCGGCTCGCGGACTTGCGAGAAGTAGCTCAGCGTATAGCCACATCCGAGCAGAAGGCCAAAGAGTTGGAGCAGGCGCGGGAATACGCTCAGGCGATTGCGGTTTGGCAGGAAATCAGGGCTCTCGATCCTGGTGCTTCCGCAGCCGAGTCTTCCCTGGAGCGGTTGCGGGAGCTGCAACGGCAGGAACTCGTGGCTCGAAAGGCCGCTCTCATCGGGCAAGCCCAGAGTACGTTCGCCGACTACGAGCTGGAACGAACCCGCCAGTTACTGACGCAGGCGAAAGCCGAGTTTCCTGCCGATCCGGAAATTCTGCAACTGGAGAATGCGCTCGATGAGCGCTCCAATCTACGTTCAAGAGCATTAAGGCTCATTGCTGAAGCCCAGAGACTTTTTGAAAAGAGGAAATGGGAACAGGGCGGGGCATCGATCCAAAGCGCGGCGGAGTCGGTGCCAGCCGACTCGCTTGTCCGGCAACATGCAGTTTCGGCAATGCTTCAGGCGGCGGAATCTGCGGTGTCTCTGGAATGGCAGTCAGCCGAGAGCCTGGTTGGCCGAGTAGCGCAACTGGATCCTTCGTCGCCCGAGCTGACGAAAATCCGTGCCATGCTCGAGCGTCGCAAAAGGGAATCCGCAATAGAGGGTCATCTTCTGTCTGCCCAGAAGCTCGAGTCGACCGGCGACTTAAACGGCGCCCTCAGCCAACTCGCAACCGCATTGGTCGCTTTTCCGGACGAGCCGCGGCTCCTGCAGTGCAAGCAAGCTCTCGAGGCCCAGTTGCGCGCTGCGGAGGAAGCCCTGCAAAAAGAAAAACGGATCACCGAGCACGAAGCTTCCGCCCAAAAGCTGCATTCTGCCGCCGATCTGCAAGGCTCGCTCGCCCGTGTGCAGCAAGCGCTGTCCGAATTTCCCGGCGAAGCACGTTTGCTCCGGATGAAGAGCGTCGTCGAGAAGTCCATCGGCGAAGCTGAAGAGTTGAAGCGGCGCGAGCAGGAGCGCAAGCGTCAGGAGGAAGAGCGCAAGCAACAGGAGCAGGAACGGAGGCGTCAGGAAGAACAGCGCAGGCGCGAGGAAGAAGAACGGCAAAGGCTACAAGCGGAGAAAGCGGCAGCGGAAGCCGAGAAGAGGCGACAGGAAGAAGAGGCCGAGAAGCTGCGTCTGGAGCAGGCAAGACAACGCCAGGAGGAAGAACGCCAAAAGCTCAAGGCAGAGAAGGCGGCCCGCGAGGCGGAGAAGAAAAGACGGGCGGAAGAAGCAGAAAAGTTGCGCCTGGAAGCGAAACAGCGTCAGGAGGAAGCTCGGAGAAAAGCGAAAGCTGAAAAACTTCGCCAGCGCGACAGTCTGAAGACCCAGGCGCCTGCCACCACCGTAGCATCGCAGCCCGTGCCGGTTCCGCTGTGGAAGCGACCGGCCGCAATGGCAATTGGTGGGGGTGCGCTGGTTCTGCTTATGGTCTGGGGAGGCATCCATTTCATCTCGACCAGGCGGCAAGAAGAAGCTGCCCGAGTTGCGGCGCCAAAATCGGGCTCGGTCACTCCGAAAGTAAATCCGCTTGAGTTGCAGCAGCGTCAGGCCCTGGACCAGGCCGATAAGATGCGCGTGGCCGGCGACCTCGAGGGCGCGTCGCGCGCGCTGCAGGATGCGGTCGCACTGAATGGCCCCCTGACCGGCGAAGTTCAAAAGATGCAGACCGCGATTGAAGCGGAAACAAAGGATGACCAGTTGCGCAAGCTGCGACAACAGGAAGCGCAGCTATGGCAGGGAGCGACCAGCGACGTCGATCGCGGTCAGTTCCGGACCGCGGAAAAGGAGCTCAACCATATCCTGACCTTGCCCGAGGGAGGAATAAGGAGAGACGACGCTCAAAAGTATCTCCGCCAGGTCATTCCGCAGCGCATCCACGAGGAAGCGTTGCTGACCCAGGCCAGGCAGGCAGCACAGAAGAGCGATCAAAATAGCCTGACTAATGCCGTCGGTCTCCTCGATCAGGTCATTGGATTAGAGGGCCCAAGAAAATCGGACGCCGAGCAGTTACGACAGCAGGTTTCGGCCAAGCTGGCGAACTTAGCTACACAGCAGCAACAAAAACAGCAGCAGATTGCCGACCTCGAAGCCGGTGCGCAGCGCGACCTGGCGCAGGGAGATCTATCTTCAGCCCGCCATAAAGCGGACCAAATCAAACAGGCTGGCGGCGATCCCGCATCCTTGACCGCAAGCATCGCCCAGGCCGAAAAACTGGAACAGGCACGCCAGCAATACGAGAACGGCTACCAGCAAACGGTGCAGAAGTACGAGCAGTCCGCGGCCGCGAATGACAAGAAAGGTTTGGAGACCGCGCGCACCAGTTTCCAGACCATTGTTCAGGGCAATGGCGCTCATGCAGCCGATGCGCGTGCCTACCTGAGCCAGATCGATGGCAAGCTTTCCGATCTGAATCAGCCGCCGCCGGCGGTGAAGCCGGAGGCGCCTTCCGCGAAAGCCATCGATGATGAAGATGCCATACGGAATGTCATTAAGAAATACCAGCAGGCGCTGGAGCAGAGAAATGCGGATGCTATGCGTGAGATCTGGCCGGGCATGGGCAAGAGATATGACCGGTTCAAGCGAAATTTCGAAAGCGCTACCGCACTGCATGTTCAGTCCCAGATTGAAGTTCGTGTCGAGAATTTGCAATTCAGCCAGGGCAGGCAACATGCGACCGTCAACGCCGTGCAGTTTCAAACCAACACCCTGCAAGGCAAAGCTCCCGAGAGCCGACAGGATAAGGTCGTTTTCGAATTGACCAGATCGAATGGACTGTGGGTTATCAGCGACGTTCAGTAGCGGCTCAGTTTGGAATTAACCTCGCTGTTTAGACTTCAACGCACTTTTCAGACACTACCAAAAATGTTCCTGGCTTGACAAAGCAACAACCAGATCATATAGACTTCCGACCTACAGGGCCCCGCAGTCCACAGTCAATGAAAGGTATAAGGTGGTCGCGCGATGTTGCGAGGGATTTTGTTGTCGTTCGGGGTCTTTTGTCTAACATTGACTGCTGCTTCAGCCCAGAATGTGTGCCCGCTGAATGGCACCTCAAGTAACAAGCTTATTTGCCTGATCCCCCAGGTGTATGGCCCTTTCGGATTCGGGTTCGACCCCACTACGCAGTCCAGCACACAATCGGTGCTGTTCACCGGCGATCATCACGCGGCTCACTTCGATAACGACTTCCTGGCCACATTTGCCCCGGTTAACGAAGCGGTCGGAATACAGGTTTCGCAATTGCCCATCGCGTCGCCATCTTCTGGAATCACCTTCCAATTCGATAAAGCTACCAAACTGGAAGTGCCGACCACCGATGAGAGCCTTGGACCCATCATTGGCGAACGCGCCGGTACCATCGGGCGCAAGAAATTGTTTATCGGGTTCAGCTATCAATATTTCAACTTCAGTACGATCGACGGTCAGGACACGAACAATCTTCCAACCGTCCTGCAACATCAACCTTTTACTCCTGTTCCCCCGACGATACCGGCCTGCCCTCCGCCCAACGGTCAGACCAACCTGACCGGAACAAAATACGACGGCGATCCATGCTTTGTTCGCGACTACATTCAGACTGCGAACAACATCGATCTCAGGGTGAACCAGTACACGTTCTACGTGACCTACGGCATCACCCGTCACCTGGATTTTTCAGCCGCGATTCCAGTTTTAGATGTGCGGATGAACGTCACTTCAAACGCTAGTATCGTCCCGAATTCCACGTCGCCAACGGCTGTTGGCGCTCCCGGCAATGCCTGGCACCAGTTCAATCCCACCAACCCCGCAATCGCTTCTCAATGCGCCGCAGCGGCGGGAGCTGGCCAGGCTTGCCTGAAAGCCACCTTTTCCGATTCAGGCAGCGCCGTCGGGATCGGCGATGTGGTCCTTCGCGGAAAATACACCGTTCATCAGTGGGAGCGAGCGGGAGTTGCGGTTGGGGTCGACGTCAGGTTGCCTACCGGTGACGACACGAACTTTCTGGGCTCCGGCTCAGCGGGCGTGAAGCCGTTTGGCGTGTTCTCCTACAAGGCCCGGGTGTCGCCGCACGCCGACGTGGGTTACGAATTCAACGGAGACTCGACCCTGGCTGGGAACAACCTGGTTCCTACGGACGAGCCGCTCAGGGAGAAAGGCTCACTCCCCAATCGGTTCGTATACGTTGTGGGAGCTGACGTGGTTTTCACCAAGCGCCTCACCGGAGCATTTGACATTTATGGACAGAGGTTATTCAGCGCTCCACAACTCATTTCACAACCCTATAAAGACTTTGGAAATTGTAGCGGCGCGACTAACGCCGAGGCGGTGAACTGCGCCGTTTATACGCCCGGCACCACCCACCCCGACGTCGCCGAAAGAATTGCCGATGTGAACATCACCAACGCTTCTCTCGGTCTGAAGTTTCGGGCCTTCTTCAATCTGGTAGTAACCGGTAACGTCCTGCTGAAGCTGGATGAAGGGGGACTGCGGACTCGAGCTATACCCCTGGTTGGAGTTTCATACAGTTTCTAGCGTCTGGCAGCCATCCAAGCTCGCCTCGAAACCCAGCCCTGTGAGTATCTTGGAGCACATCTAGCGCTCGCTTAATCTCCGCGGTTTATCTTTACTGTGCCCTATTTCCCATCACTTGGAGACACGCCAGTACCTTAGTTGCCAACCGGCTTGTCAGCCAAGAAAAATCATACACGCAGGATCTGCTGGCTTAACTTGATCCATTACATTAGAATTATTTACAAATCTCATTATTTTCAGCCGATTGCTCATGAATCGCGCAACTTTATCCGAGTGCGAGGGTTCGTCTGATGGCCCTTTTTTTATTTTTCTGGACGGGGACAATCCGAGTTCCGTGCTTCACCACCTCAGTCTGTGGAAAAGTAAACGACAAAAACCACCACACAATGAGTAAGCTATTGTCAGATCAGGTGTTGTTAGCGGACCCGCTTCCCCCAAAGCGAAGGTTCACGTAGATGAATACAGAAGTGAGCATTCCGGTTTTTCTGCTGGCGGAGAATCGTCTCCTCCGCGAGGCGCTTGCTCGGATTCTAAATAAGAAAAATGACATCACTGTGGTGGGGGCGGCGACCTACTCGCCTTCCGTGACCGATGCGATTGCTGCGGTGTCGGCCCGCGTGCTGCTGTTTGATCCGGTCGATCCCCCCGCAAGCCTCGCCTTGGTTCGCACCATACGAGAAGTATTGCCCGGATTGCGAGTTGTACTGCTCGGGATGGAGCCCAGTAGTGAGCTGTTTCTGCAAGCCGTCCGCGAAGGCGTAGTGGGCTACCTGCTCAAGGATGCCACCGCAGCCGACGTTGCCGCTGCAGTGCGATCGGTGGCTAACAATTGCGCCATCTGCCCGCCTGAGCTGTGCCAGGCGCTATTCGACTACGTGGCCCACCAGGGCGCAAGATTCCCTAACTTCTTCATCAAGCAGCGCTTTGGACTTACCCGCCGCGAACAACAGCTGGTCGAGATGATCGGCCATGGCTCCACGAATAAAGAAATTGCGGGCGAGTTGGGCTTATCGGAGCAGACCGTGAAAAATCATATTCACCGCGTGCTGCGTAAGGTTGGCGTAAGGGACCGCTTGGCTGCGGTAGAGGTATGCCGCATGCAGGGTATCTCACCAGTCTGATTCCGAAATCTGGTTGTAGGAATAGTACAGTTTTAGTACTTTCCGGCTGCTGCGACGTATGTTGCTCACAAATCCCGTTGCCTTGTAGTACTTGCTGGTCACGCCCTGGTACGAGGTTCCACATCTTAAATTGAACCTGTTCTTTTCTACCTGCCCGCAGATACTGGTTTTGAGGTGTGGGCGTGGAGAAAATCAAGGTTTTGGTCGCAAATCGACCACGGTTAATGCGGGAGCTGGTGATGGCCACCATTTCCGATCAGCCGGATATTGAGGTGGTCGGCGTTCTGGAGGATGAGACTGCGATTCTTCAGATGGTCGAACAAGAGCATCCCGAATTCCTCATCATTGCCCTCGATCAATCCGACGAACGGCCGCACATTTGCGATGTGCTGCTCGACCGGTTTCCCCATATGCGCATTCTGGCGCTGGCCGCGGAGCGCAATAGCAGCATCTTCTACTGGGTGAGCCTCGACATTCGTTCCAACCGAATTGAGAACTCAGAAGACGGCATTCTGGGCGCTCTTCGCGGCCGTCGCTTGGTCGCCACATCTCCGCCTGGAACCGAACACAGGTCGCGGCCGAATTGAGCAGGCGAGTTTAGCTTTTGTTTGTTTATCGGATACCTGGCAAAGGGGTTAGCTCACGAACGCCCTGTAAGTGAGAGGGCGGAGCTGTGAGGGAAGAGGAATACCGGCGGTTCGAAAATAAAGTCTGGGAACGAAGCCGGACTAGAGGTCGCCACTGAGTTGGCGATTGAAAACGGGGGACAGGATGAGATTTTCAAGCGGCAGAGTTTTGATTCTCACCGGGCTGGTGGCTGCGACGATATGCCTGGGCGTGAGTGCACAAGAAACGCGACAAACGACTCGTGAAGAGACTGATGGGCAGCGGCGCGAATCGCGCGAGTCCGTCCCCACTGCGCGGCCGGTCGATCCCTCGGACCTCGGCCAGGAAAATCTGCAGCGGGTGGCAGCATCTTCGGCCCAAATTCAGGCAGTACTTGTAAAAGATCCTGGAATTCTGGTGGAGCTGAAGCGGTGGGTGGCCAAGGAAGCTACGGACAACGGACAGGTAGTGGATGACGCGGCACTGACCGATCAGTCGATCTTTGACCGGCTCGATCGCGACGTTGAATTCCGCTCAGTGGCCACGCGACTGGTGCAGCGCTACGGTTACCTGCTGCCAAGCCTCAATCCGGATTCTGAGATCGGAAAACAGCACGAAATCGCTCTCAGAGAGCGGGCTCGCCGCCTGGCTCAACTCGAGGAGCGCGGAGATTCGGACTCGCTGCCGTCACGAGAAACCGACAGAAGTAACGACAAGGATCAAACCCGGCAAGAAACAACCAGGATGGAGCGCACGAACTGCGATTCAAGGCGCCAAAACAATTGCGATGATTCCGGTTCCACTCGCGGGCTGCGAGGGAACTCCATCCAGGATGAGACACCCACGCGCGAACCGGATACCCCAATGTTGCCGGAGACCAGGTCGCCCTCCGATTTGACCCAGAGTTTGCGTACCGCGGCCGGTCGCGATGAGTTTGGGGACCGCGACTACTCCAGTCCAGACTTGGGTTTGACCTTGGCTTCAGGGCAGTCGCGTTCGCAGAGCGGTTTCGGCGGCGGAGGCATGTCCGCCACGGGGATTGACGGCGTCGACAGTTTGCTTCGGCGAGGCAACGTTGACGATTTTTCCAGCGCGGCCACAGCAAATCGTAGCGACACAGCAAGCAGCATGCAGAGAAGTACGAATCGCACTATGCGGCTTCCCGGTGAACGGGGAATGTGGGAAATGGAAACGGAGAGGGAAAGGGATGTTCCTTCCGTGGCCATGGTCCACAAGAACAACCCTTACTCCGACATTCCGTCGCTTTACGACATGTACGTGCAGGCGGCGTCGCGGGACCGTGAGCCTGAACGTTTCGGCATGGAGATGTTCCGCAATGGAACGCGAGAGCCGGACGCCATTCCGATGGACTTGCCGGTCGGGCCGGATTACGTGGTCGGACCGGGCGACGGCTTGGCCATCAATCTCTGGGGTGGCGTGTCGCAGAGGATGGTTCGGTCGGTGGATCGCGAGGGGCGGATCACTCTGCCGGAGGCCGGGTCCTCTGCTGGTGAGCGGCCGAACTCTGGGAGAGGTTCAGGAATCGGTGCAGCAGGTGCTGCGCACCCAGTTCCGCGACGTTTCGGCGGATGTCTCTCTGTCACGTTTGAGGACGATTCGTGTGTACGTGGTGGGAGAAGTTGCCGAGCCCGGCGCTTACGACATCAGTTCACTTTCAACCCCGCTGAATGCGTTGTTTGCGGCCGGAGGGATCACCGAGCGCGGTTCTCTGCGCAATCTGAAACATTATCGCGGCAAGCAGCTCATCGAAGAAGTGGACGCCTATGATCTGCTGCTGCACGGCGTCGGCTCCGATCTCAAGCGGCTGGAAAACGGCGACTCGCTGCTGGTTCCTCCGATGGGCGGACAGGTGACGGTGAGCGGAATGGTGCGCCGGCCTGCGGTGTACGAATTGCGCGGAGAAAGCACGCTCGCCGATGCGTCTGGACCTGGCCGGTGGAATCTTGCCTGCAGGCGCGCTGCAGCACATCGAAGTGCAGCGTCTGGAAGCGCACGAAAAGCGCACCATGCTGACGCCTCGATCTTTCGCCTGGCGACAATCCCGACAGCGTAACCAAGCAGCTGAACACCTTCAAGATTCAGGACGGCGACCAGATCCACATCTTTCCCATCGCTCCTTACAACGAGACAGGCGATTTATCTGCAGGGACACGTTCTTGCGTCCCGGACGCTACTCCTATCACGACGGAATGAAGCTGACGGATCTGGTCGGGTCATACAGCGATCTACTGCCGGAGCCCGCAGGACACTATGCCGAGATCGTGCGGCTGAATGCGCCGGATTTCCGTCCCAGCGTGGAAAGCTTCGACTTGTCGGCGGCGCTGGCGAATCCCGCGACCTCTCCGAAACTGCAACCGCTCGATACAGTCCGTGTTTTCAGCCGATATGATTTCGAACCCGCGCCGACGGTTTGGGTGGGTGGCGAAGTGCGCTCACCCGGCAAGTACCGCACCTCGGGGCAGGTGCGTCTTCGTGACGCGATCTATCTGGCGGGCGGAATCTCTACCGAGGCAGGGCTTGATTCCGCCCAACTGTTCCGCACCCAGCCCGATGGCACGCTGAAGATTTTCAGCGTGAATCTGGGCGGAGCGCTGGCCGGGAATTCGGCGGACAACATATCTGCTTGCAGCCGCGCGATCGCGTCCTGGTCCACCGCAATTCCGCGCAGGTCGATCCGCCAACGGTGTACGTGAAGGGCGAGGTGGCCAAACCCGGCCGCTATCCCTTGACCACCAATATGCACATCGAGGATCTGGTTCAGGTGGCCGGCGGCCTCAAGCGAAGCGCGGATCCCGTGCAAGCCGACCTGACCCGCTACGCGCTGGGTCCGCAGACTGGAACTTCCTATCAGAATTTGCCGGTTGAACTTTCGGCGGCGCTTGAGCGGCAACGAAAACAACAACCTGCAACTGCGTGACGGCGACGTCCTCACCATTCGCCAGGCTCCGGGCTGGAATGACATCGCCGCTTCGGCCACGGTGCGCGGCGAAGTTCAGCACCCGGCTCTTACGGCATTCGACCGGGAGAGCGATTGAGCTCGGTTCTCGAACGCGCGGGAGGCTTCTCGCCGAAGCGTATCCCTATGGCGCGGTGTTGATGCGGCGCGAGGTGCGCGAGGTTGAGATGAAGTCTCATATGGCCCTGGTGCAGCGCATCAAGGCGGAGCAGATAAACCTCAAAGCTCTTCCCGACGCCGATCCGGATCAGAAGAATGCAAAACTGACGGCGATCGCGCAGACCGAAACCACGCTGACCCAACTCGAGGCCACGGCGCCGATCGGCCGGGTCGTGGTGCACATCCAGCCCGATATCGAGCGCTGGCGAAATACAGCGGCAGATGTGGCTTTGCGCGATGGCGACGTGCTGTTGATACCCAAGAAAGCGAACTATGTGATGGTGTCGGGACAGGTCTATCAACCAGACCGCAATCAGCTACCGGCCGGGCAGGAGCGCGCAGTGGTATCTGAGCCAGGCCGGAGGGTTGACCCAGATGGCGGACAAGCAGGCCGTCTTCGTGATCCGGGCCGATGGATCGGTGATCGCCTCGAAGAACAACTCCGGATGGTGGGCTGGGCAATCCACTGAGCGCTGCTTTGAAGCCGGGCGACTCGATCGTCGTACCGGAAAAGACGCCAAGAATCGGAACCCGAAACTGGACAACGGCCTTGCAGGCAGCGCAGATTGCCACTTCTGTCGCGCTGACCATCGCCTACATCAAGCCGTAATGAGGAAAAGTCTGGGGAACGGGCTCAGGTGCATAGCCGTGGTGTGCGGGTGGATTGTGGTCATCTTGATGGTCTCGGAAGCCGGCGCTGTTGCGCCGCTCCCAGGTCGATCAGCAAGCGGGAGGCGGGCACTGAAGAATACGGGCGAGGCGGCGGACGAGCAAGTCAAAGCCTGCACCAATCGCGCACAGGCCTTGATCTTGATAAAGATGATCCGGAACCCTCGTCTCTACGCGTTAACGGACTTCGGAAGGGATTTTCTGCTGGACCAAAAACAAATCTGGACTAGTCCCGCCCGGCTTCGGTTCTCGGATACCGAATGGCTGGTGCCGCTGGCGGGAATCTCGGCGGGATTCTTTGCGACCGACCGTGATGTCAGTCTCCATCTGTCCCACGATCCCAAGACCATCAGCCACTACAACACGCTTTCGAACTGCCGGCATCGGCGCGCTGGTCGGTGGCGCCGCAGGAATGTGGCTGTTGAGCTTTCCCTCGCACAACGAGCACTGGCGCGAGACCGGGTTGCTCGCCGGCGAAGCCGCGCTCAATAGTTTGCTGCCGGCTGAGATATTCAAGTATGGCTTGGGACGAGAACGACCGTTGCAGGGAAATGGCGATGGACACTTCTTCCAGGGCGGCACATCGTTTCCCTCTGAGCATTCCACTGCGGCCTGGGCGGTGGCGGGAGTGATTGCGCATGAGTATCCCGGTCCGCTTCCAAAGCTGTTGGCCTACGGCCTGGCTTCTGCTGGTCAGCTACTCGCGGATTCGGGGAGAGCAGCATTTTCCGTCCGACGTCTTCGTTGGCAGCATCCTGGGCAGTCTGATCGCACAGCAGGTTTACAGCCGCCATCACGATCCCGAACTCGGAGGCGATGACTGGAGATCGATTGGCGAATTGTTTCGCGACAGCCGCACTTTGCCGCAGAATCAGGGATCGCCCTATGTGCCGCTGGATAGCTGGGTCTATCCGGCGCTCGATCGGCTGGCCGCATTTGGCCTGGTGGACAGCGAGTTCGCCGGAATGCGGCCGTGGACGCGCCGCGAATGCGCACGCTTGGTGAGCGAAGCCGAAGATCGCCTCGCCGATATGGACGTTGACAACAGCAACCAGGAGGCGCTGGTCAACGAACTGGAGCGAGAATTTCGTCCCGAAATCGACTCCAGCGACGGTGGCGAGAACGCCACCTTTCGCGTCGAATCCTTGTATTCACGCACCGAGTACATTTCCGGAACACCGCTCAGGGATGGCTACCACTTCGCCCAAACCCAAATCAACGATTTTGGACGTCCTTACGGCAAAGGCTGGAATACGGTTACCGGTTTTTCCACGTATGCCACCGAGGGCCGGTGGATGGCTTATTTCCGCGGCGAATGGCAGGCCTCGGCAGGATTGCCGGCGCTGTCGCTGACGGCGCGCCAAACCATTCAGCAGGTGGACCACCTGCTCACGCCTGCCGCCGGACACTGGCCAGCCTTCGGTAAGTCAGTTCCAGGTGCTGGATGCCTATGTCGGTCTGATGTTTTCGAACTGGCAGGTCTCGTTTGGCCGTCAGAGCCTGTGGTGGGGGCCGGGGGACGGCGGCCCGCTGATTTTCAGCGACAATGCCGCGCCGCTCAACATGTTTCGCATTAATCGAGTCACTCCCTTCAAGTTGCCCAGCGTCCTGGGATGGCTGGGACCGTTGCGGCTGGAGTTTTTCCTCGGGCAACTGAGCGGACAGCAATTCATGACCGTCAACGGCGATCATCGGCAGCTTTCAGCATACGCTCCACCCGCAGCCCATGATTCATGGCGAGAGATTTACCTTCAAGCCGACGCCGAATTTCGAATTTGGCTTTTCCCGGACCGTGATCTTCGCCGGACAAGGCGTACCCTTCACTCTGGACTCGTTCAAGAACAGTCTTTTCAGTCTGGGTAATGGCCGGCCGGCAGTCAGCCGATCCCGGGCGATCGGCGATCGGGAATGGACTGGTCGTATCGGCTGCCCATGCTGCGCGACTGGGTGACGTTCTACGGCGATGCCTTCGCCGACGACCAGATTTCCCCGATTGCGTACTGGGATCGCTCGGCGATCCGCGCCGGTCTTTATTTCTCGCATCTGCCGCGCATCCCGAAGCTCGATTTGCGCGTCGAAGGTGTCTACACCGATTTGCCGGCCGGAGGAGCGCTCAGCCACGGCTTTTTCTACTCCAATGACCGCTATCTGAATGGCTACACCAACCAGGGGCAGTTACTGGGAAGCTGGATTGGCCGGGAAGGACAGGGTGCCCAGGCATGGGCAAACTATTGGTTTAGCGCACGAAATCGGCTACAGTTCAACTACAGACATCAGAAGGTGAGCCAGCAATTCATCCCCGGCGGAGGCACTTTGACGGACGTGGGCGTACGCAATGATTACTGGCTGCGTCCCAATCTCGGTCTCTCCACCTGGGTGCAATACGAGCGGTGGCTGTTTCCCGTGATTCAGCCCAATTCCGCCCGCAACGTGACGGTTGGCGTTGAAGTTCAGTTTCAGCCGCAGAAATTATTTCAACGTTCCACCACCAGACGTTGTCTGACAAGGCTTCGGGAGCGCGGCCATAGGCCCCTGAGCCGGCATTCGGCGCCGGTGAGTTAGGTCCTCATGATCCTGATATGGGTGAGAGCTGGCAGCAGTTAGGAAGCTACAAGTTCGAACAGGAGCAAGCGTCTTCGTATCGGTGAGTTTCGAGACTGGCTACTGCACGAGATACATTCGGAGAGAGAAAAGCGCAAGAATGCATTCTCAGTCGGAGTAGGCAGGTCCACGGAGACGCTTACCCGGCGAAGACCCCGAGCGTTGATCTTCGTGTGCTCGAGACCGGCGAGAGACGGAGTGCGGCGTCTCACTTCCGGCGGGCCATCGTCGCTATGCGAAGCGATCGCGGACCTGTTGACCATCATCCTGGCGGTGCTGCTGGGCTATGCAATCTACTCCAGTCTTTCGTCTGGGCAAACATATCCACTATCCCACGCACGCGGTTCTGGGTTTGGCGTTCGCATTCGCCATCGTCATGGTTCTGATGCTGGACCGGGTCGGCGCCTACCGCCGGGGCAACAGTCTGCTGCGAGTGCGGGAGACGGAGCAGGTGCTGCGGGTTTCGGCGCAGGCATTTCTGATCGCTCTGGCGGTATCGCTTCTTCAGCAGCGTTCTTTTCTCGCGCTGGCTGCTGGTGCTGTGCTTAACGCTGGTTCCGCTGGCGCTGTTCATCCAGAAGAACCTGATGTACTCTGCTGATTCGCGCCCTTCACTCCCGCGGATATGGAATCGAGAGAGTGCTGATCTACGGTTCGGGGTGCGACCGGGCGGCGCGTGTTTTCGGTGTTGGCGCGATCTCCGAAGCTGGGACTGGAGCCGGTGGCTTTTGTCGACGACGAACCCGTCAAAGCCGGCGCAACGGTTTTCGAGATGGGATACGAGCGGCGACGTTCGGCGCGGATCGTGCCCGGTCCGCGTCGACCAGCGAGCTGATCTCGCGCATTACGGCGTCGACCTGGTGATCGTTGCGATTCCTTCCATCGGGCGCGACACGTTTGTTCGCACCGTGGAAGAGGCGTTCAAGGCGAACGCGCGGATGTCGTTCGTGCCCAGCCATTTTCTGCCCTCAGATCCGTGGGTCGACTATCAGGACATTGATGGCGTGCTGCTGGCGTCGTTTGGGAAGTCCAACGCGACGGATCGCCTATGAGCATGCTCAAGCGAGTTTGCGACTTTGCCGGATCGCTGGCTCTGCTGGTGCTGGGAGTCGCCGCTGTTCGCTGTTGCTGGCGGTGCTCATCAAGCTGGATTCGTCCGGCCCGGTTCTGTTTCGAACAGGAACGGGTCGGCCAGAACGGCAAGCTCTTCAAGATGTTCAAGTTTCGCACCATGCACCCGAGCGCTGCGCCCTACGATTATTCGCCCGCGCCTCCGACGATCCCAGGATCACCCGGGTTGGGCAGGTTTCTGCGCCGCACCAGTCTGGACGAACTGCCGCAACTGGTGAATGTTCTGCAGGGAAAGATGTCGCTGGTGGGACCACGTCCCGAGATGCCGTTCATCGTGGAGCAATATACCGATCGCCACCGCGCAGAGGCTGCAGGTCAAGCCCGGCCTCACCGGCCTGTGGCAACTGAGCGGAGACCGGGCATTTCTGATTCACGAAAATGTGGAATACGATCTCTACTACATTCAGCACCGCAATTTCTTTATGGATCTGGCGATCTTGTTGCACACTTCGATATTCGCCATGCGCGGAATCTGAGCGCGCGTTCGCCTTCTTAAGCTATCTATGATCAACGCGAGAAAAAGCCGGAGAGGTTGGATTGGAGAATTCGACAAAAGAAGCTCCGCTCCACGACCTGGACGATATTTCGGAAATCGAGTTTTCTCGCGTCCAGAAGGACACTGACTCGGAAGACATCGAGTCGCGATCCGGGATGGACGTCGTATTGGCTGGTTGCTTTGGGAGCATCGCGGGCTGTTTTACAAGGTGGCGATTCGCGCCCTGCTAGTAGCTACCGTCATCGCGCTTCTGATTCCCTCCCGATACGAATCCACGGCCAATATCATGCCGCCCGAGCAGAATGATCATGGCGCTTTGCTGTCCATGCTTGCAGGAAGAGCCGGAGGCGCTTCTGACTCGCTTGGTTCTTCCGGTCTCGCATCTTTAGCGGGAAGTTTCCTGGGCGGGAGCAGCACGGGAGCGCTGTTCGTCGAACTTATCCATAGCCGTACGTCGAAGATCACCTGATCGACCGCTTCGACCTGCAGAAGGTCTATTGGACCCGCTACAAGCAGGACGCTCGCAAGACACTTGAAAAGCGCACTGCAGTCGAGCAGGAACGGAAAAGCGGGGTGATCTCGATCACGGTCACCGACTCAAGTCCCGAGCGGGCCCGCCAGATGGCTCAGGCTTATGTAGAAGAATTGGATCGTTTGCTGTCGCAGGTAAGCACATCGTCCGCCCGGCGGGAGCGTATTTTTATCGAGCAGCGACTGGCAACGGTCAAAGCCGACCTGGAAGACGCGGAGAGCAATTCAGCGCCTTTGCCAGCAAGAACAGCGCACTCGACATCAAGGAGCAATCGAAAGCTGAGGTCGAGGCTGCGGCTATACTGCAGGGCCAACTCATCGCCACCCAATCCGAACTGCAAGGATTGGAGCAGATTTACACCGCCAATAATGTCCGCGTCCGCAGCCTCCGGGCCCGGATGGACGAACTGAAGCGAAATTTAACGAAAATCTCCGGCACCGATGCTTCACTGAGTGCGGACAGCAGCGCCGATTCGTCGTCGCAGGATTTATATCCCTCGATCCGGAGACTGCCTTTGCTGGGAGTGCAGTGGGCTGATCTTTACCGCAGAGCCAAGATCCAGGAAACCATCTACCAGCTGTTGAACCAGCAGTATGAGATGACCAGAATTCAGGAAGCCAAGGAAATTCCGACGATTCGGGTTATCGATCCGGCCAACCTGCCCGAGAAAAAATCATGGCCGCCGAGGCTGCTCATCATTCTTGTGCTCACGGCCACCGCGCTCGCCGTTACTGCGGTATGGATCGTGGGCTCCGACCAGTGGGAACGTATTGATCGCCGGGATTCCGGAAAAATGCTGGCCCTCACCATGTGGGAGAAGGGCCGGCAGCGCGCCCGCAACCTCGCGACTGGTTTGCACCTGGATCGAGTGGCAACCAAGCTGGCGCGCTTCCGGCAGGATGACACCAAGCAGTCCTAACGCAGTGACTTCCTCTTAGCCTAGCGTTCAGGGATCAAGCACGCAGGATTGCGTCACGCGGCGCGATCGCGAGGCGCTTGCCCTGTTCGTGGGCCCGGCCAAACGAAATACGGCCAAAGATGACAGAAAGCGCCAAATCGCCTGTTGCCAAGTGGGTTGTCGTCATCGCCGAACTTTGCGCGCTGGGTTATTTGATTCGAACCGAGGATCTGGCCTCGAGCGGATTGCTCTTGCTCAGCCTCATGGGCGCGGTGGCTTTGTTTGCCCTGACCTTAATAGACTGGCCGTTAGGGGCTGTGGCGGCTCTGATCGCGACCAGTGTGATGCCGAGGTTCAAAGGCTCGGTGTTCGGCCTTCACCTGCGCCCGGAACACATCGGCATTGGATTCGTTGCGGGCATGTTCCTGGTGCAGGTTCTGCGGGGCCGTATGCGGCTGACACTACGCCTGCGACACTTCGACTATTTCCTGATCACATACATACTCCTGAATTTTTTTACCTCGGCGTTCACCTCGCCGGACCCACGCATGACTCTGCGCTGGGCCATGATGAACGCCATTGTCATTGCTCCGTATTTTTTGCTGCGATTGCTGATTACGAGCGAGAGCGTTTTTCACAAGGCGTTCGACATCATGCTTTGGATCGGCGCCGCGGAATCTGCCTATGGAGTTATCTGTTTCCTGTCCAATCGCCTTTTCGAGACTCAGTTTGGAATGGAAATTAACCAGTACGGCATAATTCCAGGCACCTATGGCACCCAATACGAACCTAACTTGTTCGGAAGCTACTCGGCCTGCTGCGCCATCATGTTCCTCACGCTGTTTCTTCTCGGCGAAAGGTCCCGCTGGCACGGTTGCGGATTCTTAATTACCCTGCTCGGCGCAGCTATCAGCCTGTCGCGCGCGGTCATACTGGCGTTCCCGGTGGTCACCCTGGTCGTCCTCTGGGTGGCGTTCAAACGCGGGCGTTTTAAAATGCGGAGGTTTGTTCCACTCGCTGCCGCGGTCGCCGTGCTGCTGCTGATCTTCAGTCCCTTTTTGCTGGGTCTGCTTCGCGAGCGGTTCAGTACTATTGGAGTGGACGAAATCTCATCGGACGAGACCACGGCAGGGCGACTCGTACAAATGGTAGTGGCGGTGCAGGACGTTCAGGCCCACCCGCTCCTAGGCACTGGAACCGCCAGCTTCCAGTTGCTTTTCAACTGGCTGGACTACCAGGGTGAGGACCTGGGCGGATGGGTCGGCAACACGCCCCTCCGCATCCTGCACGATACTGGAGTGATAGGTCTCACGATATTTCTGTTGTTCGTTGGTTCCCTCCTGTTGACGGCTCGCAGGATAATTCGCAATTCTTCCGTCAGGACAGGAATAGCTATCATCGCGCTGGAGGCCGGCTTGCTTCTGTATGCGATAACGTTCCAATCATCGGAGGCGAGTCTGCTCGCGTTCACCTGGGTTCACTTCGGATTGTTGTCGACTGCAATTGCGACCGCCCAACCTCGTCACTCAGTCGTCATCAACGCGTGATCTGTTCGTACAAGTTCTCCCGCAAGAGGAACTATTGAACACTCTGATTGTCGTACTTAACTGGAACAGCCGGGAGATGACTCGAGATTGCCTACAGAGCTTGTTGGCGATGGAGGGCAATTCATTTCAAATCCTGCTGATCGACAACGGTTCGCAGGACGGCTCGGTTGAATACCTGCAAGAGGCATTTCCCAATATCCAAGTGGTTGCCAATGGCCGCAATCTTGGGTTCGCAGCCGGCTGCAACATCGGGATGGACCGCGCGTTGAAGGAGGGCCACGAATATGTTCTCCTCGTCAACAACGACACTATCATCGATCCCAAGCTGCTGGCCGAGTTGCGAGGCGAGGCGGCACGCTGCCCCTCTGCCGGACTGGTATCGCCCAAGATCTATTACTTCGAGCCCTCTGACCGGCTCTGGTGGGCGGGTGGAACCTACAACTTATGGGCTGGCATTCCTTCGCATATTGGACGAAAAGAAATTGACGCTCCTCAATTTGATGAAAGCCGAAATATAGATTGGGCGACGGGTTGCGTGCTTCTGCTGCGCTGCGCGGCTTTGCGAGTGACTGGACTTTTCGACGAACAAATCTTCGGCAACGGTGAAGATCTCGATCTGTCATTACGCATGCGCAAGCTGGGCTATGTCGTCCGTTATGCGCCCAAAGCTAAAGTCTGGCATCGCGAAGGAATCGATTATCAAAAGAATGTAGGGGAATATGTCCGGGCTTTCACTCTGGTACGGAATCTGCTCTGGGTCATGCACAAACATGGGAAGGCGTATCATTGGCTGACGTTTGGGCCGGTCTTCATGGGCTATTACCTCCCGAGGATGACTCTTGTGTTTCTCTCGCGCGGTGACTTCCGCTCATGTTTGGCCCTGTGGCAAGGGATTGCGGCGTTCTGCAAAATGCTGCTGAACCCAGGCAGTTCCGTGCTGCCCCCCGGTTTGAAAGCGACGATGCAACCGGTCGCGACGGGGGACAACGTCAAGGCCAGCTTGTCGCCACGCGGATGAACCGGGAAAGAGTTGTCTCCAGCGTGGTTTGGCTCATTCAGGTGGGAGAATTCAACTTTTGAAACTGTCCTCTTTAGAAGCTGTCCTGCTGGTGGGAGGACTCGGCACTCGCTTGAGTCCTGAGCTGGGTCAGTTGCCCAAACCGATGGTTGACCTCGGAGGCTGTCCATTTCTCGAGCGCGAACTGCTTCATCTGCGGGAGTTCGGTATTCGCAATATCGTGCTGGCAGTTTCTCATCGTCGCGAGGCCATCGAAGAGCGTTTCGGCGACGGCGCGTCACTGGGGATTTCCATCGTCTACAGTCGCGAGACTCAGCGCCTGGGTACGGCTGGCGCTCTCCGGAACGCGCTGCCGCTGCTTAGCGGAGACGAAGCGCTGGTGCTGAACGGTGATTCGTTCGCAGAAATTGATTATGATGACCTGCTTCGATTCCATGAAGCACACGGCGGCAGCCTCACGATGAGCGCGGTGTATTTGCCCGACTGCCGCGATTATGGTCGCCTGCAGATCGCCGAAGCGCGGGTTCTGTCGTTTATTGAAAAGGAGAACTCCGACCCGTCCCCGGGCTACATCAACGCCGGTGTGTATGTTTTTGGTCGTGACTTGATCGAAGACATTCCAGCGGGGGTGGTCGAGTCCCTGGAAAACAATATCTTTCCCGCCCTTCTTGCGCGCGGGAAAAGCATCCACGCTTATTGCACGCGGGGCTACTTCGTGGACATGGGGACACCACAGCGTTTGCAGCAGCTGCGCGCCGATTTTTTGCAAGGCCTGGTTCCCTTGCGCGGCACCGGCTCCGCGAAGGTGCCGGCGCTTAACAGCGGCAGTTGAAGCTAGAGAGATCAAATCTTTCGATTTCAGGAAACCCAGTGTTGATTCGAGCCAAAGCGCCACTTCGAGTTAGCTTTGCCGGCGGCGGGACCGACGTGCCGCCATTCCCCCAGGCGGAAGGTGGATGCGTCCTCAGCGCAACCATCAACAAGTACGCTTTCGGCACCTTGTGTCCCCGCGACAATGGCCAGATTCGAATCGAGTCGCTGGACTTCGGACTGACCGTCGAATATGACCTGCAGACTGAACTGGTGTACGACGGTAAGCTTGATCTGGCGAAAGCGGCGATCCGCAACCTCGGAGGCCAGAGCTGCGAGGGTTTTGATCTTTTCTTGCACACCGAGGTCCCGCCAGGATCCGGGCTGGGGTCCTCTTCCACATTGATGGTGGCTCTGGTCGGGCTGCTGAAGGAATTTAAGAGCCTTGCGCTGACCAACTACGAGATCGCAGAGCTGGCTTACACTCTCGAACGCAAGGAATTGGGCATCAAGGGCGGGCTGCAGGACCAGTATGCGGCCACCTTTGGTGGCTTTAACTTCATCGAATTTATCGATTCTCGGGTCATCGTGAATCCCTTACGCATCAGCCAGGATACTATTAACGAACTGGAGCACAATCTATTACTATGCTTCACCGGAAGCACGCGGCTTTCGGGATCCATCATTGATGACCAGACCAATCGCTATCAGGATGGCAACGAAGACACGTTGTCAGGGCTGCGTTCTCAAAAGCAGCTGGCGGTGGAAATGAAGAACGCTCTGTTGCAGGCACGACTCGATGACTTCGGGGACCTTCTGAATACAGCCTGGGAATTTAAGAAGAAGATGTCTCCCAGGATCAGCACTTCCGGCATCGATGAACTCTATGCCGAGGCTCGCAAGGCAGGGGCGCTGGGCGGCAAGATCATGGGCGCCGGCGGAGGCGGATTCATGCTGCTTTATTGCCGTTTCGAACGCAAGCACCAGATTGCCGAGCGGCTCAAACAAATGGGGGCCGTGCTTTCCGAAATAGCGTTCGAAAACCACGGATTACAGACCTGGCGGGTCAACGGTTCGCAATTGGTTCTAACGGCCGCAGGGGCTAGGCGAGCATGAACAGCCCGCGCACCAAAGTTTCTACCGGCGTAGCCAACGGAAATCTTGAACTGGTCAGGCAACAGGTCAGGAATTCGCTAACGGTGAAGCAGGAGTTGCTGGAGGATACCGATCTCCTCTCGCTTACGGTGGAGATCGCTGAGATTGCTTCTGAAGCTTTGCAGAACGGACAAAAACTCTTGCTGTTTGGAAACGGTGGCAGCGCGGCGGACGCAATCCACATCGCAGCCGAACTGGTCGGCAGGTATCAACGGGAGCGCCGCGGGCTTCCCGCATTGGCCTTGAGCGACAATTTGTCTTCAGTCACCGCCATTGGCAACGACTACGGCTTTGACTCCATTTTCTCTCGCCAGGTGGAGGCCTTCGGAACCGCAGGCGACATTGCTATCGGAATTTCGACCAGCGGCGACTCGGAAAATATCCTCCGAGCTCTGAAGACGGCACGCGAAAGGGGCATGACAACGGTTGGCATGACGGGCCGCCGCGGAGGCCGCCTTAAAACCAGCGTCGACTATTGCCTGGCGGTTCCGTCCGACGAGACGCCGCGCGTACAGGAGTGTCACATTCTGTTAGGCCACATCATCTGCGATCTGGTCGAGCGCTCCTTGTTTCATGAATAAGGCTGTGTTCCTCGATCGTGACGGGGTCATTAACCGCAAGGCGCCGCAGGACGACTATATCGTCCGATGGCAAGAATTCGAGATTCTTCCTGGCGTAGTCGAGGCCATCCGAAACTTGAACCAGGCGGGCTACAAAGTTATTATCGTGACCAACCAGCGAGCGGTGGCAAAGAACAAGATTACTATCACAGAACTGGAAGAGATCCACCGAAAACTAATCGCGGAAGTAGGCCAGTCTGGCGCGGTCATCGACCGCATTTATTTTTGCCCGCACGAAATCGAGAATAAATGCGAGTGCCGAAAGCCTGAGCCGGGAATGCTGCTGCGCGCCCTGGAAGAGTTCCAGATCGATCTCCAACAATCCTGGATGATCGGAGACAGTGCCGTCGACATCGAAGCGGGACGAAGAGCTGGATGCCGGACTGCGCTGATTACGGCAGGCCGAACCGAGGGCACCCACGGAGCCGATATCCTCGCGGAAGATCTTTACCAGGCCGTTAAGAAAATTCTAAGGGCAGAGACCCCGGTGCCAGTTTCCACCAGTCTCTGATGATCGGGATTTTTTCGTGGCTGGCCATTGAAACTAGCGTTCTCGGCTCTGGTATCTTATGAAAATTGGAATTGATGCCCACACCCTGGGCAGTAAATCGTCCGGGAACGAAAACTATTATTTGCAGCTGTTGCAAGACCTGGCGCGAACGCAGCCCAATGGCAATCGCTACACGATTTACTATGCTCACCTGCAAGGGTTGCCCAAAATTCCGGTTGTAGGCCACTTTGAATTGAAGCGAATTCGTCCAGTAAATCCTTTTATTCGCATTCCGCTTTCTTTTCCGTTTGAGTTCCAGCGCGGGAAGCTCGACGTTTTCCATGCCCAATTCATCATTCCGCCATTTTGCAATTGCAAAAGCGTGACTACAATTCCCGACATTCTCTTCGAACGCTATCCCGAGTTTTTCCCCTGGTTTGAAAACCGCCGCTGCCGGGCCCTAATTCCGTGGTCCGCCCGGCGCGCCGACCACATCATTACCGTGTCGCAGTCATCGAAAAATGACATCGTCAACTACTACCACATTGACCCAGACAGGGTCAGCGTCATCGACGAGGCGCCTCGCGATGAGTTTCGAGTACTGAATCGCGACGATTGCCGGGAGCTTATCGCAAAGAAGTACGGGATCGGCGACCCCTACCTGCTGTATGTGGGGAGGATCAATGCCCGAAAAAACCTGGTGCGGGTAGTCGAGGCGTTTTCCCGTCTGCGTCGCCAGGGTGTGCCCCATAAGCTGGTCATGGTCGGGAAGCAGGACTGGCAGGGTGATCAGGTTCTGCAAAAGGTGAAGGAACTTGGACTGGCCAACGACGTAGTCTTTACCGGATACGTGGACTGGGATGACGTGCCTGCCTTCTATAACGCATCGGACTTGTTCGTATTTCCCTCGATCTGCGAAGGTTTTGGTGCGCCGGTCGTGGAAGCCATGGCCTGCGGCGTGCCGGTGGTGACCTCCAGCGGATCCGCGTTGGAAGAGGTTGCCGGAGGCGCTGCAGCGCTGGCTGATCCATTCTCCGTGGACTCAATCAGCGACGCGATAGAAAGCGTGCTGGCGGGCCCGGAGTTAGCGCTGTCCCTCCGCCAAAGAGGGTTGAAGCGGGTCGCGGACTTCAGCGGTCGCCGCAAGGCCGAACAGACCATTGCCATATACCACGAAGTGTGCGGAGAGTAGATAGGGGCTGCGCCGCGCTCCGGTGGGTCTCAGGTTGGCTTGACGGTGGTCGGCGGCACAACGAACCTGCCGAATCAATCATCTAAAACCGCGCGACGTAGTAACCTAATACGTTTACGTTTGAGCGAATTGACCGACATTTTTTGACGGAATAGTCTAAGAAGTGGCGTTTGAGCATTGCACAGCTGGCAAGGCTCGCGTTGCGGAGGAATTGACAATTGCGAATTGCCCTTTTCGGAGCGCGCGGAATACCTCATACCTACAGCGGTACCGAGACATTCTTTGGAGAGCTCGCCCCGCGGCTGGTCGCACGCGGCCACGAGGTAATCGTGTATTGCCGCAGTAGTCTTTTCCCCGAACGTCCCTCCAGCTATCGCGGAGTACGACTGATTTATCGTCCAAGCATCGAGACTAAAAATCTGAGCACGCCCACCCACACCATGATTTGCAGTCTGGACGTCTTGTTTCGCGGAGTGGATGTAATGCTTATCTCCAACGTGGCCAACGCTCCGTTCTGCATCCTGCCTCGATTATTTGGGAAAAAGATAGCGTTGAACGTCGATGGCGTGGAGTGGAAGCGATCGAAGTGGAGCGCGGTCGGACGCCGCTACTTTTATTCGAACGCGCAGATCGCGGGAAAGATTTGCCCGATGGAATCATCACCGATGCCATCGAGATGCAGCGCATCTATCTGGAGGAGTTTGGCACCCGTTCGGTATGCATCGCGTATGGCGCGAACATCGAGCGTTCGAGCGACCCCGACGTAGTTCGCCAATATGGGCTGGAACCGTTTGAGTATTATTTGATCGCCAGCCGTTTAGTTCCGGAAAATAACGCTGACCTGATTGTTCGCGGGTTCGAACGCCTTCGCACCAACAAGCTTCTGGCGATCGCCGGCGACGCAAATTACCGCAGCGCGTTCGTGGACGCTTTGAAGCAAACCCGTGATCCCCGGGTTCGTTTCCTCGGGCATGTCGGCAACAGCGAGCACGTGAAGGAGTTGCACTGTAACTGCTACGGCTACATTCATGGACACAGCGTGGGAGGCACCAATCCAGCGCTGCTCAAGGCATTTGGGTACAGTAACCTCGTGCTTGCGCTGGATACTCCCTTCAACCGGCAGGTGGTTGAAGGATATGGAATCCTGTTCAAAAACGATCCGGATGATCTCGCTGCCCAGTTGCAGCGGGTCGATGACGACCGTGAAATAGCCGCGCGATTTCGGATGCGCGCATCGCAGAGAATCCTCGACCAATATACCTGGGACCACATTACAGACCAGTATGAAGACTATTTCTATCGTCTGGTGGCGGGAGAGGATCCCGCGGCGGAAGGCGAACTTGGCATGTATGTGCCCCGACTGAAAGCAGTTGCTGCAACTGCGGTCTTGACCAACGCTAGATAATACCGCTTACTTCTCAACACGGATAATTTTCTATCTTCCAGCCCATGTCTTTTGGCACAATGTAAAAAAACAGGACAGGTGAAGTTCTATGGGATTCGTAATCGAGTCGCGCCAACTCGAGGACATTGTTGTCGTCGTACCAAACGTTCACCGCGATGAGCGCGGCTTTTTCATGGAAGCCTATCACGCGGACCAATTCAAAGCCTTGGGGCTGCCCTCAGCGTTTGTCCAAGACAATCACTCCTGCTCGAGAAAAGGCGTTCTCCGGGGACTTCACTTCCAATGGGAGCCGCCGATGGGAAAACTGATGCGAGTAAGTCGCGGAACCGCGTTTCTGGTGGCCGTGGATATTCGCCAGGGATCGCCGAACCTGGGCAGGTGGTTCGGAATCGAAGCATCCGCCGAAAACATGAAACAGGTATGGGCCCCCGCTGGTTTTGCCCGCGGCTTTTGCGCTCTCACTGATCAAGTGGAGGTTCAGTACAAGTGCACTGGGGTTTACAACGGAAAGGCGGAATCGGCAATCCGTTGGGACGATCCCGAGATAGGCATCAAGTGGCCTCTCAGAGACGTTCAACTTTCAGACAAGGATGCCAAGGCCGGGACTCTTAAAGACTGGCTGGCATCTCCGAATTCTGAATACCTCGCTTACGACACCCGCACCGTTCTTAGCCGTTAAGGATTGCCCACAAAATGAACAAGAAAGGCTGCTGAAGATGAAGCTACTAATCGCTGGTGGCGCGGGATATCTGGGCTCCGCTCTCATTCCCAAATTGCTCGAGCGCCAATACACCGTGGATGTCGTGGACTTGTTCTGGTTTGGAAATAATCTTCCACCAGAGACCGGAGTCTTGAACAAGGATATCTTCGACCTGTCGGTTTCCGATCTAACCGGATACGATCAGGTAGTGTTCCTTGCTGGTTTATCCAACGATCCCATGGCTGAGTTCTCCCCCAGCAAGAATTTCGTCTTCAACGCCGCGGCCCCCGCCTTTCTGGCTTACACCGCCAAGAAAGCTGGCGTGAGGCGTTACGTGTACGCCAGTTCTTGTTCGGTCTACGGCTATACGGAAAATGAACTCTACGACGAAACCAAGCCAGTATCCTCGGTTTACCCATATGGCATTTCAAAGTTGCAGGGCGAACAGGCGGTCATGAACCTGGTGGACGACAAGTTTTCGGTGATCTCCCTCAGGAAGGGAACAGCCTCCGGTTACAGCCCGCGTATGCGCCTTGATCTGATCATCAACACCATGTTCCGCTGCGCCATGTGCGATGGCGAAATCACTGTCCATGACCCCTCGATCTGGCGTCCCATCATCAGCATTCAGGATGCATGCTCGGCGTACATACGGGCGATTGAGGCCAACGAGCGGCTTTCCGGCATCTTTAATGTCGCTTCCGGAAACTACACCGTCGGAGAAGCTGCCGACCAGGTTAAGACGGAAATCGAAGAGCAGCTCGGAACCCGCATCAAGCTGAACATCAAACATATCCGCGACATGCGAAATTACAAGGTCAGCTTTGAGAAAGCCAGGAACGTCTTGAGTTTCCATCCCCACCACGACATACGCAGCATCGTCCACAACCTCATCGAGCAGCAGGACAAGTTCTCCGACTGGAACAATCCGCTGTACTACAACATCCTGACCTTCCAGGCTCTGGAGGCCAAGGAACGCGCGCGAAGAGCCGCCGCGTAAACATTGAGGCACGCCAATGAGGATTGCAGTCATCGGGGCTGACGGCCAGCTGGGCATGGATGTCAGCCAGGGATTCGAGAAAAATGGCGACGAAGTCCATCGCCTCAGCCACGCGCAGATTGAAATTGCATCGCCCGAGGCGGTTCAGGGTTGCCTGACTAAAATCGCCCCCGATGTAATTGTGAACACGGCGGCGTTCCATAAGGTTGAGCAGTGCGAAGTGGATCCGGCACAGGCTTTTGCCATCAATGCCTGCGGTGCACGCAACTTGGCCACGACGGCGGCCAATTTAGGCGCCATCATCATTCATGTCAGCACAGATTACGTGTTTGATGGCGCGAAGCAAACACCGTACGTGGAAACAGATCTGCCGCGGCCGCTCAACATTTACGGCAACAGCAAGCTGGCCGGCGAGCACTTTGTGTGCAGCACATCTCCTAAGTACTTCGTTCTTCGAACATCAGCCCTGTATGGAAAAAACCCCTGTCGCGCCAAGGGCGGGCTGAATTTCGTGGAACTGATGCGCAAGCTGGCCAGGGACGACAAGGAGATTAAGGTGGTAAACAGCGAGTTCGTGACCCCCACGGCCACCGCAGACCTTGCCCGGCAAATCGTCAGGCTCAGCCGGTGCGACGCGTTCGGGCTCTACCATGCGACCGCGGAGGGGAACTGCACGTGGTACGAATTCGCCCGCGAAATATTCAACCTGACCGGGACCGAAGCCCGCTTGAAAGTGGCCGACCCGATAGACTTTCCTGCCAAAGTGCGCCGGCCTAAATACTCGGTGCTTGAGAATGCCGGGCTGAAATCGATCAAGATGAATGTCTTCCGCCCCTGGCAGGAAGGCTTGAAGGATTATCTGGCAGCACCGGACCGGGAAGAATACGTCGCCTGAGGTCGCCAGATCTTTCCCTTTTTTCGTTTTGCTGGCTCGGGGCCGCGTGGTGCACGATGGCGGCTGCACCAGAAGCGCTCCACGGTTGTGAATGCGCCAAATCATAAAATCAATCGCCGCAAAGGTCCCCCACCGCGTCTACGACAGATGCCGCGCCTGGTCCGTCATGGACCAGAATTTCCGCTCTCAGCTTTCCCGCGCAAGAAAAATGGATTCTCGGGAGACGCTGTGGCAGGATTTTACTTTTCCTCCATCGGCACGAAAGAAAAAATCTTGCTGTTGGAGTTTGGTGTGTTTAACGGGTACAGCATTCATCACTTCGCCGAAATAAATCGGAACCCGGCCAGCAAGTTCATCGGGTTTGACAGTTTTGAGGGACTGCCCGAGGATTGGACTCCGAAGTGCCCCAAGGGAACTTTCTCTCAAAGCGGACAGTTGCCCGAGGTTCGAGACAGCCGAATCACATTCGTGAAGGGATGGTTTAGCGACACCCTCATCCCCCAGCTTCATGATATCGACCGCCATTACGGGATCACGGTTTGTCATTTCGACGCGGATTTGTATTCTTCCACTCTTTTCTGTCTCACCACACTTTTGCAGAGATTTCGTCATTTTTACTTCATTTTCGACGAATTTGCCGGACATGAAGCCCGGGCCCTGTGTGATGTAATGCAGGCCTACCCGATAGAAGTATCATTCTCAGGCCGTACCGGAGAAAGATATCCGGATCAAGTCAGCGGCGAGTTAACCAACCGCACAAGAATTTAGCCACGCCGTCGTAAGCAGACAGAAGTAGCACGACGAACACCACTCCAAAATACGAATTACTCCAGCCCTGAACTTTGCACTCCGGGGGTTGGATTAGGAGCTCGCATATAGAGCGGGGTCGTAAAAATCTCCCGGTTGTTGTGCCTTGGCGCATGCATATAAAAACCCTCTTCAATCTTTCTCTGATCTTTTGTCTTTCGGCCTGCTTCACCAGGTTCGCGCACGGTCAATGTACCGACGGCAGCGCCACATGTCCTGCAGGCGTACCGCGGATGGTGAAGTTCAGCGGAGTTTTAAAAGACGCGGCCGGCAAGCCGCATACCGGTATCGTCGGGATTACATTTGCCATCTACGCCGAATCCAGTGGTGGAGCGCCCTTGTGGCAGGAAACCCAAAATGTCCAACTGGACCAGCAAGGGCGATACGCGGTATTTCTTGGAGGCAGCACGCCTCAAGGCATTCCGCAAAAGCTGTTTGCTTCGGCAGAACCGCGATGGCTCAGTGTGCAAGCCCAGTTGCCGGAAGAAAACGAACGGCCACGAGTATTGCTGGTCAGCGTCCCCTACGCGTTGCAGGCTGAGAACGCCCAGACCTTGGGGGGGTTGCCCCCTTCGGCGTTTGTCAGGGTCGCTCCCACCAGTTCGAGCCAAAAGGCAATCGTGGCGGATGCAGCTGCAATCACCTCATCACAAACGATAGTGACTACTGCCACGGTCGCGCCGGCAAGTGGGAAAGCTCAAACTCCGGCCACTGCTCCAGTCAACTCCTCAGTTCCGAATGCGACCGCAAGAGCAACCGCCAAGCCCACTCCAAATGTCCTGTACGCGGACCAGTTTTCGGGAGGAGTTGCGGACGCCATTAACGCCTGCCCATCGCCGGGATGCATCATCTATGCCGACTCGCAAAATGTGAATCGTAATCTGGGAACCATCGATCCCGGAAGCAAGGCGATCACGCTCTACTTAGGTCCCTTCACTTACAACGTAAAACAGATCAATCTCCAGCGCGAGCTGAAGATTATTGGGATGGGCTCCGGCATCACTTTTTTGCAATCGGTGAATGGAAACAATCCCGTAGTTGTCTCGCCCCAGGCGGCGTTCAGCGCCGCTACCAACGTCATTCTCTCCGGATTCCGCCTCGTCGGCTCCGTCGGTAATAACTCTGAAGACGCCATATTCTGGGATGCCAGCGGATTCATCAGCTCCGGAGTCTGGTACTCGGAGCTGCACGACATTTCCATCATTGGTTTTGCGGGCAATGGCATTCATTTGCGAGGTACCAGCGCGGATTACACGGGAATGAGCGAGTTTGTCCAGTTCAACCGGGTAGTGGTGTGGCGGAATAAGGGTGGAGGCAATGGCCTGAGAATCGAAGGTGCCGCTTACGAGCTGTACTTCAACGATTGTCAGTTCGATGGTACCGCGCCCGGGGACGGAACCAATATCTTTATTGGCGCAACTACGACCAGTCCTTACGCGGTTCCGACCGACATCAATTTTCGTGGACTAACCACACAACTCGCGGCTACGGCGGTGCAAATCGACGGAGCGTGGGCGCTCTCTTTCTACAGCCCGCATCATGAGTTCGTCTGGGGCGTCTATGCACTCACTGGAAACACCGGAGCCGCCATCCGGGGGGTCACAATTTTCGGATGCCGGCTTTCAAACCAGTGGAGTGAACGGCGGAGCTGGGTATTTGCTGAAGGTTACCAGTCCCGGCGCGACTGGAATCCAGTTCATCCACAATCACATCATGGGACCCGCCGACGCGGTCGTGGCCTCAGCTTCCGGAGCCAGCATCGTGTATCAAGACAACGAGTTTTTTGGTGGCACCAGCCTGCCCGACACTAGCGGAATCACGGCACAGCTGACTCCTAATTCCTCCATCGCAATTGGCGGCGCGCACACCATCGGGCTGACCAGTTCGACGGCGATTGTTTCGACCATCCAGTCCAGCCTCGGAGCGGGAGAAACAGCGACGTTCTTCACTCTCAACGGGCCAGTGACATTTGCCAGTGGAGGAAACATCAACCTGATGGGGGCAAAAGTCCTTACCGTCAATGGCTCCATCACGTTTGTCGTAAGCGATCTCGGTCCCACCCCGTCATGGATTCCGATTTCGCAATGGAAGGCCTTGCCCCAGATTTCGTTCCCACCCAGCCCAACTCCACCAGGTAATATCCCACCGCACTAGGCGCTCCCGAAGAGCCTCTGGATCCACCGCCCGGCTCACGGGCGCGCCTGCCCGCGCCGTTCCCCATACCGGTTCTATCCTGAAATCACTTAGCGCTCGAGCCCTGTGTGCTTGAGGGCTCCCTCTTGCGTCCCAAGCGCCTTTGGCGGTGCTGACGAGTTTCTCTGCGCGGTTAGGTTCGACCACGACCACCTTGACGATCTCTCGCAGCCATCCAAAGGCATCGTTAAGAACCCATAACATCTCGGACTTCATATATCTGCGATAGACAACCAGCCGGTTGCGGGCATTGTGATAGCGCCGGCCAGGGCTGTGGTTCGTGCTTAGGAAGCGTTTCCAGAGAAAACGATGCAGGGTGGGCGAACCGAGCCGGTGCTCCAGCACTGCGTTGCCCGCCTGGATGATCCGAAATCCGTGTTTGCGCAGGCGAAGGCAAAACTCGTGATCGACATAGTCCATGAATAGTGATTCATCATATCGCCCACATATTCCAAACACCGTGCTCTTCACGAAACTCCCCGAGGTTATTGCGCTCTTGATTTCTCGAAACACAAAACCCTTCCGGATCGGGATCGGATTGTCGTCGCAATCTTGAATCTGGTTGTAGTTGGCGGCCACGATTGCAACCTCGTCACGAAAAGGGCAAGCGGAATAGGCTTCAAGAATTGCGGCTACGTAGTCGGGGGGTACGCGACTGTCCTGATCGAAAGTAGCAATCCAGGAGTAAGTTCCGGTAGCCAGTGCCCTGTCGATGCCCGCATTCAAGCCTGCCGCAATGCCCCGGTTTTGCTGGTTCCATATCACTTCCACCTCGCAAGCCGCGGCGGTTTGAGCGACCACGGATTGACCAGCAGCTGCCGATTGGTTATCCACGACAATCAGCTTGCCTACCTGCGGGAGTAGAGCTCGAACATTTTGCTCAAAGCTTGGCTCGGGATTGTAGGTGACCATCACCGCGCACACGTCGGCGTTGTTCCGAACCTCGTGATGCGGGCGCGATGCGGAATCGATGGGCAGGTTAATCACTCGAGCGGACACCCATATTTTTCAACTTGGCTGATTGATTCGCTCAGAACCTGAGCCAGATAAGCAATCCGTTACTCTAGTAATCTTAATACATTCGTGGCATCGCGTCTCTTGCAGTGCAGTGGCGGCGGGCCCGGAACACTCTATACAATACCTAGCGTGTCCCTTCTCCATACTCCGATTCAAAACACCCCGCAAGAACCCGCGATTGGGACCAAGATCATCCGGAACACGGCGTCCGGTGCGCTCCGGCTTGTCGCGCTCGCGCCCATCCCCTTCCTGCTCACCCCGTTTCTCCTGCGACATGTGGGCGCCAGCGGGTTTGGAATCTGGGCTGTTCTGTTGTCCTTTAACGGGTTGACCGCCCTGGCTGACTTTGGAGTGATGGGGACACTTACCAAGCACGTGTCTGAACACTACACCCATCGAGACTACATAAACCTTAATCGCGTGATTAACGCTGGCATGCTGATGTTTTCGATCATCGCCGCGCTTTGTGTTTTGACCGTAAATCTCGCCAGCGGATTTCTGATTTCAGTTTTTTTTCGGCAGTCATACCTCCCCGTTTCCCAGATCCAGCAGGCGATACGGCTCTTGAGTGTGGCTATCGCTTTAAATCTGCTCGCCTTTCCTTTCGCCTCGGTAATCTCAGGCCTGCAACGACTTGATCTCACCAATCTTCTCTGGGGCCTCAGTGCCGTGATCATGGCCATATCGGCCGCCGTTTTCGTGGAACTGGGCAAAGGAATACCCGGCCTGGTGGAAGCCATTGTTTTAACCTCTGGCATCGTGTTCTTGCTCAATGTGATCCTGGCTTGGCGTCTGCTTCCCGAGCTTCGCATCCATCCTACTCTGGTGCGGACGGATGATATCAAAGCCCTGTCTGTCTTCAGTTTCCAGGTCTACATGGTGCAAATAGCTACTACGGTATATTTCCACACCGAGAAGCTGCTGCTGGCCCACTTTGCGGGTCCTACACCTGTCGGCTGGTATGAGATTGCCAATGACCTGGCCTTGAAGCTCCGCAATGCGCCCGCGTTGCTCACGACGCCATTGATGCCGGCGGCGGCGGAGCTCGACGCCCGCAACGACGACGCCAGAACGTCCGAGCTCTACTATCGCGCCCATAAATATCTGGCGTGCATTGGCATAGCCCTGTTCGCGGTTGTCGGGGTGATGGCGCACCGCTTTGTCGACCTGTGGCTGGGACCTGGATTTTCGCCAACGGCGCGCGCCCTGGTCGTACTAACGGGGGTGCACATCGCGAACCTTGCCGCCGGACCTGCACTTTTTATCCTGATCGGAAGAGGAACTCTGGGCCCCGCGATCCGGTTCGCCCTGGTCGGCATGTGCGGGACTTTAGTTCTTAGTAGTATTTTGATCTCGTTTTGGGGTTTCACTGGCGCCTTGTACGGCACGAGCCTCTCGGTGTTGAGCGCCGCTTGCTATCTCATACTTCATGTTTCATCAGGAAACGGGCTTTTCCAGGCGCAGACTGCTGCGGATTTACGTGCAACCAGTGCTGTGCGGGCTCTCTGTCGTCGCAATCGCGGCCAGCTTGATTCCTGTGAGCCGCTTCCATTGGACGGGCATGGTCGCCACTGCTCTTGCAGTCGTTGTCGCCTATTTCGTCGGACTCTTGCTGTTGCACTATTTCGACGCTTTTGACCTTCGCATCCTGGGGCGCTTCTTGCCCGTGCCCGAAGTTCTGCGCAGGAGCGCGTTTTTTGCTGAGGTAAAGTAGACTCAACACGGACACCTAATCAAACTATGTCATATTCTCATCCTGAGCTATGAGCACTCATCAGATCCTCGGACCGGGCGCGCAGACGTACCTTGACTTGCTCAAGGATTGTCTTACTGCTTCGGTCTATGAAGAAAGTGCCTGGCGAGTGGTGGAGGCTGCCCGGCAAGCGCCAAAGGGGAGTTCGCATGGACTCCCATCGCGCCCCTTCGCCGCTTTGTGATAACCCAACTCCGGAAGCGCGGTCTTCTCCTGGTTCGAGCGTGTCGTTTTGATGCTTCCGCGCGAGCCAACGGCAAAGACTGGCCTTGCTTCGGCTATACCATGGTGGGGCGTGCTCGGCTGGACAATCTTGAACATTGCATTCGAGACGTTCTCGAGAGGAATGTTCCCGGAGACTTCATTGAAACGGGTGTGTGGCGCGGCGGATCGACAATTTTCATGCGAGCCATGCTGCGCATCCACGAAGTAACTGATCGGGTCGTATGGGCGGCTGACTCCTTCGAAGGAATGCCTGTTCCGGAGCATAATTCCGACGGGTGGGACATGAGCCGCATTGAACAACTTAAGGTATCTCTCGACGAGGGCAAGAGTAACTTTGCGCGTTTTGGTCTGCTTGACCAGCAGGTCAGATTCCTGCAAGGTTGGTTCAAAGACACGCTGCCGACGGCGCCAATCAATAAACTACCTATCCTGCGCCTGGACGGAGACCTTTATAACTCGACGATGGACGCGCTGACAAATTTGTACGACAAGCTGAGCTTGGGCTGGATACGTGATAGTCGACGATTACAAGTGCTGGCCGAGCTGCCGGAAAGCGGTGCACGATTTTCTTGATCGCCGCAGGCTGAATCCCCAAATTCGCGAAATCGACAGTGACTCTGTCTACTGGCGGGTTGGCGACGAATCGGGGTAAGAGGTTCAGTTTGCTCGATCGCTGCTCAGTGTCCGGGCAGGCAAGGTGTTTTCTGAGTGTTGTCCAGCCTCGAAAACGCAGCACCGTTCTGATCTAAATTCCCGTAGGCGCAGACTGCGCTCCTGAGCGCGATGCGGAATGAGTCCGAAATCTGATTGCCTTGGAACACGTTGCCAGTGTTGTGATCGCCTTTCTCGTACACGGCGACCACGTTGGTCGGAGGCGGCGATTGGTCCGTGATAATCTTGTTTCCAGTCAGGCGCGTACCCGAGACATTGCTTTGCAGAATGAAACCGAAAAGAGGGCTACCGGCAGCTGTGCCCGCTAGGGTGATCGTATTGTCAGAAATAGAAAAATTGATGAACTGCCCAATCCCGCCGATCACGATGCCGTACCTCTGGGGATGAACGATCTGGTTGTGGGTGATCACCACATCCTTGTTGTGTAGGCTGTCGACGTTAAAGCCGTAGACGGTCGCGATGGCAGAGTTGTCATGAAAATTCACATCCGACATCTGCCAGCCGCCATAACCTCCCCAGTAGCCGATTACCGTGTTGTAGCGAACCTCTGAAACTGAATTGGCGATGGCTATTGCTGTGCACTCTCCGCCACCCCAGTGATCCAGGGTGACATATTCAACGATCGTGCCCGTGCTTTCGGTTGGACTCGGAGCCGGCGAGCCGATTTCGATCGGAAAATCCTCTGCTAATTCCCCGGCGGGGTTCATGACGTGAATGTGGTGAATCCAATGTTGTCCTCGGTTCGACTGTATAAAAATCGCCTGCAACTGCAGCTTGGTTTTATAGCGTGACTTCAGCGCCGGATAATTATCGTCAAGGGTCAGATCGGAAACCTCTATTCCATAGGAACCCAGGTCATACGTTCCAAGAATCAGTCCGGGAAGGTACTTGCCAGAGGAAGAGTCCAAATACAAGATCAGTGAGTTGCAGGACGGTCTGGTCAGCGCCCGCCCCATGAATTCTCCAGCCCTGGTTTACGGTAAAGCCCGCTGGCTGTGCCTTATCGAAATGTCCCCGGCCGAGCAGATAATCATGAGCGCCTTCGGTCTGGAATGTGCCCGGACCAATGCAAACCACCAGGTGAATCACACCACTCTCAGACCGGGTGCGCAAGACTACGTCAAACTTCTGAGCGCTACTGCCGTCGAACGGATCCGAAGCTGTTCCCGCACCAGGTACATTGTCGTTTCTGTATGCGATGAATATGCGGGTATAGCCCTTCGGAGTGGATGCACTGCAGTCCGAACTTGGAAAGTGGACCCCCGGAAGGCTCTTGCGATGGCCCTGCAGAAGCGCCATTCTCTCCTCCGCTCCCGTTTTGGATCCGGTTCGTACGGAGGAAGGAAAGCTGGTTTGCCCGCGAAGGTCGGGACTACCTCCTAGTATAGTAAGACCAAAACGGTCAGCGCGGCGAAGCAAGCTCGAGTCAGTGTACGTCCACCTCGCGAACGAGAAAGAACCCCTCGAATCGGATTGTGCAGCGATGCAACAGCTCGCCCGAGGCACTTGTGTTAGCCTTCTCAGACAGCTTGCATCTCTGCCGGGAAACGACGTTTGTTCTATCGCGTGCGACTCCAATTTCAAGAAAGGCCCCGTCAGCTTATCTATGATTTCGATTCTCAAAAGAGCGGCAACCTCGCTCGTTTTCGGTACGCGATTCGGACGAGGTATTGTTACCGATGCTTTTCATTCATTGTATTACCGGTCGAAGAACTGGTCGCAAAACCGGTTTCTCGGTTTCCCAATCTATCAGTGCCCTTTCGACCTTCAGCTATACGAGGAAGTTGTTTTTGATTTGCAGCCACCTTTAGTCATTCAGACGGGTGTCGCACAAGGTGGATCGATTCTGTACTTTGCCAGGCTTCTCGATTTGATTTCCGCGCCTTCCGATGCGCCGGTGATCGGCGTCGACATCGAGTTGACCGACACTGCCAAGAAACTTAAGCACCCGCGTATTCACTTGATTGAAGGCAGCTCCACGGACCCTGCAGTCATCGACCAAATAAAGCGCACGGTGCAGGATCGCAAGGGACTCGTAGTCCTCGACTCCGACCACAGCAAGTCTCATGTGCTAAATGAGATGAATTTGTACAGAAACTTTGTTGCTGTTGGATCGTACCTGGTTGCCGAGGACACCAACATCAACGGTCATCCTGTGGAGTATGGCTTTGGCCCGGGTCCGCTGGAAGCCGTTCGCGATTTTCTGAAATCCGACGACCGCTTCCGCAGTGATGAACAACTGTGGGAACGAAACAAGTTTTCCTTTCACCAGCACGGCTGGCTTAAACGGATCCGCGAGTAGCCGCTTGGGCTGGAGCAAACACGCCATCAGGTGCCGATTCGATTCGGACTTTTCATCACGTGACCCTGCAACAGAGATTCGCCGCCCTCGCCCAAGGCCAAGTTTCTTGGCCTCCCGGTTGAGGCTTTCGAAGCGGCAGGAATGGAATAGCTCGACTATTTACTGAACGCTGGATTGAGTCCAGGATCCCAGGCTTGTCGATATGGGTTGTGGAGTGTTGCGCGCTGGTTACTGGATCATTCGCTTCCTTGACCCGGGCTGCTATTGTGGAATCGAGCCTCACTAGGAGCGTTTACAGATTGGAATCCAAGGCATCCTTGATCCGGCACGGTCGAGCTCAAGCGACCAAGGTTTCATCCTTCCGAATTTCGATACCATTAGCTGAATCTCTTCGACCAGAGACGTCACTTCAGAGCATGAGGCTAGCGGTCCGTGCTTCTTGGCGATTGCCAAACGAACATGTCCACTATGGAGTCGTCATATAAATCACCGTATCCGCGAGACACACTCGCCTAAGGAGGTCGGGCACTGACTCTCGGTGTCCCTTCGTCCCTACCTCAAATTCTGGCGAGCCCGCCAGCAAAACCATGCCGACGCTGTCTTCGTCTCCTGCATGGTACGCAATGACAGTTTCAGGCCAAAAGGTCACGCGCAGGGTCTTCACTTCGCCGGTCGAGAACAGTCTCCGCATCCGCCGGGCTGATAGCAGACTGATGATCTCCGACTGGGGCCAAGTCCCATAGCGAACCTGGATGTAGCGCTGCACTCGCGCTGGAAGAAACTGGAAAAGAGGCAATTTGTGGTGCATCTCGTAGGGAAACCAGTAATTCGGCGTAGTAATAAACCACTTCTTCCCCACTCGCATAATTTCCCCGGCCATGGCCTGTTGCAGGGCGCGTGGCACGTGCTCCAGGACGGCATTGGAGAAGACTATATCGATACTCTTGTCTTCGAAGGGCAGGTTGCAGGCGTCGCAGGTAAAACCGATCCGGTCATTCCGCCGGTGATAAGTGGCGTAGCTGATCGAGTTCGCCTGATCGATGTTGACTCCAAGCACGATCAGTTTGTCCCAGCGTGGATCCTGTTCGGGTTGTTCGGGAGCGGTAAACTGTTGATGACCCGGTGAGAGCTTGCCCCAGGTGCGGCGCGGTCGCTCCGATGTTCAGCACCACATCGCCCGGCTTCGGTTTCAGCAAGTCCCAGAACAGGTCGAACTTTCGAGCTCTGGACTGCAGGTTGAACCGATATTGGATCTGGCGTATGAAACTCAGAAATTATCCTCTTGGCTTGAACTGCCGCCCAGGCAATCGTGGCACACTCTGATCCTGGATTTCAAATGCCATCCCCCGGCGCTCGTCCACCGCGAGGTACCTGAGCACTCTCGGAAAAATTGGGGAATCGTCATGCAGCGCCACCGCGCCATGACAAGCGAACACTGCGGATGCATTCGGAAAATGCGGCAGATTGGCCAGCGCCTGCGAATGGTGATGTCCGTGGATCATGTCCGGAGCGCGATGTATCTCTCGAAGATCACTGTAAACTGCGACGCCTTGGCTGCGGATTTCTTCCGCCATCGGCCCTAACACCGGGGAATACCCCAGGCGGAGATTGTCCCTGGTGTTTCAGGCCCGCAGCCAGGTCTCTGACAAAAACCTCAGTGTCAGTGTGGCCGACCAGCGCACGATTGGTGATGAGAATGTGCGATAGAGCGCGTCCTGGCGCTCCGTAATGCTACAACCAAGCCTCAGCCGCGGGCAAAAACGACGGCAACAGGGCCCATGCCCTGCCTGGCGCGGCATCGAAATGGCCAATTAGCGCGGCCGTGAGTCTCTAAAGTATAAACAGACGAACCCAGCTCATCTTTAATTCGTTAATTCATTCGTTCTTGGCTGCTCATCATTACCGGCTATCGTTGCTATCGATAAGACTCTTTTCACCGCTTTCAATCTTGTTTTTAACGGGTCTTATGCCTCGGCGCACATTGAGCTGAAGAGGTGACTCGAAGTCAGGTACGCCAAGCGGCAACCCAGAACTGTAAAGGTGCGTAAAGCTATCTATTCCGTTTGTAAAAGTGCGTAAAGATGGTGATTCGTTCTTGTCGTAACGAATACGTTTTTGCCATAATCGCCGCGCCGTTCAACAGATGTTTCTCAACCTATGACAATTGATTCCGCGTCGCTACGGCCTGCCGCGGTTGGGCTCTGTATCCTTTTCCTGGCATTCAAACTCACATCCTGCACTTCGTCCTCGTCGTCCCCGTCGACGAAGACTTCAAGTTTAGCCACTGCCTCCGCTGATGTCTTGACATTTCACAACGACATCGCGCGCACCGGGCAATATCTGAATGAAACAACCTTGACGCCTGCGAATGTCCATACCCCCACTTTCGGGAAAGTCAATTTCTTTACGGTGGATGGCAAAGTCGACGGTCAACCGCTTTATGTTTCCAACGTGAATATTGCAGGGCAGGGTGCGCATCCGGTTCTCTACGTGGTCACCGAACATGGCGTCCGTCTTTGCTATCGATGCAAATAACGGTCAATACTTGTGGACTGTTTCTACCTGGGGACCGGGAGAGGCCCCCAGCGATCCTCGCGGATGCGACGAAGCGGTCAGCCCAGAAGTTGGCATCACCGCAACCCCCGTGATTGATCGCACTCAGGGCCCTAATGGCGCAATTTACGTGGTCGCCATGTCGAAGGACGCATCCGGCAATTATTTTCAGAGGCTGCACGCGTTGGACCTCGGCAGCGGCGCCGAACTGTTTGGCGGACCGAAAAACATTACCGCTTCGTACCCGGGGATCGGCGATAACAGCACAGGCGGGGCCGTGGTTTTTGATCCGGCGCAGTACAAGGAGCGCGCGGCGCTGCTGCTGGTGAATGGAGTGGTCTATACAACTTGGGCGTCACATTGCGATCAACGGCCCTACACCGGATGGGTCATCGGCTATGATGCCTCCACTTTGAACCAGGCTGCTGTGCTGAACGTTACTCCGAACGGCAATGATGGCGCCATCTGGATGAGCGGAGGCGGCCCGGCCGCGGACACCCAGGGCAATATTTACGTGCTGGACGGCAATGGCACCTTCGACACAACGCTCGACGGTAATGGCTTTCCCAGTCAGGCTAATTTTGGAAATGGATTTCTCAAGTTGTCAGCCCAAAGCGGCGCTTTGGCGGTAGCCGATTATTTTGAGATGACCGATCAGCAACAGCAGAACGATGTCGATAAAGATCTCGGTTCGGGAGGGACCGTGGTACTGCCCGACCAGACTGACACGTCCGGAAAGATCTGGCATCTCGCGGTTGGCGCGGGTAAGGCTTCAATAATGTACATGGTCAATCGGGATGCGATGGGGAAATTCAACCCGTCGGCCGATGCCAGCTTCCAAAAAGAGACCGCCTTATTTGCCGGGCGACTGTATTCCACTCCCGCATACTTCAACGGCAACCTGTACTACTGCGCAGAGAATGATAAGATCAAAGCTTTCCCCCTGATAAATGCGAAACTTCAGGCAACTCCGGCCAGTCAGACCAGCAAAACTTTCGAATATCCTGGGGCGACGCCGAGTATTTCCGCGAACGGCACAAGCGGCGGGATCGTGTGGGCGGTGGAAAATGGCTTTTCCGCCACCCTGCACGCTTACGATGCGTCCGATCTCCCCAAGGAACTCTACAACAGCAACCAGGCGCCCTTTGTCCAGGATCAGGTCGGCCCGGGCAATAAATTCATCACGCCGACAGTTGCGAACGGCAAGGTGTATGTGGGAACGACCTACGGAGTAGCGGTTTACGGCTTGCGAAAGTGAGAGCTTGAGAGTGCCGTCTGGCGGTTCCGGTTCTGTTCTGAGTGACCTCGCTATCTCGCCTCCGACCCCGGTTGCCATTTACAATCTCAATACCATGAGTGCAGTCCGGCTACGCAAGCCAACAATTGCGCGGTCACGAGCGGGGTGTTTAATTGTGTCCTGTGTCTTGGCGCTCTGCTCCAGCGCCGCCACCTCGGATATCAATATGACTTTTGGACCTGATAATCCTTTCTATGCGCCTAGTACTTTGCCCTTTCACGCGCCTCCGTTCGACAAGATCAAGGATGGCGATTACCAGCCCGCGATTGAAGCCGGCATGGCGGAGCAGCGCCGGGAAATACGCGCGATTGCCGACAATCCCGCCCCGCCGACGTTCGAAAACACGTTTGTGGCCATGGAAAAGATCCGGGCGGCTGTTCAACCGTGTGATGGCCGCATTCAACGGCGTCACTGGAGCGAACCTGAATCCTGAGCTGCAGAAAGTGCAGGACTTCGAGGCGCCCCGACTGGCGGCGCACCAGGACGCGATCTTTCTCGATTCCAAATTGTTCGAACGCGTGCAGGCGATCTACAAGGAACGCGATTCGCTGAAGCTCGATCCGGAATCGCTGCGCCTGGTCGAGTTCTACTACAAGGAGTTTGTACATGCCGGGAGCCAACCTGTCGGATTCCGACAAGGCCGAACTGAAAAAGCTCAACGAAGAGGAATCGACTCTCACCAACGCTTTCACCACCAAGTTGCTCGCAGCTACCAAGGATGCGGCTTACGTCACCAAGCGGAAAGGAAGCGCTTGCGGGCCTGAGCGATGCTCAAATCGCCGCCGCCGCCCTGGCTGCGAAGGAACGCAAGCTGGAGGGTTACGCTCTTCCTCTGCAGAACACGACCCAACAACCCGATCTGGATTCGCTCAGCCACCGATCCACTCGCCAGGCGATGTTCGAGCAATTCCTGGAATCGCGCCGAACGCGGAGGGCCGAACGATACCCGCGAAATCGTCGCCCGTCTGGCTCAGCTTCGCTCCCAGAAGGCCAAACTGCTCGGCTTTCCCAACTACGCCGCCTGGAAGTTGGAAGACCAGATGGCCAAGACGCCGGAAGCCGCGCTCAAGTTCATGGACGCGCTGGTGCCTGGAGCAACCGGCAGGGCGAACGGCGAAGCGAAAGATATTCAGTCGTCATGACTCCGGAGCAGCTCGCAGAACGTAGACTCTCGGAACGGGACTCGCATGGCGGCGGTTCCAGCGAGGCACACAGCCGGCTTCAAGCTGGAGCCATGGGACTGGAACTACTACGCCGAGCAGGTTCGCAAGGCCAAGTACGACCTGGACGAATCACAGATCAAGCCGTATTTCGAGCTGAACAATGTCCTCGAGAATGGCGTGTTCTACGCCGCAAGCCAGCTTTACGGCATCACCTTCAAGGAGCGCAAGGACATTCCGGTGTACCACCCGGATGTGCGCGTGTTCGAGGTGTTCGAAGCCGACGGCCGGCCGCTGGCTCTTTTTTACGTCGACTACTTCAAGCGCGACAACAAGAACGGCGGCGCCTGGATGAGCAACTTTGTTGACCAGTCCAAGCTGCTGGGCACGCTGCCGGTCGTCTATAACGTCTGCAACTTCAGCAAGCCCGCGCCCGGGTGAGCCTGCTCTGCTCAGCTTCCGCGATGTGACCACGATGTTCCACGAATTCGGCCACGCCCTGCATGGCATGTTCGCCGACAGCAAATATCCCATTCTTTCGCGGTACAGCAGTGCCGCGGGACTTCGTCGAGTTTCCATCGCAGTTCAACGAGCATTGGGCCACTTATCCGGCGGTCTTCAGCCACTACGCCAAACACTACAAGACTGGCGCGCCCATGCCGGCCGAACTCGCCGCCAAGATCAAGAAGTCGCAAACCTTCAACCAGGGTTACGCGCTCACCGAAGTGCTGGCCGCGGCCGAACTCGATATGCAGTGGCACACCCTTCCGGCCGGCACACCGCTGCAGAAGCCGGATGCATTTGAGAACCAGGCGCTGGAAAAGACGCGCCTCTCGCTCAGCTACGTGCCGCCGCGCTACCGTTCCAGCTACTTTGCGCACATCTGGGGCGGCGGCTATGGCGCCGGATACTACGCCTATCTGTGGGCCGAGATGCTGGACGACGACGCCTTTCAGTGGTTCGAGGATCACGGCGGCCTGACCCGGGCGAATGGCGATCGTCTCCGCCGCATGGTGCTTTCACGTGGCAACACCGAAGATCTTGCCGGCCTGTACAAAGCCTGGCTGGGAGCAGAACCCAGCATCGAGCCTATGCTGAAATACCGGGGTCTCACGCAGGCCGGTGATTTGAACTAGCGTAAAGTTTCTTCAACTACGGTGATTCCTGTATTGCTTCTGTGTCCTCGTCGTACTTGAATGGATCAGGAGACACCGACTCCATGAAATCGATTCCGCGTTGCCCTCGATGTTTCGCGCGGCTGGTTATTCAGAGATCACGCCTGACCACATATTTAGCCTGCCCGAACTATCCTGCTTGCAAGCGTCCAGTTTATCTTCTAAAACGACCTCAGGGTGCGAACGCACATGAGTGTTGCCGAGCCGCGTAGGCACGGCGCTCCCACATACCCGTTCTGACTTCCCTGACCTCCGCAGCGGCCAACGGCGCGGTGTTATCCTAATCAGGATCCAACCCCACAGTGAGGCTGCAACCCTTCATGTCCAACCCAGGAAGTCCGGAATCCCCAGGTATCAACGAATCTGGCGAGTCGTTCAAAGACATTCTGTCCGAGTTCGAGCAGAGCAAATCGCGCAAGCCCGAGGACGTTGCAAAAGGCCGCGAAGGCATAGTAATTGCCGTCACCGTGGATTCCGTTCTCGTTGACATTGGTTTCAAGACCGAAGGGATCCTGCCGCTGGCTGCGTTCCGGGGTACCGGCGAATCCGTGAAAGCGGGTGACAAGTTAATCGTTTCGATCAAGGGCCGTGACCCTGAGGGCTACTACGACCTCGCGCTGGGCAAGATTGATAGGCCAAGGGACTGGGCTTCGCTTGAAAAGGCGTTTGCCGATAAGACGACGATCGTCGGCAGGGTGACGGGTGTGGTCAAAGGCGGCTTGAGCGTGGATGTGGGAGTGCGGGCTTTCCTGCCTGCCTCGCGCAGTGGAGCCCGCGATGCAGCCGAGATGGAGAAATTGGTAGAACAGGAAATCCGCTGCCGGATTACCAAGCTCGACGTGGCCGATGAAGACGTAGTTGTCGACCGCCGCGCCGTTGCCGAAGAGGAAGAGCGGGCGGTGAAGGAGCGCCGCTACTCCGAGGTCAAGGAGGGTTCAACAGTGCGAGGCACGGTTCGTAGCTCTCACCGACTACGGTGCTTTCGTTGACATCGGCGAAGTGGACGCCTTGCTGCACGTGAGCGACATTTCGAGAAGCCGTGTGAGCAAGCCGGCCGACGTGCTCTCTGTCGGACAAGAAATTGAAGTTAAAGTTCTGAAAATCGATTCCGAGAAACGCCGCATTTCTGTCGGCATGAAGCAGCTTGAGCCCGACCCATGGGATTCGGTAGCGGCAAAATACAAGCCGGGTGAGCGTGCTCGCGGTACGGTGACGCGCATACTCGATTTCGGCGCGTTTGTTGAACTTGAGCCCGGACTTGAGGGCTTGATCCACATCTCCGAGATGTCGTGGGCAAAGAAGGTGAGGACACCCAGCGATGTAGTCAAGCCGGGCGAGACCGTGGAAGCCGTGATTCTCGGGGTGAGTCCGGGCGAGCGTCGCATTTCCTTGGGCCTGAAACAAGCGCTGGGGGACCCCTGGACCGAGGTGACGCAGAAGTTTGCCGTGGGCTCGGCGGTGGAAGGACCGGTCACGAGCCTGACGAAGTTCGGCGCATTCGTGCAGCTCTCCGAGGGCGTCGAGGGCATGATCCACGTCAGCGACATGAGCGCAGAGAAGCGCATCAATCACCCGCAGGACATGCTCAAGGTGGGCCAACTCGTTAAAGCGCAAGTGCTCGAAATCGACACCGAAAAGCGTCGCTTAAAGCTCGGAATGAAGCAGCTGCTTCCCACCAGCATCGAGGAGTACATTGCGGAACGCCGGGAGGGCGATGTCGTTTCGGGCCGTGTGACGGAAGTTTCAGGCGGAGCAGGTGAGCGTGGAGCTGGGCGAAGGGATCCACGGCACGTGCAGGATTGCTGCAGAGCGTTCAGTCAAGGAAAAGACGCAGGCAGAAGCGAAAGCGGATTTGGCATCGCTAAGTTCCCGGCTGATGGCGCACTGGAAAGGCGGCGACAGTGCCAGGGAATCCGAGGCTGAAGCCCTCCGCGCCGGGCAAGTTCGCAGCTTTCGGATCTCGAAGCTGGATCCAGCCGCGAAGAAGATTGAGCTCGATCTAGCCTAGGGACTGCCGATCCGTTTCGAGTCAGGTTTTCGAGCGAGGCCAAACCATCAGCTTATGTACGCTGTCCCTAGCGCGCTTGCGCTACGGCACTTTCCAAATCATCGGCGGCTCTGTTTATTCCTGCGGCAACGTTTTCGATCACCTGGGAAACCTGCGGTATCTGAGCCTCTGCTTCCTTCCATTTCTTTTCATCCATATATTCACGGACCGCGGCAATAGGCTTGGCGTCGTAACCCGTGTAAGCGCCAGGAGCGTAAATCTGGTTCTTAAACCAGGGACGTTCCGGCAGCCCCTTTTGGTTCAGGAACAGGCGAGGAATCTTTAGAAGATCGGCGTTAACCACATCCAGGGACTGCGCAGCAATCGCCGGCGAACCCTTGGCTTGCCAGCCAGAAAGTATCTTGGAGTAGCGATCAGAGCTCTTCTTGAGCAGGTCAATCGCATTTTTCATGGGAGCGAAGTTCATATACGGCGGAACAACCTCAGCCGGCGGAGGCACGGATGGTTTGTGCGGGTCTGCCGTCGCCGCAAAGACGCCTTCCTGCAATTCCAAATTGCGCTCGCTGAATTCGTCCTGTTTGTTTTTTAGCAGCTTCTCCAGCTCGGTTTCGTATTTGGCTATCGCCTCCGCCTGAGGGGAATAGTCGAAGGGAATCAGGTCGGCATCGGCCAGCCGCATCATTGCGGTTCCGGCAGTCTGAGCCAGTGCGCGACCGTAGGAGAAATCGGTATCGGCAAAGTGGGTGTACCAGTAGAAATCGTCGTAGATGGAATGATACTGGTCGCCGTCATCTTCGTCGCCGAACTCCACGCTTAAAGTCGATATTCCGGCCAGATCCTGGAAGGCGGTGTAGTCGGATCCATCTCCGATAGCGCTTTACCACCAGGTCGTTCCGCTTGCGCAGGTCGCGTGCGCTCTTCTGCATCTTTGGCTTTCGCGATGCTTACCAGGTGCGAGCGTCGAAATACCGACATGTGGGTCTCGGGATCCTGAATGTCGCGGGCCACGCCGCTGATGAACGTCTGCAAATCCTGGGTCCCACCCGGAAAGAAGTATCCGCGCTCGTTGCTGTCGGAGTTGATATAAGCGACGGCGTGCTTTTGCAGCTCATCCAGATGGGTTTCCACCCACTCGACAGAGCCCAGCAATCCCGGCTCTTCTCCATCCCAGGCGCAGTAGATGATGGTCCGCTTCGGAGTCCATCCCTGGCGATGCAACTCACCGAGCACTCGTGCTTCCTCCAGCATTGACTGCCTGACCGGAAATCGGATCGTCGGCGCCGTTTACCCAGGCGTCGTGATGATTGCCGCGAATGACCCATTGTCCATCGTCAGAGCCATGCAAGGTGCCGATCACGTCGTAAATCGGCTTGATGTCCCAATTGGAAAGGACCTTGAGGTGGACTTTGGCCGGGCCCGGGCCGACGTGATAGGTGATGGCAAGGGCTCCGCGCCAATTTTCAGGAGCGACCGGTCCTTTGAGCGCCGAAAGCAGCGGTAGCGCGTCTGCGTAGGAGAGTGGGAGCACGGGAATTTTTGTTATGGTGGCCGCTTCCTTAACGGAGAGCCGCTTTGCGTCGGCCGTCGCACCGACACCCGGCGTTAGAGGGTCGCCGGGATATTCCGTATCCATCACGCTGCCGCGCTGCACGCCATCGCGCGGGCGCCAGCCGCCTGAAGGGTAGTCATCGCCATGGAAATAACCGTCGCCTTTTGGCTCAGAATAGATGAGGCATCCAATCGCCCCGTGTTCGCCGGCGACCTTAGGCTTGATGCCGCGCCAACCGCCTCCGTAGCGGGCAATCACGATTGCACCCTTGACCGAGATTCCCAGACGATCCAGCTGCTCGTAGTCCTCGCGGTTTCCGTAGTTCACGTACACCAGCGGGGCGGTCACGTCGCCATCAGCCGAATAGGCGTTGTAGGTAGGAAGCTGTTCAGCAGTCTGGCTGGATGTGGGATCGATCGCCAGCGCTGGCTCCTGCAGCCTGGCCTTGAATTTTGTTGGTTCCAACAGTTCAACGACACGCTCTTTCGGAGTAGGAAACAGGACGTTGAAGGTTTCGATCTTTGCATCGAATCCCCATTCCTTGAATTTCGCCAGAATCCATTCGGCATCGTCCTTATCGTACGGCGATCCGACGTGGTGCGGCCGCGCGCTCAGCCGGCGCATGTTTTCGCGAATATTCTCCGCGACGATGCCTTCCTGGAATTTCTTTTCCCAGCCCGCCGGCGTTAATGCACTCTGCGAACTGGCTTGGGCGTTAGACGTCACTCCAGTGGCGGGTTGTTCTGGTTGGGACTGGGCTGAAATTACTTCCACGAACGCAAGCAGGAAAAAGCAAACTGAGCGCAGCGACATGAACAGGTCTCCCGTGACGATGAGCGCCAAGACGAGGGACCAGATTCAGGAAGATGTATTCCTCGTGCGGGCTGGTCAGTGTACCAGTTTTGTCCACCCCAACCAACGAATTGCCACCAGTCAGGAGCTGCGAAACAGAAACTAGTTAGGATCCTGTGCCGGCGGCGGCGAATCCTCTGGAGGGTTCTCATCCGAAGGTGAACTTGCGCCGGGCTGATCCATGTCCGGCTCTGCGGGCCGGCTGCCCGGACGCCGCTTCAATACTGGCCGCTCATCGGAGGAGAACGGATCCTGCGACGGATCGGAGCCTTGCATTCCTTGGAGCGTGGACGCTGGAACAACAGTAAGCGGATTTTCGAGCCGGAAACTCAGCATGGTTTCAACCGGAAGCTGAACTTCCGGCGGCTTTGCCTTTGCTTGGACCCCGGTGCCTGCTCCCGCGCCGATCATGGCTCCGATCGCCGCGCCTCTTCCGCCACCTAAAATCCCGCCGATCAGCGCGCCAACGCCTGCTCCTCCGCCAATAGTGGCGGCTGCGCGCGTCGTCCGCGATGAGCCCTGCTTTGAATATTGGTTGCTGCTCAACTCGTAACTTTCGCCGTTGTACGCCAGGCGGGTTACCTCGATCACCAGTCCGGGTTTACCGCTAAAACGCCCAGCACTCTGCGCCTCGACCACCCTGCCTTGTACGCCGGCGCCGGCAGGAATCACAACCCGGTCGTCAACCATGATCGGCGAGGCCAGGGTAGCGAGAAAGGTGTCTCCTTTTTCATTCAATTCGGAGCTCAGCGTTTCCGTCAGCCGCACGTCGAGGGCGGTCCCATCTGGGACGGTGACCCGTTCAACGCGCGGTACCTCGTGTCGGGGAGGTGTAGACCAGCCGGGATTAGCTTCGGTATCGTTGGAGTCGCCCGATGGACCGTCTGACGAAACTGAGGCAACAGGCACAACTTGCGCAGCAGGAGCCGCAGCGCGCGAGAGTTGCGCACTGACTGGCGGAGCTGGAGCGGGAGAATTTGAACTGCGGATTGGCACAGCTGCAGGGGCTACTTCTGAGTTCGAACTGGTCTGAGGACTAAAACGGCTTCTGGATCGGACGATCAATGCGGATGGTTTCTGCGCTGCCGCTGGCGGATTCGGAGAGGCGGGCCTGATGCCTGCCAAGTCGGTGGTCCCGACATTATTCATGCGCAGGTTGTCGACTACAACCCGGACGCCTTTAATCTGAGTAGCGTCCTGGACGGTAGCGGCGCGCTGTTCGTCGGTGCTGACGTAGCCCGAGAGAGTGACGATGCCATTGGTCGACCTGACTTGAATCCGCCCCATTTGCAACCGGTAATCGTTGCGAATTCGGCTTTGAACTTCTGAAGTTACCTGCGCGTTGTCTCGTACGCGGGAGCAGCCGGCCATCGCTAATGCGAGCAGGCACAGTCCGCCGATCAGTTCCAACCCGATCCATCTCGGTCCGCTTCTGCGCATAGTAGTATTCTCCCCTGGAACTTAGATGCGGGCCGGTTGCTCGTTTGCAATAGGTGGCTGCGTATTTTCGGACGCTCAGTTTGAAATCTCGATCGTTAGTCCGCTGTTTAAGGTTCGCTTAAGGTTGGACTCTGGTTGAGTGGATGCCAGGATCATTTCTGCGATGCCGCCATGGCCGCTACCCCGGCTGCCTTCGGCATGACCCGTTCAATCGCTCCGAACAGATCCTTGGCGCTAATCGGCTTCGAGACGTAGTCGTCCATTCCGGCGGCCAGGCAGCGCTCGCGATCGCCCACCATGGCATGAGCGGTCATGGCGATGATGGGAATGTGTTTTGCTGCCGATTTCTCCTGTTCGCGAATGGCCCCGGTCGCCGCCAGGCCGTCCATCTCAGGCATTTGCACGTCCATGAGGATCAGATCGAAGAATTGTCCCCGCCACGCCTCTACAGCTTTCTTTCCTGAATTGGCGGGGAACACGGTATGCCCTTGTTTCTCCAGGAATCGCGTGGCTACTTTCTGGTTCACCAGGTTATCTTCCGCCAGCAGAATCCTGAACCGGCGCTGGTCCTCGGACGGTGATCGTGGCGGTCCTGCTGGCTGAATCGGATCAGGTTCTTCGGCTTGTCCCAAGGCGATTCTGATGGCTGCCAGAAGCTCATCCCGCTTGATCGGTTTGGTCAAGTAAGCTTTGATACCCAATTCGCGACAGTGTGCCACGTCGCGGGTTAGCCCCTCGGATGTCAGCATAACTACAACCGCATCTGCCAGGCTCGGGTCCTGCAGGATTTTTCCCGCCACGCTGAATCCGTCCAAACCAGGCATCTGCGCATCCAGCAGGACCAGGTGATATGCCCTCCCCGCCCGTTTCTCCCTTTCCAGTAGTTCGAGGGCTCGCGCTCCGTCGTCCGCCTCGTCTGGTTTCATGTGCCAGTGAGTCAGGTTTCCGCGCAGGATCGTCCGGTTGGTTGTGTTGTCGTCCACAATAAGAACGGAAAGATCGCGGAGCATTTCTATACCGATGGGTTGCGATTTGCCGCCCGACAATTTCTGAAGCCCGAATCGCACCTTGAAATGGAAAGTGCTGCCCTCGCCGGGTTCGCTTTCCACCCAGAGACTGCCACCCATTAAGGCGGCGAGTCGCGAGGAGATTGAGAGCCCCAGTCCCGTGCCGCCATGTTTGCGCGTCATCGAATTATCCGATTGGGTGAATGCCTCAAAGACCAGCTTCTGCCGGTCTCTGGGGATTCCGGGCCCCGTGTCGACTACGCTGAAATGAAACATGGCATGGTCTTCAGTCTTGTCCTCAATCTCAACCTTGATTACGAGTTCGCCCCGGGAAGTGAACTTGATTGCATTTCCCACAAGATTCAGCACAATCTGTTTCAGCCGGGTCGGATCGCCCAGCAAAGCATCGGGTGCATCCGGAGGAATGTGACAACTGAGTTCGAGATTTTTCTGGTGAGCCTGCAAGCTCAGGGAAGCGACCGTGTCTTCCAGGGTGTCGCGCAGATTGAAATCGATATTCTCGAGTTCCACCTTGCCCGCCTCAATTTTCGAGAAATCCAGAATGTCATTGATAATGGACAACAGGGAGTGGGCGGAATTTTTCACCGTATGCAGGTACTCGCGCTGTTCGCGAGTGAGGTCCGTGTCCAAAGCCAGTTCGGGGTGCGGATTTCATGGCTCATGTTGGCCAGAAACTGGCTTTTCGTACGGTTGGCCGCTTCGGCGGCTTCCTTGGCGGTGCTCAATTCCGTCACCAGGCGGCCTAATGACTCCGCATGTTTCTTCTCTGCGCGCGAGGCCCTGAGCTGCTTTGAGATGTCAGTGTAAATACCAATCGCGCCGAGCTGGACGCCGTTCACTATCAAGGGAACGGCATGCAAATCCAGATCAAGAACCTTGGCGTCTTTGCGCTGCCGCTGCACCGTTCCGTGAAATGGCCGCCCAGTCAAGACCTGCGCGGAAATTGCACTTGTTTCTCTTCCCACCCCGAAGATGTCGTCGATATGGGCGCCCACGGGGTCATGAAGGAATAACTTCTGGAATGCCGTATTGGTTAGTTCCACCTTCCGCTTCTGATCAAGCACGATGATTCCAAGCGGGCTATTCTCGATTAGTGAATTCAAGTAACTGGTCCGCTCCCTGGAGTTGAGCGCCGATGCGAAGGCGTTCGGTTACGACCGCTCCAAGGATCAGGCCGATCGCCGAAACCACCAGCATAAAAAATGTGATTCTGGTGATCAGCCCCGGCGGCGGGGGGAACATATTCATTGCCACCACTACCCCGAAATTAAGCACGAGCAATCCGGTGACTGCCCGTCCGATTCCCTGGCGCATCGCGATCCAGATAATCGGAATGAAGCTCAGATAAAAGAGCTGAAGCGCTGCCCAGCGTGGCCCGAATATCACGAAGGGCACAAGCAATGTGGCGCATGTTTGTCCAACCGATTCCAACATGTCCGCGAGGTTCCACGGTTTTGTCGGGAGTTGCTCGCTTTCGCTGTTGCTCTCGTACTTCCGGCCAAATAACTTTCCTCGCAGGCTGAGAAATACATGGATCAGTAGAAAGGCGCGATGGCAAAGCGTCCGATGCTGTCGCCGGAAAACCACGACAGCGCGGCGCCTCCGTAGTCGCTCCACCGAATTGCGCCATCCAAAGCCATGCCGGCGACCCCCAGCGCAGTCGCAACCAACCCCGCTATGCTGGTGACAATCAGGTAGCGGAGCACATCTCGCTGGCGCCGCAGGCCCAGATCAATGCGTAGTGGCCCGCGCAGCAGGTACGCGGCCGCCAGATAGCAGCCGGAGGTGCAGACCGTGCCCAGCAGTTCGCTGAATGACTTAAGCGGCTGGTGATAAAACAGAGCGCCCGCGAGAGTATCTGAAAAACCGGCCAGAAGAACGTACCATGGACTTACTGCGAGCATTAATGCCATGGACAAAGCGGTGGCTGGATACCAGACTACAGATCCGAGGCGAGCCAGAAGGATCACATCGGGCATACTCAACAGAAGATTAATGGGGATAAAACAGAGGCATAGCAGTATGTGCCGTAGAATGCTGTGCTTGGGTGGCGTAAAAGGATTCGCTTCTACCGGATTCGGTATCAACCTGTCTCCCGGGAAAGCCACCAAAAAAGAGCAATTGGTGTCAAGAAATACGGCTCATCCAGGTAATCGGCAAGTTTGCCCCGCGGCCACGCAATCTTATTTTTCCAACTCCTGCGCCGCGGAATTTACCAGCGCCGCTTCGTCCTGCAATGCGCTTGCAGCTCGCACAATCTGCTCGTCCGCCTCTTTCCACTTCTTCTGCTCGATGGCTTCGCGAACCCCAGGAATCGTCTTGACGCCGTATCCGGTGTAAGCGCCCGGGGCGTAGATCAGGTGCTGGAACCATGGGCGTCCCGGCAGCCCTTCGGGTGATGTGAGTTTGCGCTCGCTCTGCAGGAGTTCGGAGTTGAGCGCCTGCAGCGTGGCCGCGCTCACCGCCAGTTCGCCGTTCTTGGTGACTTTCTCCAACGCCTTCTGATACCGCTCCGCGCTGCGGGTGAGCGCGTCCGACGCATTTTGCAGTGGCGCGAAGTTCAAGATGCGGCGGCACTTCCTCGACCGGCGGCGGAACGGAAGTCTTCTTGGGATCGGCCGTCGCCGTAAAGACTCCCTCTTCGATTTCTTTATTGCGCTCGATGACTTCGTCCTGCTTGGTCTTCAGGAGCTTCTGCAGTTCGTCGAGGTAGCGATGGATGGTGTCGGCGAGATCGGTGAACTCGTAGGGCAGCAGATCGGCGTCGGCCAGCCGCATCACCGCGGTTCCGGCGGTCTGCGAGAGCGCGCGCCCGTAGCTGAAGTCGGTATCGGAGAAATGCGTGTACCAGTAGAAATCGTCGTAGATGGAGTGGTAGATGCCGCCGCCATCTTCGTCGCCATAGCCCAGATTCAGCGAAGCGATGCCGAGGTGATCGAGAAAGACGGTCCAATCCGAACCTGAGCCCAGAGCGTCAATGCGCAGGTCGGCGCGCTCGCGGACTTCCTTCCGGTCTTCGGGCGTCTTGGCGTCGGCGATGGCTTTCAGTTGGTCGCGCTTCCAGACGGTGATCTTCTTTTCCGGATCTTCAACGTCTCGGGCCACGCCATTGATGAATTTTTCCAGCGTGTGCGATCCGCCCATGGTCAGGTAGCCGCGGCCATTGCCGTCGCTGTTGATGTAGGCCACGGCGTGCTGGCGAAGTTCGTCGGCATGAGTTTCGGCCCACTCGGTCGAGCCGAGCAGAGCCGGGTTCCTCGCCATCCCAGACGCAATAGATGATGGTGCGCTTCGGCTTCCAGCCCTGCTTGAGCAACGTGGCGAAGCCGCGGGCTTCTTCCATCAGGGCGACCGTGCCCGAGACCGGATCTTCGGCGCCGTTCACCCAGGCATCGTGATGATTGCCGCGCACGATCCACTCGTCGGGATTGGTCGAGCCGGGAATCTTGACGATCACGTCGTAGAGCGGCTTGATGTCCCAGTTGGATTGCACTTTGAGGTGAACCTTCGCCGGGCCCGGTCCGACGTGATAGGTCTGGGGCAGGGAACCGCGCCAGGCCTCGGGAACGACGTCGCCTTTGAGCGCCGCCAGCAGCGGCTGCGCATCGGCGTAGGAAATTGGCAGCACCGGAATTTTGGTGATGGTCTTCACGTCTTTCAAGTCGAGACGCTTGGCATCTTTGGTGGCGCCGACCCCGGGAGTGAGCGGATCGCCGGGATAGAGCGGCATATCCATCACGCTGCCGCGCTGCACGCCGTCGCGCGGACGCCACGCGCCCGTCGGGAAAGACGTCGCCCTGAACGTAGCCATCGTCGGCCGGATCGGAATAGATCAGGCATCCGACGGCGCCGTGCTCGGCCGCAACCTTGGGCTTGATGCCGCGCCAGGAATTTCCGTAGCGCGCGATCACGATCGCGCCCTTGACCGAGACGCCCAGTCGCTCCAGTTTCTCGTAGTCCTCGGGAATGCCGTAGTTGACGTAGACCAGCGGCGCGGTCACGTCGCCGTCGCCGGAGTAGGCGTTGTAGGTGGGAAGTTGCTCGGCTTGCTGGTTCGAGGTGGGATCGACGGCCAGGGCCGGCTCCTGCAGCTTGGCGGTGAATTTGGTCGGCTCGACCAGTTCCACGACTCGCTCTTTTGGCGTGGGAAACAGAACATCGAAACTCTCGATGTTCGCGTCGAGGCCCCACTCCTTGAATTTGGCGAGCATCCATTCGGCGTTGTCCTTGTCGTAGGGCGAGCCGACATGGTGCGGACGGGCGGCGAGCCGCTGCATGTAGTCGCGCAGGTTCTGCGGCTCGGGGATGGCGCGGAATTTTGCTTCCCAATCGCGCTCGCGTGCGGGACGAGGCTGCGGAATATCCGCTCAACGGCTGTTCAGTGTCGGGAGTTGCGGCCAGAAGCAGAAGACAGGAAAGAACCAGCAGGAACAGCCGGGCGCCAGCGCGCATTCATTTCCTCCGTAGGAAACGCGGTCATTGGAAATGGGCACTTCATTGGACTGAGCATTATAGTGCTTGTTGCGATTCCGCGGGATGACTATTCGGCAGTGACCGGCCGCCAACTGTTTATCCCCAGGCTGAAGTTGCAGTGCACGAGCGGGACGCTCGCGCCCACATAAGGACATTCGGCTTGGCAGATCACAAACTGACGGAGTAGGCTTTTCAACCTATGACCTTCCACTCGTTCCGCATCTTGCCGCGATACACATCGCTTGCAGTCTTCATGGTCTTCATCCCATTCCTTTTCTCCGTCAACGCTGTCGCTGCCAGCTTCACCCTCGAGCAGGTGATGAGTTCGCCTTTTCCCTCGAACCTGGTCGCGGCCTCTCGCAGCAGCAGGGTGGCCTGGGTGTTCGATGCGAAAGGAGTGCGCAACCTCTGGGTGGCGGACGCGCCCAACTTCGCGGCCCGACAGGTCACGCACTATGACGGCGACGAAGGTTTGCCGATCGCCAGCCTGCGCATCACGGCCGACGGCCGCACCCTGGTTTACGTTCGCGGCAGCGAGACCAACGAGAGCGGCCGGGTGGCCGATCCTACGAACGGCGTTTGGTCTCGCAAGCAGCAGGTCTGGGCGGTCGACGTGGACGCGGGCACTCCCCGAATGCTGGGCGAGATGGGCTGCCCGGAGGAGGAGTGCGAAGACGTCGAGCTGTCACCCGACGGCCAGTTCGCGGTGTGGGCGGCGCGAAAGCAACTATGGATTGCTCCGGTCACCGGAGCGACGCCGGCCCATCAGCTCACCGATCTCCGTGGCGATAATTCCGAGTCCGAGATGGTCTCCTGACGGACGTCAGATCGCGCTGGTCAGCGATCGCGGCGATCACAGCTTTATCGCGGTCTATGATTTCGGCCACGAGAGCCGTCCGCTATCTTGCTCCCAGCGCTGATCGTGATGTCATGCCTCGCTGGTCGCCGGATGGGCGCCGCATCGCTTTTGTCCGGCTTCCCGGCATTCAGGAGAAGCTGCCGCTGATTCCAGTGCGCCCGGTTCCCTGGGCTATCTGGGTGGCGGATTCAGCGACCGGTGAGGCCAGTGAAATCTGGCACAGTGGGAAAGAAGCGAACGATTCGTTTCCTCAGGAAACAGCCGACAAGTCCTTCTACTTCGCCGGAACGACAAACTGATCTTTGCCTCTGAACAGGACGGCTGGAATCACCTGTATTCCGTCGCCGCCGTCTGGCGGTCCCGCGACGCTGCTTACCCCGGGCTCGTTTGAGGTCGAAGATGTCACCCTGGGCGCGGATCATCGCTCCATCATTTTTTCTTCGAATCAGGAGGATGTCGATCGCCGTCACCTCTGGCGCGTCAGCCTGGAAGGGGCAAAGCCGCAATCTTTGACCAAGGGCGAAACCATCGAGTGGAGTCCGGTGGAAGCCGGGTCTGGAGGTCAGGTGGTGTGCCTCGGTTCTACCGCGACCGTGCCCGCCATGCCATTTCACTGTGACGTACGCAAGGCAGGGAAATGATCGCGCCGGAAGCGCTGCCGGCAGACTTTCCGTCAAAGCAGCTGATCACGCCAAAACAAGTCGTTTTCAAAAGCGACGACGGTCTGGAAATTCACGGCCAGTTGTTTGTCCCGGCGGGACGAACCCAGCCAGGACCGGCCCTGATCTTCACTCATGGCGGTCCGATTCGGCAGATGATGCTCGGGTTTCCATTACATGGACTACTACCACAACGCGTATGCCATGAATCAATACCTCGCCAGCCAGGGGTATGTCGTGCTCTCCGTGAATTATCGTTTGGGCATCATGTACGGTCGCGCCTTTCGCGAGCCGCCCAATTCCGGATGGCGCGGAGCTGCGGAATACAAGGATGTTCTGGCCGGCGCCAAGTTTCTGCAAAGCCAACCGACAGTGGATCCAAAAAAGATCGGACTCTGGGGCGGCTCTTACGGTGGATACCTCACCGCTCTCGGCCTGGCTCGCAACTCTGATATTTTCGCCGCCGGGGTTGATATGCACGGCGTGCACGACTGGTCGGTGTTCCTGCCCCGTTGGGAGAATCGTCCGGGCGCGCCTGATGCCAAGGAAGCCGAAAAATTAGCCTTCGACTCTTCTCCCGATGCCGCTGTCTCCAGTTGGAAGTCTCCGGTCCTGATGATTCACGGAGACGATGACCGCAACGTTCCATTCGGGCAGACCGTCGACCTGGCGCAACGGCTGCGTGAGCAGCATGTCGTGTTTGAAGAGCTTATCTTCCCCGACGAAATCCACGATTTCCTGATGTGGAAGGACTGGATCAAGGCCTACACCGCAACCGCCGACTTCTTCGACCGGACTCTCAAATCACCGAGCCCGCCGCAAAGGCAGTAAATTTTCATCCAGGTGAAAAGCTCGACCGGCTCTTAGTCACCAAAAACTTTTGTCATCCCGACCGGAGCCTCGCGAAGCGGCGCAGTGGAGGGACCTGCTTTCCCCGGCAGCCGCTGAAAACTCAAGCCCCCCTGCGAGGGCGAGACGCTCTCGCGCCAGCCGGCAAGATGCCGGCGCTACGTTGACCCACGTGCCGGCAGACCTCGTGTAGCGCCGCCTCCCGGCGGCTGTCCCGCGGGGCGTCATGCCCCTGCTTCGCAAGTTGTACTTGCTCTTGGTTGCCGCCAGCCAATAGTATCGTGGGCATCGACTCCATGAGTCGAACTCCATTGCCATTCCAAGCGCTTCGACACCGATTTTTGTGGCGGCAAAGGGCCCCCATCGGTCCCGGGGAAATCCGCCGCATCGAGCGATGGCTGGCGACAGCCCGCGTCTTTCTGGCTATCTCCGCCCTGGTTGCCATTCGTATGGACCCAGGCGAAATCCGCTACTCCTTCTGGGCGTACGGCCTGCTGGCCTTCTATATCGCCCAAGGCGTCATCGTCATATTGCTGCTGCGGCGGCGGGAACAGTCGACTGCCTGGTTCCGTCGCCTGGTTCACGCAGGAGACATCGCCTGGCCGGCATTGATCTCGATTTTTGCCACCGGCGAGGCTAATCCCTTCTTTCTCTTCTTCGTCTTTGTGCTGGCGGCGGCTGCATACCGCTGGGGTGTGTGGGAGACTGTCGCCACCGCGGCCTCCGAGGTTTTGCTGCTGTGGCTCGAGAGCTTTGCGTTTCACCTGGGCTTCTTCGCCAGGGTGGACCGAATGCTCTTTCGGTTTCACTTGCCGCTGCTGGGAGTCCAGCCTACCGACTTCGAACCCAAGCGTCTTTTCATGCTCTCGATTTATCTCCTCGTGATGGGCCTCCTGCTCGGATATCTGGCGGAACAGCAGAAGCAGCTGCGCTCGGAAAAAGCCGTGATTGCGCGCATCCTGGGCAAAGTGCGAGTCGAAGCCGGCCTGAGTGGGACGCTGCAGGAAATTGTGGGCGAGTTGCTCGTCATGTACGGCGCTGGGCGGGCCCTCATTGCGTCGCAAGAGGCTAACGGTCATCACATATATGTGGGCGAAATGCTCCTGCGAAACGGTGAGGCCTCCTTCTTTCGCTGGCTCGATCCCGTGCCTTCCGACCGCGAAACCTACCTGTTCGAGAGCCCGACAGAAACATCTTACGCGCGGCGTAGCGGCCGCAACGGGACTGAAAGCTACACCCTCGTCGGATTGGACCAGGCAGGACTGAAAATTCCTAACGTTCCCTCCGCGTTCCTTGACCCGCTGTCGCAACGCCACCCGTTCCGCAGCCTCATGACCGTTTCTTTCATCTTCGGACAGGAGTGGCGGGGGCGAATTTTTTTTCTGGATCCCTCATTGACGGTCGAGATTGCCGAAGAACTGCGTTTCCTTCAGGAACTCGTACGCCAGATCGGCCCGGCCGTGTACAACGTGTACTTGCTGCGACGCCTGCGGCTGCGCGCTGGCGCGCTGGAACGGGCCCGCTTTGCTCGCGAACTTCACGACGGCGCGGTGCAGTCTCTAATCGCCGTGGAAATGCAAGTCGATGTCCTGCGCCGCCAATCCACGACCAAATCGGAGTCGGTCCCGGAGGAACTGGGACGAATTCAAGGACTCCTCCGCGAAGAGGTCCTGAAGCTCAGAGAGTTGATGCAGCAAATGAAGTCGCTCGATGTAGATTCCAGAAAACTAATCGGATTTCTGGTGGATACAGTAGAGAGATTTCAGCGCGAAACCGGGATCACAGCCAGGTTCTCGTCCGATCTGGAAGAGCCGGACATGCCCCAACCTGTCTGCCGTGAGTTGACCCGCATCGTGCAGGAAGGCCTGGTGAACGTCCGCAAGCACAGCCAGGCTCACACCGTGATGGTCCGGCTGAGTTCGAAGAATGATCGCTGGACACTGGTGATCGAAGACGATGGCCGTGGCTTCCCCTTCGCCGGCCGGTTTTCCCAGGTGGAACTGGACGCACTCGGACGCGGTCCGCTTGTGATTAAGGAGCGAGTTCGTGTCATCGCGGGCGAACTCGCGATAGAATCAAGTCCGGGTCAGGGCTCGCGTCTCGAGATCAGCGTCCCGCAAAAACCGGAAGCGGCCTATGGATAATCGAAGGTCCCAGCCAATACGGATTCTCCTTGCAGATGATCATCCTATCTTTCGCGATGGTCTTCGCCGTCTTCTGGAAGCCGAACCCGACCTCAAGGTCATCGGCGAAGCCTGTGACGGCGCGGAAGCCGTGAAGATGGCGCGCCAGCTGAAGCCTGACGTAATGCTCCTGGATCTGGCCATGCCTCGCATGCCCGGCCTGGAGGCGCTGCGGGAAATGAGTTCCGGTCCCGTCTCTAACTCTGTTCGCGTCATCCTGCTGACTGCTGCGGCTGAGAAGAAGCAGATTGTCGAAGCCCTGCAGCTAGGAGCTCGGGGTGTGGTACTGAAGGATTCCGCCACCCAGTTGTTGCTGAAAAGTATCCATACCGTCATGGCAGGGGAATACTGGGTGGGACGGGAGAGCGTCTCCAACCTGGTGCAATATTTGAGGAACCTGGTGCAGTCCTCTGGGGAAGAGGCGAAACAAAAGAAGTTCGGTTTGACCCCCCGGGAATTGGAGATCGTCTCCGCCGTGGTTGCGGGCTACTCGAATAAGGAGATCGCCGAATACTTCAAGATCAGCGAAGACACCGTCAAACACCACCTCAGCAATATCTTCGACAAACTAGGCGTCTCCACGCGCCTGGAGTTGGCCCTTTTCGCAGTGAATCAGGCCCTGCCGATCAAAACCATCGCCTAAGGTATTAGCACTTTAGTGCTATGTCTTTCCACATTTGGGCTATTGGCAGTTGGGTACGTCACATTTACCCTGTTACAAGACTCGCACTCTGAGTGTGGCTTGCTGGCGCTTTGAGGCTGGCCCCTACTCAGACGGGGATTGGCAGGTAGTGGATCTGTAACCCAAGGGGGAGCGATGACAAAGTGGCTTGAAAGTATCTGGAAAGAAGATCGAGGACAGGACGTTGCCGAATACGCCGTGATGCTGGCGGTTATTCTGGTGATCGTCGTGGGCACGATCAGACTGATCGGCTCTAACGCCAATAACGTGTTCTCGTCGGTCGGAAGCGCGATTCAGTAAACGCAGTTCAAAACCCTGAGTTGGTCCCCAGCCTCCAACCCGGTTTTACGTTTGGAAATCTCGCTTCCTTCCTCTGACCTCTGAGCGATCACGATAGCTTTAGCAGGCTCTACCCCCCGGCATTCGTGCTTCCGCGGTTGTTGTCTTTACGCCTTCCCGTACGTCATGCTTCCATAACCTTGAGCTTGGGACTAAGGATGAGCGTGGGTTGTGTGACGCGCTGCACGTCGTCAGCGGTCAGGCCCGGAGCGATTTCTTCCAGCACCAGTCCCGCGGACGTAACCTGAATTACAGCCATCTCGGTGACGATCGTGTTCACAACCTTCACTCCGGTCAGAGGAAGGGTGCATTTCTTCAGGATCTTGGGCTGAAGATCCTTGGTGGTGTGCTCCATGGCGACGATCACCCGGCGTGCGCCGGCTACCAGATCCATCGCGCCGCCCATGCCTTTCACCATCTTGCCGGGAATCATCCAGTTGGCCAGGCTGCCTTCCTCGTCAACTTCCATGGCGCCAAGCACGCTCAGGTCGATGTGGCCGCCGCGAATCATGGCAAACGAATCGGCACTGGAAAAATAGGCCGTGCCTTTCATTTCGCTGACGGTTTCTTTGCCGGCATTGATCAGGTCGCAATCCTCTTCGCCCTCGATCGGGATACGGGCCAATGCCCAGCATTCCATTCTCGGACTGCAGAATCACGTCCATGCCCGCAGGCACGTGATTGGCCACCAGCGTCGGCATGCCGATGCCGAGATTCACGTAGAAGCCATCGCGCAGCTCCGCGGCAATGCGCTTCACGATGCGTTCGCGTTTGTCGACATCTTTCATAAGAGCAGTCGTTGGTCGTTGGCCTTTGGCCAATTAGTCTTGGCGGTTGGTCTCCGGATATCGCAATCAAATATCTTGGCCAACGACCAACGGCTGATTCACTGACCAACGACCTCACCTATCGACCAACAGACGACTGATCTTACTGTTCTCCGTTCAATCCTCTTCTCAAACAGCTCGCCTTTGAAGATTCGCTTCACGTAGATGCTGGGGGTATGCATCAGGTCAGGTTCGAGTTCACCCACCTCGACCAGGTGCTCAACTTCCGCAATCGTGACTTTGGCGGCGGTCGCCATCATGGGATTAAAATTTCGCGCCGTCTTGCGATACACCAGGTTGCCCCACTTGTCGCCCTTCCAGGCTTTGACGAACGCGAAGTCTGCCTTCAGAGCGCGCTCCATCACGTATGGACGTCCGTCGAACTCGCGCGTTTCCTTGTTCTCGGCGACGACGGTGCCCACACCGGTCGGCGTAAAGAATGCCGGGATGCCGGCGCCGCCGGCGCGAATGCGCTCGGAGAACGTTCCTTGCGGCACCAGGTCCAGTTCTAGCGTGCCTTGCAGAACCATCTGTTCGAGCAGTTTGTTTTCGCCGACGTAAGTCCCGATGTGTTTGCGATCTGCCCGGCAGCCAGCAGCAGCCCGTTGCCCAGACCGTCCACTCCGACGTTGTTGCTGATGGTGGTAAGGTTCTTCACGCCCTTGCGGACCAGGGCGCGAACCAGGTTTTCGGGGATTCCGCACAGTCCGAATCCGCCAATCATGATGGTGGCGCCATCGAAGACGTCATGGATGGCTTCGTCGGCGTTGGCTACGACTTTATTCATAAGTCAGAAGAATTCTAAATGAAAATGAGAACTGGCACAGGGGCGAGCGCAAGATCACTTCCTGCTTCTCTGCGCCTTTGCGGCTTCTGTGGTTTAGCGCCGCTTTTCTGCAAGTTGATGCGCCCGCTCGAACTCCAGCGCCAGCTCCCGCGTATCCAGATTCTCTCGGATGTGCGCCAGCCGCTGTTCCAGCTTCAAGCAGAGCTTGCCGGATATTTTTCTTGTTGGTCAGCGCAACGTCACGCCACATCGAGTAAGGACTGCCCGAAATGCGCGTCATCTCCCGCAGGGCGCGGCCGCCGGTCTCGAGCAGCGGCGCATCTTCGCCGTATTCATCCACCAGGGTAGCCGCCAGGGCGGTCGAAATCAGTTGCGGCAAGTGGCTGATCCAGGCGCAGAGTTGATCGTGCGCATCGGCGTCCATGCTGGCGACTCCCGCGCCTATTTTTTCCACCCACTCCAGAAATTCTCCACTCACGCCTTCAAATATCTTTCTGTCCTGGCAGCCGGCGTCACGAACCACACCGCGCCCTGAAACAGATCGGGATCGGCGGCTTCCACGCCTGATTGTTCTTTGCCCGCCATGGGATGTCCGGCGAAGAAATCGGCGGCTTGGACGTCTTTGCCGAAAGTGGCGGTCGCGCGGCGCCAGGATTTCCGCTTTGGTGCTGCCGACATCAGTCAGCAGAGTCTTGCGGTGGAAGAGCAGGGCCCGAGACGTCCGATCAGTTCAACGATCGCGCCCACCGGCGCCGCCAAAAGCACTACTTGGCTATCCTTCGACGGCCTCGGCGGGATCGTGTGGCCATCGTCAATCGCGCCTTTGTCTCACGCCTGATTTCAGCACGGGTGCGCGGTCGCAGCCGACAATCCGGCCGGCAAAGCCGCGCTTCTTCAGCGCCAGCCCAAAGGAGCCGCCGATCAGGCCAGTGCCGATGATAGTGATTTGGCGAATTGCCATCGACTTAACCGCGGAGAAACGGAGGCACTGAGAAAAACCGGAATGCTGAATCTCTCGATCTCGCAAACATCATGCCGGGGAGAGATGCTAAGGCGCAAGCACCTCACGTTGCCTCAATGTCTCCTTGGTGAAGAGGTTATGCCACTTTTCGTCCCACCGCCGGCGCGATCATGCGCAACTCATCCATCAGTTTGGCGAACTGCTCGGGGAAGAGCGACTGCGCGCCGTCGGAAAACGCCTTGTCCGGATCGTGATGCACTTCGATCAGCAGGGCGTCAGCGCCCGCTGCCAGCGAGGCCCGCGCCATGGGCGGCACCTTGTCGCGCAACCCTGTGCCATGCGACGGATCGGAAGTCATGGGCAGGTGCGACAGCTTCTTGATGATCGGAATGGCGGAGACATCCAGCGTGTTGCGGGTGTAGGTTTCGAAGGTGCGGATGCCGCGCTCGCACAGAATCACGTCGTAGTTTCCGCCCGCCATGATGTATTCGGCGGAGAGCAGCAGCTCTTCCAGGGTGGCCGCAATGCCGCGCTTGAGCAGCACCGGCTTTTTGACCTTGCCCAGTTCGCGCAGCAGATTGAAGTTCTGCATGTTGCGCGCGCCCACCTGGAAGATGTCGATGTAAGGCAGCATCAGTTCGATCTGCGAGATTTCCATGACCTCGCTGATCACCAGCAGGTTGAAGTGGTCGCCGGCCTCGCGCAGAAGTTTGAGCCCTTCCACGCCCATTCCCTGAAATGAATAGGGAGAGACTGCGCGGTTTGAAGGCGCCGCCGCGCAGCACGCGCGCGCCCGCCTTCGCCACCTGTTCCGCCACGGTGAAAAGTTGCTGCTCGCGATTCCACCGAGCACGGCCCGGCCATCACCACCACCTGGTCGCCGCCGATCTGCACTCCGTTGGCAAATTCGACGATGGTTCCTTGCGGACGGAAACTGCGTCCCGCCAGCTTGTAGGGCGCGCTGATGCGGTGAACGTGCTCCACACCGGACAACACTTCGAGGTTGCGAGTGTCGAAATCCACGCGCGCGCCTACCGCGGCCAGCACGGTCTGCCGCTCGCCGGTAGTGCGATGCACGGAAAAGCCCATCCGAATCAGGTGTTCCACCACCTGCTGGATCTGCTCATCGGTCGCTGTTCCTGCATGGCAACGATCATAAGAAGCTGTCAGATCGTCAGCGATCAGCTGTCAGTCGTCTGCGAACTACCAACTGAGATCTGATAACTGACGGCTGTAATCTTAAGTTCTGCCCTCAATCATTCACATCGTTATCTAATTCCGTATCCGCTCCGCCCCCGTCTCGCTGCCTGGGGCGCGATTTCCTCTTGCTGGATCTGCCGCATCACATCCATGATCCGCTCGTAGATGCGCAGCAAATCGCGGTCCGGCAAGGGACCCGGATTGACGCTGCGTACATTGTCGAATACCTTGCGCTCCCGGTCGGGCTCGTAAATCGGCATGCCCGCGACCGCGTTTCAGCTTGCCGATCTCATGGGCGGCCTGCGCCCGCTGGCTCAACAGCTCCACCAGCTTGCGGTCCAGTTCGTCGATTTTCTTACGCCAGTCGGAAATGTCCATGAGCAGTCGTCAGTCGTCAGCCTTCAGCTAAATCGTTGCCGTATCGTGATATCGCGGGATGGCAGTGAAACTGCGCCCTGCCAAGATCGCGATCGCTAACTTGTGAGCTGAAGGCTGACGGCTGACGGCTGAAAGCTGCCTCACAAATTGTGCCACACTCTCCGCTTCTTTGCCCGGATTGCGCTCAATGGTCTCGACAATCGCGCTGCCCACCACCGCCGCGTCGGCAAATTTCCCCACCGCGTCGAACTGCTCCGAGGTGGATATGCCGAAGCCGACCGCAACCGGCAGCTTAGTATACTTGCGCAGCCGCCGCACCAGCTGCCGGCGCATCTTCGGGCATCTGCTGGCGCGCGCCGGTCACTCCGGTTCGCGAAACCGCATACACAAATCCGCTGGACGCCTGGGCAATCTGCTTCAGTCGCTCGTCGGTGCTGGTGGGAGCCGCCAGAAACACGGTCGCCAGGTTTCTCTTTTGCATCTCCGACAGATAGTCGCTGAGATTCTTCCACCGGCAAGTCGGTGATCAGCGCGCCGTCGACTCCGGCGTCCTGGGCCGCAGCGCCGAACTTCGCCAGCCCCATGCGCAGAATCGGGTTCAGATAAGTAAAGATGATGAGCCCCGCCTGCGAACGCTTGCGGATTTCCTCTGCCAGCTCCAGCACCTGCTGCAGCGAAGTCCCGTGGCGCAGCGCGCGCTCGCTGGCACGCTGGATCACCGGCCCGTCCGCCACTGGATCGCTGAACGGAACGCCAAGTTCGATCACATCCGCGCCCGCTTCAATGGCTGCCGAGCGCGATGTCTCGCGAGGTCGCAAGATCGGGATCGCCGCAGGTGAGATAGGCGACGAGAGACAGGCTTGTGATGGAAGTGAGAGGCATATTCGGGAGTGAAGATCCAGGCAAATCAAGATTCGTCAATGCCGGATTAGGTCCATGCCAACTGCTGCCGAATCTGCGGCAGTTGTTCATGTCCAACTTTCAAGGTTCTCTCGCACAGAATTCCAATATCTTTGTCGCCGCGACCCGAGATGTTGACGATCACCACCTCTGACTTCTTCATCTTGGGCGCGCGCTTGATCACTTCAGCCACGGCGTGAGCGGATTCCAGCGCCGGAATGATGCCCTCGGTTCGCGCCAGCAGCGTGCAGGCTTCGAGCGCTTCCGCGTCCGACGCCGAGACATATTCGCGCGCGGCCCGTATCTTTTAGCCAGGCGTGCTCGGGACCAATCGACGGATAGTCGAGGCCCGCCGAAATCGAGTGTGTCAGCGCAATCTGTCCGGCCTCATCCTGCAGCACATACGAGTACGTTCCTTGCAGAACGCCCGGCGAGCCTCCACTGAAGCGCGCCGCATGTTCGCCCAGATGCTCGCCGCGGCCGCCGGCCTCCACTCCGACCAGCTGCACTTTCTTGTCCTTGATAAACTCGTGAAAGATACCGATGGAATTCGATCCGCCGCCGACGCAGGCGATGATCGTCTTCGGCAGCTTGCCTTCGGCCCGAAGAATCTGCGCGCGCGCCTCGCGCCCGATGACTTTGTGAAAGTCGCGCACCATCGTGGGATACGGATGCGCGCCCAGCACGCTGCCCAGCAGGTAGTGCGTGGTGCGCACGTTGGTCACCCAGTCGCGCATGGCCTCGTTGATCGCATCCTTTAAGGTGCGCGAGCCGGAGTCCACGCCGCGAACTTCCGCGCCCAGCAACCGCATGCGGAAGACGTTCAGCTCCTGCCGCCGCATGTCTTCGGTTCCCATGTAGACGACGCATTCGAAGCCGAGCAGAGCGCACACCGTCGCCGTGGCCACGCCGTGCTGTCCGGCGCCGGTTTCGGCGATCACGCGATGCTTGCCCATGCGCTCGACCAGCAACGCCTGTCCCAGGCAGTTGTTGATCTTGTGCGCGCCGGTGTGAAGCAGGTCTTCGCGCTTGAGATAAATCTTGGCCCCGCCGAGCTTCTTGGTGAGCCGCTGCGCGAAGAACAGAGGCGTGGGACGGCCGGCGTAGGTGCGCAACAATTCGTCCAGACGGCGCTGGAAGCTTGCGATCGCGCTTGGCTTTCTCGTAGTGCGCTCCAGTTCCTCCAGCGCCGCCATCAGCGTCTCGGGAACATAGCGTCCGCCATAGACGCCGAACCGGCCGGGGGAACTGCTTCGCCGAAGCCTTCGCCTTTTTCGCTATCGTCGCCGTTGCCATCTCTACCCGTCCTTCTCGGCTTCACGGACTGCCCTGACAAAGGCGCGGACTTTCTCGGGATCCTTTTTCCCTGGCCTGGCTTCAACTCCAGAAGCCACATCTACTCCCCAGGGCTTCAGTGATCCGAATCGCTTCCGCGACGTTCCCGGAGTGAGTCCGCCGGCCACGATCACATTTATCTCCTCGCTCACCTGCTCAAGCAAGGCAGCGGATTGCACTCCAATCAAATGCTCTTGCCTGTTCCCCCAGGCTGTTCCGGTGTCCCGGAGTCGAGCAGGATGCGGTCGAACGGACGTTCCGGCCTCTTTCTATGAATGAGGCCAGATTCGCGGAAGCGCCGATCACCAAGAAGCCATGCCGCCGGAAATGCTGGGTAAAATTTCTGCTCGTCGGGCCCGACAATCAGCGCCTAATTCGTGATTCTTGTCCGGTTGGCCGTTATGCGACGCCGGAGATGGAGCTGCACACCGGTCAAACCAACCTGTTCGACAATTTGCCATGCTGGTTCAGAATCTTGCAGCACGAAGACGCCGACTTTCTCGACGTTCGACGGCAACTGCTCCACAATTTTCCGCGCTGTTCTCCGGATCGATCTTTCGCGGACTTTTTTCATAAAACACAAACCCCAGCGCATCCGCGCCCGCTTCGACCGCGGTCAGTGCGTCTTCCAGATTCGTGATTCCGCAAATCTTGATCCAAGTCATAAATCCAGTTCGTGAACGGCGGTTGCCCAGCTCTTGATGAGTTCTCCGAGCACTACTTCTGACGCTGCAACCTGAGATGCGCTCACGTTCTGCTTCCGCCAGCAGAGATCGCAACGCTTCGCCGGGCGATTCCGCTTTCATCAGAGACTCACCGATCAGGAACGCTTGATATCCAGCGCCGCGCAGACGGGCGATGTCCGCGCCCGTAGTCGATGCCGCTCTCGGCCACGCAGACCACGTTTTTCGGAATTAATTCCGCCAGCCGGAAAGCGTGTTTGCGGATCCACTTTGAAGGTTCGCAGATTGCGATTGTTCACTCCAATCAGATCGCAACCAGCATCCACCGCGCGGCGTAGTTCTGTCTTCGTCATGAGCTTCGCAAAGTACATCCAGCCCCAGAGCCACGGCTTTTCTTGGCTCAAGGCGATCAACTCCGCTCTGGGACAAGCACAGCCACGATGAGCAGGATCGCGTCGGCGCAGTAAGCCCGCGCTTGCAGCAACTGGAACTCGTCCACGATGAAGTCTTTCTGCAGACAGGGCAGCTTGGTGCTGGCCGAGGCGCGTCTCAGGTTCTCCAGCGATCCCTGAAAAAATTCTTCGTCTGTCAGCACCGACAGCGCCGCCGCTCCCGCCGCCTCCAATTCCACCGCCAGGTGTTCGGGATCAAAGTCGGCGCGGATCAGTCCGCGCGATGGCGAAGCCTTTTTCAGTTCGGCAATGACCGCTGGTCCAGTCTGGCTCTTGGTTGCCAGCGCCCGCCGAAAGCCGCGCGGGACATGCTCTTCCGCCCGCCGCTCCAGTCGCGCAAGTCAGCCGAACGCTTCGCAGTCAGCCACTCGACGGCGCGTGGCGGCGACGATCTGGTCCAGGCTGGTAACCATAAAGGAATCTCAAAGATTATACGGGAACGACACGCGAAGCCGCCGCCGGAGCGGCGTGCGTTCGCTTGGTGTCCTGCGTGGCTTCGGGCTAGCTCCTGCACGACGGACACGCGCTACACGAACGATACTGCGCTATCATTCATTCCGTGGAAAACTTGAAGACGGTCTGCGAATGGAATGTCTTGCCCGGCTTCAGAATCGTCGACGGAAAATCAGGATGGTTGGGCGAATCCGGAAAATGCTGTGTCTCCAGGCAAAGGCCGTAGCGCTGTTTGTAGACGTGCCCCTGTTTCCCGGTGATGGTTCCGTCCAGGAAATTGCCGGAATAAAACTGCACTCCCGGCTGGGTGGTGAAGACTTCCAGCACGCGTCCGCTGGTTGGTTCGTGGACGCGGGCAGCCAGAGCCAGGCTGTTATCCTTTGCGGTTGATCACCCAGTTGTGATCGTATCCGTGCCCCACGACCAGCTGTTCGTAGTTGTCATTGATGCGAGCGCCGATCGCGGTGGGCTTGGTGAAGTCCATGCGGCGTTCCCTTGACCGGCGCGCAGTTCGCCGGTGGGGATCAGAGTCTTGTCCACCGGGGTGAAGCGGTCGGCATTGAGCATGAGATGATGCCCCAGAATGTCGCCGCTGCCTTCTCCTGCCAGGTTGAAATAACTGTGCTGCGAAAGATTGAGTGGCGTGGCTTTGTCGGTGGTCGCTTCGTAATCCACAATCAACTGGTTTTCGTCCGTCAGGGTATAGCTGACTTTGACCTTCAGGTTGCCGGGATAGCCTTCCTCGCCGTCCTTGCTCAGATAGCTGAACGCAACTCCAACTCCCTTTGCGTTCTTGAATTCCTTGGCCTTCCCAGACCTGCTTGTTGAAACCGATTCAACCCGCCGTGCAGCGAATTCGGGCCGTCATTTTTCGCCAGCGTATATTTCACGCCGTCGAGGGTGAAGGTGGCGTTGGCGATCCGGTTGGCATAGCGTCCGACGATGACGCCAAAGTAGGGAGGATTGACCAGATATCCGTCGAGGCTTGTCGTGGCCGAGGACTACATCGTCCAGTTTGCCGTTCTTGTCCGGCACGCGTAGTCGACACGATGATGCCGCCGTAGGTCATGGCGCGCACTTCCATGCCTTTTGAATTGGTTAAGGTATACAGATCGACCGGCCTCCCGTCCCCGGTTTTTCCGAACGATTCCTTGCGAACCTGGCGTTTCGTTTCGCGGCGCAGCCGCTCTTGGCCAATCGCGGCGGAAACAAAGAGTACCAGCAGAAGAATGCGAAGAATAATCGTTTTGTGGTTCATCATAGTTCCTGGAAAAGTTGCTGAGAAGTTTTTGTGCATGACAGAATACGTTTACTTGCGGTCGTAAGGTTAGCATGCTCCAGCCGCCTGAACATAATTTCGCATCAGGTAAATCGGCTGCGATTGGATGACGCTTGACCCCCTTTACTTTCGCGCTGCGTCCAAACATTTTCTGCCCTTCCGGCGCCTCCATCAACGGCTCCAGAACCTCTTACAATAAGAGACATGTTTTCGCCGAGTTCGTTTTTTGCAGCTGGTTTTCATACTTTTGTCCGGCAGTTTGCTCTGGGCCGATACTGCGGCATTTGACCTGGCCGGGCCCAGAATCGAAGTAAGAGTGACCCGCGCGGGCAAGACTCTGCCCATTTCCAGGGTGCCCAATCTGCAGGCTGGGCGATCGACTCTGGATTCATCCCGACATGCCGGATGGGGAGTCGGTGCGTTTTCTCATGATTCCCGTCTTCCTGCGCGGCTCGACCAATCCTCCGCCGGAGAACTGGTTCACCAAGGTGGAAACCTGGAACAAACATGTGCGCGAAGAAGGGGTCGTGATTACGGTTCCCGACAGGAGCGCAACAGGCGCTGATCTTCCTGGCTCCGCAGACCGGCGGCGACTTCGGAACGCTGCGGGCCGCGGTGCAGGGCAAGCCCGGAGCATTCGTCCGCGCCTCGCAGGATCTGAATCAGGCCAGTCTGGACCGCTCCCGTCTCGACAAATATTTGAGCGCAGTCAGGGAAATGTCCAACAGCGAGCTGCCAGCGTCCTGCACGATCGCTCGGTCCTTCTGGCCCGAAGCCTCAATATCAAGCTGGACAACGATTGCTTCCAGAAGCCACGGCAGCAGCAGGAATCCTGCCTGACCCAAAACACCGATCAGCTGGTGCTCGACGACGGCCACAGCCAGTCCATGGTGGCAGCGCTCACCTCTGGCAGCGGACCAGATCTCGTCGGCCAGCTCAGCACGACCCGGCTGGCGGGCGGCGGGAGCCTACAGCCCGTACGTCGGTGCGGTCGTGGATCTGGCGAAAATGATGGAAAGCTTCCATACTCCGGAGTACCGCTACATTCCGGCACTGGCGCTGCCTCACGTCGATGAGCTGAATCTTAAAGCTCAACAATCCGCCCTCGTTTCGCAAACCGATGTCGGTCATGGTCCTGAGTCTGCCGGCGGTGGAGGCGCCGCAACTGCCGCCACTCCGTCGCGGTGGATGCAAACCAGGTTCTCTGTCTGGAAAAGCCTTCGCTGCTGCTTGCGGCTGAAGGCGCTCCGGTAGTTTTCTCGACCGACTACGCGCACGATCTGACCTTGCACATTCCCGACAAGTCAGGCCATGCCATCGATCTGCCCGCCACGGCGGACGCTGCCCGTGGCGGTTTTACCATCGACACACACACGGTCGCGCCTGACAAACTGGACCGCGAAGTGATTGGAACGATCCGCGGCAACTGGGGATTCGACTCCTTTCGAGGGCCCGGCCTTTCATCTGCAGAATGCTCACCCGGCAAACTGGACCATCGCCTCCGCCGACGAAAGCGCGCTGATCGTGGGCCGCGAAAACACGATTCATTTCAAATCGGACGCAGCAGCCTGCGTCGAGACCGTCACGCTGAAAAACGAGCAGGGCAAGCCGATCAAGGCGACCTGGAGTTCGCCAGCGGCCAATGAACTGGAACTCAAAGTTCCGCTGAAGGAAGAAAGCCCGGGCAAGATCACGATGCTGGTGAAGCAGTACGGCGCCGGCAAGGCAGACGAGGTTGAGCTGCGCAGCTACTTCGGAAGCGGCGCATCTGGACAAGTTCGCCATCAACGCCGGCGACTCTCAAGCAACGCTTGATCGGAACCCGGTTGGACCAGGTTGCGGCGGTGGAACTAAATGGCATCCGCTTCGCTCCCGCGGGACTCTCTCGCGTGGACACAAAAGATGAACTGCGGCTGTCCACTGATGCCAAGGATATTTCCACCCTGCATGCCGGCGACAAAGTTACGGCCCGCACCAGTCTCAAAGACGGCCGCGTCTTGAACCTTGAGGCCACCATCGACTCCGCCTCGTCCGAAAGTAACGCTTCTCAACAAAACCATTCAACCGGGGCCGTCGCCTTCGGCGATTCAGCTTGGCAATCAGGATGAATTGCCTCAGGACGGAAAGCTTTCATTTTTCCTGAAGACCGAAGTCCCCGAGACATTTTCGCGCACCCAGAAGATCGAGGTGGCCACGGCGGACGGGTCGTACAACGTTTCTCTGAGCCTGGACGATGGCAGCCTGATCGCACAGGATGCTCAGACCGTGATGGCGACTCTCGATCCGCTGAAGAGTTTCGGACCTTCCGCTTTTGGCCCGCTTCGTTTTCGCGCGGTGGATGGCAATGCCAAGGGCGATTGGCAGCCGCTGGCGACCCTGGTGCGCTTCCCGGCGCTGAAGGAAGTGCGCTGTCCCGAGAGTCCTGACAAGCAGTGCATTCTCAGCGGGACTAATCTGTTTCTGATCAGTGCCGTTGCCTCGGACCCGGAATTCAAACACTCGGTTCCGGTCCCGAAGGGTTTGCGGACTCCACCTTGAGCGTGCCGCGTCCGGACAACTCCTTGCTTTACATCAAACTGCGGGACAATCCATCTTCTGTCAATCCCGCGACTTTGCCCGTGCTACTGCCCGGTAGCATCCCACATCTTGTCATTCCGACCGTTCAGTCGCGAGAACTGCTTCGTGGTACCAGCGAAAGCAGATCCTCACAGCTCCTCCGCTCGGGGTTGCCGCGGTGCGAAGGCGTTCGGACTGTCAAGGCAAAAATAAATTCCCAGCTGGCCTCACCTCATCGAGGTCTTTTGGTAAACTTTGGTTGTTGCGATTGCATCACACCATCTTAGCGACATGAAGACGAAATTCCTTCAGACACTCGTGTTAGTTCTCACTGCCTTGGTGGCGGTGTCCGTGTTTGTCTGCGCTGACGGGTTCCGGGAATATGAAGTTGACTATTTCCAGGCCGAGATGTTGAAAGAATCTGCGGAAAGCCTCACCGCTCGTCCGCGACTCCGCAAGCCTTGTATCCCTTACCGGTCAGCCGATTCCGGGCGGAGCCACATATTCCCGTGGTTCTGGCGCAGTGACAAAGTCGACCGCACTGGTTTGTCTCTCCACCTGCGTTCTCCTTTGCTGAGATTTCCCAGCACTCTAACCTAAGCCACGAAACCTGCAGAGCCTGGCCCTGCGGAGTCTTCATTTTTCGCCGTGCAGCATCAATTTCACCCTGAGGAGAATTCTTATGCAGGTAGTAGCCGAACATTGGCACTCAATTGAAATGGAAGCAGGTTTTCCAGGATGCGGTGTTTGAGTTAGATCCGACTCGTCTTCAACCGAAACTGGAAGCGGCTCAGAAAGCGATCGAGGATCGTTCTCTGCAACGTGCTATCGGGCCGGGGCGCCAGCCCCCGGGAACTGATGGAACTCGAAGACGCCTAGCGCACTATTCGATACCTCGCGAAGCACGAGCTTCAGACCTGAAATCGGCCTGGCTCCTTTGCGTTGGCCGGAGGCGGGTACTCCCGCTTTCGGCCAGCGCTTTCTTTCCAAGAGAAACGTAATTTGCTTGGAAGGATTCATTACGACCGCGTTCTCTGCAGTCGCCAGCTCGACACAGCAGGCCTGCTAATCAGAGGAGAAAAGCTGTGGTGCCATCGAAGGGACTCGAACCCCCACACCCTTGCGAGTACATGGACCTGAACCATGCGCGTCTGCCAATTCCGCCACGATGGCAAAAAATGACTGGGATGCGGCAATCTTTTCAGAGCCGCCTTCCAGGAAAGGACTACGAGTAATATTCTACAGGGGGAGCACAGCCTGTCAAACTCCGAGACCACATGGAACAACTTCCAGAAAAGCTGCCAGCCGATGTCGATCGCCAACCTCCGCATGCTGGCCCATGATCTCAGCAATTCGCTGGAGACAATTCTGCAAGCCGCCTATCTCCTGGGGAGGCGAAGCTGGACGGCAAGCACAAGAAATGGGCCAAGATGATCGACACCGCCGCTCGCGACGCGGCCCGCATCAATCGCGAGATCAGGAAAATCCTGAAATCGCAAAGCTAGTGCGTCTGAGATCTGTCAACAGACGACTGGTCGTTGCCAGCCAATGCTCGAAGGCCAACGGCTAACGACCAGACTGACAACGACTGTTTTTACCCCTCCAGCTTCGCCGTCATCGTGATGTTTGCCTTGAGCAGTTTGGAAACCGGACAGCCGCTCTTGGCATTTTCCGCCGCCTTCTGAAAGGCTGCGTTGTCCGCTCCCGGCACTCGTCCTACCACGTCGAGATGGACCGTGGTGATAGCCCAGCCGGAATCGAGCTTTTCCAGCGTCAGCGTGGCCGTGGTCTCGATGCTCGACGCTGTGAGATTGGCGGCGCCCAATTGCCCGGAAAGCGCCATGGAAAAGCAGCCCGCATGCGCGGCCGCGATCAACTCTTCGGGATTGGTTCCGGGAGTGTTCTCAAAACGTGTCGCAAACGAGTACGGAGTATTGGACAACACACCGCTGCTTGCGGAAACCACTCCTTTGCCGTCTTTCAGCCCGCCCTTCCACACTGCACTTGCCTTGCGTTGCATGCGTCTCTCCTGATTCTTTGAAGTTGGATTGCGTCCTGACTATTGTAGACGCAGACGATGTCGGATGTCAGGCGGCGCCGCTGTCTTGGGGTCTGCATGAAGATAGAAGGTGCTTCGTTGAACACGAGCCGAGCACTTGAGATGCCGGAAGGATTACTTCACCGCGGGCAGGTCGCTGCTCCAGCAGTTCGCCGTCATCAGCCAGATCCCGAGCCGACGCCAGACCTGCACAAATTTTCCGCGATCAGCGATCGTTGTACCGTTCGCCTGCTGAATCGCAACCGTGTAGCGGCCGATTTCGACTGCCATATCGCCCGATTGCTCCACACGAATCGTTTCCATGCGAAGGTTCTGATATCCCGCTTCCCCAAACTTCGCGCAGCATCAACTCGATCGGCTTTGGTCCCTGCACCGCCTCGCGCTGCGGCGGCATCAGGTAGCCGTCGGACGCAAACAAAGCCGCAGCCTGATCGTAGTTCCCGGTATTGAAAGCGGTGACAAAATCCTGGGTCAGTCCGCGAATCGCGGACTGAACATCCAGCCATGAATTGCGTTGGGAAGCGCTGCCAGATGCGGGCCGGCTACATCGGGCTACCTCCGGGAGAGGACTAGCAGACTGCGCGCAATACTTTCCAGGATGCGCTCGCCACTTGTCGCGATTCTAACCCAAAGCCATGTGGAAAAGTGTCTACTGTTTCCGCTTCGCATGTCGAATTCACTTCGTCGGTTGCGATACCATGATCCGGATTCGCCGACGGTTATGATTGGTTGTCCCGGATTCGGTTTGCGAGATTGCGGCAGGTGAGGTCTTCTATGTACTTCGAACAGTTTTATCTCGGCTGTCTGGCTCATGCCTCTTACATGCTCGGATCGGAAGGCGAAGCAGTCGTGGTCGATCCCCAGCGCGATGTAGATCTGTATCTGAAGGCTGCCGAAGAGCATGGGCTGACCATCCGCCATATCTTTGAAACTCACCTGCACGCCGATTTTGTTTCCGGACACAAGGAACTGGCCGCCCGCACCGGAGCACAAATTTATTTTGGCGCGCAGGCCGGAGTAACGTTCGCACACGTGCCGGTTCACGATGGCTTCGAACTGCGTTTCGGCAAGGCGCGAATCAACGTTCTGGAAACTCCGGGACACACCCTGGAGAGTATCTGCCTGCTGGTGACCGACGACGAGAAGCCTGCCAAGCCGTGGGCCGTGTTGACCGGCGACACGCTGTTTCTCGGAGATGTAGGCCGTCCCGATCTCTCCCGAACTCACACTCCCGAACAACTGGCGGGCATGCTCTATGACAGCCTGCATAACAAGCTGTTGAAGCTGCCGGACGAGGTGCTGGTCTACCCGGCCCACGGCGCCGGTTCGCTCTGCGGCCGCAACATGCGAGCCGAGCGTTCCTCCACCATCGGCACCGAGCGTCTGACCAACTACGCCCTGCAGATTCCAAGCCGCGAAGAGTTCGTCAAACAGTTGACCAGCAATCTGCCGGCGCGTCCCGACTATTTTCTGCAGGATGCCGAGATCAATCGCGGAGGCGCTCCCGCCGCTCTCCGACTTGCCGGAACTAAAGCAATTTCGCCAGCTGAACTGAAAGCCATGCTGGAGGACGGCGTGATCGCCCTGGATATCCGGCCGGCGGAGCAGTTTGCTGCCGGCCACGTGCCGGGTTCCGTCAACATCGCACTGTCGGGACAATTCGCCACGTGGGCGGGAACAATTCTCGGCTTGTCGTCGCGCCCGGTGCTTGATCGCCGATTCGCCGGACCAACTTGCGGAAGCTCGCCTTCGCCTGGCCCGGGTTGGCATCGAAGCCGAACGCGGATATCTGGAAGGCGGGGTTGCAGGATGGAAGCGACGCAGGATTTGATTTGGCGCACCTGCCCGAGATCAGCGTTAAGGATCTGCAGCAGCAGCTGTCGGAAGAACAAAATACGTGTGCTCGACGTCCGCCGCGAACCGGAATGGATGGCAGGCCACATTGACGGAGCAGACTGGTGGCCGCTCGATCGCTTCCGCGTTTCTCCTCCCGAGGTTGATCTCAATCTTCCACTGGCGGTGCACTGCCAGAGCGGATATCGCAGCATGATTGCCTGCAGTCTTCTGCAACGTGCCGGCTTCAAGAATGTCGTGAACGTCAGCGGCGGATTCGCCGCCTGGCAACAAGCGCAATTGCCAGTCGCAACCGGCACTCCAGTAGAAGCCCTGAAGTAAGGAAGTCAAGGGTGCCCCACCCTCTTTCGCGCACTTCGCGAAAAGTGGGAGAGGTGAATCTCGCACTCGAGGAATTATCTGAACCCAAGTCCGAGGCGCCCCTGTCGCTGATTTGCTCGCATCTCACCTGTAGAATGCTGCTACCAATTCAATGATCACTCTCGCCGACGTCCAAGCCGCACTCGAGCGCATTCGCCAATCCATCTATCTTTCACCGTGCACTCTCTCCGCGACTTTTTCGCAACTGACCGGAAACTCCATCTATCTGAAACTCGACAATCTGCAGACGAACTGGCGCATTCAAGGAGCGCGGCGCGCTGAACAAGCTGTTGACTCTGAGCACGGAAGAGCGCGATCAGGGAGTGATTGCGGCCTCGGCTGGAAATCACGCACAGGGACTGGCCTATCACGCCGGCAAGCGCGGCATCAGCGCCCAGATTTGCATGCCCCTCACCACTCCGCTGATTAAGGTGTCGGCCACCAAGGCCTACGGCGCGGAAGTCATTCTCCACGGCGCCAATTACGACGAGGCCTGCGAAGAAGCCATTCGCCGCGGCCAGCAACAACATCTCACTTTCATCCACCCTTTCGACGATGACGCGGTCATCGCCGGCCAGGGAACTCTCGGTCTCGAGATGCTGCAGCAGCATCCCGAGATTGAAGCGGTGGTCGTGCCCATCGGCGGCGGCGGCCTGATCGGCGGCATTGCCTGCGCCATCAAGGAGACAAATCCGAAAGTGCAAATCATCGGAGTGCAAACCTCGCGGCTTCCCTCGATGAAGGCGGCGGTGGCTGAGGGCAAAGCCGGTGACCATTCCTGCCGCTGCGACGATCGCCGACGGCATCGCCGTGCGTCGCGCCGGCGAACGCACTCTGCCTCTGGTTCAGAAATACGTGGACGAGATCGTCACCGTCGACGAAGAAGAAATTGCCAACGCCATCCTTCTCCTGCTGGAACGCGAAAAGACTATGGCGGAAGGCGCCGGCGCCGCTGCCATCGCCGCCATGGTCAATCACAAAATCGAGATCGTCGGGAAAGAAGATTGCAGTGCTGGTCTGCGGCGGCAACATCGATGTGACCCTGCTGTCGCGCATCATCGAGCGCGGCCTGGTGAAAGACGGACGCCTGGTGCGCCTGCGCGTCCACCTTCCGGACTATCCCGGCGCGCTGCATCGGCTGACCGGAATTCTCGCGGACCATCGCGCGAACATCGTGGAAACCTCCTATGACCGCACCTACTACGGCGTAAATCTGGGAGAGACCGCCATCGACATCACGATGGAAACCCGCGGACCGGATCAGATCGCCGAATTGCTCTCCGCTCTGGATGCGGCCGGCTACTCGCACGAAAGAATTCTTTAAATGTAGGCGCGAGCGTCCCTCTCGTGCGAGGTTGATCGATCGCCGCGTGACGAAGTGGGACGCTCGCGCCCACACAAATCCCTGTTAATTCAAAAGACAAATAAGTACAATAGGGAACTTTCATAGGAGCTCGTCCAAATGAAGAAACCACGGGGCGCCAGTGTGGTCACGAAGGTCTCACTCTTGCTGGCATTCTGGCTTGCTGATGGCAGGACCGCTCGCCCTCCCTGCCGCGGCTTTCGACGGCAATCCGCCCAATCACTTGCAGTGCGAGGGCATGCAGGAGCCGCTCGGAATCGACATCACGCACCCTCGTCTTTCCTGGCAGCTTCAGGATTCCAGGCGCGGCGCCCGGCAGACGGCGTATGAGGTTCGCGTAGCCAGTTCGGCCGAATCGCTGGCTCAGGATCACGCCGACGTCTGGGACAGCGGACGAGTCGATTCCGATCAATCCGTAAATGTTCCCTACGGCGGTCCCAGCCGTCGAGTCTCGCCGCCGCTACTACTGGCAGGTGCGCGTTTGGGATGCGCAGGGACAGGCATCGCCTACAGCCAGCCCAGCTGGTGGGAGATGGGGTTGCTTTCTCCGCAGGACTGGAAAGCGAAATGGATCACCCGCGACATGCCGCTGGAACGCGGAGACTATGAGTCGGCGCCCAAGTGGATCTGGGCAGCCGACGACAACGCTCTCACCAATGCGACGCCGGGCAAACACGATTTCCGCTTCAGTTTCAATCTCGCGCGAAAACCCAAGGCGGCCACGCTTTTCATCACCGCCAAAGACAACGTGGCAGCCTGGGTCAACGGCAAGCAAGTGCTGGTCGAGTCGCCGATGGGCAACTTTGGACGAGCGCGCGATCCCTGGGGATATTTCCGGGTCATTCCGGTCGGCAAGCTCCTGAACGCGGGGGCCAATTCGCTGGCCGCCGAAGCGATTGTGCAACAGGATCACGACCGGCCTCCGCAGGCTGGTTTCATCGCCCTTCTCCGAGTCGAGATGGCGGACGGCAAAATCGAACGATTCATTTCCGGACCCGAATGGAAGACCGGCCCTGAGCAAACCGGCAACGCCTGGATGGCGCAGACATTTGACGATTCCTCGTGGCCGGCGCGGCGGTGGTGGCGGAAATCGGACAGGCGCCGCTGGGCACTCCGTGGCCGGCGCAGCCGGTCAATCTGTTGCGGCGAAATTTCAGCCTGGCCAAAGCAGTGCGTAGCGCTCGAATCTATTCGACTGCGTTAGGAACCTATCAGCTGTATTTGAATGGCCAGCGCGTCGGAAACGACGTTCTCGCTCCGGGTTGGACCGACTATCGCAAGCGGGTTGTCTATCAGGTCTACGACGTCACTTCGCAAGTGCGACAGGGCGGAAATGCTATCGGCGCGATTCTGGGTGGAGGCTGGTACGCCGACGGCCTGGGCTGGTTGCAGACTCGATACAACTTCGGGCCGCCGCCGGTCCGGTTGCTGGTGCAACTCGAGATCGAATACACCGACGGCACGCGCGATTCCGTTGTGAGCGACGAATCATGGAAAGCAAAACAATCTCCCATTCTCGGTTCGGAAATCTACAACGGCGAAAACTACGATGCCCGTCTGGAACAGAAGGGATGGGACCAGCCTTCGTTCTCCGACGCCCGCTGGGGCGCGGTCGCGGTCGCGCCGAGCCTCCGGCTCCGGTGGTGGCGCAGAATTTTCAGCCCATCCGGGTCAACGAAACGCTCAAGCCAAAGACGGTCACAAATCCGAAACCGGGAGTTTACATCTTCGATCTTGGCCAGAACATGGTCGGCTGGGCGCGGTTGCATGTTTCGGGCAAGGCTGGAACCAAAGTTCAAATCCGCTTCGGAGAAGTCCTCAAACCGAATGGCGAGCTCTACACCGAGAACCTGCGTACCGCCGAAGCCACCGACACTTACATCTCTGCGCGGGAAGGGAGCTGAATCCTTCGAGCCTCACTTCACCTTCCACGGTTTCCGCTACGTCGAGCTGACCGGCTACCCGGGAACGCCCACCGCGGACGCGATTGAGGGCGTCGTCTTCTACACCGCCGCGCCCTTCACCATTCAGTTCAAGCACCGCCAACCAGACTGTGAACCAGTTGTGGAGCAACATTCTTTGGGGACAGCGCGGCAATTTCCTGAGCGTGCCCACCGATTGTCCGCAGCGCGATGAACGTCTGGGATGGATGGGCGACGCCGAAGTTTTCTGGCGAACGGCTTCGTTCAACGCCAACCTGGCCGCTTTTTCCCACAAGTTCACCACCGACATTCGTGACGCGCAAAGTCCCACCGGCGCCTTCACCGACGTGTCGCCGCGAGTTGGCCCCACCGGCGACAGCGTCGCCGGCTGGGCCGATGCCGGCGTCATCATTCCGTGGTCCGCCTACCTGCAATTTCGCGATACTCGCATTCTGGAAGAAAACTGGGCCGCGATGGAAAAGTGGATGGAGCACATCGCCGGCTCGAATCCGAATTACCTCTGGTTGAAAGAGCGCGGAAACGACTACGGCGACTGGCTGGCCATCGGCAGCACAGACGTCGAAGGACCTGATTGCCACTGCGTTACTGGGCTTACGACGCGTCGCTGATGATGCGTATGGCGCAGGTGCTGGACCGTCCGGCGGATGAGCAGAAGTATCGAGAAGTGTTCGAGAAAGTCCGGACAGCATTCAACCAGGAATACGTGAAGCCCGATGGCACAGTCGGAACCGGCAGCCAGACCAGTTATGTGCTGGCGCTGCACATGAATCTGCTGTCGCAGACGCAACGGGCTATCGCGGCGGAAAAATTGGTCGATGACATCAAGGCGCACGACTGGCATCTGACCACCGGTTTCCTGGGCACTCCTTATCTAATGATCGAGCTGAGCAACAGCGGCCACAGCGATGTCGCCTACCGGTTGCTGCTGCAGAACACGTATCCCTCCTGGGGATACATGATCGAGCACGGCGCCACCACGATGTGGGAACGATGGAACGGCGATCAGATGATGGGCGACCCGTCGATGAATTCCTACAATCACTACGCCTACGGAGCGGTCGCCGAATGGCTTTACCGCTACGCCGCCGGCATCGACGAATCGACCGAAGACCCGGGATTTCATCGCATCGTTCTGCATCCGCAATTCGACGCCGCGCTCGGGAGAGGCCAAGGCAACATACGATTCGTCGTACGGTCCGATCACTTCGAACTGGAAGGTTGATGGCAATACCATCACCTGGGATGTGGTAATTCCGCCCAATACGACCAGCCTGCTCTACCTGCCGGGCGATGTGACCACCAGAATTCTGGAAGGTGGGAAGGATATTCGGCAGAGCGCGGGAATATCCTTGGTTCTGCGGGACGATCACAACGCGATCTACGAAGCCGGTGCGGGATCATACAGCTTCACGATTCAGGAATAAGTTCCCGGGTTCGCGAACGCCAGAACGTCATCTGATAATCGTCGTAAAATTCAATAGGTAAATAAATTCATTTGTCTTGACATCCTGTCCCGCGCACTCGTTAAAGTGTGCGCGGCGATCCGACTAAGCTGGATGTTTTGACGGAGGAGTCCGTCTGGAGATCTTCGATCGCAACCTGCGGATGCCCTTCATTGCTCCCGAGACCTCAGCGGTCTCGAATTTCTTCCCAGCAATTTCTTCCAATGCACTAAGGACATATTGACATGAACCGATACCGCGCTCTGCTGCTCCGCACACTTGCGATTGGAATCGTACTGACCGCGCATGAACGGCTCCGACCATCGGCCAAGGTTCGAGTGACGCCCTGGAGCAGGGTTTCCGCCAGCCGCCCGATTCAGCCAAGCCGCGGGTCTGGTGGCACTGGATGAATGGCAACATCAGCAAGGAAGGCATCAAGCTGGATCTGGAGTGGATGCATCGCGTGGGCCTGGGCGGATTTCAGAACTTCGATGCCGCGCTGGCCACACCGCAGGTCGTGGATCAGCGCCTGGCCTACATGACGCCGGAGTGGAAGGACGCTTTCAAATACGCGACCACCCTCGCCGATCAACTGGGCATGGAAGAGGCGATCGCAGGTTCGCCGGGCTGGAGCGAAACCGGCGGCCCATGGGTGCCCGGCTCGCAGGGCATGAAGAAGTATGTGTGGAGCGAGACGCTCGTCGAAGGCGGCAAGCCTTTCACGGGAACGCTGGCTCATCCGCCGTCGAACACCGGAGCCTTTCAGAACCTGGGCGTTCGCGACATGCTGGCCGCGCCCGCGGGCGCCCCGCCGCCTCCGCAGTTCTACGCGGATGCCGCGGTGATCGCTTACCGCAGGCCCGCCAGCGATGTGTCGCTCGAATCGCTGCACCCGAAGATAACGGCCAGCGCGGGCGCTCCCGATGCAGCGATGCTCAGCGACGGCGACCTGGAAAAGACGACCAAGCTTCCGATTCCGAAAGCCGGCGAGAGCTCCTGGATCCAGTACGAATTTGCCCAGCCGCAGACCATTCGCTCCGTCACCATCGTCACCAAAGACGTGGACTTCATTACTGCGATGGTCGCCGGGATCTCGAACCCGGAGAAATCGCTGGAGGCCAGCGACGACGGGCAGAACTTTCCGGCAGGTTGTGAAGCTTCCCGACGGCGGCGCTCCCCAGCACACTCTTTCATTTGCTCCGGTGACCGCGAAGTTTTTCCGCGTCACCTTCAAGCGCACGCCGCCACCTCCCATTCCGGCGTGGGCGAGCGGCATCGATCCCGAGTCCGCTGGGCATAAAGATCGGTCCGCCTCCGACCGACTACGAAATTGCCGAGTTGGTGCTGCACCCGGGCGCGCGCGTCAACCGCTTCGAAGAGAAGGCCGCCTTCACTCCGGTGCCCGACCTCTATCGGATTCGCCACGCCTCCGGTCGCCGGCAGGCGAAGCGGTTTCAAAGTCCGACGTCATCGATCTGACTTCGAAGATGCGTGCCGACGGCACGCTCGACTGGACGCCGCCCGCCGGCAACTGGGTCGTGCTGCGCTTCGGCTATTCACTGCTGGGAATCACCAATCATCCCGCCACCGCGGAAGCCACCGGCCTCGAGGTCGACAAGCTGAACCGCGGCTACGTGAAGAACTACATGGACGGCTATCTCGACAGCTACAAGGAGACGGTCGGCGCGGATTACATGGGCAAGCGCGGCATCCGCTACGTGATCACCGATAGCTGGGAGGCCGGTTCGCAGAACTGGACCGACGACATGATCGCTCAGTTCAAGAAGCGGCGCGGCTACGATCCGCCGCCCTGGATGCCGGTCCTCACCGGGCAGGTGGTCGAGAGCGCCGAAGCCAGCGATCAGTTCCTGTGGGATTTCCGCAAGACCATCGCCGATCTGATCGCCGACGAGCACTACGGCCAGGTGCAGGCGTCGCTGAAAGAGCGCGGCATGGGCCACTACGGAGAGTCGCACGAGAGCGGCCGCGCCTTCGTCGCCGACGGCATGGAAGTGAAGAAGCTCAACGACATTCCGATGAGCGCGATGTGGACGCAAGTCCCGGGCGTGAACAAAGAACAATTCGGCTACAACGCGGATGATCGCGAGTCGGCATCGGTGGCTCACATCTACGGCCAGAATCTCGCGGCGGCCGAATCGCTGACGGCCGGGGCGGCGCCCTGGGCATGGTCGCCCGCAACTCTGAAGCCGACCGCCGATCAGGAGATTCCTGAACGGAATCAATCGCTTTGTGATTCACGAGTCGCGCACCAGCCGCTCGTCGACAAAGCTCCGGACTGACGCTGGGGCCTTCGGACAATGGTTCAATCGCAATGAAACCTGGGCGGAACAGGCCGGCGCGTGGGTCGACTATCTGGCGCGCAGTTCATACCTGCTGCAGCAGGGACACTTTGCCGCGGACGTGATTTACTTCTACGGCGAGGACTCGAACCTCACCGCAATCTTCGACGAAAAGTCGCCCGATGTGCCGGCGGGCTATGGCTTCGACTACATCAATGCCGACGGCCTGATCCACGAACTGAGCGTCGCCGATGGGCGAATCACAACCAAGAGCGGAATGAACTATCGCGTGCTGGCGCTCGATCCGTACAGCAAGCACATGTCGCTGCCGGTGCTGCGCGCCATTCACAAACTGGTGGAGCAGGGCGCGGTCGTGGCCGGTGAGAAGCCGACGGACACTCCCAGCCTGGCCGACGATGCAGCCGAATTCAAAAAGCTGAACGATGAACTGTTCGGCGACGGCACCGGCGTGCACACGGTGGGCAAGGGCAAGGTCTATGCGGGACAGAATGCCGAGGCGGCGTTGAAGGCATTGAATGTGGCTCCGGACTTCGATTACACCAAGCCGCAGAGCGATACGCGGATTCTGTTTGTCCATCGCAAAGCTGGCGGACGGCGACATCTACTTTCGTGGACAACCGCAACGACCGCGACGAGACAGTCGACGCGACCTTCCGCGTGACCGGCAAAGCGCCGGAGTTGTGGTATGCCGAGACCGGCAAGTCGGAGCCGGCTTCTTACAAGATCGCGGACGGCCGCACCACTGTGCCGCTGCACCTCGAGCCCTGGGGCACGGTGTTTGTCGTGTTTCGCAAGCCTGCGAAGGCCACATCGCACACCTTGCCCAAGCCGGCGGAGACGCAACTGGCAACGGTGGATGGCCCGTGGAATGTGAGCTTCCAGCCGGATCGCGGCGCGCCGGCATCCGTCACTCTGGACAAGCTTGTCTCGTGGAGCGACAGCCAGGATAAGGGAGTGAAGTATTTTTCCGGGACTGGAACCTACACCAAGACGATTCAGGCGTCAGCCGGACTGGTTCAAGCCAGGCGCGAAGCTTTGGATCGATCTGGGCGACGTGAAGAACCTGGCGGAGGTCACGGTGAACGGAAAGTCGCTGGGAATCGTCTGGCACGCGCCTTATCGCGTGGACGCGACCAGCGCGCTGAAGCCAGGCGCGAACGAAGTGACGATCAAGGTGACCAACGCATGGGTCAACCGGTTGATCGGCGATCAGCAACCGGACGCGACGACGAAATACACTTTCGCAGACGTGAAGCCGTACAAGGCAGATTCGCCATTGCTTCCTTCGGACTGCTCGGGCCGGTGAAGCTCTACTCCCAGGCCGTACAGTGATTGCGTAGGGGCGGGTGTCTCACCCGCCCAGCGGGGCGAAGCCCCGCAGCTAGTGAATTCTGCTCTTGGCCGGCGCAACTTCACGCGTAGGTGGTGACAACCACCGCGTTGCGGGCCTTTCTCTCGGACGTAATTCGCTCCAGATATCCGCTCTCGCGGAATGCTTTCATGGGATCTTCGGGCAAACCGTGACTGCGCCGCCATTCGCGCAGCACCGGCCTTACGTCATACCAGAACGCTCCGCGCAGGCACTCTTCAGCTTCAACCAGCGAGCATCTCTGCTGGAAAGACGCCAGGCGCGCGTGGTCCACGATCGCAGCCTTGGCATAAAGCTCCTGCGCAGTGCAGACCGTCTGAATCATGGCTTCCATCTTGCCCTTGAGATTGTGACTCTGATCGACCATGTAGGCCACATCCGCGAATGCACCGGTTTCCCACGCGTAGTTGTGAATTTCATGGAAGATGCGGAAAATCTGATATGGATCGATTGACCCCAGCGTGAGGTCGTCGTCGGCATATCGGCGATCGTTGAAGTGAAATCCCCCAATCATCTTGTGATGCAGCAGCCAGGCCACGATCTGTTCAATATTCTGCGCCTGATAGTGATGACCGGTATCCACCAGCACATAGGCTTGCGGTCCGGCATTGCGAGCCAGCAGGAACGCCATGCCCCAGTCCGCGATGTCAGTGTGATAAAAGGCAGGCTCGAACGGTTTGTACTCGATCAGCAATCGCTGCTTGGGATTGAGACGGGAATGAGCTTCCTTGAGCGCTTCCTCAAACCATCCGATCCGGTTGCGAATGCTTTGCGTTCCCGGATAGTTCGATCCGTCGGCAAACCAGGGCGAAATGTCGCGACACTCAAGCGCGTCAGCGATCGCCACACAGTCCAGAATATGATCGAGCGCGCGCTTGCGGATCGCAGGATCAGGATTGCCCACCGACCCGTACTTGTATTCCTGATCCTGAAAAACATTGGGGTTAATCGAGCCCGGCTGCACTCCGTATTTCTCCGCTAATCGCTTCACCTGGGCAACATCTTTCAAACCGTTGGGAAGATCCCACTGCACATGCAACGCGACCGTCGGACAAGAGCCGGTTAAGGCGTGCACTTGCCCCGCGTCGCTGAACTTTTCTTCGATGGAAACCGCGGCCGCCATCTGGATGAATTTTCCAAAGCGGGTTCCGGTGTTGGCAAATCCCCAGGAGGGCAGCTCGATATTAAAGTTGTCCAGCGCCCGGTGAATGATTACTTCCAGCTTGTCCGTCATGCGAGTGCCTCTCCAATTCCCAACTGAGTCCCGTCGATTTTCTGAGCGCCAATGGCGTTTGTCATTCCGACAGGCTGTGCCGCCAAAATGCGTGCCCACTCCGCAACCGCGCCTGGCGTCAACTCCAACGCGATCAGTGTAGTCCCCTCTCAAGTGCGGCCAGTTGAATCGCGAAATTGCCGACGGTCGTGCTTTCAGTTGAACCCGTCAGCACCTCCAGCCCGGTGGCCCTGGCCGTAAGTTGGTTCAAGAGCGTATTCCTGCTCCCGCCGCCTACCACGTATAGCCGCTTCAGAAGTCTTCCCCGTGATGCTGCTTGCATTCTGCAAAACTGCGGCATAGCGGGCCGCCAGGCTGTGAAAAATCAGGTTCGCCATCTGTGCGGCCATGCCCGTCTCCCTCGGGGATGGAAGCCTTGCCGGCGCGATTCAGTTGCGCATTGATGCGCGCAGGCATGTCTCCCGGCAAAAGCAGATCGGGATCGTCCACGTCGAGCAACTGATCCGGGAGCATCCAGGTCCGCGCAGGCGTCAATCAGTTGCTCCACCGTCCAAGTCTGGCCTTGCAGTCGCCATTGCTCCATACACTGTCGCAACAGCCACATGCCATTCACATTCTTTAGGAAATAAATCTTGCCTCCGACTCCGCCTTCGTTGCTGAAGTTGGCGCTTCGCGCAGCGTCTGAGGTGCAGGGCGAATCCAGCACGCAGCCCACCAGAGACCAGGTTCCGGAGCTGATGAAAGCCCAGTCTTCTCCTTGCGCGGGAATTCCCGCAATCGCCGACGCCGTGTCATGACACGCGGGAGCGATCAATCTTGTTTCGCGAAATGCCGGCAGGGAAGCGAGCGGACCTTGCAGCCGGCCTATCTCCGTTGCCCGGACTCACCACTGGAGGCGCGGCCTTCAAATCCAAGCGCGGCGGCCGCAAAAATTTCGCCGCACCAGGCATGGTCCTCTACTCCCAGCAACTGCGTGTGGGTTGCGTTGGTGTATTCGGAGACGCGCCTCCCGCCCAGCCGGTGCATCAGGTACTCTGGCACATTCATCCATGGGAGACTCTGTTCCGATTCGCGGTCGGCGCGCAACTGGTAGAGCGTGTTGAGGGAAAGAATCTGAACTCCGGTAAGTTCGTAAAGTCGCTGCGGGAGAAATTCGGGAGTGAACATGCTTTCAGCGCCGCCAGCGTGCGTTCGTCGCGATAGCAAAAAGGATTGCCGACCGGCTTTCCCTCTGGCTCCAGGCGCACGTAGTCGACGGCCCAGCCGTCCACGCCAATCGCGGCGATTCCTTCGGGCGCGAGTTGCGCGCAGGCGCGGAGTCCTTCTTCCACGCCCTTAACGATCGCGCCAATATCCCAGCGTAGACCGTTCCCTTCATTCTTGGCGGAGTTGGCGAAACGGTGTACCAGCCGGATTTCCGGTTGACCATCGATCCATCGCAGCAGCGAAACACGACAGCTCTCCGCGCCCAAATCCACAGCCACCAAAACAGGTCTTTCTTGACCGGAAATCCCGTTACGCTCTGCAGCCTTGTTTCCGCCAGAGCCGGCACTCCGATCATGCGCACCATCCGTCATCGCAGGAAAGCCTCGGTCAGTCCACCGTCTACCGGAATAATGTGGCCGGTGGTGCAGGGCGATTTCGGTCCCGCCAGAAACAGGATCGCTTCGGCGCAATCTTTCGGATCAATCGCGCGATGAGTCAGAGTGCGCTTGGCATAAAACTCGGCGAGCAGGGTTCGCAATTGCTCGTCGCTGGCGCTGTCTTCGTAGGGGATCTGATACTTCTTCAGAGACGCCATGACCCGGTCGCGAGGAAACATGGTCGATCCCTTGATGACGGTAGCTGGACTGATTCCGTTCACGCGAATCTTCGGCGCCAGCGAAATCGCCAGTTCGCGCACCAGATGACTGAGCGCCGCCTTGCTCACGTCGTAAGCTTCGCTGCCCCGCTTCGGCACCACGGCATTGGCCGAACTGGTCAGCACGATGGATGCGTCGAGATTCTGATCTCGCAGTATGCGGCCGGCTTCATCCGCCAGAAGATAGTTCGCCGTGACGTTCACGTCGAGCGTGACTCCCCACTGTTCGTCGGTGATTTGACCATCCGCCGAAGAGGGGAAGAGCGCGGCGGTATTGATCAGCACATCCAGGCCGCCGTAAACGGCCACCAGCTCGCGCAAACTTTGCCGGATGACTCGCGGCGGCGGATGTCCACCGAGACCGCCAGACTGCCTTCTTTTCCCGCAAGCGCTCTTCGCTTCTTCCGCCACCTTCTTGGCGGCTTCGTTGATCGCGGTCCGCGACCACGACGTGCGCCCCGCGTTCGGCCGCCAGCAAGGCGGCTTCGCGGCCGATTCCGCTGCCGCCGCCGACAATCAGTACTACCTGCCGGCTCAATTCTTTTTCCGGAGGCTGCCGGCGAATCTTGGCTTCTTCCAATTTCCAGTATTCGATCCGAAATGCTTCCGACGGAGGCAGCGCCACGTAGTTCGAATGCACCGTGAACGCGCTGGTCGGCGCCGCCGCCCCGGCCTGCGGCAATTCGGCAGGCGTCTTCCCGTGTCCATGGAGGTCGCGCCTTCCATCACATGGATCGCATTCACGTAGAACTCGCCGGTGAGCCGGGCTTCAGTTTTGCTCTTTCCAAAACTGAACATGCCGATGCCCGGAATCAGCACCACGGTGGGATTGGCGTCGCGCATGGCCGGTGAATCCGGCAGCGCAAACGACTTGTAATACTCCGCATATTCCTTGCGGTAATTCTTCAGCGCGGAATCGATTTGCTCGCGCAGTGCCCTGCACGCTCGCGCTTGGCTGCCAGGGAACAAACAACGGCCGAACCTTGGTGCGAATAAAGTGATCGGGACAACTCGTGCCCAGATGCGCCAAGCGGTTCCGCCTCCGCGGAATTCACAAAGCGCAGCACTTCCGGAAGATCGCTGAAGTTGCCGATCAATCGCCGCGCGCCCGAAACTCGGCCACGCAGGAAAGGAAAAATATCGAGCGCAAGATCGCGGCGATTCTCCAGCGCCTGATGTTGCGGACCACCGAACAGCGCGGCGCCTTTCTTCTCGACGTGCTCCGACCACAAATTGTCCGAGCTGATCGATAATCGAAATCGTGTTTTCGTAACACTCCTGCTGGGTATTTCCCCAGGTGAACAGGCCGTGACCGCCCAGGACCACTCCGTCGCAGTCCGGACTTTCCTGCACCGCGCGCCGCAGCATCATGGCCAATTCAAAACCCGGACGCTGCCATGGCACCCAGATCAGATGATGATCAAACTGACGATTGAACTCTTCCATCTTTTCGCGGCCGTTGGCGGAGGCGGCCAGCGCAATTCCCCAGTCGGGATGCAGATGATCGATGTGGCGGAAGGGCAAGAAACCGTGCAGCGGCGTGTCAATCGAGGCCGCGACGGTACTTTTGCCGAAGGCGCACAGCGGATACATGTCCACCATTTCGTCTTCGAACTCCGCGCCGCGATAGATCTGTCTCCAGCCCGTGCAGCTTTTCGAGGTAAAGCGCCGCCAGCCCCGCCAGCTTGATGCTTCCCAGATCGCCGCCGCTGCCCTTGATCCACAAAACTTCTTCTTGCTTACCGCTCAGCGGATCGGTCTGCTGGATCTTCGAACTGGTGTTTCCCCCGCCAAAGTTGGTGATGCGAAGATCGGAGCCCAGCAGGTTCGAGCGGTAGCGCAACAATTCTGGTTCGTCGAGACTACGGGCGACCTGCTCGTCCCAGCGGTCTTCTAAATAGCGCAAGCTTGTTTTGACGTGCATGGAAATACTCTCAGCGGAAAAGTGTCGTGGCGGAACGCGGAGGCCCGGCCTAGGCAATGCCGAGGCCGCGCTCGAAAAGCCGCAGCTATCATACTCCACCAATGCAATAGGGCAACAATTTCTATAAGAGAACTTCATCGTGCAGGAGGGATCCGGCGAGCCGCGACGCTCAGGCAGTCTTGCCGCTCTGGCTCGCCCACGAACCGGTCACCATTTGTGTTCCACGTAGTTATAAGGCGCAACGCGATGGCCGCTCAGCAGGGACAGTCCAAGATGGATCAGCCTGGGACCGTAACTTTGCGCCTCGTGCGAAACCGAACCGATCAGCGGGCTGTCCGCGCTGGAAATCTCTTCCAGAGCTTCGGGAATGCAGTCCTGTCCAACAATGGCGACATACTTCTCGCGCTTCAACTCCCGCACCGCTTGCACCGCCCCCAGGGCGCTGGTGTCGGTGGCGGCTGCAATCAGAATTCCGCGATCTTTGGGATGGCGTCGCAGAAAATCGAGCACCAGTTGACAGCTCTTGTCGCGCAATCCGCGTGCGTCCATGCGAACCAGAAATTCCGCCGGAATTCCCGGCAGTCGCGAGCGAATGGCCTCGAACGCTCCGGTCACCCGGCTCCGCACCAGCGGGCCGGCCTCGTCGATGTCCAGTCCCAGCGCCCAGCGCACCTTTGCCGCCCCAGCTTCGCTTGGCGTACTGGGCCAGACATTCACCCGCCTCAAAGCCCACTCGATAGTTGTTTACTCCAAAGAAAGTCGCGTGAGGATGAGGTATATCCACCGCAATCAGCGGGATACCCGCAGCATCGATCTTGTCGGCGAGCACCGGAGCGACATGCTGATCGATCTGGAATTCGATCACCAGATCGACCCGGTTGCGCACGAACTCATCCGCGTTGCGCAAAGCAGTGGGACCGTCATAGCGATTGTCGAGCACGATCAGGTCGACGCCGGCGGCAGAAGATGCAGCCTTCAGACTGTCGGTGACGGCTTCGGAAAATGGCATATCCGCAGACTGACTGCCAAATCCGAATCGCGCCTTCTTGGGTCGCGCCACCAGGCGGTACAGCCCATCTTGCGATTGCGCCAGGTAGCCGCGGTGCACAAAGGTTTTCAGAATGCGATAAACGGTCGTCTTGGAAATGCTGGTGCGCTGGTAGATGGCTTCGAGCGCCAGCGGACCCTTTTCGTTCTGCAGAAGCTCGAGTATGTCGAGCGCTTTCGAGAGTACCGGAATGAGGTACAGCCGCTTGGGAGCTGAGCGTGTCAATTCGCGTGTGCCTCGTCGGGAAGGTCGATCATACCCGGGCCATCAGCGCCTGGCGATCATTGCCTAAAGACTATAACGTGGCGCCCATGTTTTCGCCTATAGAGTGCGGGCTTCGGCGCTTATCCGCAACCGAGGCAAACTGTACAAATACTCAAGACTCCTCGCCTGTGGGCGTAGCTGGCGCATTTGCGAATTCCTGTAATTCAATAGAGAAATAAATTCACTTTTTTCTTGACAACGCTGATTCGGCATCGCTACAGTGCGCCAGGTTCCCACCGCGGAAGTCGCGGCGGAAGCATGCGTTTATTGCTGTCGTTCGAGAAAAGAACGATTCCCGTGGGGGCGGCGGCAATCACAAGCAGAACTGACTTATCGCTCGATCGAAGAAGCGCGATCTCTCAGACAGGTCCATGTCGACCGCTCAGTGTCCAGGCGGCACAGGAGGAAGTGCGACCATGAAAGTCCACAGTTTGTAGTATGTCTGTTCGTTATCGTTTCGGCGGGCTTGCTTTACGGTCAGGGCGGCGCCAACGGCACCATCCTCGGAACCGTCACCGATAATTCAGGTGCGGTTGTTGCCAACGCAAAGGTCGAGTCACCAATGTCGCCACCGGCATCACCAACCATGCCGAGACCAGCACCGAGGGCAATTTCACCGCGCCGTATCTGCCTCCCGGAACTTACAAGGTCACGGTCGAAGCGCCGGGCTTTCAAAAAGCGGTGGCCGACAACATTATCCTGGCGGTCGCGCAGCAGGCCCGGGTGAACGTCACCATGAAGCCGGGCGCGGTGTCGGAAATGGTGGAAGTGCAAGCCAGCGCTGTCTCTCTGGATACCGATAGCGCGGCGGTTTCTCAACTCATCAGCCAGAAGCAGGTGGAGCAGTTGCCGCTCAACGGCCGCAACTTTCTGAACTTGCTCTTTATCGGTGCGGGCGCGGTGCAGACCACCGGCGAGCAAGGCCAGATGCGGCAGGGAGAGGGCAACGCCATCAGCATTAACGGCGGCCGCCCGACATCGAACAACTACACGTTGGACGGCTTGGTCAACACCGACACGGCGTTGAACACGCCGGCGGTGATTTTGTCGCAGGACGCGATTCAGGAATTCAAAGTGCAGAGCGAAACCTATTCCGCGGAGTACGGCTTCAGCGCCAATCAGGTCAACATCGTTAGCAAGAGCGGCACCAACCAGCTTCACGGTACCGCCTTCGAATTTCTTCGAAACGATGCCTTTGACGCCAAGGCTCCATTCCAGTCCGCCAATTCCCGAACTCCGACAAAATCAGTTCGGCTTCGTGCTCGGCGGTCCGATCTACATTCCGAAAGTTGTATGACGGCCGCAACAAAACTTTCTTCCTGGTGAACTACGAAGGCTGGCGCATTCGCAACGGCATCAATCAGGACACGTTTAACGTTCCCGACCCCGCCGAACTCGGAGGAGATTTTTCCGCCTCCGGGTTGACTCCGGTTACGGCTGGTTGCATCCCCAGCGCGACCACTTTCTGTATGCCCATCGACCCGACGACGGGCGCTCCATTCCCCGGCAACATCATTCCCGAATACCAGTTTCTCGCGCCTGGCGAAAGTAGCAATCGGGGCCGGACTCTTCCCCGCGCCCAATTGCTTCAGCAGCGATTGTCACGGAAACTATCGCTTGACCACCACTTTGCCCAACACGGTCGATCAGCAGACTTACAAGCTCGACCAGCAACTGGGCCGCTTCGGCTCTGTGTTCTTCCGCTACACAACCGCCGACATACGAAAACCAGAACATTAACGGATCGGTTTCGCTGCCCTTCGGAATCGGCACCTTCAATGAGAAATCCGAAAGCTGGATGATTTCGCACACCATTCCGCTCACGCACAACATCGTGAACAACTTCCGCTTCGGACGCCTGGAGCCGATTTCCATCCAAGGCGGAATCCCTGCTCCCGATGGAGACGTGACCGCGCTCGGGCTCACCGGCGTGTTCCAAACTCTGCCCAACTATGCCCGCACTGTATCCCGGGATCAACTTTCAGGGAATCAACGCTACAGCCTTTGGCAGCCAAGGCAATGACGTCACCACCAGTGATATACCGACGTGGGAATTTGCCGATTCACTCTCGATGACTCACGGCAGGCACACCATCGCGGTGGGCTTCGACTATCGTCGCTGGGTGCAGAAGCGAGACCTTTCCAATGACTTCCTCGGCCAATTCGGTTTTAATAACGACACGATCCAGTCGAACGGTGGCGGCTGTCCGAATGCAACCGGGGACTGCGGCACCGGCAATTCCATGGCTGACTTCCTGCTTGGCTATTACAACAATGCCTCTACCTTTCAGCCTGGTCCGTTCAGCCCGGCGGGAGTGGCGGGCAATCTGAATCAGTATCACTTCCAGTATTTCGCCCCATACATCCAGGACGACTGGAAGGTAAGCAACCGTCTTACCCTGAATCTGGGACTGCGTTGGGACTACCGCACCGTGCCTTTTGAACAGGACAACAAGATGTTCTGGTTTGATCGCGCGAACCCAGGAGGCGGACTGTGTTACGCCGATAAAGCGCTGGGCACCGCAGACGTTACCGGGCTGGGCGGCCCGATCGCTCCTGACGGCAACGGCTTCTATCGCTACTGCGGCCGAAACAATCCCGCTGCTGCATCGAAGAAGCCATTCGCTCCCCGACTTGGTTTTGCCTATCGGTTGGGCGACAAAACCGTGGTTCGTGGCGGCTACGGCATCTTCTTCGATTCTGCCGAGACCCGCGAAATTGACGATTCCGGCGACATCTATCCGTTTGTCGTCCGCGCTTCGCCTAACCCCACGAAAGATCCCACTCTGCCCAAGCTGACCGACAACATGTTTCCCGCCGTCCCGCTTCACCAGGTAACTCCGGCGTTGGATGGCAGCCAGTTCTTCGCCGTGATCATCTCGGAATTCCCGCACAACCCTTACGTGCAGCAGTGGTCTCTGTCAGTGCAACGCGAATTGGCAAGGAACACGACTTTGGAAGTGAACTACGTCGGCAACAAGGGCACGCATCTCCTGAACCGCACCAACTACGGGCAAGGTCTGCCGCCGGTCAATCCTGCTCTGTGCGACCCGAGCACGGGCGGCGATCCTACGACTGGTGATTGCCCAGTGTCCGCCCGGCGGCCGTTCGTCAATATCACCTCTGCGAACGGCTTTCTTGACAGCCAATGGAACGGGTATTCCAGCTACAACGCAGGCAATGTGAAACTGGAGCGACGGTCTAGCTCGATCGCGCTGGTTGCGGTTTACACCTGGGCGAAGAGTCTGGACGACAAATCCGCCGCTGCCGGTGTTGGTTCCACCAACGCCTTCGCGGGACACATGAACGAGCACGATCAGGCTCTCGACTATGGACGCTCTGATTTTGATGTGGACCAGCGCTTCGTCACCAGCGTTGTTTACCAATTGCCGGTCGGGCAGAGGAAAGCGCTTCGGCGGCAACATGAACAGGGCCGCCGACCTGGCGATTGGCGGATGGCAGGTCACCGGAATCACCACCTTCCAGGCGGGATTCCCCTACTCCGTCCTCGCCAACGACAAACTCGGCCTGCTTACAACCTTTACCCAGAGGGCCAACCTGGTTTCGGGTTGCAATCCCAACAGCGGATTCCACAAGAGCATCAACGAGTATTTCAACACGGCGTGCTTCGTCCAGCCTCTAGCCGGCCAGTTCGGCAACAGCGGGCGCGACATCCTGCGCGGGCCGGGTATCAACAACTGGGATATGGGCATCGGCAAGGACTTCAAGTTTACCGAGAGAATTGCCTTCCAGTTCCGCGCTGAGGCCTTCAACGTTTTCAACCACGCTCAATATGGATACGATCCCAACACCGCTACCGGAATCGGTGCGCCGGTGGACAACAATCCCAACGACACGGCGTACGGCAAGGTCATCGCTGCCCGCCCCGGCCGCATCATCCAACTCGGAGGCAAGATAACCTTCTAAACTTCACCCCCGCAGTTGAAGATCCGCCAGGCCTCCCCGGCTGGCGGATTTTCTTTGAGCCAAATCGAGCGAACTGGGCACGGCCCGACGTTGCAATCTTCATCCCTGGTGACCTTTGCGGAAACTTCGTAATCTTTGCGGTTAAGTTTTTTGTGAAGGTGCGACCCAGCTCCGAACTAGCATCCCCTAAGGTAAACTCCCACTGATGCCCAATCCCGGCAAACAGCTTCTTCAGCGCTTGCTCGCGTTGCTCTACCTGTCGTGCTTGCTCGCCTCCAATGGGGTCGCTCAAACCGATGCCAATGAAGTGCAAAGATACGCCGAGGCCGGCCAGAACGCCTTGGCCCGCGGTCACTACGAGGAGGCCGAAAGAGCCTACGAGAAATTGCGTGATCTTGAACCAGGAGTCGCGGAAGTGCATGCCAATCTGGGGCTGATCTATTTCCAGGAAAGAAAATTCGAACAAGCTGTTCCTGCCCTACGCCAGGCGTTGAAGCTCAAACCCAGCTTGCCCAAGACCAGCCTCCTGTTGGCGATGTCGCTTTCCGAGCTGGGCCGTTACAACGAAGCCTTGCCCGGCCTGGAAAAGGGCTTTCATCAATCAACCGACCCGGCTATCAAGCGCATGTGCGGTCTGCAACTGCTGAGGACATACACCGGGCTGCGGCGCGACAGTAAGGCGGTAGAAGTGGCATTGGAACTGAATCGGCTCTATCCGGATGATCCTGAGGTCCTGTACCACACCGGAAAAATCTTTGGAAACTTCGCCTTCCTGAACATGCAGAAGCTCGCCGCAGGTGGCGCCGGCCTCGGTCTGGAGGCATCAGGCTGAGGCTGAAGCCAACGAGAGCCAGGGATCGTACGACGCCGCCATCAGCGAATACCGTCAGGTGCTCTCCGCCGATCCCCGCCGGCCCGGCATTCACTACCGCCTGGGGCGCACCCTGCTGGCGCGTTCGCGGCAAAACAATACGCCGGACGACATAGCCGCGGCGGCGAAAGAGTTTGAGCAGGAGTTGGAACTCGATCCCGGCAACGCCAACGCCGCGTACGAACTGGCAGAGATTCATCGCAACGCGGGCGAGCTCGACCAGGCTCAGAAATTCTTTGAACAGGCTTTGAACGACTATCCCGGATTTCGCGGAAGCTCACTTGGGTCTGGCGGCCGTGCTCATGTCGCTGCAGAAACCTGGTCTGGCCCTGCCTCACCTGCAACAAGCCGTCTCGCTGAATTCTGAAAACGAAGTCGCCTGGTATCGTCTGTCGCAGGTTCAAGGAATGCTGGGTCATGACGCCGAGCAGAAAAAGGCCTTCGCGGAATTTCAGCGCCTGCGCACCCAGAAATCAAGCCGGCAGGAAGCGGCAAAACAAATCTTCTCGCCCGAAGAAGTAACCCAACAGAAGCTTGACACAAAGTGAAAACACGTAGGGGCGGAGCATGTCCTGAGCGAAGTCGAAGGATGCCCCACCCGCCCAGCCGGGCGAAGCCGGGCAGGGTTTTGTTCCGAAAATTGCCGCAGTCTGGTATCACCCCGAACCCAGGCGAGCTCAGCTCGTCCACCCGGGCCTACGTATTTCGTGGCGCCGGCCAGCCTACGCTAGGCACGATCCCGACCCCTTCTTTCACCGTGACTAAACGGTTGACGCCGACGTCCGCCAGAGTTTGCCAATCCCCATTCGGCCAGCGAATCTTAACTTCCGCGCTCTTGGCACGGCCCAATCCAAAATGCAGCCGGAAATCGTTGCACGACAAAAAACTCGATTGACTCTGCACTTCCTGAGTTTGCACCGAGCCTCCCGCCTTCACCACCACACGCGCGCCAATCGCGCTGCGATTGGATTTCGTGCCGATCAATTTCACCTTCAGCCAAGAATTGTCGCCGCGTAACATCATTCCTAAGCAGCGACGGCGGCTCATTCAGATTGACGATGAGCATGTCGAGATCGCCGTCATTGTCGAAATCGCCGAAGGCGCAGCCGCGGCTGTTGTGCGATTCCTGGATTGCGGGGCCGGCCTGGTCCGCAAGCTCTTCGAATCGCCCTTGCCCCAGATTTCGGAATAACATTCGCGGATCCTTCGCGGGAAACTCGGGATGGCGTTTCTCGACTTCAGGAAAAGTGTGCCCCGCCACCATGAACAGGTCGGGCAGCCCATCGTTGTCGAGATCCGCCATTCCGGCGCCCCAGCAGACGAAGCGATTCTCCACCGCCAGGCCGGCCCTTGCGGCTCACCTCTTCAAAGTTGGCCTTGCCCATATTGCGATACAGATCGGGAGTGTCGCCCTCAAAATTGGTTTTGAAGATGTCGAGGCGGCCGTCGAGATCGTAGTCGCCCACTGCCAGCGCCCATTCCGGCCTGCTCCTGGCCATCTTCGCCGTAGGCCACGCCGCGAATCGCGCCCTCTTCGCGGAAGGTTCCATCATGATTGTTCATGAACAGCAGGCTCGGAGTGGAGTCGCAGGCCACATAAATATCCGGCCAGCCATCATCGTCAAGATCGGCGGCGATCGCGGTCAGCCCATAGCTGTTCTTCGCCGCCGCGATTCCGGATGCGGCGCTGACGTCGGCAAACGTGCCATCTCCTTTGTTGCGGTAGAGGCTGTGCTGGCCGTGCGGAAACCCGCGCGGGCCGCAGGTTACAGGCACTCCCATCCAGCGGCAATTCGCCGTCTGGCCGGGCTTAGGGGCGCTTTTCAAATCGAAGTCGAGATAGTTGGCGACAAACAGGTCGAGGTTGCCGTCGCGGTTGTAATCGAGGAAAGTGCATCCCGTGCCCCAGCGGTTTGCCGGCTGCGCCAGACCGGCGGCCTGGGTCACGTCCGTGAAAGTGCCGTCGCCGTTATTGCGATAGAGGACGTTCTGTCCCCAGTAGGTGACGAACAGATCGTCGAAGCCGTCATTGTTGTAGTCGCCGACGCAGACGCCGCAGGCCCATCCCGTCTTTAGCAGTCCCGCTCGCTCGGTGACATCGGTGAACGTGCCGTCGCGATTGTTCTTGAAGAGGCGATTGCTGGCGCCTGCTGGAGGCGTCGGTGAAGCGAGTGCCGGAGAGCAGAAAAATGTCGAGCCAGCCGTCGTTGTCGAAGTCGAGAAACGCGCAGCCGCAGCCCAGAGTTTCGACGATGTATTGCTTGCGATCGCTTTCACCGTACACCGTGACCGCCCGCAGGCCGGCTTGTGCGGCGACGTCGGTGAAGCGTGCATTGAAGGGAAGCCCGGACGGCTTGCCCCTGGGCTGGGCCGCGGCCTTGTGCGCGGTGACGCCCTGACCAAAACAAGCGGTGGCTGTAGCGCCAAACAGCCCGGTGAGAAAAATCCGTCGTGAAGTTGCCATGCCAGAGCAGCCCGTTACTCCATAATCCGCTACTCCATGTAGAAAACTTCTTTCATCATAGCGAACCGCTCGCCGGGTTGAAGACCAGGCACGGGCTCAAAATACTTTGCCATCTCCGCCTGCCAGCGCAGGTTTACGGGATCGTTGGCCAGAGCGTCCCAGGCCGCGTCAAAATCTTTGACTCGCATGACCAGCACCAGATCCTGACCGCGGCGAAAGATGGAATAGTCCGAGATGCCGACCTCCTTCAGCTTCGCCAGCAATTCCGGCCAGACGTGGGCATGATCTTTCTCGTATCCTTCGATGGCATCGGCCTTGATTCGCAAGCGAAAAGCAACCCGTGGCATACCTGAATCTCCATAGTCAATTGATTTGTAGCGCCGGCTTCCGCCCGCCCATCGAGCCTCGGGACGGCGGCGCTACAAAGCAGGTCAAGCCGGCTACGGAAGTGTGACCACCGCCACCGAGAGTCCGTTGAGCGTGACCGTGTCACTGGTCAACTTGGCCGAGGCCGGCGGATCAAACGCCGTGGTCTGATCCACGTAGTCCTCCTGGCCGCCGGTTGCGCCAGGTACCGCGATATCGAACGGGCGATCGCGTTTGTTGACCAGCAGAATACGCCGCTTGCCGTCCGGTTTCACCACCGCCAGAGAATAAAGATAAGGAATCCACCGACGGATCGAAAGGATCGGTTTCCACAATCTTGTCGCCCGGCCCAAAGTTCTCTCGCAGCAGCCTCAGCACCCGGATGCGCGAGTTGGGCTTGCCCGTGTTCCAGTCAACCATGGAAACCGAAGGAAATTGCGTCGGATAGCCCACCAGTTGCGACTCGCCGGCCACATCGACTCCCATGCGGGTCAGCTCGCCGAAGATGTAGGCGTACATGGCGCAGGTCAGGTTCCAGTACGAATTCGGAATCGGCTGGGTCACGTGGCCCGGCTGGTCCTGCATCACGTCATCCGCGGAGATGGCTCCAATCTCGTCGATCGTCGTTTTCGTCTCCGGGGAAAGTCTTTTCCGGATCGTCTCCACGTAGCGCACAGTATTCAGGAAGCCGTCCGCATGCGCGAAGAATGTGTACTGCTGTATGTCCGGGTTCTGATCGCCGGTCGGAATCGCATAAAAATGATAGGAAATGAAATCCAGCGGAATGCCGGGCTTGTGATTCTTGGGATTGAGAAAGTATTCGAACTGCTCGGGATGCGTCGATGGCTGGGCCAGCGCCAGTCCCACGAACTTGGTTTGAGGCGCCACGCGCCGGATGGACTCGACCACCGAGTCATAAATCTTGGTGTAAGTTTCCGGCGTCATTTTGTGCTCGAACTCGATTTCGTTCAGCACCTCCCAGTAGGGAATCGAGTAGTGATAGCCGGACTCGTGGCGCTTGCCGACTTCGTCGGTAAATCCGCCCTGCGTGTACCAGGAGAAAAGACGGCCGTAGTAGTCGCCAATTTCTTTCATAGCTGGGATCGCGGGGTTCGGTGCCCTGGGTGTAATCCCACACCGGCTGGTCCGGATCGGCCGGGTAGGTGACCGGCTTGTCGGTCTTGAACATCCACGCCGGAATCGTGCTGAAGTTCAGAATGACGGAATGGCCCTTGGTGGCCTCGAGAAAATCGATGGTCATGGGATCGATCAGCGAAAAGTCCCATGAAGTTTTGCCGTTCGCCGGCGGCTCGAGTTCGGCAATGCCGAGCTTCGGATAGGGCAGCCAGGGAACATAGCGAACGTAGTCGGCCTGAATATCGTGCAGCGACTTGAAGGCGTTGTCGTGAATCGGCGATCCCGCGCCGCAGCGGAGGGTTCACGACGACCTGCAGCGTTGCGGTTGTCTTCGAGACGCCGGTGACTTTGTCCCAGTGGGCCGCGACTTTCGCGGACTGATCTTGACTGTAGCTTGATCTGTATCCTGGCTCTGGGCAAAAGAAGTGGATACTGCGATCAACACGCAGAAAAGCAGTAGCCAGCAACAAGGATTGCCGGCTGAGTCGATTCACGCGAATCCTCCGTCGGGAAGCACGCAGCATTGTGCTGGGCATCTCCGGCTAAATTCAATAGGAAAATAAACTTACTATTGACAACGACCGCCGCAGAATACTACAGTTCAGCGGTTTGGAGCGAGTAGGATTTGTGCCGGACCCATGCAGCCACTCGTCACTAACCAATGGACAAGCCCAGATCACACGCCGAGCTGAAGATTGGGCTCTTCGGAATCGGCCTGGATGCGTACTGGCCGCAGTTTCCCGGCCTGGAAGATCGTCTGAAAGGATACGGCCAGCAGGTCGCCCGAACAGCTCGAGAAAGCCGGCGCCCAGGTCGTGAACCTGGGACTGATCGATACTCCCGAAAAGGCCCTGGCTGCCGGGCATCAGTTCCGCCAGGCCGATGTCGATCTCATCTTTCTTCACGTCACAACCTACGCGCTCTCTTCCACCGTGCTCCCGGTGGTCCGGCGCGCCAAGGTTCCCGTCATCATTCTGAATCTCTCCCCGTCCGCCGCCATTGACTACGACTGGTTCAACGGCCTGGGCGACCGCACGAAAATGACCGGCGAATGGCTGGCCTACTGCCAGTCTTGTCCGGTGCCGGAGATCGCGAACGTCTTCAACCGCTGCCGGATTCCATTTTTCCAGGTCACGGGCATGCTCGAAGACGATCCGATTGCCTGGAACGAAATCTCGCGACTGGGTCGAAGCCGCGCGGGTCGCTCATATCATGGAGCACAATCGCCTGGGCGTGATGGGCCATTACTACGGCGGCATGCTCGACATCTATTCCGACCTCACTCAGCAATGCGCCTATTTCGGCGGACACATCGAAATCGTGGAGGTGGATGAGCTGGCAGCGTTGCGGCGGCAAGTGTCCGACACCGAGATCAAGAAGCGGGTGGCGGACTTCCGCCAGAAGCTTCGACGTCCAGCCCGATTGCCCGGCGGAGGAATTGGATCGCGCCGCGCGCACTTCGGTGGCGCTGGATCGACTGGTTGAGATTCACAAGCTGGGCTCGCTGGCGTACTACTACCAGGGAACCGGCAATGCGGAGAATGAAGATGCCATCAGCTCGATCATTCTCGGCACCAGCCTGCTGACGGCGCGGGGTGTTCCGGTGGCCGGTGAATACGAAATCAAGAACGCGCAGGCCATGAAAATCATGGACAGCTTCGGCGCGGGCGGGTCTTTCACCGAGTACTACGCCGCCGACTTCGACGGATGACGTGGTGCTGATGGGACACGACGGCCCCGGCCATATTGCGATCGCCGAGGGCAAGACCAAGGTTCGTCCGCTGAAGGTCTATCACGGCAAGGTGGGCCGCGGACTATCGGTGGAAATGTCGGTCAAGCACGGTCCGGTGACGCTGTTGTCGGTGATCCAAACCGTCGATGGAAAATTGAAGCTGCTGATGGCCGAAGGCGAATCCGTAGCCGGCCCGATTCTTGAGATCGGGAACACCAACAGCCGCTACCGGTTCTCGATCGGCGCCAGAAATTTCATGAACGAATGGAACGTGCACGGCCCCGCGCATCACTGCGCGGTAGGCGTAGGACACATTGCAGGCAAGCTGAAGAAGCTCGGCGCCTTGACCGGTATCGAATGCATCCAGGTGTGCTGAGCTCGAGTCTTTGCGAATACGGTTGAGCAATCGAAGGCATCGAGATCCCGAGGGCAATATGAATCCAAATCCGGTAATCGGCGTGCTTGTATCACTGGCTGGGCGGTCTGGCTTCCGGCAGCTTCTACGTTCCGTACCGCGGCGTGAAGCGCTGGGCGTGGGAAACGTTCTGGCTCGCCGGCGGCTTTTTCAGCTGGATCATCGCTCCCTGGTTTTTCGGCCTGCTCATGACCAAAGATCTGCTGGCCGTCCTGCACGAAACTCCGGGCACAGTTCTTTTCTGGACATTTTTCTTCGGACTTCTGTGGGGCGTCGGCGGCCTCACCTTTGGCTTGACCATGCGCTATCTGGGATTGTCGCTGGGGATGGCCGTGGTGCTCGGCCTGTGCGCCGCTTTCGGAACCCTGATCCCGCCGATTTTTCGCGGCGAATTCATGACCCAGGTTGTGGGCACAACTTCCGGCAGAGTCATTCTTCTGGGTATTTTCGTTTGCCTGCTGGGCATCGCCGCTGCAGGTGTGGCCGGGATCTACAAAGAACGCGCCATGTCGCCCGAACAGCAGAAAGAAACCATCAAGGAATTTGATTTGAAAAAGGGCGTGGGCGTGGCCATGCTGTCAGGCGTGATGAGCGCCTGCTTCGCCTATGGCCTGGCGGCGGGAGATCCCATCAAGGCGCTGACCATCAAGCACGGAACGCCGGATTTGTGGCAGGGATTGCCGGTGCTGGTCGTGGTGCTGCTCGGCGGCTTCACCACCAATTTCATCTGGTGCGTGATTCTGAACGTCCGGAACAAGACCGGCTACCAGTACTTCACTTCGATTTCGCGCGAGCCCGCCGGCAAAATCCGCAGTCAGGACGAAACCATCATCGAGACCGCGCTCGATGCTCCCAGCAGGGAAGTGGTGGAGCACATGCGCATCGACAGATCTTCGGGCCCGAACATCTACCGCGGTAGTCGAGCCCTCGGCGTCAGGCAAATCCCAGTTGATAGAGAACCAGCGCTAAGAAAGAAGACAGCGCGCGCGTTCCCATGCTAGCAAATTACCTGCTGTGCGCGCTCGCCGGCACCACCTGGTACTTCCAGTTTTTCTTCTACACGATGGGCGAGACCCAGATGGGCACGCTACAAATTTTCCAGCTGGACGTTACACATGGCCAGCATCATCATCTTCAGCAGCCTGTGGGGCATCGGACTGAAAGAATGGAAAGGCGCGGGAGTTCAGGCAGGCCGGATGCTCGCACTGGCTCTGGCGCTGCTGGTAGGCTCAACCGTGATTGTCGGCTATGGAAATTACCTGGGCCTGGCACACTAACGAAGAGATCAATCTGCTTGGAGCATGTTGCGCAGTCATTCTCGGGTGACTGGTCAAACAGCCAATTTGCCAAGGCCCAAACCATCAATTAAGCTTGATCTTCCGCACCTCACCACTCAAGCCGGGATGGCGGAACTGGCAGACGCAGCGGACTCAAAATCCGCCGGTACTTAGTACCTTGGGGGTTCGACTCCCCCTCCCGGCACCAAAGATTCCAAAGAATTTATCCTCATTTCACGAAGAAGGCCATGTGCACAGCAAGTAGTGCATGTGTGCGCAAAGTGTGCGCAGAGTCGTCGGAAGGGATGATGAGAACCGACACCGATATCGCGTCGACAATGGTGTATCTGAAGGGTGTTCGCAACCGGGACATTCAATCCGGGCTCAACAAGGGAAGCCTGAAGGCTCTTGTCTGAACCATAGCTGGACAGGAGAGTGGCGTTATCCACGGTAGAGTGCCGCGAACGACCGCTGGATCAGCATGTTTGGCTTGGCAGCCAAATTGTTCCGTTTTGCACTTCTCCAGCGCCTTGTTTTCGCGCCTGTCACGCCCAACACGCATCAAAACGACTACCCATTTTCTACAGATCCCCGGTGCGGATGAGGACCGTCCCGTCCGCTTCCCTGCGGCCGGCAAGATATTTGCGGCGCGCTTTCTGTTCTATGGCTGGGCGGTTGGCTCTGAATACTGCCAGCTTGTCTTTCCCGTCTCCCCCAAAATCGTCATCCAGTGCCTCTCTGCTGATCTCGCAACGCACCCGCGTTTCTCCGTCCCGTCCCCAGAACACGACGACACCGCGTTCAAGAACATATGTCTCGGCCGGCACCGGAAATCTCAGATCGCGCGGCTCGGGCATATCCACCTTCTCCGGGAACAGCCCCGGCATCCAGCGCGACGCAAGCGCTGCCGGGAAAACCAGACGCAGCGGCGCCCGTGCGCTGTCGGAGACAAGTACGCCCTTCTCGATCAGCGCCGAGACGACTCGGCGCGCCTGGCGATCGCCCGTTCCCACCACGCCTCCGGCGTCCCCGCGCGGCAGTTCCCCGCGATAGAGCACGGCTTCGAGGATGCTGCCCGACTTTGGCGGCAGGGCACCGAGCCTGATTTCTTCCTCCGCCCACAAAAGGATGCGTGTACGCAGGCGGTCCGGCTGAACTAACTGTTCCATGAAGGTGACCTGATCGATGCAGACTTTTAGGAAGAAATCCGTGAAGTCCACCAGAGCCTCCTCGCTCAGGTGGCCGCGCCCATCAAGATCGTTGCGCCGGACTACGTCACAGGCCGCAAGGTTCCGCTTGTAGGCCTCGACATTCCGCGCCAGGCCGCGCGCGACCGACCAGACCGCCCCCGTATCGAGCGACTCCAGCAACATCGCATGCGACATCAGGCGCGCAACCCGTCCATTCCCGTCAAGAAACGGGTGAATCCACGCCAGCCGGTGATGCGCCGCCGCGGCACCTACGATCGAGTCGGTCCTGCTAAGGCGGCCGTAAACCTCCTCGAAACGCGCCATGAAACGCGGGACGGCACCGGGACTGACGGGGACATGAATTCCGACCCTGACATCCCGTGTGCGCAGTTCGCCTGGCACGACCCGGATGCGTTCTTTCGTCGCCGGATCTTCCATCCACAGCAGATCGTCGGGCAGCAGCGCGCCAAAACGGCTATGAATCTCACGGATGCCCTCGCTTGTGAGGGCTCGCCCTCTCAGGCCGCCCTCGTCTATCCATTTCTGGACGTTGATATGGGCTCTCGCTTCGAGCTGGAGATCGCGCTTGCGCGCATCGTTGCTGTAATCGTCCTTGAGGGCGCGCTCAATATCGACGGGATGGGTGTCGTGTCCTTCGATCAGGTTGCTGTAATAGCAGTTCATCGCTCGCACGAGATCGGCGAGCGATGCCAGCAGGCTCTCCGGCAGGCTCCGGCGAAACCCCGCCGACTTCTGCGCCAGTTCGACCGCCATGTCGGTAAGCGCGCCGCGGTGAGTGGAGGTTTCACCGATCAGCAGGGGCTCCATCAGACCAACCGTTTCCCCTCGGTCTTCCCCCGCTTTTATGTCCGTTTTTATGTCCGCTTCTGCGTCCATTTCAAGTCAATATATATCATAGTGTTACATAGATTTTAATATATAAAATGACAGTTCAAATGTCCGGTTAAAAGTCCGCCTACAATCGTCACCTCCATTATCCACTATATATCCACAAATCTCGTCTGCATTCAGTTGTAGGCGGTTGTGCGCCATTCTCCGCGATTCAAGCGGTTTCACGTATTCTGCCAGCTCTTCAAGCGTTGTGTTTGCTTGCTGACCACTGCCAGTCCGGCAGAATTTCTGGTCCTGGAAATCGCCCCTGTTGTCGTATGCACCGACGTCGGGCCACACCCGCAAGTGCTCTCAGTGCACGGAGCGTGCTCGACTGCTGCCGCCGCTTCGGTAAGCCATTGCCAACTGATAATGAATGTAGTCGCCGTCGGGATTGAGCTTAATACCAGTTTCCAGAGTGGAGATGGCAGCCTTCACCTCTTCGTGTTCCAATTGCAGTTTGCCCAGTTCGTAGTGCGCATCCGCGTGGCTCGGATTACGGCGAATGACCTCCTCCATAAGAGTACGGGCTTCCTCCTTCTGTTGTAGCTGGATTAGCGCGTAGGCGAGGTGGTACTTGCTGGAGGTGTGAGCAGGATTGAGCTTGAGCGCGCTCCGCAGTTCCTGCTCGGCTTGGGCCGGGCTGCCCTGGCGGATCAAGACCAATCCGGTCAAGTAGTGAAGTTGTGCTCGGCTTGGATCGAGTGCCAGGGCTTTGCGGTATTCCTCCAGCGCCGTGCCGTGTTCCCCCTGGTCCGCGAAAGCTTGGCCGAGTAGCAATCAGGCGCTCTGGCTCAAAAGAGCACCTAAAAGGTGCTAAACTTCCGCCACGTGGACGTGCCTGTGTCAGCCGATCCCTCACCGCGAATCATTCGTTTCAGCACGTTCGAGGTGAATTTCCACACCGGGGAACTCCGCCAGCGGGGACAGAAGATAAAGCTCCAGGAACAGCCGCTTCAGGTGTTGGCGGCGCTGCTTGAACGCCCGGGAGAACTTGTCACCCGAGAGGAATTGCGCAGCAAGCTCTGGCCGGCGGACACCTTCGTCGATTTCGATCATAGCCTGAATGCTGCCATCAAGAGGTTGCGCGACGCGCTGGGCGAATCGGCGGAAAAGCCCATCTTCGTCGAGACAGTCGCTCGACGAGGTTATCGCTTTATTGTCCGGTCGACGGTTCCTCCGGTCCAAGCGGAAACGGAATCGCAGCCGCCCCGAGGTAGGTAAATCATCGACCTGGACAGGCCTTGGCAGCGGCTGTTCACTACGAGGAACGCTGTTATAGGCGGATTGACGGTGTGTGCTCTTGCGCTGTCTTTTCTGTTCTACAGCCATTCGCGCAGATCCAAAGCAGTCTCAGCCGGCTGTAACCCCTGCCGTTACCAACGTTGGCGAAAAATATACACCAAGTCTTTCTCCAGACGGCCAGCATTTAGCCTTCGCTTGGAACGGCGGAGCCGGCCCTCACTTCAGCTTATATGTGAAGCTCATCGGGACTGAGGAATCGCTACGACTGACGAAGCAGGCGTCAATCGACTTCAATCCGGTTTGGTCGCCCGATGGCCGCTACATCGCATTCTGTCGCATTCTAAAAGGCGAAACAGGCATTTACATCATCCCGGCATTGGGTGGCGCTGAGCGCAGAGTGCGCAAGACTCTTTGGCGAGGAACAAGAGTTCTACCAAGTCTTTTGGTCCGCAGGCCGCCTCTCGTGGTCACCCGATGGGAAGTTACTCGCGTTTTCTGACCGTGCATCCCGTAACGAACCTGCGTCTTCTATTTTTCTACTATCGCTCGATTCGCTGGAGGTTCGCAGACTCACTTCGCCGCAGCGTTCGAGGGGTGATTTCAATCCTGCATTCTCCCCCGATGGTCAAACATTGGCCTTCACCAAGAGTTCGCAGGGAGTCAGGTCAATCTACACGGTGCCGGTTTCGGGAGGAGAGGAACAACGTCTTATCTCGGATGGTACAGACCACTGGGGTCTAGCGTGGACCCCTGACGGTCGCGACATCGTTTTCGCAAAGGCTGGTTGGCCCGTAAATGCTGGTTGGCTTTGGAAGATACCCCTTCGTGGGGGTGAGCCAGAACGACTGCAGTTCGGTCAAGAGGGAATCGAACCTTCGATTCAGAGGGAACCGATTGGTGTATGTGCGCCAGACGGCGAATCTCAACATCTGGAGGAGGAAGCTTAATTCATTGCTTTCGGCCGGTCCTCCCGATAGGTTCATATCTTCCACGAGGATGGAAAGTGGTCCTCAGTTCTCGCCTGATGGAAGTAAGATTGTTTTCGAATCTACCCGTAGCGGCGCTTATGAAGTCTGGATGTGCCGGAGCGATGGGAGTGGCCTCATTCAGCTAACCCACTTCAACTCTCTGACTGGAACTCCACGTTGGTCGCCCGACGGACAACAGATTGCTTTCGATTCTCGCGCTCCCGGCAATGCAGACATTTTTGTCATCGATTCTCAGGGCGGCTCGCCTCGCAGGCTCACCAGTGAACCATCGAGCGAAGTCGTGCCAAGTTGGTCGCGAGACGGACGTTGGATATATTTCGCATCAGATCGCACTGGCAGTGGGCAAGTATGGAAGATGCCTTCGACAGGTGGACCCGCTGTGCAAGTGACACATCACGGTGGATTTGCAGCGTTCGAATCGCCCGACGGAAGATTCCTCTACTATGCAAAAGGTCTGACCGTTCCCGGATTATGGCGCATTCCGACTAACGGCGGCGAAGAGATCGAGGTCATAGGCTCTCTGGAAGCAGGTTACTGGGGCTATTGGGCAGTGGTCGAGAACGGCATTTATTACCTCGATACGACAGCGAAACCTGGGATCACTTTCTTCGACCTCACTACCCATCGCACTACGCGAGTGTTCGATCTGGAGAACCGTCCCAGCCAGGGAAGCGCCGGGATTGGCCGTCTCTCCGGACAAAAAGACAATCCTTTACACGCAACTGGATGCGTTAAATAGTGACATCATTCTTGTGGAGAACTTCCAGTAAACACGTCTGGCAGACACCAATCATGGTCAAACCCAAATCTGCACCAGTCACTTCCCTCGCCGGGCAGCCCTCCGTATCGTCTTGACGCCTGATGAAAATTGCAGCGACCGTTCCTGCCCAACCTACTCCCATGCCGCAGACTATCCTTATTCTGGTTTCCCCAATGTTAGAGGGCCGTTACGAGAACAGCTGAAAAGGTGAAAACCCAGCACCCGCGCCTACCAAACTTTATTCCTCCTCGCTCCCTACGCTTAGAGCCGTTTACCTATCAGTCAGAAACACAGACTCAGAATCGTAAAAGAGAGCGCCCAACGTCCCCCTTTTACCCATTGGACCTCTTCCCTGGAGTTCGGCAACTTCCTCCGCCCGGCGCTTAGTCTTGCTTTCCGTTATGTGGAATGGCTCGAATGCATTACTCTCCCTCTTTTTTCTTCTCGGCCACTACGTTCGAGTACTTCCGAACGGTTGCTAGAAAATTCTTGCTCGTGGACGGAGCCTCTACCTTTCCGGATAAAATGGTCTGGAAGGAGATGATCTTACCGTATAGAACCGCAGTCTCGTCTTTGTCCTGCTTAATCGAAGCTCCGTTCAGGTTTATTCCGGCAAATAGACCACGGGCCCGCGAGTAGGTAAGGACTTCGGATTTCATCTTCCAATCTGTTCCGGCGTCTGCCTGCCGTCCGACTGGCCCAGCCGCGCCCGAGGCTTCAGCCCCAATCTTGAACTTGCTCGACAGAAGATGATCCATCCCCTTTTGGTTCATGACCAACATTACTAAATCGATAGCTTGCCCGCCGAGTTGCAGGCCCCAATCACCGCCGGTAATGCCGATTGGAGCGGGAGCGCTCCAACCTCTCGCCGTGCGACATGTAGCTACGCCCTTACCGTGCCGCCCTCCAAACCCGACTGCAATGTGAAGCATAGACGGAACGACAGCGATGCACTTTGCGTCGTCCAGCACATTTGTCGGAATTCCTTTGTCTGGTGTTTCCATAATCTCAGTCAGCACGTTTGCCGCGTTGTCGAGCCGCTTTCCAATATCAGTTTCAGAATCAGTTTCAGATTTTGTGGTATCGGTCTTTGATTCAAACTTGGCAGTCTTGTCTTTGCTGTTTGTCTCTTGAGCCCGGCTTTGGGCTGTCAGTAAAGACCCAAGTAGCATTGCCGCAAGCACAACTCGTAGGAATCCCATGATTCTCTCCTTGAAAAACGGCAGTACGTTAGCAAGACATGTGAGACATTACTATGCAGTGGGTTCTGTAGAAGCTCGAAGATTGCGCTGCACCGAGGGCGAGCCAGCGTATTTGGTTGGCTAGACGGGCGGGACTTCAAGTGTAACTTTCGGTTTCGGTTTTTAGTCTCTTTGACACCTAGAGCTTAGCCTTGGTGCGCGAAGGAATTGCCGATGTGCTACAGCGTTATCCTGGACTTAATAAGGGTCTAATGAACGTCGCGGCCTCGATTCCGTATCAAGCACTCAAGGTCATTTCGAATCATGCAGCGGCGCATGAGGCTGTACATCAGGGTCGGCGTGGTGAAATCCCTGTACTAATGCATAGGATAGCAAGGTCACTAAAACCGCAGAGGCTGGCGATTGCAATCGAAATCCATGTCGTCGCAGGTCGTCTTGTGGAACGTCCATTGGAGGAAATGCCAAACGCTCGTTTACACCCATCTGCGCAAGCAATTCAAAGTGAGAATTTATTATTTCTTCGTCGATCCCAAAACGTTCCAGCACAATCCGTGCGTCTTGCAACAAAGAGTATTCTTGTGCGTCATTCGAATCATGTTGGGGCTTGTTTACTCGGATTGTGAGTTTGTCTGTGACCAGGCGGCTCAACCTAACGATTACTAGCATGTTCCCATTTTAACGCTCTGCGTCAATTTCCCGATGCAAAGCAACCGCAGTCGGCTTAGAGCACTTTCCGATGCAGCAATGGATACTTATCTAGATTTGCGATCCGCCTGAACGGAATGCCATTCGTATTGACTCATAAATGAACGGGCAGACTGATCCAACTCCTTCATAATCGTCCCCCCATAGTGGACATTTCCGAATTAGGCAGGAGACAGACACGGGACTACAACGCCGTTCGGGATGTTGCTGGGTACCAGCGTTCGATGCAGCTCTGGATTGAACGTCTGCGCGAAGCGTCAAAGGGAGAATATGTTCAATGGCCTCGCTATGATTCCTGAGGAACGTCAGCCATCGCTTCGAGGGATCTGGATCTCTCGGAAATCGCCGAACCCCACCGCGAGACACTCCTTTCCGAAAGATCGAAACCCAGGTTGACCAGTTCGCCGTGAATGCGCGGTGCTCCCCAGGTCGGATTCTGGGCAATCATATGGAGGATCAGGGCGCGAACCTCCTTGCTGACCTGGTTACGTCCAACATTCATTTTTACAAATCTGTTCATAACAGGTCGGTCCAGAATCTTTTTTGAGTTTCGGCGCTGATGTCCCGACATGATTGGGGAACGCGGTCTGCTTACATAGTGTCGATTATTGCAGTCGCCAAATTGCTTTATCCGCTGTGCCGACATTAATGCTGCAGGCGACAGAACTGTAATCGCGAGCTTTTTGCGATTTCGATGTATTCGTCAGGTTAGCACGTCCCGCGAAAATGTCCCGCGAGTTTCCGTGGCGGAACATTCTGATTCAGCCGGAAGAAGTTATTTGGATCATAGTGCGACTTAACCGCGACCATACGGTCCCATCGTTCCTGATAAGCCTCGGGCACGCGATCCTGCTCATCGCCGCTCATGAAATTTACGTAAACACCCGGTTTCATCGCTGGCCGAAGTTTGTTGAAGAGTCCGCGAATCCAGGAAATATTGCCGGCATCGGCGGACGCCTCCGACCAGTTCGCCAGCAGATTCATGATGAAAGGAGCGCTGCGATCGCCGAACGCGGTCTCTGTCGCTGCGATCTCGCGCCGCCGCGCCACCCAAGATAGGCAAGTTCAATCTGGGTTTCCGATGAAGGAATCGTGGCAACCGCCTCCACCATGCGATCAATCGTGCCGTCGTCGAGATAAGTGAAGTAACCGGATTTGGTGTAATAGCGCCGGCCATGCGGGAAATCGGAATCCGCCATGGTTTGTAGATTCAGGAACGACACGATCTTGCTGCTCACAGAATCCGGACTGCACATGGAGAGCGCGCGCTCCAAATATGGACGCCCGGCCTCGGGGTCGCCAGTCCAGATCAGGGAACTGCTGGCCACCGGCCGCCCGCGGAGCTCAACGGGTACCTTCTTCGTATGCGGGGCAAGGCGCAGATCAATGTTCCACTTCAAGTCGAGTGGCGCTTCGGCCATGAAGTCTCTCCAGCATTCAAGGAGCCGGCGAATATCAGCCTCGGGAGACAGTCCTTCAGCGAGCACCACAGAGGTAAGCGGATGAAGTTTCACTTCGAATTCCGTTACCACTCCGAAGTTACCGCCGCCTCCACGCAAGGCCCAAAACAAATCCGGGTTCTCCTTTGAGTTGGCGCGTACGACGGAACCATCCGCGGTCACGAGCGTGAATCCCTCGACGTTGTCGCATGACAATCCGAATCGCCGGGTGAGCCATCCCGTCCCTCCGCCCAGGATCAGTCCGGAAGCGCCGGTGTGAGAGACGACGCCGGACGGGAAAGACCAGCCCCGCTTTTTGGGTTGCGGTATCAATCGATCCCAGCAGACAGCCGCCGGCGATCCGCGCTCGGCGCGCCTCGGGATCAACGGTCGACCTGCGCGCATTCTCGATAGGTCAATCACCAGGCCGCCATCGCACGTGCTGAAACCTGCAAGGCTATGCCCTCCACAACGGACGGCGGTCAGAATTCCGGTCTCGGAGGCGGCTCGGACTGCGTTTTGCACATCGCTTACATCGGCGCAGCGCGCGATCAGCCCGGGCGCGCGAGCTACCATGCCATTCCAGATGGTGCGCGCGTCTTCGTAGCCGCTGTCGCCGGGACGCAGCAGATCACCTTTGAATCGCCGGCGGAGCGAGGAGTAAACCTCTTCGCTGGCTTCGACCATGTCGTAGCCTCCTCACAGAAATGTAAACAGCGCACTCTGCTACAAAGTGTTGCGCCACCGGCTTTGCGAGGTACAACAGCGAGATAATGCCAAAAGTAACAGAACGGTGGAAATCGGACGTTGCAACCCATCCATGATAAAGGTCATAAGCGGGCCGCCCTTGGACATACATTCTCATGGCACGGCCGGGGCCCGGGTTCCGGATGTAGTTCAAGTAGTAAAATATCAGATGTCCGCTTTTGGCGTCGCGGGATGCGCATCGGGCGGGCGGCGCGGCGATTGCTCGTTGCGCACGCCGATGCCGTTGTGGCTTGTCATTATCGCTAGGACGATTTCTCGGTGATAGGTCTTCCGGCAGCCAGTTGCAGGACCTTGTCCTTGGAGCCGACGATGTGATGATACATAAGCTTGCGGGCTGCGACAGGATCGCGACGATGAATGGCAGAGAGAATTTCGGTGTGTTCTCGAGCCGGCACTTCGCCGTAGTAGCCGATATCGATGGCGGCAAACATAATGCGTTCCATCTGGCAACGAACGTCGCGGATGGCTCGCAGCACTAGCCGGTTGCGGGTTAATTGGGCGATGCCAACATGAAATTCAGTGTCAGCTTCGATGAAGTGCTCATAACTGGACCGATCGTCCGTGCGATACTGGATAGCCACTAAGCCGGCCAGCCGCGCCATTACAGCGGTGTCCGCCCAGCGCCGGGCCGCGAGTTCTGCACAAAAACCTTCGAGCTCCGCTCTGTATTCATATATCTCATTGAGTTCGTGAATCGTGATGTGGCCGACAAAATAGCCCTTGTTGGGCACAAGCCGCAGCAGATTCTCTTGCTGCAAGCGCATCACCGCCTCGCGGACAGGAGTCCGGCTGCCGTGATAGCGCTTAGCCAGGACCTTCTCGTTGATAGCCTCACCGGATTGGAAAACGCCGTGAATAATGTCGCGTCTAAGTTGCTGATAGACCCTGCTCCGCCAGAGTGCCTCGTGGCGGAGCCACAGCTGAGGATTGCGATCCCCGGCTGCGTGTCCTTTTTGGTCGGCCGGAGCGGAACAGCGCTACTTTTGGCATCTTGGCCAAGATTACCTCATTCGTGGGCAGAATCCTCGGAACCTCTTGGCAGATGGTATACCAGATGCATACCGAGACAAATACTCTTGACATGCATTCCATGCTTGGAGTAGCGTTTCGCCGACTTCCGGTCCAGGGCTCCGGTGGGCGAGTGTTTGCAGCCGGCCAGTCCACGCTCCCGCACCGCATTTTCATTCTTATGAAGTGAGGAATGACCCTCACCAATTACGCAGTCGCGGCAATCCGGTCGAAGTTCCCGGTCTTTAAGGAGAAGATCTACCTTAACAGCTGTTCTCAGGGAGCGCTCTCGGAACAAGTGGAGGCCGGTTTTCTGCAGTATCTGCACAGCTGGCACGAACAGGGATCACCCTGGGAATTGTGGATAGAACACTACGAAGAGGCGCGGGCCCTGTTTGCACGCTTCATCGGAGCCGACCCGGATGAAGTGGCGCTGGTGGCCAGTGCCTCGGCGGGAGTCAACTCGATTGCCAGCGCCCTGTCCTTTCAGCAACGACGCAAGGTAGTGCTCGGAGAATTCGAATTTCCGACCATGGGGCACGTCTGGTTGGCACAGCGTCAACGCGGTGCCGAGGTGGTCTTCGTGAAAGCGTCAAACGACCGGCTGACGGTCGAAGGCTATGACGAACTGATTGACCAGGACACGCTGATTGTTCCCCTGACACATATCTGTTTCATGAACGGCTTTCGCATGCCCACAGCCAAGATTACTGAGATGGCTCACCATCGCGGGGCCCTGGTATTGCTTGACGACTACCAGGATTGTGGGACCCGTCCGGTTGATGTCAAGGCCATGGATCTGGATGTTTATGTCAGCGGAACTCTTAAGTATTTGCTGGGCCCCCCGGGTCTGGCTTTCATGTACGTGCGGAGGTCGCTGGCTTCGTCGCTCGTGCCATCCGTTACCGGCTGGTTCGGTCAAGCCAATCCCTTCGCCTTCGATGTCAGATTGTTCGATCCCGCGCCAGGCGACGCGGCGTTTCGAGTCTGGTACTCCTCCCATTCCCAGCATTTACGGGGCGAGTGAGGGTGTCCGGTTGCTCGAGGAAATTGGCATGCAAACGGTGGCAACGCAAGTCGCGACCCTGACCAGGGCCTTGCTGGATGGGGCGAGAGAACTGGGCATCCGGACCAAGACGCCTTCTGACAGCGCTGGTCCGCTGGTAGTGCTGCAATCGAAGGAGGCGGACAGAGCTGGTACAGACAATTCGCAGCTCGCAACGTAGTCGTCTCCAGCCGGCATGACGGACTGAGAATTTCGTTTCATGTTTACAACACGCTGGACGACGTTCACGCGGTATTGCAATTGCTCGAAGAGAACCTTAACCAACTGGTAACCGAACCGGTTGCAAGCGATCGGTAGAGGACGAGGGAAGGCACGACTATGGATGGTCACAAGCCTAGCGAGATTCGAACCGGGCGAAGTTTCAGCACATCTGAGCAGTGCGGCGCATGGGCTGGCGCTGCTGATGATTGGACTTCTTATGCTGGGCTCCGGGCGCTCTCGGCGCAAGCGCCTCCGGTTGTCGACAGTGTCGTGATTCGTGCCGGCAAGCTGTTCGATGCGGAGTCGGGCCAGTTCACCGATCGTCCCGTGATCGTCATCACCGGAAACCGGATCGCGTCGGTGGGGAACGGCAATGTTCCAGTTCCGCCGAACGCCCGCGTGATCGATTTGGGAGATGCAACCGTACTGCCCGGATTTATTGATGTCCACACCCACCTGACATCGAATGCCGGAAACGCTGGTTATGAATCGCTGGGAATCTCGAGTCCTCGCGCCGCGCTGATCGGCGCCAAGAATGCGCGCCTGACTCTGCTGGCGGGTTTCACCAGCGTGCGCAATGTGGGAGCAGAGGGCTATGCCGATGTGGCCTTGCGCGATGCCATCAATGCCGGCGACGTGATCGGGCCGCGCATGCAGGCTTCCGGGCCGCCGCTGGGAATCACTGGCGGACACTGCGACAGCAACATGCTGGCTCCGGAATTCCACTACTCCGCCGAAGGCGCGGCCGACGGAGTGGACGCGGTCATGCACAAAGTGCGGGAGGTGGTGAAGTACGGCGCCGACGTAATCAAGTTCTGCGCGTCGGGCGGAGTCTTCTCCAAGGGCGACAATCCGCTGCTCGAACAGTACAGTCCGGCTGAGATGCAGGCGCTGATCACCGAAGCTCACCGCCTGGGACGAAAAGTGGCCACCCACGCGCATTCGGCGCTGGCGATCAAAGATGCGATTCGCGCCGGCGTGGATTCGATCGAGCACGGCATATTTCTGGACGACGAAGGCATTCAACTGCTGAAAGAGCACAACACGTTTCTGGTTCCGACGTCGTATCCCTTGTTCTGGTTTGAGGAGCACGCGCCACAGATGCATATGCCGCCGTGGGTGATGGAGAAGGCGGCCATCATTATTCCCGCCGCCAAGCAGAATGTGGCGAAGGCTTTTCGTAGCGGCGTGCGCGTCGCTCTGGGAACGGATGCGGGAGTGTATCCGCACGGTGAAAACGGCGGTGAATTCTGGGCCATGGTGGAATTGGGGCTGACGCCAACGCAAGCCTTGCAAGCGGGCACAGTGAATGCGGCCGAGCTCATGGGATGGTCGGATCGTATCGGCTCCATCCGCAAGGGCAAGCTTGCGGATATCGTTGCGGTAAAGGGAAATCCAGTTGCCAATGTGCGCCTGCTGCAGCATGTGGAATTTGTGATGAAAGACGGCACGGTTTACAAGGACGAAATTTCGACGGCCTCATCAGCGAGGCCCTGATCGGCAGCAGAAGATTTGGGTGAAATTCTGGGGAAGGTAACGCAGCTGAATCGCGGAGGGGGTAGGGTATGCGGCTATCAACAATCACAGCTTTGACGGGTGTTCTTCTGCTCAACATTCTAATCGCTGCTTCCTGGGCGCAGACCACGCAGGGCGGAATTGTGGGCACTGTCCAGGATCAAAAAGGGGACGCGATCGCAGGCGCGAAGGTCACAGTGATCAATGCAGCGACCGGTCTGCAGCGAGACGTTACCTCCGCGGACAACGGAATCTTCCGGGTGATCGCCATTCCTGGTGGCATGTACGAGCTCCGGGCGGAGGCACCGGGGTTTGCCACTTTGGTGGAGAAGGACATCGAAGTCGGCGTGGCCCAGACGCGCACCCTGGATCTGACTCTGAAAGTCAGCGCCACCGCCGAGACCGTGACCGTGGAAGCGAATGCGGATCTTACCCAGACGGAAAGCTCCAAGCTGGGCCAGATCATCGACAACCGCAAGGTGGAAGACCTGCCCTTGAATGGACGCGACTTCGCGCAACTGGCGCGCCTGAATCCTGGAGTCGCGGTCTCGGGTGGCGGAGGCGGCCAGCAAGGTGGCGAAGGCAATGTCTCGGGCTTTTCGTCCAACGGCCAGCGTTCCACTTCCAATAATTTTCTGGTGGATGGAGTCGACAACAATAATTATTTTGCGGGCGAGGCGGCGCAGTTGCCTTCGGTCGATTCCATTCAGGAATTTGAAGTCCAGACTAATACTTTTGCGGCCGAGTACGGGCGCAACACCGGCTCGGTCATCAACCTGGTGACCAAGTCGGGCACCAACCAGTTGCATGGATCGGCGTATGAATTCTTCCGCAACGATGTGTTCGACGCACGAAACTTCTTCAACCAGGATCGAGTTCCCGAAATCGGGTTTGCGTCTGAACCAGTTCGGAGGCACGTTGGGCGGCCCGATTGTGAAGAACAATACTTTCTTTTTTCTGAACTATGAAGGCTTTCGCCGAAAAGCAGGCATCACCCGCATCACCAACGTGCCCACGCTCGACCAGCGAGCCGGCAATTTCACTGACGCCAGCGGAAACCCCGTCACGATCGCTGTGAATCCGGTGAGTGCGCAGCTTTTCAAGTTATATCCGGATCCCAACCTCACCGATCCCAGCGGCAACTTTATTTCTTCCCCGGAGCAGAGCGACGCCACCGACCAGTTCCTGGTGAAGATTGACCATCGCTTGCGTAGTTCGGACAGTCTTTCGGCGCGCTACAGCCGGACCCGCTCCGACATTTTCTTTCCTTTCACGCCGGGACAGAGCGGAACCAATGTGCCTGGTTATGGAGTGAATGACGACGGCGCCAATCACCTGGTAGCCATCTCCTACACGCGCGTGATTTCTCCCAAGACGCTGAACGAAGCGCGCCTGGGATTCACTCGCACCAACATTCAGCTGGCCACCCAGCCCGGCCCGCAGGCAGCGGATTTCGGCATCAACACCGGGTGGCCGGCAGGTGCGCCGCTGGGACTGGGAAATATTCCTCAACTTTCTTTCTCCGGCGGATTCGTCTCCGGCAGCGCATCCGTCAGCAACCTGGGCGGCGCCATTGATCAACCCAACCGCACCGCGATCAACACCTACCAGGTGGTGGACAACGTCTCCCACACCACCGCTCGCCATGTGTTCAAAGTGGGCGCGGATATCCGCTATACCCAACTCAACCGGCTTTACGATCTGGCTTTCAGCGGCCAGGTCAGTTTCAGCGGCACCAATAACCCGGAGGGCATTCCCAACGCGCTGGTTGATTTTGCCGAGGGACTCTCCAGCGGCGCTTTGCAGTTCGTCGGCGACTCTCACCGCAACTTCCACACCACCAGTTATGGTTTCTTCGGACAGGACAGTTTCAAGCTGCGGAAGAACCTGACTCTGAACTACGGCTTGCGCTACGAACTGAATACCGTGCTGCGCGAGGCCCATGGCCGCTTGAGTACATTCCGTCCACAGGATTTCACTACCTTCCTGGATCCCAGCGATCCCACCATCCAGACGAATCTGGCCGCCCTGCGCGCCTCCGGGGTTGTCACCCAGGGAGAGGTGGATGGAATTTACGATCCTGATCACAACAACTTTGCGCCTCGTCTCGGCCTGGCTTGGGACGTGTTCAGCAACGGCAAGACCGTCGTGCGCGCGGGCTATGGCGTGTTCTACGAAACGATTATCGGAAATATTCCGGGCAACGTGATGCTGAACCCGCCGTTCCTGCCGGACTTCTTCAATGCATTCCCGGGCTGGCCCGACGCGTTTGCGCCCTCCGGATTTCCGGTGCTCACCGTCACCCAGCAAAAGCTGCGGACGCCTTACGCGCAACATTACAACCTGATGGTGCAGCATCAACTTCCAGGGAAGGCGCTGCTGGAATTCGGCTACGTCGGCACTTCCGGAACCAAACTGCCGCGTTTCCGGCAGATGAATCAGGCGTTCATCACCCAGGCGCAGATTGATAAGCTCACTCCCGACGTGCGCACGCGGATGGAAATCATGGGTATCCCCGACTTCGTGATTGACAACATCATCCTGCCGGCTGGTATAGCGGCGATTCCGAGCATCGCGCGTACACCATTCTTCGGATACGCCCAGCTCTTCCAGGCGGAGGACACCATCAGTTCGCAATACAACAGCCTTCAAGCCAAGCTGGACAAACGCTTCTCCCACGGACTTTCGTTCCTGATGTCGTATACCTGGTCGAAGTCAATCGATGGCGCCTCTGTCTTCTTCGGATCGGGCGCCAATGCCACCACTATCTTTCCCCAGGACAACTACAACCTGGCCGCGGAGCGTGGCAATTCGGACTTCGATATTCGGCACCGATTGAGCTGGAGCTTCCTCTACGAAATTCCGGTCACGCACGAAATTGCCCAAGGTACTGGCGCATGGCTGGCAACTGGGCGGTATCCTCAGCCTGCAGACCGGACAGCCATTCTCGGTCTTGACCGGGCAGGACAATAGCAGCACGGGACTGGGCAATGACCGTCCCGACCTGGTCGGCGATCCCAACGCCGGTCCGCATACCGTGCAACGCTGGTTCAATACGGCAGCCTTCACGCCCAATCAGCCACTGACCTTCGGCAACGCCGGACGCAACATCGTAACCGGGCCGGGATTCCATAACTTCGATTTCTCGCGTGATGAAGAATACCCGCATCGGCGAACAGGCAAACATCCAATTCCGAGCCGAGTTTTTCAACATCTTCAATCATCCCAAC